>NZ_CP196991.1:0-4269831 GCF_056688945.1 Clostridioides sp. LIBA-7602 | reverse complement strand
AATATAAACCTCCGAACAGAATAATTAATATTTTCCACAAAGTTATTAACAGAAAAGCAAAAATATATATAAATTTTACAGAATAACTAAATTTATGGATAATGGTGTTGATAAATTAATAATAGTATAAATTATTAAAAAAATATGAAAAGATATAAACAATATGTAGATAAAGTTATAAATAACATAAACATACAATAAATGGTGATTATAACTAGAGTATTGTCAGTAATCTTAAAAGTTATACACAAAAGTATCCACAAGCTGTGAATAATTTTTAATAAGTTGATAACATTTATGCACATTATCAACAAGTATATTTATAATATCAAAATATATGTCAAACTTCAATGATTTGTAACTAATTTATCCACAATATTAACTAATTGTTGATAAAAATATAAACATGTTAAAATTGCTTTATTTGTGCATATAATTGAAAAAAATAATTTAGAATAAAATTAAATAGATTTTTACTAGTATTTTCAATAAAAAAAATACATAATATATATATGGTAGATTTTGTGATAGAAGCGTCCCAAAAACTCGTTGACAACAGTGATAAAAGTATTTATAATTATATGTGTTATGTTTACTTTGAGGGTAAAGTTATTATTTTTATAAACGGAAAATGAAATCTGAAAGGCGGTGCAAAATAATGAGTAAAAGAACTTATCAACCAAAAAAGAGACAAAGAAGTAAAGAACATGGTTTCAGAAAAAGAATGAAGACGTCTAACGGAAGAAACGTGTTAAAGAGAAGAAGAGCTAAAGGAAGAAATAGATTAACTCATTAATTACAAAAGGGCCGCTGCAAAGGTGGCCTTTTTGTGTAAATAATTACAATTCATAGCTGTGTTTATGGAGGTTAACTATGGACTTTAATAGGACTAAAGGGTTAAAAAAGGACTCTGATTTTAGAAAAGTATATAAACACGGCAAATCTTTTGCAAACAAATATTTAGTAATATATATACTTAAAAATAAATCAGATTATAGTAGGATAGGCATTTCTGTTTCTAAGAAAGTAGGAAAAGCCATCACTAGAAATAGAGTAAGAAGACTAATAAAAGAAGTCTACAGATTAAATATTGATGAAAAAATTAAGCCTGGATATGATATAGTATTTATAGCAAGAGTATCTAGTAAAGATGCTACTTTTAAAGACATAGACAAGTCTATAAAAAATTTAGTTAAAAGAACGGATATTTCTATTTAAATTGTATGCTATAAGTATGGAGGTTCATAACTTTGAATAAAATAATTTATATATTAAAGGAAATAAGTAAGCATTTATCGAATTTATGTATTTATTTAGTGAGATTTTATCAAAAATATATATCTCCCTTAAAGGGACCTACCTGTAGATTTTATCCAACTTGCTCACAATATTCAATAGAGGCATTTAAGAAATATGGATTTGTAAAAGGTATGTATTTAACCGTAAGAAGAGTTTTAAAATGTCATCCTTTTCATCCAGGAGGTTACGATCCTCTAAAATAAAAGAGAGTAACTATTAGGAGGTATAAAAAAATTGAATATAATAGGAAATTTCTTAGGAATGATTCTTAAGGTAATATTTGAATTTGTTAATCATTATGGTATTTCTATAATACTTTTTACTATCCTTGTAAAGATTATTTTATTACCATTAACAGTTAAGCAGACTAAGTCAACAAAGGCAATGCAAGATATACAACCTCGTATAAAAGAGATACAAGAAAAATATAAAAATAAGCCAGAAAAACAAAATGAAGAAATTGTTAAGTTATATGGAGAAGCTAAAATTAATCCACTATCTGGTTGTTTACCTTTATTAATACAGTTTCCTATATTAATAGGATTATTTAGCGTTTTGAGAGAGCCAGTTGCTCATGGCGTTTTTGCAAATCAAGCTGCATTTTTAGCAGCTGATAATGGTTTTTTATGGATAAAAAGCTTAACAGCACCAGATTATGTACTAGCAGTATTTTCAGGAGCAAGTGCATATGTAATGCAAAAAGTAATGACTCCAAAAGATCAATTACAAGGCTCTATGAAAGTAATGACATATGTAATGGCAGGTATGTCTTTCTATTGGGGATTTATATTCCCAGCAGGACTTACATTGTACTGGACAGTAAGTAACTTATTCTCAATAGCTCAATACTACTTAATAATGAATCCTTTAAAAGCTAAGCTGGCTGCTAACTCTAAGGAGGAAAAAGTTAATGAGAAAAAGCCTAAAATTAATAAAAAGTAAAAGTAGGGAAGAAGCTATAAGTAAGGCTATAGCAGAATTAAATTTAAAAGCAGAGGATATAGAAGTTGAAATACTTGAAAATCCGAGCAAGGGGTTTTTAGGTCTCATAGGTGCTAAAGATGGGACTTATGAAATTTTTGTTATCGAGAAGGAACTAGATGTAGCTAAAAATTTTATAGAGGTAATGTTGAAAAATGCAAATGTTGATGCCAAAGTCAATGTATCTCAAAAAGATAATTTAATCATGGTTGATATTGAAGGCAAAGAAGCTGCAAGTTTAATTGGTAGAAGAGGGGAAACTTTAGATTCTATTCAATTTTTAACTGGATTAGCTCTTAATAAAATAAATAAAGATTCTCATACAAGAGTGCTTGTAGATATAGAAAACTATAGATCAAAAAGAGAAGAATCTTTAATAAGATATGCTAATAAAGTTGCTAGAGAAGTAGCGAAAACAAGAAAAACTAAAAAATTAGATTATATGAATCCGTATGAGAGAAGAATAATACATTCAGCTCTTCAAAACGACAAATATGTAATTACATATAGTGAAGGAACCGATCCATATAGAAGATTAGTAATTGAGTGTAAAAGATAAAATCAACCTCCTAAACATTAGGGGGTTTTATTTTTTAATATTATTATATTATTGTGATTAGTCAAAAGTAAATCTATATGTAAAAAATTATAAATTAAGAGGTGATAAATTTGTTTATAGATGATACAATTGCAGCAATAGCTACAGCACCTGGAGAAGGTGGTATAGGAATAATTAGAATAAGTGGAGAAAAATCTTTAAAGATTGCAGAAGAAATTTTTAAGTCTATGTCAAGGAAGAGTATTAAAGAATATAATAAGAGAACATTAATATATGGAAATATAGTAGACGATGGAAATGTAATTGATGAAGTTTTATTGGCATATATGAAAGGTCCAAATTCATACACAGGAGAAGATGTAATAGAAATCAATTGTCATGGTGGATTTATTTCAGTAAAGAAAATCTTAGAATTAATATTATCAAAAGATGTTAGATTATCAGAAGCTGGAGAGTTTACTAAAAGAGCATTTTTAAATGGGAGAATAGATTTATCACAGGCAGAGGCAGTAATTGATGTTATAAAAGCCAAAACTGATATAGCTCATGAAGTTGCTCAAAACCAATTAGAGGGTTCTTTATCAAAAAGGATAAGAGAATTAAGAGATAAAGTTACAGAGATATTAGCTCATGTGGAAGTTGCTATAGATTATCCTGAAGAAGACATTGAGCATATAACATATCAAACTCTTAAAGAAAAAACTGATGAGCTTAAAAAGGAAATTAAAAAATTATATGACACAGCTGAAAGTGGAAAAATACTTAGAGAAGGTTTAAAAACAGTAATAGTTGGTAAACCAAATGTAGGTAAGTCTTCACTACTTAACTCCATTTTAGGAGAGAACAGAGCTATAGTTACTGATATACCAGGAACTACTAGAGATGTTATAGAAGAGTTTGTAAATATAAAAGGGATACCTTTAAAAATCGTTGATACAGCAGGTATAAGAGATACTGATGATATAGTTGAAAAAATAGGTGTTGAAAAATCTAGAGAATCATTTACTAGTGCAGATTTGATTATAATGGTTTTAGATGCATCTAGAAAGTTGTCAGAAGAAGATATAGAGATATTGGAAAGCCTTAGAGATAAACAAACAATAGTACTATTAAATAAGAATGATTTAAAACAGCAAATTGAAGAAGAAAAAATACTTAAATATGTAGAAAATAATAGTATAATAAAAATATCAGCTTTACAACAAGAAGGTATAGAAGAATTACAGGATAAAATAGAATCTATGGTATATAAAGGTAGCGTTAAAAATAATTCGAGTTTAGTAGTAACAAATTCTAGACATAAAGATGCACTTAGTAAAGCATATAAATCTGCCACAGATGCTTTAATTGCTTTAGAACAAAGCATGCCATTTGACTTTGTAGAGGTAGATTTAAAAAATATATGGGATTATCTTGGTTATATTAATGGAGATACAGTAACAGAGGATTTATTAGATAATATATTCCATAATTTCTGTATAGGTAAGTAAGGTTTAAAAGCAAATTTGATTTTTTTTATTATAGAGGTTTTAAAAAAATTATAGTGTTTCTCATGAAACATTAATTTAAAAAGAAAGGAATTATAAATGATAAAGTTTGAAGCAGGAAAATATGATGTTATAGTAGTTGGGGCAGGACATGCTGGGTGTGAAGCTGCTTTGGCTACTGCAAGAATGGGATATAAAACTTTGATAATAACAATGTCTTTAGATTCTATAGCATTAATGCCTTGTAATCCATCCATTGGTGGAACTGGTAAAGGTCAATTGGTTAAAGAAATAGATGCTTTGGGCGGCCAAATGGGATTAAATATAGATAAGACATATATACAAAGTAGAATGTTAAACACTGCCAAAGGACCAGCAGTACACTCTTTAAGAGCTCAAGCAGATAAATTTAAATATCATGAAGAAATGAAAAAGACATTGGAAGATGAACCAAATCTTGATATAGCTATGGATGAAGTAGTGGAAATTTTACATGAAGGAAATGTTGTAATAGGAGTTGGGACTAAATTAGGATGTTCATTTAAATCTAAAGCTGTAATACTAGCTACTGGAGTTTATTTAAATTCAAAAATATATATGGGTGAGGTTGCATTTTATGAAGGACCTAATGCATTAGGATATGCAAAATACCTTACAGATAGCTTAGTTGAATTGGGTCTTAGAATGAGAAGGTTTAAGACAGGAACTCCAGCTAGAGTCCATAGAGATAGCATAGACTTTTCTGTAATGTCTTTACAAGAAGGTGATGAAAAAGTAACTCCATTCTCATTTATGAATGAAAATATAGAAAAAAAGCAAGAACCTTGCTATTTAACGAGAACTACTGAAGAAACTCAGAAAGTTATATTGGATAATTTAAAAAGGTCTGCTATGTATAGTGGAGTAATAGAAAGTACTGGACCAAGATATTGTCCTTCTATAGAAGATAAGGTAGTAAGATTTAGCGATAAAACATCACATCAACTATTTATAGAACCAGAAGGGTTAAATACTAAAGAAATGTATATCCAAGGAATTTCAACTAGTTTACCTTTTGAAGTGCAATTAGATATGTACAAAACAATAAAAGGGCTTGAAAACTGTAAGATAATGAGACCTGCATATGCTATTGAATATGATTGTGTTGACCCAACACAACTAAAAATAAATTTGGAAATAAAGGGAGTAGAGAACTTATTTAGTGCTGGTCAATTTAATGGAACTTCTGGATATGAAGAGGCAGCAGCTCAAGGGCTTATGGCTGGTATAAATGCAGTTAGAAAAATAGAAGGAAAAGAACCATTTGTATTAGACCGCTCAGAAGCATATATAGGTGTTTTATTAGATGACCTTGTTACTAAAGGGACTAATGAGCCTTATAGAATGATGACATCAAGAGCAGAATACAGGTTGTATTTGAGACAAGATAATGCAGATATGAGATTAACTCAAAAAGGTTATGATATAGGATTAGTTAAAAAAGATAGATATGAACGATTCATAAATAAAAAGACTGCTGTAGAGAAAGAATTTGAAAGATTAAAAAATGAAAGAGTTACGCCAAAAGAAGTAAATAGTCTGTTAGAAGAAAAAGGAGCAACACCAATAAAAGTTGGAATTTCGTTGTATGAGTTTTTAAAAAGACCAGAGGTTACTTATGAATTGCTTGAAGAATTAGGAAAAGGCGCTGGTGAAGATGTTTCAAGAGAAGTTAAAGAGCAATGCGTAATAATAACTAAATATGAAGGTTATATAGAAAAACAATTAAAACAAATAGATCAATTTAAGAAACTTGAGAATAAAAAGTTAGATGAGAAAATAAACTATTCATCTATAGAAGGACTTAGATTAGAGGCTAGACAGAAGTTAGATGATATAAAACCTATTTCAATAGGACAAGCTTCCCGTATATCTGGAGTTTCTCCAGCTGATATATCAGTTTTACTTATATACCTAGAACAAGTCAGAAGAACTAGAGGTGGCAAAGGTGAATAACATAGAGCTTCTGAAAAATGGGATTGAAGATTTTAATATAATTACTAATGATAGTATGCTAGAAAAATTTAAAAAATATAGAGAGATATTAGTTGATTGGAATCAAAAGATGAATCTTACTGGGATAGAAGATGAAAAAGAGGTATATGTGAAGCACTTTTTAGATTCTATTTCAGCTGTAAAAAATGGATATATAAAAAATGGTATGTCTATAATAGATGTTGGTACAGGTGCTGGATTTCCTGGGATACCATTAAAAATATGTTTAGATGATTTAGAACTTACCTTACTAGACTCTTTGAATAAAAGAATAAACTTTTTAGAGGAGGTTGGTAGAGAATTAGAATTAGCTAATATTAAATTTATACATGGAAGAGCTGAAGATTTTGGTAAAGATGAAAAGTATAGAGAAAAGTATGATATTGCTACAGCAAGAGCTGTAGCTGGATTACCAATTCTTATGGAATTTTGTGTACCATTTGTAAAAGTTGGAGGATACTTCATTTGTTTAAAAGGTCCAAATGCTAATCTAGAACTAGAAGAATCACAAAAAGCTATTGATATTTTGGGATTAGAATTTGTTGAAAAAATAGATGTGGAATTACCAGAAATAGATTTAAATCATAATATATTAATTTTTAAAAAAATAAAAGAAACACCAGTTAAATACCCTAGAAAAGCTGGCAAACCAGCTAAGAATCCTATTATATAGTTGAAAAATTATTATAGGTAAGCTTAATTATTTCCTGAGAAATAATTAAGCTTACCTTAAACAAAACAAAAATAAAGGAATTATTAAAGTGGATGCAGAAATAAATTTGTATGTACATATAGAGAACAAAAATATTTATATCTAAAATAAGAGAGGTATGTTATGGAAGATAAAAGAGTTATGGAGATACCTATAGAAGATGTAGTTCCAAATCCATACCAACCAAGAAAAATATTTTCACAAGTTTCATTGGAGGAATTGAGTAATTCTATAAAGGTATATGGTATAATTCAACCTATAACAGTTAGAGCAAAAGATGGCAAATATGAATTAATTGCTGGAGAAAGAAGATTAAGAGCGGCTAAATTAGCAGAACTTAAAACTGTACCAGCGATTATAAATAATATGAATGATGAGTCTTCTGCTGTTCTAGCGTTATTAGAAAATTTGCAACGAGAAGACTTAAATTTCATTGAAGAAGCAATTGGTTATGAAAACTTAATAAAAGAACATGCTTTTACTCAACAGCAATTAGCAGAAAAATTGGGCAAAAATCAATCTACTGTAGCAAACAAGCTTAGAATATTAAAGCTTCCAAACAACATAAAAATGAAGTTGATAGAAAATAACTTAACAGAAAGACATGCTAGAGCATTCCTTAAACTACCAAGTGAAGATTTAATGCAAAGTGTACTAGAAAAAGTTATAAAAAATGAATTGACTGTTAAAAAAACAGAGAAATTGATACAAGAGATATTAGAAGAAACTAAAGTTCAAGAAGAGCCTGATAAAAAACAGAATATAAAGGGTGCTATGAGTATAAGAATTTACATAAATACTATAAAGCAGGCCTTTGATGCTATATCAAATACAGGAATTGATGCTAAGTATAATGAAATAGATAAGGGAGATTATATGGAAGTTGTTGTAAAAATCCCTAAAAAATAGAGATTACTGCTTACCAGTAATCTTTTTTTGTAATATAAGCCTTGTAATATAAATTGATTTATAGACATTATTTGTAATTATAAAAACACCTAGTCAACATTTAAAATTAATTCAATTCTTAAAGGGGGGGGAACATCATGGGCAAAGTTATAGCTGTATTCAATCAAAAGGGTGGAGTCGGAAAAACTACAACAAATGTAAACTTAAGTGCTAGTTTAGGAACTTTGGGGAAGAAAATATTAGTATTAGATTTGGACCCTCAAGGAAATACAACTAGTGGATATGGTATTAATAAAAACGAAGTGGAAAATACAATCTATGAAATTATGTTAGATGGGTTACATATTAAAGAAGCAATAATAAATACTGAGTTTGAAAATATAGATTTAGTTCCATCAGCTACTGAGCTATCAGGTGCAGAAATAGAACTTACATCTAAAAGTAATAGAGAGTATATTTTAAGAAATTCCATAAGAGCAGTAGCAGATGAATATGATTATATATTTTTGGATTGTCCACCCTCACTTGGGATGCTTACAATAAATTGTTTAACTGCTGTAGATAGTGTTTTAATTCCTATACAATGTGAATATTATGCTTTAGAAGGTGTTAGTCAATTGATGGAGACTATAAGATTAGTAAAATCAAGATTAAATGCAGACATAGAGATTCAAGGTGTTGTTTTAAGTATGTTTGATGGGAGAGCGAATCTATCAATACAAGTAGTTGAAGAAGTCAAAAAATATTTTAAAGGAAGTGTATATACGACCCTAATTCCAAGAAATGTAAGACTTGCAGAAGCTCCAAGTCATGGGAAACCTGTTATTTACTATGATAGAAGGTGTAGGGGGGCTATAGCTTATTTGGAACTAGCAGAAGAATTTATAGATTTAGAAGAGGAGGAATAGTAGTATGGAGAATAAGTCTAAAAGAAGTAACAGATTGGGTAGAGGTCTTAGTGCATTGATACCAGAGATTAAAGGAGAAACTTCAGAAAAAGAGATAGTCAACATAGATATAGACGAAATATATCCAAACGAAGTTCAGCCTAGAAAACAATTTGATGAAGAAAAGATAAAAGTGTTGTCTGATTCTATAAAAAACTATGGTGTATTACAACCAATAGTAGTTAAGAAGGATGAAAATGATAAGTATATGATAATAGCAGGGGAAAGAAGATTTAGAGCATCAAAACTTGCAAATAAAAGTAAAATACCTGCTATAATTAAAGATATAGATATGAAAGATATAATGGAGATAGCTTTAATTGAAAATTTACAGAGAGAAGATTTAAACTCAATAGAAGAGGCTCTAGCATATAAAAGTTTAATAGAGCATTATAATGTAACTCAAGAGGAAATATCAGAAGCTGTTGGTAAAAGTAGACCTCATATAACCAATACACTGAGACTTTTAAATCTTGGACAAGATGTCATAGAAATGATAGATAGTGGTAGAATTACAGCAGGGCATGGTAAGGCATTGTTGAGAATTGTAGATAAGGATTTACAACTACAAATAGCAAAAAAAATAGAGGAAGAAGAGCTTTCTGTAAGAGAAGTCGAAAATATAGCTAAAAAAATATCTGAAAACAAAGAAGAAGTACCAAAAAAATCTAAGCCTAAAGATGTATTTATCTTGGATGTAGAAGATAAACTTAGAAATATCTTTGGAACTAAGGTAAATATTTCCAAAGGAAAGAAAAAAGGCAAAATAGAGATAGAATACTATAATGATGATGATTTAAATAGTATTGTATCAATGCTTCTTGAATAGAACAAAACTATAAAACAGAGAGGAAGATTGTTATGATTTATTTAGATAATGCTGCAACTACATATCCAAAACCAGAAAGAGTGTATGATGCTGTTTTAGATTGCATGAAAAACTACTGTGCAAATCCAGGTAGAGCTGGACATAAACTTGCTATGAGAGCTGCTAGGGAAATATATGATACAAGAGAGAATATAGCTAAGTTGTTTAATGTGAGTAATCCTATGAGTATAGTATTTACATCTAACGCTACAGATTCCTTAAATTTAGCAATAAAGGGTGTATTACAAGAAGGAGACCATGTCATAACAACATCTATGGAGCATAATTCAGTAATAAGACCTATAAAATCATTGGAAAAAAAAGGTGTTGAAAATACTGTAGTAAAATGCGATTATGAGGGATTTTTAGATTATGATGAATTAGAGAAATCAATAAAGAAAAATACTAAATTGATTGTAACAACACATGCATCTAATGTATGTGGTACCTTAATAGATATAAAAAAGGTTGGAGAAATAGCTAAAAAACATAATATACTGTTTTTAGTAGATGCGTCACAAACGGCAGGTGTTTATGACATAGATGTAAATGAATGTAATATAGATATGTTGGCAATGCCAGGTCATAAATGCTTATTTGGACCTCAAGGAACAGGTATATTATATGTAAGAGATGGTTTAAATTTAAATATATTAAAAGAAGGTGGAACAGGTAGTAAATCAGAAGAAATGGTTCAACCAGAATTGTTCCCAGATAAATATGAATCAGGGACTCATAATACCCCTGGAATAGCAGGTCTTAACCAAGGCGTATTATTTATATTTGAAAGAGGAATCAACAATATAAGACAACATGAAGAAGAATTATGTCAATATATGATAGACAAATTAGAGGAAGTGCCAGATATAAAGATATATGGACCAAAAGATAGTAAAAAAAGAGCATCAGTAATAGCTATAAATATAGGAAACATGGATTCTGGAGAGGTTACTTTTTTACTAGATAGTGATTATAATATAGCAACTAGATCAGGAATACATTGTTCTCCACTAGCGCATACTACTTTAGGTACTTTAAAACAAGGTGCAGTAAGATTCAGCATAGGATATTTCAATACAAAAGATGAAATAGATAAAGCGGTAGAAGCTCTAAATAAAATTTCAAAAAACAAGTAGCATATAATAATTAAATAATATAAGAATATAAAAATAGTGTAGATTGTACAATCTACACTATTTTCTTGTAATAGCATGGCTTAAGTATATCTTAAAAAATTACTTTAAGTAATCTCCTTCTTCAAGAACTATATGACCACTTTCATAATTACCACCATCAACAGTAATTTTTATTTGTTCAACATTCATATTTTTTATGTAAGTACGAGCAACTGAATCAAGCATTAAAGTTTCTGCATCACTACCTAAGTTTGAATTTGTAAAATCAGAGTTAACATCTAATATACCAGTTTTTACACCATCAATATCTTTTGTAGTAAATGAATTTAGTTTTGAAGATTCTGGAACAACTTTAAGTTTTTGAAGTTCCTCAAATAAAGTATTTTCATCAACTTTATTTAAGTCAATCTTGTTTTCTATTAAATCTGTTTTATCTACATCAAAAGAATAAATAACAGCTGATTGAGTTTTCTTTTCCTCTTTTGGAGTAGATGTAGCTTTTTTATCAGGTGCCTCTTTTTCAGTATTGTTTTCCTCTTTTGGTTGCTCAACATTTGTATTACTCTTAGCTTCTTTTTTAGGTGTATCATTACCAACTTGAGCATTAGTACAACCAATTGCAAATATAGATATAGATAATATACTTAACACTAACATTATTTTCTTATTTTTCATAAAAATTTCTCCTCTCATAAAAACTATTCTTATATATAATTATAGTCGTTATGAGCAAATATATGAATACAAAATAGTAACAAATTTAAAAAATGATTTATTTAAATTAATTAAATTCAAAATAAACTAAATTTTAGTCATTTTTATGGGAAATCATTTAATGTACACAGAAAATATTGTAAAATAAAAGTAGTGTTTTTAAAATAAATATAAGTTATAATTATATTATAAAAAAATGTCTTCAAAAGGTGGGAATAGTATGGAAATTTTGAGCTTAGGAGAAAAGATTAAAAAATTAAGAAAAGAAAAAAACATGACATTAAAAGAATTAGCTGGAGATAGGATAACAGCAGCACAAATAAGCCATATAGAGAGGGATAAATCTCATACTAGCTATGAACTGTTGGAATATCTAGGCGATAAGTTAGATGTAAGTGTAGAGTACTTATTAGAAACCAAAGAAATGCAGTCAAAAAAGATAACTGATAATTTAATACTACAGAGCGAAATATATATAAAAGAAAATGAACTAAACAAGGCTGAGGACCAAATAAAAGAAGTTTTAGATATATGTAAGAGATACGATTTAATGGAGAACTATGGCAGATGTAATTTTTTAATGGCTAATATTAATCTAAAAAAATCTGATTATAATGATGCTATAGAAAACTTTGAAAAGGCATTATACTTCTTTATAAAAAATAGTGATAGTGAAAATATACTTAAGTGCTATTTAAACATAGGAAAAATATACATGCAAGAAGACTTTTATAAAGGTGCTATAAGCCACTTTAATTTTGCAGAGGAAATTTTGTTAGAGAGTAAGTTTGAGGATGTTAACATATACAAGGAACTATACAGTAAGATGGCATATTGCTACATAAAATTAGATAATCCAAATATGTCATTGAAGTACATAGATAAAATAAATGAAATAGATAATAGAAATGATAGAAAAGAAGATGTCGATATTTTGGTGTTAAAAGCAAATAATATGCTTGAAATAGGAAAATATGAAGAATCAAAAGATTATTTTAAAAAAGCGTTAAAGATACTTGAAAATGAAGATAATAAAACTGGATTAGCAAATGTATATTTAACAATTTGTGATGTTTACAGAAAAATAGGTGAGACAGATAGAGTACTTGAATATTCACAAAAGGTATATGATATAAAGAAAAATGATGAAGACGAATACATGATGTCAGGTTTATTTAAGATAATAGAAGCATATATAGATAAAGAAGATTATGATTTAGCTAGAAAATATTGCAAAATAGCTTTAGCTTCATCAATAAAAAATAAAAATAAGTTCAATGAATATAAAGCATTAAAATTCTATTCTAATATGTATAAAAATCAAAATGAAATTACCCTTGCAATTGAGTATTTAATTAAATGTATAAAAATAGTATCAGACTTAGGAAATAGTAGAATATTGGCTAATTTATATATAGATTTAGGTCAATTATATTCAAGTATTTCAAAAGAAAAAGAGTTAGAATATTATCAAAAAGGTGTATTTATGTATAAAAATTTAGAAATAATGTAAAAAAATAAACCTATAAGGCTATAGAAACAATCTATAACAAGCAAGATAACATCTATGATAAAATATAAATTGTATGAATATTTTTAAGGAGATGAATCAAACAATGAGTATAAAAATAGATGCTAGAGGACTTGCTTGTCCTAAACCAGTTATAAACACAAAAAAAGAATTGGATAACATAGAAGAAGGTATTGTAGTTACAACAGTCGACAATGAAACAGCTAAAGAAAATGTATTAAAACTTGCTAAATCTTTAAATTGTGAGGCAAATATTGTTGATGAAAAAGAGAATTTTATATCTATAGAAATTATAAAAGGTCAAAATATCTTAGATAAACAAAATAATGTAGACAAGAAAGAATGTGAACTAGAAGATACATGTGTATTTATATCTTCAGACAAAATGGGACTTGGAAATGATGAATTAGGGAAAGTATTAATAAAAGGATTTATATATACTTTGACAGAATCTAAGCCTTATCCTAAATATGTACTTTTAGTTAATGGAGGAGTAACACTAAGTGCTGAAAATGAAGAAACTATAGAAAATTTAAAAATACTTGAAAATGAAGGCGTAGAAGTCTTATCTTGTGGTACTTGTTTAGACTACTACAATTTAAAAGACAAACTACAAGTAGGTTCAGTTACAAATATGTATACTATAGTTGAAACATTAAAGAATGCATCAAATACTATTTCTATATAATGTATGTTTGTTTAATAATATAAAAACTAATAATAATGATTAACTTAAAGAAAAACAGATAGTCAGAAAGGATTAAGCAATGAATCAGATGTATATAGTGTCATTTAATTCGACACATCATGCAATAAGATCAGAAAAGTTATTTGGTGAAAATGGTCTAAAGGTAATGGCTCTTCCAACACCAAGAGAAATAACAGCAAGTTGTGGAATATCAATTAAATTTTCTTTTGAAGACATGGAAAAGATAAAAACAATTTTAACTGAAAATAATGTAGATATAAAAGGAATTTATTGTATAAGTAAATTAGAAGATGGTTCGAAAGAAGCAGAGAAGCTAGATTAGGAGGCTAATTATTTATGCCAATGGATTTAAAAATAGGAGACATTGTCGAATTAAAAAAACAACATGCATGTGGATGTAAAGAATTCGAAATCATAAGAACTGGAATGGATATAAAGATAAAATGTACTAAGTGTTCAAGGTTAATAATGCTTGATAGAGAGACTTTAGAAAAGAGAGTAAAAAAGCTAATAAAAGAATGATATAAATTTAACATTTAAAAAATGTCAAATACCGTATATTAATATCCAAAATTTTGGTATAATAGAAAATGAAGAAAACATTTTCATGGGGGTGCTTTAATTATGGCAATTAAATATGCAAGAAGAATGGAAGGTTTACAAGGATCTGAAATACGTGAGCTTTTAAAACTTACTCAACAACCACAAATAATATCTTTTGCTGGTGGAATGCCTGCTCCAGAATTATTTCCAGTTGAAGAAATGAAAAAAGTATCAGTTGCAGTGCTTGAAGAAAATGGAAGATCAGCTATGCAATACACTACAACAGAAGGATATGAACCATTAAGAGAGAAAATAGCAGCTAGAATGAATGAGAAAAATCAAACTAATGTAGACAAAGATGATATATTAGTTACAAGTGGTTCTCAACAAGGTCTAGATTTTGCAGGAAAAGTATTTATTGATGAAGGTGATGTAATTTTATGTGAAAGCCCATCTTACATAGGAGCTATAAACGCATTTAAATCTTATCAACCTAAATTCATAGACGTTCCAACTGATTCTAACGGAATGATAATGGAAGAATTAGAAAAAATACTAGAAACAACTGATAGAATAAAAATGATTTACGTAATTCCTGACTTCCAAAATCCAACAGGAAGAACTTGGCCACTTGAAAGACGTAAAAAATTCATGGAAATAGTAAACAAATTTGAAATACCAGTAATAGAAGATAATCCATATGGAGATTTAAGATTTGAAGGAGAATCTTTACCATCTTTAAAATCAATGGATACAAAAGGATTAGTAATATTCTTAGGAACTTTCTCTAAAATATTCTGCCCAGGATACAGATTAGGATGGACTTGTGCTTCTCCAGAAATATTATCTAAATTTAACTTTGCAAAACAAGGTGCAGACTTACAAGCATCAACTATATCTCAAATGGAAGTAAGTAAATTCATGGATATGTATGACTTAGATGCACACGTTGAAAAAATTAAAGCAGTTTATATTAAACGTAGAGATGTAATGCTTAAGACTATGGAAGAAGAATTCCCAGAAGGATTAGTATTTACTCATCCAGAAGGTGGATTATTTACATGGGTAGAGCTTCCAAGTAACTTAAATGCTAAAGAATTAATGCCAAAATGCTTAGAAAAGAATGTTGCTTATGTTGCTGGAGGAGGATTCTTCCCTAATGGTGGTAGAGAAAATACTTTCAGACTTAACTATTCAAATATGCCAGAAGAAAAAATAATAGAAGGTATAAAAAATATAGCATCAGTTTTAAAAGAAGCTATGGGTGTTGAAGCTTAATTAAAAATAATAACTTATATAGATATATTATAGGGGATGGCTATTGCCATCCCTTGTTAATTTAAGAATATATAATTTACCTTATATTAAACTTTGTCCAAAATTTAAATTGACATAAATGAGAATAAATGATAAAATGTGTAGGTATGAGATTTTAGTCTCATTTCTCTGCTCTAAGAGTGTAGAGCCGTTAAGTCCAAAGGGAGGTGAATTATAGTGAGAAATTATGAATTAGTTTATGTGGTAAAGCCAAACTCTGATGAAGAAGTAAGAGAGGCTATACTAAACAAAGTTAAGGAAGTTGTTGCAACTGACGGAGAAATAGTTAAAGTTGATACTTGGGGAACTAAAAAATTAGCTTATCCAATAGCTAAGTTTACAGAAGGTTTTTACGTATTAGTTAACTTTAAATCAGCAGTAGACGTTCCTAAAGAGATAGACAGAAACTTAAAGATAAATGAAAACGTAATAAGACACATGATAGTTGTTGCTTAATAACTGGGTTTTATTATAAAAAATAGGTGGTGTTTTTATGAATCAAGTTGTATTAGTGGGAAGATTAACTAAAGACCCTGAATTAAGATACATCCCAGGTACAGGAACACCAGTGGCATCCTTTACAATAGCCATTGATAGAGACTATGTAAAAAAAGATGGATCTAAAGAAACTGATTTTATACCTGTTGAAGTAATGGGTAAATCTGCTGAATTTTGTGCTAACTACATAACTAAAGGTAGATTAGTTGCATTGCAAGGATCTATAAGAGTAGACAATTATCAGACACAATCAGGTGAAAAGAGAACTTTTACAAAAGTAAGTACTAGATCAGTACAAGCTTTGGATAGTAAGAATAAATCGGAAAATTCATATAGAGAGAGTGCTCCAGCTTTTGAGCCAAGCTTTGAACCTCAAGGTCTAGACCCACAAGGTTTCCAAGCTATAGATGATGACGATATACCATTTTAAAAAGGAGGGAAAAAAGTCATGATGAATAAAAAAAGACGTAAGAAAAAAAGAGTTTGTCAATTCTGTGCTGACAAAAACGCTAAAATAGATTACAAAAGTACTCAGAGATTACAAAAGTATATAACTGAAAGAGGAAAGATATTACCAAGAAGAATATCTGGAACTTGTGCTAAGCATCAAAGAGAATTAACAGTTGCTATAAAAAGATCTAGAAATATAGCACTTTTACCATATACATTAGACTAAAAAAATGAGCCTTGTGCTCATTTTTTATTATAGGTATTTATATATCTAAATGAGGCGAGCTATAAAGCTCGTTTTTTTGTTTATATACTTAAATATATTATTATTTATGATATAATATTATATATTAAGGAGGGTTGTAAACGTGAAAATAGATAAAGGTTCTGAGATAACGAGAAACATAAAGATAATAGAATGGATGAAAACAGAAATATTAATGAGTGTAAGTGATTTGTTTAACTTATTATTTAAAGGGGTAAAACCTTTAGATGAAGCAATTCAAGATACTCTAGCAAATATAATAATGATAACATATCTCTTAGCAAAGAGATTAGGAATTAGTTTTAGAGATGTGGATTATAAAGTCAAAGAAAAAATAAAAATTGGTATAGATGAAGACCATAGTGTTGAAAGATGGTATGGAGATTTATCTAATTTAAAAAAACATATGGACAATAGGGAGTGATATTAAATTGAATAATAAAATTAGACTATCTAAAGCAATGTCTATAATAATTTTAGCTATAATAATCGCTTTAGTGATAGCCTATATTCCAATGCTAGGAATGTTTAGTATATTAGCAGCTGTTCCATATGTAATTATAGGTGCTATTACTGATAGAAAGTATTCTTTTATATCTATTTTGATTACATTTTGTGTACTAATTCTATTTGCAGACATTTCTTATGCATTAAATATATGTATAATGTATTCTTTACCAGGTATAGCAATAGGAAAGATGTTAAAGAGAAGTTTTGAACAAGAAGATAGTAATAAATTTGAACCAATATATGGTGGAACGATAATATTTGTACTTTCAATGCTTGTATATTTCTTTGTATTAAAAACATTTTTAAATGTAAACCTATTAGATGAAGTTTCTAAGATGATAACAGAAATTGTAAATATTCAAAAAAATAGTTTTTCAGCAGCTGAGCTTAAATTATTTGATAAAATGAAGCCAGATGAGATTGTAAGTTATTTTACAAATATGCTACCAATGATGCTATTTTTACAAGGGTTATTATCAGCATTTGTAACATATTATTTAAGTGTATTTTTTATCAAAAGAATTACAAAGATGAATATAAGATTTCCTAAATTTGCAGATTTTTATTTACCAGGAAATGCTATACTCACAACTTTTTTACTTTATTTATTAGTCTTATTTATTCAAATTATTGGTTCAAAACTATATACAGAATTAATAATGACTAATTTACAGCTAGTTTTTAATTTAATGTTTGTAATTCAAGGTATAGCAGTTTGTATCTATTTTTTAAAGAAATGGATAAGACAGGGACCAAATAAAATTATGTTTCTTTCAGGGATAATTTTATGTTTATTTGGATTTATGGGAATATCTTTTGTTGGTATGGTAGATAGTATAATTGACTTTAGAAAGGTGAGAAGTTATAAATCCACTTAGGAGGATAGAAATGAGTAATAAACAAACCTTTAAATTAAATATGCCAGAAATAAATTTATATATAATTGTTATTGGTATTTCTAGTATAATTTTGCTTTATTACAACTTGTATGTAGGGTGTTTATTTTTCTGTATTTTTGTATATATGGTTTTTCACAATTGGAGAACAACTAATATTAGACGTCATGAATGGACAGAGTATATTCAAAATTTATCTTTAGATATAGATGAGACAACCAAGAAAGCCATAATAAACCTTCCAATACCACTGTGTATCTTAGAATTTGATGGAAATATATCGTGGTACAATGGGAAGTTTTATGATATGATTGGTCAAAAAGATTTACTTGATAAAAATATAGAAGATATAGTTAAAAATCTTAACTTAAGAAAAGTATTAAATGAAAATAAAGAAATGTACACAGAAATAAACTACAAAGAAAAAGAATATACAATAATTTATAATGTTATAAAAAATGATCAAGAAAAAAATCCTAAATATTTGATGATATTATACTGGATAGACAAGACAGAATATTTAAAAGTAAAACAAGATTATGATGATGAAAAAAATGCAATGATGCTAATACAAGTAGATGGATACGATGAAGTATTAAAAAGTGCAGCAGAAGATAAGAGGGCTTTAATTAATGTTGAAGTAGAAAAAATACTTTCTGCTTTGGAATTAAATTCAAATGGTGCATTGAGAAGAACCTCAAAAGATAAATTTTTCTTGGTAATGCATAAAAAAGAGTTGAAAAAATTAGAAACTGAGAAGTTTTCTATTTTAGATACAATAAGACATATTGATTATGGAAATAATCTTCCTGTTACTATAAGTATAGGAATTGGTATAGATGGAGATACATTAAATGAGAACCTAAAACTTGCTACGGGTGCCCTTGACTTAGCACTTGGTAGAGGTGGTGATCAGGCTGTTGTAAAAACAAAAGATAAATTTGTATTTTATGGAGGAAAATCTAAAGCTGTAGAAAAGAAAACCAAAGTAAAGTCCAGATTGATAGGTCACGCTCTAAGAGAAGTTATACAACAAAGTGACCAAGTTTATATAATGGGACATAAATATCCAGATATGGATGCTATGGGAGCGGCAGTTGGAGTTTATGATATATGTAAATCCTGTAACAAAACAGCAAACATAGTTTTACACTCTGTAAATGAATCTATAGAAATATTTATAAATAAAATAAATGAAAATAATTATTATAAGAAACTATTTATTGGAAAAGAAGAAGCTATTGACAACTGTACTAAAAATACGTTAGTTGTAGTAGTTGATACTCATAGACCTAATTATACTGAATGTGAAGAGTTATTAAAGCTATCAGAGAAGATAGTAGTAATAGACCATCATAGAAGAGGTGTAGAATTCATAAATGATGCGGTACTTTTATTCCATGAGATATATGTATCTTCAACCTGTGAAATGGTTACAGAATTAGTTCAATATATGGATGAAGATGTAACAATAAATAAACTCACAGCTGAAGGACTTTTAGCAGGAATAAGTCTAGATACTAAAAACTTTGCGTTTAAAACAGGTGTTAGGACTTTTGAAGCAGCTTCTTATCTTAGAAAAGTTGGAGCAGATACTATTGAGGTTAAAAAGTTTTTCAATTCTGATGTAAAAGACTTCATAATAAAAGCTGAAATAATTCAAAGTACTAAAATAATTAATAATAGGATATGTTTAGCATATTCAAGTACAGAAATAGATAGTATAAATGTTATAATAGCTCAAACTGCTGATGAGTTATTAAACATAAAAGAAGTAGAAGCTTCCTTTGTATTAGGTGAAAAAGATGATACTATATTTATAAGTGCAAGGTCCTTAGGACAGATAAATGTACATGTGCTTATGGAGAAATTAGGAGGCGGGGGACATATAGATATAGCTGGAGCACAGTTAAAAGATGTTTCTCTAAAAGAAGCTTATAAGATGGTAAATAAAATAATAGAGGAGTATTTGGAGGAGGAAGAATAGATGAAAGTTATATTATTAAAAGATGTAAAAGGGACTGGTAAAAAAGGGGAAATGAAAGAAGTAAGTGATGGATATGCAAGAAATTTCTTATTTCCTAAAAAGATGGCTGTGCAAGCAGATAATGTAGCAATAAAAGAATTAAATGAAAAGAATAAGTCTAAAGAAATAAAAGCACAAAAAGAATATGAAGAAGCTGTTTTATTAGGTAAACAAATGGAAGAAATTAATATAGAAATATATTCAAAAGCAGGAGAAGGTGGAAGACTTTTTGGTTCAATAACTGCTAAAGAGATTGCTGAGCAATTAAAGAAACAAAAAGATATAGATGTAGATAAAAGAAAAATATTATTAGATGAGCCAATAAGAGCCCTAGGTTCAACTTTTGTAGAAGTAAAAATACATCAAAAAGTAACTACTAAAATAAGAGTAGATGTAAAAGAAAAACAGTAATAACTAGAGGTGATAAAGATGGAAGATATGACGAGAATTCCTCCTCATAGTGTAGAATCGGAACAATCAATATTGGGTTCTATACTTCTAGATAAAGATGCTATAATAACAGTCACAGAAACTATAAAGCCTGATGATTTCTATAAAGAGGCTCACAAAATAATATATGAATGTATGATAACTTTAAGTAATAAAGGTGAGCCTATAGACTTGATAACATTAACAGAAGAACTAAGAAAACAAGGGCATCTTAATGATATTGGAGGAATCAGTTATATTACAAGTCTTTCTACTATAGTACCGACGACTTCAAACGTAAAATACTATGCTGATATAGTAAAAGAGAAGTCTGTGCTTAGAAAGCTTATAAAAGCTTCTAATGAAATAATAAATCTAGGATATAGTGGAGCAACTAAAATTGAAGATGTTTTAGAACAAGCTGAAAAGAGTATATTTGATATATCACAGGAGAAAACTAGTGATGATTTTAAATCTATAAACTTAGTTTTAATGGATGCCTATGATATGATAGAAAAGTTATACACTAATAAGAGTGATGTGACTGGTATAACTACTGGTTTTAAAGATTTAAACAAAAAAATAAATGGTCTTCAAAGGACCGATTTAATATTAATTGCGGCTAGACCAGCAATGGGTAAAACTGCCTTTTCTTTAAACTTAGTGCAAAATGCAGCCCTAAAAGGTGATGCTTCTGTAGCTGTGTTCAGTTTAGAGATGTCTAAAGAACAATTAGTACAACGTATGCTATCTTCACAGTCTAGTGTAGAATTAAAAAAAATAAAGACTGGAACACTTAATGATAATGACTGGCCTAGAATTATAGATGCTATGGCGGTGTTATCAGATGCGAAAATACACATAGATGATACTCCTGGTATAAAAATATCAGAATTAAGGTCAAAGTGCAGGAAGTTGAAAATAGAAAAAGGTCTGGACTTAGTGCTTATTGATTATCTTCAACTTATGGAAGGTGAAGGCAATAATGAAAGTAGACAGCAGGAGATATCTAAAATATCAAGGTCACTAAAGGTCTTAGCTAAAGAATTAAACTGTCCTGTTGTAGCATTATCTCAGTTATCACGTGCACCAGAACAAAGAGCAGATCATAGACCTATGTTATCTGACTTAAGAGAATCTGGAGCAATAGAGCAGGATGCAGATATAGTTATGTTCTTATATAGAGATGAATATTATCATGCTGATTCTGAGAGTAAAAATATAGGAGAAGTAATAATAGCAAAAAATAGACATGGTGAAACTGGTTCTGTAGAACTAGTTTGGCTTGGTGAAGTTCAAAGATTTGGGGATAAGTTGAGAGACCTATAATCTAACGAATATCCACAGAACATCCTTTCTTTCTACAGGAAAAATGTGGATACCTGTCACTAAATATGTCTAAACATTGAAATTTAGCTAAAAAATTATCCACAGTATCCACAGGTGCCCTGTTGATAAGTGTGAATAAGTAGATAAAGCAAGCTTTTGGCTTGCTTTATCTGTGTATAAATGTTAATTATTAGGAGGAATAATATGGAAAAAATAAGCTTAAAGTGTATATATCCCAATATAATTAAAGTACTTGATGAAATAAACTTATTTAGAATAATTGATAATAACCTAAAAGAATCGATTGTTGTTTATGCTAGTATTGTGGATAGTCAGTATTATATAAATATGACTAATACAAACTTTGGAAATATAATTAACATATGTAAGTTAGAAAAACTTTTAGATGTGGATAAATTTATGGAAAAAATTATAAAATATGAAAAAGAAATTATAGAGAAAGATGAATTTTCAAAAATAGAAAAGTATTTGTTAAATATTGGAGAACGCTAAAAAAGTTGAAAAAAATACGAATGTTTGATAGAATAAATAAGTAAAGCGTTCGAGAGTATATAAAATATAGAGGTGAATTACATGAAAACAGTTGCAATTGTTGGTTCTCAATGGGGAGATGAAGGTAAAGGTAAAGTTATAGATTATCTTGCTACTCAAGCAGATGTAGTAGTGAGAGGACAAGGTGGAAATAATGCAGGGCATACATTAGTTGTGGAAGGTAAGAAGTATGCATTACATTTAATTCCATCAGGAGTATTAAATCCAAAAACAGTAAATATAATAGGAAATGGTATAGTATTTGACCCTAAAGGATTTTTAGAAGAATTGGAAATGTTTAAAGCGGATAATATAAGTACAGAAAATATAAAAATAAGCGATAGAGCCCATGTCATATTCCCATATCATAAAGAGCTAGATGCATTGTCAGAAGAAGCCAGAGGCGATTTAAAGATAGGTACAACAAAAAAAGGTATTGGACCTTGTTATATGGATAAAACAGAGAGATCTGGAATAAGAATATGTGATTTAATGGATAAAGATAAATTTGCTATAAAGTTAAAAGCTCAGATAGATGCTAAAAATGAAATAGTTAAAAATATATATGGAAAAGAAGAATTATTTGATTTTGAAACTATATATAATGAATATATAGGATATGCAGAACAGATAAGAAAATATGTTGCAGATACGTCAGTTATTGTATATGATGCGGTAAGAGCAGGTAAAAAAGTATTATTTGAAGGAGCACAAGGAACTTTATTAGATTTAGATTTAGGAACATATCCATTTGTTACATCGTCTCATCCAACATCTGGTGGATTTGCAATTGGTGCAGGTATAGGGCCAAATATGATAAAAGATGTTGTTGGTATAGTAAAAGCATATACTACAAGAGTTGGAGAGGGACCATTTGTTACAGAACAAATAAATGAAACTGGTGATAAAATAAGAGAACAAGGTCATGAATTTGGAGTAACTACTGGTAGACCAAGAAGATGTGGATGGTTTGATGCAGTTATAGTTAAGTATGCAGCTAGGGTTAATGGTTTAACTAGTATCTCATTTATGTTACTAGATGTTTTAACTGGATTTGATAAGATAAAAGTTTGTACATCTTACAAAATGGGCGATAAAATAATAACAGATTTCCCAGCATCATTAGATGATTTAGCAAAATGTGAACCTATATATGAAGAATTAGACGGATGGAATGAAGATATAACTCAAGTAGATAATTTTGATAATCTTCCAGAAAATGCAAAGAAATATATAGCTAAAATAGAAGAGTTGGTCGGAGTGAGTGTAGACATGGTTTCTGTTGGGCCTAATAGAGCTCAAACAATAATAAGAAAAAATATATTTGCTTAATATTTTATTAAACAATTTAAGTTATGAATAATAAGGAAAGAGTATCTCAAGGTAATGATTATAGTTATTAGAGATACTCTTTTGTGTTAGATTTGTATTAAATTTTTATTCAGTTAAAATTATTTATGTATATTCTATGTGTAATTAAAGTTGAATTTCTGTATTCTAATTACATATTTTATTTAAAATACTTGTTGAAAATAGGTAGTTCAAGAGGATTTTAATTATATGCTAAAAAAAATAAAAAAACTATTGACTAAAAATTGTACAGCAGTTATAATATAACTTGTGAGTGAAAGAAACGACGAAAAAAGTCGAAAAAATGTGGTCTATTAGCTCAGTCGGTAGAGCACCTGACTTTTAATCAGGGTGTCCCGCGTTCGAGTCGCGGATAGATCACCAAATTATGGCTCGTTGGTCAAGAGGTTAAGACACCGCCCTTTCACGGCGGTAACAGGGGTTCAATTCCCCTACGAGTCACCAGTATGGGACTATAGCTCAGCTGGGAGAGCACCTGCCTTACAAGCAGGGGGTCACAGGTTCGAGCCCTGTTAGTCCCACCATTTTTGAATTAGAGATGAATACTAGATTATATGCTGGTGTGGCTCAACGGTAGAGCAGCTGACTTGTAATCAGCAGGTTGTAGGTTCGATTCCTATCACCAGCTCCACAAAGTACATAAATTCAAATTAATATAATTTTCTATGTTACAGGATACTTTTAAGTATCTTTTTTTGATTGAAAAATTAAATTTAATTACAATAAAGTATTAAGTTATTTATAATGATATAATTTTAAGATTAAAATTTAGAATCTTTTTAGAATAGTATTATATAATCTGATAAGTTTATAATATTGATAAATTACAAGTAATATAAAGAATTAGATGTATTAAAAATACTTTAGAAGTGTACTTATAGCAGAGAGATTAGTTTCTTTAGTATAAGTTTTAAACAGAGAAGCAAGTTTGTTCTTACCTCTCTATTTAAAAATAAAAAAATGTTTTTTAAGGGCTATTTTATTTAAATCTTTCCCATCTCAAATCATCACCAGTAAATTCTAAAATCCTAAATTTGTCTAAAATTCTAGAAAGAGTTCTTTGAGTATAAGTGTTTCCTATTTGGGATGGTGTTAAGTTGGTTGAGATAATAATTTTTTTACCAGTAACTAGTCTTGTGTTTACAATGTTGAAGATTTCTCCACTAGTAAAAGAGTTATTAAGTTCAGTACCAAGGTCATCTATTATTAATAAATCACAATCAAACAAGTTTTTATAATTATCTTCACTTATCTGATTATTTGTGTCTCTTCTAAATTTATAGTCTTCAAGAATATCTAATATTCTAAAAGAAGTTTGATAGATTACAACATTTCCTTTGTCCAATAATTCCTTTGCAATACAATTGCACATATATGTTTTTCCCAGTCCAGTAGAACCATAAAACAGTAGATTTTCATCATTATCTTTCTTGAAATCATGAACAAAATTTTCGCAGATACTTAAATTATTTAGCATATTTTCTCTAGGAGATATTTCTCCATTAGAACCTTTTTTAGGAGAAAATATATTCAAGTTAAAATTCGAAAAATTTTCCTGACTTAAAATCCTATCTAAATTAGACATTTTATAAGCTTCATTTACAATTTCTTGTTTAAGACAAGAGCATTTTTCACCATTAGGTAAAAAACCTTTGTCTTTACAAGAAGCACATTGAAACTTTATTTCTAGGTAATCAAGAGGTATGTTATTTTCAACTAAAAGTTCTTCTTTCTTTACCTTTAAAGATTCTATAGTATCTTTAGATTTATTCACAATTTCATCTTTAGACTTAGGATTTAAAAGTACTATTCTAGCTAAGCTAAGGCCTATTTTAGAAATCTCATCATCTATAGATTTTATTTCTGGAATTCTATTATATACCTCATTTTTTCTATTTTCTAATAAGAGTTCGTTATTATCTCTTTTCTTATCGTATTTAGCAAGTATTTTTCTTATTTTATCTTCATTCATTTAATCACCTACTTAAACTTTTCTTTTTGACTTTTTTTAATAATCTCATCGAGTTCATCAGAGGTATACTGAGTGAATGTTTCGTTGAAATTATGAAACTTAGTTTTCTTGTAAGTATTGTTGTTTTGAGTAGTATTAATCTGCTTCTTATTAATATTCTCCTTAACTATACGTTCTTCCTCTTTTTGCTTTAAATCATTTAAATTTTTTATATTTTTTTCATTCCAATTTTTAACTATACCATTTATATAAGATATACTTGGGTTTGAAATATTTTTAGACTTAGAACAGGCATTTATTATCAAGTCCATATCCATATCAAATTTATCAAACCAACTGTCCATAAGTTCTTTTTCTGACTTTGATGGTTGTCTTGAAAATCCTAACTCATTGAAAATGGTTTTATATAAAATATATCTCTCACTTCTAACTAAAAAGCTGTCTTCAACATCTTTTGGTGTATATAAATTTGAATCATACCAATTCCTGATAATACCCTCAATGTATTTAACTGGTTTTGATGTACCTGTTTTATCTTTGACGTATTCATAAGCACAAAGTATCATATCAGGGCTCATATTGTATTTATTCATTATATCCATAATACTTATTTTTTCACTTGGGTCGAGATATCTGCCAACTATTTTATTTATGGAATTGAACATTTTTCTAATACTTGGATTTTCAGAAGTAGATACAACTTGATCTGTATTAGATTTTATAGATGAATTATTACCTAATATATTCTCAATATAGAAATTTTTTAAATCTAAAAATTCTATTGAATAATTAAAACTATCAAATTCTCCATTGTCATGTATTTTTATAATCTTCTTTTCCTCCCAAAATTTCCAAGCAAATAACACATCAGACAAAGGTATATTTAGGTTTTTGGCTATTGAATTATTGTCGAACTTAGGATTAGAAGTAATATCACATGCTTGTCTATAACCTAAAAGATAAACTTTTACGTATAACCCGTCCGCCATTGGCATAAATATATCTATAAAGATATTGGGAATAGTGATTTCACCTAAATCTATTTCATTGCTTTCTTTGAAAAACATTTTATCACCTCAGATTAAATTATATCATTTTTTATATTATATTTGTCTGTAAACAAATAAAAGGTCACAAGATTAGCATGTAAATATTTTCTAGCAATATTCATTTTGAAAGGGAGGAGATATTTTGGTTATAAAATTCAACCAAAAAGTAAGAAGAACATTATCAGTAGCAATTCTATTTGTGGTATTAATAATAGGTTGCTTTATAGAAAAGGATGACAGTTTAGAAACGTACAAAGAAAAAAATAATTCTAAGATAAATCAATATAATATGGATGTTATATTTGATGATGAAACTAAGAGGCTAATGTGTAATCAGAATGTTGAGTACATAAATAATACAAAATCAAATATGGATAAAGTATATTTTCATATATATCCAAATGCTTTTTCCAAAAAAGATTTTGCTCCTTTTGAAAAAGAGGAAATGACAAGAGCTTATCCTAATGGATTTAATGAAGGATACATAGATATAAAGAATATATTAAATAAGAATAGTAAAATGGAGTATAAAATTAAAGGGGATAAAAATGATATATTAGAAATAGAATTAGGAAAAGAATTGAAACCAAATGAAAAAATATCATTAGACATAAAATATAATGTAAAAATGCCAAATTCAGTTGGAAGATTCGGATATGGAGAAAATACTATAAATGTTACTAATTGGTTTCCTATAGCTTGTGTTAATGATGAAAGAGGATGGAATTTAAAGAGTTATGAAACAATTGGGGACCCATTTTATAGTGAAACTAGCGATTTTCATGTGAAACTATTGATTCCAAATAAATATAAAATTGCTCATACAGGAAAACTTATAAATGACAAACATGACAATAAAAAGATGTTATATGAAATAGAAGCTGAAAATGTTAGAGACTTTGCATTTATATTAAGTAGTAAATTTGATGTAAATAAAGTGGATTCAAAAGGAGTAGCTATTAGTACATACAATTTAAATAAAAAACTTTCTAAAAAAGCAACTGAAGCTGCAAAAGACTCAATAGATATATTTAGTGAATTATTTGGCAAATATCCATACAAAGAATACTCTGTTGTAGCAAGTGATTTTTTTATAGGTGGGATGGAATATCCTATGCTTGTTATGATAGACCAAAGTTTATATAATGAAAAAAATGAATTTCTACTTGAATATGTTATTGCTCATGAGACAGCACATCAATGGTGGTATTCTGCTGTTGGAAATGATGAAATAAGTGAACCTTGGTTGGATGAAGCACTTACTGAATATTCTACAATAGTGTATTTTGAACAGAAATATGGTAAAGAAATGGCAAATAAACTTCTAAAGACTATGGAAATACAGACAAAGAGTTATTTGAGTGAGAATATATTTAAGCCAACAAATGAGTATAAAAATTCTACTGAATACAGCTTAAATGTTTATACAAAAGGGGCAATAGCTTTTAATGAAATAAGAAAAGAAGTTGGCGATAAAGTATTCTTTGAGACTTTAAATGAATACTATAATAAATATAAACATAAAAATGCTAATGGAAGAGCTTTTGTAGAGCTATGGAGTAGTAAAGGGGTAGATATAAATAAGATTATAAGTGAATACAAGTAAATTCTGTACAGGGAATGTTTCAAAATAAGAATTTGGAGCATTTCTTTTTTTGTGTAAAGAACAGAAAAAATAGAAATGGAGGTTCTTAAGAACCTCTAATCTACAGTAGTTTTTAATGATAAATACAAATTTTTTTCATCATCATAAATTTGTGAGATTGAATTAGACATCTTCTTCAAAAGTTCAACATTAGCTGTCTGAGATAATTCCCACATATCATTAGCTATTTCGTTCCAATGTTCAGAAACATCAATAAACTTTTGACCTATCACAAATAGTCTCTCATCTTTTATTATTGGAGCAGATTCAATTAAAAACTCGCCATACATCTTGCGGAAAATACCACCACCAGTTCCACCATCTTTACTGATTTGAAAATAATTTGTTATCCCAGCCAAGCGTAGTTTGTTTGAGCTAAATTGCTTCCACTTTAGTATTTCTTTTGAAAATTTCATGATTCCATTAATACCCAGAAGTTGTGCTGGGGGGGCTAGCATTGTATCACAAGTTTCTTTTATAGCTTCTTGTAAAATTACTTTATCAATCACTCTGAAACCAGTAAAATCAAATATTAAATATTTATTGTTTGCAGGAAAAGGTCTATATACACTACTGCGTGCCTTTTCAATTTCATCGTAATCGACCATATGATAATCTTGAGATATTTGCCCAGAGGGAATTTTTATCGGATAATCATGATTATCTCTATCACTTATCCAAAATTTTCTTGATGTTTCATCATATCCAAATAAAACGACTGCATGACCTCCAAAATGGTTATTTTGGTTCATTCCTAGATATTTCATATAAGGCATATCTACATAAATTAGGACTGGATTATTTGTATCAACCAAATGTTTTGTACTGTCAAAAATCTTAGAATAATTATTCCCAGACTTACATTTAATTTCTATGTTTAATCGTTTGGCAAGTTTATTTTCAAACTCAAATATTTTTGTTCTTCCATTTATCATAGGTGAGGCAGATTGATTTAAATATAGAAATGATATACCTGATGCTAATCCGAATAACATTTCTTCTGACATTGGATAACCATAATAAGTAAAAATTTGTTTCAGCGAATTAGTAATACAGTGTTTCCCGCCTTGTGGAACAAAACTTTCAATTAATTTTTTCATAATTACTCCTTTTCTATTATTTCAAGAGGCAAAATAATTTCAGTTATATAATTAGCAGGATTTCCCCTGAAAATAGCACCAGGCCCTTTGATATATACTTCTCTACTTGGAGTCAAAAATTTCAAGTTATTAGCATTAGCATATTCAAACATAGCCTTATATGCAAGATATAAAGTATCATAGCTACCATAGTGTTTTGTACATATTGCTTTAATTTTAGGTAATACTTTACACTCAATACTTGTATCTGTAATGTGCTTTTTTAGAGGTATACATAATTCTATGTCTGCATTTTTAACATACTCCTCATCAAAATAGCAGTTAAAATGTTTTCCATCTTTATTATTTTTTACTGCTTTATAAAGCAACGGGACATACTTATCAAGGTCGCTATACTTTCCAGTGAATCTGATAGAAGCAACAAGCATTTTTTGAATTTCAATGTTTTCAATTTTGTATTTGTTATTCTCATGCGTAATTTCTAATGAAGATGTAGCCGTGCTAATTTTCTGTATGAGTTTCTTTTCTCTTGAAATATTCATTTCAATAAATTTAATTTTTTCTTGTAAGATATATACTAAATCATCTTCGTTTTTGACAGTTTCAACAACTTCTTTGATTTCTATTATAGAAAAATCTAAAGAGCGTAAATACTTAATAAGCATTGCTTTTTTCAAATTATCATCATCATAGTATCTATACTGATTTTCTTCATTTCTAAATGACGGTTCTAAAATACCTTCTTTATCATAATAGCGTAGAGCTTTTACAGTCAAACCAGATATTTTAGAAAACTGACTTATTCTATACATAATTGCCTCCTTCGATTTTAATTGTAAACTATCCTCTGCACTGGAATGTCAAGAAAATTATAACGTATTAAATATGACTATACAATAAGCTATTTATCTCTCTATTTATATATATAATGTCCTTATGGAATATAGAGTTGATACTCCTAGTAATTTATAATGTATTTTTAAAGTAATTTGCTTTATGGTTTGCATATTGAAAATATTATGTATAGTATTTAAATATGTTTGTGCCATTTAATAATATTATTACTTTGGGGCTTAAAAAGAGCATTGTAGGACAAGCCACAATATATGCTAGATGATATCATATTAACTATAAATAAAATAAACTTATTGGAGGAAATGAAATGTCAAGAATAACAGACATTACTGTGGTTGAACAGAGTGCATATTATGCTTTAGTAATAAGGAAAACAATTAACTTCATGCTTGAATTTCAAGAGTTCTCTGCTCAAGGATATGCCAAAATCATGGACTATATAAAAAGTAAAAATACTTTCGTAGCAGGAGCACCTATTGTCTGCTTTCACAATATGGACTTAGAAAACTTAAATATTGAAATAGGTTTTCCTACTGCAACTAAGATGGAAGGCGTAGATGATATTCAGGGGATAGAAATACCTGCACAAAAGATAGTTACTGCAATTGACCAAGGTGATTATCTTTTACAAGACTCTACATTAGAAGAATTGTTTGCATGGGTACAGAGTAGTCCATATGAAATGCTTGGAGAAATTTATTATCAATACCTAAATACGCCAAATCGCCCAACGAGCGAACTTTTAACCAAAATGATGTTGCCAATTCATTAATACAAGGTAGAGATTATATAGGTGATTGAATAAAAATAGATTGTATATCTTGTGTGCTAAAGTAAAGCAAGTCTGAAGACAGCAAGTTAGAAAAATTTCTAATATTTACCTAAGTGTAAGCCGTATAGAAGGAATATTTCTTTATTAAAAACAGGAGTTGAGCTTAAAATTTGATTAGAAAAAATCAATTTCGAGACAACTCCTGTTTTTTTGGTATAATATAATTTATAAGGCAGAAAAAGAGGTGAAGGAATGCTAAAGTATTGTTCAGTCGGAAGTGGCAGTAGTGGAAATTGCCATTATATAGGATATAAAAATACCAATATACTAGTAGATGCAGGATTAAGTGGAAAGAGAATAACTACAGGTCTTAAAGACATTGATGTAGATGCAGATAAATTAAAAGGAATATTTATAACACATGAGCATGTTGACCACATAAAAGGGGCAGGTATATTATCAAGAAAATTTGATATACCAATATTTGCTAATATAAAGACATGGTGTTCTATGAAGGATAAGTTAGGAGATGTTAAAGATAAAAATATGAAAGTTTTTGAAAATGATAAAACTTATTCATTAGGAGATATTATAGTTAGACCTTTTTCAATAGAACATGATGCGTCTGACCCAGTTGGATACAATTTCTATACAGAAAGTGATGAAAAGATATCTATAGCTACTGATATAGGATGTATAACTCAAAATATAAAAAAACACCTATATAAATCTAAGCTAGTAGTGTTAGAATCAAATTATGACCCTAATATGCTTATGATGGGGTCATATACATATGCTTTAAAGAAAAGAGTAATGTCAAATACTGGCCATTTATCTAATGAAGATGCAGCTAATTTCTGTGTTGAGCTTATTAATGAAGGGACAGAATCTATATTATTGGCACACTTAAGCAAAGAAAATAATTTTCCAGAATTGGCATATGAGACTTCAAAAGGAGTATTAGCATCAAATGATATAGTAGTTGGACAGGATGTAAAACTAGATGTACTATCACGAAATGATGTTTCTAATGTTTATGAAATGAAGTAGAGGTGAATAACTTTGCTAAAAAGAAATTTCGAAAATGTCGAAGATAATAAAATTTTGTATTCTATAAAGCAAGGAATGATTTTAGCGATACCTGCTATTATGGCTGGTTCAACTGCTCTTGTCATTTTGAATCTTCCAATTGATGCTTATCAAAAGTATTTATCAAGTTTGTTTAATGGAGAAATTACAAATATACTTAACTTTATAAATGATTCTACTTTAGGAATTATTTCATTAATAATATTATTAACAATAAGTTATAGTTATGGGAAAATATATGGGAGCAAGTATACAGTACTTGTTCCTATAGTTGCAATGTGCTCATTTTTAGTATTTTCAAGTGGTAATGAACTTAATTATATAGAAGTATTTAAGACCAAGTGGTTATTTACAGCTATTATTGTAGCTATGACATCATCTGTATTGTTTGTAAAACTTACAGAATCTTTTGTCACAAGTGTAAAGTTTCATACAGAGGGAGCAGATGCAGATTTTAATATGGTAGTTTCGGCTATAGTTCCGTTCATAATTGTAGTATTTTTATTTTCTATTTTTAGAGTAATAATGATAAGTCTAATTGGAAGTTCAAACTTTCAAGATATATTTTACGATTTATTTTCAAATGTGTTTAGTAAAATGGGAAGAAATCTCATGAGTGCCTTATTATTTATTTTCTTGATGCATTTCATGTGGTTTTTTGGAATTCATGGGAGTAATGTACTAGATACAGTTGCAAAAAGTTTATTTGAAAATAGTATGGCAATTAATATCAATTTAGTTAATAATAATCAATTGCCAACAGAAATTTTTACTAAGACTTTTTTTGATACAATGGTCTTGTTGGGTGGATGTGGTTCTTTGCTATGTCTAGTAATTGCGATTTTTCTTAGTGAAAAACGTATAAATGTAAGAAAGCTAGCCAAAATTGCTTCCATACCAGCTCTTTTTAATATAAATGAGATGTTAGTTTTCGGAATACCAATTGTTTTTAACCATATTATGTTTGTACCTTTTGTAATTACGCCTATAATCTTAACTATTACAAGTTATATAGCTATGTCTATAGGGTTTGTTCCATGTACAGTTTCTCCTGTAGAATGGACATCACCTATATTTTTAAGTGGCTATATGGCTACAGGCTCTATAAGAGGTAGTATGTTACAATTGTTTAATCTATGTATTGGGATTATGATTTATATACCATTTATAAAAATGTCGCAAAATAGATATACATACATGTTTAAGAATAATATAGAAAACTTAACAAATTTAATAAAAAGGTATGAATTAACAGGTGAACAGCCAAATCTTTTAAATTACAGTGGTAAAATAGGGTCAATTTCAAAAATGTTAGCTTCAGATTTAAAATTTGCTATGAAAAGAGGAGAGATAGAACTTTTTTATCAACCTCAAGTTAATTATAATGGAAGTGTCGTGGGTGCAGAGGGATTACTTAGATGGAAACATTCAATAGGGGGATTCATTTATCCACCACTAGTTATAATCTTGGCTAAAGAAGAAGGCTTTTTAGATGAGCTTGGGGAGTATATTATTAATAAAGCATGTGTTGATTTAAAGAAGAGTGAAAAGCTACTGAGAAATCCTGTTAAATTCTCTGTAAATATATCTCCAGACCAACTTGATGACCCTAAGTTGCCAGAGCAAATAAAAAATATAATTAATAGTAATGATATAAATCCCAATATGCTAGGTATAGAAATCACAGAGCAAGTTGCATTGTCAGGTTCACAAATAATTATTGAGCGTATAAATGCGATACATAACTTGGGAGTAAAGTTAATTATGGATGATTTTGGCATGGGGCACAGCTCTCTTATATATCTTCAAAATAATAATTTTGATATAGTTAAATTGGATGGTTCGTTAGTCAAAGAGATACTTACAAATAAAAGAAGCAGTGAAATCATAATGTCTATTGTAAATCTTTCAAAGCATTTGGATTTTGATATAATTGTAGAGTATGTTGAAAATTTAAATCAAAGAGATAAGTTATATGGATTAGGATGTGAAATATATCAAGGATATTATTACAGCAAAGCTGTAACTTTTGAAGAGTTTATAGAGTATGCAAATCAAGAAAGAGAGAGATGATTTTATAAGAGTTTATAGATTATATTAGGATATAAATTTGTAGCAAAATTAAGTTTAGGAGAAACATATGAATATAAGTATAATTGTAGTAGGAAAAATTAAAGAAAAGTATTTAAAGTTAGGTATTGATGAGTTTAAGAAAAGACTTTCTAAGTACTGTAAGTTGGAAATTATAGAGTTGGACGATGAGAAAGCTCCAGAGAATTTGAGTGCTAAGGAAATGGAAATTATAAAAGATAAAGAAGGTAAGAAAATTTTAGGGAAGATAAAGCACAATAGTTATGTTATAGCTTTAGCTATTGATGGAAAAAATTTGTCTTCTGAAGAGTTAGCTAAGACGATGAGTGATTTAGCGGTTAGAGGGAATAGTAGTGTCTGTTTTATAATTGGAGGTTCTCTAGGGCTTTCTGATGAAGTTTTAGGAAGAGCAGATTATAGGTTATCTTTTTCTAGGATGACTTTTCCTCATCAGATGATGAGGTTGATATTGTTAGAGCAGATTTATAGGGCATATAGGATAAATAATGGAGAACCATATCATAAGTAATGGAGTGTGAGTTAATTTATATGTAGTTTTATTATAAAAAAATATGATAAAATATAAAATTTGAATTGATTAAATATATACACAAATACAATAAATATTACATCAATAGCATGTCATGATAATATGAAACGTATAAAGCACACAATTCATATTATCATGGCAGATTTAGCATTTCTAATATTACCTTAAAAGTTTAGGTATTAACTCTTTAGCATATTGTATTAGAGGTAAATTTTCATTTAAAAAGGATATTGTTTTCATCAATTTTAAGAATATATTTTGATATAATGGCATATCTTTATCTTCTACCATTGATTTGTTTATAAGCATAGATCCAATACAAGTTTCATATGCCTTAAGAATTTCATCTGAACCATATATTTTATACTTTTCTACTACATTTAAAATTTCATTTATTCTATCGCTCAAAAGATCTTTTAGCTTAATACTAATGCCTGAGTTGATAATTTCATCTAAAATTACTCTAATATCATCACGAATTTTATCTAATTGATTTTCTGTTATAACTATATCAGAGCTATTCAATGAATAAGATAACATTTTTAAATTAGAAATGGTGTCAGTGTTTAAAATAGATTTAAAATCTTTAAAATCACCATTAGGCAAATCTATCGCACACAGTGCAGACATAACATTTTCTATTCTAGATTTCATAAACTCATTTTTAGACGAGTTTTCTTCAAAAGGAGCTATTTTATCAATTGTGTTAAGACAATTATTACATAGCTCAAATATTGAACCATATGTAGAATACACTTTCGTAGCATCATCTTTATCTATATCAAACATTCTAGAAAGAACCTGATTTAACTTATCTGTTGGTTTTCTTTCAATGTCAATAGTAATAGTACTATTAAATTCCTTAACTATATAATGTAGTCTATCTATACAATTTAGAGTTTCCATATTAACTTACCTCCTAATATAATATACAAATATATTACAATGAAATGTAAAATAATTCAAATACAGATTAAATGTTTCTAGTTATTTTTATAATTAAAAAGATTAGAAAAAATCAAAAGAAGTATTCTAATACAGACAAATTAGATGAAAATGCAAAAGGTAAAGGAGATTTATATAACAATGTGCATCAGATACCCTACAAACTGTTTGATGTAGAAACAGATAGTAATGTTTTAATAGGAACAGAGCTTTGGAATAAAATAGGAGCAAATGAACATGCTTATGATGAATTAATATATATATATTTGAAAAAGTAGGATAAGTATGTACTAAGAGAATCAGAGAGGAATGTTAAGTAAGGGATATAACATAATAAATAAAACAAAGGTAGACAAGGTAATAAACACCTAATCTACCTTATTTTATTAAATTGATGTATAAGCGCCATCCCACACTATTCTTTTATAATTTTCAGGATCAGTATCACCCTCTGTACTTATAACAAGTATTTTTGAATCTTTGTTTATGTTTAGCTTCTCAGCTATTTCTTTTAATCCATCTTCTTCTAAAATCAAACTTAAAATTCCTAAACCTACCGCACCAGATTCTCCAGATACAACCTTAGGGTCTCCCTTTAATGGGCTAGCAAGTATTCTCATTGCTCTTGCAGCTACATAATCAGGGCAAGAAATATACATATCAGAATAATCTCTTAAAATATTCCAACCTATAGTATTAGGTTCACCACAATTAAGCCCTGCCATTATAGTTTCCATAAAACCTGTAACAGCATGTGGTTTTTGGTCATTTATTTCTACCGATTTAAATATACATGCTGCTTCATTTGGTTCAACTATCGTAGTTATTGGTCTATTATTGCCAAATACATATTCTAAATATCCTTGTACAGTTCCAGCAAAAGATCCAACTCCTGCCTGAAGGAATACATGGGTAGGAATTCCATTATCTAAAGAATTTATTTGATTTATAGCTTCATCAATAAGAGTAACATATCCTTGCATAATCCAAGTTGGAATTTCTTCATAACCATCCCAAGCGGTATCTTGTATTATAACACCATTATTTTCATCAGCATATTTAGTAGCTAATCTTACTGCATCATCATAATTTAAATCTGTTATAGATGCTTTTGCACCTTCTTTTCTAATATTATTTAATCTTATCTCAGAAGACCCTTTTGGCATAAATACTACTGATTTTTGTCCAATTTGATTTGCAAACCAAGCAATCCCTCTTCCATGATTTCCATCAGTGGCTGTTACAAAAGTTAAGTCTCCAAGCTTTTCTTTTATATTTTTACTATTTAGCATTTCAAAAGAAAGATCAGAAATATCCATATTTAATTTTTTTGCTATATATTTTCCAACCGCGTATGAACCACCAAGACTTTTAAATGCATTAAGTCCAAATCTATATGACTCATCTTTTATCCAGATATTACTAATACCTAATTCATTAGCTAATTCACTTAAACTGTGAAGAGGAGTTACTTTATACTCTGAAAAGCTTCTATGGAAGTTTCTGATTTTTTCTATTTGTTCTTTGTTAATAAAGTCTATACTTACTTTAGATTTGTGTAAATTTCTTGAATTTTCATTTTGTATATATTTGATATCTTTTATATTTCTCATAGTTTTTATCTCCTAAAATTATTTATTATTTATTTCTTAATTATAATTATATTGACTAATTCACAAAAAATATATAATAATATAGGCAATAAATATCGTTATATTATCAAGTTATATATAATTTAAAAAAATCGAAATTAGTAAAAGGAGGATTGATTTATGCAGGATAATATTGTTACTAATAAAAATAAAAAAGAAGTAACACAACAAGGTTCATTTGAATTTCCAATTACAGTCTATCAAACTAAAATAAGTGAAAATATTTTAGGATATATTGATTGGCACTGGCATGAAGAGTTGCAATTTTGTATTGTAACAAAGGGTAATATTAATTTTAATGTTGATGGAGACTCAATAATTTTATCTGAAGGAGAAGGGATATTTATAAATGCAAGGCAATTACATCAAGCAAAAAATTATAAGGGAAGTGATTGTTCTTATATAAGTGTAGTTTTTAATTCAGACTTTATATTTAGCTTTGCAGGAAGTCTTGTAAATATAAAATATATACAACCTTATATAGATAATTCTAGAATTAATTATTGTATTTTGAAAAATGATATTGAATGGAAATCGGTTATATTAAACAAGGTTTTCAAAGTTTATGAAGAGTATAACAAAAAGGAAATGGGGTTCGAATTACAGATATTTATCTTATTAATAGAGGTATGGAACATTTTAATAAAATCTTATTTTGTATTATTTCCTAATGATAAAGCTAGAAACAATAGTTTGCATATAAAAAATATAATTAGCTATATATGTAATCATTATATGGAGAAAATTGAACTTAATAATTTAGCAAAAGAAGTTAATTTATCTAAAAGTACTTGTTGTCGTGAATTTAAAAAATATATGAATTGCACTATTTTTGAATATATTACTAATTACCGTTTAGTAGCTAGTTCAAATTTATTAATTACAACTAATGATTCAATTTCAGATATAGCTTATCAGTGTGGATTTGGAAGTACTAGTTATTTTATTGAAAAATTTAAAATAAAAACAGGAGTATCACCATCTATTTATAGAAGACAAAAAATAAATTTGTAATAAAATAGTCTTATTAATAGTTATAATTAGATATACTGGGGTATTGAGTATTTTATATTAAGGTTTAAGCAAATAAAATTCAATGATTAATCACTTATAGTTAAGTAATAAAAACACGCTCAGTGGATTAAGTTATGAAGAACTGTATCACAAGCAAATGATACGGTTTTTATCTGTTTTGCAACTAATAACATTAAAATAATAAAAAAGTGTTGAAAGTATATAGCATTTAAGGTAGAATTAAATAAATATTATAACATTATAATGTTTAAAATGTTATTAACAAAAAATAGGAGGGGAATATATGATAAAAATAATGTTGGCTTGTTCAGCGGGAATGTCTACAAGTTTATTAGTTAATAAAATGGAAAGTGCAGCTAAAGAAAACGGTATAGAGTCACAAATTTGGGCAATACCAGAATCAACTATACAAAATGAAATAGAAAAATGTGATGTTTTATTATTAGGTCCACAAGTTAGATACATATTACCTAAGGCTCAGGAAATAGCTAAGCCATATAATATACCAGTAGAGGTTATAAATATGATGCACTATGGGACAGTTGATGGAAAAGCTGTTCTAAATAGAGCAATAGAACTTAACAATGCGAAGTAATAGAAAATATAATTTATTTTTAATATATAAATTGGGAGAATCAAAGGATGGACGAAAAAATTATAGAGATTTCTTTTGGTATAATAGGTTATGCAGGTGAAGGTAAAGGATTAGCTTTTGAGGCAATACAAGAAGCTAAAAATGGAAATATAGAAAAAGCAAAAGAATTGTTAAAAGAGTCTAAGGAAGTTATAAATAAAGCACATAGATATCAAACAGAATTAATACAAAATGAAGCTAGTGGAAACAAGACAGAAATGAGTGTCATACTCGTACATGCACAAGACCACTTAATGAATTCTATGAATTTTCAACAGTTATCTGAGGAAATCGTTGATTTACATTTGAAGCTACAAGATAAATAAGAATTAAAAGGAACAAATTAAGAGAGTTCTTAAAATATACATTAAGTTTATTTTGAGGACTCTTTTTATATTAAGTTTAAAGTTAATATATATACTACTATTAAAGTATAAGATTATATGTTATAATATTATAACATATAATCTAAGAGGTGAATCATGTTAAGAAATCAACCATTATATATACAAGTTGTAGAGATATTAAAGCAAAAAATATTAAATAATGAATATAAAATTGATGAAAATATTCCAACAGAAAAAGAGTTAGAGCAAGAGTTTGGCGTTAGTAAAATTACTATTAGAAAAGCTATTGAGATATTAGAATCAGAAGGATATGTAGAGAAAAAAAGTGGGAAAGGTACAAAAGTAATAAGTAATAGTCTTTTTAATAGGTTATCTAAGGCAGATTCTTTTTCAAGTATACTTTTATCTAAAGGTCATAAGTTATCTAAAGAGATTATTTCAATTGAAAAAATTACAAATGATGCAAACTCACAAGAATTTTGTATATTTGGAGAAAACTGTAGTAAGATTACTAGAATGTATTACTTGAATAGCAAACCATACATATATTTTACTCATTATATACCTTTTGACGAAAATCTAACTATTGAAAGCTTTAATAATCACAGTTCTTTATATATGTACTTATATAGACGAAATATAAACATAACTAGATTTGAAGATGAATTTTTTATAGAAGAATCAGAAGTAGAAATATCAAAGGCTCTAAATCTTGAGAAAGACAAATTATTAGGAAGAAAGAGAAAAACATATGATGAAAATGATAGCATAGTTGAATTATCATTTGCAAGATATAATACAGAAGTACAAAATTATGTAATTAAATATGAAATATAATAAAAATCCTGAGCTTATTAAAGTGATAATATGCTCAGGATTTTTATTTCCTTTATAAAATATTATAACATTATAATGTTTACAACTAAACATTATAATGTTATAATATTTTTAAGCAAATAAGTGATATTACCAATTACATAAAAATTAATTTTTATTATGAAATAGTTATTGAATTATAAATAAAGGAAAATATCACTAATACAGGGGGGAATTATGGAAAAATTCGCAAGTTTTTTAGAACGTAAGGTTATGCCTGTAGCGGCGAAGATAAGTAATCAAAGGCATATGAGAGCTGTAAGGGCAGGTATAATAGCAACCTTACCACTAACAATAGTGGGTTCATTTTTTACAATATTACTAAACATACCTATTGATGCTTATATGGATTTTATAGCTCCATTCAAGGCAACATTAGATATACCATTTAGATATACTGTAGGATTTTTATCTCTATATGCTACTTTTGGAATAGCATCATCACTTGCCAAAAGCTACAACCTAGATACAACAGGTGTTGGTATGCTTGCAGTTATGGCATTTTTGGTTTCTACAATAGTTCCAACTCAAGTGATTGAACCGATAAATGGAGTTATAGAAGCTGGAAGATGGATGGATATGGCAAAACTTAATTCGCCATCATTATTTGGAGCAATCGTAACATCATTAATTACAGTTGAGATATATCGTTTTATGAAGGAAAGGAATATTACAATTAAGATGCCAGCAGGGGTTCCACCAGAGGTTTCAAACTCATTTACTGCATTATTACCAACAGCAGTGGTGTTAATGTTATTCTGGGTAATAAGACATATATTAGGATTTGATATAAGTACAGCGTTAAGTTCTATGTTATCACCTTTAAAAGGATTCTTATCAGGAAACAGTTTGGGTGGGGGACTGCTGACAGTATTCCTAATAACAGTATTCTGGGTACTTGGAATACATGGTCCAGCTATAATGGGTCCAGTAATAAGACCTATATGGGATATGTCCATAGCAGAAAATATAACTGCATTCACAGAAGGAGTATCAGCTCATGCAATGCCAAATATATTTACAGAACAATTTTTACAATGGTATGTATGGATAGGAGGAGCAGGAGCTACTCTTGCATTAGTTATAATGTTTATGTTTTCTAAGTCAAAATACCTAAAAAGTTTAGGGAGATTAGGATTTTTACCAGGGCTATTTAACATAAATGAGCCTATAATATTTGGAGCACCAATAGTTATGAATCCAATACTAGGGATACCATTTATAATTGGACCTATGATAATGACAGCTTTGTCGTATGTTCTTACTATTACAGGGATTATACCTATGATGGTAGCAAGACTACCCTTTGCAATGCCAGCACCAATAGCAGCTGTAATGAGTACTAACTGGAGTATAATGGCAGGTATCTTAGTATTAATTAACTTTGTGATATCATTTGTTGTTTATTATCCATTCTTCAAGGTTTTTGAAAAACAACAATTACAAAGGGAGCAAGAAGAAATGAGTGAAAGTTTATAAAAATACATAGAATAGAAGTTTTGTATTGTAAATATAAAAAACTTATAAATTATTAAAGGTGAAGGTAGGAGGAATTACCTTCACCTTTAATAATTTATATACTTTAAAAATGTAACTTGAGGAGGAGAAAGATGGAAAGAAGATTAGGGATATCAGTATATCCAGAACATAGTAATATGAAAGATGATAAAGCATATATAAAAATGGCTTCAAAGTATGGATTTAAAAGAATATTTATGTGTATGCTTTCAATTACAAGACCAAAGGAAGAGGTTAAAAAACATTTTAAAGAGATTATAACCTATGCAAGAGACTTGGGATTTGAAGTAATCCTTGATATAGCTCCAAATATATTTGATATATTAGAAATATCTTATGATGATTTAACATTCTTCAATGAGTTAAATGCTAGTGGAATAAGACTTGACTATGGATATGATGGAAGTAAAGAAGCCATGATTTCTTTTAATCCATATGATTTAAAAGTAGAGCTAAATATGAGTAATGATGTAGCATACTTAGATAATATAATTACGTACAAGCCAAATGTAAATAATATATATGGTTGTCATAATTTTTACCCTCAAAGGGGTACAGGTTTACCCTATGATTTCTTTGTAAGATGTTCAAATAGATTTAAAAAGTATGGAATAAGAACTGCTGCTTTTGTTAATTCAAAACATGCAACGATAGGACCTTGGGATATAAATGATGGATTGTGCACACTTGAAATGCATAGAAATTTAGATATATCTACAGCGACTAAGCACTTATTTGCAACTGATTTGATTGATGATGTGATTGTAGGAAATGCATATGCAAGTGAAGATGAACTAAAAAGAATGTCTGAAGTAAATAAATATCAAATTGTATTTAATGTAGTAGCTGAGGAGCAAATTTCTGAGGTAGAAAAGATAATAATGATAAAAGAGCAACACTTTAGAAGAGGAGACATAACTAGCCAGGTGGCCAGGTCTACAGAGGTAAGAAAAAAATATGCTAAAGAACATTTCCCTAAACATGATAACAGTACTGTTTTTAAAAGAGGAGACGTAGTGATTGGTAATGATGACTTTGGAAAGTATAAAGGAGAATTACAATTGATACTTCAAGACTGTGAAGATGAAAGAAAAAATAGGGTTGGTAGAATAAAGGAAGATGAAATAATGCTTTTAGACTTTATTGAACCTTGGAGCAAATTTAAGATTATTTTAGAGGGAGAGTAAAGTGAAGATAGACATATTAATCAAAGGTGGAAAAACAGTAGATAAACATATAATTGATATAGCTATATTAGAAGGTAAAATAATAGAGGTAACAAATAATATAGATGATTCTAAGTATCAAGCAAGCCAAATCATAGAGCTGTATGGAGAGACATTTATTAGTGCAGGATGGATAGATATACATACACACTGCTATGAAAGGTTAGAGATTTATAAGGATTATCCTGATGAGGTTGGAATAAAAAGTGGAGTTACCACTGTGGTAGATACAGGGACAACAGGTGCTTTAGATATAGAAAAATTTTATGAGGATACTAAAAAGTACAAAACAAATGTGTATGCTTTGATAAATATTGCAAAGCAGGGAATAACGTCTCAAGATGAACTTTCAAATATGATGAGCATAGATGAGGAGGCGCTTAAATATGCAGTTAAAAAATACAAAGACTTTATTGTTGGAATCAAAGCTAGAATGAGTAAAAGTGTTGTAATTTCAAATGGTATTGAACCTTTGAAGTTAGCTAAAAGAATTAAAAAAGAACTTAATCTACCTATGATGGTTCACTTTGGCAGTTCTCCTCCAACTATAGAGGATATATTAGGATATATGGAAAAAGGTGATATATTAACTCATATATATAACGGAAAACCAAATGGAATATTGAAAGGTAATAAACTTAAAGAGGAAATTATAGAAGCTAGGAAAAGAGGTATAATCCTTGATGTAGGTCATGGAACAGAAAGTTTTAGTATGGATGTTGCAATGAAAGCTAAGGATGCAGGACTTTTTCCAGATACCATAAGTACAGATATATATATTAAAAATAGAATAAATGGTCCAGTATATAGTTTATCTACAACAATGGAAAAGTTTATATATATGGGTTACTCACTTGAAGATATAATAAATAAGGTTACTAAAAATGCAGCAAATGCAATAAATTTGAAAAATAAAGGTTTAATAAAAAAAGGATATGATGCTGATTTAACTATATTTGATGTAGTAAATGAAGAAAAAGAGCTTCAAGATTCTTTGAATAATTCAGTAATCACAAATACGTCCATAAAACCAAGGGCTGTAGTAATAAATGGAGATTATTTGAATATATGTTAGTCCATAAAATAGAATGTATAGATGGGAGAGGCTGATTGTATGAGTAGTATATTTGAAAAGTACTCTGTAAGACGTGTTATAAATGCTTCAGGTAAGATGACTATACTAGGGGTGTCAACATTAGATAAGGAAGTTATTGAAGCAATAGGTCAAGGGTGTGAAAATTTCTTCATAGTAGAAGAGCTTGTAAATAAAACTGGTGAATATATATCGAGTTTATTAGGCTGTGAAAGTGCAGTAATAGTTTCTAGTGCATCTGCTGGAATTGCACAGAGTGTAGGTGCAATAATAGCAAAGGATGATATAAATTTAATTTACAATATAAATAACCCTAAGAAACAAATTAAAAGGGAAATAATAATTCCTAAAGGACACAATGTTGACTATGGAGTTCCAGTAGAAACAATGATAAGACTTGGTGGTGGAGAAGTTGTTGAGGCTGGTTATAGTAATATGTGCAGTAAGGAACATATAATAAGAGAGATAAATGACAATACAGCAGCAATTATGTATATTAAATCTCATCATTGTGTTCAAAAGAGTATGCTAAGTGTATTAGATGCAGTGCAAGTTTCCAAAGAATACAACCTACCTTTAATAGTAGATGCAGCAGCAGAGGAAGATTTAAAAGTATACTATGAATTAGGAGCAGATTTAGTTATATACAGTGGTGCAAAGGCTATAGAGGGTCCTAGTTCAGGGTTAGTAATAGGTAGGAAAAAATACATAGATAATGTAAAGCTTCAATCAAAGGGTATTGGAAGAGCTATGAAAATAGGAAAAGAAAATATAATAGGTTTAACATGCGCAATTGAGAGATATGTGAATAGTGCTAAAGTAACTTTAAAAGAAATGGAGGATAAGTTAAATCCATTTATAGATAAGATAAATACTTTAAAAGGGGTTAGTGCGAATATAACTAGAGACTCAGCAGGGAGAGAAATATTACGTGGAGAGATTAATTTTAATGAAGATATAATAAATAAATCAACACAACAAATTATAAACGAACTTAGAGGTGGAAAGATAGCTATATACACTCGAGATTATAAGTCTAATGAAGGCAATATAGAGGTTGATATAAGAAGCGTGAGTGAAGATGATTTAGATATTATTTATAATAGAATAAAAGAGATAATAGAAAAATAGAAAATAAGATAAATAAAATTATAAAGATTTATTAAATTTTACTAACGGGGGTAAGTGATATGAATTGTACGCCAAAATATTATAAAGATAGAGTTTGTTTAAATGTTCTTGCAGGAAGTATAAAAAACGCCAAAGAAATATATGATGCTTGTGATGGGCATGTATTAGTAGGAGTATTATCGAAGAATTATAGTACTGTAGAAGCAGCTATTGAAGATATGAAAAAATACTCAAAGGAAATAGATAATGCAGTATCTGTAGGTCTTGGAGCTGGAGATCCGAATCAGTCAAATATGGTATCTCAAATTTCTAAAGAACTTCAACCACAACATATAAATCAAGTATTTACAGGTGTAGCTACATCTAGAACATTACTTGGTCAAAATGATAGTATAATAAATGGATTAGTTTCTCCAACTGGTAAACCAGGATTTGTAAAGATATCTACAGGTCCATTAAGTTCAAAGGAGGAAGATGGCATAGTTCCTATAGAAACAGCTATAGCTATGATGAAGGATATGGGAGGAAGTTCAGTTAAGTTTTTCCCAATGAGAGGGCTTAAAACAAAAGATGAATATATAGAAGTTGTAAAAGCTTGTGCAGAACATAATTTTTATCTAGAGCCAACAGGAGGCATAGACTTAGATAACTTTAAAGAGATAGTTCAAATTGCACTTGATAATGGTGTAGAAAAGGTCATACCTCATGTTTATACATCAATAATCGATAAAGTAACAGGTGATACAAAAGTAGAAGATATAAAAACACTTTATAAAATAATGAAAGAATTATTGGGATAGATTTATGAATATATTAGCTTTTGGTGAAATAATGATGAGACTTTCAGTACCTGATTATAAATTTTTAACACAAACTGACCAACTAAATTATGTAATTACAGGTACAGGGTTAAATATATTATCTGGACTTAAAAACTTTGGATATAATACCTATATGTTAACAAAGTTACCTAATAACAATGTAGGTAAAGCATCAAGTGCAAACATAAGAAAGTTTGGAGTAAAAGATGACTTTATTACATATGGAGGAAATCATATGGGGGTATACTTTCTTGAAAGTGGATATGGGGAAAGACCTTCAGAAGTGACTTACTTAAATAGGTTAAATAGTTCATTTTGCGAGAGTAGGATACAAGACTATGATATTGATAAATGTTTAGAAGGAATTGATGTGGTTCATATTTGTGGTATTGCTATGCAACTTACAGATTCAGTTAAACATATTGCTTTACAACTAGCTAAAGAATCTTATGAAAAGGGAATAAAAGTATTCTTTGATTTTAATTTTAGACAATCACTAAATCCAGATAAGACTTATGATGATTTAGTAAACGATTATAAAAAAATACTGCCATATTGTCACGGATTATTTGCTAGTTATAGAGATATAAATAAAATACTTAATATAGATACTTTAGATATAAAATGGAGTTCAGAATTAATTAGAAAAGAGTATAATATAGAAATTGTAGCTGGAACTATGAGAAGATTTGATAATATGAACAATAGATTTATAAAGGGATACATATCAAATAATGATGGCTATTTTGAAAGTAAGGAATATAAACTAGAAATATACGATAGAGTAGGTGCTGGGGATGGATATGTAGCAGGAATTATATATTCATATTTGGAAAAGATGAGAAATGAAGATATTGTTGAATTTGGAGTTGCTAGTTCAGTGTTAGCTCATACAACTTATGGCGATAGTTCCTTAATAAATACAAATCATGTATTTAGATTGATGAACAATGAGAAATTAGATATATTGAGATAATATTTTTATATCATATTTATAGTGTTCCATTATTGATGTTTTGGTAAACCTAATTAATATAATTAAGTAGAAAATAGCATTAACCATATAAAAGTGGTTAATGCTATTTTTATAATTAATTTTATACTATAGAAATAAATTTTTCTAATGCTGGGTTTGTATTGTTTTTATTCCATACAACTACAACTTCAATTCTATCTTCTACTTCTTTTATAGGTACTATTGCAATACCATGTTCTATCATAGTATCTAGAACACAAAATGAAGGTAAAATGGATATCCCCATATTAGATGCTACTAGTGATTCAATAGTGTTAAGATTATTTGAACGTTGAACTACATTAGGCACAAATCCTGCTTCACGATATCTATTCTGTATCATGGATTTTTGACCATATTCATCTCCTGTTTCTTTTACAAAAATAAATTTCTCATGTTGTAGTTCAATTAAATCAATATAATCCTCATTGCAAAGTGGATGACCAGGGGGTAAAAGAGCTACCAAGGAATACCTTTCTACAGTTTTATATTCAAAATCTTTTAATGGTTGATTTTCTGGATTAATTACAAATGCAAGGTCCATAAAATTATTTTTTACTAAGTTTAAAAGTTCAGTTATCTCATTAGTACAAATTTCCATAGATATATTAGGGTATATATTAGAAAATTCTTTTAAATATTGTTGAAATTTGTTTTTTTCATATCCTATTAAAATTCCTATACTTAAAGTTCCAAAAAAACCATGTGCAAATTGCTGTGTTTTTGTAATAGCATCATCTATATTTTTTATTATAGTACGTACCTCAGATAAAAAAACTTTTCCAGCAGGTGTTAGTTCAACATGTCGTTTACTTCTTGTAAATAGAGTTACATTTATTTGTTCTTCTAAAGCTTTTATTTGCTGTGTAACAGCAGTTTGGGAAATATAAAATTTTTCTGCTGTTTTGGTAAAACTTAGGCTTTCTGCTACAGATATAAAATATTCTAATTGTTTAGTATTCAAATAATCACCCCTATTTAAACTTGATTGTTCGTAAACATCATTTATATATAATTAAAACTTATTATAGTATAAGAAAATTTACTTTTAAAGGATATTGAAAAATATTTGTATAAAAATATATATTTTAAACATATTTTCACACTAGATTTTATAAATTTATTAATAAGAATAACTTATATATTCCCATGAAAACGATATTGGATTTAAGTAAGTTTATCTCATAAAATGAAAGTATATCAATTGATAATACCTTAAATGAGAAGGGAGAAAAAATGGAAGATAAATTTTATGCAAAAGGTAAAGGAAATAACGGTTATATTAAAAATCTTGAAGTTTGTTCCTTTAATAACTTAGATGGAACTTGTGGAATGTTTCAAATGGCTCTGTACAAAAGAGATGAAAAATACTATTTATATGGATGCTGTTTTGGCGGAAGTAAGAAAAATGGAGTAATGATTAGTGATATTACAAATCCTTATAATCCACAATTTATAAAGCATTTTCAAATGTTAGACCCAAAAGAGTATCCTACAACAACAACTCCAAAAATTCAAATAGCAGATGATTTAATGATAGTAGCTATGAGCTGTGGAAGTGGACCAGGAGCTCTTGTTGACCAAGCTAAATTATCAAGTATTAAGTGTGAAGCAGGAATTAGAATATATAGTTTAAAAGAAGACCCTTTAAATCCTAAGTTTTTAGGATATTGGGATTGTGGATTAAAGCATGTGATGGGTGTTCATAGATTTATGTATAATGGTGGAAGATATGTACATTTATCAAGTGACTGTGTTGGATTTGAAGGTATGATTTACAGAATCATAGATATAATAGATCCAACTAATCCAGTAGAAATAGGCAAGTGGTGGAGACCAGACCAATACGCAGATGGATATCCAAATAAGACATTTGATCCAGGAGCACCTCATTGCCCAGAATTTATGGATAAAGGATGGCTTCATGGGCCTCCATTTGTAAGAGATGAAAAAGCATATTGTGGTTATGGTGGAGCTGGATTAGTTGTGTTAGATGTTGAGGATTTAACAAGACCAAGATGTTTAGGTGAATTACCATTTATGCCTGCATTTTCTAGTAGACTTGCAGGAGCAAGAACTCATACAGCACTACCATTACCAGGAAGGGATTTAGTAGTTGTTCAAAATGAAGGAGAGCGATTTCAATTTTTTAAACCAGATAGTATCACAGATGTTCAAGCCATGAACAATATACATATGGTTGATGTTAGTAATCCAACAAAGCCAACATTAATTGCTCAATTCCCATATCCTGAAGTACCAAAGGATTTTCCTTATCCTAATTTTAATGTTGCAGGTCTAGGAAAGCCAGGACCATTTGGCCCACATAATCTTCATGAACCAATGGATAATAAACCATGGCTAGAGCAAAGAGGAGATAGAGTATATTGTTGTTATTTCCACGCAGGTTTAAGAGTTTATGATGTATCAGACCCATATTACATCAAAGAGTTAGCATATTTCATACCACCAAATCCAAATAAAACGCCAGAAGAGTCTTATTTTCCAGGATTCCCTGGACCACGTTTGGCAGTAACAGAAGATATTATTGTTGATGATAGAGGATACATCATTATAGATGCTCTAGATGATGGATTCTATATATTAAAAATGAAAGAAGATTAATAAATACTGAAGAGGGAGAGTTAAAAATGAAAATATTAGGTATTTCTTTCGGAACAAAAAATGGAAATAATGACACAATGTGTAAAGTAGCACTTAAAGGAGCTCAAGAAGCAGGAGCTGAAGTAGAATTTATTCAAATGTCATCTCTTAATATTAAACATTGTACTGGGTGCTGTGCATGTGTTAAGACTTTATTATCTGGAAAAGGTAGTATGTGTGTACTAAAAGATGATTTTGAGTGGCTACTTGACAAAATGAAAGATGCAGATGGGATAGTAGCTTCAGACCCAATATTCGAAGAAGGAGCATCAGGATTATTTCATACGATAATGGATCGTTTTGGGCCAAGAGTAGATAAAGGAAATAATATTATAGGAACAAAAGTTGCAGAAGCTACAGGAGGAAAAATTCCAGACCCAAGGATTCTTAAAGATAAAGTAATATCATTTATGGGAATAGGTGGTTCAGACTGGGGTACAAGAGTTCAATGTGAGCATGCTATGTTAGCTCTAATACCAATGTGGAAAGTGATAGATAATGCTTGGTTTCCATGGGCAAAGGAACTAGTCATGAATGATGAAAAACTTGCTCAAGTTCGTCAAATAGGAATAAATATAGTTGAAGCAGCAAAAGATTTTGAAAAAGCTTCATACCAAGGAGAAGAAGGAGTCTGTCCACATTGCCATAATAGGCTATTCTACCTTGAACCAGGTACTAAAAAATCAATATGTGCTCTATGTGGTATAGTTGGAGAATTGGATACAGCAAATGGAAAAACTGTATTTAGTTTTCCAAAAGAGCAATTAGGTCATGCTCATGATACTTTACCAGGTAAGTTTATACATGGAGATGATATTAAACAAATGGAAGGTCATTATGCAGAAATTCGTAAAACACCAGAATTTAAAGAAAGAAAAGTAGCTTATAATTTTATAGAACCATTAACTAAAGAAAAGCAAGTTGAAGTTTCGTTAGGAGAATAATTGAAATATAAAGACTCTTTTTTAAGGAGTGTTATAGGAGGCTTATTATATGAATGAAAAGCCGTGCTTTAGACAAACTGTAGCTATCAATACAGTAAAAAATATACCCATAGCACTTATCGTGTCAGTTGTAGTACTAATAATACCACTATACCTAAGTTATTTTGTAGCATCTATAATTATAAGTCCAATAGCAATTAAGCTAATAGGAATGAGACAAACTAGAAAATTTACTAATTACAATATAGAAAATGGATAGAAAGAAAAAAGAAATATTAACACTATCCATAGGAATTGCTTTATTACCTCCTTTATGGGCAGTATTAGCACCTTATATAGGAATAAAAACTGGAGCAGTAGCATTAATTTGTGCAGGGTTATATGTAACTAATGGTAATAAACAAAAAGATGGATTAAAAATAATGTTTGGGTTTTGGTGTGGAGATTTATGGGCACTTTTGGCCATTTTAATTATGGAACATATAAATTTCAATCAAAACCTAGAATTATTTTTAACACTTAGTATATTGGGATTCTTTGCAGTTATAATTGCATCTTTATTTGAAAAAATAATTTTCTTACCATCATGGCTTTGTGGTTGGGCTATAGGTCTAACTATCATGACAGGTGAAAATATTATTAATTTACAGGACACTTGTATTCAAATTGCTATAGCTATGGCAGTAGGAGTGTGGTATGTGGGAGCAGGTGTAGATTTGTTTACTAGAGGTATTTTGAACAAAGATAAAAAAGAGAAAAATTGAAGCATGTGAATATAATTTGATTATAGGAGAATGTTTATGGGATTTGAATTTAAAATAATGAGAAGTTTAATATACGTAGGGCTTGCTAAGGAAGAGTATAGACCTAAATTAATGGACTGGTTATATCGTTACCATATTCCAGATAGTATTAGTAATTTTGGACCATATTGTACTAAATATGCTTTTTATCAAGCATATCCTACACCGAATGAAGGAGAACGCTTTGGGGTACGTAAGATGCAATTAACAGAGCATTATTGGATTGTGGATGAGCATATGCCTGAAATGGCAAATAGAATTATGACAGAGTACATGCCTATGGATGTTCTTCGTTGGCAAGGATGTATACCAGATGTGGAAAATAAAAAAGTTCATGAGAATGCAGAAAGTGGAGATGCAGGACGTGCAGTAGGTGGGGACAACGGATGTCCACCATTTATATTTGCTTTTGTTCCAATAAACTGGGAAGAAGATTTTAGAGGAAAAGGACGTACTGTGCAAGATGGACCAAACTATCGTTGGCAATTTATGATTAAGTATCCAGATGGCATTTCTAAAGAAGAAGGGGAAAAATGGTTCTATGATGAGGTAGTTCCATACTTTACAAACTGCTGTTATGTTAATCGTTTTGTAAGTAGTAAAATTATGATTAACTATGGAGCAACTGCTTTTGACCGTGTAGTAGAATTATGGTTTGAAGGAGAAGAAGAATGGTATAAAGCTGTGGTTGAAGAGGCAAAATCATTTATTAAAAAGCCAGAATGGGCACAAGAAGAGGAGTTTCCATATCTAAAGCCACAATTCAATATCGCATCAGTATTTTTAGGTGATATAGCAACAATGGATGCATATTCACAATATCGTGGATATATTCCAATGAGATAAAAATTTATAAGATATTTATTAAAAAGTGTTTAGAGTGTATTTAAAAATTGAGATATTCCTTTTATGATAGAGAGTTGAAATAATAAAACTGTTACCATGAAGGGAATATTTTTATGTCTAGAAAATCTTGTGAGGTAAAATTTTAAATATATGAAAGGGTATCTTAAAGGTAAAAAATTAAAAAATATTTTGGAGAATACACTATAGGAAAATATACTATAAAAGAAATGAAAGACTACATAAGATTGTATTCACTTTTTATGGTAAAATATAAAGAAATTTTAAAAGAGATTCAAGGAGGGATAAATATGGTTTTATTGGTAGTCGATACACAAAAACTAATAACAAATGAAAAGTTATATAATTTTAATGGATTTGTAGCAAATGTAGAAAACCTAATTGATACAGCTAGAAAAAATAACATAGAGATAATATATGTACGTCATGATGATGGGGCTGAAAATGAGTTGACTAAGGGTAAAAATGGTTTTGAGATATATGAAAAATTTAAACCATACGATAGAGAAAAAATATTTGATAAAGAAGTAAACAGCGCTTTTAAAGAAACTGGTCTATTAGAATATTTAACAAATAAGGGTGAAAAATATATAATTATCGTTGGGCTTCAAACAGATTACTGTATTGATGCAACTATAAAATGTGGATTTGAACATGGTTTTAACATGATAGTTCCGGCTTATTCGAATACAACTGTAGATAATTCATTTATGTCAGCAGAACAGTCATATAAATACTACAATGAACTCATATGGGATGGAAGATATGCAGAATGTATTTCATTGGATGAAACTCTTAAAAGAATGAAATAAGTATAGACTACTTATAATAAAAAAGTGTAATCTACTTGAATTAAAATATTAAAATCATAAGAAGTATAAGCTACTGAATCTTGTATTTAGACAACTTAATTTTAGAAAAGTATGATACTAGAGTAAAAGTTAATGGACAAATCTAGTGTATTAGAATTATATAAGTAGGATAAGGCACATCAATTTTATTTTAAATTAATGTGCTTTTTAAGTGAAATAATGTGCTAAAAGTGAATATGATTTTTATTTATAAAATCAGTTTTCTTGTGTTTCTTTACTAAAGAAACCTTTTTTATTTATAAAATCTACAATTGTAATATGGTATCTATTTTAGATAAGTATAATTTTTGTCTCAATCTAAAACAAAAGTTATACTTAAATGAAATTGAAAACAATAAAATTCTCCAATAAAATAAATATTGTGGAGGTGATGAAAGAATCCAATGATAATATGAAGACTAATCTTAATAAGAAAGTAGGGATTAATGGTAGTGGACAAAGAAATTGTATCAATTCTCCAGATTTTATTAAATAGCACGTTGATTACAACTAATGGATTACAAGAAGAATCCAACTCATCAAAGAGGCAAATTACTTATAGAATAAATAAAATCAATGACATGCTTAAAGTAAAAAAAGTACCACTTATATGTTTAAGAGCTGATAAAGATATTATCGTTAGAAAAGAAACTAAAAAAGCAATTAAAGAAATTTTAGAAAAAAACTATTCTAAGAATACTTATTACTTTAGTAAAGAAGAAAGACTTTTATATATGTACCTAATGCTTTTTATTAACATGGAGGATATCTCAATTAACCATTTTACAAATTCTATAAAAGTGAGTAGGTCTACTGTAAATCTTGATTTTAAGGATTTAATACCAAATCTTGAAAAAAAAGGCATATATGTTAAGAACAATCGTATAAGTGGTTATTATTTAGTTGGAAATGAAATGGAAATTAGAAGGGTACTTATTAAGAATATTATAGAAACTCTGTCTAATGAGAAGAGCTCAAGAGTATTTGATATTTTTATTGAAGAATATCATTTAGATAGCTTTGAAGAAGCCAAAAAAATTATATTAAAGCTCATAAAAAGATACGAAATTAATTTTGTTGAAGATAGATTAATAGAATTTATATATATATTTATCTTTCTAAAAGCAAGGATGTGTTCAACTAGAATAGTTACTCAAGAAAATATAGATATTCCTAATATTTCGGTTATGAGTTCAATGAAGGAATATAAATTTGCTAAGGAATTATTAGAAGTATATGAAAGTGAAGAAAAGATAAGACCTCATAATATAATGTATATTAGTGCTTGGATTTTAGGTATATCAGTAGGAAATTATGAAGAAGATACAGAAGATAAGGCTGTAATTTCAGAAATTGTAAATAAAATGATGACAAGGTTTGGATATTTAAGTGGGGTTTATTATATAAGTCAAGAAAAGATATTTAAACAATTATATTCTCATTTTAGACCAGCTTATTATAGACTTTTGTTTAAATTGCCTATTTATAATCCAATTTGTGAAAAGGTAAAAGAAGAATATAGATTAGTTTATAGAATTGTAAGTAATTCAATGAAAGAGTTTTGTGGATTATTTGGAGAAGAAATTCAAGAAGAGGAATTAGCATACTTAACAATGCATTTTGCAACTCTTTTTTCAAATAAAAAGGAATTCGAAGACTTTAGAAAAAGAATAGCATTAATAGTTTGTTCAAATGGTGTTGGGAGTTCAGCTATTTTACATGCAGAACTTACAAACTTATTTCCTGACTTGCATTTTATACCAATGTCAGAATCAGTTGGTTTGGAAAATATAAGTGAACCTGTAGACATTGTATTTACTACTAATTATAATACAGAGAGTCTAAAGACAGATGTACCAGTAATTAAAGTAAGTCCTGTTATGACCACAAAAGAAAAATATAAGATTACACGTGAAGTGTACATTCAATTGGGAGATATTTTTTTAAGACAACCTAAGATAGATGAGGTTATGAATATAATAAAAAAATATGCAAAAGTAACTTCTGAAAGTATGCTTTCAAGCGAGTTATTAGCTTATTTTGCACAAATAGAGAATTTTACATCTAAGGAAGGAGAGGGGCCTATGCTAAGTGAGATTACTAGTGAAACACTAATAAAATTAAAGATAAAAGCTAAGAATTGGGAGGATGCTATTAGACAATCAGCTTCTGTTTTAGTTGAAAACAATAAAGTAACTGAGGGATATGTAGATGCCATGATTGACTCAGCAAAAGTATCTGGGCCATACATAGTAATTACAAAACATGTGGCACTTCCACATGCTAGACCAGAGGCTGGCTCAAAAGAGATTGCAATAGGTATTGCTACTTTAGATAGCCCTATTAAGTTTGGAAATGATGAAAATGACCCTGTAAAATATGTATTTTGTTTAAGTGCAGTAGATAATAATAGTCATTTACGTGCTATGTCTGAACTGGTTGAATTATTGGAACAAGATGAATTCTTTAGCGTGTTGGATACTGCTAAAGAAGGTAAAGAAATTATTGATTTTATAAAAAGACACGAATTATAAGGGAGGATTTAATAATGTATAAAATTTTAATCGCATGTAGAGCAGGAGTTGGCTCAAGTTTAATGTTAAAAATAAAAACTCAACAAATTATTAAAGAAAATAACTTTCCAATCGAAGTAGAACATGGTTCATTGGATTCATTAAATGGATTTAATGGAGATGCTGTAGAAACATTAATTGATGTTGCTGAAGAATTAAAAAAGAAAAATTTGAAATTCGATATAATTGGAATTCGTAATATTGTTGACCGTAACGAGATTAAGGCGACACTAGAAAAATTCCTTGCTTCAAAAGAGGGATAAATTTAAGAGAATAGGGAGGAATGTTTATGGAGTTTATTATTAGTTTGTTGAGTACACCTGCTGTTTTGCTTGGTGTAGTTGCATGTATAGGATTGATTCTTCAAAAGAAATCAGCTGTTGAAGTATTTACTGGGTCTTCAAAAACGCTTATTGGCTTTCTAATATTTGGTATTGGTGCATCTGCTATGACTGGTGCACTTCAGAATTTCAATAAATTGTTCCAACATGGGTTTGGAATTACTGGTGTTATAGCTTCACCAGAAGCAGCTACAGCACTTGCACAAAGTACATACGGTTTTGCAGTTTCATGTACATTAATTCTTGGATTTATATTAAATTTAGTTTTTGCACGTATTACAAAGTTTAAAAATATTTTCTTTACAACAGGTCATAGTTTATTCTTTTCTTGTGTATTAGTTTTAATCATGAAAGCACATGGATTCGATAATACAATCACTATTTTAATAGGTGGAGTTATTTTAGGATTTATGTCTGCTGCACTACCTCAATTTTGTCAGCCATTTATGCGTGAATTGACAGGTGGAGATGAACAAGCCATTGGTCACTTCAATATGATTGGTTATGGTCTATCAGGATATATAGGACGTTTATTTTCAAAGCATAAAGATGATACAACAGAAACTATAGAATTTCCTAAGTGGTTATCAATATTTAGAGACTTTTTAATGGGTCTATCTATAGTTATGTTAATCTTATTTTATATTGCAACATTAAAAGCTGGACAGGCATTTACTCAAGAAATCGCTGGTTCAACACATTGGTTAGTATTTCCACTTATAGAGGCATTTACATTTGTAGCTGGTATGTCAATACTGATGTCAGGTGTTCGTATGTTCTTAGCTGAAATAACTGCGGCATTCGTAATTATTTCAGAAAAATATATTCCAGGTTCACGTCCTGCACTTGATGTTCCAACAGTATTTCCATATGCACCAAATGCAGTTATTATTGGCTTTATATCAGCATATGCTGCGGGTCTATTAGCAATTGTTATTATGGCATCATTTCCTAGTATATTCCCTGTAGTAATTATTCCAGCTGCTCATATATGTTTCTTTTCAGGTGGTACAGCTGCGATATTTGGTAATACTTCAGGAGGATGGAGAGGAGCTATTGCAGGGTCGTTTGTTGTAGGATTATTACTTGCATTTTTACCAGTTATACTATATCCAGTTTATGGAACTCTTGGTATAGAGGGTGCAACTTTCCCAAATATTGATTATAACGTAGTTGGCTCAATCTTACATAATATTTTACAATTTATAAAACCTATCTAGTCTTAAAGTAACAATGTAAAAGTCATAGGTATGGTTACCATAATTTAAAGGAGGATAAGTCTATTATGGAAAACACGCTATCTGAATTTCTAGACACTCTATCTAATGAAGTATCAGAGTTTATTGCATCAATAGATGAAATATCTATAAATAAAGCATGTGATTTAATTTTTGAAGTTGAAAGGAATCATGGACGTGTACACGTGACTGGTATTGGTAAACCAGGACATGTATCAGGGTATATTTCATCATTACTTTCATCTACTGGAACGCCAGCATATATATTACATGGTACAGAAGCAGTACATGGCTCAAGTGGTCAAGTAGTAGCTGGGGATGTTGTTATTGCAATATCAAATAGTGGTGAGACTCAAGAATTAAAAGCAACTATTGAGACATTAAAAGTAAATGGAGCAAAGATAATTGGTGTAAGTGGTAATACAAATTCATTCTTAAAGGATGTTTCTGATATATTCTTGTTTGCAGGTGTTAAACAGGAAGGTGATTGCCTTAATAAAGCCCCTCGTGCTTCGATTCTTGCTGAAACTATAGTCTTACAGTCCTTAAGTGTTGCATTACAATATGCTAAAGAACTTGATGTACAACAGTATTTGAAGTGGCATCCAGGAGGAAGTCTTGGAAAGTCTATTAGAGAGGAAATGTAATTTTATGAAATATAAAGGTATTATATGTGCAATGATAACACCTTTTGATGAAAATCAAAATATAAATCCACAGGCAACATGTGAGTTAATTGACTATCTAGTAGGTAAGGGAGTTTATGGGTTATTTATTTTGGGAACTAATGGTGAATGTCATGTGCTAACAGATGATGAAAAGGTTGAATTCGCAAAAATTGTTGTTAATCACACTAATAATCGTGTACATGTTTTTGTTGGAACAGGTGGTAATTCAACTCGTGAAGTTATAAGTTTATCTAAGAGAATGGAATCTATTGGAGCAAGCGCTTTATCTATTATTACACCATACTTTGTAACACCAACACAGGAGGAATTAATTTTACATTATAAAACTATTGCTAATTCAGTTAATTTACCCATTATGATGTATAACATGCCAGGTAAGACAGGGATTAATATTGAGCCTGAATCAGTGCGTGAATTGGCAAAGATAAAGAATATCGTTGGTATTAAAGATAGTAGTGGTAAACTTGACAACATGAAAGCTTATATTGAAGTAACTAAGAGTGAGGATTTTAGTATATTTTCAGGTTCAGATTCACTTATTCTTGATAGTTTGAAGGCTGGTGGACAAGGTGCTGTTGCTGCAACAGCAAACTTTCTTACAGAGATTGATATTGCTATTTATGAAAATTTCATGAAGGGGGATTTGGAAGAAGCTCAAAAAGCTCAAAGTAGTATAGAGGAGCTTCGTCGTATCCTAAAGCTGGGAACAATTCCATCTGTTATAAAAAAAGCTGTTGTATTTAATGGAATTAACGTTGGAACTGCACGACTTCCTGTAACTGAACCAACTGGAAAAGCACTTGAAGAAATTAAGCAAGTGGTTAAAAATTATAGAGGAGTACTTAATCAATATAGTGATAATAGATAACATAGATAAGGGAATCACATTTGCATATGACTAATATATGTCTTATGAAAATGAAGTTAACTTAATGGAAAAGTAAAATGGTTTGATAAATATAGAGGTGATGATATGAAAAAGATGAATATAACCAAAAGAATGGCAGAATGTGGGGCTCTTGCAATTGTAAGAGAAGAAACACTTAATCGTGCATGTGAAATTGCTGAAGGTTGTATAAAAGGTGGAATAACGGTTATGGAAATGAGCTATACTTTGAATAATGCTGGAGAAATAATTCAAGGGCTTAATAAAAAATATGGTGAATCCCTTTGTGTAGGAGCAGGAACCATTTTGGATAGTGAAACAGCTCGCCATGCTATCTTACATGGAGCTCAATTTATTATTGCACCAAATTACAATGAAGATGTAGCAAGGCTTTGCAATAGATATCAAATTCCTTATGCTCCAGGATGTACATCATTGACTGAAGCAGTAGATGCACTGAGCTTAGGAGCTGCCTTTATCAAGGCTTTTCCAATATCAGATTTCTATGGACCTAAACTAGTAAAGGTATTTAAAACACCGATACCTGATATGCCAGTTTTGGCAAGTGGTGGAATTAACCTTGATAACCTGCATGTATGGCTTGGAAACGGTGTTGATGTATGTGGTTTTGGTGGCTTATTAACTAAAGGTAATGTTGGGGATATTGCTGAAAATGCTAAAAAGATTCGTGAAATCATTAAAAATACAAGAGAAGTTTAATATTCAGGCTATATCATAGTAGTTTATAATTACTATGATATAGCCTCTTTAATATTTGTTATATTTTAATCTAAACTATAGATAAAATTAGTAATGCAACTATTAGTTAACAAAATGCAACTATATAAGGATTGTGAATCAATCAATATATAAATATAATTAAGTTGAGATGAGGTGATAATATTGAATTTTGGAGAAAATTTAAAGCGACTAAGAAAAGAAAGAAATTTATCACAAGAACAACTTTCTGAAATGCTAAACGTATCTAGGCAAGCTATATCAAAATGGGAATCCAATAAAACATATCCAGATATAGAGAATTTAATGTTACTAAGAAATATATTTAATATAACTTTAGATGATTTGTTATTTGATTAAAAAATAGCTACGCACACTCGTGACTTTAGTCGTGAGTTAGTAGCTAAAGTAGTCAGCATATAGGGAAACTTATATGTAGAGATAGGAAAGAACCTATCCAATACTACTTGAATTGCTGGAAACCCCTAAAGCTAACTAAACTAAAACATAAGGATGAAATAAACCTAAGTGTGAAAGTTACGAAAGTAGAAAAAATTGGTTAGATGGTATAAGGTTAAACCCTAAGTACTTTAAAATGGGCAATCAGCAGGTAAGCTCCGAATAGGAGAAACTTCAACGACTATTCCTCTTGAGGGAAGTACACTACAAGCTATTGGTAGTGGAAGTGGGTAGACCTTAACGGATAATGCCGAAGGATAAGATATAGTCTGTGCTTGCATGAAAATGTAAGAAGTTCATAAGAGAACTGCATAGGTAGTAGCGAACTTATGTGAACGACAACCTCAAAAATGATAAAAGTTAAGGGCTTACAGTTCTTATATATGTTATTTAAAAAATAAATATGAAAACCTTCAAAATACTTGTTTTAAATGTTAATATTATGATGGGTGATGAATAATCAGAAAAAACAAGTAAAGTGAGGTGATAGTAGTGGAAAAGGCATATAAGTTTAGAATGTATCCAAATAAAAAACAGCAACAGTTAATTAACAAAACTTTTGGATGTTGTAGATTTGTATATAATAAGTATCTTGCTAAAAAAATAGAAGTTTATGAAAATAATAAAGAAACTTTTACTTATAAACAGTGCAGTTCTGATTTGACCAATTTAAAAAGAGAATTAGAGTGGCTTAAAGAACCTGACAAATTTTCACTACAAAACACCTTAAAAGATTTAGAAAACGCATATAAAAAATTCTTTAAAGAAAATGCAGGATTTCCTAAATTTAAATCAAAGAAAACTAATAGATTTTCATATAGAACTAACTTTACAAATGGAAATATTATGTGCTGTGGTCAATATATAAAATTACCTAAACTTGGTATGGTCAAAGTAAGGGATAAACAAGTACCTCAAGGGAGAATACTTAATGCTACTGTATCTAGGGAGCCAAGTGGTAAATATTATATATCATTATGCTGTACTGATATAGAGATTGAAGCACTTGAAAATACTAATAATAAGATAGGTTTAGATTTAGGAATTAAAGAATTTTGTATCTTAAGTTGTGGACAATTTATAGAAAATCCTAAGTATCTTCAAAAGTCATTAAACAAACTTGCTAAATTACAAAGAGAATTATCGAGAAAAACAATTGGTAGTTTAAATAGAAATAAAGCAAGGTTAAAAGTTGCAAGACTTCAAGAACATATAGCTAATCGTCGAGAGGATTTTTTACAAAAACTATCTACTAAATTAATACGAGAGAATGATATTATTTGCATAGAAGATTTACAAGTAAAGAACATGACTAGAAATCATAAACTATCTCTTTCTATTTCTGATGTATCATGGTCAGAATTTATTCGTCAATTAGAATACAAGGCTAATTGGTATGGTAGACAAATTGTAAAGGTAGGTAAATTCTTTGCAAGTTCACAAATATGCAATAAATGTGGGTACAAAAACGAGGAAATGAAGAATTTAAGTATAAGAGAATGGATGTGTCCTTGTTGTAATGAAACTCACGATAGAGATATAAATGCAAGTATAAATATACTAAAAGAAGGATTAAGACTAATAAGAGTTTAAAATAAATAACTTATGTAAGAACCGTAGGAACTACGGGGATAGCTTGTGGAGAATTGGTAAGACATATTTTAGTATGCAAAATTCTATGAAGCAGGAACCCTGTGACTTTAGTCATGGGAGGTTCAGGAAAATACAGATAAAATTGAAGACATGATTGAGTCAAGCAAATTGCCTACAAATAGTATAAATTATGATGAAAATGAGTCAGAAGATGAACTGTCAGAGAATTTCATTATAGGTGGTTTTATAATAGGAATATCAATTGGATTTATTACAGATAATTTTATATGGGGGCTAGCAGGTAGTTTTATAGGTATGGGAATTAGTTATCTAATCGAATATGTAAATAAAAAAGACAAGATAAACTAAATAAAAAAACTTTCAATAAAAGTGCAACATGGAAATACATTATAAATAAGAATATATAGTTTGGTTATAAGTGAGCAATACATGTATATAGAGTATTATCTAGTAAATATATTGTATAGTATAGAAGTAACAATTATTAGAATTAAAAAAGGAAATTTACCTTAAGCATATTTATTGTATAATATCTTGAAATAAAACTTTATATCAATGAATAATCAAGACCATATAGGATAATTACTTATATGGTTATTTTTAGTGAAGTAATTTCAGTTGTTTTGTATTGTTTCTTTGACTTAGAAAAGGACTGATTTAAAAATCAAGTTATGATATAATTTCATTAAAAGAATGCAAACTTGAGATATGTATGAAAAAATTATGATTGAAGTAGAAATAAATTTGGTTCTATATATTAAATAAATCAAGCTTTGTTTACAACAAATCAAACTTATCATTTAAATGACAATAAACAAACCTTACAAACTAAATTTTTAAAAATAGTCTTAAGTATATTATCAAAGTCAAATAAATAAAACTTTCGTCTTTAAATTTGGAAAAAGATTAATTATAATTACAAAAGATTTAATATTAAGTAAAAAGAAACAGGGAAAGAGAACTTATATATTTCAGAGAGAAATTTAAATATGGATTTAAGTTAAGAAGAAGCTGTAAATAAGATAGGTTAACACACATTGATGATTCACTTTTAGCATTATGTTATAAAAAGCATAATGTATTGAAAAAGGGTGATAAGGATAGGAGGATAACAAAAAATGATACGAGATAATGCTGGGTTAGATAAAGTATTTGAAAAAGAACAAACAATAAATAATGAAGTTATTTCAGAAGAAATGTTAAAATCCATGGGTATTGGAGTTAGTAAGCATTTTTTAGATGATTCATTTACAGTTATCTGGGGAAATGCAGCTTTTTATCAGTTGTTAGGATATACAGAAAAAGAATTTTTGAATGAATTTTCTAATCTAAGAGATTATTATGAAAATGATTATGATGATTTTGAATCTATGAGAGATTATTTTTTCGATGTTTACCATAATGGTAAGAAGAGTGGAGAGCATAAAACTTGCATTCCAATAAATTATGGAAGTAATCTTTGGGTAATAATGAATGGCATATTAATCGAATCACAGGAACATGAAAAAGCAATAATCTATATATTGTATTCAAATATCAATGAATTAAAAATAAAGCAAGATGAACTGTGTGAGAAGGAAAAAGAAAGTAAAGAGAATTTTGAATGGATGATGTCAGAGTATGCTGGAAACGTTTATATTAGCGATATGAATACGTATGAGTTGTTATATTTAAATAAACAATCGTGTAATACCTTACAAGCATCACCAAGTGAGCTGATTGGAAGGAAATGTTATGAGGTAATTCAAGGAAGAACTTCTCCATGTCCATTTTGTACGAATTCATATTTAAAGAAAGATGATATATATGAATGGGAGTTTTACAATAAAAAACTGAAAAGAACATTTATGATTAAAAATCGCATGATAGATTGGAAAGGTCGAAGAGCTCGCATAGAGTTATCTTATGATATGTATAGTGCTGAGTATAAGCTAGCGAAAAAAGACCAGGAAAGAGAATCAATCTTGAAAACTATTCCAGCAGGTATGGTTCGAATAGATGCAAGAGATTTTAGTACAATACTTTGGCATAATAACATATTCTTGAACATGATTGAATATACAAAGGAACAGTTTGAAAAAGAACTTGATAATCAATGTAGATATTTATTTTCCGAGGATTATAAACGCAGTAAGGAATTGGCACTAGATTTAAAAGAGTCTGGAGATAATGTTGTATTTGAAACAAGAATATATACACGCTCAAAGCAAGAACGCGTATGGACTGTCACGCTGTGTTATGTTAGTGGAGAAGATAGTTGGGATGGAATACCATCTTTTTACAGTATAGGGCTTGACATTACTAAAGAAAGAAAGCAGATTGAGAAATTACAGTACATATCAGAGAAAGATGCATTAACAGGAATTTATAATCGTGCTGAAACCGAGAGGCAGATTAAGAAATATTTTGAAGAGAATTTAGATGTTATGGGTGCATTGTTTATGATTGATACAGATAATTTTAAACAGATTAATGATACAGAAGGACATATGATTGGAGACATAGTGCTCACTGAAATAGCAGCAGGTATGAAAAAAATAATGCGAGACAATGATATTGTTGGCAGGATTGGTGGGGATGAGTTTACTATTTTAATGAAGAATATTTCTTCATTAAAAGATGCGGAAAAGAAAGCAGAAGAACTTTTATATATGTTTCGTCATCTATTTCATAAAGAGAAAAGTTCCATAAAAGTGACCTGTAGTATTGGAATAGCTATATATCCAAAAGATGGTGGTACATTTAAGGCGATGTACAAAAGAGCGGATAAGGCTTTATATCAAGCAAAAATTCTGGGGAAAAACAATTATGTCATATATGATCAAGGTTACTTTGAAGATTTGGAAGAATTTAATTACTCTTCTCTTGGAACAGCTATTGATTCAGAAAAGAAATATGCTGAATGTCCTGATAACCTTACACGTTATATATTCCGTATGCTTTATCAGTCTGATGATATAGATAAAACAATTAATATGATACTTGAAGTTGTTGGGAAACAGTTTAATGTGAGTCGTGTTTATATTTTTGAAAATACAGAAGATGGTCAATATACATCGAACACTTATGAATGGTGTAATACTGGAATTTCTTCTCAAATGGCTAATTTACAAAATAGTGATTATCAAGAGTATAATGATTATGAAAAGCTTTTTGGAGAAGATTTAGTTTTCTATTGTCGTGACATTCATACACTACCTCCTAAGTTAGAAGAGCTGTTCTCTAGTCAGGGTATCCATTCTACACTTCAATGTGCATATAGAGATGGTCAAGTTTTCAGTGGATTTGTTGGATTTGATGAGTGTACAGGACTACGTCTATGGACACAGGAAGAAGTCAGCACATTATCTTTGATTTCTCAAATTATATCAATATTTCTACAACGTAAAAAAGAAAAGAAAGTAAGTCAACATATGAACCAATATAAGTCTATTTTAGATAATATTGAACAATGTATTTATGTGATTGATAAGGAAAATAATATTTTGTTGTATTTAAATAAAAAATTTAAAAATACATATTCTGGATTCCAAATTGGACAACCTTGTTATCTTGATTCTATAGATATTCATAGTACATCCATTATGTGGAATCAAAAAGAAGCATACCTATGTATTGATATGGTGTAATGGAAGAATTTAAACCTTAGGAAAAAGAGTAGTTTGTAAATATAAGTATAATATGATATCATATAGGCTCAAAAGAAATTTTATGTTGTAAAAAATTTAAAAATAACAAGTGGAGGACATATAAATATGGAAAGTTTGCCAAATTGCCCGAAATGTAATTCAGAATATACTTATGAAGATGGAACTCTTTTAGTTTGCCCAGAATGCTCTCATGAATGGGCCTTAGAATTGGGAACAGAAGAAAATTCAAATATTATTAAAGACATAAATGGAAATATATTAAATGATGGAGACTCTGTTACAGTAATTAGAGACCTTAAAGTAAAAGGGAGTTCATCATCTATAAAGATTGGAACAAAAGTAAAAAATATACGTTTAGTACATGACCCATCAGATGGGCATGATATAGAATGCAAAATAGATGGATTCGGAGCTATGAAGTTGAAGTCTTCGGTAGTTAAAAAAGCGTAAAATCATGAATAAAGTATTTTATTTATGATTTTATAGTACAGTATAAACCACAAGAGTTTATTACAGAATTAAAGCTTATTTATCTTTATATTCTCTTGTGGTTTTATTAATATGCAGTTGTAATAAGTTTATTTTTCAAGAGATATTCTGAACATTTTGCCTAATCGCTCATAAAGTCCATTATCACTCTTACTGATATATTCACCAATACATTTACCTAATCTATTATATAGGTTGAAAACTCTAGGATGACTTGATTTTACATAAATACTTTTGAATTTTTTACCATAGTAATATGGAATAATGATATCTCTTAACCAACGTCCACCATTACCTCGGTCTTCTGGAGAAATATGAAAATAATTGAATACCAAAATATTATCTGTAGGTTCTGAAATATGTATCGTGTCTGGGAAAAAAAGTGGTATATCAAGTATTCCATGTGACATTAATCCAACTCCAATTATGTTATCATCTTTTTTTATATAGTGAAAGTCCATTATAATATTTGGATTCTGTTTTACTGTTTCAATTAAATGGCAACAATGATATATCTCGTCATAATCATCCCATTCATTTTCTGCTTTATATAAAAGGTTTTTAATAACTGGTACTAGCATGTTACTTGTGAAAGTATCTGAAACAAAAAAATTATACTTTTTCTCTTTATGTAGCAATAGTTCCATAAATATTCTCTCCTCTGCAAATAAGTTAATCGTATTTACTTAAAATAGTAATATAGTTGTTAGGCTTATTTATACTAGAATTGTAAAGTTAAATGAGATACTTAGCTTTGTATAGTTAATTTGCATATTTTTGATTTTATAGGTTGTATCTATGGCTATTATATCATGGATTCTAAAAACATTGAAATTTTCAACTTCTAAAAATATTTATAGTTCATGAGCTATATTATGATTGGGTGAAAACTTATTAGTATAATGTTATAGTTAAAATAAGTTCTAGTATAAAAAGTGTTGTTACAAATATCAAGAAACCAATGTATACTATTGGAATAACAAACACATTAAATTATAATTAAAAATAAGAAATGTTACATAATAGGTTGAAATGTAATTTATTTACAACAGTAACTTATTAAAAAACATGCTGAGAAGGAGAAGCGATATGATAAATATACATAAAGATATATATAATAATAAATTATTTGATGAGTTAAAAATTGATTGTGAAAAGTGTTTTGGACTTTGTTGTCTAGCTCTTTATTTTTCTGCTTCAGATGGATTTCCTGTTGATAAGGAATCAGGAAATCCATGTATTAATTTGCAATCAGATTTTAAATGTTCTGTACATAGCAATCTTATAAAGCGAGGTTTTAAAGGCTGTACTGCATATGATTGTTTTGGTTCAGGTCAGAAAGTAGCACAAGTAACATATAAAGGTAGAGACTGGATGCAATCATCAGAATTAGCAAGTCAAATGTCTGAAGTATTTTTAATTATGAGACAGTTACATGAAATGCTATGGTATCTTAAAGAAGCATCTATATTAGATATAGCAGATGCAATAAAAGTAAAAATTGACTCAATAATTGAAGAAACTGAAAAGATAACTAATATGAATCCAGAACAGCTAATTGATTTAGATATCACATCACATAGAGTAAAGGTAAATTCATTATTAGCACAAGCTAGTGAGTCTGTAATGGAAAAAGTCAAATCTTTTCTTAAAACTTCTAATCCTAAAAACAAGAAAAAATTAAGTAAAAGTATAGATTTAATAGGAGCAGACCTTAGAAAAACAAATCTAATAGGAGCAGATTTAAAAGGAAGATTCATGATAGCAGCAAATTTAAAAGACGCAGATTTAAGTGGAGCAAATTTAATAGGAGCAGATTTAAGAGATTGCAATATTAGAGGAGCTAATCTTAAAAATAGTATATTTTTAACACAATTGCAAGTTAATACTGCAAAAGGAGATTCTAATACAAAATTACCAGCTTCACTAGTACATCCTAAACATTGGAATGAATAATTAAATTAATACATAATTTTACAAAATATGAACTTTTTTGACTCTGATTCATACTATATATTAGAGATTCTTTAGAGGAATTTCTAAATATATAATATAACAAGGAGAGATATAAAAATGAGTTATCAAAATTATAAATGTGAAAGAGATTATGTATATGATGATTATAAATATAATGAATGTAATAAGTGCTATAATGATTATGAGGAAATGACACATGTTCATGAATACTCACAAAGTGTTAAGTTAGCAGAAGAATGCGACGATAGACATAACCATCGTGCAGCAGGAGTTACTGGTGAAGTTATACCAATAAATGGTGGTACAAATCATGTTCATAAAATAAATGATAATGTGGATTTCCTTGACCATTTCCATAAGATATGTGTTACAACAGGTCCAGCTATTAAGATACCAGGAACTAACAAACATGTTCATTTGGTATGTGGAAATACTACTGTTAATGATGGTCACTGCCATAAATTCCTTTTTACTACTCAGATAGAAGCTCCATTAGTATAGCTAATATGAATTCTTGTAGTAAATTTGTTAGACTTTAGTATATAATTATAAAAATATAATGGATTATATTTAAATTTAATTAGGGCTATGATATTAACTTTCATAGCCCTTTCTAAATTTTATATAAATAATCAGGAACAATTAAAAATCACATAGAACAGAAAGGAAGTTTTTATGAACTCTGAAATAATTTTTGAAATGAGACAAATAAATTCAAACGAATATGAGGAAATGTTGAAAGTCTGGGAATCATCAGTAAGAGCCACTCATGATTTTTTAATAGAGAAAGATATTGAATCTTTAAGACCATTAGTTAAAACTGGGCTTAAAGAAGTAGAAAATATAGTCTGTGTTAAAGAAAAAAATATAATAAAAGCCTTTATGGGAATAGATAAAGACAAAATTGAGATGCTATTTATAAAAGATAAATATAGAGGTCATGGTATTGGTAAAAAGTTAATAACGTATGCTATAGATAAATATAATATAAAATATGTTGATGTAAATGAACAAAATAAAAAAGCAGTGGGATTTTATCTTCATTTAGGATTTAAAGAATTTGATAGGTCTGAAATAGATGGGCAAGGCAATCCATTTCCAATATTACATATGAAATTAACTTAAATAAAACTGCAGTTATAATAATATATTTGGGGAAATATAATTCTTTGTATTAGCTTAAATAAAATTATTAATTTAAAAAAATAGTATATATTTATGAGGTTTACAGGATAAAATACAATAAAAAGATTAAGGGGACATCATGAATAAGAATATCTTAGATACTTTTGTAAAATTAATAAAATATAACTGGACCACATTAATTACATTTGAACTGTTTCATAAGGGATTGGCTTTGATAATTATATTGCCATCAATTAAATTTGTATTAAGTAGCTCTATGAAAAGTGCAAATATAGTTTATTTAAGCACTGATAATATAGGAAAAATATTAACTAATCCTTTATCAATATTATTAGCCATACTTTCAATTGTGATATTAACATTTTATATGTTTTTTGAATTTACTTCAGTAATTATTTGTTTTGATAAATCAAGAATTTCTGAAAAAATTACATTGTATAAACTTATTAAATTGTCTTTAAAAAAATCTATGAAAATATTGTATCCTAAAAATATATTGTTATTTGTATTTGTGCTACTGATAGTTCCACTTACAAACATAGCCTTAACCTCAGGGTTTATTGGAAAAATAAAGCTTCCAGAATACATATTAGAGTATATAAATTCTAATATAGTTTTAAATATAATTTATATGTTTTTAATTTTAATATTATATATATCAGTTATTAGATGGATTTTTAGTATACATGAAATAACTCTAAATACAGATGCTTTTAAAGAGGCAAGAAATATAAGTAATAACCTTACAAAAGGAAAAGCTATAAAGTTGATTTTTTATTCATTAGGAATATCTTTAATAGTCAGTATTATAGGATATATAATATATCATATTATTGTTATATTGATAGGGATATGGACAAAAAATTATACTGATGCAAATTTTTTGAAAGATATATTTATTAATAGGTGTATATTATTCAATGACTATGCTACATTTATTTCATCAATAGCTATATTTATAATTAGTACAGGTTTTATTTCTACATTTTATTATGAATATAATGATATTAGGATTTATGAAAAAAAATCTGAGAAACAAAAAAACTCAGTAATTCAACTATTAAGAATAACTCTAAAAATATCCATAATTTTATTTATCCTACATATTGAATCTATAGCGTATTCTTTAAATAATGATATTTTATTTAACTCTTCATTTTTTTATAATACAACAGCAACTGCTCATAGAGTTTCTTCATTAATTGCTCCGGAAAATACACTAGCTGCTTTTAAAGAGACTTTTATAACTCAAGCTGAGTATGCCGAAATTGATGTACAAGAAACTAAGGATGGGGAATTGATTTTATTTCATGATTCTAACTTTGAGAGAGTAACTGGTGTAAATAGAAATGTTTGGGAAGTAAATTATGATGAAATTAAGAACTATGATGCAGGTAGTCACTTTAGTTCAGGTTTTGCAGGTGAAAAAATACCAACTCTTGATGAGGCTATGAAGTATTCGAAAGGGAAAATAAAACTTTTAATAGAAATAAAACTTAATGGTCATGAAAAAACTAATGTAGAAAAAAAGGTTTTAGAATTAATTAAATCAAACAGGTTAGAGAACCAATGTGTTGTAGCATCTATGAATAAAGATGTATTAAAAAATGTCAAAAGATTAAATCCAGATATAATAACATGTTATTTAACTGCGGTTGCATATGGAAATTTTTACAACTGGGATTATGTTGATATATATGGAATAGAGTCTACATTTATAACTGAAAACGTTGTGGATAATATATACCAAAAAGGAAAGCAAGTTTTTGTGTGGACTATCAATAACAGCAAATTAATGAAAAAAATGATTAATTTAAATGTAGATAGTATAATTACTGATAATCCATTTTTATTAGATGATGTAATTTACTGGCAACAGAATGGATTTGTTAATAGAGTATCTTATTACTTGTTTGGTGATGATTCTGACAAAACTATAGACGAAACTATAATTGAAGAAAGCTAGATTATATAAAATGTATATTGACATTGACGCGACATAATTCTATATACTCTATTTTGAAGGAGATGATAAAGATGAACATTATAGAAGTTCGCTCAGATAAGATATACAAGAAGATAATGAATGCACCATTAAACAAGAAAGAAGATATATACAGATATGAACTTATGAAGCCTTTTGAATTTAAGTGGAAGTGCATAAATGTTCCAATGGTTGCTAGACAAGAAGGTGGATATGATGTAATTATGGCAAGTGAAATGATGGGGTTTTTATCACCTAAGGATATTGATGAAAATCAAAAAAATAATATAAATGCACTATCTGATGATAAACTTTGGAACACTTGCAAAGAAACCATAGAAGAGTCTATAAACTCATTTATAAGAGAAGGATACGATTTGAATATTAAGGACTATAAATATTCAATCTTATTGGCTAATCCAAATAGCCCTTATACAATTTTAAGTGATGGATATTGGGGCGATGGTGGAATACCTGGATATATGTTCATATCATTGGTTCCTAATGAATACACAACTAATAGATTACAAGTAGCACTAGCACATGAATGTAATCATAATATCAGATTCCAGTTTATAGATTGGAGTAATAGTATAACATTAGAAGAAATGATGATAAATGAGGGGCTTGCAGAAAATTTTGCGACATGGATGTTTGGCGAGGATATGGTAGGACCTTGGGTTAGTAAAACAGACATCCAGACGTTAAACACATGTATAAAACCAATAATTAAAGATGCTTTAAAAGAGACTGGATTTCAAAACATAACATCCTATCTTTATGGTGATGATATAGCTAAAATGCAAGGATACTTTCCAGTTGGCTTACCTTACTGTGCAGGATATGCTTGTGGATATCATATGATTAAATATTATCTAGAAAAAACAAATAAATCAATAGTAGAAGCTACTTTATTGCCTTATAGTGAGATAATAGAAGGGATAAAAGAATTTTGGGAATAAATATTATGGGTTGCATAATTTGAAAAAAATTATGCAATTTTTCTATTTTTAAGAAAAATAATTTGACAATAATTTGTAACAAATATAAAATAATATATATAAAGAAATATTTCAATGTATGAAATTTTGAAGATTTCATATCTAAAGTATCTAACATTGTATGTTAGTTTCTTATTACTTATCTAAATATTATATATTTCATAGTATATATAAAACTACTATAAGAGCATGAAATATATTAAATAATCAACTGAAAAATGAAATATTAATAAAAAATAATTCAAATTTTGAATATTAAATGAATATAATTAAAATAAATATATAAATTTGAGTAGAATACTCATGTTTTAGTGTATTATTAAATTTTAATTGTACTTTATGCACCACAACTTATAAAACTTATGTCATGTTATATTTGAATAAATAATAAAATTGTAGATATATTTTAATCTACAAAATTTATATGAAATGGAGTTGATGCTATGACAGAATTGATGATTATAAGTGGTTTAGTGCTATTGATTTGTATAACCTCTAGCAAGGTCTTATATAAATTTGGAGTACCAATATTATTAATTTTTATCTTATTAGGGATGTTATTTGGGTCTGATGGTATGGTAGGAATTTATTTTGACAACTATGAATTAACAAAACAATTATGTTCTATAGGACTAATATTTATAATGTTCTTTGGAGGATTTGGAACAAACTGGAATATGGCTAAGCCTGTTGCAATACCTTCTATACTGATGTCATCACTGGGTGTAATAATTACAGCAGGAGTAACAGGTATATTTTGTCATATGGTAGTAGGAACTAGTTTACTTGAAGGCTTATTAATTGGAGCAATTGCAGCTTCAACAGATGCTGCATCTGTGTTTGCCGTGTTGCGTTCTCGAAAACTAAATTTAAAAGGTTCTCTTGCCTCCTTATTGGAAGTCGAAAGTGGAAGTAATGACCCAATAGCGTATATGTTGACACTAATTTTTTTGACATTGATGAATAATTCTGGAGTAGAACTTATTGTGCCAATGGTAATAAAGCAAATATTTTTTGGTTTAGCTATAGGATTTGTACTAGCAAGACTGTCTGTTTATATCTTAAGAAATTCAAACTTCGAGATAGAAGGATTTTATACTATATTTATAACAGCTATTGCAATTCTTTCTTATGCATTTAGTGAGTATCTTGGAGGAAATGGATATTTAAGTGTGTATATTTCAGGTATTATTCTAGGAAACAGTAAGATACCTCATAAAAAAAGTTTGGTTCATTTCTTTGACGGAATCTCATGGATTATGCAAATAATGTTATTCTTTATGTTAGGGTTGTTATCTTTCCCTTCCAAGCTACCAAATGTATTTGGTATAGCAATGGCAATATCTATATTTATGATAGTTATTGCAAGACCATTAGCAACATTTATAGTTCTAGCAAAGTTTAAATTTTCAAATAAAGAAAAATTATTCATATCATGGGTAGGTCTTAGAGGTGCTGCTTCAGTAGTTTTTGCGATTTATGCAGTTACTCAGGGTGTAATCATAGAGAATGACATATTCCATATAATATTTTTTATAGCGTTACTTTCAGTAGGAATACAAGGAACATTAATACCAACTGTAGCTAAAAAGCTCGATTTGGTTGATGATAACACACCAGTATTAAAAACATTTAATGATTATGATGGAGAGATTAGCTCTAAACTTATAGAAGTAAATGTTGATGATAGTAGTAAGTGGGCAAATAAGAGTATAATGGATTCTAATATACCAGAGGATATATTAATAGTTATGATAAAACGAAAGGAACAGGTTTTAGTACCTAAAGGTTCAACTGTTATAAAAACAGGAGATACATTGGTATTAAGTGGAGATAGAATTGAAGAATTAATACAATTATAATTTATTTTGTATTGACTTTAACCTAAGGGGAAGGTTTAAACTTAAATTAATCAAATCTAATGCGCAGGTGATGAGATGTTTTCTATAGGAATGTTTTCTAAAATAAATAAAATAACTACAAAGACATTAAGGTATTATGAAGATATAGGCTTATTAAAGCCAGAATATGTAGATGAGTTTACAAAATATAGGTACTATACAACAGAGCAATTACCTAAATTACATCAGATAATAACTTTAAAACAAATGGGCTTATCATTAGCTGAGATAAAAGAAGCTGTGGAAAATCCTGAAGAGGTTGAAAATATTTTAATGAATAAAGAAAAAGAAATGTTGGATGTAATCAAAAGTGAAGAATATAAACTCATTAAACTGCGTAATTATCTTGTGAATTTGAAAGGAGAAGTCAATATGAATGATGTAATTATTAAGTCTTTACCAAAAGTTAAAATTGCCTCTATGAGAAAGGTATTAAAGGGGTATGATGAACTTTTCAATCTATTTCCAAACGTAATGGCTGAAGAAATGAGAAATACAGGGTGTACATGTGCGGTTCCTGATTATTGTTTCAATATATATCATGATGGTGAATATAGAGAGTCTGATATGGATGTTGAGATGTGTCAAGCTATAAATGATTTAAAGAAAGATACAGATATATTAAAGTTTAAAGAACTAGATGAAGTTGAAAATGCAGTTTGTATATTACACAATGGTTCATATTCAACATTAGGAAAGACTTATGCAGATGCATTTAAATGGATAGAGGACAACAAATATGAAGTAATTGGAAATCCTAGAGAGTCTTATATAGATGGCATATGGAATAAAGAGAATGAGGATGATTGGTTAACAGAAGTTCAGATACCAGTGAAACGAGTTTTATAAGAGGTTAAAATTAATCAAGATAAAGCTATTAAATGGGGCTGTCTCAGAATAGAGATAAGCCTCTTTTTCGTTGTTGAAATGATAAAAATATATTTGATTTAATACAAAAAAGAGTGCCTCATTAACTAAACAGTTCATTTTGAGACACCCTCATTTTTTGAGATTATTTTTTGGTTTATTTTGGGGTTTAGATAAATCTAAAGATAAGCATTTTAAGCAGGAAAATAAAAAATACATACAGAAAGTTATAAGTAAAAAAGAGTGTAAGTATTTAGAACAAATAAATGATATTTTATTTGATTTTGGAGAAATAAGGGTATAATTATTATATAATTGATATTCTTATGAAGCTGGCACTAAGAGAAAGAATATATATCTATATATATGCTTTATTTAGAAATAGCATTAGAAATAAACGATTTATTTAGTAATGTATATACTTGTCAAAATGAAAATATAGAAGTTGTTAAATACATTTGTAACATAGAAGGTTTATATGTAGGATAATCAATTGTATTTCGAATATTGATTTTTAAGAATAGTAGGTGATTATATGGAAATATTTGCGATAGGACATTCAAATTATCCCTTTAGTAAACTTATTGATATGATAAAAAAGTACAATATAAACTGTGTAGTTGATATTAGAGAAACTCCATATTCTAAATATAATATTCAATATAATAAAGAGGCATTTAACGAATCTCTTAGAGAATCTGGATTTGTATATATATACATGGGTAAGGAGTTTGGAGCAAAAAGGACTAACAAAGATGTATATACAGAAGAAGGTTATGCAGATTTTGAAAAGGTAATTGAGGAAGAGATTTTTTTAAAAGGGATAGAAAGATTAAAAAAGGGATGTCAGATGGGATATAAAATAGTTTTATTAGGAGCAATGCAAGAGCCTATACGATGTCATAGAAGCATTTTGCTAGGTAAGGTACTGAATAAAGAAGGTTTTGATGTAAAATATATAATGCATGAGGGACATTTAGCAACTCAAGAAGATATAGAAGAATCATTATTGGATAAGTATTTTAGTGATAGAAAACAACTTAGTATTGATAATTTATTAGGGAATGCGTTGACAAGAGAAGAAATGATACAAGAAGGCTATAAATTAGCAAACAAAGAGATAGGATTTAGAACAGAAAAAATAAGTAAATAGAAATATTAAGTACTAAAAATTATCTTAAATAATAAAATGTGATAAAATTGTAACAGATAAACATGATGTACTGATTAATAATGTTACTATAATTTAATAATATGATTTAGTTTATGATATTGTTTCAAATAGTACATCATGTTGTAATGTTACAAAATAAAATTTCTAATACTGCCATAATCAACAGTTCTATTAAGTGTAGGATGACTGGATATAAATCTAACTGTAATTTTTGAGTTTAATAAACAAGAGTTAGAAATGAAGAATATTCTATCTCCAATTGCAATAGAAGTAATTGCAATTGGAAGAATATTAACAAAAGCATCATATCTATTTCTAGCAATTTCATAAGGGTAGTTTCCAACAAAAACGAATAGATTTAAATCATATATGTCACCAACAACCCAAGCCCATTGACCATAAACTTTATCAATACTTACTGTTCCTAAACCAAGTGTATCGAAGTAGGTTGCTATAGTTAAATAAATATTGCTCATATTTTCTGAGTATGAAACAGTGTATCTTCTAAAACGTATAGGAGCTGTAGCAGAAACAGGATAAACCATATTTACATTTAAATTATTTGCATTCAAATTAACCAAAGTATCACATCCTAAAAATAGTCTATAAAATACAATATTAAATTGAGTCAGTTTTGTTACATTTATATTGTAAGATTTTATATTTTAGCTTATCTTTTATATAAATTGGAGCAATCAAAACATGGATAAATATGGATAAATGTGTGACATGTATTTATTGTGATTATTACACAATAATGATACAATATTAACGAAATATAGCTATCTTTTATAATAGTTAATTATACTAATTGTCTAATTTAAATATATAAATATTTAAATTCTAGTATCCATAAAAAATAATAAACATAAAATAATTATAAAGATGTACTGTGTTCAAATGATATTAAATAAGAATAATATTATTTGGACACAGTATATTATGATGTCAACAATATAATTTTAACTTTAAAAACCAACTTAAAGTTTGATAAGTTAACTAAAATTTAAATTTACATAAATGGGGAAAAGAGGGAGAAGTATGTTTATAAGGAAAAATGTTATAAAATTAGCAATTCCTATAATGATAGAGCAGACATTTGTCATGCTTCTAGGAGTATTTAATACGATGATGGCAGGTCATATTGGAGAAGAGGCTGTATCTGCAGTTGGAATGGTTGACTCAATAAATAATATATTTATATCTGTATTCGCTGCACTATCTGTTGGTGCAACTGTTGTTGTAGCTCAACAGATAGGTAAAAGGGATAGTGAAAAAGTGAATGAAACTATAAAGCAAGCTCTAGTATCTGGAGTAATACTATCATTTACAATAACAATATTAATGTGGGTTTTTAGAACGGGTGTAATCAATTTATTTTATGGTTCAGCAGAAGAATTGGTAAAATCAAATGCAAAATTATACATAGAATTTACATTATTTACGTATCCATTTATTGCAACACAACAAATAGCAAATGGTATTTTAAGAGGATGTGGAGATGTAAAGAAACCTATGTATGTTACTATGTTTATGAATATAGTAAATGTAACATTAGGATATATACTTATATATGGCATTGATTTAAACCCTCTAGGTATAAATCTACAAACACCATCTTATGGAATAACAGGTGCAGCTATGTCTATTGCTATAGCTAGAATAATTGGATGTATAGTTATTATAAGAGCTTTATTTAAAGGAAATGAATTTATATCTATAGGTAAAATATTTCCATTTAAGATTGATATTGAAACTCAAAAATCTATATTTAATATAGGAATACCAGCAGGCGTTGAACAATTACTTTTTAACGCAGGGAAATTAATTGTTCAAGTGTTTATAGTTACTATGGGTACCTCAGCAATTGCATCCAATGCAATAGGAATGTCAATTGCATCTATCATAAATGTAATAGGAAATGCTTTGGCCTTATCTGCAACGACATTGGTAGGTCAGTATATAGGGCGTGGAGATATTAAAGGGGCTAAAAGTACTCTCTTATACCTAACTAAATTTGCAACAATTTGTTTATTTGTAGTAGGAGCTATATTTATACCAATTGCACCTTGGATTTCAAGTATGTATACTCAAAATACTAGTGTAATTGCTGTATCAACACAACTGATTCGAAGTGATTGTTTAGCTATGGTAATATGGCCTATATCATTTGTATTGTCAGCAGGGTTAAAAGGGGCTGGAGATACAAGATATACAATGATGACAGCTATAATAGGCATGTGGATTTTTAGAATTTTTACAGGTTATGTATTGGGAGTTGTGTTAGAATTTGGAGTACTTGGTATTTGGATAGGTATGTACACAGATTGGCTTGTTAGAGGAACGTTATACTGTTTAAGATTAAGAGGAACAAAATGGCTAAAACATAAAATTGCATAGGATATATAAAATCACTTTTAGATATAAAACACTATTTAAGAGTGATTTTTAGTGTACATATTTTCATAATTATAAGTATGATACAGAATGATTAAATCATATAAATAAAGTCTATAATAATATGGGATAAATAAATTACATTATAGTTTAGAATTATATAATATGGGATAAATATTAGAAATATATATCTATAGAAAATAATATATATGGGTATATTATTAAATATAAAAAATATTAGATATTTATTTAATAATAAAGGTGGGTATTGTTATGATAAATAAAATAGGAAAGATAAGCCTCTATGTAAACAATCAAGAGGATGCAAAATTGTTTTGGACAGAAAAATTAAACTTTGTAGTAACTTATGAAAAGGAAATGGGCCCAAATGTGAAATGGTTAGAAATAGCACCAAGCAAAAATGAGTTTACGACATTTGTACTGTATGATAAAAATCTAATGATGAAACAAAATAAAGAGATAGATTTATCTCATCCGTCAATAATTTTAAGTACAAGAGATATTAATGGAACTTATGAACAAATGGCTAATAATGAAGTTGAGGTTGGTGAACTAATGGAAATGCCTTATGGAAGGATGTTTTCATTTAAAGACCAAGATGGAAATGATTATTTGGTTAGAGAGGATAAATAATTTTACAAAGTATTAAATTTACTCTATATCTGATATAATTAGAGACAATAATTATTATAAGTTAGTCTAAGACTAGGTTTATATAATTAAAAATCAATTGTAAATTTTGAGTAGAGGTGATAAAATGTTTAAGAAAATGGCAGTGTTAAAAGATATAGCAACTAAAATAGGACGTAAAAAAGCTTATGAGTTATTAGAAATGGTTGAAGGTAATGATGCTTTTGTAGCTGAGGTAAAGATAAAAAAGAATGGAATAGAATCTAAAAAAGAAGAGATTATGTTAAAAGATAATCAAAAAATAATACTAGAGTATATAGAAAGTTAATTTTTCAAATACATATAACTTTATAATAAGAACTTTTTAAGATGAGTCAGTATAAGACTCATCTTTTTTGTTTTTTAATAAGTCTGTTTTATTATTTAATACATATTTTGTCTCTTTGGAGTTGCTGGTATATAAAAATTACTGATATAATAAAAGAATGGATATCAATGTAATATTTTACAGAAAAGAGGGGTATTATGCTTGAAATAAAAAATCTTTCCTTTAATGTTGAGTCTAACAATGAGGAACTAGGAATAATAAATGATGTTAGCCTTTCATTTGAGAGAGGAAAACTTATTGTTATCACAGGGCCAAATGGTGGAGGAAAATCTACAATTGCTAAACTTATCATGGGAATTGAAAAAGCCACTAGTGGCCAGATAATTTTAGATGGAGAAGATATAACAAATCTTAGTATTACAGAAAGGGCAAAGAAGGGGATAGGATATGCATTTCAACAACCACCAAGAATAAAAGGTATGACAGTTGAAAATCTACTTACACTTGCTCATGGAAAACCATTGTCTACAGATGTATGTTGTCAATATCTTACGGATGTTGGATTGTGTTCAAAAGACTATTTAAACCGTGAAGTTGATAACTCTCTCTCTGGAGGAGAAATGAAAAGAATTGAGATAGCAACTCTTTTTGCTAGAGATTTAAAGATTTCTATATTTGATGAACCTGAAGCAGGGATAGACCTTTGGAGTTTTGGAAAGCTTAATGAAAGTTTTAAGAAAATCCACGAAGAGTCTGACCAGACTATAATCATAATTTCTCACCAAGAAAGAATATTAGAGTTAGCTGATGAAATAATCGTTTTACAAGATGGTTCAGTAAAAAGCCATGGAACAAAAGATGCTATATTACCTGAAATCATGTGCCAAGTTAATTCAAGTTGTGAATTAATGAAAGATATGAATTAATTAGAAAGGAAGGCAAATTAAATGAATAAAACAGATTTAAATCTTTTAGAAAAAGTTGCTGAACTTCGTGGAACTCCATTAGGAGCATACAATATACGTAAAAATGGGCAAGGAATAGAGAGACATTCAACTGAAAATGTAACTATAGTTCCTAAAAAGGATAAACCTGGAATTGATATTATAGTAAAGCCAAATACAAAAGGCGAAAATGTCCATATACCAGTAATAGTAACAGAAGCTGGTGTACAGGATATGGTTTATAATGATTTTGAAATTGGAGAAAATGCAGATGTTGTTATAATTGCTGGATGTGGAATACATAATTGTGGTTGCGATGATAGTGAACATAATGGAATACATAGATTTTTCTTACGTAAAGGAGCTCGCTTAAAATATGTAGAAAAACATTATGGTGAAGGTGATGGAGAAGGAAAGAAAATTTTAAATCCAGTTACTATTGTTAATATGGATGAAGATTCATATTGTGAGATGGAAACAATTCAAATTAAGGGTGTAGATTCGACTAAAAGGGAAATGGATGCAAACCTAGGTAAAGGAGCTAAAATAGTAGTATTTGAAAAATTATTGACTCATGGAAATCAAGTTGCTGAGTCTAATATGAAGGTTGTATTAGAGGGAGAAAATTCCTCTGCTCAAGTAATTTCTCGTACAGTTGGGCAAGATAATTCTAAACAAAAATTCAATCCTTGTGTTATTGGGGATTCTCTTTGTTCTGCACATGTTCAATGTGACTCAATAATCATGGGAAATTCTCAAATTAGTGCCATACCTGAGATTGCTGCAAATCATCCAGATGCTCTCTTAGTACACGAGGCGGCTATTGGAAAAATTGCAGGAGACCAAATACTAAAGATGATGACATTAGGTCTTACTGAAGAAGAAGCTGAACAACAAATACTTAATTGTTTCTTAAAGTAAATTGAAGTTTTTATTTAATTTAACATAATGAATATAGTATAATATAATGAATAAGTCTAAATTATTTCTATTTTTAGACTTATTTTCTTTATGTAAGAAAAACTATTAGAGAAATTATACTGTAATTAGGATGTGGAATAAATGAAAAATTTACTTATAAGAAATGGGACAATAATATCTCCAAAAGATGGTATCAAGTTTGAAAAAAAAGATATCTTGGTTTTGCATGGGAAAATATATGCTATTGGATTGAATCTCAAAGAAAAGATAAGAAAAGAGAAATTACTTACAAATAAAGAATTTGAGATAATAAATGCTGATAATATGTATATTTCTCCTGGATTTATAGATGTTCACACCCATTGTTATAAGAGAAAATTACCTACAGGTATGGACTCTGATTCAATTGGAATTGAAAAAGGTTCAACAGTCATATTTGATGCAGGTACAGCAGGTCCTTTAAATTACTATGATTTTAAGAAAAAGTATATGGATGAGTGTAAAACTGAAGTGTATTCATTTCTAAACGTAACAAATGAGGGACTAAATATATTGAACGAATCAACCTCTTTAGATGTTATAAACTTTGATAATGTTGAGTCTATTGTAGAAAGAAATATGGAAAAGATAAAAGGGATAAAAGTAAAAGCAAGTAGGTTTCAATCTAATGAAAATGGGATAGATATAGTTAAAAAATCAAAGCAAGTTGCTAAAAAATTAAATTTACCATTAGTGGTATATATAGGTGAGCATCCATCATATATAGATGAAGTAATGAATATTTTGGGAAAAGGAGATGTGGTTACACCTGTATATGGAAATAGCACACATGGAATATTTAATGAATTTGGCACACTGAGAGAGTCAGTAATAAATGCAAAGAATCGAGGCGTACTATTTGACGTGTGCCATGGATTAGACCAGTTTGATTTTAAAGTTTTTAAAAAAGCAGTAAATCAAGGATTAGAACCAGATTTAATAAGCACTGATATGCATATAAAAAATATGAAAGACATAAATTATTCTCTTTTAAATGTTATAAATAAAATTATGGAACTTGGAATATCTTTAGAAAAATGTATAGAAAAAGTAACTGAATATCCAACAAAGATTTTCGATTTACATGGAAGTAAAGGTAGAATAAAGGTTGGTGGAGAAGGTGATTTTACTATATTTACAATGGAAAAGGGCAACGATATTATAAAAGACTATAATGATAATGAACTCACTTTAAATAGAAAGTTAAGTTTACAATATACCGTAAAATCATGGATGAAAAGTAGCGAAGTTTATAGACATGGATATGAAGATACTATAATAAACTGAGCAATAGTGATAAAATAATAAATATATGTTTAAATTGGCATATATTGGATAAATATCTTAAGGAAACAATAATTAAAAAATGATAATTTTAGGGGAGGTATTTTAGTATGAAAGCATTTGTTGATAAGGATGTATGTGTAGCTTGTGGAGCGTGTATAGGAACATGTCCAGACGTTTTTAGTATGAGTGATGAAGGACATTCAGTTGCAATTGAAGGAGAAATACCAGCAGATTTACAAGATTTATGTAAAGAAGCAGAAGAAGGATGTCCAGTTTCAGCTATAACAGTTAAATAGAGCTATTCAAATTTATTTTAAAACTAAATATGTAAGATTTAATTGTTATTTAAGCTATAGTATTAGAAAATTCTATTACTATAGCTTTTTAAAATATATAAATATAAAATATAAGATATTACTTTTTATAAATATGGAGGATTTAAATATGAAAAAAAACTATGAAATAGTATTGTTTGATTTGGATGGAACGCTTACAGATCCTAAAGAAGGAATAACAAAGTCTATTCAATATTCTTTGGATAGTTTTGGTATAAAAGAAGATTTAGATAACTTGGAACAATTTATAGGACCACCCTTATATGATACTTTTAAAGAATATTATAAATTTGAGGATGAAAAAGCTAAAAAAGCTGTTGAAAAATATAGAGAATATTTTTCAGATAAAGGAATATTTGAAAATAAAATTTACAAGAATGTAAAAGAAATATTAGAAATGTTATATAAAAAGGGTAAAATATTATTAGTAGCTACTTCTAAACCAACAGTTTTTGCAGAAACTATACTTAAATATTTTGAGATAGATAGATATTTCAAATATATAGCAGGTAGTAATCTTGATGGGACAAGAGTAAATAAAAATGAAGTTATACAATATGTATTAGACTTATGTAATGTGGAAGATAAAGATAAAGTTATCATGGTTGGAGATAGAAAATATGATGTAATTGGTGCAAAAAAAATAGGCATAGATTCTATTGGAGTGTTGTATGGATATGGTTCGTTTGAAGAGATTAGTGAAAGTGAACCTACTTATATTGTCGAAAGTGTAGATTCTATAAAAGATATTTTGCTATAAACATCTTTTATAAACAAAAATAATACAAAATACTGTAGCATATTTAAAAATATGATATTATAATTAAGGAAGTCATTTAAAAAAGAGGAGGATGCACTTAAAATGAAATCTATTTTAATTATGGGTGGAAGCGACTTCATAGGTTCTGCACTTGCTAAGCGTTTAATTAAATGTGGGTATCAAATTGATATACTTACAAATGGTAAAAAGGAAATAGATTATACAGGTTTTAAAGAACATCTAATTTGTGATAGAAAAGTTCGCAAAGATATGGAAAACATTATCAGGGGAAGAAAGTATGATTACATATATGATATGACGGCATATACAAAAGACGATGTAAGTAATCTTATTGATTTTGTAAGCATAGATAGCCTAAAGAAATATATAGTATTGTCAGCAGGAGCAGTATACAAAGATAGTGGGAGAAATGTTAAAGAAGAAAATGAGAAGGGTGAAAATGAAAACTGGGGAAAATATGGTCTAAATAAAAAAGAAGCAGAGGATTTTGTTATAAGTAGCTCTATACCATATATAATTATTAGACCAACTTATATATATGGCGAAAATAATAATTTATATAGAGAATATTATTTCTTCGAAAAAATAGAAAAAAATGAAAAAATACCAGTGCCAAAAGGAAAACAAGTGAGTAATCAATTTATATATATTGGTGATTTGGTAAAGGTATTAGAAAGTATAATGAAAAATCCTCATGTAAGAGAGGCTTATAACGTAACAAATCCACAGTTAATTTCTTGGGATGAACTTATACATACATGTGGAGAAGTTATTGGTAAAGAACCTATTATAAAGTATGTAGATATGGAAAAAGTGGAGTTTAGAGAAAGAACCTATTTCCCATTTAGAAATATAGACTTCAATCTTGATATAAATAAGCTTATTGAACATGGGCTTTATATACCAAATGTATTATTAAAAGAAGGGCTTACAGCGACATATAAATGGTTTTTAGCTAATAAGCCAAAAATGCATGACAGAAAAATGGACAAAGTTGAATCTGTAATGCAAATAGTTTAAGAAAGTAAATAAGTAGGTAGATGCTTTGAATTTAAAAGTTAAGTCTTTTTTAAAAATTTTTATACTGATAGTTATTTTGATTTTTATATACTCAGTTGCGATAGAACCGAGTCTATTAATTGTGAAAAAATATAGTATAAGTGAAAGTGGAGATTTGGTAAAAAATGATACAGTGAAGCCCAAATCTGAAAGTATAAAAGTAGTTCAAATTACAGATACTCAAATAGGAAGTTTTTACTCAACTAAGAACCTTAAGAAAGTAGCTAATAAGATTAATGCTTTAAATCCAGATATAATAGTATTTACTGGTGATTTAATTGATTATTCCAATAAAAATCCAGATATAGATGAAATTACAACTATTTTATCAAGTATGAATGCTAGGTTGGGAAAATTTTCAGTATTCGGCAATCATGATTATATGTATAAACTTCCTAGGTATTATAGACAGATTATGAAAAATTCCAACTTCAATCTTTTGATAAATGAAAATAAAAAAATAAAATTAGCTGAGGACAAATATATTAACATATTAGGTGTTGATGAAATATTAAATGGAAATCCTAATATAAAATATCTGGAGAATAAAACTGATAAGAAAAATTTTAATTTATTGTTGGCACATGAACCAGATTTAGTTGATATGCTCAGTAAGGATGCGATGAATTTAGTTTTATCTGGGCATAGCCATGGTGGTCAAATAAGAGTACCTTTTAAAGGAGCTCTAGTTACTCCTCCATATGGGAGAAAATATACTAAAGGGTTTTATGAGATAAATGGAAATCATTTATATGTAAGCTCAGGACTTGGAAGTACAAAGCTACCATTTAGATTTCTTAATATACCAGAGATAGTAGAATTTAACATTCTAATTTAATATGAAATATTATTTTATTTATTAGAATATGTAGAAACTGTAAGAATAGATTGAGTTAAGATACAAAATATTCAAGTTATTATAATTAGTGTATTAGATAATATAGATATTATTAATAACTGTTAAAATATACATTAAAACAATATAAGATAAAAAATAAAAATACAGCAAGATTGTGTAGCTTATATACTGATTATTTATAATTAATACAATCTTGCTTTTTTGTGTGTAAAAATATTAATTACTATTTAAAGTTTTTTATTTTTTCTTTATCCCATATAAATAATTTTTCTGAATTATTTAAAGCACCAAATATATTTCTTTTAAAATCTGGCATTTCTTTGTTTAAATCAGCAATAAGATTTTTTATGTATTCTCTTCTAGTATGACCATTTGCAGGGCATGGATTTGTTATAATAGGATAGTTAGAATCTTTTGAAATCTTTTTAGTCATATACTCTTCTATGTAAATCATAGGTCTTATGACAGTTAAATCTTGTCTATCTAAATATGTTTTTGGAGAAAAACAATTTACTCTGCCTTCATAAAACATAGACATTAAAAATGTTTCAATTGCATCATCTTTATGATGTCCAAGAGCTACTTTGTTACATCCAAGCTTTTTAGCATTATCATTTAAGGCACCTCTTCTTAAATTAGCACATAATGCACAAGGATTTTTTTCTTGTCTTATATCAAATACAATTTCCTTTATATCAGTTTGAAACTCATAAAAAGGCACATCTATTTCCTGACACAACTTATCTAGTGGAGAATTATCAATACTACCAGTATTTAATGTTATAGCTATCAATTCAAATTTTTGAGGAGAAAATCTTTGATAACTTTTAAGTATATGAAGTAATGTTAAGCTATCTTTTCCACCAGAGAGTCCAACAGCAATTTTATCATTTTCTTGTATCATATCGAAGTCTTGTATAGCCTTGCGAGCTTTACTAAGAAGTTTTTGTATAGACATTTTTAGCACCACCTTTCAAAAATATTAAATTTAAGATTTACTTAAGATTTACTTATAAAATACTTAAAATTTATACTCTAAAATTAACATTATAGACAAACATACAAAAAGGAGAAGATGTAACCATGAAAAAATTTAAATTAATATTAGCCATTATTATAGTAGTATTTATAAGTGTATTTATATCTAAAGATAAATTTCTTATAAAAGACAAAAACCCAACAGGAACTGCCCAATTTGCTTCAGAAGAAGATGTTGAATCAAATTCCCAAAATAAAAATCACTCAAATAGTATAGCAAATATATTACTGGTAAACAAGACAAATGGAATTGGCAAAGATTATGCTCCCGAAAATATTACTAAAGTAAATATACCTTTTGTTGAAGAAGCAACAGAAGAGGAAAAACAAATGGCAGGAGTACCTGCAAAAGCAGTTGAAGATTTAGTTAAGCAAGCTAAAGAAGAAGGAATACAATTTTTAGGGTCTTCAGCATATAGATCTTACAGTACTCAGCAAGAGACTTATACAAAAAGGGTAAAATCTCAGGGACAGGAAAAAGCAGATGCATATGTGGCAAAGCCTGGTTATAGTGAGCATCAAACTGGACTTTGTATAGACTTAACAAACCCAGAAAGATGGTTTGTTGGGAGTACAAAAGAAGCTATATGGTTGGCAGAAAATGCTCATAAGTTTGGATTTATAATAAGATATCCTAAGGGTAAAGAAGATATAACAGGTACAGCATATGAACCATGGCATATTAGATATGTTGGAAAGGATATTGCCGAGGAAATTTATTCAAAAGATTTAACTTTAGAAGAATATTTGCAAAATAAATAATATAAATATTTAAAGTTAATTGTATAATATTGGAAGTTAAGAAGTGGGTAAATTTAATGGATTACACTAACTAAAGTATAGTATAATTTTATATGAATAAAAACTATATACAAAAGTTAAGTTGGGATGTGTAAAAGTGGAGAATACAATTCTTGTTGTTGATGATGAAAAAGAAATAAGAGACCTTATAGAGATATATCTTTTAAATGGTGGATATAATGTAATTAAAGCTGAAGATGGAGAAGAAGCTCTAGATATTTTAAAAAAAGAAAATATTCATTTAATGGTGTTGGATATAATGATGCCAAAAATGGATGGGATAGAAGTTTGCAGAAGAGTTAGAGAAAGTTTGAATATACCAATACTTATGTTGAGTGCAAAATCAGAAGACATGGATAAAATACAAGGAATAATGACTGGTGCAGATGATTATCTTACAAAACCATTTAATCCACTTGAACTTACTGTGAGAGTGAAATCATTGATTAGAAGAGCATATTATTTTAGTGGAGCTAATAATGACAATAAAAATATCATAGAAGTTGGAGTGGTATTAATAGATAAGGAAAAGCATAGTGTAACAGTAGCTGGAAAGGACATAACTTTAACGTCAAGAGAATTTGATATACTGTACTTATTGGCAAATAATAAGGGAAGAGTATACAGTACAGAAGAAATATTTGAAAAAGTATGGAAAGAGAAATATTATCAATCTAACAATACTGTAATGGTTCATATGAGTAGAATAAGGGATAAAATTGAAAAATATACAGATGGAGAAAAAATAATTCATACTGTATGGGGAGTAGGATATAAAATTGAAAAATAAAAGCTTATTAAATCATATGTTTCGTCCTATAATAGATTTTACGATAAGTTGCATTATTACCTTAATAATTATGCTAACAAGCATTTATATAATAAAAGTGTTATATGTTAATACTGGTTTATCTACAATTAATTATCTTGTATATAATTTAAGAGATTTAAGAGCGTTTATAGGTGAGGGATTATTTTATCCATTTTTATTTGTACTCTCATCATTAGCAATTTATTCTTTAATATCATACAAGAGAAATAAACAACTTGTCGATTTTATAAGAAAAAATAATAAAAAAAATCAGAAGTTAGAAATCATTGTAGATGCTGTAAATTCAATGGATGAAGGCGATTTACAAAAAAATATAGATATTGAGTATGACTTAGAAGGGTTAAAGGATAAAGAAGTTGATGATATTGATGAACTAGCACATAAAATTAATAGTATTATTCATCAACTTAGAAACATAACTGTTGAAGAGAGACAAGCTCAGCAAACCAAAACAGATTTAATAACAAATGTGTCGCATGATTTAAGAACCCCTTTGACATCAATAATGGGTTATTTAGGATTGATAGAAGAAGGTAAGTATAAAGATGAAGTACAGATGATGTATTATATTAATATTGCATATGAAAAATCAAAAAGTTTAAATGTACTTATAAATGATTTGTTTGAGTTTACAAAAATGCAAAATAATACAATAAGATTAAATAAAATAGAAATAAATTTAGTAGAATTATTAAGTCAGATAGTATCTCAATTTGAAATTTATTTTAAGCAGGAATTTATGGTTAGTAGAGCTAATTTTAATGAAGAAAAATTAATTGTAAAAGCTGACCCGAATAAATTGGTAAGAGTATTTGAGAATCTTATGACTAATGCTATGAAGTATGGAAAAGATGGACTTTATGTAGACATAGTTACAGAGAAAAAAGGAGATATGGCAGTTGTAAAGGTCATAAATTATGGAGAACCAATTCCAGTATTAGATTTACCAAACATATTTGATAGATTTTATAGAGTTGAAAAATCAAGAAATAGAAATGCTGGAGGGTCTGGACTAGGTCTTGCAATTACAAAAAATATTGTGAACTTACATGATGGACAAATCACCGTTTTAAGTGATAAACATCAAACTGTATTTGAGGTACAACTACCACTAATACAATCAGTTGAGTTATAAAATAAAAGCATATTTATATGTATAAATAATATAGCAATAAAGTGTTTACAAAAATAAAAAAGTAATATATAATTTAAGTCAGTTTAATAAGATACTTATCAAGAGTTAGGGGAGAGAGTTAGCTCGGTGATCCTATACCAACCTTTTATCAGGTGGTCCTGCTAACAACGATGAGACGATTTGAAATAATATACTCTTCTTATCAATAATGGATAGGGGGAGTTTTTTTTAGAATTAATATAATAAATTTTAAATGATAATGGAGGATTAAATAATGGAAAAAGTGGAAAGTTTTAAGTTAGATCATACAAAAGTAAAGGCCCCTTTTGTAAGAAAGTGTAGTGTACTTGATGGAGTAAAGGGAGATAAAGTAAGTAAATTTGACCTAAGATTTTTACAACCAAATGTAGAAAGCTTTGGAACTGCTGCTATGCACGGTTTAGAGCATCTTTTAGCAACTTATTTAAGAGACACACTAGAGGGTGTAATAGATTTATCTCCAATGGGATGTAGAACAGGATTTTATTTAATACTGTGGGGAGATGTAGATGCCAATACAGTTAAGGTTGGTTTAGAAGAAGCGTTAAAAAAAGTGGTTGAATCAGATGAAATGCCAGCAGCTACAGCAATAGAATGTGGAAACTACAGAGATTTATCTTTATTTGGAGCAAAAGAATATGCAAAAGATGTTTTGGATAAAGGATTTTCTTTAAATATATATGGAGAATAATTTTATTGAAAAAGGAAATATAAACATAAATCAAAGTGAAGTTTTAAGATACTTACAATACAGAGGTCAAGAGATAGATAAAGACCTTAAAGATACTATTGATGAATGTGTAGATATAACTAAAAATAAAATAAATCCTAGATATTTATCTAGGATTTATCCTATTAAAATAAATAAAGATAATGTTGTAGAGTTAGAGGGAACAAATTTAACATTAGAAAGTAAAGACATATATGAACTTTTAAAAGAATGTAATGAATGTGTAATTATGGCAGCTACCATAGGATTAGAGATAGAAAAAGAAATAAAAAGACATTCTTATTCAGATTTAACAAAAGGACTAATAATAGATTCATGTGGAACAACAGCAATAGAAGAAGTATGTGACATCGTTCAAGATAATGTAGAAAAGGTTTTTTCAGAACAAAATAAATTTATAACTATGCGATATAGCCCAGGATATGGAGATTTACCGATAGAGAAAAATATAGACATATTAAATGTGTTAAATGCTCAGAAACAAATAGGTCTAACAATTACCTCCAATGGAATTATGATACCGAGAAAGTCTGTAGTGGCTATCATAGGCATTTCTAATATAAAAATAGGTGAATCTAAAAAAGAAAAATCGTGTGAAAATTGTAAAAACTATAGAAACTGTACATATAGAAAAGGAGCGAATTCTTGTGGAAATAAGACAATATCTAAAGAATAATATACTAATATTTGATGGCGCAATGGGAACAATGCTTCAACAAAAAGGTTTAAGGTTAGGTGAAAACCCAGAAGTGTTTGGTATTCAAAATCCAGAAAAACTTATAGAAATACATACCTCATATTTAGAGGCAGGCTCAAACGTAATTCTTACAAATACTTTTGGATGTAATGAGCTAAAATTAGATAGTAAGTATACAGTAGAAGAAGTGATTGATAATGCTGTTTCAGTGGCTAGAAAAGCTATAGAAAATGTAGATAATACTAAACCAAGATATGTAGCATTAGATATTGGTCCTATAGGAGAAATGCTAGAGCCTATGGGAACTTTAAGCTTTGATAGAGCATATGAAATATTTAAAAGACAAGTGTTACAGGGGGCTAAGTCTGGTGTTGATGTAATAGTAATAGAGACTATGATGGACTTATATGAAGCTAAAGCAGCTGTATTAGCAGCTAAAGAAAATTCTGATTTACCTGTTTTCTGTACTATGACATTTGATGAAGGTGGAAGAAGTTTTACTGGATGTATGCCAGAGAGTATGGTGGCTACTATAGAAGGATTGGGTGTTGATGCAATAGGAGTTAATTGTTCATTAGGGCCTAAACAACTTTTACCGATAGTTAAAAAAATAGTATCAAGAGCTACAATACCTGTGATGGTTCAAGCAAATGCTGGTTTACCAAATATAGTTGATGGAGAGGCTATATATGATGTTGATGCAAAAGAGTTTTTTGAAGGTGTCAAGAAATTCGTTGAGGTTGGTGCTACTATAATAGGCGGATGTTGTGGTACAAACCCAAGTTTTATAAAAGAAATATCTGATAATATAAATTCTGTTACTAAAGGAAGTATAGAGAAGATTGATAAATGTGTTGTTTGCTCACCATCAAAATTTGTAGAAGTAGAATCACCTATAGTTGTTGGAGAAAGATTGAATCCTACAGGCAGAAAATCTCTACAAGAAGCATTGAAAAATGAAAACGTAGATTATGCAATAAATTTAGGGTTAGAACAAGTGAACGCTGGAGCACAAATATTAGGAGTAAATGTTGGCTTACCAGAGATAGATGAAAAAAAATTAATGCCAAAACTAATAAAAGAAATACAGGCAGTAGTAGATACTCCTTTACAAGTCGATTCTTCCAATGTAGAGGCACTTGAGCAAGGACTTAGATATTATAATGGTAGAACAATAGTAAACTCTGTAAATGGCAAAGAGGAGTCTTTAGAAAGCATATTACCAATAGTCAAAAAGTATGGTTCATGTGTGGTTGGACTTACACTTGATGAGAAAGGGATACCTAAAAAAGCCGAAGAAAGATTTGAAATAGCAAAAAGGATAGTAGATAGAGCAGTTTCTTATGGAATAAAGCCAAAAGATATATTTATAGATTGTTTATCATTAACTGTGTCAGCACAACAAGAAGAAGCAATAGAGACTATAAAGGCTATAACAATGGTAAAGGCATTGGGAGTAAAAACTATATTAGGTGTTTCAAATATTTCCTTTGGACTTCCAAATAGAAAGGCACTTAATGCTTCTTTTCTAACATTAGCTCTAGGGGCGGGACTTGATTTAGCAATTATAAACCCAAATGAATATAGTATGATGGAGGCTATTAATTCTTTTAAAATCTTAAATAATACAGATAAAGGATGTATTAACTATATAAATCAATACAGTAATATAAATAACTCAAAAAAATCAGATTCTACTACTAAAGCTGACAAAGAGTTGTCTCTAGATGTTTTAGTTGAAAGAGGCTTAAAAGATGACGCAAAAAATGTAACGCTGAATCTTTTGAAGGAAAAGGATGAAAATTATATATTGGATGAGATTCTAATTCCCGCCCTTGATAAAGTAGGAAAGAGATATGATAGTGGAGATATATTTTTACCACAATTGATTCAATCAGCAGAGACAGTAAAAGCTTCATTAAATACAATAAAGGAAACTTTATTAAGTAAAAGTAGTGATAATGTATCTAAAGGAAAAATAATAGTTGCTACAGTAAAAGGTGATATTCATGATATTGGAAAAAATATAGTAAAAATAATGTTAGAAAATTATGGATATGAGGTTATTGACTTAGGGAAAGATGTTCCAATTGAAGAGGTAGTAGAAGTTGCTAAAAAAAGAGATATAAAGTTAGTAGGCTTAAGTGCGCTTATGACTACAACTGTCCAAAGTATGAAAGATACAATTCAGGCATTAAGAGATAATGATATAAATGCAAAAGTATTTGTAGGTGGTGCAGTTTTAACAGAAGAATATGCTGAAGAAATGGGTGCTGACTATTATTCAAAGGATGCAAAATCTGCTGTTGAAATAGCAAAGTTAAATTTTTAGCATGTAAATTAAAATAAAGGTTGTGCTAAATAGGATATTTTATATATAATATAAATATAAGTTTTAGATACTTATGTTTGAAACAATAGGAATTAATCTATAAAAATGAGATTAATTAATATAAAAAAATATTTATCATCAACATTAAAAAGGGCTGGGAAGTCTGGTATAACTTCCATCAGCCCTTTTTAGTTAAAAATATAGATTAAAAAGCCCAGTTGCCGTTTTTAAAAATCTGTATTTGTTTTCCATCATAAGTTTCTCCGATAATATCCATATCCGCAGAACCAATCATAAAGTCCACATGTGTTAAGCTGTCATTTACACCGTATTCATCTAATTCTTCATCTTTTAAATTGTTTCCACCCTCTAGACAAGTTTTATAAGCAGAACCAATTGCAAAGTGGCAAGAAGCATTTTCATCGTATAGAGTATTATAAAAAATTATATCTGTATTGGATATTGGTGAATTGTATGGAACAAGAGCAACTTCTCCTAAATAATGAGACCCTTCATCTGTTTCAATAAGATTCTTTAAAGTATCTAATCCTTTTCCAGCAGAGAAATCTATTATTTTACCATCTTTAAAAGTTAAGAAGAAATTATCGATTATATTTCCACCATAAACAAGGGGTTTAGTACTATAAACAGTTCCATTTACTTTAAATTTATGTGGCATTCCAAAAATTTCTTCAGTTGGGATATTAGGATTAAAACTTATTCCATTAGGGTCTTTAGATGCTCCACTTAACCAAATATGGCCTTTTGGCAAATCTAGAGTCAAATCAGTTTTTGAAGATTTATATCTTAGAGTTTTAAAATTATTTTTATTTAAAAACTCCATTTTAGATTTAAGATTTTCATTATGTTCTTCCCATGCCTTTATAGGGTCTTGACCATCTACTCTTGAACACTTAAATATAGTATCCCATAGTTTTTCTATTGCTTTATCTTCTGATAAATTTGGAAATACTTTTTTTGCCCACGCTTTTGTTGGTACAGAAACTATGCTCCACTTACACTTATCAGTTAGAGTATAAGAACGCCATTCTTTTAAAGCTTTACCAGATGCTTTTTGAAAATTTGCAACTCTTTCAGGGTCAACATCTTTTAGTAAGTCAGGGTTTTGAGCATATACTGATAAAAACGCTCCACCTTCTTTTGCTATATCTACATATTGTTCTGCTGTCCATTTTGGAAACTCATGAAACGCTTCATCTGGAGCATACAAATACTTAATGAGAGAACTTTCTTCATCAGACCATTCTATATATACATTTTTAGCACCACATTTATATGCCTCTTTAAGTGCGTTTCTTGCAAAATTGGCACATTCTATTGGTGATTTTATAAGTAAAGTTTGACCTGGCTGTATGTTAATTCCGACTTTGATTGCCAATTCAGCATATTTTTCTAAATTTCTATTTAAATTCATATCCATCCTCCTATATTTTTAATATTGAATAACTTATAAAGTATTATAACATTACTTAGATTTTGGGTCATATTTAAAATATTTATACTCTGTAAACTGAGAAATAAAAAATATCTATTTTAATTAAAATAGATTGTTTAGATGTACAAACTTAAGTGGAAGAATATTTTTTGTTGATATTAGTATTAAAGTAGAAATAAAAATACTTTTTTAGTGAAAAGCTATACAAGAATACCGAAAAAAACTTATAATATAATAATGAGATAAATATAAATAATGAAATAAAAAATTTTCTGGCAAAGCTTATATATGTTTAAATATAGTAGTTTATATATTATGAACAGAAGATTTCAGTTAGGAGGGCATAAATGGAGCTTTATGAAGCCATTTTTTATAGAAAATCTGTAAGAAATTTTTCCAGTAATAAGATAAAAAGGCCATTAATGGAAGAAATAAAGAGAAGTTGTAAAAATTTAGAATATTTAAATGAAGATTTAAATATTAAGGCGCATGTTGTTGATAGAGGTCATATAATACATTTTTTAATGGGTAAGGAATGTAAAGTAAAAGCACCTCATTATATAGTAGTCACATCAAATAAAGGTGAAGACTATTTACAAAATATAGGTTTTGCTACAGAAGGTGTAGTTTTACGTCTTACAACATTGGGTGTAGCTACCTGTTGGCTGGAAGGAAACTTAAAGAGAGAAGATATTTTAGAATTTGTGGATATTGGAAACAAAAGCTCTGAAGAAGATGAAGAAGACGATTTAGATTATTTAGCTGGAATAAAAACAGAAGAAGATAAGGAAGAAGAAATAGAGTATCCTTATATAATAATAGCTTTTGGATATCCAGCGAGAAATGAGGATTTATTTAGGACAAGATATGCTAGACCTGATAGAAAACCAGTAAAAGATATGATAAATAAAATAAATAGGAATAGAAAGTGGAAAGAAGTATTAGAATTTACAAGAAGAGCTCCATCTGTAAAAAATTCTCAGCCATGGTATTTCCATAAGGATGAACGAGGTCTTCATTTATTTGAAAAAAAACCTAAGAAACATTGTGAAGATATGAATAAAGTTAGCTTAGGTGCAGGATTAAGGCATTTTGATATAGCTTGTATAAAAAATAAAATAGATGTTTCATATGAAAAACTTCCTATAAGAAATAAAATAGGAAAATCATATTTTATAACCGTAGTTGAACATGTGAAACCAGAAGAAGAAATACCAGAAGAAAGTGTAACTCCAGAGAAAGAAGAATCACAAGAAGAATAAAATTTTGGAAGGGGATATTGGATATGTACAAGTGTGGAAAGTGTAATCTTAGGGGCTGTTCTGATGGAAATATGGATAAGCTGATGAAGATATGTCCTACTAGAGAAGTTGAACTACAACAAAAAGCAAAACAGCTTTATGAGGAAGAGGAAAATAGGAAAATAGCTTATAATGCTGGACTAGTTGAGACAGAAGGGTATTGTCAATATACTAGATTAAAAGAGATAATAGAGTTTGCTAAGAAATGTGATTATAAAAAAATAGGTATAGCATTTTGTATTGGATTAAAAAGAGAAATGCAAACAGTACAAAAAATATTTGAACACCATGGATTTGAAGTATTTTCGGTTATATGTAAAAATGGAGCAATGCCTAAGAGTACAGTTGGCTTAGAAGCATCTCAAACAATATCAAAGTGTGCAGATGAAATAATGTGTAATCCAATAGGACAGGCTTTGTTTTTAAATGAAGCTAAAGTTGACCTCAATGTAATTCTTGGATTATGTGTTGGACATGATACATTAGCCATGAAATATATGGAAGCTCCGATAACAACTCTAATTGTCAAGGATAGAGTAACTGGGCATAATCCAGCTGCTGCGATATATAATGCAGAGTCATATTTTGAAAAAAAATTGTTTGATAAAGATGAAGAATAATTCAAAGACTTATTGACATAAAAAGCAATTAGTGGTTTAATTATAAAAAAAGATAAAACTTTAAATTATCTTAGAGATACATAAAGTTATATTAATAAAGAAAAATATTACAGCTAAATTCCTTAAATTAGTCCAGAGAGACTAAAGGGTTATAGATAGTGTTAATATATAACCTCTAGTAAATCTTCTAGAGGTTTTTGATGAGTATAAAATAAAAATTTAAATATAATAAAGTCTTTTAAACTAGTCCAGAGAGACTGGGAAAGATATCTCATAGCTGAGAATTGAGTTATGTATAGATAAAATCCTTGTGCCTCTTTTGGTGTGAGGATTTTTTTATGAAGATTTAGGCTTTATTAAAAAGGAGATGTAAAAATGATAAATGGTAAAGAAAAATTGATAGTTGCAATTGATACTGACGAATTTGATAAAGCTAAAGAATTAATAGACAGATTAGAAGATAGTGTAGATATATTTAAAGTAGGACTAGAGCAGTATGTTGCTACAAAAGGAAAAACAATAGATTATCTTAAAGAAAAAGGAAAAAAGATATTTTTAGACCTGAAATTTCATGATATTCCAAATACTATGAAAAGTGCAGTAAGAGCTGCAGTTAGAGATAATGTTTGGCTAATGACAATACATGTATCAGATATGGAAGGAATGAGACAGTGTGCACTAGTTGCTAAAGAAGAAGCAGAAAGATTAAACATAGAAAAACCTTTAGTAGTTGGAGTAACAGTTCTAACTTCATTAAGCAACCAAGACTTACAGGATATAGGATGCAATATGACAACAGAAGAGTTAGCTATAAAGAGAGCTAAACTGGCAAAAGAATCAGGAATAGATGGAGTTGTTTGTTCAGCACAGGAAGTAGATAAGATAGTAGAAGCATGTGGAACTAATTTTATAACAGTTTGTCCAGGAATAAGACCTAAATCAGCAGAGGTTGGAGACCAAAAAAGAGTTGTAACTCCGTCAGATGCAATAAAAAGAGGAGCTCATTATTTAGTTGTTGGAAGACCTATAACAAAAGCAGAAAATCCAAGAGAATCAGCGATTAACATTGTAAAAGAAATAGAAAATGCTTAGATAAAATATTTGGGAGGTAGCTTATATGAAGGGGAAATTAATTTTAGAAGATGGAACAGTATTTGAAGGAAAAGCATTTGGATATCTAAAAGAAACTGTTGGAGAAGTTGTATTTAACACTTCAATGGCTGGATATGGAGAACTATTAACAGATGCAACTTATTATGGACAAATAGTTACTATGACTTATCCACTTATAGGTAACTATGGAATAAATTTAGAAGATGTTGAATCAAATAAAGTACAAGTAAAAGGACTTATTGTAAGAGAAAAAAGTGATAACCCAAATAATTTTAGATGTGAAATGGATATAGACACATATCTAAAGCAAAATAAGGTAATAGGACTTGAAGGAATAGATACAAGAGCACTAACTAAAATTATTAGAAACAATGGAACAAAGAGAGGTATTATAACTTTAGAAAATGCATCATTACAAGATGTTAAGTCTAAGTTAGCAGAGCATTGTAACAAGGATTCAGTAAAAAATGTTACAAGAAAAGAAATTGAAAATATTAAAGGTGTTGGTTCAAAAGTTGTAGTTATAGACTTTGGTGTTAAAAATAGCATACTAGAGTCTCTTAAAGCTTGTAACTGTGATATAACTATAGTACCAGCGATGACTACATCAGAAGAAATTTTAAATATAAATCCTGACTTAATATTATTATCTAATGGACCAGGGAATCCAGAAGATGTAAATGATATAGTTGAAAATATAAAAAATTTAGTAGGTAAAAAGCCACTGACAGGAATCGGTTTAGGACATCAAATTTTGGCATTGGCATTAGGAGGAAAGACTTCAAAACTTACATTTGGACATAGAGGAGGGAATCATCCAGTTAAATGTTTAGAAACTGGAAAAGTGTTCATAACTTCTCAAAATCATGGATATAATGTTTCAGAAATGCCAGAAAATACAGAAGTAACTCATATAAATTTAAATGACAATACTATAGAAGGAATAAGACATAAAGAATTACCAATATATAGTGTTCAGTACATTCCAGAATACACAACAAGAGAAGATTTAGATTGTATATTTAACAAATTCTTAGCATTAATATAGATTTAGTATTATTTACAGATAGTAAAAACCATTTAGATAAGGAGAAAAATTTATGCCTAAATTAGATAGTATAAAGAAAACTTTAGTATTAGGGTCAGGACCAATAATAATAGGTCAAGCAGCGGAATTTGACTATTCAGGTACACAAGCTTGCCAATCTTTAAAAGAAGAAGGAATTGAGGTTGTATTAATAAACAGTAATCCAGCTACTATAATGACTGATAAAGAAGTGGCAGATAAAATATATATAGAACCATTAACAATAGAATTTATAGAAAAAATAATAGAAAAAGAAAGACCAGATAGTTTACTTGCAGGTATGGGTGGACAAACAGGATTAAACTTAGCAGTTGAACTTTATGAAAAAGGCATACTAGATAAATATGGAGTAAAGATAATAGGAACTTCAGTAGAATCTATCAAAAAAGGTGAAGATAGAGATATATTTAGAGATGTAATGAAAGAAATAAATCAGCCAGTAATAGTTAGTGATATAGTTACAGATTTACAAGCAGGTCTTGACTATGCACTTACAATAGGTTATCCAGTAGTTGTAAGACCAGCATACACATTAGGTGGAACTGGTGGAGGTATAGCTGATAATGAAGAAGAATTAAGAGAGATACTTTCACATGGATTACAATTAAGCCCAGTTGGACAAGTATTAATTGAGAAAAGTATAAAAGGCTGGAAAGAAATAGAATATGAAGTAATAAGAGATTCAAAAGGAAACTGTATTGTTGTATGTAATATGGAGAATATAGACCCAGTTGGAGTTCATACAGGAGATAGTATAGTTGTTGCCCCAACTCAAACTTTAAGTAATAAAGAATGTGCAATGCTTAAAAAAGCATCTTTAGATATATTAAATGCAGTAGAAGTTCAAGGTGGATGTAATGTTCAGTTTGCATTAAATCCGCACAGTTTTGAATATGCAGTTATTGAGATAAACCCAAGAGTTAGTAGATCATCAGCTCTAGCATCAAAAGCTACAGGATATCCAATAGCTAAAGTTTCATCAAAAATAGCTCTAGGTTATACTTTAGATGAGATAGAAAATGCAGTAACTAAAAAAACTTATGCTTGTTTTGAGCCAACTATAGATTATGTAGTAGCAAAAATACCAAAATGGCCATTTGATAAATTTAAAAAAGCAAATAGAAAATTAGGAACTAAGATGATGGCAACTGGTGAAATAATGAGTATAGGAAGTAACTTTGAAGCTGCCATTCTTAAAGGTATAAGATCGCTTGAAATAGGAAAATATTCATTAGTGCATGTGCCATCTGAAGAGAGAAGTATTGAAGAATTAAAGAAAAGAGTTGTAGCACCTGATGATGAGAGATTGTTTGACTTAGCTGAAATGATAAGAAGAGGCTATAAGTTAGAAATGATAGAGCAAATTACAGGTATAGATAAATGGTTTATAAATAAATTTAAGTGGATAGTAGAGCAAGAAGAAAAACTAAAAGTTATGAGAATTGAAGATTTAACTAAAGATTATCTTCTTGAATTAAAGAAAAAAGGATTCTCTGATAAAGGGATATCTGACTTGATGAAGATAAGCCCAGAAAAATTATATGAATTGAGAAGTCTATATAATATAAAACCAGCATATAAGATGGTTGATACTTGTGCAGGTGAGATAGATGCTATATCTCCTTACTATTATTCAACTTATGAGCAATATGATGAAGTAGTTGTTAGTGATAAGAAAAAGGTAATAGTATTGGGTTCTGGACCAATAAGAATAGGTCAAGGTATAGAGTTTGACTATTGTTCAGTTCACTGTGTAAAATCTCTAAGAAAAATGGATATAGAAACTATAATCATAAACAATAACCCTGAGACAGTAAGTACAGATTTTGATACATCAGACAAGTTGTATTTTGAACCATTAACAGAAGAAGAAGTTCTAAGTATAATTGAAAAAGAAAAACCAGAAGGTGTAATACTACAGTTTGGTGGACAAACAGCTATAAAATTAGCTAAGTTCTTACATGAGAAAAATATACCTATATTAGGGACTGATTTTGATGATATAGATGCAGCAGAAGATAGAGAAAAGTTTGATGATTTACTAGAAAAGCTAGACATAAATAGACCAAAAGGAAAAGGTGTATGGTCACTTAGTGAAGGTATTGAAGTTGCCAATGAATTAGGTTACCCAGTATTGGTTAGACCATCTTATGTACTTGGTGGTCAAGGTATGGAAATAACTTATAACGAAGAAAAATTATCTCAATACTTACAGGATGCATTTGATAGAGACCATAAGAATCCAGTACTTATAGATAAATATCTAACTGGTAGAGAAATAGAAGTAGACGCTATATGCGATAAAGAAGATATATTAATACCTGGTATAATGGAGCATTTGGAAAGAGCTGGAGTTCACTCAGGAGATAGTACAACAATGTATCCAAGTCAAAATATATCTGATGAGATAAAAGAAAAGATAGTAGAATACACTAAAAAAATAGCTTTAGAGCTTAATGTACTTGGCATGGTTAATATACAATTTATAGAATTCCAAAATGAACTATATATAATTGAGGTTAATCCTAGAGCTAGTAGAACAGTTCCATATATAAGTAAAGTTAGTGGAGTACCAATAGTTGACTTAGCGACTAAATGTATGTTAGGGGCTAAATTAAAGGATTTAGGATATGGTACAGGAGTTTACAAAGAGCCAAAACTAGTATCAGTAAAAGTGCCAGTATTCTCAATGTCTAAATTAGCTAAGGTTGAAGTAAGTCTAGGACCTGAGATGAAGTCTACAGGAGAGGTTCTAGGTGTAGGAGAAAACTTAGAAGAAGCTTTATACAAAGGATTCTTAGCAGCAGGTAGACATATGTCTGATGAAAGAGGAGTAGTCCTTGCCACTGTTAATAATCTTGATAAAGATGAGTTTATAGAGATAGCAAAAGATATGAAAGAGTTAGGATATACTTTTGTCGCTACAGAAGGAACAGCTAAGAGTCTAAGAGAAAATGGAATAGAGGCTGATATAGTAAATAGAGTAGAAGAATCTAGACCAAACATATTAGATGCTATAAGAAATAAGCAAGTTGATATAGTAATAAATACACCAACTAAAGGTAATGACTCTACAAGAGATGGATTTAAGATGAGAAGAACAGCGATTGAGTTCTCTACTGAAATAATGACATCTTTAGATACATTAAAAGCCTTAGTAGAGGTTAAGAAGAAACATTTAAATAAAGATAAGTTAAAAGTTTACAATATAGCTGAATAGAAATTGAGTTGATTGTATAGTTTAAGAATTTAATTATTAAATTAATAAAGAAGAAGTTATTTTTTCTATGAGTTTTTACTTTTGAGATAACTTCTTTTTTTTAAGAAATTTGTAGTATAATAGAAAAAGATAAAAAATAACTGTAAATAAGTATAAAACTAGAATGTAAAAGTGAAAAATATATATAGATATTTAAAAGCTTATATTTAGTTAATGTTCTTTAGCTTGCCTAAAGAGAATTATAGGAGGTACTGTAATATGAAAGCAAGGTTAATATTAGAAGATGGGACAATTTTTATAGGAAAGGCATTTGGATATTTAGAAGAAAGTGTAGGAGAAGTAGTGTTTAATACTTCTATGATAGGATATGGTGAAGTTTTAACAGACCCTTCTTACTATGGTCAAATAGTTACTATGACTTATCCTCTTGTAGGAAATTATGGTATAAATTTATCATCAGCAGAATCTGAAAAAGTGCAAGTAAAGGGATTTATAGTAAGAGAAAAAAGTGATTCTCCAAGTAATTTTAGATGTGAAATTGATATAGACCAATATTTAAAGCAAAATAAAGTTATTGGACTTGAAGGAATAGATACAAGAGCTTTGACTAAGATACTTAGAAATAATGGAACAATGAAAGGTATAATTACATTAGAAGAGAGTAAATTAGAAGATGTAAAACATAAATTGGATAAATTCTCAAATACAGAAGCAGTTAGAACAGTTACAAGAAAAGAAGTAGAGCATATAAAAGGAAATGGTCCAAAAGTAGCTGTTATGGATTTTGGAGTTAAGAGAAACATATTAAGATCATTTGTAGCTCGTGGATGTGATGTAACAATATTTCCAGCTACAACATCTCCAGAAGATGTATTAAGCATAAATCCTGATTTAATATTCTTATCAAACGGACCTGGAGACCCAGAAGACCTAGAAGATGTTATAGAAAATATAAAAGCCCTTATTGGTAAAAAGCCTATAGTTGGTATATGCCTAGGGCATCAACTTTTAGCTTTAGCTCTTGGCGGAAAGACTGCTAAGCTTAAATTTGGACATAGAGGTGGAAATCACCCAGTTAAAGATTTAGAAGAAGGAAAAGTATTTATAACTTCTCAAAATCATGGATATTATGTTTCAGAAGTTCCTGAACAAATGAAAGTTACACATATAAATTTAAATGATAATACTGTTGAAGGAATGAGACATGAGAATCTAGATGTATACAGTGTCCAATACCATCCTGAAGCTTGCCCAGGACCAAAAGATAATGATTATATTTTCGATAAGTTTTTAGAGTTAGTAAAATAATAATACGAGGATATATAGCTAAAAAATAAGAATAACTTAAATCAAAAAATAGATTGATTTAATTAACATAGATATGTATAATGATAAAACTCAAATTTAAGATGAAATAAAGTAATTAAAATTGATTATATAGATGATAAAGATAAGAGCTGTAAAAATTGTTTAGATAAGGAGAAAGAGTTATGCCTAAATTAGATAGTATAAAGAAAACTTTAGTATTAGGGTCAGGACCAATAATAATAGGTCAAGCGGCAGAGTTTGACTATTCAGGAACACAGGCCTGCCAAGCACTAAAAGAAGAGGGAATAGAAGTTGTATTAGTTAATAGTAATCCAGCTACTATAATGACTGATAAAGAGATTGCTGATAAAATATATATAGAACCACTAACAATAGAATTTATAGAAAAAATAATAGAAAAAGAAAGACCAGATAGTTTGCTTGCAGGTATGGGTGGTCAGACAGGACTAAACTTGGCTGTAGAATTACATGATGCTGGTATATTAGATAAATACAATGTAAAAGTTATAGGAACATCTATAAATTCTATAAAAAAGGGCGAGGACAGAGATTTATTTAGAGAGGTAATGAAAGAAATAAATCAACCTGTAATAGTTAGTGATATAGTTACAAACTTAGAAGCAGGTCTTGAGTTTGCCAATAAAATAGGATATCCAGTAGTTGTAAGACCAGCATATACATTAGGTGGAACTGGTGGAGGTATAGCCGATACTGAGGAAGAATTAAGAGAAACTCTTACACATGGTTTACAATTAAGTCCAGTAGGTCAAGTTCTTCTTGAAAAGAGTATAAAAGGCTGGAAAGAAATAGAATATGAAGTAATGAGAGATGGAAATGGTAACTGTATAACTGTATGTAATATGGAAAATGTAGACCCAGTTGGAGTTCATACAGGAGATAGTATAGTTGTTGCCCCAAGTCAAACTTTAAGTGATGAAGAGTATCAATTACTTAGAAAAGCATCAATAGATATAATAAATGCAATAGAAGTTCAAGGTGGTTGTAATGTTCAAATAGCTTTAAATCCGCATAGTTTAGAATATGCGATAATAGAAATAAATCCAAGAGTTAGTAGATCATCAGCTCTAGCATCAAAAGCTACAGGCTATCCAATAGCAAAAGTAGCGGCTAAGATAGCTCTAGGATACACTTTAGATGAGATAGAAAATGCAGTAACTAAAAAAACTTATGCTTGTTTTGAGCCAACATTAGATTATGTAGTAGTAAAAATACCAAAATGGCCATTTGATAAATTTAGACATGCCAATAGAAAATTGGGAACTAAGATGATGGCAACTGGTGAAATAATGAGTATAGGAAGTAACTTTGAAGCTGCAATTCTTAAAGGGATAAGATCACTTGAAACAGGAAAATATTCATTGGTTCATGCTCCATCAGAAGGTAGAACATTAGAAGAATTAAAGGCTAGAGTAGTAGTACCTGATGATGAGAGACTGTTTGATTTAGCTGAAATGATAAGAAGAGGCTATAAAGTAGAAATGATTTCAGAAATAACTGGTGTTGATAAGTGGTTTATAAATAAATTTAAATGGATAGTAGAACAAGAAGAAAAATTAAAAGTTCTAAAAATAGAAAACTTAGACAAAGAGTATTTACATGAATTGAAGAAAAAGGGATTCTCTGATAAAGGTATATCTGACTTAATGAAAATAAGCCCAGAGAAATTATACGAATTGAGAAGTTTATATAATATACAGCCAGTTTATAAAATGGTTGATACATGTGGGGGAGAATTCGAAGCTCTATCACCTTACTATTATTCAACTTATGAGCAATATGATGAGGTAGTTGTTAGTGATAAGAGAAAGGTAATTGTATTGGGTTCTGGACCGATAAGAATAGGTCAAGGTATAGAATTTGACTATTGCTCAGTTCACTGTGTAAAATCTTTAAGAAAAATGGGCATTGAGACTATAATTGTAAACAATAACCCTGAGACAGTAAGTACAGATTTTGATACATCAGACAAGTTGTATTTTGAACCATTAACAGAAGAAGAAGTTCTAAGTATAATTGAAAAAGAAAAACCAGAAGGTGTAATACTACAGTTTGGTGGACAAACAGCTATAAAATTAGCTAAGTTCTTACATGAGAAAAATATACCTATATTAGGGACTGATTTTGATGATATAGATGCAGCAGAAGATAGAGAAAAGTTTGATGATTTACTAGAAAAGCTAGACATAAATAGACCAAAAGGAAAAGGTGTATGGTCACTTAGTGAAGGTATTGAAGTTGCCAATGAATTAGGTTACCCAGTATTGGTTAGACCATCTTATGTACTTGGTGGTCAAGGTATGGAAATAACTTATAACGAAGAAAAATTATCTCAATACTTACAGGATGCATTTGATAGAGACCATAAGAATCCAGTACTTATAGATAAATATCTAACTGGTAGAGAAATAGAAGTAGACGCTATATGCGATAAAGAAGATATATTAATACCTGGTATAATGGAGCATTTGGAAAGAGCTGGAGTTCACTCAGGAGATAGTACAACAATGTATCCAAGTCAAAATATATCTGATGAGATAAAAGAAAAGATAGTAGAATACACTAAAAAAATAGCTTTAGAGCTTAATGTACTTGGCATGGTTAATATACAATTTATAGAATTCCAAAATGAACTATATATAATTGAGGTTAATCCTAGAGCTAGTAGAACAGTTCCATATATAAGTAAAGTTAGTGGAGTACCAATAGTTGACTTAGCGACTAAATGTATGTTAGGGGCTAAATTAAAGGATTTAGGATATGGTACAGGAGTTTACAAAGAGCCAAAACTAGTATCAGTAAAAGTGCCAGTATTCTCAATGTCTAAATTAGCTAAGGTTGAAGTAAGTCTAGGACCTGAGATGAAGTCTACAGGAGAGGTTCTAGGTGTAGGAGAAAACTTAGAAGAAGCTTTATACAAAGGATTCTTAGCAGCAGGTAGACATATGTCTGATGAAAGAGGAGTAGTCCTTGCTACTGTTAATAATCTTGATAAAGATGAGTTTATAGAGATAGCAAAAGATATGAAAGAGTTAGGATATACTTTTGTTGCTACAGAAGGAACAGCTAAAAGCTTAAGAGAAAATGGAATAGAAGCTGATATAGTAAACAGAATTGAAGAGCCTAGACCAAACATATTAGACGCTATAAGAAATAAGCAAGTTGATATAGTAATAAATACACCAACTAAAGGTAATGACTCTACAAGAGATGGATTTAAGATGAGAAGAACAGCTATTGAATTTTCTACTGAAATAATGACATCTTTAGATACATTAAAAGCCTTAGTAGAGGTTAAGAAGAAACATTTAAACAAAGACAAGTTAAAAGTTTATAATATAGCAGAGTAGAATAAAATTCTTATATAAGAGGCTATAAATTTTGTATAATAAAAAGACTGTAGATAAGTTATATATTTTATACAAGTTTATTTACAGTCATATATGTTAATTGTATAGTTTATATTTATTTTAAACTATTTTAAAGGCGTTAGCTCTAGAGGCTTTCGCCTTTTATTTTAATCAATAGATAAAGGATAAAGATGATAATCATGAATTTCTTCATGTATAAGATTTTCATATTTATCATAAGAATATTTAATTGTAACAACTATCTTATCTCCCTTAGATACATTGCTATAAAGTTTTTTGTTCTTGATAGAATAGACAACATCTTTGTATAAGGCATTAACTATAAAAATTTCTGATTCATAATCAAATGTACCCATTATTGGATTATAGTGTTTTGAATCTTCTTTATAACAAAAACTATCGACAGTCATTATATAAGTGCCAAATGAAATCCATTTAGTGTCTTTAAATAAATTCATTTTTTCATTGATATAGGAAACTCCTGGTGTATCAAGAAATTTTTCTAATAACATTTTTTTATCCATATAAAAGCTCCCTTCATAATCTTTATTTATTAGGAATAAATAAGAAATTAAAATATAGTTATAAGGTTACGTATTGTAATCATTTTCTATTTCTTTTTTTAATTTCTTAATTAAGATACTTAAAATTATTAATACAATAATTGATATTATTAAAACTATAATCAGCCATGGTGGAGTTATATGACCAAAACTTCTATTTATTGTGAATGCAGTAGCAGCAAAAAGCCATCCAAATAAATTTAAAAATACAATCCTTAAATTTGATAATTTTCGTAATAAAACTTTTTTAGGTTCTATTTTTTGTTTGAATATTGAACGTAGTTCTACTGACACTTCATTATTACCATCAAATCTTTCTATTGCTTTATTTTGTGCTTCATCTATATCATATCCATTCTCAATAAACTCGTTTGTAGAATTCATTAGATGCTCTCTCAATTCTTCTTTTAAGTCTTGAATTTCTTTGCTAGTATCATTTTTATATAGTGTTCCTAAATACTCTTCTATTATTTTCATAAATCTATTCACCCCTCTTTAGAAATTTGTTCATAACGCTTTGTATAAAGTTCCACTCTTGAATTTTTACTTCTAAATTTTCTTTTCCTTCATCAGTTATATTGTAATACTTTCTTCTACTTCCAAGACCTTGGTCATTTCCCCAATATGATTTTATTAGACATTTGGATTCTAATCTTTTAAGAGATACATAGAGAGTACTTTCCTTTAATTCAAAACTTGTTTCATCTCTAACTACTTTTGCTATTTCGTAGCCATATGAATCTCCTTTGTCTAGTATTGATAATATTAAAGTATCAATATGCCCCTTAAGTACTTCTTTATTCAAGTCCATAAATTCACCTACTTTGTTTTATCATATACCTTATAATATGAGGTATATATAACTATATAATAAGACTTCTAGATTAATTTTTCAAGTATAAATTATAAAATGTACACTTACGTTAGAACTAATAGAAAAAATTAGTAAATATTAAGATTAATAGCTATACTACTGTGGATATAGTGAAGATTATGGAGTATGATTATAAACTAATTATGTGAAAATGTTTTTACCTATATCGTGTTTTATGACTCAACTTGTATCTTTGTGTCAAAAGAAATATAATAAAGCAATGAAGGGTTATTTATGATTATATAACAACAAAATATACTGCTAAACTTTGGAAAACTAAAGATAGAATGGCAGTGCATGATTATTCTTTTAAGCGGATTAAAGGGGCTAAAAAATAGGAAATACATGGTTTATTTTAGCTTACTCGCAAAACTAACCGATAGAAAGTATAAAACCAGTAAAATAAAGGGGGATGAAATAAATGAAACGGATATTTTTGGTTGAGGATGATAAGGCAATTGCCAAGAACCTTATTCTTTTGCTAAATGCAGAAGGATTTATGGTAACCCACGCTCCCACAAGAAGTGAAGCACTTGGCGAGATTGTTGGCAATAAATTTGACTTGGCACTAATTGATATTTCCTTGCCTGACGGAAATGGATTTACGATTTGCACAGAAATTAAAGAAACAAAAGATATTCCTGTTATCTTTCTGACAGCTTCTGGAGATGAATCAAGTGTTGTTACTGGGCTGAACATGGGTGCAGACGACTATATCACAAAACCTTTTCGTCCACGTGAATTGATTGCACGAATCAAAACAGCACTAAGAAAAAGTGAGCGTTTTGGGTCAACTTTTGAAATCTGTGGGCTTTCTGTTGATACAGCAAGTGGCATTGTGAAAAAAAATGGCAATGAAGTCTTTCTTTCAGCTTTAGAATACCGCTTATTGCTGGTATTTATTAGCAATCCCAAAAGTGTTATTACGAGGGGTAGGCTGCTTGACGAATTATGGGATGCAGCGGGTGAATTTGTCAATGACAATACATTGACTGTGTATATCAAACGCTTGAGAGAGAAGATAGAGAATGACCCCTCAAGTCCGCAAATAATTCTGACTGTTCGTGGAACAGGGTATAGATTGGGGGGAGGGTATGCTTCGGAATAGGGAGTTTCGTAAATTTACTATTTTGTTCTTATTAATAACTGTTGTTACTGTAACTCTGGGATTTTCAATCAATACGGCAGCTGGAATACTTGTCATTGCTTCTGATGCCGTTTTTGGAATAGTATTTCTAATATTTACTAAATCCCGATACAAAAGTATTGCACATATTTCAGAACAAATTGATATTGTGCTTCATAATGCTGACCATCTGTATATTGCCGAGGTAGACGAAGGAGAACTTTCTATTCTGCAAAGTGAGATAACCAAAATGACATTGCGTATTAGGGAGCAAAATGACGCACTAAAAAAAGAAAAAAAACATCTAGCTGATTCTTTAGCTGATATAGCTCATCAGCTACGCACTCCTCTTACATCGGTAACTATTATCCTGTCGTTATTAGAGACTAATCCTGATGAAGATGAGAGAAAAGATTTGATACGGGAGACAGAAGAATTGCTTGTACAGGTGGATTGGTTGATTACCTCTCTATTAAAATTATCCCGATTGGATGCGGGTATTGTAGAGTTCAAAAGTGAACAGATAGATGTAAATGACTTGATATACACTGCATTTAGACCGTTTATGATTCCAATGGAACTGCACAATATTGCTTTACAAGTAGACGTACCTAAAGGGATGAGTATTCAGGGAGATTCAAGTTGGCTTTCAGAAGCAATTCAAAATATCCTTAAAAATTGTATGGAAAAGGCAGGTGATAATGGTAAGATTGAGATTGTTTGTGAGGATAACATATTGTTTACTGAGATTACCATTCATGATAGCGGAATGGGTTTTGAGAAAGAAGATTTACCATTTTTGTTTGACAGGTTCTATCGTGGAAAAAATACAAATATGGTAGGATATGGGATTGGATTATCTCTCTGTAAGATGATTATAATGCGTCAAGGAGGGACAATTACTGCAAAAAATCATCCGCAGGGTGGTGCTATATTTGCTATTCGTTTCCCAAAGTGACTAATCTCTCACCTGAAAGTCACAGAGATGTAAGTTGAAAGTTCTATTATATGGGTAAACCATAAGAAAGGAGACTCACATAATGGAGTTTTTAAAAATTCAAAATCTATGCAAGACTTACGGAAAGGGTGAAAATCAGGTCACTGCACTCGACCATGTTTCACTTACTATCCAAAAGGGAGAATTTACAGCAATTATCGGCTCATCTGGGTCTGGTAAATCTACGCTGTTACACGCCATTGCAGGTGTAGACGTGCCAACAAGTGGAAAGATATATTTGGAGGGGCAGGATGTATATGGTCAGAGTAATGAAAAACTCGCTATTTTCCGCAGACGACAGGTTGGATTGATTTATCAGTTTCACAATCTGATACCAACACTAAATGTAGTGGAAAATATTACCCTACCTATACTTATGGACAAGCGAAGGGTTAACCAAGAACGACTAAATGACCTTTTAGAGTTACTTGGACTAAAAGAACGAAAAACGCATTTACCAAACCAGCTTTCTGGAGGTCAGCAACAACGTGTAGCTATCGGTCGTGCTTTGATGAATGCACCAGCAGTTATGCTTGCTGATGAACCTACTGGAAGTCTAGACAGTAAAAATGGACAGGACATTATACAGTTACTGAAAGAAAGCCATAATAAATATCACCAGACACTTATAATTGTCACACATGATGAAAATATTGCTCTGCAGGCAGATAGAATTATATGTATTGCAGATGGAAAAGTAGTGCGTGATGAAAGACAGGTGAATCGTCCATGAATATTTTCAACAAAGTTGCCCTGCAAGGACTGAAAAAAAATCGTACACGAACTCTTGTAACGATTATAGGAGTTGTGCTATCTGCTGCCATGATTACAGCAGTCACGACTTTTGGAGTTTCTTTGATAGACTATATGACAAAGGGTGCTATTTCGAAATATGGTGATTGGCACATTGATTTTTTAGATGTTGATTCATCTTTCGTCCAGAAACAGAAAGGTAATGATAAAGTTTCAAATACTACAGTATTTGAAAATGTTGGATATGCAACACTTAGTGGCAATAGAAACCCAGATAAACCGTATCTTTTTATAGCTGGATTTAACGAAGAAACTTTTGATACTGTGCCTATAGATTTGATATCTGGCAGATTACCTAAAAACAGTGGGGAAATTATTGTTTCGAGTAAGGTTGCAACAGATGGTGGTGTCAAATTCTCAGTAGGTGATACTATTTCCTTGAATGTAGGTAAACGTATAAATGGAAATAATAGACTTGGTCAAGGTAACCCATACACTGCTGGAAGTGAAACCTTTGTATCACAAGACAAGAGAACATATAAAGTTGTTGGTATATGTCGAAAACCCGTGTTTGAGGAATCTTCTGCACCAGGATATACTTTGATAACCAAAGCAGATGCGCAATTCAAAGTGGATAGCTTTAGTTTGTTTGCAACATTGAAAAATCCGCGCCAAGTTCATTCCTATGCAAGTAGCACTGGAGAGAATGCTTACATTTTAAATGATAATGTGTTGCGTTTCATGGGAGCTTCTGACAACAATCTGTTCAATGTGTTTTTATATTCAGTTGGCGGAATTGTACTTGCTATCATAATGATTGGATCAATTTTTCTAATCTATAATTCGTTTAATATGTCACTGAATGAACGCACACAGCAGTTTGGAATCCTTTCATCTGTTGGAGCTACAGCAAAGCAGTTACGGAATTCAGTGTTGTTTGAGGGGCTTTGTATTGGTGCTATTGGGATACCAATTGGTGTTGCAGTTGGTATAGTCAGTATTGAGCTTGTAATTTCTGTTATTGCCAAAAACTTTGCAAATGTTCTATACACTAACGTCCCTTTGACCTTGACGTTGTCTATCCCTGCAATCATCGTTGCAGTAGTAGTCAGCATGGTTACCATCTTAATCTCAGCCTATATTCCAGCTAGAAAAGCAGCAAGTACACCAGTAATGGAGTGTATACGCCAGACAAACGAAGTAAAAGTCGAATCTAAAGCTGTGAAGACATCAAATCTTGCGCAACGCATTTATGGTTTGGAGGGAACCCTTGCACTGAAAAATTTTAAAAGAAATAAGAAACGCTATCGCAGTATAGTTCTATCATTAGCTCTAAGTATAGTGCTATTCATATCAACTAGTGCTTTGGTAGAGGATTTGAAACAGATGTCAAGTCAGAAGTCAGAGGTTACTGACCATGACATTATTTTTTCTACACAAGGTATGAGAGACAGTGAAATGCTAAAGCTTTATGATAAGATGAAGAGTGCCAATGGTGTTTACGAAGGCTTGTATCAAGAAATTATGACCTATTCATGTGTTGTTAAAGAAAATAAGCTTACAGATAACTACTTGCACCATGAGGGTTTACATTCAAAGAATAAAACAGTTAATCTACCAGTAGATATGCAGTTTCTTGATGATAGTACTTATCTGAATATTATCAAAGGTCTTGGATTAAACACAAAAGAATATACTGGGAAAAATGCAAAAATGATTGCTGTTTCTATGGTTGTTGAGGATGACCATACTATTGATATTTTCAAAAATTCTTCCATGGATGTTAATCTTATTCCTGAAACCAATGGTGAGTTGAAGAAAGTTGAAAAGCAAAATGTAAACATTACATTTGTAAAAATAGTACCACCTGATTCTCCTCCAGGTGTAAGAAACTCCAATCATAAACAAGCAAGCTTTAGAGTATTGGCTCCTTATTCAGCCAAAGATAAGTTTGAGACTCTCGATGCTTCTACAGGAATTAAAAGCATGGGATTTCAATCAAAAAATCCAACTAAGTCAGTTGAAGAAATGGAAAAGATTATCGAGAGCGAGGGGATTACAGTTGAGCATAATCTGTACAATATGTATGGAATGATGGATGAGAACCGCAATTACATCTTCATTGTTAACGTATTCGCCTATACTTTCATCATTATGATTTCTCTTATTTCTGTTGCTAATGTGTTCAATACAATTTCTACGAATATCAAGTTACGCCGTAGAGAGCTTGCCATGCTTCGCTCTGTTGGAATGTCTGAGCGTGATTTTCAAAAAATGATGAATTTTGAGTGTGTTTTTTATGGTATGAGGGCTCTACTTTTCGGGCTTCCTATAGCAGTAATTTCTTCTTGGCTAATTCATAAAGGAATGGTCACAGATGATATTAACTTTGCGTTTCCATGGGTAAGTATCGGAATCAGCGTGTTTGGCGTTCTCTTTATCGTATTCATTACAATGCTGTATACTATTAATAAGATAAAAAAAGAAAATATTATTGATGCACTTAGAGATGAGATGGCTTAATTTAAGACATATATTAATTTTATGAAAAACTCTTCTTGAAAGATGGTGCAAGAAAAGACTATTAATTTATACTAAAAACAGGTGGGAATTGGCATTAGCTATTTTCCCACCTGTTTTCTTAAAAATTTTACTGAGAGAAGGCAATTACACTAAACATCTTAAATCAATTTCTCTCTTTTTAACTTGTATCTGAATTTCAGTTAGAAGCTCTTCTTCATTGTTTGTAGACAAAGGGTCTATTATAGGTATTTCATATATATAATTTTCAATAGGTATTCTTTTATACTCAACATAATCGACCAGCTTCTTAAAAGCAGTATAATTTTCTTTGTAAGGTCCCTTATATGTCATACAGATAAAGTCGCCAGCTGAAATTTCTGTTATATATTTTTGTGATTTTGTATCAAATAAATCTCTTTCAACTGTAACAAAACTATTGTCATAAATGACTTTATCTTCCTTTAAAAATCTATCTATAGATACAAGTCCACTCACACCACCATAAAACACAGATATATTATCTTCTAATATATTTGCTATTTGTCTTCTCGAAAGTTCCATAGTTTCTTCACTACTTAATCCTTCTTCATATTCTATAGATAAGATACTTCTTCGTGGAATATGCTTTCTTACTATTTTATTAACATCATCTACTTTCATACCCTTTTCCATTGTTTCTTTCTTAGTACTTAGTACCTTTTTTATAAGTTCTAATTCTTTAATTTTTTCGTCAACTATGTTAATTTTATTAGTTAGTAGTTTTAGAATTTCTTCATTGTTTTCATCAAGTTTAGATTTAATTTCCTTTAGAGGCATACCTAGATATTTTAAGTATTTTATAATATCTAATTGTGAAAATTGGTCAATTGAGTAATATCTGTAATTGCTTTCTTGATCAACATGAACGGGTTTAAATAAATCTATTTGGTCATAGTATCTTAGTGTCTGTATACTTATTTTATGAAGTTTTGACATTTCTCCTATTGAAAACTTTTTACTCATACAATCACCTCATTTGAGATTTAAAATATATTCCATGGATATTTATCAGGTGGATGACATGTAAATTCCATTTTTTCTTTTGTAGTAGGATGATAGATTTCTATTTTATTAGACCAAAGAGATATTTGTTGTCCAACTTTATTTATTTCTTTACCATATCTTTGGTCTCCATATAATGGATGTTTTCTGCTTGCAAACTGAACCCTTATTTGATGAGAACGACCAGTTTTCAGGTTAACTTGAACTAAACTTAGATTTTCTTTAAAGTCTAATATCTTATAGTCAAGCTCGGCTTCTTTAGCATCTTTATGATTTTTTTTCACTACAGTTACCATATTGGTCTTTTTATTCTTATATAAAAAATCTTTTAATGTATCTTCAGAAGATTTCATTTTTCCATGTACAATAGCTAGGTAAGTTTTGTTGAAAGTCTTATTTCTTACTTGTTCAGACAGTCTTGATGCTGCTTTTGATGTTTTTGCAAAAACCATAACTCCACCTACTGGTCTATCCAATCTATGTATTAAACCGATATATACATTTCCAGGTTTGTTATACTTTTTTTTTATATAGTCTTTTAAAAGATTTACCATATCTTTATCATTAGTATCATCTCCTTGAGACAATATATTAACTGGTTTTTCTACAACTAATAAATGGTTATCTTCATATATGACTTTTATCATTATTTTTTCTCCCATCTTCCAAATATACCACAAGGAAGAATCTTACCATCTCTAGAAGCTGGTATTCCTAACTCTCCTCCATATATATCTCCTGCATTTGTTTTTTTGCCTATTGTTGTAGAAAGTACATTTTCAAGAACTATTGGAGAAAAGCCTGTTGTATAAGAATTAATCAAGAAAAATAATGGGTCATCTGATAAAACTCCCATACATAAGTCTACAAAACTATATAGTTTTTCTTCTATTTGCCATACTTCTCCCTTAGGTCCCCTTCCGTAAGAAGGTGGGTCCATTATTATTGCATCATATTTTTTACCCCTTCTTATTTCTCTCTCAACAAACTTTACAACATCATCTACTATAAATCTTACTGTTTGATTTTTAAGACCTGATAACTCTATGTTTTCTTTTGCCCAATTAACCATACCTTTTGCTGCATCAACATGGCATACTTCTGCACCAGCAGATGCACAAGCTACTGTAGCTCCTCCTGTATATGCAAACAGATTTAACACTTTTATAGGTCTGTTAGCTTTCTTTATTTTGTCTATCATCCAATCCCAATTGGCTGCTTGCTCTGGGAACAATCCAGTATGTTTGAATCCAGTTGGTTTAATGTGAAACTTTAAGTTTTTATAATTTATAGTCCATTGTTCAGGGTATCTTTTTTTATGTTCCCATTGACCTCCACCTTTATTACTTCTATGATAATGTCCATGAGGATTTTTCCATAGAGCCCATTCAGATTCCATTGGCCATACAACTTGTGGGTCTGGTCTTCTAAGTACATAATTACCCCAACGTTCTAATTTTTCTCCATTTCCCATATCTATAAGTTCATATTCTTTCCATTTATCTGCTAATAATAACATATCTTTCCTCCTATAAAATAACTCTCAATCCTATGTATTATACCACAAAATCAGTCATTTTTTGCTGTTTTAGATACTTTCTATTCTTTGCATTTACTATTAACATTATTACTGTTTTAAGCATATTATATTGTATCTGATTTTTTTAATAAAAGGGGGAGGATTTTAATGGAAAATTATCAATCTACAAATACTTGTACATATAACATATTATATGTGCAATTTAATGAAGACTTTGAAAGAAGTAAGTATTTTTCATACGATGTAAAATATCCTATAATATACAATATTAGAAATCAATCTACTTATGTAAATCCAGCGATTTTAAATAACATAAACAATGCTGTAAAAATGACTGTAAACAATTTTAAAAATGGTTTACAGGAAGAAGAACAAGAATATAATAATGCAGCTTCTCAAAATTCACTTCCAAAGCAAAGCTACTGGGTATCTACAAATTATGCAGTTACTTTTAATAAAAATTATGTGCTAAGTATGATATTAAGTCTTATGGCGTTTACTAGTAACTCTGGACCTAAATATAATACATTGAATAATTACAATATAGATTTGACAACTGGAAAAGAACTTTTGCTTGATGACGTTTTTAGAGATGGGGTTGATTATATAAATATAATAACTGATTATATAAAATCTCAAATAAATGAAAATAGAGATATGTATTATTCTAATGTGGAACTAGTCATACCTGAGGACCAAGCTTTTTATCTTACAGATGATGGAATTGTTGTTTATTTTGGTGTTGATGAGATAGCACCTGAAAGTTTTGGAATACCTAAGTTCAAGCTTAAGTTTTCTGATTTTGGAAATTTCATAAATTCACGTTTCTATTGTATCTCTCCAGATATATATGTTCAATCAAGAGGAAAATCGAAGCATTTTATAGGATAAAAATATAGATAATTCTAAGCCCTATTTTAGTATTTATACTGGAGTAGGGTTAAGATTTATCTATCTTAAATAATGTGATTTAAATAGTACTATTTATATGTGTTAATTATATAAATTTAGACATATTGATAAATATTTAAAATAGCACGATTGTTTTGTATTAAAAGTTTTAACTTTTGAATCAACAAGAGGATTATATTATCATATACATTTAAGTCACTATTTTTTTTTATACATTTGCTGATAAGCAGAGTTTTTATTAATAACCTCTACATTCAAATTGGGATTACTTACCACTTCATATAAAAAGAGTTTTCCTAATTTTAATCTGATATTCATCTCCAACCTGTTCCATTCATAGCCTTTGAACAATTCTTTTAATAAAAAAACTTCGCCACAATTGATGTTTTTTAATTCATCTATTGCTTCTTTTAACAGACTATTCATATTATTTCCTCCAATTTGTGTAAACTCATTAATTTCATTATATTGGTAATTTTTGACATAGTCAAACAAATTATAAAGGAATTATTATGGTGTCAAAAGTTAACAGTATTGACACTAAAAAACCATTTTAGTAAAATGGATAAAGATGATTAGATACAAGCCTCTAGGCAACTTCTGTACTAAATCTTTATGTTAGGAAGTGATTATTATTATATATGGATATTGTCGTGTAAGTACAAAAAATCAAACAGATAACAATAGTCTGTATCAGCAACAACAGGAAATATTGAGCAAATATAACGATGCTAAGATAATAAAAGAAACTTATACAGGTACTACTACAAATAGACCTAAATTTGAAAAAGTTATATCATCTCTGAAAAAGGGCGACTTACTTGTTGCAACTAAATTAGATAGGCTAGCTAGAAGTACATCAGAAGGAATACAATTAATAGAAGGATTATTTGCTAAAGAAGTAAGTGTTCATATTTTAAATATAGGACTCTTAGAAAATACTTCAATGGGTAAATTTTTTCTAACTACATTGCTTGCAGTTGCAGAGCTTGAAAGAAATATGATAATAGAGCGTACTCAATTAGGCAAGGAATTTGCTAGAAAGAAAAAGGATTTTAAAGATGGTAGACCAAAGAAATACAGTAATCAACAGATACAATATGCATTAGGATTATTAAACTCTAAACCATATAGAGAGGTTGTGAAGATGACTGGAATCTCTAAAAGCACACTTATTCGTGCAAAAAAATCAATATAATAGAGAGATAATTTATGAAAAATTAGAGGTATAAATAAACTAAAGATATTTATATCTCTAACTAATCTTATTTTAAATTATAATGCATAAAAAATTCTTAAAGGTTTTGTAAAATATTTTTTATATTATATAATTTTACTTTTAGAGTATGTCTGATTAAAGATATTAAGTAATATTAAAATATTTAACTATAGTATATCTATAAAGAGATAATAAATCTTTAAAAATTTATGTGTTACATAAAAAATTAATGATTTATGTAATTATTTAAGGAACAACATAAAAATAGGTATATCTTAGAGTGACATTAGTTATTCTAAGGTATACCTATTTTTGTGCTAAATATTTTAAACATTGTAAAAAAAATATCAAAAATATATTGACTCTATAGTTACTATAGAGTTTATAATTAGAACTGTAAAAAGACAAAATAAGTGTAAGATTTTTAGGAATTATAACAAATATAAAAGTATACTTAAAAAATTTGTATTAAGATTAAGCTAAATTGGTGAAATTTGGCAGGGAAAACGTTGTATAAATAAGTCAAACCAGGAGGGAATTAAAATGAGTAATAATATTAATCAAGATTTAGAGACAAAAATAATACATTGGGGACATAGTGCAGACCCAACGACAGGTGCATTAGCTACACCAATATGCCAAACAGCAACATTTGCAGCAAAGACAGTAGAACATTTTGAAGAGTTATGTATGACATGGGGATATGTATATACAAGAGAGTGTAATCCTACACTTACAGAATTAGAGGATAAATTAGCTATGCTTGAAAATGCAGAAAGTGCAATATCTAGTACATCAGGCATGGGGGCAATAACATCTACTATATTAGCATTAGTAAAAAGTGGAGACCATATAGTTAGTTCAGATGGGATATTCTCGCACACTAAATTATTTATGTCTGAATTATTATCTAAATTTGGAGTTGAAGTTACATTTGTAGATGCAGTAAATCCGCAAAATATAAAAGATGCAATGAAGCCAAATACTAAGATTGTTTATATAGAAAGTCCTTTAAACCCTTCATTGGATTTGGTAGATATAAAAACAATAGCTGAAATTGCTCATGAAAATAAAAGCTTAGCAATAGTTGACAGTACTTTTGGTACACCAATTATACAAAGACCGATAGATTTAGGTGCAGATTTAGTAATACATAGTCTTACTAAATTTATAAATGGACATGGGGATACTTTAGGGGGATCAGTAGCAGGTTCGAAGGAATTAATAGACTTAGTTAGATGGCCAAGTTTATGTTGTTTTACAGGAGCATCTTTACCACCAATGAGTGCATGGATGATTTTAAGAGGTATGAAAACGTTAGATATGAGAATGAAAAAGCATTGTGAGAATGGATTAGCAGTAGCAGAGTTCTTGGAACAAGAAGAAAGCGTGGAATTAGTAAAATATCCAGCACTAAAATCTCATCCTCAATATGAGCTTTGTAAAACTCAAATGAATGGTTTAGGTGGAGGTGTAGTTTCATTTAAACTAAAAGATGGTATCAATGGTTTGACAAGAGACCAAGCTAGTAGAAGATTAATGAACTCTTTAGAACTTGCAACAATAGCAACAAGTTTAGGAGAAGAGCATACATTAGTTCAAATGAATGGAGAAAATCTAATAAGAATAGCTGTAGGATTAGAATCTTCAAATGATATAATAAACGATTTTAAACAAGCGATAGAAAAATTAAAATAAAATTATATGAATAAAATTACAAATAACAAAATTTTAAGGAGAGAAAATCAATGGAAAACAAAAGTAATGTTAAAAGATTTTTGATAATATTCATATTGGCATTTGGAACAACAGCTATGTATAGTTTACCATATATGAAATCATCATTTTATGACCCAATGCAACAAGCTTTAGCATTAAGTCATACACAAATAGGGAACTTATTGAGTTTATATGGATTAGTAGGAATGGTATCTTATTTTATAGGAGGATGGTTTGCAGATAGATTCTCAGTTAGAAAGCTGATAACTTTTTCTTTAATTGCTTCAGGGTTACTTGGGTTTTACTTCTCAACATTCCCATCATATAATATGATTCTTTTAATATTTGTATTGTGGGGATTTACAACAATATTAACTTTCTTCTCAGCATCTGTTAAAGTTGTTAGAATGCAAGGTAGTGAATCAGAGCAAGGAAGAATATTTGGTTTTTATGAAGGATTATCAGGTGTATCAGGTACATTAATTTCTTTTATAGGTCTTTATTTCTTTGGTAAATTTGCTGAAATAACAATAGGATTCAAATATGTAGTATGGTTATATTCTGCAGCATCTATAATATGTGGTATACTTTTATTCTTCTTAGTAGAAGAGAAAAAAGATACTGGAGCATCAGATGAAGGCTTAAGCATTAAATCACTATTAAAAGTAGTTACAATGCCAAAGGCTTGGTTAATTGGTCTTATAATATTTTCAACTTACCTAGTATTCTCAAGTTTAACTTACTTAAGCCCATATTTATCAGAAGTTTATGTAATGCCAATGACTTTAGTTTCAGCTCTATCAATAATTAGAACTTATGTTATAAAAATGGGAGCATCTCCTGTTGCTGGTGTCATAACAGATAAAGTTGGCTCATCTATAAGAGTAATGTTTGTAGGATTTATACTAATGACAGTAAGTACAGCTGCCTACTTGGTAATTCCTAAAGGTGCAGGGTTTATATGGATAGCTGTAATAAATATGATAATACTAAGTGTAATCTTGTTTGGATTTAGAGGAATATACTTTGCATCTGTTTCAGAATCTAATATATCTTTAGAAACTACAGGAGCAGTAGTTGGATTTGCCTCATTTATAGGATTTTCTCCAGACGCATTTTATTACACTATAGCAGGTAATTGGTTAGATAAATATGGACAAACAGGATATACATATATATTCATTTTATCTGTAGTATGTGCAGTTATAGGTATATTTGCCACTTATGCTCTAAATAAGATAAATAAAAGAGAAAATAACAATTTGAATAACAAGATTGCTTAATAACGAGATTGATTAAATACTTATAATTATTATATAACTCTACCTATTTTTATGGAAATGGGTAGAGTTGTTCATATTTACATATTAAAGTAAAAATTTAAAATATAAGAACGTGGAGATTAGATATGTTAGCATTGTGGGAAAATGGAATTATAGTTATATTTGCATTTATATTATTAGGGATAGGTTATTATTTTTCTAGAAATGTAAAAGATATGGAGAGCTATTACCTAGGAAATCGAAGCTTACCATGGTCATTGATAGTAGGTACTTTGGTTGCTTCATGGTATGGGGGCGTTGGTACGGTAGGTAGTGTAGAATATGCGGCTATATATGGAATATCTGCATGGGCAGTTTGGTCAATAGCTGCACATATTGGAAGGATGCCTTTAGCATTATGGGTTGGGCCGAGAATTCATATAAGAACCAATATAACAGTTCCTGACCTATTGGAAAGTTTTTATGGTAAACAGGTTGCTATAATTGGAGCAATCTTGATGTTTATATATTGTGCACAGCTTGGAGAAATAACAGCTATGGGAACTATAGGTAATGTAGCTTGGGGAATAGATAAAGAATTGATTGGTTTAATAATGGTAGTTGTAGTCGTTGTACTTACAGTACTTGGTGGGCTTATGGGAGTTGCCATTACAGATATGGTATTATTTTTTTGCATGGTATTTGGTCTAACTATGGTTATGCCAGGTCAATTTGAACAAATAGGAGGTTTTCAAGGTCTTACAGAAGCACTTAAAGATGCACCTCAGCTTATGCATCCTACCAAAGGTATGTCAGCGATGAAAGCACTGATGTTAATTGTATATTCTTTTGGAGCTTATTCAGACCCAACTTTTTATCAAAGATTTTCAGCAGCAGACTCCCCTAAAGTTGGTAGAAGGGCCTTATTAACTTGTTTTTCTTTATGGATATGTTTTGATATGGTTTTAACTATGACAGGTCTTATAGTAAGAGCCACTTATCCAGAAATGGCACCAGCTGCTGGGTACATAACTTTAGTTTTGGAGACATTACCACAAGGAATAAGAGTAATATTTATAATAGGAATCTTAGGTTCTATAGTATCAACATTAGATAGTTATTATTTAGCGGCAGGAGCTACATTAGCAAATGATATATATGGAAGAATTACGAAAAAAGAGTTATCTCAGAAACAATTAGTAAAGTTTACTAGAATAGGTGTATGTTTAGCAGCAGTTATGGGACTTAGTGTAGCATTTAGATTTGAAAATGTATATGATGCATGTATATTTGTAGGAAGTATCTGGATGGGTTCAGCATTTGTACCTATAGTAGGTGGACTTCTTGGAAATGGAAGGAGAACATCTATGGGTGGAATTCTAGGAATGATTGTAGGGGGGGTTACTTTTGGTTATTTTAAAATATTCCCAGTTCAAAGTTTTGAGCTAGAACCTCTTGTAGTGGCTATACCTCTTTCATTTATTGCATGGATAATTGGAAACAGAATAGGTGAAAATTTAAATACACAAAATAATCTATAAAAGGAGAAACTGCTATGTCTAAATTAGTGTCTAAGGTAAAAAAAGATTTAGAAATAAAATGGCTTGGAATAGATGGTTTTCTAGTACTATTGTACTTTTTAATAACAGGATTTATATTTTATGGTATAGTGACTAGAAATGATATTATAGTTGGAAAGATAATTCCATATGGAGTTATGACAGTTGTAGTTATAATATTTTTTGACTATCTATATAGAGTTGTAAAAATGACAAGAAAAAAATAAGAAAGAGAATGATTTTATGGATATAAGAGCCTTACCTATAAAAATTACAAAAGATGAAGCTATAGATATAGCCAAAAATGGAAAAAACTCTTTGATTAGCAAATTTATATTAAAGAACAAAGATACTCATGAAGTTAGACTTCACTATATAGAGTTTAAAGTTGTCACACTTAAAATTCATAAAAATAAATCTATTTTTATGAAAAAAAAACATTCTAATTATACAAATGAATTAAAAATCTTGGTGAATGGTTCTACAGGTGCTGGTAGTATAGTGCAAGAGTTGCCAGTACATGAAATAGTAAAAAATGTAGATTGTAATATTGTACAGTATAGTGATAAAGATGAAAGAAGAGTAAAAGCAAAAGCAAACAAGATGGCTATGAGGTTAACTCATAGGTTTATGGGAGGAATTCCAGAAATTGAAATAGTTAAAATTGAAAGTATTTTTAGACCATATTGGGTAGTATTTTTTGGAAAAGTGGAATTGAATACAAGAGTTAGTTATCTTCCAATTGAAGCTGATGGCTTTGTTATAGGAATGTAATATATTTTGCACTTATTGTATAATACATATTAAGAGAAGATGTTATATTTAGCTATATAATATGTCTTCTATAGTAGATAATATGATTTGCAATAAGTGCATTTTAGATTTTATAGATTATAAAAATGGAGGAAATTAAGTCTTATGGAAAGTTATGAATATAATGGATTTTATATAGAAAAACCAGTGGGGAACAATGTATTCTCATATGATAAGAGAGACAATAAAAGTATATATGTACCAAAACTTATAAGTGGTACATTGAATGATGTAAAGCTGGGTAATGAGGTAGTTTTTAATGAAATAGACGAAAATGAGGAAATAAAAGCAATAGGATTGGAGAATATGGTCGAATATGTCCTGGGAAATAAAACAATATACGTGTTTGATAATCATAATCATGCATTTTATTTTTGGTTAAAATCTATGATGAATGATGAATTTACAAGAGGATGTAAGTTAGTACATGTAGACCAACATAAGGACACTAGAGAGCCTGAAAGCTATGATGTAGATGTAAACAATATAGAAGATGTATTTAGGTATACAAATGAGGTTCTAAATGTAGGAAGTTTTATAAAACCAGCACTAAAACATAAAATATTTTCAGAATTAATAATAATAGACAGTTTATATGGATTTGATTTAGAGATAGAGCCAGAGTTTGTTCTTGATATAGACTTGGATATATTTTCAAGTGATATGGACTACATACCGTTTGATTTCAAACTGGATAAGATAAAAAACTTAATTAAAAAAGCTAAAGTAATAACAATTGCTACAAGCCCTTACTTTATAAACCAAGAGTATGCTATAAAAGTGTTAAAAGAATTGTTTAATTATGATATAATATAAGAGTTAACTTTAAATAGAATATGGTATAATCAAAAAGAAGAAACTTCCAATCTAACTAAAAGATTTTATACTATAAAAACTATAAAAATATAGATGTACTTAGGAGGAAAAAAGTATGAGTTTATATACTGAATGGAGAAATTTAAGTGATAATCATGAAAGTCAAGAAGCAGAGGTAAAATTCTGGGAAGCATATTTAAAAATTGAAGCTGGAATATACAATGAAATATTAAACAATAAAATGGATGTTGTTGAAGGTAAAGTAAGTGAATTAGCTGAAAAATTTGGAACTACTAATGAATTTTTCATGGGATTCATAGATGGAATAAGTGAAAGTTTAAAAGAAGATATAGTTTTAGAAGGTGTAGAAGCTGATAAAGAAGTTTCTATAAAAATAGATTGGGAAAAATTATATAACAATATGGTAACTGTTGAAGCTCATTGGTTATATAATCTACAAGGTTGGGAAGAAATATTACCAGCAGACCAAAGAAAAGAAATAATAAAAGCGTACAAAAAATCTAAAACTATAGTTAAAGAAGCAAAAATAGGAAGAAATGATTCATGCCCATGTGGAAGTGGAAAAAAATATAAGAAATGTTGTGGAAAGTAAGGTAGTCTTATGTTTATTTTAAGATTTGCAGATGATGATGACAATTTATCAGTTAAAGATTTTACATCTTTAACTGATTTAAAAAAATATATTAGTGAAAATAATATAGATAAGACATGGCATCAAATTGAAGAGGTTAAAAGAGTAATACCTAACTTAAAAGAGGAATAAGATAAAGTAATATCAAAAAGAATATTAAAAAATAGTTGTCAATAGTTGTCTATAAGGACAACTATTTCTATTTTTGGATATAAATATAAAATATACAGGGGGTATAAATATGAAATTTATTGATTTACATTGTGATACTATAGCAAAGCTAATGGAAAATGTAGAAACAAGCGAACTTAAGTCTAACAAGTATTCTGTTGATATAGACAGATTGAAAAAAGGGGATTCATTAGCTCAAACATTTGCCCTTTTTGTTGATACTGAAGAAGTAAAGCATCCTTTTGATTATTGTATGAGCATGGCAAATAAATTTCATGAGGAAATGAAAAAAAATAGTGATGTGATAGCTTTAGCTACTAACTATGAAGAAATTATGAAAAATCAATCAGAAGGAAAACTTACAGCACTTTTATCTATTGAGGAAGGTGCAGTACTTGAAGGTAAGATAGAAAATTTAACTAAATTTTACAACTTAGGGGTTAGAATGATGACAATAAGTTGGAATCATGTGAATGAATTGAGTTTTCCTCATAATAAAGTAGAGTATAGAGAAAAAGGTCTTACTGATTTTGGAAGAGAAGTAGTACATAAAATGAATGAATTGGGAATGTTAGTTGATGTTTCACATATTTCAGATGGAGGATTTTATGAAATTGCGAAGATTTCTTCTAAGCCAATAATTGCTACACATTCTAATTCAAGAGCAATGATGAATCATTCTAGAAATCTAACTGATGATATGATTAGAGTATTGGCAAATAAAGGCGGAGTTACAGGTATAAACTTTTTCCATATGTTTTTAAGTGATAAAAGCGAAAGTAAGCTTGAAGATATGCTTAGACATATAAAACATATTGTAAATGTTGGAGGAATAGATGTTGTGGCTCTAGGCTCAGATTTTGATGGGATAGATTCAAAGGTTGAGATTGAGGATATATCTCAAATGGGTAAATTATACGAACCCCTAAAAAAAGAAGGATTTAGTGAAGATGAAATAGAAAAGATATACTATAAAAATGCTTTAAGAGTAATAAGAGATGTATTATAAGAAATGTTTTTTTGACATTAGGAAACAAAGTTTTATATCGAACATAGTATAAACTAAGATAAAAATTTATTGGAGGTTTAACTATGAAGGTAGGAGACATTGTAGCTAGAAAGTCACATAACAAAGATATAGTATTTAAAATAGTCTCTTTTGGTGTAGATGAAAATAATGAAAAAATAGCTATACTAAAGGGTATTGCATTTAGAGTAATAGCAGATGCTTATATTGATGATTTAGAATTAGTAAAAGCACCTGATATAAAAGATATATTAATAGATAAAAATGTAGAAAATTTATTATATAAGTCAGTGAGAAAAGCTAAAGAAAGACAAAAGAGAATGACAAGAGCAGTTCCAAAACTTCAATTAAATCCTAACACATATGGAATGCCTGGAAAAGTATTACAGATAGATGGAGATAAAGAATATCTAAAAATTTGTTTGGATGTATACGCTCAACTTGGAATACCTGCTGTAGGAGTAGCAGTTTCAGAGCAAAACCAGTATAAAGAAGTAAGAGCACTACTAGAAAAATATAATCCGGATATACTAGTAATAACAGGTCATGATGCAATGACAATAAAAAGAGGAGATATAGAAGATATGAGCAACTATAGAAACTCTTTAAACTTTATGAAAACGGTAAAAGAAGCACGTAAATGGCAACCAAATTTGGATAATCTTGTTATATTTGCAGGAGCATGCCAATCAAATTATGAAAAAATAATAAGTGCAGGAGCAAATTATGCAAGTTCACCTGGAAGAATAATGATACATGCTTTAGACCCTGTTTTTGTAGTGGAGAAAATTGCTTGTTCAAGAATTGATGTAGTAGTGCCTATTGACGAGGTCATAGAGCAGACTATTACAGGTGTTAAGGGTATCGGCGGTTCTGAAACAAGAGGGAAATTTAGATGGGCAATGCCAAAAACAATATTACATTAACAAAAATTAGCATAATTATACTGTATATCTTCAAAAATAGTATTGACATTTTTGCAAAAAATATATAAAATAATTAGTTTAAACATTTGACAAAAATGTTTATATGTGATATTATGTAAACATATAAACGTTAAAGAAGGTGATATTGTGGCTACTGTTCAAACTCTGGATAAGATAAGAGTAAGCTTAGAGAGACATATAGGAAAGAAAATATTGTTGAAAGCTAATAAAGGAAGAAAGCAGATTATTACAAAAGAGGGTATACTAGAAAAAGTTTATCCAAGCGTGTTCGTTATAAAATTAGATGATGAAAGTAATGGATACCCTAGAGTATCTTATAGTTACTCAGATTTATTAACATCTAATGTAAAATTGCAAGTTTTTAGAGATCAAGATAAATTACAGATAAGTTAAAATTATACCTATTAAAAATAGGTGTAATTTTTTTTTTGCTCCTTAAATATAAATATAGTGTGATACTTTTATAATACTTAAGGAGGTAAAGTATGGAATTAATTAAAGATGTAATTAAGATTGACAATAGAATAGACTTTGGAAAATTTCAAACATTTATTGAGGCGGAGGCGGTAGTACCAGACAAAAAATTAGATGTATATGAAATTGTAAAGACAGAAGGGTACATATCACTTAAAAAAATTGAAATGGCAGATGGGAAGATACTTTGTAGGGGAAGCTTTAATTATAATGTAATCTATATTGCAGATGATAAAAATACTATTTCTAATGTAGATGGAAAAGTAGATATAAACGAAGTTATAGAAAAAGATAATGTTGTTCAAGATATGGAATACATGTTATTTTCAGAAGTAGAGCATATGGATTGTACTATAATGAATGAGAGAAAAATCAAAGTAGGAGCTCTTATGAATATAAGAGGAAGTTTATTTGAAAAGCAAAGATTAGATATAGTAAAGGATGTATCACAAGTAGAAGGAATACAAAAGCATAGAAAAGAAATTTGTTTTCAAGATATAGTTGGAATAGAAAAAGCAGAAAGTTCTATAAGAGATACTATAACTATAAACACAGAAGAAATTCAGTCTATAATAAGTTTGAATCCATCTGTTAAAGTAAAAGAAAGCAGAGTGACTGACAATAAGGTTATTATTGGTGGAGTATTAGAAATAAATCCATTAGCTTGTACATATGAGGGTGAACTTGTAGAGTTAGATAGAGTAGGTATTGAGTTTACTCAATTTGTAGAAGTACCTGGAGTTAGTGATGGTATGATTGAGGAAGTCTTATTGTCCATGTCAGACTTCAATCATATTTTCAAACAAAATAGTGAAAGTAATACAGGTCTTTTAGAAATAGATTGTATGGCTTGTTGTAAAGTGAAAGTTACAGATGAGGTGACGAGAGAAGTATTACAAGATGCATATTCTCCTCAGAAAATAATAAAATTTGACCATAAGCCTATTCAATTAAACAAGACTTTAAGAAATAGTGAAGAGACATTTATGGTTAGAGAAGGCATAAGAAATGATAATGATGATATACAAATAAAAGATATTGTAAGCGTTTGTCCAACTATGTCTATAGAAAATAGTTATATTGAAGAAAATAAAAGTATTATACAAGGGATTATAAAAGTTGAGATTTTATTTGTTCCAGTTGAGGGTCTAAAATTAGTTTACAAAATTAGTGAAGAAATTCCATTTGAACATGATATAGAGATGGATAATTTAACTGATACAGCATCTGTATTTAATACAGCATGCATTGATAAAATTGAAGTTGATTTGAATAGAGACCAAATAGACTTAGTTATAAAAATTAAGCGATTTACTGAAGCACTAGATAAAAAGGCAGAAAACTTTATCATCAAAGGTGAAGACCAAGGTGTATATGATTTGTCTAAGGCTCCTAGTATAATTGTATATATATGTAAAGAGGGAGATACTTTCTGGAACATCGCAAAAAAATACAATACAACAGAAAATGAAATTGCAGAGCTTAATGATATAAAACTTGATGAACCAATTAAGCCTGGCAAGTGTCTTATTTTAGAAAAAAAAGTCGTATTAGTAGATTAATATTAAAAAATTTAAAGTAATTAAGTATAATAGGGTATTATAATACCCTATTATTTTATTTTTTGTAGTATAATATTATTGTTAGTGATGCATTATTCTTTAAACAAGGAGGATAGAATGGATTTTATAAAACTAAAAAGTAAGGCAAAAATAAATTTATCCATTGATGTCTTAGGAAAAAGGCAAGATGGTTATCATTTTGTTGAAATGATAATGCAAACGATAGATTTATACGATATAGTAAAAGTAAAAGAATTAGATGAAGATGAAATAAAGGTAAAAAGCACTAGTTTAGATATTCCTTTAGATGAAGATAATATTGTTTATAAAGCCGCAAAAATACTTAAGAATAAATTTGATATAAAAAAAGGTGTAGAAATATTCATAGAAAAAAATATCCCTGTAGCAGCGGGAATGGCTGGAGGAAGTTCTAACGCAGCCGCAGTATTAGTAGGTTTAAATCAATTGTGGAAGCTTGAATTATCTGAAGATGAATTAAAAGACATAGGATTTAATTTAGGAGCAGATATTCCATTTTGCATATCAGGAAAGCCTGCTTTAGCTCAAGGAGTTGGAGAAAAGCTAACTGATATCAAAGGTTTGCCACGTGATATAAATATATTAATATGTAAACCAGACTTATTTGTTTCTACTAAGGAAGTTTATCAAGGATTAGATTTGAATAATATTAAAAAAAGGCCAAATAATAAATATTTGATAGAATGTTTAAAATCTGAAGATATAAAAGCTTTATCAGAAAATATGGTAAATGTTCTTGAAAATGTTACTATAAGTAAGCACAAAGAAATAGATAATATAAAGCAAATCATGATGAAAAATAATGCTTTAGGTTCTATGATGAGTGGAAGTGGTCCTACAGTTTTTGGATTATTTGAAAGTAAAGAAGATGCTCTAATTGGAAAAAAAGAATTATTAAAAAAATATAAACAGGTATATGTTGTTAATAGCAGTCAAAAAGGGGTTGAAATTTGTGGAGAATTTAACTAAACTGAACTTGGATAATTACAAGCCATTAAGAGATGTAGTTTTTGAAAATTTGAGAGAAGCAATCTTAGAAGGAAAATTAAAGCCTGGTCAAAGGCTAATGGAAGTACAGCTAGCAGAACAATTGGGAGTAAGTAGAACTCCAGTAAGAGAGGCAATAAGAAAGCTTGAATTAGAAGGTTTAGTTGTTATGTTGCCTAGAAAAGGTGCTTATGTGGCAAATATGTCATTAAAAGATATTATGGATGTATTAGAAGTAAGAGCGAGCTTAGAAGGTTTAGCAGCATATCTTGCTGCTGAAAGAATCAGTGATGAAGATATTAAAAAGCTTAAAGATATATCAGAAGACTTTAAAAAAAGCACTTTAGAATGTGATGTAGATTCATTATTAAAACTTGATGTAGAGTTTCATGAATGTATATTTAAAGCAACAAACAATAAAAAATTAATCCAATTGATAAACTCATTATGGGAACAAGTATATAGGTTTAGAGTTACTTATATGTCTGATTATGACACATCACATAATATTGTTGAAGAACACAGATACTTACTTGATGCTATAATTAAGGGAGATAGTGAGCTATCTAAGAAGTACGCTACAGAACATATAGAAAAAGCAGAACAGTTTATGATAGATAAGGCTATGATTAATAAAGACTTATAAAATATAAAGTGAAAAAAGCTATTTTAAAATGATTATAATCGTTTTAAAATAGCTTTTTTTATTAATATTAAAAAATATTATGAATAAATTAAATTAAATTGGACATAATTGATGATATAAATTTATCTTAAGGGGGATTTTCAGTGAGAAAAGTTAAGATTAGATTGGGAATATTAATATTAAGTCTTATATCAGTTATATCAATAATGACAATAGTAATAAATGGTGAAGTAAAAAAGGTCGATAGTATATCAAAAGACTATAAAGATAAATTAATAAGATTTCATGTTATAGCAAATAGTAATACAGATGAAGACCAAGAACTTAAGTTAAAAGTTAGAGATGAAGTAATAAAATACCTACAGCCAAAGCTTCAAAATTCAAAAAGCATAGAAGAAAGTGAAGCAATTATAAAAAGGGAATATAGTAATTTGGAAGAAATAAGTAAAAATATTATTCTTGAAAATGGATATAATTACAGTGTAAAGGTAGGTATACAATACAGTAATTTCCCTACTAAACAATATTCTAATATAGTTCTTCCAGCTGGTGAATATAAAGCTTTAAAAATTATCATTGGAAAAGGCGAAGGAAAAAATTGGTGGTGTGTTATGTTTCCACCATTATGCTTTGTTGATGAATCTAATGGAGTAATAGATAAATCCACAGATGATAAGTTGAAAGAAGTATTAACTGATAAAGAATATAAGTTAATAAAACAAGATACACCAAAGAAAACAAGTAGAGTAAAAATTAAGTTTAAAGTACTTGAAGTAGTAAAGGATTTAGAGAAAAAATTTTAAAAATAAGATTGTAAGGAGTGGTTTTAATCATGGACAGGTGGAGTAAACTGATGGCTATACTATTAGCTTTGACTTGTATATTTATGCCTATTAAAGAGGTATTTGCATATGAACCAACAGAGAAAGTTAATAAAATAAATAAACAAGAAAAAAATATAGCAAAGAAAGAAGTCATAAATTTATCTAATGATGACTTGATGCTATTATCTAGGTTGGTTGCAGGAGAAGCTAGAGGAGAAAGCTATGAGGGACAGGTAGCTGTGGCAGCTGTAGTAATAAATAGGATATTGGACCCTAGATTTCCAGACACAATAGAAGAAGTCATATATCAAAAAAATGCTTTCTCAGTTGTGCTTGATGGGTCAATAAATATGACACCAACAGATTCAGCATGTAAAGCAGCTCAAGAAGCACTTTATGGAACTGACCCAACTAATAAAGCAGTATATTTTTGGAATCCAGAAATAGCCACTTGCAAATGGATAAATAGACTAAGTCCATATATGAAAATAGGGAATCATGTGTTTGCAAAATAAATATAAATTTTTGAAATATCGAAAGGAGTTGTCTTTTTCTAGAAATTATTTTCTAATTTAAGATAGCTCCTTTATTTTTTGTTTAAAATAAACTATAATAATCATTTAGGTAATAATATATTAACTGTGAATATAAATATAAATTTTAGCGATAAATAAGTTGTTGTTAAACACAAAATTGTAAAGTAGGTGTTGTATAAAAATGAGTAATAAGCCAATAGGAGTTTTTGATTCGGGATTAGGCGGATTAACTGTTCTAAAAGAGATAATGAAGATATTACCAAATGAGGATATAATATACTTTGGAGATACTGCCAGAATACCATATGGTTCAAGATCTAAAGAAACTATAATTAAATATACTTTTCAAGCTATAAACTTTCTAAAAACTAAAGATGTAAAAGCCATAGTTATAGCATGTAATACTGCTACTGCAAGAAGTTTAAAAGAAGCTCAAGAAAAATATGATATACCTATAATTGGTGTTATAGAGGCAGGAGCTAGAACAGCTGTAAGTTCTACAAAAAATAAAATTGTAGGTATAATAGGAACTGAAGGAACTATAAGTTCAAAAGCATATAATTTAGAAATATCTAAAATAGATGAAAGTATAGAAATTGTTAACAAAGCATGCCCTTTATTTGTGCCTATTGTTGAAGAAGGTTGGGCAAATACAGAAGTAGCTAAATTGACGGCAAAGATATATTTACAAGAATTGAAAGAAAAAAACATAGACTCTTTAGTATTAGGGTGTACTCATTATCCTATCTTGAAGAGAACAATAGGCGAAGAAGTTGGAGAACATATAAGATTAGTTAATCCAGCTAAAGAGACTGCTAAGGATTTAAAAACGATTTTAGAGGTACAAAATATTATAAACGATACAGAAGTTCATGGAACATATCAATATTATGTATCAGACATACATGAGAAGTTTTCGGATATAGCAAGAGAATTCTTAAAGAAAAAAATTGATAAGATTCAAAAAGTAGAAATACAAAAATATTAGCGTATATGAGGAATCTATGGAGGAAAAATCGTTGAGTGTAAAAATAAGTATAAATACTAGACAATATGATGAAAAAGGAAATATGGACACCATAGAGATGACTGCCTTTGGTAAAATTTTTTATAAAAATGATGGAATATATGTTATTTACAAAGAAAAAGAAGAAAATATAGAAATAACTAATACTATAAAGATACTTAAAGATGAAGTTAGTATCAAAAAATTTGGTGCTATTAACTCAACAATGCTGTTTAAGTGTGGAGAAAGTAGCGCTACAAAATATGTGACCCCACAAGGTACTCTATTAATTGATATTGATACAAGAGAATTGGATATAAATATACAAGAAGGGGAACACATAAAATTGAAAATAGACTATAATATAAAGATACAAGATTTATTTTTAGGTAGGAATAAAATAGATATATACATAGGTATTAAATAATAACTATAGCTATTTTCTAGAAATTTTATAAAGGTAGTGAAAAAACTACCTTTTATTTAATTTATTTGGTATTATTATATTTATATTAAACTTTAATTTCTTAAAATTGATACAAGGGTTTAGCGTTTTTTTATAGAAAGTATACTTAAAAGTGAATAAAACTAAGTGTAAGAGGGATAAATATGATATTTGATAAGGTACTAAGTACTATAAATAAACATAATTTAATACAAAAAGGCGATAAAATAGTTTTAGGTCTCTCTGGAGGACCTGATTCAGTTTGTTTATTGCATGTACTAAATAGATTAAAAAAAGATTTTAATATAGAAATATATGCAGCACATTTAAATCATCAGATAAGAGGGATAGAAGCTCAAAAAGATGCATTATATGTATCTAAACTTTGTGAGGATATGGGAATAGTATTCTTTGTAAAGTCTATTAATGTACCAAAATATTGTGAAAATGAGGGGTTATCATTAGAAGAAGGAGCAAGGAAGTTAAGATATGAAATGTTTTATGAAATTAAGGATAAGATTAAAGCTAATAAGATAGCTATAGGTCATAATCTTAATGACCAAGCTGAAACTGTTATGATGCGTATCATGAGAGGAACAGGTCTAACAGGTCTAAAGGGAATTGATTATATTAGAGATAATTGTATAATTAGACCAATATTAGATGTGGAAAGAAGTGATATAGAGGATTATTGTGAAGCTTATAATTTAAATCCTAGAATAGATAAAACCAACTTAGAAAATATATACACTAGAAATAAAATAAGGTTAGACCTTTTACCATATATGAAGGATAATTTTAATTCAAATGTAATAGAATCTATAGTGAGGATGAGCAATAGTTTAAAAATTGATAACGATTATATTGAGAAAGAGGCAGAAGCTAAATTTAGAGAAGTTTCAAGTGTAAAAGAAAAGGGCTTTGTAGAGATAAATTTAGACGATTTTATTTGCTTGCATGATGCTATCAAAGTTAGGGTTCTTAGAAATTCTATAAAACATATACTAGGAGATACTAATTTTGTTGACCAAAGACATATAGAGGATATAATGTCTTTAGAGGATAATTCGAAAGTAAATAAAATGTTAACTCTTCCAAGAAATATATTTGTTTATAGAAAAAAAGACAGTATAATATTAACCAATGAGGAAATTGTTAATGAGGAGATTGAATTTTATTACAATGTACCTAGTAATGGGTTTATTAAAATAAAAGAATTAAAACAAATTATTGAGACCCAAATAATGAGTATAGATAGGTATAAGAGTATGAAATTAGACAATTCATCTAAAGGGTTTGATTTTAATAAGGTAAAAGGGGGTATAGTAATAAGAAGCAGAAGGCAAGGTGATAAGATAAAGCTTGCTATGGGAAGTAAAAAAGTGAAAGATTTATTCATAGATTTAAAAATCCCAAGAGAAGAAAGGTGTAAAATTCCTATAATCACAGATAGTGAGGGAATAATATGTGTTGGAGATTATAAAATCAGTGAGAATTATAAAATTGACGAAAGCACAAAAGAAGTATTAAAAATTAATTTTAACAAATTATAGAGCAAAGCAATGTATGAAAGGAGGGCTTCTATATTGAATAAGTTGCTAAAAGGGGCAGGTTTTTATCTACTTGTTTTTATAATTATAGTGGGTATAGTTCAATTCTCAGGTAAGCCTACAGAAAAAATAAAAGATTTAAAATTCTCCGAAGTGTATAGAGAATTAACTGATGAGAATATATCAAGATTATACTTTGTAAATCAAACTTCCGTAGAAGGTACTATAAAAGATACAAATACAAAGTTTAAGTCATATGTTCCAACAGAAGTAATGGGAAATAAACTTGCAGATGAGGTGTTAGACCAAGCTAAGGCTGGTAAACTAACTTTTGGTGGTGAAGCTAAACCATCTACACCTTGGTTTGTTGAAATGTTGCCTACATTACTATTAATATTCTTTATGGTAATTCTTTGGTTTGTATTTATGAATCAGTCTCAAGGTGGAGGCGGAAAGGTTATGAGCTTTGGTAAGTCAAAGGCTAAGGTTCATAAAGATGATGAAAAGACTAGAGTTACATTTAAGGATGTAGCTGGATTGGATGAAGAAAAAGAAGATTTACAAGAAGTAGTAGACTTCTTAAAGAATCCTAAGAAATATATTGAATTGGGTGCAAGGATACCAAAAGGTATGCTTATGGTAGGTCCTCCTGGAACTGGTAAAACATATCTATCAAGAGCTGTTGCAGGAGAAGCAGGAGTTCCATTTTTCAGTATAAGTGGTTCTGATTTCGTTGAGATGTTTGTTGGGGTTGGTGCTTCTAGAGTAAGAGACTTATTTGAACAAGCTAAGAAAAGTGCTCCAGCTATAATATTTATAGACGAGATTGATGCAGTTGGTAGAAAAAGAGGTGCAGGTCTTGGTGGAGGTCATGATGAAAGAGAACAAACTCTTAATCAACTTCTAGTTGAAATGGATGGATTTGGAGTAAACCAAGGTATAATAATCATGGCAGCTACAAATAGACCAGATATACTTGACCCAGCTTTACTTAGACCAGGAAGATTTGACAGACAAGTTGTTGTTGGTACGCCAGATGTAAAAGGTAGAGAGGCTATATTTAAAGTTCATTCAAGAAATAAGCCACTAAGTGATGATGTGAAAATGGATGTGTTAGCTAGGAGAACACCAGGATTTACTCCTGCTGATATAGAGAACTTAATGAATGAAGCTGCAATATTGACAGCTAGAAAAAGAGAAAAGAAAATTAAGATGGATACTATAGAAGAAGCTATAACTAAGGTTATAGCAGGTGTGGCTAAAAAATCAAAAGTAATAAGTGAAAAAGAAAGAAGACTTACAGCATATCATGAAGGTGGGCATGCAGTTTGTGCTCATGTACTTGAGGAAGTAAGCCCTGTTCATCAAGTTACAATAGTACCAAGAGGAAGAGCTGGAGGATTTACAATGCAACTTCCTGTTGAAGATAAATTCTATGCTACGAAAAATGAAATGAAAGAAAACATTGTAGTTTTACTTGGAGGTAGAGTAGCAGAAGAGTTAGTACTTAAAGATGTATCTACAGGTGCTTCAAATGACTTAGAAAGAGTTACAGCTACTGCAAGAAGTATGGTAACAAAATATGGAATGAGTTCTAAGCTTGGCCCAATGTCATTTGATAGTGATGATGAAGTATTCTTAGGCAATAGTTTTTCAAGTAAGAGAAATTATTCTGAAGAAGTTGCTTTTGAGATAGACCAAGAAACAAAACGTATAGTTGATGGTGCATACGATAAGACAAGAAGTATACTGCAAGAAAATATGGATAGATTAGAGTATGTAGCACAAGCTTTACTTATATATGAAACTTTAGATGCAGAGCAATTTGTAAAAGCATTTAATAAAGAATTACCATTAAATGATATTGAAAATGCAATTACAGAGGAAAATTCTCCTAAAGAAGTTGAAGAACAACTAACTATAAAATTAGAAAAAGATGAAGTAGAAAGAAACAATGTTATTGATATAAATAAAAATTTAGATAATAAATCTGATGAGGATAAATAGTTTTAAAATATTGATTATTTTAAGGTTATTATCTGTTATAGATTAAATACTAAAACTGAAAGTATAATATTAAATTAATGAGCAAAGTATATTTGCAAGTGTTAATTTGATTGATACTTTCAGTTTTTTATTATTTTACGAAGATTTAAGTAAAATAATAAATCCTCCACATAAAATATAAATATTATTGTGATAAGATATTGAAAAGGAAATTTAAAATTAATAGTATTAAAAGTCTATTAATAATGTATAATTATTTATTAGAAGAAAATAAGTCATGAAATTATGTCATATTAGAGGTGAAATATGCGAGATAAGATAATAGAAATTATATTAAATAAAAAATCTGAATTTATTTCAGGAGAAGAATTATCAAAACAATTAGGGGTATCACGTGCAGCTATATGGAAGCACATGAAAGCCCTAAAAGAAGAAGGATACAATATAGAATCTGTAAATAAAAAAGGTTATAGATTATCAGAAAATCCAACGGATTTATTAAGTCCACAGAATATTTACTATAAATTAAATACGGAGTTTATTGGAAAGAATATAATACACCTTGAAACTGTAGATTCAACTAATGAATATGCAAAACGAATAGCTACAAATAATATAGATGGAACTGTGATTTTAAGTGAACATCAAGATATGGGAAAAGGTCGATTGGGAAGAACATGGGATTCCAAACCTCATGAAGGAGTTTGGATGAGTATTATTTTAAAACCAGATATGGAGCCATTTAAGGCACCCTTTATAACTTTGATTAAAAAATAGCTACGCACACTTGTGACTTTAGTCATGAGTTAGTAGCTAAAATAGTCAGCATATAGGGAAACTTATATGTAGAGATAGGATAGAACCTATCCAATACTACTTGAATTGCTGGAAACCCCTAAAGCTAACTAAACTAAAACATAAGGATGAAATAAACCTAAGTGTGAAAGTTACGAAAGTAGAAAAAATTGGTTAGATGGTATAAGGTTAAACCCTAAGTACTTTAAAATGGGCAATCAGCAGGTAAGCTCCGAATAGGAGAAACTTCAACGACTATTCCTCTTGAGGGAAGTACACTACAAGCTATTGGTAGTGGAAGTGGGTAGACCTTAACGGATAATGCCGAAGGATAAGATATAGTCTGTGCTTACATGAAAGTGTAAGAAGTTCATAAGAGAACTGCATAGGTAGTAGCGAACTTATGTGAACGACAACCTCAAAAATGATAAAAGTTAGGACTTACGGTTCTTAAATATGTTATTTAAAAATAAATATAAAACCTTCGAAATAATTGTTTTAAATAATTACGTTTGTTAATATTATAATGGGTGATGAAAAATAGAAGTTACTCGGATATGTATATTAATAATCATAAAAAACAATTAAAGTGAGGTGATAGTAGTGGAAAAAGCTTATAAGTTTAGAATGTATCCAAATAAAAAACAGCAAGAGTTAATTAACAAAACTTTTGGATGTTGTAGATTTGTATATAATAAGTATCTTTCTAAAAAAATAGAAGTTTATGAAAACAATAAAGAAACTTTTACTTATAAACAGTGCAGTTCTGATTTGACCAATTTAAAAAGAGAATTAGAGTGGCTTAAAGAACCTGACAAATTTTCACTACAAAACACCTTAAAAGATTTAGAAAACGCATATAAAAAATTCTTTAAAGAAAATGCAGGATTTCCTAAATTTAAATCAAAGAAAACTAACAGATTTTCATATAGAACTAACTTTACCAATGGAAATATTATGTACTTTAGTCAATATATAAAATTACCTAAACTTGGAATGGTTAAAGTAAGGGATAAACAAGTACCTCAAGGGAGAATACTTAATGCTACTGTATCCAAAGAACCAAGTGGTAAATATTATGTATCATTATGTTGTACTGATATAGATATTGAAGCATTTGAAAATACTAATAATCAGATAGGTTTAGATTTAGGAATTAAAGAATTTTGTATCTCAAGTTGTGGAGACTTTATAGAAAATCCTAAGTATCTTAAGAAGTCATTAAATAAACTTTCTAAATTACAAAGAAAACTATCGAGAAAAACAATTGGTAGTTTAAATAGAAATAAAGCAAGATTAAAAGTTGCAAGACTTCAAGAACATATAGCTAATCAAAGGAAGGATTTTCTACAAAAACTATCTACTAAATTAATACGAGAGAATGATATTATTTGCATAGAAGATTTACAAGTAAAGAATATGACTAGAAATAGTAAACTATCTCGCTTAATTTCTGATGTGTCATGGTCAGAATTTGTTCGTCAATTAGAATACAAGGCTAATTGGTATGGTAGACAAATTGTAAAGGTAGGTAAATTCTTTGCAAGTTCACAAATATGCAATAAATGTGGGTACAAAAACGAGGAAATGAAGAATTTAAATATAAGAGAATGGATTTGTCCTTGTTGTAATGTAACTCACGATAGAGATATAAATGCAAGTATAAATATACTAAAAGAAGGATTAAGACTAATAGCAGTTTAAAATAGATAACTTATGTAAGAACCGTAGGAACTACGGGGATAGCCTGTGGAGAATTGGTAAGACATATTTTAGTATGCGAAATTCTATGAAACAGGAACCCTGTGACTTTAGTCATGGGAGGTTCAGAGCAGGAGCAAGTGTAACGAAGGCTTTAAATAATTTAGGGGCAAACACCTTAATAAAATGGCCAAACGATGTTATTTTAAATGGTAAAAAAATATGTGGTATATTAACAGAGTTGTCTGCTGAAATTGAGAGAACAAATTATATTGTTCTTGGAATTGGAATAAATGTTAAGATAATGGATTTTGAGCCAGAAATAGCCGAGAAAGCTACATCATTGTATAAAGAAGGATACAAATTATCTAGAGTAGATATTGTTAGAAATGTGTTGACTGAATTTGAAAAGCTATATTTAGATTATATCGTAAATAACTCTAAAGAAAAAACTCTAAAGATATGTAGAGATTATTCTGCAATTATAGATAAAAATATATATGTATTAAAAGGCACTGATAAGGAATTAGTGAAATGTTTAGACATAAATGAGGATGGGAATCTATTAGTTCAAAGTAGTGATGGAATTGTAAAAGAAATCATTTCGGGTGAAGTTTCTATAAGAGGAGAAAAAGGATATGTATAATAATATTTTGGATATAGAAGGACTAAAGGTTGGGCAAGTTGAGGATAGAGATGGTCTTACTGGATGTACAGTAGTAATATGTGAAGAAGGAGCTACTTGTGGTGTTGATGTAAGAGGTTCTGCTCCAGGGACTAGAGAAACCGATTTATTGGACCCTGTGAATATGGTTCAAAAAGTTCATGCAGTAGTTTTAGCTGGAGGTTCTGCATATGGTCTTGAATCTACTTGTGGTGTAAGTAGATACTTGGAGGAAAAAGGAATTGGGTTTGATGTAGGTGTAGGAAAAGTACCTATAGTTGTTGGAGCAGTGTTATTTGATTTGGGCGCAGGAGATTTTAAGTGTAGACCAGATTTACAAATGGGTTATAGAGCTTGTGAAGTTGCAAGCAAGGATATTTTAAATCAAGGAAATTATGGAGCGGGATGTGGAGCCACTGTTGGAAAGATAAGAGGTCAGGAGTATGCCATGAAAGGTGGTATAGGAAGTTATTCCATAAAATTGGATAATGGTCTAATTGTATCTGCATTGGTTGCTGTAAATGCTCTTGGAGATGTTTATGAAAATGGTGAGGTTATAGCAGGTGCTTTAAATGATAAAAAGACAGAGACCATTGATACATATAAGCTAATGAAACAAGGCGAAAGTAAAGGTGGATTTAGTATAGATAATACTACAATTGGAGTAATTGCAACAAATGCTAAGTTAACTAAAGCTGAATGTAAAAAGATATCTCAAATGGGACATGATGGATATGCTAAAGCTATTTTTCCTATTCACACACCTCATGATGGAGATACAATATTCACAATATCAGCAGGAGAAATAGAAGCAGATATAACATTATTGGGTTCATTAGCTGTAGAGGTTGTGGAAAAAAGTATAATAAATGCAGTAAAAAAAGCGGATAGTATAGAAAATATAATAGCGTATAAAGATATAGTAAAAAAACGAGAAATATGATGAAATTAGCATATTTTTCTTGTCAAATTGTTGACAATAGCAACTCATCTTGATAAAATTATTCTTGTTAGAGCGGGCATCCTAGAATGGTAGCCTGACTCAGAAATATAAGAAAAAAGACCAAAAAACGAAAAAATTAAGTAGTCCGGCATCGTTATGAGCTGGAACGGAGGTGTATTTTTTATGATGAACACAAGTGCATCAGTAAGAAAAGTAAATGTAAGAAAAATGACTATAATAGGAGTACTATCAGCTATTTCTATTATGCTATCTATGACTCCATTGGGATTTATTCCAGTTGGACCTACAAAAGCAACTATAATGCATATACCAGTTATTATTGGAGCTATTATAGAGGGTCCAATAGTTGGGGGTGCAATAGGATTTATATTTGGAGTATCAAGTCTCCTAAATGCTATAATAAATCCAACCATAACATCCTTTGTTTTTATAAATCCGTTAGTTTCAATATTACCAAGAGTTATGATAGGTATATTGGCTTATTATGTATATCAGTTAATAATTAAGGCTACAAATAAGGTATACATATCAGGTTTAATTACAGGAGCTATAGGTTCCTTGTTAAATACAGCTGGAGTTTTAGGAATGATATATGTCTTATATGCTGACAAATATCTTCATGCAATGGGTCAAAGTGGTTCAGCAGGAAAAGTAATAATGGCTCTTGCCGCAGCAAATGGGGTACCAGAAGCAATAGTAGGAGCTTTAGTAGTAGCTGCCGTTGCCACTGTACTTAAGAAAAGCAAAAAATAGAAAGAAGGTTAATGACATATGCTTCTAGTATTTGATGTTGGAAATACTAATATGGTTTTAGGTATATATAAAGGTGATAAATTAGTTAATTATTGGAGAATTAAAACAGATAGAGAAAAAACATCTGATGAATATGGAATTCTAATAAGTAGTTTATTTGAGTATGATAATGTTGATATAAATTCTATTAATGATGTGATAATATCATCTGTAGTACCAAATGTTATGCATTCTCTTGAAAACTTTTGTATAAAATACTGTAAAAAACATCCATTAATAGTAGGTCCAGGCATAAAAACAGGTCTAAATATAAAATATGATAATCCAAAACAAGTTGGAGCAGACAGAATAGTTAATGCTGTAGCAGGCATAGAAAAGTATGGAGCACCAAGTATACTTGTTGACTTTGGAACAGCAACTACGTTTTGCGCTATCTCTGAAAAAGGTGAATATCTAGGTGGGACAATAGCACCAGGAATAAAAATATCTAGTGAGGCATTATTTCAAAGTGCGTCTAAATTACCTAGGGTAGAATTAACTAAACCAGGTATGACTATTTGTAAGAGTACTGTATCAGCTATGCAATCTGGAATAATTTATGGATATGTTGGTTTAGTGGATAAAATAATAAGCATGATGAAGAAAGAATTAAATTGTGATGATGTTAAAGTTATAGCTACAGGTGGATTAGCTAAACTGATTGCTTCAGAGACAAAAAGTATAGATTATGTAGATGGTTTTTTAACACTAGAAGGATTGAGAATAATATATGAAAAAAACCAAGAATAATTAATATACAGGGAATTGGGTTATATATCCAATTCCCTTTTTATGATAGTTTCCTAGCTTTATGTGGTATATTATAATGAGGAAATATGAACTTTAAAATCAAATCATAAAATAAAGGAAAAAATAGGAGAAAAGCAATGAAAATAGGAAATTTAGAATTGAAAAATAAAGTTTTTCTATCACCTATGGCAGGGGTAACAGACCTTCCATTTAGATTAATTTGTAAAGAACAAGGTTGTGGACTTTTATATACAGAAATGATAAATGGTAAGGCACTTTGCTATGATGATGAAAATACTAAAAAAATGCTTAAGATAGAAGAGGAAGAACATCCAGTAGCTGTTCAGATATTTGGTTCAGAGCCAGATTTTATGGGAAGAGCAGCAGAGATAATGAATGATTATTCAAATGAGATTCTTGATATAAATATGGGATGTCCAGCTCCAAAAGTAGTTAAAAATGGAGATGGGTCAGCACTTATGAAAAATCCTAAGCTTACGGAGAAGGTATTAAAGGCAGTAGTGAAGAATTCAAAAAAACCAGTAACTTTAAAGATAAGGAAAGGATGGGATGATAATAGTGTAAATGCTGTTGAAATAGCAAAGATAGCAGAAGCTTGTGGAATAAGTGCTCTAGCAATACATGGAAGGACTAGAGAACAGTTTTATACAGGCAAAGCAGATTGGAATATAATTGCAGAAATTAAGAATAGTTTAAACATACCTGTCATAGGAAATGGTGATGTATTTACAATAGAAGATTCAATAAATATGTTAGACAAAACTGGTTGTGATGCTATAATGATAGGTAGGGGTGCTCAAGGTAACCCGTGGATATTCAAAAGAATAAACCATTATATGAATACAGGCGAGGTTTTGCCAGAGCCAACTCTTAACGAAAAAATAGGTACTGCCATTAAGCATTTAAAACTTGCAGTAGAAGAACATGGAGAGTATGTAGCTGTAAGGGAAATGAGGAAACACATCGCTTGGTATTTAAAAGGACTTAGAAATTCTGCAAGATTAAGAGATGAAATTAACAAAATAGAAGACTATCAAGAAGTTGTGTCGAAATTGGAGTACTATATGGAAGACTCCTTGACATAAAAATAATAGTGACTTATAATATAGCGCATAAATTAAAAAAAGATTATAAAATTTTTAAAATATAATTAGGAAAATTCCTAAGAAATTTGTGAAGGAGTTGTATTTATAATGGAAGAAAATAAAGAGTTTTTATTGACACAAGAGGGATATGATAAATTAGAAGAAGAATTAGAAAACTTAAAGGTTGTAAAGAGAAAAGAAGTTGCAGAGAGAATAAAGGTTGCTATATCTTTTGGTGATTTATCTGAAAATGCTGAGTATGATGAAGCTAAAAAGGAACAAGCACAAGTTGAAGAAAGAATTCTAAAATTAGAAAATATGGTTAGAAAAGCTGTTATCATAGATGAAAGCAAAATAGACCTTAATGTTGTTACAATAGGATCAATAGTTAAAGTTAAGGATTTAGAATTTGACGAAGATGTTGAATATACTATAGTTGGTTCGACAGAAGCAGACCCATATGATGGAAAAATATCAAACGAATCTCCTGTAGGGAAAGCACTTTTAGGAAGAGCTGTAAAAGAGGTTGTAGAAGTGCAAGTTCCTGATGGAGTTGCTAAGTTTGAAATATTAGAAATAAGAAGATAATCTGGAGGAAAAAAATGAAAAATAATCAACAAAGCAATGAAGAAGCACAAATTCAAGAAGACCTTAGTGAAGTACTTCAAGTAAGAAGAGATAAACTAAAAAAATTACAAGAATCAAATAGAGACCCTTTTAAAGAGAGTAGATATGATAGAACTCATTATTCTGCTGAGATAAAAGATAATTTTGATTCTCTTGAAGGTGAAACTACAAAAATAGCAGGACGTATAATGAGTAAGAGAATACAAGGTAAGGCTGGTTTTATAGATATTCAAGACCAAGAAGGAAGAATTCAATCTTATGTAAGATTAGATGCTATAGGGGAAGAAGAGTATAGTGTATTTTCAACATATGATATTGGAGATATAGTTGGAATTGAAGGGGAAATCTTTAAAACTAAAAGGGGAGAAATATCTGTAAAGGCTAAATCTGTAGTATTACTATGTAAATCTTTACAAGTACTACCAGAAAAATATCATGGATTAAAAGACCAAGAATTAAGATATAGACAAAGATATGTTGATTTAATAGTAAACCCAGAAGTAAAAAATGCTTTTTTAACTAGAACAAAAGCATTAAAAGCATTGAGAACATACTTAGATGATAGAGGATTTTTAGAAGTTGAGACTCCAATATTAAACACTATAGCAGGTGGAGCAAATGCTAGACCATTTATAACTAATCATAATACTTTACATATACCAATGTATTTAAGAATAGCTAATGAATTATACTTAAAGAGACTTATTGTTGGTGGATTTGATAAAGTTTATGAAATGGGAAGAATGTTTAGAAATGAAGGTATGGATTTAAAACACAATCCTGAATATACTGCAATAGAACTATATCAAGCATATGCTGATTATACTGATATGATGGAAATAACAGAAAATGTTATCGCACATATGGCTGAAGTTGCTACAGGAAGTATGATAATTAACTATCAAGGAACAGAAATAAACTTTACACCTCCTTGGAAAAGAATGAGTATGGAAGAATGTGTTAAAGAGTATTCTGGGGTAGATTTTTCTACTATAGATACAGACGAAGAAGCGTTAGAAGTTGCTAAAGAAAAAGGTATAGAAATAAAACCTGGAATGAGAAGAGGAGAAGTAATAAATGCTTTCTTTGAAGAATTTGGAGAAGATAAATTAATCCAACCAACATTTATAACTCATCATCCAGTTGAAGTATCTCCATTATCTAAGAGAAATAATGAAGACCCAAGAAGGACTGATAGATTTGAAGCATTTGCTAATAAGTGGGAATTAGCTAATGCGTTTTCTGAGCTTAATGACCCAATTGACCAAAAAGGAAGATTCATGGATCAATTGAGAAAAAGAGAATTAGGTGATGATGAAGCTTTTGAAATGGATGAAGACTTCTTAAAAGCATTAGAAGTAGGTTTACCTCCTACAGGAGGATTAGGAATCGGTATAGATAGAGTAATTATGTTATTGACTAACTCTCCATCTATAAGAGATGTATTATTATTCCCTACTATGAAACCTATTGATAATAATCCAAATAAAGAAGAAGAGAACTAAAAAATATAAGCATTCTATCAAGTTTTAAATAAAGTATAGCTGTTAAATTAGCAATAAATAGCTTTATTTTATTTAAAATGTCAATGTAGAATGCTTTTTATATATTACAAATAAATTTTTAGATATTTAATTTATAAATTACCAACAAATATTACAAAATGATATTAATTTTTGTTGATTGAGATTTTATATTTAGAAAATATGATTGAAAGTAATTTATTATGAAAATATTTAGAATAATTTTTGGGAAGGGAAATGGAATAATTTCTGAGAATACTATATATAAAAAATTATTGGGGGAATGTCTGATGTTTCAAGTAATTGATTTTTTATGTTTATTTTGTGTTGGATTTTTAGTTCTTGATGTTATGGTATATTTTTGTAAAGATGCAATGGATATTTTTGAAGGTACAACTAAGGTTAATAAAGTTAAGAGTATAAATGTTTGGGCAGATAGAGTCAGAGCTAATTCATATTCTTATGAAAATAAAATTGCAAAATAGGTAAAACTATATATGCAGGTATTGCTTGTAATATCAAGGGTTATATCTATTAGTTTTAATTAAATTGATTAAAAAAAACAAAGAGCTATAACCTTTTTAAAAATAAAAAATAAAAAAATATTGAAAAAGTGTTGACGAATCATTTTTAAGATGATATAGTATTACTTGTCCTTAAGAAAAGGGCAAACATGAAAAATGAACTTTGAAAATTAAACAGTAGGTTAATTTATAAAACAAGAAACAAACCATAAAGCCAGATATTTTGATAACAATAGTATCTGAGCCTGATAAACTTTTATTTGAGAGTTTGATCCTGGCTCAGGATGAACGCTGGCGGCGTGCCTAACACATGCAAGTTGAGCGATTTACTTCGGTAAAGAGCGGCGGACGGGTGAGTAACGCGTGGGTAACCTACCCTGTACACACGGATAACATACCGAAAGGTATGCTAATACGGGATAACATATTTGAGAGGCATCTCTTAAATATCAAAGGTGAGCCAGTACAGGATGGACCCGCGTCTGATTAGCTAGTTGGTAAGGTAACGGCTTACCAAGGCGACGATCAGTAGCCGACCTGAGAGGGTGATCGGCCACATTGGAACTGAGACACGGTCCAAACTCCTACGGGAGGCAGCAGTGGGGAATATTGCACAATGGGCGAAAGCCTGATGCAGCAACGCCGCGTGAGTGATGAAGGCCTTCGGGTCGTAAAACTCTGTCCTCAAGGAAGATAATGACGGTACTTGAGGAGGAAGCCCCGGCTAACTACGTGCCAGCAGCCGCGGTAATACGTAGGGGGCTAGCGTTATCCGGATTTACTGGGCGTAAAGGGTGCGTAGGCGGTCTTTCAAGTCAGGAGTGAAAGGCTACGGCTCAACCGTAGTAAGCTCTTGAAACTGGGAGACTTGAGTGCAGGAGAGGAGAGTGGAATTCCTAGTGTAGCGGTGAAATGCGTAGATATTAGGAGGAACACCAGTTGCGAAGGCGGCTCTCTGGACTGTAACTGACGCTGAGGCACGAAAGCGTGGGGAGCAAACAGGATTAGATACCCTGGTAGTCCACGCTGTAAACGATGAGTACTAGGTGTCGGGGGTTACCCCCCTCGGTGCCGCAGCTAACGCATTAAGTACTCCGCCTGGGAAGTACGCTCGCAAGAGTGAAACTCAAAGGAATTGACGGGGACCCGCACAAGTAGCGGAGCATGTGGTTTAATTCGAAGCAACGCGAAGAACCTTACCTAAGCTTGACATCCCAATGACATCTCCTTAATCGGAGACTTCCCTTCGGGGACATTGGTGACAGGTGGTGCATGGTTGTCGTCAGCTCGTGTCGTGAGATGTTGGGTTAAGTCCCGCAACGAGCGCAACCCTTGTCTTTAGTTGCCATCATTAAGTTGGGCACTCTAGAGAGACTGCCAGGGATAACCTGGAGGAAGGTGGGGATGACGTCAAATCATCATGCCCCTTATGCTTAGGGCTACACACGTGCTACAATGGGTAGTACAGAGGGTTGCCAAGCCGTAAGGTGGAGCTAATCCCTTAAAGCTACTCTCAGTTCGGATTGTAGGCTGAAACTCGCCTACATGAAGCTGGAGTTACTAGTAATCGCAGATCAGAATGCTGCGGTGAATGCGTTCCCGGGTCTTGTACACACCGCCCGTCACACCACGGGAGTTGGAGACGCCCGAAGCCGATTATCTAACCTTTTGGAAGAAGTCGTCGAAGGTGGAATCAATAACTGGGGTGAAGTCGTAACAAGGTAGCCGTATCGGAAGGTGCGGCTGGATCACCTCCTTTCTAAGGAGAATTGCCTACTGTTTAATTTTGAGGGTTCGTTTTTACGAATACTCAAAATTTGCACTTTAAGCAACAGAATAAGCTGAGCGCATGCGAAGTTTGTTTGTTGGCGACGTGCGTTAGCACTTTAAGCAACGGGATTTATCCGTTGGCGCTGTGCGCTAGCACTTTGAAAACTGCATATATATTTAGTGATATGACATCTAATTTGTAATATATAAAGCTGATAACTTTTTAAAATTATCAAGTTGATAGACTTTAATCTATCAAACCTTTTTAACTGGTCAAGTTATTAAGGGTGCAGGGCGGATGCCTTGGCACTAGGAGCCGATGAAGGACGTGATAAGCTGCGATAAGCTTCGGGGAGTTGCACGTAAACTTTGATCCGAAGATTTCCGAATGAGGAAACTCACTTAGAGTAATGTCTAAGTATCATTAAGTGAATACATAGCTTAATGAGGGGAACTCAGGGAACTGAAACATCTAAGTACCTGAAGGAAGAGAAAGAAATTCGATTCCGTAAGTAGCGGCGAGCGAACGCGGAATAGCCCAAACCAATAAAGTTTTCTTTATTGGGGTTGCGGACATATCATAACGAAGAGGTATCGTAATTGAAGAGGTTTGGAAAGACCCACCACAGAAGGTAATAGTCCTGTATGTTAAACGAGAAGACTTCAGATATGATCCAGAGTACCACGGGACACGTGAAACCCTGTGGGAAGCAGGAGGGACCACCCTCCAAGGCTAAATACTACCTAGTGACCGATAGCGTATAGTACCGTGAGGGAAAGGTGAAAAGAACCCCGGGAGGGGAGTGAAATAGAACCTGAAACCCTGCACTTACAAGCTGTGGAAGCACATTTCTTGTGTGACCGCGTACTTTTTGTAGAACGGGCCAACGAGTTACGTTAAGTAGCAAGGTTAAGCACTTAAGGTGTGGAGCCGTAGCGAAAGCGAGTTTTAACTGAGCGTTCAGTTACTTGACGTAGACCCGAAACCGGGCGACCTACCCATGAGCAGGATGAAGCGAAAGTAAAATTTCGTGGAGGTCCGAACCCACGAGCGTTGAAAAGCTCGGGGATGACTTGTGGGTAGCGGTGAAATTCCAATCGAGCCCGGAGATAGCTGGTTCTCCCCGAAATAGCTTTAGGGCTAGCCTCAAGGTGAGAGATACGGAGGTAGAGCACTGAATGTCCTAGGGGGTATTGCACCTACCGAAGACTATCAAACTCCGAATGCCGTCATCTTATACTTGGGAGTCAGACTGTGGGTGATAAGATTCATAGTCGAAAGGGCAACAGCCCAGATCGTCAGCTAAGGTCCCTAAATGTAAGTTAAGTGGTAAAGGATGTGGGATTGCACAGACAACCAGGATGTTGGCTTAGAAGCAGCCACTCATTCAAAGAGTGCGTAATAGCTCACTGGTCGAGTGATCCTGCGCCGAAGATTTCCGGGGCTAAAACTTACTACCGAAGCTACGGCATCATTATGATGGGTAGGGGAGCTTCCCATACGGGTTGAAGCATGACCGTAAGGACATGTGGACAGTATGGGAGTGAGAATGTTGGCATGAGTAGCGAGATGTGGGTGAGAATCCCACAGGCCGTAAACCCAAGGTTTCCAGGGGAAGGTTCGTCCGCCCTGGGTTAGTCGGGACCTAAGCTGAGGCCGAAAGGCGTAGGTGATGGACAACAGGTTGATATTCCTGTACTACCGATAACCGTTTGAGAGATGGGATGACACAGTAGGATAAGCTAAGCACACTGTTGGTTATGTGTGCCCAAGCATTGAGGCAGTCAGAGTAGGTAAATCCGCTTTGATAATGCTGGGATGTGATGGGGAGCGAAATTTAGTAGCGAAGTAGCTGATTTCACACTGTCAAGAAAAGTCTCTATCGAGGTTAAAGGTACCCGTACCGCAAACCGACACAGGTGGGTGAGGAGAGTATCCTAAGGCCCGCGAGAGAACTGTTGTTAAGGAACTCGGCAAAATGACCCCGTAACTTAGGGATAAGGGGTGCCACCATCCGGTGGCCGCAGAGAATAGGCCCAAGCGACTGTTTACCAAAAACATAGGTTTCTGCTAAGTCGCAAGACGATGTATAGGAGCTGACGCCTGCCCGGTGCTGGAAGGTTAAGGGGATCTGTTAGAGCAATCGAAGCAGTGAACTTAAGCCCCAGTAAACGGCGGCCGTAACTATAACGGTCCTAAGGTAGCGAAATTCCTTGTCGGGTAAGTTCCGACCCGCACGAAAGGCGTAACGATTTGGGCACTGTCTCAACAACAGACTCGGTGAAATTGTAATTCCGGTGAAGATGCCGGATACCTGCGACAGGACGGAAAGACCCCATGGAGCTTTACTGTAGCTTGACATTGGGTCTTGGTACTACATGTACAGGATAGGTGGGAGGCTTTGAAACCAGGACGCCAGTTTTGGCGGAGCCATCCTTGGGATACCACCCTTGTAGTACTGGGACTCTAACCATAGGCCATGAATCTGGTCTTGGGACACTGTCAGGTGGGCAGTTTGACTGGGGCGGTCGCCTCCCAAAAGGTAACGGAGGCGCTCAAAGGTTCTCTCAGTACGGTCGGAAATCGTACGTAGAGTGTAAAGGCAAAAGAGAGCTTGATTGCAAGACATACAGGTCGAGCAAGGATGAAAATCGGACTTAGTGATCCGGTGGTTCTGCGTGGAAGGGCCATCGCTCAACGGATAAAAGCTACCCTGGGGATAACAGGCTTATCTCCCCCAAGAGTCCACATCGACGGGGAGGTTTGGCACCTCGATGTCGGCTCATCACATCCTGGGGCTGTAGTAGGTCCCAAGGGTTGGGCTGTTCGCCCATTAAAGTGGTACGCGAGCTGGGTTCAGAACGTCGTGAGACAGTTCGGTCCCTATCCGTCGCAGGCGTAGGAAATTTGAGAAGACCTGTCCTTAGTACGAGAGGACCGGGATGGACGTACCTCTGGTGTACCAGTTGTTCTGCCAAGGGCATGGCTGGGTAGCTATGTACGGAATGGATAAGCGCTGAAAGCATCTAAGCGCGAAGCCAACTTCAAGATAAGATTTCCCACCGCAAGGGTAAGACCCCAGAAAGACTATCTGGTTGATAGGTCGAAGGTGTAAGTGCAGCAATGTATTTAGCTTATCGATACTAATAGGTCGAGGACTTGACCAAATTATTTGATGTCCATTCAGTAAAATATATATGTAGTTTTTAGAGTGCTAACTCTAAAGAAACTAGTATTACTAGATTCTAATAACTTAATAGAAATATTAAGCATAAAGATTATGTGGTTACAATAGCAGAGAGGATACACCTGTTCCCATTCCGAACACAGAAGTTAAGCTCTCTAGCGCTGATGGTACTTGGTGGGAAACTGCCTGGGAGAGTAGGACGTAGCCACGTAATTTTTTTATTTTTTGTAAAAAAAAACAAAAAATATGTATTTCTTTTTTCATTTCGGGAAAACTAAACACAGGAATTATGGACTATTATAAAAATTTAATTCTTGAGGAGTGATAGAAATGAAAAAAGTTGCTTTAATTTTAGCTATAATCGGTGCTCTTAACTGGGGAGGAATTGGTATCCTAGGTACAGATTTAATAGGTAGTATTTTTGGTGGAACATATGAAATGGTAAGTAGAATAATATACTTCATTGTAGGTTTAGCTGGATTATACTTAATACCAAGCTTAATGTCTGATGATAGAGAATAATTTAATTTATACTTTTATATTAAATACCTCATTCTAAATATTTAGGATGGGGTATTTAATTTTATAAAAATCTTAATTTGTATCTTTTTTAATGGTAAAATAGATAAGAATTGAAGTTTTTAAAAAGATGTATTATGAAAAAAGAAATACTATGTGAAAAAAGGAGTATTATATAATATATGTTTATAATTAATGAATTAAGTAAGATTGTAGATGAAGAAGTGATATCTTTTCATATGCCTGGTCATAAAAAGGGCAGAATTTATGAGAAATTAGGATATAGAAATGTATTAGAAAATTTGTATAAAATGGATACTACTGAAATATTAGGAACAGATAACTTGCATTCGCCAGAAGGGATTATAAAGAGTTCTCAGAAGAAAGCCTCAAGAGTATTTAAAAGCGATTATACATATTATCTAGTGAATGGAAGTAGTTGTGGAATACAGTCCGCGATAATGTCAGTGTGTACTCCTAAAAGTAAAATAATTGTAAATAGAGATTGTCATCAGTCTGTTATAAATGCATGTATTTTGGGAGATATAGATATAGAGTATATTTCTTGTGAGATAAGTGAAGATACGAATGTCTTAAAGGGAATATCCATAAATAATGTAATTGATGTAATGGATAAGAATTTAGATGCAAAAGCAGTGCTTCTTACATATCCTACATATTATGGAATGACATATGATTTAGAATATATTTGTAATTATGCACATGATAAAAAAATGGTGGTAATAATAGATGAAGCACATGGTGCTCATTTAGGTCTTAGTGATAGACTTCCTAAAACAGCTCTTGAGCAAGGTGCAGATATAGTTGTGCAGAGTACTCATAAAACACTTCCATCATTTACCCAATCATCAATGATACATATAAAAGGAAATAGAATTGACATAGATAAACTTTTAAATATGTTGAGAATCACAGAATCTTCAAGTCCTTCATATATATTGTTATCTTCTTTGGAATTAGCAATAGATATATATGAAAATAGGGGACAAGAACTAATGAAAGAGCTTTTAAATAAAATTAGAGTTTTTAAGAATAATATTAACAAAAATATTGAGATATACGATACAAATGATAAAACAAAAATATTTATATCTTCTAAAAATATAGGTCTAACAGGTTATGAACTAGAAAATATTCTAAGAAATAAATATAATATACAAGTAGAATTATCTAATTATTATGGAGTTCTTTTAATATGCACGATAGGAAATAGTACTAATGATTTCAATAGTTTAGAAACAGCATTGAACAATATTGTAAAAGAAGACTTTAAATTTACAAAGTTAGAAAATAAAAAATATCCCACTCTTATTCCAAAGAAAATATTAACACCTAGAGAAGCATTTTATAAAACTAAAAAAAATGTTAAAATATATGACAGCATAGGTAAAGTCTGTGGTGAGTGTATAGTACCATATCCACCTGGAATAAGCATAATATCTCCTGGAGAAATTATCAGCAAAGAAATAATAGATTATTTAATATTCTGTAATTCTAAAGGTATGGTTGTAAGTGGATTAAAAGACATAGATTTAAATTTTATAGAAGTAATAGATTTAGAAAATATTTAAATTTATAATACAAAGTTTAGAATTATAATGCGAAGTAAAAAACTTATAGTTGTAATAAGTAATGTATAGAATATTTATATAAAGTTGTCTAAATAAAAATTATATTAAAAAGTAAAAAGTGTTTGTATGGAGGATATGAAAATGAAAGGTAAGTTAATAATTATAGAAAGTGGTTCAGATGCAAGTGGAAAGGCAACTCAGACAAAAAGATTATATGAAAGATTAGAAAAAGAAGGCTATATGATTAAGAAGGTAGAATATCCAAATTATGAGTCTCCATCATCTGCTTTGGTAAAAATGTATTTAAAAGGAGATTTTGGTAAAAATGCCTCAGATGTAGACCCATATATAGCATCAACTTTTTTTACTGCAGATAGATATGCTTCATTTAAAACCGATTGGGAGAAGTTTTACAATGAAGGTGGAATAATTATCGCAGATAGATATACAACTTCTAATATGGTACACCAGGCTTCTAAAATGGATGCTTCTGATAGAGAAGAATATTTGAACTGGTTAGCTGATTATGAATTTAATTTATTTAAGATACCACAACCTGATTGTGTTATATTTCTAGATGTCCCTATTAAGTTTAGTGAGAAACTTATGGAAAATAGAAAAAATAAGATTACAGGAGAAGAAGAAAAAGATATTCATGAAAGTGATATAGAGTATTTAAAGAAATCTTATAATAATGCTTTATACATAGCAGATAAATATAATTGGAAAAAAATAAATTGTGTTTCAGATAACGAATTGAGAAGTATTGAAAGTATACATAATGAAGTTTATGAAATAGTTCTTGATTCAATAAAATCTATGGAGAGATAAATATGTATTTTGAAAATATTATAGGGCAAAGTTTTGCAAAGAAATATTTAACAAATTCTATAAAGAAAAATAAACTTAATAATGCGTATATGTTTGAGGGAATAGATGGGATAGGGAAAAAGAAGTTTGCTGATGAACTATCCAAGCTGTTGCTTGACTATGTAAATCTAGAAAACAGTCCAGACTATGTACTCATAAAGCCAGATGGAAATAGCATAAAAATAGCTCAAATCAGAAGTTTACAATCAGACATAGTAATAAGACCTCATAAGGACTATAAAATATATATAATTAACAATGCTGAAAAAATGACTGTAGAAGCCCAAAATGCACTTTTAAAGATACTGGAGGAACCTCCAAATTATGCTATAATAATCTTAGTCACAAACAACAAAGAATCTTTATTAGAAACTATAAAATCTAGATGTGATATAATAAAGTTCTCACCTATACCAATGCAAGATTTAAAAAATTATTTGATGAATGCAGGTATAGAGGAAGAAAGAGCTCAACTGTTGGCTACTTTTTCAAGGGGAAGTATTGAGAATGCTTTAAATCTATCTCAGTCTACTGAGTTTTCAGTGATGAGAGAAGATATACAACAGTATATTCAAGTAATGTTAGATAAAAACATAGTAGAGATTCTAAACATACCAAATAATATGGAAAAATACAGAGGTAAGATTATAAGTTTATTGGATATTATGATAAACTATTTTCGAGATATTATCCTATTAAAAGAAAATGTTAATAAAAATATGCTAATAAATGTAGATAAGCTAGTTTTTATTCAAAATATGAGTGGAAAAATTAGTTATTCTCAATTGTCTAAGATTATTGATATAATAGAAGATGCAAAGAGTAAAATAAAGAGCAATTGCAATTTCAATATAAGCATACAAGTTATGTCTTTAAATATATACGAGGTGATTAAATGATAAAAATAGTAGGTATAAGGTTTAAAAGTGCAGGAAAAATATATTATTTTGACCCTGTTGATTTTAATATAGAGCAAGAAATGGATGTAGTTGTAGAAACTGCAAGAGGTTTAGAGTATGGAAAAGTAGTAGTAGGGCCAAAAGAAATGGATGAGAGCGAACTAGTTTCCCCTTTAAAACCAATTATAAGAATAGCTACAGAAGAAGATAAAAAAATATATCTAGAAAATAAAGAAAAGGCAAAAGAAACCTTTGAATTATGCCAACAAAAAATAAAAGAGCATGAGTTAACAATGTTTCTAATAGATTGTGAATATACTTTTGATAGAAATAAATTGATTTTTTACTTTACAGCAGAAGGAAGAATAGACTTTAGAGAACTTGTAAAAGATTTAGCTGCTATATTTAAAACGAGAATAGAGCTTAGACAAATTGGTGTTAGAGATGAAGCAAAATCCATAGGAGGTCTAGGACCTTGTGGTAGAAAACTTTGCTGTTCATCATGGTTGGGTGATTTTCAACCAGTTTCAATAAAGATGGCAAAAGATCAAAGCTTATCTTTAAATCCAACAAAAATATCTGGAATATGTGGAAGATTGTTCTGCTGTTTAAAATATGAGCATGATGTATATAGTGAGGCAATAGAAAAAATGCCTATTGTAGGTGCACTAGTGCAATCAGATGATGGAAAAGGAAAAGTTGTAGAAGTAAATCCTCTATTAGAGCAAATTAAAGTAGAGTTTCAGGATAAAACAGTAAAGATATATACAAGAGAAGAGATAAAAATACTTAGAGAGCCTAAAAAATGTGATGGCTGTGGCGGTAAATGCAAAGATAATGATGGATTAGATGAAGCCACACTAAGAGAGTTAAAGAAATTAGAAGATTAAATTTAAGGTAGGGCTTTTCCTACCTTTTTTAAAGCAAATAATACTTGAGGTTATTAATATTTGAGGAGATTTTATGAACATGCAATTAAAAGATTCAGAAAGAATAGATGATTTACAATTAAAAGGTCTTAGACTTATACAAGATACTAATGGATTTTGTTTTGGTATAGATGCAGTTTTATTAGCTAATTTTACTAAAATAAAAAAAGATGCTAAAGTTGTAGACCTAGGTACAGGAACAGGAATCATACCTATTTTAATAGCAGGAAAAAGTGAAGCTAAAAAAATTATTGGTGTAGAAATACAAGAAGATGTATATGAAATGGCAACTCGTTCTGTAAAATTAAATAATTTGGAAGAAAGAGTTGAGATTATAAATGAGGATATAAAATCTATAGATAAAGTTTTAGATATAAATGGTTATCATGTAGTTACATCAAATCCTCCATATATGCATATCGATGGAATAAAAAATCCAAATGATAAAAAAGCAATATCAAGACATGAAGTAAAGTGTAATTTAGAAGATGTAATCAAAGCTGCATCTAGATTAGTTATGCCTAGAGGAAAGTTTTTCATGATACATAGGCCAACAAGGTTGGTTGATATAATAACTTTAGGGCGAAAATATAAACTAGAGCCAAAAGTTATCCAATTTGTACATCCAAGACCTAAAAAAGCACCTAATTTGGTTTTAGTTCAATTTGTAAAAGATGGAAGACCAGAGCTTAAAATATTAGACCCATTGTATGTTTATGGAGAAGATGGGAATTATACAAAAGAATTAAAAGCAATATATAATAATGAAGATATAGGAGAGTTATAGATGAGTGGGAAATTGTACATATGTCCAACACCAATAGGAAACTTAGAGGATATAACATATAGAACTTTAAGAGTATTAAAAGAAGTGGATTTAATTGCAGCAGAAGATACAAGACATAGTATAAAGCTTTTAAATCATTTTGAAATCTCAAAGCCTTTGACTAGTTATCATGAACACAATAAAGATTCAAAGGGTGATTATTTAATAAATAAACTAATTGATGGCGAAAATATAGCCTTGATAAGCGATGCAGGTATGCCTGGTATATCTGACCCAGGAGAAGAAATAATAAAACAAGCTATACAAAACAATATAGAAATAGAAGTTTTACCAGGTGCAACAGCATTTGTAACTGCTTTGGTTGGTTCTGGTATGGATACACATAAATTCGTTTTTGAGGGCTTTTTAGATAGAGATAAAAAAGTTAGAAAAGGGCAACTAGAAGAAATAAAAGAAGAAAGTAGAACTATAATTTTTTATGAATCACCACATAGATTGAAGGATACACTAAAAGATATGTTTAAGATTCTTGGAAATAGAAAAATTTCCATAAATAGAGAACTTACAAAAAAATATCAAGAGATAATCAGAGAAGATATAGAAACTGTTATAAAAATATTTGATGAAAAAGAAGTAAGAGGTGAGTTCGTATTAATCGTAGAAGGATTTCATGGTGAAAAGTCAAAAAAAGAAGATTATGATGCTCTTACAGACAGAGAATATGTTTTAAAACTAATTGAAAGTGGTATGAACAAAAAAGATGCAATAAAAATAGTTTGTAAAGATAGAAAATTAAAAAAGGATGTAGTTTATAAACAAGTCCTGGATTTATAAAACCTGAATCTGAGGTGATTTTATGGAAATAGAAAAAATTATAATAGAGAGTTTAAATAGAAAAGATACACACAAAACGTTTGTAGAGTTAGATGAAAAGGAAGAACTAGAAAAAATAATACCTAAAGTAAAATGTATGAAGTCTGTAGGAGAATGTAAGTATCATGTTGTTAATTGCTTTGAACACTCTATAAATGCATTAAGAGAATTAGAAATAGTGTTAAATGATAAAGCTTTTTTTCCAATACATTTAAGAGAACATGTATCAAATTATTTAAATGTATGTATTGGGGATGGTATAAATAAGTTACATGCACTAAAGTTAGGAATATTTCTACATGATATAGGTAAGCCTGATAGTATGACTTTAGATGAAACAGGAAGAGTTCATTTTACAAATCATGAAAAAATAGGTGCTCAAATAATAGACAATATGGGGATAAAGTTAGATTTATCAACAGAGACATATAAACTTATAAGCAAATATGTAAGATATCACATGATACTGCTATCCTTGTATAAGAAAAATGATTTGAGTAGAAAAGAATTAATTAATGTATTTAATCTAGTGGATGAAGATACTATAGGCATAATACTTCTTGGATATGCAGATATAGTTTCTACAATAAAACTATTAGATAAAAGTGAAGAAGTGAGTGTGTTAAAGACATATATGGAATACATTCTAACAAATTACTTGTATAAGAGTAATTATACACATGTATAAATTTAGTTAACATAATTGAATTTTAAATGGTTAGATAAAGTTTAAAATATGTAGATTTCAAAAACATAAAAGAAGTTGTCTTTGTTATAAAATTATGAAAGACAACTTTTTTTATATCAAAAATTGGAATCTCATTAAGAATACTTAATGGTCTATTAGTCAATAAACCATTAGTATTTAACTTATATTACAATATTGATTTTGCTTGTATTGGTGTTGATAGTATAACAGAGGTCTTAGTAGAGCCTATTTTCTTTATAGTATCAATCACATTTTCTAATTCGTACATATCTTTTACAATGACTTTTAAAAGTAAGCAATCATCACCTGTTATATGGTGACATTCTACAATTCTAGGGTCCTTTCCAGCTGATTCAATGAACTCTGTATATCCATTACTTGGAAGAGAAATATGAATAAATGCCTTTATAACTCTACCTAATGAATCTGGGTTAACAATAGCCTTATATCCTTCTATAACACCAGATTCTTCTAATCTTTTGACTCTTTCTGAAACTGCAGGAGAAGTTAAACCAACTATTTTTCCTAAGTCCTTCATAGAAATTCTCCCATCATCCTGTAAAATTTCTATGATTCTATAATCTGTAACATCCATAAATAAACAGTCCCCCTTAAATAAAAATAATTAATGCTATAAAACTTTTTTAGAATCTATCATTTTTGTTTTTAAATACCAAAGATTTCTAGATAAATCAACCTTATAAATGTGTGGTTTTGAAAGTCTTTTGTATTGTTCCCAGATAGTACTTAATTCATATTGTACATGATTTTTTATTTCAAGAACAGGTTTTTTATTATATTTGCATATTCCTTTTATATACAATGGTTTAAGAAGCTCTTTAACTTTATAGTTTGTAAATATCTTCGTTTTCCATGTATATGTAGGATGGAAGATTTCTAAAGGTTTAGATTCATCTATAACTTCATCATGTAACATAATTAAATCTGCCTCTGCTTTATTGTCTTCGTTATATATTCTTATAACTTTCTTGTAACCAGGATTATTTATTTTCTCTGGATTTTCAGAAATTTTTATCTTAGGTTCAAGAGTTCCATTTTCACAAGATGCAGCTAATTTGTAAACTCCTCCAAGAGAAGGTGAATCGAAAGATGTAATGAGCTTTGTGCCTACTCCCCATGAATTTATAGTAGCTCCTTCTGCTTTAAGTGATGATATAGTGTATTCATCAAGGTCATTAGATGCAGTAATGCTAATATCTGAAAAACCAGCACTATCTAATTGTTTTTTTGCTTCTTTAGATAAATAAGCTAAATCTCCAGAATCTAGTCTTATACCCATAGGTTTGTATCCTTTTTCGGAAATATTTTTAAATACTTTTATTGCATTAGGTACACCACTGTTTAATACATCATAAGTATCTACAAGTAGTAAGCATTTGTCTGGATAAACATCAGCATATGCTTGGAATGCATCAAGTTCAGTATCAAATTTTTGTACCCAACTATGAGCATGTGTACCAATTATAGGTATATCAAACATTTTCCCAGCTAATACATTTGCAGTTCCAGTACAACCACCAACTACAGCAGCTCTAGCACCATATATACCTGCATCTGCACCTTGTGCACGGCGTAATCCAAATTCAAATACAGGGTCTCCTTGAGCTGCAAAACAAACTCTAGAGGCTTTAGTAGCAATAAGAGATTGAAAATTGACTATTGTCAACAATGCTGTTTCAATAAGTTGAGCTTGATATAAAGGTGCCTTAACAGTAATCAATGGCTCATTAGGAAACATGATAGTTCCTTCTTCAACAGCATATATATCTCCTGTGAACTTAAATTCTTTTAAAAACTTTAGAAACTTATCAGAAAATAAATTTAAGCTTTTTAAGTACTCTAAATCTTCATCTGAGAAATGAAGATTATCTATGTATTCAACAACCTGATCAATACCACAAACTATAGTATACCCTCCATCACAAGCGTTTTTTCTAAAAAACATATCGAATACAACAATGTCTTCGTGAATATTTTTTTCAAAATAGCCATTTAACATAGTCAGCTGATATAAATCAGTAAGAAGTGTTAGATTTCTCATTATTTCTCTCCTTAATTATTATTAAATATTAAAAATTATAAAAACTCCCACACTTATACTAAAACATAATATAGTACAACTTTCAAGTATAAAGTATTACCTAACTATCATAAAATTATTTAAAGAGGAGGATGATTAGGATAGGAAAAATATGGTTTTATATGGTATCAATAGGAATAATAGGAAGTTTGATTTCTAAAAATATGGGTGAATTAAATAAAGTTATATTAAGTGAAACATCAAAAGGTATAGAATTTGCAATAAGTCTAGCTGGTATAATGGCACTTTGGATGGGTGTAATGAATATTGCAAAAGAATCAGGTCTAATCGAAAAGATAGGCCAGAAATTAAATCCTATAATGAGAAGATTATTTCCTTCTATTCCAAAAGGTCACAAAGCAATGTCTTATATAGTTATGAACATTGCTTTAAACATGCTGGGTGCTGGAAATGGTGCAACAGCATTTGGTTTAAAGGCAATGAGTGAGCTTCAAACTTTAAACAACAAAAAAGATACAGCAACTAATGATATGATTATGTTTATGGTAATAAATATATCATCTATACAAATAATTCCATTTACCATAATTAAATTAAGGATGGATATGGGAGCTCAAAATCCAAGTGAAATAATTTTTACAACCTTATTTGCAACCATTATATCTACAGTAATAGCGATAATAACATGTAAATTTTTTCAAAGAAGATATAGATAAAGGGGATGTAGATATATGGAAGTGTTTTCAAACTTACTTATACCAATAATAATTTTGTACATAGTAGTTTATGGTAAATATAAAAAAATAGATGTGTATGATAGTTTTGTAAAAGGGGCAATTGATGGGCTAAAGGCAGCATGGGATATTCTACCATATATAATAGGAATATTCCTGGCAATAGGAATATTCAAAACAGGTAAAGGTCTTGATATGTTAGAATGGTTATTTACACCAATAGCTAATATGATGAGTATACCAAAAGAATTAATAGGTCTAATAAGTGTAAAACCTTTATCTGGAAGTGGTGCTTTAGGTATGTATAGTGAACTTGCAAATAGGGTTGGAATAGGTAGTTTAGTAGAAAAAATGGGTGCTACAATTGTAGGTTCTTCTGAAACTATCTTTTATACAATGGCAATATACTATGGAAGTCTAAAGATAAAAAATACTAGGCATACATTGTCATGTGCTATGATTAGTCATGTAGCTGGTGTTATAGCAGCTGTTTTTATTTGCTATGTAATATTTGTATAATTTGTTGACAATGTGGGAAAAATTTTATAATATAGTGATTATATAGAAATAAATAGTAATATAAATTATAAGCTATGAAAAGAAGAGTAAATAAAGGTTTTTTCTATCAGAGAGCTAGGTTAGGTGAAAGCTAGTGTCAAAAGCTTTATTGAAGATGGTCTTGGAGCTTTTTATCTGAGCATATATGCTAGGATAAAACGGTTGGGCACGTTATAGTCTACTAAGATGTCTATAAAGTGAATTTCTACATTTCATGTGAAACATAATTATTATAGATGAATTAGGGTGGTACCGTGAATAATCTCGCCCCTATGTTAGCTCATAGGAGGCGATTTTTTATTATTTCAATGAAATATTTATAAAACTAGAACGATAAAAAAATTAGGAGGTAAATAATATGAGCAAACCGAGTTTTTATGTAACAACACCAATATACTATCCAAGTGGAGGATTACACATAGGTCATACTTATTCAACAGTAGCAGCAGATACGATAGCTAGATTTAAGCGTTTTTGTGGATACGATGTAAAGTTCTTAACAGGAACAGATGAGCATGGTGAAAAAATCCAAAAGAAAGCTATAGAACAAGGAATGTCAGAGATAGAATATCTTGATGGAATGATAAAAGATATAAAGGCTTTATGGAATACTATGGATATATCTTATGATGATTTTATAAGAACAACAGAAAAAAGACATACAGACATAATACAAAAAATATTTACTAAATTATATGAGCAAGGTGATATATATAAAGGAGAATATGAAGGTAGATATTGTACTCCTTGTGAAAGTTTCTGGACAGAATCTCAATTATTGGAAGGAAATAAATGCCCTGATTGTGGAAGAGAAACATATTTAGTGAAAGAAGAATCTTATTTCTTTAGACTATCTAAATATGAAGATAGATTAAAAGAGTTATTTAAGGATGATAGCTTCTGTTTCCCTGCTGCTAGAAAAAACGAAATGGTAGCAAACTTTTTAGATAAAGGATTAGAGGACTTAAGCGTAACAAGAACGACTTTTGACTGGGGTATAAAAGTTCCTTTTGATGAAAAACATGTAATTTATGTATGGGTAGATGCTTTATGTAATTACATAACAGCATTAGGATATATGACTGACAATGATGAAGAATTCAAAAAATATTGGCCTGCAAATGTTCAAATAGTAGGTAAAGAAATAGTGAGATTCCATACAATAATATGGCCAGCACTTTTAATGGCTTTAGGTTTAGAAGTTCCAAAGCAAGTATTTGGACATGGATGGATATTATTTGCTGATGATAAGATGAGTAAATCAAAAGGTAATGTGGTTTATCCAGAACCTATAATAGAAAGATATGGAATAGATACACTTAAATATTTCTTATTAAGAGAGTTTGCATTTGGACAAGATGGAAGTTATACTCATAGAAATTTTGTAACAAGAATAAATTATGACCTAGCAAATGATTTAGGAAACTTAATAAGCAGAACAGTAGCCATGGTTGAAAAGTATAATAATGGTATAATACCAACAGTAAAAGTTTCAACTGACTTTGATGCAGATTTAAAAGAGCAAGCTGTATCAACTAGAGAAAACTTTGAAGCTGAAATGGACAAAATGCAATTCCATGAAGCATTAGAGAGTGTATGGAAATTAGTTAGAAGAACTAATAAATATATAGATGAGACTATGCCTTGGGCACTAGCTAAAGATGAAACTAAGAAAGATGAATTAGACACAGTTTTATATAATTTATGTGAATCTATAAGAATAATTGCAACATTAATAAATCCTATAATGAATGAAACAGCAAATAAGATATATGAGCATATAGGAATAAAAGGTCAAGATGATATAACTACATGGGAAAGTACAAAAACATTTGGCCTTATTGGCGAAAATGTAAAGGTATTTAAAGGTGAACCTTTATTCCCAAGATTAGATGTAGAAAAGGAAATAGAAGAATTAACTAAGATGTTTTCTGGGAAACCTCCAGTAGAAGAAAAGCCATTAGAGCATAAAGAAGAAATTACTATTGATGACTTAGATAAAATAGAGCTTAGAGTAGGAAAAATAATAAGCTGTGAAAAGCATCCAAAAGCAAATAAATTATTAGTATCACAAGTTAAAATTGGACCAGAAACAAGACAAATAGTATCAGGAATAGCTGAATACTATAAGCCAGAAGACTTGGTAGGTAAGGAAGTTACAGTAGTATGTAACTTAAAACCAGTCAAATTAAGAGGTGTAGAATCTCAAGGTATGATACTAGCAGCAGGTGATGATGGAGACCCATATGTTCTACCATTTACACAAGGGGCTAAAGATGGATGCGAGGTTCGTTAATAAGCAATTAAACAGTAAGGAGATTAAAAATGTTATTTGACTCACATGCACATTTAAACGATGAAAGTTTTGATGAAGATAGAGATGAACTTATTGGTTCATTAAAAGAAAAAGGTGTAGATTTAGTTGTAAATCCAGGTGCAGATATAGAAACATCAATAACAGCAATTGAACTAGCAAAAAAGTATGATTTTATATATTCAGCAGTTGGAGTACATCCACATGATGTATCAAAGCTAGATGATACAGCAATAGATACTTTAAGAAAACTTGCAACTGAAAATGAAAAAGTTGTAGCTATTGGAGAAATTGGGTTAGATTATTATTATGATTATTCTCCAAGAGAAGAGCAAAAAGAGTGGTTTAAGAAGCAAATTGAGTTAGCTAATGAGTTAAAACTTCCAATAATAATACATGATAGAGATGCACATGGAGATACTTTTGAGATAATAAAAAGTACTAAAAGTCCTGAAATAGGGTGTGTACTCCATTGTTATAGTGGCAATGTGGAATTAGCTAGAGAATATGTTAAAATGGGTTGTTATATATCAATTCCAGGAACAGTTACTTTTAAGAATAATAAGAAAACTAGAGAAGTAGTAAGAGAAATTCCTCTGGAAAGGCTGTTTATAGAGACTGATTCACCATATATGTCACCAGAGCCACACAGAGGAAAGAGAAATAACCCTTCTCAAGTAGCTTTTGTTGCTGATAAAATAGCTCAAGAAAAAGGTATATCATATGAAGAAGTATGTAGAGCTACAAAAGAAAATGCAAAGAAGTTTTTTAATATAAAATAAATAATTAAAACTTATAATGATATATTAAAATAAATCATTATAAGTACAAAATGAGGGAGTGTCTCAAGACGAACTTTTTAGTTCATGAGGCACTCTTTTTTTTGAAATCAAATATATTTTCATCATTTTAACAATGAAAAAGGTGCTTATATCTATTTTGGGACAACCTCCTTTTTTATTTCTAGTGATTTAATTTACATTTTCAATATATAATTTCTTAACATTGTTAAAAAAGAATTTACAAGATATCCATTAGAATTAACTGAAACATAATATCTATTTAACTTAAGTTGTTTATTATATTCTTAGGTAAGCAAACGAAAGGTAAATTAAGGAGGCAAAATCTTGTATACAGTTGATAGTACTAAGATATTGATAAATATGGATTTAGGGAAACTAGAAAAAATATATTCAATGATAAAAAACATATCAAGTATTTCTATAATCAAAGAACCTAACTTAGCTACGGTGATGGTAAGAGCTAATGAAAGTGTAAATAATGCAACATTTAATTTAGGAGAGATATTAGTGACAGAATGTAGTGTAAAGGTGGATGAAAGTTTAGGTTATGGAATAGTTGCAGAAAATGATGATAAGAAAGTTGTTTATTTAGCAGCTATAGATGCAGTTTTACATAGCAATAACACTAAATTTGATGAGTTAAAAAATTATATAAATAAAAGTGTATATGAAGAGAGCTTAAGATATGAGCAAGAGATTATTGACGAGTTTAGTTTGATTAATAAAACAAAAGTTCAATTCAATACTATGGATTAAATAGGAGGAGAATCATGGTAAATTATACACAAGAAATATATAGAAAACTGCTAGATAGTGCTTCATTTCCTGGGAAATTAAATAACATAGATAATATAAATATAGAAAATAATACAAAACTATCAAATGGAGCAATTGGTATAGCAATTACTCTATTAGACCAAGAGGTTACCTTCTATGTAGAAAATCATACTCAAGAAGATATAAAAAACATAAGAGCACTTACAATGTCAAATCAAGTAGATTATAAAAAGTCAGATTATCTATTTTTAGATATTAATTCAGAAATAGATATACTGCAAGTTAGAATAGGTTCTTTTGAATATCCAGATGAGAGTGCAACTATAATACATCAAGTAAATGATTTATCAATAGATTATCAAACTAAGTATATAAAACTTGATTTAAGTGGTCCTGGTATAAAATCTAAAAATAGTTTATATATAGATGGAGTTAAAAAAGAATTTCTAGAAAGATTATCTACTATAAATAAAGATTATCCAATAGGAGTAGATTTGATTTTAGTGGATAAAAAAGGAGAACTTGTTTTTATACCAAGGTCATCAAAATTAAGTTGGGAGGTACTATAAAAATGGCTTATGTAGCAGTTAAAGGTGGAGAAGAAGCTATATTACAGGCTAAAAATATACTTGAATTTTATAGAGTAAAAGGAGAGAGTTTGCCTATAGATGTAAAGCAGATTAAAGAGCAGATGTCTTATGCTGTAGATAAAGTAATGTCTGAAGGTAGTTTATACAACAAGGAATTATCTGCATTAGCTATAAAACAAGCTCAAGGTGATATATTAGAAGCATCTTTCTATATAAGAGCTTTAAGGTCAACAATGCCTAGAGTTACATATTCAGAACCTATAAACACAGAAGAGATGAGAATAAAGAGGAGAATATCAGCTACATTTAAAGATATACCAGGAGGTCAATATCTTGGAGCAACAAGAGATTATGAGAATAGAATACTAAATGTAGAATTATTAAAAGAAGACGAAAAAAAGAATAGAGACTTTAAAGATAGTTTCATAAGTGAATTAGAAAAAGTGGATGAAATACCTAAGTTTACAAAGATATCTAATATATTTAGAGAAGAAAATTTATTACAAGAAGAAGTGTGTGAAGATAAATCAGAGGAAGTGATAGATGATATCACAAGAAATAGTCTAAGATTTCCAGTTTCTAGGTCGGCAAAATTACAGGCTTTAACCAGAGGTGAAAGTGGAGTGGTATCAGGTTTTGCTTATGCTATTGTAAGAGGTTTTGGTGATGAACATCCATATATAAGTGAACTTAGAACAGGTAATGTATCTATAAAAATAAAACATCCTATCTATGAAGATGAGCAAATAACAGTTGGTGACATGTTGGTTACTGAATGTGAAATAGTTTCCAAAGCATCACAAAACAAGACTGAAAGTTCTAAAAAAAGTTCAGAAGATAGAAATAAAATGTCTTTAGGATATGGTCTTTGTATGGGGAACAACGAGAATAAGGCTATATCTATGGCTATACTAGATAAATCTTTGGAACCAAATAGTGAAAAACTAGCACAAGATGAAGAATTTGTATTGCTTCATATAGATGGAATAGATTCATTAGGATTTATATCTCACTTTAAGCTTCCTCATTATGTAGATTTTAAAGCGGATGTAGAAAGAATAAAATAGTTTATGGAGGTAAGTTTAGGTGATATATAACTATGGTTTTTTAGATGAAAACACGAAGAAGGAAATAAGAAGAAAAATATTAAAAGCAGTATCAATACCTGGTTATCAAGTTCCTTTTGGTTCAAGAGAATTGCCTATAGCTAAAGGATGGGGTACTGGAGGTCTACAACTGACACTATCATTAATTGGTAAAAGTGATGTAGTAAAAGTAATTGACCAAGGAAGTGATGATTCTACAAATGCTTGTAATATAAGAAGCTTTGTCGCAGATGTAAGCAATGTAGAAACCACAAAAGATACATTAGATGCTACATTGATTCAAACAAGACATAGAATACCAGAAGAAAAACTAAAATCTAACCAAATACTGATATTTCAAGTACCAATACCAGAAACACTTAGAATAGTAGAACCTAGTGAAGTTGAAACGAGAAGAATGCATTCAGAAGAAGATTATAGCAGGATGTGGGTATATCTTTATGAAGATATAGTTAGATTTGATGATATATCAATAGCAGCCGAATATCCATGTAAAGTAAATGATAGATATTTAATGAATCCATCTCCAATACCAAGGTTTGACATAAAAAAATTAAACATGTCAGACAATTTATTCTTATTTGGTGCAGGAAGAGAAAAAAGGATATATGCAATTCCTCCATATACAAAAGTGGAACCTTTAGAATTTGAAGATTATAAATTTGAAGAGGAAAAATTTGAAGGAAAGTATTGTAGTTTATGTAAAAGTACAAACACATTTTTGGATGAAGTGTATGATAGTGACACTAATGAAAAGTACTATAGTTGCTCAGATACAAGTTATTGTGAAAAGGTTAGGTTAAGAAATAACGGTGTAGATGTGACAATTGGAGGTGCTTGGAATGAGTAATATAAATAAAACTAAAAGAGTAGAAAATTTAGATAAACAAGTATTAATAGGAAGAAATATCAATCTTATTTATGGAGATGGATGTGAAAAGTGTTTTGAAAGCACAGGATATGAAAGTAACAATATATGCAAATATTGTGGCTCTATAGTTGCATGTAATAATGTAAATCTAGAACTTTATGAAGGGGAAGTTCTTGGTATTGTAGGTGAATCTGGTTCAGGAAAAAGTACATTATTAAAAATACTATTTTTTCAAGAACATGCCAACAGTGGAGAGGTATATATATCACATTACAATAAAGATGAAAATATATTAGAACTTTCAGACCAGAAAAAGAGGTATATAAAGAATCATTTTATGGGTATTGTATATCAAAATCCTCATCTTGGTTTAAACTTGGATTTTAGCAGTGGTGGTAACATAGCAGAAAAATTATTAATGGCAAATTTATATAACGTTGAAAAAATAAGAGATAGAGCCAAAGAACTTCTAATAAAAACTAACATACCTGTAGAGAGAATAGACCATAAACCAAAATACTTTAGTGGGGGAATGCAACAGCGAGTTCAAATAGCAAAAGCTCTTTCAAATAATCCTCCAATATTGCTACTAGATGAAGTTACAACAGGTTTAGATGTATCTGTACAAGCCGAAGTTTTGGATTTAATAAGAGAAATTCAAAGAGAGCTGAAGATTTCTATGGTAGTTGTATCTCATGACTTTGATGTTATCAAAATGCTTGCTGATAGGACAATTGTAATGAAAAATGGAAGTGTTATTGAGTCTGGTCTTACAGACCAAATAATGGAAGACCCACAACACCCATATACTCAGCAACTTATAAATTCATTGTTATAAATATTGTTTGTAAATAAGTAAAATGGGGGCTTTGAATAAAATGAAAGAAACTATACTTGAAGTAAATAATTTTAGTAAGGATTTTGAACTACATGCATTGAACAAAACTATAAAGGCATGTAATAATATAAGCTTTGAAGTTTCAAAAGGGGAATTCTTAGGAATAATAGGTAAATCTGGAGCAGGTAAATCCACTATATTAAAAAGTATTTACAAAACATACATACCAACAACTGGAGAAATAATCTTTAACTCAGAAACATATGGGAATATAGACTTGGCTAAAATTGGAGACAGAGAAATGATAAACCTTAGAAAAAAGGAAATAGGGTATGTATCACAGTTTTTAAAGACACTTCCACGAATAACTGCAATTGAACTAGTAATACATTCATTAATTGAGAGTGGGTTTGAAAAAATTTGTGCATATGATATGGCAAAAGATATACTTAATCAATTTGAAATAAAGGAAAATTTATGGGATGCTTATCCAAATAATTTTTCTGGTGGAGAAAAGTTAAGATTAAATCTTGCTCAAGCTATGGTTAAAAAACCTAGACTCTTGTTACTTGATGAACCAACTGCATCGCTTGATAATCAATCTAAAATATATGTAAAAGAAAAAATGTTGGAACTTAAAAGTCAAGGAACTACAATGATAGGAATTTTTCATGATATAGAATTTATGGAAACTGTTATAGATAAGACCTTTACTATGGCAAAAGGGACTATGAGTGAAAGTGGGGTAGCCTAGATGATAAAACTAATTCATAATGCAAATATTGTATTAGAAGATGCAATACTTGAAAATGCTCATTTAATTATAGAAGGAGATACAATAAAAAAAGTATCAAATGATAAGATTGACTATGCATTTGATTTTAATGAGATAGATGAAATAATAGATGCAAAAAACTTGTATGTCATACCTGGTATCATAGATATTCATAGTGATGCTATTGAAAAGGAAATAGAGCCAAGACCAAGTACATTATTACCATTTAATATGGCATTTTATGAACTTGATAAAAAATTACCTGCAAATGGAATAACTACAGTTTATCATTCTATATCTTTAGGTGATGGAGTAGGGGTTAGAAGTATTGATAATTCTTTAAAGATGATTGAAAATATTGATTCATACAAAAATGTAGATAGTAAGAGTATAAATCATAAGGTTCATCTAAGATACGAAGTATTATATCATGAAGGTTTAGATAAGGTTTCAGAATTATTAGAGGAAAATAAAATAGATTATTTATCAATAATGGACCATTCTCCAGGTCAAGGTCAGTATACAAATCCAAAATTTTATAGAGAATATGCTACTAAAGTATGGGGAGTTACAGAAAATTATGTTGATACATGGCTAGATGGTCTAGTAGATTTACATGATAATTTGGATTGGAACAAAATAGCTAATGTTATAGGAAAAGCAAAAAATAAAAATATAAATATTGCTTCACATGATGATGATACATTAGAAAAGATGGATTTTATAAAAAATATAGGAGTCAATGTATCTGAATTTCCTATAACTCTTGAGGTTGCAAAGTATTCAAAGAAGCTAGGTGTCTTAACTTGTCTGGGTGCACCAAATATTGTAAGGGGAAAATCTCACAATAACAACTTAACAGCAATGGATGCTATATTGGAAGACTGTTGTGACATTGTTTGTTCGGATTATCTTCCATCAGCTATGATAAAGTCTATGTGCATAGTTGCAGAAAAAACTAACAATTTAAATAGAGCAGTCAATTTATTTACTTCAAATCCAGCTAAAGCAGTTGGTATATACGATGAAAGAGGTAGCATAGAAGAAAATAAAAAGGCAGATTTAGTTTTAGTAGATATTGATAGTGAATATCCAAAGATTGTAAATACTATTGTAAATGGAAATACAGTTTATAAAAGGGAGGTATAAAGATTGTTAACAGATTTACATTGTCATACAAGTATATCAGATAATAATTTAACTACAGAAGAAATAATAAAAAAAGCATCAGAAAAGAATATAAATGTACTAGCAATAACAAATCATGATACTTTATCTGGATTAGATGAAGCTCTTGTACTTGGAGAACATTATGGAATAACAATAATACCAGGTATAGAAATTTCGGCTTATGATTACAAAAATAGAAAAAGAGTTCATATTCTAGGATATAACATAGATTTAAATAGTCAAGAAATAAAAAGTCTATGTAATCCAATGGTATGCGATAGACATAAAGCATCCGTTAAGATGGTAAATAAAATTATAGATTTAGGATACAAAATATCTCTAGAAGATGTAAAGAAATACTCATCAAAAACTGGAATATTTAAACAACACATAATGAAAGCTCTTATAGATAAAGGATATACAGATAATATATATTCCAGTCTATATAAAGAATTGTTTCACAGAGGAAATGGTAAGGCATATGTATCCTTAAAGTATGTGGATTATAGAGATGCAATAAAAGCTATAAAAAATTCTGGTGGAATTTGTGTATTAGCCCATCCTGGTCAAATGGACAATTTCAGTGCTATTGAAGATATGGTAAAAGTAGGATTAGATGGCATAGAAGCATATCATCCTTCACACAATAAAGAATTGGAAAAAGAATCACTTTTTTATGCTAAGAAGTACAACTTGGTAGTTACAGGAGGTTCAGATTACCATGGGGATTATTCTCAGCATAACTATGAACTTGGAAGCAAGAGTTTAAATAGAGAAGACCTATTTAAGTTCAGGTTGGCTTTGGGAGGGGTTTTATAAATGTCTTTTTTACAAGTAAAAAATGTAAGTAAAAGTTATGGACAAGTCAAAGTACTAAAAGATATATCTATTGACATTGAAAAAGGAGAGTTTATCTGTTTACTAGGTCCAAGTGGTTGTGGTAAAAGTACATTGCTTAGGATAATTGCAGGTCTTGAAGATAAACATGATGGAAAAATAATAATAAACGATAAGGATATGACCAATTCACCACCTGAAAGTAGAAATTTTGGTATAGTTTTTCAGTCATATGCATTATTTCCAAATATGAATGTTTACAAAAACATAGCTTTTGGATTAGAAAATAAAAATATAAGTAAATCTAATATCGATAAGAAGGTTAAAGAAGTTCTAGAAGTTGTAGAATTGAGTGGATATGATAAAAAATATCCAGCACAATTATCAGGAGGACAACAACAAAGAGTAGCATTAGCTCGTGCAATTGCTTTAGAACCAGACTTTTTACTTCTTGACGAACCTTTATCGGCATTAGATGCAAAAGTAAGGTTAAAACTTAGAGAGCAGATTAGAAGTTTACATAGAAAACTAGGAATTACAACTATAATGGTAACTCATGACCAAGAAGAAGCGCTTTGTTTGGCTGATAAGATGGTTGTTATGAATAGCGGAGAAATAATACAGGTTGGAACACCAAAAGAAGTATATAAAAATCCCAACACACCTTTTGTAGCTGACTTTATAGGAACAATTAATTTTATAGATGATGGTATTAATAAAATAGCAATTAGACCAGAAGATATAAAAGTAGAATTCAATAGAGATTCTAAAGATAAGGATATAAAAGTAGGAGAAATTTTGGATATTGAATTTAGGGGATTTAACTATAGAATTACAGTTGAGTATTGTTCTAAACAAATGAAGTTAGATGTAGTTTCAAAAGTTGCTGAACAAATGAAACTATGTATAGGTTCTAAAATAAACTTTAAGATACCTAAAGAAGGAATTGTAGAGTATAAATCAGAGGGATGTGCTTAATAGCTAGGGGTGAATAAATGATAACAGCAAAGAATAAAAGAAGAATAGGTGATAGCACGATACAGAAATGTTTCTTAGTTTTTTCAGTAATTTTACTAATAGTATTTATATTATTTCCATTAGTATCATTATTAAAAAATGCATTCTTAGATACAACTGGAAATTTTATAGGTTTTTCAAATTTTAGTAAGTATATTGAAAATCCAAGTCTTATAGCATCGTTTAAAAACTCAATTTTTGTATCTACAGTTTCGTCTTTAATATCACTATGTTTAGCATTTATATATTCGTATGCAATAACAAGAACAAATATAAAGTTTAAAAACTTTTTTAAAACTATGGGGATGTTTCCACTTTTTGCACCAACTATGTTATATGGTATTTCACTTATATACCTTTTTGGAAATAAAGGAATCTTTACAACAATGGGATTTGAGGTACCATTATATGGTCCATTAGGAATAATTATTTCTCAGATACTATTTACATTTCCACAAGCATTTTTAATATTATCTGTTGCACTTTCAATGGCAGATTATAGACTTTATGAAGCAGCAGATAGCTTGGGAGCTAGTGAATTTAAGAAGTTCTGTAAAATTACAATTCCAGGTATAAAGTATTCACTGGTTAGTTCATTCTTTGTGTCCTTTATACTAGCATTTACAGATTTTGGAGCAGCCAAGGTAGTTGGAGGAAACTATAATGTATTGGCTACTGACATATACAAACAAGTAGTAGGGCAATTTAACATACCAATGGGAGCAACTGTTTCTATGGTAATGCTGATTCCTGTACTGATAGCTTTTACATTAGATAAGATGGCAAGTAAAAAGCAAGGAATGACTATAACTGCAAAATCTATGCCATATAAAATTAAGGAAAATAAGCTTAGAGATAGAGTATTTTTAATAGCATGTAGTTTTATAACTTTATTAATCTTTATTTTGATATTCGTTTCAGTTATAGGTTCAGTTATAAAACTATGGCCATATAATTTAAGTTTTACAATGGAGCATTATACATTTAAAGGTATCTTGGGAAGTGGAATAAAAACATATTTAAGTAGTTTAAAAATATCAACTTTAACAGCAATATTTGGAACTATATTTGTATTTTTTAGTGCATATATGATAGAAAAAGTAGATAAATTTCCTAGATTAAGACAAACGGCTTACTTTTTATCAATGATACCTATGGCATTACCTGGATTGGTTTTAGGTATATCATATATAACTTTTTTTAACTCAGCAAATAATCCATTAAACTTTCTATATGGAAGTACAGTGATACTAGTTATAGTAAATATAGTTCATTTTTATTCAGTTTGCTTTATAACTTCAAATTCATCGCTAAAGATTCTAGATAAAGAATATGAACTAGTTGCAAAATCTATAAATATACCATTTTATAAAGTGTTTTTTAACATAACAGTTCCAATGTCTATAACATCAATACTTGAAATAGTAGTATATTATTTTGTAAATTCAATGGTTACTGTTTCAGCATTAATATTTTTATATACTCCTCAGACTCAGACAGCATCAATATCAATACTAAAGTTGGATGAGATAGGATATATAGGGCCATCGGCTGCTATGGCAGTATTAGTGCTTTTAACAAATATAGTAGTAAGGCTTTTGTACGAATTTGTCACAAAGAAGTTGAAAAATAACACACAAAAATGGCAACAAAAAGATGTTGCCTAGGGGAGGTAAAAATGAAATTTAAGAAGCTAGTTTCTTTAGGAGTATTATCAACACTTTTATTGAGTGTAATAACAGGGTGCAGTACTGCCTCATCAGGTTCGGATTCAAAGACTGATAGTAAGACAAAAGGAGATTTAACAGTTTATACAGCAATTGAAGAAGATAGTATAGAACCATATTTAGCTACATTTAAAGAAAAATATCCAGATATTAAATTAAATATTGTTAGAGCATCAACAGGAGACATAACAGCAAGACTACTGGCTGAAAAGGATAATCCTCAAGCAGATGTTGTATGGGGAGTTGCAGCTACAAGCTTATTAGTTGCAGATGAGCAAGGAATGTTAGAACCATATGCCCCAAAAGGTTCTGAGGAAATAGAGTCTGCATTTAAAGATGATAAGGAAGTTCCTTCTTGGGTTGGAATAGATGCTTGGATGACAGGTATAACAGTAAATACTAAAGAATTAAAAGATAAAAACATACCAGTTCCTAGTTCTTATGAAGATTTAACAAAGCCAGAGTATAAAGGTCTTATATCTATGCCTAATCCATCTTCTTCTGGTACAGGATATTTAACAGTATCAGCACTTATACAAATTATGGGTGAAGAAAAAGCATGGCAATACATGGACAAATTACATGAAAACATTGGTGTATATACTCAATCTGGTTCAGCTCCAGCTACATCAGCAGCTTCTGGAGAATATCCTATAGGTATATCTTTTGGATATAGAGGTATAAAATTAAAAGAGGAAGGATATCCAGTAGAAGTTGTATTTCCAAAAGAGGGTTCTGGATGGGATATAGAAGCAAATGCTCTTGTAAAAAAAGATGATATAAAAGAAGCTTCAAAAGTATTTTTAGATTGGGCGATAAGTAAAGAAGCAATGAATGAGTATTCTAAGAATTATGCTGTTACTACAGTTTCTACAGGAAATCCAATACCAGAAGGATTCCCTAAAAAACCATTAGAACAAATGATAGATAATGATTTAAAATCAGCAGCAAAAAATAGAGAAACTATACTAAATAAATGGATATCAAAATATGATGGAAAGACAGAAAAAGAGAGTTAAGTTTAATAATAAAATCAAATAAAAAAGAGCCTAGAATATAAATTTTATATCTAGGCTCTTTTAACGTGTTAAAATTTTTAAAATATTTTTCAGAACCAATATAAACTCAATATTTATAAATAATTATGTATTAAACTTATAACAATCAACATATTTTACTTATTACTATTAATTTAGAAGTATAGATATTACAGATTAAAATAAGTTATTTTTAATATTAAGATTAAAATATAACTATAATATATCAAGTAATTACGTTATTAACCGATTATTAAAATAGGTATGTAAATTTTTATTTAAGTAATTCTAGAATATATGATGAAAGAAGATATAAAGAAGGAAAATAAAAAGTAAATTGCTTTCAGATAACTATTAACTTGAAAGCAAGAGTTTAAATAGAGAAGACCTATTTAGGTTCAGGTTGGCTTTGGGAGGGGTTTTATAAATGTCTTTTTTACAAGTAAAAAATGTAAGTAAAAGTTATGGACAAGTCAAAGTACTAAAAGATATATCTATTGACATTGAAAAAGGAGAGTTTATCTGTTTACTAGGTCCAAGTGGTTGTGGTAAAAGTACATTGCTTAGGATAATTGCAGGTCTTGAAGATAAACATGATGGAAAAATAATAATAAACGATAAGGATATGACCAATTCACCGCCTGAAAGTAGAAATTTTGGTATAGTTTTCCAGTCATATGCATTATTTCCAAATATGAATGTTTACAAAAACATAGCTTTTGGATTAGAAAATAAAAATATAAGTAAATCTAATATCAAAAAAAAGGTTAAAGAAGTTCTAGAAATTGTAGAATTGAGTGGATATGAGAAAAAATATCCATCACAATTATCCGGAGGTCAACAACAAAGAGTAGCATTAGCTCGTGCAATTGCTTTAGAACCAAACTTTTTATTTCTTGATGAACCTTTATCTGCATTAGATGCAAAAGTAAGGTTAAAACTTAGAGAGCAAATTAGAAGCTTACATAGAAAACTAGGAATTACAACTATAATGGTAACACATGACCAAGATGAAGCACTTTGTTTATCTGATAAGATGGTTGTTATGAATAATGGAGAAATAATACAGGTTGGAACACCAAGAGAAGTATATAAAAATCCCAACACACCTTTTGTAGCTGACTTTATAGGAACAATTAATTTTATAGATGATGGTATTAATAAAATCGCAATTAGACCAGAAGATATAAGTATAGAATTTAATAGAGATTCTAAAGATGAGGATATAAAAGTTGGTGAGATTTTGGATATTGAATTTAGAGGATTTAACTATAGAATTACAGTTGAGTATTGTTCTAAGCAAATAAAAATAGATGTAGTTTCAAAAGTTATGGAACAAATGAATTTGTGTATAGGTTCTAAAATAAACTTTAAGATACCAAAAGGAATTGTAGCGTATAAATCAGAGGGATGTGCTTAATAGCTAGGGGTGAATAAATGATAAAAGTAAAAAATAAAAGAAAAATAAGTGATAGTACTATACAAAAGTATACTTTAACTTTTTCAGTAATTTTACTAATGGTATTTATATTATTTCCATTAGTATCATTATTAAAAAATGTTTTTCTAGATACAAGTGGAAATTTTATAGGCTTTTCAAACTTTAGTAAGTATATTGAAAATCCAAGCCTTATAAAATCGTTTAAGAACTCAGTTTTTGTATCTACAGTTTCGTCTTTAATATCACTATGTTTAGCATTTATATATTCGTATGCAATAACAAGAACAAATATAAAATTTAAGAACTTTTTTAAAACTATGGGAATTTTTCCACTTTTTGCGCCAGCTATGTTATATGGTATTTCACTTATATATCTTTTTGGAAATAAGGGGTTTTTTACAATTATGGGATTTGAGGTACAATTATATGGTCCATTAGGAATAATTATTTCTCAGATACTATTTACATTTCCACAAGCATTCTTAATATTGTCTGTCGCACTTTCAATGGCAGATTACAGACTTTATGAAGCAGCAGATAGCTTGGGAGCTAGTGGATTTAAAAAGTTCTATAAAATCACAATTCCAGGTATAAAGTATTCACTAATTAGTTCATTCTTTGTATCCTTTATACTAGCATTTACAGATTTTGGAGCGGCAAAGGTAGTTGGAGGAAACTATAATGTGTTAGCTACTGACATATATAAACAAGTGGTTGGACAATTTAATATACCAATGGGAGCAACTGTTTCTATGGTAATGTTGATTCCTGTACTAATAGCTTTTGCATTAGACAAGATGGCAAGCAAGAAACAGGAGATGACTATAACTGCAAAATCTATACCATATAAGATTAAGGAAAATAAGCTTAGAGATAGAGTGTTTTTAATAGCATGTAGTTTTATAACCTTATTAATCTTTATCTTGATATTCGTTTCAGTTATAGGCTCAGTTATAAAGTTATGGCCATATAATTTAAATTTCACAATAGAGCATTATACATTTAAAGGAATATCTGGAAATGGAATAAAAACATATTTAAGTAGTTTAAAAATATCAACTTTAACAGCAATATTTGGAACTATATTTGTATTTTTTAGTGCATATATGATAGAAAAAGTAGATAAATTCCCTATGTTAAGACAAATAGCTTACTTTTTATCAATGATACCTATGGCATTGCCTGGCTTAGCTTTAGGTATATCATATATAACTTTTTTTAACTCATCAAATAATCCATTAAACTTTCTATATGGGAGTACAATGATACTAGTTATAGTAAATATAGTTCATTTCTATACCGTTTCTTTCATAACTTCAAATTCATCACTAAAGATGCTAGATAAAGAATATGAACTAGTTGCAAAATCTATAAATATACCATTTTATAAAGTGTTTTTCAATGTAACAGTTCCTATGTCTATAACATCGATACTTGAAATAGCAGTATATTACTTTATGAATTCAATGGTTACTGTTTCAGCATTAATATTCTTATATACACCTCAAACTCAAACAGCATCAATATCAATACTAAAGTTAGATGAGATAGGATATATAGGGCCATCGGCTGCTATGGCAGTATTAGTGCTTTTAACAAATATAATAGTAAGACTGTTGTACGAATTTGTAACAAAAAAACTAAAAAATAACACACAAAAATGGCAACAAAAAGATGTTGCCTAGGGGGGAAAAAATGAAATTTAAGAAGCTAGTTTCTTTAGGAGTATTATCAACACTTTTATTGAGTGTAATAACAGGGTGCAGTACTGCCTCATCAGGTTCAGATTCAAAGACTTATAGTAAGACAAAAGGAGAGTTAACAGTTTATACAGCAATTGAAGAAGATAGTATAGACACATATTTAGCTACATTTAAAGAAAAATATCCAGATGTTAAATTGAATGTTTTTAGAGCATCAGTAGGAGATATAACAGCAAGACTACTGGCTGAAAAAGACAATCCTCAAGCAGATGTATTATGGGGTGTTGCAGCTACAAGTATGATAATTTTAGATGATCAAGGAATGTTAGAGCCATATACTCCAAAAGACTTTGATAAGATAAATCCTGCTTTTAAAGATGATAAGGAAGTTCCTTCTTGGGTTGGAATAGATGCTTGGATGACAGGTATAACAGTAAATACTAAAGAATTAAAAGATAAAAACATACCAGTTCCTAGCTCTTATGAAGATTTAATAAAACCAGAATATAAAGGTCTTATATCTATGCCTAACCCATCTTCTGCAGGAACAGGATATTTAACAGTATCAGCACTTATACAAATTATGGGTGAAGAAAAAGCATGGCAATACATGGATAAGCTACATAAAAATATTGGGGTATATACTCAATCTGGTTCAGCACCAGCAATATCAGCAGCTTCTGGAGAATACCCTATAGGTATATCTTTTGGAAATAGAGGTATAAAATTAAAAGAGGAAGGATATCCAGTAGAAGTTGTATTTCCCAAAGAGGGTTCTGGATGGGAGTTAGAATCAAATGCTCTTGTGAAAAAAGACAATATGAAGGAAGCTTCAAAAGTATTTTTAGATTGGGCGATAAGTAAAGATGTAATGAATGAGTATTCTAAGAATTTTGCAGTTACTACAATTGATACAGGAAATCCAATACCAGAAGGATTCCCTAAAAAGCCATTAGAACAAATGATAGACAATGATTTAAAATCATCAGCTAGAAATAGAGAAGCTATACTAAATAAATGGACATCAAAATATGATGGAAAGACAGAAAAAGAGAGTTAAACTTATAGAAAAGTAATTTAAAATAGAATGTATCAAAATGAAATGATAATTTATGTGTATAAAAAGGTGGATTCTGATATATAGAATTCGCCTTTTGACATATACAAATGTTCTATAGATGGCATAATATACTTAATATTAATAAAAGATATTAACATATTAAATATAAAGAAAAGTATCTCTACTACTATTTGTAAATAAGGTTATAAAAAACAAGGTAGTATTCATTTAATAAAAATGATTTTTTAATAAGATATGTTTTCAAATAAAAATAAATAGCTTAGTACCTTGATTAAATCAAATAAAAACCTTAAAATAAATAGATGTAAAGAAAAACTAAAAACGAATAAAAGGTGAATTTATATGATAAAAGAAATAATCGTAGTAGAGGGTAGAGATGATGTTACAGCAGTTAAGAGAGCAATAGATGCAGAACTTATAACTACAGGGGGATTTGGATTTCCAAAAGGTGTAATGGAGCGTATAAAAGCTGCTAATGAAAGACGTGGTGTCATAATATTTACAGACCCAGACTTTGCAGGTGAAAAAATAAGAAAAAAAATAGCATCAGAAGTTCCAGGATGTAAACATGCATTTCTACCAAGAGAAGAAGCTAAAAAAGATGGAGACATAGGAATTGAAAATGCTACTCCTAAAAGTATAATAGCAGCTTTGAATAAAGTTAGAACTGAAAATACAGAAAAAAGAAATGAATTTAAACAAGTTGACCTAATTAGAAATGGTCTTATAGGTAACGAAGATGCATCACATAGAAGAAATGCACTTGGTAAAATACTTGGAATTGGATATGGAAACGCAAAACAATTTTTAAATAGATTGAATAATTATGGAGTTGAAAGAGAAGAATTTATAGATGCATTAAAACAACTCTAAATGTAATATTTAGTATATGAAAAATATTATATAAAATAGATGTGAAATCACAGGTTAATTTAAGACAAATTATTTCTAATAAATACTTTGTTTTAAACACATACAAATATGTATAATTAAAAAAATTAAATCTTAAAATAAGTTAAAAGGAGTAAATAATGGATAGACTATCTTCACATAGTGCAACAAAAGAAGTAGTACAAAAATATAATTTTAAATTTTCAAAGTCTCTAGGTCAGAATTTTTTAATAGATAGTAATATAATTGATAAAATATTAGTTGGAGCTAGGATTAAAGAAGGCGACAACATAATAGAAGTAGGACCTGGAATAGGTACTCTTACTCGTGAAATGGGTAAAGTAGCAGAAAAAGTAGTGGCTATAGAAATTGACAGAAATCTAATACCTATACTGAAAGATACATTGTCAGATTTAGATAACACAGAAGTAGTAAATAAAGATATATTAAAAGTAGACATACAAGAACTAATAAAAGATAAATTAAATGGTGGGCCAGTTAAGCTTGTGGCAAATCTTCCATATTATATAACTACGCCAATAGTCATGAAGTTTTTAGAAGAAGATATACCTGTAACAGATATAGTAGTCATGGTTCAAAAAGAAGTTGCAGATAGAATGAATGCTATACCAAGTACTAAAGATTATGGAGCATTATCTATAGCTGTTCAATATTATTGTGAAACAGAGATTGTAGCAAAAGCTCCAAGACATATGTTTATACCACAGCCAAATGTAGATTCTACAGTTATAGGTCTACATGTAAGAGCTGAAAGAAAATATGATGTTCATAACGAAGAACTATTCTTTAAAACAGTAAAAGCATCTTTTGGGCAAAGAAGAAAAACTCTTCTCAATTCGTTGGGAGGTCTTGGTTTTATTAATAAAGACGAAATAAGAGAAATATTAAAAGAAGCTAATATAGATGAAAAAAGAAGGGGTGAAACTCTTAGTATAGAAGAGTTTGCAGTTCTTTCAAATATAATAAATACAAAAGTATCTTCTAAATAGAAGGTACTTTTTTTTATTTTATTAACATATATTGTTTAGAGAAACTGTGTTAAGGGGGGATTGCAGTGGGTTCTAAAAGAAAGTTTAAAAGAGACTATATAATACTAGAAGCTAAAGACATAAACTTTAGATACAAAGAACGAGTACTGCCAAAAGCTTTTGCAAAAGTTGAAGTAAATGATGAAAAAGCAATTATTGCATTATATGTAGAAAATCTAAAATATGTTAAAGATGGGTATAAAGCAGTGGCAATAAAAGGTGACCATGGGTTAATAGACCTAGGAAATATAATTTTAAATGAACAAGGAAGAGGTGAATTTGTTTTAGACTTAGAGGATTATGATGATGAAATAAAAGGTATTGCATTATTGTATGGGAAAAATATACCATTAATTGGATTTAAAGGAAATAAGATTGAAAATTATGAGGACATATTATTCCAAGAGGTAGAAGATGAAGAATATGAAGAGCTGGAAGAAGACGAAGAATATGAAGAGATAGACAATGAGGAAGATAGTGAGAGAGAAGAAGGTAGCGACGATGATGAAGAATATATTATAGAAGAATATGATGAAGATGAGTACGAAGATTATTGGGAAGATGATGAAGACGTTGAAGATGGAGAATTAAAAGCAAGAACGGACATAGAAGATTCTAGTGATGAGGAAATAGAAGAATTTAATAATTATAAGGAAATAGAAAACTACAATAAGGTTAAGGCACAAGAAGAATATAGAGATATGGAATATGATGATGAATGTGACGAAGATAATGAAGATGAAGAAGAAGATTTTGAAATAAACAGAGAAGAGGAATCTGTTGTTTCTTTAAAACCTACTAAATCAAAGAAAGCTCAGAAAGAGCAGAATAATATTGAAAAAATAAAAAGAGCCAATGGAGTAAGTCAAGGAGATAGTGGAAATAAACAAACTAGTACATTACTTATGCCTAGACAAATAAAGAAAGGTTTGAAATTATTTAGAGAAGTAAAACCTTTTGCAACAGATTATATAGATAAGACAAGATGGTGGAAAATAGAGATAAACCCTACAACTCTATGTGGATATACAATGCCTCATTTAGGATATTTAAATGTGTTGAATTATACGATGTATAGTGATGCAGTATTGCATTCATATAAATATAGACATTACTTATTTGGAGTTCAATATGATGAATATAATAAAAGAAAACATTATATCTATGCTATTCCAGGAAATAGAAGTGAACAGCCAGACAATGGAAGCACAGGGTTCTTAAGATATCAAGCTTGTGACAATAGAACAAATAGCTTAGGATATTGGTTATGTTTTATAGATTCTAGACAAAGAAATATAGTTAGATAGAAATAATAAAAATGCAAGAATTTAGCCTTGACTTTCACTTTACTAAAAAAATTAAGGAAAGTAATATAAAAACTTAAAAACTATTGATAATATTTAAATATTACACTACAATATATGTTGAAATACCTATTATATTATGGAGGAAGATTATGATAAACGAGCAAAGAATTTTAAACGAGTTCCTTGAATTAATACAGATAGACAGTTTATCTTTAAAAGAGGGGAATGTTGCTAAAGTATTAGTTGAAAAATTAGAAGAAATAGGTTGTTCAGTTGTAGTAGATAATGCTGGTGAAAAAACAAATGGAGAAACTGGCAATATAATAGCTACATTAAAAGGAAATAAAGAAGGTAAGAAAATATTATTTAGTTCACATATGGACACAGTAACTCCAGGTATAGGAGTAAAGCCTATAGTGGATGAAGCAAATGGAATAATAAAAAGTGATGGTACTACAATATTAGGTTCTGATGATAAAGCAGGTATAGCAGCTATATTAGAAGGCTTAAGATATATAAAGGAAAATAACATAGAACATACTGATATACAGGTTGTATTCTCTATATGTGAAGAATGTGGATTAGTTGGAGCTAAAAATTTAGACTATGGAAAAATAGATTCTAAATATGCTTTTGTATTAGATAGTGGTGGTTCTCCTGGAGAAATAATAGTAAAAGCTCCTGCACAAGATGTAATAAATGTTAAGATATTAGGAAAGACTGCTCATGCAGGTCTTGAGCCTGAGGCTGGTATAAGTGCTATAATGGTAGCAGCTAGAGCAATAGAAAATATGAATTTACTTAGAATAGATGAAGAAACAACTGCTAACATAGGAATTATAAACGGTGGAACAGCTACAAATATAGTAACAGGTGAAGTTAATATAGTTGCAGAAGCTAGAAGTTTAAAAGAAGATAAATTGGATGTTCAAACTAAACATATGGTAGATACTTTTGAAAAAGCTGCTAAAGATTTTGGAGCTCAAATTGAGATAGATGTAAACAGAGCATATACTCCAATAGATGTTAACGAAGATTCTGAAATAATAAAACTTGCAAAGAAAGCTTTTTCAAACTTAGGTATAGAGGGTCATACTGAATCTACAGGAGGAGGCAGTGATACAAATATATTAAGTAAAAATGGTATCGAAGCTATAACTTTAGGAATAGGTATGAAAAATGCTCATACATTAAGTGAACATATAGCTATAAAAGACTTATATGATTCTGCTAAGATGGTAGTAGAGATAATAAAAGAAGCATAAATTTAAATAATAGTGTATAATATATATCGCCTAGCTTAAGCTAGGTGATTTTTCATTTTATAGAAGATTGATAATCTTTATTGAAAGTAAAGAGTATACATTTGCATGTAATAGTAGATTTAATCTATGTCCAGATGTATATTTTGATTAAAAAATAGCTACGCATACTCGTGACTTTAAGTCGTGAGTTAGTAGCTAAAATAGTCAGCATATAGGGAAACTTATATGTGGAGATAGGATATAACCTATCCAATACTACTTGAATTGCTGGAAACCCCTAAAGCTAACTAAACTAAAACATAAGGATGAAATAAACCTAAGTGTGAAAGTTACGAAAGTAGAAAAAATTGGTTAGATGGTATAAGGTTAAACCCTAAGTACTTTAAAATGGGCAATCAGCAGGTAAACTCCGAATAGGAGAAACTTCAACGACTATTCCTCCTGAGGGAAGTACACTACAAGTTATCGGTAGTGGAAGTGGGTAGACCTTAACGAATAACGCCGAAGGATAAGATATAGTCTGTGCTTACATGAAAGTGTAAGAAGTTCATAAGAGAACTGCATAGGTAGTAGCGAACTTATGTGAACGACAACCTCAAAATGATAAAACTTAGGACTTACGGTTCTTACATATGTTATTTAAAAATAAATATAAAAACCTTTAAAATACTTGTTTAAAAAAATTTACCTTGTTAATATTAGGATGGGTGAGTAAAAATTGAAGTAGCTCAGATATGTATATTTAGTACAATACCATATAGTATGGTGTGTAAAATATAGACATCCAGTATTACATAATCATAAAAAACAAGTAAAGTGAGGTGATAGTAGTGGAAAAAGCATATAAGTTTAGAATGTATCCAAATAAAAAACAGCAAGAGTTAATTAACAAAACTTTTGGATGTTGTAGATTTGTATATAATAAGTATCTTGCTAAAAAAATAGAAGTTTATGAAAATAATAAAGAAACTTTTACTTATAAACAGTGCAGTTCTGATTTGACCAATTTAAAAAGAGAATTAGAGTGGCTTAAAGAACCTGACAAATTTTCACTACAAAACACCTTAAAAGATTTAGAAAACGCATATAAAAAATTCTTTAAAGAAAATGCAGGATTTCCTAAATTTAAATCAAAGAAAACTAATAGATTTTCATATAGAACTAACTTTACAAATGGAAATATTATGTACTGTGGTCAATATATAAAATTACCTAAACTTGGTATGGTTAAAGTAAGAGATAAACAAGTACCTCAAGGAAGAATACTTAATGCTACAGTATCCAAAGAACCAAGTGGTAAATATTATGTATCATTATGTTGTACTGATATAGATATTGAAGCATTTGAAAATACTAATAATCAGATAGGTTTAGATTTAGGAGTTAAAGAATTTTGTATCTCAAGTTGTGGAGACTTTATAGAAAATCCTAAGTATCTTCAGAAGTCATTAAATAAACTTGCTAAATTACAAAGAAAACTATCGAGAAAAACAATTGGTAGTTTAAATAGAAATAAAGCAAGATTAAAAGTTGCAAGACTTCAAGAACATATAGCTAATCAAAGGAAGGATTTTCTACAAAAACTATCTACTAAATTAATACGAGAGAATGATATTATTTGCATAGAAGATTTACAAGTAAAGAATATGACTAGAAATAGTAAACTATCTCGCTTAATTTCTGATGTGTCATGGTCAGAATTTGTTCGTCAATTAGAATACAAGGCTAATTGGTATGGTAGACAAATTGTAAAGGTAGGTAAATTCTTTGCAAGTTCACAAATATGCAATAAATGTGGGTACAAAAACGAGGAAATGAAGAATTTAAATATAAGAGAATGGATTTGTCCTTGTTGTAATGTAACTCACGATAGAGATATAAATGCAAGTATAAATATACTAAAAGAAGGATTAAGACTAATAAGAGTTTAAAATAGATAACTTATGTAAGAGCCGTAGGAACTACGGGGATAGCCTGTGGAGAGTTTGTAAGACATATTTTAGTATGCAAAATTCTATGAAGCAGGAACCCTGTGACTTTAGTCATGGGAGGTTCAGAATAGTTAGAGTTGTTTTATAAGGAGGAATAAAAATGGAAACAAGGTATGAGGAAGCAAATAAAATAACCATACAGTCGATACTTTGGAATATAGTATTAACAATAATTAAGATGATAGCTGGGGTTATTGGTAATTCTAGTGCAATGATTGCAGATGGATTACACTCAGCATCAGATATCATAAGTTCTGTAGGAGTATTAATAGGTAACTATGTATCTTCTAGACCAGGAGATAGAGAGCATAATTATGGGCATGAGAAAGCAGAAACATTGGTATCATTCGTATTATCAATATTACTTATATTTGTTTCTATAACAATAGGTATAGAAGCAATTAAATCTTTATTTAACCTAGATGCATTACATGTCCCATCAATATTACCATTAGTGGTATCAGTTATTTCAATCTTGATAAAAGAGTATCAATATAGAATAACAATAAAAGTTGCTAAAAAGATAAATTCTCCAGCCTTAAAAGCTGATGCTTGGCATCATAGGTCGGATGCATTATCTTCAGTAGCTGCTTTTATAGGTATAGGAGGTTCTATTTTAGGATTTAAGCCTTTAGACCCAATTGCATCAGTTGTAGTAGCTATATTTGTAGCTAAGGTAGGAATCAATATACTTATAAGCTCTGTTAATGAATTGATGGATGTTTCAGTTGATGAAAAAGAAATAAAAGAATTAAATTATATCGTAGCTGATACAGAAGGTGTTAAGAATCTAGGGGATATAAAGACTAGAAAACATGGGGCTATGGCATATGTTGATTTAACTATATGCGTTGATGAGAATTTGACAGTTAAACAAGGTCATGACATTGCTACTAAACTGGAAAAACATATAATAAAACATATGGAATTTGTAAAAGGTATAACGGTTCACGTTGAACCATGTACTAATTGTCAAGGAAATAAGTGTAATAAATAATTAAACCTTAAAAAAAAGTGTAAAAAGTTATATAATTGTTTTATGATTATAAACTCTAGGGGTGGTTAAATGAGTAAGAAAAGAAAACTAAAGAAAAAAGCTGCGATATTAATAGGAGTAGTTGTTTTCTTTATAATATACTTTATATCCTTCAAAATAGGATTGAATATGGAAAAGGATAAAAGTGAAGTTCCAAAGAAGGTAGAAAGAGAAGAAGAAGATACTAGGTCTTTAATGACTCAAATAAAAGAGAAGAAGAAGATTTATATATCAGACAAAAATATAGAAAACATAAAAATTGAAGAAGATATGTGGAATGACATAAAGTTCTTTTTCTCAGATTTTAAGAAAGTAAGAAATACTACATCTTCTTATGAAGCAGTTTATGAAGGATATTCTGATGATGGCGTTAAATTTTCTACAGACCTTAATTTTTTTAGAGTATATACTGTAAACAAGGAAGAGTATTATAAAGTTCCAGTTGATTCTAAGAATGCTTTTAAGAAGCTTTTAGATGAGAGTATATATACCTCATTTGACCTTTTAAGTCACTATAAAGATTGGAAAGAAGTGACTATATCTCATAGAAAAGAAATTAAAAAAGTTCATAGATGGAAGTTTGATGATTTAGCACATAAGATGATTTCAAAGAGGGTTGTAGGAAAAGTTCAGCCTGAGAAAAGTAAGGAAAGAAGTGAATATAACTTTACTATAGACATAAAAGGCGATAATTTTGCTGTAAAAGTTGAAACAATGGGAAAAGATTATGTGAAAGTTACTTCTAAGAAAACTGTATCTTATTATGAAGTTCATACAAGTTTGTTTGATTACCTTAAAAATGAGATATTTGAGATTGGAAAGAAATAGGACTTTAAGAAGGCTATCAAATGAGATATTTGATAGCCTAAATTATTTTTTATATATTATTTTTCAACCAACAAGTCTGCAACTTTATAAATTGGACCAGCACCAGCAGTTATTACTAAATCATTATCGTTAACATTTTCATGTAAATATTTTACTATATCTTCAAATTCTTTTATGTAGATAGCATCTACATTGTTTTGATATAATTTTTCAACTAAATCTTTAGAATGTATATCTCCTGGGTCATTTTCTCTAGCAGCATATATATCTGTTATTATAACTTTATCAGCAGCATAGAATGCCTCTGAGAATTCGCCTAAAAGAGATTTTGTTCTAGTATAAGTATGTGGCTGGAAGATACACCATAAAGTAGATTTTTTTAATTTTTTAGCAGCAGCTAAAGTAGCTTTTAATTCAGTTGGATGATGTGCATAATCATCTATTACTAAAGCATTCTTATAATATCCTTTAGCTTCAAATCTTCTTCCTACACCTTTATAAATTTTTATATTTTTTCTTATAGTCTCTAAATCAATACCAGAAACAAGAGCTGCTATTATAGCAGAAGATGCATTGTATATGTTATGAAGACCATATACAGAAAGTTCAAATTCTCCTAAGTCTTTTCCTTGATATTCTATTTTAAATATTCCATGACCACCATTGTCAAAGTGAATATCTTTTATTACAGCATCATTATCAGAGTCTCTACCGTATTTTATAATAGTAGCTTTAACATCATATAATATGTCATCGACATTTTCATCATCACCATTTATTATGAAATAGCCATCTGGAGGTAAGAGCTTACCAAATTTGTTAAAAGAAGCCTTGATTTCATCTATACCAGAGAAATAATCAAGATGGTCTTCCTCAACATTTAGGACTATAGATATTTTAGGGTTAAAATTAAGGAAGCTATCTACATATTCACATGCTTCAGTTATAAAGTGGTCAGAATTACCTATCTTAACATTACCACCTATCATACTTAAGTTACCACCAACTAGTATAGTTGGGTCTAAGTCTGCATATTCAAAGATTGTGGATAACATAGATGTTGTAGAAGTCTTTCCATGTGTTCCAGAAACTGCTATAGAATTCTTATATTCCCTCATGATTTGACCTAAAAAAGTAGCTCTGTTCATTACTAATTTATTTTTTTCTTTAGCAGCTATAAGTTCTTCATTGTCTGGATGAACTGCTGCTGTATAAACAACCATATTTACATTATCTGATATGTTCTCTTTTTTCTGACCAATATAGATAGTTGCCCCTTGGTCTCTAAGTTTGTCTAATAGGTATGATTCGTTTGAATCCGAACCTGAAACTTGGTAACCTTTATTGATACATATTTCAGCTAATGCACTCATGCTGATACCGCCAATTCCTATAAAGTGTATATTCATAATAAAACCACCTTTCTTTTTAATTAAGTCCTACAATATGAACTATTTTTGTGGTATAATAATATAATGTTCAATATTTTATAATTAATATGCATATAATATTATATGTATTTTATTTTTGAATATAATAAAACATAAGTAATATTATACCACAATAAGAATTGTTATGCATTAGTTAGTTTAACGTTATATAAAGGTACTTGTAGGAGGAAATAGTAATGAAATTTAAAAGAACAGAGAGAATTGGAGCGATAGTTAAAATACTATCTGACAATCCAAATAAAATATATACATTAAGTTATTTTACAAATCAATTTAATGCAGCAAAATCAACAATAAGTGAAGATTTATTAGTCGTAAAGAATGTATTTGAAAAACTGCATTTAGGTAAAGTTATAACTATCTCAGGAGCAGCAGGAGGAGTAAAATATATACCTAAAACTTCTATAGCAGAAAATGCAGAGTTCTTAATGGAATTATGTGAGAAAATATGCGACAAGTCTAGAATATTATCTGGTGGTTTTTTATACTTGATTGATTTAATTTATGACCCTACAATAGCTGCTAAAATAGGAAAGATATTTGCCTCAAATATTGAGTATGTAGATGCAGATTATGTTGTGACAATGGAGACAAAAGGTATACCTATGGCACTTATGACTGCAAAAGCTATGAATTTACCTCTAGTTATAATAAGAAAAGATATAAAAGTATCAGAAGGTCCTACTCTTAGTATGACATATGTGAGTGGAAATAGAAGCTCTAAGGTTGAGAGTATGAGTTTGCCAAGAAAAGCCCTTAAGCCAGACAGTAAAGTTATAATTATAGATGATTTCATGAGGGGTGGAGGTACTATAAAAGGAATGGTAGACCTTATGAATGAATTTGGTGCAGAAGTTATAGGTACTGGAGTATTCATATCTACAACAAATCCTTCAGAAAAGATGGTAAAAGATTATATCTCATTAATTCAGTTGGATGTCAATGGAGATAAAATAGTAGTAGAGCCAAATTTAAAGACTTTTAAAGATGAATATAGAAATGAAGATTTAGATGAAGAAGATTCAGAATTTGAATTTGAGATAGATGAAGATTAATAAAAAAAATATTTAGAAAAATATGTAAAAATAAAAAGAGGATATCCCTAGTTGTTCATAGAATTACTTAAAAAACAGTTTATATTAATTTATTCCAGCGATAATAATTTTAATATAAATTAATTTCTGTCAAAATCAAAGGGGGATATTTTGGTATGAAGATAACTGACGTAAGAGTAAGAAAATTAACAGAAGAAGGTAAGATGAAATGCATAGTTTCAATAACTTTCGATAATTTGTTTGTAGTACATGATATAAAAGTTATAGAAGGCCATAATGGCCTATTTATAGCAATGCCTAGCAGAAAAGTAGGCGAAGGAAATTTCAGAGATATAGCTCATCCAATAAATGCAGAAATGAGACAAGTTTTAGAAGATGCAGTTTTACAAGCATATCATGAAGCATTAGTTCAATGGGAAGTAGCTGCTGAATAATAATAAATATATAAAATGGAGAGAGCCCGAACATTTAGGCTCTTTTTAAATGTAGAATTTGTATTAAAATATGTACTTTTTAGTAAAAAAGTGCTATATTATTAGTGATAATGTATATGTTGTATACAAATTGTCAAATAAATGTATTATAATGTATATTGATTGAGAGAATAATACGAATAAAATTAAATTAGATTGAATGGAGTGTATCAATGAACTTTAAAGCTATAATCCTTGCCGCAGGCAAAGGAACAAGAATGAAGTCTAAATACCCAAAAGTTATTCATAAAGTATGTGGAAAAGAAATGGTTAACCATATTATAGATGTTTCAAAAAAATCAGGTGTGAAAGATACTGTTGTGATTTTGGGGCATGAAGCTGATGTAGTAAAGGAAAAACTAGCAGAAGAAACTATAATAGCTATGCAAACAGAACAGCTTGGAACAGGACATGCTGTAAAGATGGCTAAAGAATATATTAATGATGAAGATATAATAGTTGTACTTTGTGGAGATACTCCACTTATAAAGGAAGAGACACTAAAAAAATTATTTGAATATCATATAGAAAATAAATATCATGCCACAGTTCTTACAACAAGAGTTGGAAATCCAACAGGTTATGGTAGAATAATAAGAGATAAGAAGGGCGACCTTCTTAGAATAGTGGAACAAAAAGATGCAAATTCAGAAGAAAAAATGATAAGTGAGATAAACTCTGGAATTTATTGTTTCAATGGTAAGAGCCTTAGAGAAGCATTGGATTTGTTAAATAATAACAATGCACAAGGCGAATATTATTTAACTGATACTGCTAAAATAATGAGAGATAAAGGTCTTAAAGTTGGTGCATTTGCAGGTTCAACTATTGAAGAGCTTATGGGTGTTAATTCAAGAGTAGAATTATCAAAAGCAGAAGAGATTATGAGAAGAAGAATAAATGAATCTCATATGGTAAATGGAGTGACTATAATAAACACTAACTCTACCTATATAGAATCTGATGTTGAGATAGGTAATGATACTATAATATATCCAGGTGTTATGTTACAAGGAAAAACAAAGATAGGTTCAGATTGTATAATTGGAATGAATTCATCTATAACAAACTCAGAAATAGGTGATGGTACAGAAGTAAAAAATTCAACTATAATTGATAGTAAAGTTGGAGAAAATACTACTATTGGTCCATATGCATATTTAAGACCAAAGAGTAACTTAGGAAACAATGTAAAAATAGGTGATTTTGTTGAAGTAAAAAATGCTATTATAGAAGATGGTTCAAAAGCATCTCATCTTTCTTACATAGGAGACGCACATGTTGGTAAAAATGTAAATATAGGATGTGGAGTAGTCTTTGTAAACTATGATGGTAAAAATAAGTTTAAATCAATAGTAAAAGATAATGCATTTATAGGTTCAAATTCCAATCTAGTTGCACCAGTAGTTGTAGAAGAAAAAGGATATATAGCAACTGGTTCAACAATAACACACGATGTTCCAGATGGAGCTTTGGCAATAGCTAGAGAAAGACAAGTTATTAAAGAAGGTTGGGTAGAGAAGAAGAACCAAAAAGATGCAGAAGGTAAATAAGTATTAGTTTATTATTTTGGCTAATAAATTTAGCTTGAAATTATTATAAATTATATTCATTAGGATTTTAAAATTTTCAGGAGGGTTACATAAATGAATACTAGCGGAAGCGAGATTAAAATTATTGCAGGTAATTCATCGAAAGAGTTAGCACAGAAAATAGCTGACTATATAGGTGTATCAGTGCTAGACTGTGAAGTAGGTACATTCAGTGATGGTGAAATATGTGTAAACATGAACGAGACAGTAAGAGGTTGTGATGTGTTTGTAGTACAATCTACTAATAGCCCAGTAAATGATAACTTAATGGAGTTATTAATCTTAATTGATGCATTAAAGAGAGCATCAGCAGGAAGAATAACAGCTGTTATTCCTTACTATGGATATGCAAGACAAGACAGAAAAGCTAAGGCAAGAGATCCAATCACTGCTAAATTAGTTGCAAACTTAATAACTGCTGCTGGAGCAGACAGAGTATTAACAATGGATTTACATGCAGCTCAAATACAAGGATACTTTGATATACCACTAGACCACTTATTAGGTGGAACAATATTAGCAGATTATTTCAATGAAAAGAAAATAGAAGATTTAGTAGTAGTATCTCCTGACTTAGGAAGTGTTACTAGATCAAGAAAATTTGCTAATTCTTTAAATGGAGAAGTGCCAATAGCTATAATAGATAAGAGAAGACCAAAAGCTAACGTATGTGAAGTTATGAACTTAATAGGTGATGTTAAAGGTAAAAATGTTATACTATTAGATGATATGATAGATACAGCTGGAACAATAGTTAATGCGGCAAATGCACTTAAAGAGTTTGGTGCAAAAGATGTTTATGCTTGTTGTACTCACGGTGTATTATCAGGACCAGCTATTGAGAGAATTTCTAATTCAGAGATAAGTGAGTTAATAGTTCTTGATACTATACAACTTCCTGAAGAAAAAAGAATAGATAAGATAAAGATAAAAACTGTAGCTCCTTTATTTGGAGATGCTATAAGAATGATATTCTCTAACGAATCAGTAAGTAAATTATTCTAATTTATTAGATTTATAAGAGTTGTTTAAAAGGATGTAAAACTTTTGAACAGCTCTTTTTTGATATTTTAATTTATATAGCTGTTTTTTATTTATTATAAGAGTGTATGTGATTTTAGAAAAATATTATGGTTTAAAATTTATGTATAGATACGTAAAAGAAATCTGGAAAAGTACATAAAAATATGAATATTATGAATATAAAAAATATTTGGAAAAAGTATTGAAAAATTTCAGATTATGTAGTATTATGTAAATATAAACAAAGAAAGAGGTGTTTCCAATGGGAAGGTCAGAAGATGAACCCCTAATACTTAAATGATTCAGTCACAATCTAGAAGGAATATAAAAGTCTATTGAAAGTTTATTTATAAGAATTGAAAATAGTATCTATTCTATATCTTTGATGTTTGTGAGAGGGTTCTGGATTATATAAAGTTACTGTAAAGAAAGTAATTTTGCACAATGAGCATATCTGTAAATGAAGAGTTTCATTTATATAGTGATTGTGGCTGAATCATAATTAAAAGAGATAGAATGTTTATAATAGATGATTTTAATAAAATACTATATTGTAATAGCTTCTAGCTTTCAAATAAATATTAGCAAAGGATGGAAATGACAATGATAAAACTAAATGATAATTTATAAATATCTCCTTACGATATATGATAATTGTAGGGAGATGTTTCTTTTTTTGTATAGTATAATTATTTGTATGAACTGTGTTTCAATATGTAAATTATTGGTATATATAAATAATATAAACTTAGTTGATAAAATTTGGTAACTATTATATAATATAAGTGGATATGTATATATAATTATGCATTACCCTGAATTTAATAAAAATAGAAACGTTGATATATGTTCTGTGATTTGGGCACCTTAGAACATATGGAGTTAGTGGTGCAACCGGCTATGGAATTGTATTTATTTATGGATACTTTTATTTTCATAGCATTTTTTGTTTTAAAATGGTTATATGCTAGAAATAAATCTGGTTAGTACGTGTAAATAATTTTACTTAGATTTTTAACCAGATATATTATAAGTAAGTATTAATTAAAAAATTTGAGGGGGAATAAAAATGAAGTTAAGAAAGAATAAAAAAGGTTTCACTTTAGTGGAATTATTGGTAGTAATTGCAATTATAGGTATATTAGCAGTAGTAGCAGTTCCAGCTTTATTTAGTAATATAAATAAGGCTAAGGTAGCAAGTGTTGAGTCTGATTATAGTTCAGTTAAGAGTGCAGCATTGTCTTATTATGCAGATAAGAATGAGTTACCTAAAGATATTACTGATGATTTAAAAACATATCTAGAATCTGATATAAAAGATTCTGATATTGGTGGAACTTATGATTTAGTTAAAGTTAGTAATAATAAAAAATTAGCATTATTGATAGATGGCGCAACAATAACAAAAGAACAAGCGAGCAAACTAGTATCTGATATAGGGGAAGATAAGGTTTATACAGATGAAAATCTTTCTAGTAAGTTAACTAGTGCTTTAGATAAAGGTGATATATACATCATTCTTATAGATAATTTAGAGGATAATGGTAGTAGTGGTAATTAATAGTAAATAATATATTTATTATTTGATTATATTTAAGTTTAATTATAAATTTAATGAAAAAGACAGGAAGAAAATCTTCCTGTCTTTTATACTATTTTCTTTTATATCCAATCACAAATGATGATATAATTGAGATAGTAAAGGAGTGAAATCTGTGGCTAAAAAAGTTAGAATAGGAGACAAACTGGTTGAAAAAGGATACATAACAGAAGACCAGCTTAAATGGGCATTATCAGAACAAAAAAACAGTGGAAAAAGACTAGGAGAATTTCTAGTACAAGAAGGTCTTATAGATAGTAACTTATTAATAAGTGTATTAAAAGAACTTTTGGATATAGAAAGTGTATTTTTAGAAGGAACAGAAATAGACACATTAGCTACAAAGATGGTTCCAGAAAATATATGCAAAAGATATGCTGTATTTCCATTCAAAATAGATGGAAACAAGATATGTCTAGCCATGTCAGACCCACAAGATAGAGAAGCAGTTCAAGATGTAAGGCGTATGTCAGGAAAAGATGTAGAGATATTTATATCGAGTGCAGAAGATATAAACAAAGCAATAGGTCATGCTTATGCACATTCAGAAATAAATAAAGCTATGACTGAGTACAACAAGAATAGAACTGGTGGAGTAAGAGAAACAGTAATACTTGAAGAAGATGTAAATGCAGCTCCAATAGTAAGATTAGTAAACAACATACTAGAAAATGCTGTAAGAATGGAAGCAAGTGATATACATATAGAACAAAGCGAAAATTACATGCGTGTTAGATTTAGGATAGATGGCATGCTAAGGGAATATATGAGAATGAACTCAGCGCCATACAAAGCAGTAGTAAGTCGTATCAAAATAATGTCAGATATAAATATATCTGAAAAGAGAATCCCACAAGATGGCAGAATCTATTTAAAAGTGGATAACAAACCTATAGATTTTAGGGTTTCTACAATGCCAACTAATAGGGATGAAAAGATAGCCATGAGGGTTCTTGATAAGAGTAATTTTATGGTTAGTAAAGAAGTACTAGGAATAGATGAACATGGCTCTAAGATATATGACGAGTTGATAAACACTCCTTATGGACTTATATTGGTGGTTGGACCTACTGGAAGTGGAAAGACAACTACACTATATTCAATGTTAAATCAATTAAATACAGAAAATAGGAACCTCCTAACAATAGAAGACCCTATAGAGTATGAATTACCTGGTGTAAATCAATCTCAAATAAATGAAAAAGCAGGTCTTACCTTTGCCAGTGGGCTTAGAGCTTTTATGCGTCAAGACCCAGATATAATAATGGTTGGGGAGATAAGAGATACTGAAACTGCAGAAATAGCAATTAGAGCTTCTCTTACAGGACATTTAGTTTTAAGTACATTACATGCAAATACAGCAGTTGGAGCAATTTCACGTCTTTTGGATATGGATGTAGAAAGTTTTCTAATAACATCATCCGTTTTAGGGGTAATATCTCAAAGACTTACAAGAAAAATATGTGAGCATTGTAGGGTTTCATATGAAGCAGACATTGGAGAAAAAAAGGCTCTTGGTATTGATGTAAATGAATCAGTAACTATTTATAAAGGAGAAGGATGTGAAAGATGCAATAATACAGGATATAAGGGGCGTCTAGGTATATTTGAAATGCTTGAAATAACACCAGAAATAAAAGAGTTAATAGATTCATCTGCCAATCAAAGAGAAATTTTAAAGGTGGCTAGAAAACAAGGTATGATTAGTCTGAAAGAGGATATAGTTAAAAAGGTTTTAAATGGAAAGACAACAGTAGAAGAAATGATTAGAATAATTTTGATGACTGATTAAAGGATGATATTATGAAAAGTTTTAAGTATACAGTAATAAAAGAGGATGGAAAAAAACAAACTGATGTAATTGAAGCCAATGATTTTAATGAAGCTAGAAGTCTCCTTAGAAAAAGAAATCTTAGAGTTCTTGAAATTAAAGAAAGTAAAAGTAAAAACATAAGCGTCTTTAATAGAAAGAGAAAAAAAGACTTAGGAGCTGACCAGATAAGCCACTTTTGTAGACAGTTTGCTATTATAGTATCTTCTGGTATAAATAGTATCTCAGGTCTAGAAACATTAGCTAGAAGGTCAACTAATGTTACCTTGAGAGAAGAGATTAATCGTATAGTAGCAGAAATAAAAATAGGTTCTACTATTGCAGATTCAATGCTTTCATCAAAATCAAAGTTTCCAAAATTACTTGGGGCTATGATAGCTACAGGTGAGGCTACTGGTAAATTAGATGAAGTACTAAAAAGTATGGCTTCATTTTATGATAGTGAACACAGGGTTAAGCAAAAGCTTAGAAATGCGGCAACATATCCATTAATAGTTTTGATTTCTTCCTTTGTAATGATTTTTATATTTACAGCATTTATGGTGCCTAAGATGGTTAATTCAATTACAACAGTAGGAGCATCTCTGCCACTTATAACAAGAATTGTTATGGGGTTTGGTGTGTTTATGAAGAATTTTTGGATAATAGTACTTCTAGCTATTATATTGTCTATTTACCAATTTAAGAAGTATCTAAAAACACCCATTGGTAGAGCACATAAAGATAGAGTCATAAATAAAATTCCTATTTTAGGAAAAGGAATAAACTGTATGGTGGCTACACGCTTTTCAAGAGCATTGTATCTATTTGTATCAACAGGATACCCTTTAGTTCAGGGGCTTGATTATATTATAGATAGTGTAAATAATACCATGGCAGAAAAGATTTTGGCATCAGCCAAAGATGGAATAACAAGAGGTGAGGGCTTAGCAGAGAACTTAGAAAGATATACATATTTTGATTCTGTGCTAGTACAGATGATAGCTATAGGGGAGCAGACAGGGGAGTTAGAGAATATAAGCAGACAGATGGCCGAATTCTATGAGTATGAATCCGAAATTTATTTAAATAGGATGGCATCAATGATAGAACCTGTTTTAATAATTGCAGTTGGTATTATAGTTGCGGTACTGGTTGTATCAATATTTATGCCAATGCTTAGTATATATGATGCTATGTAGGAGGGAAAGGACAAATGAACAAGGTTTATGTATCATATTATGGCGATTCTATTTCCATAGTTGAGGGCAGATATAAACATGATAAAGATAAGTTTTATATAAAAAGTTTTAATGCGTTTTCAATAGAGGATATTGCACAAGATTTTTCTAAGGAAAAGTATGCTCTATTGAGATACGCATTAGAAAATGTGAAGTTAAAATCAAGACACGTAGTTTTTTGTTTAAATACAAGAGATGTAATTCTAAAACCCCAAAAACTCCCTAAGATGGATAAAAAGGATTTAGATGGATTTATGAAGCTAGAAATGGATGAGATGATGGCTTTGGAATCAGATGAATATGTGTTTTCATATGAAGTATCTAGTGAAACATCAGATAGTTCAACTGGTGAGGAGTCAAGTTTGAATCTTATCATTGGAGCTATAAAAAAGGAAGAAATAAATGCAATTGTAGAGATAATGCATGAGTTTGATTTAATATTAGATAGAGTAGATACACTATCAACAGCTTATTTAAGAATTCTTAAAAATTTAGATTACAGTGACATAATGGTAACTAATATAAGTGACAATAGTACAATTATAAATATATATAAGAAAGATACTTTATTTATTAGTGATAATATACCTATAAGAATAACTGCAAAAGACATGGAAATGCAGTTATTAAATGTAGTAGAAGAATCAAAAGGTCTTATGAATTACTATTCATCAAGAAACTTTGGTAAAGTTACAGACACTATATTAATCTTAGGAAAAAGATATTCCAATAAATTGATTTACGAGGCTTTTAGTTCTGCATTTTCAAATTATGTTTCTCAAGGTCTTACTGAAATAATGGATATATCTGATATGATAACTGGAGATATAGACGAAGATGATATAAATTCAATCGTAGAAATTCTAGGAAGTATGATAGAACCTAAAGGTAAAAAAGATTTTGAAAATATAAACTTTTTACCAATGGATATACTCAAAAAACAGATGAAAGCCAAACAAATGAAAAACATACTGAAAATAGCACCAATAGTTATATTAGTTCTTGCTATTCCATATTTATGTTTGATTTTTTTTAATAATCTAGTCAATAAAGAGCTTGAAAATGTTAATGATGAAATAAGAAATATTGAATCTGCATATTATCAGATTGGAAACATAGAAAAAATGATACAAAGCAAAACTGAAGAAATAAAGGTATATGATATGTTAATTGGGAAAAAGGTAAAATGGGAAAATTTATTGGATGATATAGATAAAAATACTCCAAGTAGAGTTGAACTAACGAACCTATCAACGACTTATCAAAATCTTGGAACTACTAATAAAACTGAGAACTCAAATAACAATAAAACTACCACAAATAAATCAAGTAGCAATGAAACAAAATCAAATACGAAAAGTAATAATGATGGAGATAAAACCAGCAGTGATTTAAATGAAGATAAGACTACAAATGTATCAGAAGCATTAACTGGAGATAGTGAAACTGATAGTGCTGATACAGAAAAAGATGATAAAACACCATTATATGATAAGATACCAAATGTTATAAACATAGAAGGAAACGCTAAAGATTCTTCTTATGTAGGTCAATTTTTATATAAATTAAAGGGCTTGTATTATTTTGAAGATGTTAAATTACATAGCATAAAAAATAATGAAGAAGATTCTAACTATACATTTAGTATGACATTATACCTGAAAGAAGGTGTATTAACTAATGAATAAAGATATATTTAAAAAAGATATAAAAGATATATTCAAAATGGAAGTTAGCTTAAAAGGAATTCTTATAAAAGTCATAATTTTATTAGCTATTTTATCATATGGATACTTTGGGCTTTACCCTCAATACCAAAAATATGTTGCTACAAAAAATTCTGTAAAACAATCTACAGAAAAATTAAATACATATAAAGAGAAAACAGCTCTTATGCCAAAATATGAAAAACAACTTAAAGAAGTTGAAAGTGAGCTGAAAGAAAAAAGCAAAAATCTTTTATATGATATGCAAGATGGACTTTTTTTAATAGGCTTAGATAAGAAAATGAAAGTATATAATATTGACTTAACTAGTTACGATGTTGGAAGTGTTAGAGAATATGAACATTTTTATGGTGTATCAACAACAATAAGTGTTAGAGGGGATTATAGAAATGTCAAAAAATTAATGGCTTATTTAGAAGAGCAAAAAAATGTTACTCAGATATTAGATTATACAATGACTTCATACATAGAGCCAGAAAAAGAAGAAAAAGAAACGACAAGCAATAAGGATTTAATTAAAAATGTGAACATAAATAAAGATACAAAAATATATTGGGTAGAAGGCGAAGATAAATGGCACTTATATAATGATTGTCCATTGATAAAAGAAGGCGAAATTTTAAAAAATGATAAGCTTTTAGATAGGTCTACTAGTTATCTATGTAATACTTGTGTACTTAGAGCAGCTACAGAGAAAGAAACACAAAAAGAAGTTGTGGCTCCAGAAGCAGAAGGTGTAGTAGATGCTACATTTAAATTTATAATGTACACTAAGGATAATACTACTATGATACTTGATACAGATAATCCATCTTCATGGAGACCAGGAAAATATAATCCATTTAAGTCTAGTGCAAAATAAAGCTAAATGGGCCTTAAAGATAGGTGATAAACTTGTACAAAAATAATGAAAAGGGTCTTACCTTATTAGAAATAATAGTAGCTGTATTTATATTAACTGTAGTTTTAAGTATTTCTTATAAAGTGTTTAATGGTATAACATCAGCAGTAAAGAAACAACAAATCATTACAGATGCTCAAGTAAATATTAACTTAATTAATAAGTATCTAAATAGGGATTTAGAAAACTGCAAAGAGGTAAGAAAAGCTAGTTCAGGTAGTAATTATGAATATAATATAGAGACACCAGATAATATCGTAAGGTATGAAGTTTCTATAGAAACTAAAAATAATACAGCAGTATATTCTGTAACGAGAATTCAAGAAGATACTCCTGATGCCGAAAATGCGGTTAGAGAAGAAATAATATCTAATCAACCACTAGTTCAAAATAATAAAGAAATGAAGGAAACACCATTTAAAATAGAGAAGCAAGCTGATAAATCTATTTATACTGTAAGTATATACTATAATGAATCAACACAAGAAAGCCAGAAAGATAGTGATTTAAATAATAAGACTTATACATTTGATGTTATGTCTAGAATTGGGTAATGAGAATTTATTTAAAAATAAGTAGGTTGATAAAATATGGGTAAAAAGAGAAATGAAAAAGGATTTTCTTTAATGGAAGTATTAGTAGCTATGGCTATTATGGGAATTATACTATTTGCATTTTTTAATATTATCAATACTAATAACAAAGCTAACACTAAAAATGATACAGATATAAGTTCCTTAAACTATGTTCAAAGTGAAATAGAAAATCTGAGAGGAAAAATAAAGAGTGGAGAATTTGATTTTGATAGTTTAGAAAAACGAGAAGACGGAACTGCCGTGTATGAAAAACTCATAGATAAGTCAAAAAAAGTTGTGTATGATAAAGTACTTAGTAAGGATGATGTGAGTTTATATGATACTCCGTATGAAAAGATTACAACAATAGAAAATAAAGATGGAGATTTAATTGACAAAGAAAGTATTGCAAATAAGATAAAGATTACTGTAGAAGATAAAAATGGTCAAATATATAAAATAACTGCAACTGGAAAAAGTATGAGTGATTATTCAAGTAAAAAAGAAGTTAAAATTGTAACTGAAGTATTTAAAGATAAATAATTTTACTTGGGGGTGAGATTTTGAGGAAGTGGAATAAATCTAAAAGTGAAAGAGGGGCAGCTTTAGTTTTAGTTTTGGTTGTAGTAGCATTGCTTTCTATTGTTGGGTTGACATTTTCAAATCAGATAGCTAATAGAATAAAATCTACAAAGACTACTAATGAGGGTATACAAGCAAAGTATTTGGCAGAAACATGTGTGGAAAATAGTGTTGATAAAGCATATACAAAATTATATGATGAGCTTGAAAAAATAGATAATGAGTTTAAAAATGAAAATAAAGAAAAATCTATATCTAGGTCAACATTAAGGAATATATCAGATACAGATGTTAATAATCAAGATGAGGAAAATCTTCCAGTGGAGAGACTTGGGTATATGAATAATATAAAGTTCTATTTAAATAAGGCTGCTCCAGATTTAGAAAAAGCTAGTATAGAGTTAAAAAAATTACAGGGTTTAAATATATTTGATGATAGGGATATTGAAGATATAGCTGAAACTATTCTTTCACATAGAGATTCTACATTAAAAATTTGTAAGACTTATACTTCTGGAGATATCAGTAAAATAAATGAAAGTATTTTGGTTGGAGATATAGATTCAACTACATTACTTCAGACAAAGTTAGTAAATAATGATATTCTTTTAAAAATGTTTTTAGAAGGAAATAAAGTTGAAAATGAACATTTAAATGCGACCTTTTCGTACACTTATAAAGCTTTAGATAATATTTCCTTGGCAATGCAAAATATGATTGAATACAGACATACATTTCATATTGATGAGCAAAAAGTAGAAGTATCTGATGGAATTCCAAATTATCAACAGTATCATGACTTAATACAAAATCCTATAATAAATGGGAATAGATATTGGAATAGTAAATGGGAGACATTAGAAGATATGTTAAGGGTTTTACCAAATCAAAATGAAGGGTTTAATGCTTTGAGAGTTCACTTGAGAAATAATGTAAAAAAATTTGAAAAATTAAGTGATAATATCTCTAATGGAAATAAAAATACAGCAGAAAATTTTCTGGAATATAAAGATTTACTATATGAGATATCAGAGCAATGCAATCAATTAAAAAGTTTGTCTTATGAGAAGATACCAGTAGAATATGATAATATGGCCTTGATAACAACTTTTGACTATATACAGAATGAGCTTTTAGCAGAGATAAAATGTAGACTGAAAGAATTAAAACCTCAAGAAGTTGATAAAACAGAAGATGCCACTATAAAAATACCTTTTTATAAAGCTGACTATGACATGACAAAGGAAAACTGGCCAGAATTAAAAGAAAATGGCTCAGGTGCAGAGTTAAGTTTAATAGTAACTGGTGATAAAAATGGAATAAAAGAGGTAGAAGTTAAAGATGGGCAAAAAAATATTCTTGGATTAGGTGTTGAAGAAAACTCAAATTCAAAATATGAAGTTGAAGCTAAAGTTAAATTTAATATAAATGTAGATTCAAATATATTAGATAATTATGACATAAAAGATAAAATTTCAATTAGTCATGACATAAGTTCATACAAAAAAGTAAACTAAACAAAAAAATATAACTTAGTATAAATGAACAAGTAATAAAATAACTTTATATATTTATTGCTAAAAAAATAAGTAAACTAATAGAAGATATGGAGATTAAATATTATGTATATTTATGATTTATTGGAGCAAGGGATAAGACTAAATGCATCAGACATACACATAACAGTTGGAACAAATCCTGTAGCTAGAGTAAAAGGTGGATTTGTAAAACTAAGTGAACAGATACTTACACCAGAAATAACAATGCAAATGGCAAAAGACATAGCAGGGGAATCTATGTTTAAAGTAATAGAAGAACATGGAGAAGCTGATTTTTCAGCTTCTCTAAAAACAGGTGAGAGATTTAGGGTAAACTCATATAGACAAAAAGGAAATTACGCAATAGCAATAAGAACTATAACAGCGGAGATACCAACTTTTGAGAAATTAGGTCTTCCAGAAAATATAAAATCATTTACTGACAGACATAAAGGACTAGTTTTAGTTACAGGTCCAACAGGAAGTGGTAAAAGTACAACACTTGCAAGTATGATAAATATAATAAATGAAACACAACAAAAACATATAATTACACTTGAAGACCCAATAGAATATGTACATCGCCATAAACAAAGCTTAGTAAATCAAAGAGAAGTAGGAACTGATACTGAAAGTTTTCACTCAGCTCTTAGAGCTATCTTGCGTCAAGACCCAGATGTAATACTAATAGGAGAGATGAGAGACCCTGAAACTGTATCAATAGCATTAACAGCAGCTGAAACAGGTCATTTAGTATTTTCAACACTACATACAGTTGGAGCAGCTAAGACAATCGATAGAATAGTGGATATGTTCCAACCATCTCAACAGCAACAAATAAAAACTCAACTATCTACAGTTTGTGAAGGGGTAGTATCACAGCAATTACTTCCTACAGCAGATGGAAAAGGTAGAATAGCTGCAATTGAATTGATGTTTGCTACTCCAGCAATAAAAAACTTAATAAGAGAAGGTAAAACATATCAAATTCCAAACATGATACAAACTGGCGTCAAAGCAGGTATGAAGACTATGGACCAAGATTTAATGGAACTTTATAAAAACGGAAAAATTACAAAAGATATGGCACTTAGTAGATGTACTGACCAAGAATTTCTGACAAGAATGATAGGTGGAGTAAATTATAATGGACATTATAATCGTTAATTTATATGTATTTATAGTGGGTCTAGTATTTGGAAGTTTCTTTAATGTTTGTATTTTTAGGATTCCAGAGGGAATTTCTATTTCTAGACCTCCATCACATTGTATGAGTTGCAACACTAGACTAAAACCTATAGACTTAATACCAGTACTAAGCTATTTAATTAGTGGTAGAAAATGTAGATATTGTTGTGAGAAAATTTCTAGTAGATATGCTATAGTAGAATTAATTACAGGAATTTTATTTTTAACAGTATTCATGATATATGGAATATCTACAACAACTATTTATTATTTCATTCTTGTATCTTTGCTGATTATAATAACATTTATAGATATTGACCACTTTATAATCCCAGATAAAATACTGATTTTTGGAGCTATATTCGCTATAATTTTTAATCTCATTTTTAAAGAAATACCAATTAAAAGTTCAATTATAGGAGCTTTTATTTGTGGAGGAAGCGTTTGGCTTGTTGTGATTTTGATTGAATTTATAGTAAAAAAAGAGTGTATGGGTGGAGGAGACATTAAACTATTTGCAATGATAGGTCTTTATATGGGTGTTAAAAATGGACTTTTGACCGCTCTATTAAGTGTTTATGTGGGAGCAGTATATGGAATTTGTGTGATAATCTTAAGTAAGATAAAGAAAAAGGAATACAATTCTGTTATACCTTATGGTCCATTTATATCAATTGGAGCATTAATAACAATCTTATGTGGTAAACAATTACTTGAACTTTATTTTTCTATGATTATGTAGACAATAGTTAAATTTAATCAAGTTTTAATTTTTATAAAAGTGAATTAAAGTATTCGATAAGGACAATATTATTATTAACCCTATTACTAAAGTGCTATAGGCTATGGAGTATATAATAATAATTTCCTTATTTTTTGCACATTTGATAAATAAATCTCTATGTATTTTTTGTGATAGAGCAAAGAAAAATCTATATAATATGTTTTTTATTTACATAATAACTGTAGTTTTATCTTTATTAATATATATAAAATTTGGAATTAGTGTAGAATGTGTACAATATATGGTATTAATTCCATTTCTAATAATTATATCCATTATAGATTACTACACAATATATGTATATGATATAACAATAGTTAGTGGTATAATAGTTCAAGGTATAATTTTTTTGGTCTTTTGTAATATTGTGCAATTTGACTATATAAATCATATAATTGGACTAGCGATAGGCTTTATTATACCTTATATTATTGCTAAATTAACAAAAGGATTAGGCTATGGAGATGTAGGTCTCTATAGCTTATGTTGCTTTGCATTGGGAAATAATTATGTATTTTATGTGATAGTTTTATCATTTATTTTAGCGTTTTTGTTTTTTATTGTTTTATACATAACTAAAATATTTAAAGGTATAAATGTAAAAAAGCAAATTCCTTTTACACCTTTTATTTCCCTATCGACAATTATAATAATATTTACAGAGTATAATATATTTGATTTTTATTATAGTTTGTTATACAAATTTATATAACAGGAGGTAAGAAATGTACGTAGTAGTAGGGTTAGGTAATCCAGGAAAGAAGTATGAGAAGACTAGACATAACGTTGGATTTGATGTCATAGATATTCTTGCAAAAGAATACAACATTAGTGTTACTAAAATAAAGCATAAGGCTTTAATTGGAGAAGGTAGAGTAGGTACTGAAAAAGTATTATTAGTAAAACCACAAACTTATATGAATTTAAGTGGGGAAACATTAATAGATATATATAAATATTACAAGGTTGATTTAAGTAATATAGTAGTAGTATATGATGATATAGATTTAGAGGTTGGAAAGATACGTATAAGAAAAAAGGGAAGTGGAGGAACTCATAATGGTATGAAGTCTATAACAAAATGCCTAGGTTCAAATGATTTTCCAAGAGTAAGAGTAGGTGTATCTAAGCCAGCAATTGGTCAAGATTTAGCTGATTTTGTACTTTCTAGATTTAGAAAAGAAGAATCTGATAATATAAATGAAGCATTAGAAAAAGCGGCATGTGCTATTGACTCTATAATAAGAGAAAACATAGATATGTCTATGAACAAATACAATGGATAGTGAGAGGGAGATTTAAATGAATGATGTTTTTTTATATCCTTTGCAAAATTCAAAAGAGTATAAAGATATAATAAACTGTATAAAAAATACAAAAGGCTCATTATTGGTTAATGGACTTTTGCCAGTACAAAAACCTCATATATCTTATTCTATGTTTAATGATTTGTCACGACAAATGATTTTTATAACTAGTAGTGATTTAGAAGCCAAGAAAGTATATGAAGATTTAAGTTTTTATATTGAAGATAAAGTTGAATATTTAGGATTTCAAGATATTTATTTTTATCACTTAGATGCAAAGGACAGAAACGAAGAGGCAAAGAAATTAAAGGTATTGTTAAAACTAGCAAATAGGGAAAAAATAATTTTAGTAACTTCTATTGAAGCGGTTTTAAGAAAATACATACCAAAACAAGTTTTACTTGATAGTGTATCTCATTATAAGGTGGGAGACAGTTTAGATTTAGAAAAACTAACTGAGAAACTAGTTTCATTAGGATATGAAAGAGTTTCAAAAATAGAGGGGTTTGGTCAGTTTAGTATAAGAGGTGGAATTATTGACGTGTTTTCACTTGAATATACAAATCCAATTCGTATGGAATTATTTGATGATGAGATAGATTCCATACGAACTTTTGACGTATATTCGCAAAAATCAATTGATAAATTACAACAGTTTTCTATTACCCCATCTAGAGAATTTATTTATCCAGAGAAAACTACAGATGCATTAGTTAAACTAAAAAAAGAAACAACTAAGATTACTGATGAAGGTACATTTCAAAATATAGACTATATATCAAGCAAGACTTATTTTGAAGGTGTAGAAAACTATATAGACTATATTTATCCAGAAGAAAACAAAAGTATATTTACCTATCTAGCAGATGATGCAATAGTATTTATCAATGATATAACAAGGCTTAAAGAAAGATGCGAAAATTATATAAATGAGTTTAGAGAAAATTATAAACTTAATCTTGAAAGAGGCTTGGCTATTAAAAACCAAGGAAAATTATTATATCATTATACAGACTTAGAATATCTAGTAAAAGACAAGTCTGTAGTTTTAAACTCACTATTGCCAAAGTCTATAAATAATTTTTCTATAAAATCTATAATCAACTTTGAAAGTAGAGAAGTTCCTGCATTCAATGGAAAAGTAGATTTGCTTATAGAAGAATTAAATCGACTGAAATATAATGGATACAAAATAATTTTAGCAACAAATACATTGGAAAGAGCAACTAAATTAAGAAAAGATTTATTGGATAAAGGCTTAGAAACAACTGTTTCTAAAGATAGAGATATTGAAATTAAATCTTCTCAAATTGTAATCGTACCTGCACATATAAACAGTGGTTTCCAGTATAAATCAATAAAGTTTGTTGTTATAACAGATAATGAAATGATAGGTGTTTATAAAAGAGCATCTAAAGCTAGCAATAAAAAAGCTAAAAAAGGGAAAAAGATAGAATCATTTTTAGATTTAAGTGTTGGTGATTATGTAGTACATGAAAATAGTGGTGTAGGTAGATACACAGGGATTGAACAGATTACAGTCAATGCTATTAAAAAAGATTATATGAAAATAGTTTATCAAGGTGGAGATAATCTATATGTGCCAATAGACCAGATGGATAAAGTACAGAAATATATTGGTGCAGAGGTAGAAAAAGTTAAGTTAAATAAGCTTGGAACCAATGAATGGACAAAGGCAAAAGCAAAAGTAAAAAAAGAAATTGAGGACATGACAAAGGACTTAATTGAACTTTATGCAAAACGTGAAAAAATACAAGGATATAAGTTTTCAAAAGATACACCTTGGCAGGCAGAGTTTGAGTCATTATTTCCATATCAAGAGACAGAAGACCAATTAAAGGCAATAGAAGAAACTAAAAAAGATATGGAATCAAGTAAGGTAATGGACAGACTTGTATGTGGAGACGTTGGTTATGGAAAAACAGAAGTGGCGATTAGAAGTATTTTTAAAGCTTGTATGGACCAAAAACAAGTTGCTGTACTAGTTCCAACAACCATACTAGCTCAACAACACTATAATACATTTAAAGAGAGATTTGAAAATTATCCTTTGAGAGTGGAAGTTTTAAGCAGATTTAAAACGCCAAAACAACAAAAACAAATTATTGAAGATGCCAAAAAAGGATTAGTAGATATTTTGATTGGAACACATAGAATAATATCCAAAGATATAAATTTACCAAATTTAGGTCTTGTAGTTATTGATGAGGAACAAAGATTTGGGGTAAAACATAAGGAAGCTTTAAAGAAAATTAAATCTACAGTAGATGTACTTACACTTTCAGCAACTCCTATACCAAGAACCTTACATATGTCTTTAAGTGGAATAAGAGACATGAGTGTTATAGAAGAACCTCCACAAGAAAGACACCCTGTAATAACATATGTTACAGAGAGTAAGGAAAGCGTAATTCAAGATGAAATAGAGAGAGAATTAAGTAGAGGTGGACAGGTATTTTTCGTATACAATAGAGTTGAGCATATTGAAGAAATGGCAAGTATGATTCAAAAGCTCGTACCAGATGCTAGAGTAGCTGTTGCACATGGAAGAATGACTTCTAAATCATTAGAAAATATAATCCTAGGATTTTTAAATAAAGAATATGATGTACTAGTTTGTACTACAATAATCGAAACGGGTATGGACATATCCAATGCAAATACAATGATTATATATGATGCAGATAAAATGGGATTAGCTCAACTTTATCAATTGAGAGGTAGAGTTGGAAGAAGCTCCAGACAAGGATATGCGTATCTTTTATATGAAAAAGACAAAACTCTGAGTGAGATAGCAGAGAAGAGATTAAAAGCTATTAGGGAATTTACAGAGTTTGGCTCAGGTTTTAAAATAGCAATGAGAGACCTTGAAATAAGAGGTGCTGGAAATATTTTAGGCTCTCAGCAACATGGTCATATGGCAGTCATAGGTTATGATTTGTATGTTAAAATGCTTAATGATGCAATTAAAAAGGTTAAAGGTGAGCCTATTGTGGAAGAAATTGATGTTGAAATAGATTTAAGTGTAAATGCATACATTCCAGATAATTATATAAAAGATGAATTGATTAAGATTGAAATGTACAAAAAAATAGCTTCTATTGAAAATAAAGAAGATATGTTGGAGATACAAGAAGAACTTGAGGACAGATTCTCTGATATACCTAAACCAGTTCAGACACTACTTACAATAGCTTATATAAAATCATTGTGTAAGGTATTGAAAATAGAAAAAATAAGACAATTAAAAGATGAAATATTATTAGTTCCAATAACAAAGTATAGAACTAAACAGAAAATAGGTTATAATATAGTTACAGAATTAGAAGAATTATTAGAAAAAATGTGCAAGGTGAAATAACTTGTAAATTTAAGAAGGGATGTTTTAAATTTGAAAAAAGTAATAACATTGGCAATAGCTATGATTTTGGTAGTATCTATGACTGCCTGTAGTTCTAGTAAAGAAGAAACTGTAGCGACAGTTGAAGGAGCAAAGATATCATCAGATGAATTTAAAAAAACTATAGCTCTTTATAAAGATTCTATGGAACAAACTTATGGAAAAGATATATGGGATAAGGAAGTTGAAAAAGGTGTAAAGTATAAGGACAAGTTTAAGGATTTAATTCTTGACCAACTTATAACTACAGAAGTAATATATTCTCAAGCTAAAAAAGATAACTTACTTCCTAAGAAAGAAGATGTTGAAAAAAGTCTTAAAGATTTAAAAGATGCTATGAGTAAGGACGAAAAATATAAAGAACAGCTTAAAAAGTTAGGAATAGATGATGCATTTTTAAAAGACCAACAAGAGAAAGATTTAGCTATGCAAAACTATCAAAGTAGTTTCGCTAAAAAGACTAAAATATCAGATGAAGAAATGAAAAAATACTATGATGAGCACAAAGATGAATTTAAAAAAGATGAGGTAGAAGCTTCTCATATTTTATTAAAAACAGTAGATGAGAATAACAAGCCACTTTCAGATGAGAAAAAAGCAGAAGCTAAGAAAAAGGCTGAAGAAGCTCTTAAAGAAGTTAAATCAGGTGAAGATTTTGCAAAAGTAGCAAAAAAATATTCACAAGACTCTACAGCAAGTGATGGTGGTAAATTAGGTTTCTTCTCAAGAGGACAAATGGTTGCTGAGTTTGAAGAAGCTGCTTTTTCTATGAAAAAGGGTGAAGTATCTAATTTAGTTGAAACTCAATATGGATATCATATAATTAAAGTAACAGACAAAGTAAATGAGCAAACATCATTTGAAGATGCAAAAGAAACTATAAAAGACCAATTGTTAAAAAATAAGTATCAAGAGCAAATAGAAAAATTAACTAAAGAAGCTAAAGTGGAAAAAGATGAAAAAGTAATAAATAAAATCACAATCTAAAAACTAAAAAAAGAGTAATATGCTTAAAAAAGCTATATCTAGATAAGATATAGCTTTTTTTGTATATTTTTCTTAACAATGGTAAAAATAAACTTAAAGTAATTTATGGAGGGATTAAAAAATATGAAAGCAACAGGTATAGTTAGAAGAATAGATGATCTTGGAAGGGTAGTTATACCAAAAGAGATAAGAAAGACATTAAGAATTAGAGAAGGAGACCCTTTAGAGATATTCACAGCAAAAGATGGAGAAGTCATACTTAAAAAATACTCTCCAATAGGAGAATTAAATGAATTCTCTCAAGAATATGCTGAAACATTAGCTGAAGTGCTAGGATATGGTGTATTGATAACAGACTTAGATTCTATAATAGCTGTATCTAAACTTCCTAAAAAAGATTATAAAGAAAAAAGTATAAGTGATGAGCTAGAAGCAATAATAAGTGAAAGGACAGTAAAATATTCAAAAGATAAAAACCTTTTACCTTTATTTAAAGAAGACCAAAAAGAATATACTAGTCAAGTTATTATGCCTATAATTAGTGCATCTGGTGACTGTATAGGTTCAATTGTAGTAGTTTCAAAAGATAAAGATACAATTGCAGAAAATGAAGAAAAATCTTTGAAAATTGCTGCTAACTTTTTAGGAAAACAAGTTCAATAATTTTATCATAAAGACCTTTTAAATGAAGGTCTTTTGAAGTTTTTGTGTAAAATATTGAATATAGCATCAAAAATATGGTATATTAAAGTTTGTTATATAAACAGTATGGAGGTTATGTTATGAACAATAACAAAAATAAAGACTCCTTTTTAAAGGGAGCCCTTATACTTGGGCTAGCAGGTGTAATCGTAAAAATAATGGGAGGATTTTTTAGAATCCCTCTTGGGAACATGATTGGTTCAGAAGGAATGGGATACTATCAGGCTGCTTATCCTGTGTATACTCTATTTTTAACATTAGCTACTGCTGGATTCCCAACGGCCGTGGCAAAATTGGTTTCGGAAAAAGTTGCCATTGGAAATTTTAAAGGTGCAAATAAGATATTTAAGGTATCACATACAGTTTTATTTATAACCGGAATAATATCATTTTGTATATTATTTTTTGGTGCCGACTACATAGTAACAAACATAATGAAAAATCCAGGTGCATTATACTCTATGAAAGCTATTGCTCCAGCATTATTATTTGTCCCTGCAATGTCTGCATATAGAGGATATTTTCAAGGGAGACAAGATATGACTAAGATTGCTGTGTCTCAAGTTGCAGAGCAATTTTTTAGAGTTGTATTAGGTCTTACTTTGGCCTACCTACTTATGAGAAGTCTAGGTCAGACTTTTGGAGCAGCTGGTGCTATATCAGGAGCTACAATAGGTTCAGTAGCATCTATGATTTACTTGATGTTTGCTTATATGCTAGGAAGAAAAGAGCGTAGAGCAGAGATAGATGCAAGTCAAAGATTTAAAGATGAGAGAGTTTCTTATATTTTTAAAAAGCTTTTAATTGTTGCTATCCCTATAACAATAGGAGCATCAGTAATGCCACTTGTAAATATGATAGATAATGTTATCGTGATAAGAAGACTTATGGAAGCAGGCTTTACATACAAAGTAGCAAATTCAATGTTTGGTCAGTTAACAGGTATGGCAATGGCCACAATAAATTTACCAGCAGTTATAACAACTGCAATGAGTATGAGCTTAGTGCCAGCAATTTCTAAAGCATATGCATTAGGAAATAAGTCAAAAGCTAGAAAAGATACTAAGAGTGCAGTTAAGGTAACTTTACTTATAGTGTTACCTTGTGCGTTTGGTATGGCTTCTTTAGCAATACCAATAATGGGTCTTTTATTTCCACATGAACCATCTTCTGTAGGAACTATTTTGTTTACTCTTACTCCATGTGTATTATTTTTAGGTTTAATACAAACATTAACTGGTATAATTCAAGGAATGGGAAAACCAATAGTCCCTGTAATTGCCCTATGTGCTGGTATGTTATGTAAGATTGTGATAAGTTATACTTTGACAGGGATACCAGATATTAATGTATTGGGTTCTGCATTTGGGACAGTTACAGCATACTTTGTGGCAGCTATGATTAACTTATTATATGTTAAAAAACACATGAATGTAAACTTCCCTAAAAAAGAATTTATAATAAAGCCATTTATAACAGTTATGACAATGTTTATAATGGTTAAGTTGAGTTACGGTGCTTTAGCTGGATTCTTAGGAAATAGCATATCTACAATAATTGCAATATGTATTGGTGGAATTGTATATGTAGTAGTTATACTTGGAATAGGAGGAGTTAAAAAAGAAGAGATTTTAACTATGCCAAAAGGTGATAAATTATATAAATTGTTAAAAAAAGTTAAACTTATAAGATAATATAGGAATATATATGTAAATAAAGGAAATACTATACAAATAGTAAAACTCCTTATTTGCATAATAATACAAAAATAAAGTGAAATTTGCTAATAGGAGTGATGTTATGGGTAAGATAAGTATTGTAGGTCTTGGACCAGGAGATTATTCTCTTATAAGCCAAGGTGTTTTAGAATCTTTAAAAAATAGCCCTAGAGTCTTTTTTAGAACAGAGAAACATCCAATAATTGATAAACTTAAAGAAACTATACAATACACTTCTTTAGACTATTTTTATGAAAATGAAGAAAATTTTGAAAATGTATATTTAAAAATATCTGAGTTTATCATAGAAGAAGCTACAAAGGGTGACTTAATATATGCTGTTCCTGGTCATCCAAGAGTCGCAGAAAAGACTGTAAGTATAATAGAAAGACTAGCCAATGAAAAGCACATAACAGTAGAAATATTGCCTTCTATGAGCTTTGTAGACGCTATGTTTAACTATTTGGGCATAGACCCATCTGAAGGCTTTAAATTGATAGATGCTTTTGAAATAGAAAATTCATATATAGACTTAGATACTAGTATGATAATAACTCAAGTATATGATAAATTTATAGCATCTAATGTAAAGTTAAAGCTTATGGAATACTATGACTATAATCAAGAAGTATGTATAGTAAATGGAGCAGGTGTCAAAGATTTAGAAAGTAAAAAGTTTATAAAACTGTGCGAATTGGACAGAAATGAAAACTTTTTTGACTATTTAACTAGCTTATATATACCCAAAAGTTCTAAAAAGATGTATAATACAGTACATGACTTAGAAATAATAGTTAATACACTTAGAAGTCCATCTGGATGTGAATGGGATAAAAAACAAACGCATCAATCATTAAAAAATTCTGTTATAGAGGAAGCATATGAGCTTTGTAATGCAATTGACAATAATGATATAGATGAAATGGTAGAAGAACTAGGAGATGTTCTTTTACAAGTTATATTCCATTGTCAGATAGGAAATGAGGAGGGCTACTTTGATTTAAAAGAAGTAGTAAATGGAATCTGTAAAAAATTAATTCATAGACATCCTCATATATTTAGTGGTGTAAAACTAGATATGTCTAAGTTTGAAAAAACTTGGGAAGAATTAAAGAAAGAAGAAAAGGGCGAAAGCACTGTAACAGATGGTCTTAGAAGGATACCAAAACATCTACCAGCTCTTATGAAGGCTAGTAAAGTTCAACATAAAGCAGCCCTTGTTGGCTTTGATTGGGACAATGTAGAAGATGTATTTAAAAAAATTGAAGAAGAATATCAGGAATTACTTGACGAACACAGGGTCGGGAATATAAAATACATAAAGGAAGAACTAGGCGATTTATTATTTTCGGTAGTAAATCTAGCTAGATTTTTAGACATAGACTCAGGAGAAGCCTTGAACTGTACTACAGATAAATTCATAAATAGATTTGAGTTTGTAGAGAAAAGTGCAATGAATTTAAATAAAAAATTAGAAGACATGACACTTGAAGAGATGGATGAATTTTGGAATCAGGCTAAAAAACAATAAAATTGTGGAAGGAAATTTGTCAAAAATCTAGAACTTTTATCACAAAGATAGAAGTCTATATTATAAACATTTTTAGGAGGTAAATATCGTGAATAAAGCTGAATTAGTATCAAAGATGGCAGAAAAAAGTGGATTAACAAAGAAGGAAGCAGAGGCTGCATTAAACGCATTTATGAGTTCTGTTCAAGATGCACTAGTAAATAATGAAAAAGTTCAATTAGTTGGATTTGGAACATTTGAGACAAGAGAAAGAGCTGCTAGACAAGGAAGAAATCCAAGAGATCCAGAGCAAGTTATAGATATACCAGCTTCTAAAGCACCAGTTTTCAAAGCTGGAAAAGGATTAAAGGATATAATAAATGGATAATTAGAAATCTTGTGAAAAAGTGTGGATAAATTTGCCACACTTTTTCTATAGAACTAAGGAAGGTGATAATTATGAGATTAGATAAGTTTTTAAAAGTATCTAGGATTATAAAGAGAAGAACTGTTGCTAAAGAGGCATGTGATAAAGGAATTGTCACTATAAATGGAAAAGTTGCTAAATCTTCTTCAGAAGTGAATATTGGAGACACATTAGAAATACAATTTGGAGAGAAAAAGATGAAGCTTAAGATAAATGAAGTAAAAGAGCATGTGTTAAAAAATGATGCAAAAGAAATGTACGAAATTTTAGAATAAAATTGATAGTCCTCTAGTATATTAATAGTAGTATTAGTGAAATATTTACTGGGGGGATATTATGGAACAGAACATAACTTTGAAAGATAGATCAAAGCTGGTTATTTCAGGAGTCGAGCACATATATTCTTTTAATGACAAAAGAGTTGAGCTTAAAACTTCTGTAGGCGAGATGGTGATTGAAGGCGAGAACCTAGATATGAGCAAGCTAAGTATAGACGAAAATATAATTAGCATAGATGGAACTATAAATTCTATGGTGTATGCAAAGCCTAAAAAGCCACAAGAGAGTTTCTTGAAAAAGGTATTTAGATAGATGATACCTTTCACTCAAGATGTAAGTATTTTTTATGCTACTATTTATGGTGGAATACTTATAGGAGTATTGTTTGATTTTTATAGAGGTCTAAGAGGAAACTTTAAATTTATCAATTATTTCGCAATAATCTTTGATGTGTTGTTTTGGTTTCTAGCAACGGCTATAATATTTCTAACAATAAACCTTACGGAATTTTTTGATTTAAGATATTACCATTTTGTGGCTTTGTTTATTGGTTTTATTTTATACTATAACACCATAAGTAAAATTGTTTTATCAATTATCAATAAAATAATCTGTTTTGTGAGGAATTTTTTAAAAAAAGTTATACACTACATAGTCAGTTTTTTAAATAATTTGTATTACGTTATAATCTATTCACTACACCTACTATTTGATATTATATTTTATATACCAAACATATTTATAGCAACAAAGAAGGGTATAAAAAGAAAATCAAATAAAAAATCAAAGAGCAAGAAAAAAACAAAACCTAAGAAGAAAAAAAATAAAACTAAAAAAAGGGTGTAGAGAAAATGAACTTAAGAAAAAAATTTTCAGGACAAATTGTTGTTATCAGTTTATTTTTAGGAATGTCAGTTTTTAGTATGATAACAGGGTTTGTATTTGAGTACACAAAAGCCAAGGAATATAAAAAAGAAATAGCAAGTCTAAATAAACAATTAAAAAAGACTGAAATACAAATAAACAGCTTAAAGAAAGATGAAAAATCATATGAAGGAGACTTAGAAGAAATAGCAAGAAAAAGATTAAATATGGTAAAGCCTAATGAAACTGTTTATGTTGATATAAATCGTTGATTAAAGCTTGCTAATAAGTTTACAGATGTATTGATTTTAAAATTTAAGATTTGATAAAAAAGTCATTCAGTTTAAGGATGGCTTTTTATTTTTATTGAGGAGGTATTTCATAATGAAAGTAGGAGCTATAGACATTGGGACAAACTCAATGAGATTATTAATAGCAGATTATAGAGATGGAAATCTCATAAACAGAAAAAAGTTTGTTAATACAACTAGAATTGGGCATGGTGTAGATAGTAAAGGATATATAAAAGAAGATGCTATTCAAAGAAATATAGATGCCTTAAAAGAATTCTCTGATAAGTGTAATGATGAAAAGTGTGAGAAGGTATATTGTATGGGAACATCTGCCCTTAGAGATAGCAAAAATGGAGATTACTTTGTTAAACTTGCAAAAGAAGAAACTGGAATAGATGTTGATATAGTTACAGGAATAGAAGAATCGAATTTGGGATTTAAGGGTGTCTTAGAAGGTATACAAGGTGATGATAATATTATTGTTATAGATATTGGTGGAGGTTCAACAGAATTTATTATAGGCGACTCAGATGGAATTAAATTTAATAAAAGTGAAAATGTAGGTGCTCTTAGAATGACAGAGAGATTTTTAAAGCATGATATCATTGAAGATGAAGAGTTTGAAAATATGAGTTCATTTATATATAACGAGATTGATGAAACTTTAAATTATATAAAAGAAAGGGGATTAAAAACTCTTATAGGCATAGGTGGTACGATTACATCATTATCAGCAATGAATCAAGAATTAGAGGTTTACTCTATGGAAAAAATACATAATAGTAAAATACACAAAAAAGAAATAGAAGAAATTCTACAAAAATTAATAAACATGACATTAAGTGATAAAAAGAACTTAAAAGGGCTACAAGAAAAACGTGCGGATATTATAACTGCTGGTGTAAAAATATTGAATATAATAATGGAAAAATTAGAAATAGAAGAAATAACCGTAAGTGAATACGATAATTTGGAAGGCTTAATATGTCAAAAGTCAAAAAAAATGTATTAATATTTTTTGATTTTTAAAACCGATTATGACAAAAAAAATTACTCCTCTTTGTTACAATTCTTAATATAAACAAAAGAGGAGGTTTTTTTATGCAAAGAAGTGTAGCAGTTGTGGAGAATAAGACTGTAAAACCAAATGTCATAAAATTAATAAGCGGATATATTGATTTTACTACGGCGGCATTCGCCGTAATGGGATTTTTACTTAGTAGGTCTATTATAGTAGACTCTGTAGCCCCTTTAGGAATTGCCTTTTTTATATGTGCATCAAAGATTGACAAGTACAAGATACCTGTATTCATATCAACATTATTAGGAATATTGTTATCATCTAATGATTTTGGAAATGTAGCAAAATATGCTGTGTGCCTTACAATATTTATGGCGATGAATAAGAAATTAAAATTATCAGATTCAATTGCTAAGGTAGCATTTATAGGTGCAATGATATTACTTCCAATTTCCATGGGACAAGCTTTCTTTTCAAATAGGTATACGTACAATCTTCTTATAGCAGGTGTAGAAGCAATAATAATGTTTATATCTATATATGTGTTTTCTTATGGGATAGGTTTAATGGCCAATGTCAACAATAGGATGTCTGTACGGACAGAAGAAGCTATCTCAATAAGTTTACTGCTGACCTTTAGCATAATGGGGATAGGTGATATATCCTTGTTTGGAATATCAATAAGGACCATTTTATCAACCGTATTGATATTACTGACCTCCATAGTAGGAGGAGCTACCATGGGAGCATCTAGTGGTGTAATTATTGGGGTAGCATCCATTTTAAATAACATGACATCAGCTATTTATATGGGAATATATTCTTTTTCAGGATTAATAGGTGGTGCATTTAATAAAATAAATAAATATTTCTGTATATTAGGATATATTCTAAGTTGGACAATAATATACCTATATACTTCTGGTATTCCTTCTAATATGATGCAATTAAGAGATATACTATTAGGTTGCTTAATAGTCCTGGTGTTGCCAGAGAGGTTGTTTAATAAGATTGAAAAATTAATAAAAAGTAATGTAGCTTCAAATGAAATCGTATACGATTATATTATGAGAAGCAAGAACTTAACTAATAGTAGATTGAATAGTATTTATAAAACTTATGATGACCTTGCAGATACATTTGACAAGATAAGAGAAAAGGATAAGGTACTAGACCAAAGAGATATAGCCAATGTAATAGATATGATTCATAACGATGAATGTAAAAGTTGTAGTATGAGAAGAATGTGCTGGGAATCAAGATTTAATCATACATACACTATGATATATAACATTCTTGAAAAAATTGAGGAGAAGGGAGAATTAAGTTTAAACGATATACCTAAAAACTTTAGAAAGGAATGTATGAAACCAGAGTCAATAGTGAAAATATCAAATCACTATTACAAAATGTTTGTATTAGATTATGATTGGAGTGTGAAGTTTTCAGAAAGTAGAAAATTAATAGCAAATCAGATAAGAAGTATTTCAAAGTCAATTAAATCGTTATCTCAAGATTTAGAGGGCGATATAATGTTGGATATAGAAAAAGAAAAAAATATATATGAGCAATTAGAGAGATATGACATAACAGTTGATAAAGTAAGTTACTTAACGAAGAGTAACAGTGAATTTGAAATATCAATAGAAAAGAAAACTTGTCATGATGGATGTATGTGTGAAGATAAAATTGTGAACATAATTTCAGACCTAGTAGGTGAAAATATGTCTGTTAGAAAAATAGGGTGCCATTGTTTAGGAGGTAAATGTAAGGCAACATTCGTTAAGTCCCAAAAATATAAGGCTGTTACAGAAGTTTCAGCAATGTCAAGGGATGGGCATATTCTTTGTGGAGACAATTACACATATATGGAGATAAATGATGGTAAATATATGATGGCTATAAGTGATGGTATGGGAAAAGGTAAAAAAGCATATGAAGAATCTTCTGCTACCATTGATATATTAGAAAAAATGATAGATGCAAAAATTAAAGACGAAATAGTTATAGATACTATAAATAATATGTTGCTATTAAAGTCTTCAGAAGAGATGTTTTCAACTCTAGATTTGGGAATTTTAGATTTGAAACGAGGCTCTTTAGAGACTATAAAGATGGGAGCGTGTTCTACCTATATAAAAAGAGGTGATGGAGAAGTCGACTTAATATCGTCATCATCATTACCTGTGGGTATATTATCAGATGTAAAAATTGATAGAAAAAATGTAAAAGTTAAGGAAGGAGACTATGTTATAATGGTTTCTGATGGAATTGTAGATGCAGGAAGAAATAACAATTTAGGAGATAATTGGTTAATATACTTCTTAAAGAATATAGAGACTACAAATCCAAAAGAAATTTCAAACTTGATATTAGATAGAGCATTAGAGTTACAAGCGTTACAAATCGAAGATGATATGACTGTTTTAGTTACTAAGATATGTACAAAATAAAATTTATAAAATTCTGTGTATAATATGTGGATAACTTGTGTATAATATGTTAATAGACTTTTGAAAAAAGTATAGTTATTAACAAAAAAAACATATAAATCAACAAAATTTGTTGATAAGTATGGCATAAATGTTAATAAAATGTAAAAAAAGAAAAAACAAAAGCTATTATCAAGAGAGATTCATGTTGAAATAACTAAATTTCTAGGTAAACAAAGCCTGTGAATATGTTGATTATTATGTGGATAACTATTAATTCGATATTTATTTATATAGTATGAATAATTGAATAATATATCTAAAAAAAGCCATCCTATTATTAAGTAAATTTATTGAAAGGATGGCTTTTTATGAATAGAAAATTGTGCAAAGCAATAATACCTTTATTTATTTCTATTTTTTGCATGTTAATAATAAGTATAAAAGCTGACCAAGGATATCAAAAGAATAATGATAGAGCAGTTACTGTCATGAATAATGATACTGAAGATGATGCTGAAAAAAAACAAGAAATAGATTATGAAAAAACATGTTGGAACTTACAATCTTTGTTTAAAAGTGATGACCAATGGAAAAAAGAACTTAAGAGTTTTGATAAAGATACTAAAGAATTAAAAAATTACATAGGTAAAGTAACAAAATCACCAACACATTTGTCTTTTGCCTTAAATATCAAGGAAAAGCTTGATATAAGATTAAATAGACTTTCTGCCTATGTAAAATTAAAACAAGATACTAATAAAAATTCATATAAATATTTAGATATGAATGATACTATGAGTAAATCTTATGGCAACTATATGGGGATTTGTTCGGATTTAGAATTAGAGATATTAAAATTATCAAACAAAGATTATAAGAAAATTATTTCAAATAAAAATATAAATAGGAAATATGGTGCATATTTAAGAGATATAAGAAGAAATAAAGTACATTATTTGGATGATAAGTCAGAAGACATCCTAAGCAAAGTGTCTTCAATAAGTAGTCTTCCAAGTCAAGTTTATGAATTATTTAGGAATATGGATAGAAAAACTAATTTGACACCAGCTCAATATGCTAGTGAATTAGAATCATCAGACAGAGAAAATAGAAAAAAAGCTTATCAAGATGAACTTATAACCTACAACGATAATGTAAATACAATTGCAGGTTTGATTACTGGTCAAGTTAAAAAGAATATTTTCTATTCTCAAGAGAGAGGTTATGAGTCTTCTTTAGAAATGTATTTGGAGTCTGATAATGTAGATGAAAAAGTATACAATAATTTAATAAGAACTGTAAATGGAAACATGGACAGTCTACACAAATATATAGATTTAAGGAAAAAAGTCTTAAAATTAGATAAGGTTCATTCATATGATATGTTTGTACCTATAGTTAAAGCTGTTGATAATAATATTAACTATGAAAAAGCACAGAGCATAGTGTATTCAGCATTATCACCTTTAGGAAAAGAATATAATGATGTAGTCTATAAAGCTTTCAATGAAAAATGGATAGATGTCTATTCACATGAAAATAAAGTAAGTGGTGGGTATTGCTTATCTGTTTATGAAAATCATCCATATATACTTTTGAATTATAATAATTCGTTAGGCTCAGTTTCAACTTTATCTCATGAACTTGGTCATGCTGTATATGAATATTTAAGTTCTAAGAGTCAAAACTATTTTAATTCAAATCCATCTATATTTACTCATGAGGTTGCATCTACAACTAATGAAGCATTACTTTATGAGATGCTTATAAGAGAAGCTAAAGGTAATGATGAAAAAGCTTATTATATAACACAATATTTAGACTTAATAAAAGATACTCTTTATACACAAACGATGTATGCTGAATTTGAAAAAACTATACATGAGTTAGTGGAAAAAGGAAAAAGTGTAAATGCGCTAGTATTAAATGATGTTTGGGGACAACTTCTTAAAAAATATTATGGACAAAGCTATGAATTAGACCAATTATCTAAGGTCGGATGGGCTAGAATCCCACATTTTTACAATAGTTTCTATGTCTATAAATATGCAACAGGTTGTAGTGCAGGAGTAAGTTTTGCCCAAGACATACTAAAAAATGGTTCAGATAACTATATAAATTTTCTTAAAAAGGGAAGCTCAGATTATCCAATAAACTTGTTAAAATCAAGTGGTATAAATTTAACTAATACAAAGCCTATAGAAAATACAATCAAAAAATTTGACAGCTTAGTAGCAGAACTTGAAAAGCTATTATAAAAGATTATTATAATCCACATGGTAAATATATCGAATTAATGATAAAATATACTAAAAGTTTAAAGTCCTATCAAGATAGGGCTTTTTATTTATTAATTAGTGGGAGATGATTCTATGCAAGTTAAAGTTAAAAAAGCCGTAATACCAGCAGCAGGTTTAGGGACTAGGTTTTTGCCAGCTACTAAGGCACAGCCAAAAGAAATGTTACCAATAGTTGATAAACCAACTCTACAATACATAATAGAAGAAGCTGTGGCTTCAGGGATAGAGGAAATACTAATAATAACAGGTAGAAATAAAAAGTCTATTGAAGACCACTTTGATAAATCCGTAGAATTGGAACTTGACTTAGAGAAAAAAGGCAAAAAGGAATTGTTAGAGATAGTCCAAAATATATCTAACATGATTAATATACATTATATAAGACAGAAAGAGCCAAAAGGATTGGGTGATGCAATTTATTGTGCTAGACACTTTATAGGCGATGAGCCTTTTGCAGTAATGTTAGGTGACGATATTGTAGATAATGATGTACCTTGCCTAAAGCAGCTAACAGATGCATATGAAGAGTATAGAACTACAATATTAGGTGTTCAGAAAGTGAATCTAGAAGACACTAATAAATATGGTATAATAGAAGCAAAAAATATAGAAGGTAGAGTTTATAAGGTAAAAGATATGGTAGAAAAGCCGGAGCCAGGAAAAGCTCCTTCAAATATTGCTATCTTAGGTAGATATATAATAACTCCTGAAATATTTGATATTCTTAAAGATTTGCCACCAGGTAAAGGTGGAGAGGTGCAATTAACAGATGCTTTAAAAATATTGTCTAGGAAAGAAGCTATGTATGCATACAACTTTGAAGGAAAGAGATACGACGTTGGTGATAAGCTAGGATTTTTAGAAGCTACTGTTGATTTTGCTCTAAAAAAAGAAGACCTTAAGAAAGATTTTATCAAGTACTTAAAACATGTTTGTGAGGAATTTGATAAAGATAAAAATGTGTTATACAATAGCACAGATGAAGAATTGGACTCATCTGAAGTGTGCGATGCTAGAGAACTTGAAATTCAAAAATAATTAGTGAAAGGTGATGTATTGTGGCAAAATCAAGTCAGAAAAAAATTAATAGAATAATAGCTGTTGGGATTGTGGGAATTCTTGTATTAACAAGCATAACAGCTGTTTTAAGTATGATTGCAACTATGTAATAGGATAAATAACTACAGTGAATATACATAAATATAAAAACCATATATAACTTAATGTAGTTAAAAATTTACAACATTTTAGTTATGTATGGTTTTTAGAATTTATAAATGTAAAAAAAAATTTTTATAATAGTTGCATATTTTAAGGGAAAATATTATTATAAGATATAAATATAGTGATAAATTTATAAAAACGTGCTAAGATTGGACTTGAGATACAATAATATAATGGATAACAGTGTTTTAAATTTTATTTATTGACCATAATGTATAAATAGTGATATTATTAGACTTAACTGTTTAAATAAGACTTTTCTTTTTCATGCCTTCAATTTCCAAAATAAGTATGTATATAAATGAATATATAGATGAGGAGGATTTTTTTGATTTTAGATGATAAAGTATTAGAAGGATTAGGTAGTAAAACCTTAGTTGAACTAAGAGAGATAGCTAAAGAATTAAAAATAAAATCAATTACTACATATAAGAAAAATGAGTTAATTGAGATTATAAATTCTAAAAGTAAAAATGAGGAAAAAGTAAACGAAGAGATTAAAGAAAAAAATGAAGATATTAAAGAAGACATAAAAAATAGAAAAGAAAATATAGAGCGTGAGAGTATAGAAAAAGAAGTTGAATATAAGAGCCCTACCAAATCATACAACAAGAAAGAAATAGATACTCAAAATATTTCCCAAAACCAAGAAAACAGAAACCAAAGAAATGATTATAATAAGACAACGAATGTAAATGATTGTAATAAGGCATCAAATATATCTAATAGAATGGTCAGAAATAATAATAAAAACTATTATATGCCTAAACAAGTCGATGAATCTAAGATAGTTGATGAATTTAACACATCAAAAGAAGATGAAGTAGTAGGTGTACTTGAAATTTTGCCAGATGGATTTGGTTTTTTAAGAGGTTCAAATTATTTATCTACTGAAGGAGATGTTTATGTCTCACCATCTCAAATAAGAAGATTTAATATGAAAACAGGAGATAAAATTAAAGGGATAACTAGACATCCAAAAAGCGGAGAGAAATTTAGAGCACTTTTATACGTTCAAAAAATAAATGATGAAAATCCTGATACAGCTATACAAAGAAACGCATTTGAGACATTAACACCAATATTCCCAGAAGAACGACTTACACTGGAGACTAATAGAAATGAAATAGCAACAAGAATTATAGATTTAATTTCTCCTATAGGAAAAGGACAAAGGGGATTAATAGTAGCACCTCCAAAGGCTGGGAAAACAGTTCTTTTAAAAAGTGTTGCAAATAGCATAGCTAAAAATCATCCAAATGTTGAGCTTATAGTACTTCTTATAGATGAAAGACCAGAGGAAGTTACTGACATGAAAGAATCTATTGAAGGAGATGTTATATATTCTACTTTTGACCAAGTATCAAGTCATCATGTTAAAGTTGCAGAGATGGTGTTAAATAGAGCTCAAAGACTAGTTGAGCATGGGAAAGATGTAGTAATCTTATTAGATAGTATAACTAGACTAGCAAGAGCATATAACCTTACAATATCTCCTACAGGTAGAACTTTGTCTGGTGGTATTGACCCTGGTGCACTTCATGGACCTAAGAAGTTCTTTGGAGCAGCCAGAAATATTAGACAAGGTGGCTCTTTAACTATACTAGGAACAGCATTGGTTGAAACTGGTTCTAGGATGGATGATGTAATATTTGAGGAATTTAAAGGTACAGGAAATATGGAATTGCATCTAGATAGAAAGTTAGCTGAAAAGAGAATATTCCCTGCAATAGATATTTACAAATCTGGGACAAGAAGAGATGACTTATTGCTTGATGATGAAGAAAAGACAGCTCTTTGGAGATTAAGAAGAGAAATGAGCAATAATTCAGTAATGGAAATTACAGATAAAGTCATTGAACTTATAAAAAGAACTAAGGACAATAAAGAGTTTGTAAAATCAATAAAGAATTTGTAAAGTCAGCAATATATCAGCAATATAAATGTAAATATAGATTATATAAAGTAATGGAAAAATCACTTGAATGGCATAATAAGTTGTGCTATAATAATGTAGTTGATAATGTAAAAAGAAAGTTAATATAATTAATTTTTTTAAATAAAGAGAAGAGGTGACTATAATGCAAAAGGAAATACAACCAAAATACAATCCAGTTGAAGTGCGTTGTGCTTGTGGGAACACATTTGCTGCTGGTTCAACTAAGGACGAAATAAAAGTTGAAATATGTTCAGAGTGCCATCCATTCTATACAGGAAAACAAAAGAACATAGAAAAAGGTGGAAGAATCGACAAATTCAAGAAAAGATTCAAAATGGATTAATTTTTATAAAAATGGAGTTGGAGGAAGCCAACTCCTATTTTATTACAAAAAAACATTCATATTCTACTTTAAATTGTCTTTTTGTATTATAATAATAAATATGTAAAATTGAGTATTCTAAATACAATAAAATGAGGTGAGTGGATGTCAAAACAAGCTGTAGGTGGGCAAGCTGTTATTGAAGGTGTAATGATGCAATCAAAAGACAAAAGAGCAGTAGCTGTTAGAAAAAGTGACGGAGAAATAGCACTAAAAGAAGATAGAATAAAAAGTTGGGTAAGAGATAAGAATATAGATAAGATACCTTTTGTTAGAGGTTCTTTTGTTATGATAGATACAATGATTCAAGGGATAAAAAGTTTAAATTTTTCTTCAGAATTTTTTATGGAAGAAGCAGAAGAGGATAAATTTGATTTATTTATAAAGAAAATTTTTAAAGATAAGGCAAATGATATAATTATAATATTTTCATTGGTCATAGCAATGCTACTTTCTGCTGGATTATTTATTTTCATACCTACATTAGTAGGAGGAGCTTTTTCTAAGGTAATGCCTAATGACTTTATGCTCAATTTAATAGAAGGTATTATAAGAATAGTGATATTGTTTGCATATATAGTACTAATCTCACGAAGCAAGGATATAGAAAGAGTATTTCAATATCATGGTGCAGAACATAAATCTATATATTGTTATGAAAATGATTTAGAACTTACAGTAGAGAATGCAAGAAAATTTAAAAGATTACATCCTAGATGTGGTACGAATTTTTTATTTATAGTTATGGCTGTGTCAATAATACTGTTTGCGTTTTTTGGTTGGCCAAATCCAATCCTTAGAATATTTATGAGAATCATATGTGTGCCTATAGTAGCAGGTTTATCCTATGAAGTAATTAGAATTCTTGGAAAATATGATAATAGATTCACTAAAATTGTTGCATACCCAGGAATGATGTTGCAATATTTTACAACAAAAGAGCCTGATGATGAGCAACTAGAGGTAGCCTTAGAAGCGTTAAAGGCAGTGGTAGATTAAAGAAAAGGATATTTATTATGACGATAAAAGATATAATTATTAAATATTCAGATACATTTAAAGATATAAGTGATACTCCAAGATTAGACACAGAGTTATTATTGCAAAAAGCATTAGGTGATGTTGATAGACTGTATATTCACTTAAATCTAAATAAAGAGTTAACTGAAGAACAAGAAATAAAATTTATAGGTTTTGCTAAAGAAAGATTAAATGGAAGACCAATAGCCTATATAGTTGAAAATAGAGAGTTTATGGGATTAGATTTTTTTGTTAAAGAAGGTGTATTAATACCAAGACCAGATACAGAAACTTTAGTAGAAGAAATAATTGAAATATGTAAGGGAAAAAAAGATGTAAGTATACTAGACATAGGTACTGGCTCTGGTGCTATTACAGTTAGTTTGGCAAAATACATTGAAAATTCTAAAGTAATGTCTTTTGATGTATCAGAAATAGCTTTAGAAATAGCTAAAAAAAATGCTATTATAAATGAAGTTGATGAAAAGATAAAATACATTAATTCTGATTTATTTACAGCAATAAGTGATAGTAATATAAAATTTGATATCATAGTTTCAAATCCACCATATATTAAAAAGCAAGATATAGAAACTTTGCATACACAAGTAAAAGATTATGAGCCATATAATGCTCTTGAAGGTGGAGAAGATGGATTAGATTTTTATAGAAAAATAACAGAGCAAGGTAAGAAATATTTAAATAGATGTGGAATATTAGCATATGAAGTTGGTCATAATCAAGCTGAAGATGTTATTAATATTATGAAAAGCAATGGATATAAAAAAATATATACAAAGAAGGATATTCAAGGCATTGATAGAGTTGTTATAGGTTACAATATATGATATAATCAACAATTGATATGTTACATTTAATCGAGGTGAAAGTATGTTAAAAAAATTAGAGGTATTGGAAGATACATATAAAGACTTAAGTGAAAAAATAGGTGACCCTGATATAATAAATGATCAAAAAGTTTGGCAAAAGTATATAAAAGAACATGCTGACTTAGAACCTATTGTTATGAAATACAGAGAGTATAGAAATGTTTTAGATAGTATAAAAGAATCAAAAGAAATATTGCAAGAAGAGTCAGATGAAGAACTAAGAGAATTAGCTAAGATGGAATTAGCTGAGATGGAAGAAAAAGTAGAACCTTTAGAGGATGAAATAAAAATATTATTATTACCTAAAGACCCTAATGATGATAAAAATGTTATAGTTGAAATTAGAGGTGGAGCTGGAGGCGATGAAGCAGCTCTATTTGCAGGTGATTTATTTAGAATGTATTCAAGATATGCTGAGAGAAGAAGATGGAAAATAGAATTATTAAGTGCAAGTGATACTGGAGTTGGTGGATATAAAGAAGTATCTTTTATGATAAAAGGTAAGGGAGCATATTCAAGATTAAAGTATGAGTCTGGAGTTCATAGAGTCCAAAGAATACCATCAACTGAATCTGGTGGAAGAATACACACATCAACTTCTACGGTTGCAGTATTACCAGAAGTTGAAGATGTAGAAGTTGATATAAATCCAAATGATTTAAGAATAGACGTTTTCCGTTCTTCAGGTAATGGAGGACAAAGTGTCAACACTACTGACTCTGCAGTTAGGGTAACACATATACCTACAGGTGAAGTAGTATCTTGTCAGGATGGAAAATCACAATTAAAAAATAAAGAGCAAGCTTTAAAAATATTAAAAGCTAGACTTTACGATAAAGCATTGGCAGAGCAACATAAAGATATAGCAGCAGAAAGAAAGAGCCAGGTTGGAACAGGAGACAGATCAGAAAGAATAAGAACATATAATTTCCCTCAAGGTAGAATAAGTGACCATAGAATAAATTTAACTTTATATAAGTTAGATGCGTTCTTAGATGGAGATATAGATGAAATGATAGATGCTTTAATTACTGTTGACCAAACAGAGAAAATGACTGCAATATAAGTAATGTTTTAAAGAAGCTGTTTCTTTCTAGAAATTATTTTCTATTTTGAAACAGCTATTTTGCATTTTAGGTCATGTTATCATATTCTACTGTATATAATTGTTATATACAAGTATAGGAGGGTTATATGATACTAAAAGTAACAATGATTGGACTTTTGGCAGGTGTTATAGGGACAGGATTAGGAGGAGTAATATCAGCTATTTTTAAAAAGGAAGTTGATAAATATCTAAATTTCTTTATGGGATTATCTGGTGGAATAATGTTAGCTGTAGTGGTATTTGATTTGATGAAAGAATCAATGGATAAAATGGGGATAATCAATACAGTTATATTTACATTTGTTGGAGCTCTCATAACTATGTACATAAAAACAAAATTAGATGTGTCTGGAAGTATGACATCTGGGTATCTTATATTCATAAGTATATTACTACATAATTTGCCAGAAGGGTTAGCTATAGGTTCTTCTTTCATGTCAACTGAAAGCTTAGGTATTACTCTTGCTATAGTTATAGGTCTACATAATATACCAGAAGGATTGGCTATGGCATTGGGTTTAGTTTGTAATAAAATGAAACTAGGTAAAGTTATTTTATTTACTGTAATAGCTGGACTACCTATGGGTCTAGGAAGTTTTTTAGGTGTTTATTTTGGAGGAGCATTTACGTCTCTTATAGGTGTATTTCTTGCCACAGCAGGAGGTACAATGATGTATGTTGTATTGGAAGAAATTTTTCCGCATTCAAAAAGTGTGTATTGTATAATTGGTTTTTTGGTAGGTACAATAATTGTAAACTATATATAAAATTAAAATGAAAGCAGGCATACAAAAGATGAAAACTATTATAAGTAGTATTGATATAAATAATATTGATTATGAGGAAATAAAAATACAAGCAAAACTTCTTAGAGAAGGTAAGACAGTTATCTTTCCAACTGAGACAGTATATGGACTAGGTGCAAATGCGTTAGATGAAAATGCAGTAAAGAAGATTTATGAGGCTAAAGGAAGACCTAGTGATAATCCATTAATAGTCCATATCTATGAAAAAGAAGAAGTATATGATTTAGCTAAAGATATAAGTGATAAAGCTAAACTTGTTATAGAAAAGCTTTGGCCAGGGCCTATAACAATAATATTAAATAAGAAAGATATAATTCCATATAGAACTAGTGGGGGGCTTGATACAGTTGCAATAAGGATGCCTTCTAATGTTATTGCCAGGGCAATAATAAAAGAAGCTGGTGTACCTATTGCAGCGCCTTCTGCAAATATATCTGGTAGACCATCTCCAACAAAAGCAAAACATGTCTATGAAGAAATGAATGGAAGAGTAGACGGGATAGTTTTAGGTGGAGATAGTAACTTTGGGTTGGAGTCAACAGTATTAGATTTAACAGAAGAAACTCCAATGATATTGAGACCAGGGAGTATAACTAAAGAAGTTTTAGAAGAAATTCTTGGAGAAGTAAAGCTCGACCCATCATTAAGTAAAAAAGAGGATAATCAAAAAGCTAAGGCTCCTGGAATGAAGTATAAACACTATTCTCCAAATGCAGATGTATATATTATATCTGGAAAAAGAGAAAATGTAGCAACAAAGATAAATGATATGATAAAATCTAATAGAGAGAAAGGCCTAAAAACAGGCGTAATGTGTATTAGTAGAAATAGAGAGTTTTATGATGGAGAAGTGATAGATTTAGGAAGCACTCTTGAAGAAGTTGCAAGTAATCTGTTTGATGCTCTTATAGAAATGGATAAAAAGGGTATTGATGTCATATATTCAGAGGAGTTCCCTAAGACTGGAGTTGGACAAGCAATTATGAATAGACTACTTAAGTCAGCAGGATATAAAGTAATAAAGGCTTAAAAGGGAGTTGTAAAATATGAATATACTTATTGTATGTACAGGTAATACTTGTAGAAGTCCTATGGCTGAGGCTATATTAAAGAAGGAAATTGAAAAATCAGGAAGAAATATTGAAGGATATTGCATATCATCAGCAGGTATATCTACAGTAGATGGTATGAATGCTTCCCAAAATTCTATAGAAGTATTAAAAGAATTAGGGATAGACTTGTCGAATCATAGAAGTAAAGTAATTACTAAGGAATTAATAGATAACTCAGATATAATACTAACAATGACCAAGTATCATAAAGAAATTTTAGTACAAGCAGTTCCAAAATGCAAAGAAAAAGTGTATACTTTTAAAGGGTTTGTAAATGAAAATGAGGCAGATATATCTGACCCATTTGGTGGAAATTTAGATACTTATAGAGATACTATGGAAGAAATAATGTATTCTGTCAACGAAATAGTAAAAAAAATATGAATTGGAGGATAAACAAATGAAGATAGGATTAGGTTGTGACCATGGAGGATATAATTTAAAAAAAGAAATAATAAGCTATTTAGAAGGTAGAGGTATAGAATGTGTAGATTATGGAACTAATAATGCGACAGATTCTGTTGATTATCCTGTTTATGGAGAAGTAGTTGCAAATGCAGTTATAGATAAAGAAGTAGATTATGGAATATTATGTTGTGGTACAGGTATAGGAATATCTCTAGCTGCAAATAAGGTTTCTGGAATAAGATGTGCAGTTGTATCAGATGTATTTTCTGCAAAAATGTCAAAAGCACATAATGATGCAAATATGTTGTCATTAGGTGAAAGAGTTTTAGGAAAAGGTCTAGCACTTGAAATAGTTGAGGCATGGATTAATACAGATTTTGAAGGTGATAGACATGCTAGAAGAGTAAATATGATTAAATCAATAGAAGAAAAACACAATAAATAATAAAAATTACAGTTTTATCAGGAGGAATTATCAAAATGAGTAAAGTGGTAGAGACAAACCATCCATTAATACAACATAAATTAACTTTAATGAGAGATAAAAATACTGGTTCTAAGGATTTTAGAGAACTTTTAACTGAAATTGCAATGCTTATGGGATATGAAATAACAAAAGATATACCATTAAAAGATGTCGAAATAGAAACTCCTATTCAAAAAACATCATCTAAAGTAGTTGCAGGTAAAAAGTTAGCAATAATTCCAATTTTAAGAGCAGGTCTTGGAATGGTAGATGGATTAGTAAGTTTAATGCCAGCAGCAAAAGTTGGGCATGTAGGGTTATATAGAGACCCAGAAACATTAAAACCAGTTGAATATTATTGTAAACTTCCTCAAGACATAGGAGAAAGAGATATAATAGTAGTTGACCCTATGCTTGCAACAGGAGGGTCTGCTGTAGCAGCTATAGATTTACTTAAATCTAAAGGAGCTAAAAGTATAAAACTAGCTAATTTAGTAGCTGCTCCAGAAGGTATAGCAGAAGTACAAAAATATCACGATGATGTTGATATATATGTTGCATCAGTTGATGAAAGATTAAATGAACATGGATATATAATTCCTGGTCTTGGTGATGCTGGCGATAGATTATTTGGAACTAAATAAAAATAAATAACTATAAATATTTCTTAGGGACTTTCTTATGTAGTATATAATTTTATGTAAGAAGGTTCCTTTTTATGTATTTTTCTCAAAATAGTAATTCTTGAATTGATAAATTTCTCGAATTGAGAATAAAAAGTTTTTACCAATTAAAAAAGAATGGCTATTTTACAGGAATCTACAAAATAGTGGCGTTTTTTAATGTGGCATGTTAGTTGCTTACAATTAAATTGATATGTATTAATTTAATTAAAAATAAAGTATGAATGATACTATTAGGAGTGATAATACATGAAAAATTGTATAGTGGTAAGAGGAGCAGGAGATTTAGCAACAGCAGTTATTCATAAATTACACAATAGTGGTTTTAAAGTGATTGCTCTAGAAATAGAAGAACCGTTAGCTATAAGAAGACAAATTTCTTTTTGTGAAGCTGTTTATGAAAAAAAGGTAGTTGTTGAAGGTGTGGAGTGCATACTTTGTAATACTGAAAAAGAAATAGAAGAAACTTTGTCTCAAGATAAAGTAGCACTGATTATAGACCCAAAAGGAGAAATGCTATCTAAGATAAATCCGATTGTTTTGGTTGATGGAATATTAGCTAAGAAAAACTTAGGTACAACTAGAGAAATGGCACCACTTACAATAGCGTTAGGTCCTGGGTTTTGTGCAGGGGAAGATGTAGATATTGTGATAGAAACAATGAGAGGTCATAACCTAGGAAGAATAATAACTGATGGTAGAGCAGAAAAAAATACAGGAATACCAGGTGCAATAAAAGGTTTTGCTAAAGAGAGGGTAATGCATTCACAGTATACTGGAATAATGGAAAATGTATGTAAGATAGGTGACATAGTTGAAAAGGGAGACTTACTTTGTTATATTAGTGATTATGAAAAAAAACATGAAGTTAGAGCAACAATATCTGGAGTGCTTAGAGGATTATTAAAAGACGGGGCAAAGGTAACTAAAAATTTAAAAATACTGGACATAGACCCTAGAAAAGAAGAAGTTAAGAATGCTTTTACAATATCAGATAAAGCTAGATGCATAGCTGGAGGGGTTTTAGAAGCCATATTAAACAAAGGAATCTATCCAAAAAATTAATTTATATTAGATAAGGCTATTAATATTTTATTAAGATGATATAATAAATTTAATAGATTAAAGAGAGCATATAACGGGTATTTAAAATTTAAATGGTAAAAATGCTCTTTTTTTATTGGACATTCAATTAACATGTGTATATAATATAAAAATAAGTATTTATTTAGCTTGAAATCTAATAAATATATAAGACCAGTACATAAGCAAAGAGGAGAAAAGTAAATTATGAGACCATCATGGGATGAATACTTCATGGAAATTGCAGAAGTAGTGAAAAAGCGTTCAACTTGTATTAGAAGACAAGTAGGTGCTGTCATTGTAAGGGACAAACAAATATTAACAACTGGATATAATGGCTCTCCAAGAAATCTTGAACACTGTGAAAATATTGGATGTAAAAGGGAGGAGCTAAATATTCCTTCAGGGGAAAGACATGAATTATGTAGAGCATTACATGCTGAACAAAATGCCATAATACAAGCTGCCCATAATGGTATTAGTGTAGATGGGGCAACTTTGTATGTTACTACAAGGCCTTGTGTTTTGTGTGCAAAAATGTGCATAAATGCAGGTATATTAAAAATTGTTTATGAAGGTGATTATCCAGATGACATGTCTACAGAATTGCTAAAAGAAGCAGGAATAGAGCTTATAAAATTTTAGTAAAGGATAATGACATGACAATAAATGCTAAATTATGACAATGGAATAGGATGATTAAAAGAAAGTGTTTGAAAAATCATCTGATTAGTAGTAAGATATATTTTATAATTAAATAAATTTATGATATAGATTAATTAAATGTTATTTATTTTGTAATAATGAGGGATACTATTTATGAGTAAAAGAAATACACATATGGAAATTGCAAAGTTGTTTAGTTTAATAAGTCAAATAGGATTGATGATTGTAATATCAATATTAGGATGTACTTTCTTAGGAAAATTTTTAGATAGTAAATTAAATACTAGTCCAGTTCTGACGATAATATTTTTATTGTTAGGTGTTGGAGGAGCTTTCAGTGGTGTTTATAAAACTCTAATAGTATATACACGAAGGAAGTGATATATTGGATATAAAATTACTTAACCAAGTAAGGTCAGTAACAAAGGGTATAGTAATATTTGATGTAATTTTAATTGTGCTAATGTTGATAACATCAACATTAAGTAAGCCAGTATTATTAGGACTTATATTTGGCTCTATAATAGCTATGTTAAATTTTAGATTATTGGCAATATCACTGGAAAAATCGGTGACATTTTCTGCTGGAAAGGCACAAGCTTATGCATCAGCACAATATACCATTAGGTTATTTATAATGGCGGTTGTTCTAATTGCTTCAGCTAAAGTACCACATTTAAACATAATCGGAACAGCATTAGGATTATTGAGTACAAAGTTTGTCATATTATCAAAAAACTTTATAAATAAATTAAAGAGGAAGGAGGCATAAGTATGAGTCAAGCGCATTATTATCTCATAGGAAACTTTAAAATTAGTGAAACAATACTAGTGAGTTGGGGAATAATGGCCTTTTTAGCGATAGCATCTTATTTCTTGACTAGAAACTTAAAAAAAGTTCCAACTAGTAAAATCCAAATATTTTTGGAATTTGCAATAGGTGGTCTTGCTAAAATGGTTACAAATGTTATGGGTAAAAACACAATAAAAAGAATGCCATATATGATACCATACATAGGAAGTTTGTTTTTATTTTTCGCATGCTCAAATTTAAGCCCATTACTTGGATTAAGATCACCAACAACCGACCTGGATACAACTGCTGCATGGGCAATGATTACATTTTTTATGATTTATTTTGCAGGAGTTAAATTTAAGGGATTATCGTACTTTAAAGAATTGGCTCAACCACTTGCCATAATGTTACCAATCAATATTATAGGTGAGTTAGCTAGACCAATATCGTTAAGTTTCCGTCCATTTGGGAATATTTTAGGTGGAACAATTATAATGGGGCTGTTTTATCAACTTTTAGGTTTTGTATCCAGTTTAATACCAGGATTATCAATACCAATTGGACAGATATTAATACCAGTACCATTGCACTTGTATTTTGACTTATTTGCAGGATTGTTACAAGCATATATATTCATAATGTTAACAATGGTGTTTATATCAAGTGCAGGAGAATTAGATTAAGAAATCAACTTATATTAAGATAAAAATAAAATAATTTAAAAATTTAAAGTTTTAAGGAGGAAATAATTATGGAAACAGCAATAGTAGCGGCAGCATCAGCAATAGGTGCAGGAATAGCAGTTGCAACAGGTATAGGTGCAGGTATAGGGCAAGGTGTAGCAGCAGGTAAAGCTGCAGAAGCAGTAGGAAACCAACCAGAAGCTAAAGGTGATATAACTTCAACTTTATTACTAGGTGTTGCTATAGCAGAGTCTTCAGCAATATATGGTTTGGTTGTATCAATAATACTTCTATTCGTAAATCCATTCTTTAAATACTTAGGAATGTAGATTTAGTCCTTAAATATTTTGAGATAGGTTTATAGGTAAATCATCTCAAACTTATAATCATGAGAAGAGTTTTATCTTCTCGTGATTATAAGTAGTTATGATTTATGGAAAGGAGGATAATTATGGAGAAAGCACTAGTAGGTATAACATGGGAATTTGTGTTCCAAATTGTTAATACTTTTATAATATTTTTACTTCTGAGAAAGCTTTTATTTAAGCCAGTATTAAATATAATTGAATCAAGAGAAAATGATATTAAAAACGATTTGGCAGAAGGCGAAAAAGCAAAAAATGAAGGTTTAGCTCTGAAAAAAGAATATGAGTCAAAAATCAATTTTGCCAAAGATGAAGGTCAAGAAATCATAAAACAAGCAACTATAAGAGCAGAACAGAAATCAGATGATATAGTAAATACTGCAAAGAAAGATGCTCTTGATATAAAAGAAAAAGCAAGTAAAGATGTAGAACAAGAAAAACAAAAGGTTATAAATGAAATTAAGAATGATATATCTAATATAGCACTACTTGCAGCATCTAAGGTCATTGAAAAAGATTTAGATAAATCTAAGCATGAGGAATTGATAGAAAACTTTATAAAAGAGGTAGGGGAAGCTAAATGATAAATGTAATAGCCAACAGATATGCCGAAGCCCTATTTCAATTAGGAGAAGAAGAAAATTCAACTGATGCATTGTTCAAAGAATTAGAAAAAGTAGTAGATATGATGACTAAAGTTAGTAAAGATTTCTACAAAGTTTTAAAATCACCATTAGTTTCAAAATCAGAAAAGAAAAACTTGGTAGAAATTATTTTTAGTAAGGAAGTAAGTTTGAACATAAAAAACTTCCTAAAAGTCTTGGTAGATAAAGATAGAATATCATATTTAGAAGATATAGAATTAGCTTATAAAGAATTATTAAATAAGAAAAATAATGTAATTGCTGGTGTAGCAATAAGTGCTATTCCAATGAGTGAAACAGATATTAAAGAACTTGAAATTAAACTTTCAAGTAAATACAACAAAAATGTTACTATAGAAAATGTAGTTGACAAGACTATACTAGGGGGAGTTCTAGTTAGACTTGGAAATGAACAGATAGATGGCACTGTAAAAACTCGTCTAGATAAGATGAAAGAAAAGCTATCTGAAGTAATATCTTAAGAATGGCGGTGAACCCATGAACTTAAAACCTGAAGAAATAAGTTCTATAATTAAACAGCAAATAAAAAATTATGAGAATAAAGTTGAGTTGACAGATACAGGGAGTGTTTTAACAGTTGGGGATGGTATAGCGAGTGTATATGGATTAGAAAAAGCTATGTCTGGTGAGTTACTAGAGTTCCCAGGTGAAATATATGGTATGGCACTTAACTTAGAAGAAGAAGTAGTTGGAGCTGTTATACTTGGAGATGACAGTGGAATAAAAGAAGGCGATATAGTTAAGAGAACTGGAAGAATAGTTGAAGTTCCAGTTGGAGAAGCTTTAATAGGTAGGGTTGTAAATTCTCTAGGTCAACCAATAGATGGAAAAGGACCTATAGCATATACAAAAACTAGACCAGTTGAATCTGAGGCACCTGGTATAATAAATAGAAGGTCTGTTTATGAACCATTACAAACAGGAATCAAATCAATAGATTCAATGATACCAATTGGTAGAGGACAAAGGGAGTTAATAATAGGTGACAGACAAACTGGTAAAACATCTATAGTTATTGACACTATATTAAATCAAAAAGGAAAAGATGTTATATGTATATATGTAGCAATTGGGCAAAAACGTTCTACTATAGCTCAATTAGTTAATTCACTAGAAAAAGGTGGAGCTTTAGACTATACAATAGTAGTTTCAGCAACAGCATCTGAATCAGCACCACTTCAATATATAGCACCATATGCTGGAGCAGCGATGGGTGAAGAATTTATGTATAATGGAAAACATGTACTTATAGTATATGATGATTTAAGTAAACAAGCCGTTGCATATAGAGAAATGTCATTATTACTTAGAAGACCACCAGGACGTGAAGCATATCCTGGAGATGTATTCTATTTACATTCAAGATTACTTGAAAGAGCAGCTAAGTTATCAGATGAATTAGGTGGAGGCTCAATGACTGCTTTACCTATAATAGAAACTCAAGCTGGTGACGTTTCTGCATATATACCAACAAATGTTATATCTATAACAGATGGTCAAATATACTTACAACCAGAGTTATTCTATTCAGGTGTAAGACCAGCAGTTGACCCTGGTATATCAGTATCAAGGGTTGGTGGTTCTGCGCAAATTAAAGCAATGAAAAAAGTTGCAGGTACATTAAAACTTGCATATTCACAATATAGAGAACTTGCAGCATTCTCACAATTTGGTTCTGACTTAGATGAAGATACTAAGAAGAGACTTGCTCAAGGTGAAAGAATCGTTGAGATATTAAAACAAGGTGAGCATCAACCAATAAAAGTTGAAAATCAGGTTATGATAATATACGCTGTTATAAATAATCATCTAGAGGATATTCCAATAGATAATATAGCTAGATTTGAATCAGAACTGTATGCATTTGTAGATAATAATTATCCAGAAATATCAAGAAAAATATTAGGTGGAGAGGACTTCACTCATGATTTAACAGATGCAATAAATGAATTTAAAGAAAAGTTTGTTGTTGAAGTATAATCCTTTTTAAAAAAGGAGGTAAATTAATTGGCAGGAGCTGGAATTAAAGCAATCAAAACACGTATGGGAACTGTTGAAAGTACAAAACAAATAACTAAAGCGATGGAACTAGTTGCATCTTCTAAGCTTAGAAAGGCAAAAGAAAAAGCTGAAGATTCAAGAGAATACTTTAATACTTTGTACGATACAGTAAAAGATATTGCCCAAACAACACGTGGAGTTAGAAATGAATTTTTGAAAGAAAGAGAAGTAAAAAATAAGTGCTATATAGTAGTGGCTGGAGACAGAGGTCTTGCAGGTGGATACAATTCCAATGTATTAAAGGAATCTGTATCTCATATGCAAGGTAAAAAGGAAACAGTTATAACTGTAGGAAAGAAAGCTCATGAATTCTTTTCCAAAAGAGATTACAATATAGCAAAAGATATAAGTAGTGTTGAAGCTTGTGGATATGAAGATGCGATAGAAATTTCACAAACTATTATTGACCTGTATAAAAAAGGTGAGGTAGATGAAGTTTATATTTCTTATACAAAGTTTAAATCAGCTTTATCACAAGAAGTTGAAATTTTAAAATTGCTTCCATTAGTTTTTGAAAAAGATACAGATGACCATGGAATTGTAATAAAAGAAGAAAATCAAAGTAAATCAAAAGTACAATATATACCATCAGCAGAGGCAGTTTTAAGTTATATTGTACCTCAATTTATATCAGGTACAGTGTATGGCGGAATTTTGGAGTCTTTTGCATCAGAGCAAGGTGCTAGAAGAACTGCGATGGAATCAGCTACAGACAATGCGAATGAAATGCTATCTAATTTAGAGTTAAGTTATAACAGAGCAAGACAGTCAGCTGTAACTCAAGAAATAACAGAGATAGTTGGTGGAGTTGAAGCTCTAAAATAGGGAGGTTAGGAAATGGCAAATGTAGGTAAAGTAGTACAGATTGTAGGAGCTGTACTAGATGTTAAGTTTGATAGTGAACAAAGCCTACCTAACTTATTAAATGCGTTAGTAATAAAGTTAGGAGATAAAGAAATAGTTGCAGAAGTTGCTCAACATATAGGTGATGATACTGTAAGATGTATATCTATGAGTGCAACAGATGGACTTGTAAGAGGTATGGAAGTTGTAGATACAGGTGGACCAATAAGCGTTCCTGTTGGAGACGAGACTTTAGGTAGAATATTTAATGTTCTTGGAAAACCAGTTGATGGAAAACCAGCTCCAAAATCTGCACCTAAATTACCTATACATAGACCAGCACCAGCATATGATGAACTAGAAACTACAGCTGAAATACTGGAAACAGGTATTAAGGTAGTTGACTTACTAGCACCATATCTAAAAGGTGGAAAAATAGGTCTATTTGGAGGAGCAGGAGTAGGAAAAACAGTTTTAATACAAGAACTTATAAACAATATTGCTAAGCAACATGGTGGTATTTCTGTATTCTCAGGAGTAGGAGAAAGAACAAGAGAGGGTAATGACCTTTATGGAGAGATGAGTGAATCTGGAGTTATAAACAAAACTGCTCTAGTGTTTGGTCAGATGAACGAGCCGCCTGGAGCAAGAATGAGAGTTGCTTTAACTGGGCTTACAATGGCAGAGCATTTTAGAGATGAGCAAGGACAAGACGTTTTACTTTTCGTTGATAATATATTCCGTTTCACACAAGCTGGTTCAGAAGTTTCAGCGCTTCTAGGACGTATGCCATCAGCTGTTGGTTATCAGCCAACATTAGCTACTGAAATGGGTGCACTTCAAGAGAGAATAACATCAACTAAAAAAGGTTCAATAACATCTGTTCAAGCGGTTTATGTACCAGCAGATGACTTAACTGACCCAGCACCAGCTACAACATTCTCTCACTTAGATGCAAAAACAGTTTTATCTAGACAAATATCATCACTGGGTATATATCCAGCAGTTGACCCTCTTGAATCTACATCAAGAATTCTTGACCCTAATATAGTAGGAAAAGAACATTATGAAGTAGCCAGAGGTGTACAATCAATACTTCAAAGATATAAAGAACTTCAAGATATAATCGCTATACTTGGTATGGACGAATTATCTGATGAAGATAAGTTAATAGTTGCACGTGCTAGAAAGATACAAAGATTCTTATCTCAATCATTTACAGTTGCTGAGCAATTTACAGGAAATCCAGGTCAATATGTTCCTGTTAAAGAGACTGTAAGAGGATTTAAAGAGATTCTTGAAGGTAAACATGATGACTTACCAGAGTCAGCATTCTTGTTTGTAGGAACAATAGAAGATGCTGTTAAAAAAGCGAAGGGAAGTATGTAGTCATGGCCAGTGAATTTTCATTGAAAGTTGTAACTCCAGATAATACTTTTTATGATGGAGACGTTGAAATGGTAGTAGTTAGAACTACAAAAGGAGACAAAGGGGTATTGAAAGGTCATATACCATTTGTTTCGGGTATACCTGTAGGAATTTTAAAGATAAAAAAAGATGGAAGTTTTAAAGAGGCGAAAATAGCAGAAGGATTTGTTAATGTAGCTCAAAATAAAACAGTTATATTAACAGAATCTGCTGAGTGGATTTAATAATTTAATTTATATCCTAAAAAGTCATTTTGACCAAAAAATATTTTGGATAAAATGACTTTTTTTGTTTTTGATGTTAATAAAATAACGAAAAAAATGTAAGTTTTTAGTGACAATAAATTCACAAAAAGTTTAAATTTACTGCAAAATTATGTTGTAATTAAGAATATAAAGAAGGTTTAGATTGATTTTATGTAAGTGAAATCATCTTCATATAATAAATATATATAAAATTTTTATAAAATTTAAAAAATTTGCTTAGTTGTGTAGTATAATAAATAATATAATAGATTTGTATATAATATTCATTACAAATAATTTTAAAAGTTACAATTTTATTATAATGATTATTAAATTAAGATAAGTAACATAAACTAAATAATAATATGTATTATCAATAGTAAATTTATAAATTCATTATTAATATTTAAAGAAGCATTATAAATTTTCTGGAGGAACAATGAATATATTTGATATTGGTGTAGACATAATTGAAATTGACAGAATAAGAAAAGCTGTAGAAAAAAACAATAGGTTTTTGGAAAAAATATTTACTGATAAAGAAATTGAGTATTTTAATTCTAAGAATTTTAAAGCAGAAAGTATAGCAGGTAATTTCGCAGCTAAGGAAGCTATAAGTAAATCTATGGGTACAGGGATTAGAGTATTTAACTTTAAAGACATAGAAGTTCTCAGAAATGAAATGGGAAAACCAATAGTAAAAACTTATAATAATCTCACAAAAATGTGCATAGATTATAATGTTTTAGAAATAAAAGTTTCAATATCACATTCAAAAGATTATGCTATAGCAAATGCGATAACCATAATTAAGGACTAAGGAGTGATTACATTATGATGGACAAAACAGCAAAAGAAATAATGACAACAGATGTAATAGTAGCAAAACAAGATGATAGTATAGCAGATGTAGCTAACATGCTAATTGCAGAAAAAATAGGAGGTCTGCCAGTTGTAGATTCAGAGAATAGAGTTGTTGGAGTAATTTCTGAAACAGACATTCTTAAAAAGGAAAAATATATAGAAGCACCTCTCTATATAAACCTATTACAAGGTTTGATTTTCTTAGATGATTTAAAAAAAGTAGAAAAAGATATAAAGCAAGTGGCTGCTTATAAAGTTGGAGAACTTATGTCTAAAGATATAATAAAAGTTCATGAAGATGATAAGTTTGATGATGTAGCTAATGTAATGATTAAAAAATCAATAAACAGGGTTCCTGTAGTAGATGATGACAATAAACTCAAAGGTATAATTTGTAGATATGATATAATAAAAGCTTTATACAATGAATAGACTAGAATAGGAGGTGTGATGTGAGAAAAAAGTGGACCATAGCATGTATTATGTTTTTGGCACTGGTTATAATTGTAATAGGATGCCAAAAGCGACAGTCCACAAAAGAAGAAGTATACAAAGATTTTCAAAAGCAGATTTCTGATATGAATTCTTACAGTTGTAAAGCTGATGTAGAAGTATTTGGAAATAAAAGCCCACACAATTATGTTTTAATTCATACTTATAAAAAAACTGATAACTATAAATTAGAAGTAATTTCCCCAAAACATTTAAAAGGGAAGAGTATAGAGTATCAAGGTGATAAAATATTAGTTAAAAATCCAAATATCAGTGATATAGTGGAATTGCCTAATACAGGAAAGAACAATCAATATCTTTTTATAGGAGACTTTATAAAAAACTATCTTCAAAACGAAGAGATGAAAATAAAGTTATCCAAAGGACATTTGGTTCTAGAAACTTTTATTCCTGGGGATAATAAATATTTTAATAAGCAAGTATTATATGTAAATGCTGACACAAAGAACCCTGAAAAAATGGAAGTATTGGATAAGGAAGGAGTGCCAAGATTTACAGTAAAATACAAAGATTTTGAATACAGAAACTAAGGGGGACTAAAGAAATGCAAAAAATAACAGTGCCTACATGGGCAGAGATAAATCTAGATAACTTAAGATTTAACTTAAATAATATTAAAAATTTATTAGAAGAAGATATTAAGGTTTGTGGAGTAATAAAAGCTGATGCATATGGACATGGTGCAGTAGAAGTTGCAAAATTACTAGAAAAAGAAAAAGTAGATTATTTAGCAGTAGCAAGAACTGCTGAAGGAATTGAACTTAGACAAAATGGCATAACACTTCCTATTTTGAACTTAGGATATACTCCAGACGAAGCTTTCGAAGATTCTATAAAAAATAAAATAACTATGACAGTTTATTCTTTAGAAACAGCACAAAAGATAAATGAAATTGCAAAATCCTTAGGAGAAAAAGCCTGTGTTCACATTAAAATAGACTCAGGAATGACTAGAATAGGTTTCCAACCTAATGAGGAGTCAGTACAGGAAATAATAAAATTAAATAAATTAGAATATATAGATTTAGAAGGTATGTTTACTCATTTCGCAACAGCTGATGAGGTAAGTAAAGAGTACACTTATAAACAAGCTAATAATTACAAATTTATGTCTGATAAGTTGGATGAAGCTGGTGTAAAAATATCTATAAAACATGTATCAAACAGTGCAGCTATTATGGATTGCCCTGATTTAAGATTAAATATGGTAAGAGCAGGAATAATATTATATGGTCATTATCCATCTGATGATGTATTTAAAGAAAGATTAGAACTAAGACCAGCCATGAAATTAAAATCAAAAATCGGACATATAAAACAAGTTGAACCAGGTGTAGGAATAAGTTATGGATTAAAGTATACAACTACAGATAAAGAAACAATCGCTACAATTCCAATAGGATATGCAGATGGATTTACTAGAATTCAAAAAAATCCAAAGGTTCTTATTAAAGGAGAAGTGTTTGATGTAGTTGGTAGAATATGTATGGATCAAATAATGGTTAGAATTGACAAAGATATAGACATAAAAGTTGGAGATGAGGTTATACTATTTGGAGAAGGTGAAGTTACAGCTGAACGTATAGCCCAAGACTTAGGAACTATAAACTATGAAGTGTTATGTATGATATCAAGAAGAGTTGACCGTGTTTATATGGAAAATAATGAGCTTGTACAAATAAACAGTTATTTGCTAAAATAAAACCATGATATTATAATCTGGGAGGCGATTTTGTGTACGATAAAAGTAAAGAAAAAATAGAAGTTACTTTACCAGACTCTCTGGTTTCTGAAGTTGATAGTATAGTTCAGATGGAGAACAGTAACAGAGAAGATTTTGCAAAAGCTGCTTTTCAGTTCTATATAACTCAGAAAAAGAGAATTCATATTAAAGAATCTATGAAAACGGGTTATAGAGAAATGGGTCAAATTAATCTGTCATTGGCTGAATTAGGTATGACAGTTGAAGAAGTATCTTCTGATGATAAAAATGAAGGGAAGATTGCCCAAGGTGAGTACTAATTGTGAAATAAAGCGTGGTGATTTATATTACGCTGATTTAAGTCCAGTTGTTGGGTCAGAGCAGGGAGGCGTTAGACCTGTTCTGATAATACAAAATGATGTAGGTAATAAATACAGTCCTACAGTTATAGTATCAGCTATAACATCTCAGATTAATAAAGCCAAATTACCTACTCATGTAGAGATAAGTTCCAATGAATATGGGCTTAATAAAGACTCAGTAATTCTTTTAGAGCAAATTAGAACTATTGATAAAAAGAGACTGAGGGAGAAAATTGGTTGTCTAGATGAAAATATGATGATAAAAGTAGACGATGGACTTCAAATAAGTTTAGGATTGTTTACTTTTTAAAGAGGGGTTTGTCTTTTATTAGACAATCCCTTTTTTCGTTAAAAATATCTTTTAAGGTTTAATTTTAGTAGTGCGTATTAAGAAAATCAAAAATAACGCAAAAAATAGTATAAAAGTGATATAATAATATGGAATTGATATAAAATTACGAACTCAAGGGAGGTAATTGCATGAGAGACCATAAGGGATTAAATGAGATTGCGCGTATCATAAGAAGAGATATAGTTTCTATGATACATAGAGCCAAATCTGGACATCCAGGAGGGTCATTATCAGTAGTTGAAATACTTACTGCGTTATACTTTGATGAAATGAATGTGGATTCTTCAAATCCTAAAATGGAGGATAGAGATAGATTTGTATTATCAAAAGGACATGCTGCACCAGCATTATATGCTACATTGGCTGAAAAAGGCTATTTTGATAAGGAAGAACTGAATGGGCTAAGGAAAATTGGAAGAATGTTACAAGGTCATCCAGATATGAAAGGTACGCCAGGAGTAGAGATATCTACAGGTTCTTTAGGGCAAGGTTTTTCAGTTGCATGTGGCATGGCGATGGCATCCAAGCTGGATAATGCTCCATGGAACGTATATACTTTACTTGGTGATGGAGAAGTTCAAGAGGGTATTGTTTGGGAAGCTGCTATGAGTGCTGCACATTATAAGCTTGATAATTTAATTGCTTTTTTAGATAATAATGGGCTTCAAATAGACGGAGATATAGAAAGTGTAATGAATTTAGGTTCAATAGTTGATAAATTTAAAGCTTTTGGGTGGAATGTAATTGAAATAGATGGACATGACTTTGACCAAATATTTGCTGCTCTCGATATAGCTAAATCAACAGTTAAAAAACCTACAATGATAATTGCAAAAACTATAAAAGGCAAAGGAATATCTTTTATGGAAAATCAAGCAGGATGGCACGGAACAGCTCCAAGTGATGAAGAGTTAGAAAAAGCCTTGCTTGAACTAGGAGGTGCTGACAATGAGTAAAATGGCGACGAGAGAGGCATATGGTAAAGCATTAGTAAAACTAGGTCAAATAAATGACAATGTTGTGGTATTAGATGCAGATTTATCTAAATCTACAAAAACGCATGATTTCTATAAATCATTTCCAGATAGATTTTTTAATATGGGTATAGCAGAACAAAACTTAATAGGTGCTGCTTGTGGGCTATCAACTGCTGGCAAAATACCTTTTGCAAGTACTTTTGCTATGTTTGCTACAGGAAGAGCTTTTGAGATTATAAGAAATTCAGTTTGCTATCCAAAACTAAATGTAAAAATCTGTGCTACTCATGCAGGTCTTACTGTTGGCGAAGATGGAGCATCTCATGAAAGTGTAGAGGATATTGCTATAATGAGAGCTATACCAAATATGACGGTTCTTGTTCCAGCTGATGGTGTTGAAACAGAAAAAATGATTTTTGAAGTATCTAAGTATAATGGACCTGTTTATGTCAGACTAGGAAGAAGCTCAGTTCCAGTTTTATTTGATGAAAACTATAAGTTTGAAATAGGAAAAGGTACAGTTTTAAGAGATGGGACTGATGTATCAATTATAGCTTGTGGAATTATGGTGAATGAGGCTCTATTAGCACAAGAAAAGTTACAAGAAGAAGGTATAAGTGCTAGAGTCATAAACATGTCTACAATAAAACCTATAGATAAGGATTTAATATTAAAAACAGCAAAAGAAACAAATGCTATAGTGACTGTAGAAGAGCATAGTATAATTGGAGGACTAGGTTCTGCTGTAAGTGAAGTAGTTGGAGAGTCTTATCCAACTATAGTAAAAAAAGTTGGAATTAAAGATTCATTTGGAGAATCTGGTGCCCCAAATGAATTGTTAAAAAAATACGAATTAACTTGTGAGGATATAATAAAAGTTGCCAAAGAGGCTATTCTTGCAAAAAGAATTTAAGGCATATAAATTATTCATGTTTGTTAATAATATAATATATTTGAAGGAGAGATATAAAGGTCTATATTAATTTATATCTCTCTTTTTTATACATGATATCAATATATCAAAAATGTAATGAAATATTCAAATTTTTACAAAAATAGAGAAAATATTCAAATATATATTGACTATTCAGAAAAATATGACTAATATATAGTTTATAGGGAAATTAATTTTATATATAAAGACTACTTAGACAAAAAAGAATCTAGTAAATTTTATAAAAGGAGGTATACTGTATAAAAAACATATTATAAGTTTTAAGTTATTATACTAAAAAGGCTCTAAAACAGTTATCATGTATTTTATGTTAAAGGAAATTATAGGTAGTTTATCGAATTGTTTAAGCAGATGAAAAATTTCACGTGGGGAGGTAACTGAGATATGTCAGAAAAGGTAAACGTTAAAACAGTCATAAGTTTCGCAGGAGCTTATGTAGCAACAGTAATTGGTTCTGGATTTGCAACAGGACAGGAAATAATGCAATTTTTCTCTTTTTATGGTTTTGCAGGTATTGTTGGTGGAGTAATTTCAATGGTATTATTCTCATGGATGGGTGCTTCAGTTATGTCAAAAGGTAAAGAACTTCAACTTAAAGAACCTATCAAAATTTATCGTGTTTATTGTGGTAAGTATTTAGGAATATTCTTTGAGTGGTTTGGACCATTATTCTTATTTGGTGTTTTCGTAGTAATGATTTCAGGAGCAGGAGCAACTTTAACTGAATATTATGGATTAAATCCATTTGTAGGTAGAGTTGGTATGGCAGTAGTAGCATTATTAACTGTTTCACTAGGTCTTGATAAATTATCAAAGATACTAGGTGGAATAGGACCTATAATAATAATCTTTACACTTTTAGTTGGTGGTATAAGTTTAGCTAGTAATATAGGTAATATAGGAGAGGCTGCACAAGTTCTTAGTACTGTAGATGTAGCTAGACCAGTACCAAACGCATATTTATCTGGTGTAATATATACTACTTATAATACAATCGTTGTCATGGCGTTCTTGACAGGATTAGGAGCAGGTGCTGCTAATAAAAAAGAAGCCATTTGTGGTGGTATATTAGGTGGAGTAGCACTTATGGCAGCAGCTATAATGATGCACTTAGCTATTCTTTCTGATATAGGAAACTTATACTCAAAAGCAATACCATCATTATTCTTAGCAGATAAGATTTCACCAATAGTTGGAGTTTTATTCTCAATAATTCTTATATTAGGTATATATACAACAGCTGTACCTTTATTATGGTCAGTAACTAATAGATTTGTTGATGATAATCATCCTAAGTTTAAAATAATAACTTTAATAACAGCTATATTAGGTCTTATAGGTGGATTCCTACCATTTGATAAGCTGGTTGGTATTTTATATCCATACACTGGATATATGGGCGTCATAATACTGGTTTGTGTTCTTTATAGACAGATTACAAAAACGTCTGGATACCAAGAGGGAGTTAGTGACAAATAAATATTTTAAGATTGTAATTTAAGAGCTATATGAAAACAATTAAATTGTTTTCATATAGCTCTTTTTATTTTACAGTTAACTTATAACAAAATGTCGAAAACATGTTTTTTAATTATATTACATATATTTAAAATTATGGATAAATATATTCTAAGCGATAATTTAGAGTCTAAGATAAAGTTATAAATCATATATTTAGAATAGATGGGAGGAGTGATAAGATTGAATGTAAAGTTTAATATTAAAGGTATAATTTATGGAGTCATAGCTCTTATATTCGTTATAGGAGGATTTATATTCATACCAAGTATGTTTGTAGAAAAATCAAAGCCTATAGATTATACAATATTACAAAGAAATTCAATACCAGAAAAGATACTTGATGTCATGGATAAGTATACAAACGAAGAAAGAGCATTGGCAGCCAAAATTGATAACAAAATATATATCATAGTGACTAGAGGAAATAATAAATATGGTATAGAAATGGACAAAATAGAAAGTGTGAGTGAAGAAGGAAAGGATGTTTTGAGAGTCAAGGTAAAGTATAAAGATAAGGAGAATTCTTTTCCATACATAGTGGTTGAAACAAACATGAGTGAGCTTCCAGATAGAATAGAATTAAATTCAACTAAATAAAAATATGTTTTATAACTAAACAACTAAAGATTTATACAATAAAGTCATGGTTTTTATTATTGTAGGTAAATTATATATATTTTATTATTTTAAAAGCCATGACTTAAAATGCTCATTATATAATGCTAAAACTATTTGGTGTTAAAATTATTTGGAGTGATAATTCTAGTTTCAGTAACTATATAATTTAATTGTGCATCATGAGTTTCTTTTGGGATAGAATTGAATATCTGGAAATCAAATGCTATTCCAATAGTTATGGCATCTTTTCTTAAATTTTCTAAAAACCTATCATAAAATCCTCCACCATACCCTAGTCTGTAGCAATCTATATCATATGCTACAGCTGGTACAATTACAACATCTAAAGCTTTAATATCAATTGTAGGTGATGTTTCCTTAGGTTCTCTTATTCCATATGTTCCAATTCTCAATCCATCTTTCAAATCTGTTATTTGAGTAGGGATTAATGTATGATTTTCTTTTATTGTTACAGGGCTTGAGACTATTTTCTTTAGGGATAAAAGTTTTTGGATTAAGTTATCTGTTTGAACTTCATTATTAAAGTCTAGATAAAGCATTATATTAGTTGCATTTCTTATATCTTTCATTTGAAGTAATTTTTCTGTTATTAAATTTGAATTATTAAGTACAAAATATGCACTCTTATTTTTTCTAGATTCAATAACTTTTTTCCTAAATTCTTTTTTCATAAAATATTCCTCCCTTAATATGTTATAATGTGTACAGCAATTGTATTTAATATAAATTTTAGTATAGTTTGTTACAATAAAGCAATATATTTGGGTAAATGTAATAAAAATAACAGCTAGTCATATAATAATAATAGTTTATGTAAAAGGAGATGTATCTTGTGATTTCAAAGAAGAAAGCTATTTTTTTAGGGGTGATTTTAGTAATTATAACAGCGATGACTACATCAGCATTTCAGTTAACATTGGGGAATAAGGTTGTAATATCGAAAGAACTCTATGAAGACTATAAAAAATATGATAAGTTGTTAGGATTAGAATCTATTATAAAACAAGATTTTTATAAAAAAGTATCTGATGCTGACTTGGTAGATGGAGCATCAAAAGGCTTGTTCTTAGGTACGAATGATAAGTATTCTGGTTATTACACTAAAGATGAAATGGAAGATTTAATAAACGATAGTGAAGGCTCTTATGTTGGTGTAGGCATGTATATAGGTGCATCAAAAGATGGAGGGCTAGTGGTAGTTCCTATGAAAGATTCTCCAGCAGAAAAAGCAGGTGTAAAAGCAGGGGATAAACTAGTAAAAGTAAATGGAAAGTCTGTATCATATAAGAATTCAGATGAAGCTGTGCGTATGATGAAAGGTAAAAAAGGAAAAATAGTTGAGTTAGCAATATTAAGAGAAGACAAACAACTAAGCTTTAAGGTAAAGACAGAACAGATAGTTGAGAAAAGTTTAGAAAGTAAAGTAATTGATAATAATTTAGGTTATATAGAAATCACTCAATTTATATCAAGTACATATACTGACTTTGACAAAGCTTTAAAAGAATTAAAGGCAAAAAATATTAAGGGATTAGTAATAGACCTTAGAAATAATCCTGGTGGAATGCTGGATATATGTAAAGAAGTTGCTGATGAGCTAATTGGTGAAGGGACTATAGTATATACAAAAGACAACAAAGGAAATACTGAGTACTTGAAATCTGATAAAGAAAAATTGGGACTTCCAGTAGTAGTCTTGACTAATGGAGAAAGTGCCTCTGCTGCTGAAATACTAACAGCTGCAATCGTTGATAATAAAGAAGGTATTTCTGTAGGTACTACAACTTTTGGTAAAGGATTGGTACAATCAGTTGTAAGATTAAAAGATGGAACAGGATACAAGCTAACTACTGCTCAATATTTTACACCTAATGGAGATTATATCAATGAAAAAGGAATAAAACCTACCATTGAAGAAAAAGATGAAAATAAACAGTTGGATGTGGCAACTAAGTGGCTTAGAGAACAGATTGATAAATAGGATTTAATTCTTATAAACTTATAGTATAAGATGAAGAGTATTATAAAAGAGTGGATAATTTTTAATTATCCACTCTATGTTTTTTATGTAGAATCTATTTATCAGTCTTATACTTACATATACCATTTATATAAGTTTCATGTATATTAAAGTTATCATCTATCACTATAAAATCTGCACTCATACCTTGGCACATAGAGCCACAGACATTATCAATATTACAACTTAAAGCAGGTATATATGTAGCCATTTTTATTGCATCTTCTAAAGTTGATATATTCCAATCAACTATATTTCTTACAGCATTATCCATTGTCAATACACTCCCAGCTAAACTTCCACTGCTTAATCTTGCAACACCATTTTTTACATTGACATTAAACCTACCAAGAGTATATTCTCCATCATCCATAGCACCAGCTCTCATACAATCTGTAATCAAAGCAATATTATTTCTAGACTTAATATCCATTATTATTTTAGCAGCTATAGGATTTACATGATGACCATCACAGATTAATTCAGCATAAGTACCTTTTAATGCCATGGCAGCTCCAACCATTCCAGGTTCTCTATGATTTAAAGGGCTCATTCCATTATATGTATGTACAAACACTTTAGCACCTGAATTAACAACTTGTTCAACTTGCTCAAATGTAGCTGAGCTGTGGCCAAGTGCTACGGATATATTATTTTTAGTAGCGTATTTTGTGAATTCTATTGAACCATTACGTTCTGGGGCAATTGCTATTTTTCTTATTAAATTTTTTGATTTTTTTTGCCATAACTTTAAAGTATCAATGCTGGGGTCTCTAAAATATTTTTCGTTTTGAGCACCTTTGTATTTTTCTGTAAAAAAGGGACCTTCTAAATAAATACCTTGTATTTTTGCACCTTCAACTTTATTATAATTATTACTTATATTTTCAATACAGCCATTTAGGTTATCTATAGAATCAGTTAAAGTAGTGGGTAGGAAAGACGTTACTCCATACTTTAATAGACCTTTTGAAATTGTGTTTATTGCTTCAAATGTATTATCCATAATGTCTACACCCAAAAGTCCATGGATATGAGTATCAACTAAACCAGGAGCAATATATTTACCTGAAAAATCTATAACACTATCGGCAATATCTGGTTTTTCTTGTTGAAATTCACCAAATTTGCCACCAATTATTCTAAGGTAACCTTTTTCTTTGATGCCATACTTCATAAAAAATTTATCTGCATAAATAAAATTTTTCAAAACTACCTCCTTATAATTTGTACTATCATTTGTAGTTTTGACGTTTATAAAACATTAAGTTTTCTGGAAATCTATTTAAAATTTATTATCTTACATGCCTTATCTTATATACAAATTTATCACTTCTAGCAACACTCAAGGTAAATTCAATAACTATATTGTCATCATTATATGTGGTACGAAGTAATTTTAGACAAGGTGAATCACCTGGGACTTCTAGCAATTTTGATTCCTTATCAGATATTATTCCTGCAGAAAATTCCTCATCAGCTACTTTAATAATCTCTCCATAATCTTCTCTAAATATCTCATATAGAGGTTTTTGTTCTATTTTTTCCTGTGTCAGTTCTGTAAATTCTTTCATAGGAAGATATGTTCTTTCAAGCATCATAGGGAGATTATCAGCAAGTCTTAGACGCATTATTTTTATTATTTTTTCACCAGGAGTTATACCTAATTTCTCAGAAAAATATTTTGTACTTTCCACTACCTCAAATGATAATACTTTTGTACTTGGTTTTTTTCCTTGTGTTCTCATGTAATCTGTAAAGCTATAACTATCCATTAAGTTTTGGGAATTTTGACTAAGTGCAGCAACAAAAGTTCCTTTTCCATGTCTTTTGTATATATATCCCATATGTTCTAATTCAGCCATAGCTAGTCTAACTGTAGTTCTACTTACTCCGTATTCATCACAAATTTTTCTTTCGGAAAGCATTCTATCATTTGGTTCCATCTCGTTTTCAATTTTAGTCCTTAGTATCTCAACAAGTTGGTCATATATTGGTCTTTTATCATTTCTTTTTATCATAAAAATTTATAGTCCTTTCTAAGTGGTTATAACCACAATTTGATTATAAAATATACAATTATTTCTGTCAATGAGTAAAGCTTACTGAACCTCCCATGACTAAAGTCACAGGGTTCCTACTTCATAGAATTTTGCATACTAAAATATGTCTTACTAATTCTCCACAGGCTATCCCCGTAGTTCCTACGGTTCTTACATAAGTATTTATTTTAAACTGTTATTAGTCTTAATCCTTCTTTTAGTATATTTATACTTGCATTTATATCTCTATCGTGAGTTACATTACAACAAGGACAAATCCATTCTCTTATATTTAAATTCTTCATTTCCTCGTTTTTATACCCACATTTATTACATATTTGTGAACTTGCAAAGAATTTACCTACCTTTACAATTTGTCTACCATACCAATTAGCCTTGTATTCTAATTGACGAACAAATTCTGACCATGATACATCAGAAATAGAGCGAGACATTTTATGATTTCTAGTCATATTCTTTACTTGTAAATCTTCTATGCAAATAATATCATTCTCTTGTATTAATTTAGTAGATAGTTTTTGTAGGAAATCCTGCCTTTGATTAGCTATATGTTCTTGAAGTCTTGCAACTTTTAACCTTGCTTTATTTCTATTTAAACTACCAATTGTTTTTCTTGATAATTCTCTTTGTAATTTAGCAAGTTTGTTTAATGACTTTTGAAGATACTTAGGATTTTCTATAAATTGTCCACAACTTGAGATACAAAATTCTTTAATTCCTAAATCTAAACCTATCTGACTATTAGTATTTTCAAAAGCTTTAATATCTATATCAGTACAACATAGTGATACATAATATTTACCACTTGGCTCTTTAGATACAGTAGCATTAAGTATTCTCCCTTGAGGTACTTGTTTATCCCTTACTTTAACCATACCAAGTTTAGGTAATTTTATATATTGACTAAAGTACATAATATTTCCATTTGTAAAGTTAGTTCTATATGAAAATCTATTAGTTTTCTTTGATTTAAATTTAGGAAATCCTGTATTTTCTTTAAAGAATTTTTTATATGCGTTTTCTAAATCTTTTAAGGTGTTTTGTAGTGAAAATTTGTCAGGTTCTTTAAGCCACTTTAATTCTTTTTTTAAATTGGTCAAATCAGAACTGCACTGTTTATAAGTAAAAATTTCTTTATTATTTTCATAAACTTCTATTTTTTTAGCAAGATACTTATTATATACAAATCTACAACATCCAAAAGTTTTGTTAATTAACTCTTGCTGTTTTTTATTTGGATACATTCTAAACTTATATGCTTTTTCCACTACTATCACCTCACTTTAATTGTTTTTTATGATTATTCATCATCCATCATAATATTAACATTTAAAACAAGTATTTTGAAGGTTTTCATATTTATTTTTTAAATAACATATATAAGAACTGTAAGCCCTTAACTTTTATCATTTTTGAGGTTGTCGTTCACATAAGTTCGCTACTACCTATGCAGTTCTCTTATGAACTTCTTACACTTTCATGCAAGCACAGACTATATCTTATCCTTCGGCATTATCCGTTAAGGTCTACCCACTTCCACTACCGATAGCTTGTAGTGTACTTCCCTCAAGAGGAATAGTCGTTGAAGTTTCTCCTACTTAGGAGCTTACCTGCTGATTGCCCATTTTAAAGTACTTAGGGTTTAACCTTATACCATCTAACCAATTTTTTCTACTTTCGTAACTTTCACACTTAGGTTTATTTCATCCTTATGCTTTAGTTTGGTTAGCTTTAGGGGTTTCCAGCAATTCAAGTAGTATTGGATAGGTTCTATCCTATCTCTACATATAAGTTTCCCTATATGCTGACTACTTTAGCTACTAACTCACGACTAAAGTCACGAGTGTGCGTAGCTATTTTTTAATCAAAATTAAATAAGTAAGACTATTAATTTATTTCAAAATTATGATGCATTGACAAAACGAGTGAAATAATTTATATTCAAATTGGTAATAACCACTTGAGGTGTATTATAGACGAGGATTTTATATTTTTACATATTAATTTATTATTTAGAAAAGTAAAAGGTTAATAATGAGGAGAATCTAGTATGATTACAATAGTAACATTCAACCCATCTATAGATAGAATGTATAGAGTAAATAGTATAAATATAGGTGAGGTGCAAAGGGTAGTAAGTACAAATGCAACTGCTGGAGGTAAAGGATTAAATGTAGCTAAAGTATGTAAAGTTTTAAAAGAAAAACCTTTGGCTATGGGATTTTTGGGGGGATTCAATGGAAAATTCATACAAAATGAACTTAAAAAATTAGATATACAAAATAAATTTACAAATATAAAGCAGGAAACTAGAAATTGTCTAAATATAATTGAAGACAATAAAATAAGTACAGAATTTTTAGAAAAGGGACCAAGGGTGGAAAAAAGTGATTTAGAGAGATTTGAAAATGACATAGATGAAGTAATAAAAAGTACTAAAATACTAGTGGCATCTGGTAGTTATTGTGAAAATATGCCAATAGACTATTATGAAAAGTTAGGTAATTTATGTAGAGAAAATAATATAAAATTTATATTAGATACATCAGGAGATGCTTTAAAAGTAGCTTTAAAGTCGCAACCATATTTAATAAAGCCAAATATAGATGAAATAAGAAATTTATTAGGAATTAATATAGAGTCAAGAGAGGAAGTTATCTTATCAGGAAAAAAACTTCTTGAAATGGGGGCAGAAAATGTATGTATATCTCTAGGAAAAGATGGAATGGTTTATTTAAGTAGAGATAGTGTATATGATGTTAAAGTACCATCTGTAAAATGTGTAAATACTGTAGGTAGTGGAGATAGCACGATAGCTGGATTTAGTGTAGGTATTTTAAGAGGGTACGAAATAGAATATTTACTTAAGTTTGCAAATGCTTGTGGTATAAGTAATGCTCTAAATATGGAAACTGGATTTGTATGTTTAGAAGAAGTTGAGAAGTATCAAAATTTAGTTGAAGTAACAAAGTTAAGTTGAATAGAGCTAATGTGAATATAATGGGTTTAGTATGCATATAATAGAATTTTATGTATAAAAACATAGTCTTATATAAAAATAGGTTAGAGACATTTGTCTCTAACTATTTTTATAATAAATATCTATTTTACTGAACCTATAATTTTCTCTAGTAATCTTTGAGCTTTAACGCACTCTTCTCCACTAATTGCTGGCTTTATATTATTTTCTAAGCAATCAATGAAATGATTTGTTATATCCTCAAAACCCTTTTGTTTTAATATATTTACCCATGCACCACTCTGTTTTGAAGTTAGATTTCCATTTTCCTCTATTTCCAGTACATTAAGATTCTTAACTCTTTGAATCTTACCTTTTGAAAGAATTTCAACTTGTTCTAATTTTGTTCCAGAATCTCTATGCATAGAGGTATTTATAGAAAAATATTTACCTTTAAGTTTATGACTTACAAATATTAGATTTTTATTGTCTGTTAAAAATAAATCCTCTCCAGTAATTTCGACATCGCCATTTGCTAACCATAAAGCAGTGTCAATAACATGTATATAGTCATCTATAAGTGTACTGTCAAATCTAACATTTCTTAAGGAATTTAATCCATGTTTACATATGTTGATAGATACAATTTCTGTGGCATTATTTTTAATTTCTTTATACATAGGACAGAATCTGCGGTTGAATCCAACCATTAAATTTAAGTTTCTTTTCAGACTTAACTCAATAAGCTCTTCTCCTTGCTCGACTGTTGAGGCAAGGGGCTTGTCTACATATATATGAGTATCTAAATTTAATAATTTCTTTATAATATCGTAATGTGTTTCTGTAGAGCTATGTAGAAAAATACAATCACATTTTTTAGCTAAAGATTCAATAGAATCAAATGGTGTGAGTCTATAATCACTACAGATTTTTTCTTTCTTGGTTTTATTTGGAGTAAAAGCTCCTACAAACTCAAATCGCTCGGATTTTGCTAATACAGGTAAATATGCCTTTTGAGCTATAGAGCCAAGACCTATCATACCTACTTTTATATTTTTCATAATAGTTTCTCCTAGTGTTTTTTATATTTATAGAAATGATTATAATTCAGACACATAAATTTGTAAACTTTGTGTCAAAAAAATAAATCTGAAGTTTATGCAGGTAAATCAATGGTCAAATAAAGATAATTGATAAAGTAATTTTAAAAAATGTATATAAAATTGACTGACATAAATATTTTATGTATTGACAAAAAATTCAAATTAATTTATATTTGGATTAGTGGTAATAACCACTTTGTTTAAATAAATTTTTATCATAAAATAAAAATACCAAAACGTCTATAATATAATTCTAATAAATTTTTTAATATAAACTAAAAATAAATTATGAAAATAATCAAAATGTATAGAGTGTATTTAAAAATTAGTTTTAGTAGTAATAAAAAGTCCAAGTAAAAAATATAAAAAGATATATTTTTTTTACATTTAAAAGTGGTTATAACCTCATTACCAAAAATAAATGTTATAAGTATGAAAGGGGAATAAAAATGTTTAAACTAGAAGAACAAAAACTAAAAGATTTAGGTGCAATAATAACGACTAATGAAATAAAACAACAACCTGAACTATGGTTAGAAACTTATGAAATATATAAATCCAACAAAGAAAGATTAAGTAGATTTATAGACACAATAAGTAATAATCATGGGCAGTTTAGAGTTATATTTACAGGTGCTGGAACTTCAGCTTATGTAGGCAACTCAATACTTCCGTATCTTAAAAATAAAAATGACATAAGAAAATACATATTTGAAACAATACCTACTACAGATATAGTTTCTAATCCATATGATTACTTAAAAAAAGATGTGCCAACGTTATTAGTTTCATTTGCAAGAAGTGGAAATAGCCCTGAAAGTTTGGCTGCTCTAAATTTGGGGAATCAGGTTGTAGATAATTTTTATCATTTAGCTATAACTTGTAACACAGAAGGAGAACTGGCTAAAATGACTAAAAATGATGAAAATAATTACTTATTATTAATGCCATCAAAATCAAATGATAAAGGTTTTGCTATGACAGGAAGTTTTTCATGTATGATGTTATCTGCTATGTTGATATTTGATAGTTTAGAAGAGGATATAGAAAAGTCATATATACATGCAATAATTGAGATGGGAAAAAATGTTATAGATAGAAAAGATGAAATACATGAGTTAATAAATAAAGATTTTGATAGAGTTGTATACTTAGGCTCAGGGGGATTAGGTGGTTTGACACAAGAAGCACAACTAAAACTTTTAGAACTTACAGCAGGGAAAATAGCTACAGTATATGATTCTCCTATGGGATTTAGACATGGCCCAAAATCATTTATTGATGAAAAGACACTTGTCTTTGAATTTGTATCTAATTGTTCATATACACGAAAATATGACTTAGATGTTTTAGAGGAAATAAAAAGAGATAAACTTGCTAAACTTGCTTGCTCAGTATCAGTAGAAGATGAAAATAATTTCTCAGGAACAAAGTTTGAATTTGAAGGAAAGTACAATAAATTACCAGATGTGTATCTTGCAATGCCATACATATTATTTGCACAAACTATAGCATTATTTGTATCTATAAAAGTTGAAAATAAGCCAGACACACCGTCAGCTATGGGAACAGTAAATAGAGTAGTAAAAGGTGTAACAATATATGAATACTAAAAGCATTTGTTAAAATATTATAATTAAATAATTTGGGGGGTATCAATGTGGCATTAGTAACAACAACATCTATGCTTAAAAAGGCACAAGATGAAGAGTATGCAGTAGGAGCATTTAATGTGGAAAATATGGAAATGGTAATTGCTGTTATAGAAGCTGCTGAGGAGTTAAATTCTCCAGTTATATTACAAACTACTCCGTCAACTGTAAAGTATGCAGGGCTTGATTATTATCTAGCAAACGCAAAGGTTGCTGCAGAAAGAGTAAATATACCTGTGGCAATGCATCTAGACCATGGCTCAAGTTTCGACCTTGCAATGAAAGCTTTAAGGGATGGATATACATCAATAATGATAGATGGTTCTCATGAAAGTTTTGAAAATAATATATCTCTATCTAAATCAGTAGTGGAAGCATGTAACCCGTCTCTTATACCAGTTGAAGCAGAACTTGGAAAAGTTGGAGGGAAAGAAGATGATTTAGATGGTGGAGACAATAATGATTATACAAATCCAAAAGAGGCAAAAGAGTTTGTCGATAGAACAGGGGTATCTTCATTAGCTATAGCTATAGGTACAGCGCATGGGCTGTATAAAGGTGAACCTAAAATAGATTTAGACAGACTATCAGAAATTAAAAAAGTAGTTTCAATACCTTTAGTATTACATGGAGGTTCAGGAATACGTGATGATATTATAAAAGAGGCTATAAAAAGAGGGATTACAAAAGTTAACTATGCAACTGAATTAAGAATTGCATATAGTAATGGAGTTAAAAAAGTTTTAAGTGAAGATTCTGAAGTTATAGACCCTAAAAAATATGGATTAGCAGGACTTCAATCAGTAAAGGACTTTGTAAAAGAAAAGATTAAAGTATGTGGGTCTGTAAATAAAGCATAAAAAATAAAATATCCTAAATTTATTTTAGATAAGTTTAGGATATTTGTTATATGAAAAATTTATTTCATTTATAGCTATAATGGTGTATTTTTTTCATTTAATTGATGAAAAATATCAGCTTTTATTGGTAAAGTATTACATATATAATTAAAATATAATAAAAATTGAACTATATATTTTATTATTATGAAATATATATCTTAAATTTTAGTGCTAAAATATACTAGGATATAAACTTCGATAAATACAAATAAAGAGTTTAATTTTTATAAGAAAATATTTTTGTTTATAATACTACTTTGAAAAATATAATAATACTGGGGGAGGTGGTGATATGAGAGAACGCATTATTCTTGAAACATTGAAAAATAGTAGTGGTTATCTAAATATAGATTATTTTGCAGATAAGTTAGGGGTATCTACTCGAACTATCAGAAATGAAATAAAAAAGATAGAAACTATAAAAGAATGTAATGGTTTCAAATTAGAATATAAGTCTAAATTAGGATATATTCTAAATATTAAAGACCAAGATAAATTCGAGCATTACCTAAAAAACTTACCCTCAGACTTAGTTGAAAATCCAGAACAACGGTTGGAGTCTATAATAGTAGAACTTTTAATAAATGAAGGTTATAAAACTATAGAGCAGTTAAGTAAAAAATTTTTAGTCAGTTCATCTCAAATAAAAAATGATTTGAAAAAGGTAGATGAAAAGATAAAAGATACAGAATTAAAATTAGAAAGAAAGGCTCATTATGGAATCAAAATAGAAGGCTCTGTAAAAGAAATTCAAAGTATATTAGTGGAGAGTTATTTTAAAGGTAATAGAAATATAACAGAGTATAGAAATAAGTTTATAGATAATTTTAAATTAGATAATATCAGAAGTACAATAAAAAATGTCCTTAATGAACATAACTTAGAAGTTAACTTAACAGAGCTTGAGGAAATATTAGCACAAATTATTATATTGTATATAAGAGTTAGTATGAGAGTGGTGAGAGATATTAATGATTTAGACTTATATACAGAAGATTTAATTATAGATGACTTATTAGATAAAATTTTTAAAGATAAAAAATATAACCTTACTCATGACGAAAAGTATTACTTAAAACAACTTATAAAACTAAGAACTAAAGATAAGAAAGCCACTATAAAGAATATAGATAAAAATAAACTTCAAGATATAATGTATGAATTTTTTAGAGATATAGATAAAAAGTATGACTCTAATTTTTTGGAGGATAAAGAGTTTCTTAACTTATTTTATTTACATATTGCATGTTTAATAGAACGTATAAAGAAGAATCACAAGATAATAAATCCTTTTTCAGTTAAGATAAGTCAACAGTATCCAACTGTTTTTAATTTATCTATTCAATTTTCAAAAATTATAGAAAATGAGTATCATATAAAAATAAGTCAAGATGAAATAGGTTTTATAGCAACTCACATTGCTGTTCCTTTTGAAAAAAGAGAAGAGGCTAATTTTAATAAAAAATATAAAATAGCAATAATATGTTCTTCTGGCGGAGGTAGTGCATTTTTGATAAATTTAAGACTTAAAGAAATCTTTCCAAATGCTGATATAAAAAACTTTTCATTACTAGAAGAAAAGGCTGTAGTAGAATTTGCACCAGATTTGATTTTTTCAATAACAAATCTTTTATTTGAAATAAATACTCCAGTTATTCTTATAAATGAAATTTTAGACGAACTAGATTATTTGGATATTAAAGAAAGTATTAGATTTGCAGAACATATAGGAAATATATCAAGTCCAAAACAATACATATTAGGTCTGTTTGATAAGAATCATTTTAGATGTATAAAAGATAAATTCAAATATAAGGATATCCTTGATAGCATGTCACAATGCATAGTTGATGAAGGCGCTTGTTCTCCGACCTATCCTAAAGATGTGTGGGAAAGAGAGAGTTATTTGAGCACTATTTATACAAATGGTGTAGCGATACCTCATCCAATTGAAATGACAGGTAATAAAAATATTATATCAGTGGCCTTGATACAAACTGATATTAGTTATGAAAATAGAGTGCCAAAGATTATTTTCATGATTTCATTAATAAAGGGAAATCTAGAACTTCATAAACAGATATCTAAGTATCTAAGTAAGATTATGACAGATAAGGATATGGTAGATATGCTAAATAAGTCGCAATCATATGAAGAGTTTATGTATAAGTTAAAAATCTACCTGGGAGGTTAGACATGAATATAGAGTTTTTTAAGAGATTATCAGAAGCAGATGGTATAGCATCTAATGAAGAGGAGGTTAGGCAAGTTTTATTAAAAGAATTACGAGATTATAGTGATAGAGTTATATGTGATGGGTTAGGAAGTATAGTTTTTTCTAAGATAAAAGATGAAAATGCACCAAATGTAATGATTTGTGCTCATATGGATGAAGTTGGATTTATGGTGAGGAGTATAGATAAACTTGGTATGATTCACCTAATAACAATAGGAGGGGTAAAACCCCTTGCACAGTTTGTCCAAAAAATTAGAATTACAACAAGAGAAGGAAAAAAAATACCTGCTATCATAAATGCCACATATAATAATGGCAAAGCTGAAAATATATATGCAGATATTGGAGCATATACAGAAGAAGAGGTATACAATTTAGGGATTCATGTTGGGGATATGGTGACCTATACAACAAACTTTGAGGAATTTGCTCTGTCAGACCGATTAGTGGGAAAAGCTTTTGATGATAGAGTAGGATGCTTTGTTATGGGTGAGGTTTTAAAAGAGTTAGAGAAGAAAAATCTAAGCTGTAATATTCACTTTGCAGCTACAAGTAGTGAAGAAGTTGGAATAAGGGGTGCAAAGACAGCAACACAGTTGATAAATCCTGATATAGTATTTGTGATAGATGTAGCATGTGCTAAGAACGAGTTTGTAAGAGACTATACAAATCAGAAACAAATTGATAAAGGTATAATGCTAATGCATAGAGACAGGACTCTAGTCCCTAGTAGAAAAATGATAGATTATGTAATGGAAATTGCTGATGAAAACAACATACTACTTCAACACGATATGTTTGAATCAGGTGGAACTGATGGGGGGGAAGCACATCTTGTAAATGAAGGGAAACCTTGTGTAGTAACTTGTGTACCAGTCAGATATGGTCATTGTGCATTTTCGATAGTAAGTAATAAAGATTTAGATGCCATTATAAGATTATATACACAGTTAATTTTAAATTTTGATGAAGAAAAATATAAACATATAAGAAATTTTATTTAAAGGAGAAAAAGAAAATGTCAACAGAAGTGCAAATAATGGAGCTTATATCAACTGCAGGAGAAAGTAAATCAAAAGCTTTCGAAGCTTTAAAAAAAGTTAAGGCAAAAGATTTTAAAGGAGCAAAATTGTTAATAGAGGAGGCTCGTAAAATAGATATTGAAGCTCACAGAATACAGACAGAATTAATAACTCAAGATTTAAATGAAGATGTTGAAAGTCCAGCAATGAGTCTTTTAATGGTACATGCCCAAGACCACTACATGACTTCTCAACTAGCTAAAGATTTGATAGAGGCTTTGATAGATTGTTTTGATAAGTAGTTGAAGTGTATAAATAAATTATTTACATAAATTTTCTTTTAGAAAGTTTTAAATACTTTCAAGAGATAATAAAAAATACAAATTTTAGGAGGAATTATTATGAAAATATTATTATGTTGTGCAGGTGGATTTTCTACTAATATGCTAATGCAAAATATGAAGAAGGTAGTAAAAGAAAGTACTAAACTTAATGAAAAAGATTTTGAATTTACAGCTATACCAGCAGATTCAATAGAAAGTGAGGTTGATGATTGGGATATAGTACTTATAGGTCCTCAAATAGCTCACAAAATAGATTTTTTAAAAGGAATATTAGAGCCTAAAAATAAACCTTTTGCAGTAATAGATAAAGATGTTTATGGAAAAATGGATGGAGCTACAGTTATGAAGTTAGCATTAATAACTTATAAGAAACATCAATTAGCTCAAGGATAATAAGAATATTGAGGGAAAAGGGGAGTTAAATATGTTTTCAAAATTTGAAGCGTTTATGAATAGAGTATTTATGCCTTTAGCTCACAAGGTTGACAATCAGCGTCATCTTGGTTCTATAAAGGCTGGTATGGTAGCTATGACACCATTCACAATATTAGGAAGTATATTTGCAATACTTCCAGCACTTCCAAACATGCTTGGAGAAAATAACTCAATAAGCAAATTCATATTGAATAATGCAGCAATACTGGACTTGCCAGTAAGTCTTTCCATAGGTTTGATAGGATTATATGCTTGTATGTGTATTGCTTTTAATCTAGGTAATTATTATAAGTTATATATACCAGGTTGTGTTGCATTATCAACTTTTTCTTTTCTATTCCTAGTAGCATCATTCACACCAGATGGTGCATTAGAAGTAGGAAACTTAGGAGCTAAAGGGCTATTTACGGGGATGATAGCAGGGCTTGGTTCTGTAGAGTTATATAATTTCTGTAGTAAGAAGAATATTACAATAAAAATGCCAGAAAATGTACCTGATTTTGTATCTAGGTCTTTTGAGTTAATACCAACTACTATAATAGTTTGTGGTACTTTTATAGTTGCTCGTTTTATTTCATTAAAAGTGTTTGGAGAATTACCTCCACAGATACTTACTCAATTTTTATCTCCATTAGTAGGAAGTATGGATAATCCATGGTCAGTTCTTGCTCTTAATTTTGCGATATGCACTATATTCTTTTTTGGAATACATTCATCAGTATTTAGCCCTATAACTAGACCTATAATGATTACATTTATAGCTGAAAATATAGCAGCTATGCAAGCTGGTGAAACAATACCTCATTTCTTTACAGCAGGAGCTTCAAGTGCATTCTTTGGATTTACAGGTTGTGGAATTAGTATAGGTTGTGTAATCGCATGTATGTTATCAAAAAATTCATCTTATAAAAAAATTGGACGTGTATCATTATTCCCTGCATTATTTGGAATAAATGAACCAATATTATTTGGTGCACCTATAATATTAAATCCAATAATGTTTATACCACATGTATTTGGTGGAGCTATAATAGGTACATTACCAATGTTTTTTATGCACTGGGGATGGTTAGCAAAACCAGTATTTGACCCTCCATATGTAGGAGTGTTCTTAGAAGGTTTTTTAACTAATGGAGATTGGCATTCTATATTAGCAAATGCATTACAATTAGTATTAGCAATCTTGTTATATTGGCCATTCTTTAAAATAATGGAACGTCAACAAAATAATAAAAAACAAAAAGAAGAAACAAAGAACATATTCTCTAAAGAAGAAGAAGACCTATTAGATGATTTAGGTCTGGATTTCTAATATTTTGTTATGAATAATACAATAGAGAGACTAGTAGATTTAATCTATAAAAGAGGTGTTGACGCTCTTTTGATTAAGTCCAAAAATACTAAAAAATATATAGGAGCATTATCAGGTAGCGGTGTGTATGTACTTGTTACTAAAGATAAAAAGTACCAAATTCTAGATGGTAGATATACTGATGAAGCAGATAAAAAAACGAGTGGTTTCATAAAAAGAGTTGTATCTCAAGGTTCTTATATACCAAATATAATCGAATTATTAAGAGAATTGAATATAGGAAAGCTAGCAATAGAAAATCAGGCTATGAGTATACAAGAGTATATTTTGCTAAAAAATGCAGGTTTTGAAATCAGTTTAATAACCAATGAATTATGGAAATTAAGGGCTATAAAATCTAAAGTAGAAATTGAACTTATTAAAAAGGCATGTGAGATTACAGATGAAGTATTTAGTGAGGTTATTTCTGAGATTAAAAAAGGTATAACCGAACTAGAAGTATCAGCTCTAATTCAGTATCATGCATTGAAAAAAGGTGCAAGTGGAATGTCTTTTGAAACAATAGTGGTATCAGGAGAAAGAGGAGCAATGCCACATGGAAGACCTACAAACAAAAAACTGAGAACGAATGAGGCTATAACAATAGATTTTGGTGTTGTTTATCAAGGGTATCAATCAGATATGACTCGTACAATATCTATAGGTAAACCTCCTGAAATTATTCAAGAGATATATGATGTGGTATTAGAAGCACAATTATCTGCAATAGAGTCAATAAAAGAAGGCGTTAAGGCCAGTGATGTTGACAAAGTAGCTAGAGAAATTATAGATAAACATGGATTTGGTGAGTATTTTAATCATGGTCTGGGTCATGGTATAGGTCTTGGAGATGGAGAGGTTCCTACCCTAAATCCAAATAGTGATGATATATTAACAGAGGGAATGGTAATGTCTTGTGAGCCAGGAATCTACATTCCAAATATAGGGGGAGTTAGGATAGAAGATGACATTGCTATAATAGGTGGAAAAGGTGTCTCACTCAATAAGACATCTAAAGATTTTATGATATTAGGAGAATAAAATTATGAAATATAATTTTGACAAAGTATTAAATCGTAAAGAGGGGAATTGTAGGAAATGGAGCAACCATGTAATTAAAGAAAAGTTTGACTTAAATGAAGATGCAATTCCTATGGATTTAGCTGATATTGATTTTGAATGTGCTCCTACCATAAAAGAGGCTATCTTAAAAAGAGCCTCAGTAGGAGATTATAGTTATACTTTTATAGGAGATGACTTCTATGATGCTGTTATAAATTGGAACAAAAGACGATTTGATATATATGTAGAGAAAGAATGGATAAAGTTAACTTTTGGTACTGTTTCAACTCTTCATTATATAGTCCAAGCATACACTAAAGAAGGAGATGGTGTATTGATAAATACACCTGCCTATGACCCTTTTGCAGAAGCTGTAGTAAATAATAATAGAAAGTTATGCTGTAGTTCATTAAAATTAGATAATAATAGATATTATTTAGATTTAGAAGATATAGAAAAGCGAATGAAATACGAAAATATAAAATTATTTATATTCTGTAGTCCACAAAATCCATCAGGTCGTATATGGACAAAGGAAGAACTGTATAAAGTATCAGAGTTATGCTTAAAGTATAATGTACTTTTGGTAAGTGATGAAATTCATAGGGATGTAGTATTTAAAGGTCATAGATTTGTGTCTTTATGGAATTCTCATCCAGAAATTTATAAAAATAGCATAATCTGTGTATCTCCTAATAAAGGATTCAACTTAGGAGGATTAAAAACATCTTATGTACTAATAAGAGATTTAAAAGTTAGAGAAATTTTGTTAGAAAGACTAAAAAGTAACTCAATAACTTCTCCAAATGTATTTGCAATACCAGCAATTGTTGCGGCATATAATGAAAGTGAAAAATGGTTAGATGAAATGACCAATTATGTAGAAAATAATTTTCAAATAGTCTATGAGTTCTTTGAGACATATATACCAAAAGCTAAGGTTATGAAATCAGACTCTTCTTTTCTAGCTTGGATAGATGTGAGAGAAGTATTTAGAAATGAAGAAGAATCGAAAGAGTTTTTTAGACATGCAAATTTAACTATGGTAGTTGGAAGTTACTTTGTAAAAGATGGAGAGGGGTTTATCCGTCTTAATATAGGGTGTCCGAAAGAAACATTAAATGAAGCCCTAAATAGAATTAAAAAAACGTATATAAGTATGTATTGTTAAGCCATAAAAAATAAGATATTTATAGGCTTATGTAAAAACATATTATTTAGTTATCAAATATTACTGGAATTTTGTATTCCAGTAATATTTTTTGATTAAGGAATATTAAATAATACCACTTCATATTATTATATTAACTTATATTAACATATTTTATAACTTTGGTAACACATGTAACTGACTCTTATTTAATGTATATTTATACTGTAAGAAGCAGTAAAAACTTTTCCCTTACTAAGTTTATTAATGAATTTCTTGTCTTTATAAATTTTATTGGAATACATACTATCAGCAAGACCATACCAAGGTTCTATACATAAAAATGGAGCAGTAGAATTAGACTCACTATAATAAGGAGTCCAAATACCAACTAGAGGGAAATCTAACATAGATAGAGTTATATATTTGCTACCATCATTATTACATATAGATACTTCATCTATATTGGTGTATATCAAGGCATCATTCTTGAACAGTTCCGGATTTAACTGTAAGTTTTTTAAATCACCAATAAATGTTATATCATCAGTAAAAGAACCATTTAAATTGATTTTTTCCACATCATTTCTTCTTTTAAATTCAAGATGATATTTAGAAAAACCATTTTGTTCAAAAAAAGGAATATTAAATGCAGGATGTCCACCTATAGAAAAGAATATATCTTTAGAGTCAGTATTTTTTACAATCCACTCTATATTTATACTGTCATTGTTTAATGTATAATTTATAATTAGTTCAAAAGAGTATGGATACTTTTTTAAGGTAGATTCATTGTCTATTAACTTATAAGATATGAATGTATCTCCTTTGTCTACAATTTCAAATTCCATATCTCTAGCAAATCCATGCTGAGTCATGCTGTATAGATTTTCTTCTATTATAGTTTCATTATCAAAAAGTTTACCTACTATAGGAAATAATATAGGTGATTGTCTACCCCAATATTTCTTATTGCCATTCCAAAGAATGTCTTTGTTATATTCTTTAGAAAATATTTTAGTGAGTTCAGCACCAGAACTGTTTGATTCTATAATTAACTTTTCATTTTGTAAGATATTCATTTAAAATCTCCTTTATTATATTTTATGAGTATATTATACTATAAAGTATAAGGATTATTAAATTTTATTTGATATTATATTTGAAAGGTAGATTTTAGTATATTTTGAAAATTTTGTTTTGAAAATTTGGGATTATTTAAGAAATTTTGTATTATAAATAGAAGGAAATAGATAAATTGTATAGAATAAAATATATTAAGATAAGTTAATAATGTTAAATGGGAAGTGAGTTTATGGAGAAACCAAATACAAAAGTTGTTAACTTTCAAGAGTATAAGGACAGAAAAAATGAAAGAGAAGTAAACCGAGACGAACTTTTAAAGCTTATAAAAAAAATTGTGACTTCAAAATAGGGAGTTGTTAAACTCCCTATTTTAATGGGTTTCATAGTGATTAAGACATTCTAAGTCCATCTATATAATCTTTGAATTGTGAGAAATCTGATTCGCTACTCAACTCTATAGTTTCTGAACCTTCCGTATAAAAATTCTTAAGGTAGATAGTATAATTATTATCTACACAGTCATGATAAATACATCTATATCCATCTTCATATAAATTTTTTAATTTAGAAAAATCATCCACAATATCATCTCCTTAAAGTTCTTTTAAATATATTTTTACAAAAACCATCGGATTGTATGCAAATTCATAATGTAAAATAAAGGAAATACAGATAAAATGTAGAATAATTTTTGTATATATGTAAAAATAAAAATAAAAAGTTGAAATTTTTAGAAAATAAGAGTATTTTTTATCTAAAAAGATAATTTAAAAAACAAAAAAATGTTGGGAGGATAGAAAATGAGTTTATTAGAAAGTATATCAAAAAATATATATTCTTTAGATAATTCTTCTATTGAAAAAACAAAGCAGAGATTGGACAGGCTTATACATCCAACTGGAAGCTTAGGGAAAATAGAAGATATTTGTATGCAATTATCAGGAATATTTGGCAATGAAAATTTTGATACAAGTAAAAAAGTTATAATAGCTTTTGCTGGAGACCATGGTGTATATGAAGAAGGAGTAGCACCTGACCCTCAAAACATAACAAAACTACAATTTCCAAATTTCTCAAAAGGTCTGTGTGGAGTTGGAGTAATAAGTAAATTTGTAGGGGCAGATGTTGTAGCTGTAGATGTAGGAATAAACTGTGATGAAAAACTAGATGGAGTATTGGATTATAAGATTAGAAAAGGAACATCAAATATGGCGAAAGGGCCAGCTATGAGTAAACAAGAGGCTATTAGATGCTTAGAGATAGGAATTGAAATAGCAGAACAGTGTATAGAAAAAGATTATAAGCTTATTGGTATTGGAGAGATGGGTATAGCAAACACTACTCCAAGTACAGCAATAATATCTGTGATTTCAGGATGTGACCCATTAGAAGTTACTGGTATAGGTGCAGGTCTTAAAAAAGAAAGACTAAAACATAAGGCTGAAGTAATTAGAAAGGCTATTGAGATTAATAATCCAAATCCAACTGATGGAGTAGATATTTTATCTAAAGTAGGAGGATTTGAAATAGGTTCAATGGCAGGTGTTATATTAGGATGTAGTGCTAATAGAATTCCAGTAGTAATAGATGGATTTATTTCTTATGCAGCAGCATTGATTGCATATAAGATAAATCCAAAAACTAGAGAATATATGATAGCATCTCACTTGTCAGCAGAATCAGGGACTAAAAGGGCCTTAGATATATTGAGATTAGACCCTTTACTAAATATGGACATGAGGTTAGGTGAAGGAAGTGGAGCTGCTTTAGCATTTAATATAATAGAAGCTTCAAATTATACTTATAAGAATATGGCAACTTTCGATGAAATTGACATGGGAAGATAAGACATAAAAATTTAATATATAGGAGTGTTTTGATGAGTGAAATTATTCTGGTAACAGGAGGAGCTAGGTCAGGAAAGAGTAACTTTGCAGAAAAACTATGTTTGAACAGGAATAATAATACAGCTTATATAGCAACTTCTATTCCATTTGATGATGAAATGAAAGATAGAGTAAAAAAACATCAAGAGAATAGACCTAGAAATTGGAATACATATGAAATATATGAAGATATATATTCCATAATTAGACAGCTATACAAAGAACATGAAACTGTTATACTAGATTGTGTGACATTATTAGTAAATAATCTAATGTTTAAACACAATCTAAATATAGAAGAGTCTACTCAAGAAGAAATAAACAAATTGGAAGAGTACATAAAAGAACAAGTTAGAAAACTTATTGAAGAAATAGAAAAAACAAATCTATACTTTGTGTTTGTGACAAATGAATTAGGTATGGGAATTGTTCCTGGGAATAAACTTAGTAGGATATATGCCGATATTGTAGGTCGTATAAATCAATACATAGCATCAAAAAGTAATGAAGTTTATTTTGTAGTTAGTGGAATACCCATGAAAATAAAGGAGTAGTATGTATCTATGAAAAGATTTATTTTAATACTACAGTTTTTAACAAGGATACCTATAAAATTAAATGTAGGATTTGATGATGAATTTTATAAATCAATAGTATATTTTCCACTTGTAGGTTTTGTCATTGGCATATTAACCTACTTAGTAGGATGGATTTCTATACTATTATTTGAGCCATTTATAGCTTCTATAATAATAACTTTAGCTGGTGTTTTAATTACTGGAGGTCTCCATATAGATGGATTAGGAGATACATTTGATGCAATATACAGTTATAGAGATAAAGAAAAAATGCTTGAAATAATGAAAGATTCAAGATTGGGCACAAATTCACTTTTAGCAATTATGTTTGTACTTTTATTAAAGGTTGGATTCATATACAATATAATAAGTAATAACTCATTATGGATTATAATATTTATGCCAATGATTGCAAGATTAGGAGTAATGTTATTGACATATAAAACTGTGACACCAAGAGAAAAAGGAATGGGAAATTTATTTATAGGTAAATTGACTACAAGTATGTTAATGACAGCTATAATATACACATTTTTAATAGTTATTCTTATTACTAAATTTATATTATTATTACCTAATATAGTGTTGATTAAAATATTAGGTTCAGCTATAGTAGTTTTTATATTTATAATATTATTCAAAAAACATATTTATAAAAAGATTGATGGAGTAACAGGAGATATATTAGGTTGTGGAATAGAACTTTCAGAACTTTTATATTTGATTTATATATATTTGTTAATTTTTATGTTTTTTTAAAACTAAAAAGTGGTGATAATATGATAAGATTAATATTAATAAGACATGCATTGACAAATGATAATAAAAAAGGAAGATTATCAGGTCACATAAATAGTTGTATTAGTGAAGAAGGTAAATTGCAAATAAATAAAATTACTAAATATCTAAGTCATGAAAATATAGACAGAATTTACACGACGCCATCTTCACGTACTAAGGATACAATAGAAAAAATATCAAGATTAAAGTTAATAGAAATAGAAGAAAAAGAAACTCTAAGAGAAATTAGTTTTGGAGACTTTGAAGGAATAACTTTTGAGGAAATTAAAGTCAAATATCCCAAAGAATTCGAAAAAATGATAGAAGAAGGTAACAACTATAGATATCCAAGTGGAGAAAGTCTTATAGACTCTTATAAAAGAGTGGCAAAAGAGATTGATAATATAATTTTAGAAAATGATAGTCATTCAGATATAAAAACAATACTTATATGTTCTCATGCAGGAACAATAAGAAATATAATAACACATTTGATTTCTGGTAGTTATAAATATCATTGGAACTTTAAAATTGATAATGCGTCTATTACGGTTTTAGAAGTTAATAGTGGATTTACTGTAGTAGATAAAATGAATTTTACAGATTTTATATAATTTAATTGAAATTAAGTATTATAATATATGTCTGTAAGAATATCAATGAAAATAGAATATTAGATTAAAATTAGGTTCTTAATTATATGTTAAAAGGGAAAAAGGTTAGATGCCTTTGCAGCCCCCGCTACTGTGAAACCAACGAAACTATAAATACCACTGTCAATTTGATGGGAAGGTTATAGAAGTAGGATGAAGTTAAGCCAGGATACCTGCCTAATTTAATTTAAAACAAGAGGTCTTCGGGGTGAAAGATTTTTAATTAATACGTATAAAAGTCCTATCTTTAGAAGCATTAGGACTTTTTTTATTTGTCTTTTAGTAAATTTTAACAAGGAGGGGTTAGAAAGTGGGGAAAAAAATAATGCTACAAGGAACAGCATCGAATGTAGGTAAAAGTATCTTAGTAGCAGGGCTGTGTAGAATATTTAAACAAGATGGTTATACTGTTGCTCCTTTTAAATCTCAGAATATGGCTTTAAATTCTTTTATAACTAAAGAAGGATTAGAAATGGGAAGAGCACAAGTGTTTCAAGCAGAAGCGGCGAAAATAGAGCCAATAGCTGATATGAATCCAGTTTTATTAAAACCTTCTGGAAATAACAAAAGTCAAGTTATTGTAAGAGGGAAGGTTATAGGGGAAATGCCATCTTCTCAATATCATGATTATAAACTGGAATTGGTAGATGTATTGAAGGATACCTTTGATAGTTTAAATTCAATCTATGATATTGTGGTTATGGAAGGTGCAGGTAGTAATGCAGAGATAAATTTAAAAGATAGAGATATCTCTAATATGGGTATGGCAGAAATAGCGGATGCACCTGTAATAATAGTTGGAGATATTGATAGAGGTGGAGTATTTGCATCACTGGTAGGAACAATGCTTTTATTAAGTGAAGATGAGAAAAAAAGAGTAAAAGGAGTAATAATTAATAAATTTAGAGGCAAAAAAGAGCTTTTACAAGATGGAGTAAAGATGTTAGAGGACATCATAAAAGTACCAGTTATAGGTGTAGTTCCTTATACAGATATAAAAATAGAAGATGAAGATAGTGTGACTACTAGATTCAAGAAAAAAATGAATAAAAGCGATATACACATAGAAATAATTAGAACTCCACATATGTCTAACTTTACAGACTTCAATATATTTGAGACGCAAGAAGATGTAAGTATTAGGTATGTAGATTATGGGGAATCTTTAGGAAATCCCGATATGGTAATAATACCTGGAACTAAAAGTACTATAGATGATTTAACATATATAAGAAAAAGTGGTCTTGAGTCACAAATTAAAAATTTATATAGTCAGGGTAAATTGATATTTGGTATATGTGGTGGATATCAAATGCTAGGTAAAAAATTAAAAGACCCTTACCATGTTGAAAGTGAAATTGAAGAAGTTGATGGTATAGGTCTCTTAGATACAGAAACAATATTTGAGAAAGAAAAAACTACAACACAGGTAGAAGCTACTATTGTTGAATGTACTGGTGAATATATGAATGGCCTTAAAGGTAAGAAAGTCAAAGGTTATGAAATCCATATGGGTATTACAAATCGAGGTAATGGTGTAAGAAGCTTGGACCTGATAACAAAAAAACTGGATGAAGAAGTGAATTATACTGAAGGAAGCATAAATAAAGATGGGAATGTAATCGGAACTTATCTTCATGGAATTTTCGATGAAATAAGTTTTACAAGGAAAATTTTAAATAATATAAGAATGAAAAAAGGTCTACAAGAATTAGAAAGCAAGGTAAACTCTTTTGATGAATTTAAAGATAAAGAATATGATAAATTGGCTGATTTTTTGAGAGAGCATTTAGATATAGAAAAAATATATGAGATTATGAAATAATAATGATTCTGTATTTATAATTTAGGTAGGAGGTGTATTATGAAAAAAATTTTAATTGCAGGTACTAGTAGTGGAGTAGGTAAGACGACAATATCATTAGGGATAATGCAAGCTTTAGTCAAGAGAAATATGAAAGTACAGCCATATAAAGTAGGGCCAGATTATATAGACCCTTCATACCACACTTTTATAACTGGAAGACATTCCAGAAATCTAGATTCTTATATGTTAGATGACGAAAAAATAAAGTATATAGTAAATAAGTCCTCAAAGGATGCAGAGATTTCAGTAATAGAAGGTGTTATGGGGTTGTATGATGGTTTTGGAATAGATTTAGATAACTGTACAAGTTCACATACTTCGAAAGTGTTAAAATCACCTGTTATATTAGTTATAAATGGAAAATCTATGGCAGCATCTAGTGCTGCTATGGTACTAGGATATAAGGAATTAGATAAAGATGTAAATATAAAAGGTGTCATAGTAAATAATGTTAAGACTAATAGCCATTATCAAATAATTAAGAGTTCTATAGAGAAATATTGTAATGTTGAAGTATTGGGATATTTTCCTCCAAATAATAAATTTTCTTTAGAATCTAGACATTTAGGATTGGTTCCTAGTGTAGAGATGAAATCTCTAAGAGAAAAATTTTATACTTTAGCTGATGAAATTGAAAGTTATATAGATATTGATAGAATAATCGAAATCTCGGAAAGTGATGAGTTTGAGAGTGATTTCGATTTTCAAACTTTGATAGAAAATAATGGAATAAAAAAGCATGTTAATAATAAATCAATAGCTATAGCATATGATAAGGCATTCAATTTTTATTATAGAGAAAATATAGAGCTTTTAGAAGAACTTGGATTAGAAGTAAATTATTTTAGTCCTCTTGAAGATACATCAGTGCCAACTTCAGATTATATTTATATTGGAGGAGGTTTTCCAGAAATATTTGGAAAAGAACTAGAAGCAAATGAGTCAATGAGAACCTCTATATTAGAAGCACATAATAACAATATACCTATTTATGCAGAATGTGGAGGACTGATGTACCTAGGTGAGAAACTATTGAATCAAGAAGAACAAGAATTTAATATGGTTGGTATATTTAGTGGAATTAGTAAGATGACATCTTCTTTAAAGAGATTTGGATACTGTATTGGTGTAGCTAAAGAAAATACTCTTTTATCTAAAAAGGGAGAGACGATTAAAGGACATGAGTTTCATCATTCAATATTTGAGAGTGATGAGAAGTGTGCATATTCGATGAAAAAAGAAAGAGATGGAAATATAGTAGAAGAATGGGATGGTGGTTATAGTAAAGGAAACACTTTAGCTACATATCTTCATACTCATTTTTATAATAATTTAAATTGTATAGAAAATTTTTTGAATAAAGGAAATAAGTAAATGAATATTTTATCTATTTATATAGGGTATGTGACAGATTTAATTGTAGGAGACCCATATTCTTTTCCTCATCCAGTGAGGTTTATTGGTAAGCTTATAAATTTTACTCAAGGTATAATAAGGAAGGTCTCTAAGAGTGATAAACAATTAAAATTTGGCGGATTTATATTATGGTTTATAACTGTTGGAATAACGTATTTAATAACCTATGCTATAGTGAAGTTATTTAGTTTTAATGTATTTTTGAGTGTTGTAGTAAATAGTTTTCTAATTTATACAACACTAGCTACAAAATGTTTAAAAGATGAAGCATTAAAAATTTATAATGTATTAAAAACTGGAGATATAGAGAAATCTAGAACTCAGTTATCTTATATAGTGGGTAGAGATACTACTAATTTAAGTGAGTCTGAGATAATAAGGGCGACTGTAGAAACTGTTGCAGAAAATACTGTAGATGGTATAATTGCACCTATGTTTTATGCATTTATTGGAGGAGCACCACTTGCTATGGCGTATAAAGCTATAAATACATTAGATTCAACTGTTGGATATAAAAATGAGAAATATAAAGATATTGGTTTTGCTTCTGCTAAGATTGATGATATAGCCAATTATATACCAGCTAGAATATCTGTTATTCTTATGACAATTGGCAGTTTCTTTTTACGTTACAACTATAGAAATTGTTTTAAAATATCCATTAGAGATAGAAAGAATCATAAAAGTCCAAATTGTGCTTTTTCAGAGGGGGCAGTGTCTGGTGCTTTAGGAATACAACTGGGAGGTACCAATTTTTATTTTGGAGAAAAAGTATATAAGCCAACAATAGGGGATAAGCTTAGGGAGATAGATAAAGAGGATATAATTAAAACGAATAAAATTATGTATGCATCTTCCTTTGTATCTATATTAGTATTTACACTAGTATATATGTTATGTAGGGCGATTTTAATTAACTTAATTATATAAATTATGGTTTGCTAACTTAAGGGGGACATAGATGAAGGATTTAGGGCATGGTGCCAATGTAGATGAAATGGCAAAATTATATGGGAAAGACCCAAAAGAAATAATAGATTTTAGTTCAAATATAAATCCAAATGTATTACCAAATTTAGAAAGATACATTTTAAGAGGATTAAAAGAGTGTAGGAATTATCCAGATATAAACTATACAAACTTGAGAGGAAATATATCAAAATATATAGATATAAATCCAAACTTTATAATACCTGGAAATGGTGCTACAGAAGTGATTTATTTGCTTATGAGGAGTATTAAAAAAAGATTAGCTATAATAAATCCTACATTTTCAGAATATAGAAGAAGTGCTAAGTTAAACAATCTAGATATTATAGAATTAGAGTTAGATTCGGAAAATAATTTTAAACTTGATATAGATATAATAAAAAAGAACATTGAAAAATTTGACAGCTTATTTATATGTAATCCTAATAATCCTAGTGGGAATGTTCAAGACTTAAAGGAACTTGTTTACTTATTAGGTCAACACGAAAAGCTATTAATAGTTGATGAAACTTTTATGGAATTTGTTGAAGATGAAAATGAGTATAGCTTAGTAAAATATATAGAATCAAATAAAAACATATTCATCATTAAAGCTGTGACTAAGTTTTTTGGTATGCCTGGCTTAAGGTTAGGATATGGTATTACAAGTAATACTAACATTATGGACAAAATTTATGAATACAAAGAGCCATGGACTATAAATTCTTTTGCAGACATACTATCTGATTTTATTTTTGAAGATAAAGAGTATATTAGAAAGAGTAAAGAATATTACATAAAAGAAAGAAAATACATGTTACAAGAGTTGAGAAACGTAAAAAATATAAAAGTCTATGATACAGATGCTAATTTTATTTTGATAAAAATTTATAAAAAAACATCTAGAGAATTGAAAAAAGATTTGTTTAAGCAAGGAAATCTATTGGTTAGAGATGCATCTAACTTTGTAGGATTAGATGATAGTTTTATAAGAGTAGCTATAAAATCTCATGAGGATAATAAAATTCTTATAGAAAATATAAAAAGTTTATTGGGTGATTAAAATGAAATCTTATGGAATATGCCCAGCATCTTGTGGAGAGTTTGTACAAGGGATAATTGATGATGAAGAATATTTATGCTCATATGCAATAGATATGTATTCCAAAGTGTATATTGAAGAAAAATTAGTAGATATAAATTTAGGTAGATATAAGTCAAGATTGGCAATTGAGAAGGTATTTGAAAAGTTTAATTTGCCTAAAAAAGATACTAAAAATATTTCTTTGAATATAGATAGTAAAATACCTATTGGAAAAGGGATGGCAAGTTCGACTGCCGATATAGGAGCTACTATAAAGGCAACATTATCATTGATAGATAAAGACTTGAGTAGTGAAGAGATTTGTAAATTAGCAGCAGAAATAGAGCCAACAGATTCTATATTTATAGACAAAAATAGCATATTTAATCCTCTAAATGGAACTGTTATAAAATACCTAGGAAATATAAGTAATGCAAAAGTTATAATACTTGAGCCCAATAAAGTACTAGATACTATGAAAATTAGGCTGAGGAAAGATTATAATACCTTAAAAATAGAAAATAGGGAAATCATAAAAAAGTCATTTACTCTTTTAGAAGAAGGATTGAAAAATGATAACTTATCTCTAGTTGGAGAGGCTTGTACTTTGAGTAGTTTAGCAAATGAAAATATAGAAAAAAAAGAGTACTTAAATGAAATCATAAAAATAGCTGAAAAATGTGGAGCATATGGAGTAAACATTGCTCACAGTGGTACAGTAATAGGTATTTTAATTGATAGGTTTATGGATGATAAAAATATAATAAATGTTTTATGTGAATCTAATATAAATTCTGTTTATAATAAGATTTATACATTGAACATAATAAATGGAGGAATTAAGGGGGAAATAGAATGCAATACATAAAGAATCCTATGAAAATAGAAGAAAAAAGTTTTGAATTAATACAAGAGATAATAGATGAGATTAGACCAGATTATAGATTTAAGAATACTATCGAAGAAAAAATAATAAAGAGAGCTATACATACTACTGCAGATTTTGATTACTTAGACATATTAAAAATATCAGAAGAAGCAGTAGATAGTATAATAGATGCATTAAAAAATAATGCGAGTATTTATACTGATACAAATATGGCTCTTAGTGGGATAAATAAAAGAAAGCTAGAAGCATTAGGATGTAAATATAAATGTTTAGTAGCAGACGAAGAAACTGCAAAATTAGCTAAAGAGAAAGGGATTACTCGTTCCATGGCAGCAGTAGAGATTGCAGCTAAAGAAGATGGAAGAAAGATATTTGTTTTAGGAAATGCACCAACAGCTTTATATAAAGTTATGGAGATGAAATCAGAAGGAAGATTAGATTTAGATGCAGTTATAGGTGTTCCTGTAGGTTTTGTAGGGGCACAAGAATCAAAAGACGAAGTTGAAAAAACAGATATACCATATATAATTTCTAAAGGCAGAAAAGGTGGTAGTAATTTAGCAGCAGCAATAGTAAATGCTATATTATATACTATGTAGGTATGTGTATGGAAGAATATGTGTATATAGATGGTAAAAAATATCGAAGAGGATATACTACAGGTTCATGTGCAACAGGTGCATCTAAGGCTGCTGTGTACATGTTGATGACAAAAAATAAGATTGATACTATAAATATAGATACCCCTAAAGGGATACCACTATCATTAAAGGTCGATAATGTAAATATTTCTAATTCTTTTGTGGAGTGCTCCATAAAAAAAGATGGTGGAGATGACATCGATGCAACTCATACTATGGATATTTATGCAAGAGCTGAAATTGTATCCAAAAACGATGAGGACAAAGAGTATCTTACTTTATATGATATCGGTAGTGTAAGTACTAATAGTGAGAGTCAAAGTGATTTACATAAATTTATTAGAGTTTATGGTGGGATTGGTATTGGGGTAGTAACCAAAAAAGGGCTTAGTGTAGATGTTGGTAAGCCAGCTATAAATCCTACTCCACTTAAAATGATAAACGAGGAAATAAGAAAGCTTGTAGGAAGTAATTTTGAATCTATACTTGGAGATAATAAAGTTTTAAAAATAACAATCTTTGCTCCACAAGGAGAAGCAGTAGCAAAGAAAACATTTAATCCAAGATTAGGCATAGTTGGAGGAATATCTATAATAGGTACAACTGGTATTGTTGAACCTATGAGTGATGAAGGATGGAAAAAATCTTTATCTATAGAACTTCAAATGAAAAAAGAACAAGGCTTAGATAAAATAATACTGGTTCCAGGAAATCATGGAGAACAGTTTATAAGAGATAAACTAAACTTAGATATTAAGTATGTAGTTAGAATGAGTAACTTTGTAGGCTATATGATTAAAGAAGCTCAAAGAATAGGATATAAAAAAATATTAATGGCTGGCCATATAGGTAAGTTTATAAAAGTATCTGCTGGTATCTTTAATACTCATAGTAAAGTAGCAGATGCTCGAAGTGAGATATTAGTGGCAAATTTAGCCTTAATGGGAGCTACATATGAATTTTTAAATAAAATAAATCAGTGCCTAACAGCTGAAGAAGCTGTAGATATAATAAATAATAGTGAATATAAACAGGTGTATAATATATTAAGTAATAAATGTAGAGATAGAGTAAAGCAATACTTAAATGAAGAGTCAGATGATATTGATGTGGAAGTGATGATATTTTCAATGGATAAGTCATTGTTAGGTAAATCGGATAATACAGATGCATTAGTGGAGGTCTTTATATGATAAACATAATAGGTCTAGGGCCTGGGAATTTGGACTATATAACAAAAAAAGGTGAAAACTTAATTTCCACTTCTGATGTATTAATTGGTGGTAAGAGGAATCTAGAATCTATAAAAAACTTCAAAGGAGAAAAAATAATCTTAGATTCTAATTTGAGAGAAATTATAGAGTACATAAATAATAATAAAGAAAAGCAAATATCAGTAATAGCTTCTGGCGACCCATTAATATATGGTATAGGTAGATATCTATCTAAGAATATTGACAACAAAATAATAAATATGGTTTCTGGAATTAGTTCATTACAATATATATTTTCAAAAATATACGTTGATATGAATGATGTATATATCACAAGTAGTCATGGTAAAGTACCAGATTTTGATTATATACTATCACATAAAAAAGTATGTATGGTTACAGACTCTAAGATAGGGCCAAAACAAATAAGTAAAGAAATAATGGATAGAAATCTAAATAAGATTATTGTTGTAGGAGAAAATTTGTCATATGAAAATGAAAAAATAACAATAGCAAAACCAGAAGATATAATAAGAATGGACAATTTCGAGATGAATGTTGTGGTGATTTTAGATGAAGAATAGTGAATTTATAACAGGGAAAGTTCCAATTACTAAAGAAGAAGTTAGAGCAATATCAATAAGTAAGTTGAATTTAGTTAATGCTAAAAACTTTATAGACATAGGGGCTGGTACAGGTAGTGTAAGTATTGAAGCAGCATATAATTATCCAAATTTAAATGTTATATCCATAGAAAAAAATGATGTTGCTATAGAGCTTATAGATAAAAACGTAAAAAAATTCAACTTAAAAAATATAGAAGTAATAAAAGGATATGCTCCAATCGATATAGGATTAAATACTCAGGTTGAGTCTATTTTCCTTGGTGGAACAGGAAATAATTTAGAAGAAATAATAGAATGGTCTAAAAAGAGTTTGGTTACAGGAGGAAGACTTGTAGCTAATTTTATAATAATAGATACTTTTAATCAAACTTTAAAACTACTAAAAAAATATGGATTTAAAGAAATAGATGTATGCGTTTTGAATGTTTCTAAACTAGAGAAACTAGGAAAAGGTGAATACTTTAAACCACTAAATCCTATATATATAATATCTTGTGAAAAAGGGGAAAATGATTATGAATAAAGTACATTTTGTAGGAGCAGGACCTGGAGATAAAGAATTAATAACACTAAAAGGATACAAATTATTAAGTAATGCAGATGTAGTAATATATGCAGGTTCTCTTGTTAATCCTGAACTTCTGGAATATTGTAAAGAAGATTGCCAAATACATAATAGTGCACATATGGATTTACAAGAGATAATAGATGTAATGAGAGAAGGTATAGAAAATAATAAGTCTGTTGTAAGATTGCAAACAGGTGATTTTTCTATATATGGTTCAATTAGAGAGCAAGTGGAGGATTTAAATAAATTGAATATAGACTATGATTGCACTCCAGGAGTAAGTTCTTTTTTAGGAGCAGCTTCATCTTTAGGTGTTGAATATACAGTTCCAGAAATTTCTCAAAGTGTAATTATAACAAGAATGGAAGGAAGAACTCCAGTTCCAGAGAAAGAATCAATACAATCATATGCTAAGCATCAAACATCTATGGTAATATTTTTATCTGTTCAAGAAATTGAGAAAGTTGTGTCTAGATTACTGGAAGGTGGATATCCAAAAGATACCCCTATAGCAGTTATATATAAAGCAACTTGGGCAGATGAAAAAATAGTTAAAGGAACTTTAAGTGACATAGCTGTAAAAGTTAAAGAAAATAATATAAACAAAACTGCTTTAATAATGGTTGGAAGATTCTTAGGAGAAGAATATAATAACTCAAAGTTATATGACAAGGATTTTAAACATGAGTATAGAGGGTAATATTGCTATAATCTGTATCACAGAAAATGGTAAGAATCTAGCTATAAAGATAAAATCTTTAGTAAGTAACTGTGTTATATATCAAATAAAAAATAAAAAAAGTGATCTAAATGTTCAAGAAACATGTGTACATATAGTTCAAAAGAAATTAAGTGATTTTGTGGGAGAAGTATTTAATAAATTTGATTAAAAAATAGCTACGCACACTTGTGACTTTAGTCATGAGTTAGTAGCTAAAGTAGTCAGCGTATAGGGAAACTTATATGTAGAGATAGGATAGAACCTATCCAATACTACTTGAATTGCTGGAAACCCCTAAAGCTAACCAAACTAAAACATAAGGATGAAATAAACCTAAGTGTGAAAGTTACGAAAGTAGAAAAAATTGGTTAGATGGTATAAGGTTAAACCCTAAGTACTTTAAAATGGGCAATCAGCAGGTAAGCTCCAAATAGGAGAAACTTCAACGACTATTCCTCTTGAGGGAAGTACACTACAAGTTATCGGTAGTGGAAGTGGGTAGACCTTAACGGATAATGCCGAAGGATAAGATATAGTCTGTGCTTGCATGAAAGTGTAAGAAGTTCATAAGAGAACTGCATAGGTAGTAGCGAACTTATGTGAACGACAACTTCAAAAATGATAAAAGTTAGGACTTACGGTTCTTACATATGTTATTTAAAAATAGATATAAAACCTTCGAAATAATTGTTTTAAATAATTACGTTTGTTAATATTATAATGGGTGATGAAAAATAGAAGTTACTCAGATATGTATATTAATAATCATAAAAAACAATTAAAGTGAGGTGATAGTAGTGGAAAAAGCTTATAAGTTTAGAATGTATCCAAATAAAAAACAGCAAGAGTTAATTAACAAAACTTTTGGATGTTGTAGATTTGTATATAATAAGTATCTTTCTAAAAAAATAGAAGTTTATGAAAACAATAAAGAAACTTTTACTTATAAACAGTGCAGTTCTGATTTGACCAATTTAAAAAGAGAATTAGAGTGGCTTAAAGAACCTGACAAATTTTCACTACAAAACACCTTAAAAGATTTAGAAAACGCATATAAAAAATTCTTTAAAGAAAATGCAGGATTTCCTAAATTTAAATCAAAGAAAACTAACAGATTTTCATATAGAACTAACTTTACCAATGGAAATATTATGTACTTTAGTCAATATATAAAATTACCTAAACTTGGAATGGTTAAAGTAAGGGATAAACAAGTACCTCAAGGGAGAATACTTAATGCTACTGTATCCAAAGAACCAAGTGGTAAATATTATGTATCATTATGTTGTACTGATATAGATATTGAAGCATTTGAAAATACTAATAATCAGATAGGTTTAGATTTAGGAATTAAAGAATTTTGTATCTCAAGTTGTGGAGACTTTATAGAAAATCCTAAGTATCTTAAGAAGTCATTAAATAAACTTTCTAAATTACAAAGAAAACTATCGAGAAAAACAATTGGTAGTTTAAATAGAAATAAAGCAAGATTAAAAGTTGCAAGACTTCAAGAACATATAGCTAATCAAAGGAAGGATTTTCTACAAAAACTATCTACTAAATTAATACGAGAGAATGATATTATTTGCATAGAAGATTTACAAGTAAAGAATATGACTAGAAATAGTAAACTATCTCGCTTAATTTCTGATGTGTCATGGTCAGAATTTGTTCGTCAATTAGAATACAAGGCTAATTGGTATGGTAGACAAATTGTAAAGGTAGGTAAATTCTTTGCAAGTTCACAAATATGCAATAAATGTGGGTACAAAAACGAGGAAATGAAGAATTTAAATATAAGAGAATGGATTTGTCCTTGTTGTAATGAAACTCATGATAGAGATATAAATGCAAGTATAAATATATTAAAAGAAGGGTTAAGACTAATAACAGTTTAAAATAGATAACGTATGTAAGAACCGTAGGAACTACGGGGATAGCCTGTGGAGAGTTTGTAAGACATATTTTAGTATGCAAAATTCTATGAAGCAGGAACCCTATGACTTTAGTCATGGGAGGTTCAGTACATAGTATTTATAATGGCTACAGGTATAGTTGTACGAAGTATAGCACCATATATAGTGAGTAAATTTAGCGACCCAGCAATTTTAGTACTAGATGAAAAAGGCAAAAACGTAATAAGTTTATTGAGTGGGCATATTGGAGGAGCAAATAATTTAACACATTATATAAGTAATCTTATCGATGCTAACCCAGTAATAACAACAGCCACTGATGTAAATCAAAAAGCTTCCTTAGACATGATAGCAAAGAACCTAAATGCACACATTGATAACTTCAGAGAAAATGTAAAAGAAGTGAATTCTATGTTAGTTAATAATAAAGGTGTTGGCTTATATGTTGATGAAGGGTATCAAGTTGATACTAGAGGATTTAAGTTTATAGAAAACATTGATGAATTAAAAGAGAGTTTCTTAGATAAGTACATAGAAAAAGTGGTTATAATAAGCCATAAAATAAATTGTATTAGAGATGTTGAAAATTTAAATACAGATAATGAGTTTGAGAATGGTTATATTAATGAAAAAATAATAAGAGTAATTCCAAAAGATATAGTAATAGGAATTGGTTGTAGGAGAAATACAGATAGTGAGTTAATGTATAACTCGCTTGTAGAATTTCTTAATAAACAAAATATAGATATAAGAGCAATAAATATGATTGGAAGTATAGAGCTGAAAAAAGATGAGAAGGCAATCATTGATTTATCAAAAGTACTACAAATACAATTTAAAACATTTTCAATAGATGAAATATCAAAGGTGGATAATTTATTTGATAAATCCGATTTTGTTAAAAAAAATGTGGGAGTGTATTCAGTAGCAGAGCCTGTAGCATATCTTTTGAGCAAAGGTAATTTAATAGTTGAAAAACATAAATATAAAGGAATAACTTTTTCAGTGGGGAGAATAAAAATATGATATACGTTGTAGGAATTGGTCCAGGAAGCAAAGATACCATGACTTTAGAAGCAATAAAAGCAATTGAAGATTCTGAGGCTATTGTTGGATATAAAACTTATATAAATTTAATAGAAGAATTTATACAAAATAAAGAAATAATTCAAAATGGTATGAGACAAGAAGTTGACAGATGTAAACAAGCAGTAGAAGAAGCTAAAAAAGGAAAAAAGGTAGCAGTTGTAAGTAGTGGAGATGCTGGAATATATGGAATGGCAGGACTTATCTTAGAATTAATATCTAAAGAAAAAGAAGATATAAAAGTAAAAGTGATTCCAGGTGTTACTGCAAGTATTGGTGCAGCAGCGATACTTGGAGCTCCTATTATGCATGATTTTTGTCATATAAGTTTAAGTGATTTAATGACTCCATGGGAAGTAATTGAAAAAAGGTTGAAATTAGCTGCTGAAGCTGACTTTGTAATTTGTTTATATAATCCAAGAAGTAAAGGAAGAAGTGAGCATTTAAGTAAAGCATTTAAAATAATGGGTGAATTTAAAAGTGGGAATACGCCTGTTGGAGTGGTTAAAGATGTAGGCAGAGAAAAGGAAGAAAAATTTGTATGTACTTTTGAAAATATGGATTTTGAAAAAGTCGATATGACTACAATGGTTATAATTGGAAATAAATCTACTTATATTGATGGTGAGTTGATGATAACTCCAAGAGGCTATACAGTATGATTTTGATTTTAGGAGGAACTTCAGATAGCTTATCTATATGTGATAAGATAAATGAACTAAAGCAACCATATATCCTTTCAGTGACCACAGATTATGGAAAGGAACTTGCACAACGACATACAAAAAATGTAATTTTAGGGAAACTCGGAAAAGAGGAAATGCTAAAATTTATAAAAGATAACCATATAGTAAAAATAATAGATGCAACTCATCCTTATGCAGTTGAAGTATCTAAAAATGCTATGTATTGTGCAAAACTATCAAATATAGAATATATAAGATTTGAGAGAAAATCTCTAATTGAAAAAATAGATTATGATAATAAGTTTATAGTAAATACAATTGAAGAAGCCTGTGAAATAGCAAATAAAATAGGAAAAAATATATTCATAGGAACAGGAAGTAAAAATTTGAATAGATTTGTAGAAGAAATAAATGATAAAAACTTAGTAGTTAGAGTTCTTCCAACTAGTGAAGTTATACTAAGTTGTGAAAAATTAGGTTTAAACGCAGACAATATAGTAGCTATGAAAGGGCCGTTTAGCCAGTGTATAAACGAAGAAACTTATAAACATTATGACATAGACTTAGTTATAACAAAAGAAAGTGGAATAGCAGGTGGTTTCTTAGAAAAAGTAAATGCATGTAAAAGTTTCAATATACCAGTGATAATTATTAAGAGAGAATCAATTAACTATGAAAATGTAATTAATGATATAAACAAAATTAAAGACATACTTGTATAATTTTTTAGGAGGAGAACATATGAAGAAGGCCTTATTAGTAGTGAGTTTTGGTACAAGCTATAATGAAACGAGAGAAAAGACAATAGATATATGTGAAAATAAAATAAAAAATTCATTAAAAAATTACGATTTTTTTAGAGCCTATACATCAAATATGATAATAAATAAAATAAGAAAAAGAGATGGAATAGAGATAGACAATCCAATACAAGCTTTAGATAAAATATATGAACAAGGATATGATGAAGTAATAATTCAAACTCTTCATATTATATGTGGAGAAGAATTTAACAAGTTAAAAGAACAAGTGGAAAGCTACTCATCTAAATTTAAAAAGATTGTATTAGGTAGACCCTTACTTACGCATATTGAGGACTATCAAGAATCTGTAGAGGCAATTAAGCATCAAATCCCTCATATGGAAAATGATGAAGCAGTAGTATTCATGGGTCATGGAACTATTCATGAGTCACATTCGGCATATCCAGCATTAGAGTATATGCTTAGAGATAATGGAGTAAATGCTTATGTTGGTACAGTTGAAGGTTATCCAGAAATAGAACATGTAATAAGAAGATTAAAAGAAGGAAATATAAAAACTGTAAATCTAATGCCATTTATGTTAGTTGCAGGTGACCATGCTATAAATGATATGGCAGGAGATGAAGAAGATTCTTGGAAAACAATCTTAGAAGAGAATGGGTTTAATGTAAATATACATTTAAAAGGCTTAGGTGAAAATCCTTATATACAAGATAAGTTTGTTCGTCATGCGACTAAATGTGCAGAAAATGTTAAATTTTATGGTATAGGAGCAGGGCCAGGAGATAGTTCTTTACTTACAATGAAGGCAGTTAGCACATTAAAGAAACTAGATATTTTATATACTCCAGAATCAAAAAAAGGTGGAGATAGCTTAGCTTTATCAATAGTTAAAGAATACTTAAATGAATCAATAGAGATAAAATCTAGACATTTTCCAATGTGTTTTGATGGAAATGAAAAGAATATAGCATGGGACAATGTAGCTGAAGAGATTGCTGCAGATGTTAAGAATGGAAAAAATGTAGGGTTTGTAACATTAGGGGACCCTATGATTTATAGCACATATGTGTACATAATGGAGAGAATATCAGATGAGATAGAGGTCGAGACTATACCAGGGATTTCATCATTTTCTAATATAGCATCTAATCAAAATTTCCCACTAGTTATGGATAAGGAAGCCTTAGTAATAGTTCCTTGTACTATGGAAGGTGATAAAATAGAACTTGCTTTACAAAATTATAACTCAATAGTATTGATGAAAGTTTATAAGAATTTTAAAGAAATAATAAAGAAACTAGAAAAATATAATCTAATAGAACATGCTATTTTAGTAAGTAATTCGTCTCAAGAAGGTGAAACTGTATTTAAAGATTTACGAGAGGCACATCTTGAAGATAAGATATCTTATTTTTCTACAATACTAGTAAATAAAGAGAACAAAATAAAATAGATAAAGGTAACATTTTAAAGGAGATTTAGTATGAATATCGTGGTTGGAACTAGGGGTAGTAATCTAGCACTTATACAAACAGAATGGGTAATTAATGAACTAAAAAAGAAGTATCCAAATATTAATTTTGAGATTAAAGTTATAAAGACAAAAGGGGACTTGATTCAAAATGTTTCCCTAGATAAAATAGGCGATAAAGGATTGTTTGTTAAAGAAATAGAGCAACAACTATTGGATGGAAAAATAGATATAGCAGTACATAGTATGAAGGATATGCCCTCTTATTTAGCAGATGGACTAAAATTTGCTCATACACCTAAGAGAGAAGACCCAAGAGATATTCTAATACTTAGAGAAGGATATAAAAACTTAGACGATTTACCTCATGGAGCAGTAATAGGAACAGGAAGTAAAAGAAGAAAATTTCAATTATTAAAGCAAAGACCTGACCTAAATATAGTACAAGTTAGAGGTAATGTGGAAACTAGAATACGAAAAATAAAAGATGAAAATATGCATGGGATTGTGTTAGCTGCATCAGGAATAATAAGAGCAAATTTACAAGAAAAAATAAGTTCTTATTTACCTGTTGATGTTGTTATACCAGCACCTGCTCAAGGAGCTTTGGCTATAGAAATAAGAAGTAATGATAGTAATATAGAAGAAATAGTAAATTCACTAAAAGATGAAAATACAGAAATCCAAATATTAGCTGAGAGAGGTTTTTTGGATGGTGTTAATGGAAGTTGTCATATTCCAATGGCAGCTTATTGTGAAATAATCCAAGATAAGATACATCTTACTGGTCTATATGGAGATTCAGAAGGGACTAAAGTAGTAATTAAGTCTATAGATGGAGATATTTCTTCCCCTAGAGAGTTAGGTTTAAAGTTAGCTAAACTTGTGTTGAAGGAGTATGAGAATTATGAAGGGTAAGGTTTACTTAGTAGGAGCAGGACCAGGAGATTATAAACTCATGACTTTAAAAGGCCTAGAGTGTATAAGAAAATCAGATGTAATAGTATATGATAGATTAGCAAATAGTAGTTACTTAAGAGAGGCTAGGCCTGATTGTGAACTTATATATGTAGGAAAGGCATCAAGTAATCATATTTTGCCACAGGAAGATATAAATAGAATTATAGCAGAGAAAGCTAAAGAAGGAAAATATGTGACTCGTCTTAAGGGTGGAGACCCTTATGTATTTGGTAGAGGAGGCGAAGAAGCAGAGACTTTAGTAGATGAAGGTATAGAATTTGAAGTAGTTCCAGGAATAACTTCTGCTATAGGAGGCTTATGTTATGCTGGTATACCTATAACGCATAGAGAACATGCTTCATCTTTTCATGTAATAACAGGTCACTTGAAAGGTGATGATAGTGGAGAATTAAATTGGAATGCTCTTGCAAACAATAAAGGTACTCTTGTGTTTTTAATGGGAATATCAAACTTAAAGAAAATAAGTGAAAACTTAATGAAAGAGGGAAAAGATAAAGATACACCAGTTGCTCTTATAAGTTGGGCAACTAGGTACAATCAAAGAGTTGTTACATCTACACTTGAGAATGTTTATGAAACTGCTATTAAAGAAGAAGTAAAGCCACCAACCCTTATAGTAGTTGGAAGCGTTGTAGGTCTTAGAGAAAAGTTGAATTTCTTTGAGAATAAGCCTTTATTTGGAAAAAGTATTGCTGTAACTAGGTCTAGAAATCAAAATAGTGTATTGGTGGAAAAAATAATGGATTTAGGTGGAAATCCAGTTGAAATACCTACTATAAAGATAGAAAAGATACAAAATAATATTAAGTTAGAAAACGAAATAAAAAATATAAACAAATATAATTATCTAATATTAACTAGTAAAAATGCTGTAGAAATCTTTTTTGAAAAGATATATGAAATGAATTTTGATTTAAGAATATTATCTAATTTAAAAATATGTGCTATAGGCTCTGCTACATCAAATGAATTGAAAAAAAGAGGAATTATAGCTGATATAGTACCTAAAAAATTTGTAGCAGAATCACTATATGAAGAGCTAATGCCTATTTTGAAAAGTAGTGATAATATACTTATACCAAGAGCAGAAAATGCTAGAGACTATCTAGTTGACAAGCTTAAGGATATTTGTGAAGTAACAGAAGTACATACATATAGAACAGTAATAGATGAAGGTAAAAAAGATGAGATATTAGATATTTTAAATTCTAAAGATATAGATTATATAACTTTTACTAGTTCTTCAACAGTAAATAATCTTGTTCAAATTATAGGAAAAGAAAATATTAAAATATTAGACAAAATAAAAACGCTATCCATAGGACCTATAACTACAGAGACAATAAATAGTTTGGGAATAAAGCTATATAAAGAAGCTACTAAATCTACTATAGATTCATTAATAGATTTAATCATAAAAAATTAATTTTGGAGGATTACTATGTTAAGAAGACCAAGAAGACTAAGAGCAAGTAAAGCAATAAGAAATTTAGTAAGAGAAACTAAAGTGAATGTAGAAGATTTGATATACCCGCTGTTTGTAGTAGAGGGAGAAAATATTAAAGAAGAAATTAAATCTTTACCAGATGTTTATCATTTATCTATAGATAAGTTAGAAGAAGAAATAAAAGAAATAAGTGAGTTAGGAATTGAACATATAATGTTATTTGGAGTGCCAGATGAAAAAGATGAGTGTGCTTCACAAGCATTTAATGATAATGGAATAGTTCAAAAGGCAATTAGAAAAGTTAAAGAGATAAATCCAGATATGAATGTAATAACAGATGTCTGTATGTGTCAATATACAAGTCATGGACATTGTGGAATTTTAACTGATACTGGCTATGTTGATAATGATAAATCATTAGAGTATTTAGCTAAAATATCTGTAAGTCATGCTAAAGCTGGAGCAGATATGGTAGCTCCATCTGATATGATGGATGGAAGAATACAAGCGATAAGAGAAGCTTTAGATGAAAATGGGTTAGAGAATATAGGAATAATGGCTTACAGTGTTAAATACGCTTCAAATTTCTATGGACCTTTTAGAGAAGCAGCTCATTCAGCACCATCTTTTGGTGATAGAAAAACATATCAAATGGACCCAGCAAATAGCAATGAAGCTATAATAGAAACTGAGCTTGATATATTAGAAGGTGCAGACATACTTATGGTTAAACCTGCATTATCATATTTAGATATCATAAGAAGAGTTAAAGACAATTTTGATTTACCTCTAGCAGCTTATAATGTAAGTGGAGAATACTCTATGCTTAAGTATGCTGTAAAAGAAGGTTTATTAAATGAAGATGTAATTCTTGAATCAATTACATCTATAAAAAGAGCAGGAGCAGATATAATAATAACTTATTTTGCTAAAGATATTGCTAAGTTGTTGCAAAAATAAATTTTATAAAGAAAAAGAATCTTAGAAAGTATAGAAATTATAATTAGATATTTTAGCATGTTTTTATTTAGAAATTTATTAAATAAGAATAGATACTAATTTATAATTTCTATACTTTATTTATGTAATTAAATAAACTTTGGAGGTATAAAATGCTATATCCTATTAATTTAAAATTAGATGATTTAGATGTAGTTATAATTGGTGGAGGAGAAGTTGCATATAGAAAATGTAAGAATTTTTTAAACTTTAATAAGAGTGTTACTATAGTTTCTAAACAACTTTCAAATAGGTTTTATGATTTAGAAGGAGATATAAGGATAATAAAAGATGATTATAAAGAAATGTATATAGAAAATGCTTCTGTAATAATTGCTGCAACAAATAATAGGGAATTGAATATGGAAATAGGATTATATTGTAGAACAAAAAAGAAGTTAGTAAATGTTGTTGATAATGTAGAGGTATCAAATTTTACTGTCCCATCATATATAAAAAGAGGTGATTTGCTTATAAGTATGTCTACTGGGGGTAAGAGCCCTTCACTATCATCAAAGATAAAAAAGGAGCTTGAAGAGATATATACTGAAGATTATGAGGAATATTTAAATGTATTAGGTGATATTAGAAAAAAAGTTATAGAAAAATATGAAGATAAAATCAAAAGAAAAGATATGCTTAATATGTTGATAACACTCGATTTAGAAGAGTTAAAGAAACTTGATATATGAAAAATAAAATAAAAAATTTTAAAAAGGTGTTGACGGATTATTTTTAAGGTGATATAGTATTACTTGTCCTTAAGAAAAGGGCAAACATGAAAAATGAACTTTGAAAATTAAACAGTAGGTTAATTTATAAAACAAGAAACAAACCATAAAGCCAGATATTTTGATAACAATAGTATCTGAGCCTGATAAACTTTTATTTGAGAGTTTGATCCTGGCTCAGGATGAACGCTGGCGGCGTGCCTAACACATGCAAGTTGAGCGATTTACTTCGGTAAAGAGCGGCGGACGGGTGAGTAACGCGTGGGTAACCTACCCTGTACACACGGATAACATACCGAAAGGTATGCTAATACGGGATAACATATTTGAGAGGCATCTCTCAAATATCAAAGGTGAGCCAGTACAGGATGGACCCGCGTCTGATTAGCTAGTTGGTAAGGTAACGGCTTACCAAGGCGACGATCAGTAGCCGACCTGAGAGGGTGATCGGCCACATTGGAACTGAGACACGGTCCAAACTCCTACGGGAGGCAGCAGTGGGGAATATTGCACAATGGGCGAAAGCCTGATGCAGCAACGCCGCGTGAGTGATGAAGGCCTTCGGGTCGTAAAACTCTGTCCTCAAGGAAGATAATGACGGTACTTGAGGAGGAAGCCCCGGCTAACTACGTGCCAGCAGCCGCGGTAATACGTAGGGGGCTAGCGTTATCCGGATTTACTGGGCGTAAAGGGTGCGTAGGCGGTCTTTCAAGTCAGGAGTGAAAGGCTACGGCTCAACCGTAGTAAGCTCTTGAAACTGGGAGACTTGAGTGCAGGAGAGGAGAGTGGAATTCCTAGTGTAGCGGTGAAATGCGTAGATATTAGGAGGAACACCAGTTGCGAAGGCGGCTCTCTGGACTGTAACTGACGCTGAGGCACGAAAGCGTGGGGAGCAAACAGGATTAGATACCCTGGTAGTCCACGCTGTAAACGATGAGTACTAGGTGTCGGGGGTTACCCCCCTCGGTGCCGCAGCTAACGCATTAAGTACTCCGCCTGGGAAGTACGCTCGCAAGAGTGAAACTCAAAGGAATTGACGGGGACCCGCACAAGTAGCGGAGCATGTGGTTTAATTCGAAGCAACGCGAAGAACCTTACCTAAGCTTGACATCCCAATGACATCTACTTAATCGGAGACTTCCCTTCGGGGACATTGGTGACAGGTGGTGCATGGTTGTCGTCAGCTCGTGTCGTGAGATGTTGGGTTAAGTCCCGCAACGAGCGCAACCCTTGTCTTTAGTTGCCATCATTAAGTTGGGCACTCTAGAGAGACTGCCAGGGATAACCTGGAGGAAGGTGGGGATGACGTCAAATCATCATGCCCCTTATGCTTAGGGCTACACACGTGCTACAATGGGTAGTACAGAGGGTTGCCAAGCCGTAAGGTGGAGCTAATCCCTTAAAGCTACTCTCAGTTCGGATTGTAGGCTGAAACTCGCCTACATGAAGCTGGAGTTACTAGTAATCGCAGATCAGAATGCTGCGGTGAATGCGTTCCCGGGTCTTGTACACACCGCCCGTCACACCACGGGAGTTGGAGACGCCCGAAGCCGATTATCTAACCTTTTGGAAGAAGTCGTCGAAGGTGGAATCAATAACTGGGGTGAAGTCGTAACAAGGTAGCCGTATCGGAAGGTGCGGCTGGATCACCTCCTTTCTAAGGAGAATTACCTACTGTTTAATTTTGAGGGTTCGTTTTTACGAATACTCAAAATTAGCACTTTAAGCAACAGAATAAACTGAACGAATGTGAAGTTTGTTTGTTGGCGCTGTGCGTTAGCACTTTAAGCAACAGAATAAACTAAGCGCATGCGAAGTTTGTTTGTTGGCGACGTGCGTTAGCACTTTAAGCAACGGGATTTATCCGTTGGCGCTGTGCCTTAGCACTTTGAAAACTGCATATATATTTAGTGATATGACATCTAATTTGTAATATATAAAGCTGATAACTTTTTAAAATTATCAAGTTGATAGACTTTAATCTATCAAACCTTTTTAACTGGTCAAGTTATTAAGGGTGCAGGGCGGATGCCTTGGCACTAGGAGCCGATGAAGGACGTGATAAGCTGCGATAAGCTTCGGGGAGTTGCACGTAAACTTTGATCCGAAGATTTCCGAATGAGGAAACTCACTTAGAGTAATGTCTAAGTATCATTAAGTGAATACATAACTTAATGAGGGGAACTCAGGGAACTGAAACATCTAAGTACCTGAAGGAAGAGAAAGAAATTCGATTCCGTAAGTAGCGGCGAGCGAACGCGGAATAGCCCAAACCAATAAAGTTTTCTTTATTGGGGTTGCGGACATATCATAACGAAGAGGTATCGTAATTGAAGAGGTTTGGAAAGACCCACCACAGAAGGTAATAGTCCTGTATGTTAAACGAGAAGACTTCAGATATGATCCAGAGTACCACGGGACACGTGAAACCCTGTGGGAAGCAGGAGGGACCACCCTCCAAGGCTAAATACTACCTAGTGACCGATAGCGTATAGTACCGTGAGGGAAAGGTGAAAAGAACCCCGGGAGGGGAGTGAAATAGAACCTGAAACCCTGCACTTACAAGCTGTGGAAGCACATTTCTTGTGTGACCGCGTACTTTTTGTAGAACGGGCCAACGAGTTACGTTAAGTAGCAAGGTTAAGCACTTAAGGTGTGGAGCCGTAGCGAAAGCGAGTTTTAACTGAGCGTTCAGTTACTTGACGTAGACCCGAAACCGGGCGACCTACCCATGAGCAGGATGAAGCGAAAGTAAAATTTCGTGGAGGTCCGAACCCACGAGCGTTGAAAAGCTCGGGGATGACTTGTGGGTAGCGGTGAAATTCCAATCGAGCCCGGAGATAGCTGGTTCTCCCCGAAATAGCTTTAGGGCTAGCCTCAAGGTGAGAGATACGGAGGTAGAGCACTGAATGTCCTAGGGGGTATTGCACCTACCGAAGACTATCAAACTCCGAATGCCGTCATCTTATACTTGGGAGTCAGACTGTGGGTGATAAGATTCATAGTCGAAAGGGCAACAGCCCAGATCGTCAGCTAAGGTCCCTAAATGTAAGTTAAGTGGTAAAGGATGTGGGATTGCACAGACAACCAGGATGTTGGCTTAGAAGCAGCCACTCATTCAAAGAGTGCGTAATAGCTCACTGGTCGAGTGATCCTGCGCCGAAGATTTCCGGGGCTAAAACTTACTACCGAAGCTACGGCATCATTATGATGGGTAGGGGAGCTTCCCATACGGGTTGAAGCATGACCGTAAGGACATGTGGACAGTATGGGAGTGAGAATGTTGGCATGAGTAGCGAGATGTGGGTGAGAATCCCACAGGCCGTAAACCCAAGGTTTCCAGGGGAAGGTTCGTCCGCCCTGGGTTAGTCGGGACCTAAGCTGAGGCCGAAAGGCGTAGGTGATGGACAACAGGTTGATATTCCTGTACTACCGATAACCGTTTGAGAGATGGGATGACACAGTAGGATAAGCTAAGCACACTGTTGGTTATGTGTGCCCAAGCATTGAGGCAGTCAGAGTAGGTAAATCCGCTTTGATAATGCTGGGATGTGATGGGGAGCGAAATTTAGTAGCGAAGTAGCTGATTTCACACTGTCAAGAAAAGTCTCTATCGAGGTTAAAGGTACCCGTACCGCAAACCGACACAGGTGGGTGAGGAGAGTATCCTAAGGCCCGCGAGAGAACTGTTGTTAAGGAACTCGGCAAAATGACCCCGTAACTTAGGGATAAGGGGTGCCACCATCCGGTGGCCGCAGAGAATAGGCCCAAGCGACTGTTTACCAAAAACATAGGTTTCTGCTAAGTCGCAAGACGATGTATAGGAGCTGACGCCTGCCCGGTGCTGGAAGGTTAAGGGGATCTGTTAGAGTAATCGAAGCAGTGAACTTAAGCCCCAGTAAACGGCGGCCGTAACTATAACGGTCCTAAGGTAGCGAAATTCCTTGTCGGGTAAGTTCCGACCCGCACGAAAGGCGTAACGATTTGGGCACTGTCTCAACAACAGACTCGGTGAAATTGTAATTCCGGTGAAGATGCCGGATACCTGCGACAGGACGGAAAGACCCCATGGAGCTTTACTGTAGCTTGACATTGGGTCTTGGTACTACATGTACAGGATAGGTGGGAGGCTTTGAAACCAGGACGCCAGTTTTGGCGGAGCCATCCTTGGGATACCACCCTTGTAGTACTGGGACTCTAACCATAGGCCATGAATCTGGTCTTGGGACACTGTCAGGTGGGCAGTTTGACTGGGGCGGTCGCCTCCCAAAAGGTAACGGAGGCGTTCAAAGGTTCTCTCAGTACGGTCGGAAATCGTACGTAGAGTGTAAAGGCAAAAGAGAGCTTGATTGCAAGACATACAGGTCGAGCAAGGATGAAAATCGGACTTAGTGATCCGGTGGTTCTGCGTGGAAGGGCCATCGCTCAACGGATAAAAGCTACCCTGGGGATAACAGGCTTATCTCCCCCAAGAGTCCACATCGACGGGGAGGTTTGGCACCTCGATGTCGGCTCATCACATCCTGGGGCTGTAGTAGGTCCCAAGGGTTGGGCTGTTCGCCCATTAAAGTGGTACGCGAGCTGGGTTCAGAACGTCGTGAGACAGTTCGGTCCCTATCCGTCGCAGGCGTAGGAAATTTGAGAAGACCTGTCCTTAGTACGAGAGGACCGGGATGGACGTACCTCTGGTGTACCAGTTGTTCTGCCAAGGGCATGGCTGGGTAGCTATGTACGGAATGGATAAGCGCTGAAAGCATCTAAGCGCGAAGCCAACTTCAAGATAAGATTTCCCACCGCAAGGGTAAGACCCCAGAAAGACTATCTGGTTGATAGGTCGAAGGTGTAAGTGCAGCAATGTATTTAGCTTATCGATACTAATAGGTCGAGGACTTGACCAAATTATTTGATGTCCATTCAGTAAAATATATATGTAGTTTTTAGAGTGCTAACTCTAAAGAAACTAGTATTACTAGATTCTAATAACTTAATAGAAATATTAAGCATAAAGATTATGTGGTTACAATAGCAGAGAGGATACACCTGTTCCCATTCCGAACACAGAAGTTAAGCTCTCTAGCGCTGATGGTACTTGGTGGGAAACTGCCTGGGAGAGTAGGACGTAGCCACGTAATTTTTTTTTGAGTAAATTTATTAAAATTAAAAAAAGTTTTGTATTTTATGTTTAGACCCTGCAAATTTGGGACATAATATAATTGTAAAACTTAATATAGCAAAAATAAATTACTCAATCTCCCCCACTTAAAGGCCTCTATCCCCCATAGAGGTCTTTTTTATTTTCAACTCTAATTTTATAAAAATAAATAGTCTTATATATTATTCTATAAATTAAAATTATCTTGTGATAGGAAACATTAAATATAGAAATTATAGAAAATCATAAATTACTTAAACAACATATTCATTTAACTTTATTATATTTAACAAAAAATGTTTATAATTTAACCTTCATTTTAATAAGTTTACTATATATTCACTTTGCCTTAATATATCCTTTACAAATTAATAGTATTATTAATCTATAAGTAAATCGTAAAATCAAATCAAATATTTTAGGAGGATAAAAAATGGCAGATATAAGGCTAGAAAATGTCACAAAATCTTATAATAAAAAAAATCCCGTTATAGAAAACTTAAATCTTACTATAGAAGATGGTTCTTTTACAGTGTTGGTAGGGCCAAGTGGATGTGGTAAATCTACTACACTAAGAATGATTGCAGGTCTTGAAGAGATAACTTCAGGAAAACTAAAGATTGAAGAAAATGATGTAACAAAAACGGATGCTAGTAAAAGGGATATAGCTATGGTATTTCAAAACTATGCATTATATCCACATATGACTGTCAAAGAAAATATAGAATTTGGTCTTAAAAATAAGAAAGTACTTAAAGAAAGAAGAGAACAACTTATAACAGAAGTTATTGATGTAGTAGGGTTACAAGAATATTTAAATGTAAAACCAAGTAATCTATCTGGAGGACAAAGACAAAGAGTAGCACTTGCTAGAGCGATGGTTAAAAATCCAAAGGTATTTTTAATGGATGAGCCATTATCAAATTTAGATGCTAAATTAAGAAATCAGATGAGGACAGAATTAATACAATTACATCAAAAACTAAAATCTACATTTGTTTATGTAACACATGACCAGGTTGAAGCAATGTCTATGGCAGATAAGATAGTTATAATGAACAAAGGAAAGATAATGCAAATAGGTTCTCCAAAGAAAATATATCAAAATCCTAAAAACTTATTTGTGGCACAGTTTATTGGAAATCCTTGTATGAACATATTAAATATCAAGAATGATGTCAAGTTTGGATTTAGACCAGAAAAAGCAACATTAGAGAGTATAAATATAGATGGAAAAAATGACGGTGTATTTAGCCTATTTGGAAAGGTCATGACTAAAGAAGTCTTGGGAAACGAAACTATATATTGTCTGTCTGTTCTTGATAGTGAGATAAGAGTTAAAACAGAAAATGATATATTTGATATTGGAAGAACTTTAAGAATAAGTGTGTTAGAAAAAGATTTATATTATTTTGATAAACATGGAGAAAGAATAGAAGATATAAAAAAATGTAAAAATATGTATTCTAAAATTAAAGGAGATATTTATGAAAAAGCGATTTAATAAAGCCTATTTATATATAACACCTGCTATTATAGGAACTCTATTGTTTATAGTATATCCAATAATTAAGACAATATCTCTAAGTTTCAAATCAGGTAGTCTTCTTAGTTCAACTTTTGAAAATGTAGGTTTAAACAACTATACAGAACTCTTAAAGAATCCAGAATTCATACAGACTATAACGAATACTGCAATTTATACTTTTTTTATGGTGGCTATATCTATCTCATTAGCTGTAGTACTTGCTGTTTGGTTAAATAAAAACTCTATAATACACAATTTGACACAAAGTATAATCTTTACACCACATGTAATTTCACTAGTATCTGTAGCTGTATTGTGGCTTTGGATTATGGAGCCACAATATGGCTTTTTAAACTGGATACTGTCAACACTGCATTTACCAACATCAAAATGGCTTTCAAGTGAAAGTTCAGCTTTAATGTCACTTATTCTAATAGGGATATGGAAAACACTTGGATACAATATTTTAATCGTGTTATCAGGTCTTAAATCTATACCAAACTATATATATGAGGCATCTAAACTAGATAATGCAAACAAGATAACAAATTTCTTTAAAGTGACATTGCCATTATTGTCACCAACAATATTTTTTCTTATGATAACAACAACAACTGCATCATTTCAAGTATTTGATGAAATAAGTATAATGACACAAGGTGGTCCACTAGGTTCAACCAACATGTTATCTTACTATATATATGAGTCTGGATTTATATATTATGATATAGGACAAGCAAGTGCAGCGAGTATGTTTTTACTGGCTATAGTTATGATTGCTACATATGCTAATTTCAGATTACTGTCAAAGAAAGTTCACTATCAATAAAGAGAAATAGACACTATAAGGTCTATCAAGAAGGAGGAGAAAATGGATATTATACAACCCATCAAAAAAGATAAAGTTGATATAAAAAAAATAGCATCAAAATCAATAGAAGTATTAATTTTACTACTTTTATCTGCAATATTTATATTCCCTTTTATATGGATGTTATCAACATCTTTTAAAAATCCACAAGAAATGATGCAATTACCCCCTACTATTATACCAAATGATATAGTGCTAGAAAATTATAGTACAGCATGGAATTCAGGTCCATTTTTTAGATATTTACTAAATAGTGTATTTGTAACAGGAAGTGTTTTAATTATACAGTTTTTAGTGATGGTTCCAGCAGCGTATGCATTTTCTAAAATTAAATTTAAAGGTGAGAAGGCACTATTTGGGCTTTTGCTTATGGGACTTATGATTCCGCCACAAGTAACTTTTCTACCAGTATATATGATGATGAGTAAGTTTGGATTTATAAATACATATGTTCCTCTTATAATTCCATTTATGACATCTTCATTTGGTATATTCTTGCTTAGACAAAATTTTATGCAGATTTCAGATGAGATTATTGAAGCAGCTAAACTAGATAATGCTTCTGATTTAAAAATAATGTTTAAAATAATGGTTCCCATGGCTAAACCAGCAGTAATAACATTTATATTATTCAATTTTATATATCATTGGAACAATTACTTCTGGCCTCTAGTAATGACAAACACAGATGCCATAAGAACTTTACCAATAGGAGTAGCACTTCTTAAATCTTCAGAAGGAATTACTGCATGGAATGTAATAATGGCAGGAAATATAATTCTAATTTTACCAATAATTCTTGTATATATATTTGCAAATAAAAAGGTAAAAGAAGCCTTTATGTATTCAGGAATAAAATAAAAAATTAAAGACTAAATTTGGAGGATGAAAATGAAGCTTAAAAGAAAACTAGCAACAGGATTAGCAATAACATTATTATTAGGTTCTTTAGTTGGGTGTTCAAATTCTAATGATTCAAATGCATCTAAAGGGGAAAAGACTGATAGCAATATTACAAAGATAGATTTCTGGGCCCCTTTAGGTGGAACTAATGGTGAAACTGCACAAAAAATGGTTGACCAGTTTAATAGTGAACATAAGGATGTACAGGTAAATATGTTGAAACAGAAAGATTATTATGAAAATGCAACAAAATTACAGGCAGCCTTAACTTCTAAAGACCAACCAGATGTAACATTATTAGAAATAACTCAAACAGGTACATTTGCATCGGCAGGTGCTTTAGTAGATATGAGCAAGTATTTTGATAAAACATACCAAGAAAGATTTTTTTCTGGTCTTTTAACAAATTCCTATTATGAAAATAAGTTTGTTGGAATGCCATTTAACAGAAGTACACCAATATTATACATAAATAAAGATATGGCAACTAAAGCAGATCTTGACCCTTCAGGTCCAAAATCATGGGAAGAGCTTAAAGAGTATTCTAGTAAAATGACAAATAAATCAGAAGATACTTATGGTTTTGAAACACCAATAGACATTTGGTTTTATGAAGCTATGGTAATGCAAAGTGGTGGAGAAATAGCTAATGGTAAAAAAGTAGCATTTAATAATGAAGCAGGACAAGCGCCAGTTAAATTCTGGCAAGATATGATGAAAGATGGAATAATGAAAATGCCTCCTGGTGAAGATTATAATGCTTGGGATGTGGCAAAACAAGACTTTGTAAATGGTAAAGTAGGTATGATATTTACATCAACAGCAGATTTAGCAGGACTTATGCAACAAACAGAAGGTAAATTTGAAATATCAACAGCATTTTTACCAAAGAATCAAAAATACGCAACTCCTACAGGTGGAGCAAACCTAGTTATGCTTGAAGGTGGAACAGATAAAGAAAAAGAAGCAAGTGCAGAGTTTATAAAATGGATGACTCAAACAGACAAGATAGTTCAATTCAGTTCATCAACAGGGTACTTACCAACAACTGAAGATGCAACTAAGTCAGAAAAATTACAAACACTATATAAAGAAAAACCTCAATACAAAGTTGCAACTGACCAATTACAATATGCTGTCGCACTTCCAATGCTAAATGGATATAAAGAAGCAACTGATAAGTTAATGGATGAGATTAAAAAGGGACTTACTGATTTAAATATATCTCCAAAAGATGCAGTAAGTAAAGGAATTTCTGCAATGCAAGCAGTGATAGATAAAACAAATAAATAATTATGTAGACCTGTAGCTGATTAAAAGTATTTAATAATATATGAATGAAGAGGTAATGTAAATGACAAAAGTTATAGTATTATCAGTGGATTCTTTATTTGAAAAAGACTTGGAATTCGTAAAAAATCTACCAAATTTTAAATCTATATTAGAGAATTGTTCTATAGTAAAAAATATAAATTGTATATATCCTACTTTAACATATCCATGCCATACTAGTATGGTTACAGGAGTATACCCGAAAAAACATGGTATATATCATAATGAAAAATTTGACCCCAATAAAGAAAATAAAGATTGGTACTGGTATTCAAAAGATATAAAAGTAAAAACTATTGTAGACGTAGCAAAAGAAAACAATCTAACTACCTCTAGCGTATTATGGCCTGTAATGGGAGCAAATCCAAATATAGACTATAATATTGCAGAAATATGGGCTCCTAATAGAGAAGATAATCCAAGAGATACTTTTGAAAAAAGTTCTAGTAAGATTATAATGGATGGTATTTACAATAAACATTGTCATTATATTGATTGGAAGTTAGAACCTAACATGGATTTGTTTGGAGTAAACTGTACAGTAGATATTATAAAGGACTATAAGCCAGATTTAATGTTGATACATTTGGCTACATTGGACCACACAAGACACAATTATGGTCTATTTAATGAGCAAGTAGATAAAGCATTGAAAATGAATGATGAATGGTTAGGAGATATAATTCAAGCTACAAAAGATGCGGGTACATATGAAGATACAAACTTTATAATACTTGGAGACCATGGTCATCTTAGAGTTGATAAAGTTATAAATCCAAATATCTTACTTAAATCAAGAGGATTTATAACAGTAGAAGATGGAGAAGTTAAAAATTTTGATGCCTATGTAAATTCCTCTGGTATATCAGCTCAGATAATAGTAAATAACTTAGATAGATTAACCGAGCTAAGAGAACTGCTTGAAGAATTTAAAGAAGAATTATTCATAGAGACTATTTTTAGCAAAGAGGAAGCATCTGAACTTGGTCTTGAAGGTGATTTCGAAATGGTAATTGAAGGTATTGAAGGAATTTCATTTGGTAATGATTTAGAAGGAAATATTATAAAGGATTCGGATATAAAAGATTACAAGTTTGCTGTTGCGACACATGGTCATTTACCTACTAAAGGTAATAGACCTCCATTTATAGCTTTTGGACCTAATATTAAAAGTGGTGTGGTTATAGAGAACGGAGATTTGAGAGCACATGCATCAACTATATTAAAGATATTTGATTTAAAGCTAGATGGAGTTGAAAAAGAAGCGTTTGATTTTGTTATATAAGTTAAATAAAGTATTTATTTTCCATGTATTATAGACTTCTATTGTAAAGATAGAAGTCTTTTTTTATATTTTAGATTTAAGTAAAATTTAAATGGGTAAAATATTTAAAATAACTTAAACAATTTTAGAAAGATATGATATAATAATAAATATTAGGAACTAATGTTCGAAAAAAGGAGTGATACTGTGGATTTTAAAATAAAATCAGACTTCAAACCTACAGGTGACCAACCAGAAGCTATTAAATCAATAGTGGATTCTATAAATAGAAATGAGAAATTTTCGACATTGTTAGGAGTAACGGGTTCAGGAAAAACATTCACAATGGCAAACATCATTCAACAAGTTAAGAAACCTACCCTAATAATGGCTCACAATAAGACACTAGCGGCACAGCTTTACAGTGAGTTTAAAGAATTTTTCCCAGACAATGCAGTTGAATATTTTGTAAGTTACTATGATTACTATCAACCAGAAGCATATGTAGCTCACAGTGACACTTATATAGAAAAAGATGCAAGCATAAATGATGAAATAGACAAACTTCGACATTCTGCTACGGCATCTATTTTAGAGAGAAGAGATACTATAATAATATCATCTGTATCTTGTATATATGGACTTGGAGACCCAAAAGACTATAAAGAACTTATGTTATCTATAAGACCAGGTATGCAAAGAGACAGAGATGATGTAATAAAAAAGTTAATAGAGATACAATATGAGAGAAATGACATAAATTTTACAAGAGGAACTTTTAGAGTTAGAGGAGATATACTAGAGATATTTCCAGCAAGTAACGATGAAAAAGCAATAAGAATAGAATTTTTTGGTGATGAGGTAGATAGAATAACAGAGATTGATTATGTAACAGGAAAGATTGTTGGTACTAGAAATCACATTGTTATATTCCCAGCATCTCACTATGTAACAACACCAGAAAGAATTGAAAAGGCAATTGTAGAAATAGAAGACGAGCTTCAAGAACAAATAAAATCTTTCAAGGAAAATGATAGACTTTTAGAAGCGCAAAGAATTGAACAAAGAACAAAGTACGATATAGAGATGCTAAAAGAAATAGGTTTTTGTCAAGGTATAGAGAACTACTCAAGACATATTACAGGTAGGTCAGAAGGAGAAAAACCATATACATTAATGGATTTCTTTCCAGATGATTACTTAATAATTGTAGATGAGGCACATGTTACTATACCACAAGTAAGAGGTATGTATGCAGGGGATAGGTCTAGGAAGACATCTCTTATAGAGAATGGATTTAGATTACCTTCTGCACTTGATAATAGACCATTAAACTTTCAAGAATTTGAAGGAAATATAAATCAAATGTTGTTTGTAAGTGCTACACCAGGGCCTTATGAAATTCAACATTCAGAAACTATAGCAGAACAGATAATAAGACCAACTGGACTTTTAGACCCAATTGTAGAAGTAAGACCTATTAATAATCAAATAGACAATTTGGTAGGAGAGATAACCAAAACTATAGAAAAAAATGAAAGAGTGCTTATAACCACTTTAACTAAAAAAATGAGTGAGGACTTGACTAATTATCTTAAAGAGATAGGGATAAAAGTTAAATATTTACATTCAGATATAGTTACATTAGAAAGAACAGAAATCATAAGAGATTTAAGACTAGGAAAGTTCGATGTACTTGTAGGAATAAATCTACTTAGAGAAGGATTGGATATACCAGAAGTTTCACTTATAGCAATTTTAGATGCAGATAAAGAAGGTTTCTTACGTTCCGAAACAGCATTAATACAGACTATTGGACGTGCAGCTAGAAATGAAAATGGAAGAGTAATTATGTATGCAGACAGAATAACTAACTCAATGCAAAATGCTATTGATGAAACAAAGAGAAGAAGAGATATACAAAATCTATATAATAAAGAACATGACATTACCCCTAAAACTATACAGAAAAGTATAAGAGATAGTATAGAAGCTACTAAGGTAGCGGAGGAAGAAGTTGTATATGGAATATCTGACACAGATGATAAAGATGAGATAAGAGATAATATAGAAAAATTAAAATCAGAGATGATGGAAGCTGCTCAAAACTTACAATTTGAGAGAGCAGCAGAACTTAGAGATAAAGTAAAACAATTAGAAGAAAAATTGGAAAAATAGAAAGGTAAAAACAACATTATGGAAGATAAAATTATAATAAGAGGAGCAAAAGAGCATAATTTAAAAAATGTAGATTTAGAATTACCAAGAGACAAATTTATTGTTTTTACAGGATTATCGGGTTCTGGAAAGTCTTCTTTAGCATTTGATACAATATATGCAGAAGGTCAAAGAAGATATGTAGAGAGTTTATCTGCATATGCTAGACAATTTTTAGGTCAAATGGAAAAGCCAAATGTAGAATATATTGAGGGGTTGTCACCAGCTATATCAATTGACCAGAAGACTACTTCAAAAAACCCGCGTTCTACTGTTGGAACAGTAACAGAAATATATGACTATTTAAGATTATTATTTGCAAGAGTAGGAGATGTATATTGTCCTACATGTGGTGAAAAAATAAGCCAGATGACTATTCAAGAAATAGTTGATAAAATGCTAGATTTTCCAGATAGAACGAAATTACAGATACTTTCACCAATTGTTAGAGGACAAAAAGGTACACATAAAAAGGTTTTTGATAATATCAAAAAAGAAGGATTTGTAAGAGTTAGAGTTGATGGTGAAAACTATGAAGTTAGTGATGATATAGATTTAAATAAGAATCAAAAACATAGTATAGAAGTTGTAGTAGACAGAATAGTAATTAAAGATGGAATTGAATCTAGATTGGCAGATTCAATTGAGACTGCAGTTAAGTTATCTGATGGTCTTGTAATAGCACAAATAATAGATGGAGAGGAAATTCTTTTTTCAACTAAATTTGCATGCCCAGAACATGGAATTGGGATAGAAGAATTATCTCCAAGAATGTTCTCATTTAATGCTCCTTTTGGTGCTTGTGATGTTTGTAATGGTCTTGGAGAAAGTAAAGAAGTAGACCCGGAATTAGTAGTACCAAATAAAGACTTATCAATAAAACAAGGTGCAGTTGCAGCATGGGGGTCAACTGGTGTTAATGATGATACTTATTATAGTAAAATGATAAAAAGCTTAGCAGAACATTTTAATGTATCTTTGACAACTCCATTTAAAGATTTACCAGAGGATTTTGTTGAGGAATTACTTTATGGCAAAGACAATATAATTGTAGAGTTTACTTATGAATCAAAATTTGGAGGAACTAGAAATTATAAGTCATATTTTGAAGGTGTAATAGTAAACTTAGAGAGAAGATATAGAGAAACCAACTCAGAGTACATGAGAGATAAGATTGAAGAATATATGGCAGAAAGACCATGTCCAAAATGTAAAGGGATGAGACTTAAAAAAGAAGTTTTATCTGTTTTAGTTGATGGAAAAAACATAATGGAAGTTACAAACTTATCTGTAAATGAATTGATTGACTTTATGGAAAATATAAATCTTACAGAGAAACAGAGGTTTATAGCTCATGAGATTATAAAAGAAATAAAAGGAAGAGCTATGTTCTTAAGAGATGTAGGTCTTGATTATTTAAATTTATCAAGAAAGGCTGGAACTCTATCAGGAGGAGAAGCACAACGTATAAGATTAGCAACTCAAATAGGTTCTGCATTGGTTGGAGTTTTATATGTACTTGATGAGCCAAGTATAGGACTTCATCAAAGAGACAATGATAGGCTTATAGGTACTCTTAGACACCTAACAGACTTAGGAAATACCTTAATTGTTGTAGAGCATGATGAAGATACAATGAGAGAAGCTGATTATGTTTTAGATATTGGGCCAGGTGCAGGTATACATGGTGGTGAGATAGTTGCACAGGGTACTTTGGATGAAATAATTGAAAATGAAAACTCAATAACAGGTCAGTATCTAAGTGGTAAAAAACAAATATTACTTCCTGAGACTACTAGAGAAGGAAATGGAAATTTTATAGAAATAGTCAAAGCATCAGAAAATAATCTAAAAAATATAGATATAAAATTCCCATTAGGTAAGTTTACATGTATAACAGGTGTTTCAGGTTCTGGGAAAAGTACATTGATAAATGATATACTTTACAAAGGTGTTGCAAGTAAAGTAAATAGACTTAAACAAAGAGCTGGTAAACATAAGGAAATAAAAGGAATTGAAAACATAGATAAAGTTATAAATATAGACCAAAGTCCAATTGGAAGAACACCTCGTTCAAACCCTGCAACTTATACAGGTGTATTTGACTTTATAAGAGATATTTTTGCAGCAACTAATGAAGCTAAAGCAAGAGGTTATAAAAAAGGAAGATTTAGTTTCAATGTAAAAGGTGGAAGATGTGAAGCTTGTAAGGGTGATGGAATAATAAAAATAGAAATGCATTTCTTACCTGATGTATATGTTCCTTGTGAAATTTGTAAGGGTGAAAGATATAATAGAGAAACACTGCAAGTAAAATACAAAGACAAAACTATATCTGACATACTGGATATGAATGTGGAAGAAGCTGTTGAGTTTTTTGAAAATATACCGAATATAAAAAGAAAACTAGAGACTTTAATGGATGTAGGTCTTTCATACATCAAATTAGGACAGCCTTCAACTCAATTATCAGGAGGAGAAGCACAACGTATAAAATTAGCAGCTGAACTTAGTAAAAGACCAACAGGGAAGACCTTGTATATATTAGATGAGCCTACTACTGGACTTCATATGGCAGATGTAGATAAGCTAATTCAAGTGCTACAAAGATTAGCAGATACAGGAAATACAATTATAGTTATAGAGCATAATTTAGATGTTATAAAGACTTGTGATTATGTAATAGACCTAGGACCAGAAGGTGGAGATAAAGGTGGAACTGTAGTTGCAACTGGAACACCAAAAGAAGTATCTAAAGTTGATGGGTCTTATACAGGTCAATTTTTAAAGAAATATTTTTCTTAAATCATATAAAATGTGATAAATCTTAAAATTAGAGATATAAGTTAATTACATCTTTTAGAAGTTAGTTAACTATAAGTTGTAAACAGTCAACAAAAGTATAAAGTCCATATTACTCTTCATATTTAGGTTTGTTTTTAAATCAATTATGGAAGGGGGATATGGACTTTAACTTGTCTAGAGTACTGGAAATTGTATAACTTTTTAAATTTCACATTTTAGGGTATAATTTTAGTATAAAATTTAATGTTTTGGAGGGCGAGATGTTTGATATACAAGAGCATTTAAAAAAATTACCTTCTGAGCCCGGAGTATATTTAATGAAAGACAAATACGACCATATAATATATGTGGGAAAAGCCATATCTTTAAAAAACAGGGTAAGGCAGTATTTTCAATCTTCAAAAAACCATACATCTAAAGTAAAATCTATGGTTAAGAATATATATAAATTTGAGTATATTATAACGGATTCAGAGTTAGAGGCATTAATACTTGAATGTAATCTAATAAAAAGATATAGACCGAAGTATAATGTAGTACTTAGAGATGATAAAACTTATCCATATATCAAAGTAACTACAAATGAAGATTACCCAAGAATCTTAAAAGTTAGAAGAGTTCTTAAAGATAAGGCAAAGTATTTTGGACCATATACTAATATAACTGCTGTGAATGATACTTTGGAACTTATAAATAGTACCTATCCAATAAGAAGTTGTAAAATAGATATAGAAAAAGCAATAAAGAATAAAACAAGACCTTGTTTGAATCTGCATATAAATAAATGTCTAGGACCTTGTACAGGAAATGTTTCTAAAGAAGAATATGGAAAGATGATAGAAGAAATTATAATGTGTTTATCTGGTAAAGAAGAAAAATTAATGGAGCTTTTAAAGGAAAAGATGAATGAGAGTTCTATGAATTTTAGATTTGAGGAAGCTGCTGTATATAGAGATAAAATAAAGAGTCTAGAAGAAATGATACAGAAGCAAAAAATAGATACTAATGTAAGTGACTTAAATCAAGATGTGGTTGCAATGGCAAGAGCTCATAATGAGGCTTGTGTACAAGTATTTTTTATTAGAAATGGTAAAATTGTGGGTAGGGAACACTTTATACTAGAAGGTGTAATGGATAGCCCAAGAGCTTCTATATTAGGTTCATTTGTAAAACAATTTTACAATGAGCAAGAGTATATACCTAAAGAATTAATTATAGAAGATGAGATAGAAGATAGTTCTATATTAGAAGAATGGTTATCGTCAAAAAAAGGTCAAAAAGTAACGATAAGAGTTCCACAAAAGGGAGAAAAGAAAAGCTTAGTTGAAATGGTAAGAAAAAATGCTGTAGAGTATCTTGAAAAGTTTTCTGACATGAACAAAAGAAAATATGAAAAAAGTATTGGAGCGTTGGAAGAATTAAAACATCTATTAAATCTAGAAAAGTTACCAATAAGAATAGAGGCTTATGACATATCAAATATACAAGGTGTAGATTCGATTGGTTCTATGGTAGTATATACAAATGCTAAAAAAGATAAAAAAGAATACAGAAGATATAAAATAAAAACAGTCATTGGACCTAATGATTATGATTCTATGGCTGAAATTGTAGATAGAAGATTAAAACATGGAAATTTACCTGACTTGATATTGTTGGATGGTGGAAAAGGGCAGGTTAGTGCAGTAAAAAGGGTCTTAGAACTTAATGATGTAGATATACCTCTTTGGGGAATGTACAAAGATGATAAGCATAGAACCAAAGGATTGATATGCAAAGAAAAAGAAATAGAGCTAGATAAAACAACCAATTTATATAGATTTATTGCTAGTATACAAGAAGAGGTTCACAATTATGCGATAACATATCATCGAAGTTTAAGAAATAAAGCTTTGACAAAATCTATCTTAGATGATATACAAGGAATAGGTGAAAAAAGAAAGAAATCATTACTAAATCATTTTAAAGATGTAGATGCTATAAAAAAAGCTACTATGGAAGAACTTCTAGAAGTAGATGGAATGAATAAAAACATTGCAGATAATGTTTATAATTTTTTTAGGAAGGAAGAAAATTAATGGAAACTAGCAATAAGGTATCGATAAGAGAGATAATAAAAGACCTAAAGTTAAAAGTTGTGTACATGCCTGATGATGTAGATTATTATGTCTATTCTCAAGATATAAATAGACCAGGATTACAGTTTGCAGGATATTTTGATTACTTTGCGTATGAAAGAATACAAATAGTTGGAAAAACAGAATATAATTTCTTTGGATTGATGGATAATAATATTAGAGAAGAAGTATTAAATAGATTTTTCTCATATGAAATACCTGCTCTAATAATCTCTAGAGACTTGGAAATCAAGCCAGATGTAATAGAAAAAGCTAAAAAATATAAGAGAATACTTTTGAGTACAAACAGAAATACAACTAGACTTATAAATAGACTATCAAATTATTTGGATAATAAATTAGCACCACACACAACAATTCATGGAGTGTTAGTTGATATTTATGGGATAGGCGTACTGATAAAAGGTGAAAGCAGTATAGGAAAGTCAGAAACAGCATTAGAACTGATTCAAAGAGGAAATAGACTAGTTGCAGATGATGCTGTGGAAATAAGAAAGCTGGATGAAAGTATGCTGATGGGGCAGTCACCTGAATTAATAAGACATTTCCTTGAGATAAGAGGAATAGGAATAATAGATGTTAGAAGTCTATATGGAGTAGGAGCGATTAAAAATTCTAAAATGATAGATTTAGTAGTTCATCTAGAAGCTTGGGATGAAACTAAATATTATGACAGACTTGGACTTGATAAAGAATATGAAGAGATACTTGGTGTTAACGTAGAGAAACTTGTTGTACCTGTTAAGCCTGGAAGAAATACTGCTATGATATTAGAAGTAGCAGCAATGAATTTTAGACAAAGAGGAATGGGATATGATGCAGCTCAAGAGTTTACTAAAAAATTATCAAAATTAATTGATACTAAGTAGTAAAGAATAATATTAAAATTAAGTTGTATATAATATTTATTAATAATATATATCATATAAGGAAAATTTAAAATAATAGATTAAAATCACACTAGATTAATTTTTGAATTTTATTATATAATAAGAAAGTTGGAATTTTTTATGGGAATAGACTATTTTAGTAAACTTTTACAAAGTACTACTGAAAAAGAATTGCTCTTAAGTAAAAAGTCAAATAATATAAGCACAGCAAGATTAATCTCTTTTTTGATAGTGATAGCAGGATTTGCTATTGGATTTTATAATAAAAATATAGCAGGTATTTTTGTTGGAGCTATAGCAATTATATTATTTATAGCACTCTTGGTTATTCATAATAAAGTAAAAGAAGAAGAAATGTATTTTAAAAGTAAGGGTGAAGTAATAGACAAGTATATCAAACGATTTGGAGATGGATGGAAAGAATTCAAAATAGATGGTAAAGAATACTTAAAAGATGAGAATTCACAAGCAAAAGATTTAGATTTGTTTGGAGGAGCTTCATTGTATCAATATATATGTGTAGCTAATACATCTTATGGGAAGAAGTCCTTGGCTAAGTCATTATGGAATGAAAATCCAGATGATAAGATAATATCAGAGAGACAAATAGCAATAAAAGAACTTTTATCAAAAGATGACTTTTCTATTCATATTCAAACACTGAGCAATATAATTGGTAAGGAGCAAAAAAATAACTCTGATGGGAGTATAGAAACATTTATAGAGTATGGAGAAAATAAAAATGTATATATACCTAAATGGATGCATATTTTTACTTGGGGTCTACCTACTGCTACAATCCTATCTTTTATATTTTTTACATTAGGTTTTTTACCTATTTTACCTGTTTTTTTACTTTTTATAATACAGTTGGGATTTAGTGGCTTTGGGCATACGAAACTTATGCAAACTCTTTCTCCATTATTTTCATTTAGTAGAAATATACAAGTATATGAAAAGATGTTTGAGGTTTTAGAAAAAGAGACATTTGAAAGTACTTACTTGAAAGAATTACAAGAAAAACTTTCTAAGGGAAGTGGCGTTTCAAAAGGTATTAAACAATTGAATTCAATAGGAAATGCTGTGAATTTAAGATATAATCAGATATTATATATAATTGCTTGCGGTGTTCTTATGTGGAATTATCATTGTGCAGAATCTCTGGAACGATGGAAAGGAATGTATGGAAATCAAATTAGAGGATGGCTGGAATCTATTGGGGAATTTGAAGCTCTAATAAGTTTAACAGTTATTGGTCATGTAAAGGAGAATACATGCTTTCCAGTAATAAAATATGAAGATGCTCCAAGGTTAAAAGTTGAAGAAGTATATCATCCATTGATAGCAGAGAAAAGTGTAATAGCAAACTCAATACAATTAAATTCTCAGACATGTATTATTACAGGTTCAAATATGTCTGGAAAAACAACATTTTTAAGAAGTATAGGAGTGAACTTAGTATTAGCATATGCAGGAGGACCAGTATGCGCTAAGAATTTTGATGCAACTTGTATGGCTATATTTACATCTATGAGAATACAAGATGATGTAAGCCAAGGAATATCAACTTTTTATGCTGAGATTCTTAGAATAAAATCAATGATTCAATATAGCTTAAAAGAATTACCAATGTTGGTTTTAGTGGATGAGATTTTTAAGGGAACTAACTCTGCTGATAGAATTATTGGAGCAAGTGAGGCAGTAAAGAAGCTATCAAGACCATGGGTTATAAGTATGGTTACAACACATGATTTTGAGTTATGTGACCTTTCAGGTAGTGGAGATGTTGAAGTTGTAAACTATCATTTCTCAGAGTACTATGTAGATGATAAAATCCATTTTGACTATATGATAAAAGATGGAAGATGTAAAACTACAAATGCAAAACAACTTATGAGGATGGCTGGGATTCTTTAATTAATCTATGAGTCTAGGAAGTTGTATTAAATTAAACTAATAAGGATTGTCTTAAAATACTTAAGAGTATTTTAAGACAATCCTTTTATTTAAGAACACTTAATTTTATAATTGTTAGAGCTTATTTAGATTCCTCACAAGCACATTCTTGTGGACATTCTCCATAGATACAGCTCTTATCGAAGTAATGAGTATGAAGATATTTATGAGCTACATCGCTATTTGGGTCTCCAAAGAAGTCTTTATAAATAGCTTGTAAATCAGGGTTTTCATGAGATTTACGTATAGCTTTATTTCTATCTATTTCATATAATGCATTTGCACGTCTATCAACTATTTCAGTATTACCATGGTGATAAGGTTGACCAGCACCTCCAACACATCCACCAGGACATGCCATAACTTCTATAATGTGATATTTACATTCTCCACTTCTAACCTTATCCATAATCTTTCTAGCATTTTTAAGTGTATTTACAATACACACATTAACTGTAGTTCCATCAACATCTATGCTTGCTTCTCTTATTCCTTTAAGACCTCTAACATTAGTAAAGTTTACATTATCTAAAGTCTTATTAGTTATCTTCTCATATGAAGTACGTAGAGCAGCTTCTAGAACTCCACCACTTGCTCCAAATATAGATGCAGCACCTGTAGATTTTCCTAAAGGATTATCAAAATCTTGGTCTTGAAGATTAGGTAAATCGATAGCAGCCTCTTTTATCATCTTAGCTAACTCTCTAGTAGTTATAGAAAGGTCAACATCTAGTATTCCAGATTCACTTAATTCTTCTCTTGAAGCTTCATATTTTTTAGCTACACAAGGCATTACAGATACAACATAAAGCTCTTCAGGATTGATTCCTAATATTTTAGGTGCGTAGTAATTTTTAGCTATAGAACCAAACATACCTTGAGGAGACTTACAGCTAGATGCTAAATTTAACTTATCTGGATAATTATGCTCTAAGAAGTTTACCCATGCAGGACAACAACTAGTTAATATAGGAAGATTTTCACCACTTTGGATTCTCTCTATAAATTCAGTAGCTTCTTCCATGATAGTAAAGTCTGCACCAAAGTTTGTATCAAATACATGTTCAAATCCAAGTGCTTTTAAAGCAGCTACCATTTTTCCTGTAGAAATTGAACCTGGCTCTAATCCAAATTCTTCACCAATTGCAACTCTTACAGCAGGAGCAACTTGCACTACTATAGTTTTTTCTTTTCTATTTAAAACATCCCAAAGTTTAGGTACATTATCTACTTCTGTTAATGCTCCAGTTGGACAGACAGATATACATTGACCACAGAATGTACACTCTGTTTCAACCATATCAGCGTTAAAGAATGTACTAACTAAAGTATTAAATCCACGATTAACTCCAGATAATGCTCCTACTGTTTGTATATCATTACATACAGTTTCACATCTTCTACATAATATACACTTAGAGTGGTCTTTAACTAAAGACTTAGTAGAAGTATCCTTACCTGCAAAAGATTTAGAACCTTGATATCTTATTTTTCTTACTCCTAAATCAGCAGCTATAGTCTGTAATTCACAATCTCCATTTTTTTCACATACAAAACAATCTTGTGGATGGTCTGATAACAATAATTCAACAATAGTTCTACGAGCATTTAATGCTTTTGCACTATTAGTTTGAACTCTCATACCTTCCTTTATAACTGTCCCACAAGCTGGAACTAGGCCTCTCTCTGTCTCAACCATACAAACACGACAAGATGCACAAGTGTCAAGCTTATCTATTTCATTCATATGTAAATGACAAAGATTGTGTATTTTTATATTTATTAATTTCGCAGCATCTAAGATAGAAGTTCCACTAGGTGCTGAAACGTGTTTGCCATTAATAGTTAAATTAACTAAACTCATTGTTATTCCTCCTCCAAATAAGTTATTTCTTGATTATAGCGTTAAATGTACAATTATCTATACAAGCACCACATTTTAGACACTTAGAAGTATCTATTGTATGTTGTTCTTTAACAGAACCTGTTATACAACCAGCAGGACACACTCTAGAACATTTTGTACAACCCTTACAAGCATCTGTTATAAAGTAAGAAAGTAAGTTTTGACATTTGCCAGCAGGACATTTCTTATCCACAACATGAGCTATATACTCATCTTTGAAATATTGAAGAGTACTTAAAACAGGGTTTGGAGCAGCTTTACCAAGACCACATAATGAAGCAGTTTGTATAGTTTCAGCAAGGTTTTCTAGGTCATCTAAATCTTGTAGAGTACCATTACCTTCTGTAATTTTAGTTAATATTTCTAATAATCTTGTAGTACCTATACGACAAGGTGTACATTTACCACAAGATTCTTCAACAGTAAACTCAAGGAAGAATTTGGCTATATCTACCATACAGTCAGATTCATCAAGAACAAGCATACCACCAGAACCCATCATTGAGCCTATAGAACTTAATGAACCAAAGTCTATAGGGATGTCCAAATGCTCAGTTGGTATACATCCACCAGATGGCCCACCTGTTTGAACTGCCTTGAATTGTTTGTCTTCAGGGATTCCTCCACCAATTTCAAATACGATATCTCTTAAAGTAGTACCCATTGGAACTTCAACAAGCCCTACGTTTTCTACTTTTCCACCAAGAGCAAAAACTTTAGTACCACTAGAATCTTCAGTTCCTAAGTTAGCAAACCAGCTTCCACCATTCAGTATGATTGCTGGAATATTAGCAAAAGTCTCAACATTGTTTAAGCAAGTAGGAGATTTCCATAAACCACTCTTAGAAGAACTATAAGTCTTCATTCTAGGTTCTCCACGTCTACCTTCAATTGAATGCATTAGAGCTGTACCTTCACCACAAACGAAAGCTCCTGCACCGTATTTTAATTCTAATTTAAAGTTAAATCCAGTACCTAATATATTTTCGCCAAGTAAACCATATTTTTCAGCTTGAGCTATAGCTACTTTTAATCTTTCTATAGATTTTGGATATTCTGCTCTTATGTATATGTAACCTGTATCAGAGCCTATAGCATATCCGCATATTGCCATAGCTTCTAGTACACTGTGAGGGTCACCTTCAAGTACTGATCTATCCATAAATGCACCTGGGTCACCTTCGTCAGCATTACAGACAACGAATTTTTTATCTGTTGGACCAGCAGGATTTTTTGAAGCAGCTTCCCATTTAGAACCTGTAGGGAAACCAGCACCACCTCTACCACGAAGACCAGAAGTTTTTACTTCTGCAATAACTTCTTGAGGAGTAAGAGAAGTTAAACATTTGCCTAGGGCTAAATAACCATCATTGGCAATATATTCTTCTATACTATCTGGGTCTATAAGTCCACAATTTTTTAAAGCTATACGTAATTGCTTCTTGTAGAAAGACATTTCTTCTTGTTCTTCTACTTTTTTACTTAAAGATTCTTCTTCATATAATAATTCCTCAACAACTGTATTTCTAATCAAGTGGCTTTGAACTATCTTTTCAGCATCTGATGGTTCAACCTTTACGTAGAAAACGTTATCAGGATAAACTTTTACGATAGGACCTTGAGCACAGAAACCAAAACAACCAGTCAAGCGAACACTAACTTTGTCTTGGATTCCTGATTTTTTTATTTCATTTTCTAATTCACTAACTATTTCCATACTGTTTGAAGATGTACATCCAGTATCACAACAAACAAGTAATTCTCTTCTTAATACATTTTCCTTAGAATAATTTTTTCTTAAGCTAAGATTAGGTTTCAGCTCATCAGCCAAAACTTTTAATTCATCAAATGAATTTACTTTACGCATTATTTATTCACCCCTCTTAACAATTCAATTCTAATTCTCTATAAGTATCTAATATTTCGCTTACTTGGTCGGGTTTTACCTTACCATAAACTTTACCATTTACAGTAACAACTGGAGCTAAACCACATGCCCCCAAGCATCTTAAACCTTCTAAAGAAAATTTAAAATCACTAGTAGTTTCTCCAACTTTTATACCAAGCTGTTTTTCAAAAGCGCTTAATATCTTGTCAGCACCTTTTACAAAACATACAGTACCTAGACAGACACTGATTTTATACTTACCTACAGGTTCTGTAGTAAAATAAGAATAGAATGTAACAACTCCATATACCTTTGCAGGAGCTACGCCAAGTTTTCTAGCAACGTGAAGCTGAACTTCTTTTGGAAGATATCCAAATATACCTTGCGCTTCATGTAGAACTTGTATTAACGCACCTTCCTTTGTTGCAAGAGAGTCAATAAATATATCTAGTTCGTCAAATAATTGCTTGTTGTGTGAAATAAAATCGCACATAACAAATCCCCCTTTTCTTTTTAAAGTTATTATTTTTCAAAAAATAATTAACCATGAGTTGACCCCAACCTTATGTTGGTGAACAAAACCAAAACAATAAAGAAAGAACAATATACAACAATTTCTTTATTCATAAAAACAATGCAAAAAAGTTACCTATTAAAAATAAAAACTATACTAGTCTATTATAATATAAAATAATTCAGAATAGTTAAAAAAAATAAAAAAAATGGACTAAATTCAATAAAAAAAAAATAATATATATAAAAAACTTTAAAAAATAAACTGAAATGTAAAATTTTTATAAAATAAAAGATTTATAAAACTGCTGATAATAGTCTAGAAATTGATTCCTTGATTTTTATATAAGTAGACCTAGAATTATATATATCTAATGTTATTTCTTTTGAATCTAAAATATCATTTTCAAATATAATTCTTTGTTCCAATGCTTTTTTTGAAGAGTACATAAATGCATTTACTTCAAAATTAAGTTCAAAGCTTCTTATGTCCATATTAGCTGTTCCTATAGAGCAGATAGAGTCATCTATAACTATCGTTTTAGCATGTAAAAATGCATTTTGACCATAAGTATAAATTTTAGCTCCAAAGTTTAAAAGCTCTCCAGCATATGAATATGATGCCCAGTATACAAAAGGATGGTCAGGTTTAGAAGGAATCATAATTCTTACATCAACACCAGATAAACAAGCTATTTTTAAAGTATCTATAAACGTTGAGTCAAGTATTAAATAAGGACTCTGTATATATATATACTTTCTAGCTTTCTGAATCATTTTAAGGTAACCATATTTAATTTCGTCAAGCTCTGATATATCTGGACCACTTGACACTATCTGAATCCCAATATTTTCAGAAGGATGATTAGAGTGTGCTTCTTCTTCTATAAAGTACTTTTCTAAGTCTAAATCTTCTTTAGTTGTGTATCTCCAATCAAGGATAAATCTCATATTCAGGTCAATTACACAATCACCAGTAAGCTTAGTATGTGTATCTCTCCATAGACCAAATTTTGGATTTCTACCTAAATATTCATCACCAACATTATATCCACCTACAAATCCTACTTTACCATCAATAACAACAATTTTTCGGTGATTTCTATAGTTTAAGTTAAAGTTTACAATTTTTAAGAATGATGGGAAGAAGCTTCCAACTTTAACACCACTTTCTTTAAGTCTAGAGAGTGTACTATTCTTTAGTGTTCTACCACCCACTGCGTCAAATAAAAGTCTTACTTCAACACCTTCTTTAGCTTTAGCTACTAGAATGTCGATTATTTCAGTTCCGATTTTGTCATCTTTGAAAATGTAAAATTGTATGTTTATATATTTTTTAGCTTTTTTAAGTTCATCAAGAAGACTGTTAAAAAATTGACTAGACTCAGCATAAATCCACACATCGTTATTATTGGTATAATGAGCATTATTTGAATTAGCTAATGCATAAATCATATCCTTATGTTGATGTATATCTGAATCAATTTCAGAAGTAGACTGGAGTTTAACTTGAGTATCTAGTATGTTACTTTTGATTATCTTATCGTCCTTTTCTTTCAATCTAAACATATTGTTTTTTGAAATATTTCTACCAAAAGCTATATAAAGTATGAATCCAAGTGCAGGAATTAATACCAATATAAGAAGCCATGTTAGAGTTGTATTTATGTTTCTTTTTTCTCTAAAGATAAGGTTCAGTATAACCATGAAATTAATTATATATATTGTAGTAACTGCTATTTCATATATCGACATTTCGAAAAATGATATATCAAACATAAAATTTCCTCCTTCAAATATTTATTAAAATAAGTAATTATATATAATAACACAAACATATATCTATTATATATAATACCTCAACAATAAAAAAGTAAAATAAATAATCGAGAGGTAAATTTTTCAAATTCGATATAAATTATTTCGAAATTAACAAAGTTGGTATATAATAAATAGTATAATTATATGAGACAAGTATATATAAGCATATAGTATATTTTTTATGTTAATAAAATTTATTATATATCATATTGTTATTATATAATTATTGCCATAAAAAGACAAGGAAAAGTATAATTTTTAAGGGGGAAGGATTTATGAGTAAAGGATTCTTGACACCTGGGGAAACAGCACAAGCAACTATAAGTGCTGGCATTAAAAAAGCGAATATTTCAACACAAAATGCAATTTTATTAGGTTTATTTGGAGGAGCATTTATAGGTTTAGGGGCATTGGGGAGTATTATAGTTAGTCAGACTTTCGGTAAAATAGACCCAGGAGTAGCTAGTTTTTTAAGTGCTATGGTCTTTCCAGTAGGTCTTATGCTTGTAGTAGTAGCAGGAGCAGAGTTATTCACTGGAAATACTTTAATGCTTATTCCACTTATGGACAAAAAAATAACATTAGGAAAAATGTTAAGAAACTGGGGACTGGTTTATTTTGCAAATTTAGTAGGTTCAATTTTATTAGTCGCACTTGTATTTTATTCTTCTACATTGACAGGGGATGCAGCTACAAAAGCTATAGCTGTAGCAGAAGCTAAAGTTAATTCAACTATAGTTTCAATGTTTTTAAAAGCAATACTTTGCAATATTCTAGTAGTTTTAGCTGTATGGATGGCTACAGCATCTCAAGATGTAGTATCAAAGTTAACTTCATGCTGGACAGTAATAATGCTATTTGTGTTATGTGGATTCCAACATAGCGTTGCAAATATGTTTTTTATACCAATGGGAATGGCATTAGGAGCAAATATAACTATAGTCCAATTCATAACTAATTTGGTATTTGTAACACTTGGAAATATTGTTGGAGGTTCCATAATAGTTGGAGGAATTTATTATCTTTGCTATGTTAAAAATAGTTAGATAAATAATACGAATTAAATTGCCTTTTAAAGCATTGATATCAGTGATATTGATGCTTTTTTTAAATTATTTATATTCTTTTATATGTTGTTATTTTTTTTTTTTTAATTTATTATATATTTATTGAATATAGTTTGTAATTAAGAAACTTAAAATATAAAATCCATATGATAAGCAAAATCATATATTATTGAATATAGTTAATACTATATATTAATGTAATTTAAATAAGAATGACAGCTAAAGTTCAGTATAATTTGGGAGGAAATACAATGAATAATCAAGATATATACGAAAATTTATTAAATATATTAAGTAAAGATGATATAAAAGTTGATGAACCTATGAAAAAGCATATTTCATTTAGAGTAGGAGGACCAGCAGATATATTGGTTAGACCTAGAACAGAAGAACAATTAAAAAATGTACTTCAGTTGGTAAAAAAGGAATCCATTCCATATTTAATAATTGGAAATGGCTCAAATATTTTAATTAAAGATGGTGGAATAAGAGGTATTGTAATAGAATTAGCCGATAATTTCAATTCTTATGAAATAAATGATACTAGAATGATTGCTCAGTCAGGAGTTTTGTTATCAGTTTTAGGTAAAGCTCTTCAAAAACAAGAATTAAAAGGATTTGAATTTGCATCAGGGATACCTGGAACATTGGGAGGAGCATTAGCCATGAATGCTGGGGCATATGGTGGCGAAATGAAAGATATAGTAAAATCAGTAAGATTAATGGATATGGAAGGAAATATATTTGAACTATCAAATGAACAGATGGAATTTGGGTATAGAGGAAGTATAATATCAAAAAATGGCTATATAGCCTTATCAGCAGAATTAGAATTACAAAAAGGAAATTATGATGAAATAAAAAGTTTAATGGACGATTTGGCAACAAGAAGAACAACTAAACAACCATTAAATTTTGCTAGTGCAGGAAGTACATTTAAAAGACCAACAGGATATTTTGCAGGTAAATTAATAGAGGAAACTGGATTAAGAGGTCTTACTTTAAGAGGAGCACAAGTGTCTGAGAAGCATTGTGGATTTGTAGTTAATCAAGGAGAAGCAAATGCTAAAGATATCTTAGATTTAATATATGTTATAAAAAGTGCTGTATATGCCAAGTTTGGGGTTATGTTGGAAGAAGAAGTCAAAATACTTGGAGAGGATTAACAGATGAAAATACTGGCTGATTATCATACACATACATTATATAGTCATGGAAAAGGGACTATTGAAGACAATGTAAAGGTGGCCATTTCTAAGGGAATAAAAACAATAGGAATATCAGACCATAGTTATAAACATATTGCATATGGTGTAAAGAAAAAAGATATTCTTAAAATGAGAGAAGAAGTAAATTATTTAAATGATAAATATAGTGATATAAATATACTCTTAGGTATGGAGTGTAACATATTAGATGACAAAGGGAATATAGATATGGATGATAAATTTATCAAAGAATTTGACTATATTATGGCTGGTTATCATTTTGGCTCTACTCCAACCTCATTCAAAAGTCTATTAAATCATTGTAATAATTATATATTCAAAACTGAAAAAGCAAAAGAATATAATACAAAAGCTGTAATAAATGCGATGAGTAATAATGATATTTTTATAATTACTCATCCTGGAGATAAAGGCGATGTGTATATAGAAGAAGTAGCAAAGAGAGCAAAAAAAACAGATACTAGACTTGAAATAAATAGTAGTCATTCTTTTTTGAATGTTAATCAATTAAACAAGATAAAAGAGTTAAAAAATAAATTTGTGATAGGTTCAGACGCACATTGTCCAGAACGAGTTGGTGACTTTGAACTAGCGATAAAGACTGTATTTAATTCTAATCTAGATGTATCATTAGTAGAAAACATTATAATAGAATAAACGTAAGATAAAAGGGAGGAGTTAGCAATGAAATTTGTTATAGTTACAGGTCTTTCAGGATCTGGAAAAAGTGAGACAATGAGAGCTTTAGAGGATATGGGATTTTATTGTGTAGATAATCTACCTCCTGCTTTAATAACTAAATTTGCAGAATTATGTTATCAACCAAATTCAAGTATTGATAAAGTTGCTCTAGGGATAGATATAAGAGGAAGAAAATTTTTTGAAGCTCTTCATGAAAGCTTAAACTACTTGGAAAAAGAAAATTATGAATATGAGATGGTATATTTGGATTGTGATGATGATGTACTGTTAAAGAGATATAAAATGACAAGAAGAAATCATCCGTTGGCAAAAGATATGCAGATTCCAGAAGGTATAAAAATGGAAAGAAAAATAATGGAGCCTTTAAAGGAATTATCTACATGTATAATTGATACAACTAATATGAAGCCAAAAGACCTTAAAGAAGAAATAAAGAAAATATATTCTTCTGGTGAAGATAATCCAAATTTAACTATATCTGTAGTATCTTTTGGGTTTAAACATGGTATACTTGCTGATGCAGATTTAGTATTCGATGTAAGATTTCTTCCAAATCCATATTATGTTGAAGAATTGAGATCTAAAACTGGTGATGATAAAGAAGTTAGAGACTATGTTATGAATTCTAAAATCAGTGAAGAATTTTATATAAAACTTTTAGATATGATTCATTTTTTAGTGCCTCAATATATAGAGGAAGGAAAACAACATTTAGTAATTGGTGTTGGATGTACAGGTGGAAGACATAGGTCAGTTACTATAACAAATCTTATAGCGGAGGATTTATCTAATAAAGGATATAGGGTTGTAAAGAAACATAGAGACTCTATGTTACGATAGTGGAGGCAAACATGGCTAAATTACTTATTATTGTAGGAATTTTAGGTTGGATTGCATTAATTGTATCGTTATTTATATATAAAAAAGCAAAAAATGAAAAAGTAAAATTATTTCAAAGGTCTATTGTTGAAAATAGAGACCCAAATGTAGTAGTGATAGGTGGAGGTACTGGTCAGTCAGTATTTTTAAGAGGTCTTAAACATTCCACACAGAATATCACTGCAATTGTTACTGTTGCTGATGATGGTGGAGGTTCAGGTGTATTGAGAGAAGACCTAGGGATGCTACCACCAGGAGATATAAGAAACTGTCTATTAGCACTTGCAAATATAGAACCAACAATGAATGAAGTCATGCAATATAGATTTACAGAAGGACTTTTGAAAGGTCAGAGTTTTGGAAATTTATTTTTGGCTGCTATGAATGGATTGTATGGCAACTTTGAAAAGGCTGTGTATAAATTAAGTGAGATTTTTGCTATAACAGGAAGAGTTTTGCCAGTAACCTTAGAAGATGTAAACTTAGTTGCAAAATTGGAGAATGGCAACATAATAAATGGAGAATCTAGCATACCAGAAGAATCGAAAAGTCAAAAAAGCTCTATTGACAAAATTTTTTTAAATCCAAAAGATGTCAAACCATTAAAGGATGTTATTGCTTCTATTTATGATGCTGATATTATAATTATGGGTCCTGGAAGCCTATATACAAGTATCATACCAAATCTACTTGTAGATGGGATTGTAGATGCCATTAAATCGTCTGTAGCTCCAAAAGTATATATATCAAATATAATGACCCAGCCAGGTGAGACAGATGGTTACAACGTATTAGAGCATGTTAATGCTATAGTGAAGCATACTGATGAGAGTTTAATAGATTATGTAATAGCAAACAATGAAATATTGCCAGAGGAAATGCTTGACCTTTATAGACAGGATGGAGCAGAACAAGTTTTGCTTGATAAAAAACAAAAAGATAAATTAAAAGAGATAGGTATAAAAACCGTAGAAAAGAATTTAATTGAAATAAAAAATAATTATATAAGACATGATGCAAAGTATATATCTAACATAGTTATTGAGTTAGCCCTAAATCATAATTACAACAAAAGTTAGTAAAAAAGGATTTTAAAAAATTGTGTAGAAATCCTTATCATTATGTTAGTTTTAAGGAGTGAACATCGATGAGAGAAGAGGTTAGTGCTGGTGGTGTAGTCCTGTTTGGCAATACAATTCTTTTACTAAGGAAGTTCAATGGAGATTGGGTGCTACCCAAAGGAAAAGTAGAAGAAGGGGAAAATAACCAAGAGGCAGCATTACGTGAAGTAAGTGAAGAAACTGGAGTAAAGGCAGATATATTGAAATATTTAGGTGAAATACATTATACATTCAAAGAAAACTGGGATGAAAATAGAGCAGTTCATAAAACAGTTTTTTGGTATTTGATGCAAGCAAAGAATATGGATACTATTCCACAAAAAGAGGAAGGCTTTATTGATGCTAAATTTATCCATCTAGATAGAGTTGTAGACCTAGCTAGATATGATGATGAAAAGGAGATAATAAAGGTTGCCTTACAAGAAATAAAAAAAAGGTTAAAGAAAAATTAGTTAATGGGTGATAGAGATGTCTTTTTCAACTGAAACCAAAAATGAACTAGCGAGAATTGTATCTGGAAATGAATGTTGTAATATAGCTGAATTGTCAGCTCTAGTCAAATCAGGGGGAAGTATACAAATTGTTGGATATAAAAAACTAAATCTAAAGATAACAACAGAATTAAATTCAATAGCCCGTAAAGTATTCAAGTTATTAAAAAAGAATTTTAATATTAATACTACAATCTCTGTAAATAAGAATCAAATGTTAAAGAGAAATAACAGTTATGTATTGATGGTAACAAGTGAAATGGGTTCAGAAAAGTTATTAAAAAAATTAGGTATACTTGAAGATAAAGAAGGATTTTTTACTATAAACAAAATTCCAGATAGCTTAATTAAACACGAAGGATGTAAAAGAGCTTTCATAAGAGGTGCTTTTCTTGGTGGAGGTTCTATAAGTGACCCAGAAAAGAACTATCATATGGAATTTGTGACTAACAACGAGGAGTTTGCAGATTCCTTAAAAGAGCTTATAAACTCTTTAGGTTTTAATAGTAAAATTGTGGCTAGAAAAAATAATCATGTTGTTTATATTAAAGAGAGTGAACAAATATCAGATTTGTTGAGTATTATAGGAGGACACCACGCTCTTTTAAGTCTCCAAAATACTAAAATAGTAAAAGAAATGAGAAATAATGTAAACAGGATAGTAAATTGTGAGACAGCTAACCTTTCTAAAACAGTAAATGCAGCAGTAAGACAAGTAGAAAATATTAAGTTCATACAAGAAACTATAGGAATTAGCAGCTTACCAGAAAATTTACAAGAAATAGCTAATATTAGAATTGAGTATGAAGATATGACTCTCAAAGAACTTGGAGAGATGTTAGAGCCACCGATAGGAAAATCTGGTGTCAATCACAGGCTTAGAAAAATAGAGGAAATTGCGACAGATTTGAGAAAAAAATCATTATAATAAATTGAGGGGACAATCTCAGAATAAGCATTAATTTCTAACATATAATGGGATATGTTGAAGTTAATTCCTATTTTGAGATAAAAGTCTCTGTTTTTGTTTTAAGACATATATTTGTGGTAAAATTAAATTTATAAAACAGGAGGTGATTTAATGGACAAAGATTTTGCTCATCTTCATGTACATACTGAGTATAGTTTACTCGATGGATTTTCGAGGGTGAAAAAACTTATAAAAAGAGCTAAGGAGTTAAACATGAGCTCAATAGCTATCACTGACCATGGTTGTATGTTTGGTGTTATAGATTTCTACAAAACAGCTATAGAAGAAGGAATAAAGCCAATTATAGGATGTGAGGTCTATACGGCTGCACGTGGACTTAGAGATAAAGACCCAAACTATGATAAATATCAAGGACATTTAGTTCTATTAGCTAAGAATATGGAAGGCTATAAAAATTTAATAAAAATAGTTTCGACTTCATATGTAGAAGGCTTTTATTATAAGCCTAGAGTTGATATGGAAGAACTTAAAAGACACAATGAGGGAATTATAGCACTTTCTGCATGCCTTGCAGGAGATGTAGCACGTGCCTTAATGAATAGAAATTATGAAAAGGCAAAACAATTTGCTATTGATTACAGGGATATATTTGGAGAAGAAAATTTCTTTTTGGAGATTCAAGACCATAATTTACCCGAACAGAAAGAAGTAAATTCTGGATTAGTGAAATTATCAAAAGAGACTGGTATTCCACTAGTTGCGACTAATGATGTCCACTATGTAAATAAAGAAGATTCAAAAATACATGATGTCCTTATGTGTATTCAAATGGGAAAAACATTAAATGACCCAAATAGAATGAGATTTGGTAGTGAAGAGTTCTATTTGAAATCAAGAGAAGAAATGGAAGAATTATTTCCATATGCATTAGAAGCTATTGATAATACTACGAAAATAGCTGACATGTGTAATGTAGAGTTTGATTTTAATACTATACATCTTCCGAAGTATGATGTTCCAGAAGGATATACACCAGAAACTTATTTAAGGGAGTTATGTTTTAATGGATTAAAAGAGAGATATGACAATCCCAGTGATGAGATACTGGAGAGATTAAATTATGAATTAGATGTAATTGAAAAAATGGGCTATATGGAGTACTTCTTAATTGTATGGGATTTCATAAACTTTTCTAAAGAAAATAATATTATAGTAGGTCCAGGTAGAGGTAGTGCAGCTGGTTCAATAGTAGCATATACACTTAAGATAACTGATATAGACCCAATAAAATATTCTCTCTTATTTGAACGTTTTTTAAATCCAGAACGTATATCTATGCCAGATATAGATATAGATTTTTGTTATGAGAGAAGAGAAGAAGTTATAGATTATGTAAAGAGAAAATATGGTGATGACCATGTTGCACAAATAATAACTTTTGGGACAATGGGTGCAAAAGCAGCAATAAGAGACGTAGGAAGAGTGTTAGATATAGGATACAATAAAGTTGACAAGATAGCTAAAGAAATTCCTTTTGCTTTGGGAATGACAATAGATAAAGCTCTAGATACAAATCCTAACCTTAAAGAGTTGTATGACCAAGACCCTGAAACAAAAGAGATAATAAATATATCTAAACAGATAGAAGGAATGTTAAGACATGCTTCTACTCATGCAGCAGGAGTAGTTATATCAAAAAATCCTGTAGATGAGTATGTGCCTCTATATAAACATCAAGATGCAATAACAACACAATTTACTATGACGACACTTGAAGAACTGGGTCTTTTAAAGATGGACTTTCTTGGATTAAGAACACTTACAGTTATAAGAGACACTCTTGATTTAATAGAAAAAAATAGAGTTATAAAAAACTATACAGAAAAAATAGATTTTTCAAAGATGGATTATGATGACCCAAAGGTATATGAGATGTTATCATCTGGAAACACATTAGGAGTATTCCAATTGGAGAGTGCTGGTATGAGAAGCTTTATAAAGCAACTAAGACCAGACAACTTTGAAGATATTGTAGCGGGAATATCTCTGTTTAGACCAGGCCCAATGGATTCTATACCTGCATATATAAAAAACAAAAGCAATCCAAAAGATGTAACCTACCTACATGAAAAATTAAAGCCTATAATGGAAGTAACATATGGTTGTTTGGTATATCAAGAACAAGTTATGCAGGTTGTTAGAGATTTGGGTGGTTATAGTTACGGTCGAAGTGACTTGGTTAGAAGAGCCATGAGTAAGAAAAAGATGGATGTAATGGAAGAAGAAAGACAATATTTTATCCATGGTAAATTTGATGAAGATGGCAATATAGAAATCGCAGGTTGCATTAGAAATGGTGTAGAAGAGGAAATAGCTAATAAAATATTTGATGATATGATAGACTTTGCTCGTTATGCATTTAATAAATCACATGCGGCGGCATATGGAGTTTTAGCATATGAGACAGCTTATCTAAAAACATATTATCCAGTTGAATTTATGGCGGCGTTGATAACGAGTGTCATGGGAAATACTGACAAGGTAGTTGAGTATATAAGAGAATGTAAAGCATTAGAAATAGATGTATTGCCTCCAGATATAAATAAAAGTTTTTCAAAGTTTTCAGTTGAAGGTAATAATATAAGATTTGGTCTAGCTGCTGTAAAAAATGTTGGTGTAAACATAATAAACAATATAATTGACGAAAGAGAATCGAATGGATTATTTGTAGATTTAGTAGATTTAGTTAAGAGGTTAGACCAAAAAGATACAAATAAGAGAGTAATAGAAAGCTTAATAAAATGTGGAGCTTTTGATAATATAAGTGAAAATAGAGCTAGTTTAATGGCTGGTTATGAAAGTTTATTAGAAAGTGTATCTATGGATAGAAAGAAAAATGTTCAAGGTCAAATTTCTCTATTTGATGCTTTTGGAGATAGTGAAGAAGATAATGATTTTCAACAAATATATAGTTTACCTAAAAGACAAGAATATGAAGAAAGAGAGAGACTTAATCTTGAAAAAGAAGTACTGGGAATGTATGTAAGTGGACATCCTTTATCACAATTTGAAAAAGAGTTGCAAGAAAAAACATCTATAGATAATGGAAAATTAAATTCATTAAAAGAGGATGAAGAAGCATATATACAAATGAATGAAACAGATGCCATAATGGGTGGAATGATTGTGAATAAAACTATAAAAACTACAAAGAGAAATGAAATTATGGCGTTTATTGAATTAGAAGATTTGTATGGAGCTATAGAAATAGTAGTTTTTCCTCAATTATTACAAAAATACAATGTCATTTTAAATGAAGACAATATAATCTATGTAAAAGGAACATTAAGTATAAAAGAAGGCGAAAATGCAAAACTTATAGCTAGAGAGATAAAAGATATAAACGATAGCACTGATTTTGCAACTAGAAACTATAATTCAGGAAGAACTAAAAATATACAAGATATTAAACCACAAAGTGGTAAAAAATTGTATTTGAAAATAGATAGTATGTCTGATACAGATACAACTAATAATATTGTAGAAATAGCTAAACAGCATCCAGGCAATGATAGTATATACCTATATCCTATGGATGAAAATATAAATGGTAAGCGTAAAGCATATAAAATGACAGGAGTATTGACTTGTATATGTGATGAATTTATAAATAACTTAGAAAAGTTACTTCCTAAAGATAACATAAAAATAAAAGCTTAATTTTTCGGATAAAAATCTAAATATATTATAATAATATGAAAAATATTGTCCGTTTTGTGATATAATATCACAAAATGGACATTTAAGGACATTTAATTTTTTTAGTCTTGATGGGATTGAAAAATGATATAGGGACAAAAAAAGTCCATTAACATATAATAACAATGATTATAATAAAAAATTGACATAAAATCCAAGGAGGAAAAAGATGAAAACTATAGGATTACTAACAAGTGGAGGAGATGCTCCAGGAATGAATGCTGCGATTAGAGCGGTTGTAAGATCAGCAATATATTATGGATGCAAAGTATATGGAATCAATAGAGGATATAAGGGATTACTAGAGGAAGATTTAACTGAAATGAACTTATCTTCTGTTGGAGATATTATACACAGAGGAGGAACTATATTAAAGTCTTCTAGATGTGAAGAATTTAAAACAGAAGAAGGTAGATTAAAAGCAGTAAAAATTCTTAAAAAGTATAAAATCGATTGTTTAGTTGTAATTGGTGGAGATGGTTCATTTACAGGAGCTCAAAAACTTAGCGATTTAGGATTTCCAGCTATAGGTATACCAGGAACTATAGACAACGATTTAGCATATACAGATTATACTATAGGATTTGACACTGCAATGAATACTATTATAGATGCTATAGGTAAGATAAGAGATACATCATCTTCTCATGAAAGAGTTAATATAGTAGAAGTCATGGGAAGACACTGTGGAGATTTGGCTCTATATGCAGGTCTTGCAGGGGGAGCTGAAACTATAATAGTACCAGAAGTAGAAATTAAAGTTGATGAAGTTGCTTTAAGACTAAAGACTACTCAAAAAAGAGGTAAGAGACATAGTATAATCGTTTTGGCAGAAGGTGTCGGAAGTGCTAGCGATTTAGAAAAAGAACTTAAAAAAGAGTCAGGGGCAGACTTAAGAGTAACCGTATTGGGGCATGTCCAAAGAGGAGGAAGTCCAACTGTATCTGATAGAATACTAGCAAGTAGACTTGGTGTAAGAGCAGTAGAATTATTACTAGATGGAAAATCAGCTAGAGTCGTAGGAATAAAAGAAAATAAGATAATTGATTTAGAAATAAGTGAGGCTTTAGCTCAAAAGAAAGTGTTTGACAAAGAAGCTTATGAGATGGCAAAAATATTATCTATATAAGTTTTAGTATTAAAAATAAATCTGTGGAATAATATCTCAGGAGGAGCAAATATGTTAAATAATGTAAAGAAGACAAAAATTGTTTGTACACTAGGTCCAGCATCACAAAGCGAAGAAGTTTTAACTCAACTTATGCAAAATGGTCTAAATGTGTGTAGATTTAACTTTTCTCATGGTTCACATGAAGAACATAAGGAAAGAATAGATATGGCAAAAAAAGTTAGAGAGAAATTAAATAAGCCAGTTGCTATATTATTAGACACTAAAGGTCCAGAAATTAGAACAGGTAATTTTGAAGACCCAGAGGTATTTTTAGAAGAAGGGCAAAAGTTCACTATAACTATGAAAGATGTTATGGGAACTAAAGAAATGTGTACAGTAAGCTATAAAGGTCTTGCTGAAGACGTTAAAGCAGGAGATTCTATATTAATAGATGATGGCTTAGTTGGCTTAAGAGTAAAAGAAATAAATGGAGAAGATATAGTTTGTATTGTTGAAAACTCAGGGATAGTTAAAAATCACAAGGGAGTAAATGTACCTGGTGTTAAGATAAATTTACCAGCAATAACTCCTAAAGATATAAGTGATATAGAGTTTGGAATAAGTCAAGGTATAGATTATATAGCAGCTTCTTTTGTAAGAAAGGCATCTGATGTACTAGCGATAAGAGAAATACTAGAAAATAATAATGCAACTGATATACAAATAATATCTAAGATAGAAAACCAAGAAGGTGTAGAGAACCTAGATGAAATATTAAAGGTTTCTGATGGTATAATGGTGGCTAGAGGTGACTTAGGTGTTGAGATACCTACTGAAGAGATGCCAATAGTTCAAAAAATGATGATAAAAAAATGTAATGAATTAGCAAAACCAGTTGTAACTGCTACTCAAATGCTTGATTCTATGATAAGAAATCCAAGACCAACAAGAGCAGAAGTTACAGACGTTGCTAATGCTATATATGATGGAACAGATGCGATAATGTTATCTGGAGAAACTGCTGCTGGAAAATATCCTGTAGAAGCAGTAAAAATGATGGCTACAATAGCAAAAAGAACAGAAGAAACTTTAGATTATGATAGATTACTAAAGGAAAATGGAACTAATAATGTTACTGTAACAGATGCAATAAGTCATGCAACTTGTACAACAGCAGTAGATTTAAATGCATCAGCTATAATAACGTCTACTTCTTCGGGATATACTGCTAGAATGGTATCTAAGTTTAGACCAAAATCTCCAATAATAGCTACTACAAATAATGAAAAGACTATGAATAAACTAGCTCTTACATGGGGAGTTTATCCAGTTAAATCTTCTGTTGCAGGAAATACAGATGAAGTTATAGAAAAAGCAATAGAGGCAGCTAGACAAGCAGATTATATAGATAATGGAGAGTTAGTAGTTATAACTGCTGGAGTACCAGTAGGGGTAAGCGGAACTACTAACTTAATAAAAGTTCATGTAATAAGTGAAGAAATTGTTCAAGGTATAGGTGTAGGTACTCAAACAGTGGAAGGTAAAGTTCGTGTAATAAAGAATGGAGAGGCTTGTGTAGATTTCAATGAAGGAGATATACTTGTTTCTACGACTACTGATGCTGAAATGAACAATTATATAGAGAAAGCAGGAGCTGTAGTAACAGAGAATGGTGGAATGACATCACATACAGCTATTGTAGGTATAAATTTAGATATACCAGTTATTGTGTCTGCAACAGATATAACAAATCTAGTAGAAAATGGAGAAGTTGTAACTGTGGATGCATCAAGAGGTGTGGTATATAGAGGTTCAACTAGAGTTTTATAGGAAAAATAATAAATTTATTTGTCAAGGGGCTTTATAAGCTCCTTTTTTTTTGGTAAAATAAAATATTGTAGCTTAGTAAAAAATATAGTTTAGTTAATAGCAATATTTTAATATAAATTTAAAGAAAAAAGTTTGTAAAGATTAAAATATAATAGATTGATTGGAGGGTGATTTATGCTTTCGAAAAACGAGGTGTATATTGTAGATATAGTAGACATTGGACAAGGCGGAGTAGGAGTTGGAAAGTACAATGGTATTACAGTTTTTGTAGAGGGCGGATTAATACAAGATAAGGTAAAAGTTAGGATTAATAAAGTAAAGAAAAATTATGCCGTAGGAGATATTGTTGAAATAATAGAGAAGTCTCCGTTTAGAGTAAAAAGAGTGTGTAATGACAATCTTAGGGATTGTGGAGGATGTCAGATACAAGATTTAGATTATAATAAGCAACTTGAAATGAAAACGAATGAAGTGAAACAAGTACTTGCTAGAATAGGTAAGTTAGATGACGTAGAAGTTCATAACACTATAGGAATGGAGAATCCATATAGATATAGAAATAAAGCACAATTTCCAATACAAAAGAATGATGGTGTTCCAATTATTGGATTTTACAAAAAGAAGACTCATGATGTAATATCGACAGAAAAATGCGTAATACAACATGAGATAAATGATAAAATTGTTAAGATAATAAAAACATATATAAGAGCCTATAAGGTAAGTATATATGATGAAAAGACTCATACAGGATTAATTAGACACTTAGTAACAAAAATAGGTTTTACAACTAAAGAAGTGATGGTTGTATTAGTAGCTAATGGAAATAAACTTCCATATCTTAAAGAATTAGCTTCTGTACTTAAGGAAAATATACCTGGGTTTAAAACTTTGGTTGTAAATGTAAATCAAAAAGATACAAATGCTATTTTAGGAAGAGAAAATATAGTTATTTATGGTGATGGTAAAATAAATGATTATATAGGTGACTTAGTGTTTGAGATTTCACCATTATCATTTTTCCAAGTAAATCCTGTCCAAACTAAAGTATTATATGATAAAGCTCTTGAGTATGCAAGTCTAAAGGATACTGATACTGTTTTTGATATCTACTGTGGTATAGGTACAATATCTTTATTTTTGGCACAAAAGGCTAAAAAAGTTTATGGAATAGAAATTATAGAAGACGCTATAAAGGATGCTAAGATAAATGCTAGATTAAACAACATACATAATGCAGAATTCTATGTTGGTAAGGCAGAAGAGGTTGTACCTAAGATGTACAGTCAGGGTAAAACTGCGAATGTTGTAGTTGTAGACCCACCTAGAAAGGGATGTGACGAAAAGGTTCTAGAGACTATTGTTTCAATGAATCCTGAGAGAATTGTTTATGTTTCTTGTAATCCTTCTACGTTAGCTAGGGATTTAGATTATCTAAATATGCACGGATTTAAATGTGTCGAGGCTCAGCCTGTAGATATGTTCCCTCATTCTACACATGTGGAAACTGTAGCTAAGATAATCAAGAAATAGTACATTTATATAGATTATATATTAATAATATATTGTATTTGCCACCGATTTGCCAACGTAACTTAATCTCGGTGGCAAATTTAGTTTACAAATTAGAATTTTAAAATAATGTTGATTGAGCAAAATGAAGTTTCTGATAACTTATAAGAAATTGTGTAAGTTGAAAATGTTTATATAATACTACAAGAAAAATACTTTAGAAAAACTTGATATTTCCGATAATATATATAACTTGTGACGAATACTGAATTTACTTAGATTATAAAGAATCTCTTATAAAAGAGATTTTACTTTATAGAAATATTGAAGTTGTAAAAAGTAAATGACAATATTTAACTATTAATCTAGACTTAAGAAGTAGTTTATTTTAGGAGGATAAAATTAATGAAGATTTCTAATAAACATGAAAGTCAGTACTCATTTAGTTATAAAAATGATATGATAAATAAAGAAACTAGTGAAAAGATTATTAATAAAAATGCTAATACAGGAAAAGACAATTATCTATCTAATATCATGAGACAAAAACAAGAACTTAATAATCGAATTAGAGATTTGAAAGAGAGACAAGAGATTTATACTAAAAAAATAAATGAGGCGATTAAGAACTTACCTAAGTCAGAAATAAGAGAAACAATTAATGACTTTTCTAATATAGAAATGAGTATAAAAAATAGTGATATAGAAGATGAAAATAAAAATACAATGTTAGATGAAAATTCGACTTATCTAGATATAAATGAGGAGAAAGAATCTTTAATAACTAAAGAGCTCAATGAAGAAATTAAAGATAAGAAATTAAATGATAAAGAATTAGAAGAACTAGAACAAAAAAAGACCGATAAAGAGGTTTACAATAACAATGATAAAGTATCTGAAGATTTGTCTTTATTAGGTAAAACTCGTGAAGAGCTTGAAGGCATGCTTAAAAATTTTATAAATATGACACAAGAAGAAATAAAGAAAATAGAGTCTAGAATAGAAAAATTAGATGAGGATGTTAAAGAATATAAACAAAATTCAAATACTAATATATTTAATAAAATAGATAAACAAAAAAGACATATAAATACATTGGTTTAAGCAGTATGTCTTAAAAAAGTAATTTTAATGTTGACCTTACATGGAAACTTGTCACAATGTCAGATGAGAAAAAACTCTATTTTTTATACAAATAAATACTGTAATTTATCAAGAAATTAAATAAAAATAAGCAAATACTTTGATAAATGATGATAATATTGATACTTATAACTATATAAATTTTAACTTTGGAGTTGGGACAAGTTATACAGAAGAACACTTAAAGGACTTAATAATTGATTGGATAAAAAATGTATTTACAAGCGTTATGTAACAACTTGTAAACTATAATAAAAGCAAAAAATAGGTTTACTTATAATAAATGGAACAAATAATTTTAGCAATTTATTATAATATACTTTCAAAAGGATTACAATATGTGTAAATATTCTAGGAAAGGGAAACACATGTATATGAAACTTGATTTCAAAGCTATAGGGCAAAGACTATAATCTTATAAAATTTAAAGGTGTAAGATATGCGCTTTTAAATTTTATAAGATTATTTTAATATAATATAGATAAATATGGGTAGGAGAGAGTAAGAGATATGAAAGATGAAAATGTAAGTTATTTGGCATTAGGATTATGCTTTGGTGTTATTTTGGGTTTAGTATTTAAAAATCTCGCTATTGGTTTGTCCATGGGGTTAGTTATTGGAGTAGTATTAGATAATAACAAAAACAAAACTAAATAAAGTTTCTATAGTAGAGTATAGCTAAAAATAAGAATTTGTTTTGAGCTTTATAGTAAGATTAATCATAAGGAAAAATACAAAAGATACTTATTATAAAAAATTAATATTGAGCTAATATTAGATTTGATAAGAATCTTAAATGATATAGAGTAAAGAAAAGATATAAACTTAAATGTATGAGTATGTTAAATTGTAGTTGAACATAAGGATATTTTATGGTAAAATATCAATAATATTATTAGAAAAGGAGAGTTTTGCTTGATGTCGGAGTTATATATAATGGTAACCAACAAATAAATAGTTGGAGACATAGATATTCTGTTTAATCAGAATTTTTAAGTGTATTTTTGATACATTTAATTATTGTGTCTTACTCTGCCTTTATAGATAACTAACATATGACAACAAATAATAATATTATATATTACTTTGTTAAATTGTGGTGTAGTGGGCTTTAATCTGCTACACCTTTATTAATTTAACATAGTATTATTTTAAATATAATTATGTTGAAATAGAAAATATTAAATTTTCTAGTCCACAGGAGTTTTCTGTTTTTATGTAGGTAAATATATACTACATAAAAAGGCAGATATAAATACCTGTGGATTTTTTTTGTGAAAAATATAAGATATTGAGTCAATAAAAATGAGCATTATTGAACTTAGTGGAAAGTGTAAGATGTTTATCTTAAGGAGGATTTAAAAATGAATTATACAAATAGAAAACGAGCTTATTATCAGGATAATTCCTGTCTAGATAACTTTATTTGCAAAAAGTGTGGTTGCCTTGTAGTTCCTGAAGGTTCTGGGACACAACATAGAAATCATTGTCCACATTGTCTACATAGTCTTCATGTGGATATTATTCCTGGTGACCGTGCTGCGGATTGTGATGGTAATATGGAACCCATCGGAGTGTGGGTAAGAAAAAATGGAGAGTGGGCAATTATTCATCGTTGCATACGATGTGGTCATCTTAGTTCTAATAGAGTGGCAGCAGATGATAATCAAGTGAAATTGATGTCGATTGCACTAAAACCATTGGCACAACCACCTTTTCCACTGGAAAAAATCACTGAGAAATTAGAAAAGGAGGAAGAAAAATGAAAGATATAAAACAGATTGATTTACAGGAATATGGTCTAGATAACAGTTTTATAGCTCAGAGTATCGAATATAGTGGTCTGTATATTGCACGTATTGTATCACAGGAAAAGAACCTTTATCGTGCGATGTGTGAGAATGGTGAACTTTTTGCAGAGGTATCAGGAAAGTTGCGTTTTGAAGTTACTATACCATCTGACTTCCCAGCTGTTGGAGATTTTGTTATGTTAGACCGATGTACTGATAAAAATGGCAATGCTATTATTCATCATGTGCTTCGTAGAAAAAGCTTGTTCATACGTAAGTCTGCTGGAAAGACAAATGAGGAACAGGTAGTTGTAGCTAACATTGACATTGTTTTTCTATGTATGTCACTAAACAAGGATTTTAACATTCATCGATTAGAGAGGTATCTCTCTATGGCATGGGAAAGTGGGGCAATTCCGGTAATAGTACTCACTAAAGTGGACTTATGTGACAATTTATATCGCAAGTTACATGCAATTAATTCTGTAGCTTTGGGTGTAGATGTAGTTGTTACTTCTTCTATAGAACCAGATGGTTGGAAAGAGCTTTCTAAGTATATTAAATCAGGCTATACTATTGCTTTACTTGGTTCATCAGGAGTTGGAAAATCTTCATTAATTAATTGTATGTTGGGTGAAGAACTTCTAAATACGAAGGAAATTCGCATAGATGATGATAAAGGACGACATGCCACAACTAGACGAGAGTTATTTTTAATATCAGGTGGTGGTATTGTTATTGATACACCAGGTATGCGACAGTTGGGAATGTGGCATGCTTTGGAGGGCTTAGATAAAAGTTTTGCAGATGTAGAAGTTTACTTCGGAAAATGTCGTTTCCGTAATTGTACTCATACTTCAGAGCCAGGTTGTGCTATTTGGGAAGCCATTGCAAATCAGGAACTTTCTCCTAAAAGGTGGGAAGCTTATCGTAAGCTAAAAACTGAAGCAATATTCGCAGATGATAAAAGCAACTATTTGGCGGAAAAAGAAAAGAAATTTAAAAATATTTCAAAGATAAATAAAAAATATTTTAAAAATAAATAAGATAATTAGGATATGAGTGCAGTTGTTTTTATTCTACTCATTCTGTTTACTATGATATTAAGGAATTACCTATATTAGGATTTAAACAATAAAAACAGGAAAGGTTCTTTGTAGAGCCTTTTTTATGGATTTTTTAAGAAAAATTCTCTATAACAGTATCAATTTTAATTAAAAAATATAATCCTTTGACATCACTCTTGAAAATAGAATTATTAAAATATAATAGTCATCATATTGACTATATTTGAAACTTATGATATTCTATAATGGTCAATATGATGACTATTATAAGTTAAAAATAGTTGGTTTATATAACTATATGTAAAGATATATTGCTATTTGTGCTTAGTAACTAAATGCATAGCGAAAAGAAGTTTCTATTAATTAAAAAATGAGGAGATATTATATGGATAATAAAATTATTAATGTTCAAAACTTAACCAAAACTTTTAATGAGAAAGAAGTTATTTATAGATGTAATATGACAGTTCCACAGGGAGTAATTTATGGTTTCTTAGGAGCAAACGGTGCAGGAAAAACAACAATTTTTAAACTTATAACAGGACTATTAAATCCAACTTATGGACAAATAAACATTCTTGGTTTAGATGTTGAAACAAATTATAACAAAATATTGAAACAACTTGGATGTATGATTGAATCTCCTATTTTTTATGACAATCTTTCTGCTACAGAAAATTTAGAAATACACCTTAAATATATGGGTGCTATTGATGCTAATATTGAAAAAACATTAAATGATGTAGGACTTGTTAGTACAGGTAAAAAGCCTGTATCTCAATTTTCTCTTGGCATGAGACAACGATTAGGAATAGCTAGAGCAATTATTCATAAACCACGTATTTTAATACTTGATGAGCCAATAAATGGATTAGATCCAATGGGAATACGTGAAATGAGAGAACTTTTTATAAGACTTGTTCAAGAAGAGAATATGACTATTCTAATATCTAGCCATATTCTTAGTGAAATTGAGTATATGGCAGATATTATTGGTGTGATTGTAAATGGTAGTATTGTAGAAGAAATTACTTTAGCCTCTATTAAGGAAAAATTTCCAAATGGGCTTGAAGATTATTTTTTTAATATTATGAGTGGAGGAAATACTTATGTATAATTTAATGAAGTTAGAATTAAGGCGTACCAATGTTAAAATCTATCTAATAGCTGTGGCAGTCATTACTATGTGTAATTTCTGTATGCTATATATGTTTGCATATATGTCTATGACAGGTTCAGATGGGGAATTTTCTGGTTATATAGGGATACTATCTATTGTTAGTTCTATAAATATGGCATGTTTTTGTGTACTTAGTTCTGTTATGCATTCACGATTTATTATTGATGAATATATTGGCAAACGAGCTGTATTACTATTTTCTTATCCAATTGAAAGAAAAAAGATGTTTTATTCTAAATTCTTATTAGTAACTTTATTTACGGTTGGAGGAATGGTTTTGAGTAATTTACTCATGTTTGTTATATTTTTCTTAAGTGAATCAATTTTTCAAATTGTTAATGATAATCTCTCAATTAGTATAATAAGTAAGTCTATTTTTCTGACATTGCTGATGGCTATTATAGCAGGAGGATTTTCAGCAATAGCAATGTCAATTGGGTTCAAACGTAAATCTGTGCCAACAGCAATTGTAGTAGCAGTAATACTCTGTGCCTTAGTTACTAATATTTTTTCTCTTTCACCTTTTACAATGATACCAACAATTGTTACTACAGTGTTTTCAATAATAGTTTCGTCTATTAGCACTAAATCACTAGCTAATACAATAAATTATTTAGAAGCATAAGCAAAACGAGAGATTAGTTATACTAAAGTCAAATTGAAAAACTATTTATTACATTTGCTTATTAGTATATATCATAGAATATTTTATGAAGAGCATTTGCTTTAAAAGGCAGACGTTAAAACAATCATAAATTTTATATAAGTATCCAAAATGGCATAGAATAAAAACATACCATTTTGGATTTTACTTTATATGTTTTAATATATTTAGAACTAAAACCAACTAAAACTTCCTTTATTATTTCTTTTTGAGTAATACAGAGCATAATCCGATTGTTTGTACAAAGATTGAAAAGTATCTGAGTTATTTTCAAATCTAGAGATACCTATAGAACAAGAATTGCTATTAGAACACAATTCTAAAACTTTTTTTGCTTTATTTTCAACATCTTCTTTCGATTGATTACTATATTCAAAGACAGCAAATTCATCTCCACCAAGTCTTCCAATAATAGCATCATTGACAAATACTTTAGTCAAAATTTTTGAAAAATGTATTAGTATCTCATCTCCTCGAATATGACCAAATATATCGTTTACCTGCTTAAAATTATCTAAATCAAAAATGTAAAAATACCCATGTGAAACAGTTTCAAGCATTTTTTTTATATGTACTTCAAAAAAATGTCGATTATATAGTCCAGTCATAAGGTCTTTTTCTGATTTTTGCTTAAATTCATTTGCCATTGCTAATGCTTCTTGTGCTTTTTCAGCTATTGTTTTAGGATAATACTCATCTTTCATTTGGTCAAAGTTTGGAATAGAATGATGCACATGAATAAGTCTAATTATATCATCTATAACTTTGTATACCATTGTAAAGCGAGTATCCATTTCTATATAGACATCTTTTCCTAAATAATTTTTTTCTATTACCCAAAGAGTCCCATATACTATAAAAGTTTCATCTGTGACTTTGGTACATGAATACCATTCATCTATAATTTCAAAGTCTATCTGTTCTGATTCTTTTTGATCCTTTTTAAGATTTATAATAAATTCTTCTAATGTTTCATAAAATTCATGCTTTCCTGTTCCAATTAATGTAAGGTTATCCTCTAATAAGGAGATAATAAATTTAATACCTTCTTCTTCTGGATTTAAAACATAAATATGCCAAATCTTTTTTGATAAATCATTTAATCTTTTTTGTATCGTATTATTTTCCATACATTACCTCCTTAAGATTTGCAGTTTATAGTTTTAGTGTATTATAAATTAAACTATTATTACAATATTATAATATAGAACTAAATAAATTGCATTATGTGTAGAGAGAAGTATGTTTTTTATAATAAATTTATTATAGAAAAGTAATCAATTTTAATAGAAGCATTACATTTTAAAACTATAAAGAAAAATGGTAAATTAGATTTGAATTTAACTATGAAGAAATAAAATAAATCTAAATGCATTAGAGTTTTAATCTATACTTGAACATAAATAATCTTTATGATATGATGTCAATAATAATACTATGAAAGGAGTGCCTTGATGTCGGAGTTATATAATGGTAACCAACAATTAAATAGTTGGAGACACATATATTCTATATAATCAGAATTTTTAAGTGTATTTTTGATACATTTAATTTGTGTGTCTTATTCTGCCTTTATAGATAACTGACATATGACAACAGATAGTATTTGAAATATATATTACTTTGTTAAATTATGGTGTAGTAGGCTTTAATCTGCTACACTTTTATTAATTTTGCATAGTATTATTTTGATTATAATTATGTTGAAATAGAAAGTATTAACTTTTCTAGTCCACAGGAGTTTTCTGTTTTTGTGCTGGTCAATACATGCACAGAAAAAGGCAGATATACCTGTGGGCTTTTTTTATATAAATTATGAAATATGGAGGTAGTTGAAATGAGTATAATTGAACTTAGGCAACTGACTAAATCTTATAAAAGATTTGAGAAAGAGCCAGGGCTTATGGGAAGTGTAAAATCTTTATTTAACAGGAAATACACAGAGAAAACAGCTATATCATCATTTGATTTAGAAGTAGAGGAAGGTGAATTTGTTGGATTAATAGGGCAAAACGGAGCTGGGAAAACTACTCTTGTTAAGATGTTAACTGGTATTATTGCACCATCTTCTGGAGATATATCCGTTATGGGTTATTATCCTAATAAGTTGGAAAACAACTTTAAAAAACAGTACGCTGTTGTTATGGGACAAAAAAGTCAACTATTCTTTGAATTGACACCAGCAGATACATTTCTTTTATTTAAAGAGCTATATGATATATCTAATGAAGAATATAAAAGAAATTTAGATTACTTTATTGAATTATTTGAGGTATCAGACTATTTAAATGTACAAGTTAGAACACTTTCTTTAGGAGAGAGAATGAAGATGGAGCTAATAGTAGCTCTTCTTCATAATCCTAAAATATTGTTTTTGGATGAACCAACAATAGGTCTAGATGCTGTAGCACAAAAACAAATTAGATATTTTCTAAAGGAAGTGAATGAAACAAAGGGAACTACTATTATACTTACTTCTCATTATATGGAGGATATTAAGAGCTTATGTAGTAGAAGTATCGTTGTAGAAAATAGTCATAAAATATATGATGGTTCTACAGAAGAATTGTTTAATCATTTCCAAAAATATAAAAAAATAACAGTTAGTTTCGCTGATGAAACTGATATTAAATTTCCGAAAGATTGTAAAATCATTGAGCAAACAAAGCATAAGATATCAGTAGTTATGCCAAAAGAAAGAGGAAATGAAACTGTTAAATGGATTTTTGATAATTATGATGTCAAGGATATGATAATTGAAGAAGAAGATATAGGTAATATTGTAGAGAGAATATATAAGAAAGGAAGTGAGGAATATCGTGAGCAACTATAATCAGGTATATTCTAGTCATTCAATGTTTTATAAATTTAAACAAAATATACGAAGATATTATGAAGTAGCCAAAATTAATTTCAAAGTACAACTTATCTGGAGATTTGATGTAGTAGTTAATATGATGTTTACTATTATAAAAATTTTATTTGCTTATATCTTATGGAAAGCAGTTTTTGGTGAAAATAAAATAGTTTCTGGCTTTACATTTAATTCAATGTTGTCTTATTACATAATAAGCTCATTTTTATCAGGTATTGATATGTCAAAGAGTACTAGTGAAGAGATATGTAATCGTGTAAAATTAGGTACATTTTCAAAATATATGATTATTCCAATTAATGTTCAAAATTATTTTATTGCTAAAAATTTTGGAATGACATGTTTCTATTTTGTATTTAATCTGATTTCTGCTTTTGTATGGATTTTCATATTTAAGTTGGATTTTGCTTTTACATCTAATCCAGTTCAAATATTTATTTCAATTTTAATGATTTTTTTAGGGCTTGTTTTTATGATGCAACTTCATTTCTTTATTGGAATTTTGTCGTTTAAATTTCTTGAGATTGGATTTTTTAGAATGATAATTGAAAATATCTCTGAATTTGTTACAGGAACAATGATACCACTAATACTTTTGCCAGAAGTTGTAGTATCAGTTATGAAGATATTTCCATTTTATTATACAGCTTATTTACCATCTATGTTACTAATAGATAGAAACAGCAGTGAGGCAACACAAGGATTGATTATTATAGCATTATGGGTTTTATTCTTTTTTATAGTGAATAAAATCATATATAAAAGAATGAGAACATTATTTGATGGGGCGGGGATATAATGAAAAAAAATTTCAAAATAATATTTATGTTACTAAAGATGAAATTATCAAAGATGATGGTATTTAGGTTTGATTTTTTTGGAGCATTTTTTGTAGATAGTTCATTATTTATATTACAATTATTAATGTTTAATGGTATATATTCTCATATAGACTCAATAGGGGGTTGGCAACATGGAGAAATGCTAATATTTATAGGAACTTTTTCATTAATAAATGCAATAAATATGACGATTTTCTTTTTTGGTATTTATGATATTCCAAGAAAAATTCAAGAAGGAGAATTAGATTACTATATTACAAAACCAATAGACCCACTATTTAGATTGACATTTGAAAATATTAATATTGGTTCATCGCCATTAATTTTGGCAAGTATACTTATAGTTTTATATGGGGTATCTGAATTAAATCCAAGGATAACTTATATCACAATAATAATGTATATCTGCATGGTACTATTGATGACATTACTTTTTTATGATGTAGGGATTATACTTCGAACAGTTTCATTTTTTGTTATATCTTCTTCTGCTATAATGAGATTAGAAGATAATTTATTACCAATGAACATGAAAATTCCTGGTGTAATATATGAAGGTGTTTTTAAATTATTATTCTATTTAATTTTACCATATGGAATTATGTCAACAATTCCAACTCAAATTTTGGCTGGTACAATAACAATGAATGGATTGATTAAAAAATAGCTACGCACACTTGTGACTTTAGTCGTGAGTTAGTAGCTAAAATAGTCGGCATATAGGGAAACTTATATGTAGAGATAGGATAGAACCTATCCAATACTACTTGAATTGCTGGAAACCCCTAAAGCTAACCAAACTAAAACATAAGGATGAAATAAACCTAAGTGTGAAAGTTACGAAAGTAGAAAAAATTGGTTAGATGGTATAAGGTTAAACCCTAAGTACTTTAAAATGGGCAATCAGCAGGTAAACTCCGAATAGGAGAAACTTCAACGACTATTCCTCCTGAGGGAAGTACACTACAAGTTATCGGTAGTGGAAGTGGGTAGACCTTAACGGATAATGCCGAAGGATAAGATATAGTCTGTGCTTGCATGAAAGTGTAAGAAGTTCATAAGAGAACTGCATAGGTAGTAGCGAACTTATGTGAACGACAACCTCAAAAATGATAAAAGTTAGAACTTACGGTTCTTACATATGTTATTTAAAAATAAATATAAAACCTTCGAAATAATTGTTTTAAATAATTACGTTTGTTAATATTATAATGGGTGATGAAAAATAGAAGTTACTCGGATATGTATATTAATAATCATAAAAAACAATTAAAGTGAGGTGATAGTAGTGGAAAAAGCTTATAAGTTTAGAATGTATCCAAATAAAAAACAGCAAGAGTTAATTAACAAAACTTTTGGATGTTGTAGATTTGTATATAATAAGTATCTTGCTAAAAAAATAGAAGTTTATGAAAACAATAAAGAAACTTTTACTTATAAACAGTGTAGTTCTGATTTGACCAATTTAAAAAGAGAATTAGAGTGGCTTAAAGAACCTGACAAATTTTCACTACAAAATACCTTAAAAGATTTAGAAAACGCATATAAAAAATTCTTTAAAAAAAATGCAGGATTTCCTAAATTTAAATCAAAGAAAACTAATAGATTTTCATATAGAACTAACTTTACAAATGGAAACATTATGTACTTTAGTCAATATATAAAATTACCTAAACTTGGTATGGTTAAAGTAAGGGATAAACAAGTACCTCAAGGGAGAATACTTAATGCTACAGTATCCAAAGAACCAAGTGGTAAATATTATGTATCATTATGTTGTACTGATATAGATATTGAAGCATTTGAAAATACTAATAATCAGATAGGTTTAGATTTAGGAATTAAAGAATTTTGTATCTCAAGTTGTGGACAATTTATAGAAAATCCTAAGTATCTTCAAAAGTCATTAAATAAACTTTCTAAATTACAAAGAGAACTATCGAGAAAAACAATTGGTAGTTTAAATAGAAATAAAGCAAGGTTAAAAGTTGCAAGACTTCAAGAACATATAGCTAATCAAAGGAAGGATTTTCTACAAAAACTATCTACTAAATTAATACGAGAGAATGATATTATTTGCATAGAAGATTTACAAGTAAAGAATATGACTAGAAATCGTAAATTATCTCGCTTAATTTCTGATGTGTCATGGTCAGAGTTTGTTCGTCAATTAGAATACAAGGCTAATTGGTATGGTAGACAAATTGTAAAGGTAGGTAAATTCTTTGCAAGTTCACAAATATGCAATAAATGTGGGTACAAAAACGAGGAAATGAAGAATTTAAATATAAGAGAATGGATTTGTCCTTGTTGTAATGAAACTCATGATAGAGATATAAATGCAAGTATAAATATATTAAAAGAAGGGTTAAGACTAATAACAGTTTAAAATAGATAACGTATGTAAGAACCGTAGGAACTACGGGGATAGCCTGTGGAGAGTTTGTAAGACATATTTTAGTATGCAAAATTCTATGAAGCAGGAACCCTGTGACTTTAGTCATGGGAGGTTCAGATATTCAATCTTAATTGTATTCTTGTTTACATTGTTTATGTGGAGATTTTGGAAGTTAGGTATGAGGCATTATAAAAGTGCAAGTAGTTAACAATTTTACAGCTTTGAGGTGATGAGAATTAAAAATATAGCAAATATTATTACTATACTTAGAATTATTTTATCAATAGTATTACTTAAAACAGAAGTATTCTCTAATTTATTTTTTATAATCTATATTGTTTGTGGATTAAGTGACTTTTTAGATGGATATATAGCTAGAAAAATGAATCTAACAAGTGAATTTGGCTCAAGGCTTGATAGCATAGCAGATATATGTTTTGTAATCTCCACATCTGTTATTATGCTTCCCATAATAAATATACCAAAGTATATAGTGTTATGGGTAGTAGTAATTGCTATCATTCGTATTACATCAATAATTATAGTAATTTATAAATACAATACATTTTTTATATTACACACATATGGAAATAAAATATCTGGATTTATGTTGTTCTGTTTCCCTTTATTTTATAATTTGGCTAACATAAGTTTGTTTACTAGTATGATTTGTGTTGTAGCAAGCATCTCGGCTATTGAAGAAGTAATGATACATATATTTTCTAAAGAGTTGAAAAAAGATACTATGTGAATGTTCATAAGTAAACACGTTTCATGTGATACTAAACAATAAAAACAAGTGTTAGTGATTAAAATCATAAAATGCTTGGAGTAAAGGTTAAGAAGTTATTTTTAGATATTATGATAACGTATAATAGCAAGATTAATTAAAAATCTATTCAAGCAATTAGATATAATCTTTATGGAGAAAGGGGGTCTTTTAATGCCTAATAGGTTGGATATAATTTTAGATATAAGTAATGTACAAGAGAATGAATTGAATGAGTGATATATTTTATTCAGAAAATCGAAAGCAAGATAATCTTCATGCTCAGAATAATTTACTTGCACAAAGGTTTAATTTGTTTTCTCTATTAAAATTTGCATTTCCCACTATTTTTATGATGATTTTTATGGGGCTATATACAATTGTTGATACTATATTCGTTTCAAGATTTGTTAATACAAATGCTTTATCAGCAATTAATATTGTATGCCCTATTATTAATATTATCGTTGGACTTGGAACTATGCTTGCTACTGGGGGGAGTGCTATAGTAGCTCGTAAGATGGGTAATGGTGAGACTGATGAAGCAAAGAAAGTTTTTACTTTAATCGTATTATTTGGAGTTGTACTTGGGATGATAATTACTGGTATTGGGATTGTATTTATGGATTATATTATTATATGGTTAGGAGCAAGTGAGATTTTGATTAAATATTGTCGCTCGTATCTTTTTATTATTTTGATTTTTGCTTCTGCTAATATATTACAAGTATTATTTCAAAGTCTATTTGTGACAGCTGGGAAACCAAAGTTTGGATTATGGTTAGTGATAGGTGCAGGGTGCACTAATATAATTTTAGATTATGTGTTCATTGTTCCATTACAAATGGGTATTGGTGGAGCAGCACTTGCAACAGGTATAGGATATTTAATTCCTGCTATTGCAGGGTTAGTTTTCTTTTCAAAAAGTAACGGGGTACTTAAATTTTGTATACCTAAAGTAGATAAGAAAGTATTGTTTGAGGCTTGTTTTAACGGTTCATCTGAAATGGTGAGTCAATTATCAACAGCAGTTACCACTTTTTTATTTAATATTATAATGATGAAGTTGATTGGTGAAGATGGAGTTGCAGCTATTACAATAATTATTTATTCTCAGTTCCTTTTAACTTCAATTTATATTGGCTTTTCAATGGGAGTTGCTCCAATAATAAGTTATAATTATGGAAGTAGAAATAATGTACAGTTAAAGTACATTTTTAAAATTTGTATATTATTTATCTCAGTAGCTTCTTTAGTGGTATTTGTTTTTTCTATGATATGTTCACCAAGTATAGTAGAGATTTTTTCTCAAAGAGGAAGCAATGTTTATAAGATTACAAGGTCCGGATTTTATATATTTTCTTTTAGTTTTATTTTCTGTGGATTCAATATTTTTACATCATCTATGTTTACAGCACTATCAAATGGAAAAATATCTGCAATACTATCTTTTTTACGCACGTTTGGTTTTATAACTATAGGTTTGCTGATATTACCAAATATATTGGATATATATGGTATATGGCTAGCAGTACCAATTGCTGAGCTATTAACTTTATTTTTAACAGTTAGTTTTATATATAAATATAAGAATAAGTATAACTATATATAAGAACAATTATAGTTAACATATATCTTTTTTAACTGTGTATCATTTAGTCCATAAATAACGATTTTTCCGTTATTTATGGGCTTTTATTGTATTTCTTCTTTTGAATTTATTCCTTTATGGCAAGTCTGTTCTTAACAACATTACAATTTTAATTTTTTTTTAATATTTTGTTATTCATATATTGCATAATCAAATCAGCACCAAATTCATTACTACCTGTACTTCTAATTTCTTTTAACCAAGAATCAGTCATTAACTCAACACCGTTTGACACTTTTCTAGTCCATCTGTAACATATCCATTTAAAACAGAATATGCTTAATCTTCGGCTGGAGTTAATAAATTCTTTCATCAGAATTTCATTAGGAGCTGGTGCAGTAATAATCCTAACAATAGGCTTATTGAACCTTTCTGCTATATGCTTCCCTAAAAAGAAAAGATATTCATAAATAATTAAGTCAAATTTATGGGCTACTTTTATAGATGATTGATAGACATTTTTTATTAGTAGATAGAGCCTGAAGACATTACCTTAGTTTTTTTAGTGGTTGATTTTATCTATTAGGGATGTTACTATTAGTAATATAAAAGGAGAGTAAGTAAAATGGATAAAATTATTTTAGGATTACTTATGTTTAAGAAACTAACAATTTATGAAATAAGAAACATCATAGAAATAAATTTCACTTCAATGTGTAGCAATAGTATGGGAAGCATTCAAGCTGCAATAAAAAAATTACTTGAAAAGAAAATGATAGTATATGAAGAAATTATTGAAAATAGTGTAAATAAGAAATTTTATGTATTAACTGATGAAGGGAAATTATGGTTTTTAAAATGGGTACAGACTGCTATGATCTCAGGCAAAATGAAGGATATGGAATTAAGTAAACTATTTTTTATGGGTTTTGTGCCAACGAAAAAAAGATTATCATTAATAGAATCTTATCTTGTAGACCTCAAAAAAGAAAGAGAGCAGTTAGAGAATATCAAAAAACAAGACATCAATATTGCAAAATTACAGTTCATTACTTGTATAGAAGAAAACCAAGCACAGTTTAATCACTTTTCACAAGACACTGAACCTTCTGACATGCAAAGAGATATTCAAGATATAATTGATTTTGAATTATTGACTTTACAGTTTGGGATTGATAGGACAAATTTTGAAATAGAATGGTTTGAGAACTTAAAGAAAAAACTAATTAATGAATGCTCAAAGAATGGTCATAATCAAGAAAAAGGGGGTAGCTAGTGTGAAAAGAATTGTAATCATAACTGGAGCTAATTCAGGAATAGGGAAGGCAGCAGCATTTAAGTTTGCATCAGAAGGTTATAGGGTCATAATGGCATGTCGAAATATTAAGACTAGTGAAGCAGTGCATGAAGAACTTATTGATAGGACTAAAAATACTAATATAGATTTGCTTCAACTTGATATTTCATCAAAACAATCAATTTATAGTTTTTGTGAGATGTATAAGAATAAATATGGTGTTCTAGATATTTTAATTCATAATGCTGGACATTTCAGACATGGAGAAAAAAGATTTCAAAAAAGTATTGATGGTGTGGAACTAACCTTTGCTACCAATCTATTTGGGCCAGTTCTCATGACTGAGTTATTATTGGATGTACTTGCTAAATCAAATAATCCTAAAATTCTAAATGTTTGTAGCACAAATATAAAACATTTTTTTGATGAAAGAAGAAAAATTAATTTTGGAGTTTTAAGTGGGGAAGCCATAGAGGATAAACAATATAATTCATATCAAATTTATGGGGATTCTAAAATGGCTTTACTTATGGCTACAACTATGATGAAACAAAAATACAAGCCTTATAATATAAGTGTAAATGCAATTATGGTTCCAGCAACAAAAATGAGTAAAGAAACAATTAATAAGTTTAATTCTTATTGGAAAACACTTGCATTTTTACAAAACCTTATTATACTAGAGCCAGAAACTATTGGAAAGGCTTACTTTTCAATTTGTACCTCTAATGTTTATACAGGTATTACTGGAAAACTAATAAATCATCGAGGTCAAATTGTTAAAATGGCTGATGATTCAATATCATTTATAAAAATTATTACAAGCAAAGAGGTTTATCCGCCTTATGTCAATAATAAAGAGGCAATAGATAAGGTGTGGGCTGTATGCAAACAGTATATCGAAAATGCTAAGTGTAGTTTGCTATCGTAATATATATAATTAACGAAATTATTACATAAACAATATAATTTCATTAATATTGAAATTGTTAAAACGAGAGAGTGTCTTTGCTAATTCTGATAAGTTTTTATTTTACTGCTTAAATTAATATGAGAAAAGTTATGATTAATTAGAATTTAATTTATAATTGATTTTATTTAATTATTTGAATATACTTTAAGCAGAACATAGAGAGCGATAGAATTAAATAGAAAAAAATAACTCTTTATAGGAGCGATTTTAATATGGAGACATACTTTAATAAAAAAATATTACTTGTTGATGATGAGAAAGATATAATAAATCTAATTGAAGAAGTTTTGATAAAGGATGGTTTTAAAAATATTGTTAAAGCTTATAATGGTTTAGATGCTATTTCTTTGTGTAAGACAGAATGTCCAGATGTCATTATTCTTGACATAATGTTACCAGATGTGGATGGGATAGAAGTGTGTAAAAAAATTAGAGAGTTCTCATACTGCTCAATTCTTTTTCTTTCATCAAAAGATGATGATATTGACAAAATACTTGGTCTTAGTAGTGGTGGGGATGATTATATAACGAAGCCATTTAGTCCAAGAGAGGTTGTCTTTCGAGTTAAAGCTCAATTGCGTAGACAACAGTACCAAAGCATTATACCATCGGATGATGTAGTTATTAAGTTAGGTAATATTACTATTGATACAGAAGGATGTCGTGTATATAAAAATGGAGATGAAATTGAGTTAACAGGAAGAGAATATCAACTTTTAAGTTACATGGCTCAAAATGTAAATAAAATTATAGGAAAAGAAAGGCTTTATGAACAAGTGTGGGGTGTATATAGCAGTATCTGTGATAATACAATTATGGTACATATACGACATATAAGAGAAAAAATTGAAGATAATCCTTCAAATCCTAAAGTACTTATAACAGTTAAAGGTCTAGGATATAAACTTGTGAATAGAGTTGATTAGAACAAATTTTAATATTAATAGGCACTCCTAAACAAGTGCCTATTAATATTTGTATCTTAGCAATAGACTTTATACTCTTGTAGACATTTATTCTTTAAAGTTTCCTAGCAATGAAACTTTAACTAAAATATTAATACATGTATTGAAGTACTAATTAAACAATATATCATATAACATATAAATTTATATTAATTGTTTTTCTATATTAAATACCTTATCAATCCAACCTTTATAAAATTTTTCTTCATGAGAGACTAGTATGATACTTCCTTTAAACTGTTTTAAAGCACTTTGTAAAGCATCCTTTGTTTCAGCATCAAAATGGTTGGTTGGTTCATCTAGAATCAAAAAATTGCAAGGAGATAACATCATACAACATAATTTAACCTTAGATTGTTCACCACCACTCAAAGTAGATACACTCCTTGAGACATGCTCTTCCTTTACACCACATCTGGCTAGATGACGTCTAATTTCTTTTGTATTAAATTTTGGATACTTATCTGCCACTATTTGAAGGGGTGTCTTAGTAGGATTTTCCCATTTTAAATCTTGCTCATAATAACCAATTTTAACTTGCTCTGAAAACTGAAAACTTCCAGAGATACAAGGAATATCTTTAACTAATGTCTTTAATAAAGTTGACTTACCAATTCCATTAAATCCAGTTATAACTATTTTTTGACCTCCATCAACAGAGAAATTTAATTTTGGAAGTAAAGAATAGTAGTAGCCAACCTCAAGATTAGTTACTGTAAGAGCATTTTGAGCAGATATTTCAGTCTCTGAAAATTGAATATTTGGTTTTCCTACAAAACTAGGAGGAGCTATTCTTTCTATTTTATCCAATTGTTTTTGTCTTCCTCTTGCAATTTTCGAATTAACTCCAGCTTTATTTTTACGTATAAATATCTCTTCTTTTTCTATTTTCTTTTGTTGTGCATGATATCTTCGAATATAATCTTCTCTTAAGTGTGATTTTTGCTTAAGGAACTCTGAATATTTTCCATGATATTTCTTAATCATTCCAAATTCTATATCAAGAATACCTGTAGAAATTTTTTCTAGAAAATCAAAATCGTGAGAAACCACAATAAATGCACCACTAAATGTGCTTAAATAGTTAGCAAGCCATTCAACATGTTCTTTATCTAAAAAGTTTGTTGGCTCATCTAATAATAAAACTTCATGATTAGAAAGTAGTAATTTTGCTAAGATTACTTTTGCTCTTTGTCCACCACTAAGTTCTCCAACAACACGATTCATTCCTATTGAATCTAATCCAAGACCAGTTGCTATTCTGTTCACTTCATTGTCTATAGAATAGAAGTTGTTTGCTATTAATAATTCTTGATACTCTGATGCTTTAATTAGTTGTTGCTCATTTCCAGATAGAGCACTTTCTTGATATAGAAAGTTCATCTCCTTTTCTATTTTATAAAGTTCTTCAAAGGCAGTGTGTAAATAGAGGGATATTGTTGTATCTCTATTAATTTCTGCATATTGGTCTAAATGACCTATTTTGATACTAGTTTGCCACTTGATTTCTCCTTCATCTGGAATAACTTCTCCTAATAAAATTTTAATTAAGGTACTTTTACCTACACCATTTTGACCAACTATACCAATATGTTCACCTTTGAATAAATCAAAGTTAGCTTTTTCATACAGTGACTTATCCATAAAACCTTGTGATAAATTAGTTACTTTTAATAAACTCATAATTCAAACTCCTTTTCTTTTATTAAAAAATTTATGAAAATAAAAAAAGCAGAGGAAAGGCATTTTAAAATGCCGACCTCTGCTTTTGGAAAAACAAAAGGTCATAGACAAGCATTGTTGTCTATGACCAGAAAATCTATATATCTATCGGCAAATAGGCGATTTTAAATAAGCATAGCAGAAAACTATACTATCCAACCTATATTTGCCGATGAAGATAGAAAGCTCTAAGCTTCCAGATTAACCTCTACACAACGCTTCATCGTATACATTTGTGTAGAGTTAAGTTTTCTAACAAGTTTAACTAATTTTATATAAATCATAATTATTCACATCCTAATCTTAATAGTAATTCTAGTTTATTTATATTTAAATTGTACTTTGTACTTTTGATATTATCTTATTTATTTAAAATATATTTTGCTAATTATAGCTTAAATCATGTTATCATAATACGTGATTATAGTCAACAAAAAAAGTTATTTTTATATAGTCACCTTGATAGCATAATAAATTAAAGTTTATATTATTAAGATGAAGGATAGTATTAGTTATAATAATTCTCCATATTTTTTTATAAATATCTTTTTTAATAGAGTTACCAATACCATATAAGATAAAATAGTAAAAATCAATCCAATAAAGTATATACTTGGAAGTGGCATCATACCAATAGCATGACCAAGGGATGTATAGGGTATAACAGTACCAATAACAATTCCCATTGTTGTAAAAAGAGTTAATTTCCATGAAGCTCGACTTTTAATAAATGGGATGTGTGGAGTTCTTATCATATGAATAACCAATGTTTGAGACCATAAAGATTCTATAAACCATCCAGCATGAAATAGAGATATAAATCCAAGCTGACCTGTAGTATCTAAGCTATGAAAACTTCCACCAAATACACTTGGGCATACTATAAAATACATTAGTATATATGTTGTAATATCAAATACTGAACTAGTTGGACCAATCCAAGTCATGAATTTGCTTATAGATGATGAATCCCATTTTCTTGGGACTTTTAGATAATCATCATCCACATTATCCCATGGAATAGTTATACATGAAATATCATAAATTAAGTTTAGTATTAAGATTTGAATTGGTAGCATTGGTAAAAATGGTAAGAATGCACTTGCTATTAATACAGAGAACATATTACCAAAATTAGAACTTGCAGTCATCTTTATATATTTTATAATATTTGCATATGTTTTTCGTCCTTCAATGGCACCTTGTTCTAGTACCATAAGGTCTTTTTCAAGTAGTATAATATTTGCACATTCTTTAGCTATATCAACCGCTGTATCTACGGATATGCCAACATCAGACTCCTTCATAGCAGCGGCATCATTTATGCCATCACCCATAAATCCAACGATATGTCCATTTCTACGAAGAGATGCAACTATACGAGATTTTTGTTCTGGAGAAATCTTTGCAAATATACTTGTATTTTCTACTATTTTATCAAGATTTTTATCATCCATGTTTTCTATGTCTGAACCAAGTAAGATATTTTCGATTTTAATGCCTACTTGTTTGCAAATATACTTTGTTACTGCATCATTGTCACCAGTTAGAACCTTTATATCAACACCATTTTTAAGTAGAGCTTTTACTGCATTAGATGTACTTTCCTTTGGTGGGTCAAGGAATGCAAGGTAACCTATTAAAACCATGTTACTTTCGTCAGAAACTGAAAATTCATCTACAGGAGAAGGGTTATTTTTCTGTGCAATTCCCAAAACTCTCATACCCTTATCGTTGTATTTAGAAACTATTGTAATAATTTCTTTACGTATTTCATCTGTTATCAACTGAATCTCACCTTTATACTCAACATGAGTACAAATTGACAACATCTCTTCAATAGCACCTTTTGTAATGAGCTGAGTTTTTCCAAATTTATTTTTAATCACTACACTCATTCTTCTTCTATTAAAATCAAATGGAATTTCATCAACTTTTGTATAATCTCTCCAAAGCTCTTGCATACCATTATCATTTGCATGGTCAATAATAGCTATATCCATAAGATTTTTAAGCCCTGTCTGATGATAACTATTTAAAAATGCATGGCGAAGAATTCGTTTATCTTCTTTTCCATGAATATCAAGAGAATATTCTAAAACTACTTTGTCTTTAGTCAAAGTTCCAGTCTTGTCAGTGCAAAGTATGTCCATAGCACCAAAGTTTTGTATGGAGCCTAAATCTTTAACAATAACTTTCTTCTTTGACATAGCAACTGCTCCCTTAGCAAGGTTAGCAGATACTAACATTGGTAACATCTCTGGTGTAAGTCCAACAGCTATTGAAAGTGCAAACAAAAAAGCTTCCATCCAATTACCTTTTGTAAAACCATTTACAAAGAGAACTATTGGAACCATAACAAACATAAATCTTATAAGTACCCATGAAACTGAGTTAACACCCTTTTCAAAACCTGTTATAGTTTTATTGTTTGTTATTTGCTGAGCCATAGAACCGAATACAGTACAATTACCTACTGAAATAACAATAGCTATGGCTGAGCCACTAATTATGTTACTACCCATAAATGCAATATTATCTAAATCAAGTATATTATTGGTAGTTCCTTTGTAGACATCAGAAAATTTTTCTATTGGCTCACTTTCTCCTGTAAGAGAAGATTGACTAACGAATAAGTCTTTACATTGTAATATACGTACATCAGCTGGAATCATATCACCAGCAGCAATATGAATAATATCTCCTACAACAATATCACTTAGTGGTATTTCTATTAATCCTTTAGACTCACGCATAACTGATATAGTAGTATTTACCATATCACTTAGGGCTTGTGCTGCTTTTCCAGAACGAGATTCTTGAATAAATTGTAGTAATCCACTTATAGCTACCATTGTCAATACGATAATGACTGTAGTTGCATTTTTATCAGTTGGCTTTGCTAAAATAACATCTGTGACAAAAGAAATTATAGCTAAAATAAAGAGTACAATGGTAAATGGGTTTACAAAAGCTTTTACAAATTTTTTTATCATTGAATTACCAGATTTTTGAGTGATTTCGTTATTACCATACTTGTCTCTCATTATATTAACCATTTTTTCAGAGTAACCATTATAAGAATTTTTATATTCATTTAATAAAATATAGTCTTTCATTATAGCTGAATCAAGTATACGTTCTTTTGAAGTTGAATTACATATAGTTTGTGTAATAAGTTTTTTATTTAATTTTTTTAACATGTCTGAGACCTCCTTAAATAGTTATCTATTTCTTGAAAATAAGGAAGTAAAGACATAAGTCTGTGACGAAAAACATCACTAGTTTTAAGTTTATTAAAAATAGGCAGAAGAAATAAGACGTACAAAATAGTACAATTCTTCAAATAAGTGACTACTTCGCTCAACAGAGCTTATGTTATTACTACTTCCTGCGTCCATTCTTCTCACCTCCAAAATTCAAAATATATAAATCTAAAATAAACATTAAAAAATCCCTTATCAAAGCATAAACAATGACAAGGGAATTAAACCTACAATAAAAACAACCAAGGCATAGAAAACCTAAGTATATTTATAATACAGTATAAAATGTTTAATCATCGTTCAAGCTTTAACTTCATAGGGCGATGAAATTGCATTAGATTATGCCTTGGAATCGACATAAACTGTTGACCTTCTCATAGTGTCTCCACTATTTTGCGGCAGCAACCCGTATCCCTATGGTAGCCTCACCTACCGAGATATTTAATTTCTATGAGATTATAATATATAAAAAAATATTTGTCAACATATAAAAAACTATATACAGTCAATATATTATATTACTTTGTCAAACTTATTGTTCTAAATCTTGCATTTGTATAATTACAAATATTTTTAATGTATGTCTTTTTTTATTAAAGTTGTATAACAATTCATTTCTAATAAAATCGTATAATCTATAAAAGCAATTAAGGCTATTAGCTTTATAATTTTGATAAGAATATACTATCTTTATGAAATATTACAACCTGTAGAAGCAGTTGAATACTATTGTTGAATTTTAAAGTATGTGCTAATATACATATATAATTGTTAGAAACAAAATGAATATAAAGTTTATATATGAAAGTATACATTTAAAGTAATAAGTAAGGATATATGTTTATTTATGATTATATAAATAGGTATATTTTGAATATAATGTCATTAGTAACATAATGTAAATAAGTATTGTTATTAAAATAATCGCAAGCAATTTCAACAAAAACTTTTTATAAAGGGGGAATTAGGTTTGTGTCAATTAAAAGAATTGCTTTTATAATTTCTTTAATTATCTGTATAATATTTGTGTATCTCCCAATACAAGCAATTGCTACATCAGAAAAGCGTGTTATAAAGGTAGGTTTTTTTGAGTTTGAAGGGTATCATGAGTATAATGAAACTGGGGATAGAAGTGGGTATGGATATGAGTATCTTCATGAGATTGCAAAGCATACTGGCTGGACATATGAATATGTATCTGGGACATGGGAAGAATGTCAAGCTATGTTAGAAAATGGTCAGATTGATTTGCTTACATCTGCACAATATACAAAAGAACGTGCAGAAAAATTTGATTTCTCAGAATTGCCTTTGGGGAGCAGTTATGCACGTATTACAGTAAAACATGGAAATTCAAAATATTTACCAAATGATTATCAAAATTTTGATGGAATAGTGATTGGATTACTTGAAAGTAATAGTAGAAATGAAAACTTAAAAAAATTTGCATACGAAAAAGAATTTAATTACACATCTAAATATTTTAAAAATCAAAAAGAGCTAGAAAGTGCATTAAAAAATGGAAAAGTGGATGCTATATTAACTAGTAGCCTAAGAACTGCTAAAGATGAAAATGTAATTGCTCAGTTTTCTCCATCTCCATTTTATTGTATTGTAAAAAAAGGTAATGCTCAATTGTTAGAAGAAATTAATAATGCTCTAGAAGACATAGAAATGGATAATCCTGCATATAAGTTTAATTTATATAGTAAGTATTATCAATCTAGTAATCAAAATGAGTTTATCCTTTCTAAAGAAGAACATAATTATTTAAAAAGAAATGATAGTATACGTTTAGTTAGTATGCCAGAATCATATCCATTATCATACTTAGACAACGGAAATTTTAATGGTATAATATCAGATATGTTTAGTTTAATTGTTAAGGACCTTGGTTTGAAGATAGACTATATAGAAACCAATTCATATAAAGAATCAATTAATATGTTAAAAGAAGGAAAAGCAGATGTTATATGTTTTTTTAATTCTGATTATGGATGGGCAGAACAGAATGGAATAAAAATTACATCTCCTTATATGGAATTGAACTACAGTGCAATAACTAAGAACTATAGGAATACTAAGTTTAATAATATTGCTGTTGTTGACAGTGATAAGTTTAATGATGAGTATATCAAAAAACGTTATAAAAAATCTAATATTAAAAGTTATAAATCTGAAAAAATGGCTATAAATGCAGTAGAAAGAGGCGATGCAGATGTAGCGTTTATAAATACATATTCTGCTGAAAACTATATACAAAAGGATTATAATAATTTAAAAGCAACCTTAGTTACTGATTATAAAACCAATATATCTCTAGGTGTTAGCCAAGATATAAATCCAGTATTATATTCTATTTTGGATAAAAGAATAAATTCACTTAATAAGGATGAGTGCTCTGAAATTATTGCAAAGTATACAATGTTTCAAAATTATGAAACTAGCTTATCTCAATTTGTTCATCAGCATCCAGTTCAGACAGTTTTAGTTTCTTTTTGCTTTTTCTTAATTATAATAGCTGCTCTTTCTTATATAATTGCAATTAACAGAAGACATTCAGTACATATTTTTGATTTAGCATTTAAAGATACAATTACTGGAATTTGGAATTACAATGGATTTGAAAAAGAAACGACAAAAATTTTGGAAAAACATAAAGGAAAGTCTTATGCACTGGTTGCTTTTGACATAAAAAAATTTGCTATAATAAATGAAAATTATGGTAGAGATTCTGGAAATATAATCATAAAAGAAATTGTTTCAGTACTAAAAAGGATTATCGGAGATACAGCCTTATTGGCCCATGTAAAAGCAGACCATTTCCTTTTTCTTTTACCATACGAGTTTAAAAAAGATTTGGAACTAACCCTTAACTGTATAAATGAAAATATCTCATATTTTGAAGTTAAAGGTTTTAGTATTAAAGTTAAGCCCAACTTTGGAGTATATAATATTGAAACTGAGAATATTGCTGTTACAAAGGCTATTGATTATGCTGAAATTGCTAGAAGAAAAGCAAAGGAAGGCAAGCTATCTATTGTATATTTTGATGATTCACTTAGAGAAAATCTTAAAAAAGAAAAAGAGATTGTTGACAGAGTAGATTATGCATTAGAAAATAAGGAGTTCCAAGTTTATTATCAACCTAAATTTGATATGAGAACAAATGAAATTATTGGAGCAGAAGCACTTGTAAGATGGAATCATAAAGAACTTGGTTTTATGAATCCAGCAGAATTTATTCCTATACTTGAAAAGAGTGGTGGTATTATAGAAGTTGATTTTTTTGTGTTGGATGAAGTATGTAGATTGACTCGTTTTTGGATGGATTCTGGAATTAAACCAATTTCAATTTCTGTAAATCAATCAAGAGCACATTTTCAGAGAAAAGATTATATAAATAGATTGCAAGAGTTGCTTGTTAAATATAATATACCTAGAAACATAATTGAACTTGAAATAACTGAAAGTTTGTTTGAAAATGATAGTATATCAAATGATATGATAAAAAAGATTAAGGAACTTGGATTTTTTATTTCTGTTGATGACTTTGGGTCAGGTTACTCTTCCTTAAATCTTCTCAACCAAGTTTCTGTAGATATTCTAAAAATAGATAAATCTCTATTAGATAATTCTAAAGGTGAAGGTAAGATTATAAGTAAAGTAGTTGAAATGGCAAATGACTTGGGTCTAGAAGTAATTTGTGAAGGTGTTGAAAATATGGAACAGGCGGAATTTTTAATGAGTATTAATTGTTATTATGCACAAGGCTATTTATATGCTAAACCTATGCCAAAGGATATGTTTGTTCAAAAAGTGGAAAAGTCTAAAGAGATATAGAAATTGTATAAGTATTTAAGTTGTTATAATAGTATATTAAAGATTACAATAAATAAAATATTTATGTATGATATGTAAAAATGAATGAAAATTAAATATATAGTAAAGGCACTTTATAAATTATGAAGTGTCTTTTATTATTGTAAAAATAAGTAGTGTATTATGAATAACAAAAAGAATAACATTAATTAAATCTTAGATAATCTTAGGTATGATGTATGATTTACTTTGAAAAAACTAAAATTTTAAGGTGAAATAATATAATTATATTAAATTTTATTGAAATAATTAAAATTATTTACTTAATATAACTTATTAGTTAGAATTATACTAAATAATTAAGGAGGTGAGTAGCGATAGATGAGATAGATTTAAAAATAATTAATTCTCTAAAGAAGAATAGTAGAGCCTCAACTTCTGAAATAAGCAGGCAAGTCAATTTATCAATACCAGCAGTATCAGAACGAATAAAGAAAATTGAGCAATCAAATATAATTCAAAAGTATACTATCCAAATCAATCGAGAAAAAACAAAATACAAACTTTTAGCTTTTATATTTATCAATACTGATTTATCTGAAAGTATGGAAGATTTTAAGCAAACTATATTGGAACATGAGACTGTATTGGAGTGTCATCATATTTCAGGAGAGTATGATTATTTGATAAAAGTATTAGCAGAAGATACAAATGACCTTGAAGAATTTATATCTGTGACATTAAAAAGAATCAAGGGAATTCAGAAAGCTAATACAACTATTGTTCTATCTACAATTAAAGAAGAAATTAATACATGTAAAAATATTTTTAAAATAGATTAATAGTTAAATGTTAATTACCTTATCTATATTTATTTTAACTAAATTTTAGGAGGAAAATATAATATGAAAATTTTAGTTTTTTTAGCAAAAGGTTTTGAAACTATGGAATTCAGCGTATTTATAGATGTTATGGGATGGGCTCGTAATGATTATGGTTGTGACATTGATGTAGTAACTTGTGGCTTTAAAAAGAAGGTTATGAGTACGTTTAATATTCCAGTATTTGTTGATAAGACTATAGAAGAAGTATGTGTTGATGATTATGATGCTCTAGCTATTCCTGGTGGTTTTGAAGAGTTTGGATTTTATGAAGAAGCATATGATATGTCTTTTTTAAATTTAATAAGAGAGTTTGATTTAAAAGAAAAGATAATTGCATCTATTTGTGTGGCAGCATTGCCAGTTGGCAAAAGTGGAGTTTTAAAAAATCGTAAAGCTACTACATATCATTTGAAAAATGGTCAAAGGCAAAGACAGTTAAGAGAATTTGATGTAAATGTAATTAATGAACCAATTGTTGTAGATAAAAATATTATAACTTCATATTGTCCAGAAACTGCTCCACATGTAGCTTTTAAACTTTTGGAAATGTTGACATCTAGAGAACAAATGGAGACTGTTAAACTAGCTATGGGATTTAAACTATAATGAGCTATAGATTTTCTAAGTAATCAGAACCCCAGTCACACATACAATCTAGAATTGGAATAATACTCTTTCCAAAATCTGATAGTGAATATTCTACTTTTGGAGGAACAACAGGATAAACAACTCTGATAATTAAACCATCTGCTTCTAATTCACGTAGCTGTTGAGTTAACATCTTAGGTGTTGCTTTAGGAATTAATTTTCTTAGTTCATTAAATCTCAATATAGTGTCTTTGAGATGCCAAAGTATAAGTGTCTTGTATTTACCACCAATCAATGCAAGTGTTGCTTCTATTGGACAACTATAATCACTAGAACATTTTTTCATTTTTAAGCTCCTTTTATATATTTTAAGTATCTTTTTAGGTACTATATTACAAAAAAGTGCATTATTGTAATATAAAACTATAGTGATAAAATTATAGCATAGGTTAAATGAATCATCAACTTAGCCTAATAAAATGATAGGAGGTAAGTAAATGAATTTTGTTGAACTTGCAAAAAAAAGATATTCTTGTCGTAATTATCAGGATAGAAAGGTAGAGAAAGAAAAACTTGAGAAAGTTTTAGATGTTGCAAGAATAGCTCCAACTGGTGGTAATCGTCAACCACAAAGATTAATTGTTATTCAAGAAAAAGAAGGTCTGAATAAACTTTCTAAGGCTGCCAATATATATGATGCACCATTAGCTATTATCGTGTGTGGAGATAAGGAAAAAGTTTGGACAAGACCTTTTGATGGGAAACAACTTACAGATATTGATACAAGCATAGTTACTGACCACATGATGTTACAGGCAACTGAACTTGGATTAGGAAGTGTTTGGGTATGCTATTTTAATCCAGATGTAATTAGAGAAGAGTTTAGCTTGCCAGATAATCTGGAAGCAATAAATATATTATTGATAGGATACGAATCTAAAACACCAGAAAGCCCAGAGAGACACGAAAAAACTCGTGTTCCTTTAAGTGAAATTGTTTCTTATGAAACTCTTTAGTCATAAAATCAGGTTATTTACATAATAAATGTCATAAAATATTTACTGTAAGTAAAATTCAAAATAAGTAATATCTACATGAAATTAACTTTAGTGAAGTGTATCTAGTTTTAATAAAAGATATACTTCACTAATTTATTTTTTAAAAATATTTATTAAATATGAAGGTTTTACGAATTAACTAAAATATATTTATTGAACTAACTTTTAAATCTGAAAAAGCACTTGAAATATAGTCTTTTATATCATTTAGATGGTCTTGAATTTGTTTTTCTGATATTCTATCAGCTCCATATACAAAATACATAATATTTTTAGTATCTTTTGTTATAGATGTTCGATTATCTGGTCCATTAAGAATACTGGATAATATACCAATGTTATCAGATAAAAATAAATCATACTTTGTTAAAACCTGTTCTTTTCTACCTATCCCATAAAAATGTTCACTACCATTTGCAATATCTATTCTCAAAGGTAATTCTATCTTATCAAAGTCATGCCCTGCTGTTAGAAGAAGGTTTTTTAATTCTGCTAAAAACATTGATTCAACTGTTATTCCTGCATCTGGAATACCTTTTGATTTTAATAAAAGAGATTCCAATTGAAGTAATACAGGGTAAGTTTTCTTAAATTTTTTATAATATTTTATATAACTTGAAATTGGTTCTGTTTTAATTTTTTCTTTACGATTGTACTCTGGGTGTTGTTCAATAATATTTTCAGTTATAGAGTTTTTAAGGAATAAAAAATTTTCTTTATTAGGATTTGAATATGTAATATTTATAACCATAACTCCGAATTTAATATTAGGATAAATTTCTTTTACCTTACTTGATATTTCTAGCATAATATAGACTCCTTTTTATTTTATATTTTATGATATAATCTTAGCAAGTTAAAAGTGGATTTTGTAGTTCCACTTTTATAGAAATTTTATAGAACCACTTTTGGAGGTATTAAAGTGTGGATTACAATTAATAGAAATAGCAACATACCATTATCGAGGCAAATTTATTGTAAGATAAAGGATATGATTTTGGATGGAAGCTTAAAGTTTGAACAAAAATTGCCATCATCTAGAACTTTGTCAAAAGAATTATCTGTATCTCGCAATACAGTTTTGGATGCATATAATCAATTGATTGCAGAAGGATATTTGGATACAAAAAATGGCTATGGTACAATCGTAGCTAAAGGGATATCAGGGTATAATGTTGGCTTTAAATTAAACTATACTTTTGAAAGTGCAGATAATTTGCACATCAATGAACAAAAAAATTGCATAGATTTTCGTTCTGGTATTCCAGAATTAAAACTATTTCCACGTAAAGAATTTTCAAAGCTATATAAACAAATACTATATGATTTATCAGATTCAGACTTTAGATATGGAAGTGTAGCTGGTGTATGGGAATTGAGGGTAGAAATATCTAAGTATTTATTTCGAACTAGGGGGATTAGATGTAATCCCCAAAATATTATGATTGTCTCTGGTTCAACACAAGGTTTATCCCTAATTTCCCAACTTTTATATAAAAATAATAAAAAGGTAGTTGTAGAAGACCCTATTCATAAAGGATTATTAAAAGTTATTTCATCTATTGGATATTCAGTTGTTGGAATTAAAGTAGATGATAAGGGTATGAATACTGATTTAATAAAATCGGTAAAAGACATTTCTTTTGTTTATACTACGCCTTCTCACCAATATCCGTTGGGAGGCATTTTACCTATTCAAAGAAGGTTAGAGCTTATTAAATGTGCAACAGATAATAGTTACTATATAATTGAAGATGACTATGACGGTGAATTTAGATATGAGGGACCACCAATTAGTTCTCTTTATGAACTTAATCCAAATAAAGTAATTTATATAGGCTCTTTTAGTAAAATATTATCTCCAGCTATTCGTATCGGATTTATGTTACTACCAGACAATATGCTAGAGAATTATAAAGTTTTAAAAATGTACTCTGATGTTCATACAGAAACAATATTTCAGTATGTATTGGCTGAATTTATTAGAAATGGAAGCTTAGAAAAGTATATTTTTAGAATGAAGAAGCTATATAATAGAAAACGTAAACACCTAATTGAAGTATTAAATACTGAGTTTAAAAATGAATTTAAAATAAAAGGTGAGGCAGCAGGTCTTCATATAGTTGTTCATTTTTATAATATTAAGTTTACAGGAAGCTTGATTAATAAAATTTTTGAAGAAAACATAAAAGTTTATCCTATACAGCAGTATGCAATTAAAAATACATTAGAATATGACCATGAAATTATACTGGGTTATGCTCATCTTAGTATTGATGAAATTGAAAAAGGTATAAAAATACTCAGTAAAATAGTACATATGAAACAAGATATATAGATAGAATCTATAGCGATTTATATAAGATGCAATCAAGTTGAAATTTTAATAATAGTATTATATTAATGATATCTATTATTATTTTTATGTTGGAATACTTAATATTGTGTTGTGGATATTTTGTAACTATTAATTAAGTTAAGATAGCAATTTATATTAAGAAAAAAGTTTTTGCATAAGTTATAATACTTAAAAGGAGATGATGAAGTTGAAAACAAATACAGATGTGATTATGGAAATCATTGATTATATAGAAGAAAATCTTACAGAAAATTTAAATTTAGATAAGATAGCAGATATTGCTAATTATTCAAAATATCATTTGCACAGAATGTTTACAAATATTGTAGGATGTACTATTCATCAATACATACAGAGAAGGAGACTTACTGAAGCAGCTAGACAACTTATATTTACAGATAAATATATTATAGACATAGCTATTACAGCAGGATATTCTACACATCAATCATTTACGCTAGCATTTAGAAAATTATACAAAGAGTCTCCACAAGTATATAGAAATAAAGATGAATTTTATCCTATACAACATAGATTTGTTTTAAATCTAAATCATCAAATCCAAAATACAAAATGTATTTCTTATACAAGTATTAATTGTGAACAAAGAAGAGACGAAATCAATTCTTATTTTAATATTAATTGCGAGGTGAAGGTAGCATGAATTTAGTACCACATGTAATTGAACAAACAGGTCAAGGGGAAAGGTCGTATGACATATATTCGAGATTGTTAAAAGATAGAATTATATTTATAGGAGAAGAAATTAATGATGATATTGCAAGTCTAGTAGTAGCTCAATTACTGTTTTTAGAATCAGAAGACCCAGATTCAGATATAATTATATATATAAATAGCCCTGGTGGCTCTGTTACAGCAGGATTTGCTATATATGATACTATGCATTATGTTAGATGTGATGTGTCAACTATTTGTATTGGTATGGCTGCAAGTATGAGTGCATTTTTACTTGCAGGAGGAACAAATGGAAAAAGATGTGCTTTACCTAATGCAGAGATTATGATTCATCAGCCGATGGGTGGAGCTAAAGGTCAAGCAACAGATGTAAAAATAGCAGTAGATAATATGTTAAAAACAAAAGAAAAATTAGATAGAATTCTTTCTGAAAATACAGGAAAATCAATAGAAGATATTAGAAGAGATACAGACAGGGACAATTTTATGACTGCACTAGAGGCTAAAGAATATGGACTAATTGATTATATAATGAATAAAGAAGAGTAGAAAGCTGATTTTAGAATCTAATCTATAGTATATAGATACTAAAAAATAACCATGTTTATTTAAACATGGTTATTTTTTTTTAGAAAAAGAAACTTTTCTTGGGATTATAACCACACTGGTTAATATTTGTACAAAGATTTATTATAAATACAAACTTTATACTATTAAAATAAAAATAAAGTATTAACATGTTTAATCAACTAGCAATAAACCAAAATGATTTTGAATTTCTCCTTTTTTTCGTAAAGTATTTATTTCTAATCCATTTGACCTTACTGTAGCAAATACGTCAATGCCACAAGCTTCCATTGATGGAGCCGTTTTGTTAGGAAAATTACAGGTAGCAGAGTTACATTTGGCGCACATTGTGCAAGGTCCACTTCCAAAAGCAATTACTTTATAATATCCATCTAAAAATAGTTCTCTTGCAAGTTTGACAGCTAAAGGAGTGACAATACTCATTTCATGACATCTAAATAGAATAGCTTTATCATAGCAATCTATTATTGCTTGTGTCTGTTGATATGTTGGTACATTAGGTGGACAACAATGGCTATGCCCAAATGTATTACAACCAAACTGGCACTTGTAAATTGTCCATGCTGCTGTGAGAATCGTTTTAGGGTCTATTGAAATAGCAATATCTGCTCCATTAGATTTTAATGTTTCAAAGTATTTTTTCATAATTTGCCTCCAATAAAAAGTAGTTTAATTTTTTGTACTATGAATGAATAAATTTAACAATTTCTTATGATTATAATAACTCAAAAGTATATATCAAACAAATTAAAGTATTAGAATTCTGAATTCAATAGAAATGAACTATAAAGTAAATATTGTAGATAGAGTTATATACTGTTTTTTTGTCGTTAAAAATTTCTGAAATTTCAATAACAAATTAAAGAGAAATACCATATATTACTTATGTCTGTAATATATAGAAGACAAAGGAGTTGTACATTATGATTACAATAAGTTTGTGTATGATTGTTAAGAATGAAGAAGAGGTTATAGGAAGATGTTTAGATTGTGTAAAGGATATAGTAGATGAAATTATAGTTGTAGATACTGGTTCTACAGATTCCACAAAAGAAATAGTCTCAAAATATACAGACAAGGTATATGATTTTAAATGGATAGATGATTTCTCTGCTGCAAGAAATTTTTCATTTTCTAAAGCTTCTAAAGACTATACAATGTGGCTTGATGCAGATGACATAATTTTAGAAGATGATAGGAAAAAATTATTGGAAATTAAGGAAAGCTTAGATACTTCCATTGATATTGTTATGGCAAAATACAATGTCTCCTTTGATGAAAACGGCAAACCAACTTTATCATATTATAGAGAACGATTATTTAAAAGAAGCTCTAATTATAAATGGGTTGACCCTATTCATGAAGTGATACCTCTTGTTGGAGAGATATTCTATTCTGAAATTGCAATATCTCATAAAAAACTACACAGACAGGACCCTCTAAGAAATCTTAGAATATTTGAAAAAATGATTTCAGAAGGTAGGGTATTAGAGCCAAGACATCAATTTTATTATTCAAGAGAGCTGTACTATAATGCGAGGTATGAGGAAGCAGTAGAAGGTTTTACTAAATTTTTAGATTCATCTAGAGGGTGGATTGAGGATTGTATCAGTGCTTGCAGAGATTTAGCCACATGTTATTACTTAATTAATGATGAAAAAAATGCCTTATATTCTTTATTTAGAAGCTTTGAATTTGATGAGCCAAGAGCAGAAGTTTGCTGTGATGTAGGAAAGCACATGTTTGATAGACAAAAATATAAAGAGTCCATTTTTTGGTATAAGGTAGCACTAACAAGAGATAAAAATGATACTAATGGAGGATTTAAATCGAATGATTGCTATGGATATATACCATATATACAATTGAGTGTTTGCTATGACAGATTAGGAGAAACAGATAAAGCTATTTATTGTCATGAAAAAGCAAAAGAAATTAAACCTAATGATAGTGCTATTTTGCACAACGAAAACTATTTTAATAAGTTAAAAAATAAGTGATAAGTCACAATAATACTAAATTTGACATATTATATATAGAGCTTAAAAGCTCAAATATATTAGGAGGTGCTTTTAATAATGAGTAGAAATAAATATTTTGGCCCATTTGATGATAATGATTGCAACAATAACTATGATGATTGCAATGGTGGTCATGATAATTATAATAGCTGTGATTGTCATCATGGATGTCCACCATCTTGTGTAGGACCAACTGGTCCAATGGGTCCAAGAGGTAGAACAGGAGCAACGGGACCAACCGGACCAACTGGTCCAAGAGGTCCAGGAATAGGATCAACAGGTCCAACAGGCCCAACAGGTCCAACAGGAAATACAGGAGCAACAGGAAATACAGGAGCAACAGGATTAAGAGGTCCAACAGGAGCAACAGGTTCAGCAGGCCCAACAGGTCCAACAGGAGCAACAGGATTTGGAGTAACAGGTCCAACAGGAGTAACAGGAGCAACAGGAAATACAGGAGCAGATGGAGTAACAGGCCCAACAGGCCCAACAGGAATAACAGGAGCAAATGGAATAACAGGACCAACAGGAGCGACAGGAGCAACAGGAATAGGAATAACAGGCCCAACGGGCGCAACAGGAGCAACAGGAGCAAATGGAGCAGCTGGAGGGACAGGAGCGAATGGAGCAACAGGAGCAACAGGAACACCTGGGTCAACAGGTCCAACAGGTCCAACAGGCCCAACAGGAGCAAATGGATTAGCAGGTCCAACAGGTCCAACAGGGGCAACAGGAACACCTGGAGCAACAGGAGTAACAGGCCCAACAGGAGCAACAGGAGACACTGGTGCAGATGGAGTAACAGGTCCAACAGGGGCAACAGGAGTAACAGGAATAGGAATAACAGGCCCAACAGGTCCAACAGGAGCAACAGGAGTTGGAGTAACAGGAGCAACAGGATTAATAGGTCCAACAGGAGCGACAGGAACACCTGGAGTAACAGGTCCAACAGGAGCAACAGGAGCAACAGGAATAGGAATAACAGGTCCAACAGGAGCAACAGGAACAACAGGAATAGACGGAGCAACAGGAGTAACAGGTCCAACAGGAGCAACAGGGGCAACAGGAGATGCAGGAGTAACAGGTCCAACAGGAGCAACAGGAGCAACAGGAATAGGAATAACAGGAGCAACAGGTCCAACAGGTCCAACAGGAGTAGGAGTAACAGGGGCAACAGGATTAATAGGTCCAACAGGAGCAACAGGGGCAGACGGAGCAACAGGTCCAACAGGGGCAACAGGAGCAACTGGAACAGCAGGTCTAATAGGTCCAACAGGAGCAACAGGGGCAACAGGAGCAGATGGAGCAACAGGCCCAACAGGAGTAACAGGAGCAACAGGGGCAACAGGAGCAGATGGATTAGTAGGCCCAACAGGAGCAACAGGAGCGACAGGAGTAGGAATAACAGGTCCAACAGGAAATACAGGAGCAACAGGAGTAGGAATAACAGGAGCAACAGGAGCAACAGGGGCAACAGGCCCAACAGGAGCAGATGGATTAGTAGGTCCAACAGGAGCAACAGGAAATACAGGAGCAGATGGAGTAGCAGGTCCAACAGGAGCAACAGGGGCAACAGGAAATACAGGAGCAGATGGAGCAACAGGTCCAACAGGAGCAACAGGAAACACAGGAGCAGATGGATTAGTAGGTCCAACAGGAGCAACAGGAAACACAGGAGCAAATGGAGCAACAGGAGTAACAGGCCCAACAGGAGCAACAGGGGCAACAGGAGCAGATGGAGCAACAGGGGCAACAGGAGCAACAGGGGCAACAGGAGCAGATGGATTAGTGGGTCCAACAGGAGCAACAGGAAATACAGGAGCAGATGGAGTAGCAGGTCCAACAGGAGCAACAGGGGCAACAGGAGCAACAGGAAATACAGGAATACCAGGAGCTAGTGCAATAATACCTTTTGCATCAGGTATACCACTATCACTTACAACTATAGCTGGTGGATTAATAGGTACACCAGGATTTGTTGGTTTTGGTAGTTCAGCTCCAGGCTTAAGCATAATTGGAGGAGTAATAGACCTTACAAACGCAGCAGGAACATTGACTAACTTTGCATTCTCAATGCCAAGAGCTGGAACAATAACATCTATTTCAGCTTACTTTAGTACAACAGTAGCACTTTCACTTGTTGGTTCAACGATTACAATCACAGCAACACTTTACCAATCGACTGCACCAAATAACTCATTTACAGCTGTTCCAGGAGCAACAGTTACACTGGCTCCACCTCTTACAGGAATATTATCAGTTGGTTCAATTTCTAGTGGAATTGTAACTGGATTAAATATAGCAGCAACAGCACAAACTCGATTCTTACTAGTATTTACTGCAACAGCTTCAGGACTTTCATTAGTTAATACTGTAGCAGGATATGCAAGTGCAGGAATTTCAATAAATTAGATTAGATAATTAAAAAAAGGCTTCTAGTATCTTATTGATATTAGAAGCTTTTTTAATACTGATAGATAAACATAGTTTTAATATTAATTGTTGAGCATAATATAAAGTACTATAATATAATATAAAATAAATAACATTAAATTTTAAATGGAAAGTTGTCTAGGGGGGATATTGTGAAAAGTAAGATTGAAACATTAATGAATAATTTTGTAAAAGAGTATTATAAATTAAATAATATAACTACAAAATGGCAAGAGCTTTTATTTGCTTATGCATCTGCTGAAGATGATATGTTTCAGAAGCTAAAAATTGCTGTAGGAACATCTCATGCTATGCCAAAAGATTTTTTGAAAGATGGTAAAACTATAATTACATATTTTATACCTTTTGATTAAAAAATAGCTACGCACACTTGTGATTTTAGTCGTGAGTTAGTAGCTAAAATAGTCAGCATATAGGGAAACGTATATGTAGAGATAGGATAGAACCTATCCAATACTACTTGAATTGCTGGAAACCCCTAAAGCTAACCAAACTAAAACATAAGGATGAAATAAACCTAAGTGTGAAAGTTACGAAAGTAGAAAAAATTGGTTAGATGGTATAAGGTTAAACCCTAAGTACTTTAAAATGGGCAATCAGCAGGTAAACTCCGAATAGGAGAAACTTCAACGACTATTCCTCTTGAGGGAAGTACACTACAAGCTATCGGTAGTGGAAGTGGGTAGACCTTAACGGATAATGCCGAAGGATAAGATATAGTCTGTGCTTGCATGAAAGTGTAAGAAGTTCATAAGAGAACTGCATAGGTAGTAGCGAACTTATGTGAACGACAACCTCAAAAATGATAAAAGTTAGGACTTACGGTTCTTAAATATGTTATTTAAAAATAAATATAAAAAACCTTCCAAATAATTGTTTTAAATAATTACGTTTGTTAATATTATAATGGGTGATGAAAAATAGAAGTTACTCGGATATGTATATTAATAATCATAAAAAACAATTAAAGTGAGGTGATAGTAGTGGAAAAAGCTTATAAGTTTAGAATGTATCCAAATAAAAAACAGCAAGAGTTAATTAACAAAACTTTTGGATGTTGTAGATTTGTATATAATAAATATCTTGCTAAAAAAATAGAAGTTTATGAAAACGATAAAGAAACTTTTACTTATAAACAGTGTAGTTCTGATTTGACCAATTTAAAAAGAGAATTAAAGTGGCTTAAAGAACCTGACAAATTTTCACTACAAAACACCTTAAAAGATTTAGAAAACGCATATAAAAAATTCTTTAAGGAAAATACAGGATTTCCTAAATTTAAATCAAAAAAAACTAATAGATTTTCATATAAAACTAACTTTACAAATGGAAATATTATGTACTGTAGTCAATATATAAAATTACCTAAACTTGGTATGGTTAAAGTAAGGGATAAACAAGTACCTCAAGGAAGAATACTTAATGCTACAGTATCCAAAGAACCAAGTAGTAAATATTATGTATCACTATGTTGTACTGATATAGAGATTGAAGCATTTGAAAATACTAATAATCAGATAGGTTTAGATTTAGGAATTAAAGAGTTTTGTATCTCAAGTTGTGGAGAATTTATAGAAAATCCTAAGTATCTTCAAAAGTCATTAAACAAACTTGCTAAATTACAAAGAGAATTATCGAGAAAAACAATTGGTAGTTTAAATAGAAATAAAGCAAGGTTAAAAGTTGCAAGACTTCAAGAACATATAGCTAATCAAAGAAAGGATTTTCTACAAAAACTATCTACCAAATTAATACGAGAGAATGATATTATTTGCATAGAGGATTTACAAGTAAAGAATATGACTAGAAATAGTAAACTATCTCGCTTAATTTCTGATGTGTCATGGTCAGAATTTATTCGTCAATTAGAATATAAGGCTAATTGGTATGGTAGACAAATTGTAAAAGTAGGTAAATTCTTTGCAAGTTCACAAATATGCAATAAATGTGGGTACAAAAACGAGGAAATGAAGAATTTAAGTATAAGAGAATGGATTTGTCCTTGTTGTAATGTAACTCACGATAGAGATATAAATGCAAGTATAAATATACTAAAAGAAGGATTAAGACTAATAACAGTTTAAAATAGATAACTTATGTAAGAACCGTAGGAACTACGGGGATAGCCTGTGGAGAATTGGTAAGACATATTTTAGTATGCGAAATTCTATGAAACAGGAACCCTGTGACTTTAGTCATGGGAGGTTCAGAAAAGTGTGAATAATAGTAATATTGGGGGATTTGAATGTTCAGAAGTTTGGGCAAGGGCATATGTAGAAACTAATAGATTAATTTCAGATCTGAATAATTTTTTATGTGGAGAACTAGAGAAGATAGGATTTAACTCATATGCCATTCCTGGGTCATATAATTTTGATAACAATAAATTAGTCAGTGATTGGTCACAAAGACATGTAGCATTCATAGCAGGTCTTGGAACTTTTGGCCTAAATAATATGCTTATCACAGAAAAAGGATGTTGTGGAAGAGTAGGAAGTATAATCACAAGTTTAGAATTAGAGCCAACTAAAAGGCCAGAACAAGAATACTGTTTGTATAAACAAAATAACAGTTGTAAAAAGTGTGTAAGTAAATGTGTAAAAGGAGCTTTAAAAGAAGATGGATTTGATAGAAAGAAGTGTTACGAGATGTGTATGCTAAATGAAGCTAAGTATTCCTATATAGGTGGATGTGATATTTGTGGGAAATGTATAGTTGGTGTTCCTTGTTCAGTAATAAATCCATTAAGATAAAGAGCTCACATTAATTAACGATTCTAATTATATCTGTAATAAGTTACAAGAATAAATAAAGTATAAAGTATATATAAATAATTTATATTGATTGACAACTATTTATGCTATTGCTAGACTTATATGTATCGCTGTGATATATAAGGAGGGGTGAGAATTTATGTTTGATTTAATCTTTATTTTTGCATAGCAAGGGCTATTGCAAATATAAAATTTAATATATAAATAGCCCTTTGCTATTCCTAATAAAAAATTACTATTTAATAGGAGAGCAAAATGAGCTATAAAAAAGCAATACATATACTACCAGAAGAATTACTTGAGTTAATACAAGAATATGTAGATGGAGAATATATCTATATTCCTAGAAAATACAATAATAAAAAAGAATGGGGAAGTAATACATCTACTCGTTCAGAATTATCAACTAGAAATATGCAAATTTACGAAGATTATCAAGTTGGACATGACTTAAAATACTTATCAGAAAAATATTACTTATCTTTGAAAAGTATTCAAAGAATTGTATTACAAGAAAAAAGAAAAGATGTTTAAGAATGAGCTAGTATAGTTTTATAACTATACTGGCTCATTTTCTTTTGATAAAAGTGTTTGAGGTATAGTTTCTTTTAAGTGGATGATATAATTTAAGTAATTTCAATAACTTATACAAAAGCTAACAAAGCTAGTTGTAAAGTACCTAATAGTAAGCAATAGCTTTTTATATGTGTGAAATTAAAATTTATTAAAATTAGGAGGTCTTGTTTTGAAAAAAATACTTGGTTATATTCCACCTTTTCATAACTTTCTATTAGTTTAATAATCTTATAGAAAGGAAATTATGTTTATGCAAGAAATTACTTGGGAGGTGAAATATATCTCCCAACTACCTGTAATTAGGTACTGTAAAAAATGTGGAAAAAAGGCTGAATATATTTGTTCTGGTTTATTTAGAGTTAATGCTCAACATAAATATTTGGATATATGGCTAATATATAAGTGTTCAAATTGTGATTCAACATGGAACTCAACTATATATTCTCGTGTTAATCCAAAAAATTTAAATCAAGAAATACTAGAACAATTCCATAAAAATGATGATAATCTTGTTGAGCAATATGCTATGAATGCAGAACTTTTACATAGAAATGGAGCAGAAGTTGGTATTCCAGAATATAAAATAGTAGGTCAAGGAATTAACATTAATGACCTTACACAAGTTAGAATTGTTAGTAAATATCCATCTCAGCTAAAGGTATCAACATTATTACGTGAGAAACTAGGTTTATCTAGGAAGAAATTTGATGAAATGTTAGACTGTGGGGTTATTAAAAGTATATCTGGAGTTGATTTAAAGAAAATCAAATTAAATTATGAAATTATGTTAGAGATAGGTAAGGAGAAGCAGAAGTCTTCAAATTTACTAGAATAACTAACTTAATATATTTTCTATTATTACATCTTTTAAAAAATAGTGGCTATGAAAATGAAAAGCCACTATTTTTGTATATAACTATTCTCTTTCTAGATTTTTTAAGATTTCATAGTAGTGTGTTGTAGCCTGTGTACTTGGCTTACCTTTTTTACAGAAAGATAATTTTGATAGTTTGGGAACTACACGCTCAACCACAATTTTATTATCTATTATTTTAGATTCAAGTGTTTTTAACGCTTCTAGAAATCTCTTATCCTTTTTTGCACTATTGTAAAATGATAAAACATAGACATAAAGGAATAGATTATAATTACGAAAAGGATATTCAACTTGCATAAATAATGTGCCAATTCCATAATGGCAAGGTCCAATTGGTTTTTTTATAGTCCAATGATTAAGTAAAAATTCTACAGCTTTGTCAAGCTTTGACTCTTTATTTAAATAATCACTAAAACGAAATGCGTTTAGTATATTAAGTGTTGGAAGAGGATTTGAATATTCAGTCTCTGGACCTCTACCAAAACTAAATTTATTGCAACGCCATCCACCATCACTATATTGTGTATCTAAAAAATGCTGAAACGTTTTTTGTATCCTAGTGTCAAATGCATATCCCATATGACAGAGTACATTAGCAGCATGACAAGGGTAAATACCTCCATTTGGATATAGTTTAAAACGTCCATCTTCTCTCCAAGTACTAAATATTAATTCAGCACATTCTTTAAGCAAAGTATCATTAGGATTAACTCCCAATTCTAACAAGTAAAGTATACTATCAAGAGTGGAGAAAGGGGAACCTTTTATTAAACGTTTATCAGGTGTAGTCCAATAGTCTGCACCATTATCATGCCTGTGTGATAATATTATTTCAATATCTGATAAAGATTGATTTTCTACATTCATGTCTTTGACTCCATTTCATATTACATTTTAAATGAATCTATAAGAAGTTTTATTATGATATTAATTGATATTTATAATTTCTTTATTTTACTTAGAATTACATCTATAGCTGTGTCAGGAACAACCGCTAAGTCTTCTGCATTAAAGTAATAAATTATATTAGAATCAAATAATATATTTGAATTTGGAGGGAATTCATCATCTCCAAACCAAAGTATAAATATCATAGACGTATTACCCATATATGTAAACTTATAAGCTAAATCGCCCATGTTTACTTTTTCAGCTCCTATACTTTCCATAACTAACTTGTATTTGTCTATTTGAGATGCAAAAACTTCTGAAAGTCTAGAGAGGGTCCTATTTAAAAAGTTTGGATAGTAAACATTACCTCCTGGTACTTCTTTAAAAGTTACATATTTATTAGTTCTAGGAATACCTTTAGCATTGATTAAGTATCTAATTATCAAAATTTTAAGCTCAAAATTTTTACAAAGGTCATCATTACCATTCCAAACTTCTCCACTTGGATAGTCTATAATATATTGTCTATCAAAAAAATTTAGTGTGAATTTATTTGAATTACTGTTGAAAGGTATATTGCTTAATTTACTAATTGTATGAGGGTCTAATTCTTTAAATTTTTCTCGAGCATAGTCAAATGGAACATTATAATTACTTTTTGTTAATTTTTCATCCATGATTTTTTCCTCCAATTTAAATAATTAAAGATATGTTAATAAGAAGTTTTCTTATTATTGATTTTATTACATATTTAAAATATTACAACTATAAATTTTGATATTTAAGCGAATATACGTAAAATAAATATAAAGTGCTTGAAATATAAAGTTTTTGTATCTAAAATATTTTATTTGTAAAATATTAAGCAGTTATTGTAATCTATAATATGAGAGTATGATAGTTGATATAAATTTGTAAAAATATGCATTAAAATGTTATTGAACACATAAAGGGAGGAGTTAGTATGTCTAAGATACTAGTAATAGATGATGATTTAGATATGTTAAAGCTAATTGAAAATGTATTAAAAAGAGATAGACATGAAGTAAAAGTAATTAGCGATGTGGAAAATGCTATGGATATCAATTTTAATTCTTTTAATTTAATAATATTAGATGTAATGATGCCTAAGATGGATGGTTTTGAAGTATGCAAAGCTATAAGAAATAAGGTTGATTGTCCAATACTGTTTTTGACAGCTAAAAATATGGAAAGTGATATTATGTATGGTCTTGGTATAGGAGCAGATGATTATATAACAAAACCTTTTGGTATAGGAGAATTAAGAGCTAGAATAACAGCTCACCTAAGAAGAGAAAATAGAGAGAAAAAAAATTTATTAACTATATCAAATGTTCAATTTAACTTTTTAGGAAAAGAAGTTTCAGTTGATGGTAAAAAAATCAACTTTACTAAGAGTGAATATTTAATATGTGAATTTTTAGCAAAAAATAAGGGGCAAGTATTTTCAAAAGAAAGAATATATGAGTCAGTATATGGTTTTGATGGAGAAAGTGATATAAGTGCTATTACAGAGCATATAAAAAATATACGAAGCAAATTAAAACAATATAACATATATACAATAGAAACTGTGTGGGGTATAGGGTATAAATGGGTGTAATAAATGGAAGTGTAATTTAGTGAAAATATTATATATATCTACAAAATGTTTGTAAAATATTAATCTATATATTAAAATTTAATTTATAGATTAATATTTTTTGTGAATGACAAAATTGTAAGGTATTTTGTTATAAAATATTAATATTCGTAGTGTATACTAATAATAAGGTATTTGGTATTAAATCTTGAGAAAAGGACGGTTATCTTTAATGGATAAACTAAAGAATATTAGAAAAAGTTTACTACAGTATACATTTTTATTTTTACTAATAGGTATAACGATTTATCTAGTGTTTAAAACATTAGACATTAAAATGTTATCAAATGTTATAGTTATGGTAGATAAGAAATTTTTATTTATAGGTGCTTTGGCAATAATGTCTCATATAATGCTTGAAGGAGTGGTAATGAAGATAATTATAGAAAGCACCCACAAAGTTAATATTAGATTTATTGGTTTTAAGCTAGCCATTATGGGATTTTATTATAATTTAATAACTCCATTTGCCTCAGGAAGCCAGCCAGTGCAGATATATGTACTTAAAAAATGTAAAATGCCACTTAGTAAGGCAAGCGCAGTTGTTACCAATAAATCTATTATTTTTCAAATAGTAGTTACTTTTTATTGTACAATACTTGTTCTAATGAATTTTGCTATGTTAGAAAAACAGATGAAAGTGATTATGCCTTTAGTCTTTTTAGGGATAGCTATTAACTCATTTGTCTTAATTATGATAATATTAGTTATTTTAAATCCTCAAAAAATAAAATATTTTATGAGAGTTTCTATAAAGCATTTAACAAAAATTAAATTTTTGAAATTTTTAGATAATAAGGTTGACTCTATAGAAAATTTTATAGATGATTATAGTAAAGCGATAAGTTTTTTTGCCAAGAATAAAAAAGTGTTAATTTTAACTATAATAGTAACTTTTATTCAATTAAGTGCTTACTTTAGTGTTTCATTTTGGATATACAAAGCATTTAATTTACAAGGTTACAGTTATATCTATATATTAACACTACAAGCATTTTTATATATGGCAATATCCCCAATACCAACACCTGGGAATGTAGGAGCTAATGAACTAGCATTTTTCACTATATTCAAATCAGTATTCCCTCAACCGTTGATGGGATATGCGGTATTTTTATATGGTGGATTTATGTACTATTTGATTCTGATTGGAAGTGGGATATTTACTGTAATCACTCACTATAGAATGAAAAATAAGATTGGCAGAAATGTCGTTTTAGGTGAAAATTAAATAAATTTAAATAAGCGTATATTAAAAAATATGTCATAAGAGCTAGAATATTTTAATTAGGTAGTTGAAATATAAAGATTATTATGACATATTTTTTTTAAAACATAAAAGGAATTGTGAGAAAATTGTTGAATTTAATAGATAGTATTGCAAAATATTTGTAATTTTGCATATTATAAAAACATTTCATTATCTTTAAGGTAAATTTTACTTATCAGGGGATAAATCTAAGGGGGGAAATGTATGGAGAAAAAAATTTTAACAGTTTGTCCATACTGTGGAGCTGGATGCCAATTATATCTAGTTGTGAAAGATAATAAGATATTAAGAGCTGAACCAGCTAATGGTAGAACAAATCAAGAAAGTTTGTGCTTAAAAGGTCGTTATGGATGGGATTTTCTAAATGACCCTAAAATTTTAACACCTAGGCTAAAAAAGCCAATGATAAGAAAACAAGGTGTATTAGAAGAGGTTGAATGGGATGAAGCTATAAGTTACACAGCTTCAAGATTAAATGAAATTAAAGAAAAATATGGTCCTGATTCTATTATGGGAACAGGTTCTGCAAGAGGTCCTGGTAATGAAGCAAACTATATAATGCAAAAATTTATGAGAGCTGCAGTAGGAACTAATAATGTTGACCATTGCGCTCGTGTCTGACATGCACCATCTGTAGCCGGTCTGGCTTACTCATTAGGTAGTGGTGCAATGTCAAACTCTATACCAGAGATAGAAAATGCAGATGTTTTATTTATATTTGGATATAATGGAGCAGATTCACATCCAATAGTAGCAAATAGAATAGTAAAAGCTAAAAAAAATGGAGCTAAGTTAATTGTTACTGACCCTAGATTAACTGAATCTGCGAGAATTGCTGATATACATCTACCTATAAAAGGTGGAACAAACATGGTTTTAGTAAATGCTTTTGGAAATGTCTTGATTGAAGAAGGTCTTTATAATAAAGAATTTGTTCAAAATCATACACAAGGATTTGATGAGTATAAAGAAATTGTTAAGCCGTATACAGCTAAATATGCTGAAAAGATTACAGGAATTCCAGAAGAGCTTATAAGAAAAGCTATGAGGGAATATGCAAAAGGCAAGAAAGCTATGATACTTTATGGAATGGGTGTCTGTCAATTTGGTCAAGCTGTTGATGTAGTTAAAGGACTTGCATCAATTGCTTTGCTTACAGGTAACTTTGGTAGAGAAAGTGTTGGAATAGGACCTGTACGTGGACAAAACAATGTGCAAGGTGCTTGTGATATGGGAGCTCTTCCTAATGTATATCCAGGGTATCAAAATGTAACTGATGACAAGATAAGAGAAAAATTTGAAAACGCTTGGGGTGTAAAATTATCTCCTAATAATGGTTATAGTTTAACTCAAGTTCCAAATTTAGTACTAAAAGAGAAAAAGCTTAAAGCTTACTATATATTTGGAGAAGACCCAGTGCAAAGTGACCCAGACGCATCAGAAGTTAGAGAAGCTTTGGATGAATTGGAGTTTGTCGTTGTTCAAGATATATTTATGAATAAGACAGCACTTCATGCTGATGTTATACTTCCAGCTACTTCTTGGGGAGAACATGAGGGAGTATATACATGTGCAGATAGAGGATTCCAGTTGATGAGAAAGGCTATAGAGCCACAAGGAGATGTAAAACCAGATTGGCAAATTATATGCGAAATTTCTACAGCAATGGGATACCCTATGAACTATAAAAACACTAAAGAAATATGGGATGAACTTAGACAATTATGTCCTAGTTTCCTAGGTGCCACTTATGAAAAGATAGAAGCTCAAGGGAGTGTTCAGTGGCCTTGTAAGAGTGAAAGTGTAGAAGATAAAGGAACTATGTATTTATATGAAGGTCAGAAGTTTTCTACTCCTAATGGAAAAGGTAATTTATTTGCTGCTGAATGGAGACCTCCTATGGAAGTCGAAGATGATGAATATCCATTTAGCTTATGTACTGTAAGAGAAGTTGGACACTATTCAGTAAGAACTATGACTGGTAATTGTAGAACACTTAGCTCATTAGAAGATGAACCAGGCCGTGTTCAAATAAATTGCAATGATGCTGAAAAATTAGGAATTGAAGATGATGAGTTAGTTAGAATTAGTTCAAGAAGAGGAAGTGTAATAACAAGAGCAACAGTTACTGATAGAGTTAAGGAAGGTGCAACATATATGACTTATCAGTGGTGGGTTGGAGCTTGTAATGAACTTACAATAGCAAACTTGGACCCTATATCTAAAACACCAGAATATAAATATTGTGCTGTTAAACTTGAGAAACTTGAAGACCAAGAACTAGCAGAAAAATGTGTGAAAGAAGAGTATCAAAATCTTAAAGATAAAATGACTGCTACAAATATTTAGCTGTTAATTGGATTAAAGATTTATAAAAAGCGGAAAGGCTAATATTTTATGAATAATATATACTCAAAAACTAAATTACAAGAGAATAGCAAAGATGAAGTTTTTGAAAAAAGTTATAGTCTAGTGGATTACAAATATTTAAATTCTTTTAATGTAGAAGTAAATAAAATAAACGAATATGAACTATCATTAGATAATGAAGAAATAATTGCAGAATATCCACTTAGTTTTATTTTGAATGATAAATATATAAATACATTTTTATGTACTCCATATAATTTGAAAGAACTTGTAGTTGGTTTTTTGAAAACTAAGGGATACATAAAAAATAAAAAAAATTTATTAAGTTTGGAGATAAACGAAAAGGAGCGTTTTGCAAAAGTAAATATTCAAAGAAAACAGGAAATTGAAGATGAGCAAATTATATTTTTGAACTCACTAGACTATATAAAATGTGTTCCTGTAGAGAGTAATATAAAAATAAATTATGATACGGTTTATAGCATAATGGATAGAAATTTGAATTCGTCAGAATTATTCAAAAACACAGGTGGGGTGCATAGTGTATCCATATTTAATTATGATAAAAATATAGTAACTTGTGAAGATGTAGCGAGACATAATGCAATGGATAAGGCGATTGGGTTTTGTGTTTTAAATGAAATATCATTGGAAGATAAAATTGTAGCAGTAAGTGGAAGAATATCATTGGAGATGATATTGAAAGCAGCTATGACTCAAATTCCTATTGTAGTATCAAAATCGGCACCGACTAATTTATCAATAGAGCTTTCTAAAAAATTAAACATAACTCTTATTGGGTTTGTAAGAGGAAGACGAATGAATATTTATGCAAACCCACAGAGAGTTATCAAAAAGTGAGACTGAGTATATGTGTATTAAAAAAGAAAAACAAAAATATTCAAAGTGTGAAATTTGTGGAGCATTAATTGATGACACTGATAAAATATATGAAAACACATACAATTTGTGTAAAAAATGTAAGCGAAATATAAGTACTGAGAAAATATTAAAATATATAAATATATATAATGGAAAGTAACTAGGGTGTTAGAAATATGCAAATTGAAAGGTGGGATAATATGAAAAATAAGATAGGCTCTTTTGTAATAGCAGACCCAAACAAATGTACAGGTTGTAGAGCTTGTGAAGTAGCTTGTTTTACAATGCATAATCAACATAACAATGTAGGTTATACAGTTGGAACAGTTGATATACCTGTTATACCTAGACTTTATTTAGTAAAAGGTGATACTTTCTGTATGCCAATACAATGTAGACATTGTGAAGATGCTCCTTGTCTAAACTCATGTCCACAAAAAGCTATAATCAAAGAAAATAATATTATGTCTGTTAATGAAGAAAAGTGTATAGGATGTAAAACTTGTCTGCTAGCATGTCCTTTTGGAGCTATAGATTTACTTCCACAATATGAAGATGGTAAAGAAGTAGAACAAGTAATTTTAGAAGAAAATAAAAAAATAGCTTATAAATGTGACTTATGTAAAGACAATGAAAAAATAGCTTGTATAAGTGCATGTCCTCAGGAAGCATTAAAACTTGTTACTCCAATAGATGACAAAAAAGCTAAGAATAGACAGGCTGCACTTAGTTTATTGTTAACAAATAAATAAAGGATACAGGGGTAGGTGACGTTTATGATAATAAATATAGATAAAGATTTATGTACTGGATGCAGAGAATGTTCAAAAGTCTGTCCAGTAAATGCTATTGAAGGTGAAGAGGGGAAACCACAAGAAATAAATTTAGATAGATGTGTTATGTGCGGTCAATGTGTTCAAACTTGTAAATCATATGCCTCAGTTATAGATGAAGGTTTTGAATTTTTACAAATCAAAAAACAAGAAAGAGATATACCAGAGTCTATAAATGAACCTATATTTGCAGCACATAATGTATGTGATGTGGATAGGGTGAAAAAGGCTTTAAGTGACCCAAATGTATTTACTATGGTTCAATGTGCACCAGCAGTTAGAGTAGCTTTAGGAGAAGATTTTGGATATTATTTAGGATACTTAGGTGCTGGTAAAATGGCAGCAGCACTTAGAGCTTTAAATTTTGATAGAGTCTATGATACTAACTTTGCAGCAGATTTGACTATCATGGAAGAAGGTAGTGAGTTAATTAAAAGGGTGACAGAAGGTGGAACTCTCCCAATGTTTACATCTTGTTGTCCAGCATGGGTAAAATTTATGGAAAAAAATTATCCTAAATTAACTAATCATTTATCTTCTTGTAAATCACCTCAACAGATGGGTGGAGCGATATTTAAAACTTATGGAGCAGAAATAAATAATGTAGATGCATCAAAGATATTTAGTGTTTCTATAATGCCATGTACATGTAAAAAATATGAATGTGATAGAGAAGAAATGGATTCTAGTGGATATAGAGATGTAGATGTAGTGTTAACTACAAGAGAATTAGCTTACCTAATAAAAGATATGGGAATTGATTTCAAAAACTTAAGAGAAGAAAAGTTTGATAGTCCTTTAGGTAGCTATAGTGGAGCTGGAACTATATTTGGTGTTACTGGTGGAGTTATGGAAGCCGCTATAAGAACTGGTTATGAGCTTATAACTGGAGAGAGTATTCCTAATGTAGAAGTAAAGCAAGTAAGAGGAGAGAATGGTTTTAGAAAGTCAACTATTAAAATAGGAGATTTAGACCTAAGAGTTGGAGTAGTGAGTGGACTAAAAAATGTAATACCAGTACTTGAAGATTTGGAAAAAGGAAAATTGGATGTAGATTTTATTGAAGTTATGACTTGCCCTGTTGGATGTGTAAGTGGTGGAGGTCAACCAAAAATTTTACTAGAAGAATATAAAGAATTAGCCTATGAAAATAGAACAAAAGCAACATATGTGCATGATGAACATTTAGCAGTTAGAAAATCTCATGAGAACCCTGAGATTAAAAAGCTGTATGATGAATATCTAGTAGAACCATTAGGAGAAAAATCTCATCATTTATTACACACTACATACTGTATAGGAAAGGAAGTGGCTAAGTAATGAACTATTTTGTTATAGCAGACCCTGATAAGTGCATAGGATGTAGGACTTGTATGATAGGATGTGTAGTTGCACATTCAGATGAGGATATTTTTTACAAAAATCCAGATGAGATAAATTTTAACCCAAAACTTTCTGTTATAAAGACAAAGGAAGTTAGTGCTCCAATACAATGTAGACACTGTGAAGATGCTCCTTGCGCAAAGGCATGTCCAAATGGTGGTATAGTTAGGGTAGGAAACACAATAAAAATAAATGAAGAAAATTGTATAGGATGTAAGACTTGTATGTTAGCTTGTCCTATAGGAGCAATAGATATAGTTACATTAAAAGATATAGACGAAGGAAAGCTTTGTTTTAGAGAAAGAATGACAGCAAATAAATGTGATTTTTGTATAGAATCTCCAGAAGGACCTGCATGTGTAAATGTCTGTCCAACCAAAGCATTTACTATTGTTAAGGATGAAGATATAGATAGTAAAGTTAAAAACAAAAGAAAATTAGCTATATTGTAATATATAAAAAGATGGAGTTCTATTTGATATTAAAAGCTCCATCTTTTTTATATAATATTTATATATCTAAAAATCAATTATTGCATTAGTTTATCGAGCCTTTCCTCATTCATTTTTTTCATTCCTATAGAAGTTATAATAAGTAAAGTATAGGCAATTATAACTGATAAAATTATAATAGACCAAGAAAACCTATATCCAAAGTTATCAACCAATAATCCAAATAATGTTGAACCTAACGCAAATCCCACTGCAAAAATTAATTGTACGATTCCATATATACTACCAAACTCCTTTTGACCAAAGAAAGCACCAGTTAAATAAGCAGGACCAATCATATAAGCAAATACAGAAAGTCCTTTCAAGGCAGCAAATACAAATGCAAAGTTAGAATATTTGTCTACAAGTAGTAGTGATAAAGTAGCTATAAATACCAATATAAAAGATATAATAAGCGGTTTTATCTGACCAAATTTGTCAAATAATAATCCTCCAATTAAATTACCAATGAGAGCAAATAAAGCAAAGGTGGAGCCTACTATTCCTACTAGAATTGGATTTAGATAGTTTCTAAGATAAGTTGGATATTGCACAGATAGTGATGAAACATATATACCAACAAATATAAATCCAATTGTCATAATCCAAAAATACTTAATTTTTTTAGCTTCTTTTAATGTATAACCCCATACTGAAGGAGAAACTGTACTAGATACTTTCTCTTTTTTACCTTTGGATTTCACTTTTTCACTAATGTCCTTAGGCATTCTAAGTATGAATAATATTACAGGTATACCAACTATTAATGCTACAATTCCAAATATTAGATAGGAACGACTATATCCTTGAGAAGCTAATAAGCGAACTGCAATTGGTTGTAAAAATATGCTCCCAATAGAGCCACCCGCAAAAGCAAAACCAAGAGCTTTTCCTTTACTTTCTTCATCAAACCAAGCACTTATTAAAACTGGTATCCCTATGGAAGATATAATTGTAGCACCAATTTGCACAATACATGATACAGTGTAAAACTGCCATAATTCAGTACATATAGAAAAAGCAGCAAATGCAATGCTAGAAATTAAACAACCTAATAAATATAGTATCTTAATATTGACCTTAGAAAATAATGTACCTATAAAAGGTGATGCAATTGCTGAAGCTATAGTACCAATAGTGAATATTAGAGAAAAAGACGCTAAACTAAAGCCTTCTCCTTCTACAACGTAACTTATAAACTGAGGCTGTATACTTGCTACAATACTAAATGGAACAGCTTGCATCAACATACAACCAATTACTATAACCCAAGCATTTGAAAAATTTTTAATGCTAAATTTATTGTTTAGTAGTGTATTCATTGTATCTCTCCTTTAGATTAGGATTTGTAAATACTAATCTAATTATTCTAGTTTTATAGATTACTTTTGGATAGTATAATTATTTAAATATAATTTTGGGTATTAATATAAAAATTCTCTATAAAAATTGATTATTTTAAACGGATGGGGTAAATTAACATATATAGATAGATAAATGAAAGGATGGATGAAATGTCATTTGAAAAGATAAATAATAATAATCTAGATAAAATACACAATAGAAAGTGTATCATGTTTGTAAATTTTAATAAAAAAGAATTATCACTAATTAAAAATGTTAGTAATTTTGCTGGAATAAGAGACCACATAATTTTAAGTGATAAAAATGGAGAAAATGTAATGAGAGATATTTTGGATGGGAATATATCAAATGAATGTGAAAATGGAATTAAGAGTAAATCAGTGATATTCAATAACACACCAAGTACACAAGTAAATGCATTTTTAGAAGGATTAAAAAAAGTGAGAATAAGTAGACCTTTTACAGCTATTGTAACTGAAACATCTATTGATTGGACATTAAATAATTTAATAGAAAATTTAGTTCAAGAACGTAATGCCATGGCTTTAGGAAAAACAATTGAACATAAATAATTTTGAAACATCTTCTAGTGAGTTTAACTAATATACATTAAGTATCATATTATACTGTAGTATATAAAAATTTTAATGTGAGTGGATGAAGGAGATTAAGATGAAAGTTTTATTTACAATAAACTATGGAAAAGAAAAGTTTGATAAAATAAGTGAATTAGGATATGATGTTATACATTACTCTGAAGATAGTATTGAAAATAATGAAGATGTAAACACTGCAGATGTACTAGTTACATATAATCCTTTTAATAGACTAGATATTTCTAAAATGGAAAATTTAAAATATATACAAACAACTAGTGTAGGTATAGACCAACTTCCAAGAGAAGAAGTATTAAAGAGAGATATTAAGATAGCTAATAATAGAGGTGGATATAGTATACCTATTGGTGAAAGCATAGTCATGTATATTTTAGAAATCTATAAAAATAGTGCAAAGTTTTTTAAACAGCAACAAAACAAAGAATGGAAGATGGATTTTTCCGTATCAGAATTATATGGTCAAAGAGTTGGATTTCTTGGAACAGGTACTATATCATCAGAAGCAGCTAAAAGGTTAAAGGCTTTTGGTCTAGAAATATGGGGTGTAAATACTGATGGAAGTAGTAAAAAATACTTTGATAAATGTTTTGCTACCGACAATATGAATGTTGTATTTGAAGAGTGTGACATAGTTGTTGTAGCAATGCCTTCCACAAAAAGTACAGATGGAATAGTAAACAAGGACATGTTTAAGCTTATGAAAGAAGGTTCAGTATTTATCAATGTTGGTAGAGGAAATACAGTTAACCAGAAAGATTTAGAAGAATGTGTAGAAAAATTTAGAGGGGTAGCATTAGATGTATTTGAAAGTGAACCTTTAAGTCAAGATAATAAGTTATGGGAGTGCGAAAATGTCATAGTAACTCCTCACAATTCTTGGGTATCTGATAAGAATAAGGAAAGAACATTTAATATGGTTTATAATAATTTGAAACACTATATAATGGAGAATAAACCTATAGATAATGTTGTAGATATATCAAGAGGCTATTAAACATAAAAAATTCTAGTGAAAATAAAAACTCTTATTGGTATTTTTAGAGATACTAATAAGAGTTTTTTTTGTAATAAATTTAAAGTCAAAAAAGTGATATACTAAAAAATGTATAAATAGGAAATAATCAATTATAAGGAAATTTAAAAATAATTTAAAAAATATAAAGAGGTGCAAAAAGTGAGTGTTAAAGATGAAATTAATAAACTTATAGAAAAAATAAACTACCATAATGAAAGGTATTATAATCAAGATAGCCCAGAAATATCAGACTATGAATATGATAAATTAATGAAGGAGTTAATTTCTTTAGAAGAAGAAAATCCAGAGCTAAAGAGAATTGATTCCCCAACAAATAGAGTAGGAGGTAAGCCTTTAGACAAATTCAATCAAATTGTACATAAAACTCCTATGTTAAGTCTATCGAATGCTTTCTCAGAACAAGACTTAAGAGATTTTGACAAGAGGGTTCAAGAATATGTAGGAGATAATGTTGAATATGTTGTTGAGTTTAAAATAGATGGTCTTTCTGTAGGTCTTACTTATAATAATGGAGAGTTCGAAAAAGGAGCAACTAGAGGAGATGGAATTGTAGGAGAAGATATTTCTCATAATTTAATGACAGTAAAAAGTATACCTCTTAAAATAAACGACAAAAAAGAACTGATAGTTAGAGGAGAAGTATATATATCAAAAGATAATTTTAGAAAAGTAAATGAGCAACAAGAAGAACAAGAACAGCCATTATTTGCTAATCCAAGAAATCTTGCAGCAGGCTCATTAAGACAATTAGACCCAAAATTAACTGCAAAGAGACCATTAGATATATTTATATTTAATATGGAAAATATAGAAGCGTACGATTTAAAAAGTCACAGTGAATCACTAGAGTATTTAGAAAAACTAGGATTTTCAGTAAGTCAGAGTTATAAAGTTTGTAAAAGCATAGATGAAGTTATTGAACATATTGAGTACTGGACGGAAAATAGAGGCAATTTGGAATATGAGATAGATGGTATGGTAATAAAAGTAAACGATATAAAACAGAGAGAAGAAATGGGATATACAGCAAAAAGCCCTAGATGGGCAATTGCATATAAGTTTCCAGCAGAAAAGAAGAAAACTAAAATAATAGATATAATAGTGGAAGTTGGTAGAACTGGTACAATAACACCTTCAGCAATACTTGAACCAGTTAGACTTGCAGGTACTACTGTGAGTAGAGCTACACTTCACAACGAAGATTATATAAGAGAAAAAGACATAAAGATAAATGATACAGTATTAGTTCAAAAAGCAGGAGATATAATACCTCAAGTTTTAGAAGTTATAAATGAAGAACGTACTGGAGATGAAATTGATTTTAAGATGCCAGAAAAATGCCCTGTATGTTCAGAGCCAACGGTAAGATTAGAAGGAGAGGCTGCTGTAAAGTGTATAAATATGTCTTGTCCAGCACAAATAAGAAGGGGAATTATACACTTTGTATCAAGAGATGCAATGAATATAGATGGCTTAGGAGAATCTATAATTACGTTGTTATTAAATGAAAAAATAATTCAAGATGTATCTGATTTATATTATATAAAAAAGGAAGATGTAGTAGACCTAGAAAGAATGGGTGAAAAGTCTGCTGATAATTTAATTAATTCAATTGAAAAATCAAAAGAAAATGATTTATGGAGACTTATAAATGGATTAGGTATTAAATTTATAGGAGTTAAAGCAGCTAAGATACTTGCATCTAACTTTAACGACTTAGATGATGTAATTTCTGCAACAAGTGAGCAACTGGAAGAATTAGAGGAATTCGGAAGTATAATGGCAAACAGCGTTGTCGAGTTTTTTAAGGAAGAGAAAAATATAAATGTTATAAACAAGTTGAAAAGTGTAGGAGTAAATACAAAATCATCAGACAGTACAGGAGAAAAGGTAGAAAAAATATTTGAGGGAATGAAAATAGTCTTGACTGGGACACTTCCTACATTAAAAAGGAATGATGCAAAAGAAATGATAGAAAAAAGAGGTGGAAAAGCTACATCTAGTGTAAGTAAATCGACAACATTTGTTTTGGCAGGAGAGGAAGCTGGTTCTAAACTTACTAAAGCAAATGATTTAGGTATTAAAGTTATAGACGAAGAGATGTTTTTAGAATTATTGAATTTATCATCGAAAGATGAAGTAAAAGCTGTATTAGAGGGCTAAAAAGTCGTTTAATTTACTAGAAAACTACTATAATTAATGATAGAATAGTTCAGTAAGCTAATAAGACTGTGAAAAAGACAAAAATTAATATTTGACGAAACTAAAAATTATAAAAATAATTTTATAAAATATAAAAAATATAAGAAAGGATATAAAAAATGACCAGAAGTTATGATAGAAGTAATGACCAGATAAGACCTGTAAAGATAAGCAGAAATTATACAAAGTATGCAGAAGGTTCTGTTCTTATAGAAATGGGAGAGACAAAGGTTATATGTACTGCATCAGTAGAAGATAAAGTACCTCCCTTTTTAAGAAATAGTGGTACTGGGTGGATAAATGCTGAATACTCTATGTTGCCAAGAGCAACACAACAAAGAAAGATAAGGGATGCATCTAGGGGGAAAATCGACGGAAGAACACAAGAGATACAGAGACTAATAGGAAGAGCAATAAGGTCTGTTGTAGATTTGAATAAATTAGGTGAAAGAACTATATGGGTAGATTGTGATGTTATACAAGCTGATGGTGGAACTAGAACAGCGTCTATAACAGGAGCATTTGTAGCAGTTGCAGAAGCAATATATAAATTATATAAAGCAAAGACAATAAAAGAAATGCCAATAACAAACTTTGTATCAGCAATTAGTGTTGGTATAGTAAATGAAACACATATGATAGATTTATGTTATGAAGAAGATTCTAAAGCACAGGTAGATATGAATATAATAATGACTGATAAGTGTGAGTTTGTAGAAGTACAGGGGACTGGAGAAGAGAAGCCTTTTTCAAGAAAAGATTTAAATTTATTGTTAGAGTTAGGAGAAAAAGGGAATAAAGAATTAATAAGGTTTCAAAGAGAAGCTTTAGGTGAAATAGCAGATGAGATATTAGGTATGGAGTACGGTAATGAAGTAGTAATTGCTACTAATAATGCTCATAAGTTAGAAGAAATAGGCGAAATCTTAAAAGACTTTGAATATAAAGTATATTCTTTAAAAGATGTTGACCTAGCAGGTATAGAGATAGTTGAGGATGGAAAAACATTTGAGCATAATGCCTTAATAAAAGCTAGAACAATAGCTAAAAAAACTAAACTTATAGCCATATCAGACGATTCAGGTCTAGAAGTAGATGCTTTAGGAAAAAAACCTGGTGTTTATTCAGCTAGATATGCAGGAGAACATGCAACAGATGAAGAAAATAGAGAAAAGCTATTAAAAGCTATGCAAAATGTACCAATTAGTAAAAGAAATGCAAGATTCGTTTCTGCAATTGCAGTAGTTTTCCCAGATGGAAAAGAATTTGTAGTAAGAGGAATCTGTGAAGGAATAATAGGTTTTGAAGAAAAGGGTAAAAATGGCTTTGGATATGATAGCTTATTTATAGTAAAAGGATATAATAAAACTTTTGGTGAAATACCTAGTGTTATAAAAAATTCAATCAGCCACAGAGCAAATGCACTAAAACTTATGAAACAAGAGTTTATGAAAAGGGTAGTGAAGTAATGAAGATAGGCATAGTAAGTGACACACATATGATGATTAAAAATATGGAAAAAACAATACCATATTTGAAAGAATGTGACCTAATAATTCATGCAGGAGACAACTTTACAGACTCAAGATATATTCATAGTATGACTAATGTGGGAATTATTGCAGTTAAAGGTAATTGTGATTTTGATGCTGTTGAGGAAGAAGTTGTCTTTGAAGTGGCAAATAAAACTATATTTTTATGCCATGGAGATAAGTATGGTGTAAAATATGGAACACAGATGTTAGAAAACAAGGCAACTGAAGTTGGAGCTGATATAGTTATATTTGGTCATACCCATACTCCGTTTAGAGAAGTTAAAGATGATGTGCTTTACATAAATCCTGGAAGTACTTCACTTCCAAGAGGAGTATCGTATAAAAGTTTTGTTATTATGGACATAGAAGGTGATGACATAAATATTGAAGAAATACGCATATAAAGGTGTGTTTATCCAAAAAAACAGCAAAAAACGCTCAAAAAATTAAATTTTATCAAATAAGTACAACGATATTAATGGAACACTTGTAAATAAAAAAACTTATGTGATATAATTAAGTGGTTGAATTATAAATAGAATGAATTATGATACCATTATCGGGTATTACATAAATATCACTAGGAGGATTAGAAGGATGAAAGCAGAACTAATTAAAAAAGAGGGTAATAAAGTTACTTTAAAAATAACAGTAGATAACAATAAATTTGAAGCAGCAGTAAATAAGGCTTATAATAAAAGCAGAAATAAATATAATATACCTGGATTTAGAAAAGGTAAAGCTCCAAGAATTGTTATAGAGACTCAATACGGAAAAGGCATATTCTATAATGATGCTATAGAAATATTATTCCCAGAAGTTTATCCAGAAGCTATCAAGGAATTAGATATAGACCCAATAGACAATCCAGATTTAGATATAGAAGAAATAAGCAAAGATAATGGATTAGTTATGGTTCTTAATGTAGAAGTTAAACCAGAGTTTGAATTAGGAAACTACAAGGGTATAGAAATAGCTAAGGTTGAGAATACTGTAAGTGACGAAAATGTTGAAGCTAAACTACAAGAAATGGTTGAAAAAAATGCTAGATTAGTAAGTGTAGAAGATAAAGCTTTAGAAGATGGAGACACAGCTATAATAGACTTTGAAGGATTTGAGAATGGTGTAGCTTTCGAAGGTGGTAAAGGTGAAAATTATAACTTAGTTATAGGTTCAAACACATTTATACCAGGATTTGAAGAACAATTAGTAGGTAAAAAAGCTGGTGAAGAAGTAGAAGTTAATGTTACTTTCCCAGAAGAATACCACTCACAAGATTTAGCTGGAAAACCAGTTGTATTTAATGTGAAAATAAATGATGTAAAAGTAAAAGAATTATCTGCATTAGATGATGAATTTGCTAAAGATACTAGTGAATTCGATACTTTAGATGAATTAAAAGCAGATGTAAGAGCTAAATTAGAAGAAGAAGCTAAAAATAGAGCAGATGCAGAAACTAGAAATTCAGTAGTAGAAAAAGTTGCTGAAAATACAGAAATAGAAATACCAGAAGTTATGGTACAACATCAAATAGATAATATGTTAAACGAACTTAACTATCAATTACAATATCAAGGATTTGGATTACAACAATTATTAGAGATGACTGGTAGAACTATGGAAGAATTAAGAGAAGAGAGAAAAGAAGATGCTAAAAAATTAGTTAAATCTTCTCTAGTATTGGAAGCAATAACTAAAGCTGAAGGAATTGAATCAACAGAAGAAGAATTTAAAGCTGAGTTAGAAAAAATGGCTTCTGCTTACAACATGGAAATAGACAAAATAGAAGCTTCTTTAAGAGATGCTGATAAAGAAGATATAAAAGGACAAATAAAGATAAGAAAAACAATAGATTTATTAGTTGAGAATGCAACAATAGCTTAATAAAATAAACGCTAACTAATATAGTTGACGTTATAGAATGTTTAGTATATAATGATGTGCAAATATAATTTAGTTAAATGCGTATAATAATTTACAGTAGCTCAAAAAAAGCTACTGTAAATTATATAGAATAAAGGGGGTATGAAACCATGGCATTAGTACCTGTAGTTGTTGAACAAACAGGAAGAGGAGAAAGATCATATGATATTTTTTCTAGACTATTAAAAGACAGAATAATCTTCTTAGGAGATCAAGTTAACGATGCCACAGCAGGGCTTATAGTAGCACAGCTATTATTTTTAGAAGCTGAAGACCCAGACAAAGATATACATTTATATATAAATTCTCCAGGAGGAAGTATAACTTCTGGAATGGCTATATATGATACTATGCAATACATCAAACCAGATGTAAGCACTATATGTATAGGTATGGCTGCTTCTATGGGAGCATTCTTGTTGGCAGCAGGAGCAAAAGGAAAAAGACTAGCACTACCAAATAGTGAAATAATGATACATCAGCCATTAGGTGGAGCTCAAGGTCAAGCAACAGATATAGAAATTCATGCAAAAAGAATTTTAAAAATAAAAGAAACTCTAAATGAGATATTATCTGAAAGAACTGGTCAGCCATTAGAGAAAATAAAAATGGATACTGAACGTGATAACTTCATGAGTGCAATAGAAGCCAAAGAATATGGTTTAATAGATGAAGTATTTACAAAGAGACCGTAGATAGAGAGAGGTGTTAATATGTCTAAATATGAAGAAAAACGACAATTAAAGTGTTCATTCTGCGGTAAAAATCAAGATCAAGTAAGAAGATTAATTGCAGGTCCAAATGTATACATTTGTGACGAGTGTGTTGAACTTTGTGACGAAATTATTCAAGAAGAGATAGAAGATACTATAGATGAAGATACTACATCATTACCAAAGCCAAAGGAAATGATGGAAATTCTAAATGATTATGTAATAGGTCAAGAAAAAGCTAAAAAAGCTTTATCCGTTGCAGTTTATAATCATTACAAGAGAATATACAGTAAAAAATCTAGTAACAAGGATATAGAAATTCAAAAGAGTAATATACTTTTATTAGGACCTACTGGTTCTGGAAAAACATTACTTGCTCAAACTCTAGCAAGAACTCTTAATGTACCTTTTGCAATGGCTGATGCTACATCATTGACTGAAGCTGGATATGTTGGAGAAGATGTTGAAAATATACTTCTAAAACTTATTCAAGCTGCTGATTTTGATATAGAAAAAGCTGAAAGAGGTATAATATATATAGATGAGATAGATAAGATTGCAAGAAAATCTGAAAATCCATCTATAACTAGAGATGTAAGTGGTGAAGGTGTTCAACAAGCCCTTCTAAAAATATTAGAAGGTACTGTTGCAAATGTTCCACCACAAGGCGGAAGAAAACATCCTCATCAAGAATTCCTAAAGATAGATACTACTAATGTATTATTTATATTAGGAGGAGCTTTTGATGGATTAGAAAAAATAATCCAAAAACGTGGTGGAGATAAAACACTAGGTTTTGGAGCTAAGATAGAAAGTAAAAAAGAATTAGATTTAGGGAAGTTATATGAAAAAGTACTTCCAGAGGATTTATTAAAATATGGTATAATACCTGAATTTATAGGAAGAATACCAGTTTTAGCTACTTTAGAATTGCTGGATGAAGACGCATTAATGCAGATATTACAAGAACCTAAAAATGCTCTAGTAAAACAATATAAAAAACTATTAGAGTTGGATGATGTTGAGCTAGAATTTGAAGATGGTGCGCTTCGTGCAATAGCTAAAAAGGCTATAGAAAGAAATACAGGAGCTAGAGGGCTTAGAAGTATAGTTGAAAGCGTAATGATGGAGACTATGTTTGAAGTACCATCTAGAGATAATATAAAGAAGGTTATAGTAACAGAGAAATCTGTGAACGAAGACTCAGTAAATCCTATCATAGTACTTAAGGATCAAGAGGAAAGTGCATAAGATGATGAAAAGGAGCTTTAAAGGCTCCTTTTTTTATGTTAATATGCTTAATATAAAACTAGATATTACATTATAAAAATGAGAGTAATATACCTAGAATACCAAAGACGAATACAATTGCAATAGAACCAATTTTTCCTTTATATAAAAGATAAAATGAAGCTATAAATGCAATTATTCCATATAAGTCCCAATTAACCTCTTTGGCAGATGAAAAAGCTGCTGATAATATGAATCCCAAAGTAATTGGTCTAAGAACCATCAATAAGTTTTCTACTTTTTTATTGTTTTTGAACTTAGAAAATAACTTTGATATAATAGTTAGACCTATTAACGCAAAAATCGTTACACCAATAGTTGCAGATAGAGAACCAAAGAAACCTGCAGTCTTAAATCCTACGAATGTAGCACTATTTATTGCTACAGGACCTGGTGTAGATTGTGATATAGCAAGTAAATCTAAGAATTCTTGATTAGTTATTAGGTGGTATTTAGATATAAATTCTTGTTGAATAAATGGTAGCATAGCATACCCACCACCAAAACTAAAGGCTCCTATTTTAAGGAATATTAAGAAGAGTAGTGTTATTTCTGACATAGACTATATACACCTCCTCCAATTATTAAATAAATAGGGCTTATATTGAATACACCAACAGATAAAACTGCTATAATTAATAGTAGTATGTTAGTTCTAGACTTTGGCAGTTTCTTAAACATGCTCGTAAAAGAATACAATATAAGAGCTATTACAACAGGGGCAACTCCCTTGAAAAATCCATCTAAAATTTTAGATGATGAATTTTTAAAATATAGATATGATAAAACTAAGACTATACAAAATGATGGTAAAGCAGAGCCTAAGGTACATATAAGAACTCCTGGTATACCATAAAGTTTATATCCTAATAATACAGATATATTAACTGCCAGCACTCCAGGGTAACTTTGAGCTATGGATAGAAAATCAATAAATTCTTCCTGCTCTAAAAGTTTTTGTTTGTTTACAAGTTCATCTTGTATAAGAGGAACCATAGCGTATCCACCACCAAATGTAAACGCACCGATTTTTAAAAAGGTTAAAAACAATTTCAACATAATAGAAACCTCCAAAAGATAAATAACATCTAAGTATACTAATATTAATATTATATCATAATAAAATAATAATATAATATGCTAAGAATTTATCATTAATGTTGAAAGTTAACCTATTCGAATATATAATATTAAAAGCAAAATAATTAGACTAGAAAAGGAGTAATGTTGATGGAACAAAATTATACTAAAATAGATCATGAATTACCATTAATTCCTCTAAGAGGATTAGCAATATTTCCATATATGATATTAAATTTTGACATAGGAAGAGAGATATCTCTTAAGGCTTTAGACCAAGCTATGATGGAGGAAGAACTTATATTTTTAACATCTCAAAAAGAAGCTGAAGTCGATGAGCCAGGAGAAGATGATTTTTATCATGTAGGAACAATCTGTAAAGTTAAACAAATGATAAAATTACCAGGAGATACAGTTCGTGTTTTAGTTGAAGGTGTATCAAGAGGTAGAGTAAAGCAAATAGAACAAGAAGAAGGGTACTTCAAAGCAGTAATAGAAGAAATAGTTTTTGATAGTGATAATCTAGATAGTGAGACAGAAGTTGAAATTGAAGCATTTGTAAGAAATGTATTTGATGCCTTTGAAGAGTATATAAATATTGGAAACAGAGTATCACCAGAAATATTAATATCTTTGGCTGATATAGAAGATGTCGATAGATTTATAGATACAATAGCTGCAAATATATATCTAAAGTCAAGTCAAAAACAAGAAATATTAGAAGAATTTGATATTAAGAAAAGACTTGAACTTATATATTCTATATTATTAGAAGAGATAGATATATTAAAAATAGAAAAAAAGATAACTTTAAGAGTTAAAAAACAGATGAATAAAGTTCAAAAAGAATATTATCTTAGAGAACAATTAAAAGCAATACAAAAAGAATTAGGTGAAGAAGAAGATATAAATTCTGAAGCTGATGAATATAGAGAAAAGCTTAAGAAAATAAAAGCACCTAAAACAACTAAGGAAAAGATAGAAAAAGAAATAGATAAATTTTCAAAGATATCTTCAATGTCTCCAGATGTATCTGTAAGTAGAAACTACTTGGATACTATCTTTTCATTGCCATGGAATAAAGAGACAAAAGATAAACTGGATATAAATAAGGCAAATGCTATATTAGATGAAGACCATTATGGCTTAGAGAAAGTAAAAGAAAGAATATTAGAATACCTAGCTATAAGAACACTTGCTAAATCACTTAAAGGTCCTATAATATGTTTAGTTGGTCCTCCAGGAACAGGAAAGACATCTATAGTAAAATCAATAGCTAGAGCATTGAATAGAAAGTTTGTAAGAATATCTTTAGGTGGAGTTAGAGATGAAGCAGAAATAAGAGGTCATAGAAGAACGTATGTAGGTTCAATTCCAGGAAGAATAATCAATGGAGTAAAAGAAGCACAAACAAAAAATCCTGTATTTTTATTTGATGAGATAGATAAAATGGCAGCAGATTATAAAGGTGACCCAGCTTCAGCAATGCTAGAAGTATTAGACCCAGAGCAAAATAAGGATTTTGTAGACCACTACTTAGAAATACCTTTTGATTTATCAAAAATACTATTTGTTACAACAGCAAACAGTTTAGGTAATATACCAAGACCATTATTAGATAGAATGGAAGTAATAGAAGTATCTGGATATATAGAAGAAGAAAAACTAAATATAGCAAAAAAATACTTACTTCCAAAACAAATTAAAGAACATGCTTTAAAAGAAAACTTCATAAAAATGGATGATGAGACTTTAAGAAGCATAATAAATCATTATACAAGAGAAGCTGGTGTGAGAACACTAGAGAGAACTATTGGTAAAATTTGTAGAAAAGTTGCAAAAAAATATGTTGAAGACCCAACTCTTGAAGAAGTTGTTGTAAATAAGTCTGATTTGGAGACATATCTTGGAAAGGACATCTTTAAGTATCAACTTGCAGAAGTTAATCCTCAAATAGGACTAGTAAATGGTCTTGCATGGACAGCAGTTGGTGGAGTTACACTTGAAGTAGAAGTAAATGTACTTAAAGGTAAAGGAGAAATTGTATTAACTGGAAAACTAGGGGATGTTATGAAGGAATCTGCTAAGACAGCTATCTCTTATATAAGGTCAATAGTGGACAAGTTTGATATAGACCCAGACTTTTATAAGACAAATGATATCCATATACACATTCCAGAAGGTGCTGTTCCAAAAGATGGGCCATCAGCTGGTATAACTATGGCTCTTGCAGTGATTTCAGCACTTACTAAAAGACCTGTTCCAGGCAATATAGCTATGACAGGAGAGATAACTTTAAGAGGTAGAGTCCTAGCAGTAGGAGGAGTTAAAGAAAAATTATTAGCAGCTCACAGAGCTGGCATAACAAAAGTCTTAATTCCTAAAGAATGTGAAGCTGACTTAGATGAAATACCAGAAAATGTAAAAGAAAAAATGGAGTTTGTACTCGTAGAACACATGGATGAAGTATTGGAACAAGCTTTATTAAAGAGTGGTGAGAAGAATGAAAATTAGAAGTTCAGAGATAACTATGAGTGCTGTGAATAAATCACAGTATCCGGCAGAAGGAATTCCAGAGATAGCATTAGCTGGTAGGTCAAATGTTGGAAAATCATCAATAATAAATACATTGCTTAATAGAAGAAACTTTGCTAGAACTAGTCAAACACCAGGAAAAACTAGAACTATAAACTTTTACCTAATAAATAATGAGTTTTATTTTGTGGACCTTCCGGGCTATGGATATGCAAAGATAGCTAAGTCTGAAAAAGAAAAATGGGGAGGTATAATGGAAAGATATCTAGAAAGTAGACAAGAATTATGTTCTATACTTCTACTTGTAGATATTAGACATGAGCCTACAGCAGATGATAAGCTTATGTATGAATGGATAAAACACTTTGGATACAACTGTGTAGTTATTGCAACTAAGGCAGATAAAATATCTAGAGGGCAATATCAAAAACATATAAGTATAATAAGAAAAAAATTACAACTGGAAAGTAGTGAAAAAGTAATTCCTGTTTCTTCATTAAAAAAGACTGGTGTTGAAGAACTATGGGAAGAAATTGTAAATCAATACAATCAACATGGATATGAGATAACAGTAGATTAAATTTAAAATATCAAATGTTGGCATAATACTTGTTTAGATAATCTATATAAGATTAGATTAGTTTTAATTGTATTAATATCAAAATAAAATATAGGATGCCTCAAAATGGTTTTAATGGTCATTTTTTGGCATCCTTGTTGTTTATAAGCAATAAATATTAGCAATTTATTGTTAAAAATTATAAAACTTAGCAAAACTACTATAAATTAATGTAGATTAGTATATTTAAAAATTTATTCACTAATGAAATAACCAATAAATTTTATTTAAGAAATAGATTTATCTGTTTTTCTCATAAAGAAAATAGTTAGTATAAGTCCTATAAAGCATACTGCTGCTGCAATCCAATAAGATTGATTACTAGCTGTGACATAAGCTGATGTATGGCTTTTAAAATTTTGATTATATGTAAGGCTTTGTGCAAAGAAACTACTAAAAAATGCTGTTCCAAGAGCAAATGATAAATTACGAACAGTTGCAAGAAAGCTACCTCCATATCCCTGTTTTTGTGGAGGGACATCTGCAAGGATACTACTATTGTTTGGTGAACTAAAAGCACCTAGTCCAAGTCCAAAAATAACTAAACATGCAATTAGAAGGAACAATGGTGAATCTGCCTTTAAAAGTGCCATTCCAACAAGGGAAATAGTCATAAATGAAAAAGATGCTGTTAAAATATTCTTTGCACCATGTTTATCAGAAAGAGAACCTGCAATAGGAGCTATAAGTACCATAATAAGTGGATGTACAGTCATTACAGAACCAGCCATCATAGGAGATAAATTTTTTAATTGCTCTAAATAAAACGGAAGTAGGAAAGACACTGCCATTTGAGGAAAATAACAAGCTATTCCGATAATGTTACCTACAGTGAAATTTCTATTTTTAAATAGAGGTAAGTCAATAAAACTTTGTTCAAATTTTACTTCTCTTAATGCCAACAGTAAGAATATTATAAGTGATGCTATTCCTAGATACAATCTTGTATCTCCCTTTCCATTCATCGCAAGTAATATAAGTGTAGTACAAGTTGCAAATAGTAGAAGACCTGGAATATCAAAGCTATTATTTTGTTCATCTAAAACAGGTCTAGGAAGAAATTTAATTCCAAGAAAGACTGCTACAATACCAATAGGTATATTGATAATAAAAATAGAAGGCCATCCGAAATGTTCTAAAAGTATCCCTCCAATTACGGGACCACTCATATTTCCTATACCAACTACAGCTCCAGTGATTCCTATAGCCTTTCCTTTTTCATTTGCTGGAAATGCATTAGAAACTATGCCAAGTCCAGTTGCCATTAAAATACTTGCTCCAACTGCTTGAAATATTCTTGAGGAAATTAATGTTGATAAATTATGTGATATACTACACAGAAAAGAACCTATTGTGAATACAAAAAATCCTAACGTGTATAGTCGATTTGAGCCTACTTTATCACCGAGTTTTCCAAAAAATAACATAGTAGCTGTTACGACAAGCATATAAGCTGTTACAACCCACTGAATTTGTGACATGTTAATTTTAAAGTCAGTAGCGATTGTAGGATTTGCGATATTTAGTATACTTCCATCAAGAGTAGACATAAATACACCAATACAGATGATAATTAATACTATCCATTTTTGTTTCATGATAACACTCCAATCTTTTATATAATAGATTTTATAAGTACAGAATGGTTATAAAATAAACAACAAAAAAGCACCTACATCTTAGGTACCTCGAATGTGTTTAATTTCATGAATAAATACGGTAGTTGAAGGAGTTGTATAGATTACTCATGCAAAATTACATAAAGGTACTCATATACTATTTTCTTCTACCATCCAGATTTTACTGTCGGCTTTGGAATCTGACCAAATTATGCCATAAGGCTCGCGGGCTTTTACCGCCGATAGGGAATTTCACCCGTTTCTGAAGAAAAACAGATGTATTTTGTAATATTATTTTAACATAAAATTACAACGGAAACAATTGGATTTAAACAATACACAACTATATTACTGTATAAAGAGTGAAATTATATTCATACATAAAAGTATATAAAAGTTAAATCACATAGTATGGAAATCTACTATAATTAGATAAAATTAATTTGTTATTGGTATTGAATGATAAGTTTTAGATTTATCAAAAGCATAAAGCTGTAACAAAACTCGTATAATATTAATATCTTAATTAAGAGATATTGTAAATTATGAGGAGGCGCTAATATGGAAGGAAAGGTAAAGAAGGCATTTCCAGGTGGGAACACATCACAAGGCTCATATTCTTTTTTTGAATATATAATTCCTGAAAATGTAAAAAGAGTTTTTTGTTTAAAAGGTGGACCTGGAGTAGGAAAATCCTCACTTATGAAAAAAATTTATAAAGAATTTTTAAATAGAGGATATGATATCGAATTATATAACTGTCCTTCTGACCCAAGTTCATTGGACGGTGTGGTTATAAAGGAATTAGGCGTGGTACTTATGGATGCAACTGCTCCGCACACTATGGACCCAAAGCTACCAGGAGCTTTGGACGAGATAATTAATTTAGGTGATTACTGGAATACAGAAGAGTTAGAAAAAAACAGACAAGAAATATCAGGATACGATAAAGATATTAGTAATGCATTTAAAAGAGCATTTAAGTTTTTAAAAGCATCAGAACCAATCTTTAGAGATATAGAGGAAAAGTATTCTGACTGTATGGATTATGGTAAAGTGAATCTAGTTACAGAAGAACTTATTAAAAAATTGTTTGATGGAGTTGAGAGCACAGGGAATTTAAAAAAAGCAAAACATTTATTTGGTTCAGCCATAACTCCTGTAGGATGTTTAGATTATACAGAAAACATTTTAAAAGATGTAAATAAGGTGTATTATTTAGATGGAGAAATAGGAACTGGGAAAACTACACTATTAAATAAAGTGTATAAAAAAGCTATTGAAAAAGGTTTAAATGTAGAAGTTTATCATTATCCACTTATTCCTGAGAAAATTGAGACTGTATTATTAACTGACTTAGATATAGGTATAACTATAAGCACAACTTTTAAAGAAGAGGAGACAATTAATTTAAATCAATTTTTAAATAGGGAAAAATTACTTAAATATGAAGAAGACATTAAATTTGATGAAAAAGTTTTGGATGATTTAATTTGTTGGGCAGTGTTAAATCTTAAGAGAGCTAAGTCTAAGCATGATATTATAGAAAGTTACTATATTCCTAACATGAGATTCGATGAAGTTGGAAAGTTAAGAGACAAACTAGTTAAAAGAATTTTAAAATATGAGAAAAATGTATAAGAACATATATATTAAATTAGATATTAATTATAAAAGATGATTTTTAGTAAACTGGCGTAGCTTTGAAGCTATGCCAGTTTGCTGTTTTTGATACAATTAAGAAATAATTATTAATTAATAGAGATTGTTATATAAAAAATTAATATTCTAGAAATAATTTTACAAAAAATATCTTACTTAGCTACAATATCTTTAGTTTGAGTTAAGGTGTGATAATGGAATATCCTTTTTAAAGTTATGCTTTTATAATAATATTAAAAAAATATTTATTGAAAGTTCACGTATTTTGTAAATAAGATTTAAGGATATATACTTGATATTAGTAATTTAGTGATAGGAGTTCAATGTATGATATTATATACTAAAGATGAATTTTAATATATAACTTTGATATAATAAACATATGTAAATGTTAAATGGTTAATTAAATAAACTTATCATATAAAAATAAATTTGTAAGGAGCAATACAGTATGAAAAAACAATATGTGTTTATAATACTAGCAAGTACTATTTTAGGTATACTTGTTGGAACCATATTTAGAGATTATAGTAATGAACAAACAGTTTATACAAGTAAAGATAAGTCAATAAGAAAAGAAATAAAATTGACAAGAAAGTCTATAAAGGAATTAACAAAAGAAAAAGACAAGTTAGATGAAGAAATTAATTCAATGAAAAAAAATCAAAAAAATTCTGAAAAAATCTCAGAAATAGAAACTCTTAGAGATAGCCTATCATATTCAGATGTGAAAGGTAGCGGAATAATATTAAATATAGACGCTATAGATGAAAAAACAGGGAATATAGCCAATAGTATAGACTATAATAAAATACTTGTAAAAGTCATAAATGAATTAAAAGTAAATGGAGGAAAATACATAGAAATAAATGGTCAAAGAATCAATCAGTATTCAGAAGTTGTACTTGCAGGAAGCCACATAAATATAAATGGAGTTCCTGTAGCACAACCTTATGAAATAAAATGCATTGGGGATAAAGATAAACTATCTAATTATGTAGATAAAGGCAGTAAATATTTAGATAGTATACAAACTACTTATCCAATGAAAGTAAGTATAAAAGCTGAAGAAAATATCTCTATGAAAAAAATGAATATACCTAATAAATTAAAGTATATAAAGGGTGATTAAGATTATATTAGAGGAAAGTAGTTTGCCAATGTTAATACCAGAAAAACTTGCAAAAAAATATAATGTATTTCCAGTAGAATTTCAAGATGATAATTTAGTAGTAGAAATAGAAGATGAAGATATATACGCTCTACAGGATTTAAGATTAGCTACAGGGAAAGAAATTATATTGAAAAAAGAGAAAAGAGAACTTATAAGTGAGAAAATTGATAAATATTACAATAACTTTGAACTTGATGAGGATTATGCAAAAAAACTATTTGAAAATCTTTTAGAAAAGGCTATGAAAGAAAATGCAAGTGATATACATATAGAACCATTTAAAGAGCATTTAATAGTGAGAATGAGGGTAGATGGAGAACTAAAAGAAGTATCAAAGTTTTTAATTGATATATATCCATCATTATCTACTGTCGTAAAATTAAAGGCCTCAATGGATATAACGGAAAAAAGACTTCCTCAAGATGGTAGAGTGGATGTAAAGTTAGGTGGGAACTTAATTGATATTAGGGTTTCATCAATACCAACTGTCTATGGTGAAAAAATTGTTTTAAGAATACTTAATAGAGATACTTTCTTAAAAGATAAGATAGAACTTGGATTTTCAGATGAAGCAATAAAATCTATAAATAATATAATAAATAAAAGAGCAGGGATATTATTAGTTACAGGCCCTACAGGTAGCGGAAAAACTACAACAGTATATTCCTTATTAAATGATTTAAAAGGCATAAATAAAAATATAATGACCATAGAAAATCCAGTAGAGTATAAGATGGATGGTATAAGTCAGATTCAAGTGAATTCAAAAGTAGGATTAAGTTTTGATGTGGGTCTTAGAGCGATATTAAGACAAGACCCAGATATAATAATGGTTGGAGAAATAAGAGATGCAGAAACAGCTAAAATAGCAGTAAGAGCAGCTATAACAGGTCATTTAGTTATAAGTACTTTACACACTAATGATGCAGTGTCTTCTATAGCTAGGTTATTAGAAATGCAAATACCACCATATCTTTTGAATGCATCTCTTATAGGTGTTATCTCTCAAAAATTGGTTAGAAAAGTTTGTAATCATTGCAGTCATGAGATTATGATAAAAGATAATTTTAGTGGAGATGTAAATACTAAAGTAGCTGTAGGTTGTGAGAGATGTAATGACAAAGGGTATTTTGGAAGGACGGCAATTTATGAAATATTAGAAGTCAATGATGATATAAAGACATGTATAAGAAATATGGATGATTCTAGTACTATAAAAGATGTTGCACAAAAAAATGGAATGATAACATTTGAAGATAGTTGTAAAAGATTAATAAATGAGAAAATTACTACATTAGAAGAATGTTTAGTAGTAAATGAAATGATTTAATTTAATTGTATAGTTAACTTTCATTTAAATAATTAGACTTCATTTAATCTACTTTAATTAAAGTATTTGAGTATAAATTATACTTAAGTGAGAAAAAGTTAAATGTATTAAATTAGAAAATATTAAGTTTATTTAATTATAATTAATATAATTTGGAAGGAATTATAGTACATGAGATTATCTAAAAGTATATTTTATAATTTAGAAAAGCTTTATTTAGTATTAAATAGAATTAGTGATAAAGAAGTTAGAGTAATTTGCAAAGAGATAGGTATATTATTAGAATCTGGTTGTGAGATTACGAAGATATTTGAAGTCATTGAGGGGCAGTCTAGTAAAAAGGTAAAAAATTTGCTTAACATAGTATCAAATCACATCCAAAAAGGTAATTCAATAGCAGAATCATTTCAGATAACAGGTACATTTTCTAAATTTTTTATAAGCATGATAAGAGCAGGAGAAACTAGTGGAAACCTAGATGTAATAATGAATGATTTATCTAATTATTATGATAAAGAACACAAATTAAAAATGAAAATAATAAATATTTCAATCTATCCAATAATACTTATAATATTATCTATCGTATCAATGATATTTATATTGGTATTTGTAATACCTAATTTTCAGGTGATTTTTACAAGTAATGGAATTGAACCACCTTTAATAACTAGAGTCTTAATAGTAATATCTGCAATAGTTACAAATAATCTAGGTTTTCTGATGCTCAGTTTTGTATTATTTTTAATAGTAACTATTTACTTTTTTATAACAAATGATAAAATAAAAAGATTGATTAATTCTCTGAAATTTAAGGTGCCTTTTATAAGAAGAATTAATCAGTTGGTAGCTACAACTAGATTTTCTAGAGCATTGTCTATCTTAATTAGTAGTGGAATACAAATTGTGGACGCTATAGAAATGTCAGCAAGTGTTGTAGATAATGAATTTATTTGTGAAAGACTAAAGATTTCTAATAATTATATAAAAAAGGGAAATGGTATAGGTAAGTCCTTAAATCTAGCAAATATTTTTCCTAAATTATTTATTTCAATGGCAAACACAGGAGAAGAAAGTGGAAAATTAGATAAAAGTTTAGATGTAATAAATAAATTTTATGAAAGTGAATTAAATAATAAAATAGAACAAATAATGAAATTTATAGAACCTATTTTAATTATTTTTATGGGATTAATTATTGGAATTTTTATTTTGGCGATGGTTATTCCAATGTTCGATGCAGTTACTAGTTTTTAGGATAAAAAATAAATTTTATTAGAGAAAACTTTTAAAAGGAGAGAATATTTAATTGATAAATAAAAAACGAAAAGGATTTACACTCGTTGAAATGATTGTAGTAGTAACAATTTTAGGTGCTATATCTAGTATAGCATTAGTTAAATACAGCAAGGTTCAAGAAAGTGCTAAGCTAAATGCAGATTATACAAATGCTGCAAATATAGTAACCGCAGCTAGTATGGCTATTAATGATGATGAAAATATAGCAGAATCTCTAAGTGTAGAGTCTTTAAAGGAAAAAGGATATTTAAATACTGTTCCAGTTCCTCAAAGTACATCAGGTAAATTTGAACTTGTTATAAATGATAGTGGTACAGATATAAGTGTAAATATAAATTCTAAACAATTCTATCCAAAGTAGTATTTATATCTATATATTTTAGAGTTTAATTAAAGGAGAGGATTATAATTAAAAAAATTTTAAATTTAGAGATAAATGATGATTATATAAGGATTGTATTTTTAAGAAAAAATCATAAAAAAATTTTTATAGATAAGTCAGTTACAAAAGAGATTAACTTTAATATAAAAAATGATAGTAATGAGGTTGTGAGGATTAGATACATAGAAGATGTAGTTAGACTTGTAAAAGAGGAGATAGCTAAATCAAAAATATCATATAAAAATGTATACTTTAATATTCAAATTCAAGATATAGTTATTAGGAATATTGAAGTTATAGATACTAAGAAAAAAAGAGACATATTAAATATGATTGAATTTGAAATAACACAATACATTCCGATAAATATAAATAACTATTCAATAAAATACAAAGTTATAAATTCTAGCCATGATAAATTGAATATACAAGTGATTCTTTTTCCAAAAAGTATTATTAAATTAATTAAGAGCATTTCAGAAAATCTAAACTTAAACCCAAAGGCTATAAATATAAATTTTGATATACTACAAAAACTCATAAACTTAGACTTGATAGAAGATTTTTTAGAAGAAGGAGTATTTATAGAGTGTAAAAAAAATCAGTTTATTATAAATCTAACAAGAGATAAAAAAATAGAAGAAACATACTTACTATCAAAAGAAATAAAATCTTATGAATCAGTAAAGAAGCTATTAAGTAGTTTTAAGTGCATTTATTACTATGGAATAGAAAATTATTTTGTTGAAGAATACTTTAAAGATACAGATAGGTATATTGAAATAAGTCCATTGAAATTAAAAGATAAAGTAAAAGTAGAAAATAATTATGATAGAGATTTAGAAGGTAGCAGTATAAATTATATAAGCAGTATAGGAATGATTATTTAAATGAAGCCTTGTAAAACTATAAATTTTCTCAATGGATTAAAAGAAACTAAATCATCTAATAAAGTATATAAACTAATAATAGTCTTAATTTTAATGTGTGTTATATTCAAATCGTTTATATATTTAAACTCTATAAGCGAACTTAAAAATTACATAAGTCAAAATACGTCAATAAAAGAATCAAAACAGGCTATACCAATGACTGAAGAGAATAGAGAGCAATTCTCTAAAATAAAATTTAACGAAATAAAAAAAATATATGAAACAGTTGGAATAAATAATATTACTAGAATAAAAATAGATAAAAATAAACTGGAAGTGGAAGGAGTATGTAATGATTTAGATGTTTTAAATAACCTAAGAAAAATAAAGTACATAAAATATTATCATATAGACAGCATTGTAAGAGATGGAGAATATTACAAATTTAAAATAAAAAGTTAGATGGGTGATTATTTTTGAGATTAAATAATAGAGAAAAAAATCTACTTAAAATATTGTTCATATTAATTATTATATTAGCAACTAATATAATATTAAGTCCACTAGAAAAAAACTTAACTAGTTTGAAGAAAGAAAAACAAAATTTAATAAACAAAATAAATAAGCGAGATAATTATCAAATAAAGGACAATAATTATAAAGATGATAAATATATAGAAAATGTTGAATTAAATGAAAATGAAGAATTGAAAAGTAATTTTAATAATTCATTTTTAGATAAAAAAACAAATAAAGATATGGTATTATTAGTAGAAAATGAACTGAGAGACATAGTGAACATAGAATATATTAATCAAGAGAGTGGTTTGGATAATAGCAATAAAAAACAAGTTAATTTAGAAATAAAAGTCAATGGTGAACTTGAAAATGTATTGAAACTTGAAGGTTTAATGAAGAATTTGAAGTTAAGTAATAAACTTGAAAAAGTAGAAATTAACAAATTAAAAACGAGTAATTTAGACGTCCAAAATATTTCTAATGGAGATAAACGAGGAAAAGACAATATTGTTGAATGTAAAATGACAATTAGAGTCACATAACAAAAAAGAATAGATAAAGTAAAAAACTATTATCAATTAATAAAATTTTATAGAGGAATTAGTTTTACGATAATTCATTTCTACAAGAGGGATTGTTAGTGATTTTATCGAAATCCTAATTAAAGTTAATATATTATACCAAAATATAAGTAAATTTAAGAGAATATTTACTTATACTATAGATTGATTAATAAAAAAATGGTATAATAACAAATTGTACTTTAATTTAATAATAAGGGAGTGGAAGTCATATTGTTAGGGAGAAATGAGCTATGCCCTTGTGGAAGTGGCAAAAAATACAAGAAATGTTGTTTAAATAAAGATATTGTTTCAGAAAGAGCATGCAGAAAAACTGAACTTTCACAAAAACAATATACAGATTTATATTCAAAGTTATATGATTATTCAAGACAGGATAGATTCAAAGACGAATGTGAAAAAGCTAAAGAAATGTTTTATATAATGCAAAATGATAGTGTAAATGAAAAATTTGAAAGATTTTTTAATACTTATTTAATACAAGACCACATAATGGAAAATAAAAAGGTCATGACTGTTGGGTTTCTTGAAGAAAATGGTGCAAACTTAAGCCAATCAGAAGTATCAATATTAAAAAGTTTGTTTGAATCATATGTAAGTATTTATGAAGTAAAAGAAGTTTCTTCTGGAAAAATAGTATTAAAAGATTGTCTAAGTGGGAATGAACTTTACACAGAAGATGTAAAACTTCTAAGAAGTTTTAAAAGCGGAAGTTGTATGATAGCTAGAATTATTGATATTGAAGGAACTAACATACTGATAGATGTAACTATAAGTATATCAAATGAAGTTAAAGACATAATTTTAAAAGATGTTATGAATTTATTTAATCAATATCAAGACTTATACAAAGATATGAAGACTTTCTTAATCTATCATACACATATACTATACAAGTATATACAACAGCTTTTAGACCCAAGTATAGCTGAATACTTAAAGAGAGAAAGAGATAAGAAGAAAACAAAAGTTAATTCAGAAAATGAATTAGCTGAAGTAGAGTGCAAAGTTTTAGATACTCTTAAAGAAAATGTAGAAAAAGAAAATATAGATGCCTGTATAGAGTTTTGGAATGAGTATAAGAAAAAACATGAAAATATAAAAGGAGCTGAAAATGGTTGGGCAGCTGCTGTTGAATATTATGTTAAGAAAGAAGCAGGACAACCTATAACTCAAGTACAAATATCAAAAAAATACGATATAAGTTCCAGTACGTTAGGAAAAAGATACAAAGATTTAAAAATATCTTAATTAATTATGAAAAGCTTTAAGTCATAGATAAAGAATATATAGTATAATATATGTATAATGTTGAGAAAGAGGTATTAATAATGAGTCTTAGTTTAGGAAATGCAATTGCTGTGTCAACGAACTTTATAAAATCTAATCCAGCAGTACCTGTGTACAATGGAGAAGAAATATATGCGGTTATTTATCATATAGAAATAGGATATAATAATGGTGTATCACCTGATACCAAACAATATATAATAATAGACTATAAAGAGTTCGATTTATCTATGGATAAAAAAAATGAACTAATAGAAATAGCAAAAGAATACTGTAAATCTAAAGGTATTATAGAAAATGAAAACCTTGAAATAAATCTTTTAGATAATGAAGAAGCAGAAAACTTCTTAGAAAAGGTATTTAATAACATGAAAGTTATAAGAGGCCTTATAACTAAAAGAGGATAAATAAATGGACTATGTAGGAATAGAAAATATAACACCTTATGAAAATGTATATGAATTTAGTGTGTATAAATATGATGATGAAATCACTTTAGGTAGTGAAGAGTTATATGTGTGTGAATTAAGGGTTATATTAATTAAAGTGAATTCTCTGTATGTTGAAAGATTGAATAAGTCAGTTGAAGCAATGGTCTTAGTAAAAAACTTGAAAAAAGATTTAGATAAAGCAATTGTTGTAAATAAAATAAAGAATTTTGTGTTAGACGAGATTTGGGTAGAAAATCTAGTAAAAGAGAATATAGAAGTTATATTTGTAGAAAGCTAGGAATAACCCTAGCTTTTTTATATTACAATCTAAGAGAGGAAAACAATATGTTAAGAGTATCTAATATAAAACTTGGAATTGATAAAGATATATCTTTATTAAAAGATATTGTACTTAAGAAGCTTAGAATAAAAGAAAAAAACTTAGTTAAATATAGTATATATAAAGAATCTATAGACGCTAGAAAAAAAGGAAAAATGGAGTTTGTTTATTCTGTAGATGTAGAAGTTAAAGATGAAGATAAAATACTCAGTTCAAAAATAAAAGATGTAACAAAAATAAAGGAAATCAGATATACAAATGTGACTATGGGTAATAAAAAATTGAAGAATAATCCTTTAGTAATTGGTAGTGGACCAGCAGGTTTGTTTGCAGGTTTAATTTTGGCTCAAATGGGTTATGAACCAATCATACTTGAAAGAGGTCTTGATGTAGACAATAGAACTAAAGATATAAGTGATTTTTGGACAACTAGAAAGTTTAAAAATAATTCAAATGTTCAATTTGGAGAAGGTGGAGCAGGAACTTTTTCAGATGGTAAACTTACAACTAGAATAAAGGATATACGATGCAGAAAAGTATTGGAAGAGTTAGTTCAATTTGGAGCACCAGATGAAATATTATACTCACATAAGCCACATGTAGGAACAGATATATTAAAAAATGTAGTTAAAAATATAAGAAATGAAATAATAAATCTAGGTGGTCAAGTTAGGTTTAATTCAAAAGTGACTGATGTAGTTGTATCAAATGATTCTATACAATCTGTAATGATAAATGGTATTGAAAAAATAGATACAGATACAGTTATATTAGCTGTTGGACATAGTGCAAGAGATACTTATGAAATGTTGTATTCAAGAGGTGTAAAAATAATTCAAAAACCTTTTGCAATAGGAGCTAGGGTTGAACATCCACAGGATTTAATAAATAAAGCACAATATAAGGAGTTTTACAATCATCCTAGACTAGGAGCAGCCGATTATAGACTTATAGAGCATGTTTCAAATGGAAGAACAGCATATACCTTTTGTATGTGTCCAGGAGGTAGTGTCATAGCATCTGCATCAAATGACTTTGAAATAGTTACAAATGGTATGAGCGAACATGCAAGGGACAAGGTAAATGCAAATAGTGCATTTTTAGTAAATGTAACTCCAGAAGACTTTAATAGTGATAATCCTCTAGCAGGTGTACATTTCCAACAAGAATATGAAAAATTAGCTTTTGAATTAGGTGGAAAAAATTACAATGCACCAGTTCAACTTGTTGGAGATTTTATCAATAATAAAGCATCTACAAATTTAGGCAGTGTTGAGCCATCATATAGACCTGGATATACACTTACAAATTTAAGTGAATGTTTACCTAGTTTTGTAACAGAAACTATGAGAGAGGCATTCATATCTCTTGATAAAAAATTGAATGGATTTGCAATGTACGATGCTGTTTTAACTGGAGTAGAGACTAGGTCATCATCACCAATAAGAATAGTAAGAGATGAGGATACTTTAGAGTCAGTAAGTGTTAAGAATCTATATCCATGTGGTGAAGGTGCTGGATATGCAGGTGGGATAGTCACAGCAGCAGTTGATGGTATAAAATGTGCAGAAAAAATAATACAAAAATACACTAATAATACAAAAATTTAACATAAATTTAATGATTTTTTAATATTTAACATGAATTTAACATTATCACTCCTATAATTTGATAAAATACAATAGGTTATAAAAATTTTTAGATACAGTAATCTCTTTACAAGGAGGAAATAATTTGAACATTATAATAAGTCTAATGGGTGGATTAGGTCTATTCTTATATGGTATGAACCTTATGGGAGAAGGTCTACAAAAATCTGCTGGGACAAAGCTAAAAAAGATAATAAAATTACTTACTAGTAACCTATTTATGGGAGTTTTAGTAGGTACAGGAGTTACAGCAGTAATACAAAGTTCAAGTGCTACTACTGTAATGGTTGTTGGTTTCGTAAATGCAGGCATAATGACATTAAAGCAGGCAATTGGTGTAATAATGGGTGCCAATATAGGTACTACTGTTACAGCCCAATTGGTATCTTTTGATTTAACTGGTATGGCTCCAGTAGCATTAGGTATAGGTATCATACTTTATTTATTTGGAAATAAGCCTAGGATAAAAAATATAGCCGAAATACTTATAGGTTTTGGTATATTGTTTACAGGTATGGATTTTATGAAAATGGCAGTTGAGCCATTAAGAGACTATCAAGGGTTCACTGACTTACTAGTTACATTTGGTAGATATCCACTACTTGGATTATTATTGGGATTTGGAATTACAGCAATAATACAAAGTTCAAGTGCATCTATGGGTATGTTGGTTGCACTGGCAGCAGAAGGTCTAGTGCCATTATCAGCAGCATTGCCAATTCTTTATGGTCAAAATATTGGGACATGTGTAACTTCGCTGTTATCGAGTATTGGTGCCAATAAAAACGCACGAAGAGCAGCTATGATGCATCTAATCTTTAATGTTTTAGGAACGGTGATATTCTTAATATTATTAAATAAGCCAGTAGTAAACTTGGTTACAAGTTGGGACCCAAGTAATGTTGCAAGACAAATAGCTAATACACATACACTGTTTAATATAATATCTGTCTTAATACTTTTACCATTTACAAAGCTTATCATAAAGCTAGCAATAAGACTTGTTCCTGATAAAGAAGGCGATATAGATGAAGATGAAGCTAAGACTATTAAATATATAGATGATAGAATGATAGAAACTCCTTCTATAGCTCTTGCAAATACGATAAAAGAAACACTTCGTATGGGTGAAAAGGCTAAGGAAAGTTTAAATGCTTCTATGGAGGCTTTAGTAGAACATGCAACTGAAAAAATAGACAAGACATATAGGCGAGAGAGATTAATCAATGATTTGCAGAAAGCTATTTTGAATTACTTACTTAAACTTTCAAAAGCACCTTTAGATGATGATTCGAGAGAAGTTGTGGATACCTTGTTTAACACAGTTAATGATATAGAAAGAATTGGTGACCATGCTAAAAATATAGCTGAATTATCACAAGTTGCAATAGATTCAAATATTTCTTTCTCAGAAGAAGGACAATCTGAACTTGATGTTATGTACAATAAGGTTGTTTCAGCATATACTTATGCATTAGAATCAATGAGAACTGATAATGTAGATTTGGCTTGCAAGGTTATAAAAATCGAAGAGCAAGTTGATATAATGGAAAAATCTTGTAGAGCTAATCATATGTACAGATTGAATAATAATCTATGTAGTATAGAGAATGGAGTTATTTATTTAGATGTAATAAGTAATCTAGAGAGAATATCTGACCATGCTGTCAACATAGCACAACAAGTTATAGCTAAGAGATTAGGAAATGATTAAAAATAATATAAGAATTAAAATATAAATGAAAGAGAAACTCTAAATGATAAGTTTAGAGTTTTTTTTTATTAGTTATTTATAATTCAACTATCTGATTGTATAACTATTCCAATAAGGAGACTTTAATACTGCATCATAAATTTAGTACTAGATTTTTCCATAAAAATTTTACCTACAACTTAAATCTATTTAAATTTACATGTAAGGACGTATAAACTGTATTTCAATTAATTTAAACAAAGCATTATTTCTTGTCAATCATCCATATAGCATGTTTTAATTTTCTGTGAAATACAGATGATATACTATTTTTAATAACTTTATTTGATTAAAAATTTATAATTTATAGATAGTTATAGTATTTAGAAGAATCGATTTCCTGATAACAAATGGTGATATATGTATAATTTTGTGGCAAATTTTAAAAAAAAACACCCATATTTTATGTTATAATCTCTTTAAAACGAATATGCTGAAAAGAGGGATTTAAATGGGAAAAATAAATTTTGATTATAGTAAAGCTACGGAGTTTTTTTGTCAAAACGAAATAGATGTTATGCAACCATATGTAGATGTTGCACATGACATGTTACATAATAAAACGGGTTTAGGAAATACTTTTCTAGGTTGGATAGACCTTCCTAAAAATTATGATAAGGAAGAGTTTGATAGAATAAAAAAATCTGCTGAAAAGATAAAATCTGACTCAGACGTTCTTTTAGTAATAGGTATAGGAGGCTCTTATTTGGGTTCAAGAGCTGCTATAGATATGGTAAGTCATTCATTTAGAAATGGACTTAAAAAGGAACAAAGAAAGGCTCCAGAAGTATATTTCGTAGGACACAATATAAGCTCAACATATATTATGGATTTATTAGATGTAATTGAAGGTAAGGATATTTCTGTAAATGTAATATCTAAATCAGGAACTACTACAGAACCAGCTCTTGCTTTTAGAATATTTAAAGATTATTTAGAGAAAAAGTATGGCAAAGAAGAAGCGAAAAAGAGAATTTATGCAACAACAGATTCAAGTAAAGGAGCACTTAGACAGTTAGCTACAGAAGAAGGATATGAGACTTTTGTAATACCAGATGATGTAGGCGGTCGTTTTTCTGTACTAACAGCAGTTGGATTACTTCCTATTGCTGCTGCAGGGCTTGATATTGATGCTATGATGAAAGGTGCAAGTGATGCTAGAGAAGCATTTCAAAATCCTGATTTAAAAAGTAACGATAGTTATAGATATGCTGTTGCTAGAACAATTTTACATAGAAAAGGAAAAGATGTAGAGCTATTGGTTAACTATGAACCTCAATTGCATTATGTGAGTGAGTGGTGGAAACAGCTTTATGGAGAAAGTGAAGGAAAAGAAAATAAAGGGTTATTCCCTGCTTCTGTAGATTTTTCAACAGATTTACACTCTATGGGTCAATATATCCAAGATGGGAAAAGAATTTTATTTGAGACAGTACTTAATGTTGAAAACTGTAAGAGAAATATAACTATAAATTCAGAGGAAGTAGATTTAGATGGTCTAAACTATCTAGCAGGTAAGACTGTAGATTTTGTTAATCATAAAGCTTTTGAAGGAACTCTATTAGCCCACACAGATGGAAAAGTACCTAATTTAGTAATAAATATACCTCAATTAGATGAATATAATTTTGGATATCTAGTGTATTTCTTTGAAAAAGCTTGTGGAATAAGTGGATATTTATTGGGTGTTAATCCATTTGACCAACCAGGAGTAGAAGCCTACAAGAAAAATATGTTTGCCTTATTAGGAAAACCAGGTTATGAAAAAGAAAAGGAAGAATTAGAAAAAAGACTTAAATAATTTTAAATAGTTAAGGTTTAATTAAGATTAAAATAATATAATGAAATCATCGAAAAAGAGTTTACTCAAAATAGATGATTTCATTTTTTTATGAAAAATTGGGAAAAATATATTTTGATAATTTATATTATATTAGATAGGGAGTGGTATGAGATGTCAAGAAGAAAGAAAGGTATAAGTTTAGTAATATTAGTTGCTATAATAAGTTCAATACTTAGTAGTTTACTAACAATAATTTTAGTTAAAGATAATTTAGGAAGTAAGACTACAGGAAATTCTACACCTATAGTTGTAAATGATGATGGTAAGAGTCAAAATATTTATCAAGCAGTTGCAGAAAAAGCCACACCATCTGTTGTAGGTATTACGACAACTAGCGTCGATACTAATAATATGTTTGCAATACCAACTGAAACACAAGGTGTAGGAACTGGAATCATAGTAGATTCAAATGGTTATATACTTACTAATTCTCATGTTATATCAGATGGTCAAGCTACAAGTGTAAATGTACTATTCAATGATGGTTCAACAACTTCAGGTAAAGTTGTATGGTTTGACCAACAACTTGATTTAGCTATAGTTAAAGTTGATAAAACTGGATTGACACCAGCAGAATTTGCTGATAGTGATAAAGTAAAGGTTGGAGATATATCAATAGCAATAGGTAATCCACTTGGATTAGATTTCCAAAAAACAGTTACTCAAGGGATAATAAGTGGATTAGATAGAACTATACAAACAGAAAAAACTAATATGACTGGTTTATTACAAACTGATGCAAGTATAAATGCAGGAAATAGTGGAGGACCATTATTAAATCAAAAAGGTCAAGTAATTGGTATAAACACAGCAAAAGCTTCTCAAGCAGAAGGCTTAGGATTTGCAATACCAATTAATACAGCTAAAAGTATAGTTGAAGAAGTAATAAAAACTGGAAAATATGAAAAAGTGACTCTAGGTATAAAAGGTACAGATGTATCAAACTATGAGGCAGCTACAGGAACAAAATTAAGTACTGATAAAGGTGTTTATGTGGCAGAAGTAGTATCTGGCTCATCAGCAGAAAAAGCTGGAGTAAAAGTAGGAGATATTATAACTAAAGTAGGAGATGCAAATATAACAGGTATGAATGACCTAAATAAAAAGTTATATACTTTCTCAAAAGGAGCTAGTACAAAAATTACAGTAAATAGAGGCGGAAAAGCAGTAACAATAAATGTGAATTTCTAAATATGACTAGAAAGGTGGAGACTACATGATAAAGTGTAGTCTCTATTTTTATTTAATTTTTATAGTATATATATCTAAATTAACAAAAATAATATATTGTTTATGTGATATAGCTATATTTACTTATAAAAATAAATTTAATAAATATTTAAATTTAATTTATAAAATCAGTATAAATATCATAATAAAATAAAATTTTTTAATAACACTAAAAAAATATAGACAAAATAATAACAAATATAGTATTATGTAATTGTAGAAATGCTTTTCATAGATACAACCTATGAAAATAAATTACATAAAGATGAAAAAATGGAATGGATATTATTTAGGGGTGAAAAATTATGAATCCATTAGTTATAAACTTACAAAAATGTAGTATACATGATGGACCAGGAATAAGAAGTACAGTTTTTTTTAAAGGATGTCCACTTGAGTGTGTTTGGTGTCATAATCCAGAGAGTCAAACATATACAAAACAAGTTTTGTATAATGAAGAAAGATGTTCAAGATGTGAAGCATGTATAAACATATGTCCTCATAAAGCAATCTTCAAAGGGGAAACAAAAATATGTTTAGACCAAGATAAGTGTGAATTTTGTGAAACTTGCTTAGACTATTGTGTAAACAATGCAAGAGAAATTGTTGGTCAAGAGTATTCTGTAAAAAGTTTGGTTAAAGAGATAGAGAAGGATAGAATTTTCTATGAAGAATCAGGTGGAGGAGTAACTCTATCAGGTGGGGAAGTAATGGCTCAAGACATGGATTTTATTTGTGGAGTAATAAATATGTGCAAATCAAAGGGGATTCATGTAGCAATTGATACTTGTGGTTATGCAAGGTCAGAAAATTATGAGAGAGTTGCAAAATGTGCAGATTTATTTTTATATGATATTAAGCTTATTGATGAAGAAAAGCACATAAAATTTACAGGAAAATCAAATGACTTAATATTGGAAAATGTCAAACTTCTGAGTGAATTAGGAGCTAATATAAATATAAGAATACCATTAATAGTAGGAGTAAATGTAGATGATGAAAATTTAGAGGTTAAAAAAATGATAGAATTTTTAAAGCCTTTGAATATAAAAGCTGTAAGTCTTCTTCCATATCATAATATTGGTAAACATAAGTATGATAAGATCTATAAAAAGTATGAGGGAGAAGAATTACAAAGACCAACTGAAGAAAAATTAGAAGAAATAAAAAGGCTGTTTGAAGCAAGTAATTTCAATACTAAGATTGGGGGGTAATAAAATGTCAAGAGGAACTTTTGAGAGAACTAAAAAATTAAGAGAAGAAAGTGTTAACGCAGAACCACACATATCTATTGAAAGAGCAGTACTTATGACAGAGGCTTATAAAAAATATGAAGGAAGTGTAGAAATTCCTGTACTTCGTGCTTTATCATTTAAGCATTATATAGAGAATAGAACTCTTAGCATAAATGATGGAGAATTAATAGTAGGTGAAAAAGGTGATTCTCCTAATGGAGCACCAACATATCCAGAAATTTGTTGCCATACTTTAGAAGATTTAGATGTAATGCACAATAGAGATATAATAAATTTCAGTGTATCTGAAGAAGCTAAAAAAATACAACAGGAAGAAATAATACCTTTCTGGAAAAAGAGACAAACAAGAGAAAAAATAATAAATGCAATGACACCTGAATGGTTAGCAGCATATGAAGCAGGTATGTTCACAGAGTTTATGGAGCAAAGAGCTCCTGGACATACAGTTTGTGGAGATACAATATATAAAAAAGGATTTTTAGATTTAAAGAAAGATGTAGAAGCAAGACTAAAAGAATTAGATTTTCTTAATGATTTAGATGCATATAATAAGAAAGCTGATTTGGAAGCTATGGCAATAGCTTGTGATGCAATGGTAATATTAGGTAAGAGATATGCTGAGAAAGCAAGACAAATGGCAGAAGAAGAAACAGATGAAGCTAAGAAAAAAGATTTATTACTAATTGCTGAAACTTGTGATGTTGTACCAGCTCATAAACCAGAAACTTATCATCAAGCTATACAAATGTACTGGTTTGTTCATATAGGGGTTACTACTGAACTTAATATATGGGATGCTTTTACTCCAGGAAGACTTGACCAGCATTTAAATCCTTTCTATGAAAGAGATGTAGAGAATGGAGTGTTAGATAGAGATAGAGCACAAGAATTACTTGAATGTTTATGGGTTAAATTTAATAATCAACCAGCACCACCAAAAGTTGGTATAACATTAAAAGAAAGTAGCACATACACAGACTTTGCAAATATAAACACTGGTGGAATAAATCCAGACGGTCAAGATGGTGTTAATGAAGTTAGTTATATAATACTTGATGTTATGGATGAAATGAAATTGATACAACCTAGTTCAAACGTTCAAATAAGTAAAAAAACTCCTCAAAAATTCTTAAAGAGAGCTTGTGAAATATCAAGAAAAGGATGGGGTCAACCAGCATTTTATAACACTGAAGCAATAGTACAAGAACTTATGGAAGCTGGAAAGACTATAGAAGATGCAAGACTTGGTGGAACTAGTGGGTGTGTTGAAACTGGATGCTTTGGTAAAGAAGCATATGTTTTAACTGGATATATGAATATTCCAAAAATACTTGAATTAACATTAAATGATGGATATGACCCAATTAGCAAAAAGCAAATAGGTATTAAAACTGGAGACCCTAGAAGTTTTAAATCTTATGAGGAATTATTTGAGGCATTTAAAAAGCAATTACATTATATGATTGATATAAAAATAGAAGGAAATGCTGTAATAGAAAATATATGTGCAAAACATATGCCTTGCCCACTTATGTCTACAATAGTTGATGATTGTATAGAAAAAGGTAAGGACTATCAAAGAGGTGGAGCAAGATATAACACTAGATATATACAAGGTGTTGGTATAGGAACTATAACAGATAGTTTAACAGCAATAAAATATAATGTATTCGATAAGAAAAAATTTGATATGGATACATTACTTAAAGCACTTGATGTTAATTTTGAAGGATATGAAGCTATACTTAATTTAGTTTCAAATAAGACTCCTAAATATGGAAATGATGACGATTATGCTGATGAGATAATGCAAGAGATATTCAACACATATTATAATGAGGTAACTGGTAGACCAACTGTTTGTGGTGGAGAATATAGAGTGGATATGTTACCAACAACTTGTCATGTATACTTTGGTGAAATTATGGGAGCAAGTCCAAATGGTAGACTTTGTGCAAAACCAGTTTCAGAGGGAATTTCACCTGAAAAAGGTGGGGATACTAATGGACCTACAGCAGTTATAAAATCTTGTGCTAAGATGGACCATATAAAAACTGGTGGAACATTATTAAATCAAAGATTTGCACCATCAGTAGTTCAAGGTGAAAAAGGATTGGATAATATGGCTAATCTAGTAAGAGCATACTTTAATATGGATGGGCATCATATACAATTCAATGTATTTGATAAAAATGTATTATTAGAGGCTCAAAAGAATCCTCAAGATTACAAAGACTTAATAGTTAGAGTTGCGGGGTATAGTGACCATTTCAATAATCTAAGTAGAACACTACAAGATGAGATAATAGGAAGAACTGAGCAAACATTCTAGGATTGTTTGTAAACAAAACTTCTTACTATATAAAAAAGCAACTGGTATAATAATAGTATAGACTATTAGATACCATTTAAAAAAATTCAGATTAATTATGAGCTAACTTTCTAAATTGGAAGTTAGCTCGTTAAGTTTAATGAAAAAATCGTTAAATTTATATTTAATAAGTGTTATATATATTAAGGAATAATTTATATTAATATAATATGGTTTGATTTTATGAGAATAAGATAATTTTAAGCAGTTAAAACATAGTTAATTTAGCTACTTTAAAATAAAAACTAATAGAAAAAAGGAGATTTGATATGAAAACTTTAGGATTTATTGGTTCAGGAAATATGGGAAGTGCAATGATAGGTGGTATAGTAAAATCAGGTCTAGTAAAAGCAGAAGATATAACTGTATCAGATTTAAGCCAAATTGCTTTAGATAAAGTAAAAGCAGAATTTTCAGTAAAGACTACAACTGATTCCAAGGTAGCTGTTGCAAATTCTGATGTAATACTAGTGGCACTTAAGCCTAATATATGTGAAAAAGCTTTAGCTCCACTTAAAGAATTAATAGATGCAGATAAAATAATAGTATCAATAGCAGCAGGAAAAACTATAGAAACATTAGAAAATATTATAGGTTCAGATAAAAAAATAGTAAGAGTAATGCCAAATACTCCAGCTCTTGTTGGAGAAGGTATGTCAGCTCTTTGTAAAAATAATAATGTAACTGATGAAGAACTAAATATGATTAAGTCTCTATTTGAATCATTTGGAGAGGCAGAAATAGTATCAGAGTATTTAATGGATACTGTTACAGGTGTTAGTGGGTCTTCTCCTGCATATGTGTTTATGTTTATAGAAGCTATGGCAGATGCAGCAGTATTAGCTGGTATGCCAAGACAACAAGCTTATAAATTTGCATCACAAGCAGTTATGGGGTCAGCTAAGATGGTTCTTGAAACTGGCAAACATCCAGGGGAATTAAAAGATATGGTTTGCTCTCCAGCAGGGACTACTATAGAAGCAGTTAGAGTGTTAGAAGAAGAAGGATTTAGATCAGCAGTTATAAAGTCTATTGTTGCTGCTATAGATAAATCTAAAGATATGAGCAAATAGTAAATAAGAATAATATAAAAATAAATGTCTCAAAATGACTTTCATAGCTTGTTTTGAGACATTTTTATTTTATATTTTATTTTTTAGTCCATTCATACCATGTGCAATAAATGTACTAATAGTTTTTGCAGTATTTTCTGCTACTTCTGAATTATTTTCACTATATTTTTTAGAAATCATCTCTAAACAACCATCTATAATTCCTCCTACAATACAAGCATCTAAAATGTCTACAGTTTCTTTATTTTCTATTGTGTGACTGCTTTTTTAAAGTCCTTTTTAGCATTTCGTTATATTTATAAAAAATATACATTTTACCCTTACAAGATAAATTTTTAATTGTACTTGTATATTTTGGAAAAAGATTAATGATTGATTGAGTATTTAGTAGTTAAATATTAATAGCTAGTTAGATAAAAATTTAACTATATTATAAATAAATTATAATAATAAAAAATTTATAAATATCATTTTTAGACTCTAAGTAGATTTATACAAAAGCAAATTTACTTAATGGACTTTGTAAATTTGAAATAATATTCATAGAATAATAAAATTTATAAGATTTTCTTCATTAATAAGTTCTAAAAACATATATATTACATTACTTTTGATTATAGTAAATACAATGAAACTATATTACATAGATTCTATACTAAATATTCTGTACTAAATTATAGATAGATATTTTGAATTTATGGCTAAAAGCTAAAGATTTTATCTATAAAAAATTTAATATTATTACTCCATAACAGAAAATTAAGAAAAGATAAGAATATAATCTGCTTTTTCATGAGTATATAAATGATATACTAGTGCTATAGTATTATTGATGTTTATATTGGAGGTTGAATATGAGGAATGAGATTTTAAGTTTTGTAAATGAATGTACATTATTTAACAATTTTGATGAACTTAAAAAAAAGGGTGGTATTGTAACAGAAGATATAGTGAAAAAGTTTAATTTAAGCAGAACTCAATCAAGTAGATTATTAAATGATTTGGTCAAGTCTGATAATCTTATAAAGATAAATAGTAGACCTGTTATCTTTTTACCCAAAAATAAGATAAATAATGTAATAGGACCTACGAAAAAAAGTATTTATGAAAGTGTAGATGAACTTAACAATGAGTGTAAAATATTAAAGCAAGAGGTTGTATTCAATAGTATTATAGGTCATGATAATAGCTTAAAAGAGGTAATAGAGCAAATAAAAACGGCTGTACTTTATCCAAATGGTGGACTTACAATAATGTTAACAGGTGAAAGTGGAGTAGGAAAAACCTTTTTAGCTAAGGTAATATATGAATATAGTGTAAATAGTAATATATTAGAAAAAAATGCTCCATATAATGTACTAAACTGTGCGCAGTATTATAATAATTTGGAGCTATTGTCCAGTATACTGTTTGGACATGTAAAGGGAGCTTATACTGGAGCAATTGAATCTAGAGCAGGTCTAATAGAACAATCTGATGGGGGCATATTATTCTTAGATGAGGTACATAGGTTAAACAGTGAAGGGCAGGAAAAGTTATTCACATTTATGGATACAGGTACATTTTCTAGAATTGGAGAGAATGGGGTAAGTAGAAGGGCTAAGGTAAGATTAGTGTTTGCTACAACAGAGAGTTTATCCGAATTTTTACAAACTTTTCTAAGAAGAATACCTATAAATATTTATGTACCTAATATAGAAGAAAGAGGAAGTCTTGAAAAAAGAAAGATTGTAGAACACTTTATATACGAAGAAAGTAAAGTGCTTGGTTTACCTATAGAGATAACCCAAATTACATTAAATACAATTTTAAAGATAAAATTCAAAGGCAATATAGGTGAATGTAAAAATGTAATAAAATATGCATGTGGACGAGCATACGCAAAAAACCAAAGACGAAATGAAAATATCTTTGTTACACTTCAGGACCTTCCTAGGAACATTTATATAGAAAATGCAGATGTATTTCAATTCCAAAGTGGGAAAAGCAAAAGTATTGTATTTTCTCCTAACCAATCTAGTCTTGAGATATCAGTTGGAGGAAATAAAAGAAATATAATATATCAAACTCTTATAGAGTGTTTAAATTACTTTGATAGTCTAGAAAAAAACGAAATAACAGACAAGCTATTTAGCGAAAACAGCTCCAATTTAATGATTAGATTAATGGATAATCTTATTTTTTCAAATAATGATGAAAATAAAAATGTACTTATGGATCTTATAATATCTATAATGCAGGATATATTTAGAAGTCTAGAAGTTAACAACAATATAAAATATGATGGGAATAATGTATTAGCATTTTCATCATATCTTTATCTAAAGGATGAGTCTTATCAACTGTCTGATGAATATAAGAATTTAGAAAGCAGATTACTAATGTACTTAAAAAAAGAAAATTATAAAGAATACTCTATAATAAATAAAGTATCTACATTAATAATGAACAGATTAGATATGTATCTTAATAATGCAGATATAATTATGATGACTATATTTATTAAGTCAACAGTTATAAGAATGAAGTCTAATAAAATTAATGCAATGATTATAGCGCACGGATATGCTACAGCTAGTAGTATGGCAAATGTATGTAATCGTATGCTAGGTAAAAATGTATTTACAGCTATTGATATGCCTATAGATGCTACTATAGCAGATGTATCAAATCAAATGTCTAGATACTTGGATGAAGATAGAATAAAAAATGGACTAGTTGTGCTATTTGATATGGGTTCTCTCAATTTGATATATGAAGATTTAAAGAATAAAATAAATAGTCCAATGTTATTTATAGACCAAATATCTACTATTTCTGCACTAGAGGTAGGAAATTTATTAATGCAAAGTAAAAATATTGAAGAGATTGCAGAAATTATGGATGAAGAAACTAAACCAAATATACAATTGTATTATCCTCAAAAAAATAAGGAGTATGCAATCGTATCTTCTTGTTTTACAGGAATAGGCACTGCTATAAAAATTCAGCACCTACTTTCAGATAGTTTAATGGGAATCTTTGATGTTAAGATAATACCCTATGATTATGATAATCTTGTCTCTATGGGAGATAAAGACCCAATTTTCAAGATGTATGATGTATTGGCCATAGTAGGGACTGCCAATCCAAATGTAAATGGTGTAGATTTCATACTATTAGAGGATATGATATCGGGAAAAGGAGAAGACGATGTCTTTAGGATACTTAGCAGAGTAGTAGAAAGTGAAAAAATTAAAAATATAAATGATTCTATTATAAAGAATTTTTCATTGACTAGAGTAATAGATAGCCTGACCATTTTGGATTCAAAAAAGATAATAGAACGAATAGAAGAGGGAATAAATGCTATAGAAAATATTCAAAAGAAAAAACTTCCTAATGATAAAAAGATTGCTTTATATGTTCACTTAAGTTGTATGATTGAAAGATTAGTTAGACAAGCTGAGATTGAAGAGTATAATGATATGAATTTATTAATTAAAAATCATAATAGTGAAATCAAACTAATAAAAAATGCGTTTAGTGTGCTAGAAAAAAGTTATAGTGTGCAAATACCTATTTCAGAAATAGGATACATCTATAATATTATTTATGGTCTACCTCAGTAGAATACAGGATTAAAAAATAGATAAATAAAATTAAAAAAAGTATGCCACTATTTGGCATACTTTTTGCTTTTATAGCTAAGTAAGAGAATAAATAGTAAAAATTTTAATATAGAATGGAGGATTTAAGGAAAATGATATCTTTAATGAGAATTGATGACAGATTAATACATGGTCAGGTAGCGTATGGATGGTCAACGTCACTAGGTATAAATGTAATCTTAGTTGCAAATGATGAAGCAAAAAATGACCAAATGAAAGCTATGTCATTAAATTTAGCTAAGCCTAGCAATGTAACCTTATATATAAGGGGGATAGAAGAATCTGGAGAAATAGTAGAAAAATTTGCTTCATCAAAGAAAAGTAATGTATTAGTATTAGTAAAAAATACAAAAGATGCTTTAGCTGTAGCTAAAAATTCAGGAGGAGTTTTAAAAGAAATAAATGTAGGTGGATTAAGGTATGAAGAAGGAAAGAAGAAGCTTACAGACTTAGTTGCTGTTGATGATAATGATATAAATAATTTTAAGGAAATAATTGATTTGGGAATTGATATAGAATTCAGAATGTTACCTAGAGACAAAAAGAAAAAACTATCAGACTTAATAAAATAATTTAGGAGAAAGAAAATGAAAAAATTTTTAATTGCAACACATGGAAAACTGTCTAGAGAGCTTGTTGATACAAGTAAATTAATAATTGGTTCATTAAATAATGTTGAGTACTTTTGTATGACAAAAGATAAATCAGCAGATGATGCTGAGAAAGAAATTAGAAGTATACTATCAGATAACAAAACTAATGAAGAATTTGTTGTTTTAACAGATGTATTTGGTGGAAGTGTAGCAAATATATGTACTAATTTACTTTTAAAAGGGGTCAAATTTGAGTTATTGACAGGAGTAAATTTACCAATGCTTTTATCTGTTCTTTTATCAGTTGAAGAAGATACAAAACTATTAACTAAATCAGGGTTAGAGGAAGCAAAAAATGGAATTATTTATGTAAATGAATTATTAGAAAGTCAAAATAAAATTAAGAATGTGATGTAATTAATTTAAATTTAAACTGAATTAAGAGGGAGGTTTACTATGTTAGTACAAGCTATCATGTTAGCTATTATAGCAGGTTTTGGCATATTAGATGGGCGTATATTTGGCCAGTCTATGCTGGATAGACCCATAGTTACAGGTATGTTAGTAGGGTTAGTTTTAGGAGATATAAAGGCAGGAATTATGATTGGTGCACAACTTGAGTTAATTTGGATGGGAATTGCAGGAATAGGTGCAGCTACTCCTCCAGATGTAGTAACAGGTGGTGTATTAGGTACAGCTTTTGCTATATTGTCAGGAAATGGTGCAGAAGTTGCTTTGGCAGTTGCAGTGCCAGTAGCAGTCTTAGCGCAATCTCTTGGTGTATTGGTTAGAATAATAAACTCATACTTTTCTCAAAAAGCAGTTTTTTATGCTAAACAAGCTGATTTTAAGAAAGTTACTATAATGATGTGGATACCAGTAGTACTATTCTTTTTAAGTACATCAGTTCCAACTTTTTTAGCAATCATGATTGGTGCTGATAAAGTTACAATATTAATAAATGCAATACCTAAAGTTATATTAGATGGATTAGGCGTCGCTGGAACATTATTACCAGCAGTAGGATTTGCACTTCTTATGGATATGTTACTTTCAAAAAAGATGTCTGTATTCTTCTTTATAGGATTCCTTTTAGCATCTTATGGTGGGATAGATATAACTGCAATTGCACTATTTGGAGTTTGTGTAGCAGTCGTATTAAACTTTTATATAAATAACAAAGAAAATAATCAAAATCCTCAACTGGCAATTAATACTTTAACGGAAGGAGAGATTGACTTTGAATAAACTAACAAAAAAAGAATTAAGAAGTATGTTTTGGCGCTCATTTGCTCTTCAGGGCGCATTCAATTATGAGAAAATGCAAAATTTAGGTTACTGTTATTCAATGTTACCTGCAATAAAGAAACTATACAATAATAAAGAAAAGCAAGCAAAAGCAATAGAAAGACACCTAGAGATTTTTAATACAACAACTGTAGTAGTTCCTACAATATTAGGGATAACAGCAGCCATGGAAGAAGAAAACGCTAACAATGCAGAATTTGATGAAAGTTCAATTAGTGCTGTTAAAACAGCTCTTATGGGACCTCTTGCAGGAATTGGAGATTCACTATTTTGGGGAACATTTAGAATTATAGCTGCTGGAGTAGGAGTATCACTTGCAAAAGAAGGAAATATATTTGGGCCACTATTATTCTTGCTATTATACAATATACCAGCATTTGCTCTTAGAATATTTGGACTTAAATATGGGTATCAAGTCGGAGTAAATTCCCTTGAGAGAATACAAAAAGAAGGACTTATGGAGAAAATAATGTCTATGGCTACAACTGTTGGTTTATTTGTTGTAGGAGGAATGGTGGCAACAATGTTAAGTATAACCACTCCTTTGAAATTTAACTTAAATGGTGCAGAAGTAGTTTTACAAGATATATTAGATAAAATAATACCTAATATGCTACCTTTAACTTTTGCGTTTGTAATATATTACATGTTAAAGAAAAAGGTAAGTGTAACAAAATTAACTATAGGAATTATAGCAGGAGGAATTGTTTTACATGCTATAGGTCTATTATAGAACTTAAATTATAATTTATTGAATATATTATAGATAAGGAAGGCATATAAAATGAGAATACAAGATTATATTTTAGAGACACCAACTAGAATGAGAGAAATGATATCCAATGCAGATAATTTGTTTAATGAGGTTAAAAAAGAAGATATAAAAAAGATTATAATAACAGGTTCAGGGACTAGTTATCACTCAGGGTTACAAGTACAAGCATATTTACAAAATTTATTAGACATAGATGTTGTAGTGATATATCCATTTATGATAACTGAAGATACATTTAAGTTTAACAATGAAAATACTTTAGTGGTAGGGATATCTCAAGGTGGAAGCAGTTATTCTACATATAATGCTATGAAATTAGCAGAAGACAATGGTTGTAAAATAGCATCTATGGCAGGTTGTAAAAACGCTCTAATAGATGAGATTTCTGATTATATATTAACAGTAAATTGTGGTGAAGAAAAATCTGGAGCTAAAACAAAAGGATACTACTGTACAAAGTTGAACTTAATGTTATTAGGGCTTCAAATAGCTAGAGAAAAAGGCTTAATATCTAGTAAAGGGTATAATGAGGAGATAAATAAGATATTAGATGCAATTGATAGATTTAAATCAGTGTATAAGTTATCTGAGCAATGGATTGAAAGAAACAAAGAAAAGCTAATTGACTCTAAAGAAATAAGAGTAATAGGTCATTCTGATATATATGGAGATACACTAGAATCAGCATTGAAATTATTAGAAACAATGAGAATACCTGTAACTGGATACGAGTTTGAGGAGTTCATACATGGTATATATAATGCTATAAATAGTGATTCAACTATATTTATATTAGATACAGGAAAAGAGCCTAGAGTAGTCAAGATGGTTGAAGTACTTTCTGGATGGACAGACAATGTATTTGTTATAGGTAGAGAAGTTACAGAAGATGATAAAAACTTAAAAATAGATATTACAGATAATCATTATTATCAAACATTTAACTTTATAATACCTATACAATTAATATGCGGAGAAATACCTATATTAAGGGGAGTAGACCCAAGTATTCCAAAAGATACTAAGTTCCACATGAAATTAGGAAGTAAGAAGCTGAATAAGTAAAAAAGAAGCTATCACACAGCAATTTAAAATTGTTTGTATGATAGCTTCTATATTATTCTTTTAAATTTATTTTTAAATATAAGACATCTACATGTTAGTGTGTACTACTTTTTTTATCATTATTTTCTTCGTCTGAACAAGCATTAGAACTTGGACATCCACTACAGCCAGAACATCCACTACAGCTATTTCCATTCTTTGTAGACTTGAATTTATTAAATAAAATCACAACTGCAAGAACTATAATTATTCCGCCTATCAAAGCTTCCATTATTGAATTGCCCATAAATAATACTCCACCAATACTTTTAACTATAAATGCCATTATCCATGCTAATACAAACTGATATGCAAATGATGCAAACATCATTTTATTGCCATATTCTTTTTTCATAGTTGCAAGTGCAGCTATACATGGAGTATATAAAGCAGTAAATATCAAGAAAGTATATGCAGTAACTCCATTAAATATTGTTGGCAATACAACATTTAGATTACCATATAGTATATTTAAAGAGTTTACTACGATTTCTTTTGCTCCAAGACCACTTAAAATAGCAACTGAAGTTCTCCAATCATCAAAGCCAAGGGGCTTGAATATAGGAGATATAATATGACCTAGAGTAGCCAAAAAGCTTACATTTATATCTTCTGTATATCCAAAAATATTAAATGAAGAAAGTCCCCAAATTACAACTGACATTGCAAACATAACAGTAACAACTCTTATTAAGAAACCTTTTGATTTATTCCATGTATTTTTAATAAGTGCATCTATAGTAGGAATTCTATATTCTGGTAACTCTAATATAAATGGTTCAGCCTCTGTTTTAAATGCCGTTTTATTTAAGAATAATGCAATCACTATTGCCATAACTATACCAACCAAGTATAGTGATGTAGTCACTAAGGCAGCATTATGTGGAAAGAATATAGCTACAAATAGTGCATATATAGGTAGTTTTGCTCCACAAGTCATAAGTGGTGCAATAAGAGCTGTAACTCTTCTGTCTTTTTCACTTTCTAATGTTCTAGTTGCCATTATAGCTGGAGAAGAACATCCCATACCCATAACTATAGGTATAAAAGCTTTACCAGATAGACCAACTTTTCTCATAACTTTATCCATTAAAAATGCTGTTCTTGACATATATCCACTATCTTCAAATAGTGATATACCAAAAAACAATGTAAATATTAATGGGAAGAATGGTAACGTGCCACCAACACCTCCAATTATACCGTCAACTATAAGTGACTTAAACCACGGGCTAGAGTTAGATAACATATCACTAGCAGGTGCAGAAATATAAGCTTCTATAATACCAGCAAAGCCCTCTTGTAGTGGTCCTCCAACCCAATCAAAGGTAAATTTAAATAAGAGGAACAGTACACCAATAAATATTGGATAGGCTAATATAGGATTTAAAACTACATTATCTATTTTATCACTGATAGATTTTTTGTGTGTATATGTAGTTTTTGTACATCTTGATAAAATGGATTCTAATTTTTTGTATGTTTCCGTTTCACTTCCAAAGTTTGTTTGATATATAAAAGCTTTTTGAGTAGCTCCTTTAATTTCTTCTTCTATTCTCTCAACACCGTTTTTCTTTTTTGCAATAATTGGAACAACAATTACTCCAAGTTCTTCACCTAAATTTTTAGCATCTATATTAACACCTTTAGATTCTGCAATATCTAACATATTAAGCAGTATAACTATAGGTTTGTTAAATTGCATAAGTTGAGTTGTTAAATAAAGATTTCTCGATAAGTTAGATGCATCAACTACATTTACTATTACATCAACGTCTTCATTTTCTAAATATGATTTAGAAACCTTTTCTTCATTTGAGAAAGTATCCATTGCGTATATACCAGGTAAATCTACAACTTTTATTTCTTTCCCAATAAATCCTTCTTTTTTTTCTATAGTAACACCAGGCCAGTTGCCTACATATTGATTTGAACCTGTAAGTAGGTTGAAAACAGTAGTTTTACCGACATTTGGGTTTCCTAATAATGCTACATTAATCACAGGTAGCTCCTCCTCTATTATTGTAAAGAAATATTTTTAGCATCAGATTTTCTAATAGCAAGGTCAAAACCTCTAAATCTGATTATAATTGGGTCTCCAAATGGAGCAACCTTTTTAACTTCTATTTCAGTACTATTTATACATCCAAGTGCAAGTAATCTTTTAGATAATTTAATATCTCCATCTATACTATTAATAAGTCCTTTTTCTCCTATTTTTAAATCGTAAACAGTCATTATTAGCACCTCCTAATGAAATTCATTATCATTAAAATTGTAACAAGTATGATACAAAAAGTCAAGAATTATAGAGGCAATTACACATTGAAATCACTAATGTTTATTTTAAATAAATTGAAAAATATTTTAATCTAAATTAGGTGTTTTTATATATTTTGTATTATAATGTAAGATGATAGATAAAATTTGGAGGAGTTAACTTAATGAAAACTAGAAAAATGACATTTTTAGGTCTGATGATAGGGTATAGTTTAGCTTTATATGTATTAGAGACATATATACCGAATCCTCTTATAATTATATTTCCAGGGGCAAAATTGGGTTTGAGCAATATTATAACTTTAATTTCATTAATGTTGTTAGGTGTCAAAGATACTGTTATAATTGTTACTATCAGGGTAATTTTGTCATCAATATTCGCAGGTCCTTTGTCCTATCTTCTATTTAGTATAGGAGGAGCTTATCTAAGTCTTTTATTTATGTATTTAGCAAGTAAAATAAAAGGTTTATCATTGATTGGAGTAAGCATTATAGGTGCAATAGGGCATAATATAGGTCAATTAATAGTTGCAAGTTTAATCATAGAAAATATACTTGCTATAGGATACTTACCATTTATGTTAATGGCATCGTTAGTAACGGGTATGTTTGTAGGCTTAGTGTCTAGGTATACAGTACCCAAGTTGGAGCATTTTTATAGTAAGTTTTATTGACATAATATTGACAAAATATAATATTGTTTGATAAAATGTATATAAAAATATACAAATTTGTAATAGTGGTGATTATTATGGCGAACAATGAATTAGAAACGTTAAAAAATGAGATTGAAGCAGTTAGGGAAGAGATAAATACATACATAGAATATCCAGAAATATTTCAAGAAGAGTTAGTAGAATCGAGTAAGAAAATAGATATATTAATAAATAAATACATGTACTTAAGCAAATAGCCCACAGTTGTGGGTTTTTTTGTATCAAAAATTAACAGATAGCTATATTTTACATATATTAATAATAATATTAAGATATAAAATAGTATTTCTGATGTGTAAATTATCTGTAGGACATAATTATGATTAGGTCAGGAGGGTTTTATATTATGGTTGACATAGGAAGTAAGGAGATAGCAATAAGGTTACTATTAGCTCTAATAATAGGAGGAATAATAGGTTTAGAAAGAGAAAAAATAAGACAGTTTGCAGGGTTTAGGACACATATATTAATAGCAATAGGTTCTTGTATTGTTTCAATAACTTCAATTCAGTTATTTTCTGATTATAATTTATATACAAATGCTGACCCGGCAAGAATGCCTGCTCAGGTATTATCTGGAATTGGTTTTTTAGGTGCAGGAGCAATTTTAAAAAATAAAGGTGGAGTAAAAGGGCTTACTACAGCTGCTGGCATGTGGGCAACTGCGTGTATTGGTATAGCAGTAGGTTATGGTTATTATGAACTATCAATTTTAGGTGGGCTATTTGTAATGATAGCATTATTTGTACTTAGGATAATAAATACGTTTTTATTCAGTCAAGAAAAAAATGTGTTGATATTAAAATTAAGCAATTTGGATTCGATACCTTTTTTATATGATAAATTTGAAAAAAGTCAACTTATTGTAAGAAATATGGAAATAGAATGTCGTAATGAAGAATACTGGAAAGTTAATTTTTTTGTATCTTATGGTAAGAGAATACACTTACATGATGTTATGAAGGAAATAAATATGATAGAAGGAGTAATAAATGTAGATTATTTGGACTAAAATATATACAATATATTTTGTAAAGATAATAAAATATAAAAACAAATCAAAATAGAGGTGTATTATATGGGAACTGATAGAAGTACAGTAGAAGAAAAGTATAAGTGGAAGATAGATAAGATGTATTCTAGTAAAGAAGAAATCGAAAAAGACATAAGTAAAGTAAAAAATCTTATCCAAGAGGTAAAAGAGTATAAAGGTAAAGTTTCTGAGAGTAAAGAGAATTTATATAAAGTATTAAATATTTCTGAAAATGCATCTAGAATTATTCAAAATCTATATGTATATACTCATATGAAACAACATGAAGATACTAGAATCAATGACAATCAAGGAAGAGCTACTAAGACAGAAATGTTATCGACTGATTTGGGTGTGGCTACTTCTTATATAGTTCCAGAGATACTGGCTATAGAAGAGAATAAACTAAATGAATATTTAAAGGATGAGGAGTTATCTTTTTATACAAAGTATATCAAGGATATATTAAGAGATAAACCTCATACTTTAAGTGAAAGAGAAGAAGAAATACTTGCTGCTACATCAGAGCTATCAACAGTTCCAGAAAATGTATATGATATGTTAGCATATGCTGATATGGAATTTCCTGAGATAGAAGATGAAGAAGGCAATAGAGTTAAGCTTTCTCATTCAAATTACTCTTTATTTATAAAAAGTAAAAATGACAGAGTTAGAAAAGAAGCTTTTGAAGGTGAATTTTCAACTTATGGAAAATATAAAAATACATTTGCATCAACTCTTTATGGTGGAATAAAGTCAGAGATATTTTATGCAAAAACTAGAAAATATAATTCAGCAATAGAGGCTTCCTTATTTTCAGATGATGTAAGTTTGGATGTTTACAATAATCTTATATCAGCTATAGATGAAAGTCTTCCTACTTTAAATAAATATGTTGAACTTAAAAAGAAATTTTTAGGGCTAAATGAAATACACATGTACGATTTATATGTACCTTTGACAGAAAAGTTTGATATGGATATACCATATGATAAAGCACAGAATATCATATTAGAGGCACTTAAGCCTTTGGGAGAAGAGTACTTAAAAGCTATAAAGAGTGCTTTTGAAGAAGGCTGGATTGATGTATATGATAATGAAGGTAAAAAAGGAGGAGCTTATTCTTGGGGAAGTTATGATTCGCATCCTTATATATTAATGAGCTATAAAAATGACCTTAATTCTCTATTTACTTTAGTTCATGAATTGGGTCATTCTGTCCATAGTCATTATTCAAGAACAAGTCAACCATTTTTATATTCTGACTATAAGATATTCGTTGCAGAAGTTGCATCTACTTTAAACGAATTACTTCTTATAAATTATTTGTTAGAAAATTCTAAGTCTAAAGATGAAACTATATATCTATTAAATTATTATTTAGAACAATTTAGGACTACAGTTTATAGACAAACTATGTTTGCTGAATTTGAAAAAATTGTACATGAAAAAGTAGAGAGTGGAGAACCACTTACTGCTGATGAATTTACTGATATATACTATAAATTGAATGAAAAGTATTATGGAAAATCTGCAGTAGTAGATAAACAAATAGGAATAGAGTGGGCTAGAATCCCTCATTTTTATTCAAATTTCTATGTATATAAGTATGCTACAGGATTTTCAGCTGCAAGTGCTTTAAGTCAACAGATACTTTCAGAAGGTAGTACTGCTGTAGATAGATATTTAAACTTCTTAAAAAGTGGAGGGTCAGAGTATCCTTTAGAACAATTGAAATCTGCTGGTGTAGATATGACAAAAAAAGAATCTATAGAAGAAGCCTTAAATGTATTTGCTGGTTTAGTTAATAAACTAGAAAAAGAATTATAGAATGTGGCAAATTAATAATCTTAGTGAAGGTTTGCAATAATTCTAAATGTTGCGTTATACTCATATACTTCAAAAATAACTTAAAAAAATTAATATAATTAGCAATATACTATATAAAATTAAATTTTTACATGTATTTAACAATATTTACACTTACTTAACCTCGCTCTAATATTCACTTAACAAAAAATATGTATTATTAAAATATAGAAAATATGACAACAAAAAAATTAAAATATAAGCGGGGGTAAGTGAAATGTTTAAAAAGAAAATAGGAGTTCTTTTAGCTAGTACAATGTTAGTTGGAGGTTTAGCAGTAGGATGTGGCTCTGGCTCAGGAGGTTCAGCAGACTCAAATAAAGTTTCTGTTTCAGGTTCGACTTCAATAGGTCCTCTTATGGAAACTATAGGAGAAAAGTTTCAGGAAAAAAATGAAGGTGTTAGTGTAGAAGTTCAACAGATTGGTTCTTCTGGAGGTATAAAAAATGCTATAGAAGGAACATCTGAGATAGGAATGAGTTCAAGAGACTTAAAAGATGAAGAAAAAAGTGCTGGATTAAAGGAAACTAAGATAGCAATAGATGGAATAGCATTGATAACTAATACTACTAACCCAGTAAAAAATTTAACAATGGATCAAGTTAAAGGTATTTATACAGGAAAGATAACTAACTGGAAAGACGTAGGAGGAAATGACGCTCCAATAGTAATTGTATCAAGAGAAGAAGGTTCAGGAACTAGAGATGGATTCCAAGAAATTGTAGGATTCAAGTCAGAAGAATTAACTAAAGATGCACAAATAAGTGATGGTTCAGGAAATATAAAAACTACAGTTGAGGGAAATGAAAATGCTATAGGATATATATCATTTGGATATGTTGATGAGAAAGTAAATAGTTTGAAAATAAATGATGTTGAAGCAACTGATGCCAATGTAATAGCTAATAAATATCCAATATCAAGACCATTTATACTAGTTAATAAAGAAGATAATTTATCAGAAAAAGGTAAAGCTTTAATAGATTATATATTGAGTGACGAAGGACAAGCACTTGTTTCAGAAAAAGGATTTATTAAAGTTAATCAATAATATAAATATTTAATATAAAATGAATATATAGTACCCTGCAAGATAAGCTCATAAAAATGTTGCTGTAACTTGCAGGGTATTGTCTATTATTGGTGATATGAATATAAATATTTTAATTATATAATAGATATTTTAGTACATTATCTCTAAAGAATATTGGAATATTGACAAAATAATATTACAATGTTAGAATAAAAAGGAAATTTATTAAAGTGTATTAAAATTTTTTAATAAAAATATTTTAGAAACTGAGAAGTATACCTTATTATTGGGCATCTAGAGGTATATGGAGTTAGTGGTGCAACCGGCTATGAATATAATTTTATATTGCATAGCCTTTTTTTGTTTTAAATTTAACAAAAATATTTAAAAATCTAAAGACTATTGAATTAGTAGTTAGATTTAATTTGATACGTGGAATTTTGGCTTTTAAAGTAGCCATTTGTTGGAAAATGGAGCTTAAGGTGATTTTATATTATAAATTTATTATTTTTCTAGAAACTTGTCAATCAGCCAGTTTGAGTATTGATTTATATGATTTATATAGTTATAATATAAAATAAATTGGATTATTTTGGTAAATGTATTGTTACAAAATGTTTATATTTCGCATCTTGATGTTTATAAAAACGTTATTTTCTTATTATAATTATATTATACTTTAAAAAAAATTCCCCTTTTCCAACAATCGGAGACTTTGATTAGTATTTAATAATGAATCTTAATATTTAATTCAATATTCAAGAATTATTCAAAAATACTTAAGTTTTATAGTCGAGTTTGTAAAGATATTATAAAATAATAATACTAGTTATATAAAAAATAAAACATCATAATTTGTAATAATTAAAACCTTAGACTATGATTGAAATATTTTGAATGGAGTGGTGTAATGTATAACTTACTGGTTGTAGATGATGATGTTGATATTTTAAACATAAATCAAATTTATTTTTCAAATATAGGTTTTAATGTATATATATCTAAGACAGCTAAAGAGGCTATGAAGATAGTAGAAAGTGTAGTTTTAGATTGTATAATTCTAGATATTGCATTACCAGACTTAGATGGGTATAAAGTATGCAATGTTATAAAAGAAAAGGTTAACATACCTATAATATTTTTATCTAATTATGAACATGAAGAAGAAAGAGTTCGGGGTTTTTTAGCTGGAGGAGATGATTATATAACAAAGCCATATAGCTTAAAAGAACTTGAACTTAGAATATATGCTCGTATGAGGCAATATAAAAACATTACATCAGTTCCTAATGTGTTAAAATTTTCGTCTTTAGTGATAAATGTGAACTCAAGAAAAGTAACTTTTGACGAAAAAAGTATCGATTTAACCACTATGGAGTTTGAAATATTATTGTTTCTAGCTGAAAATAAAGAACAAGTATTCTCAAAAATAGAAATATATAATCAAGTTTGGAAAATGCCTGATATTGGAGACCAACATACAGTACAGGTTCATATTGCACAGATGAGGAAAAAAATTAATTCTTTAAGCAGAGAGCATCAATACATTCAAACTGTATGGGGAAAAGGATATAAATTTGTACCGTAAGTGGGATACTGTAATCAATAAATAGTTCTTGTTTTATTTAGTACTACTATGAAAGAGATGTGATTGATGCAATGAAAAAGTATAATATACTAAAAGGAACTCTCATTGTATTGATAATCTCTCTGTTGGCAATAACAGGATTAAATCTTCTGTATAAATATGATAATAAATATACATATAAGTCTATTAGAGCAAGTAATGGAATTTTAACTATAGATAGTAATACCTTTACTAAAAGTAAACTTGTCTTTTTAATAGATGATTGGGAGTTTTATAACCATAAAATATTTAAACCAAATGATTTTATAGAACAACATATAAAACCAAAATACGTTTTTATAGGTCAATATCCAGATTTCTCTATGAGAAAAGAGAACCAATCACCATATGGCAATGCTACTTACCGTATGAGAATAAAAAATGAAGGTAGGGATAAGGTATTAAGTCTAGAGATTCCTGAAATTTTTTGTGCAAGTGAAGTATGGATAAATGGAGAAATGGTTTCTAAACTGGGAGATGTAGGAACAGAAAAGTATAGACCAAAAATTAAAAATTCAGTAGTAAGTTTTGTCGCAAAGAAAGATACAGAAATTATAATCAATGTATCTAATTTTTCACATTATTATAGTGGTTTGTATTATCCACCTGCATTGGGGGAAACAAAAGACATAAGTAATATGGTATTTTATCGATTACTTTTTTATAGTATAATTTGTTTCACAACTTTTGCAATAGCTATATTTTCACTAGCTGTTTGGTTTTTTTCAAAAAAAAGTAAACTCTACTTTTATTTTGGATGTATGTGTATTTTCTTTGCAATACATGTATCATATCCTTTTGTGCATCTATTGGGGCTTCCTTTAGTAAACTTTACATATGCAGTTGAGGATTCATCATATTTTATAGCGGTCTTATGTATTATTTGTATAAATGGAAGTATATCCAAAATAGAAGAAAATAAAGGATATAGATTTTTAATTTTACCATTAGGGATTACAATGTGTATTATATCTATTGTAATACCAGTTGTTCTTCTTCCATATTATATAGATTTTGTTGATATATATGGAAAATTAATAGATATATATAAATATATTGTATTTATTTATATCTTAATGTCTTCACTAGTTTCAATCTATAAAAAGACATGCTCTGAGCATATAAGTTCCTATATTTTAGTTTCAGTAAATATTGTGTTTGGTATTAGTGTATTATTCGATGCAGTGACTAGTAACAGGTTTGAGCCTATATTTACAGGATGGCAAACAGAATACTGTGGGTTTATAATTGTTATTTTATTTTCTATTATGATGATACATAGGAACAAGATGATAATAAAAGAAAATGAAAAACTCACAAAGAATCTTGAACATGAAGTTGAATTAAGAACTAATGAACTTATGACACTATTAGATGAACGTAAAAAGTTCTTGGCTGATGTGGCACATGATTTAAAAGCACCTGTTTCAGCTATACAGGCATTTATAGATTTAATAAAGGTTGGTAATATTCATGTAGATGAAGAGACAAAAACTTATCTATCTGCGATAAATCAAAAATCAAATGAAGTACAAAGTAGAGTACGTAGTCTACAAGAATTTACATCACAAGATAAAGAAATTGGTCTTAGTGAGAAGATATGTCTAAATGATTTCATCAAAGAGATATATGAAAATAACTTGCCAGACACACAAGCATGTGGTGTAAACTTTGAACTCTCTCTATTAGATAAAAAAATATATGCAAAGATAAATAAAGAAAGATTGGCTAGAGCATTTGAAAATCTAATTTACAATGCTTTAAGCTTTACTTCATTTGATGGTAGGATAAGTTTGTCAATGAATAAAGAAGATGAATTTGCAGTTATTAAAATTTCTGATAATGGTAAAGGAATACCACCAGAAAATATACCAAAGATATTTGAACGGTTCTTTACAGCAAGAGATACTGACATTTCAACAGGGCAAGGGTTAGGGTTATATATTGTAAAGTCCATTGTAAAAGAACATGATGGAGAAATTTTTGTAGATTCAGAGTTAGGAAAAGGAACCGTTTTTACAATAAAATTAAATCTCTGTTTTTCATAATAATGGGTTGTTTAATATAAAAGAATAATGATATTTAGGAGTGATTATAATGCAAACTAAGATATTGATAATAGATGGAGACAAGAATAATTGCCAGGAATTGAAAAACTTTTTAGAAGGAAAAGGGATAACTATAGATTTAGCATATAGCTGTGAAGAAGCTATTGGAAAAATATTTAGTAATAGATATGATTTAATATTTTTAGAGATAATCCTAACTGATGGTGATGGATGGACTCTCTGCAAGAAAATAAGAAATGTAACTACTTGTCCAATTGTTTATATGACTTACATAAATGAAGACCAAAGTATTTTAAATGCCTTAAATTCTGGTGGAGATGATTATTTGATTAAACCTCTAAATTTGGAAATTTTATATGCAAAAGTAAAAGCAATTTTAAGAAGAGTAAATTCATATATAAATAGCAATGAAAGTAATTCAAAATTAGAGGAATACAATAGAACTAGTGGAGTAATAAAATTAGAAGACAAAATAATAAAATTAACTCCAACAGAAAATAAATTATTAAATTATTTTATAGAGAATCCTGAAAAGACATTGACTACTAAAGAGATATATGAACATGTGTGGTTAAATGAATATTTAGAGGATAATTATAGTGTAGTAGTTGCAGTGAACGGATTGAGAAAGAAAATAGAAAAAGATTATAAAAATCCTCAAAAAATTATAACAATAAGAGGAGCAGGTTACTATTTTAATAAGGAATAATATGAATGTATATGTTATAAAGGACTAAATTTAATTAATAAATATCAATAGCAGATATAAGTAATGAGTTACATGAGAAATGTATTATTACTTATATCTGCTATTTTAATATAAGCAAATACCATCATAATGTAAACTAAATGTCAAAAATAGTTCTAAAAGTAAAATCGATGTTAAAAAAGTGAATATAATTTTACACTTGTTTAACTTAATCCTAATATAGATTTAACTTAAAAAAAGTAGAATAAAAGTATAGAAAATTTAATTGATACGAATTATAAAAATTTAAATTTTGAATACAGAATAAAAATCGATTGGGAGGATATTATGATAGTAAAATCTAGGTTAGTAGGTTTAGAAAAAAACAACAATAATGGCAACAAGACAAAATATATAATTGAAAAAGTAGCAAAAAATATTTTTTTACTTAGTGCTTTGGTAGCAGTTGCAAGTTTACTTTTGATAATAGGATTTGTATTTTATAAAGGACTAAGACCATTTATATTTGAGGGATACTCATTTATAGATTTTTTAACTGGTGCAGATTGGGTTCCTTCTGCTAATAAATTTGGAATATCATCTATGATAGTAGCATCAATATTTGCAACACTTGGAGCACTTGTGATAGGAGTACCAGTGGGTATATTAACATCTATATTTATAGCAGAAGTAGCGCCTAAGAGGTTAGCAAAAATAATGTCACCAGCAGTTGAGCTTCTAGCAGGTATACCTTCAGTATTATACGGTGTATTTGGTCTTGCAGTGATAGTTCCAATGATACAAAATATGTTTAATCTTCCAAAGGGTCAAAGTTTATTAGCAATAGTAATAGTACTAGCAGTAATGATGTTACCAACAATAATATCTGTATCAGAAACAGCTATAAGAGCAGTACCAAAAGCATATAAAGAAGGTTCATTAGCACTTGGTGCATCAAAAATAGAAACAATCTTTAAAGTTGTATTACCAGCTGCGAAATCTGGAGTATTAGCTGCAGTAGTATTAGGAGTAGGAAGAGCTTTAGGAGAAACAATGGCAGTAATACTTGTTGCAGGAAACTCACCAGTTATGCCAACTTCAATAACAGACAGTGTAAGACCACTTACAACTAATATAGCACTTGAAATGGGATATGCATTTGGTACACATCAAGAGATGCTATTTGCAACTGGAGTAGTACTGTTTACATTTATATTAATCTTAAACTTAGTTTTAAATAAACTTTCAAATAAGGCGGTAAATTAAGATGAGAAAGTTCAGAGAGAATACATTAAAATTATTAGTATACCTATCAGCACTATTTACAATAGTATCGTTAGTAGTCATAGTAGGATTTATATTTATAAAGGGAATCGGAAATATGAATTTTAATTTCTTATTCAGCAATTATTCAGCATCAGGTGATGGTGGTATACTTCCAATGATAATTACAACATTATACACAGTAGTAGTTTCTATAGTCGTAGCAACGCCTATAGGAATCTTAGCTGCTATATATTTACAAGAGTATGCAAAAAAAGGAAAAGCAGTTACAGCCATAAGATTCGCAACTGAAAGTTTATCAGGAATACCATCTATAGTGTATGGATTATTTGGAGGAATTTTCTTTGTTGTTACATTAAAAATGGGGTATTCAATAGTTGCAGGTTCGCTTACAGTAGCAATAATAATATTACCAGTAATAATTCGTACAACAGAAGAAGCTTTAAAGACAGTTCCTCAAGCGTATAGAGAATCATCATTAGCACTGGGAGCTACTAAATTTCAGACTTTATATAAAGTAGTACTTCCAAGTGCAATACCAGGAATCTTATCAGGAATAATCTTATCAGTTGGTCGTATAATTGGAGAATCAGCTGCGATATTACTTACAGCAGGTACTGTAGCTAAGATGCCAGGTGGAATATTTGATAGTGCAAGAACATTAACTGTACACTCATATTTACTGACTAAAGAGAGTGGAGATATAGCAACAGCAGCTAGTATAGGAATTGTTTTAATAGTAATCGTATTAGCACTAAACATGCTAGCAAGATTTGTTGCTAAGAAGTTAAATAAGGCTAATTATTAAATTTAAGAGGTGTGAATGATGGAATTAATCGATAATATAAAAATGAGTGTAAAAGATTTGGATTTATTTTATGGTGACAAACAAGCATTAAATAAAATAAATATGGACATAAAAGAAAATAAAGTTACTGCTTTAATAGGACCATCTGGATGTGGGAAATCAACCTTTATAAGAACTTTAAATAGAATGAATGACTTAATAGAAGATGTAACAATTAAAGGAAATATTTTTGTGGATGGAGAGGACATATACATTTCAGATGATGTCATAAATCTTCGTACTAAAGTAGGGATGGTATTTCAAAAACCAAATCCATTTCCTATGAGTATATATGATAATGTTGCCTATGGCCCTCGTACACAAGGGCTAAGAGATAAGAAACAATTAGATAAAATTGTAGAAGAGAGTTTGAAAGGAGCAGCTATTTGGGATGAAGTTAAAGATAGGCTTAAGTCATCTGCATTAGGACTTTCTGGTGGACAACAACAACGTATATGTATAGCAAGAGCAATTGCTATGAGACCAGAAGTTATTCTTATGGATGAACCTACATCTGCTTTAGACCCAATTTCAACATTAAAAGTTGAGGAACTTATAGAGGATTTAAAAAAAGATTACACAATAGTCATAGTTACTCATAACATGCAGCAAGCTGCTCGTATATCAGATGAAACAGCTTTTTTCTTAAATGGAGAGGTTATAGAATTTAGTGATACAAAAACTATGTTTACCACTCCTGTGGATAAAAGAACAGAAGACTATATAACAGGTAGATTTGGTTAAAATATATAACTATAAAGGAGTTAGACAATGGTCAATAATAGCTTAGATATAAGTATTGATACTTTAAAGGAACAAACAGTACTTATGATGGAAAAATGTGAAGAAGCAATAGAAAAGTCTGTGACTTGTATGATAGAGAAGGATTTAGAAGGTGCAAGAAACGTAGTAGAAAATGATGAAGAGATAAATAAATTAAGAGAAGAGATAAGGGATAAAAGTATAGAGCTAATAGTATTAAAGCAACCAATGGCAAGGGATTTAAGATTTATTTATTCATTAGGAAATATATCAATAGAATTAGAAAGAATAGGAGATTATGCAGCTAACATAGCTAGAGAAATGCTGAAAATAGGTGGAGAAGCTTATATAAAAGAGCTGATAGATATTCCTAAGATGGCAAAAGAATGTAAATCTATGATGTCTCAGACTAGAGAAGCTTTAATCTTATTTGATGCAAGTATAGCTTATGATGTAGGAACTAAAGATGATATTGTAGATGGTTTGTATGAACAAGTACAAATTGATTGTTTAAAAATAATGCATGAAAATACAAATACCATAGACCAAGGGGTAAAACTTTTACTTATAGGAAGATACCTTGAAAGAATTGGAGACCATATAACAAATGTGTGTGAAAAAATAATTTTTGCAATTGAAGGTAAAATGGTAGAGATAGGATAAAAAAACTGCTTTAAAGCAGTTTTTTTTATTGTCTAAATTAAGAAGTAATTGATAAAAAAATATGATTAATGGGTAAATTTAAAAAATTGTGATATACTAGGAACATATTAAATTTGAGGATGCGTATTTTATAGAAAGTGCTTTTTAGGAGGTGGAACTTTGAAACTTCAAAAGATGGGTATGAGAACTATAAAAACAGGAATTAGTGTAACGTTATGTATGCTTTTAGGAGACTATTTAGTTGAGAATATGTTTTATTCTCTGGTAGCATGTATAATTTCTGTCCAAGATACAGTAAAAGGTTCTTTAAAAACAGGAATCAATAGAGTAGAAGGTACTATTTTAGGTGGTATAATAGGATTCATCTTTGCCATCACTAAAGCTGGAGACCCTTTTTTATGTGGTCTAGGAGTAATGTGCTCAATATATTTATGCAATCTGTTTAAAATAAAGTCAGTAGTAGTTGCCTGTGTAACTTTTCTGGCTATACATCTAGGTGTAGGAAACAATGACCCTGTATATTATTCTTTACATAGGGTACTGGATACATCTGTAGGTGTCTTGTTTGGGGTACTTGTTAATTACTATGTTGCTAGACCAAATTATCTAAATAGTGTTATAGATGAGTTTAAAAAGATAGAAGAACTGTCAATGTTACTTATTGAAGACAAAATACTTAGAAAAAATAATTTAGATGTAGAGAGATTTGAAGAAGAAGTAGAAAAATTAGAAGAAATATATTCAAAACTTATTGATGAATTGGATTATAGTTTGAGTGAAACTAATATAGAAAAAATTGAGAATGCCTTAAGGATATGTAGAGAAATACATTTTCATATGCAGTCTATAGAGTTATTAGAAAATAAACTTTATTTAAAGGAGCATACATATAAATACCTTAAGAAAACATATAATGTGGATGAATTAGACTGGAATATAGATGAAGAAAAAAGCCCTGTATTTAACTATCATTTAATGAAAATAATGCTTGAAATAGAGATGTTAAAGAAATTAAATAAATTATATCAATAATAGTAAGTAAATAATAAATAAAAAATAGTATCTTTGTAAATATTAAACATATATAAGTTTAATTTACGGAGGTACTATTTTTTATGAATACTAGAAATGATAATTCTAAAATATTAGAAATATATAAGATGAAGCTTTTTGGAGAACTTGTAAAGGCAGTGTGGAATGATAATACAGAGGATATTGAAAATCTACCTGAAAAAATTTTAAATGATAATTTGAATAATAATTTAAAAAATGATTTTAATGAGGAATTTGATAAAGATACCATGGTAAATCTAATTAGAGTAACTATGGGATTAGATGTAACAGGAGACACAGATAAAAATTTAAAAGATGCATTACATGAAGCTATAAATTTAGATGAAGTCAAAAGACCAATAATATCTATAATATCAGATGCTTGCAAATATTGTGATGAAAATAATAAGGAAGATGAGTCATGTAAAATAAAAAGCAAGCATATTAATTGTAATGAGGAAGATGTATGTAGTGCTTGTGGTGATTGTGTATCAAGATGTAAGTTAGGTGCAATATCAGATAAGATAGAATTTATACCAATGATAAAGTTGTTGAAAGATATAAAGAGTCCTGTATATGCAATAGTCGCACCAGCTTTTGTAGGGCAGTTTGGAAAAGATGTAAGCCCTGGTAAATTAAGAACTGCATTAAAAAAGATAGGATTTGAAGATATGATAGAAGTTGCTTTGGCAGCAGATATGCTTACTGCAAAAGAAGCATATGATTATTATGAACATATGAAAAAGGATGAAGAAGGATGCTTTATAACTAGCTGTTGCTGTCCTATTTGGGTAAGCTTGATACAAAATAGTTTTCCTCAAATATTGGAGAATGTATCACCATCTGTTTCTCCTATGATTGCCTGTGGGAGAGCTGTAAAAATTTTAAATCCAGATGCTAAAGTTGTATTCATAGGTCCTTGTATGGCAAAAAAGAAAGAAGCAATGTTAGAAGATATAAAGGATGCAGTTGATTTTGTGCTTACATTTAAAGAGTTACAAGAAATATTTGATGCATTAGAGTTAAATCCAGCTATAATGGATGAAAGTAATAGAGTAGAGGCATCCCTTTCAGGTAGAGTTTATGCTAGAACAGGAGGTGTAAGCAAAGCAGTTAAGTTATCAGTTAGAAGAATTGACAAAAATATAAAATTTGAAGAAAAAGCATTTGAGGGAACAAAAGAATGTATGGACGGTTTAAAGAAAGTTTTAAATAAGGAGATAGAAGCTACCTTTATAGAAGGAATGGGGTGTGTAGGAGGCTGTGTAGGAGGTCCTAAGCGTATTTTAAGTGTAGAAGAAGGTACTAAGAATGTTGATGAATATAGTGAAAGCACAAATATGGAAACTCCATTTGATAATTTAAATGTGTTGCAATTTTTAACTTCTTTGGGAATCAAAAGAGTAGAATCTCTAGGAGAAAAGGAAGAAGAAAAAGTTAAAAAAATATTTAGTAGAGATATAAAAAGTAATAAGAAAGAGAATAAGTATAAAAAGTAATTTTTACTCTTAAACTTATTCTTTTATAAAAGGGAGATATGGGGGATGAAAATTAAAGATAATAAGGCTACTTTTCATGTAATGATAAGGTTATTTCTTATAGCTGTTTTAATTTTAACTGGGACATTATTGGAAGAAAAAATCAATAATGTTCCAGTCCAAAATATAAGCACAAAAGGTGAAAATACACTAGAATTACTTTCTCAAGGGAATACATTAGGAGAAATTATGTATAAAGCATCTCAAGAGGAAACAAAAGGACCAGGGGCTACTTCTGAAAAAGTAGCGTACATAACGATAGATGATGGACCATCAAAATATACAAATGCACTTCTTGATATTTTAAAAGAGAACGATGTCAAAGCGACATTTTTTATGCTTAATCAAAACATGAAAAATCATAAGGAAGAAGTAAAAAGGGTATTAGAAGAGAAAAATTCAATAGGTTTTCATAGTGTAAGTCATGATATACATAAGCTATATAAAAGCCCAGAGGTAACAGTGGGGGAGTTCAATACATGTAATGATACTTTACAAGATATAACTGGTCAGAGTTCAAAATTAATAAGATTACCCTATGGAAGTAAGCCATATATGCCAGAAGGTTCATATAGTAAACTTATGGAGAATGATTATTTAATTTGGGACTGGAATTTGGATACACAAGACTGGAAATCTTCTACAAGTCAAATTGTTAGTAATATATTGTACTATGGAAGAAAAAGAGATGAATTAGTAGTGCTGATTCATGAGAAAGAACAAAGTTTAAACGCTTTAAACAATATTATAAGAATTTTGAAGGAGAGAGGATATACAATATTGCCAATTACAGAGAATATCACACCTAAAAATTTCTGGCAAGAAAACTTACAATAAATTCAATTATAGTAAAAAATAAAGTAAATTATTTAGGAAATAAAACATATAATTTATAAAATAGAATATAAAAAATAGAACATAAGAAAGATAATGTAAATAGAATGTAATCTAAAATAAATAACATGGCGTTAAAATTTAAACAAAAAATAGTATAGTTATTGACATTATAAGATAAAATAAGTTGAAAAAAATAGTATAGAATATAATAATCAGCATATAATATAAAAAAATAATTAAGAAAATTCAGAAAAAATAAAATAAAAATAATTGACAAAGAGAATAATATTTGTATATAATAATATGTAATATTAAAGACTGAGAAGAAGAGGAGTAAGTAAATACTACTAAAAGAGAGGAAAATTCACTGGCTGTAAGATTTTCTAAGTATAAGGTTTGCTGAACGTAGCTTTGGAGTTTCTAAACTGAACTGTTAGTAAGTTTAGACGGTTAGAACCGTTAAATTCTTTGAGAGTCAAAGTTGATGAAATAACATTAAACAATATTTGATTAATGTTATTGTATTTTAAACTTTGGAATTAAGGTGGTAACGCGAGCTTTTCGTCCTTTTAAAGAGGATGAAGGGCTCTTTTTTATTTCTAGATATATTTTAAAAAATTTATTTATAAAAATACAGGAGGCAAGACAATGGAAAATACGAACTTATCAAAAACTTATAATCCAAAAGATTTTGAGGCTAGGTTATATAAAAAATGGATGGATGAAGGGTATTTTAAATCTAAACCAAATCCAGATAAAAAGCCATTTACAATAATGATGCCACCACCAAACATAACAGGGCAATTGCATATGGGACACGCTCTTGACCATACACTTCAGGATATATTAATAAGATGGAAGCGTATGGATGGGTATGAAGCTTTTTGGCTTCCAGGAACTGACCATGCTTCTATAGCAACTGAAGTTAAAGTTGTTGAAAGAATAAAAAAAGAAGAAGGTAAGACAAAGTATGAAATAGGTAGAGATGAATTTTTAAAGAGAGCTTGGGACTGGAAGGATGAATTTGGAGGAAAAATATCTAACCAACTTAAACAATTAGGAGATTCTTGTGATTGGGATAAAGAGAGATTTACCATGGATGAAGGGTGTAATGAAGCAGTTATAGAATTCTTTGTAAAACTATATGAAAAAGGTCACATATACAGAGGGAATAGAATAATAAACTGGTGCCCAGATTGTAAAACTACTTTATCAGATGCAGAAGTTGAGCATGAAGAACATGACGGAAACTTTTATCATATAAAATACCCACTAAAAGATAGTGAAGATTTCTTAGAAATAGCTACAACTAGACCTGAGACGATGATAGGGGATACTGGTATAGCAGTAAATCCGGAAGACGATAGATACAAACACTTAATAGGAAAAACAGCAATACTTCCATTAGTAGGAAGAGAACTTCCAATAGTTGCAGATAATTATGTTGACTTAGAGTTTGGAACTGGTGCAGTTAAAATGACTCCAGCACATGACCCTAATGATTTTGAAGTAGGATTAAGACATAATCTTGAGCAGTTAAATACTATGAATGAAGATGGAACTATGAATGAAGTTTGCGGAAAATATGAAGGTATGGATAGATTTGAATGTAGAAAAGCTATCGTAGCAGACTTAAAGGAGCAAGGTTACCTAATTAAGATAAAAGAGCATAATCATAATGTAGGAACTTGTTACAGATGCCATACAGTGGTTGAGCCTAGATTATCAGAGCAATGGTTTGTTAAGATGGATGAACTTGCAAAACCAGCTATAGATATTCTTAAAAATGGAGAACTAGAATTTGTTCCAGAAAAATTTGATAAAACTTATTCACAATGGCTAGAAAATATAAGAGATTGGTGTATATCAAGACAATTATGGTGGGGTCATCAAATACCAGCTTACTATTGTCAAGAATGTGGAGAAATAGTAGTAGCAAAACAAATGCCTGATAAATGTCCTAAATGTGGAAGCACTCATTTTAAACAAGATGAAGACGCATTAGATACTTGGTTTAGTTCTGCACTATGGCCTTTCTCTACTCTAGGATGGCCAAATAAAACTGAAGCTTTAGACTACTATTACCCAACAAGTGTACTTGTTACAGGATATGATATAATATTCTTCTGGGTAGTTAGAATGGCTTTTGCAGGGATGTTCTGTATGAATGAGAAGCCATTTGACCATGTATTAGTTCATGGATTGGTAAGAGATTCTCAAGGTAGAAAGATGAGTAAATCTTTAGGAAATGGTATCGACCCATTAGAGATAATCGAGCAATATGGAGCTGATGCACTAAGATTTACATTAACAACTGGAAATTCCCCAGGAAATGATATGAGATTCTATATGGAAAGAGTAGAATTTGCTAGAAACTTTGCCAATAAATTGTGGAATGCATCAAGATTTGTATTTATGAATATTGATGAAGATATAATTAAAAACATAACTAGAGAAAGTGTTAAAGATAACTTAACTTTAGCAGATAAATGGATAATATCAAGAGCAAATAATATTGTAAAAGAAGCAACTAATAATATGGATAAGTTTGATTTAGGAATAGCACTTCAGAAGATATACGATTTCACTTGGTCAGAATACTGTGACTGGTATATTGAAATGGTTAAACCTAGATTATATGGAGAAGATACAAATGCTAAATCTGCAGCATTATATACATTAACTTATGTTCTTGAAAAGATATTAAAATTATTACATCCATATATGCCATTTATAACAGAGGAGATATACACTTACCTTCCTACTGTTGAAGGATGTATAATAGTATCTGAGTGGCCAAAATATAATGAAGAAGATAATATGGCTGAAGAAGAAGAAATGATGAATTTATTGATGGAAGGTATAAGAAGTATAAGAAATGTAAGAGCAGAAATGAATGTACCACCTTCTAAGAAAGCTAAATTGATAATAATACCAAGTGAGGAAAAGATAGAAGCTATTGAACTTGGTAAAGATTATTTCATAACTTTAGCATCTGCTTCAAATGTTGAGGTAGCAAAAGACAAATCTAATGTACCAGAAGATGCAGTTGGAGTAGTTATTGATGGTGTTGAAATATTTATACCTCTTAATGAGTTAGTTGACTTTGAAAAAGAAATTGAAAGATTATCTAAAGAAAAGAAAAAATTAGAAGGAGAAATAAAAAGAGTTAATGGAAAACTTGCAAACCAAGGATTCCTAGCAAAAGCTCCTGAAAGTCTAATTGAAGAAGAAAAAGCTAAAAAAGAAAAATTTGAAGAGATGATTAAATCTGTTGAGGAAAGACTAATAAATTTAGAATCTAAAATAAAATAAATGAAAGTGTTAATAAAAACATACAAAAAGTACGTAATTTGTACTTTTTGTATGTTTTTCTTTCTATATATACAAATATGATGTTATAATTCATTACAGATGTGTTATATTTTTATCTTATTTTATGATTATATTAATCTTACATTTAAAAAATTTATGAGTAATAAAAATTTGCTGTATTATGATATTTAACATAGCATAATAAAATACATATTACATTTGTTTTCATATATTTTTTACACAATATAACTAGAAAAATAGATGAATTTATCATAATTTAAGTTTATGTATCAAAGATAATTACTAGAAGTAGTTTAATCGACAATTTAAACTTGTAAAAAAATTTGAATAGAAAAGTCAATGAGTACAGTTTGGAAATTGAAATAAAGTAAACTAAATGATATTTTAGATTTGGAGGTGATATTATGTTCAGGGTAGTTATATGTGATGACGAAAAAATACAAAGAAGCATACTGAAGGAATTTGCAGAAAAACTTTTGTCTGAAAGGTGTCTAAATTATCAAATACTGGAATTCTCCTGTGGAGAAGATTTAATATCCAAATACCCAGAAAAAATTGACATTATATTTTTAGACATCCAAATGAAAGATATCAATGGAATTGAGGTGGCTAAAAAAATAAGAAAGTTTGATGAAAAAGTAGAAATTATATTTACAACAGCTTTTTCAGAGTATGCTCCCCAGGGTTATGAAGTACGTGCTTATAGATATTTAGTAAAACCTATAGAGTATAGTAACTTTGCAATGGGTGTAAATCTTTGTATTGATAACCTTCAAAGAAAGAAGGAGCGTTATATAGTTTTAAATAGTAAAAAAGGATTTAATAGAATACTGATAGATTCTATTTTATATGTTGAAACTGTAAAGAGAGATTTAGTTGTACATACATTAGGGAGAGATTATAAAGCTAATATGAGCATGAAACAAGCAGAAAAATTATTATGTGAAAATGGATTTTTCAGATGTCACACAAGTTTTATTGTCAATTTGAGAAGAATAGAAGATCTTGGGGATAATATGATTACTATTAATGATAAATTTATACCTATTAGTAAGTACAGGCTCAAAGATTTAAAAGTAGCATTAACAAGCTTGTTATGTGATATAATGTATTAATTTTGAAAAAGGTAAAGTAAAATATTTTGAAAAATATTTAAAGTCATCACAGAGCTATTAATTTAAAACTGTCTTAATATAGAAAAAATTCTCTGTATTAAGACAGCCCTTATTATGATGTAAAATAGTAGCTTATAGATTATTGATATTGTTTTAGATGTAGAGTACACAATTATAATAGATTAATTATTAGTATATTATGACTGATTTTTATATGCAGTATTGTACAGTATTTCAGTTTTTTACTGTATAGTGACATAAAATTTTAAAAGATGACTCCAAAAAAGCATATAGATATTGCACCTACAGCTATTGAGATAGCAATAGATTTAAATTTATAAGCTACTAATAGTACTATGATACCTGATATAATTTTGGGATTGGTGAATGACAAATATATACTATCTCCATTAAAAAAAATATCCTTTGCTATTAGTGAACTAAGTATAGCGATAGGTATAAATTTCATAATGTCTTTAATAGAATCAGGCATATCATTTTTTGAAAGTATTATCATAGGTAAAATCCTTGGAATATAAGTAACAATTGCCATACCTAAAATAACTATAAGTATGTAATTAGTATTCATAGACTTCCTCCTTTTTATGAGTTAATTTTTGTATATAAAAGCCAAATAAAGCAGATAAAACAGAGGCTATTATGATAACTAAACTGCTTTTAAAGAAAGTATATAAAACTATTGATAATAGGATAGAAAGCATTGAAACGAGTATATATACTTTACTTTTAATTTGATTAACTACTAATGTGATGAACATTGCTGTAAGTAGGAAGCCTGCAACAGAATCACTGATAGTAACAATTTCTCCAAGAAATGCTCCTAAGAAACAACTACCAGCCCATACTATTATACAAAGATTGTTTAGGTATAATGCGTGTCTATCTGTCCAAGTACCATAAGTATATTTTTCTAAGTTTATAGCGAATGTTTCATCTGTAACACCATGGCAAAAATACATTAAAAATCTCATATTTTTATTTTTTATATGCACATGTAGGTTGGAGCTCATTAAAAAGTTACGAAGATTCAATATAAATGTAGTTAATACTATTGAAGCTATACTTCCATTTGAAGCTAGCATTGAAGCTGCTACAAATTGTGAACTACCCGCAAATACCATAAGTGACATCATTAATATGTAAAAGGCAGATAAACCTGCTTTTTGAAGCATAATACCACAAATAAGTCCTAATGGAATATATCCTAGAAATATTGGGATTGATGCCAGAAAACTTTCTTTTAAGATTTCTTTTTTTGATGTTTCTTGTTTCAAATACAATCACCCCTTTAAAATAATGAATATTTATAAAATTCTATAAATATTTGTTTCATTTTATTATATCTATTTTGATTGGTTATATCAATGTTTGAGGCAACACAGTATATACATTAAAATAATTATTTATAATTTGTAGAACTTATAGTAATAAATTAATAGATAGTTTAATTCTATTAAAAGACTTCCTTTTATGCGATTTATTTATTGAAATATGATATAATGTATAAGGGTGTAGGTATTGCTTCTTAGGATAATACCTATATAAATTTTTAGAGTGTACTTGGTACAAATTTTTACATAGTAATTTAAATTTATATTTATTCGCAGTTCTTGGTGTTTTTTTACACTTTGATTCATACTTTGTAGAATGAATAGTATGTTTTGTAAGATAGATTACAAGACGATTATATTTAAATTAATTTTCTTATAGTATATAAATAATTATTCCCCTAAATAAAAATGAGATTTATGTAATCTAGATTGAAAAGTATAATATACAATTGATAGTTAATTATGAATAAGTATTAATAAAGTATACAAGGGGATTGTCTAATAAGAAGGATAATCTCCTTTTTACAAAAAATTCTAAATTGTGATATAAATCTAAAAATTTTATCTTAATTTTTAACTATTTAATGATAATAATTGATATAATGAATATAAATTGAATATATAGTATACTTAATTTGTGTTTTTAGAAATAAATATAGCATTTAAAAGATAAATTGTGCAACTTAAATTAAAGTTTAAGATGAACTATTAGCATAGATATATTAAAAACTTTTAGTAATGGAGAATATATGTGATATGAATAATAAAGTTAAGGTTGCAGTATTAGATACAGGAATAGATAAAGAACATGATTACTTAAAGGATAACTTAGTTGGAGGAATTGCTTTTGAATGTATACATGATTATATTTTTATATCAGATAAATTTGATGATGAAGATGGTCATGGAACTGCTTGTGCATCAATAATAAAGAAGGAATATGAAGATGTAGAGCTATTTGTCATAAAAGTTTTAGGAAAAGATAGCATTGCAAATATAAAAGTTCTTGAAGAAGCATTAAAATATCTTCTAGATACTAACATAAGATTGATTAACTTAAGTTTATCAGTCATAGGAGTAGAAAGTGTCAAGGGATTATTTGAAGTATGTTATGAATTGTTTAGAAAAGGAAAAATAATAGTATGTTCATTGTCTAATAATTTTGACTTAAGTTATCCAGCAATGTTTAATAATGTTATAGGCGTGAGAGGATTTACTTTAGATGTAGAAGATTCTTTTTGGTACAATAAAAAATATGATGTTCAATGTGTAATGGATAGTAATTCATATATAAGTTGTGACATAAACAACTCCTACAGGTTACCACCAAAATGTAATAGCTATGTAGCAGCGAAGTTTACTGGAAAAATAGCTAAGATATTGTCGGAAAATCCAGATATAGAGATATCTGATTTAAATGATAAACTTGAACTATTAGCAACTAAAAACCATTGGGATAGTTTTGAGTTTGATGAGTATAGTAGAATTCCAAACTTTAAATTGGATTTGTATGACAAAGAAAATACTCTTCTTATGAAAGTTGCTGATGTTGTTAGAGATTGTTTAAACATTAAAGCTGATAATGAAAAATTATTTCAATGTAGTCTTTTTAATAAGGAGATAGGATTAGTTTATGATAATTGTTTTAATTTACTTCAAAAATTAGAGCAGGTATTTAACATAAAATTTAATTATATGGATATCTCAAAGTATGATTTAGTTTCGATATATACATTAACTGAGTTAGTAGAAATGTATAAAAATAAAAATTTATAAATAAAGAAAATAAAGAAGTAGTAACTAGATTTAATGTAGAAGGTATTAGATTATATGTATTCTTTGTCAGTAGATTAAAAGTAGAAAATATACTATAATTAGATAACATAAAAGAAAATGCCGATACAGGGGGAATTAGATAATGAAATATGAAGAAGCATTGGAGTATATATCACAAACCAATAAATTTGGTATAAGATTAGGTCTAGAGAATATTGGAAAATTATTAGAATTATTGGGGAATCCACAAGAAACTTTAAATATAATACATGTAGCTGGAACTAATGGAAAAGGCTCAGTGTGTTCTTTTGTTTCTAATATACTAAGAGAGTGTGGATATAAAGTCGGTTTATATACATCTCCGTATTTAGAAACCTTTACTGAACGTATAAGAGTAAATGGAGAAAATATACCACAAGATGATGTTGCTAGGATAATTGAATTAATAAAAGAAAAAATAGATATTATGGTAGGACAAGGCTATGAGTATCCAACAGAATTCGAAGTAGTTACTGCAATGGCATTTTATTACTATTCAGAACAAAAGGTGGATTTTGTAGCTTTAGAAGTTGGTTTAGGTGGAAGATATGATGCTACCAATATAATAACAAAATCACTTGTAAGTGTAATAGCATCTATAAGTTTAGACCATACAGGTATACTTGGAGATACAATAGAAAAAATAGCATATGAAAAGGCTGGTATAATAAAGGAACGTGGAGTAGTACTAGTATATGACCAAACTGATGAAGCCAAAAATGTTATAAAGTCAGTTTGTAAGGAGAAAAAAGCACAATATATAGAAGTTAATTTTGATGATGTAAATATAAAAAAATCAGATATAGACTCTCAAATATATGACTGTACTGTAATGAAAGAAATTTACAAAGACCTTGAAATAAAGTTGATAGGTGAACATCAAATAAATAATTCTATATTGGCGATGAGTGTAATAAAATATCTAAAAGATATAAATAAACTAGAAAATATAAGTGAAAAATCTATAAGAAAAGGACTTATAACTACTCAGTGGCCAGGAAGAATAGAAAAAATAAAAGAAAATCCAATTTTTATAATAGATGGTGCACATAATGAAGATGGAGCAAAATCTTTGGCAAAAGCACTTGATAAAAATTTTAAAGAGAGAAGTTTAACTCTATTGATAGGTATGCTAGAAGATAAAGATATTGATAGTGTTTTAAATATATTATTGCCACGTTTTAATAAGGTAATAACAACAACACCTAACAATCCAAGGGCCATAAATTCAGATATACTAAAAGAGAAAGTATTAAAATATGTGGATGATGTAACATCAAAACACGAGATAGAAGATGCAGTAAATTACACACTAGAAACAGCAAATAAGGATGATGTGATAATAAGTGCAGGTTCTTTATACATGATTGGCACAGTGAGAACTTTAGTAAAGAAATTATAATTTTATAAATAAATACAGGAATATAAATAAAAATATAAAAAAGAGTTGTCTAAGATGGTAGACAGCTCTTTTTATGTAAAGTAAGTTTTTAATAAATTTTATTGATGTTATATAGTAGTAATTATATAGATTGACGGATAGCCTTAGATAACTGGTCTGGGCAAGAAGTACCTTTTCCACCGCAATCAATACCATTTAATTTATCAGCTACTTCAAGAGCATTTTGACCAATTATTAAGCTTCTAAGTCCTGATAAATTACCATTACATCCTCCTACGAACTCAGCATCAACAATCATATTATTTTCATCAACTTCAAAAATCATTTCTCTACAACAGACACCACTTGGGTTAAATGTTACTTTCATTAAAAAGACCTCCATTAAATATTATTTCATTTTTTTAACATTAATAATAATACCAAATATATGCGTAATAATGCAACTATAAAGCATAATACAAGCTAATGAAATAATATATTATTGTAGTATATGTATTGTGGAGAGGAGGGGTTATGTGAAAATCTATATTTCTAACTATCTATCAAAGAGCATTAGCATAGTTGATTATTCTACACTTGAGCTAGAAAAGGAAATAGTATTAGAAGATAATATATATCCACATCATTTTTGCATAGAAAAAGAAAAAAATTTAATATACATACCTAGCTCAAGTAATGGTATACTCTATGTCTTAGATTTAAGTAATGATAAAATAATTGACACTGTTTCCATAGGAGGAAGTCTTAGTCAAGTTGTACTTAGTGATAATGAATTATTTGTAGCAAATGAAGATTCTAATAGTATATATGTATTGGATAAAGACACATTAAATCCAATAGGAATTATTGGTGTTGATAATATGCCACATGGATTTGACTTTGACAGAGAAAGTAAAAAATTATATGTACCGTGTATAAATTCAATAGTATGTATAGATACAATAAATAAAAATATACAAAAGAAAATTAATATGGACTTTAGAGCATGGCATATAGAACTTGATAAGCAAAAGAAAGAAATGTATATATCAACACTTGATGGAAAGCTCATAATAGTTGATGAAGTAAGCATGGATATAAAAAAGGTATTATATGAATTCTTATTACCAGTGGAAATAAGATTTAATTATAGTGGCAAAAAAGTTTATGTTGCTGACTTGGGTTATAATAATGTGAGAATTTTAGATTATACAACAAGTAGATATATTGGAAATATTGAGATAAATGGAATTCCTCAGGGATTAGAAGTATCTAAAGATGAAAAGTTATTATTTGTATCAGACACACAAGAAAACTCAGTGAAAGTTTACGAAACCGCAAATAATAAATTAATAAAAGAAATCAAGGTAGGAAAAGAGCCTACAACTATAATTTGTTTGTAGGCTTTAATGTATGTCTCTTATAAGTAAGTCGATAACTTCGGCATACATATAAGATGCATTATTTTTCCAGTTGTTGCAAATAAGTTTTGCTTGTTTCTCTGATGAAACATTTAGATTTAAATCTATTAAGTTAGACTGATTTTCTATGACTCTAAGGTTTACAATAAATTCATTATCACTTTGCTTTACGAAACTAGACTTTACTTGAGTATCTGCTAGTAAATTTTCTTTATTAGAATCTATATACTTGTCTATTTTTTCTGTAACACTAGTAGGTATTCGATTAAAGAAGTATTCTAGACTTTCTACGCCTCTTTGAGTAAGAGCATAATATTCTCTGTCAGAGTCTTTATATGTAGTCAAAAACTTAGATTCCATAAGCTGAGATAAAAGCTGTTGTAATGAGAAGTAATTCATCATTTCAGTCTCTAATACTACTTGAGTTATTTGAGAATTAGTTAAATCCATTTTAATTTTTTCTAAGATATATAAAATTAAAAGTTTATGATACGCTAATTCTTCAGACGAGTTTTCAAACATAAATATCATCCTCCGTCAAACTATTTCTATATATAATATATTAAACTAATTTATACAAAATTAAAAGAACAATTTGTATAGTATTATTAATCTTTAACAAATCATATAAAATTAATTTTATAAATAAATACAGAGAAATAGGGCTGCTAATTAGCAGCCCTGTTGATACCCAGGTGTCAAAATTTACTATCTATTTTCCAGCCATTTGTCTTTCAGCCATTTCAACTAATTTCTTAGTCATGTATCCACCAACATATCCATTTTCTCTAGCTGTTAAGTTACCTTTGTCTATGTTCTCATAGTTAGATAAACCTATTTCGTTAGCTATTTCTAATTTCATTTGGTTTAAAGCAGCTTTTGCTTCTGGCACTACTGTTCTGTTTGAATTTGACATAGTAAATTTCCTCCTCAAATAATTAGTTTATGATGTCTAACAACACTTTTATTTATGTGATGTTAATACTAATTTCTCCAAAATAAAAACAATATATACAGAAAAATAAAGGTAAAAATGTAAAAAATATAAAAAAATTAAATAAATGAGTATTTTAGAGCATTTAACTGGGTCAAGATAGACTTTGTTTTTTTCTTTATTGTCCTATAAATTAAATATTACAGTACTTTTTTGAGCTAAAAAAAAATAAATTTTAAATATAGAAGAAATTATCTAAAAGGGGGAATAGTATGAAAAGAGAAGTTAAAAGAACTAAAGCTTTGATATATAGTGTTTTATTTTTTTCATTATTATTAGTATTAATATTTGCTTTTGTTTGTGGAATAAAGTACATATGTTCTAAATCTGACAACTCAAAAATGCCTATATATAAAGTTGATACAAATGAGAAAAAAATAGCTTTAAGTTTTGACGTGGCATGGGGAACTAATAATATGGATGAAATTCTAAATACTTTAGATAAACATAATATAAAAGCTACTTTTTTTCTAGTTGGTAGTTGGGTTGATGATAATGAAGATATTGTAAAGGCTATAGATGAAAGAGGTCATGAAATTGGAAACCATTCAAATACCCATGCTAATTTGAAAGAAATATCAAAAGAAGATATAACAAAAGAAATAGAAACGACATCGGGAAAGATATTTAATATAACAGGGAAAAAGACCAATCTGTTTAGACCACCTTTTGGAGATGTAAACAACAAAGCTATGGACATTTGTAGTGATTTAGGTTATAAAGTAATTAAGTGGGATGTGGATTCTATAGACTGGAAAGAGCTTGGACCAAACCACGTAATTGAAAAAGTAATAAAAGAATCTCAACCTGGTTCAATAGTTTTATTTCATGCTAATATAAATGATGTAGATAACTACTTGGACACTATAATAAGTAAACTTAAAAAAGATGGATACAATTTAGTAAAGGTATCAGACTTACTATATAAAGATAATTACATAGTTGACTCTAATGGAGTGCAAAAACCTAGGAATTAATAAGTAATAAATGTATATTTTAAGTAAAGTTGTGGTAAATTATATAATATATGTTAGAAAAGTGTCGATAAAAAGACGGTGTCTATTTTTTGACACTTTTTATGCATGTATGCGATATCAATAATTATAGATTAAATTAATTAAAAAAGTGTCTAATAATTGACTTATTTAAAATAAGTTTAAATATTTTAAATAAGTTATGAATGCTGTAAGACAGTATTTTCAAAGGATATAAGTTTGTTTAAAAGTTGGCATAGAAATTGCTTTGTTAATAAGCGATATGTTCTATAGAAATAAACAATATGTTAAGACATTGTAATAGAAAAACAACATTAACATTATTTGAACAGCTTATAAAAAAATTAATATACTTAAGGGGGCGTACTAGTTGAACAAACTATATTCTATTTTATTAAAACAACACGTTGGTGGTCCAGATAAACCAGTAGTAAGTGTTGGAGATGTAGTAAAAAAAGGAACTCTAATCGCAGAACCAGCTGGATTAGGGGCAAATATTTATGCCAGTGTTAGTGGAAAAATAAGTGAAATAAATGACCAAGCTATAGTAATCGAAGCTGATGAAGTACAAGATGATACTTTTGAACCATTAAAAGGAGAAAGTATACTTGACTTAATTAAAGAAGCTGGAGTTGTAGGAATGGGTGGAGCAGGATTCCCTACTCATATAAAATTAAACATAGATTTAAAAGGTGGAACAATATTAGCAAATGCAGCTGAATGTGAACCTTTATTAGCTCACAACATAAAAGAAATAGAAGAAAGACCAGAAATAGTTTATCAAGGTATAAAATACGCTATGGAAGTTACTAATGCTGGAAAAGGTATGCTAGCAATAAAAAGCAAGCATCCAGAAGCAATAGCAGCATTCAAAAAAGTAATAAAGCCAGGAGATAACATAGAAGTTGCAGAACTAGTTGACATGTACCCAATGGGAGAAGAGAGAGCGATAGTAAGAGATGTTCTAGGTAAATTACTTGAGCCAACTCAATTACCTTCAGAAGCTAATGCAGTAGTAATAAATGTAGAGACATTAACTAGAATAGTAGAAGCTGTTGAGCAAAAAAGACCAGTTATATCTAAAAATGTAACTGTAGTTGGACAATTAAACAGTGGAAAAGAATCTATAGTATTTGAAGATGTACCTATCGGAACTACTGTTGGAGAATTAATTGAAAGAGCTGGTGGAATAAAAGGTGAATACGGAGAGATAATCTTAGGAGGACCTTTCACTGGTAAAGCTACTACTTTAGATACTCCAATAACTAAAACTAGTGGTGGTATAATAGTTACTATGCCATTTGTTAATGAAAAGAGAAAAATGGGTCTTTTAGTCTGTGCATGTGGACCTAATGAAGAAAGAATGAGAGACATAGCAGCTAAAATGGGAGTTACTGATATAGTATCAGTTCAAAAATGTAAACAAGCTCAAGAAATTAAAGGTGCATTAAAATGTGAAAATCCAGGACACTGTCCAGGACAAGCTCAAAAATGTATAGAATTTAAGAAAGCTGGAGCAGAAGTTATATTAATAGGAAACTGTACTGACTGTAGTAACACAGTAATGGGTTCTGCACCAAAATTAAAATTAGGTGTATATCATATTACTGACCATGTAATGAGAACAGTTAATCACCCATTAATAAGAAGAATAAAAGGTGATGTAAGATTAAAAATAAAATAATATAATATAAATAATAATATAATATAAAAATATATGAAAAAAACATCCTTAGAAAAGTTTGAAAAATTACTTTAAGGATGTTTTTTGTTGTAATATGACGATAAGATTATGGAATAATATAAATAATATGGAAGAAATAGACAAAAGGTAATGCATAATGTATAATGATGGAAATAGCTATTAAAATTATATTAGACAAAAATAAAGACTCAAATATGTGGCCATATTGACAAGTAAAAATTTAATGAAGTCAATCATCCAACAGGGTAAAGTTTTTGTGTTATATCAAGATACTCTATGGTATCTTTTTTAGTGTGAAAATATATTTTTGTCTTTTATTAATCAAGAATATCTTAAATAATAAGATTATATTTTAGGATATTCATAAAAAGTGCACTTAAAATACTTAAAAATAAGAATTAAAAATTACTAAAAACCTATTTATAGAAACTGTGAAGTATATCTTAAACCTGGGCACTTAAAAGATATATGGAGTTAGTAGTGCAACCTGCTATAAATATAAATAGGAGGAAAATCTTGAAAATAAAAATTAAAAAATCAAGTATAATTAGTTTAGTAATTGCTTTTAGTATAGCATTTACTGCATTTGCACCAATAATATCTTATGCTGACGAAGTAGATGGAAAAGATATAATACTCGATGGAGAGAAACCAACAGTAGGAGAAACACCAGATGGAGAGAAACCAACAGTAGGAGAAACACCAGATGGAGAGAAGCCAACAGTAGGAGAGACGCCAGATGGAGAGAAACCAACAGTAGAAGAGACACCAGATGGGGATAAACCAACAGTAGGAGAGACGCCAGATGGAGAGAAACCAACAGTAGAAGAGACGCCAGATGGGGATAAACCAACAGTAGGAGAAACACCAGATGGGGATAAACCAACAGTAGGAGAAACACCAGATGGAGAGAAGCCAACAGTAGGAGAGACGCCAGATGGAGAAAAACCAACAGTAGGAGAGACACCAGATGGGGATAAACCATCATTAGAAGAAGTACCAAATGAAATGATACCATCAGAAGAAGAAAAATTAGAAGTGGAAGAAATGAGTTTGAAGAAGAACATTGAAGATATTCTTAATCTTACTGTATCTCAAATAAATAAGATTGTATATAATTTCTGGGAAGACGAAAATGATGTAAAAACAGATGAACAGTCAGAAATTTATGAGGTACTTACTTCACGAGATGGAAATACTAGCTTTTGGTCTAATAATAAAAATTCAAAAGTAAAGAATAGTTGTTTATTAAAAGAAACAGATGGTTCAAATAGACCTTATTTTGATTTAAGATTTGATGATATTACAAAAACTTTAACTTTCGATTATGTAATAGAGGGTCTTATAGGTGCAAGCCATAAGGATGGTAAATATGTAATAGAAGGTGAAGATGGAGAACAAACTGCATTTTGTTACAATAATCATTTAAAATCTCCAAGTAATAAAAATAAGAGTCCATACTTACCAGCAGAAGATTTTAATGGTCAAGAAAATAAAAATGAAGATGCAATTAAATCTATACTATATGCAGGTTCTGAGTTTGATGGATTTGGATATAAGCAACAATTTAATTTAGGTGGAAAAGAATATGAAGGTATGATTCATTTTGCAACTCAAGATGCAATTTGGATTATGCTTGGGCAAATGAATGAGCAAGAGAGACTTAAGCTTTATCAAACTCTTATAGATTCTTATGATAGATTGATAGAGAATGCAAATACTGAAGAAGAAAAAGCTAAATATCTGAAAGACAAGGAAGCTCAAATAAATACAAAAGCTTATTTAGAAGCATTATTAGAAGCTGGTCGTAATGAGTTAAAGCCAAATGATACAGGAAAACCTAGTTTAAGTAGTGGTTTAACTGATATTAAATTTGATAAAATTCAAGATGGAACTTATGAAACAGAATCTATAGCTCTAGTAGGCTACAGTGGTGTGGTTAAGTTGAAATTACCAGATGGAGTAACTGCTTATGATGAAAACGGAAATGTAATAGGTACAGGTGAAGTAGAGATTTCAACACAACAAAAGTTTAAACTTAAGAGCATAGATAAGCCAGATGTAAAAGATAAGGTATCTGCATTATCTTATGATTATATTTTCCCAAAAGCCATTCAATATTTTAAGACAGTTTTTGATTTTGGAGAAAAAGACCACTCATCTGTATTACCAGCTAGTAAGCAAAATTTATTGAGCTATACAATAGAACAAAAAAGTGGTGAAGTAGTTGATTTCAATATAGATGTACCAACGGATGGAGACCCAGATGTAAATCCGCCAATACCACCAAATAATGATAATAATGACTCAAACGGGCATAAACCTAAGCCATCATCACCATCAGATGACACAGTGATAAATCCACCAGTACCACCATCAGATGATACAGTGATAAATCCACCAATACCACCATCAGATGATACAGTGATAAATCCACCAATACCACCATCAGGTGATACAGTGATAAATCCACCAGTACCACCATCAAGTGATATAGTAGAAAATACATCAGTACCATCAAAAAATGATACAATAGTAAACCCACCAGTGCCACCATCACATGATATAGTGGTAAAATCACCAAAAACAGGTGATGAAACGCAAATAATGCCATATATACTTATTGGTGTTATAGCAATTTGTGGATTGGTATATCAAGCTAAAAGAGTAAAAAATTAATACGGAATACTGCTTATTATTAAGTTTTAAAATATATTGTCTCAAATTGATTTAAAAATCATTTTGAGGCATTTTTTTATGTAAATATAATCTTTTTTAAAATGGATGTTAACTGTTTTATGAATAGAAAAATAATTTGAAGGTGAAAATAGTATTGAAAAAATAACATACTAAAGGTATAATTCATTTGATTTTATTTGTATAGATTTAAGTATTCATTTTAGTACTTACATGAATTTGTATTAGAAATCTGTATAATAATCACTTAAGAAATTTTAATATTAATTATTGAATAAATTGTTATTATGATATGCTAGAATAAATATGTATAAATAAGTTTTGATGATGTACTACTATAAAGGGGGGACTTTATGTTTTCGATACCAGAAGTAAAAAAAGTAGAAGAGGTAATGGATACAAAATTTACAACTATAGACGAAGACACAAGAATTGAAGATGCAATAAAAGAAATGATAAAAAGCAATACAAAAACTCTAATGGTAATAGATTCATCTGGTGAATTAAAAGGTATTATATCTATGACAGATATACATAATCTTTATGACATGCATAAGAAATATGAAGGCCAGACAGTAAAACTTATAATGAAAAAGGATGTAATATATGTCAGCGAAGGTTTAACCTTAGATGAGTGTAGAGATATAATGATATTGAAAAATATAGGAATTCTTCCTGTTCTTAGAGATAATAAAATTATTGGTGTATTAAAACAAGAACATATTAGAGATTATCTATATATGCACTTAGAAGACTATGGTTTGACTTTAAAATATATTATAGGACAAATTAAAGAAGGAATTTGTGCTATAAATAACGAAGGTGTAGTTATATTATGGAATAAGTTTATGGAGGAAAGGTATGATATAAAATCTGAAGACATAGTCGGTCGACCGATGAACGAATTTTTGGAGAATACTATCTCAGAGAAAGTATTGAATAGTAAAATCGGTATGAGTGACTTATATTTTACGGATAAAAAAGAAAATATGTATGCGTTAGTTCATGCAAATCCTATATTTTATAAGGAAGAATTTATTGGTGTTGTATGTACAGAGGTTGATGTTACAGAAGCCAAGATACTTGCTCTTGAGCTTGAAAAAGTAAATGATACTTTGAAATATTTAAAGAATGAAGTTAAAAACTTATCTAAAGGTAGCTTTGACAAAATTTTAGGTAAAAGCTATAAATTAGAAAAATCGAAAGCGATTGCAAAACAAGTAGCTAGAACTAATAGTAGTATATTTATCTGGGGTGAAAGTGGTACAGGTAAAGAAGTATTTGCAAGAGCTATTCATGATTATAGTGAGAGGAAAGGTCAGTTTATACCTGTTAACTGTAGTGCTATACCAAATGAGTTATTTGAAAGCGAATTTTTTGGGTATGAATCAGGTGCATTTACTGGAGCAAGTAAAAAAGGTAGAATAGGTATATTCGAACTTGCAAAAGATGGAACTGTATTTTTAGATGAAATTGCTGATTTACCTCTTAGTATGCAGGCTAAGTTGCTTAGAGTGTTGCAAGAAAAAGAAATAAGAAGAGTTGGTGGAGATACCACAATAAAAATAAATCCCAGAATAATATCAGCTACTAATAAAGATTTAGAGAAAATGGTAAAAGCAGAAAAGTTTAGAGAAGATTTATATTATAGATTAAATGTTGTGGAAATAAAAATACCACCACTTAGAGAGAGAAAAGAAGATATAGGATTGTTAGTGCATAGTTTTTTAGAAGAAATATGTAAACAAAATAATAAACCTGTTCTTACAATTAGTAAAGATGTAATAGACATATTTCAAAGTTACAGATGGAAAGGGAATATTAGAGAATTGAAAAATACAATTGAAAATATGGTTGTTTTATCTCAAAACTCTAGGATAGAGGTGGAAGATGTACCAAGTTATATGATGGATTCTACTAATAAGAGTATTGAAGAAGAGGAATATCCTTTGGATTTGACGAAAGCTACTCAAAAGATTGAAGTAAAAAATATAACAAAGGCTTTAAAAATGTCTAATGGAAACAAAGCTAAAGCAGCTAAGATATTAAATATACCAAGAACTACGTTGTATTATAAGATAGACCAGTATAAAATAGATGTGTCTAAAATATGACACATGACTAAATTTTGACAAAATAATAAGTGGGAGTTTGAAATGTAGCAAAATCAATGGCTATAACAATGCTATGTATGTGGGTATGTTAAAAAAAATGAAAAAGTGTTGATAAATTGACACTTTTTTTTGTTTGAGAAAATGTTTACAAGCATAAAAAATAAACTGCTTTAAATAAATATTTATATGATATTTGGCTAAAAATAGCGATAAGAGAAGAATCTATTATAGAAAAAATCTTTTTGTTAATAAGTTGGCATAGGAATTGCTTATATATAAAGTGACTTCAAATGAGAAAAAAACAATAATTTTGATGACTTATGTAGTTTAAAAATCTTAACACTTGGAGCTGTTAGTAGGGAACAGTAAAAATGTTTATTATTAAAAGTGTTAAGGTATCAATATAAATTAAAAATCAAAAGAAGGAGGCATTTTTATATGTCAATAACTTTAGAAACAGCTCAAGCTCATGCAAATGACCCAGCAGTATGCTGCTGTAGATTTGAAGAAGGAACAATAATAGCACCAGAAAATTTAGAAGATCCAGCAATATTTGGAGATTTAGAAGATTCAGGATTGCTAGTTATACCAGAAAATCATTTAACAGTAGGTCAAGTATTAGGAGCTAAATTAACAAAAACTTTAGATGCTTTATCTCCAATGACTACAGATAATGTAGAAGGGTATAAAACAGCACAAACAGATGTTGAGGAATCTACTGAAGAAGTAGTAGAAGCTCCAGTAGCACCTGTATCTACTTTGACACAGGCTACAACAGGTCAAGTAATAAAAATACACATACAAGAAGGTAAAGATATAAACTTAGAGATACCTTTAGCAATTGCTACTCAAATGGGAGTAGTACCACAAAAATAATAGTTAAAATACAACTATTTAAGTAGGTTTTAATTTACTTGATTCCTCAGTTAAGGGGTTACCTGTTGAGGAATCGAGATTTAAAATAATAAATAAGAAAATAATGTAAGGAGGTATTTTATACTATGTCAATAACTTTAGAAACAGCTCAAGCCCATGCAAATGACCCAGCAGTATGTTGTTGTAGATTTGAAGCGGGAACAATAATAGCACCAGAAAACTTAGAAGATCCAGCAATATTTGCAGACTTAGAGGATTCTGGATTATTAACAATACCAGAAAATGGATTAACTATAGGTCAAGTACTAGGAGCTAAGTTAAAAGAAACTTTAGATGCGTTATCTCCAATGACTACAGAAAACGTAGAAGGATACAAAGCAGGAGAGGCTAAAGAAGTAGTAGCAGAAGAAGCAGTAGTAGAAGAAGCTCCAGCAGCTTTAGAAGCAGTAGTGCCAGTAAGCACAGGAGTTTTAGGTGAAACAGTTAAAATACACATAGGTGAAGGTAAAAATATAAGTTTAGAAATACCTTTATCAGTAGCTGGTCAAGCAGGAGTTGCTGCTCCAGTAGCAAACGTTGCTGCTCCAGTAGCAGGTGCAGTAGAAGTAGCTCCAAAAGTTGCAGAAAAGAAACTTTTAAGAAGCTTAACTAAAAAACACTTTAAAATAGACAAAGTTGAATTTGCTGATGAAACTAAAATAGAAGGAACTACTTTATACATCAGAAATGCTGAAGAAATATGTAAAGAAGCTAATGATACTCAAGAGTTAGTTGTAGATATGAAGTTAGAAATAATAACTCCTGATAAATATGAAACTTACAGTGAAGCTGTATTAGATATACAACCAATCGCTACTAAAGAAGAAGGCGAATTAGGTTCAGGTATAACTAGAGTTATAGATGGAGCTGTAATGGTATTAACTGGTACAGATGAAAATGGAGTTCAAATAGGTGAATTCGGTTCTTCAGAAGGTGAGTTAAATACTACTATGATGTGGGGTAGACCAGGTGCTGCTGACAAAGGTGAAATATTCATCAAAGGTCAAGTAACAATAAAAGCAGGAACTAACATGGAAAGACCAGGACCTCTAGCTGCTCACCGTGCATTTGACTATGTAACTCAAGAAATAAGAGAAGCATTAAAAACAGTTGACAACTCTTTAGTAGTTGACGAAGAAGTAATAGAGCAATACAGAAGAGAAGGTAAAAAGAAAGTTGTTGTTATAAAAGAAATAATGGGACAAGGTGCAATGCATGACAACCTAATATTACCAGTTGAGCCAGTTGGTACATTAGGAGCTCAACCAAACGTTGACTTAGGAAACATGCCAGTTGTATTATCTCCACTTGAAGTATTAGATGGTGGTATCCATGCATTAACTTGTATAGGACCTGCATCAAAAGAAATGTCAAGACATTACTGGAGAGAGCCATTAGTAATAAGAGCTATGGAAGATGAAGAAATAGATTTAGTAGGTGTTGTATTTGTTGGTTCTCCACAAGTAAACGCTGAGAAATTCTATGTATCTAAGAGATTAGGTATGTTAGTTGAAGCTATGGAAGTTGATGGAGCTGTAGTAACTACTGAAGGTTTCGGAAATAACCATATAGACTTCGCATCTCACATAGAGCAAATAGGTATGAGAGGTATACCAGTAGTTGGTGTAAGTTTCTCAGCTGTTCAAGGTGCTCTAGTTGTTGGTAATAAGTACATGACTCACATGGTAGACAATAACAAGTCTAAACAAGGTATAGAGAATGAAATATTATCTAACAATACATTAGCTCCAGAAGATGCTGTTAGAATAATGGCTATGCTTAAAAATGCTATAGCTGGTGTAGAAGTTAAAGCTCCTGAAAGAAAATGGAATCCAAATGTTAAATTAAATAACATAGAGGCTATAGAAAAAGTTACAGGAGAAAAAATAGCATTAGAAGATAATGAGCAATCTTTACCAATGAGTAAGAAAAGAAGAGAAATATACGAAAAAGACGAAAACTAAGATTTAGATAATAGTATAAATTTAGATCCAAGTTTAAAACAGTGTAGAGAGGTAGAATTATAATGGATAGATTAAAATATATCTCATCAGAGACTTTTTATGAGGGTATTATAGTTGACATCAAAGGTGGTGGAGTGACTATAGACCTGAAAGGTAGACTTGGACAATTTAAAATACCTAATAGAATGCTTATAACTGACTACGAACTTAAGATAGGTCAAGAAGTTGGATTCATGCTAAGCTATCCTGAGGTATTAAGTCCAGAGCCTAATCAAGAGTATGTAGAAAATATTAGGAGAGAACAAGAAAAACAAGCAGAAATGCAATCAAAGCAAGAAGAAAAATAATAAATAATCGTTTGAAAATAGAAGGGAGAGGAAATATATGAGCCTTACAACAGTACAAGGACTTCAATCTGAAATATTCGTTCCAATAACACCTCCTCCAGTTTGGACTCCTGTAACTAAAGAATTAAAAGATATGACTATAGCTTTAGCTACAGCAGCTGGTGTTCACTTAAAATCTGACAAGAGATTTAATCTAGCAGGAGATACTACATTTAGAGCTGTACCTAATACAGCTACAGTTGATGAAATGATGGTATCACATGGTGGATATGATAATGGAGATGTAAACAAAGATATAAACTGTATGTTTCCTATAGATAGATTACATGAATTAGCTGCAGAAGGATTTATAAAAGCAGTAGCTCCTATGCACTATGCATTCATGGGTGGTGGAGGAAACCAACATGTCTTCACTGAAGAAACTGGTCCTGCTATCGCTGCTAAACTTAAGGAAGAAGGAGTAGACGGTGTAGTCATGACAGCTGGCTGAGGTACTTGCCATAGAACTGCCGTGATCGTGCAGAGAGCAATAGAGGAAGCTGGAATACCTACAATAATAATCGCAGCTCTTCCTCCAGTAGTTAGACAAAACGGAACTCCTAGAGCAGTTGCTCCATTAGTTCCAATGGGTGCTAATGCTGGTGAACCACATAACATAGAAATGCAAACACATATATTAAGAGATACATTAGAGCAATTAGTTGCAATACCATCTGCTGGTAAGATAGTTCCATTACCATACGAATATAAAGCTCACGTTTAAAATGTAATTTATATTTGAAAATATAAAACCCTTCTCCCATACAGTTGGGAGAGGGGTTTTAAGAACAAAGGTGGATATTATGGAAGAAAAAATAATGAGAAGACTTGTTATAAAACCGTTTCATATGAATGAAGTTAATTTCGGTTCAAAAACTTCTATAAAGAAAGATGTACTTACAATCAACTTATCAAGTATAGATGAAATAAAAGAAAGAGAAGATTTAATAACAGACATAAAAGTGGATATAATAAAGCCTGGAGATTATGACAGAGAAATTAACACTATTATGGACATTATACCAATATCAACCAAAGTTTTAGGCAGATTGGGAGAGGGAATTACACATACTTTAACTGGTGTATACGTAATGTTAACTGGTGCAGATGAAGATGGAAATCAAATGCATGAATTTGGTTCTTCAGAAGGTATTCTGAAAGAACAAATGGTGTTTGGTAGATATGGAACTCCATCAGTTGAAGATTATATAATTCATGTGGATATAACTCTAAAGGGAGGTTTACCTTTCGAAAGAACACTTCCACTTGCAGCATTTAGAGCGTGTGATGATTTTATACAAGAAATAAGAACGTCTTTGAAAATGGAAGACGGAAGAAATGCTACTCAAGTTCGTGAATATTTTGACAAAATTCGACCAAATGCAAAAAAGGTTGTCATAGTAAAGCAAATAGCAGGTCAAGGTGCTATGTATGACAATCAGTTATTCTCAAAGGAACCTAGTGGTTTTGAAGGAGGAACATCAATTATAGATATGGGAAATGTACCTATGATTATATCTCCTAATGAATACAGAGATGGTGCCCTTAGAGCTATGACTTAAGAGAGGTGGATATTATGGGAATAGGACCTTCAACAAAAGAAACATCTCTTCATCACTTTAGAGACCCACTTTTAGACATCGTTGAAAGTGATAAAGATGTAGACTTACTTGGAGTAATAGTAGTAGGAACTCCAGATGGAAACGAAAATAAGACTTTTGTGGGACAAAGAACGGCCGCTTGGCTGGAAGCCATGAGAGCAGATGGAGCTATAGTTTCATCAGATGGATGGGGAAACTCACATGTTGACTATGCTAATACATTTGAAGAAATAGGCAAAAGAGATATACCTGTAGTTGGAGTGACATTTAATGGTACTCAAGCTAAATTTGTTGTAAGCAATCAATATATGAATACAATAGTTGATATGAACAAATCAAAAGAAGGTATTGAGACAGAAGTTGTTGGAGAAAACAACACAAATGAAATAGATGCTAAAAAGGCTTTGGCGTTTTTAAAGCTTAAAATGAGAAAACATGGATAAAAAATTTAAGTAAGGGAATGAGTTTTGTGGGAATTTCTACATCAATGAAAAACACATCACTTCATATATTTAGAGACCCATTACTAGATTTGATAGATAATGATTCTGACATAGACTTGTTAGGAGTGGTTGTAGTTGGGACATCAGAGCACAATGAATGGAAAACATTTTTGGCAACTAGACTTGGAAGATGGATTGAATCATTGCGACCTGATGGAGTGATTATAACTTTAGATATGGCAGGAAACCAGCATATTGATTTTACAAATGCTATATCAGAGTTTGTAAAATCAGATATACCTACAGTAGGTCTTACTATTATAGGAGCAGATGGATTAGTAATTACCAATCCATATTTGGATAAAGCTACTATAATTGATTATAAAAAGACAACAGGCTACATAGAGACAGAAGTAGTTGGAGACAATCACATGGATGAAGTTGATGTTAAAAAAGCATTAGCTTTCCTAAAATTAAAAATGCGTGAGCACGCAAAATAAACCTAAGGGGGAATTTGATATGAAATTTAGCAGAAGTATACAAGCTATAGACTCTCATACAGCAGGTGAAGCAACTAGAATAGTTGTAGGTGGAATACCTAACATAAAAGGAAATTCTATGCCTGAGAAAAAAGAATATTTAGAAAAAAATCTAGATTATTTAAGAACTGCTATAATGTTAGAGCCAAGAGGACATAATGATATGTTTGGTTCTGTAATGACTCAACCTTGTTGTCCAGATGCTGACTTTGGAATAATCTTCATGGACGGTGGCGGATACCTTAACATGTGTGGCCATGGTACAATAGGAGCTATGACAGCAGCTATAGAAACAGGTGTAGTTCCAGCAGTAGAGCCTATAACTCATGTAGTTATGGAAGCTCCAGCAGGAATAATAAGAGGAGATGTTACAGTTGTAGATGGAAAAGCTAAAGAAGTATCATTCTTAAACGTACCAGCTTTCTTATATAAAGAAGGTGTTGAAGTTGACTTACCAGGTGTTGGAACAGTTAAATTTGACATATCATTTGGTGGAAGCTTCTTTGCTATAATACATGCAAGTCAATTAGGTTTAAAAATCGAACCTCAAAATGCTGGTAAATTAACTGAGCTAGCTATGAAACTTAGAGATATAATAAACGAAAAAATAGAAATACAACATCCAACTTTAGCTCATATAAAAACTGTAGACTTAGTTGAAATATATGATGAGCCAACTCATCCAGAAGCTACTTACAAAAACGTAGTTATATTTGGTCAAGGTCAAGTTGACAGATCTCCATGTGGAACTGGAACAAGTGCTAAATTAGCTACTTTACATGCTAAAGGTGAATTAAAAGTAGGAGAAAAATTCGTATATGAAAGTATATTAGGAACTTTATTCAAAGGTGAAATAGTTGAAGAAACTAAAGTTGCAGATTTCAATGCTGTAGTACCTAAAATAAGTGGTTCTGCTTATATAACTGGATTTAATCACTTTGTAATAGATGAAGAAGATCCACTTAAACATGGATTTATTCTTAAATAAGTAATAAATAACTTGGGAAATTAAAATAGAATAGTAGCCTCTTATTGGCTACTATTCTATAGCTTTTAGGCTATAAGATTCAGAATATATTAAAAAATAAAAAAATAGGAGGATGGATTATGGTAGCAATCTTAAAGGCATTATACGTAGTATTCGCAGCAATCTTTGCAGTTGTGTTTGGTAAAGACGTAGCTAAAGCAAACAAAGAGGGGAAACTAGAAGAACAAAGTACTCCAAAAGTTGCTGTAACAGGATTTATAACAGATTTCTTTGATACATTAGGAATAGGGTCATTTGCTCCAACAATAGCAATGTCAAAAGCTTTAAAATTAAATATACCAGATAAGAAAATGCCTGGTACATTAAACGTAGCACATACAATTCCAGTTGTAACAGAAGCATTCATATTTACATCAATCATACCAGTTGATGGTGTTACTCTAGTATCTATGGTTGTGGCAGCAGCTGTTGGTTCATATATAGGTGCAGGAATAATAGCTAAAATGGACGAGAGAAAAATACAACTTGTTATGGGTGTGACTCTAGCATTAACAGCAATATTAATGTTATTAGGTCATCCTTGGGTTAACGTATTACCAGGTGGAGGAAATGAATTAGGTCTTACTGGTGTTAAATTAGTAATAGGTGTAGTAGGTAACTTTATACTAGGTGCTTTAATGACAGCTGGTATAGGTCTATATGCTCCTGGTATGGCAATGGTTTATTTCTTAGGAATGTCTTCAAAAGTTGCATTCCCAATAGTTATGGGTTCTTGTGCATTATTAATGCCAGTTGCAAGTATGAAATTCATAAAAGAAGATGCATATACTAAAAAAGCATCAGTTATAATAGCTATCTGTGGTTTAATAGGGGTTTTCATAGCAGCATATATAGTAAAAACTTTACCAATGGATATATTAAAAGCATTAGTAATAGTTGTTATAGCTTACACTTCTGCTACAATGATAATGGCTGCAAATAAAAATAAAAAGACTGCTTAGTATTTATTAAATATTACAGCTAATAATAAAAATCATAAACTGCTTTAGAATATTGAATTAATATTTTAAGGCAGTTTTTTATTTATTAAATTAATATAATTATATAAAGCAATTAACATGCCAATTATGTAATATATATAATAATTTAGTAAATTAGATGTATAAATTGTTATATTTCTAAAAACTAAAGTATAATTTGAAGTTAAATATTTATATTTTATACTCAATAAACTGACTAAGTATTCATATATTAAAATAGATTAGTAAAAATATTATCATAATAAGTCTAATATAACTTGTAGATAATAAAAAGTAAGTTTATAATGACTTGATAGTTGTCTGAGTTATTTGTATAAATTTAAGTTGTTGAATTTACTTGCATATAAGTATTAAAAATGAGTTATATATGACTTAAAAAGCATTAAAAGAGTTTCATAATTAATCTAAAGCTAAAATGGGGAAATTCATCAGTGATGATATATAATCGTATAGAAATTTTATAAGTTTAAAACTGAAAGATTAAATGAAATTTATAACTAAATAAAAATTTTTAAACAGCAATCAAAGATTTGTAATAAAATACATCTCTCACAAATATATTTATTATATAAGCTGATACCAGAAATATAAGAATTAACAATTGTGGAGGGATAAAATATGATAGCTGTTAAAGATGAGAATAACGTAGTAAACTTAAGAGGGGAGTTAGACAATAAGCTAGAATTTAGTCATGAGATATTTGGAGAAAAATTTTATAGCATGAAAATAAAAATAAACAGACTAAGTGATTCTTTTGATATACTTCCAATGACTGTATCAGAAAGACTTCTTCAAGACATTGACCTCGATAAACAAAATTTAGTCAATGTTGTAGGACAATTAAGATCATATAATAAAACATTAAATAATAAAAATAGATTAGTGCTTACTGTGTTTGCCAGAGAAATAAAAAGCATAGACGAGGAAAATAAGGACCCTAATAGCATATTTCTAGATGGATATGTATGTAAGGAGCCTGTGTATAGGAAGACACCTCTAGGAAGGGAAATAACTGATTTATTAGTGGCTATAAATAGACCTTATAACAAATCTGATTATATACCATCTATAGTTTGGGGAAGAAATGCTAAATTTGCAAAGAATCTAAAGGTTGGTGATAGAATACAGCTTTGGGGTAGGGTTCAAAGTAGAGAGTATGAGAAAAAAATAGATGAAAATAATGTGATTAAAAAAATGGCATATGAAGTATCAATATCGAAAATAAAAAAACTGGATGAAAATAACAATGAATAGACTCAAAAAGTATACTGTTTTTTATGAACAAAATACTAATAATTTCGCTATAATAACATATTAAAATCCATAAAGATTGTTTAAAAAAATACTAATGAAATATCTCTTGAATAGTTGCTCGCCATTTATTATAATGTAATCTGTACATAATTTATAATTGAGGAAATGAAGAGGTGAAGCATTGTGAAAAGCATATTATATCAGATAAATAGACAGCCAGTTAAAGCTAAATATACATCTGATGAATTAGAATGTTTTTTGGATACAATTGAGTATAATGTAGGTGATAAAATATTGCTTGTTGGTCATATAGGAAACCTAGGCAAGAGATTAAGAGGTCTTGGTACTTCTGTAACTATACTGGAGAATAGTAACTATGAAGATGTCTGTTACTCTTTAGTATATAATGAAAATTGCAATGTAGTTAAAGGTAAGTTAGAGTTTTTACCATTTGATGATAATCATTTCAACAAGATAATAATAGTAGACCAATTTAATGTTATTACAGATTGTGAAAAAGCTTCATCCGAAATACAAAGAGTTTTAAAGGGCAATGGAGAGGTTATATTAGAGGATTTAAATTTAAAAAATTTAAAAGTTAAGTTAAACTATCTTAAACATAAGTTTTGTGGTTCTGTTGCAAAGATTCACTATCCACATGAAGTATTCAATATATTTTCAAGATTAAACTTTGACGGTATGATTAAAGAGTCAAATAAATTAAAATATATTTATGTGGGAAAAAGAAGATAAATGAGTTAAAATATAAATATGGATATAATATAAAAGACTAGGTTAAGCCTAGTCTTTTGTTATAAGGAGATGTTTAGATGGAAATAAATTATGAGTTGATAATAATTGTTATGCTCTTTGTAGTCCTAATGTCAATCCAATTTACTTTAAATAAGATATACTTGATTCTTAAAGAAATAAGACAAATACTTATGTTAAGAAAAAACAAGGAATGATGATTATGATAGGTCTAGAATATATAAAAACTGATATTCAAAACATAGCTGAGGCTATAGTATCAGTGCTCAATATAGATGTAACTATAGTAAATAAGGAGTTATTTAGGATTGCAGGAACAGGAATCTATGTAGATAAAATAGGTGAGAAAGTAGATAAGTATACAGCTTTTAAAAAATCACTTACAGAACAGATTACAATATTGATTGATGACCCAAAGAGTAGTGATATATGTAAGGAATGTTATAAAAATGATGCTTGTGTAGAGTTTGCAGAGGTGTGTTGCCCTATTATATGTGATGGTGATTCTCATGGTGTTATAGGTCTTATAGCCTTTACAAAAGAGCAGGCACAGATTATAGAAAATAATAAAAGTGGTCTTATAAACTTTTTAGGAAAGATGGCAGATTTAATATCTAGCAAATTAAAAGCTCAAATTAAAACATATGAACTGGAATTAGAAAAGAAAAAATTAGAAACTTTATTAAACAATATGGACAAGGCAGTTGTATCTATTGATGTAGATGGTAAAATTGATAAATATAACTCAAAATTTAAGGAGCTTTTTAATCTAAAAGATAATATAACTGGCAAAAACATATTTGCTGAATTAGACTTTATACAGAAGCCTTCTATAAATAACTTTAAGAAAGATAAATCATGTAGCTTTTTTTATAAGAGATATGGATATGATTCAAAGGGAATATATAACATCAATAAAATAGTATTAAAAAATGAATTAAAAGGATACGTTATTGACTTTATAGATAAAAGAGACGCTATAAAAAACTACAATAAGATTAATAAAGATTATAAGATAAAATTGGAAAATATAATTGGAGAAAGTACAGCTATAAGAAATTCTAAAAAAGAAGCGCTGATGGCTTCTAAATCAACTTCAACAGTACTTATTACTGGTGAAAGTGGAACGGGTAAAGAGCTCTTTGCAAGAGCCATACACAATCATAGTAATAGGGTTGATAATCCTTTTATAGCTGTAAACTGTGCAGCGATACCAGATAATTTATTGGAGAGTGAACTATTTGGATATGAAGAGGGAGCTTTTACTGGAGCTAAAAAAGGTGGGAAGCTTGGGATGTTTGAAGTAGCGCATAAAGGGAGTATCTTTTTAGATGAGATAGGAGATATGAGTTTGCACTTACAGTCAAAATTATTGAGAGTATTACAAGAAAAAGAGCTTAATAAGATTGGAAGTAAATCAAATGTTTTAATTGATGTAAGAATTATTGCTGCAACAAATAAAGATTTAGAAAAAATGGTTCAAAATGGGACATTTAGAGAAGATTTATATTATAGATTAAATGTTATACCTATAAAATTACCAAGTTTAAGAGAAAGAAAAGATGATATACCACTTATAATTAAGCATATGGTTAAAGAGTATTCAAAAAAACTAGCTAAAAATGTTATTGATATAGACAGTAGGGTTGTTGATACCTTGATTGAATATAAGTGGCCAGGCAATATAAGAGAGTTACAGAATATCATTGAATATAGTGTGAACATGTCTTCATCTCCAATAATTACAATGAATGTGATTCCTCAAAAAATAAAAAATACATCTGTAGAAGAATTAGAAGTTAAAAGTGATAAAGTAATTCCACTTGATGAACTTGAGAAAATTGAGATAATAAAAGCTTTAAATAAATACAAAGATTATAAAAAAGATAAAGAATTAACAGCTAAAGCACTTGGAATATCAAGAGCTACATTATATAGAAAAATTGAAAAATACAATATAATCTCATAGTAATATAAGAAGGTAATAAAAAGTTGTATAAAACGTAAATACAAATAAAAATATTAATTGTTTGAATTTTTTTTAATTTATAACTTTTAAGAATAGCATAATTTTTATTATGAGTATTTTGAATATATATATTTAGATAGTATATTTGAACCGTCTCAAAATGATATGAAATCTCATTTTGAGATTTTTTTTTGTCTTTTTGCGAAATTGTCGCTATTTTAGCAATTGAAAAAAATATAAAATCTCTATATAAATAAAAAAAATATATACATAGAATTAGCCATACCAATGATTGTAGCATATCAAAAATAAAAAAATAAAAAAAATAAAGAATATGGCATGTATATTGCTATAAATATAGATAAGAAATTATTTAATAGAATTATTTGAGTACTAAATCTAAACTTAATTGGGAGGTTTATATAAAATGAGAGATATAAGAAAAGAATTAGTGGAAATGTTAAAGGCAGAAGTTAAGCCAGCAGTAGGATGTACTGAGCCAGTAGCTTTAGCACTAGCATGTGCAAAGGCAAAAGAGTTATTAGGAGAAGAAGTCGTTGAAAATCGTATGTTAGTTAGTCCTAGTATCTATAAAAATGGTATGTGCGTAGGTATACCAGGTACTGAAAGATTAGGATTAAAAATAGCAGCAGCTCTAGGTATAGTAGGTGGACATTCTGAAAACGGATTAAGTGTGTTAGAGACCTTAACAAAGGAAGAAGTTAAAATAGCTGAAGATTATATAGATAATAATCCTTTATCAATAGCACCTGCAGATACAAAAGAGAAAGTGTTTATAGAGGTTGTATTAAAAGGAGCAAATCATACTTCTAAGGTTAGAATAAGAACTAAACATGACAACTTCACATACTTTGAGAAAGATGGAGAAGTATTACTAGATAATGAACCAAAAGTATCAGCTTCAAATGCTTCAGCAGAAAAAGCTGAAAGCTTAATGGATACTGTAACTATACAAGAGTTAGTAAAAAATGTAGAAGATATGGATTTTAAAGATATAGAGTTTTTACTAGATGGAGTAAAAATGAATGAAGAGATGGCTGAGTATGGATTAAAGCAAAAAACTGGTATAGGTGTTGGATATGGAATTAAAAAATCTATGGAAGAAGGTCTTTTAGGTAATGATGTTATAAACTATGCAATGATGTTAACTGCTGGAGCTTCAGATGCTAGAATGGCAGGAATAAAAATGCCTGTTATGAGTTCAAATGGAAGTGGTAACCACGGTTTAACAGCAATTCTTCCAATAGTTGCTTACAATAAAAAATTCCCACAATCTGATGAAAGACTAGCAAAAGCTTTAGCTATATCACATTTAGTAACTGGTTATATCAAAAACTATACAGGAAGATTATCTGCTGTATGTGGATGTGGAGTTGCTGCATCTACTGGAGCAACTGCTGGTATCTCTTGGCTTATGAATGGTACTGAAAAGCAAATAGAGGGAGCTATAGAAAATATGATAGCTGATTTAAGTGGAATGATATGTGATGGAGCAAAAGCTGGTTGTGCATTGAAATTATCATCTGCTGCATCTGCTGCTGTACAAAGTGCTATAATAGCTAAGCAGGATTGTTTTGTACCACCACTAAATGGTATAGTTGGTTCAAGTGTTGAGCAAAGTATACAAAATTTAGGTAGAGTAAGTGATAAAGGAATGTCTATAACAGATGAGATAATCCTAAATGTAATGAATGATATGAATAAAGTTGATTAGTATTTTAAAATATTTTTATATTATAAATACAATAAAAATAGCATAAATAAATTTGGTTAGTACCCCTAATAAAATATGATTATGTATAAATGGAAAAAACTTGTTATTGCAAGTTTTTTCTTTTTTTGTCTAAAATATATAGTATGTAATTTAGTATTAATATATCGACTACTTAAAATATAAGATACATTGTTAATAATTGTTGAATGTACTTAAAAACTCAATAATATTGGCTAATATTGAATAAGAGTATTGAAAAAATGAGCAATCTCTTATAAAATTAAGAAGGATTATTACAATTGGAGGTCTTTTTATGGATATAGAAACAAAAAAATGGGAAGTGTTGTATTCAGAAGAAAAAATTAAAGATAAATTAAAAGAATTAGGAGCAGTTATAGAAAAAGACTATAAAGATAAAAATCTTATGGTAGTTTCTCTATTAAAAGGTAGTTTTATATTTTGTGCGGACTTAGTTAGAAATATAAATTTACCTCTTAGAGTTAATTTTATGACTACATCTAGTTATGGAAATAGTGAAGAAAGTACTGGAAGGGTTAAAGTAGTTGCGGATGTTACTACTGATATAGCAGGATATGATGTATTAGTTGTAGATGATATTACTGATTCTGCATTAACTATGGATTTTGTATTAAAGCATTTAAAAGCTAAAAACCCATCTAGTTTAAAATGTTGTGTTCTTTTGGACAAACCAAGTAGAAGAAAAGTAGATTTAGTACCAGATTATTGTGGATTTGAAATAGAAGATAAATTTGTAGTTGGATATGGATTTGATTTTGGTGATTACTATAGAAATGTTCCTTATATATTCAATGTTACTGATGAAGATAGATAAGCAATTATATAATTTTGTGGATGCCTTAATATGATTTTTATTAATCGTGTTGGGGCTTTTTTCATTTAAAAAGCAATTTAAAGTAGGATTAATTTAACTTTATACAGATTAACTGGTTTTATTTTTATAATATAATAAAAAAAATTTAAATAATTGATAGGAAATGAGATTTTTAATTGTATTAGTAATTGTAAAGGCTTTTACAAAGGAGGTATTAAATTGGAGGATAAACTTATAATCAAAAATATAAAAAAGCAAAAAGAAAAAGGTATGGAAATGCTTATTGATGAGTATGGGAATTTTATAACATCTATAGTCAGAAGAACACTTGCTAATGCTAGAATTTATGAAGAAGAATGTATAGATGATGTACTTTTATCAATATGGAATAACATAGAAAAATTTGATATTGAAAAAAATTCATTTAAAAATTGGATAGGTTCTATCTCTAAATATAGAGCAATCAATTATAGGAAAAAGTACACAAACAATAATATGCATTTAGAATTGGAAGATAAAGAAATACTCTATATAGATAAAAAATTGGATAAAAAAGAAATTGAAGAAGAAGTAAATGACCTTATAAGTACATTAAGTGATAAAGATGCAGAACTCTTTAGAAAGTATTACTTAGAAGATATTTCTCTAAAAGACATAGCTATACAAAATGAAACTACTGTTGAAAACTTACATAATAGACTTTCAAGAGGTAGAAAAAAGATGAAAATTCATTTAAATAAGAAGAAAGCTTAAATATAAAATGGATAATAGCAAATATTTGAATATAAAAAATATAGAGGAAAAGGAGATTTTTTATGAAAGATAAATTTGATTTATTTAATGAGACAAATATAGATATAGAAGAATATAATGACATTGTATTGAGTAGTGAAGAGAAATCTAAGATGAAAAAGAGAATGAAATCTAAGATTCAATATAATAATAATAAGAATAATTTTAAGAGATATGCTCTAGTAGGGGGATTATCAGTAGTTATTTTAGGTACATCTGCATTTACTAATGAAACTACCTTAGCATATATGCAACATATAGGAAAACAAATAGAATACTTCTTTAATAAGGATACTGAAGAACTCAAACCTTATAAAAACATTGTAGATAGTGTTGTTACAGATAAAGGAATAAGTATAACATTAAATGAGATTATGCTTGGAGAAGGGGAATTATTACTCAACATAAGTGTTGATGATAGTAAGCTTGATAAAGATGCCTTGGGCTTAAAGAAAGAAAATGGATTCTTAGGAATTGATGATATCAAAATTAAAGTTGGAGATATGAACTTTGTTTCAGTGTCAGGGCCTTCTACATCAGAAAAAAATAAAGATGGAACTACCAATATGGTTATGACGTGTAAACTTGATAATCTAGATAAAGATGGAGATGGAAAAAGTGATGTAGAAAATTTTGATTTATTGAAAAATGTAGATTTAAATAAAGACTATGATATAAATATAAGCATAAATAAAGTTGAGTATGAGTTAAATAAGAGTATAAAGACACCAAAAGAGATAGAGATAGGAAATATGGGAGGAGTAGAAGGAGAGCACTTAAATGGGTATCTTAGTGGAAATTGGACATTTAACACTAACATAAATGGTTCAAATATAGCTAAAGATACAAGCGTTTATAATGTAGATAAGAATGTAAGGTTAAAAAATAAAAATGTTGATATAGATTTAGTATTAAAAGAAGTGAGGGTTTCTCCAACGAAGATTAAAGTAATGTATGGATTTAAAGTTAATAAGTATAATTTTGCTAAAGATGATAAACTTCCAAAAATATTAGGATTTGAACTTAAAGATGAGAGAGGAAAAAGTTTAGAGTTACTTAGTGGAGCAGGAGGCTATAGCTTAGATTATTCTAAAGGTAATTATGTTGAATCTTCTTTAGAGTATGAAGTCAAAAAAGATGTTAAAAAGATAAAAATAACTCCAATAATAGAAGATTGGAGCAAAGAAGTTAATAACATAACAACATTTAACAATCAAAGTATAGATATTGATATAAGTAAATAGATATATTCTCACATAAAAAATTGTCGATTCATATAATTAATTAGAGCAATACTCAATCTTTATAGAGTGTTGCTCTAATTTTAAAATAGGGAGGATTTATTATATGAGTAATTACAAGGACAATTCAGGTCCAAGTTTGTATCAAGATATAGGCCCAACAGGTCCAACGGGTCCTGCAGGTCCAACAGGGCCAACAGGTCCTAAAGGAACGACTGGAGCAACAGGAGCCAATGGAATAACAGGGCCAACAGGAAATACAGGAGCAACAGGAGCAAATGGAATAACAGGGCCAACAGGAAATACAGGAGCAACTGGAGCTAATGGAGCTACAGGGATAACAGGCCCAACAGGAAATATCGGAGCAACTGGAGCAAACGGAATAACAGGGCCAACAGGAAATACAGGAGCAACTGGAGCAAATGGAATAACAGGGCCAACAGGAAACAAAGGAGCCACAGGAGTAAATGGAATAACAGGTTCTACAGGTCCAACAGGAGTAACAGGAAATACAGGAGCAAATGGGATAACAGGTCCAACAGGAAATGCTGGAGCAACCGGAGCAACGGGTCCAACCGGAGCAACAGGAAATACCGGAGCAACAGGAGCAAATGGAATAACAGGTCCAACAGGAAATGCTGGAGCAACAGGAGCCAATGGAGTAACTGGAGAAACAGGAGCAACAGGAAATACAGGGGCAACAGGTCCAACAGGAAGTACAGGAGCAACGGGATTAAATGGAGTAACAGGTTCTACTGGTCCAATAGGTGCAACAGGTCCAACAGGAGCAGATGGGGAAGTAGGTCCAACAGGAGCAGTAGGAGCAACAGGTCTAGATGGAGCAATAGGCCCAACAGGAGCAGTAGGAGCAACAGGCCCAACTGGAGCCAATGGAGCAGTAGGGGCAACTGGAGTGACAGGAGCAACAGGGGCAGATGGAGCAATAGGTCCAACAGGAGCAACAGGGGCAACCGGAGCTAATGGAGCAATAGGTCCAACAGGAGCAGTAGGAGCAACAGGCCCGACAGGAGCAGATGGAGCAGTAGGTCCAACTGGGGCAACTGGAGCAACCGGAGCCAATGGAGCAGCAGGTCCAACAGGAGCAGTAGGAGCAACTGGAGCTAATGGAGCAGCAGGTGCAATAGGTCCAACAGGTCCAACAGGAGCTAATGGAGCAGCTGGGGCCACAGGAGCAACAGGAGCCACAGGGGCCAATGGAGTAGCAGGTCCAACAGGAAACACAGGAGCAACAGGAGCAGCAGGAACAGCAGGAGCAATAGGCCCAACAGGCCCAACAGGGGCCAATGGAGTGGCAGGAGCAACCGGAGCAACAGGAGCAACTGGGGCCAATGGAGCAACAGGTCCAACAGGAAACACAGGGGCAACTGGAGCATTAGCATCAAATAATGCACAATTTACAGTAACTTCTCCAAGCTTAGTGAATAATTCATTGGTGACATTTAATTCATCATTTATAAATGGAACTAATATAACTTTACCAACAAGTAGTACTATAAATCTTGCAGTTGGAGGAGTGTATAATGTATCTTTTGGTATACGTGCTACGCTTTCACTTGCAGGGTTTATGGCAATTACAACTAACTTTAATGGAACAGCTCAAAATAACTTTGTAGCAAAAGCAGTAAATACACTTACCTCATCAGATGTAAGTGTAAGTTTAAGTTTTTTAGTTGACGCTAGAGCAGCAGCAATAACTTTAAGTTTTACCTTTGGCTCAGGAACAACAGGTACTTCTCCATCTGGTTATGTATCAGTGTATAGAATACAATAATTTATATGAGAAATAAAAAACTATAAGATAGTAAAAGATATTATTATATATCAATAAGTGAAATAATAGATAAGAAAATATTTATATGCAAAAGAAATAGATAGAAGTTATAAACTTTAGAAATATGTTAAAATCTCAATCTATTAAGTATTCAAATTTTAAAATATGGATATTTAAATAGATTGAGATTTATTATGTATAAAAAACTATCCTAATATATCTGACATTTTATAAAGTCCAGATTGTTTACCAACTAAGAATTTAGCTGCGACTATAGAACCGTTTGCAAATACCTCATCAGATTGAGAATGATGACTTAATGTAAGAACTTCATTATCTCCTGCAAATATAACGTCATGGTCGCTGATTATATTACCACCTCTTATAGAGTGTATCCCAATTTCGTTTGCTTTTCTTTTACAATCTCTACCATATCTTCCATGTGTGTTTATACTTTCTGGTAATACTTCTTTAATTGCATTTGCTATCATAGTAGCAGTTCCACTAGGAGCATCTTCTTTTCTATTGTGATGTTTTTCTATGATTTCAATATCAAAGCCATCTAGCATTTTTGACGCATCTTTAACTAATTTGATTAAGATATTCACTCCAAGAGATGTATTTGATGACAATAATACAGGAATACTTTTTGATGCTTCTTCTATTCTGTTTAAATCACGCTCATCATAGCCAGTAGTGGCTAATACCACAGGTGTATTATTTTTTAGTGCATATGATAATATTGGCTCTAAAGTTGCATGATGTGAAAAATCTATTATGACATCAGCTTTTTCAGTTACATCAGTCATTGTTTTATAAAGTTTTGTATCACCATGACAACCTTTTTCATCAGCAGACCTAGCTACACCACACACTAGTTCTAATTCACTATCCTTTTTTACACATTCTGCTAATACTCTTCCCATTGTTCCATTATAACCGCTAATTATAACTTTCAACATAAATTCCTCCTATGAAATTAATAAAAATTTGTTGTATTACTATAAGTTTATTTTATCACTAATATAATCTATATAAAATAATATTAGTGATAATAGGGTTACAATTTACTGGATATTTAAAAAAGTGTACTCAAATTTAATATATATTAAATATAAGTTCATATTTCATAAAAGGCATTTAAAAATTAATATTGATATATTAAAAATACTAAAGGTATATATAGGTGAAAATTTAGAGTATTAACTTTAAATTCAACATTTAGGGCATTAAAAGTGATATTATTAAATTAGAAATATCTTAACTTAATACACGAATATGGGAGTGATAGATATGTTAAAAGAAGAAAAAACTTATCAAGAGAAAGAAGCGAAAACATTTAATGGAGTAGTGGCTTTGATAATGATTATCTTGTTTTTAATAGTTTCAATAGGCATCATGGTTTTTGGAATAATAAAACTTGATAATGGTTTTGCTGGGATAGGCTCACTTATGCTAATTTTAGGGCTTGTATTTATACTGGTAGACTTTATCCTATGTTTTGGTCTAAAAATGATTAATCCTAAAGAAGCTATAGTTCTAGTTTTGTTTGGTAACTATTATGGAACTATAAAAAAAGAAGGATATTATTGGGTAAATCCATTTTGTTCAGCAATAAATCCAACATCATCGAGAATTAATGTATCAAAATCTTCTTCTGATGAAAAAGTAGATATATCATCTAATCCAAGAGGGAAAAAAGTATCTTTAAAAACGATGACTCTTAATAATGAAAAACAGAAAGTTAATGATTTATTAGGGAATCCAATTATAATAGGAGTTGTTGTAATTTGGAAAGTTATAGATGCAACTAAGGCTGTGTTTAATGTGGATAATTATAATACATTTTTATCTATTCAGTGTGATTCTACTATTCGTAATGTTTCAAGACTTTACCCATACGATGTGTCTGAAGATGGAGATGAAAAATCTCTTCGTGGTAGTAGTCAGGAAATAGCAGATAAATTAAAAGATGAATTACAATCAAGAGTTGATATTGCAGGAATTGAAGTTTGTGAAGTGAGAATTACTCACCTTTCCTATGCACCAGAGATTGCAGCAGCGATGTTACAACGTCAACAGGCAGAGGCTATAATAGCAGCACGTAAAAAGATTGTTGAAGGGGCTGTGAGTATGGTAGAGATGGCACTAACTAATTTAAGTGAAAATAATGTTGTAACTTTAGATGAAGAACGTAAAGCAGCTATGGTAAGTAATCTATTGGTGGTTCTTTGTGGTAATAAAGATGCACAACCAGTAGTAAATAGTGGTTCGATGTATTAATCTAAGGTAAAGTTAAGATAGTTTAAAATGCTGAATAAGAATGAATAAAATACAATAAAAATAAGTAATCAGATTTAGTAAAATAAATAAACATAGTGGAAATAAGCAGTCGGATTTGATAAGGATAAACAAGAATAAAAATAAGAAACTATATTGAATAAATTAAATATTATAAAAAGAGGGTGTCTCTAATGAATTAAATTCATGTTGAGACACCCCTTTTGATTATACATTACTTATTTAATTAGTCTAAATTTCTAAGGTCATCCATAAGTTTAGTCTTGTCAGCCGTTTTTTCATCTTTCATTTTTATAACTTTAGCAGGAGAACCAGCAACAACAGCACCAGCTTCTACGTCAGTAGTTACAATAGCACCAGCTGCAACAACAGCACCTTTACCGATTCTAACACCTTCAAGAATAACTGCATTAGCTCCTATTAAAACATCATCTTCAACTATAACAGGAGTAGCAGAAGGTGGTTCTAAAACACCAGCGACAACAGCTCCAGCACCTAGATGAACATTTTTACCAAGAGTACCTCTAGCTCCAATAACAGCATTCATATCTACCATAGAACCTTCACCAATAACAGCTCCTATATTTATAACAGCTCCCATCATTACAACAGCATTTTTTTCTATAGTAACCATGTCTCTTATTATTGCACCTGGCTCAATTCTTGCATGTTCACTTAAAGTATTTTTTAGAGGAATAGCAGAATTTCTTCTATCGTATTCTACATGAGTATCTATTATATCTTTACCATGTTTATCTAATACTTCCATTATATCTTCATAGTCACCTATAAATATATAAGAACCATTGCATCCAAATACTTTAAATTTATCAGTTGATTGGAAATGTAAAGAGTTAGTATTTACATATACCTTAACAGGTGTTTTCTTTTTAACTTCTTTTATATATCTTGCTATTTCATAAGCATCGTTTAAATTTACCATTTGTTAATTCTCCTTGTATTTCATTATATTTCTTTTATTATATACTTATTTATCAATTTTAGTATATACTTACTTTTCATTATTTACATTTTATTTTACAGATTTTTTATTATATAAGCATAGTATCAAATAAATTTATCTATTGTATATATTTGAGTTATACTGTGTATCCTCATTATATTATTGTTATTATCCTAACATGCTGTCCATATTATAAAATCCTGGTTTTTGTTTAACTAAATATTTAGCAGCAGCTATAGAACCACTTGCAAAGATACCACGAGATTGGGCTTGATGGCTTATTGTAAGTACTTCATTATCTCCAGCAAACAGAGCATCATGTTCACCAACAATGTTTCCACCTCTTATAGCATGAATACCAACTTCATTTGTTTGTCTTTTCGCACTACGACCATATCTACCATAATTATTTTCAACGTTTGGTAAAACCTCTTTTATAGCGTTAGCAATCATAACAGCTGTGCCACTTGGGGCATCTACTTTTCTGTTGTGATGTTTTTCTATTATTTCTATATCAAATCCTTCTAATAATTTAGCTGCATCTTTAACCAATTTTACTAATACATTTACACCAAGAGACATATTATATGATTGGAATACAGGAATAACTTTAGCCGCTTCATGTATTTTGTTCATTTCTTCATCATTATATCCAGTAGTAGCGATTACTAAAGGTGTCTTAGTTTTTAAAACATAAGATAAGATATTATCTAAATTAGAGTGATGAGAAAAATCTATAACTACGTCAACTTTTTCAACTATAGTGCTCATATCTTCATAGATTTTAAGGTCACCTTCACAGCTATCCATACCTCTAGCTGAAACACAAACCAACTCTAATTCACTATCTTCTCTTATAGTATCGGCTAAAATCTTACCCATTTTTCCATCATAACCAGTTGCTATAACTTTTAACATAATTTCCTCCTATGATTAAGGGCTAACTTTTGACCAAACTTATTTTTTACCATGCATCAATTTTTACTATGCATTAACTTTTAGTCCAAAGTTAACTAATTCTTTCTTTAATACTTCTAAATTTGCTGGGTCCATTTCTGCTAGAGGTAATCTTAAATCTCCAACATTGAATCCTAATAAATTCATTGCAGTCTTAACTGGTATAGGATTTACTTCTATAAATAAAGCTGCGATTAGAGCATCCATACCAAGTTGTAATTTTCTAGAACCTTCTATATCGCCTTCAAAGAATTTAGCTACTAAATCGTGAGTTTCTTGAGGGCAAACATTAGCAAGTACTGATATAACTCCTTGACCTCCTAAAGACAATAAAGGAAGTATAGTATCATCGTTACCAGAGTAGATAGCAAAGTCATCTGGTACTAAGCTAGCTATTTCTGCAACCTGTCCTAGGTCTCCACTAGCTTCTTTTACAGCAACTATATTATCTATTTTAGCAAGTTCAACTATAAGGCTAGGGCTTATATTTACACAAGTTCTTCCAGGGACATTGTAAAGTATAATTGGAAGTTTGACACTGTTAGCTATTGTTTCAAAATGACGTTTAAGTCCAGCCTTATTAGCTTTATTGTAATAAGGAGTTATGATTAATAGAGCATCTACTCCTAATTTTTCAGCTTCTTGGCTTAGATTAACTGAGTGCATAGTATCATTAGAACCACTTCCAGCTATAACAGGAACTCTTTTATTAACTTTTTCTACAACATACTTAATAGTAGCAAGTTGTTCTTCATCAGTCATAGTATTAGCTTCACCAGTAGTACCACAAGATACTATAGCATCAGTACCATTAGCTATTTGGTATTCAACCAATTCGCCTAATTTGTCAAAATCAACTTTGTTATCCTTTGTAAATGGTGTAACTAGAGCAACAGCAGAACCTTTAAATATCATATAAAATCAATCCCCTCTTTTTTATTTTTGTGTTTTATATTACAGTTACTTCTAATGCTTGTTTTTGTGTTATTATTAATATTTTACAAAATTATATATTTATACAATTTTGCATATTATACTAAATCGTATGATAAAGCCATTTCAGCTATTTGAATTGCATTAGTTGCAGCACCTTTTCTTATATTATCAGCAACAACCCAAAGATTTACACCATTATCAACACTAAAGTCTCTTCTTATTCTTCCAACAAATACTTCATCTCTATTGTCAAATTCTACAGCAGTTGGATATTCATTCTTAGCAGGATTATCAACTACTACAACACCTGGAGCTTCTTCAAGTGTTTTTACCAAATCTTCTAACTCAAATGGATTGTTAAATTCAACATTTATAGATTCACTGTGACCATTTCTTACTGGAACCCTTACAGTAGTTGCAGTTATTTTTAAGTCATAGTTATCAAGTATTTTCATAGTTTCATTTACCATTTTCATTTCTTCCTTAGTATATCCATTTTCAGTAAATGAATCTATATGAGGAAGACAATTGTAAGAGATTTGATGAGGGTAGAATCCAGTAGGATTACCATTCATTCCTTGCTCTAAATCCTCAACTCCTTTAACACCAGAACCAGATACAGCTTGGTAAGTAGAGTATACTACTCTCTTAATTTTGTACTTATCATCAAGTGCTTTAAGAGGAACCATAGCTTGTATAGTAGAGCAGTTAGGATTAGCTATTATGCCTTTGTGTTCTTTTATTGCTTCTGGATTTACCTCAGGAACTACTAAAGGCACATCTGGGTCCATTCTCCAGTGACTAGAGTTATCTACTACTAAGATTCCATTTGATGCTGCTATTGGAGCATACTTTTCACTAATACTTCCTCCAGCAGAGAATAATGCTATTTGTATACCTCTATCAGTAAATGAAGTTTCCTTCAATTCTTCTACTATATATTCTTTACCACCAAATACTACTTTAGAACCAGCTGATTTAGAAGATGAGAATAAAAATAGATTTTCTATTGGAAAATTTCTTTCTTCTAATACTTTTAAAAATGTTCTACCTACCATTCCAGTAGCACCAACTATCGCTACATTTACTTTTTTCATATAAATTCACCCCAATTTTAAATTATTAAAACATTATTTTATTTGATTTTAGTTATACAAGTAAGATATGTTAATATTTTTATATATCCAAAAACTTTAATATTATATTAACAACTTTAATTATATACAAAAAACGTACAAAGGTATACTTTGTACGTCTAATTTATCACTCAAAGTAAACCCTGTAGCTCATCACTCATAATATAAGTGACAGTATTACACATGTTATGTGTAATCCCAGAAAATATAATTGCAAGAAATATTTTCTTCGGCTGTAAATCCTTTTTCCAATCATTAACGCCTGCCAGCTACTATTGGATACTCTTAGTTACAGCTACCTCTACCCTAGGTTAATAGGATATTAAAATTTGATTATTCTAATAATAATACATATTTAAGAAAAAATCAACTTATTTATATAAATATTGCTAAAATTTAAATCCAAAATTTGTCATTTCTTGTTTTAATACATTTAGATTAGTTTCTTCCATTTCAGCTAGAGGAAGTCTTAAATCTCCAACATTAAAACCTAAAATATTCATGGCAGTTTTAACTGGCACTGGATTTACTTCTATAAATAAGGCAGCAATTAAAGCATCCATATCAAGTTGTAATTTTTTTGAGCCTTCAATATCACCTTCAAAGAATTTAGTTACTAAATCATGTGTTTCTTTAGGACATATGTTAGCAAGTACAGAGATAACACCACTTCCACCTAATGATAATAGTGGTAAGATAGTATCATCGTTACCGGAGTATATAGCAAAGTCTTTAGGTACTAATTTAGCTATTTCTGCAACTTGAGCTAAATCTCCACTTGCTTCTTTAACAGCAACTATATTATCTATCTTAGCAAGTTCAGCCACAACAGATGGCTTTATATTTACTTTAGTTCTTCCAGGTACATTATATAAAATAATTGGTAACTTAACGCTATTTGCTATTGTTTCAAAGTGAAGTTTAAGACCTTTTTCATTAGTCTTATTATAGTAAGGAGTTATTATTAAAAGACCATCCACTCCTAATTTTTCAGCTTCTTGACTCATATGAACAGACAACATAGTATTGTTTGAACCAGTACCTGCTATAACAGGTATTCTTTTGTTAACTTTTTCAACTGTATATTTTATTACAGCAAAAATTTCAGATTCACTCATAGTAGTTGCCTCACCTGTTGTTCCACAAACAACTAGTGCATCTGTGTCATTCTCAATGTGGTATTCGATTAATTCACCTAATTTTTCAAAGTTGACATTATTATCCTCTGTAAATGGGGTAACTAAAGCAACAGCAGAACCTTTAAATAACATATAATCAAATCTCCTTTTTTATCTAAATTTAATTTTTTAAGTACAATAATAATTATAGTACAAATTAATTAATTTTAATAGGTATAGTTAATATCTTAACTGTTTAAATAAGATATTTATATTATATTAATATTACAAAAATTTGAAATAAATGTTTTATTCTCAAAATATGCATATTAATTTAATAAAATATACCAAAATGGAAATAAAAAATAAATTTTATGCGAATTTAATAACTAATAATTAATATATTTAGGTTATAATAAATATGTGCGTAAAATCTAATAATAAGTAATAATACGGAAAATTTAGGAGGAATAATATGGATACTTTAAAGGAACTTTTTAAAATAGGAAGTGGGCCTTCAAGTTCTCATACTATGGGGCCACAAAGAGCAGCAGAAAGATTTAAAAATGAAAACCCAGATGCAGAAAGTTTTAGAGCAATATTATATGGTAGTTTGGCAGCTACAGGAAAAGGTCACTTAACTGACTATATAATTGAAAAAACTATAGCACCTAAAAAAGTTGAAATTGTTTGGGAAGAAGATATTATAAAAGATTTTCACCCAAATGGAATGAAGTTTGAAGCTTTAGATAAAGAAGGAAATGTAACAGCTGAATGGACTGTATACTCTGTAGGTGGAGGAACTATAGCAGAAGAAGGTCAGAGAAATAGCAAAAGTAACAGTATATATCACCTAGATACTATGGATGAAATAGTAAAATGGTGTAAGGAAAATAATAAGACTTTAGTAGATTTTGTGTTGGAATGTGAACCAAAAGACATAAAAGATTATATAACAACTATAAAAGATGCTATGAGAAAATCTATTGATGATGGACTAAGCACAGATGAGATAATACCAGGTAAACTATTATTAAAAAGAAGAGCAAGTACATTTTATAATGCATACCAAAAAGATAAGAATTTCTCAACGCTTGTATACGCATATGCACTGGCAGCGTCAGAGCAAAATGCTTCTGGTAATATAATAGTTACAGCACCAACTTGTGGTTCTGCTGGTGTAATTCCAGGAATATTCTTTGCAATGCAAGATTTTTATAAGTATGATGACGAAAAAATAATCGAAGCTCTACTTGTAGCTGGGATAATAGGAAATATAATAAAAACTAATGCATCAATATCTGGAGCAGAGGTAGGGTGTCAAGGTGAGGTTGGTGCAGCTTGTTCTATGGCAGCAGCGGCAGTAGCATACTTAAAAGGTGGGACTATAGACCACATTGAATATGCAGCAGAAATAGCACTTGAGCATCATCTAGGAATGACTTGTGACCCTGTATATGGATACGTTCAAATTCCATGTATAGAAAGAAATGCAATGGCAGCTCAAAGAGCTTACGATGCAGCTAATTATGCATTATTAACTGATGGCTCACATTCTGTCTCCTTAGACCAAGTTGTTGAAACAATGAAAGAAACTGGTATAGACATGATGGATAAGTATAAAGAAACTGCTAAGGGTGGACTTGCTAAACATTTCTTCTCTTGCTAAAAAATAAAATTTTTAACTAATAATTCCCCTGTTTTGATTTATGAAACAGGGGAATTATTATTAATGGTGAATTATTTAATAATGCAAAATATTTTTATATTAAATTTAATTTTTTACTTTTAATTAGTATAGTTTGTTATATAATATTTTAATTATGAGAGATATAGAAATATTTTTTAATAAATTAGAATTTGGAGGAGATTACATGAGAGAGGCATCATATTTACAAGAGCAACTTTATAAACATAGAAAGGCATTAAACCCAATCGCAGAAATTGGAAGAAAAGAATATAAGACTTCAAAGTACATAAGAGATTATCTTGACAAATTGGGAATTAAATATGAAGTTTATTTAGAAACAGGTATAGTAGGTATAATAGAAGGTAAAAGACCTAAAAAAGATATAGCTTTTAGAGCTGATATAGATGGGCTTCATAGCGAAGAGGGTGTAAAACATTTATGTGGTCATGATGGACATGCTACTATATTACTTGGGTTAATTGAGTATTTAAATGACAATAAAGAAGAGCTAAATGATAATATAGTATTCATATTCCAACCAGCAGAAGAAGGGCCAGGGGGAGCAAAAGCTTTAATAAATGAAGGTGTGCTTAGAAAATATAATGTTGATGAAATATATGGGCTTCATATATATCCAGAGTTACCTGAAGGTTATGTTGGTACAAGAGAAGGATACTTTATGGCTCAAATAGGAGATATTGACATAGAAATAGTGTCTAAAAGTGGGCACGGTGCTATGCCACAAAATGGGATTGATGGGATAGTAGTAGCTTCAAACTTTATAAGTTCACTTCAAACTATAGTATCAAGAAATATAAGTCCAATAGACAATGCAGTGTTGACTATTGGTAGAATTGAAGGTGGGGCTAGAAGAAATATAATAGCTGAGAACATAAAGATGGAAGGTACTATGAGATGTTTCAGCCCAGAAGTGTATGAGAAAATGAAACTTAGAGTTAGAGAACTTGCTAGAGGGTTTGAAGTAGCTTATAACTGTAAGGTTAATATAAATATCATAGACGATTATATTGCTGTTAAAAATGACAAGGATTTATATCAAGAATTTGTATCAGCTGTTGGAAATGATACTGTTGTGGAATTAGAGCCACTTATGATATCAGAAGATTTTTCTTACTATCAAAAAGAAGTTCCAGGTTTATTTTTTATGTTAGGTTCAAAAAATGAGGAAAAAGGATTTGTAAATGGTCTTCATAATATAAACTTTAATTTTGATGAAAAGATATGTGTAAATGCACTGAATGTTTATGCAAAATTATTGAAATATAAAGAAGCTATAAATTAAGAAGTACTTTATAAATATTAAAAAGTAGAGATACTTAAATTTAAAAAGATGTGAATTGATAAATACCCCTTACATATTTGTATAAATTTCTTTTAATTGACAAAAATACAAATAAGAAGGGGTGATTTTTTTGAAAGAAAATATGCAAAGAGAAAAGAAGATAACTAATGGCAAGAATACTAAAATATTGACAAATGATGATATAATGAAATATGAGATAGCCTCAGAACTAGGTCTTATGGACAAAGTTGGAGAACGTGGATGGGCAGGGCTTACAGCTAAGGAAGCTGGAAGAATCGGAGGTATGCTTACATCACGCAAAAAGAGGCTGAAAAAGATTGTGGAGGGGCAGAATAAAAAGGATGAGTCAATATAGCGATTTTGCGTTTGTATACGATGAACTTATGAATGAAGTTGATTATGAAGGCTGGGTTAAATATATAGAAGATATAATAGATGATGAAGGTGTAAAAGTAAAAAATATATTGGAATTGGCATGTGGTACAGGTAATCTTACAATTCCATTAACTAAAAAAGATTATGATATAGCTGGCATAGATATATCTGATGAGATGCTTAGTGTAGCAAGAGAAAAAGCAGAAAAAGAAGGAGTAGAATTGGTTTTACTTCAACAAGATATATCAGAACTAGATTTTGAAATATCCGATTTAGATTGTGTGCTTTGTGCTTGTGATGGATTCAACTATATAACCTATGATGATGATTTGGAAAATGTATTTTCAAAGACATATGAATTATTAAAAAAAGATGGAATATTTATATTTGATATAAGCTCATTTTATAAATTAGCCAATATATTAGGAAATAATATGTATGGTGAAAATAGAGAAGATATAGCATATATGTGGCAAAATTACTTTGATGATGAAGAAAATCTAATTGAAATGGAGCTTACATTTTTTATTAAAGATGAATATGGAAAGTTTGAAAGATTTGAAGAAGTACATCAACAAAGGGCGTATACTGAAGATGAAATAGTTGATATGCTTAAAGAATCTGGGTTTAAATATATAAAATCTTATGGAGATTTTACTTTTGATGAACCTAATGAAGAAAGTCAAAGGATATTTTTTGTATGTAAAAAATAGGGTATATTTGTGTGTAAAAAAATTTTGTATATATTTATATAGAAGATAAATGTCATATAAAAATACAACAAATACAGGTTTATATATTAAAACAAATTGATGGTGTTTTATGAACTGTTACTTTTTGATAATTATAAAGTTTTATAGATTGAGAGTAAATCTAATATAGAAGAACTATTATCTAAGGTTAAAATAGGTAAGTATTTATATATTGAAATTAAAATAGAATATATTGAAATTAGATAATTAACGAAATATGGAGGAATATAAATGAGAGATTATGTACTAAGAGCAACATCAGGAAATGGTCAAGTTAGAGCATTTGTTGCAACTACTAGAAACACAGTGGAAGAAGCTAGAAGATTACATGAAACTACAAAAGTAGCAACAGCAGCACTTGGAAGAACATTAACTGCAACATCTATAATGGGACTAATGATGAAAAATGATAGTGATAAATTGACTGTAATAATAAAAGGTGGAGGCCCAATTGGAACTATTATTGCAACAGCAGATTCTAAAGGTATGGTAAAAGGGTATGTAGGAAATCCACAAGTAGAAGTTGAAGACTATCCAAATGGTAAGTTAAATGTAGCAGCAGCAGTAGGTACAGAAGGTGTTGTAAAAGTTATTAAAGACTTAGGTCTTAGAGAGCCATATAATGGCACTTATCCATTGGTAAGTGGAGAGATTGCAGAAGACTTTACTTATTACTTTGCAGTATCAGAACAAACTCCATCAGTAGTAGCTTTAGGTGTACTTACAAAAGAAGAAGAAGTAGAGTTTGCGGGAGGATTTATAGTTCAATTGATGCCAGATGCAGAAGAAGAGACGATTGCTAAATTAGAGGAAAATGTAGCTAAATTACCTTCAGTAACGAATCTGTTAAAAGAAGGAAAATCACCAGAAGATATATTAAGTATTGTTTTAGATGGTTTAGAGCCTAAGATACTTGATACTTGTGAAGTTGGATTTATGTGTGAATGTTCAAAGGAAAGAGTAAAAACTGCTTTAGTTGCAATAGGTAAAAAATCATTAGCTGAAATAATAGAAGAAGATAAAAAAGCAGAAGTTGGTTGTCAATTCTGTAATAAGAAGTACATGTATAGTGAAGAAGAGTTACTTGAAGTTTTAAAAGAAATGTAGACTATGAAAATAGTCGTATTTATATAGTAATTAAAGTATAATTTATCTAAAATAGACATGTTTAGATTAAAAATAAGCTTAATAAATTTTAAGAATTAAGAAGCTTTCTAGCTGTAATATTTGCAATGTTACGGTTAGAAGGCTTTTTTATTTTATTATAGCTCGTGTCAAAGATTGTATGAAACTATAAAATATTGTAAAATAATTTGTGTATTTCAACCTATTTGCCACAAAGGTTTATCATATATTTGAATTAATAAGAAGGAGAAAACTTTAAATATGGAAAATAAAACAAAGCACATAGGCATAAGTATATTAATATTATTAATGATATTTTTAATTGCGAAGAATTTTAATGGAAAACTTGAAATGCCTATTCCTAAGAGTAATAGCAGGAAGCTTAAGTCAGTAGCAGTATTTTATCCTCAACATCAAGATGATGAAGTCCTATGGGGTGGAAGTGCAATTGTAGATGCTATAAAACAGTGTGGTGTTAATAATGTATATGTTGTACTAGTATCAGATGGTTCTGGGGTTAACGTTTTTAAGGCTAATACTAAATTTAGAAATTTGACTAGAAAGCAAAAAGAAGAGCTTAGAAATAATGAATTTAAATCTGCTTTGAAAGAACTTGGAGTGAAACCTCAAAATGTAATTATACTTGCAGATATAGATAAAAAAGAAGGAACACATTATGAGTTAATGAAGAAGACTATATTGGATTTTGAGCATAAATTTAAGGGTGATGTTACTCATATAGCTCATCATTATAAGTATGATGACCATATAATGCATAGAAAAAATGGAGAAGTTTTAAAGAAGCTTAAACGTGAGCGTAAGATAAAAGACGACTTGTATTTTATCAAGCCGAAATATGTAAAGTATATACCAAGAAATGAAAGAGCTATCTATAAAGCAGTGGATTTTAATGACTACAATAAAGTCAAGAGTGCATGTTATGAATATAAGGTTGTAAATTCAAAACGTAAAATGTATGGAATAGGATATATTTCAGCACATAGCTATTTTGAACATCTTTTAAATGACCCTGAGCTTACATCTGTGTTAAGTGAAGATTAATTGTTAATATTAACAGATGGAGATACTCTAGCATGGAGATTAAATAATATAAAAAATAAATATGTTTAAATAACATATAAAATGCCCCTAGAATCTAAATAATTAAATTCTAAGGGCATTTTTACTACATATTTTAGCACTTAAGAAATAATTTAGACTAGCTCATTTTTATAAGTAAATACACTTAATAAATTATTCTCTATATAGTAAAATTTTCTTGCATCTTTTTTAAAAATATTTCAGCAGCAGGTGAAAAAACTTGATACTTTTTCCATACAATATTTAAGCCTGATTCAAGATTTGGCTCTAAAGGTCTAAAGCAAAGGTTGCTATTCTCAGTTGTATTGACTAATTTCTGAACCTCCCATGACTAAAGTCACAGGTTTCCTGCTTCATAGAATTTTGCATACTAAAATATGTCTTACCAATTCTCCACAGGCTATCCCCGTAGTTCCTACGGTTCTTACATAAGTTATTTATTTTAAACTCTTATTAGTCTTAATCCTTCTTTTAGTATATTTATACTTGCATTTATATCTCTATCATGAGTTTCATTACAACAAGGACAAATCCATTCTCTTATATTTAAATCCTTAATTTCCTCGTTTTTGTACCCACATTTATTACATATTTGTGAACTTGCAAAGAATTTACCTGCCTTTACAATTTGTCTACCATACCAATTAGCCTTATATTCTAATTGACGAATAAATTCTGACCATGACACATCAGAAATTAAACGAGATAGTTTACGATTTTTAGTCATATTCTTTACTTGTAAATCTTCTATGCAAATAATATCATTCTCTCGTATTAATTTAGTAGATAGTTTTTGTAGAAAATCCTTCCTTTGATTAGCTATATGTTCTTGAAGTCTTGCAACTTTTAACCTTGCTTTATTTCTATTTGAACTACCAATTGTTTTTCTCGATAATTCTCTTTGTAATTTAGCAAGTTTGTTTAATGACTTTTGAAGATACTTAGGATTTTCTATAAATTGTCCACAACTTGAGATACAAAATTCTTTAATTCCTAAATCTAAACCTATCTGATTATTAGTATTTTCAAATGCTTCAATATCTATATCAGTACAACATAATGATACATAATATTTACCACTTGGTTCTTTGGATACTGTAGCATTAAGTATTCTCCCTTGAGGTACTTGTTTATCCCTTACTTTGACCATACCAAGTTTAGGTAATTTTATATATTGACTAAAGTACATAATATTTCCATTTGTAAAGTTAGTTCTATATGAAAATCTGTTAGTTTTCTTTGATTTAAATTTAGGAAATCCTGTATTTTCTTTAAAGAATTTTTTATATGCGTTTTCTAAATCTTTTAAGGTGTTTTGTAGTGAAAATTTGTCAGGTTCTTTAAGCCACTTTAATTCTCTTTTTAAATTGGTCAAATCAGAACTGCACTGTTTATAAGTAAAAGTTTCTTTATCACTTTCATAAACTTCTATTTTTTTAGCAAGATACTTATTATATACAAATCTACAACATCCAAAAGTTTTGTTAATTAACTCTTGCTGTTTTTTATTTGGATACATTCTAAACTTATAAGCTTTTTCCACTACTATCACCTCACTTTAATTGTTTTTTATGATTATTAATATACATATCCGAGTAACTTCTATTTTTCATCACCCATTATAATATTAACAAACGTAATTATTTAAAACAATTATTTAGAAGGTTTTTATATTTATTTCTAAATAACATATTTAAGAACCGTAAGTCCTAACTTTTATCATTTTTGAGGTTGTCGTTCACATAAGTTCGCTACTACCTATGCAGTTCTCTTATGAACTTCTTACATTTTCATGCAAGCACAGACTATATCTTATCCTTCGGCATTATCCGTTAAGGTCTACCCACTTCCACTACCAATAGCTTGTAATGTACTTCCCTCAAGAGGAATAGTCGTTGAAGTTTCTCCTATTCGGAGCTTACCTGCTGATTGCCCATTTTAAAGTACTTAGGATTTAACCTTATACCATCTAACCAATTTTTTCTACTTTCGTAACTTTCACACTTAGGTTTATTTCATCCTTATGTTTTAGTTTGGTTAGCTTTAGGGGTTTCCAGCAATTCAAGTAGTATTGGATAGGTTCTATCCTATCTCTACATATAAGTTTCCCTATATGCTGACTACTTTAGCTACTAACTCACGACTAAAGTCACAAGTGTGTGTAGCTATTTTTTAATCAATAGTTATAGCATAGCCTACACCTTTTTCTACCATTATGGCTGCATTATATACAAGATTAAAAGTAGCAACAATGTTTAATTTATCAAAGTCTCTTCCAAACCATTCTGCAAATTCATTTTTTGATATTGTTTGGAGTATAGCTTGTCTTGAACAAATAAGAGGTACATCTAATAAATCTTTACGGCTAATAGTTTCTTTTGTAGCAAGTGGGCTATTTTTTTGCATAATTACTCCCCAAATATCTTTTACAGGCATGTTAATATAATCATACTTTGATATATCAGCAGGTTGAATTAAAATTCCAAAATCTAATAATCCTTTATCAAGCCTTTCAGTAACATCCTCTGAATTTCCACTATAAAGATGATAATGTATACTTGGATAATCTTCTTGTAAATTTTTTACAATATCAGCAATATATTTCATCGCATCTGTTTCCCCACTACCAATATAGACATCACCACAAATAGTTTCTTCCATTGAGTTAAACTCTGATTCTGTTTTTTCAACCATTTCAATAATTTCTTCAGCTCTTTTTCTAAGAAGCATTCCTTCGTTTGTTAGTGTTACATTGTGGTTACTTCGAATAAAAAGTTTTTTACCCAATTCTTCTTCAAGTTCTTTAAGTTGTCTGGAAATTGTAGGCTGTGTAACATGTAAAAAATTTGCAGCTCTTGTGATACTTCCTTCTCTAGATACTGTAAGGAAATATTTTAAAACTCTAAGTTCCATATGTAAATCTCCTTTTTATCAATTTTCTTTATCATATAGTTATTAGAAATGCTTGTCAAGTATATCTGAATATAAGATATAAGTATTTGCTATAGACTAAAAATAGTATTAGAATTAATTAAGAAAAGGAGGTGTTATGTTGAGTGAAATAGCAAAGGAAAATATTACTGTAATTCGTAATCTTAAAGATGCAGGTTGCGACTCTAATATGATTGATAAGTTTTTACAATTAAAAAAAGATGGAAAAATCAAAGAGCAATTACGTTTATTGTCTTGTCAAAGAACTTCATTACTTCATAAAGTACACGAAAATCAAAAAAAGATAGATTGTCTTGATTTTCTAATTTTTAATATGATGCAGAAAAAATAAATTATTTTAAATTAGTTAACTACAAATTACAAATAAGAAGGGTGATAATATGAAAAATAATATACTGATAGCATACTTTTCCTATACAGGGAATACTAGAAAAATCGCTGAACAAATCCAAAATATAATTGGTGGAAATTTATTTGAAGTTGAACCAGAACAAGGTTATTCAAATGACTATAATGAATGTGAGACAAAAGCAAATAAAGAAGTTAAAGAAGGATATAGACCTAAATTAGCTGTGGAATGTAAAAATATTGATTACTACGATATAGTTTTTATTGGTACTCCAAATTGGTTTAACACTATGGCTCCTCCTGTTGCAACATTTTTATATGAAAATAATATGTCAGGTAAGACTATAATTCCATTTTGTACCAATGGTGGTGGTGGTCTAGGTCATGTTGTTTCAGATATACGTACATTTTGTAATGATTCAAATATTTTAAATCCACTTGAAATTTATGAAAGTGGTGGTAAAAATTCAGAATCTGAAATAATAAAATGGTTGGAAAAAAATGGTTTTAGAAGCTAGTTTAAATATTTTTATACTATAGAAAAGGATGTAAATAATTATGAATGAAGTTATAGGAGCACTGCTTTCACATCGCTCTATCCGTTCTTACTTAGACAAACCTATAAGTGAAGAACTTTTAGAGCAGATTATAAAAGCAGTACAATCAGCGCCAAATTGGGTTAATATTCAGCATGTATCAGTCATTGCTATTAAAAATATAAAACGTAGAGAAAGACTTGCATTACTTTGTGGTAATCAAAAGCACATTGAAGAAGCGCCTGTGTTTCTTGTATTTTGTGCTGATTATTATAGAACATATCTTGTATGTAAGGAAAAAAATCAGTCTATAGATAAAGTTATTAAAGATATTGATAATTTAATTGTAGGGTCTCATGAAGTTGGTATTGCTTTAGGTACAGCAGTTGTAGCGGCTGAATCGCTTGGGTTAGGAACTGTAGTAATTGGAGATGTACGTTTAAATGCTTTAGAAGTAATTAAAGAGTTAAATTTACCTAAATATGTTATTCCTATCTTAGGTTTATGTATTGGATATTCTGCTCAGAATCCTGATTTAAAACCACGTTTGCCTAAAAATACAGTCTATTTTGAGGAAGTTTATAATCATGATTTACATGAGTTAATAAAAGAGTATGATGAAACCTATGCTAAATATTTAAAAGAGAGACCATACAATAATCGTATATCTAATTGGACAGAGCTTGTAACTGATTTTTACTGTTATCCTTATAACCATTATCCACAAATTTCTAAAACGCTAAGTAAACAAGGATTTGTTAATGATAAAAAATAAGATTTTAAAATAAATTTATTAAAATACAATGAATTGATTATTTTAAAATAGAATAAAAATTATAAAGGTGGATGAAAAAAATACTTATGACTAAACATAATAACCTGTTTATATTTATATTAACTTTTGGAGTATTTGCAATTTTAAATACTGAAATGGGAATTATAGGTATATTACCTATAATTGCTGATAATTTTAATGTTAGCATCTCTCAGGCAGGACTTCTTGTGAGTCTATTTGCCCTTGCTATTGCAATATCTGGACCAATTATGCCCTTATTATTCTCAGGAGTAAACCGCAAAAAGGCGATGCTATTTGTTCTTGGAATTTTTCTTTTAGCTAACATTTTATCAGTGTTTACTTCAAGTTTTACAGTCTTATTAATTGCTCGTGTAATATGTGGTTTTTTACAACCAATATACTGCTCACTTGCATTTTCAACAGCTTCTGCATCAGTAAGTGAAGAAGAAGCGCCAAAAGCTGTTGCTAGGGTAATGGTTGGAGTATCAGCAGGTATGGTAATTGGTGTACCAGTAGCCAATTTTATTGCTAACACAGTTTCATTAGGAGTGGCTATGTCATTCTTTGCTATAGTAAATGCTATAGCATTTGTAATTACATTAATATTTGTGCCATCTATGCCTGTAGAAAAAAGACTTTCTTATGGAGCTCAATTAAGTGTATTAAAAAAACCGATTGTTTGGTTTTCTATTATGGCTGTAATTTTAATAAATGGCTCAATATTTGGAGTGTATAGTTATTTTGCTGAGTATCTTAAAAGTGTAACAAATTTGCCTGAAAAGATAATTAGTGTAATGTTATTGATATATGGTATGGCAAATATTATTGGAAATCTTATAGCAGGAAAATCACTTAGCAAGAATCCTATAAGACTTATAAAATATTTTATTTTTTCAATGGTAGTAGTATACATAGTATTATTCTTATTAGGTCAGTTTAGCTTACCAATGATGTTAATTACTTTGGCATGGGGAGTATTAGCTGGTATAGATGCTAATATTAATCAATACTGGATTGCATCTGTAGCATCAGAAGCTGCTGATTTTGCTAATGGATTATATTTAACTGCATCCAATCTAGGAATAACAACTGCTACAGCTGTATGTGGATTATTTATATCGGGATTAGGGACAAAATATGTTGTATTAGGTGGATTGATGTTCTTAATATTAGGTATAGTTTCAGTTTTATTAAGAGAAAGTTTAAAGACGATATTATCAAAAAATAGTAGTGAAACTTGATTTTACACATATATGAAATGTAGTATCTTATTTATGATTTTAGAATTATAGATAAGATACTTTTTTTTGTAATTAATACAATTATATAAAGTTTTTAACTTAAGAACTTTACATAATTTAGTATCTATATAATTATGATATTTATATAAAATAGATTCAATAGTGTTTATATAAAATAAATTTATTTTCTATAAATATTAAGCCCTCCAGTATACTACCAGATAAAATTTACATGCTATAATTTGACCTGTATTTACAAGAAAAAGTAATTTAATAGAAATAGTATCTTACTTATTTATAGCTATTACTATGATTTACTCTAAAGAATCTAAATAGAAACAATGTAGGAGGTAAAATATGAATAATGAATTTATAATTCTAAAAGGGTGCAAAGAGAACAATTTAAAAAATGTATCTTTAAAAATACCTAAAAGAAAAATAACTATATTCACTGGTGTATCAGGTTCCGGAAAATCATCTATTGTATTCGAGACAATTGCAAAAGAATCCCAACGCCAGTTAAATGAAAGATTTAGCACTTTTATAAGAAGTTTTTTACATAAGTATGGAGAGGTTAAAGCTGATTGTATAGAGAATCTATCAACCCCAATTATTGTAGACCAAAGTAGACTTGGTGGCAATTCAAGGTCAACTCTAGGGACTATTACAGATGTAAACTCATTTTTAAGAACCTTATATTCAAGATTTGGAAGTGAACGTATAGGTAATGCTAACATGTTTTCTTTTAACAATGTCGATGGTATGTGTCCAGACTGCCATGGACTTGGAAAAAAGCTAATGCCTAATATGAATAATATTCTTGACACGAATAAATCACTAAATGAAGGTGCCATATTGCTTTCAGGATTTGGAGTAGGTTCTTGGCACTGGAATATATTTGCTGAATCAAGATACTTTGACCTTGATAAAAAAATCTGTGATTATTCAAAAAAAGAGTTAGAAAAATTCTTATATGGTGAAGCAGAAAAGATTAAAGGAGAAAATGCTGGTCAAACTAATATGACATATGAAGGATTGTTGATTAAGTTTAATCGTCTATATTTAAGTAAAGAAGGAGAAATCTCTGAAGCTACGAAGAAAAAAATGAGTAAACTTCTTATAGAAGACAAATGCCCTGTTTGTAATGGAAGGAGACTTCATGAAAGGGTGTACAAGTCTTTAATTAATGGCTATAACATAGCAGATTTAACTAGTATGCAAATTGATGAATTAGTTGAAATTATTAAAAATATAGATGAACCAGAAGCCCAACCTATACTTAAGGGAATAATAGAAAAATTAAATAGTATAATAGATATAGGTCTTGGGTATTTAAGTTTAGATAGAGAGACATCTTCTCTATCAGGAGGTGAATCTCAGCGTATAAAGATGGTTAAATATCTGAATAGTAATCTTGTAGATTTAATGTATATATTTGATGAACCAAGTGTAGGTCTTCATCCTAAAGATGTATATAAATTAAATAAACTTTTAAAACAATTACGTGATAAAGGAAATACAATTATAGTTGTTGAACATGACCCAGATGTCATTAAGATTGCAGACCATATTGTAGATGTAGGTCCAAAAGCTGGTAAGTATGGTGGAGAAGTTGTGTATGAAGGAAGTTATGAAAATTTACTTACAAGTGGGACAGTGACAGGAAATGCTTTAAGTAAATCTCTTACTATCAAAGAAAATGTAAGAGAAGCTAGAGGATATTTAGAAATTAAAAATTGTAATAAAAATAACTTGAAAAATATATCTATTAAAATACCTAAGGGTGTATTTACTTTAGTTACTGGAGTAGCAGGAGCAGGTAAAAGTACCTTAATTAAGGATGAATTCTTAAAGCAAAATCCTAATGCTGTGCTTATAGACCAAAGCCCTGTGTCAGCAAATTCAAGGTCAAGTTTAGCAACATACAGTGGCATTATGAACAATATAAGAAGTATATTTTCAAAAACAAATGGAGTGAATTCTTCTTTATTTAGCTCAAATTCAGAAGGAGCTTGTGATAATTGTAAAGGGTCTGGAATAGTAGAGATGAATCTTGCCTTTATGGATAGTATAAAGAGCGTTTGTAATATTTGTGAAGGGAAAAAATTTAAAAAAGAAGTTTTAGAATATAAGTTTCAAGGGAAGAATATAATAGAAGTTCTTGAAATGTCTGTATCAGATGCGATTGAATTTTTTAGTCTAAAGCAGATTAAAACAAAATTACAATGTATTGAAAAAATGGGCATAGGATACCTTACTTTAGGGCAAACTCTTGATACCTTATCTGGTGGAGAATGTCAAAGGTTAAAGCTTGCTAGCGAATTAAACAAGGAAAGTTCAGTGTATATATTGGATGAGCCTACAACAGGACTTCATATGGCTGATATTGAAAATTTTGTAACTATAATTGAAGAAATTGTAGATAATGGAAATACGGTTATAATAATTGAACATAATATAGATGTAATTAAAAGAGCTGACTGGATTATTGATATGGGTCCTGAAGGTGGAACAAAAGGTGGAAAAGTAATATTTCAAGGAACTCCAAAACAATTGAGCAATAATAGAGTATCATTAACAGCAAAGTATATAGTATAATAAATAAAATATAATTAATATATGATATATTAATAAGTATAATGGGTATATAAAATGATACTTAAACTTAACAGTAGTAAATAATATGAGAAATATTCAAATTTAATTAAATATAGTGTCAGAAATTCGTTTAAATATCAAGATTTTAACGATTCTGGCATTTTTTCTTATTTTTATAGATAATATATAAGAAAATATTCTCTAATAGTTACTTTTTTGTGCCTACTTGCAAGTTTAATATTATAACCTTAACATGTAATTTATGGAATAATTTGTTGATGTATTAAAATGAGTACTATTACTAAATTAAAATTTAAATCTTGTTAAGTAAAACTCATAAAAAGGAGTGAGATAAATGATAAATGCTATTTTGACATTATTATCTGAGAGAAGTGATTTTTTTATAAAATTATCTATAGAGCATTTGACTATTTCTATTATTTCTATAATAATCGCAATAGTTTTAGGTGGTATAATTGGTGTAATTGTAAGCGAATTTCATAGTTCATCTAAACCCATATTGGGAACTATTAATTTTCTATATACCATTCCGTCGATTTCTATGCTAGGATTTTTAATACCATTTTCTGGAATTGGAAATACTACTGCTGTTATTGCTCTTACTATCTATGCATTATTGCCTATGGTTAGAAATACATATACTGGAATTACTAATGTAGATAAAAATATTCTTGAAGCGGCTAGAGGGATGGGAAGTACAGATTTTCAGATACTATATAAAATAAAGCTTCCACTAGCTTTACCAGTTATTATGTCTGGTATTAGAAACATGGTCATTATGACAATTGCATTAGCTGGTATTGCTTCGTTTATAGGTGCTGGAGGATTAGGTGTAGCCATATATAGAGGAATCACGACAAATAATACAGTAATGACAATTACTGGAAGTATACTTATCGCTTTGTTAGCTTTAGTATTTGATTTTATTTTAGGATTAGTAGAGAGATTTTTTCAAATAAAAAGAAAAAAGAAAAATAAAAGAAAAGTTTTTGCCATTCTAGGAAGTTTTATTCTCATATTAGCTATCTTTACATCATATTTATTTAATTCTTCGAAGACTCAAACTATTCATATTGCTACAAAACCTATGACTGAACAATATATACTTGGTGAGATGTTGGATATTTTAATTGAAAAGAATACTGGTCTAAAAGTAGAAATTACACAAGGTGTAGGTGGAGGAACGTCTAATATTCAGCCAGCTATGGAAAATGGAGAATTCGATATTTATCCAGAATATACAGGGACAGGTTGGAATATGGTACTTAAGAAAAATGAATTATATACTGAAGATATGTTTAGTGAATTACAATCGGAATACAAAAATAAACTTAAAATGCAATGGACTGGTATGTATGGTTTTTCTAATAGCTATGCATTGGCAGTCAGAAAAGAAGTTGCAGAAAAATATAACTTAAAAAATATCACGGATTTAAAGGATGCATCTTCTAAATTAACATTTGGAGCAGAATATGATTTTTATGAGAGAGAGGATGGATATACTCCATTGTGTAATACATATGGATTAAACTTTAAAAACACAGTTGACTTAGATATTGGATTAAAATATCAAGCTATCAATGAGGGCAAAATTGATGTAATGCCTATATTTACAACTGATGGTCAGTACAGTGTTTCAGACGTTGTAGTTTTAAAGGATGATAAAAACTTCTATCCATCTTATCAATGTGGAAATGTTGTTCGTTCAGAAGTATTAGAGGAACATCCAGAGTTATCAAAAGTATTTAAGATGGTTGAAAATACTTTGACTGACAAGGAAATGGCTAAAATGAATTATGATGTAGAAAACAACAATTTAGAGCCTAGAGAAGTTGCACATGAGTTTTTGAGTAAAAAAGGTCTTTTATAATTGGAGGAAATATAATGACACCTATTATACAATTTAAAAATATTGAAAAACAATATGATGATAAAACTATCATAAATAATCTTAATTTAGATATAGAAAAAGGAGAATTTTTAACTGTTATTGGTTCATCTGGTTCTGGTAAAACAACACTTTTAAAAATGATTAATGGTTTGATTTTGCCAGATGGTGGGAATATCTTGATAAATCAAACAGATATTAAAAATGAGGACTTAATTAAGTTAAGAAGAAAAATAGGGTATTGCGTACAGGGAAGTGTTCTTTTTCCTCATATGACTGTTGAAGAAAACATTTCATATGTACCAAATCTTCTCAATAAAAAAAATAAATCAGAAGTGAAAAATGCTGTAGACAAGTGGATGGAGATAGTGGGATTACCGAATGATATGAAAGTCCGCTATCCATCAGAATTATCGGGTGGGCAACAACAGCGTGTAGGTATTGCAAGAGCTTTAGCTTCTTCTCCAGAAATTTTATTGATGGATGAACCTTTTGGTGCCGTCGATGAGATTACACGAAAGCAATTACAAAAAGAGATAAAAGAAATTCATAAAAAAACAGGAGTTACGATTATATTTATTACACATGATATTTATGAAGCTTTGATTTTAGGTACAAAAACTTTGGTATTAAATCATGGGGTTATTCAACAGTATGATACTCCAAAGAATATTTTAAATTCTCCTGCTAATCAATTTGTAGACCAATTATTGAATATAAGAAAATCTATAATTGAGGATGAGGATTTATAAGGAATAGATTAAAAAATAAATCTAAATTAAAAATTAAATTATTATAGTAAAAGCTATTGCCTTAGAGTTAACTTCAAGTTGTATACTTGAAGTGTAAAAAAGTTAGATTAAGGCATAGGGGGAATTAGAAATGAGTAGAGAAAAAGATTTAGGTGTAGGAGCAGTTTTTCCTATTGGTGAGGAAAATAAAGCATTTGCACAGTATTTTACAGGAGAATGTTATTTAAATATGCTTAGCACGAATGGAGTAGCAATTGGCAATGTAACATTTGCACCTTCTACAATAAATTCATGGCATATACACCATAAGGGAGGGCAAATTTTACTTGTAACTGGAGGTAGAGGATACTATCAAGAATTTGGAAAGCCAGCTCAGGAATTGCATGCAGGTGATGTAGTAAATATACCACCAGATATAAAGCACTGGCATGGAGCTGCACATGATAGTTGGTTTCAGCATTTAGCTATAGAGGTACCTGCTGAAGGTGCCTTCAATGAATGGCTAGAACCTGTATCTGATGAAGATTATAGTAAACTTAAATAAAAAGCTAATAAGTTGTAAGCTTAGTTAACAGATAGGTCTATAAATCTTTGGAAATAAGGAATGTTACAAGTATGTTTATATAAGAGTTGAAACATTAAAAGAGTTGAAATATTAAATCTTATAAATAGTGATAGATATTTAAATTAAAAAAATAAAGATGTAATGTATAGGCACTTCAAGTTGAAGTGCCTTTTATATGTAAGAAAATAAATCAAAACATTAGCAAAGAATGTGAAAAATAAACTAAAACAATATGTTATCTTTAAAATAGGAGGTGTTCTACATGGATAATAATTTAATTACTATTGAAAAAGCTTTGGATTATATAGAGATACATCTTTTAGATGAAATGTTGGATTTAGATGCCATTGCTAAAGAAACAGGTTATTCAAAGTACCATTTACATAGAATGTTTACATCAGTTGTAGGTTTTACTGTTCATAATTATATACAAAGACGTAGATTGACTGAAGCAGCAAGAATGCTTATTTTTACAGAAAGGCCAATTATTGAAATTGCTTTAATTTCAGGTTATGACACACAACGCTCTTTTTCACACAGATTTAAAAAAATGTTTAAATATAGTCCGAATTTTTTTAGAAAACATAAAGACTTTTTACCAATACAATTAAAATTTGATATTAATAATCGGAAAAAATTGCGTGTAGATATGATTTTAGACATTAAAAAAGTCGATTGTACAGAGATAAATATTGTTGGCTATTCTGGTAAAGTAAAAAGGGGATTTCATATTATTGGAAGGTGTTGGAGAAGTTTACATAAAAATAAAGAATTGATAGAGAACAGAGTAGATTTAGATTTCTTAATTGGAGTCAATGATTATAGTGACTTTAAAGAAGTTGAAAATACACCTATGTTTACATATATTGCAGGAGCACAAGTATCTTGTTTTGGTAAATTAACCAATGGAATGGAAAAATTTACACTTCCAAAAAGTAATTATATTGTCTTTACATTTATTGGAAGAAATGAAGATAGTATGCAAAATGTTGTAGAATATATCTATCAAGAATGGTTTCCTAATTCAAGTTGTCAATTAAATGAAAATAATTTATATGATTTTGTAAAATATGGAGAAAATGTTAATGATAGTGGTTTGAGCGAAATTCAGTTTTGGGTTCCAATTCTTTAAAAAAAGTAGCAATATAAAGTAGAGAAATTCATATAAAAATAGTTTTATAACTCTAATATGTTAATAAGGAATTTATAAACAGTAGAAAAAATTACTTTATTAGAAGGCTATGATAAAATAGAATTAAATAATATATATTTAATTTTATAAAGGGTGAGGTGTTCTAATACGAATGAATCCAGAAAATGAATTACTTAGAAATCTAGATAAATTACATACAACAGAATTAGGTGTGGTAAGAATTAAGAAAAACCTTTCTTTAGAGATAAATGATGTAGTGAACTGGTGTAAAACTAAAATAGAATCTTCAAGTGCTGTTATTAATAGAAAGGGAAAAAACTGGTATATAAGTGTAGATAATTGTATTATAACAGTAAATGCTTATAGCTACACAATCATTACAGCTCATAAAGAAAAGAATTGCAACATATAGAAATTAGGAGTATTTTATGCTATCTATTGTTTAGTAAATATGAATATCATGAAAACCATCAAGATGAATGGCTTTGCTGTACTTGACGGTTTTTTTGATATTGTTATATCATTCTATTTTTTTATTTCTTTAGTATATCACTCTTAGTTAAACCATTTGATTTAGCTTGAGGATTCCACTGATAATTACCCAGAAGTTTATATAGAAATCTAGGGAAATTAGGTGAAATGAAAATATTATTTTTATGAGGATTATCAAGATTTATATTGTCATTAAGTATATTTATTGATAGTTCTTTTAGTGTAATGCCTAATTTTTTCTTAGGACCTTTATCAAAAGGCACAGAAGTCAGTGAACCAAACATCTCTCCAGCACCAATTCCAACACCTTGAACCCATGTGAAATTGACCTTTTTGCACCAATGCTCTATCATTTGAATTGCCAAATGATTATGTTCGCCCTCATAGAATCCACAGTTAACAATTGCATACACTGGAATAGGTTTTTTATTTTGTGTATTTAAAAATTTTTCACATTTCTCTAGAAAATGAACCAAATGAGATGGAATGCCATCTACATAAAGAGGAAATGCAATTACCAATCTATCACAGTTAAGTATAGCATTAAAAGCATCAGGGTATTTAGAAGTATTATCTATTTTAAATGTAAAAATTTTATTGTCTTTTTTAATAAGTTTTTCTATTTCAGATAAAAAATACTGTGAATTATTTTTATTCACTTTTGGACTACCATTTATCATCGCTATATTCATATAGATTCACCTCTTATATCTTGTATATTTTCATAAAAACAAATAGAGTGTTCTTTCATATTAAAATTTATGGAATTTCCATGTACTAATTTGGTAGCAGTGTCTTTTTCAGCTTCTGTAATATGATTTCCATAAAATATAGCTTTTAAATTTATTTGTTTGCTATATCTACTTTTATGACGCATCATATTATCTTTCATTACAAAGTATGGGAGGATATAGCTAATACTTTTATCAATTATATTTTTTACAAAAGGGCTGAATCCTCCATAACAACATCTACTTATTATAATAAGTTCATCAGAGTCATTTATAAGTTTACTCATATTACTATAATAATCTTTTATAACACATTCAGTAGGAGTTTTAATCCAGCAACCAAAACAACCAATACATTTGTGAATTTCTTTTGTGTTTGGAAGCACTTTTATATTTTCATTAAGCCTAGGTGCTAGCTTATCTAATTCTTCCTCAGTTAAATCATGTATTAAAAGTCTCATAAGTTTCATCTCCTTTTATTATGTATATTTATTTTAAAAAATTATATCTTACAAATTTTTTAGTAAATCTTTACACCAATTAATTACAAAACTATAATAGTCAACTCCATAAATCATTGTGGAATACATGTATTTGTATTCTTCAATACAATGATTTTTTTCTGCATCAATTTTTTGTTTATTTAGTTTATCTGAGAGTAATTCAACCTCAGCTATAAATAGTTTTAAGTTTGTTTCAATTACTTCTTTAGGTAGATACTTATAAAAGAATATATTAACAAGATGGTCTTGCTTTGTTTTAGAAAATTTTATCGGTTTTTTTAGCCATTCAAGAAAGTATTCTTTACCTGAATCAGTTATAGAATATAGTTTTTTTAATTTGCTACCATCTATAGCTTCACGACAGTAGATATATCCCTTTGTTTCTAATCTTTTAAGTGCTGGATAGATGCTACCAAAGCTAGCATCAAAAAAGTATGATGTACTATGTGACATCCATTGCTTTAAGTCGTACCCACTTAATTCTTCTTCCATTAAGAATCCTAAAATAATGTATTCTAACATATTGCCTCCTAATATCACTTAGATATATATCGTTTCGATATAAATATTATTACAGATAATAAATATTGTGTCAATATGATTTTTAAAATAAACTTAAAAGGAATTAGGAATTAGGAATTAGGAATTAGGAATTAGGAATTAGGAATTAGGAATTAGGAATTAGGAATTAGGAATTAGGAATTAGGAATTAGGAATTAGGAATTAGGAATTAGGAATTAGGAATTAGGAATTAGGAATTAGGAATTAGGAATTAGGAATTAGGAATTAGGAATTAGGAATTAGGAATTAGGAATTAGGAATTAGAAAATATTTATGTAAATAGATTAATATAAAAGGTAATTAAACATTAGTGAAAAATTAAAGATAGTTAAATTAAAGTAATGGTCTAATATATGAAATTTATAGTGACTTTATAATTTAAATATAAACTTGGGTGCTATTGACAAAGAATAAAATTAGCAGTAGAATGATTGCATGAGCAAATAGATTATTGCGTACGCAAAAAATGGTGAATAATAAATAAGGAGAGAATATGAGAGAGCTATTAAAATGGGTTTCCATTATAAATAGATATAATACAAATTATATTGACAGGAAATTGGCGGATATTGGAATCAATAATAGCCAATATTTTTATGTGTTACACATATGTAATAATCCAGGCATTACACAAGATACTATATTTAAAAAAATCCTTGTGAATCCTAGTAATATAACAAGAGCTTTGGCAAATTTAGAAAAAGAAGGATTCATCACTAGAAAACCAAGTGTAAAGGATAAAAGAACATGGCATTTATACCCTACAGAGAAATCTTTAGAATGTTATGATGAAATATTAAAAATAACAAATGGATATGTAGAAGAATTGTTGAGTTCGTTTGAGAAAGAAGAGAAAGAGTTATTTATATCAATGTTAGAAAAGGTTGCCTTTCTAGCTATTGATATGAATGAAGAAGCAAAATTGGAGGCGAAAGAAATTGGAAGAAAACTATAAAGAACCATTGGAATATGATAAAGTTTCAAAATTATTAACTAAGTATGCAATTCCTAGTATTATAGCAATGTTAGTAAGTGCATTATATAACATTGTTGACCAAATATTTATTGGGCAAGGTGTTGGGGTATTAGGTAACGCTGCTACAAATGTTGCTTTCCCATTAACTACAATATGTACAGCAATTGCCTTGTTATTAGGTATTGGAGGAGCATCTAAATGCTCATTGGAATTAGGGGCTAAAAATTCAGAAAAGGCTACAAAAGCAGCAGGAAATTCTATTTGTTTGATGGCTATTTTTGGAATAAGTTTGTTTGTAATAGTATCAGTATTTTTGACACCACTATTAAAATTCTTTGGTTCTACATCAGAAATACTACCTTATGCACACACATACACAAAAATTACATCAATCGGATTACCATTTCTTATAATGTCCACTGGAATGAGTAAGTTGATACTTGCAGATGGAAGACCAAAAGCTTCTATGTTTTGTATGTTAGTAGGAGCAGTCATCAATACAATCTTAAATCCACTATTCATATTTGTTTTTAATATGGGGATTGCTGGCTCTGCTTTAGCAACTGTCATTGGGCAACTTATATCTTTTGGAATCAGTGTTTATTATATAAAGAATTTTCAACATATCAAATTACATAAGAAAAGTTTTAAATTAGAGAGTATAATTTATAAACATATATTTGCACTAGGTTCAAGTTCATGTTTTAATCAATTAGCAATGACTGTAACACAGATAGTTATGAACAATACATTGGCATATTATGGAGCTAGGTCAGTTTATGGAAGTGAGATTCCACTTGCTTGTGTTGGTATTATTATTAAAGTAAATATGATTTTTATATCTATAATTATAGGTATAGCACAAGGTATGCAACCTATTATAGGATACAATTATGGGGCTGAAAAGTATAATCGTGTAAAAGAAGCATATAAGTTAGCAGTAGGAAGTGCAACTGTTATAGCTAGTATTGCATTCTTATGCTTCCAAATATTCCCACGACAAATTACATCTATATTTGGTAATGGAAATGAGACTTATTTTATATTTGCAGAACATTATTTTAGAACTTTCCTATTCTTAACATTTATAAATGGTGTTCAAATAATATCATCAACTTTCTTTACATCAATTGGGAAATCAGTACTGGGACTTTTTACTTCTTTGACTCGTCAGATTTTATTCTTAATTCCATTAATAGTGATTTTACCAATGTTTATGGGAATTGATGGAGTAATGTTTGCAGGGCCAATAGCAGATGCCGCGGCAGCAATTGTATGTATATACTTTGCACTTCATGAAATGAAGTCATTGACTATAAAGCAAAATAAGGTGATTGGTAATCACAAAGAGGTTATGGAGGTATAATATACTTTCTAAGAAATATATTAAATATATTAAATTAATTTTTATTAATTAACACTAAAATAATATTCATATGTAACCTTAGGTGCATTTTCAGGAGCTACAGTTAGATTGTAGAGTGTAGATACTCTGCCTTGCTTGAGAAGGTTGTTTAAAAAACAATCAAATTTTCATAATAGCTCAAGAAAATGCACTATTTACAATATTTATTTTGTTTTGTGTACAATTTTAGAAATAATTACTCTAATCAAATCTAAGATTATGCCATAAATAAGAAAAGAAAGCATAGATGCTATGTACCAATAAATTGAAATTGACCCCATAATCGTTCTACATGGTATTTGCATACCTGAATCCATGAAAACAAGAAAACTATCAGTGCGAGAAATAATAGATAAGATAGGATTTAAGCCTATTAGAACAATACTCTTTGAGTCTTGCCCAATTTGATGCATATAAATCTCAAATAATGCTATTAAAAGAAACCAAAATGTAAAAGATTTAGCTATTTTTTTCATTAAAATACCTCGCCTAATATAAATTCTTTTAGTCTTATTTACCCAATATAATTATTTATCTCCACTCAGTTACATCGCTTAATTGTAATCTAGGTCTCATTGATGGTTCTTCATCAGGATAACCTAAAGATATTGCTGCTACTAATTGGCTGTCTGTATCTAACCACTCACATAATTCACGATATGCAAAATATACATCACAAATCCAAAGACTACCTAGACCTAATTCTACAGCCTCAAGTGACATGTTTTGAATTGCAGCTCCAATTGATTGTATATTTGCCATTTCATAAAAGCGTTCTTCAGCAGATAAGCTTTCTAAAGGTGATTTACCTAATATGTTTAAAATAAAGATTGTTACTGGAGCTTGTTCCATAATTTTAACTGTGTAATTTGCACCAGCGATATGTTGACGACTTTCTGGAAGAAGTCCATTGTCGTCAATTTCATTTTGAATACCTTTACTCATAGCTTTGAGCATAGATTCTTTTTCCTTCTCAGTGACAACAACAAAACGCCATGGTTGTCTGTTTTTAGATGAAGGTGCATTTATTCCAGCTTCAATTATTTTTTCTATAGTTTCATGTGAAATACTTTGTTTTTTATATTTTCTAATACTACGTCTTTTTGATATAGAATCACTTATCATCTTAAGTAACCTCCGTTTATTTTTTTGAAAATTCATTTGAGTTTTAGTTTCTATTTTTAATTATTTTAGCACTAATCATAAAAAAAGTCATTGATTTTAGTATTTGGTTATATTTAATATTGTATTAATGACTATATGTAAGAATCAAATATAAAAATTCAATATTGTTTTGTTTAGATATTAAAAAGAATATTTTAAAGGATTTTGCTTAAAAAATATCTACGTACACTTATGACTTTAGTTATGGGAGGTTCAGTAAATGTTATATATGAAAAGGTTGGATACTTATAAATATTTCGAATAAAATATGATAAATATGACAATTTGTATATTTACATTAGGAAATTTATATACTATAATTATTTAAAACTAAGTATGAACACTGAAATTATTTAAAGCTAAATATAAATACTGAAGAGGTGATGTAGTGAAATTAGATATGGATAGTATGATATATATACTAATTTATATGACATTATTGATATCTATCGTTGGTAGTATAATTTATTTTTGTAAAGACCTCTTAAATCATAGAATTACATATGTTTTAATAAGAAACATATTTGTAAATAGAATTATATACTCTGAAGAAAGATTGCCTAAACAGTATATCGTTTTTCAAAAGTATGATATTTGGAGGTATTGTAGTCTGTTTTAATTTGAAATGAATCTATTATAAGTCTAAAGATTAAAAATAAAAGGAGATAATAAAATGGATTTCATTTCAAGTATATTACAAGGATTACTAAGTATATTATTTAACTTTACAGGAGATTTTGGAATTTCTATTGTACTTATAACTTTAATAGTTAAGTTAGTACTAATGCCACTATCATTAAAACAAAGGTTTTCTGTAAAAAAACAGCAAGAATTAGCAGAAAAAATGGAACATATAAAAGAAAAGTATAAGAATGATACTAAAGAATTGGAAAAGCAAATACAAGTAAATTCTGTAGAAAGCATGAAGAGTATGCTTGGATGCCTTATAATTTTGGTGCAAATGCCAGTAGTATATGCGTTATATCATGTATGTCTAGATATGACAAAGGAATTTACAACAATTATAATTCCATGGATTGCTAATTTAGGTACGTTTGATAACTTATTTATACTGCCTTGTATATATACATTAATTATGTTAGCTTCAAATTTGGTGAATTATATACCGTATTTTAAGGTGAATTCTCAAGTAAAGTTTAACAAGCAAATGGCTATAGTGACTACTATAATGAGTCTTATATTGACTGTTAGAACTCCAGTAGCTATAGGTCTGTACTTTATAACAAGTGCAATTTATTCATTAATTGAAGATATTTGTTTTAGAATATATTTTAATCGAAAGAATAGAATAGTAATAAAGTAATATATTTATTATTCTAGAAATATTTTAGCCTGCTAACATGAGATATAGTTAGCAGGCTATTTTTATTAATAATACTATAATAATACTATTAAAAATAGTTGCAAAATAAATAAATTAATATAGACTAAAATAAAGTCTACAAAAAAGAGGTGATAAACAAAAATGTCTAAAATACTGGTTGTAGAAGATGAAAAAAAAATGCAAGATATTATTGTAGAATACATGCAAAAAGGAGGATACACTTGCATAACTGCTGATGATGGAGTTGAAGCACTTGCAATATTAAAAAACAATAATATAGATTTAATGATATTGGATATTATGATGCCGTATTTAGATGGATTCTCAGTATGTAGAGTTTCACGTGAAATGACTAATATACCTATTATTATATTGACAGCTAAGGGTGAAGAGGAAGATAAATTAAAGGGGTATGAGTATGGTGCAGATGATTATATAACAAAGCCATTTAGTCCCAAAGTACTATTAGCAAAGGCTAATGCATTATTACGTAGATATACTAATGATATTCCAAAAAATTCATTAAGTCTAGGAAAGATACTTATTATGCTAACATCAAGGCAAGTATATGTAGAAGATAATTTAATTGATTTAACATACAAAGAATATGAATTATTACATCTATTTATGGAAAATCCTAATCAAGTTTTCTCTAGGGAGAAACTTTTAACTTGCATATGGGGATATGAATTTGAGGGTAATACACGAACTGTAGATACACATATAAAAACTTTACGTAAAAAACTTGGTAGTGAAGGACATCGTATAGTTACATTAATTCGTTCAGGGTACAAGTTTGAGGTTAAAGGATGAGTAGTTTAAGAAAAATTAAAAAAATAATAAAGAGTGTAGATATCTCAAACTGGGTTAAAAAGAATTTTGGACTTTATTCAGTTAGAAAAAAGGTATTTTTTCTCTCTAAATTATCAGGTGCATTAATTATATTCTTCTACCTGATTGTTGAAGACTTTTCGAAAAATACTAAATTTGGATTTTGGCTTTGGTTTATAATACTAGTTATATTCATTATGAGTATTGATTTTTTATTAGGAAAATTTATTTCAGAGCCAATCACATCTATAAATAAATCTGCAAAGAGTATGTCTCAACTTGATTTTTCTAATCCATGTACTGTAAATACTAATGATGAATTTGGAGAACTTTCTAGAAGTCTGAATACAATGTCTACAAATCTACAACAAGCATTATTTGAACTGGAAAATGCAAATATCCAACTTGAAAAAGATGTAAATAAGGAAAGGATGTTATTAGAGCAAAGAAAGGAATTAGTAGATACAATTTCACATGAAATGAAGACTCCACTTGGCATTGTACGTGCATATACAGAAGGGCTTATAGATGAAGTTGATGAAGTAAAAAAGAAAACTTATATGAATATTATTATAGAAGAAACGGATAGAATGAACAATATGATTGTATCATTATTAGATTTATCTTCATTAGAAGCAGGCATTTCTAAACTTAGTCTAGAATGTTTTGATTTTATAGAGTTTGTTGAAACTGTAGCAGGGCGTCTCTTAGTCGATATACCAGATGTCAATTTTTATTTTACATATGATTTGCCAGAACATGAAGTTTTTGTAGTGGCAGATAAAATGAGAATGGAACAAGTGATAGAAAATCTGATTATTAATGCAAAGAAACATGTTATATGTAATGGAAATTTAGACTTATCTCTTATATGCTTAAATGGTTTACTTTCATTTAAAATATATAATGATGGTAGAACTATAGAACCAGATGAGATTTCAAAGATTTGGTCTAAATTTTATCGTAGCCCCCAATCTCAGTGTACAGGAGGTTCTGGTCTAGGTCTTGCGATTATTTCACAAATACTTACAATGCACGGATTAGAATACGGAGTGAAGAATCGTGATAAAGGAGTAGAATTTTATTTTACAATTCCAATTGCTGAGTAAGCTAATATTAATTTATAAATTATAAGGATTTGATATAAAACTTATTACTTTAAGTATGTAGAATGAAGGGAAAAATTTTAAAAGAAATAAAACATAAAAAGTATAACGATAGAGCTTAATAAAAGGGGCTATCTCAAATAGAGATTGTACTGAGACCCAAAAGTTGGACTTTATACAGGAATGGAATTTTCATTCCTGTTTTTTTACTTTATGTAACTTTAGATACATATTCAAGTCTATATTTAACAGGGCTACGCCAATTTAATTTTTCTTTAATTCTTTTGTTATTATAATAGTAAATATATTCTGTTATAGCTGTCTTTAATTCGTTGAAACTTTTATATGTTTTTCTATAATACATTTCTTGCTTCATTATTCCAAAGAAATTTTCCATAGGAGAATTATCAAGACATGTACCCTTACGAGACATACTTTGAAATATTCTATTTTTCTTAAGTGTTTTGCTATACTTATTCATTTGATATGCCCAACCTTGGTCTGAGTGAAAAGTTCTTCTATAAGGACAATCTTTTGTAATATTGATGGCTTCATTTAAAGCATCACTTATTGATTTAAAGTTAGGTCTATCTGAGATTCTGAATGATAAAACTTCTCCATTAAACATATCTAAAAATGGATCAAGATATGCTTTTTTTATAATTAAATTTCCATTTTTATCAGTAGTATATATTTTAAATTCTGATGTATCAGTTGTTATTTTCTGATGTGGAATTGATGTTTTAAATCTTCTATTTATTTTATTATTTACCTTTCCAATTGTACCTTTATAAGAATTATATTTACGTAATTTACGAGAAAAAGCTATGCATTTAAGTTCTAATTTTCTCATAATACGTCTAACTTTCTTTTGATTAATAACGATACCACTATTTTTTAATGTAGCTGTAATTCGGCGATAGCCATATCTGCCATTGTGATCTTCAAAAATAGACATGATTTTTTCTTCAATATCTTTATCTGGATTTTCAATATCAAATCTCTTCTGGTAATACATCTATGTTGATTTAGGAAATTTAGTAGCTTCAAGAATAATGGAGAGTTTAAACTCCTTACGAAGATCATAAATTACTTTTGCTTCGTATTGTTTTTTAACCTTTCGGGAACATTCATCCCTGAAGCACGCAACTTTTTTAGAAATGCAAGCTCCGCTTTTAAAAGTTTATTTTCATATTCTAATTCTTGTTCTCTTGTTAATTTATTTTTTTCTTTAGTGTTTTTGTTTTTATTCATTGATGGTCTTCCTTTCATTTTAGACAAGGCATCGACACCACCATGTAAAAATTTTTGTTTCCATATTGCTATAAGTGTACTATTGTTCATTCCAAAGTGGTTAGCGACTTCTTGTGCACTGGATTTAGTTGTTATCATATAGTTTATAACATCTAGCTTGAACTGTATAGTATAGAAAGTATTTTTATTTTTTCTTTTTAGTCCATTCTCTCCTAATGTATTATATGTATTAACCCATCTTTCAACTTGAGAATGGTTAGCAACTCCATGTTGTTTTGCTATTGAAACATATCCTCCTTCTTTATTTAAATAGGATTTAACTACTTTTAATTTGAAATTAAAATCGTATTTAGCCATATAGAAACACCCCAATCGTTAGATTTTTAGTCCAACAATTGGGGTGCAGTACAGATAAGCCTCTTTTTCATTGTTAAAATGATGAAAATATATTTATTTCACCTCGATTTCACAATAGAGACACTTCGATTTCACAGGCTGGAAATAAAATAAGTTAAATAAAAAGATTAGAAGAGTAATTAAATAAAGAAGAGAGGGAGGAGTACTTATGAGATGGTCTACATGGTTAATTATTATATTGATAGTATTAATTTCTATTCCATTTAAAATTAAATTTGTAAAGTGGTGGGATAAAAGACAAAAAGAAAAAAATGATGAAGGAGGAGATGAGATATGATAAAAGTCAAAGATTTGACATTTTCCTATGGAAAGGATAAACAGATATTACATGGGCTTAATTTTGAAGTGAAAGAAGGGGAGATATTTGGATTTCTTGGACCTAATGGCTCAGGAAAATCCACAACACAAAAAATCTTAAATGGAGTTTTAAAAGGATATAATGGTCGAGTGTCACTTTTTGGCAAGGAAGTTGAAACATATACAGAATCTTTATATCAAAAGATTGGTGTTTTATTTGAATTCCCTTACTTATATACAAACTTAAGTGCAATTGATAATCTAGAATATTTTTCATCTTTTTATCCTAAAAATCAGAGGAGAGATATATATGAGCTTTTAGATTTGTTAGAGTTTAAGAAAGAGTTTATAAATAAGCCTGTATCATCTTATTCAAAAGGGATGAAGCAACGTATTAGTATGGCAAGAGCATTAGTCAGTAATCCAAGATTATTGTTTTTGGATGAGCCTACTAGTGGGCTTGACCCATCTGGAGCTGTATTATTTCGCAAGATTATTGAAGAAGAACGAAAAAAAGGAACAACTATATTTTTAACTACACACAATATGCAGGATGCGGATTTAATGTGTAATACAGTGGCTTTTATAGCAGATGGTAAGATTATAACAATAGATAGCCCTAAAAATTTAAAAATACAAAATAGTAATGATAAAGTCGAAGTAGAATTTATTTATAATGGAAAACGTGATATCAAAATTTTAGATATACAGGAGCTGAAATATGGAATAACTTTTAAACATGATGAAATCTTAAGTGTACATTCTAAAGAGCCTACATTAGAAGGAGTTTTTATAAAATACACAGGAAGGATGTTAGAGTAATGTATTCTAAATTTTTTACCTTAATAAAAAAAGATTTCTGGATGATGATTTATGGTAAATTTTTTGTACTAACACTTGCTTCTCTCATTCTTTATTCATGTTACATTAACTTTGGATATGTAAGATTTATGGATGAGGATAGCTATCATAATAGTGTATATTTGTATAATCCCAAGAATACAAGTATGGACGTATCTCCATTAATTCATCGAGTTTTTTCTATAGATGAATTAAAATCAAAACTGGGTGAAGATACGAATGCAGTTGGCATTGATATAAGTGATAATAAGCAAAAAGTAATTTTACATGAAGGGATTAAAGGCGTTGATAATTATAGAGCTGATTATGCATTGTCTTTGTTGGAATCAGAAAAAGATAATAATACTAAAGGGTTAGATAACAATGGAATGATTCAAATAGATGATAAAGATACAACTGAAATAAGGCTAAGAAAAGAAATGACTTGTGAGATTTTATTCTTTGAAATTGTAGCTATTGGATTTCTTGGGATTGCCTCTTTACTGTTTAAAGAAAAGCAGATGGGGGTAATGCGTATTACTGGTATTTTACCTGTAAAAAGAAGTCTTTTTATATCGTCAAAGTTATTTATTTTTTTGATATGTGACTTATGTTTTACAGTTCTTTTAGTAGCACTTAACATTGGGATTTCTGAAGGCGTAAAAATACTACCTCAAATATTAGTTCAAGTTGCTATTTTATCAATTATTATGTCTTTGATTGGGTTTGGATGTTCAATGTTATTGAGGGATTTTAAACAGTTTTCTCTTGCATATCTTCTGCTTGCTGTATTTATAACTACACCTGTATTTTTGTCTGCAAATACATCCTTTGAAATAAATTGGATTAAATATCATCCTTTTTATCACGTTTATAGTCAACTTAAAAATGCGTTTTTTACAAATGTTTCAAGTGAATCAATATATTTCATTTTGTGTTCTTTGATAATAATAGTCTTGTTTTTTATTGTAAAAAGTATTTTTAATAAAGAATTGATTAGGGAGGGATAATATTGATGGGATTACGTTATCAGTTAAAGAGTATAAGAAAAGATAAAATTTGCATAATTTCCTTCTTCTTACCAGTTGTTATGGCAATTTTAATAAATTTTATGGGAACAATTGATATGTCTTCAATAGGAGAATTACACTTCGGAATAGTAAAAAATACACTCTCCATAGAAACAGAGCAGTGGTTAAAAAGATATGGTACAGTAAGCTTATATCAAACAGAGAAGCATTTAATAAATGAAATTAAGAATATTAAAACAGATACAATTGGAGTTATCAGTGATGGTAAAGGGATTAAAACTATACTTTATGGAGATGAAATTAATGCTATAAAAAATGTAGGAAAGAGATTACCAAATGTTTTTAGACTAAGGGGGGATTTAAAAAATTCTGATGTTACAATATTACCCAAAGACAATGTTTTAAAAGAATTTCAAAATATTTTTATTACTATGATTCTAATTACAGCTATGTTTATGGGATGTACCTTTAATGCAATGAATATTATATCTGAAAAAGAAGATGGAATATCATTTATAAATGAAGTTTTACCACAGAGTAGAAGTAAATATATTATACAGAAAATATCTTTGGGTTTTTTGTGTGGGTGTTTATCTTCAATGATAACTGTATTTATATGTTTGGATATCTTGGTATTAGATATGGTAATGATGTTGTCACTTGTTGTATTTTCATCATTTATTTCATCATTGATAGGTCTATTTATTGGTAAGTTTTCAGAAGGTCTTATGGTAGGAATTGTTTATATTAAAATAATAATGATTTTATTTATAGGTGCACCTTTATTAATATATATCTTAGGAGTTGATATGAGTGGTATAGGTAATTTATGTTATATGATGCCATCAGTAGCCACATTTAATGGGATTATGGGGATTATTAATGGAAATTCTATTGTTGTAAAAGACGTTATAATTTTAGTTGTACATTGTATAGCATGGCTTATTTTGTATATGATTTTAGATAAAAAAAGAACTTTATCTTTTAGTAGATAATGAAATGTACTTAGCATAATTTAGTAGATACTTGAACGATATAAATATTTTTGTTTACCTCCGTTTCTGTAGTAAATTCAACTATTGATATAAATTGAAACGGAGGTATTATTATTTTAATATATATTATTTAGATTCTTTTGACTTAAATATACCTTGCTTATAAAACTGTTTTGAGTAGGGAATAGAAAAGGCAAAAAATAAGAGTATAGTACCTGCTATTATGATTAAATTATTAATAGATATTATATCCGCCATTGGTCCGAAAATCATCATACCAAGAGGTATGAAGCCAGTATATATAATAATAGGTAAACCAAGCACTCGACCTTGCATTTGTGGTTCTACATGTTCTTGTAACATAGTCATAGCTGATGCTTGAATAATTGGGATTGAAAAATTGGTAAAAAACATAAATATAAAAAATTGCCATGCCTGTGTTACAAAACCTAAAATAATTGAAAAAACAGCATAAGATAATATTGCTAAGAAAAAAGTCTTGTTTCTGTTTTTAAAGCCACCAAATATTCCTATAATCAATCCACCTAAAACCATACCCAAAAATCCAATCATTTCAATAATGGACAGATAGATATAACCTCTACCAAATGTACGTTCACTGAACCTCCCATGACTAAAGTCACAGGGTTCCTGCTTCATAGAATTTTGCATACTAAAATATGTCTTACAAACTCTCCACAGGCTATCCCCGTAGTTCCTACGGTTCTTACATAAGTTATTTATTTTAAACTGTTATTAGTCTTAGTCCTTCTTTTAGTATATTTATACTTGCATTTATATCTCTATCGTGAGTTACATTACAACAAGGACAAATCCATTCTCTTATATTTAAATTCTTCATTTCCTCGTTTTTGTACCCACATTTATTGCATATTTGTGAACTTGCAAAGAATTTACCTACCTTTACAATTTGTCTACCATACCAATTAGCCTTGTATTCTAATTGACGAACAAATTCTGACCATGACACATCAGAAATTAAGCGAGATAGTTTACTATTTCTAGTCATATTCTTTACTTGTAAATCCTCTATACAAATAATATTATTCTCTCGTATTAATTTAGTAGATAGTTTTTGTAGAAAATCCTTCCTTTGATTAGCTATATATTCTTGAAGTCTTGCAACTTTTAATCTTGCTTTATTTCTATTTAAACTACCAATTGTTTTTCTTGATAATTCTCTTTGTAATTTAGCAAGTTTGTTTAATGACTTTAGAAGATACTTAGGATTTTCTATAAATTCTCCACAACTTGAGATACAAAATTCTTTAATTCCTAAATCTAAACCTATCTGATTATTAGTATTTTCAAATGCTTTAATATCTATATCAGTACAACATAATGATACATAATATTTACCACTTGGTTCTTTGGATACTGTAGCATTAAGTATTCTCCCTTGAGGTACTTGTTTATCCCTTACTTTAACCATACCAAGTTTAGGTAATTTTATATATTGACCAAGGTGCATAATATTTCCATTTGTAAAGTTAGTTCTATATGAAAACCTATTAGTTTTCTTTGATTTAAATTTAGGAAATCCTACATTTTCTTTAAAGAATTTTTTATATGCGTTTTCTAAATCTTTTAAGGTGTTTTGTAGTGAAAATTTGTCAGGCTCTTTAAGCCACTCTAATTCTCTTTTTAAATTGGTCAAATCAGAACTACACTGTTTATAAGTAAAAGTTTCTTTATTATTTTCATAAACTTCTATTTTTTTAGCAAGATACTTATTATATACAAATCTACAACATCCAAAAGTTTTGTTAATTAACTCTTGCTGTTTTTTATTTGGATACATTCTAAACTTATAAGCTTTTTCCACTACTATCACCTCACTTTAATTGTTTTTTATGATTATTAATATACATATCCGAGTAACTTCTATTTTTCATCACCCATTATAATATTAACAAACGTAATTATTTAAAACAATTATTTCGAAGGTTTTTATATTTATTTTTAAATAACATATTTAAGAACCGTAAGTCCTAACTTTTATCATTTTTGAGGTTGTCGTTCACATAAGTTCGCTACTACCTATGCAGTTCTCTTATGAACTTCTTACACTTTCATGCAAGCACAGACTATATCTTATCCTTCGGCATTATCCGTTAAGGTCTACCCACTTCCACTACCGATAGCTTGTAGTGTACTTCCCTCAGGAGGAATAGTCGTTGAAGTTTCTCCTATTCGGAGCTTACCTGCTGATTGCCCATTTTAAAGTACTTAGGGTTTAACCTTATACCATCTAACCAATTTTTTCTACTTTCGTAACTTTCACACTTAGGTTTATTTCATCCTTATGTTTTAGTTTGGTTAGCTTTAGGGGTTTCCAGCAATTCAAGTAGTATTGGATAGGTTCTATCCTATCTCTACATATAAGTTTCCCTATATGCTGACTATTTTAGCTACTAACTCATGACTAAAGTCACAAGTGTGCGTAGCTATTTTTCAATCAACAGTCCTATAAGGAATCCTGATGGAACACAAAGAAACATAAAAGCTCCATAACTAAAAAGTATCTTTCTAATGAATTTATCTGAAAAGCAGTAGTTTATTCCTGACACCATATCCGTAAAAAATGATGCTTTTTCAACTTGTTTTGGTATGTTATGCTTAGGAATCTTGATAAATATCAACAATACAATAGCAATAATTGCAGTGAATACATCGATTAAAAGAACTTGATTTATTTGGTTACCAAAGCTAAGTATTGCTGCAGCTACAATAGGAACTATAAATTGTACTATAGATTGTAGACTACCATTTATGCCATTAAAACGCATTAAGTGTTCTTCTGGTACAAGTTGAGGAATCATTGCATTTACAGCAGGTGTCTGCACACCACTTCCTAGAGAACGTATAACAGATACTATTGCTATGGCTATCAATTCATTTTTTGTTCCAGTTGATGACATCATAAATATGATTAGAACTAATGTAGAGATGGCAATTATTGCATCTGATACAATTATGAGTACTTTTCTATTGTAGTAGTCTGCCCATACCCCAGCAAAAAAAGAAATTATCATTTGAGGTATAAAGGAACATACAGTTAAAACTGTTACCCATATACCTGATGATGTTTGAAGTGTGACATACCATATTAGAGCCATCTGTACAAGTGATGAGCCAAATAAAGAAATATATTGACTTGCTAGAAATGTGATTACTTTTTTCTTCCATGTAGAGTGAGTATTTTTGTTTTCCATTCTATTCCTCCTTTGATTTGTGTGTTGAATTTTTCTCGTTCTTAAGGATAACACACAAATCAAAGTCTGGAGTTAGAGTGTAGGGTTAAGAAAATTGTTTTTTCATAATTTGAAGATGGGACTTCATGGTTTTTGCATTATGCTCAGCTTCTTTCAACGAAGTTATCAATTTGTCACATACTGAAATAATTTCATCGTCATCTTTTGGAGTGTCAATGACAACTTTGATATTAGTATCAGGATTACAAGACAAAGCATTTAACATTCGTAAAATAGATGAAAGAGAATAGTTTGCTAAACGAAGTGAACTGATAATTTTAAGTCTCTTTATATCTTCATCAGTATATACACGATAACCATTTTGTTTTCTTTTTACTTTTAGCAAACCATTCATTTCCCAGTTTCTTAGAGTATCTATTGTAACATTTAAGTGTTCTGCAGTTTCTTTTCTAGTTAAAAATAGTTTATTTGTTTCCTGAGAATTTCCATTTAAAATCTGAGTGACAATAGTGAGTGCTTCTTCAGCATTAGATTTTTCTATTTCTAATTGTTGCAAGTAGTGATTTACAAGACAAATAGCCTTGTCAAAATCTCTATTTGCTGACGTTTTAATAATCTCAAGAGCATTTTTTCTCAATCCTCTTTGTAGAACTTCAATTTTTAAGGCTGTACGAGCAAATCTAAATTGTTCTATATGAAAATCATTAAAGATACGATAACCATTTGTATTACGCTTGGGTCTAGGTATTAAGTTGAGTTCCTCATATAAACGCACAGTATTAGGATGTACACCAATTAATTCTGCTACCTCTGATGTTGTGTAAGTCTCCATTAGTATTCATCTCCTTTTATGTATATAGTATCAATCATAATATCACTAAACCAAAGTCTGGTGTTATAGTGGAGGGTTTCGCTATTTGTGATATAGTTAATCTATCATAGATGTAAGTATGTGCTTTTGAATAAAATCCCATCTGTCATGAGGTTTAAAAACTATCTTAGATGGGATAGCTATCACTAAGTCATATTGTGGAATACAACAGATAGCATTTCCTCCAGCTCCCATTGCTGAATACCATAAAACTCCATCTTTTTTACATAGCCACCATAGGTAACCATACTCATTGGTATTCATTTTGACAGACTCTTCAATCCATGATTTAGATATAATACTTTTATTATTCCAAATACCTTTATTTAAATATAGAAAACCAAATCGTAACATATCTCTAGCGCTCAACATAAGTCCCCATCCACCTGTAGAATTACCTTGTCTATCTTTTGCCCAACCCTTAAGATTTTTTCCAAATAAATCTTCAAAGCCAAAGCCGTTCATATCATAATCTGGTATCTCTTTCATACCAATAGGTTTAAATAAGTATTCATTAGCAAATTCACGAGCAGATTTTCCTGTAGTCTTTGTGATAATAGCTGAAAGTAGATGCGTTCCAGCTGAAGAGTATTTGAAAGTACCAATATCACCTTTTTGACCAAGTTGATTTAAGGCATATTTTATCCAATCTTTCTGTTTACAAAATCTCTCTAATGACTCAGTATTATTTTTAAAAGGGTATGGTGCAGTCATTGTAAGTAGATGACGTATAGTTACTGCCTTTTTACATATTTCAGTAGGACTACAAGTATATTCAGGAAAAAAATCAACAACTTTTTGGTCAACATCTTTTATATATCCTTTGTCTATTGCGATACCTATTAAAGCTGATATAACACTTTTTGTAACTGATGCAACATGAAAAGTATCATCAATATTATAACCATTATAATATTTTTCAAATACGATATTTCCTTTTCTTGCGATAATTATTCCATTTATATTGTTGTACTGAGAGATTATTAGAGGTTCAAGTTGTGAAAGTTTTTTTGAACTCATACCAACATTTGAGGGTTCTATACTTTCAAATGTCAAATCTAAGCAACTATTTTTATTCATTATAGGTACCTTCCTGTTATAGAGTTTGGATTTTCTTTTAGAGTTTTAGGGGAGCCTTCTGCAATTATATAGCCTCCTTTATCACCACCTTCTGGACCAAGTTCAACAATCCAGTCGCAAACATTTAAAACATCTATATCATGTTCAACAACAATTACAGAGTTTCCATTTGCTACTAACTCATCCAACAGTTGAATTAGTTTGGCAGTATCATATAGACTTAGACCAGTAGTTGGCTCATCCAATACATAAAGGATATTACCATTTCGTTTTTTACCAATTTCTTTTGCGAGTTTGACTCTTTGAGATTCACCTCCACTTAAAGTAGGTGTGGGTTGACCCAATTTTATATATCCCATACCTATTTGTTCCAGTACCTTTAAGTGTGAAACAATATTTGGCATATCTTCAAAGAAATTTACAGCTTCAGAGACACTCATATTTAAAACATCATGAATATTTTTATTTTTATATTTAATGGATAAAGACTCATCATTAAACCTCTTTCCATGACATTCGCTGCATATATGGTCGATGCTTAAGTTATTACCCAGCCAGACCTTTTCATATCCACTACCACTACATTTAGAGCAAGCTCCTTTAGAATTAAATGAAAAATGACCAGCTGTAAATCCTCTATTTATTGATTCTGACTGATTTGCAAATAATGTACGTATCTTATCCCATATACCAATATAAGAAGCAGGAGTTGAATTCATATTTTTGCCAATAGGAGATTGAGATATTTCTGAATATCCAGAAATATACTTAGTACCTATTAATCTATCTGCTATAGTCTCAACAACTGCATAATCATCTTCATCACTTATTTCACTCTCTAGGACACTTGATTGACTATTGATAGTATGGTTATTAAAGTGACTTCTAAGAAGAGGGAGTAGGGTGTCTGATATAAGTGAACTCTTTCCACTACCTGATTTACCAGATATTCCAACCATAGAACCCAAAGGCATTGACACTGTTACATTTTTAAGGTTGTTTGTATTTGCATTTTGAACAGTTATACAAGGCATTTTATCAATACTATCAATATTTCTAGAGGTTGCTCTGTTAGGCATTGAGCATTTTCCTGATAAATATTGTCCAGTAATTGACTTGTCTGATTTAAGTAGACCATTTAAATCTCCTTGATAAATTAGTTGTCCACCTTCAATACCAGCCTTTGGACCAATATCAATAATATGTTCTGCCATTTCAATTGTATTTCTATCATGTTCAACGACTATAACTGTATTTCCTAAGTCTTTAAGTTTTTTTATTGATTTTAAAATGTCTATTTTTTCTGATTCATGTAATCCAGCAGTTGGCTCATCAAGTACATAAATTAATGAATCCATCTCTGAATCAAGATGTGAATTTAAAAATAGTCTTTGAATTTCTCCACCACTTAAAGTTGACATCTCTCTGTATAAGGATAAATGACCTAATCGTGATTCTATTAGATGTCTTGTTTTGGATAAAATATCATTTATAAGGTTTGTACCAAATGTATTTAAATTCCCTTGACCTAATAAGATTTTAAGGAACTCATCAATTTCTAAAATAGTCATTTTTCCAAGTTCACCAATATGTTTTCCATTTAAGAGTACTCCACGTGCTTCTTCACCAATCTTAAAGCCTTGACACTCAGAACAAGCAGTCATAGTGTAAACTCCATTCAAATCCTCACCCCTTTTGTAACGGTTGTGAAATAGCTTTGATAAAGAGGAACTTTTTTTGCCATTTTCATAGTGACCATAGAGTACTTCATTTTTTATTTCTTCAGGTAATTGTAAGAATTGTATCTCTAAATAATCGTTGAATTTTTTAGAGAATACTCTCAAATATCCTGGTGTAATTTTTGCTCTATCCAAGACTTGTTTTAGGGTATCGTGTTTATCAAAGACTAACTTTTCAATATTAATCTCAAAGTATGCTCCATGTCCAGAACATTTCATACACATTCCATCTGAAGAGTTGTATGAGAAATAACTTGGTCTCAATCGTTCTTCTTCATGACCACAATTATTGCAAACTAGATTGGTGCCTAAAGGAGTATTACACATTGTACACATTATCTGTCCCTCTGCTGAGTACAATAGTGTAAGCATATTAAGTATATTGGTTCTTGTACCTACTGTTGAACGAGGATTACTTTGACGAATAATATTTTGTTGAACAGCTATAGTAGGAGCTAGGCCTTGAATATTATCAAATTTATCTTCCTTATCAATACCTGAAAGTATACCTAAAGATTGCAGATATTGTTTACGCCCCTCCTCAAATACAATGTCAAACATAAGGCTGGATTTACCTGAGCCACTGACACCTGTTGCAACAACAAGTTTGTCTTTTGGGATAGAAACATCTATATTTTTAAGATTGTGTATCTTAGCTCCATTAATTTTTATTTCTTTCATTGGTTCACCTCATTTTATCAATCTTATCAAACCATAAAATATGGATTATGAACCCTTAATACAAGAATAATTTATACGAAGTTATTTAAAAAGGTTCTATTGGCAAATATATATCGACTAAGTGCCTATTTTGAGGGTGATTATTTGGGTTATTAAGATATACTTCAAAAGGAAAGGATGCACGTAGCTTGTAATTGCCATTTGATAGCCATTCTCTATACATAAAATCCCACGCATCACTGTATTCGTATTTTGAAATATCGAAATGTCCCACAAGATACTTTCCAGAAGGTATTATCATATTGCCAAGAGTATCATTTTCTTTTACAACTTTGCTGTCTGGAATTGTCATACAAATACTAGTCCTTAATTGGTGCTCCTGTGTAAATTGTGGATTATCATGATAGATGGCTAATATTTTTGTATTTTCAAGTCCAAGTAGATTCTGCTCACTTGCATATATGAATAGCTTTTCTAAAAGTTTTGGGAAAGTACTGGTTAGATTACCATATGAACCAGTATATCTAGTGTAAATGGTGTTCATATTACCAAGTTCTAGAATTTCAATTTCACCCTTAACCTCTCTAATATTCTTACATTTAGGTTTTGATATGCTTCTATTGTACTGAGAAATTTTATATGGTTCTTTGCAATTCTTGCTATAATTATTTCTATATTTTATAGGGCTTATTTTATAATAATTTTTAAATGCTCTAGAAAAAACAGCAGAATCAGTAAAGCCAAAGTAATGTGCAATATCAGTAATTGTCATATCAGGGCGGTGAATAAGAAAAGAAGTTGCGTTTTCTAATTTTAGCCTATTTACATACTGAGACAAAGTTTCTTTTTCTATGGCTTTGAAAATTCTATGAAAATGAAACTTTGAAAACCCTGCTATGTTGGAAAGTTCATCAAGAGAAAGAGGTTCATGCAAATGTTCTTCTATATAGTCTTGTACTTTGCAAATACGATTTAGATATTCTGTTCTACTTTTAGAGTTTGTCATAACTATTCCTCCTCATTGTGTAAAATATGTATATTAACTAATTGATAATACATAAAATTTTAGGTATTTGTAATTTATAATGAATAAGGTGTTATACATTTTTCTTGTGTTTAATAAAAAGTATAAAGCTCCTTATAGTTGTTTTTGTAGCTATCAGTATAATCTTCGTAATAATTAGTATAGCATAGTGATTTATTTTTGATTGCGTATTTATATAAATATATAGTTTATGGCAGTGACAAATTATTATATGAATAAACCATAATTTAAATAAATCATAATATAAACAAGTTAAGATATGAATTAGAGTTTAGTACACAGCAGAAAAATATAGAGAAGATAAAATAATATTAAAAAATTATATGATAAGTTTAATAAAATCTTTATATTAAAAATAATATTACACTTATTGTTTAAATAAAAAAGTTAAATCTGCACCATTAACTTAATATGATTAAAAGTTTAAAATAAAAATATCAAAGAATTCTTTTTAATAAAAATAATAATTTAATAAGTTATTTAGAAATCTAAAAAATTTTACAAACAAATATTTATTCAAATTGGAGGAGTGGGAATATGAGTAATGGCTTTTATCAATTAAATTCAGCGGTATTGTATTTTAATGAACGAAGTGATGTAAATAGAATCAGATTTAATCATTATATAATGAGAAAAGAAAATATACAAAGATTAAAAGGAACTTTGCCAAGAGGGCAATTTATGATTACATTAAGAAAAGCTGCATCTGACCTTGATGTATCTATATCTACAATAAGTAGACTTGTAAATGAATTTATAGATTTAGGTATATTGAGATTAATAAGTAGAGGAGTAAAGGGAAATTGTTGTTCTGTGTATAGTTATGTATGTTCTGAAGATAGTAATACAGGGGTTGTAGGAAAAAATAGTGATATTTTCACAAATATAGAGAAATATATTAACGGAACTATTAACAATAATCAAAAAACAATGAAACATAAGCATAGAGATGAGTTGTTCAAAACCAATAATACCAGCACATACGGCTGTATAGATGAATATAGTATAGACAAAGATTATGAGTGGGTAATTGATACAGGGTGTGAAACAGAAAATGAGACAAAGAAAAAAGAGTTATTAAAAAACAATTTAAATAAAAAGAATTTTAAAAAAAATACCCTTGAAGAATCAAATGAAGAATCGACTTGTGGAGTTTTAGAAACTATTCATGAAGTTATTATAAAAAAATTAAACAATGAATCAGGAAAAAATTTTAAAGTTGATTTAGGTATAACTAAAGATATTATAGATGAAAGATTAAAAGAAGGGTATAGTTTGGATGATTTTTATAAGGTTATAGAGGCAAAGGTAAAAAGATGGAGATATACACCTATGGAAATGTATATAGAACCAGCAATTTTGTTTAGTTGTAATTTTGAGTCGTATTTAAGTGAAGAAAGTTCCTTAAAACCCTGTAATTATGGGGATGGATATGATGATATGTATTAGGAGTTATATAGAGATATTTATTAAGAGGTTAGTTTGTTTTTTAGTTGCTTAAAATATGAGTATACAAAAATAAACGGTATATTAAAAAATAGTGTGCATTTTTTAAATGAGAAAAGCACACTATTTTTTTAATATACTGGAGAAATATAGCCCATTTGAATTGCTTTTGTAATAGCCTCAACTGATGAAGAAACATCTAATTTGTAATATATGTGTTGTAAATGATTTGATAATGTTCTTTCACTTATGTACAATTCATCAGCAATCACTTTTCTTTTTTTTCCACTACAGATAAGTTGTAATATTTTTTTCTCCATACTTGTCAAATCTTCAATAATTAGTTCATTATTTTCAGATGGGAAACAAGTTCGACCTTGATGGACTTTTAATAATGAATCAATTAAACTATCTGGACTGATATTCTTATTAAGGAATCCACAGATACCTATTTTTTTAGCTTTATATTTATAAACTGGTAGGTCATATCCAGTCAACATTATTATTTTAATGGTAGGGTTAGTTTCTAATAAATTATAAGCTACCTCTAAGCCATCACATTCACTTAAGTCTCTAAGATTTATATCCATCAATACAATATCTATTTTTTTATTTATAATTATTTCTGATAAATTATGAACATCTTGTGTGGAATAAAATTGTTCGAGTTCTTCATATTCTTCTAATGCAATAGACAAGCTTTTAGCAAAAAGCATGTGGTCATCAACTAACAAAATATTTATATGAACCATCTCCTTTCATAGGAATTGTAATTTGTACACAAATTCCGTGAGGTATATTATCAGAAATATTTATTGTTCCTCCTAGATTTTCTACTTGTTCTTTAATGGAGATAATGCCCTTATGCTTTGTTGTATCTAAAGGCATTTTAGGTGTATCTAAATTAGTTTTAAAGGATGTATTTGTCGCACCATTATCACCAACAGATAATTTTATTATATCTTTTTCTAGTGATAAAGTTATCCACGCGTGGCTACCATTTGAGTGTTTATATACGTTGGTCAATAATTCTTTAATTAGACGGTACATCAATATATCATATGGCTCAACCAAGAATAGAGTATCAGAACACTTAAAGGCAACTAGGATATTTCTTTGTGGAAATGATGAAGAAACACTTTCAATCAAATTCTGATAATTTTCTTTTATTGTCAAATTTTTTAAGATTACAGGATGATAGTCCTGCATCTGCTTTCTTATACATGTATTTAAGTTGTTAAGTGTTTCATATATAATATCTTGTACTTCTGGACGATATGACTTACTTGTCATATTTTTTATTGAAAGCAAATCTTGTAACACATCGTCATGTAAAAAATTAGAAAAATCTGTTTTTAGTTGTTCCTCTTGTTGTAATCTCTCTAATGCAAAAGTATACTTACTATTTCTAGGAGTTTGATTTTTTTCGTGTTTTAAATTAAATTCTAAAATAATGTTACAAAGGAAAATCAGCATAAATAAAACATTTATAGCGATTAATATTATAGAAAAATTACCACTACTAAGTAGTACCATCAAACTAATAACTGTAATACTCGTAAAAAGAAAAATAGACCTTTGTTTTAAGTTAAAAACTGTTGAAATAGGAAAATTATCATTTTCTTTAAGTACAATACCATGAATACTCATAGAAAATATCAATACAGTTAGATAGATTCCAAAATTACCAATATGATTTGATATTTTTAGTGTGAAAAAATAATAAATAAGGAATCCTATAATTGTTATAAATACAGAAATCAGTATAGGTCTTTTTTCACTTCTTATAACAAAAGTGACTCTTTTCCAATGATAAAAAATAATATAGAAAAAGCTTATTATACTTACAACAAACTGTATTCCATACATACAAGCATAGATTTTGTCAGATATAAATGCTCCCATAATTGCAGTAATACAGGTAATAATTAACAAAATATCTGTTATCTTACGAAATTTGTATCCACTACCTTGAAATAAAAATAAAAATATGAACTTGATAGAGACATACGCTATAATTGTGTTTAATATTTTAAAAATAATAGTACCTATTGGTGTGGCTACAAATGACAAGAGTAAATACCAACTATCTAGTGCTAATAACCCACAAAATAGTGAAATAATGTTATTTTCCCTGACATTACAAGAAGTTATATATGTAATATCTATAAGCAATAATGTTGAAATCATTAAGGGGATAATGCTTTGTATATTCATATAAATTTCAATACTTGTAGAGATTCCCATAAAGAGGAGTGATAGGATGTAGTTTCCTAAAAATAATGTTTTTAAATTAAAGTTTGGCAATCTTATACACCTCCTTATGAATTTATAGTATTGTACTATATCAAGTTTATGACTACATTAAACCTATGAATTTATAGTTTTGTATTATATCAAATATTTATAAATAAATAAAGTATACCAAATCGCCACACATTTAAGTATGACGATTTGAAAAATATCATTTTTTTAATACGATTTTACAACAGGATTTAGTAGTAAGTATGTAATATATTAAATATACTATAGCAGTTGAGAAAACCGCAATAATTACAGGTATATATTGTGAGAATGAGGTTCCAAGTAAATTTTGCATCAAAGCAGTTTTATAGACCAAAGTAGCAAATGCACAATCCAACATCCCAAGTAAAAACGGAATATTAAAAAATGGTAATACCTGTTTTTTAATAATTTTTTTAATTTGTATATCAGTGTAGCCCATTTTTTGTAAAATCTCATAATCAGACTTTGAATCTAAAATTGCTGTTATATTGTTAAAGTATAATATACTTCCAACAGCAATAAAGAATAAAATAACGAGAAATCCTATTAGTAGGAATGTAGAGCTATTAATTGATAATAAATCATTAATCCTGTGAGAATGTCCTTGTAAATAAGGGCTTTTATTTAGATAATCTGAAATATCACCATATAATTTTTCATTGTTTTTAATTGATTTACCATTGATACTCAAAATACTTGTTACTGGCAATTTATTTTGTTCTATTTCTTTATATATATTATCACTAACAATAAGTGTTCCAACACTATTACCAAAAGAAATGGTATTGTTTAATGATGTTTCTCTTACAGTTATAGGTGTTTCTTTACCATTGATGAGTAGTGGGTAAATCATTCCATTTTCAATACTTCCATCATTATTTGGTTGATACTTCATCAAAATACATTCATTATCATTTAAAGGTGTAAGTTGCTTTAGCAGTTTGGTTCTACCTTGTGCTTCTAATAATGTACAATAGTCCGAAAAAGATATACACTCAAATCCTGCTTTTCTTGAGATAACTACTTTAGATGAACTATTATTAGATAGCTCATTTTTAGATGTACCAATCCCATATTCAAGAGGAAGGTCTTTTGCTGAAGATGTTACTTTATAAATATCTGTCTGTGTAAAAATAACATCGTCTGTATCAGAAGTATATCGACTTACAATTTGTTTTACATCTTCAACTTGTTCATTTCTTTCTACCCTAAATTCTATCTCTGAAGGTGCAATACGTGAAATTGATGCAATAGGATAGTATAAAGAAAGTGCCATAACACTTGAAACTGTTAAAGTAGAAGCAGATAGTAATGTAAGCATAATTAGAGTCTTAGAATTTGAGCGTATACGATAGATAAAGTTTGGAATAGTTATTATCTTCATATCTGTGTAGAAAGCTTGTCTATTTTTTTTTCTCTGTTGCATAATGTATGGAAGAAAGGCACTGATAAAGAGAGCTGTACCAATTACAATAAGAATCATAGTTACCAATCCTATTTGATAAAATCCTATACGTATCCATACCGACTTAGTTCCACGAAGAATATCTAATGCCAGACAATAGCCACTTAAAATCATAATGAAGCCCATAAAAGCTGGAATTTTTCTGCACTTCAACTTTTTTTCTGCACTTTTTTCATATCTTACTAATTTTATAAGTGAAGTCCTAAAAAGAAACTTAGCATTTGATATAGATATTACTAAAACAACGAATACTATAAAGAGTGTTGTTTTACCTATTGCACTTATATTAAAAAATGGTATTTGTGAATTGTCAATTGATAAATTGAGCAGAGTAGTAATTCCAAAGATAATACCCTTATGAGCCAATGCTCCTAATACCAATCCTACAATAAAAGCTCCACTACAAATTAATATATTCTCAAAAGTAAGTAGTGATAGGATTGCAAACTTGCGATATCCAAGAAAAGCATATATACTCAGCTCTTTTGTACGACGTCTCAAGAAAAAACGATTTGAATATGCCATATAGAAGATAACAAAAGCCATTAAAAATATAGAGATAACATTGCACATAGACTCAACTCTACCATCAGTTGAAATCTTTTCTAGCATTACCTTATTAACCGAAAATGAAGTAAATGCAAAAAATACAGTGATGACAAAAGAGACTGAAAGCATATATAGAGAATAGAATGAAAAGTTCTTTTTAAGGTTTTTTATTGCCATATAAAAAATGTTCATTAAATTATCCTCCTATCTTTTAGTATCCAATTTTGTAATTTCTTTAATAATCAATTCGTAAAATGTATGCCTGTCATTTTGTTGTTTGTGTAGTTCTTTAATAATACAACCATCTTTAAAAATCAAAATTCGATTTGCAAAACTAGCTGCATAAGCATCATGAGTCACCATTAAAATTGTTGTATTCAATTCCTCATTTGCTTCTTGTAGTGAGTAGAGTAGTTGAGTAGCTGAATTGGAATCTAAAGCTCCTGTTGGCTCGTCTGCAAACAGGATACTAGGTTGTTTAACTATTGCTCTAACTGCTGAAGCTCTTTGCCTTTGACCACCAGATAATTCATTTGGATATTTGTTTAATTGAGCAGTTATGCCAAATCGTTCGGATAGACTTCTTACTAGATTTTCTATTTTATCTGGAGGTAGTTTTTTTAGAGTAAGAGGTACTGAAATATTTTCAAAAATTGTGAGACTGTCCAGTAAAAAATATTCTTGAAAGATAAAGCCTAAATTATTTTTACGAAAATCAGCAGAACTAGTATCATTAAGTGATTTTAAGTTTACATTGTTTATGAAAACATCCCCACTTGTTGGTTTATCAATTGTAGATAATACGTTAAGAAGAGTTGTTTTTCCAGAACCAGAAGCCCCCATTATTCCTATAAATTCTCCTTCTGATACATTAAAGGACACATTATCTAAACTCGGTTGTTGACCTTTAGTATAAATTTTAGTTATGTCATTTACTTTTAATATGGTATTCATAGTATATATCTCCTTTCATCTTAATACAGTCAAATTATATATTAACTTTATTGTTCGTTCATGAGTAAATCACGCAATAATTTTAGGCAAATTAATAATATTATAAAATATTATCTAAAAACCTTTCTTTTCTAGATGCTGTGAGAAAAGACTGGGTTTTAATTTAATCTTTTTATTGTATTTTGTAGATGAAAGGGAATTACTATCAAAGAATTGAAGGAGTAGATTATCATAAGGATATATAGTACTTACTAAACTTTTTATTAGAATTGAGTTAAAAGACATGTGTATATATATAGTGATGTGAGAGGATAAACCATTTAAAAAACAAAAATAAAAAAAGCCATATATACGGAATAATCCAGTATTTATGGCTTTGTGATAATTAATAAAGTATATATTTTATTAATTGTCTATTTCAAATTCCAATATTTCACCAGTAATTGCATTGATTGTTATCTCATATTCAGTATTTCCTTTTATTAGTTCACCTTCATATTCTTTATCATCTTTATCATATTCAAATTTTACTATTTTTCCATCGGGAACTTTACTTAGCATTATTGATTTAGCTTTTTCAGCACTAATAATAGAATTGTTATCATTAGTATTAGAGTTATTATTGTGATTATTATCATTATCATCAAAGTCATCATCAGAATCATTGTCCATGTCAATATCTACAATTCTTCCATCAAATGCATTTATCTCTAATTCATATGTTTTATTGTCTTTTACTATTTTAGCTTCATATTCATTATCCTCAACATCATATTTACAATAGATTAAATTACCATTAGGAACAGTATCTAGTGCTATAGATTTAGCTTTGTCCAATGATATATTTTTTGTACCTAAATTACTATCATTTAAGTCATCATCTTTTTCAATTTCTATTATTTTACCAGAGTAGGCATCAATTTCTATCTCATATAGGACATTATCTTTTATAACTTTGCAGTCGTATTTATTATCATCTTCATCATAGTAACAAACTAAAATATTACTTCCTGGAAGAGCTTGTTTTAATAGTTCTTTAGCCTGTATTAAAGATACTTTTTTAGTTTTATTTCTTATGTCGACATTTTTTAATTTTAAAATATCTTCAAACGCTTTTTGGTTATATCCTCCTCCTACTTGTGTTATTTCATCTATATCTTTATTTTTAATAAATTCCTTTTGACTATTTACGAGGCTACCATTAGATATCATTATAGGTGAATTTTCTTTAGCAGCTAGTACTCCTATTGATAATGAATCTACTAGTGCATTTTCTTGGTTAATACCATCTTTAGCTACAAATACATTATTTATTTTTTTGTCTTTATAAAATTTCTCAATAATTTTTGCATTAGTATTGTTTCTATCTGAACCACTAATTCTTTCTCTGTTTGGATATTTTTTTACTGTATTATCTGATAAAACCTTACTTCCTCCAACTATGTAAGATTTTTTTATAGACCTATTGTTTAAGAAATTTACACTACTATCATTACTGTTTTCATCTGATACTAGTATTATAGGCATATTATGTATTGCTGCTGGAGAAGCTATGCTAACTGCATCAGATAACCCCTTTAATCCATTTACAACAGCAACATTTTCTACTTTTTTTATTTTATCTATTTCTTTAAGTACATTTGTAGACATTTCATATATATTATTTCCTGCGACTTTATTTATTTTTATGTTAATTGATTTTAGCTCATTTTCTACTTTAGCAGAAATACTATTTCCACTATCTACTATGTACACATTTTCTACACCAAGTCTTTTAAGTTCAGCTTTAGTCGAACTCTCAATACTATTACTGTTTACTAAAAGAATAGGTGCATTCTTTAGTATAGCAAATGGATTTGCACAAAGGGCACTTTGAATAGAGTTACCATTAACTAGAATAGCTGTTTTTGATTGAACCCACCCCAATTTACTTACTTCTACGGCTGTTTCATATCTTGTTTTACCTATTAGTCGTTCTTGTTTTGTAGCATTATCTGCAAAGATTACTGAAAAACTAGAAAAAAACATCATACCCGATACTAATATAGCTAAATTTTTCTTATTCATATTTTTACCTCACAATCTTTAAAATTTTATTATTTAGCGTTACTTAGTAAAATATAATCTTAAAAGTAAGCTGATATTAAATCTGATACTATAAAATCAACAGATAAGATTATTTAAAAACAAAATTTTCCTTTTTATATTCAATATTGTATCATAAATATAAAAAGGAAAATGCTTTTTAAAAGGGGTATACACTATTCATTTTTATTATTTGATAAATGAGTCTTTCCCCATTGTTTCATATGTTCTAAAACAGGAACAAAACTTATTCCTAAATCTGTTAGAGAATATTCTACCTTAGGTGGGATTTCTTCATAAATATGTCTAGAAATAAAACCATCTGATTCTAGTTCTCTAAGTTGTTTTGTTAATGTAGATTGAGTAATGTTTCCAATCTGTCGCTGTAGTTCTCCAAATCGTATTGTTTTTAAAGATATATAGTAGAGAATTTCAATTTTCCATTTGCCTCCTAATATTTTTTGTATCTTAACTATCGTTTCACATCGTTCAACTTTTGATGAATTATTTTTCATAAAAACCTCTCCTTGAATTTAAGTATAAAGCAGAGTATTTTTAAATTCAACATACTTTATTTTGAGATACTTAGTAGCATATTTGATACTATAAACATAAAAAGACAGTACTTTTCGATTTCAATATGCAATGCTATCATTAGCCCTGAAAGAATTTTATTGATAGGGGAGAGTTGTGTTATGGCAAAAATAAAAAAAATAAGTAAAGACTTACAGAAAATAGATGTTTTTCAAAAGGGGATGTTTTCTAAACAAAGTTTGAAAAAAATAGTTATTCCTTTGATGATTGAGCAGACTTTGATGTTATCAATAGGTATGTTTGATACGTTAATGGTATCTTCAGTTGGAGAAAGTGCAGTTTCTGGTGTTTCTCTTGTAGATACCATCAATACTTTGCTTATATACCTATTAACTGCTCTTGCTGCTGGAGGAGCTATAGTAGCAGGTCAATATCTAGGTAGCAAAAACTCAGAAAAGAGTAATCTTGCTGGAAAACAGCTGTTGACTGTCAGCTTTGGAATATCTGTGTTATTTATGACAATTTGCTTGATTTTTAATCACAGACTTTTATCGTTGTTTTTTGGAACTATAGAGCACGATGTCATGAGAAACGCTAGAATATACTTCTATATAACAGCAGTTTCCTTTCCTTTTATAGCTGTTTATAGTTCATCAGTAGCTTTGTTTAGAGCAATGGGAGATACTAAAACTGCTATGATTAATTCCCTTATTATGAATGTAATCAATATAGGGATAAATGCTTTACTAATATACGGGTTGCAATTGGGTGTATTAGGAGCTGGGATAGGCACTCTAACTGCAAGAGTTGTTGGAGCTACAACAACCATACTTATGTTACGTAATCCGAAATTAACAATTTCTATTCGTTCATATTCTTTTTGGGATATTGACTTAAATACAATCAAAAATATCTTAAAAATCAGTATTCCTGCCAGTTTAGAAAACAGTATTTTTCAAATAGGAAGAATAATTCTTACAAGTTTAATTGCTGTATTTGGAACAAGTGCAATTACAGCAAATGCCGTAACAGGAAGCCTTATTAATGTAGCTACCATTCCAGGTCAAGCATTAGGTTTAGCAATCACTATTGTAGTATCTCAATGTGTAGGTGCTAAGGAATTCGAACATGCCACTTTATATACAAAGTATCTGCTTAGATTATCTTGGTTTTATATGGCTATACTTAATTTAGGAATTTTACTTCTATTAAATCCTATTCTTAATCTTTACAATCTATCCAATATCACATTTTATTTAGCTTTTGAGATTATGATTATCCATATTAGTGGTTGGATAACTGTTTGGCCTCTTTCCTTTGTATTGCCAAATTCATTTAGAGCTTCTGGTGATGTAAGGTATCCTATGATTATTTCTATTTTCTCTATGCTTATTTTTCGTATTGGGTGTAGCTACTTATTAGCTTATGTGGTAGGAATTGGTGTTTTGAGTGTATTTATAGCAATGCTTATGGATTGGATTTTCCGAAGTATCTGTTTTTTGTGGCGTTGGAAAAGTGGAAAGTGGAAAGAACATGCTTTGGATTAATATTAAAAACTATATTTTTATAATATTTGGACTAAAAATAAAAAAAGCTATTGACTTGAAGTTAACTCCAAGTAGTAAAGTATAGTTATACAAGATTTGTATAGATTTAAAAGAGAAGTTAAAAAGAAATAAATTAAATAAGATTTAAAGGGGGAAGTAAAACAATGGAGGCAAAAAAATTAGGTTTTGGATTAATGCGTTTACCAATAAAAGATGAGAATGATGTTACAACTATTGATATGGAATATTTAAATAAAATGATTGATACTTTTTTGGAGAGAGGATTTACATATTTTGATACAGCTTATGTATACCATATGGGAAAAAGTGAGATAGCACTGAGAGAATCTTTAGTAAAGAGACATAAAAGAGATAGTTTTACTGTAGCTACCAAACTGCCATTAATGGTTTTAAAGAAAAAAGAAGAACAAGAGACTATTTTTAATGAACAGTTAGAAAAGTGTGGTGTAGATTATTTTGATTATTACCTTTTACACAATATAGGTGTATCACATTATGAGGTAGCCAAAAAATTTGATAGTTTTAAGTTTATTGAAGAAAAGAAAAAAGAAGGGAAAATAAAGAATATTGGTTTTTCTTTTCATGATAGTGCAGAATTATTAGATAAAGTCTTGACTGAACATCCAGAAGTAGACTTTATTCAATTACAGATTAACTATATAGACTGGGACAATGAAAGTATACAGTCTAGAAAATGTTATGAGATAGCAGAAAAGCACAATAAGCCTGTGATTGTTATGGAGCCAGTAAAAGGAGGCACACTTGCAAAGGTACCAGAAAAGGCAGAGAAGTTATTCAATGATTATAATCCAGATATGTCAATACCATCTTGGGCAATCCGTTTTGCAGCAAGTAAAGACAATGTTATGATGGTCTTAAGTGGAATGTCAAATATGGAACAATTATTAGACAATACAGGATATATGCAAAATTTTAAACCATTTATAAAAGAAGAATATGATGTTATAGACGAAGCTGTAGAAATTATCAATGAATCAATTGCAGTTCCATGTACTGCATGTCAGTATTGTGTAGAAGGATGTCCAAAAAATATTGCTATTCCAAACTATTTTGCATTGTATAATTCAGAAAAACAAGCTATTAATGCTGGATTTTCAACACAGATGGTTTACTATAATAACTATACTAAGACTTATGGTAAAGCATCAGATTGTATTGGATGTAAACAATGTGAGGAAAGTTGCCCACAACATATTAAAATTATAGATGCTTTAAAGGATGTGGCAGAAATCTTTGAAAAATAATTAGTAGCTATAAATAAGAAGGATAAATAATTTTGAAAAATAATTACATGTAGATAAATAGAGTAAGTAGTTTTGATTAAAAAATAGTTACGTACACTTGTGATTTTAGTCATGGGAGGTTCAGAAGTTACTAACTATGGCTAAACAGAATAAGAAATTTCTATAGAATATTATTTGAATTATCTAATGATATTTTAATCTATACAATATCAAGAGAGAGGTATGTATGTATGACGATTTCAGAAGTTAGCAAAAAATACGAGCTTTCAGCAGATACTTTACGATATTATGAAAGAATTGGTCTGATACCACCTGTAGGTAGAAATAAAAGTGGGATTAGGTCCTTTACAGAAAAAGATTGCGAGTGGGTTAATTTCATAAAATGTATGAGAAGTGCAGGACTTTCTATTGAGACATTGATTGAATATGTGGCTATGTTTCAACAGGGAAATAGTACTATTAAAGCGAGAAAAGAACTTTTAATAGAGCAGAGAAATCAGTTGGCGAGAAGAATGGAAGAAATGCAAAAAACTTTGGAACGATTAAATTTTAAGATTGATAGATATGAAGAAGGTCTTGCTGAAAAAGAAAAGACATTAGAAAACAGTATAAGTAAATAAGTGGAGGAAGTATATTATGAGTAAAAATGTATTAATAGTATCCGCAAGCCCTAGAAAAGGTGGAAATTCTGATTTATTGTGTGACCAATTTATGCAAGGGGCATTAGAATCAAAACATAAAGTAGAGAAGATATTTCTAAAAGATAAAGATGTTAACTACTGTACTGGATGTGGTGCTTGTTATGAAAAAGGAGCAAGTTGTCCACAGAAGGATGATATGGGAGAAATTCTTGAAAAAATGATTGAAGCAGACGTGATTGTTTTGGCAACTCCAGTTTATTTTTATACTATGAATGGACAAATGAAAACTATGATTGATAGAACTTGTTCTAGATATACTGAAATTTGTGATAAAGATTTCTATTTTATTGTTGCAGCAGCAGACAATAATGTGGATGATATGGAAAGAACAATAGAAGGATTTAGAGGGTTTACATCATGTTTAAATGGTGCTAAGGAAAAAGGTATAGTATATGGTGTAGGAGCTTGGCACATAGGTGATATTAAGGGAAGTGAGTCAATGAAACAGGCATATGAAATGGGCAAGTTGGCATAGTATGTTTGTATATAATAAAGGGGCTATCTCAAAATAGAGATAAGCTTCTTTTTTATTGTTGAAATTATGAAAATATATTTGAGTTCATACAAAAAAGAGTGCCTCATGAACTAAAAAGTTCATTTTGGGACACTCCATTTATTTTATGATAATTATCTAAATATTTAGTATCACTCATATATCTTAATAATTATCATAAAAAATTATAAAGATTCTTGCATGATATTATTTTCCTTAATAATTAATTTTTCTAAGTTTTTCCAATCAGTTTCTTCCATATTTGCAAAATAATGACCACTTCCTATACAAGTCAAGTAAGACTTTCCATCTAATTCAAATGAAGAACCACCAATACACTTTGAATTACATTTTTTACAAGTACGAGTTTTAGTGATACTTTCCTTAATAGTTTTAGAACATTCTTCTACAACATCTTTATATGTATTTAGATGAAAAAGATTTGCTTTAACTCTCCATTTTTTTTCGTTACATTCTATAGTAAATAGGCTACGTTTTGGTTTCTTAGTGGAATATACTATCTTGTAAGAACGAGCACCTGTCTTTGGCTCAATTTTGCAATCTAATGATTTACCAAGTTCATGTAAATCACAAGCAACATTATAATCTTTACCACTTAATACCTTTAACATTTCCTCTGTTGTTTCTGCTGTTAATTCACTTTTACCCATATTAAAAAATCCCCCTAATAAATAATAATTTCATATAAAAATAATTAATATTAGTATATTAAATAAATTTATTAAAATCAATAAAATAACTACAATCTTACATTATTAGGCATAGAATAAGAGCTAATGCTTTATTATAAAAAAGACTTAATAGTATGAAAATTCACTTAGACATGATACAATTCTATAAAAGATTTAAAAAATAGGAAAGGAGAAAGTTGCTGAGAGGTAATCAACATAATAATTTACTGATAGATTATAAATTTATTATGAGAAGAATAATATTATGAAGTAAGGTTATTAAAAGAGGGATTTGTGAGTTCTCAGCAATGGTGATGGGTATTGATGATTTTTTGGTTACTATTATATTTAGCTATTATATTTTCAATAGGCTCTATGATAACTAGAGTAAATAAGGTTTGGGTAAAGGTTTTACTATTTATAGTGGTTGGATTGTCAACTATAGTTCTTTCATACATAATAACTTGATAATTCATACATAATAACTTGATAATTTAGGATTAAAAACTGGTTTTAACATATAAATTCTCAAAACAAGAATTCTCAAGTTGGTAAATTTCTAGATATGAGAAAAAAATTGACATTACGAAAAATAATTTTGAAGCGTTTTTTTATAAAAATATTTAGATGTGGCTGGTTTGAATGACTTCACAAAATTTTATATATAGGTAAAATTTGGCATGTTAATTGCTTTAATAAAAGTTAACATGGACACAAATAAATATAATCATCTAAGTATTGATTATTTGAAGTTTTAGATTTGAAATTTAATCTAAAGGTTCATATTGATATTGGTGTTTAGGAAATTTTATTTTCCTGTAAATATAACCTAATAATAGGAGGTGAAATTATGTCAAAAGTAGTAATAGCTACAGAGAAAGCTCCAGGAGCAATTGGACCATATTCTCAAGCGATACAAGTTGGAAATATAGTTTCTACATCAGGTCAGCTTCCAATAGATATGAAAACTGGTGAGTTAGTATCTGACCCAAAAGAAGCAACAAAAGCTTCTTTAGATAATGTAAAAGCAATATTAGAACAAGCTGGTACAAGCATGGATAAAATATTTAAGACTACAGTATTCGTAAAAGATTTAAAAGATTTTAATGATATTAATGAAGTGTATGCTACATATTTTAAAGAAAATCCACCAGCAAGATCATGTGTACAAGTTGCTCAATTACCAAAAGATGCAGTTTTAGAAATTGAAGCAATGGCAGTATTATAACAATAAAACCAATAACAAAACTAATGAAAATTAAAAACTAATAAAAAAAGTCTACAATTAAAAAAGTTTATATTAAAAAAGTCTATATAAAAATCTATCTAAATATTTAACTATTGAGCTTTTCTCATATAATGTATATTTTTGTGCCAAAAATATATTTGTTATATGGGGAAGGCTTTTTTGTATTTTATTATTGTATTATGATTCATTTTATTATTTCTATATTATAATTAATGTAATCACAATATAAAACAATTTTTTTATAATTGATATTATGTATTTTAATCCAAATATATAAATAAGTAATGTTTTATATATATTTTAAAGATTGACTATATGTTAAAATATAGCTAAACTGATAATTTGGTAAATTAAATTATAATGGGGGAAACTATGTTAAGTAAATTAAAAGAATTTCAACAAGAAATGATAAAATACACTGAAACAGTAGCTAGTGTGTTAGATGTAGATATTGAAATAGTTGACGATAGATTAATAAGGATTAGTGGCACAGGTCTATATAAATCAAAGATAAATGAAAGCGTTGTTACTGAAGGATTTATCTATGATAAAGTTATACAGACAGGTCAGGAATTAGTCGTATTGGATATATGTGATAATCAGCTTTGTATAGAATGTTCCCATTACATGAAATGCCTAAATAAAGTAATAATAGCAGTCCCAATAAAATATAATAATCGTACTATAGGGGTAATTGGAGCTATTAGTACAGATAAAACTAAAAAAGTAGAAATAAGTGCAAAAATAGATAATTATTTAAAATTTGTCAATCATATATGCGATTTAATTTCCATGAAGATAGAAGAACATGAAGCGTCAAAAAATAGTAGCAGAAAAATGAATATGATGATAGAAATAATTGAAAATGTTGAAAAAGGTGTTATTATACTAGATATAAATAGCAAAATATCATACATAAACAATATAGCTCTAAAAAAATTAGACATTGAGAAAGATATAATAGAAAATATAGTAAATATAGTATCTGTTGAATCCTCCTCAAATGGACATGAATTACTAGAAATTGATATTGATAGCAAGATTTATAATATAAATGCCAAAATAATTCCCGTATATCCATATATAAATCAATATGACAAAATAATAATATTTGACAAGACATATATCAACCACAAAGGACATGGAAAAGTTAATAGTGGATGGGGAAATAGTGATATAGAGTCTATAATTGGAAATTCAGAAGCGATGGTGAAAGTTAAAGAGAGAACCAAGAAATTAGCAAAATCAAATTCAACTGTTCTTATAACTGGTGAAAGTGGTACAGGTAAAGAACTAATTGCTAGAGCTATACATGCAGAGGGTAGTAGGTGGAATAAGCCATTTATTGCTATAAACTGTGCTGCTATTCCAGAAAATCTTCTTGAAAGTGAGCTATTTGGATATATAAAGGGTGCATTTAGTGGAGCTAGTAGTGGCGGTAAGGTAGGAAAATTTGAACTTGCAAATGAAGGTGTGATATTTCTTGATGAAATGGGAGATTTGTCGATGCCTCTACAAGCAAAGCTACTTAGAGTCTTACAAGAGAGAAAATTTGCAAGAATTGGCTCAAATAAACTTATTGATTTAGATATAAGAGTAATTGCCGCTACAAATAAGAATTTACTGAAATTAGTAAATGAAGGTAAGTTTAGGGATGATTTATATTATAGATTAAATGTAATTCCTATAAATTTGCCACCTCTTAGGGAAAGAAAAGATGATATTGAAGCAATAATGATGAAATTTGCTTCTAAATATTCTTTAGAATTAGGTATTCAATTGAATAAAATAGAAAAAAATGTGATGAATATGTTGATTAACTATAATTGGCCGGGAAATATAAGGGAACTGGAAAATGCAGTTGAGTATATGATGAATTTAGTTGGAGATGATGGAATAATATACAAAGATATGCTTCCATTAGATATTTTGAACTATTATAATATTAATGGAAATGCATGTAAGAGTACAAATGGAACCTTTGAAGATGATATAGTTGAAGGTATAGTAGAAAATCAAGAAAGGATACTTTCAATCAAAGAATTAGAGTTGACTTATATAAGTAAGTTGTTGAATAAGTATGGAAGAGATACAAAGACAAAGAAAAAAATAGCGAAAGACTTAGGTATCGGTTTGGCTACATTATATAGAAAATTAGAAGAGGAACAGCAATAACTTAAAATACGAAGTAAGAAAACTTTAGACTAGACATATATACAATTGGACTAAAATAATGACAGTTGGGTCGATTGAACTACTAGTTGGGTCATATATATTGATACTAAAAAATAAGGATGTTATCTTTTTATTAACAGAAGATAACGTCCTTATTTTTTAGTGTCATAAGAATTTATAAATTTTTGGATACTTATGAGAAGGATTAGTTACAGACGAATGTAGTATGGTAAATAATTAATAAATACTTGATAAGTAAAAATATATGGAAGAAGAAAGTACATTCATCTTCTATTCAAAGTTTACTGTAATGAATTTATATGGTAATTTTTATTGAAATAAGGAGGTTTATATGAAAAAATATGGAGTTATTTTACTAGTATTAATTATAGGATTTACAGGATTTTTTGTATATGATAAATCCTTTAAACCCTGGAATGAAGCTGAAAAACGTATTAATAAATACATGGTAGAGCAGCGAGTTTCAAAAGACGATATAAGTAAAATCATAAAAGAAAAAGCAAAAAAAGCAAGTTACAAGGGTATCCTTTATAAGGTATCTTATAAAAATGACCCTCAATATGAATATCAATACTTTTATAGTGATGATTATCATGCTTTATACGTAAACAAGGTTTTATTACAAATATATGACTTAAATGATGGTCATGAATTAAAGGCTGATAAGGAACTTAGAAATTTAAAATATCCGCCAATCTACTTGGATAAATAAGCTATAAAAGAAAAAGGAGTCTTATGAAAATAGACTCTTTTTTTATTTTTACATTAATTTGTTGGTATTAACTCTTAATTGTCTACCTTTACTACAAATAACACATTATTTTATTATTTGTGTATTATAATTAAGCTAATTGAGGTATAAAACGGATTTTTTATAATTGATATTATGTATTTTAATGTAAATATACAAATAAGTAATGTTATATATTTTTAAAAAATTGACTATATGTTAAAATATAGCTAAAATGGTAATTTGACTATATAAAAAAAGTATTTAGTGGAACTAGTCTTAAAGGAAAAAGGATATTTAAACACTGTTTCAGTTCTTCAAAGTAATCAGGTAAATTTAAACTCGCAAATGAAGGCATTATGTTCAGTGACAAAGTGAAATAAAAGTTAAAGTGAAATAGAAGTTATAGAAAATAAAGGCAGTAATATATCTGACAAAATAATAGACATATAAAGAATAAGAGCATAATAAAGGAAAAATTAAAACAAAGAAACGGTTTCTCGAATTGATAATTCTCGTATTGATAAAAATTTCCCAATATGAGAATTTTTTCTTTTATAAATCTTATTTTTCACATTCATAATTTATAAAATTTAAAGAAATTTTATAAAAGTATGTAATTCCAACATAAAAAAAATATTTTTAGAATAAATAATATTGGCATAGTAATTGCTTTACTATTAAGACACAAAGATAAAAAATTAAAATGACACCGAAAAATTTGAAAGGGGAATATAAAATAAATGAGAGAAATAAAATGGAAATTAAATAATCTACCTAAATCTGAGGAAAAAGAAAAAGGTATTGAATTTTTAAAAGATGAAGAGATTGCAAAGGCTAAAGCTTTCCATGAGAGCTTTCCACAATATGAAAAAACTCCTTTAGTTAAATTAGATAACTTAGCAAAATCACTAGGAGTAAGCGGAATATATGTTAAAGATGAATCTTATAGATTCGGATTAAATGCATTTAAAGTTTTAGGTGGCTCTTACTCTATGGGTAGATATTTAGCTCAAAGATTAGATACAGATATATCTGAGTTAGGATATGACAAATTAACTTCAAAAGAAATAAAAGAAAAGTTAGGAGAAATAACTTTCTTTACAGCTACAGATGGAAACCATGGTAGAGGAGTTGCTTGGACAGCTAATAAATTAGGTCAAAAATCTGTTGTATTAATGCCAAAAGGTTCTTCTGAATTTAGATTAAACAAAATCAAAGGAGAAGGAGCAGATGCTAGTATAACAGACTTAAACTACGATGATGCAGTAAGATTAGCTAATGATTATGCAGAAGCTGATGACCATGGAGTAATGGTTCAAGATACAGCATGGGACGGATATGAAGAAATACCAGCATGGATAATGCAAGGATATGGAACTATGGCTAAAGAAGCTATAGAGCAATTAAAAGAATATGGAGTAGACAGACCAACACACGTATTTGTGCAAGCAGGAGTTGGTTCACTTGCTGGAGCAGTTCAAGGATATGTTGCTTCAATATATGATGAATGCCCAATAACAGTAGTAGTAGAAGCTGATGAAGCTGATTGTTACTATAAATCAGCAGAAGCAGGAGATGGAAAACCAAGATTTGTTGGAGGAGATATGCCAACTATAATGGCTGGTCTTGCTTGTGGAGAGCCAAATACTATAGGGTTTGAAGTGTTAAAAAATTATTCATCAGCATTCGTTTCAGCACCAGACTGGGTTTCTGCTAAAGGTATGAGAATACTAGGAAATCCTCTAAGAGGAGATGAAAAAGTAATCTCTGGAGAATCTGGAGCAGTTACAACTGGAGCATTAGTTTCAATTCTTGAAAGTGAAGATTTAAAAGACTTAAGAGCAGCTTTAAAATTAGATGAGAATTCTAAAGTATTATTAATAAGTACAGAAGGAGACACTGACCCTGATAAGTATAAAGATATAGTTTGGAATGGTGAGTGCCAAAGTAAATAAAAGACTTAAAATAAGAACTAAATAAAATCAAAATAAGAGCTAACTAAAATTAAAATAAAGTCTAAATAAAAGATTAATAAATAAAATGTAAAGAAGTCAAAAATCAATAAATTAAGTAGAGTATGAATAAATTAAAAAAGTAAAATGTCAAAGTGAAACACCAACAAATTAAAAATTATATGGGGGAATATCAAAATGTTAAATGAAACAAGAAAAAAACAATTAACTGAAGTATGCCAAGATTTAATAAGAAATGCTAGTTATTCAGGTCAGGAAGAAAATGTAGTAAAAGCAATAGAAGAAAACTTTGCTTTACTAGGTTTTGATAGCTGGTCAAGAGATAGATATGGAAATATAGTAGGATGTATAAAAGGAAACAAACCAGGTAAGAAAATATTATTTGATGGACATATAGATACAGTTCCAGTTCCAGATGCAAGTAAATGGAGCGTTCCTCCTTTTGAAGCGAGAATAGTAGATGGAAAAATATATGGTAGAGGAACTTCTGATATGAAAGGGCAAGTAAGTGCTATGATGGCAGCTGTTTCATACTTTGCAGAAGATACTAACAAAGATTTTGAAGGTGAATTATACGTAGCAGGAGTTGTTCACGAAGAAATATTTGAAGGAGTTTCAGCTAGAGAAATAAGTAAGGCTGTTGAGCCTGATTATGTTGTAATAGGTGAATCTTCAGAATTAAACTTAAAGATTGGTCAAAGAGGTAGAGGAGAAATAGTAGTAGAGACTTTTGGAAAACCAGCTCACTCTGCTAATCCAGAAAAAGGTGTAAATGCAGTTTATAAAATGGCTAATGTAATCCAAAAGATACAACAATTAGTACCTCCAACTCATCCGGTTTTAGGTGATGGAATACTAGTTTTAACAGATATAAAATCTTCTCCATACCCAGGAGCTTCAGTAGTTCCAGATTACTGTAAAGCAACTTTTGACAGAAGATTATTAGTTGGTGAAACAAGAGAAGGAGTATTAGCTCCAATACAAGCATTACTAGATGAAATGATGAAAGAAGATGCAGAATTAAATGCAAAAGTTTCTTATGCAGTTGAAAAAGCTGATTGTTATACAGGAAATACTATAGAAAGTGAAAGATTCTTCCCAGGTTGGTTATATGATGAAGAGGATGAATTTGTTCAAGCAGCATATAAAGGATTAAAAGAAGCTGGAATAGATTCAGAAATAACTCAATACTCATTCTGTACAAATGGAAGCCATTATGCAGGTGAGGCTGGAATAAGAACAATAGGATTTGGTCCTTCTAAAGAAAATCTTGCTCACACAATAGATGAGTATATAGAATTAGACCAATTATTCAAAGGTGCAGAAGGATATTATGGTATATTAAAATCAGTTTACAAAAAATAATTAGGAGATGGTTTTGTGAGAACTTTAATAAAACATGGGCTTATAGTAGATGGAAGTAAAACACCAGCATATGAAGGAGATATTTTAATAGAAGATGAGAAGATATTAAAAATATCACAGGATTTAAATGAAGAAGCTGACAAAGTTATAGATGCAAAAGGTAGAGTTATATGTCCAGGTTTCATAGATACTCATAGCCATTCAGACCTAGTTATTTTAGTTAATCCATATAATGAGGTAAAGATTAGACAGGGAATTACAACAGAAGTGTTGGGCCAAGATGGTATATCTATGGCCCCTCTACCTCAAGAACATATATCTTCTTGGAGAAAAAATTTAGCAGGCCTAGATGGTGAAAGTGATGAAATTGATTGGAAATATGAAACAACAGAGAATTATCTAAAAATGATGGATAACAATGGGGTAGGTTTAAATGAAACTTATTTAGTACCTCATGGAAACGTTAGAATGGAAGCGATGGGGCTTGAAGATAGACCTGCCACTAAAGAAGAAATTCAAAAGATGTGTGAAATCACAGAGAGAGAATTAAAAGCAGGAGCTATAGGATTGTCTACTGGACTTATATATATACCTTGTGCATATTCATTGACAGAAGAAATTATAGAAATGTGTAAGGTTGTAGCAAAGTATGATGGAGTATTTGTAGTTCACCAAAGAAGTGAAGCGGATACAATTTTAACATCAATGGAAGAAATCATAGAAATTGGAAAACAATCAGGAGTAAAAGTTCATTTTTCACACTTTAAGGTTTGTGGTAAATCAAATTGGAAGTATATACCTCAAGTTATAGAGCTTTTAGAAAAAGCAGAAAAAGAAGGCATACGAGTATCTTTTGACCAATATCCATATGCGGCAGGAAGTACAATGCTTGGAGTAGTTTTACCTCCTTGGGCACATTCTGGAGGAACTGATAAGTTAATCGAAAGATTAAGTGATGAAAACGAAAGAGCAAAAATGAAAAAAGATATAGCAAATGGAATAGAAGGTTGGGATAACTTTATAGAATTTGCAGGAATAGACCAAATATTTGTAACAAGTGTAAAGACAGAACAAAATAAAGATACAATTGGTAAGAGCTTGTTAGAAATTGGAAAAATGAGAGGAAAAGACCCATTAGATGCAACGTTTGATTTATTAAAAGAAGAAGAAAATGCAGTTGGAATGGTAGATTTCTATGGATTAGAAGAACACATAATAGGATTTATGAAAAGAGACGAGCAAAATGTATGTACAGATGGTCTTTTAGCAGGAAAACCACATCCAAGAGCTTATGGTTCTTTCCCTAAAATACTAGGAAGATATGTTAGAGAGTTAAACGTGTTAACAATTGAAGAAGCTGTTTATAAAATGACTAAAAAGGCAGCTACAAGCTTTAGTATAAAAGATAGAGGCGAATTGAAAGAAGGATATTTTGCAGATATAGTTATATTTGATAAGGATACAGTTACTGGTTGTGACGATTTTATCAACTCTATGCAGTACCCTACAGGTATAGATTATGTAATTATAAATGGAAATTGTGTTGTTGAAGAAGGAAAATACAATAAAATTAAAGCAGGGAAAGTACTTAAAAATTAAATCTTAGCTTTAAGGGGGAATAAATTTATGATTTTAGTGGGGAATGGGAGGCTAATAAGCCAAGATTCTTTAAATCCCTATATGGAAGATGGATGTGTAGTAATAAACGATAATCTAATTGAAGATATAGGTACTACAGAGGAAATGAAAGCGAAATATCCAGTACATGAGTTTATAGATGCAGGCAAGAAGATAATCATGCCTGGTCTAATAAATTCACATATGCATATATACAGCTCATTTGCTAGAGGAATGGCAGTTCCAGGAAAACCTTCTGAGAATTTTTTAGAGATACTGAACAATTTATGGTGGAGACTTGATAAACAGCTTACACTAGAAGATACTAAATACAGTGCATATGCAACGTATATAGAATGTATAAAAAATGGTGTGACAACAGTTTATGACCATCATGCAAGTCCAAATGCAATTGAAGGAAGTTTGTTTACAATATCAGATGTTGCAAAGGATTTAGGAATAAGAACATGCCTTTGTTATGAGGTATCTGATAGAGATGGTGGGGATACAATCCAACAAGGTATCAATGAAAACGTAAACTTTATAAAATACGCTCAAAAAGATGATACAGACATGATAAAAGGTATGTTTGGTCTTCATGCTGCCTTTACACTATCTGATGATACATTAAATAAGTGTGCTTCAGAAATGGATGGTCTTGATACAGGTTACCATGTACACGTTGCTGAAGGATTAGACGATTTACAGTACAATTTAGACAAATATGGAAAGAGAGTTTTAGAAAGATTTAATGATTTCGGGGTATTAAAGGAAAAGACTATAGCAGTTCATTGTATATATATAAGTACAGATGAAATTAGCCTTTTAAACAAAACAAATACATTTGTAGTTCATAATCCAGAATCTAATATGGGAAATGCAGTTGGATGCTCTCCAGCAATAGAGTTATTAAAAAGAGATGTTACAGTAGGTCTAGGAACTGATGGATACACTAGCGATATGTTTGAATCATTAAAAGTTGCTAATATAATCCATAAACATCACTTGAGTGACCCAAGAGTTGGATTTGGAGAATCACAAACAATGTTATTTGATAACAATAGAAAAATAGCTAAGGCTTATTATAAAAATGACTTAGGAGTACTTAGAAAAGGTGCTTATGCAGATGTAATAGTAGTTGATTATATACCACATACTCCATTGACAGAAAACACAATAGGGGGACACACTATCTTTGGAATGAGTGGAAGAAGTGTAGATACGACTATTATAAATGGAAAAGTGCTTATGAAAGACAGAAAGTTAGTAAATATAGACGAAGAAAGTATTCTAGCTAAAAGTAGAGAATTAAGCCAAAAACTATGGAATAGAATTTAAATGTTGTAAAATAGAACTTAGACAAAAATAGGAATTTAAATGAAGTGTATAGATAAAAAATATACGGAATAGAATATTAAATTAAATAGAGAAGGGAGACCCAAAATGTCTCAAGATAAAAGCCCTAAAATAGCTCCAGTAGATGAAAGGTTACCCGTATCCAAATCTTGGGTATTTTCACTACAGCACGTTTTGGCAATGTGTGCAGGAGCAGTAGCAGTTCCTATGATGATAGGAAGTGCTGCACGACTAGATCATGCTAGTATTGTTTTTTTAATAAATGCTTGTTTATTTATGGCAGGGATAGGAACACTCATACAAAGTGTTGGTATAGGAAATATTGTAGGTGCTAAAATACCAGTAATAGAAGGAACTAGTTTTGCCGCTGTGGCAGGTATGACAGCAATAGCCTCATCATATAGTGATTCTCAGGTTGCAATACAGACAGTATTTGGTTCTGTAATAGTAGCTGGATTGTTTTGTATATTACTTGCTCCAGTGTTTGAAAAATTAATAAGATTTTTCCCTAGTGTAGTTACTGGAACAGTTGTTATGGTAATAGGTATTTCACTATTTCCAGTTGGGATAAAGTGGATAACTGACAACAAATTGGAAGCGGTTGAACCAAACTCACTAGCATTGGCTTTGGCAGTATTGGCAATAACTTTACTTTCATTTAAATTCTTAAAAGGAATTTGGAATAGTACAGCTATATTGGTAGGTATAGTACTTGGTACACTACTTTCCATGGCAGTTGGAATGGCAGATTTTAGTGCGGTAAATGGAGTTGGTTGGCTTAACTTAAATGTACCTTTAAAATTTGGAATGCCTAGATTTGAACCATCTGCAATACTATCATTGTGTTTAATTATGTTAGTACTTATGACAGAATCAGTTGGTAATATGATAGCTATTCATGAAATGGTAGACAAAGAAGTAACAGGTAAAAATATCAAAAGAGGTCTATTTGGAGATGGAATATCTACAGCTTTATCTGGAATATTCAACTCATTCCCAATAACTCCATTTGGTCAAAATACAGGGATAGTAGGTCTTACAGGTATAAAATCAAGATTTATAGCAGTTTATGCAGGGGTTATATTGCTAGTACTTGGTTTTCTACCAAAATTTGCAGCAATAATAGGAGCAATACCTAAGCCTGTTCTTGGAGGAGTAGGGTTTGCAATGTTTGGAATGGTAATGGTTGGAGGAGTAAAAACTCTAAGTAAAGTAAAGTTTGATGGAACTAAAAATGGAGTTATAGTAGCAGTTAGTGTTGGCTTATCTATGATACCACTAACAAATCCTGCTTTCTATAATAATTTCCCAACTTGGGTACAAACAATATTCCATAGTGGAATAACAACAGGTAGTTTATCAGCAGTACTTTTAAATATATTCTTCAATGAATTAGGTTCTAAAAAAGAAAAGAATAATAAAGTTGAAGAAGCAAAATAGAAATAAGATAAAAGGAAGATAAACAACAAATACAAATAAAATAAAAAGAAGATAAATAACAAATACAAATAAAAGAATATAAGCTAAATATTAAAAATATTTAATTAAGGGAGAGATAATAATATGGCTAATTTAAAAGTTAATTTATATGGAATGGAATTCTTAAACCCAATTATGACAGCAGCAGGTCCTGGAGCAAAAGATGGTGCTCTCTGTCAAGAGGCAACAAAAGGTGGAGCAGGAGCTATATGTACAAAAACTATATCTGTATTACCAGCAGATGTGCCAAGACCATGTATGGCAAAGACTAATAGTGGTTTCTTAAACACAGAATTATGGTCAGAGCTTCCAAAAGAGCAATGGATAGAAGAAGAATACAAAAAAGTAAAAGAAACAGGTCTTCCAGTAATAGTAAGTATGGGATATTCAGCAGAGCAAATAGCTGAAGTTGCTCCTTTAGTAAAACCTTATGCTGATGCAGTTGAATTATCTACTCATTATGTAGGTACAGATGTTGCTCCAATAGTAAATGCTTTAAAAGCTGCAAAAGCTGTTTTAGACGTACCAGTATTTATGAAAATGAGTCCTCATACTGATATTCAAACTATTGCAAAAGCTGTTGAAGAAGCAGGAGCAGATGGACTTGTAATGATAAACTCATTCGGACCATGTATGGCTATAGATGTAAATACAGGATACCCTATAATGGGAAGTAAAGCTGGATATGGATGGTTATCAGGTGCACCAATAAGACCTTTAGCAATAAGATGTATATATGAAGCTTCTCAAGTTGTAAATATACCAATAATAGGTGTTGGTGGAATCACTTGTGGAAAAGATGTAGCTGAAATGATGATGGCTGGAGCAAGTGCTGTTCAAGTATGTACAGAAGCAATCCTTAAAGGACCTTCTATCTATGGAAAAATTGCTAAAGAATTAAATGAATTTTTAGATGAGAATGGATATTCTGATGTTAATGAAATAAAAGGATTAACTCATAAAAAAATGGCAGCTAGAGGATTTAGAACTCATTCAGTAGCTCCAGTTGTAGATGATAACAAGTGTATCAAATGTAAACAATGTGTAACAAGCTGTGTATACGAAGCATTAGAAGTTACAGATAAATTAAATATAGATGCAGACAAGTGTTTTGGATGTGGACTATGTGTAACTAGATGTCCAAAAGGAGCTTTAAGCATCTGCTACAATCAAGTAGAAGCTGTAAATGAATAATATTGTATAAAAATTTAATAATTAACTTAGAGTAATATGTACTGAGATGATAAATATATGAGATTAATAGACTAGCTATAGCAATAATCTAATATAAAGCAATATACAAAACTATTCTAGTACAGTTTAGGTGGTATAAGGGTTTTAGTAAAATTACTTTAAGTTAATTGCTTGAGATAAAATAAATTGATACGTTATAAGTAAGGTGGAGTCTATATGGGAATTGTTTTAAAAGGCGGGAAAGTAGTAACAAGTGAAAAAACTTACTGTGCAGATGTAAGAATAGAAGATGAAAAAATAGTCGATATAGGTTTTGATATATCAAAAGAAAATGATGACATAGTCGATGTTAGTGATTCTTATGTTATACCAGGAGGTATAGATACACACACTCACTTTGACTTAGATACAGGGGTTACTAAGACAGCAGATAACTTTGAGACAGGTACAAAAGCTGCTATAGTTGGAGGAACTACTACTATATTAGATTTTGCTACACAAGCTAAAGGATGCTCTTTAAAAGAAGGATTAGAAGAATGGCATGAAAAAGCCAAAGATAAATCCTACTCAGATTATGGTTTTCACATGGCTATAACAGACTGGAATGACTCAGTTTGTAATGAAATGGAAGATATGGTAAAAGAGGGTGTATCTTCATTTAAATTGTATATGGCATATAAAGGAAGTCTCCAAGTTGATGATGGTGTCATATTTGAAGCTCTGAGAAAAGCAGAAGAGATAGGTGGAATTATTGGATTCCATTGTGAAAATGGGGATATAATATGTGAACTTGTGGATAAAGCGAGGGCAGAAAATAATTTGTCTCCAAAGTACCATCAATTAACTAGACCAGCTATACTTGAAGCAGAAGCTACTTCAAGACTTATGAAGATAGCTGAAGTTGCAAACTCTAAGGTATATGTAGTTCATCTAAGTTGTAAAGAATCCTTGGAAGAAGTTTTAAAAGCTAAGCAAAGAGGTGTGGATGTAATAGTTGAAACTTGTCCTCAATACCTTCTATTAAATGATGAATTATATGATTTAGATGGATTTGAAAGTGCTAAGTATGTAATGTCACCACCTTTAAGAAATAAGGAAAATAATGAAATATTATGGAATGCTATTTCAGATAATCAGATAGATACTATAGGAACAGACCACTGCTCTTTTAATTATAGGAGACAGAAGGAACTTGGAATAAACGATTTCAGCAAAATACCGAATGGTTCTCCAGGTGTAGAACATAGGATGAGTCTTTTATACACATATGGAGTATGTAAAAATAAAATATCTATCAATAAGATGGTAGAAGTAACATCAACTAATGCAGCAAAATTATTTGGAATGTATCCTAATAAAGGAACTATAGAAATAGGTAGTGACGCAGATATATTAGTCTTAAATCCAAACAAGAAATCTAAAATAGAAGCAAAAAAACAATTGCAAAATGTAGATTATACACCTTATGAAGGGTATGAAGTGGATTGTCAAATAGAACATGTTTACTTAAGAGGAAAAGAAGTAGTTAGAGAGGAAGAATTAATCTGCAATACTCCAAGTGGGAGATATATAAATAGGCGTCTAACAAAGGGGGCTAGAGAATGGTAGAATTTATATTAAATGGAAAGAAAGTTGTTGCAAAAGAAGGCAAAAAACTTTTAGACTTCCTTAGAGAAGATATGAATATAACTTCAGTTAAAAATGGATGTTCAGAAGGTGCTTGTGGAACATGTATGGTTATAATAGATGGTAAAGCAACTAAAGCATGTGTATTTAAAACTGATAAATTAGCTGGAAAAAACATAACGACTATAGAGGGATTATCAGAAAGAGAAAGAGATGTTTTTGCATATTCTTTTGCTAGCCAAGGAGCTGTACAATGTGGATTTTGTATTCCAGGTATGGTAATTAGTTCAAAAGCACTCATAGACGTTAACAATAATCCTACTGAAGATGATATAAAGAAAGCCTTAAAAGGTAATATATGTAGATGTACAGGGTATGTAAAAATAATTAAAGCTGTTGATTTAGCAGCAAAGATTTTTAGAGAAGATATAGATGTACCAAAAGTAAACTGTAAAGGTCTAGTAGGTGAAAATCTTCCTAGAGTTGATGCAGTAGGTAAAGCACTTGGATATTCTGAATATGTAGATGATATGAGAATTGAGGGTATGATTTATGGTTCAGCAGTTAGAGCAAAATATCCTAGAGCTTTAGTCAAAAAAATAGATATAGAAGAAGCAAAAGCTTATCCAGGAGTTGTTGCAGTTCTAACAGCTAAAGACATTCCAGGAACTATAAAAGTAGGTCACTTAAAGAAGGATTGGGATACTTTAATACCAGAAGGTGAAATAACTAGATATTTAGGCGATGGAATAGTCTTAGTAGCAGCAGAAACTAGAGAGGCATTGGAAGAAGCAAAAAAACTAGTTAAGATAGATTATGAAGAATTAACACCATTGAGTACTACAGCAGATGCTCTTAGAGAGGATGCTCCAAAGATACATGAGACAGGTAATGTACTTGTTAAGGAACATTTAGTAAGAGGAAACGCTGAAGAAAAGATAGAAAATTCAAAATATGTTGTAACTAAAAGATATACTACACCTGCTACAGAACACGCATTTTTAGAGCCTGAGTGCGCAGTAGCTGGTCCTTATGAAGAAGATGGAGTAATAATCTATTCAACAGACCAAGGGGTATTTGCTACTCAACATGAATGTGCAGATATGTTAGGGCTTCCACATGAGAAGGTAAGAGTGATAAATAAAATGGTAGGTGGAGGATTTGGTGGAAAAGAAGATATGAGTGTTCAACACCATGCAGCCTTACTTGCTTATCATACGAAAAGATTTGTGAAGGTACAGCTAACAAGAAAAGAAAGTATTATTGTTCATCCTAAACGACATGCCACAGAAATGGAATTTACGACAGCATGTGATGAAAATGGATATTTAACAGGTATGAAAGCAACTATAATATCTGATACAGGTGCATATGCATCTCTTGGAGGTCCAGTACTACAAAGATTGTGTACTCATGCAGCAGGACCATACAACTATCAAGATATTGATATAACAGGAACAGCAGTATACACTAACAATCCTCCTGGTGGAGCATTTAGAGGTTTTGGAGTTACACAGAGTTGTTTTGCAACAGAATGTAACCTAAATTTACTTGCTGAAATGGCAGGGATATCACCTTGGGAAATAAGGTATAAAAATGCAATAAGACCTGGTCAAGTTTTACCAAATGGTCAATTTGCAGATGAAGGAACAGCAATGGCAGAAACACTAGAAGCTGTGAAAGAAGAGTATGAAAAGCATCCACGTGCAGGTATAGCTTGTGCAATGAAAAATAGTGGAGTTGGCGTTGGTATACCTGATGTTGGAAGATGCAGACTAGTAATAAAAGATGGAAGAGTTCATATAAGAACAAGTGCTTCTTGTATAGGTCAAGGTCTTGGTACTGTTATGACTCAAGTAGTTTGTGAGGCTACTGGTTTACCACCTGAAAGTATAGTGCATGAAGTTCCAGATACTCATTTGACACCAGACTCTGGGAATACTACGGCTTCAAGACAGACCGTATTTACAGGGGAAGCCACTAAAGTTGCATCAAATAAATTAAAAGAAACTTTGGAATCTGGTAAAACTTTACATGATTTAGATGGAGAAGAGTTTTACGGAGAATATGCAAGTATTACAGATAAAATGGGTTGTGATAAAGAAAATCCAGTAAGCCATGTTGCTTATGGATATGCTACACAAGTTGTAATGCTAGATGAAAATGGAAAATTGGAGAAAGTAGTAGCAGCACATGACGTTGGAAGAGCTATAAATCCAATTAGTTTAGAGGGTCAAATAGAAGGTGGAGTAGTTATGGGTCTTGGATATGCTCTAACTGAGGATTACCCAGTAGTAGATTCTGTGCCTACAGCTAAATTTGGTACACTAGGTTTATTTAAGTCTACAGATATACCAGAAATACAAGCTGTAATAGTTGAAAAGAACAAAGATTTACTAGCTTATGGAGCAAAAGGTGTAGGAGAAATTTGTACAGTTCCTACAGCACCAGCAGTGCAAAATGCCTATTATGTATTTGATAAAGAGTTTAGAACTGAACTACCACTACAAAATACTCCATATAGTAAAAAAAAGTAACAAAAAAAAGAAATATTAAATAAAAAAATAGATGAAATTGTAAATAAAAAAAACCCTTTTGCATAAGGTATATTTTAAATGATAGAATATACATATACAGGAGGGTTTTTCTTTTATAAAAATAAGTTTAATAAAATTGAGAGGTGAGCAGAATGAATTTTAATAATAGTCTAGAGTTAACTCAGTCTCAGAAGCTAATAATGACTACACAACTCAAGCAATCATTATCAATATTAAATATGAGTAAGTTAGAATTAGAAGAAGAGATTAAAAAAGAAGCAGAGAATAACCCATTAGTTGAAGTTGAAAAAAGTGGGGAGATAAATTGGGAAGAATATATAAAAGATATGGATAAGTCAAGACGTTTAGACAGAACAGAGATAAGCTATAATCCCGATAATGAAGTTAATCTAGAAAATTTAGTTAAATATTCGTCAAATTTATATGAGGATTTAAAATTTCAGATAAGCTTATATAAACTGACAGATAAAGAATTGGAAGTCTGTGAGTATATAATTGACAGTTTAGATGAAGATGGGTATTTAAGAACTGAGGAAAAAGTAATTGTTGATACTTTAAAGATAGATGAGGAACTTTTTGAAAAATGTTTGATTAGTGTTCAGCAGTTGGAACCTAGTGGAGTAGGAGCAAGAAGTCTTTCAGAATGTCTGATGATTCAAATGGCAAGTTTAGGAATATATAATGAAATTTTAGAGGAAATCGTTACAAAAGACTTAAATTTGATTGCAAATAATAAATATAAAGAGATAAGTAAAAAATACAATATGTCACTACAAAAATGCGTTGAACTGATAAATATAATTAAGACATTAGACCCAAAACCAGGAAGAACTTGTTCAGTAGAAAAAAGTGTATACATTCAACCCGATGTAACAGTAGAAAAAATTGATGATGAATTTATTGTATATTTAAATGAAAAAGATTCTTATCAGATAAGAATCAATAGTTATTATAAAGACATATTAAAAAATTCACAGTCTGATGAAAGTGCAAAAGAATTTATAAAAGAAAGACTAAATTCAGCAACAGGACTTATGAAGAATATAGAGAGTAGGAAAACTACAGTACTTAAGATTGCAGAAGAAATAGTAAAAGCTCAAGATGAATTCTTGAGAAAAGGGACAAAATATATAAAACCCTTAAAAATGAAGGACATAGCAGAAAAATTAGAATTCCATGAATCTACTATAAGTAGAGGTGTAAATGGTAAATATATGCTGACACCTTTTGGCGTGTATGAATTTAGATACTTCTTTAGTAGTGCTATTGAAACTGAGAATAATGAAATGGCGTCTAGTACAAGCATAAAAAAAATTATAAAGGAAACAATAAAAGACGAAAATAAAAAGAAACCTTTAAGTGATGACCATATATCTAAGTTACTAAAAGAAAAAGGAATCAATGTTGCAAGAAGAACAGTTGCCAAATATCGTGAAGAATTAGGAATCCTATCTTCAAGCAAGAGAAAAGAATACTAATAAGTAAAAGACAAATATCAGTATAACAAGGGGAAAAGGCTAATTAAAAGGTGAATGGAAATTAGGCTAAAAATGTTATGAAGTAAAATAATAAAATATTGAAAACATTAAAATGATATAGAATTAGAGAGTATAAAAATATTGAAGAGTAGTAAAATACTAAAAAATATTAGAAAACCAAATAGCATTAAAATATTAAAAAACTAGAGAAAATTAGAATAGTGGAAAATACTAAAAAACTAGAAAACATAATTAAATGAACATTTTTAAAGAATCATTAAATATTAGAACAATAAGAATGTTGGTATAAATAAACTATTATTAAATTTAATAATTACAAAAGGAAAAACACATAGAGTATAAATTAAATAAAAATATAAAAACATATACAAAAAACCTTATATAAAAAAGAAAAATACTGTACTTTAAAAATGGTGGAGAAATATATTACAAAACAAAAAAATAAAAAAGTTTTTGAAAAACTATTGAAATCTATACGCAAATCCTATAAAATAAAAATATCTTGTGGGACTTAAATAAACACTAGGGACAAAAAAAGTCCCGAAAGGAAAGTAATAAGGAGTATGTTATGAAGAACTTATTAGAAATTCAAAAGAAATTAATTCCACAGGCAATTGAACTTATGGAAAGAAGATACTCTATTTTAAGACAAATATCTTTAAGTGAACCAATAGGGAGAAGAACTTTATCAAATGTATTAGAAATTAGTGAAAGAATAATCAGGTCAGAAACAGAGTTTTTGAAAGAACAAGGACTTATAGATGTAGCTGTATCTGGAATGACTATCACTAAAGAAGGTTCTGATTTGTTAGATAAACTTAAAGACATCATGAGTGATATCATGGGATTGTCTAAGTTACAAGATAGAGTAAGAGAAAAGCTTGGAATAAAAAAGGTAATACTAGTTCCTGGAAGCTGTGATGAAAATGGAAGTTTACTAAAAGATGTAACTAGATATGGATGTGAGTATTTCTTAAATATTCTTAAAGATGGAGATATTGTTTCAATAACAGGTGGAAGCACTATGTTGGAGTTTTCAAACGTTATTAAAACTGATAAGAGATATCCAAACTCTACAATAGTACCAGCTAGAGGAAGTATGGGGACTGATGTAGAGATGCAATCTAATAATATAGTTGCTTCAATAAGTAAGAAGTTACATTCTAATTGCAAACTTTTACATATACCAGATGAGTTGGACGAAAGTGCAATGAAAACTCTTAGCCAAGTGCCAGAGATTAAGACAACTTTGGAGTATATTAAAAGAACAGACATTTTAGTCTTTAGCATAGGTAGAGCAGATGTCATGGCAAAGAGAAGAAAACTTCCAGAAGATAAGGTTGATGAGATACTATCTAAAAATGCGGTTGGAGAAGCATTTGGATATTATTTCAACAAAGATGGAGAAATAGTTTATAAATTAAATACTGTTGGAATTGATTTAGAGACAGTTAAACAAGTAAAAGAAACTATTGCAATCTTTGCAGGTACTGAAAAGGTAGAAGCCTTATTAGCCATATCAAATATGCATAAAAACATGGTTCTTGTAACAGATGAAGAAAGTGCTTATAAGATATTGTCATTATTATAAAAGTCAAGACCTAGCATAGAGCTAGAAAACATACATTTACTTTATAGGAGGTAGCGAAAATGGTTAAAGTAGCTATAAATGGATTTGGAAGAATAGGAAGATTAGCATTAAGAAAAATGATGGAGCAACAAGATATGTTCGAAGTTGTTGCAATAAACGACTTAACAGATGCTAAAATGTTAGCTCATTTATTTAAATATGATACAGCTCAAGGAAGATTTAATGGAGAAATAGAAGTTAAAGAAGGTGCTTTTGTAGTAAACGGAAAAGAAATAAAAGTAACAGCAGAAAGAAATCCTGCTGACCTACCATGGGCTGAACTAGGAGTAGATATAGTATTAGAATGTACAGGATTCTTTACATCTAAAGATAAAGCTGAAGCTCATATACACGCAGGAGCTAAAAAAGTTGTTATATCTGCACCAGCTACTGGAGATTTAAAAACAATAGTATTCAACACAAACAGTGACATATTAGACGGTTCTGAAACAGTTATATCAGGAGCTTCTTGTACAACTAACTGTTTAGCTCCAATGGCTAAAGTATTAAACGACAAATACGGTATAGAAAAAGGATTAATGACTACTATACATGCATACACTAATGACCAAAACACTTTAGATGGCCCTCATCCAAAAGGTGATTTAAGAAGAGCTAGAGCTGCTGCTGGAAATATAGTTCCAAACACTACAGGAGCTGCAAAAGCAATCGGTCTAGTAATACCTTCATTAAAAGGAAAATTAGATGGTGCAGCACAAAGAGTACCAGTTGTAACTGGTTCAATAACTGAATTAATTTGTACATTAGGAAAAAATGTTACAGTTGAAGAAATAAATGCAGCTATGAAAGAAGCTTCAAACGAATCTTTCGGATACACTGAAGAAATGTTAGTATCTTCTGACATAATCGGAATAAGCTACGGTTCATTATTTGACGCTACTCAAACAAAAGTTATGGAAGTAGATGGAAAGCAATTAGTTAAAGTTGTTTCTTGGTATGATAATGAAATGTCTTATACTTCTCAATTAATAAGAACTTTAGGATACTTTGCACAATTAGCAAAATAGTCAGCTTTGAGAAAATAGAAAAGTAGATTGACAAAGTCCGAGTTTGTAGTTTAATACTACGGACTCAGGACTTTTTTTAAGAAAAAATATATAAAATACACCTAAATAATGTTACATACTATATATAAAAATATGATAATATGATATATTTAATAGGGTAAAAGTATGTACTATATTATACTTGGCAATAAAAAATTACTTTATTAAAAGGAGAGATATTTATGTCAATGCTTAACAAAAAAACTATAGAAGATATTGATGTGTGCGGAAAAAAAGTATTAGTGAGATGTGACTTTAATGTGCCATTACAAGATGGTGTAATTACTGATGAAAATAGATTGAACGGAGCTTTACCAACTATTCAATATTTAATTTCTAAAGGAGCAAAAGTTATATTATGCTCTCACTTAGGAAAGCCAAAAGGAGAAGCTAAGCCAGAACTATCTTTAGCACCAGTGGCAAAGAGATTATCTGAAATGCTAAATAAAGAAGTTATATTTGCAGCGGACGACAATGTTGTAGGAGAAAATGCAAAAAAAGCTACTGAAAACATGGAAAACGGAGATGTAGTATTATTAGAAAATACTAGATATAGAAAAGAAGAAACTAAAAACGAAGAAAACTTCTCTAAAGAGTTAGCTTCACTTGCTGAAATATTTGTAAATGATGCATTTGGAACTGCTCATAGAGCGCATTGTTCAACAGTTGGAGCAGGAGAATTCTTACAAGAGAGAGTTTGCGGATACTTAATTCAAAAAGAATTAAAATTCTTAGGAGAAGCTGTTGCAAATCCAGTAAGACCATTTACAGCTATACTTGGAGGAGCTAAGGTTTCTGATAAACTAGCTGTTATAAATGAATTATTAGAAAAAGTTGATAACCTAATAATAGGTGGAGGAATGGCTTATACATTCTTAAAAGCTCAAGGATATGAAGTAGGAACATCTCTACTTGAAATAGATAAGGTAGAATACGCTAAAGAAATGATGGAAAAAGCTAAAAATAAAGGTGTTAATTTATTATTACCAGTAGACGTTGTTATGGCAGACCACTTTGCACCAGATGCAACTCCAATAGTAACAGAAGATGCTAATGTAAAAGAAGACTACATGGGGTTAGATATGGGACCTAAGACTATAGCAAACTTTGTAAAAACTATAAAAGAGTCAAAAACTGTAGTATGGAATGGACCAATGGGAGTATTTGAATTTGAGAACTTCGCAAATGGGACATTATCAGTAGCTAAGGCTATGGCAGAGTTAACTGATGCAACTACTGTAATTGGTGGTGGAGATAGTGCAGCAGCAGTTAATCAATTAGGATTTGGCGATAAGATGACTCATGTATCAACAGGTGGAGGAGCATCACTAGAATTCTTAGAAGGTAAAGAATTACCAGGTATTGCAGCATTAGATAATAAATAAACTAATATATAGAGGAGATTGTAAAATGAGAAAACCTATAATTGCAGGAAACTGGAAAATGCATAAAACAATAAAAGAAGCTTTAGAATTTGTAAATGAAGTTAAAGATAAAGTTAATTCTGATAAAGTAGAGGCTGTTATATGTGCGCCATTTACTTTATTAAAGGATTTAAAAGAAGCTACTAAGGGTACAAATATAAAGATAGGTGCTCAAAATATGCACTTTGAAGAAAAAGGGGCATTTACAGGAGAAGTTTCACCTCTTATGTTAAAAGAAATAGATATGGACTATGTTGTAATAGGACATTCAGAAAGAAGACAATACTTCAATGAAACTGACGAAACTGTAAATAAAAAAGTTTTAAAAGCTTTAGAAGTAGAAATAGACCCAATACTATGTGTTGGAGAAACTTTAGAGCAAAGAGAAGCTGGAAAAACTAAAGATGTTTGTAAAGTTCAAGTTGAAAAAGCTTTAGAAAATGTTCTTAAAGAAGATTTAGCAAAAGTAGTTGTTGCATATGAGCCAATTTGGGCTATTGGAACTGGTAAAACTGCAACTGCTGAAGATGCTAATGATGTTATATCTTATATAAGAGAAGTTATAAAAGGATTATATGGAGAATTAGCTAACGAAGTTAGAATACAATACGGTGGAAGTGTTAAACCTTCAAATGTAGCTGAAATAATGGGTCAAAGTGATATAGATGGAGCTTTAGTAGGTGGAGCTAGTTTAGCTAGTAATGACTACCTAGACCTTGTTAATTTCTAAGGAGTGAAATGATGAAAAAACCAGTTGCTTTAATTATTATGGACGGGTTTGGATATAATAAGGACGTTAAGGGAAATGCAATTGCTAAGTCCAAAACTCCTAACTTAGAGAAAATAATAAAAAAATATCCAAACACATTGATAAATGCTAGTGGTCTTGATGTTGGTTTACCTGATGGTCAAATGGGAAATTCAGAAGTTGGTCACACTAATATAGGTGCAGGTAGAATTGTATATCAAGATTTAACTAGAATAACAAAATCTATAAAAGATGGTGATTTTTTTAATAATGAAGTTTTATGTGAGGCTATGAATAATGCAAAAGAGCATTCTCTTCATGTAATGGGACTTTTGTCTGATGGAGGAGTACATTCACATATAGACCATCTTAAAGCCATAATCAAAATGGCAAAAGATAAAGGTGTAGAAAAGGTGTATGTTCATGCATTTACTGATGGTAGAGATACTGACCCTCAAAGTGCATTAGAATATGCCAAAGAAGTACAAGCTAGTATGGATGAAATTGGAGTAGGAGAATTTGCTACAGTTTCTGGTAGATATTATGCTATGGATAGAGATAAGAGATGGGAAAGAGTAGAGCTTGCATACAATGCTATGGTTAGAGGTATTGGTGAAAAAGCGACTTCTATTGAGGAGGCTATTCAAAACTCTTATGATAATGGAAAAAATGATGAGTTTATAATGCCAACAGTTATTATGAAAGATGATAAAGCAGTTGGAAGTATAAAAGAAAATGATTCAATTATATTCTTTAACTTTAGACCAGATAGAGCTAGACAAATAACTAGAGCTTTAGTTTGTGAAGAGTTTGATGGATTTAAAAGAGAAGATATTAAAAACTTCTTTGTATGCTTAACAGAGTACGATATAACTATAGAAAACGTGCATATAGCATTTGGAGCTCAATCTTTAACCAACACTCTAGGTGAGTATCTAGCTAATAATGGAAAAACTCAACTTAGAGCTGCTGAGACTGAAAAGTATGCACATGTAACTTTCTTCTTTAATGGTGGAGTAGAAGAACCAAATAAAGGCGAAGAAAGATTATTGATACCTTCTCCAAAGGTTGCAACTTATGATTTACAGCCAGAAATGTCAGCATACGAATTGACAGATAAAGCTTTGGAGAAATTAGGAGAAGATAAGTTTGACTTTATAGTATTAAACTTTGCAAATCCTGATATGGTAGGTCACACAGGAAGTATAGAAGCTGCTGTAATAGCTGTTGAAACTGTAGATACTTGTGTAGGAAAATTAATAGATAAGATAGTAGAGTTAGGTGGAAGTGCAATAATAACTGCTGACCATGGAAATGCTGAATATATGTTAGACCCAGAAACAGGAAAGACTGTAACAGCTCACTCTATTAACCCAGTACCATTTATTGTAGTTGGTCAAGACTTTGAAAGTGCAAAGTTATTAGATGGAGGAAGATTGTCTGATATAGCACCAACTGTTTTAGATATGATGAAGTTAGAAAAACCAGAAGAAATGACTGGTCATTCACTTATCTCAAAATAATTAACTTTGATAAGTAGAAAAGAAAATATAAATATAAGCAAAAATTTTAGAATCATTGGTTGTACATTTTATGTTTAATGTTTTAAATCTAATTATAATGTTATGTATTGAAGATTACTTTTGAATTTTAGTCAAGTTTTTTAATACTATATAAGTTAAAATATTATAAAAAATAAAATAAAAATAGGAACTTTTACAAATTTACCCATCAAATAAATTTGTACCTAATTTTCAAAAAAGTCTTTATGTACTATAATATAAAAAGTAGAGTAAAATAGTAGACGTAAGTTTACAGTAAATGAAAATTTAACTAATAGAAAATCGAAGGGAGATATACAAATGTCAGTTATTGAATTAGTATATGCTAGAGAAGTATTAGACTCAAGAGGAAATCCAACTGTAGAAGTTGAAGTAGTGTTAGAAGATGGAGCAATGGGAAGAGCAATAGTTCCATCAGGAGCATCTACAGGAGCTTTTGAAGCTGTTGAATTAAGAGATGGAGATAAAGACAGATACTTAGGAAAAGGTGTGGAAATAGCTGTTGCTAACGTAAATGAAATAATAGCACCAGAAATAGAAGGAATGGATGCATTTGACCAACCAGCAATAGATGCAATGATGATAGAATTAGATGGAACTCCAAACAAAGGTAAATTAGGAGCTAATGCTATATTAGGTGTTTCAATGGCAGTAGCTAGAGCAGCTGCTGATGAAATAGGTCTTCCATTATTCCAATATTTAGGTGGAGTAAATGCTAAACAATTACCAGTACCAATGATGAACATATTAAATGGTGGAGAGCATGCTGATAATAACGTTGATGTTCAAGAGTTCATGATATTACCAGTAGGCGCTTGTTGTTTTAAAGAAGGTTTAAGAATGGGTGCAGAAGTATTCCATGCATTAAAGAAAGTTTTAGGAGAAAAAGGATTAGCTTGTGGTGTAGGTGATGAAGGTGGATTTGCTCCAAACTTAGGTTCAAACAGAGAAGCTTTAGAATTAATAGTTGAAGCTATAACAAAAGCTGGATACAAGCCAGGTGAAGATGTTATGTTAGGACTTGACGTTGCTGCTACAGAAATGTACAACAAAGATACTAAAAAATATGTTTTAGCAGGAGAAGGAAAAGAGTTAACTGCTGCTGAAATGGTTGCTTTATATGAAGATTGGTCAAACAACTTCCCAATAATAACTATAGAAGATGGTTTAGATGAAGAAGATTGGGATGGATGGAAGTTATTAACTGAAAAATTAGGAAATAAATTACAATTAGTTGGTGACGACTTATTTGTTACTAATACAGAAAGATTAGAAAAAGGAATTGAAAATGGAGTAGCTAACTCTATATTAGTTAAAGTTAACCAAATAGGTACAATAACTGAGACTTTAGATGCTATAGAAATGGCTAAGAGAGCAGGATATACTGCTGTTATATCTCATAGATCAGGAGAAACTGAAGATTCTACTATAGCAGATTTAGCTGTTGCAGTAAACGCTGGTCAAATAAAAACTGGTGCTCCATCAAGAACTGATAGAGTTGCTAAGTACAACCAATTATTAAGAATAGAAGAAATGGTTGGAGAACAAGCTAGATACTGTGGGTTAAAATCTTTCTATAATTTAAAAAAATAGTTATTGAAGATTAAAAAGATAGTATTAAAGATTAAAGAGATAACATAAAAGATAAAAATTTATCTTATAAGGGATAAGTGATAGTTGATTTTTCAATTCACTTATCCTTTTTTTATATTTCATTTCTTACTTTTATTCACAGCTTTAGAAAAAATACGAATAAAAGTTTCTATTTCATCTTTATCTAATTGATGTAAGAGATTTCTAAATACAATTATTTCTATATCTCTATGTTCTTGTTGAGCCTTTAAACCTAATTCAGTTAAGACTAAGTTATACCCCCTTTTATCTTTAATACAGGGATTTTTTTTAATAAATTTTTTTAATTCAAGACGTTTTACAGCACTTGTTAATGTGCTTTTTGGCAAGTCTAAAATTTCACTAATTTCTTTCATCATACTATTTGGATACTGTTCAACTATTTCTAAAATACTTAATTCTACTAAAGAAATACCATGAATAGTAGGATACTTACCACTACACATTTCTGTTTTCATCTGCATACTAACAATATGCCACAGGTTGTTTAGCTCTTTTACAGGATTCATTGACTTTTACCTCCATATATGATACGATTATCGCACTAATATAGTACGATAATCGTATTAATTTGTCAATAGGATGGTGTTTTTATGAATTTAGAGATTATACGAGCTACAAGTGAAAATGCTACAGAAATGGGTTTTATACATTCTTGTTCGTGGAGAAAAGCGTATAAAGGAATTATTCCAGATAAGATAATAGATGAATTCACTTCTGAGAAAAGAGCAGAAGTTTTCCAAAGTGTTATTCCAAAAGCTGAAGAGGAATATTATCTTTTTAAAGTAAATGGTATACCTGCTGGTTTTGCTTCATTAAATAGAAGCCAAGAGGATAATGCTCCAAAATATGTTGGAGAAATATATTCTATCTATTTCCATCCTGATTTTTGGGGAACATCTGTGACAAAAAAAGGATTACAATTTTGCATTGATAGATTAAGCAATTTAGGATATTCACATATAACGATATGGGTTCTAAAAGACAATACTAGAGCTATAAATTTCTATAAAAAAAATAGTTTTACTTGTGATGATTTTGAGAAAGAGATACATATTGGGAAAAAATTATTAGAAGTACGTTATTCAAAAAAGATATAGTAATTGCATATTATTTTTGTTTGTTATTTATACTTTAATAGTCTTGAAATGACTATATTATTGTGATACACTAAAGAGTAATGAAATTTAAGTAATAAATAGATAGGAGGGGCAATAATGAGCAACATTTTAATGGGTGTGCAAGTAGTGCTAGGGATTTTACTAGTAATTAGCATAATGCCTCAAGATTCAAAAAATGCTTTGCCTTCAGAGTTTGGTGGAGAAGGAAGTCAAGCTTACTTTAAACCAAAAGGTAAACAAGCATTTCTTGCTAGAGTTACAAAGATAACAGCAGTATTATTTTTTATAAATGCATTAGCATTACTTATAGTTAAAAAGTAATGATATTGTTGAATAACTGGCCATTATTTGATTAGTGTATTTAGGAAATATTTAAAAATTAAATTTAGTTTTTAATAAAAGTACGTAAAGTAAAAAATAAAAAGGGAGGTGTCTCAAAATGAACTTTTTAGTTCATGAGACACTCTTTTTTTATGAAATCAAATATGTTTTCATCATTTCAACAATGAAAAAGAGGCTTATCTCTATTTTGAGACAGCCATTTTTATTTTAAATATTAAGTTAGATATTTTGATTATTTACACTTATGTGTATCTTTATCAAACCAGACAATTAGTTTATTACAATTTGGACAAGTATTTTCAGTGACTTGTTTTTCAATCCACCTAAAAACACTGTTTTCCTTCATATACTGTAGATTATCAATGACATTTTTATGATGACAAATTCCATTGACAATATGTTTGTTTTTAAAATCATGTAATCTATCACAAGGGAATTTATCACATTCATAACATCGTGTAACATTATTCAATTCTGCACAATCTCTAAATCCGTGGTCACAAACTAAACACTCAGAGTTAACATTATCTGAGAGACAACCATGACAGTTTTCAGGGTATTCAGGACAAGTCCCACAAAATAAGCCACAAATAGCAGCAGTATTTTCACAAGGTTTCATAAAATCATCTCCATTAAGTTTTATAGTATAGCTAGTGTATTGTAAATATAAACAGTACTTTCATAATACTTAATAGAATCATCTTCATTAGGGCTTATATTATAAATATGGTGTACAAGTAAAAGCATACAACTAGAAAATATCATATAAGTAAAGCTAAATTTTTAAATAAGATTAGTTTAAATAAAATTAGTTTAAATAAGATTATTCTGTTTTAAAATAAATATTATTAAAAATACTGTAATTATAGAAAATGCAGAAGTAAATACTACAATTTGACCAGCTAGTTCACTATCAGAATCCATCTGTTGTGCCATTGTAAATGAAGAAACTGCAGTTGGAGCAGACAACATTATCATAAGTGAGGCTAATTCTACATTTCTAAATCCAAGAAAAATACTAATTGGCAAGAATATAGTAGGTACTAGTACAAGTCTTCCACATACTCCCAATATAATGGGTCTTATATGTCCCTTTATAGAAGAAAAACTAAAGGAACCCCCTAAAATTATAAGAGATAAAGGTGTTGCGATTTTAGATATATCGCCAATTGTCTTATGTAAAAATGTAGGAATATTTACATCTAAAATTAACATAATAAGACCTATTGCAGAAGCTATTATAAGTGGATTTGTTATAATACCTTTAATCATATGTTTTATATTTACTCTGCCTCCTCTAAAAATTTCAAGTATTACGACAGACAACACATTAAACATAGGTACAATGACTGCAATTAATAAAGATGTGACTCCAATGCTCTTATTACCAAATAGTGAGATTGTGACAGGAATACCAAATATAACGAAATTACTACGAAATATACCTTGTATTAATGCACCCCTTGATTTATTATCTTTTTCAATTTTAGGGATAATAAAAACTAAGATTAAGAAGGTTGAAAAAATGATTATAACAGCCACAGTCATAAGTCTAAAATTAAGAGAGCCGTTTAAATCTGTGTTATATATATTAAAAAATAATAATAATGGCAAGAAAGATTTGAAACAAACATTATTCATTTTATTTAAAGTATGTTCATCAAATAAGCCTAATTTTTTTAGAACATATCCAAGTGACATTGTGAGAAACAAAGGAAGAACAACATTTACTGATAAAATTAAATTTTCCAAAGTCTATTCTCCATAACTTGACAATTCAATTAAATTTCCATCAGGGTCTCTTAAATAAATGGATTTCATTTTACCAAAAAATCCTGTGCGTTCTACAATTCCTTGTTCAATTTGAATATCATTTTGTTCTAAGTATTTTTTTGTCTCATTAATATTATCGTTTATTTCAAAACATAAATCGGCACTACCTGTTTGTACGTTTTTGCTATGTGGTGAAAGTTCATGACCTTTTATATGGATATTTATCTTGAAATCTCCAGCATAAAGCTCATATCTTTTATTCATTTCCTTAAATGTAAAACCAAGTTTTGTATAAAATTTGATACAATTTTCTATATTATTAGTAGTAATTACTACATGGTCTATTTTTTTTATCATAACAACTCCTTAAGATTTTATATATTGATAAACTTATCATAAATTTATTTGATTTTATAAACTGATACGATTTATCTTGATTATCTAATTTTATCTTGATTGTTGAATTTTATATTTATTATTGAATTTTATATTTATTATTGAATTTCATGTAGAGTGTTAAATTTTATGTAAATTGCAGGATTTAATCTAATCTGTTAATTAAAATATAAAAAATATTCTAATAACAATTAAGCTAATCATTAATCAAATGTAGACATTTAATTAATGATTAGCTATAGTCAATCTAATTAGTTAGAATAACTTCCTTTTAATGTAAATGTATCTAAAACGTGTCCATCCATAGCTTTGAAAAATTCATTCATATAGAATCCTTTTTCAAGGTCAAGAATAGTATCAAGTGCAAATACATGTATCTCATAAACATGAGGTCTGTCTGGAGGAGCCATACCACCATATACACTGGCTTCTAATCTATCAAGACCTCCTAGCTTACCATGCCAGCTAGTAGTACCTTGAATAAAATCAGTAGCTGTTATACTTTCATTTTCACTTAATTCGTCTCTTGTTATATTTACAGCTAACCAATGTATCCACGCAAATCCACATACAGGGACAGAGTCTTTGTCTTCTAAAAATACAGCAAAGGATACTGTATTCTTTGGAGCATCTTCAAATTTTAGAGGTAGTGAGTATGTAGGCATACCGCCTTCATTGAACTGAGTTCCTCTTTTTCCATATTTATCTTCTATAACGCCATTTACTATACCAGTACTAGTTACTTTCATAATAATTTACCTCCTAAATATATAATAAATTAATATAATATTTCTGTAATTTAATTATATACCAGTTGAAAATAATGGTAAATTACTTACTTTTTTGTGGGTATATATTTAGAGTGTATCTACCTATTTTAAAATACCCTTTTCCTTAAGGACATCTTCCATACCATTATCTAGCATAAAGTTAATTCCTATATCTTGCATTATAGCCAAAGCATCTAATATTTGCTTTCCTCGAATAGGTGTAAGTAAATATTCAACCTTAAGCGGGTAACCTTCATATGTCTTTTTATCTACAAGACCAAATTCGATTAATTCTTTAAGTTGTTCAAGCAACATTTTTTGATTAATACCATTAATTTCCTTCTCAAGTTTTGATAGGGAAGTAGGTCCCATACGTAATCTCCATAATATAATAGATTTCCATTTGCCTTTTATCATATCATGTGTTAGTTCTAAGGGGCAAGTATATTCATCGCGAAGTTTCAAATAAGGTCACCTCCAATTTATTTTGCTAAGATACGTTTTGAAGCAAGCTTATATACAAACTCAATTTTTTTATTTGAAATATCCCATGAATCTAATTCTTTTTTTATTAAATCTGGATATTTTTTACTTATATCTCTAAGTGCATTACCTACAGATTTTCTTAAGTATTCACTATCATTATCCTTTAAACTGGAAAGTAGAGATATAGCGATATCAGGATTAGATTTAAAATAATCTCGATTGGTCCAAATCCTAAGCCCTTCTGTGACAGCTCTTTTTATGTTTGGGTTGTCAGAATTAATCCATTCTTTTATCACAGGTAGTGATTTTTCATATCCTACCTCACTACAATAATAATCAAATGATTTAGCTAATATCTCTTGTACCCTCCAGTTTTCATCTTTACTCACATTGTCTTTTAAAAATAACAAAGCTTCAGAAATCGTTATTGATATAAAGCCAAGTATAAACACTGCCAATTCTCTTACTTGATAGTATTCTGATCTATATAAGTAGATTGATAGATAATAACATTTTTTTGATTCATTATTTTTTACAATCTTTTTAGCGATGCTTTCAATTTCTTTAAAGCCATTTTCTATAGTAATAATTTTTGCAATTACTTCTTCCAATTTTATCTCCTCCAATAAGTAGATTAGTTTAAATTTCATGTATTTATTTGTAAAAAAAAGTTTGTTTAGTTTAGATAAAATAAAGACTTGTCAAAAAACGTTTGCAAGTCTTTAGTACTAGCATAAATAAAAAATAATAAAAAATCAACCTAATTTAGCATATAAATTTACTTTTATTATGAGTTTTATATTATAAAGTTGTGTTTAAAAAATTAATTGAGTTATATAAATTTTACATGATTTGAGTATACTAATAGAATAAATTATTATATAGTAATACTTATATGAGATGAATATTTTACCAATCTTATCTGATAGTGTATAATTAGGTGATAAAGTAGATAATAAATAGTAATTTAAACGATAATAATCACATTTATTACAGATAATTTATGATTAGAAAATCACTATAATGATGTTTCAAGATATTCCTTTACAATTTATAATAAATCAAAAATATAAATAAGTAATTTAGTTTGTAGGAATAATAAAAAGTATAAAAAGTTATGTGTAATTAATAAAAAAGCTTTGTTATAAGGAATATAAAGGATAACATAATATAAAAAATAATATAATAAAAGATTAAAATAGGAGGGAAAAATGATACCAGGACTTAAAGAGAGTTTGTTAGGATTAATAAATGAAAGTGCATATAATCCTCTAAAAAAAGAAGAATTAGCAGAAATTTTTGATATACATTCATCAGAAATGCCAATATTTTATAATTTTTTAAATGAATTAGAAGAAGATGGTTATATAAGTTTTACTAAGAAAGGAAAAATAATATCTCCAAATCAAATGGGATATTTTGTTGGAAAATTTGTATCACATAAAAAAGGATTTGGATTTGTGGAATCTGATGCTGAGTATACGCAGGATTTATTTATCTCAAGCGACAATATAAATGGGGCTATGCATAATGATAGAGTTATGGCAGAAATAGTTGTACCTGCTACTGAAGAAAAGAGAGCAGAGGGAAGAATAGTAAAAGTTATAAAGAGAGAGATAACTAGAATAGTAGGAACTTTTCAATCAAGTAAAACTTTTGGATTTGTAACACCAGATAACAAGAAGTTTACTAAAGATATATATATACCTAAAAAACATTTTAGTGGAGCAGTAGATAATGATAAAGTAGTATGTGAAATTACAGTATGGCCACAAGAGGATAGAAAGCCAGAAGGAAAGATTATAGAGATATTAGGTCAAAAAGGTGAAAGAGGCGTAGAAATAGACTCTATAATAAGGGAACATGGTCTGCCAGAAGAGTTTCCAAAGAAAGTATTGCAAGAAGCTGAAGCTGTAGCTGTTGAAATTCCTCAAGAGGAGATAAAAAGAAGAAGAGATTTAAGAGATTTAAACATATTTACTATAGATGGAGATGACGCAAAAGATTTAGATGATGCTATATCAATAGAAATATTACCCAATAAAAACTTTAAATTAGGGGTTCATATAGCTGATGTCACACATTATGTAAGAGAAAAAAATAAACTTGATAAAGAAGCTTTAAAAAGGGCTACATCAGTTTATCTAGTAGATAAAGTAATACCAATGCTGCCAAAGACTCTTTCAAATGGAGTATGTAGTTTAAATCCATTTGAAGATAAGTTAACACTTTCTATATTTATGGAAATAGACCATAAAGGAAATGTAGTTAAACATGAGATATGTGAATCTATAATAAATTCAAAAGCTAGAATGACTTATACAGAAGTGTCTGACATATTAGAGAAAGATGATGAAAAACTTAAAAAGACTTTTGAACATGTTGCAGATGACTTTAAAAATGCTGAGGTTTTGGCTAGAATTCTTATGTCAAGAAGGGAAAAAAGAGGAGCTATAGATTTCAACTTCCCAGAAGCAAAGATAATTCTAAATGGAGAAGGTGAAGTTGCAGATATAAAGCCTTATGAAAGAAGAATATCTAATAAAATAATAGAAGAATTTATGCTTATAAGTAATGAGACAATTGCAGAACATTTTTATTGGATGGGAATACCATTTGTTTATAGAATACATGAGACACCATCTTTGGAAAAAATGGAAGAATTGAGCAAGTTTATATCTACATTTGGATATGTAATAAAGGGTGATAAAGAGGAAGTACATCCAAAAGCATTACAAGGTATAATAGAGAAGATAAAGGGCAAAAAAGAAGAAGGTGCTATTAGTACTATAATGCTTCGTTCTTTAAAACAAGCTAAATATTCACCAGAATGTAGTGGACACTTTGGGTTAGCAGCTAAATTCTACTGTCATTTTACTTCACCAATAAGAAGATATCCTGACCTTCAAATTCATAGAATAATAAAAGAATCTTTAAATAATAAGATAAGTGGAAAGAGACAAGAACAGCTTACTACTATAGTTGATTATGCATCTGTTCAGTCTTCTGAAAAAGAAAGAAAAGCAGAGTTGGCTGAAAGGGATGTACATGATTTCTATAAGGCTCTTTATATGAAGGATAAAGTTGGTCAAGAGTTTGAAGGTGTTGTATCTAGTGTAACTTCATTTGGAATATTTGTTGAGTTGGATAATACTATAGAAGGATTGATAAGACTTGCAAATATGAATGATGATTATTATATTTATGATGAGAGTTCTTACAGTGTTGTAGGAGAAAGAACTAAGAAGTCATATAAGATAGGTGACCTAGTTAAGATAAAAGTTGAGGGTGTAAATGTAGATTTTAAAGAAATTGATTTTGAAATAGTTGAAAAGATAGAGGAATAAGTAAAACATTTAAAAAAGATATGAGAAGTTGTAGTATTTATGATATAGCTAAATTTACAATACTCAATGTTCAATAAAAATAGCTAATTAAAAAATATTTAATGGAAATAGCTAATTAAAAAATAATTAGTTAAAACAAATATTTAAAAAATAAATTTTTAATATAAAGTAAGTGTATCCTTTAAAATTTGAGATACACTTATTTTTTTGTTTTACATAAATTTTTGCTTTATTTAATTTATAACAATATATTACTTTGTATAAATTTAGTGTTAAAATTATTAAAAACACTACTTAGGAGGAATGGAATTATGGGTATGATAGGATGTTATACTAAAATAAGTGAAGAAAATGTTTTGAAACTACAACGAGCAGAAGGGAATTTACAAGAGTTTGTTTTTGGAGATGTGAATGAAAATAATTCTATTAATATTGATAAGGCATGGCATGCTATTCACTTTACTTTAACAGGTTGTCCATTTGGAGGAGATGATGATAATATATTTAGCAAATTAGTTCTAAGTGGAAATGTACTTGTAGAAATTGATGAAGAGCCACCTGCAATGTTGATTACAGCTAATGATGTAAAAAAATTATCAGAAGCAATGAACAATTTAGAAGAGCAGATGTTTAGAACAAAATTTAATATTGGTGAGATGTTAGAAAATAATATTTACCCTGTTATGGATGATGAGAATGAAGAAGAGTTTTTTGAGTATATATGGGCAAATTTAATTGAACTTAAAAAGTTTATAGAGGAAGCAGCTAATGAAGGACAAGCAGTGATATTTTGTATAATGTAATGATTACTAAAAAACTATGAATGTTGATGTACTTACATATCTTAGACAAGGATAAGGATGTTTTTTATAAGGGAAGAATAGATATTATATTAGCCTTTTAATTATTTATTTAATAGTAGCATTTTGAAATACGTATATTATTTTGAATTCTTGTGATGTATAGCTACATATGTTTTAATTTATTTTAAAAGGCTAAATGATTTATCCGAAGTTAGTATCATTAGGATACAAGTATGTGATAAATATTTCTTAGAACAGACTATATAATATGATTTTGAAATATATGAGTCTACAATAGGCATTTAATAATCTTTTAGATTCCAATTCAATTGATAAAATAGAGGATTTTTTAATTATAGTTTTGAATCTACTATATTTTTGAAATTTATCTATTGTGTCCTATAATTCTCTTGTATATCTATAATATTTTTTCATTATGTGACTCGATTTATTTTTGAAGCTAACCTATTATATTCAATAATTCTTTTAATTAGATATTGTATTTTTTTATTATGTGAATTAATTTTTAAAAAAATTTATATCTTATATCCAACAATTCTTTTGTATACTTATCTTATTTTTAAATTATGCAAATTAACTATTTTTTGAAGCTAATCTCTTATATCCAATAATTCTTTTAGTTATCTGCAATATTTTTTAGTTATAGCAACTTACCATCACATTGAAAGCTATCCATTATAAATAATTCTTTTAGCCATCCACCATATCTTTTTATTATATAAAACGAATTCACAAATAAAGTAAGTAAAAATTAAAAATATAGATACTTTAATTAAAAGTAGAAAAATTAAAATCTTTAGGAAAAATTTAGAAATTTATAAATAATATCTTAAGTTTTAGAATTTATTATGAAAATACAATAAAAAGTTTATAGAAACACAATTCTATAAAACTATTTCTGGAGGTGTATTTATATATGGAAATGAAAATATCAGTGTCTAACCTTAGTAAAAGGTTTGGAACAAAAAGTGCTCTTGATAGCATAAATCTTGAAATCGACAGTGGTATGTTTGGACTTTTAGGGAGAAATGGAGCAGGAAAAACGACTTTTATGAGAATATTAGCCACTTTATTATCAAAAACAGAAGGCTCAATAGACATGTGTGGAATTCCTATTGAGAATACTAAAGATATTAGGAACATGGTTGGCTATTTACCACAAGATTTTTCAATGTATCCTAATATGACAGTATATAAAGCAATGGATTATTTAGCAGTTTTATCGAATATACCACTAAGAAAAAGAAGAAAAATTATATGCAAGTTATTAAGTAAAGTAAACCTTACTAATCACCAAAATGTTAAGGTAAAGTCTTTATCTGGAGGTATGAATAGGAGGCTTGGTATAGCACAAGCACTAATTCATAATCCAAGAGTTTTAATAGTAGATGAACCAACAGCAGGTCTTGACCCAGAAGAACGTATAAGATTTAGAAACCTATTATGCGAAATTGCAAATGATAGAATTGTCATCTTATCAACTCATATTGTTGGAGACATAGAAGCTACATGTGAAAATGTGGCTATATTAGATAGTGGAAAGGTCATATACAATGGCTCTACTGAGGCATTAGCAAAACTAGCTGAAGGAAAAGTATATAGTATTGAAGTAGACAAAAAAGATATTGAAAATATAAAAAGTAGATTTGTAGTTATAGGTATGCTGACTCAAGGTGGAAAGGCTACACTTAGGGTCATATCGGATGATAAACCTTTTGAAAATGCAGTAGAATGTAATCCAACTATTGAAGATGGCTATATGCTTATAATGGGAGGAGAGAAGATATGAATCTATTTGTAAAAGAATGTAAAAATATATTAAAAAGTATAGTATATTATGTTTTTATTATAGTTTTAGTATTTTTCTATGTTTCTCAACTTGGTGGTTCAGTTTCTAAAGATGTAAGTAAAACTGTCCCTAATAATGGAAATCCACTAGTTGCACCTCAAAGGGTAGAAAATATTGAGGAATATTATTCTATACACAATCAATATCCATATGGTCAAAAAGAATCTATGAAAACAGAAGAAGTCATTCCCAACGCAACTATAAATTTAATTAGAGAATATCAAGAGAACTCATATACAACATATCCAACAGGAATAGCTAAATCTATAAAATTGGACCAAACTAAAACTAAGACTATAGAACAATATATAGAAGAAATAACTGGTAGAAGTATTGAGGAAATAAATGCACTATGGAAAAATGGAGATAGCATAAAAATAGATTATTCAAGAGTATCTATTGGAAGATTTGAAGAAATAATGCAAAAAGTAGATGATATTTTAGGTGGAGGGTCTGCATATGCCTTTGATAAGTTGCAAAGATTTGGAGTAGTTCCAATTACTTATAATGAAGCAGTGAAGAATTATAACTATACAATACAAAAAGATAAAGTTACTAATGGATATGCAAGAATTTTTTGTGATTATATAGGTATAGTTTTAAGTATATTTCCAGTATTTGTGGCAGTTTTCATGTCACTTAAAGATAAGCGTTCAAGAATGAGAGAAATTATTTATTCAAAACAAGTATCATCATACAAAATAGTTTTATCAAGATATTTTGCACTTGTTTTTATGATGTTATTACCAGTATTAATTTTAGGTATAAAAGATTTGCTTCCTTTGATTGCATTTGGTAAAAATGAAGGGATAGCAGTTGATAATTTAGCATTTATAAAATATACAATATGGTGGCTACTTCCAACTCTTATGATAGCTACAGCTATAGGTATGAGCCTTACTATATTAACAGATACACCAATAGCAATTATTGTTCAATTAATTTGGTGGTTTTACAGTATAAATTCTACAGCTCTTAAAGGGGATTATCCAACAATGGGATTAATGATAAGACATAACAGTGTGTTAAGTGGGGATATTGTTGCACAAAACTTTAATCAAATTATGAGTAATCGACTTATGATGAGTTTAGGTGCATTAGTGATTGTTTTGTTAACGATATTCTTATATGAGCAAAAAAGAAGGGGGAATCTTGATGTTGGGTCAAAGCTTTCAAAGCTGTTTAGTTTTAATAAAAGAAAACTTCAAATTAAGCACTTTAATTAATTTGATATGTTCAATTATACTGTTATGTTTGATTCCTCTAATACAAGGAGTAGCTAATTTAGATAGGATTTCGGCAGCCATATGCTTAGAAAATTATGTTGCAATATTAGGAATAATAATGTTAGTACCTATATTTTCACTAGAACAATCAAAGGAGATTGATGAAATAGTATCATCAAAATCATTATCTCAAGTTGTTGTACAATTAATTAGAATACTGATGTCAATTATAAGTATAGCTGTTTTAGTTATAGTCTTTGTAAATATTTTAATATATTTAGGTGGAGATTTTCCAGTAATCGAGTATATTGTTGGAAGTTTCGCATCAGCTATATTTATAGGAAGTTTGGGAATGTTTTTTTCGAATTTATTTAACAATACAATCATGGGATATATGATATCTATAGGATATTTAATTTTAAATATGATGACTAAAGACAAGTATGTTGGAAATTTCTTTATAATGTCTATGAGTCAAGGCAGTTTTGATGAAAAATATTGGTTGATATTTGGAAGTGTAGTGTTGATAATTCTATCTCTATTGATAAAACCAATAAAAAGGAAGGTTAGATAATAAAATGAGAGCTTTAATAAAATGAAGGTAATAGAAATAAAAAGTATATTTATGAAATACAAGTTTATTTTTATATACACAAACTATAACTTGATATTTATGTATGTAAATAGATGTACATATCTATTAGTATAAAAATACATACATATACTGCATTTTATTAAAAGCTCTCAAATTTATATTTTATATTGATTTCACAATAATAGTCTGATAAAACTTATAGTAATTTTATAAATTTCATAGTGATTTTATAATAATAGTTCAATAAAACCTACAGTAATTTTATAAATTTCATAATGATTTTATAATACTAGCTTAATAAAACCTACAGTAATTTTATAAATTTCATAATGATTTTATAATACTAGTTTAATACAACCTATAGTAATTTTATAAATTTCATAGTAATTTTATAATAATAGTCCAATACAACCTATTAGTAATTTTATAAATTTCATAATGATTTAATAATACTAGTTTAATACAACCTACAGTAATTTTATAAATTTCATAATGATTTAATAATACTAGTTTAATACAACCTATAGTAATTTTATAAATTTCATAATGATTTAATAAATATTTATAAAACTACTATTTTTGTTTAGAAACTTTATTATTCATATTATCATTAGTAGGCATTGCTCCAAAGCTTAATTTTTCATACATTACTTGAGTTGGAGCTAACCAAACTGTGCCATTACCAGTAAATGTATTTAAGAAACCTTCACCATTTAAAGCAGAACCTATTAAAGACTTATCTGATTTAGTAACAGAGAAATTAACTCCAGATGTTCTTGCTATTGCAAAGTTACCATCTACCTTTAATTCTTCTCCATTTTTTAATTCATACTCTACAATTTCACTTTGAGGAACAACACATTCTAGAACGATTACACCAGTACCACTTAATTCTATTTGGAAGAAACCTTCGCCACCAAGTAAAGCAGATGAGAAGTTCTTTTGTGTAAATGCCTTTACTTCTATTGTATCAGAACAGCAATAGAATAATCCTTTATCAACAACTATGGAGTCATTATCAAGACTCATAAATAAATAATGTCTAAAAGAAGGTTCTAAGTAAACTTCACCAGTACCTTTATATACAGGTTTCATCATTGATTCATTAGTAAGTGCTCCTGATATTCCTTTTTTGAAAAGACCACCAACACCACCAATTTTAGTTTCAGAAGAGATATTACCTTTATAATAATATAACGCACCAGCTTCTGTTTTTATTGATGAATTATTTAACTTTATCTTAATTTGTCTAGCTCTTAAGCCAGCTTCTCTAGCAAAATATAATCCCATTGCCATCATTGGGCTAGAAGCACCTTCAAGTTTTTCGAATTCTAATATCTCAAATTCACTTTTTCCATCTGATGCATTTTCTAAAATTCTTACTTTTTTGCTTAAATCCATACAAATTTCTCCCTACTATAGTTAATATTTATCTTTAAAATATTACAAGATATAATTATATATTACATTTTTTTTGGAAAAATGGCTACTTTATCATCAAATTTTTACATCTTTTAAGATGATTCTAGTCGGAGTAGGATTGTTTAAGGGTGTGTGATTATTTAAATAGATATTTTGAGTATTATTTATTATTTGTGGGTATTATATTTTATGGGTATGTTAAAATTATTTAAAAGATAAAAGATAAAAGATAAAAGATAAAAGATAAAAGATAAAAGATAAAAGATAAAAGATAAAAGATAAAAGATAAAAGATAAAAGATAAAAGATAAAAGATAAAAGATAAAAGATAAAAGATAAAAGATAAAAGATAAAAGATAAAAGATAAAAGATAAAAGATAAAAGATAAAAGATAAAAGATAAAAGATAAAAGATAAAAGATAAAAATTTAGAGTAGTTTTTGTTTTGAAGTTAATAAATTGAGTTTAGAGTTAAATTTAGCTTGGTACTGAATGTATTTGATATGTCTTGTTATTTATTTTGCTTTATTATTTATCATATTACTTAAGAAACTTAATACATTAGTGTAATCTTGACTAAAATCCCTAAATATGTTATTATACAGGTTAGTCAAATGATTTAGTGGTATGGAAAATTTAGCAAATTCTTAATATCAATTGAAGAATTTTCTAGCAAAGAAGGTGAGATTTATATGGCTGGTAAGAAAGTATTAGCAACAAATAAAAGAGCAAGACATGAATATTTTATAGAAGAAACTTATGAATGTGGAATTGAATTAAAAGGAACAGAAGTAAAATCAATAAGACAAGGTAAAGTTAACCTAAGTGATGGATATGCATCTGTAGATAATAGTGAAGTATTTTTGAAACAAGTTCATATAAGTCCATATGAGCAAGGAAATATATTCAATGTTGATTCTTTAAGAGTTAGAAAATTATTGCTTCATAAGCATGAGATAAGAAAACTTATTGGAGCAACTACTATAAAGGGGTATTCACTTATACCACTTAGTTTATATCTAAAAAATGGTAAAGTTAAAGTAGAAATTGCTTTAGCAAAAGGTAAGAAGTTATATGATAAGCGTCAAGATATGGCTAAGAAAGATGCACAAAGACGTATAGAACGAGAAATGACAGGCAAATATTAAATTAGATAAAAGTGTATTTTTTAGAATAAAATTCTTTATTATCTAGAACATAACATTGATTTTTATTCTTAAAAGTATTATATTATATATACATTAAAAATTTAATAAAAATGGTGATAAAGTTTGCGAAAAGTCTACTGGACTATAAACTACTCAAGGGGGCGTAAAGGTTTCGACGTGGGTTTGGAACTTGAGGCTGCATGTCGTGTTACTCTGGGTCACGTAAAAACTGGGGAACTTTAAAATAAACGCAGACGATAATTTCGCGATAGCAGCCTAGTTGCTGCTCGTCCCTCTTAGTCCTCCTGCCGACTAAGACTGGACGTCATTATGCAGGGAACTATTTTAAGGGTGTCTCGACTTAAAGTAGATTAATTGGGACTGGCTAAGCATAGAGCCTGCCACTTGGCGTTATGTGAGGCGAGATATTAGTGAAGTTGGCTAAGCATGTAGATGCAACGAGGAAAAGACTTACGGACAGGGGTTCGACTCCCCTCGTCTCCACCAATTTTAAAAAAAGAATGATGAAATACTTGGAAATACTAGTCTCTATTGACTAGTATTTTTTGTTTTGGTGATAAAATCCACCAACCGTACCCCAACCACAGAAAATGAGGTTTTTTTGTGGATATATTTGAAGGAATTATATTAGGATCATATAGTTTTCAATACTGAATATCACAATATATTATTTCTAATAATGCTCTATGAGAAAATGTATTAATGGATTAAAATTGTACTTAAAGCTATAGAGATAAATATGATCAAAAGTAAAAAAATACAATTCTACTAATAGTATGAGATGTAGTATAAACAATATATACAAGAGATTTTGTATTATTTTAATTAAACTCTATAAAAAATAGAGTTGTTTTTTTATTTGAATTCTAATACAATAATAAGTAGAGATATAAAATTCACTCTACTTATCAACCTAAAATCAGTAATTGCAAGATATATATATGATTTGTGCATGTGAAATGTGTACTCTACAAAATATTGGTATAGGAGAGGACTATAAAATATGGAAGCAAAATTAATTAATAAGAATTTACATATATTTATAAAATATAATGAAGAGACATGGCAACCTGGAAAATTAACTATGCCAGAACATTTAAAGGTATGTTTAGAAAAAGGACAGGTGGCTTGGGGACATTTTACAAAAACAAAGCCATCTAGGAATAAAAAAGGATTATGGGATCAAAGAGTAAAGTATTTGGATGAACAATTAGAAAATAATGAAACTACACTTGTGTTTTTTTATTGTAGAAAATCAACTGAGTTATATGTTGCTGACTTAGTAAGTTATTATGATAGAGAAGAACCTGACAAAAATGAAGAATTAAAAGAATTGATTCCAAAATATTATCACGATAGAATTGGGGCTATAAATGAGAAAAAAGATATAGGAACTATGAGGAGTTATGCATTTGTAAGAGTTACAAATTTAAGAAAAATAGAATTTGAGGACACTAAATATATATATAATTTTAAGGGAGAAAATGAGGCGTTAGGGATTGAAAATGTATTAGAATCTAAAGGAATGGCTTCATTACTGTATGTTAATTTAGAACAAGAATTTTATGATATATTGGCTAATGATATTCAAAATATAGTGAGAACATCAATAGTTAAAGAAGAAATTTCATTTAAAGAAGGGGTTTTACTAGAGAAGACAGAGACACCAAAACCTAAGTTGCTAGAAGAAAAAGAATCAGATTTACAAAAGAGTAGCATTATAGAAAAAAGAAAGAGAAAAGGTAGAAAGTATTCAATAGAGAAAGACATAAAGAATAAAGGATTAGGATATGCAGGAGAAAGATTAGTTTTAAAGCTAGAAAAAGAGCGAGTTAAAAAAGAAATTGGTAAAGACTATGTAGAAAAAATAGAACATACATCAGAAATAGATGATGAAAAGGGATATGACATATTATCTTTTGAGAAATTAAATGATGGAACAATAGTAGAAAAGTATATTGAAGTAAAAACTACTGAAGGAGGAGTGTCATCTCAATTTTTTATATCAGCAGGAGAAGTGAAATTTTCAAAAGAGAATAAAGAACAATATTATTTATATAGAGTTTATAACTATGATAGAAAGACTGGAGATGGAAAGTATTTTGTTCAAAAAGGAAGCATAGAAGAATATTTTACATTAGTTCCTAAGAATTTTGCAGTCTGTTTTGAAAGTAAAAAATAAATTTATGGAGAAAACAATGATAACTAAAGAAACTTTAAATAGGATATATAGCTTTAGAGAGAGTAGAGATTGGAGTAAATTTCATACACCAAAAGACTTGTCAGTAGCCATTAGTATAGAATCAGCTGAATTATTACAATATTTCTTATGGAATAATAAAAATAGCGATGATATAAAATCGGATTCTAAAATATTAGAAGGAATACATGAAGAGATAGCTGATATTCTTATATATTTAATATATTTAACAAAAGAATTAGATTTAGATATGGATACAATTTTATGTGATAAAGTAGAAAAAAATAGTGCTAAGTATCCAGTTAGTAAGTGCAAAGGCTCTTGTAAAAAATATACAGAATTATAGTTTATTTTTTTATGAAGTTTTATTAGGAACATAAAATATTATATAGTTGATATTAAAAGAAAAAAATTACACGATATCTATTTCTATAGTAATATGCAAACAAATATAAATAGAGACTTAGATAAAAAATATAATACATTAGTTATTAATATAAGGAGATAAATAGCTATTGAATAAAATAACTGATTGGAGGGTATTATAATTGAAAAAAGTATTTTTATCATATAGTTGGAAAAATGAAGAAATAGCAGATACAATAGAATGTTTATGTGAAAAAGAAGGAATAGAAATAATCAGAGATAAGAGAGATTTAAAATATAGGCAAAGTATAAAGGAATTTATGAGACAAATATCAAGTTCAGACTATGCAATAATGTTAATAAGTGAGCAATATTTAAAATCTGAAAATTGTATGTATGAGGTATTAGAGTTTATAAAAAGTAATGATTTTAAAAATAGAATAATACCTTTAATACATAAAAATACTAATATATTTAAACCTATAGATAGAATTGATTATATAAAGTATTGGGAAGATGAGTATAGTAAATTAAAAGAAAAAGCAGAGTGTATTTCAAGAGAAGTTAGCATTGAAATATCTGATGAAATAAAAAAAGTAAAGAATATAAAAAATTCTATATCAGAGTTTATAAATGTAATTTCTGATATGAATGTCATTATTTATGAAAAAGATATAAGTAATGATGAATTTAAGAAAGTTAAGAAGATTATTAATGAAGAAGAATTTTATTATTTATTGAATATACCAAGAACAATTCTTAATCCTTTTAAAACTATGTTATGGATTAAAGATGACAAACGAGGTTATGTAGATAGATTAAGTGAAGCATGTAAGTATACTGAGGATGAAGTGCATGTATTTTTAAAAAATAAATTTAATTTAAAGAAATTCACAGCTGTACCAATAAATGATGTTTTATTGAAATTTAGACAAGATGTAATACCATTTTCAGGAGATTTTTATAAAGATATAAGAAATAATGAAGATAAGTTAATAGGAAATAAAAGTCTATATTTAAATGAAGAAGAAATTAGTGATTTAATATAATTTGATAAAATTTATAAATAGAATTTTAATTATGAATATTATTTCTGTAAATTGTCTTTATCAATTTTGAAAAATAAATGATTATATACTTGGAAATGCTAGTTTTTATTGACTAGTATTTTTATTGTAGTAATTGAATTACAAAATTAGATACTAATCATAGAAAAAAAGACTTTTTGATGGCGTATAGAGATATATTTAAGGTATATGATTATGTTTTCCAATCCTATGTGTTCATTAAGATAATAGATAGTAATAAATGTGATCAATAGAATAGATATAATAACATACTTTAGTATTATATTATAATATTAGAAAATGAAAAATATAATCTATCTTTGAAGCTAGCGATGGATATTGTTAAAGTATTTGATACTATAGTAGAAAATTTGTTTGAATTTAATGAATAAGAATAGTGAATATAAAATTAATTAATAAATAATAGATAAAAATTTAAAATTTAGATGCGATGAGGAGGTATAGTTTTATGGAAGCCAATAAGACATTGTTACAATCACTATATAAAAAAATCATATTAGAATTTTCCAAACAGACAGGTAAAAGCTTGGAAGAAAGTATGGATTATTTATATACTTCTGAAACATATAAACTTATAAGTGAGGGTGTATCAGATATGCACTGTAAGAGTCATATGTATTTGGCTCAGGAATTGATGCTAGAAAATGGATTAATGTACCAGATAGGTTATCCAAGATAAATAGTTAAAAAACTAGATACAAAATAAGGATACAAGATAATATGAAATTAATTTGTATCCTTATTTTGATTTTTTAATTAACTATATGAAATCATAGTATTTTTATGTATTTGATTTTTAAAATGAAAATATTTTATCCAACTTTTCTACAGCTTCAACCTTCTTATCTTCCATAACTTGAGTATATATATTCAAAGTTATTGATATATCATAATGACCCATTAAAACTTGTACAGTTTTAGGAGGGACATCATTCTCAAAAAGTCTAGTTGCATAAGTTTTCCTAAGACCATGAAACTTTATAGGCTCTATATCCAAGCTATTTAATATAGACTTTAAATTCCTTAAAGGTCTTTTATCATCTATAGGGATACCTAATTCATTGCAAAATACATAATTATCATTTCTATACAATTCTCCAGCATTTAATATATCCGCATTTTGATTTACTTTATGCTCTTTCAGTTTATTTAAAACATCTTTTGGAATAGGTACAGTTCTGTAAGAATTTGATGTCTTTGGCTCTTGTTCTAATACTTTAAGCTCTCTATTTCCAGTTTTATCTATAAAATATGTTCTTTGAAGAGTTCTTTTAACTGTTAAATTAGACTTTTTAAAATCAATATCAAACCATTTAAGTCCTAATAATTCTCCTAATCTAAGTCCAGTACCAAGAGCAAGTAAAAATAATACCTCTAATTTATGACCTTCTATAGCTTTTATAAAACTCTTTTGTTGTTCAAGAGTCAATATTTCAAGCTTATTTTCCTTTTTCTCAACTGGTATATTTACCATAGTACAATAATTACGTTGTATAAGACCTTGTTTTTCAGCTTCTGATAAGCAGGTTTTCAGTTTAGTGTTTATTTGTCTTATAGTAGGTATACTTTTATTAGAATCAAGCAATCTATTGTAATATTTTTGTATGTGAGATACTCTTAAGTCTTTTAATTTAACATTGCCTAAATCAGTATCTTTAATATAATTACGATAGATGCTTTCATATCTTTCAAATGACTTTGGTTTTAAATCTTTTATTCTATATTCAAACAACCAATTGTAAAACCAATGCTCTAAAGTTATTTTATCATCTGAAATATCAGAACTTAAATAATATTGTTTTTTATAAGCATCAAGTTTATCTTTAACTTCCTTTTGAGTTTTACCATAAAATTCTTTTCTTATTGGTTTTCCATCTTCATTATAACCAATCATTATACGAGAACGCCAACCATCTTTATATTTTCCGATAGAGCCTTCTCCATTAGCTCTTTTAGTTGCCATTTTTAAACAGCTCCTTATATGATTTATAGTTATATCCATCAAAGAATGTAATACATTTCTCTAATAAGAATTTTATAACTTCATCAGCTTCTAGTGTTTCATAGAAGTTTAGCATCAATGTGTTGTATTCTTGTTTATGTTTAGCTGGTATTGATAGAACTCCTATATCATTACTTATAAGTATTAGGTTTGAAGTAAGTCTAGCAGTTCTTTTGTTGCCATCATAGAAGAATTGACAATAGGACAACCATAAATTTATTATTATAGCCTTTTCTAAGGGGTTAGTTATTTTATTTATGATACTTATGTCACTTACAAATAAATCATTTAATAGAGTGGCTTCTATGCACTCATATTGAGTAGTACCAGCTATACCTATGTTACCGTTTCTAAAATCTCCAACGATTAGAGCTTCATCTTTTGCAACTATTTTATGTATAGAGCAAATTGTATTTTTATTTAAAGATAAATTTTCTTTGTTACTTAATTTTATTACATAATCCCATGATGATTTTATATTTAGTATTTGATTTTGGTCACTTAATTTATGTCCACCTACTGTTATACCATCAAGTAATGTTTGTACTTCTGGGAATGTAAATGGGTTATTTTCTAGGTTACCCATATCATATACAAATTCACTTATCATTCTTCTAATGTATGTTAAAGTATATTTTTTATCTCCATGAGGTAGATTAGTAGGGAATTTATGTGTGTATTTTGGTATATATGATTTATTCATGATTTTAGCTCCTTTCATATCTAATTTTTATTTATTAACTATGAATGTATAAAAGTTAATAGGTAAACTCATATTTTGAAAATGTGCAATATTAATATTCTTCATCCTCATCTTCAATAAGACCATTAGAGTTTTCTTGTATAAAATTTTCAACAAGACCATTTATCACCCAATTTAGATTTTTGGAGAAGTCTTTGAAGTCAGAGAAGCTTAAGCTAATTGGTTTTATTGTATCTGCATTATCTGCAATTTCAAACTTTGTCTTATAATCTGTTTTTACATCATAACCATAATTTTTTAATATATGAATTACTAAATCAAATTCTGACTTATCTATATAATAAGAAACTGGAGTATTATCTATGTTAATATCTTTATTTATAAAATCGATAAGAAAGTTATCTATAATATATCCAGTTTGGGGATTTCTATAGAGGATTGTTTGGTTATCTATTTTTATCTCCTCTAATGGAAATCCAAATAAGTCTTCAATCTTAGTATAAGTAGCAAGTGCTATTTTTTTTAATATTTCAATTCTAGGCATTTTTGTTCCATTCTCATAATTTATAATTTCATTCTCAGAACAATTTATTTTTTCTGAGAGCTCTTTGAGAGATATATTATTTATATTTCTAAATTTGCTTATATTATTTCCGATGAGTTTTGCTGAGTAATTATCAAATGTTTTTACAACTAAATCCAATTCTTTTAAATTAGTATAATTATTTGTTGAAGTATCTAAATCACTTTCATCAATAATAAGCCTATTTATAGGAATTGATAATGCAGTAGATATTTTTTTTATCATATCTAAACTAGGCTTTCTTTGGCCTTGCTCATATTTAGCTACAGCATAAACTGAACAACCAATCTTATTAGCTAACTCATCCCTTGACATATTTATAGATTTTCTATATTGTTTAATCTTTTTTCCAATTGTATTATTTATCATAATTTCACCTCAAATACATTATAGCACTAAATGGGTCTATTGATACACTTAAATATATTGACAATACACCGAATGGGTGTTAGAATATTTTATAGAAATGAGAATACACAAAATGGGTATGAAAGAAAGGAGGAAATCAATGAAACTCAAATTAAAAAGAATTGAAAAAGGTATAAAGCAATATGAATTAGCTGAAAAAGTTGGCATCTCAAGATATTATTTATCTTCTTTAGAAAGAGGTAAATCAAAAAATCCAAGTAATATGTTGATGTTAAAATTGGCTCAAGAACTAGATACAAGTGTAGAAGAATTATTTTTTGATAAGGAGGAATGATGTATGGCAGATACAAATAATCTAGAAGTTCTTAAAACACTACAAGCTACATTGAATATACTTGTCAAACAAGAACAAGAAGCACAAGAAAGGGCAAAAGGGTACAAGGAGATACAGACATATAGAAGAGATAAAGCTCAACTTATCACATGTAAAGAAGCTTCTAAAATTTATCCCATAGGGGAATCAAAATTTAGACAGTTATGTCATTCTAAAAATAAAGGATTTCCTTGTATATGGATAGATAATAGAGTGTATATAATAAAAAATAAACTAGATGATTGGTTTATTGAAAATGCAAATGGCATAAAATTATAGGTTTAAGTGGGTGATAGTACTTGAGTAATCTAGGTTGGATAAAGCTTCATAGAAAGATAAAAGAAAGCCCACTATATAAAGATTGTAATTCCAAACAAAGAGATATACTCATAAACCTATTACTGTCAGTTAATCATAAGCCTAATAAATGGGTTTATGGAGGTAAAGAATATGAAGTTAAATCCGGACAGTTAATAACATCTTTGGAAAGTATAGCAAATATGTGTTCAAAAGATGTAAGTATTCAGAATGTAAGAACTGCTTTAAAGAAATTTGAAAGATATGGATTTCTAACAAATGAATCAACAAACAAAAATAGGCTTATAACTATTGAAAACTGGGAGTTATATCAATCTAATGAAGAAAATCAACAGACTAATCAACATGCAATTAACAAGCAACTAACAACTAACAAGAATGTAAATAATGAAAAAAGTAAAATATACAGTGAAATTATAGAAAAATTCAATATTACTTGTACAGAACTATCAAAAGTAAAGAAACTTACAGAAGCTAGAAAAAAAGTAATTAATGCTAGGATAAAAGAATATGATAAAGAGACTGTATTAGAAATTATTCATATAGTTAGTAAAACTAGCTTTTTAAATGGAAGCAATGAAAAAGGTTGGAAGGCAAATTTTGATTGGATAATGAGCCCAAATAATTTTATTAAGATATTAGAAGGCAATTATCAAGATAAATCAATTAATGTCAAAGTAGATGCAGAGGTATATAGTCCAGATGATTCACAATTAAAGTGGTAGGGAGTTTATATTATGGATAATATGAGTAATTTAGTTAAGAACACAGAAGCAGAACAATCTATATTAGGTAGTATTTTACTAGATTCGAGGAAAATAGAAGAGATTGAGATATTAATAAGTGAAGATATGTTTTATCATCAAGAACACAAACATATATTCAATTCAGTGAAAGATATACATAAAAGGGATGAGCCTATAGATATAATAACTCTTACAGAAGATTTAAAGAAAAAGGGGTTTATAGATTATGTTGGAGGTATAAGTTATTTGACAAAACTATCAACAATAGTTCCAACTATAGGTAATGTATCTCATTATATTGAGATAGTTATTGAAAAATATAAAAATAGAAATATAATTGATAAATTTAATAAATTCAAATTAGGTGAAATAGATGATAATACACTTATATATCAATTAGAAAAATACATTAATGAAGTAAATCAGAAATTGGTTAAGAAGGATTCTAGTATAACAGCTATATCAGAGAGAGCCTTTGAATACATAAATGATGAAATTGAAGAAGGTATTAATATAGGAATAAAATTTTTAGATGAAACTATTGGAGGTCTATATAGTGGTGAATTAATTACAATAGCGGCCAAAAGTGGAAGAGGAAAAACAGCACTAGCCTTACAGATAATGAGAAATGTAGTATTTCAAGGTAAAAAAGTACTTTTTATAAGTGGTGAAATGAGTGATATACAAATTTTGTTTAGAAATATAGCTTCTTTAACTGGAATATCAGTTGTAAAAATGAAGAATAGAAATCTAAATGAAGAAGAAATAATTAAATACATAAATGCTTTAAGTACTTTAAATCAGGAGAATAATCTCTATATTAATGATTCAGTGAATACAATATCAGGAATTAAGAGGGAGATAAAAAGTATTAAACCAGATGTTGTTATAATTGATTATCTTCAGATTTTGGATTACGAAGGTAAAGAAGTTGGAGAAGCTAAATTTGCTGATTTATCAAGGCAAATAAAAAAGATTACTTTAGACTTTAATATTCCAATTATACAGTTGGCTCAATTGAATGATGAATTGAAGGATGAAAGACCAAAAGGTGATAGAGTAATGAGAAGTTCAAAACAAATATATATGGATTCTAATTCAGTTATATATATTCATAGACCTACAGAGAAAGAGGCTCTTGATTATTGTAAGACAATGGGAATAGAGGATATAAAAGAATTAAGACGTAGAGAAAAAGGTTTTGGAGCTAATTTAAGTGAGATTATAGTTGCTAAAAATAGAGATGGGGAATCAGGTTTTAGACCTTATTGGTATATAGGAAGTTTGTTTTCTTTTAGGGAATGTAAGAAGACAAAAGAGATATGAAAAGAAACATAATTTATTAGATGATATGTAAACTATTGTCTAAGGAGTGTTAGAAGAAAAGTATATAATTCTTAATTGTATGCAATAAAGATTTAAAATATATAGTATTTAGATTAAAAAATTTATTAGAAAAAGGTAGTTGCCATATAAATATAACAACTACCTTTATAAATTAGGTACTTAATGTACACTAACCTACACAAGTTAAGTATATATTAAGTACCAGATGAAAGTCAAGGAGGTACTAACATGTATGATGAAATTATAGAAATATATTTTGATTATTGGATAAATGAACATATGTATAGGAAAGTACTAGAAAAAGATGAGTATTATAATGATAGATGTAAAGAAATTAAGAAAGTTAACAAATTACTAGAAAAAAATTTATCAGAAGAAAAGAAAAGGGATGTATTGATAGAGTTAAATGATTTGTTTAATTCAGTTATAGAGATTGAAAGAGAACTTGGTTATAAGCTTGGTTTTAAGGCAGGAGCCAGATTTATGATTGAATTATTAAATAGTTAATTTGACATATTGTAAATAAAGAGTTTTTGAAGATGTGAGGAATTAAATGTGTAGTTATCAACGAAAAATAAGCTTTGAATAGTACATAAAATTATTGTTTTGAGTTTATGTGTATTAAGATTAAATTTTTATTTGTAATTAAAATAATTATCAACTATAATTTAAATAAGAGGGAAGCTGGAACCTTCCCTCCTAATTTAAAATTTTAGATTATACCAAAGATGACTATTTTTACAACAGTTAAAAATGTGCCAACTTGAAGGACGAGTTCAGTTAATTCTTTTAGGAATTTTTTGAACTCTCGGATTTTTTTATTAGAAAACATTATGTATTATCACCTCATTTCTTTATGTAAATTGTAGGTTGAATAAATAAAACCGTGTCACGCTTATATTATACATGGATATAAGGCGATTGGGATTATATAATAAAAATTTTATAAAAAAAATAATTATGTAATGTGTAGTATGAGAATAAGTAAAATTGTGTGATGAAATGTATATGTTAGAAAAGGTATTAAAATTGTACTTTGTAGAAAATTTTAATTGTTTAATATTATATAAATTAAATTATAGCATATTCTGAACTCTTATTTTATGGAGAAACAATTTTTTTATAATAAACTACCTATACAATAGACTGATGGTATTTTGTTTTTTGAAGTAAAATAGTGGAAAAAAATAAAGGCATTTAAAGATATATGTCTAATTTTATAAAATAAACATATATTACGAAATTTATATTAAATATTTGAGGAGATAAAATGATATTAAATAAGATAGAAATAATTGGAGATATAGCTCACTTTAAAATTCCTATGCATAGCAAGATACAAAGAACATATGAGATTCCACCAATATCAACAATCGTTGGAATTTTGAAAAATATATATGGTGAAGAAATCGATGATTTTACACTGGGATATGTTATATATCATAATGGTACATTTAAGGACTTACAAACGATATATAAAGAAATAAATCCAAATGTAAAGACATTAACAGATAGTGATAGATTTCAAACTGATGTATGTCCTATTGAATATCTAATTAATCCTAAACTCATCATATATACAGATATTAACAAAAATATAGAATTTAATGAACCGCTATGTTTAGGTAAGACAAATTGCTTAGCAAAGGTATTGTCCTTAAGTGAAATTAAAGTAAATCTAATAGATAAAGAAGCTGTTGGATACAATCAATATACAGATATTAATATTGGAGATGGAATGATAAAAAGAATAAATACATTAACAGAATATAATGAAAAGAAGGGTTATTATGATATATATTCATCAATGGTAAGAGAAAATAATGAGTTTGAATATAATAAATATTATGATGAAGATGAGAAACAGAATATTTTCTTATGGAATTGGAAAAAAGGGGGAGTAATTAAATGCATTTAGTAAGAAGATATTTGATACTCACAGTGGATAATGAAGTTGTATTAGATTACAATTACCAGTATGAGCTAATGAAAAGGATATATGAAGCTATTGAAAGTAATGATAGAAGAAAAGCACTAAGCCTTCACAATGAAGGTTATAAAATAGATAAAAAGGTATTTAAGCTATTTAATTATACAATGATGTTTGAAGATGCTAAATATTCAAAAGAAGGAATACATTTGAATTCTCGAACAAAAATTAGATTAATTTTAAGTGGATATGATGATATATTAAATAACATAATAAAAGGTTTTATTAAATGTAAAGTTTTTAAATTATATAATATAGAGTTTAAATTATCAAATATGGATGAAGATTCAAAAATAGGTTTTAACAGTATAACACTTTATAAAGTAAGGTCACCTATTGTAGCAAGCCTATATGACTTAAAAAGTAAAAAGCAAGTATATTTAAATCCAATGCAAGAAGAGTTTTATAAAGCATTGCATGATAATTTAATGAAAAAATATAAGCTTATATATGATAAAGAATATACTGGTGAAGTATACTTTGATATTGAGGATGTATTATCAGTAAAAAAGAAATATGTAACTAATATAAAAGGTAAAGGATTTGTAATTGGATATACAGACTTTGAAATATTTGTAGAAGCTGATAAGGATATGCAAAAAGTTATTTATTATTGTGGACTAGGGGAAAAAAATAGTATAGGAATGGGGTTATTAACTTATATAACTTCTAGGAGGGCTTAATATGGATAGAAGTTACAATGTATTTGTTGATAATGGTCTATATGTATTAGCATATTATTTGAATAAAGATATTAATGATATAACTTATCAAGACATAGAGAATAGTATAGATTTAATGAGTGATAAAATTGAAGAATTTGTAAGTTGCGAAAAATACTCTAATTTGAAAAGTATGTGCTTTAGTAATTCTACATTAACTCAGCCAAAAGGAAAAGTTACTTTAAAGGATAAACTAAAAGGTTTTGTTGAAAACAAAGGAAATGAATATTGTAGTTTGTGTGGCCAATATAAAGCTAAAGTTAAAATTGAAGATAAAGAATATAATATAGGAAGAAGCTATATGCCTAATTTAGTTGCAAATACATTTTATAATTTTTCTAATAACTTGCAAGGTTTGAATGTATGTCCATACTGTTTAGTATTGACTATGTATTCAATTTTGAATTGTAGAGTGAGTAAGTATGCTTTTTTATACAATTCGACATCAAATGAATTTATGGAAGATTACACTTACAGGATGCAACAAGAAAATTTAATTGACATAGAGTTGGGAGCAAAGAAAGAAAAAGAAAAATATTCAACTATAGAATTATTAGAGAGTCTAATTTGTAAATATAACTCATTTGATGGGCATATAGAGCAATATATGTTTAATAACTCTGGTCAATCTCAGGATATTCAGGTAAATAACATAAAAAATAGTGATGTAAATTTGTTAATGAAATTGCAAAAAGAAGCATTACTAAGAGAGTTTAAAGATTTACATCTAGAGATATATGTACTAAGAGGTACTTTAGAAAGTAACTATCTTAGAAAAATCTATAATTTGGACAAGAGAGAGAAAATAGCTTCTGATGAACTTATTGTATTTTTAAACAGGGAGGTAAATGTATTGAAAAAAGTTAAAATAGATATAATAAAAAAACTAACAGATAAATTAAAAGCGAGTAACTTAGATATAGACAAAATTTACAAAGAATTGAAAATGCTGGGTAAATTTCATGCATATGAGGGCTGGTTGGTTAATTTAAATGAAATATATTATGAAGATACTGGAGAAAAGTTATTCGAAACAGATGATTATATAGAATTAGATGATGTAAAAGGTTTTAGACAGATTAAAAATCTAATATTAGTAAGTTTAATTTAATAATATTATGGAGGGTTAAAATGGAAAATAAAAATTCAAATAGAATGTTAAATATAGGCTATGCAATAGAGGTTTTATGTGGACGATTAAATGGAAGTAGTAGTGAAGTAGAAAAGAAAAATAATTCCTATAAGAACTCTACTTATACAAAAAAAATAGGAAATAGAAGTAGAATATCAAGTCAATGTCAAAAATATAATCAGAAGCTATTTATGGAGCAAGTTTGTGGTTATGAACAAAATGTTAAGACAAAAGATGGTAAACAAGTAAAATTGATTCCAAACCCATTTAAATATGCGACAGATGATATATTTGGGTTTATGATGGCAGAAAAATTATCTATAGAAGAAGATGTATACAATGAATTATCAGATGAAGAAAAAGAAATATATAAAAAAAATAAGAAGAAATATGAAGCAAATATAACTAAAAAAAGAAAGTCAAGATGGCAAATGAACTCTTTAATAAATGTATCAAATAGAAAGGTTGAATGGGAGTGGAATGTTTGTGGAACTACAGGAGATAGTATGCCATATCAAGTTGAAGTATATTCAGGAGTACATGCAAATATAGCAAATCTTAATATAGGAAAGATAGGAGAATATGATATATCTGATATAGCAAGTGAGCATAGAGATTATACAACTTTAGAAGCTAAATCAATTGGTGTTGAAAAGTTAGATAAAGAAGAAAAGTTTAAAAGAATAGAAGCTCTTCTAAAATCACTAGAATACTTAAGCATAGAAGGAAATAAGACAAATCATTTAACTGATACAAAACCAAAATTTGTTATATTGGGGGAATACTCATGGGGAAATAATGTATTTCAAGGAATTGTCAAAGAGAATGGATTAGATATAGAGATGTTAAAAGAATCTATAGAACAAAATGAAGAATTTAGACAAAGTGATATATGGATTGGGATAAATAAATTTTATGATGATACATTTAATGAGATAGAAGTTAATAATGAAAAGGAACAAATAAAGAAATGTCTAGAAGAAGAATTTGAAGAATATGATTTTATAAAAATATCAAATGTACATGAAGCTTTTGAGAGTTATAAAAAATTTCTAAAAGAAACTTTATAAAGGTAACATAATGAATAGTTTAGATAAGTATAAAGCTAAATCAGATGGGATAAGTATAGATAAGCATAATGAAGATATGAATTACATAATGAATCAATTAGTTAGTATATATAATATATCTTATGATATGAGAAACGATTTACATGAGGCAATTGTATGTCATGATGTAGGAAAAGTAGTAAAAAGTTTTCAAGATAATATTGAAAATACAATAAGAAGGGTTAGGCATGAGTTATTGTCAGCAAGTATTAAGCATTTAAAGAGAGGTCAGAAGTTAGCTATATTAACTCACCATAAAGATATAGAATATTTAGTTAGTCAAATAACAAATTCTATTTATGAAATTGAATTGAATGAATTAAAGGAAATATTAGATGTTGAAGTAGAAGATATAAGACCATTTATAAAGGAAATATCAAGAGCAAGAAATGATGACACTAGAAAACTTGAAAATATATTATTAAAAGGTTACTTGCAATATTGTGACCATATAGCTTCTGCTGGAATTAAAAGTATAGATAAAGGATTTAATTCTATTAAAGATTTTAGTCTACCAAAAGGTGTAAGTTATAATTCAATACAAGAAAAAGTCTTAAATATGGATAAAAATGAAGATATAATGATAATGGCTATGACAGGTCTTGGAAAAACAGCAACATCTTTATATTGGAGTGATATAGCACAAAATGAAGGTAAAAGCAAAAGAATATATTATATACTTCCATATACAGCAAGTATAAATTCTTTGTATGAAAATTTGCATAATAGGAATATAAGTGTAAGTATGTTACATAGTAAAGCTCCATATTTTTTGAATAAAATCAGCGATGAAGAAGATATAAAACAACTTTATCAGATATACAAAAAGAGTGTAAAACAGATTAATGTATGCACCATATTTCAGTTGGTAAAGTCTATATTTTCTTGTAAAAGGTTTGAAATGTTACTATCACAATTAAAAGATAGTATATTTATAGTTGATGAAATACATTGTTTTGATACAAGAGTATTGTGTTATACATTGGAGTTCTTAAAATATTTAAAAGAAAACTTAAATGTACAAATATGTATAATGAGTGCAAGCATACCAACTTGCTTAAAAAAGTTAATACAGGAAAGATTGAAAATAAGTACAATTATTGAGCCAGATAAGAATGATTTAATAAACAGACATAAGCTAAATAGAATAAATAAAAGTATACTAGATGGTTTAGACAAAATAGAAAATGATATGATTCAAGGAAAAAGGGTATTAATATGTGTTAATTCAGTAGATTTAGCTCAAGAATTATATAGGAAGCTTCAAAGTTATAATCCTAAACTAATACATGGTAGATTTAACACTAGAGATAGGGAACAAGCAGAAGAAGGTATAGACAAAAGTTTTTTATTGATAGGTACTCAAAGTATAGAGGTGAGCTTAGATATAAGTTATGATGTACTTTATACAGAGTTAGCTCCTTTTGATTCGTTGTTACAAAGATTTGGTAGAGTAAATAGAAAGGGCGAAAATAAGGAATTAAGTAATGTATATATATATGATTATGATATGAATCTTAATATATATGATTATGATATAGTAAATAGAACAGACATAGTAATATCAGAGATAATACATAAAGATAATTCTATAGTTAATGAGAGTAAAGTTTCATTTTATTTAGATAATGTCTATCTGGATATAGATATGGATAAATACAACAAGCATAAAACTACCTTAGAAATTATAATAAGAAATATGAGAGTAGGCGTCTGGAATAAATCTGCTAGTATTGATATGCTTAATAATGATAGTATTAGTGTTATACCTGAAAGTTTAATAGATGAGTATAAATTGTTTTTAAATCAAAAAATGTACTTGGAAGCTAGTTCATTATTTGTAAATGTATCTGTAAAGAGATATAATTCCAATAGAAATATGTTTTATGAAGATAATGATGTAATTGTTACAAGCTATAGTTATGATAATAAATTAGGTCTAGAATTTGATTAGGAGTATTTATTTAGATAGTTGTAAATATATATGTTTTTATATATAATTATATTGAAGCTTATTATTTAAATTAAACTATATTAGTTATAAAATGCCATGCTTATATTATGTGTTTGAATTAAACTAAATTAGTTGAGATATTAAGAATTAAAATGTTAATACAAGCAAGTTATATTAAAATATATAAAAATCATATGATAATATTTATATATTTTAGATAATGAAAAAACTAATTAAGGACATAGACATGTTTTTAATAGTTTGTATTTTGAGTATAAAAGATATTGATTGTTTAATTAATATCTTTTTATATTGTTATCTTATATCAAAAAGTATGTAATAATTCTATGTTAGATATGTTTTTAAATTTATTATGTCTTAAAAATAATATTTAGTAGTTTTGGTTTTGCAGTGAGCGAAAAAATCACATAAGTGGCTATAAATTAGTGATGGCAAAGATTACAACTGTATTTTTGATTATACCAAAAAACACTACTTAGGGCTCACTGCAAATTATTCATTTTAATAATACTATAAGTATTGGAATTACTGTAGTTTTATTTGGGGTTTAAATTACACTAAGTTAGTTATAAATCGAACTCTGTAACTCCGGATGCTGACGACCAAGATGCGTTTAAATTACACTAAGTTAGTTATAAATCAGTATTTGATTTATTAGTTTTAGGCTTTATAGCTTGTTTAAATTACACTAAGTTAGTTATAAATTCGTCCTGCACGGTTTTTACACTTGTTTCTTTCACAGTTTAAATTACACTAAGTTAGTTATAAATTTTTCTAATAATAAGTCACCATCTCGACCTGGTACACGTTTAAATTACACTAAGTTAGTTATAAATATTATCAATAAAGATTGGCATCTTAACTTCAAAATGAGTTTAAATTACACTAAGTTAGTTATAAATACAAACAAGTTGTAAGGAAACTTCCAAGCAAACCCAAGTTTAAATTACACTAAGTTAGTTATAAATATAGATAATGTAAAAAAAATTGCATGTGCTTATTCTGTTTAAATTACACTAAGTTAGTTATAAATATAAAAGTTGTAGAACTTTCTTTAAACAATCAGGGCGTTTAAATTACACTAAGTTAGTTATAAATGTAGAAGAAAACACATTAAATTCATCTGATAAAAATAGTTTAAATTACACTAAGTTAGTTATAAATGATATATCTCCTCTTTTAATAGCTGAATATAGATTTCGTTTAAATTACACTAAGTTAGTTATAAATAAAGTAAATCCATGAATAACATAATTTTTAAATAAAGTTTAAATTACACTAAGTTAGTTATAAATTTTATTAGATACACATACATCTTAATATTTTCTTCATGTTTAAATTACACTAAGTTAGTTATAAATAAGCATAAAAAATTAATTTTACTCAATAAAATAGTTTCAGGTTTAAATTACACTAAGTTAGTTATAAATCATAGCACTACACAAAGCATTAACAAGAGTTTCGCTAGTTTAAATTACACTAAGTTAGTTATAAATCGTAGCGTTGGGAGGATAATCTTTCGTGTATAGACTGTTTAAATTACACTAAGTTAGTTATAAATTATAGATTTTTAGATAATGAAGGAGATTTTATATATCGTTTAAATTACACTAAGTTAGTTATAAATATTAAAGAGCCAGACTCTCACACAGTAGAAATGAAAAGTTTAAATTACACTAAGTTAGTTATAAATTGGAGGAAATGGAGTTATATATATGATTTTGTTGAAGTTTAAATTACACTAAGTTAGTTATAAATTCAAATAATCCGCTTGAAGGGGGCTATTATCAAGCGAGTTTAAATTACACTAAGTTAGTTATAAATTTTGACATATTAAGTGATGTGGATAGAAGAATATGGTTTAAATTACACTAAGTTAGTTATAAATTCCATATATTTTTGATATTTAACCCACTCATACATAGTTTAAATTACACTAAGTTAGTTATAAATTCCTTATATGTAACCCAAATATTTAACCACTTTGTCAGTTTAAATTACACTAAGTTAGTTATAAATGTAGATACTTGAAACTGTGCAAGGTCTAAAGACTCTAGTTTAAATTACACTAAGTTAGTTATAAATTATTGAATGGTCGAGAGTTGTAACTAGGCACTACAAGTTTAGATTACACTAAATTAGTTGTAAATTTACTTATTCATTAAGAAACTTAACTGAGAGTTTGATTTATATTACTGAATTATCAAGAGTCTTAGAAAGTAGAAAATTATACCCCAATAATACCCCAACTACAAAAATAAACAATAAAAAACAATCAAAAAGATTGCTCTAACATCATAACTAAATAGATATATACCTACACTTACAAAAACCAACAAAACAATCAAATAACCACTTATAGACTCCCCTCGTCTCCACCATTGAAATCCAAGAAAAATATTAGCAAATTGCTAATATTTTTTTGTGAAAACCAATCATAACCTATATAATTAACTTATAAAACACACATGAAGAGGTAAAACTATATGGCTAAAATTGATAATATGATGTCCATATTATGGATGCTAAACTCAGATAAAAAAATCACCGCAAAACAAATATCTGAAAAACTAGAAATAAATATAAGAACTGTCTACAGACACATTGATGCACTATCTGCTAGTGGAGTACCTATAATTTCAGATACAGGTCATAATGGTGGATATACACTTTTGAATAATTTCATCAAAGCACCTCTTTTTTTCGATACAGAAGAACAAACTGCGTTACTTCATGCAGCTATATTTGCTAAAGAAGAGGGATGTTTCTTAGATGATACACTAGACAAAGCAACCTCAAAGTTAAAAATGTATTCAAATCAAAAACAAGAAGAAACTTTAACAAAACATTTAATAGGTTTTGAAGTAATAAAACCAACTGGAAAAATATCCATAGAATCTGTACTTAAGAAGTTAAAAAATAGTATAGCAAATGAATTATCTGTAGAAATCAACTATCGTACAGCTCGTGAAGAAAAATCAAAATGTAGGATTATAAATCCATATGGAATTGTTCGTTGGAATAATAATTGGTACATAGTAGCATTTTGTCAAATGAGAAATGAGATTCGTAGTTTTAGGGTAGATAGAATTAGTAGTGTCATAGAAACATCGAATACTTTTAATAGACCAAAGGAATTTTCAGCAAGTGAATTTTTTATAAGAGGAATTATGGATGAAACAAAAGATGAGGATAATATTATACCATTAGTTATAGAAGGAAGGATAAATACATTAGATAACTTATGTCAGCATTGGCTTCTAGGATATTATTTAAAAGAAAGGACTCCAAATAAAGCAATATTTAAACTTCAAGAAGAGATAATATTTACATATGTACCAAATATACTTATACCTTATAGAAAATCTGTACAAATAATTGAACCATTAAGCCTTAGGGATAAAATGGTTGAAGATTTACTCGAATTAATTAATCATTATCAAATTTAATAACTTAACTGACAGAGTATGTCAGTTAAGTTATTTTACAATGTAGGTATATTAATTAATTATAGAAGGAGCAAAAAAATGAAAAATAGAAAAGTATATATGTATGTATTCGATACTATGTCAGATTGGGAAGTTGGATATTTAACTGCTGAATTAAACACAGGAAGATATTTTAAAAAAGGATTAAAACCACTAAAAGTAATTACAGTAGGAGTTGACAAAAATCCTATTATAACAATGGGTGGATTAAAAGTTTTACCTGAGATTACAATTGATGAGCTTAATACTGAAAGTAATGACTTATTAATTTTGCCAGGGGGAAATACTTGGACATCTATAGGTCATGAGAAAATATTAGAAAAATCTAAAGAGGCTTTGGAACAAAGGTCTATAGTTGCAGCTATTTGTGGTGCTACTTTAGGGTTAGCTAAAACAGGTTTACTAGATTTTAGAAATCATACAAGTAATGATTTAGAATTTTTAAAAATGGTGATACCAAGTTATTCTGGAGAAAAATATTATAAAATGGAATCTGCGGTTAATGATGAAAATTTAATTACTGCTTCTGGAATTGCACCATTAGAATTTACAGTACAAGTTTTAAAAGTTTTAGATGTTTTTAAAGAAGAAGCATTAAGTTCTTGGTTGAATCTTTATAAAACTCATGACTCTAAATATTTTTTCGAACTAATGAATTGCAATAAATAAATTTAAGATTTAATTTTAAATTCAAATTCTAAACTACTTTTTCTATGGCAATAGATAAGTAGTTTAGAATTTTATCATATATATAATTTGTACTTATACCAACACAAATAGAAATGATAATTCCAATAATAAAATTTATAATTAGTTCAATATGGAGTACACTTCTTTCCTACTAATATAACTAAGAATATATGAAACCACCATAGATTGTAGTTTTTTCTGTTGTATTATATCATGGGATAGTAAAGTGACGTATATTTTTGATGAAAACATAGGATTGTATATGAAATGAATTAATCCTGTGTATTATTCCTGAGATTCGTGTCCAATGATTTGTAAAAATAAATAATGAAATACTTAGAAATACTTGTAAATGCTAGTCAATATTGACTAGTATTTTTTATTTTATTAATGAAATCCCCAACTGTACTTCATCCACAAAAAAAGAGGTATTTTTGAGGATGTATTGGAGTGAACTTAGGCTGTATAATTATACATTTCAATATCTTATATTAATTAGGATAATAGTTGGTAAATGATATGATTGAAACAATAGATATAATAAACTAATCTAGTACTGTACTGTAATGCTTACTAAAGAATATATTTTTATGGTATAAGAATTTTTTAGAGAGTTGGTTCTATAGGAGTGAATAAAAAAGTAATTTTATAATATTATTTGTAACCATTAGATGTCTATTATGAAATCTTTTATGGACTATACTTGTAAAAATGTTATTAAGTATTTACAATATTTTCTTGCAATTTATTTGGAAAAGTTATATATTTATAACATGAGGTGTTATAAATATATAACTTTTAAGGGGTGATTTTATATGTCTAGATCAGAGCTTGGTGTTAAAGCAAATCTTGTTTCAGAATTACTGATGCTATCCTATTTCTTTATAGACTTATTATTAGAAAAGTTTATTTTTAAAGGAGAAGGTATTTGGATTACTTTTATAATCTTATTAGTTTTTTGGGTATTTGACTCCATGTATAATAAAAAATATAATGATTTAGTTGATGAGGCATCAAAACTTATGTTATTAAAGGTTGATCAAATTGCATCAAAAATAATGCTGTACTCTATATTTGTAATAGCTGTTCTCTTTTCAGCTAATCATGCAAGAGCTTTGGATATATCAAATTTGGATATAGGTATAATTCTATTAGCAGTTTTATTTATACAATCGTTATCTAAATTAATTTTGTATATATATTTTGATAAAAGAGGGATAAGTAATTATATTAATGAAAACAAAAACTAAAGAATATATAACTTTTAAGGAGGGCTTTTATATGTCTAAATCAGAAACTGGTGTAAAATCAAAACTCATATTGGAATTACTTGTAATAACTTATCTTTTTATAGCTGTATTAGCTACTAAGTATATTTTTAAAGGTCCAAGTACTGCATCTCTTCCAGGACTGAGTTGGTTAATAGTCTTTGGATGCTATTCAGTTTATAATAAAAAATATAATGATTTAGTTGATGAATCATCTAAATTTATACTATCAAAGGTTAATCAGATTGCAATAACAATAATGATGTACTCTATAGTTATAATAGCTATTTTCTTTGCAACACCATATACAAGTAATATAAATATATCAAACTTGGATACTGGTATAATTCTTATTGCAGTTTTATTTATACAATCGTTATCTAAATTAATTTTGTATATATACTTTGATAAAAGGGGGATATGTAACTAAGTGGCAATATCGATGAAAACAAAAATTAAAGAATATAGAGAAAAACTCCTTATGACACAAAACGAACTTGCTAAATCAGTTGGGGTAAGACGTGAGACTATTGTACACTTAGAAAATGGAAAATATAATCCTTCTTTAAAGTTAGCGATGGATATTGCTAAAGTATTCGGGACCACAGTAGAAAATTTGTTTGAATTTATTGAAGAAGATTAGTAGATAGGATATAAATATTTATAAGATTGTTAATAAAATATAGTTATTTAATTATTAATTTTGTTAAAAATATTTATATATAATATAATGTATGAGTAAAGTTAGGTTGTAATTATTTTAAGATAAGAAGACTACTGTAAATGATAAAAATTAGTGAATATACAGCCAATTAATAAATAATAGATAAAACTTTAAAGCTTAGATGTGAGGATGAGATATGGTCTTACAGTAGTTCACACTTTTAATTAAGACTTAAAATGGAAACCATACACATACATACACTATTTACTGAAAGTGGACTAGATAAAAAAATAATAAGTGATTTAAGAAAGTATCTCATATACTATATAAGTATTATTTTAGGTGACCTATTTATAGGTCATTTTTTATGTATATAAATGATAATAATACTAATATTTAAAATAGGTTTTAAAGAAATAAAATATCCAGATTGAAAAATGGATTAATGTTAATAAAAAAATTATATGTATAAAAATAGGTATAATTATAGAAAAAAACAATAATAAAATAAGTTGTTATAGAAAAATACAATTATATAGATTATTGTCGAATCGTTGACTATAAGAATAATAACATTTAAAATGAACATGGAGAATATGAGGGAGGAATCAATATGAAGAGGAAAATAGCAGCTATTTTATTAACTGTAGCAATATCACTATCACTTGTAGCTTGTAGCAATGATAGCACAGCAAAAAGTGATAAATTAGAGGATACATTAGTAGTATATACTACACATGCAGAGGATATGCTAGGAGCAATCTCTGAAGAATTTAAAAAGGAAACAGGAGTTAATGTTGAATTTATAAACTTAAAAGGTGAACTAGCAGATCGTGTTAGAAGTGAAAAAGATAATCCACAAGCAGATATAATGTTTGGTGGAGATACATCTACATATATGCAATTAAAAGAAGAAGGATTATATGAAAAGACTGAACCAAGCTGGAATAATGAATTGGACAAGTCTTATAAAGATTCAGAAGGATATTGGTATGGAACTATAAAAACGCCAGTAATGATGTTTTATAACACAAAACTATTATCAGCTGATAAAGCACCAAAAGATTGGAGCGATTTAACAAAAGAAGAATATAAAGATTTAATAGTTACTAGAGACTCATTATCATCATCTATGCGTTCTACTGTTAGTAACTTAATCAATTACTATTCAACTACTAAAAGTGAAGATGAAGCTTGGAAGTACCTTGAAGATTTAAATAAAAATATAAAGAACTACTACAATAGTGGAAGTGTTATGTATTCAGCAATAGGTAAAGGTGAAGCTGCTATATCTGTTGCAGTATTAAGTGATATAATAGATAATAGAGAAAAAAATAATATGCCATTAGAAGTTGTGGATGCAGAGAGTGGTTCTGTAGTAATCACAGACTGTGTAGCAGCTTTAAAAAATGCACCACATCCAAAAGCAGCAGCTAAATTTGTAGATTTTGTTGGAAGTGCTAAGGTTCAAGCTATGATTGCAAATGATTTTAACCGTATTCCGACATTAGATTCTGCACTTAAAGATTCACCAAAGTGGATGTCGAAAGAATATAAAGCTATGGATGTAGATTGGTCTGTAATTGGAAAAAATCAGTCTAACTGGATTGAAAAATGGGAAACAGATATAATAGATAACAATAAAACTATAAAATAGCCTAATTAAATAATTTAATATTATATACAAAAATAGTGAGGATTTTCCTCGCTATTTTACGTATAAGGGAACTATGGTATCTCATAGTTTTTGTATAGCTCATACAAACAAATGATACTAATACACCAATATTAAATAAAATAGCTTTTGAGCAACTGACGAAGTAGTTGGAGATATGAAGTGATTCTTAGACGTAGTCGCTCAATTGAAGCAAATTTTTTATTATGTAAAACTTTTAATTATAGTAAAGGTACAATTTATGTGAGCAAGGAGATAAAAATGGGACTGAAAATTAGTGATTATAAATTATTATGCAATAAAGGTAGTGGCAATTTTAACGAAGATATCATAGGTTTATCACCTTATGGAGCATGGGTACTTGATGGAGCTACAGGTTTAAATAATAAGAACTTAGTCTCTACAGAAAGTGATGCCAAATGGTATGTAAGTTGGTGGAATAGTTATCTTCATGATAATGTGGGAAGAGAAGATAGCTTAAAAGTAATTATTAAAGAAGGCATTGAGGAAATAACAAAAGAGTATCGCAAATTAATAGGTGATAAAGAAATAGAAGCAATAGATATTCCTTCTTGTTCATGCTCTATATTAAAGTTTTATAAAGATAAGATAGAGTATTTACTTTTGGGAGATTGTACTTTATTAGTTAGCTATAATGAATCTGTGAAAGTTTTAAAAGATGAGACTCTATGTAGGCTTGATAAAAAAGTATTTGATTTTATGCAAGATGGCAAAGACTCTTTAAACCTTACCTTAAATGAGAGAAAAGCTAAGGTAATGCCAATTATAATAGATAATAGACTTAAGAAAAATACTGTAGGTGGATATTGGGCTTTAGAATTTTCTAAAGATGCTGTTGATAATTGTGTAAGTGGATTTATTGATATAGAATATAAAATGAAAATTATGATATCTAGTGATGGTTTTTCATGTGGATATGATAGATATAAGATTTTTGATAAAGACGAAATGATGAAAATAGCAGAAGTTAAAGGTATAGACTATATATATAGAAAAGTTAGGAAGCTAGAAAAGGATGATGAAATGGCAATAGAGTTTCCTAGATTTAAAATCTATGATGATTCATCATGTGTATATTTAGAGATTTATAAATATTAGATAATTTGTGGAGACGATATGAAGAATATAGAATTAAAAGAAATTAATCATTATTATGGAAAAGAAAAAGTATTACATGATATTAATATATCCATTAAGGAAGGAGAATTTTTTACTTTATTAGGCCCTTCTGGATGTGGTAAAACAACTATTTTAAGAATAATTGGTGGATTTATAAAACCTTCTTCTGGAAGTATTTATGTTGGTGATAAGAATATTACCAATCTAGAACCAGAAAATAGAAATATGGGGACTGTTTTTCAAAACTATGCACTGTTTCCAAATATGACTGTAGAAGAAAATGTATCTTATGGATTGAAAATAAAAAAGTTATCTAAAAAAATTATAGTGGAAAAATGTGATACTTATTTAGAATTGGCAGGAATGAAAGATTTTAAGAAAAAAAAGATTGATGAATTATCTGGTGGACAGCAACAAAGAGTAGCAGTAGCAAGAGCATTAGCTACTGAGCCTACTATGCTTTTATTAGATGAGCCAATGTCTAATCTAGATGTAGCTTTAAGAGTCAAAATGAGAGAGGAAATAAGAGAGATACAGAAAAAGATAGGTATTACTACTTTATTTATTACTCATGATCAACAAGAAGCCTTAGCTATTTCTGATAGAATAGCTATAATGGAGAAGGGGAAAGTTCTTCAAATTGGTATGCCAATGGAAGTTTACAAAAGCCCATTGAATGATTTCGTAGCAAACTTTGTAGGTACTTCAAACTGTATTGAAAAAGAGGATTATGTCAATTTCAGCATTGAAAAAGAGACAAAGCCCTATATTTATAAAAGACCTGAAGAAATGGTATTATTACAAAATACCAACCAAAGCGGATTTGTAAAAGTAAAAGTAGAATCTAAGAATTTCTTAGGTCCAATTTTAGAATATACAGTATCAAATAATGGAAAAAAGTATCAAGTAACTGAACTTAATAGACTGAATAATAGTAATAAATTAAACGTAGGGGATATGGCATATTTAGGCGTGTTACAAGGTGAACAATATGATTAAAAAAATAAACCATAGTAAATTCACACCTAAAAATATTATTTCTATTATTTTATACAGTATATTATTTTGGATTCTGATTGGATATATTATCGTTCCAATAGGTAACACTTTTGCACAAGCATTCCAAGGTGAAGGTGGATATTCTTTTGAAGTTTTCAAAGAATATTTTTCAAATACTAATAATTTAAGGGTAGTAAGTAATACTATAATTTTGGGGTTGGGTTCTGTATTCGTATGTGGAATTATGGGAATATCACTTGCCTTATATATGACATTTATTTGTGATAAACACAAAAAAATAATACATATTCTTTTACTAAGTCCAATGATGATTCCTGGAGTAATTATGGTAATTGCATGTATTCAGCTTTATGGAGAAACTGGTATAGTTACAAAATTTATAGAAATTTTACTCTCCTTTATCAACAAACCTTATGATTTTAGTGGGTTAAAGGGAATTTTATTTGTGGTTGCCTATACTCAGTATGTGTATTTTTATTTAAATGTATATGTTGCCTTAAAATATGTGGATTACTCAACAGTTGAGGCGGCAAAAGGAATGGGAGCATCAAAGCTAAGAGTATTTTTTGATGTAATATGGCCTGTTATTACACCTGCTGTTATAACCTCCACTATTATAACTTTTGCATCAGGTATTAGTTCTTTCTCAGCACCAAATCTTATAGGTGGTGGTTTTAAAGTTTTAAGTACTCAGATTGTTAGGTCTAAGGCTAATAACCATATGGATATAGCCTCAGTTCAAGTAATTACTTTATTACTAATGGGAATTGTATTTATGCTTTTGTTACAGTATTATGGCAAAAAATATGGAGTAGTATCATCTCTAAAATCTCAAAGTTATAAAGTTGATAATAGAAAAAAAGACTTATTTACATTTGTATGTAAGATTATTATTGAAATACAAATTATTATGATTATGCTTCCTATAATTACTATTGTATACTTATCATTTGTAAGTACACATTCAATTATGACAACCATATTTCCTAGGGACTTTACACTGGAAAACTACCAGATGATTTTCCAAAAATCACGTGTATTACAGCCTATTTTAAACAGTTTGAAAATGTCTTTAATGGCAGTGGCATTAGGATTGATAATTACTGTACCAGTATCATATTTAGTAATTAAAAATGATAATACATATAATCGACTAGCAAAATTTATTATAATGTTACCTTGGAGTATGCCTGCAAGTGCCATTGCAGTTAACCTAATTAATACATTTAATCAAAAAAGTATATTTGCTTTTAATGAATCCTTAATAGGTGGTTTTTATATTTTACCTATAGCATATACAATTTATGCCTTGCCATTACTATTTTCATCCAATGAAGTTGCTATGAAGTCAATAAATTTAGGACTAGAAGAATCATCAAGGAGTTTAGGTGCTGGAAAGATACAAACCTTTTATAATGTAATAATACCAAATATGATGCCAGGAATAATTTCAGGAGCTATATTAGTATTCATTCGTACAATTGGAGAATATACAATGTCAGCCTTGCTTTATGGCGTTTACAATAGACCTATTTCAATTTCTATTGTAACTAATATGCAAGAATTTAAGATAGGAGTATCTATGGCTTATGGTGTATTAGTAATTGGTATATGTTATATAGCATTAGGAATAATTTTTAAATTGGATAAAAAAAGATTTACATAAAATAACAGATACTAATTTATAAATTAGTGGTTAGAAAACCAAGTCTCTTCATTTCTTAGAACTGAACTTAAGGAGTGTAATTTTGGTGTTTTATGTCAAGATTATGTGAATAAAAAATTAGATAATTGTGAGTATGATTCCTATAAATCATATCTGCTATTGAAATCTACAAAAAGATATTGGCTAAATAGCTAATATCTTTTTAATTTTTTGATACAAATATAGTATTAACTGTAGTGTTAGTATTTTAAAATTTATAGCTATAGGTATGTAAAATATAACATCTATATAAAATATGTTATTATTGCCTGTTAATTTTTTAGTAAATAAAAGTAGGATATTTGATATGCCTTATATCTTTTGATAAATTAGATGATATAACTATAGGATAGAATTTAAATGAATACTTACAAAGAACCGTAATTATTAGAGTCAGCTTTTAAGCTTATTGAGTATTGATAACAAATAACTTTAAGAAATTAGGACATTAAATGATTTCATAAAATTTTGTAATTTAGTATATCTTTGCTTTATGAACTATTATTCCAGTTTATAATATTAATTTGTTAGAATGTAATAATTTGAAACACTAAAGGCATTGTAATTGTATTTATCTAATTGATTATTATAAATAATTAGGAAAGATAAGTCATGTTAAAACAGTTAAGAAGAGAAGTTGTACCTAAGAAATATAATTAACTATGATACAGACTTCTAAAAACTCCTTATTGAAAAGGAACTAAGAATATATAATAAAAGTTCCTTTTCAATAAGGAAAACGATTGTTATTTTCTGACTTTTATTACCCTGATATTATTTAAATATAAACAATAACAAAACCAATAACAAATAAATCAAAATTAAAAATATCAGGAGGTACAATATGTTAATAAATATGAAGGAAATGTTACAAGTGGCACAAGAAAATCAATTCGCTGTACCAGCATTTAATATAGGGAGTGGGCAAATACTTAAAGCGGTAGTACAGAGTGCTAATGAAAAAAATGCACCAGTAATCCTTGCAATTCACCCAAATGAGTTAAGTTTTCTAGAAGATAGTTTTGTAGCTAGTTGTATAGAAGAAGCAAATAAGAGTAAGGTACCTATGGTAATACACTTAGACCATGGAGCAAATAAAAGTCAAATATTAAGAGCTATAAGATGTGGATTTACATCAGTAATGATTGATGGGTCACATTTACAATATGAAGAAAATGTAGCTATATCTAGAGAAGTAGTAGAAATAGCAAAAGGATTAAATGTATCTGTAGAAGGAGAACTTGGCACAATAGGGACAACTGGAACATCAGGAGAAGGTGGTTCTGATGAAATAATATATACAAATCCACAATTAGCTAGGGATTTTGTTGAAAAAACAGGAGTAGACACACTAGCCATTGCAATTGGTACAGCGCATGGTATATATCCAAAAGGGTTTAAACCAAAACTTAGATTAGATTTATTAAAAGAAATAAAAGAAGTAGTAGATATACCTTTAGTCCTTCATGGAGGCTCATCAAATCCAGATGAAGAAATAGCACAAGCAGTTAAACTAGGAGTTTGTAAAGTAAATATTTCAAGTGATGTTAAATCAGCATATTATAAGAAGTGCAGAGAAGTATTAGAACAAAATCCAAGTTTATATGAACCAGATGCTATATATCCACAATGTATAGAGGCTGCAAGGGAAGTTATAGAGTTTAAAATGAATTTATTCAATGACATAGATAAATTAAAATGCTTTTCACAAAAAGAAGAATTAGTGATTGGATAATAAATTACGAGGAGGTGAGAGTCTATGATAGAGCAAATATTACGTAGTGATTGTATTGTATTAGATAAACAATTTAAAACTAAGAAAGAAGTAATTGATTATATGGCAAATCATTTGTATCATGGAAAGTATATAAATGATAAAGAAAAGTTCATAATTGATATTAATAAACGTGAAGAGGAATCACCAACCAACATGGGAAATTTAATAGCTATTCCTCATGCTAAGTCAAGTGCAGTAAATCAACCTGTGATGATGTATTTAAGAACAGATAAGGACATTGTGGATAATGATGGTCAAAAACTTAGGTCATTTTTTATGATAGCAATTCCAGAATCAGGTTTGGACGCTCATCTTAAGATTATATCTAAACTAGCTACATATTTAATGGATGAAAATCTTATTAAGAATCTACTAAATGCAGAAACTCCATATGAAATATTAAATATATTTAATTGTAAGGCTGTAGAATCAGGAGATTTAAGTAATAATCAAAGTAAAGGTCTTATAGTTGGAATAACAGGATGTCCAACAGGGATAGCTCATACTTTTATGGCAAAAAAAGCGTTAGAGGAAGCAGGACAAGAACTTGGATATGAAGTTAAAATAGAAACACATGGAGCTATAGGTATAGAAAATAAGTTAACCAAAGAGGATATAAAAAGAGCGGAGTACGTGATAATAGCTTGTGATAGAGAAATTCAAACAAGTAGATTTATAGGAAAAAAAGTATTACAAAAGAAAGTAGCAGATGCTAAGAATGTTTCACTAGCAAAAAATCTAATTATAAATGCTGAAAACGGCATGGCCAAAGAAATTAAGCCAGGTGGAAAAACTTTAGAAGATTCAAAAGAAATACTTCAAGGGTCAGAGAAAAAAGGTATTTATAAACACTTAATGAATGGTGTATCTGAAATGATTCCATTTGTAGTAATAGGTGGGATTGGTATAGCTATAGCGTTTATGTTTGGTATATTTGCATCAGACCCAACTCATGAAACATACAACCCTATAGCTGGATTCTTTGGACAACTTGGAGGCGACTCAGCATTTAAGTTATTCATACCAATACTTGCTGGTTTTATAGCTAAATCAATTGCTGGAAGGCAAGGTTTTGCTCCTGCTATGATAGCTGGTTTTATGGCAGTTATTGGAGGTTCAGGATTCCTAGGGGGTATGGTAGCAGGATTCGCAACAGGATATATAGCTTTAGGAGTAATGAAGATAACAGAAAATTTACCAGATGTATTAAAGGGAGTAAATGCCGTACTGATATGTCCATTGTTGATTGCATTCACAAGTGGGGCTATAATGTTCTTCATAGTTAATACGCCAGCATCATGGTTAAATGAAGCTTTACAGTCATGGTTACAAAGTATGTCTGGAACTAATAAAATATTATTAGGAGCAATATTAGCAGGAATGATGGCATCAGATATGGGAGGTCCTATTAATAAAACAGCTTCAGCATTTGGATTAGCTATGTTCTCTAGTAATGTATTTGAACCATCAGCAGCATTAATGGTAGGTGGAATGGTACCTCCATTAGCAATAGCATTAGCTATGTTAATATTTAAAAATAAGTTTACTAAAGAAGAAAGAAAGTCAGCACTGCCAACTGCTATAATGGGTGCATCTTTTATAACAGAAGGAGCAATACCATTTGCAGCTGCAGACCCATTAAGAATGATTCCAGCAAATATAATTGGTTCTTGTATAGGTGGGGCAATATGTATGAGTTTAGATATAACCTTGATGGCACCACATGGAGGAATATTTGTAATACCATTTGCATGTAGTGCACCAGTTGCGTATATAGCTTGCATATTAGCTGGAACAGTAATAACAACATTAATTATAGGGATAACAAAACCTACTGTAAAGAGTGAAAGTAGTGAATTTGAATTAATTAGCGCTTAAATTATAAATAAGATTGAAAATAAGGATATTGAGAAGTAGTCAGCTACATCTCAATATCCTTACTTTTTATTTTGAAATTATATTATATATTATATTAATTTTGTAAAGTGTATCATAAATTCTTTTATGATACAGAAGTATCTTAGTATTCTTACATAGTGATAAAATATGCTAAAATGGTACTTAATAGAAATATCAAAAAATAGGTAGGGGGCATAAGTATGCTTGTATCAAGACAAATTGAATTTCTTAAATTGATATTAAATGAAAATGAATATAAACCTATAAAATACTTTAAAGATAAGTTAAATGTATCAGACAAAACATTACAAAAAGATTTGAAGATTATTGAGATATATCTAGAAACTTTTAATATAAAAATTGATATAAAAAGAGGTTGTGGAATATTAATCGAAGCTTCAGCAAAGAAAAATATAGACCTAATTAATAGTTTAAATATACAACCAAAGGGAAATAAATCTTTATCAGTAGAGCAAAGAAGAATGGAAATTTTAAAATATCTATTATTAAATTCAAGTAATATAACTTCAATAAATCAGTTATCGGATAAATATTATGTAAGTAAAACTTCTATAGTAAATGATTTTAAATATATAGAGGAATGGATAAAAGAATATAATTTAAAACTTAATAAAACCTTAGAGGGAACTAAAATTATAGGTAAAGAAGTAGATATAAGGAAATCGATTGCTAAGATGGTAGATGATTTATTAGATGAAAATTATGAACAGCATGATATATCTGAGTTAACAAGATTAGATTCTGCTACATTTAGTGCATTGATAAATTTATTTGATATTGATTCCATCATATTTGTAGAAACTATAATTACAGAATTGGAAAACAATTTAGGCTATGTTATAAGTCAGCCCTACTATATAAATTTAATTACGCATATACTTATATGTTTAAAGAGAGTTAAAGAAGGTAATCAAATAGAGTTTCAGGAAGAAAAGGAAGTTTCCATATGTAATTTGGATGAGTTAGTATATCAAAAAGTCACTACACTTATAGGTAAAATAGAAAATAGATATGGAGTAAAAATAACTAAAGATGAAATTAAATATATATATATTTATTTAGTATCATCTGGATTTAGTAGCGAAAGTAATAGGAGTTGCAATGATGAATCATATATATTAAGTGACAGTGAAAAAGTATCATCTATAATGATAGAGAATATGTCACAGTTTTTAAATATAAGTCTTAGAGATGATGAACTATTACAAAAAAGTCTAGTATCTCATGTAAGGCACATGTTAAACAGATTAAGATATGATATCCAAATAAAAAACCCATTATTAGAAGAGATACAAGAGAGATTTTCGGAGGTATTGGGATTGTGCATGATGACTATAAACATTATGAAAGAACATTATAATCTTAAGGATATTAGTATAGATGAAGTTTCGTATATTGCTACATATTTTCAAGCGGCTATAGAAAGAAATATGAGTAGTAAGAGAGTAATAGTAGTTTGCAATACAGGATATGGAACATCTCAGCTTCTTGCAGCTAGATTAAAAAGAGAATTTCCTGAGTGGACTATAGTTGATATAATTCCTATGCATCAGTTGAATAAGCGAAATTTAGATGATGTAGATTTTGTAATATCTACTGTAAATTTAGATTTGAGAGACAAATTACATATAGTTGTATCAGTGCTATTAATGGAAAGTGATATCAATAATATAAAAAATGCTTTACTTAATAAACCTAGGAAGAGTATGAACTTAGATACAAATTTATTAGGAGTGTATTTAAAAGATAATATATATTTTAATCTTGATGTAAGCCAGATGGGAAGTTTAATAGGTATGAATTTAAGCAGTAAATATGATTCTATCTCATTAGGAAAAGATTTAAATATATATATATGCAATCAAAGTAAAGTAAATAAGGTAATAATGAATGTTGATAATGTTAATAGAGTGATTAATCTTTATTTAGAAACTAGTAATCATAGTTTTTTAAAGCATATACTGATTGAAGTATCAAATCTATATAGGCAAAAAAACTATGTAAATTATATAATAGATTGCGAAAGAGAAGAGGATATTAAAATATTATTTGATAATAATGTACTGGAGAAAATAAATGGAAATTAGAGATATATTAAGCGAAGAAAGTATTATTTTAGACTTAAAATCAACTACAAAAGAAGGCATAATACAAGAATTAGTAGATAAATTATACGATAAAGGAAGTATAACTTCAAAAAGCAAGTTCATAAAATCACTAAAGCATAGAGAGAAAATAGGCTCTACAAGTATAGGTTATCAGATGGCTATGCCACATGGAAAGACAAAGTATGTGAAGAAAGTATCTGTAGTAATAGGTAAATCTAGAGAAGGTGTAGATTGGCCAAGTATAGATGGCTTGCCTGTAAAAGTAATAATTATGTTTGCTATGCCACAATCTGAAAGCAATGAGGATATAATATTAATATCTAAAATAGCTTATATTTTAGGTGGTAAATATGTAAGTGAAAAGCTTTTAAATGCACATACTAAAAAAGAAATACTAGATGTGTTTTATGAAGCTTAAATATTATATAAACTATAAATTTGAATTTATTTTTGGATATTGAATTAATATAAAAGAACCTGGTGAAATCTACATGGATTATAATTTTTATAAAAAATATATTTATTTAAAATGTGCATCTGATTGGGGATGTGCTTTTTTGTTGTTTGTTATAACTACAAATGAAAGATAACAATTATGAGGATTTTTCAAAACTTAACCCATAAAGACATAAAATGTGTTGTTATAGGTGCCTATTCTAAATATGTATCAAGTTATGAAGGTGGTTATTAGGCTTAAATAAAAGAAAGTTACTATATGAAAACAATAATGCTTTAAAATCTATGAAAAGCTTGTGTAATAGAGATGGTAAAAATTTAATGGTAATCAAATTCTTTACCAATGAATATAAAAAATATCTACGTGTTATAATAGTTTAAACTAATGAACGAAAGGTAGATAAAAGCATATGAGATATAAGCATATAATTGAAGTTAATAAAGAACTTTGTATTGGATGTGGACTTTGCAAAAATGATTGTCCAGTAAATAATATAGATATAAAAAATAAAAAATCAGTAATTAAAAATCAAGACTGTCTAATGTGTGGACATTGTGCAGCGATTTGTCCAAAAGAAGCTATTACACTGACAGGGTTTGATGAACCACCAATAGAACTTACAAATAGGCCAAAATTAGACTCAGATGAATTATTAATGGCAATTAAATCTAGAAGAAGTATTCGTAAATTCAAAGATAAAGAAGTTTCTCCAGAAATTGTAAAGCAAATTATTGAGGCAGGTAGGTATACACCTAGTGCTAAAAATTCACAAGATGTATCATATATTGTTTTGGATAATAAAAAAGCAATATATGAAAAGGAAGCAGTGAAATTTTTTAGAAAAATAAAACCTATTGCAAATATAGTTGTTAAATATTCAAAGGAAGTTTCGATTGATGGTAACTTTTTTTTCAAGAATGCTCCTACTGCAATAATTATAGTTACAAAAGATAAGATTAGTGGTTCACTTGCAGCATCAAATATGGCACTAATGGCAGAATCTTATGGTCTAGGAGTTTTATTTAGTGGATATTTTTCAGATGTAGCAAATAATTCACCAAAGTTAAAAAAACTTTTAGGTCTAAAACACAGGGATCATGTACTTATGACACTAGTGATTGGATATCCAGATGTTAAATATAGACGTACAGCACAAAAAGAATCAGCAAATGTTAAGTACTTATAAGAAGTGGAGGATTTTATGGAAAAAGAATGTCAACAAAGAATACAAGAAATAACATCTAAATTTAAAGAATGTCGTAAAGCTATTTCTGCTATGGGTGATGAAACTAGACAGTTGATTTTAATTACACTTCTAGAGAGTGATTTTAATGGAATAAGAGTGGGAGAAATTACAGAAAAAACACATCTTTCTCGTCCTGCTGTATCTCATCATCTTAAAATATTGAAAGAAGCAGAAATTGTCAATGTACGTAGAGAAGGAACAAAAAACTACTATTATCTTGACTCAAAAGAATCACAATGGAAATCACTAACAGAATTAATAAATCTTATATTTATTGGAATACAACATATTGGTGAAAATGATGTAAGAAAAGGTGAGTAAAATAATTTAACAAAAAGGGAGTATCTCAAAACTAACTTTTTAGTTCATGAGGTTCTCTTTTTTGTATGAAATCAAATATATTTCTATGATTTTAACAATGAAAAAGGGGCTTATCTCAATCTTGAGACTGCCCCTTTTATAATGGTTTAAATGGCAAAAATGTATTATTTTAAATAGTATCTTTCTTTATTCTGAGTATTATTTTTATACTCAATAGCTTCAGTAGGGCAACCACAAATACATGCCATACAATGAGTACAGTTATTTCCCCAATCTGGTTTTTGATTTTTTAAATTAATATTATTTAAAGGACATAGTGCTACACATTTTCCACAGCCAATGCATTTATCAGTATAGTGAAATCCTTTGGCATGAACAATTATCTTATAAAAAGCTATGTTTGTTATACCACTTTTAATTGTACCGCCTAAGCCACTAGGGGTAATGGTTTCAAATTCATTTTCATTACGTATATCAGAAATAATTTTATATATTTGTTTATCTGCCTCTTTAATCATTTGTTTTGAGGTTTCTTTATCTGTTGTTGGAAATAAAGCTATATAATTTTCTGGCATTTTAATTTCTGCCATGCCTTTTAGTTGCCAATCTTTATATTTACATAGTTTTTGAATATAGTTTACAGCTTTTGCTGTATCTCCTCCGCAAGTCATTACAAAGTAAACTTTATTGTTTCCTAAAAATTTTGTTCTTTTTATAAAATCTGTAACTACTATTGGCAATCTCCATGCATAAGTAGGACATACGAATATGAATGGTTTATCTGTTGATATTAAGTCATTTGTTTTTTCTTCTTTTATAAGTTGATTTAATGATATTAGTTCATCGTTTAATTCTTGTGCAATTTTGCGAGCTACATATCGGCTATTACCAGTACCGCTAAAATATAAAATCATAATTATATCTCCTAACTATTTTTTATGTTAATCTTTAATATTTTTTTGTAATAAAGTAATTTATGAATATATTGCATTATAATAAATATAAAATTTACTAGTTAAAGAAATTATAGCACATTAATCTTTTTTATATTTATTGGTAAAGAATTTGATTACCATTAAATTTTAAGGTCAAATTTATAATGATTTAAATGATGTATTTGAAAATATAGATTTTATTAATCTAATAGATAGTTTGTATTAACTAAGGTGTAAAATAGACTATATAATAAGATATTTTTTTAATGTATATTTATTTATATTGATACAAGAAATTCAAAAAAATAGCATTAAGTATTAATTAAAGTTAACTTTCATAAAATTTTAAAACTCAATCGAAGAAAGCTGGAAGAGTTAGTATTAAAAAATAATATTGATGAATTAACTAGAATTACTTCATTGTATAAATCAAAAATTCCTTTTTTTATTTTCTAAATATGCATTTATACTCTTCTATGAGAAATCAATTATTTATTGAGTATATAAATTAAGTGCAAAAAAGAAACTAATTCATAATTAAATAATCTAATTACTTTATAAAGAGAATACAGTGTTTAATTTCTATATAGTTTTATTTTTTATCTTGCATAGCATAAGTGTAAATATCAATAGCTATGATAATGTAAGAGTGACCAAACAAAGGTTGAACTGTTTTATAAAAGACATCAGATTTAAATAATCTATTAATGTATATATTATTTAAAGAGTGGAACTTGATTGTGTCAATATATTACTTAGATGATGATTAAGAATTTAAATTGTATTGATAATAGTGTAACCTAAAATAGTTGATTTAGCATGAGTTTGACATTTAGTTATAATGTTAATATAATTCAATTAAATAAGGATGAGTAAGTAGAATGTACAAAAAAATGAAAATGAGATTATGTATTTTTTAAACAATTTATTAAAGAAAAAGACAATTATAATAATTTGTTGTAGAATTACGTCTATAACAAATGTACCTAATATTTACATTTTAGATAATGACTATATAGATGGTATATGGGAGAACATGAATATTTATTAAAGAGGTATCCTATATACTCTGTTTTAATTAATCTTAAAGGTTTTATATGAAAGGAAATTATATTATGAAAAAAACAATAATTGAGGTCTCAAATTTATCTAAAGTTGTAAACTTATTGAATACAGAACTTAACATACTAAAGGATATAAATCTACACATAGAAGAAGGAGAATTTGTTTCTATAATGGGAGCTAGTGGTAGCGGAAAAAGTTCCCTAATAAGTGTTTTAAGTGGTCTTGATAAAGCTTATACTGGAGATGTGAATATTTGTGGTGAGGAGCTATCAAAATTAAATGATAATCAACTTGCTGAATATAGAAATAAAAAGATAGGAATTGTATTTCAATCATTTAATTTAATTCCATCAATGTCTGTTGAAGAAAATATAAAATTACCATTGATTTTTTCTGACAACAAAGAATGTGAAATAGTAGATAAGATGATTCAAAAAGTTGGTCTAACATCAAAAACAAAAAACAATACTAAACAATTGTCTGGTGGCGAAAAACAAAGAGTTGCTATTGCAAGAGCTTTAATTTGCACTCCATGTATACTATTTGCTGATGAACCAACTGGTTCATTAGATAGTACTAATAGTCATGCTATAATGCAGCTGTTTAAGGATATAAACAATGAATATGGTACTACAATAGTAATGGTTACTCATGATATCCAAATGGCAAAGTACAGTGATAGAATTATAAGCATAAAAGATGGAACTATTATAAAATAGGTGGTGATAAATTGATATTTTACAATGTTTATAAAATATATAGTAAAAATAGTTTGAAAAATAATAAATTATTAAAACTATCTTGTATAGTATCTATTGTATTTGCCACAGCCATATTACTCTTTACAAGAGTGCTAACTGATACATATTCAAATGAAGTTGAAAAAAATATGCTTATAACAAATGGTGGGGATATAAAGATACAAAACATAGAATATAATAAATACTATTTTACAAGTAAACAAATAGATAAATTAGAAGAATTAAAAAATAAAAAATATATTGACTTTCAGTTAGGAAATAGTATGAACACAAATATATTGTCAAACGCTATGATTGAAAGTACTGAGCTTACCGTAGTAAATAATATAAAAATGCAAAATAAACCTTTAAAATTAAAAAATGAAAACGATATAATTTTGTCTCAAAAAATAGCGAATAAATTAAACGTAAATATAGGAGATAAAGTGTTTTTAAAACTACATTCTTCAGTTTATGATGATACATATTTCAAAATTACTGATATAATACCAAAAAGGTTTTCATTAAGTACAGCTCAAAAAGAAGCAGAGGTTGGTCAAGAGGTAGTTGGAGAAAGTTATGTGTATTTACCTAATGAAACTAAATATAATGTAGCTTATGTAAATGTAATAAACAAAGATAATGTGAAAAACATTAAAAATCAAATAAAAGGTAAATTTAAAAATAATTTTGAAGTTAGAACAATTGACGAACTAGAGCAGTCAATAATGAAGAGAATATCTATGCAATTAGATTCGATAAATTTAATTGGAGCTATTTCGTTACTAATTACTGGAATTTGTTTGTGTTCTACATTTATTGTATTTATTTTGAATCGAATAAATGATTTTTCAACTTTTAAAGCTTTAGGTATTAAAAAAAGAACTTTATCTTTGTTAGTATTTACTGAACTTATGTCACTTACTATAGAGGGGATTATAATAGGTATTATTTTGGGACTACCTATAAGTATATTTTATATTAACTTACAGCATATTAATTTATTAGATATCTCTATTTTGAGTATTATTAAAAATATTTTTATTTCAATAATTATAATAATTATTGAAACATCAATATTCTCATTAATTCCAATAAGCTTTGTTAAAAATATACCTTATGAAGGGATAAATAGAGATGATAATATATTATCTTCATATAAGTTCAATCTTATTCCAGATATAATTCTTGTAATACTCTTAACAAGTATTTCTTTTACAATATATGTGAAGTCCTTTCTAGGTATTTTATTTATTTTAGGAGTAATACTACTGAACTTATTGGTATATAGCTTGATACATATATTATTAAAAATAGTATGCACAATTAAAAAATTTATTAAAGGTAAATACTCAATTACTTTTATATATCTTAATAATGATTGTAGAATGAATGCCTTTAGTTCCAGTTTACTGACGATAACAATAATATTTGTTTTGTTGCTATTTGTGATATCTGAAATAACATTTGCTATGTTTAGCAATTATGAAGTCGGTAATGATATAAAAAATTCAGTTATATATCAAACAACACTAGAGGGAAAATTAATTGTTGATAAAGAACTTATTGAAAATAATCTAGATTATTTTCAATATTATCCTATAAAAATAGATAACATAGAGTCAGTAAACAATATTTCTATTAATAATTATATAAGTAAAATGCCAAAGGAGAGTAGAGAAGATGTAATAAATGATTTAAATAATTTAAATGTTGATTTATTTGATGATAAAGAAGCAACACTGAAGAGTGATTTAGAATATGGGTGCTGGTTTAAAGAAAACAGTAATGATAATAGTATAATTATAAATAATTATCTGCATAGATACTTAATAGATTATAAATTAGGAGATACTGTACAATTAAAGATTAATGGAAAAAATATAAGTTTTAAAGTAATAGGTTTTTTAAGTCCAAAATCATTAAACAAGGGTATAGATTTAGGATATATAAATACAAGTAAAGATATTTCACCCAAAAACCTTGGTTTACCTAAAAATCAGTCAGTTATATACATTTTTAAAGAAAAACTAGATAACAGTTTACTTAGTAAATTATTACATAATGATAAAGATGCTAATTTAGAAGACTATGACGATTTTGCTTATTCTATGAAAACATATGTTGATGACCAAAAGTCACTACTTTTGAATATTATATTTGCAGTGTCATTATCAAGCATACTTCTAATACTAACATCACAAATAATTATTTTTATAAAGAGAGTACCAGATTATCAAATTATGTATAGGGTAGGGATGAGTAAGAAAAAATTAATAAAAATAGGATTATTAGAAAGGATAATTATATCAATTGTACAAAGTATTCTTATAGCAGTTTTTTATGAATCTTTCAGATTTTTGTTGATTTCTTTGCTACAGAGAGAGTATAGTATTAACTGTTTATTGATTTTAATAGAATTTCTAGTAGTATTGAGTATAAATTGTTTTATATTTATATTTACTCAAAAAAATATTAAGTTAGATTCATAAATTTTTTTATTCTTTAAGTGGATTTTAAGTCAAACTAAGAAGTTAGTAATTGAATTTGTAAATCATAAAAATGGTATACTGTGATAGATAAAATTATTACAAAGAGTTATTTTAATACCTAAAATAAAAAAATAGATAATAACTTAGATAGAAAAATTGAAATATAATCTAAAATAGACAATAATACGTAATTTATTGAGAAATAAGTGAATCATATAATTTAATAGTTTTGATTTTAAAAATATAATAAAGATATGAAGAATAAATTATTTTAATTTAATATCACAGAAGTAATTATAATTGACTAACTTAGAAGATTAAATAAATGTATAGAAAACGTTGACAAAATATGTCTAATGTTTTATCATAATAATTGGAATTAGGTAGTAATTGTTTAAGTACAAGCTAAGCTTATTCATTAATAATAGCAGTATCCTAGGAAGGAGTATGCCCATTATTATGGATAAGCTTTTTTTATGCTTAAAAGGAGGATAATCATGATAATTAATAAGATATTAAACAATAATGTTGTAATCACATTAGATGAAAATGATGAAGAAATTATCGTCATGGGCAAAGGCATTGGTTATCAAAAATCAAAAGGTAGTCTAATAGATAAAACTAAAGTTAACAAAGTATTTAGAATATCAAACAAAGAAATATCAAATAAGCTACAAGAATTACTTAATAACATTCCTATAGAACACATGAAATTATCAAGTGAAATTATAGAATATGCACAGACAAAGTTAAACAAGAACTTAAATGAAAGTATTTATATATCACTAAGTGACCATACATATTCTGCAATTCAAAGAATGAAAGAAGGAATAAACGTAAAAAATGCAATACTTTGGGAAATTAAAAGATTTTACAAAGAAGAGTTTGAAATTGGGATGAAAGCACTAGACATTATCGAAAGCAAAACAGGTGTAAAATTACCCGAAGATGAAGCTGGATTTATAGCTTTTCATATAGTAAATGCCCAGCTAAGTGAAGGTCATACTTTGGCATCTGATATTACAAAGCTAATACAAGAAGTACTTAGTATAGTTAGATATCATTTTAGGATAGAATTTCATGAAGAATCAGTATTTTATTATAGATTTATAATGCATCTGAAATTCTTTGCACAGAGATTACTTTTAAATAGTGCACATGAAGGTGAGACAGATAAAGAGTTATTAAGTATTATTAAGTCTAAGTACAATAAAGAGTTTGAATGTGTAATTAAGATTAAGAATTTTATTAAAAAACAATATAACTACATATTAACAGATGATGAACTTATATATTTAACTATACATTTAGCTAAAGTAGTTAAAGATTCAAAAATATAAGTTGAATAATCTTGTAGTAGTTTATATAGGAATAGCCATTGAAAGGAGTGATACTAAAAAGATATACCTATGGTTGGATGGTAACATTGAGTTGGCCAAACCTTCAAATTTCAAAAATTTAATTTAAACGAAATATGGAGGAGAAAATGGGAAAATACAAACAATTAGCACAAGACATAGTAAAAAATGTTGGAGGAAAAGAAAATATTAGTGGATTAGTACACTGTATTACGAGATTACGTTTTACATTAAAAGATGAAAGTGTAGCAAATGACGATGTGTTGAAAAATATGGAAGGTATTGTTACTGTAATGAAAAGTGGAGGGCAATATCAAGTAGTTATAGGAAATCATGTTGAAGCTGTATATAAAGATGTAGTTGAAATAATTGACTTAGATGACTCAAGTACAAATTCAGAAATGAAAAAGTCAGGTAGTATGTTAGATAAATGTATAGATATAATATCAGGAATTTTCCAGCCAGTATTAGGAATAATGGCAGCCTGTGGTATGTTAAAAGGTTTTAATGCTCTATTTGTAGCAATGGGACTATACAGTGATGTATCTGGTATATATATGGTAATAAATGCAACAGGAGATGCATTGTTTACATTTCTTCCTTTATTTTTAGGATATACTTCAGCTAAAAAATTTGGTTTAAAACCAATGTTGGGATTAGCACTAGGAGCTGCAATGTGTTATCCTGCTATACAAGGTAGCAGTATATCAGCAGGTACAGATGCGATGTATACTTTATTTAAAGGGACTATGTTTGCATCACCAGTATATATTGATTTCCTTGGATTACCAATAATATCAATGGATTACACTGGAACAGTTGTACCAATTATATTTATAGTGTATTTTGCATCTAGGTGTGAAAAATTATTTAATAAGTTTATTCCAGACTTAGTTAAGTTCTTCTTTGTACCAATGCTTACATTATTAGTTACATTACCTGTTGCACTTATAGTTATAGGTCCTATAGCAACATTTGGTTCTACACTTATTTCACAAGTTGTACTTTCAGTAAGAGATTTTAGTCCATTATTAGCAGGTGCTATAGTAGGATTTACTTGGCAAATTCTTGTTATTTTTGGTATGCACTGGGGATTTATTCCTGTATATATAAACAATGTTATGACTTTAGGATACGATAATGTTATGATGCCATTCTTTGCTTGTACATTTGCAAGTTCAGCAGTTGTATTAGCGATATTTTTCAAGACTAAAGATAAGAAATTAAGAGAGATGGCAATACCAAACTTTATATCTGGTATATTTGGAGTTACAGAACCAGCAATTTATGGAATATTACTACCTTTAAAGAAACCATTTATAATAAGTTGTATTGCTAGTGGTATTGGAGGAGCTTTCTATGGATTCTTTAATCTTAGAAAGTTTATAACTGGAGGTATGGGAATATTCGAACTTCCAGCGATGATTGAGCCAGATGGAGGAATGGGCAACTTAATAGTAGCTATTTCTGGTATAGCCATATCAATGATTGTAGCTTTTGTATTAACTATGGTTTTATATAAAGATGAGAAAACAGAAGAAGCTAAAAAGATAGAAAATGAGGTAAAAGAAGAAATAAAAGAAGTTAAGTCTGCTAAATTAGAAAAAGAAATAGTAGTAAGCCCTATAAAAGGAGAAGTATTAAAATTAAGTGATATAGAGGATGCGGCATTTGCATCTGGTGTACTAGGTCAAGGTGTGGCAATAATACCTAGTGATGGAAAAGTAGTTGCGCCAGTAGATGGAGTGGTTACAACTTTATTTCCAAGTTTACATGCTATAGGAATTCTTTCAGATGAAGGTGTTGAAGTACTTATTCATATTGGATTAAATACGATTCAGTTAGAAGGAAGAGGTTTTGAGGCATGTATAAAACAAGGTGACAGGATTACAAAAGGTCAAACAATACTAAAATTTGATATTAATGTAATAAAAGAGTCAGGATATAGTGTTGTAACTCCAGTTGTTATTACAAATTCATCACAGTTTTTAGATGTAGTAGAAACAGAAAGTAAAAATACTGAATTAGAAGATAATCTGATTACAGTTATATTTTAGTAAAATATTAAAGTATTAATAAAAGACTAAAGTATTCGCATAGGTTAATGCTTTAGTTGTAATTTTAGGAGGCTTAACTATGAGTTTTAAAAAAGATTTTCTCTGGGGAGGAGCTACTGCTGCTAATCAATGTGAAGGTGGATATAATGAAGATGGAAGAGGTCTAGCAAATGTAGATGTATGCCCAACAGGAAAAGATAGAACGGCAGTTATTACAGGAAAATTAAAAATGCTTAATTTTGACGATGAGCATTACTACCCAGCTCAAACTGGTATTGATATGTATCATAATTATAAAGAAGATATAAAGTTGTTTGGCGAAATGGGATTTAAAGTATACAGAATGAGTATCGCATGGAGCAGAATATTCCCAAAAGGTGATGAAGAAACACCAAATGAAAAGGGACTTCAATTTTATGAAAATATATTTAAAGAATGTAAAAAATATGAGATAGAGCCACTAGTTACTATTACACACTTTGATTGTCCAATGTATTTAATTGAAAAGTATGGTGGATGGCGTAATCGTAAAATGATAGATTTCTATGAGAAACTATGTAATGTTATCTTTAGAAGATATAAAGGATTAGTGAAATATTGGTTAACTTTTAATGAAATAAATATGATTTTACATGCTCCATTTATGGGTGCTGGTATTTATTTTGAAGAAGGCGAAGATGTTGAAAAGATAAAATATCAAGCTGCTCATCATGAACTTGTAGCTAGTGCAGTTGCAACTAAGATAGCACATGAAGTTGATGCAAATAACTTAGTTGGATGTATGTTTGCAGCTGGAAGTGTATACCCTTATAGTTGCAATCCTAATGATGTATGGGAAGCTACGAAGTTAGATAGAGAAAATTATTTCTTTGTAGATGTACAATCTAGAGGAAAATATCCTAACTATGCACTAAAGTATATGGAACAAAGAGGTATTACACCAAAAATGGAACCTGCTGATATTGAATTATTGAATAAATATACAGTAGATTTTATTTCATTTTCATATTACAATAGTCGTTGTGTTAGAACTGATGAAAATACAGATGATGTGGCTGAAGGAAATATATTTACATCTGCTAAAAATCCATATCTTTCATATAGCCAATGGGGATGGCCAATTGACCCATTAGGTTTAAGAATTACATTAAATCATGTATATGATAGATATGAGAAACCACTATTTATTGTAGAAAATGGATTGGGTGCTAAAGACATAGCTGACGAAAATGGTTATGTAGAAGATGATTACAGAATTGATTATTTAAGAGAACACATAAAAGCTATGCGTGATGCAGTTTATATAGATGGTGTAGATTTATTAGGTTATACTACATGGGCACCTATTGATTTGGTAAGTGCTGGTACGGGTGAAATGGAAAAGCGTTATGGGTTTATATATGTAGATAGAGATAATAGTGGTAATGGAAGTTTAAGAAGAACGAAAAAGAAAAGCTTTGAATGGTATAAGAAAGTAATTGCTTTAAATGGTGAGGATTTATATTAAATAAAAAGAATATAAAACTAATAGTGGGTATAATTTTTCATCCTTGTATCGACTATTTAAACTCACAAAAAGATATTGGAGAAATAACTTATAATTATTATATTAGATTGATTGTGACGAAGATTCGATTTAATATCCATAAAAAGATATGAAAATAGAGTTAAATTAAAATGTACCCTATAGAGTAGATACCTAAAAAGTCTATTTTGTAGGGTATTTTTACATATAAAATAAATATAGCGTGGATGATTTAATATGAACTGTAGTAGTTTTTATAACTTTAAGAATGAATTAAATATAAAATCATGCTCTAATTTTAAATAGTTAAAAGATGAGATAGATTAGTATATGTATTACTGTAATAGTTAAAGGAATCATTGAGAGTAAAAAAGATGACTCCTATTCAAAATGGAAATCATCTTTTTTATGTTGTATAGCTCTTTAAAAACATTTATTTTTTACTTTGATTTAAACAAATATCTATACAGTTATTTAGCCATTTAATTTGACCCTCTTCTCTTATAATGGCACCATCTAATACAAGATAATCACCAAAATAATCATCATAAAAATCAGGAATTTCAGTATAAGCATTTTTTTGACTTATTAAGAATTCAAGTCGTTTACTATGCTGAACAAGTTGGTGTTTAAGTAAAGCAATTCGATTTTCTAAATCTAAATTATTATAAAAATACACTCTCAAGCGAAACTTATTTTTAGGAGTAGGTTCCATTGGAATATCTTTAGATAACCAAATTAAAAATTCATCTTTTCCTTTTTCTGTTATGTAGTAAACTTTTTTTTCTAATACATCACCACTAATTTCAACTTCATGAACTATCAAATCTTCATTAGTTAATTTTTTTAGTTCTGGATAAATTTGGCTATGTTTTGCACTCCAAAATTCATTTAGTTGAAAATTAAACTCTTTACTTAAATCATATCCTGTCATAGGTTTTCTATTTAATAGTCCTAATATTGCATATTTAAGGGTTCCCATGTTTCACCTCTTTAGTTTTATTATCAATAAGTCTATTATATCATTATTTATAAAAAAATAGATTAAATAAAAAAATGTAAATACAAACATGTAATTTATTACATGTTTGTATTTACATGAAAACATTATTATGATAATATTAACCTAAATAAAAGGAATAGATTGAATTATTTGGAGGGGAAAAGATAATGAACTATACTAAAAAAAGATGGATTATATTAATCGCAAGTTGTTTTATTAATTTGTGCATTGGGTCAATCTATGCATGGAGTGTATTTGCTACACCTATGGCAGAATACTTAAGTGGAATTAATGGAACAGTATTTACTGCAGGAACTTTAGCAATAGTATTCACGGTTACTAATTCTGTTGGACCTATAACTATGATTACTGGAGGAAGAATAAATGATAAGTTTGGGCCTAAAAAAGTTATTTTTGTAGGTGGTCTTATATTTGGTATTGGAATGATTTTATCTGGATTTTCAAAAAGCTTACCAATGTTAATTTTAACATATGGAATCATACTAGGACTTGGGGTAGGTATGGTATATGGATGTACAATAAGTAACTCTGTTAAATTTTTCCCAGACAAACGTGGGTTAGTAGGGGGAGTAACAACTGCCGCCTATGGATTTAGCTCTGTAATTATACCACCAATAGCAAATAGCATAACTACTAGCTTTGGTATTACAATAGCATTTAAATCAATAGGAGTTGTATTTCTTATAATTGTATGTGGAGCATCATTTTTTATTGAAAAATGTCCAGATGATTTTGCACCAGAGGGATGGACTCCACCAGTTATGAAAGGCAAACAATTAAAAAATAAAGATTGGAGAGAAATGCTTTCTTCATCTATATTCTATGTGATGATTATTTTATTAACATGTGGAGCGTTTTACGGATTGATGTGTACATCAATGGCATCTGCTTTAGCACAAAATATGATAGGAATGACATCAGCAACAGCTGCGATGGCAGTTTCTATTTTAGCTTTATTCAATACAGCAGGTCGTATTGTAGCAGGTTATATATCAGATAAGATAGGTAGAATAAATACTTTATCAATGGCATTTCTAATTTCAATTGTAGGTTTATTATGTCTATCAACTTCAGTACAAGGAGATGTAGTGAAGTTTTACATAGGGATTTCTATTATAGGAGTATGTTTTGGGTCATTTATGGGTGTATTCCCAGGATTTACAGTAGATCAGTTTGGTCCTAAAAATAATAGTGTTAATTATGGAATCATGTTTATAGGATTTGCATTTGCAGGATACATTGGACCTACAGTAATGAAAAATGTTTATGCAGTAGATGGTAATTATACAAGAGCATTCACAATAGGAATTGTTATGGCAATAATAGGATTAGGATTAACATTTGTTTATAGATTTGTAAATAATAAAGAAGTATCAAAATATCAAAGTAAAAAAATAAGTTAATATGGGGGGAAATAATATTATGAAAAGAAAATATCCAAATTTATGTAAGCCAATTCAAATAGGAAATGTAGTATTCAGAAATAGAATGTTTTCTGCACCAATGGGTGGAACAGATATAACAGCTGATTGTACAATAGGACCAAAGTCAACAGCATTTTATGAATTAAGAGCAAAGGGTGGAGCTGGAGCTGTAACTATAAGTGAGTGCATGGTTCATCCAGAAACTGATGGTTCACATGCGTATCATTTAGATTTAAAAATAGTTGATTCTTTAGCTAGTTTTACATATACAGCAGATGCTATAAGACGCCATGGAGCAATACCAAGTGTAGAACTATCACATTCTGGTCAATATGCGGGGACTTACCTAGTGGATAAAAATAAAAAGCAAGGTTTGTCACAATATGGAGTAAGTCCAAGTATAAGGGCTGATGGTCTAGAAATAAAGGAATTAACTCAAGAATTAATTGATGATATAGTAAAATCTTATGGTGAAGTTGCAGGTCTTGCTAAAAGAGCTGGATTTGAAATGATAATGGTTCATGGAGGACATGGATGGTTAATCAATCAATTCTTATCACCATACTTTAATAAAAGAACTGATAAATATGGAGGTACTTTAGAAAATAGAGTACGTTTTGCACAAGAAGTATTAGATAGTGTTCGTAAAGCTGTAGGTCCAGGGTTCCCAATAGAATTTAGATTAAGTGGTTCTGAATTATTTGAAGGTGGATATGATTTAGATGAGGGTATTGAAATATCTAAGTTATTAGAGTCAAGAATTGACTTACTTCATGTTTCAGCAGGAACATATCAAAGAGGATTTGGAATAACACATCCATCTATGTTTGTACCTCATGGCTGTAATGTTTATCTTGCATCAGAAATCAAAAAACATGTAAGTGTACCAGTTGCAACTCTTGGTGGATTAAATGACCCATCTCAAATGGAAGAGATAATAGCAAGTGGAAAAGCTGATGTAGTTGAAATGGCAAGAGCATTATTGGCAGACCATGAACTTCCAAGAAAGGTAATGTCAAATAGAGATGAAGATATAGTTAAGTGTTTAAGATGTTTCACTTGTATGGCTGAAAGAGCTGCAACTTCCACTAGAAGATGTACAGTAAATCCACTTATAGGTCGTGAAATAGAAGGTATGGAAATAACTCCAGTATTAAAACCTAAAAAAGTTTTAGTAGCAGGTGGAGGGCCAGGTGGATTAAAAGCAGCAATAACAGCAGCACAACGTGGTCATAAAGTAATACTTTGCGAAAAATCAGATGCATTAGGTGGAATATTAAAAGGAGAAAAAGCTATACCATTTAAATACGAAATGTATGAACTTGGAAATACTTTTAGCAAATTAGCAAAAGATGAAGGTGTAGAGATTCGTTTAAATACAGAAGTTACTAAAGAGTATGTAGAAAAAGAAAATGTGGACGCCTTAATAATAGCAGTAGGTTCGTCTCCTTTAGTTCCACCAATTCCAGGACTTGATGGTGATAATGTAGTAGTTGTAAATAATTATTATCTAGAAAAAGATAAAGTAGAAACTGCAAAAGAAATAATAGTACTTGGTGGAGGTCTTGCTGGATGTGAAACAGCAATACATTTATCGAAAGAAGGTAAGAAGGTTCATCTAGTAGAAATGAGAGGAGAACTTGCTCCAGATGCAAATATAAGACATCGTCCAATACTTTTAAGTGAAATAGAGAAACAAGATATTAAAGTACATACAGAGTTTAAAGGATTAAAAGTATCAGAGAAGGGTGTTCTTTGTGCTGATAAAGATGGTAATGAAATTTTAGTTTCAGGAACACATGTTATATGTGCACTTGGTCAAAGAGCTAATCGAAATATAGTAGATGAGTTAATAGATTGTGCTCCACATGTGGCACAAATAGGTGACTGTGTACGTCCATCTACTATAACAACTGCAGTATATCAAGGATATCATGCAGCACTTGATATATAATATATGTGAAGTTTATAAAATAATAAAGTTTGAATAGTGGGTATAGGTAGATTTTTGTGAAAATAAATCTATCTATACTCTTTTTTTAACAAATTAATAATTGTGAATATGATTTTCTATGAAAAAAGTAAAATTTGTATTGAAAATAATACTAATTTTTTCGGTAATTAGGAATTTTAGATATTATTCTTAAAATAAGATAGGCAAAGGATTTACATAGTGACTATAATATAACATTTAATAGTATCAATTTAATATGTGAATTTTATAGTGGAATTGCTTTTTATAATAGATATAAAGAAGAGATAGCTTTATTTAAAGAAGTGGGCTTTAGTGCATTGAGAATATCTATAGATTAGTCAAGGATTTTTCCAAATGGTGATTATAAGAATCCTAATGAGTTAGAGATTAAATATAATTACTATAACTGGAGGTACACATTTTTTATGTATAGTAAAAGTATTCACTCTTATAGATATCATATTCGTTTAAAATATGATGAATTGTGATAATTAAAGTATTAAATATTATGGCAATAAAAGATAGGGACACTTTTATGGTTTTGTTTAAGTAAAGAGATGTACACGTTCATAATATGATTTATTTACTATATAAAACTATAAATTTACGATTTATTGTCAGAATATATTGACAAAAGTAACGTTTGAAATTATAATTTATATCAAGAATAGTTTGACAAAATAAAAACTAGTGACTTTAGAACTTAATAAATTTTTTTATTTTTATTTTAAGAATAATTTAGGACTACTATGTCTATATAGTTCATCATTGATTTAATATGATAAATAATTTTTGTTTTTGGACATATGATTTCTAAAGTCTCTAGAGATAGTCTAATTTATAAATGAGGGGGGGGATGTACTAGCAGATAGAATTTGCACCAAAAGGAAGGCTTAAATTTAAGAATTGAAATAATATATGTTTTAACTGTGATGATGTACATGTTATTAATTTATATTAGATATTTTAGGAATAATTTGAGACGTATATACAACGTAAATTACATATTCAATATTTAAATTAATATAAGTATTCTAACATGTATATTAAAATTGAAGCTGATTGTAGTATAATTCTGTATTTATACAATGATGCAGAAAGTTAAATACTTAAAAGAAGTCTAGTAAATTAATAAATAGTGATGAAGAAAGCGAAACACTTAAAAGAAATCTAGCAAATTAATAAATATGGTTAATATTTAAAAGTTAACTCTAGTTGTCTTTATTTAAGTATTTTAAGAATAATTTGAGACGTATAAAAAACGAGAAATATCAAGCTGTACTATTTGTAGTTAAAATAACTACAGTATATACATTTTATAATTATTGTTTTATTGATAAAAAATTATTATATTCAGGAGGAAACAACAATGGAAAATTTTTGGAATCCACTTACTTGCTTTACTGTATGTGTAATGATTTATGCTTTTAGTGAGTTTTTATCTAAGAAAACAAAAGGTGCAATTTCAACATTGCTATTTGTATGTATTATATTTTTAATAGGATTTTGGACAAATATTCTACCAAAAGACATTACAGGAGCATCAGGCATATTAGCTGCAATGAGTAACTTTGGTATAGCTTTATTAATAACTAACCTAGGGACACTTATAAATCTTGAAGACTTATGTCATGAATGGAAAACGGTTGTAATTGCATTAGTAGGTATTGTAGGAATAGGGGTTGGCTGTTTAACAGTGGGTAGTATGTTATTTGGTAGAGAGTATGCTTTAATAGCAGCACCTCCAATAGCAGGTTCTACTGTTGCTGGTATTATTGTAACAACTGTTGCAGAAGCAGCAAATAGACCTGAACTTGCAGCATTTGTAATTCTAGTATTATCATTTCAAAAATTCTTTGGTATTCCAATAACTACATATTGTATAAATAAAGAACTAAAATTTAAAAGAGATAAAGGAGATTTCTTAAAAGATGAATCAAAAAGTGATTTTAAGCTTCCAAGTATGAGGATTTTTAAAGAAGAATCAGGTAAAAAATCGTCTACTTTAGTATATCTTGCAAAACTTTCATTTGTTGCTATGATTGGTAACTTTGTAGGATTGGCTACTATAATACCAGGTTTTACTCCTGCAAACTATTATTTAAATCCCAATATAGCATGTTTGTTAGTGGGATTAATTTTTACAAGAATAGGATTTTTAGAAAAGGGAATTTTAGATAAATCTCAATCTAATGGGATTATAATGTTTGGTTGTATGTTAATGTTACCTGGAGGACTTGCTAAGGTAACTCCAACTGCATTGTTTTCAATGATTGTTCCAACTGTAGGAATACTTGTTGTAGGAGCTGTATTTATCATACTCTTTACTGCAATCGTAGGAAAATTATTAGGATATTCTCCAAGAATGTCAGCTGCAATTGGTGTAACTTGTATGCTTGCTTATCCAGCAACACAGATAATTTCTAATGAAGGTATTGATGCTATGGAAGGCACTTTAGAAGAAAAACAAAGGGCAACAGATTATTTATTGCCAAAGATGATTATAGGGGGATTTGTTACAGTTACTATTGCCTCAGTGGCATTTGCTAGTATAATAGGTCCACTTATATTTGGTTAATATTAAAATAGATTTATAGGGGGTATGAAATAATGATAGGAAGTATATCTATAAGTGAGATAGAGGAAAAAAGATTTAAACTTGATGATTTGAGTAAGAAGATATGGAAAAATCCAGAAAAGGCATTTAAAGAGTTCAAAGCATGTGAAAATACAGCAAATTTTCTAAAAAGTGAAGGGTTTGATGTGGAAGTAGGGGTGGGAGGCTTAGCTACAGCTATTAAAGCTAGTTTTGGTTCAGGCAAACCAGTTATAGGTTTTATGGGAGAGTTTGATGCATTACCTGGTTTAAATCAAAAAGTTTCAACAAAGCAAGAAGCATTTGAACTGGGAGCTTATGGTCATGGATGTGGGCATAATTTATTATGTACTGCACATGTAGGAGCAGTAGTAGGACTTAAAAGAGAAATGATAGAAAAGAATTTAAGTGGAACTATAGTATTTTATGCATGTCCAGGAGAAGAACAATTAACAGGAAAAGGATTTATGGCTAGAGGAGGTGCATTTGAAGGTCTAGACTTAGCTATAAATTTCCATCCAAATAAAATTAGTGAAGCTACGGTTGGTATATCAACAGCTGTTAACTCTGTAAAATTTCATTTTAAGGGAAAAACTGCACATGCAGGGTCAGATCCTCAAAATGGAAGAAGTGCTTTAGATGCTGTAGAACTTACTAATGTAGGAGCTAATTATTTGAGAGAGCATGTTACTTCTGATGTAAGAATTCACTATACTATTACAGATGGAGGAGTAGCACCTAACATAGTTCCTGATAAAGCATCAGTATGGTATTATACAAGAGCCTTAAGTAGAGAAGCTGTAGAAAGTACATATGAAAGACTTATAAAAGTAGCAAAAGGAGCTGCAATGATGACTGAAACTGAGGTTGAAGTAGAGTTTTTAGGAGGATGCTATAATACTTTAAACAATCATGTTTTAGCAAATCTTGTATCAGAATGTATGAATGATATTAAACAAGAGCCTTGGACTCAAGAGGAATTGGATTTTGCAGCTGAGTTAGATAGACAAAGCCCACAACAATATAAGGCTATGATAAGTAAATATAATTTACCAGAAGGAACTCATCTATATTATGGTGGAGGAAATGTTACAAACTTTAATAGTTATGGCTCTACTGATATTGGAGATGTAATGCATATAGTTCCAACAGCATACTTTTTTACAGGATGTACAAATCTAGGTGCACCAGGTCATAGTTGGCAGTTTACATCCTGTGCAGGAAGTTCTATAGGAGAAAAAGGTATGATATATGCAGCGAAAATTATGGCTATGTTTGGAGCTAAAATATTAAACAATCCAGAAATAGCTAAAAAAGCAAAAGAAGAATTTGATAAATCTATAAATGGAAGAACATACAAATGCCCTATTCCAGAGGGTATTCCGACTCCTTAAAAGAGATGTAAAGTTCAAAATATAGAATTATAATTTTTATACTAGTTTATATACTTATAAAAAACGTGAAATTTTGTTGGTTGTTTGATTATAAATACTACAAAAGGTATATCTTATATTTGTGTTTTTAAGATATACCTTTTAAAAAATTATATAATTTTATTTATCATTCAAATATAAAATATTTTTATGCATTCTATATTTTAATACTCATTTTCTGATATAAATAATTTGTATACCCTTTCAGGTCTACCTTTTGTTGAGTTTTGTTTTTCATATAATATAGTAGCATTTCCAGACTTTAATAGACTACTTAGAAATCTATTGGCAGTTCTTACTGTTACATTTAAACAAGAAGATAATTCCTTAGGAGTAACTTCATCTCTTTGTAGGATTTCAGTAACGGATATAATCTTTTGAATAGTAAGAGTAGAAAGTTTAGAATTTTTAGCAATTGTATTTATGTGTGGAGTCACTTTATTTGAAACAGTAAGTAGCTTATCAGATAATAAAGGCCCTACTGTCTCATAATTTTCATTAACTAAGAAACTGTAGTTTAAAGGGTTTATTTTAGACTCCTTATTAGCACTTATTGCACTAGACATAGCTTGTTTTATATCATTACCGATTCCATATCCAACACATACCTTAATATCAATACTATTTTCAATAGATTCTTTTATATAACACGTAGTAAAATTTTTAGTTAATGATTTAATAGTTTCACATTTAGTGAAGATTTTAAAAGAATTACTATTTTTTTCAATTATAAAATCGGTTAATTTATCTTTTTTTATACTATTTAATATTTTATAAACTTGGTCTAGAGTATAATCATCATAATTTGTATCTTTAACTGTGATATATATTACACTTGGTTGATTTCCCTTCATTCTATGTAAATGAATATCTTTTATTAAGTTGTTAAAAGTACTTTTTAATAAACCTATATCAGGGTATATGAAATGAAAATTTACTCCTGCATCTTGTAACATAGGAACAATACTACTGAAACGAGTAGTAGAAAAATCAATTTTACCTTCATTCCATAAATTAATATGTTTTTTTGCAATATTTTTTTCGAGTTTTGCTATATCAGATAAACTCATTTTAGACGCATTTCTATTAATACTATTCATTAAGTCTCCAAATGTACCATTTGATAAATAATATGAGATGTCCTTTGGATTATCTGCCCAATCCATTAGGTCAAAGTATGCTCTAGAAAAATCTAATGTATTATATTTGAAAATAAGCTTTAGAAACATATCATAGTAACTTTGTAAATCAGTACCAAAATCAACTAAAGGTTTTTTTATAGTCCCAGCCTTTTTTGTAATAGCTTCCTTAGGAATAGGACCACTAACTGCAAATCCATCAAATTTATCTTCGATTTCTAGATACAAATCTCCAACATGAGAAAAATCTTTATAAATATATATTTCAATTTCTGCATTAATATTTAACTTTTTTATAGAATTCTCTACAAAATCTTTTAAAAATTCTGTTGTTATGATTGCTATTTTCATATATTACTTCCTTTTCAATTAGTATAATTATTTCATATTAAATCTTCTATATAATTTTTACTTTTTCTAGTCATGATAAAACTATTTCTCTCTTTACTATTATACATAATAATAGCATGACTAAATATTTATTGTCTAACTAATTATAATTTAAGAAGATATGTTAGCTAAATGTATATAAGTATACACATTAATGTTAAGATTAGGTGATAGAATTTAGGTGATAAATCCAATACTATAAATATAGGAGGTATGAAAAATATGATTAATACGAATTTGAAAAGACTAAGAAAAATACACCAGTACACACAAGAAGAGATAGCTGAAAAGCTTGATGTCTCTAGGCAATCAGTAGCAAAATGGGAAAGTGGAGAATCTACTCCAGATATAGATAGTTGCATTAAACTTACAAAATTGTACAATGTCAAACTAGATGACTTAGTTAATCATTCGGAAGAAAAAACAGGTATTATAGTACCACCTAAAGGAAAATTTTTCTTTGGAACTGTCATAGTTGGTGAACGTGGTCAGATTGTTATTCCAAAAGAAGCCAGAGATATATTTAATATAAATGCAGGAGATAAATTATTGATACTTGGAGATGAAGATAGAGGATTAGGAATTGTTCATCAACGTGATTTGATAAATTTTGTAGGTAGTATAGGAGTGGTAAGTAAAGAAGAGTGAGTTCTAGAGAGATTGTAAAAGGAGGATTAAAATATGAGTAAAGTAGTCTTTTTCAGTATTCCAGCATATGGTCATACTAATCCTACGATTGAAGTAGTTCGTGAATTGGTAAGTAGAGGTAATGAAGTATGGTATTATTCTTTTAAAGAATTCAAAGATAAAATTGAGGGTGCGGGAGCAAAATTTATTTGCTGTGATAAGTATCTTCCAGAATTACACCCTGGAGATGAGAGCAAAATAGGCAAGGATTTTGCTGGATTAATTGAGATGATTGTAGATACTACGATATCTTTTGATGTAAAAGTTTGTACAGAACTTAAAGATTTTAATCCAGATTGTATTGTATCAGATTCATTAAGTTTTTGGGGAAAGTTATTTGCACAAAAACTTAATATTCCATATATATGCTCTACAACAACTTTTGCAATTAATAAATATACAGCAAAAATGATGAAGCAAAGTTTTAGTGAAATTATTCGTATGATTTTTGGTATGCGACGCATTAATAAAAAAGTAAAGCTCTTACGAAAAAAAGGATATAAGGTAAAAAATTTTATTTCTATAGTTTCTAATGATAACGATGTGAATACTATTGTATATACATCAAAAGAATTTCAACCGAGGGTAGAAACTTTTTCTAGTAAGTATTCTTTTGTAGGACCATCAATATCAAAGGTGATTGTCGAATCTAAAGAGAGAAAGAAAAAACTAATATATATTTCACTTGGTACAATTAATAATAAAAATATTGAATTCTATGAAAACTGTATAAGTGCATTTAAAGATTATGATGTTGATGTAATTATGTCTGTGGGTCGAAATACTGATATTAAAAATTTAGGACATATACCAAATAATTTTAAGGTTGAAAATAGTGTTGAACAGATTATCATACTCCAAGAAGCTGATGTGTTTATTACTCATTGTGGAATGAATAGTGTTAATGAAAGTTTATATTATGGAGTACCCATGGTATTATTTCCACAACATTCAGAGCAGAGAATGGTAGCTAATAGAGTTGCTGATTTGGGGGCAGGACTTATGTTAAAAGAAAATAATACAGAATATATTAAGGATGCAGTATTTCAAGTTATGAATGACAGTGAATACAAACAAAATGCAAATAGACTCTCAAAAAGCTTTTATGATGCAGGAGGTTCAAAAAAAGCAGCTGATATAATATTACAGGTTATACATGATAGTAGATAAATTAAAGTATAGTGAGTTGATTAAGAATGTTAGAAAAATTTTGTCGAAATTTAATTGAGGATACTATTCCTTGGAATTGTATCTACCATTGAAATCCATGGAGGGGCTGTCAAATAACGATTTATAATTGTTAGCGTGACAGTCCCTTGTGTATTCAAATGTGAGTCTATTGAATATATTCCACATCTTGACGATTGTTTAGTAAAGTACTGAGAAAGAAGGTAGTCCATTTTTATATTTGATATCTGGGTTACCTTGAATAAGTGGAGATAGGTAATCTAAAGCATCATCAGTCACATGATTACATTCTTTATTTATCCACTCTATAGGGAAATACTTTGTCTTATTAGCTATTTTAGAAATATCAGTATGATTAACTTCATACTTATAAGGAGTATTACTTATTCTATTAATAGTAGCCATAACACCTGTATATCCTTTTTGAGAAAGTTCTAATCCATGTGCACCAACTTCAGCAGCTTGTCTTAAGTCAGTATCTGCAGCTAAATGTATAGCACATCTTTGTATTACGCCAAGTTCTAAAGTTTTTACTCTTGTTGTAATTGATGATGATACTATAAGGTCCTTTAGATAGTTACTTACTCCACCTAATTGAGAATGACCAAATTTATCATGAGTAGAAGTTTTTTGCTCACATATAAAGTTTCCATATTTATCTCTTATACCTTCTGATGCAACTATATAAACCTTATTTTTTTCTTTAAATACTCTTCTAACATCTTCTACAAACTTATCTTCATAGAATTCAATTTCTGGAAGGTATATTAAATCAACTAGTGGATTGTCGTCATTGAGTCTAGCCAGTGCAGAAGAAGCGGCTAACCAGCCAGTATCTCTACCCATAGTTTCAAGTATGAATATTCCATTATTTTTATATATAGAAAAATCTAAGTAAGTTTCCATTATTAGTGTAGAAATAAGCTTTGCAGCGGAACCAAATCCAGGACAGTTATCAGTTCCCAATAAATCATTATCTATTGTTTTGGGAATTCCTATAAACTTTATTTTACAAGTAGTGTTTTTACAGTATTGAGAAAATTTCATGACTGTGTCCATAGAGTCGTTTCCACCTATGTAAAATAATGTATCTATTTCATACTCATCTAGTATATTTATAACTCTGTCATAATCATAAGAATTTATTTTATAATCAGCTAGCTTATACCTACATGAACCAAGACCAGAAGAGGGGGTTTGTTTTAAATTTAGTACGTCTTCCTTATTTAAACATTCTGAATCTACTATATTCTTATTTAATATACCTTCGATTCCATTGATACCAAAATACACTTTATAAAAGTATTTAGTTTCTAAGTTCTTTTCATAAATACCAATGGCAGAAGCATTGATAACAGCTGTAGGGCCTCCAGATTGAGCAATAATACAGTTTCTCATTTTACATCTCCCCTTTATTAATATTATTATGAATGATGCTTTTTATTAAGCAAATTTGTATTTATAGTCTGATTATATATTAAGTGAACTAGTGATATCAATTGACCTAGTATAGACAATAAATGCCATAAGAATGTGGTAAAAAACTAACTTTTATACATAATTAATGTCTATAATTTACCACAATATAAAGGTAATTTTAAGGAGTAGTAAAACTGTTGTGAAAAGAATTATATCAGTGTAATATTAATTTACAAAGCAAAATAAGTTCACAAAAGCAGAATAAGTTCATACAAGAAATACAGACATCAATAAAAGTAATAATACGTTAAAAAGTATCAAAAACTAATATCTAATACTAATTAAAGTAAAATATGGAGGTACATAAATATGAAACACATAAAAATAGCAGCAGGATTAGCACATGTAAATTATGGGCACATATCAGCAGTAGTTAAGGAAGCAATGGATGCTGGCGTAGACTACGTACATTCAGATGCAGCAGATATGCATGACTTAAAAAATATGCAACTTATGGGTGGGCATCAAATAATAGAAGCAATAAGACCAGTAACAGATAAGCCAATAGAATGTCATATATACACAAGAGATTGTGATAGATTATTTATAGAAAAAATAGCGGCGGCAGGGTGCAATATGTTAATAATACCAGCTGAGCAATTCTTAGGAGCTCCTCTTGCATACATAATAAATTACTGTAGAGAATTTGGTATGAAAGTAGGATTAACAGTTGGATGTTACACACCATTATGTTTTGTTGATGAAGCTATATATGATATAGATAGATTACAAATAGTTGTTCATGGTGTTGATGAAACAGATGGAAAAGATAACTGGGGATGGAGAAAGAGTTCTGTTGATTTAGTTAAGAGAGCTAGAAAAATGATAGACGAAAAGAATCCTAAATGTGAGTTGGCAATAGATGGTGGATTAAGAGCAGATAATATGGAACCATTAATAGAGTGTAATCCAGATATTGTAATATTATCTTCAGCAATATTCAAAGATAAAGATGGTATAACAGCAGGTGTTAAGAATTGTAGAAAAGCTATAGATGAAGCAACTGCAAAATTTGGTTTAGAATAAGGTAAATAAACTATGATAAAAGAGATGCTTTCTTAATGTTTTAAGGAAGCATTACTTTTATGAAAAACTATGAGAAATCAGAATAATCTAATTGATTTTTTATACTGAAATAATGTAATTATTGGAGGTTATTAAATGAAAAAAGAAATGGTAAAAGACTATTTATTAATAACAATATCAGCATTTTTAATGGCATTAGCAGTTAATTTTTTCTTTGCAGAGCATACACTAGCTCCAGGAGGTATAACAGGATTATCTGTTGTACTTAGTACATTTTTATCAATGCCTGTTGAGAATATCTCTTTAGGAATATCTATGCCACTTCTAGTAATGGGAGTATTATTTTTGGGTAAAGGCTTTGGAATAAAAACATTATATATAACTCTTATGGGTCCATTATTCTTAAAAGTAATACCACAAACTCATATAACTGACAACTTATTAGTGGCAGGGATAATAGGTGGATTATTAGTGGGAACTGCTATAGGTATAGCGATAATAAGGGGATGTAGTACTGGTGGAACTGATTTAGTGGCCATGCTTATTAATAGGATAATTAAGTTCTTGAAGTTACCAGTTATACTATTTATTTTAGATGGATTTATAATAGTTGCATCTGGAATCATAAGTAAGAACTTTATGATATCTATATATTCATTAATATCTTTGCTATTAATAATAAAAACAATAGGGTTTGTAACTACAAAATTTGCAAAAAATACTGAAGAAACTAACAATATGAATAGTGCTTGTACTCAATAAAATAGTAAAATTTACTTTAAATATAAAAAATATCAAGATAACTTAAGTCATCTTGATATTTTTTATGTTTATTTAAATGATAGTATTTTATTTTTTTCAGAATATAGCTTTTTAATAATTGTACTAAGTCTAGAGATATCATGCTTGCTTAAAAGGGCATTTATATTTATCAACTCAGCATGATGTTCAAAGTCTACAGGAGCAGTAGTTAGTATTAAGTCTACATCTTCAAAATTTGTAAATGAAATAGAAGAGATGGGGATAGATTCAACTATATTAATCTGGTTAAACTCAAAGCTTAATTTTTGAACTAATAAGTTGGATACACCAGCACTACAATGACATATTAAAACAGTATTTAAGGGAGCTTTGTTTCTATCTATTGCTGATATTAAATATAAAGTAAGATATCCTATTTCATCTTCATTGACCTCGTAATTCATCAAACGTTTAATAACAGTATTAGACTCTTTGGCAGCCTTATATGTGTATGGAAATGTTCTCTTTATATCATTTAATATGGGATTTGTAATAGTAAATCCATAATTTATTCGGTGTAAAACTGACTTAAGGTGATTAGCAAGAGATTTTATTAATACTAAATCTTCTTTTAAATTTAGATTTAGTATATCACCCCAATAAGTAGCTATTGCTTCAGATAGATTATACTCTGTAATTTCTTCACTTCTAAGGGGTTCAAGAGTAGTTATTTTCTTTATTGATTTGAGTAATCCCTCTATATGAAGAAGAATATAACAAACCTCTTCATCAATAAATTCTACATCAAAAGCTTCACTTAGATTAGAGCATAAGGTTTTTGATTTTCCAAAGCACTCATGTTCTAATAATTCTTTAAAAAAACTTTCAGATAAGTTAATATATCTGTTAATAGAAATTCTTTTAATACATATAGCTATATGTATTAAGAAATTTATATAATACTCATCACTGAGATTACTTTTTTCTACTTGTAAAGTATGTAGAGTAATTTGAGATAATTTCTCGAAATCATAATTGAATAACTCCTTAAATATTTTTGTTGAAGGAGTATCCTTATCTTTATCAGATATCGAGAATAATATTTCTTTAAGTTCAGTATAACTTTTATTAGAAGTAGCAAGTTCAAAAATTGCCTTTCTAATATCTTTTTCTTTACCTTCTAGATATACACCATTATTGGTTTTTCTAACTAGTACTACTTTAAAGTTTTGCAAAAACTTTTGAATAACTACCAAGTCCTTATGCACAGTGGCTCTACTAACATGTAGTTCATTGCAAATATCACGAATCCTAAACTTAGAATTTTTAATAAACAATTTACTCAAAATATATCTTTTTCTATCTTCAGGAGAGTACGCATATATACAATTTGATTTATCGTTGATATCTCTAATAACTTTAAGTTTTATATCTTCATTACCTAGAATAATAACTCCTGAACCCGTCTTTTTATCTAAGGATAAGTCAAACTCTAAAAGCCATTCATCTAAAATAACAAGGTCATTACGAATAGTTTTATTACTAACATTTAATTCTTCAGCAATAGTATTTACAGTAATATAGTCTGAACTATTTAGCAATAATTCTGCAATATCTAATAATCTTTTGTTCAATGCAAACCCTCCTAAATCTTAATTGCTATTTATTAACTTGGGACCAATCTTTTTCAAAAGTATTGGTACCATCTACTGTAAGCTGGTTAAAAGAAGCTTTTTTAAATAAATCATATGTTACAGCTGCATAATCACATCCACAAAGAGATGCTTGAGTTAAGTGGAATACATTTTTAATAGAAGCTGCAACAACTTTAGTATTATATCCATTTATTGATATAAGGTTACATATTTCTGTAAGGTTTTTTATACCATCATATCCATTTTCATCATTTCTACCTATGAAAGGGAATAGGTAATCAGCACCTGCATTTATAGCTAATGACGCTTGATTTGTATTAAAAATTAAGGTGCATGCAGTTTTTACACCTTTACCATTCAATATGTTTATAAGTTCTAAGCCAACTTCAGAAAAATTTATTTTTATTATAGTGTTCTTGTTTATATTTGATATCTTATCACAAGACTCAAGTAATTCATATAAATCATTTCCTATAACTTCAGCAGTTAATATTTCTGGATTTAAATTAGTACATGCTTCAATGAATTCATAAAAGTTTACATTTTCTTTAAGATACATAGATGGATTAGCTGTTATTCCTTTAAATCCATACCTTAAACACTTTTGAATTTCATCAAGATTTGCACTATCTATTAAATATTTCATAATTTAATTCTCCTTTAATTTATTTATTACAATAAAAGTACTCTTTTATTAGCTATAGACGTCCTCTGAATACAATAATTTTTATTTATAAGATATTAAGTTAATTATACAATAAGATTGTTTATAAAATTATCACATGACTACTTAATAAAATTTACATAATGATATGGTAATAATAAAACATTGATTGTTTATTAATTGCCATAAGCTTTAGTAAATAAGAGTTAACAGTTAAAGTATTGCCTTAAAAATCCTGTGATAGGTATAATTTGAATATGAAGGCAATAATTTAAGGGAGGAAAAATATGATTAACTTTTATCAACCATCAAGAATCAATTTTGGACAAGGAACTTTAAGTGAGTTACCTAGAATAATAGGAAAATATGGAAAGAAATGTTTGTTAGTTACTACTCCAAATGTAGAGCCATTAGACAAGTTATATGAAAGAGTTAGATTAGATTTAACAGGAAAAGGTATAGAAGTTGTACACTTTGATAAGGTACAGCCAAATCCAACTGTAGAGCTAATAAATGAAGGCTTTGAGTTAGCTAAAAAAGAATCTGTAGATGTTGTTTTAGCTGTTGGTGGAGGTTCAAGTATAGATACTGCTAAAATATTAGCCTTAACTTTTGGACTAGAAAAAATAGATTGGGATTATATGTTTAATACATATACAAATGCATTTAAAATATATGATAAAGTAAGTGAAAAAGAATTACCATTAATAGCTGTATCAACTACTTCTGGAACAGGAAGCCAAGTTACACAAGCAGCAGTAATATCAAGAGGAAGCGAGAAAAATACAATATTCCATCAAAATTGTTTCTCAAGAGAATGTATAGTAGACCCAGAACTTATGCTGACTTTACCAGAGAGAATTACTGCATCAACAGCATTTGATGCCTTTACTCATGCATTTGAAAGTTACATAAACCCAAATGCTAATGATTTTACAGAGATAATGTCTGAAAAATCTATGGAATTAGTTGTTAACTATCTACCTAAGGTAATGGAAGAAAAAAACAATATAGAATATAGAACAAAACTAGCAGTGGCAGATACATTAGGTGGAAGCTCACTAGCAAATGCTGGAGCAGCAGCACCACATCCACTAAGTGAGATAATAGGAGGGGTTACACATATTCCTCATGGTGAAGCTTTAGCTATAGTATTCCCAGCATTTACAGAAAAGTTCTGTGACAATAATATAGCTAAATTTGCTAAAGTAGCTAGAATATTCAACAAAGAATTAGAAAATGTAGAAGATAATGAAGCAGCTAAAGCTTTAAAGAATGAAATAGAAAGTTTTTTAAAGAATGTAGGCCTTAAGACAAAAATGTCTGAGTTTAATGTTACAAGAGAGCAGTTAGAAGAAATAATAAGTTGTCCAGTTTTAGGATTTTTACCTTTTGGAAAGAAAGAAGACCTTGTTGAAATATTAGAAAAATCTTACTAGGATGTGATACAAATGAGCTATAAATTAATTTGCACTGATATGGACGGGACTTTAATGGGTAAAGGATTTGAAATATCAGAAGAAAATATTAAAGCATTAAAAGAAGCTATGGAAAAGGGAATTAAGGTAGCATTAGTTACAGGAAGACCTTATAATGTTATGAGATACTTTACAAGCATTTTAGGTGATGATATATATGTTATTTCAACTAATGGAACATATTTTAATTTACCAGGATATGAGTATAAAAAAGCTTTAAGTAAAGATGCACTAGAAAAGATATACACAATAGGTGAAAAATATAATTTAAATAGACATTTTAAGGGATGTAGAAGAATTATAGCTAACAATGAAATAGGAGAAGAACATCCATACAGATTAGTAAACAGTAAAAATAAAGAAGAAGACAGAATTGAAATAATAGAAAATGCAAGCTGTGAAATTTTACTAGAAAGAGCTGAAGATGAGATTTTAAAGTGTATACTATTTTCAGAAGACTCAGAGTCTCTAAAAAAAGCAAAGAGTGAGCTTAAAAAACAAGGAGATTTAGAAGTAGTAAGTTCTGGAAAGATAAATTTTGAAGTTATGAGTAAAGGTACTTCAAAAGGTATTGCAGTTAAAAAGTTTTGTGAGATATTAGGTATAGATAGCAAAGAAGTTATTTGTATAGGTGATAATGAAAATGATATATCTATGATTGAATTTGCAGGTCTTGGTATTGCTATGGGAAATGCTATAGATGAAGTAAAGTCTAAGGCGGATTTTGTAACTGATACAAATGTAAATGATGGAGTAGCAAAGGCTTTAAGAAAAGTATTAGCATAAAATTTTATAGTATGGAGAGTGTGTTATGTTTAACATATTTAAGAAAAAAGAAAATAAGACTGAGAAGATATATAGTCCATTTAAGGGAAATTTAGTTAATTTAGAAGATGTCCCAGATTTAGCTTTTGCTCAAAAGATGATGGGAGATGGAGTAGCTATAATACCGAGCGAGGGAAAGTTATATTCTCCTGTTGATGGTGAAATAGTCAGCATATTTGATTCAAAGCATGCTGTAATGATTAAGAGTGCTGATGGAACAAACATGTTAATACATGTAGGATTAGAGACAGTATCACTAGAAGGAAAACCATTTGATGTTAAGGTAAAGGCAGGAGATAAGGTAAAAGCTAAAGATTTAATAATGGAAGTAGATTTGGATATTATAAAATCAAATGATTTACACGTAATAACTCCTGTAGTAATAATGGATGATGTGGATGCTGTTAAGAGAATAATAAAGTATAGGCTAGAACCTAGAAATGTAGATATCAATAGTGTGATAATGGAAATTGAATAGATATAAAGAGGCTATCTCAAAATAGAGATAAGCCTCTTTTTCATTGTTGAAATGGTGAAAATATATTTGATTTCACACAACAAAGAATGTCTCATGGACTAAAAAGTTCATTTTGAGAGACTCTCTTTTTGAGATATTTTATTAGAAGTAAGTTACATTAAATTTAGAGATAACAGTTAATTAAAATGTTAATAAATGGTAGATTATGATTTTGTCACAATCTGTTGATTATTTACCGTATCATTATGGTAATTTAGAGAAGTATTTGAAATATTGAAAAAACAATATTCAAAATTTATAATGTAGATATGAACTTAAATGCTTTGTAAAACTAATATAAAGGGGTGATAAATAATTAAGATGATAGTAAATAAAGAGCTAATTATTGATTATTTAAAATCCAATCAAGAGAACATAGTAAAAGATATTGCGAGTCTAGTTGAGATACCTTCAGTTAGAGATGAAAGTACAATAGATATAAATCAGCCATTTGGGGTAGAAATAAGAAATGCATTTGATAAGCTTATTCAAATAGCAAAAGACAAAGATTTTGTTGTAAAAGATTTTGATGGATATGCAATCCATATAGAATATGGAGAAGGCGAAGAAGTAGTTGGGGTACTTAATCATATAGATGTTGTACCAATATATACTAAAGAGCTGTGGAAGAGTGAACCTTTTAAAGTTTGTGAAAAAGATAATTATCTTTATGGTAGAGGCGTTAATGATAACAAAGGACCTTTGGTAGGAATTTTATATGCATTACTTTTCTTAAGGCAACTTAATGAAAAACCAAAGAGAAAGATTAGATTGATAGTAGGTGGAGCTGAAGAAACAACTTGGGAATGTATGGAGCATTACTTTAGCATCAATGAACAGCCAAAGTTTGCATTTTCTCCAGATGGAAACTTCCCAATAGTAAATGGAGAGAAGGGTATTTTGTACTTTAATCTAAAAAAGGAAATAAAAGAAGATAGACTTAGAAATCACAATTTAGTTGAGATAAAGTCAAATAAAGAAGATGGATTTGTATGTAATAAAATTGAAGCTATTTTTAAAACTAATGATAAGGAAGATTTAATAAAATTATTGGTTTATTATACAGAGATAGAAGAAATTGAAGAAGATAAAATATTAGTAAGATATATAGGAAAAAGGGCTTTATCAAGGAACCCACACAGGTCGTATAACTGTGCATTCAATTTAGCAAAGGACTTAGATAAAATCAAAAAGCTAAATGATAAAGGAATCATAATAAAAGATATTTTAAATTCATACTTTACAGATGATAATCATGGAAAAAAATTAGGATTATATACAGAAGATGTAGATATGGGAATTTCTACAATATGTATAATGAGCCTTTTATTAGAAAAAAATGAGTTAAGTATGAAAATAGATTTTAGATATCCTAAGGGTATAAGTTGGGAATTTATAATTAATAAAATCAATGAACTTGGAAAAAAAGAAAATTTAATAGTTAATATATATAAGGATTTAAAACTATTGTATGTAGAACCAGATAGTAAGTTAATAAATAAGTTATCAATTGCATATAAACAAGTTTTTGGAAAAGAAGCAGAACTTTTTACAAAAGGAGCTGCATCTTATGCAAGGGTATTAGAAAATGGAGTTGCATTTGGTCCCACAATAGAGGGAGATATTCCAAATTCACACCAGGCAAATGAAAACATAAGTATGGACACACTATATAAAGCTATAGAAGTTTATATATATGCATTATATAGTTTAGCATTTCAATAAAAATGGAGGAAATAATACTATGAAGGATAAATTACAAGTACTTTCTGGAGCAATGATGATTCCTGTTATATTACTTGTTGTAGCAGGAGTATTTATAGGATTAGGGTCAGCTTTTGCAAATATGGAAAACGTTTCTGCTTTAGGGCTCAGCGGGTTAATACAGGAAGGTTCATTTATAAATGTATTCTTTAAAGTAATAAATGACCTAGGATTTATGGTAATGAGATATTTACCTATATTCTTTGTTACTGGTATAGCTTTTGGATTATCTAAAAAGGAAAAAGGGTGGGGTGCATTAGGAGGAATTGTTTTATTCATAGGAATGCACACAGTTATAAACACATTATTAGTAGCAAATGGTATAAATTCAGACACAGTTACAGCGGAAGCATTTATGGCATCTGGATTAGGTGAGGCAGAAGCATATAGTCGTAGCTCATTATATGGTTCTTTCTTAGGAATATTATCATATGACTGTAGTATATTTGGAGCTATAATAGCAGGTTTTGTGGCTAGTGCAGTACATAACAAATTTGTTGACACAGAACTTCCTAGTGCATTATCTTTTTTCTCAGGAGCAAGGTCTTCAATGATTATGATGTTTATAGCAGCAATAGTATTAGGCACAGGAATGTACTTCATATGGCCACCAATAGGTTTAGCATTATCTAAGCTTGGTAATTGGATAGGTTCAAGTGGATTATTAGGAACGTTTACTTTTGGAGCAATGGATAAAGCGTTATTACCATTTGGGATACACCACTTAATTGCATTTCCTATAGAATACACAAGAGTAGGTGGAACAATGGAAGTAGGTGGAGCAATTTACGAAGGTGTTAACAATATCAGATTGGCTCAAATGGGAGACCCAGATACACTATCTTATATTACTCGTAATTTTACAACAGGGCGATTACTAATACATTTTGCAATATTACCAGCAGCAGCTTTAGCTATGTACAAGTTATCCGATAATGTTAATAAGAAAAAAGCCCTAAGTATATTGATACCAGCAATAGTGACAGCTATGCTAGTAGGAGTAACAGAACCTATAGAATATACATTCCTGTTTGTTGCACCATTATTGTACTTTGTGGCATATGTTCCACTAGCAGGATTAACATATGTGTTTACAGAGATGTTTAATGTTTCTATAATGGGTGAATCATTTAGAAATATGTTCCCTAACTTATTACAACCTCAAAAGGTAGATGCATTACCTCTATTATTTTTAATACCAATATTCTTTATAGTTACTTATGTAATATTTACATGGGCAATTAAGAAGTTTGATATAAAAACACCAGGAAGAAGTTCAGAAGAAGTTAAGCTTTACAGTAAGAAAGAATATAGAGAAAAACAATCTGCAGGTGCTGTTAAATCTACAGACAATGGGACAGTAGAAGATAAGGATACAGAACTTGTATATTCTATAATAGAAGGTTTAGGAGGGAGTGACAATATAAAAAACATTACGAACTGCGCAACTAGACTTAGAGTAGAGTTAAATTCAATAGATGGATTTTATGAAGATTGTTTTTGGGTAAATGAGTTAGGAGCAAGCGGAGTTGTTAAAAAGAAAAACTCAGTTCAAGTTATATTTGGACCAAGGGTTATTACAATAGCATCTAAGGTTAAAGCTGTATTAGGTGTAGATTAATAGATGTAGAGCCATACAAGCTAAAATAAGGACGCTTCTCTATTTTTATGCTATAATTTAAACATATTTATAACAATTAAGGGGAAAACAATGCAGGAATCAAAACAACTAATTATAAATTCAAAATATAGTAATTTATTAAATGAACTAAAGAAAAGCTTAAAAGAATGTAAAGCATTTTATTTTAGTGTAGCATTTATAAATTATAGTGGAGTACAGTTGTTGCTAGATACATTTAAAGAATTAGAAGAAAAAAATGTAAAAGGCAAGATAATAACTACTACATATCTAAATTTTACAGAGCCAAAAGCATTAGAAAAAATAAAAGAATTTAATAATGTAGATATGAAAATATTCATAGCAGATAAAGAAAAAGGTTTTCATACAAAGGTATACATTTTTGAAAATGTAGACCATTATAAAATTATAATAGGTTCTTCAAACATTACTCAAAGTGCATTAAAAAGCAATATAGAATGGAATGTAAAGATAGTTTCAAAAGAAGAGGAGCCATTTATAAAGGATGTATTAAAGGAGTATGACAACCTTTGGAAGATGAGTTCAAATCTTAATGATGAAGTGTTACAAAGATATATGTTATTTCTAAATGAAATTAAGAGAACAGAATTAAAAAGAAAAATGGTGTTTGATAATTTTGTACCTATTAGACCTAATAAGATGCAGATAAAAGCTATGGAAAATCTAGAAAGGCTAAGGGTTCATGGAGAAAATAAAGCTTTAGTTATTGCAGCTACTGGGACAGGGAAAACATATATGTCCGCATTTGATGTAATGGAATTTAAACCGAAGAGATTATTATTCATAGTTCATAGGGAAGAAATTTTAAAGAAGTCAAAAGAAACATTTGATAGATTATTAAGAGAAAGAAATTTAAAAACAGGTTTATTTACTGGCAATAAAAAAAACTATGAGGCAAATTATCTATTTGCAACGATACAGACTATGAATAAGCATTATACTGAATTTGAAGAGGATTATTTCAATTATATTATAGTTGATGAAGCTCATCATAGTGCTAGTAAATCATATCTAAATGTTTTGAATTACTTTAAACCTCAGTTTACATTAGGTATGACTGCTACTCCAGAGAGATGTGATAGTTTAAGTGTATTTGAGCTTTTTGATAATAATGTTGCCTTAGAAGTTAGATTGCATGAAGCACTTGAAGAAGATTTAGTAATACCATTTCATTACTTTGGTATAACAGATGTTGAGGGTGTAGATTTAGAGGATATTAATTTAGATGATACATCAGAATTGGCTAAACGTTTAATGATACATAAAAGAGTAGATTTTATTATTGAAAAAATGAAATTTTATGGACATGATGGACAGTTTAGAAAATTATTAGGATTTTGTGTAAATATAGAACATGCAAGATATATGGCTGAAGAGTTTAAAAAAAGAGGTATAAATAGTGTTGCACTTTGTGGCGAGGATTCTATTGATAAAAGACAAGAATACATTAAACTACTAGAAAGTAATAAGGATAGCCTACAGGCTATATTTACTGTTGATATTTTTAATGAAGGTGTTGATATACCTTCTATAAATACAGTTTTAATGTTACGACCTACTGCATCTCCTATAATATTTATTCAACAATTAGGGAGAGGACTTAGAAAAAGTGGAGATAAAGAATTTTTAACAGTACTTGATTTTATAGGAAATCATAATAAGACATTTTTAATAGCTATAGCTTTAAATGGTGCAAGATATTATGATAAGGATAGTATAAAAGTAGCTGTAAGTACTGATTTTGCTAATATACCAGGATGTACTCATATTCAAATTGATGAGATTTCCAAGGAAAGGATTCTAACACAAATTGATGGAGAAAATTTCAGGTCAGCACAATATTTGAGAGAAGAGTATAATCAGTTCAAAATATTATGTGGAGGAAAAGTACCATATTTGTTATTAGATTATATAAAATTTGATGGCTCACCAGACCCAGTTAAGTTTATAGATAAAGATGGGACCTATTTAAGTTTTGTAGGTAAAACAGAAAAGGATGATAGTATTAAAACTTTATTAATGGATGAAGATTTTGAAAAAATATTAAGAGAATTAAATACTAGTCTACCTTTAAAAAGAATAAATGAATTTATTATACTTAAATATTTATTAAATCATGATAGTATTAGCATAGAAATAGCAAGTAATGAAATATTGAAGTATATTAATAAAGTAGACCATGATAGTATAATTCATGCTTTTGAATGTTTAAATCATCAATATTGTGATTCATCAATAATAAAAAATAAGGTTAAACTAATAGAGTATGAAAGGAATACTTTATATAGAAGTAGTATATTTAATCAAATAATTAATGATAAAAAATATAGAAAATATATAGAGGATGCTATTAATTATGGTATTATTAGATATGAAAAAGAGTTCAAAGAAGATTATTATGGAGTACCATTCTTAAAGTTATATGAACAGTACAAAATGATTGATATAGCATTACTTTCTAATTATAGAAAGATTCATTCTTCATTTAGGGGTAGTGGACTTTTAGCTAATGGGAATGAATATTTCCTGTTTATCGATTTGCATAAGGAAGAAGGAATAGACGAAAGAATAAACTATAAGGATAAATTTTTAAATCAAAATTATTTTCAGTGGCAATCTCCAAATTCTACACGACAGTTGACTGATAGAGGTAAGAATTTAATTCATAATAAAGATAGAAAAGTTAACTTACATTTATTTGTGAGAAAATATAAAGAAATAGATAAGAAGGCACAGCCATATATTTATATAGGTAAAGGTGACACTGTAGAATACAGTGGGGAGAAACCTATAACAATGAAAATAAAACTTCATCAAGAAGTTCCTGTTAAAATATATAGAGAATTTATAAAAAAAGTAGAGATAATGAAATAGGGATATATCAATATATCCCTATTTCATTATCTCTTTTACAATAGGGATATCTGCAGGAGCCCATACTAAAGAGCTTAAATTTTCCTTTGCAAGGAAAACTAACTTAGAATGTTCATTAGGAGTAAGAAACCTTTCTATTAATGAACATTTTATACCAATTAAGTTTACTATAATTTTTTCATATTCATGAGTGTTTTCAGCAAATATAATATCTGCTTTTACTTTACAACTTAATTCTTCTTGTATTTCTCTTTCTATTGCATCAAATAAAGATTCCCCTTCTTTAACCTTTCCACCTGGAAATTCCCAGTGATTTGGTAGAGACATATTTGGGGCTCTAAGAGCGCATAGAATTTCATTATCCTTATTTTCTATAATTGCAGCAACAACTTTTATTGTTTTTTTCAACTAAATCACCTCATAAAATAAAATACCATAATTAACAAATTTAAACAAATTTAAAATTATAGAGTTAATTGTAAGTACAATAGTGTATATCGTTTTTTGGAGGGGATTTACTTTACAAATAGTGATATATTTTGATTTAAGTTGACAATCCATATAAGATTGCATACAATTAAGTTAATAATTGAATAAACATATTTAAAGAGTAGGGAAGTTGGTGAAAGTCCAACACGAACCCATCACTGTAAGCATGAATAAATTCCTCATATCTACTATAGGTTACTTGGTAAGGTTGAGGTATAAAATGTAAGTCAGATACCTACATTAAATATTAGTAAATAAGTTTAGGGGGGAGCAACTAAATTTATTATTTTGTATATTGAATTTGGAAACTAAAGTATACATATTAAAATGGGATGTTATAGCATTATTTGCTATAACTTTTTTAATGCTCATATTTATAAATAAGGGGGAAGTATATCATGAGGAAGAATTTAAATGGGAAGCTGATTAGTATAGTTTTAACAGTTGTGTTAATGTTGTCCTTATTAGTTGGATGTGGCAAACCAAAAGAAAATAATGATGTTAGCAAGATGAATAATGAAAAGGAAGTAGTTTTAGCAGCAGCTAGGGATTTGGCTCCAGGAGAGCAAGATGCGTATTACACAAGTTCAATACTTTATGTCTGGGAGCCATTAATAGGGTTAAGCGATGACGGAAAACCAAAAGCTGAGCTTGCAGAGAAGTGGTCAAATTCAGATGATTATAAAGAATGGACATTTACAATAAAGAAAGGTGTAAAATTCCATGATGGAGTAGAATTAAATGCAGATTCAGTAGTAAAAAACTTTGAGCGTTATATGAGTATGAAAACTAAATCTTCGCCTTTTTATTCATTTGATATAGAAAAAACATATCCTAATTTACAAGATGTGAGTAAAGTTTCAGACTATGAAGTTAAACTTACTTTTAGTAAACCGATATCAACTTTAATATATAATATGGCTAGGTTTGGAAGTGCTATGTATAGTCCAGAGTGTTTTGATGTACAAACTGGAGATTTTACTAAATATGCACAAGGAACTGGGCCATTTAAAATAAAAGAAAGAGAAAAAGAACAATATGTTTTGTTAGAGAGAAATCAAGATTATTATGGAGAAAAAAGTAAAATTAAAAATGTAAGAGTAAACGTAATTAAAGATGCTCAAACTCGTTACACAGCACTTAAATCAGAAGAAATTATGGGTGTTATGGATTTAGGGGCAATTACTCCAGAGTTAGCTAGTGAACTAGTAAAGGATGAAAACTTTGAGATTAAATCGTCTCCATCAACAATAACTCAATTTATATCAACAAATGGTACTAGAGCACCGTTTAATAATGTGAAAATAAAAGAAGCTTTAAGTTTGCTGGTAGATAGAGAAACCATAGTAGATAAATTTTATGGAGGATACGGAACTCCAACTATGAATATATTGAATCAAGGTTCTCCTTTTGGTAAGGAAATTAAACCTGTTTATGATGCAGAAAAAGCAAAGAAAATAATAAAGGACGAACTAAATGGGGAAATAAAGGAGCTAGAGTTTATAATTCCATCTTATGGTGTAGACCGTTACCCATATAAAACTGTTGCTGAATATATACAATCTGTATTAAGTGAAGTTGGATTAAATTCTAAAATAACTATACTTGATGGAGCTGCTTTTAAGGAAGCACAAAAAACAGGAAATTATGATATAGCACTTCACACACAAGGGCTTCCAAATGCAGAACCATTTTCTATATTTGATAGTTATATGAGAAGTACAGGGTCAAGTAATATAGCTTATTCGTTAGGTTATAAGAACGAAAGAGCAGATGAGTTAATAGCTAAATTAGAAAAAACAATGAATTTAGATGAAAGAAGTAAAATATATGATGAACTTCAAGATATATCAGCAGAACATCCATCAGCTATACCATTATTTGAAGATGTTAACTTAATTGCCTATAATAAAAAAATAGCTGGGTACAAGCCGACATTATATGGAACTACATTAGTAAATATGGAGTGGAGTGAGTAGTGAAAAATTCATTTAAATATTTAATTAAAAGAATATTGATGACTATTCCTATTTTGGTAGGAATAACATTTCTAGCATTTATATTGGGTATTATAGCTCCTGGTGACCCAGCAGTTGAATATTTAAGCATGGATGGTGTTTCTGCTCCTACAGAAGAAGAAATAGAAATAGTTAGAGAAGAGTTAGGATTAAATGATAGTATTGTAGTTCAATATATTAATTGGACTAAAAAAGCTATAACTGGAGATTTAGGACTTTCCTATATCAAAAAGACATCTATCACAGAAGATATATTGAGAAGGTTGCCAATAACCTTCTCTTTATCTTTAATGGCTATGTTTTTTGTTATAGTATTATCTATACCATTAGCTATAATCATGGCTCTTAAAAAGGATTCAGCTATAGATAAGATTGGTACTTTTGTATCATTATTTCTGACTTCTATCCCAGGATTTTGGTTAGCAATTATCATGCTAGGTATATTTTGTGAAACTCTTAGGTGGCTACCTACGAGTGGGTATGGAACAATTAAACACTTAATAATGCCTGGATTTGTTTTAGCAGCTGGTACAATAGGAACTGTAGTTAGGTTAAATAGAGCAACTTTAATAGAAAGTATGGGACAAAACTATATAACAGTAGCAAAATCTAAAGGATTGCCAAATAGGATAATTACTTTTAAATATGCTTTTTTAAATTCTTTAATGCCTATTGTAACCGTTTTAGGAAACTATTTTGGTGCAATTTTAGGAGGTTCTACAGTAGTTGAGGTTATTTTTAGTATTCCAGGTATGGGAAGCTATGTAATACAAGGAATAATGAGTAGAGACTATCCAGTTGTACAGGGATACGTACTATTTACAGGAATTATATTTGTATTATTTAGTTTAGTTGTGGATATATGTTATCTATTTCTTAATCCTAAAATAAGGATAGGGGGTAAATGATATGGAGAAATTTAAAGGAATGTTATTTATACATAAAGTAGCTTTTTTAGTGTTAATAATTATGATACTTTTTGCTTTTTTTGCACCTAAATTAGCTCCATATGACCCTAATAAGGTGCAAATGGCTGATAGGTTAATGGGAATATCTAGAGAGCATATACTTGGGACTGATACTCTAGGAAGGGATATTTTAAGTAGGATATTGTATGGAGCTAGAGTGTCTATATCTTTAGCATTTGTAGCAACCTTATTAACAATGATATTTGGAAGTTTTGTAGGTATAGTAGCAGGGTATTGTGGTGGTATAGTAGATATGATAATTCAGTCGATTGTAAATATATTTCAAGGTCTTCCAAGTCTTAGCTTTATGATTGCTCTTGCTGGAGTTCTTGGTCCAGGAATAAAAAGTTTATTAATAGCAATAGTATTTACTTCTTGGGCTGGGTTTTCAAGAGTAGTTAGAGGAGAGGTACTAAAGGTAAAAGAGGAAAAATATGTTGAAGGTGCAAGAGCATTAGGTGCCAGCCATCTTCATATAATTTTTCATTATATAATTCCAAACATATTTGCTCCATTTATAGTACTATTTACAATAAGAATAGGGAAGAGTGTACTTTCTATGGCATCGCTAAGTTTTTTAGGATTAGGGATACAACCTCCACAGGCAGATTGGGGAGTTATGATAAATGATGCTAAAACACATTTTAGAAGTTATCCTAATTTGTTGCTGGCACCAGGCTTTAGCATATTATTATTGTGTTGTAGTATAAATTTAGTTGGTGATGCGCTAAGGGATATGTTTGATGAAAAAATCAACTCTTTAAGTCAATATCTTTAGAAGGAATCAAAAATATGAGCAGAGATATAAATATAAAAGATTTAAAAATTTATTTTAATACTAAAGAAGGAAAAGTGAGAGCTGTAGACGAAGTATCTGTAACTTTTCAAAGTGGTAAAATTACAGGAATTATTGGAGAAACTGGTAGTGGAAAATCAGTACTAGGATTGGGAATTTTAAACCTTGTATCCAATAATTCAATTGTCTCAGGTAGCATTTTATATGAAGACAAAGATTTATTAAAACTTAAGGAAAAAGAACTCAGAGAAATTAGAGGAAAAAAGATAGCATTAATACCACAAAATCCGTCGAGTTCTTTTAATCCAATGTTAAAGATAGGAAGTCATATTAATGAACTTTTCTATTATCATGCAAAAGAAAAAAAGAGCTCATGTAAGAGTAAGAGCTTAGATATATTAAGAAAATTTTCATTTTCAAATACTGATTTAATTTACAATTCTTATGGTTTCCAACTAAGTGGAGGAATGAGCCAAAGAGTATTGGCAGCTATAGGGACAGCACTAAACCCAAACTGGATAATTGCAGATGAACCAACTAAAGGGCTAGATGCAATAATAAGAAAACAAGTATACGAGGTATTTTGTGATTTAAGAAGTAATATGGGTGTTAGCATGATACTTATAACTCATGATTTAATGTTAGCCAAAAAACTTTGTGATGAAGTTATGGTTATGTATGCAGGGAAAATCATAGAAAGGGGTTCTAAAGATAGTGTATTTAATAACCCTTTACATCCTTATACAAAAGGTCTAATTGATTCACAGCCAAATAAAAAATTAATGCCTATTGATGGGATAGCACCAAGTCTAACAAACTTACCAAAAGGATGTAGATTTTTTCCAAGATGTAAAGTTGCAAAAAAATCATGTTCTGATTATGAGCCAGTGCTATTTGATGTAAATGGCTCAAAGGTGAGGTGTTTTATTTATGATAAAAGTTTGTAATCTTTATAAGGAGTTTAGGAGCGGAATAATTAATAAGAAAATAGTTAAGGCAGTAGATGATGTATCATTTGAAATAGAAGAAGGAAAAACCTTGGGTCTTGTAGGAGAAAGCGGATGTGGAAAATCAACTTTATCAAGGCTTATTTTAAGACTTGTTAAATCTGATGGAGGTAAAATTTATTTTAATGGTAGAAATATAAGTAATTATAATTTTTCTCAGATGAGGAATTTAAGAAAAGAGATGCAAGTAATATTTCAACATCCAGATTCAGCTCTAAGCCCTAAGAAAACTATATATGATAGCCTTGTAGAACCATTAAAGATTCATAAAATCTATGAGAAGAATAAATCAACAGAATATATAAAGGAATATTTAAGTTTTGTTGGAATCAGCGAGGAAATCTTAACTAGATACCCATATCAAGTCAGTGGAGGACAAATACAAAGAGTTGCTTTAGCCAGAGTCCTTTTATTAAAGCCTAAATTTATAATATTGGATGAGCCTACATCAATGTTAGATGTATCTGTACAAGCTCAAGTTGTACAAGTTCTGAAAAAAGCTCAAAAACAATTTAATATAACCTATTTATTTATATCTCATGATATAGACTTAGTAAAGGAATTTAGTGATGAAATTGCAGTTATGTTAAATGGTAAGATAGTTGAAATTATAGGTTCCAAAGAATTATATAAAAGTGCAAAGCATACTTACACTAAAGAGCTTATTGAGAATTTTATTAATTTTTAGAGCAGAGTAATCAATTATTTAGTTAAGCACTTAATTAATATAGCATTAATTTAGTAAAAGTGGTTTACTTTGATTATGGAAAATGATAAGTCTCAACCTTAACATTTTTAGAAAGGAAGATTAATCATGTATTATAAAGATATAGATTTCGAAAAAAAATGGCATGAGTATATTGAAAATAAAGAAGGATATGCAAAGGAAAGAGCATTTGATGATGAGGTGGAAAGACTATTTTTTAAAAAATTATCTCATAAGTATGATGATAATCCAACACTTTATGATTATTCAAAAGAAGTATTTGATTTTATTGATAAATTAATAGATGAAGGAAAAAATCTTATAGAAATTGGTGCAGGTACAGGTAAATTTACTATACCACTTTCTAAAAAATGCAAGGTCGTAACTGCTAATGATTTTTCAAGGGATATGCTTGATGTACTTGGACAAAAGATTAGGGAACATAATATAACTAATATAAACACAGTACAAGGTAAGTGGGAAGATGTCAATATTGAGTGCAGTGACTACATTTTATCTGTGAATTCACTTTATAGAATTTGGAATATTAAAGATGCCTTGAATAAAATGAATAAGTTGGCTAAAGAAAAAGTAATTATAGTAAGGACTATTCAAAAGCCATTATTCAATGACTTGTATATTGATTTAGGGGAGAAAGATAGAACCTGCCCAGATTATATATATATTCCAAATATACTACATTCTTTGAATATATGTGCAGACACAAAGTTTATTGATGTAGAAAATGAAATTGAATTTGATAGCATAGAAGATATACATCTTAAAATGGAAACTGAATTAAATAAAAAGATTAATTTTGGTGAAGTGGTAGATAAATATATAGATAATATAGAAAAAAGAGAAGATAAATATATTTTTAAACATAAAACTAAAGTTATAATTATATACTGGAATAGTATAAATTAAACTTGTCAATGTCATTAAATGTAAGTATTATTATATTGAAAATATTTACAATCTCGACATATTATGCTACAATTATTTACAATAAATAAAATTTAATAAGCATTACCTCATCTAATAAAAAGATTGAGGTAGAGGTTGCATTTACTAAGATTAATATTGAAGAGGTCGGAAACCAATGAAGCAATATAAAAGGAGTAAGTGCCGAAGTGCTAGTGTCCAAAGCTAGTGCTGGGACTGTATTTAATAAGTACAGTACTGTCATCAAAATCAGCCCGAATTTTGATGGAGAGCTATCTTAGATAAGATAAAGGGAAGATGTAGGTATGTTGTATTTAGCACATTTAGCTCAACATGTATCCATGTTGAGCTTTTTTACATCTATGCAAAATAGGATAGAAAAGGGATGCAATAATAAAATATTTTAATTTAAAAAGTGGGGAGATTACAAATGAGCAGTTTAAAAAAGAAGAGGTTTAGTATGCCACAGACACTTACTATAATATTCTTATTAATAGTGGTAATGGCAGTTCTTACTTGGATAGTACCAAGTGGAAATTTTGAAAGGGTAGATATAGATGGAAGGTCAGTTGTTGTAGCTGGAACTTATGAAAAAGCACCATCAAATCCACAAGGTGTTACTGATGTATTTTCAGCTCCTATAAAGGGATTTATAGATGCAGCTGAAGTAGTTGGATTTGTTTTGATAGTTGGAGGAGCTTTTGGAATAGTTAACAAAACAGGTGCAATAGAAGCCATTATAGCACACACTGTAAATAAAATGAAGAAGTTTCAATTTTTAATAATACCTATATCAATGATTTTGTTTGGTCTTGGTGGTACAACTTTTGGAATGAGTGAAGAAACATTACCTTTTTATATGATATTTATTCCACTTATGACCAGCATGGGATATGATTCATTAACTGCGGTGGCAACAGTGTTTATAGGAGCAACAGCTGGATTTGGAGCGGCAACTACTAATCCTTTCTCTGTAGGAATAGCACAGGCATTGTCACAAATAACACCAGGTTCTGGAATAGAGTTTAGAGTTGTTATGTTTATAATATATATGGCTATATCCATAGGATTTGTTATGATGTATGCCAATAGAGTTAAAAAAGACCCTAAAAAGTCTTTAGTACACGATATATCACTAAATCAAGAATCAATGACTAATACTGATACAAACATAAAAGAATTTACAAAAAGAGAAGCCATGGTAATAGCAATTTTCGTAATAGGTATGGCAATTATGATATTTGGAGTTTTAAGGTTAGGATGGTATATAACTGAGATTGCAATGATATTTACAGCAATAGGTATAATATCAGGAATAGCGTCAGGGCTTAAACAAGATGAAATAGTTAATTCATTTATAAGTGGAGCAGGAGATTTAATGACAGCTGGGTTATGTATAGCATTTGCACGTGGAATCGTAATAATAGCAGAAAATGGATTTATAATAGATACAATTTTAAATTCTGCAGCAAATTTATTAAATGGACTACCAAAAACTATATTTATAAATTTAACTTTCTTGATAGAAGGTTTAATAGCATTTTTAATACCATCAGCATCAGGACTTGCATCACTTACAATACCTGTACTTGCACCACTTGGAGACTTAGTTGATGTATCTAGACAAATGATAGTTACAGCTTATCAATTTGGTATAGGTGTAACTAACCTAATAACACCTACATCAGGTGTTTTAATGGGAGCACTAGCAGTAGCTAATATTCCTTGGTCAAAGTGGGTTAGATTCGTAGTTCCTCTAATGGTAGTATTAACAATTCTTGTAATGGTATTCTTGACAATAGGATTATATCTAGGATTCTAATAGGAGGTAAGTTATGATAGAGAGTGTAAAGAAAAGAGCTTATGAGATAGAGGATGAACTTGGAAAAGAAATTGAAGAAGTATGTGATTTTATATTCAATAACCCAGAACTAGGCGAAGAAGAATATATATCATCAAAGTACTTAGTAGAGAAAATGAAGGAATATGGATTTGATACAACTTATCCGTACTGCAATATGGATACTGCTTTTAGAGCAGAATTAGGAGATAGTGATGGTCCTACTATAGCATTTTTAGCTGAGTATGATGCACTTCCTGGATATGGAGAAGATAAAGAGCCAGGTCATGCTTGTGGACACAACTGGATTGCGGCATCTACACTAGGAGCCTGTATAGTATTAAGTAAGTTAAAAGAACATTTTAAAGGAAAAATTGTATTAATAGGGACACCAGCTGAAGAAACAACAGGAGGAAAATGTGACTTAGTTAAAGCAGGAGCTTTTGACGATGTTGATGTAAGCTATCAGATGCATATAGAAGCGTTCAATAATATAAACTGCAAGGCTTTGGCAATAGATTCATTAGAGTTTAGTTTTGAAGGGGTATCAGCACATGCAGCTAGTCATCCTCATATGGGAGTTAATGCATTGGATGCAGTGCAACTTACTTTTGCTGGAATAAACGCTTTAAGACAACATGTAAAATCAGATGTTAGAATACATGGTATAGTTTCAAATGGAGGAGAAGCCCCAAATATAGTTCCAGAAAAAGCAGCTTGTAAGTTTTTTGTAAGAGCTGCTGAAAGAAGTTATTTAGATGAAGTAACTAAAAAAGTTATAAACTGTGCAAAAGGAGCAGAGTTAATGACAGGAGCTAAACTTTCTTATAGATATTTTGAAAATTCTTTTGACAATATAATAAACAATAAAGTACTTCAAAGGATAACAAAAAACAATTTAATCGAAGCAGGTATAACAGATATACTAGAAGGGAAAGATGGGCCAGTAGGTTCTACAGATATAGGTAATGTAAGTCAAGTTTGTCCTACTATGTATACAGAAATAGCTTTAGATATAAATCCAATGGTATATGTTCATGAAAAAGAGTTTCTAAATTATGCAAATTCTGAGGAAGCTTATGATAAACTTCATAAATCAGTAAAGGCAATGGTGGGCTGTGCATTGGAGATTTATCTGGAAGATGGGCTACTTGATGAGATTAAGAAAAATCACTTAAATTAATTTAAATTGAAAATAAAACAAAGAGGTATTACCTAAAAATTGGTAATACCTTTTTTATATGATGGAAGTGAAGGCTTGCTATAACCAATTTGGGTGTATAAAGAGAAACATGTATGATAATAATTACGTAAATAGTTCTACAAACGAAAATCTATTTAATATATATTTGTATTTTTACAAAATAAAAATAAGATAAATAGTATATGTTATATACAAAGAAAGATGTAGGGTATAAAATAAAAATGAAATTATTCTTATAATAAAATAAGGAGTAGATAAATATGAAAATATTAATCTCTATAGATTCCTTGAAAGGAAGCTTATCTTCAATAGAGGCAGCGAATGCAATAAAAAAAGGAATATTAAAAGTTAAAAAAGATGCAGAAGTAAAGATATTACCACTTGCAGATGGTGGAGAAGGAACAGTAGATGCTTTAGTTCAAGGAATGAATGGTGAAAAAGAAATCATAGAAGTTACTGGTCCAATAGTTAAAAAAGTAAATGCAACATATGGATTATTAAAAGAGACAAATACAGCAATAATAGAAATAGCTCAAGCATCAGGACTGACATTGGTTCCAATTGAACTTAGAAATCCTTTATACACTACAACTTATGGTGTTGGAGAAATAATAAAGGAAGCAATAAATAAGGGATGTAGAAACTTTATAGTAGGTTTAGGAGGAAGTGCCACCAATGATGCTGGAGTAGGTATGCTTCAAGCCTTAGGATTTGAGTTTTATGATGAAAATAACAAACTAGTAGGATTAGGTGGAAAAGTTTTAAATGAAATAAGACATATAAAAATAGATAATAGATTAAAAGTACTAGATGAATGTAATTTTAAAATAGCTTGTGATGTAAACAATTCACTGTTTGGGAAAAATGGAGCTGTACATATATATGGCTCTCAAAAAGGTGCAACAGCAGAAATAATTGAAGAGTTAGATAATGGGCTTAGAAACTTTGCTAATGTAGTCAAAAATGATTTAGACAAAGATATAGCAAATGTGGAAGGGGTAGGAGCAGCAGGAGGGCTGGGTTTTGCGTTTTTAGCATTTTTAAATTCAAAGTTAGAATCTGGAATAAAAATAATATTAGAAGAGATTAAATTAGAGGAAGAGTTAAAAGGTGTAGACTTTGTTATAACTGGAGAAGGTAGATTGGATAATCAAACTGCTATGGGAAAGGCACCAATAGGAGTTGCAAAATTAGCTAAAAAATATGGTGCAAAAGTAATAGGCTTAGCTGGAGCGACAACAGAAGATGCAGTTAAGTGTAATGAAGAGGGGATAGATGCTTATTTTTCTATAGTAAATAGGGCTATGACAATAGAAGAAGCAATGGATAAAGAAACTGCCATTGATAATATGACTGCCACAACAATACAAATATTTAATCTTATAACTAGTGTACAATAACTATGAAATAAGTAATAAAAATAAGATATATTAATTAAAGAAGAAAGCTATTACGAAAAAAAAGCTATCACGTAGAAATTTAGACTTTTAGTGTAATAGCTTTTTTATTTTGTATTAATAGTTTTAACAATATATATTGTAAATACATGCATTTAGATATTCTGAATAAGATAAGCTATTCTATTCATAAAACTACTATAGCTATCTGCTTTAGTAAGTTCTTTAACATTACTCCACTCAGACAGTATTTCAATAAGGCTTTCGAATATGTAATTGAATTTTTCTTTTTCATTTTCATTTATGGGTATCATGGCTATAATTTGTACTTTTTCCTCACCCCATTTAACTGGTTTATCATTGACAATTAAACAGACACCAGTTTTTAAAGCATCCATTTTCATGCTATGAGGAATTGCTACATTGTTATTAAAAGCAGTTGAAGACATGTTTTCTCTTATAAGAACATCATCTACATAAGTAGTTTTAACATATTTATTTTTGTGAAGAATATTTCCCATAAATTTTATATAATCTTTAGCGCTATCTAAATATATATTTTTCATAAATAAAGACTCACTAAAGTACATTTCTAAATGATTTTGTACAGTAAGTATGTTTTTTCTATCTTTGATTTGAATAAATTTACTTTGGATATTATCATAATCTTTTCTATTTGGATAAGGATTTATATATACAAAAGGTATGGGGCATCTATTACTAATTGGTAAGGTAGTGATGACCATGTCTACTTTGCTATCAAAGTCTAGTTTATGAATATCTGAAAAAATTTGAATAACTTCTATAGATTCATTAAATCTTTTTTCAAGGTCTCTTACTATTCTTAGTTGTAAATCATAGTAATTTGGAGTAATTAATGCACAAAGAACTTTATCTTCTAGTAGTTTTTGTCTATCAAAAAATGAGCCTACATGTAGAGATATATAAGATATTTCATCTTCATCTATTTCTATGTTTTCTAAAATTTGAATCTGATTACAAATATAAACAGATATATCATATATCAGAGGATAGGAATCTTTTAACTTCTGAGGTATTTGATTTCTCAAAATTTGATTATTCTTAGCCCTACTGATTAAATTTTTTACATGAAGAGTAAATTTAACAACAAATTCATCATCAGATAAATCTATAAAGTATAAATCATACACATTTTTAATTATTTTTTTAGTTAGATTAATAAAATGTTCATTTATATAATTTGATAAAGATTTAGTATCCATTTTATGATAGTTTAAAACTGTGGTTTTGTTTGTTAACTGAAATACTAAATAGTATAACTCTGTACTAGTTAAAGTTATGTTGTACTCTGATTCTAAAAAATTTGATATATCTTTTGCAATATTTATATCTATATTATTGTCTATATAGTTTACTACTTCAACAGACTCTATGTAGTTATTCTTTTTTATTCTATCTATAGTTATCATTAGATGAAGAAGTATATTATTTATAGCGTACTCATTTATAAATAAATTGTATTTTTTTAATATATATATTATGTTTTCTTTTAGTTTAGTTAGATTATATTCTTGATATATTTTTTGTACATCAAATAAACTTAAAAAATCACTTCCTGTTTCTTTAAATATTATGGAACTCATTAATTTACGTTTTTCAGATTCATTTCCAATCAGTTTCAATAAAAATCTTGATTGTTTTATCTTTAAATTATAACTTCCTATAAATTTATTAGCTTTAACTATGTCACTTTCAATGGTAGCTGAACTAACGAATAATTCTTCACTTAAATCAAATATATTAATTCCACTACTATTAACTATAAGTTCTTTTAAAATTAAATTTAACCTATTATCAGGTGATGTATTTTCTGAACTATCAATTTTAGTTTGACAATTATTATTAAGATTTACTTTGTATCCTTTTTTAGAGGACAGTATAAATTCACCAGTGGAGTTAATTTCATTTACATATTTTCTAATCGAACGTGTTGATACATTAAGGTAATTAGCTAATGTGGATGAATCTATCCAATCGTGTTGCGTTTTTATATAATTTAAAAATAGCTCTTTTTTAGATGTTTTCATTAGTATTCCCTCGCATAGTTTTAAAATAAAATCTGCATGATATGATATATTATATAATTGAATGTGCGTATTATAAAGTACATTATACTATATATTAATAGGCTTAGTTAAGAGTAAATGATTTCCTATTATTAGGAAATATATTTATGTGAAATGAACTTATTTAGGAAGTACAATATAATCATAATCAAATAAAAAATTCATTAAGAAATAAACTAATGGATAAAAATACTGGAGGTATTAATATGAAAAATATAAGAGTATTATTGGCATGTGGTTCAGGAGCCAGTACAGGTTTTATGGCAACTAGTATGAGAAAGAGTGCAAAGAAAAAGGGCATAGAAGCAGATATAAAAGCGAGAAGTGAGTCAGAAATAGATAAGTATTTATCGGAAATAGATTGTTTATTATTAGGGCCACACTTAGATTATATGAAGGAAGAAATTCAACAAAAAGCTAATGAATATAATGTGCCAGTAGCATGTATATCTAAAACTGCATATGGAAGATTAGATGGTGCTAAGGCTTTAGAAGAAGCATTAGAGTTAATATCAAACAAATAAAATACTTATGGGGAGATTATTTATGAATAGATTTATAGATTTGTTAAGTGAAAAGTTTACTCCTGTTGTAAATAAAATAACTAAGAATATATGGGTACAATCAGTTCAATCAACTATAATGAAAGTTTTACCTATGGTATTTGTAGGTTCTTTAGTAACTATCGTTTCTGTCTTGAAAAATTACATAAGTTTTTTACCTGATTTAAGCCCAATAAATCAATATACATTTGGGATTTTAGGATTGTTTATAGCATTTTTATTACCTATGGAAATAATGAAGAATAAGAAATTTGAAAATATGAGTATAGTTGCAGGCCTTGCAGGAGCTGGATTGATGCTGATGATGATTCGTCCAGAGATTACAGAACAAGGTGCTTTATTTAACTTCAATAGATTTGGAGGAGAGGGGATGCTTGTGGCACTAGTTGCAGGATTGTTCTCTGGATTAATAATGTCCTTATTTGGCTCTTTTTCATTTTTCGGTGAAGATTCAGCACTTCCTGATTTCGTAAGTAAATGGTTTGACAGTATGTTACCTATAGCAGTGATAATGTTTATAGGTTGGGGATTAATTTATGGACTTAATTTTGATATGTTTGAGATAATAGTTAGAATATTTAAACCAGTATCAGACATAGCACAGACATTGCCTGGATTTGTACTGTTAAATTTCTTAGTAGTATTTTTATACTCTTTAGGTATAAGTGGCTGGGTACTATCCCCAATAACCTATGCAATTCAGCTTAGTGCAATTGCCGCCAATGCAGCAGCTGTAGCATCAGGTGGCATGGCAACTAATATATATACTTATGAAGTTATTCAAACAGGATGGATAACTTTAGGTGGATGGGGAGCGACATTGCCACTAGTATTAATGATGTGTATATCCAAAGCTGGTAGAATAAAAGCAATAGGAAGAGCATGTGTTGTTCCTTCAATAATGAACATAAATGAACCAGTAATGTTTGGAGCTCCAGTAGCATGGAACCCTTTTTTAATGTTACCTATGTGGATAGGAACAGTGTTAATATCAATAACTACTTACTTATCAATGAGTATGGGATTCGTTGCAATTCCAAGTAAGGTGTTTAATTTATGGTATCTTCCTTTTGGTATATCTACTTTTATGATAAATCAAGATGTTAAGGGACTCATTGTTTTAGCAATAAATATAGTATTATTATTTATGATATGGTATCCATTTTTTAAAGCTTATGAAAAAGAAGAACTAAAATTAGAGAGTCAAGAAGCTTAAATTTAGATGTTGAAAGGAAATTATAACTATGACAATTGAAGAACATATAATAGATGAAGAGTTAGTAGAAGTAGCAATGCAAATAATACTTAGTGCAGGAGAGGCTAGAACTGAAATTAAACAAGCTCTTAGTGATTTGGAAAAGTTTGATTATAAAAATGCTGATTTGAAACTAGCTAAAGCAAAAGAGTTTATGACAGAAGCACATAGAGCTCAAACTAAAATTATACAAGGAGAAGCTAGTGGAGAGAAAAGAGCTCACTCACTGTTATTTGCACATGCTCAAGATACTCTTATGACAATATTCAGCGAATTAAATATAACTAGGTCTTTAGTAGGAATAGTAAAGTCTATAGAATACAAAGTAAATGATTTAAATAACAAATAGAATAAGGAGTGATTAAGTTGAGTAAGTTTCCTAAAGGTTTTTTATGGGGTGGGGCCGTAGCAGCTAATCAATTAGAAGGTGCCTGGAATGAAGGTGGAAAAAGGTGGTGTTTAGCTGATGTACATATATATGATAAAGATAGAGATATATCTAAACATTATGAGTCTGATATGACTATAGAAAAAATAAAGTTTGCTATGAAAGATAAGAATGGATATTATCCTAAGCGAAGTGGAATAAACTTTTATCATACATACAAGGAAGATTTAAAGCTTTTAAAAGAACTAGGATTAAAGTGTTTTAGATTCTCAATAAATTGGGCTAGAATATTTCCAAATGGAGATGATTTAGAGCCTAATGAAGAGGGGTTAAAGTTCTATGATAATCTTATAAATGAAGTAATAAATAATGGCATGGAGCCTATTGTAACACTACTTCATTATGAAACACCTTTAAATTTAACATTGAAATATAAAGGGTGGGTTAATAGAAAAGTAGTAGATTTCTTTGTTAGGTATGCAGAATTAATGTTAAATAGATACAAAGATAAAGTTAAGTACTGGATAGTTATAAACCAAATAAATTTGATGTATCATGAATCATTTAATTCAGTTGCATTTTGTGTAGATCAGGTAGAAGATGTAGAAAATGCTAAATATCAAGCTATTCATCACCAATTTATGGCTACAGCTTTAACTAAGAAGCTTGGAAAAGAAATAAATTCAGATATGATGATAGGTATGATGATGGCAGATTGTACATCCTATCCAGAAGACTGTGACCCCGAAAATGTAGTATTTGCTTTAAAACGAAATAGAATACAATACTTCTTTACTGATGTAAGTTTTAGAGGGGAGTATCCAGCTTATATTAAGAGGTTTTTCAAAAAAAATAATATAAATATAGTTATGAAGGACGGTGATGAAGAGGTATTGAAAGAAAATACTATGGATTTTCTAGCTTTATCATATTATTATTCTACAACGGTTTCAGCAAGTAAAAATACTATGAATCCAATTGACAATATAAAAAATCCATACCTAAAAGCAAATCCATGGGGATGGGCAATTGACCCAAAAGGATTATATCATACTTTATCTCAATACTATGATAGATATCAAAAACCAATAATGATAGCAGAAAATGGATTTGGAATGCATGATAAATTTGAAGATGGAAAAATCCATGACAATTATAGAATAGATTATTTAGGAAAACATATAGAGCAAATAGGTGAAGCTATAGCTGATGGAACTGAAATACTAGCTTATTGTATGTGGTCACCGATAGATATAATAAGTTGTTCATCTCAAGAAATGGAAAAGAGATATGGATTTATATATGTAGATATAGATAACAATGGAAATGGAAGCAAAGAACGTCATAAAAAAGATAGTTTTTATTGGTATCAAAATGTAATAAAAACTAATGGAGAAGAATTAGGAGAAAAAGTAAATAATTTCTAAATATAAATAATCCCTCTTATAAATACTATATTATTAATATAGTTTTATAAGGGGGATTATAATTATAAATAAGGTGGTTTATTAATTATGAGTGTTATAAAAAAATTTATGTTTGTATTTTTAATTATAAATATGTTGGGATGTGGTATATCTATTATACTTCAGTCAGGTCTTGGTAGTGATTCAATTACACTATTAAATGAAGGTATACATCTAAAATTAGGTGTAAATTATACAATAGCAGGATTAATATATAATGGAACTTTGTTATTTATAGCATTGTTATTGAATAAAAAAAATTTGGGATTAGGAAGCTGTGTTTATGTATTACTAGCAGGAATATTTATAGATTTTTATATATATTTATTATTAGATTTTAATATAGGTAGTTTAGGGACTACTATTAAAATAATGAGTTTCATAATTGGTCATATACTTATGTGCACTGGATTTGCAATGCTCATAAAGTTTGATATTGGGATGAGCCCCTTAGACGCTATATTAATCTATATTGAAGATAATTTTAGATATTCATACAAAGTTTTAAAAACTATAGCAGACGTATTGTTTTTAATTTTAGGTATATATTTAGGGGGAAATATAGGGTTTGGAACTCTATTTTCAATATTATGTACGGGCACTACAATTTCAATTGTTAGTAAGGCAATTTCTATTAATAAAAAAAGATATTACTCAAGTATATAAGCAGAAGATAAAGTTTATTGTTTGTAAATCATTTCTAATAGTTTAAGTTACTTGAAGGTTGTAAAATGGGGGATTAATCAGTACTAGTAATTGAATAATTCCTTTTTTATTGCAAAATAACATACTGAATTAAAGCATAAAATTATGATATTATAAATTTACATATATAGACATTGACTAAATCTTAATTGTGTATAAAAATTAATACTTAAGAGGTAATATATTATTATAAATACTTGATAAATTTAGACAAATAAAACTATATACGAGGAGATAAAAAATATGATAATTGAGTTAAACAAAAGCAACTCTGAAAATCTAACAAAAACAGAACTTGAAATAATTAAATTTATAAATGAAAATGAGTCAATATTGCCAGAATTATCTATAGTAGAGATTGCTCACGAAACATATTCATCTCCAGCAACTGTTTCAAGAGCAATTAGAAAATGTGGTTTAAATGGTTTTAATGAACTTAGGTATAGGTTAACAGTAAAAGATGAAAATGATGATATACAAAATATGGGGGATATAATAAATAAATCTTTTATAGAAGCACAGAGGGTTATAGAACAAATATCTTTAACTACATTAATTAATATAATAAAAACTATAAATAAATCTAGTAAGATATACATTTTAGCAAGAGGACTTACTGAGTATGTAGCAAAAGAGTTTAGTCTTAAATTGCAACTACTCGACTTCAATGTAGTGTTTATAAATGACCCAAATATAATGAAAATAAAATCTAAATCAATAAAAAAAGATGAGCTTATAATTATATTTTCATTGAACGGAAATACTGTAGAACTTGTAGAATCAGCACAAAATGCCAACTTAGGAGGAGCTAAAGTTATAACTTGCTGTTGTAGTGAAAATGCAAAACTTATAAATTATTCAGATTTATATATTGTTGGATATAAGCATGAGCATATCTCAATTTCTGAATATGAAGTATCATCTAGGTTACCATTGTATATTATATCTAGAATAATTATAGACTATATGGTCAGATATAATAATTCTGAAAACTAAATTAAAAAGTCTATGAAAATCGATTTTCTATTTGTGAAAAGATTTTCATAGACTTTTTTATTATAATGAAAACATACACAACAGAAGCAAGGGGGAAGACAATGATATATACATTAACTACGAATCCAGCAATAGATATGAATATATCTACTAATGGTATAAAGAGTAAATTAGTAAATCGTACATCCAATGCTATATATTCTCCTAATGGAAAAGGTCTAAATGTATCATTTGTACTAGGTCATTATGGAATAGAATCTAAAATATTGGGTTTTTTTGGAGGATTCTCAGGAAGATATATAGTTGAAGAAAGTGAAAAGAGAGGGTTTGATGTATTACCCACTTGGGTAGAAGATACAACCCGTATAAATATATTTTTAAATGATGGAAATGATGAGTTTAAATTTGTTAACTCTGGGTCATATGTAGATGAAAAACAAAAACTAGATATGTTAGAGAAGATAGAGGCTCTAGAAGATATAAGTCATTTATCAATAAGTGGGAGTCTACCACCTGGCATTGATGATAATTATTATGAAGATATATTTAAGATATGTAAAAATAAAAATATAAAAATAATACTGGATATAAGTTCACCAAAATTAAGAGAACTATTACAATATAATCCATATTTAATAAAACCAAATGATGAAGAAATCAAAGATATATTTGGAATTATTGTAAGAGATGAAGAGGATATTAAAGATGTACTTAAGTTATTACACTTGAAAGGTGCTCAAAATATATTGTTAACCTTAGGAGAAAAAGGTTCTTATTTCTATAATGGAAAATCAATTTATTATGCGAGTACTCAACCAGTTACAGTTGTTAGCTCTGCCTGTGCTGGAGATTCTGCATTGGCTGCTTTTCTAAGTATATGGTTGAAAAATCCAGAAGATATTGAAAATGCATTGAAAAGGTCATCAGCAACAGGAGCAAGTGTAGCTGAAAGTAATGGGATAGGCAATTTAGAAAATGTAGAAGATTATATAAAAAATATAAAAGTCAGAAAGGTGGTATAAAAATGGGGAAGAAAATGATTCTAGGGGTAACGGGTTGTCCAACTGGAATAGCTCATACTTTTATGGCAGAAGAAGCTTTAAAAAAATCAGCCAAAGAATTAGGTTGTGATATAAAAGTTGAAACTAATGGAGCCATAGGAGTAGAAAATAAATTAACAGCAAAAGATATCGAAATGGCAGATGCAATAATAGTGGCTTGTGATAAAAATGTTGATATGGATAGATTCAATGGAAAGCCAGTAATAGAAGTACCTGTCAAAGAAGGTATACATAAAGCTAATGAACTTATACAAAGGTGCATTGATGAGAAAGTACCTATTAGAAAAGGAAATAAGTCAAGTAGTAAGCTTAAAGAAGAAGGTAATTTGTCATTTGGTCAAAAGTTATATAAAGACTTAATGAATGGTGTATCTCATATGTTACCTTTAGTAGTAGCAGGTGGAGTACTAACTGCTATATCATTTTTATGGGGGATTTACTCATTTGACCCAAATTCAGAACAGTATAACCAGATAGCAGCTACATTAAAATCTGTTGGTGGATATTCTATGAATTTGATGGTTCCTGTATTAGCAGCGTTTATAGCTCAATCTATAGCGGGAAGACCTGGTATGCTAGCAGGTCTTGTTGGAGGAATGATATCCTTTGACACAGGTTCAGGTTTCTTAGGTGGAATTATAGCAGGATTTTTAGCAGGTTACTTAGTAAATTTATTTGTACATGTATTAAGAAAATTACCACGACAATTAGAAGGACTTAAATCTATTTTTATAATTCCTATAGTCAGTGTAGGTATTGTTGGTGTAGTTATGTTATTGCTTGGAGGTCCATGCTCAGCACTTAACAATGCTATGATGAACTTTCTTTCAGGATTACAAAATTCAAGTCCTATAATCTTGGGAATAGTAATAGGTTGTATGTCAGCGTTTGATATGGGAGGTCCAGTAAATAAAGCAGCATATGTAACTGGAACGATGCTTCTAGGACAAGGAAACTACTTATTTATGGCAGGTGTATCTGCAGCTTGTATAACACCACCATTAGTAATAGCAATAGCATCTACTTTATTTAAAAACCGATTTACAGAAGAAGATAGAGCAGCAGGGTTAATTAACTATATACTAGGTAGTACTCACATAACAGAAGGAGCAATACCTTTTGCAGCGAAGAATCCATTAAAAGTGTTGCCAGTACTTATGATTGGTTCATCAATATCAGCAATTTTAACTTATATAATGAAAATAGAGGTACCAGCTCCACATGGAGGATTTTTAGTTCTAGGATTAGTCAATAAACCGCTTTTATGGGTAGGATGTATATTGGCAGGTTCATTAGTAGGTGCTGTGCTTTATATGATGGTTACACCTAAAGTAGTAGATAAGAAAAATACTACAGAAAATACAAGTGAAATTAAAAATGAAAACAAACATAAAAATGTAAAGTCGGAAAACGTATCTAATGATATCTCTTTATATAGTGAAGAAACAGTAGTTTTAAATGTTAAGGGAAAAAATAAAGCAGATGTAATTGATGAAATGATTGGGATACTTGATAAATCAGGTGTTATTTCAGATAAAAATAAGTTTAAAGAAGAAATCCTTAAGAGAGAAGAAATATCTTCTACAGGTTTTGGTATGGGAATAGCGATACCACATGCAAAAACAGATGCAGTAAAAATACCACGTGTAGCGGTGGGTATATCAAAAGAAGGATTTGACTTTGAATCAGAGGATGGAAGTCTAGTACACATTATATTTATGATAGCTGCAACAGATAATGGCGATAATTTACACTTAAAGACATTATCTCAACTATCTTCAAAGTTAATGAATGAAGAATTTTTAAATGAGTTATTAAATAGTAAGACAAGTAGAGAAATAGTATCAAAATTAAACAATGAAGAAATTAAATCATTATAAGTATATAGGAGGATGAATTATGGCATTAGTGACAACTAAACAAATATTATTAGATGCACAAGAGGGACATTATGCAGTAGGAGCATTTAATGTTGAAAATATGGAGATGGTTATGGCAGTAATAGAGGCTGCTGAGGAACTTAAATCACCTGTAATACTACAAACGACACCTTCAACAATAAAGTATGCAGGACTAGATTATTATTTAGCAAATGTAAAGGTAGCATCAGAAAAAGCAAGTGTTCCTGTAGCGATGCACTTAGACCACGGTTCAAGTTTTGGACTAGCTATGCAGGCACTTAGAGTTGGGTATACTTCTATTATGATTGATGGTTCCCATGAAAGTTACGAAGATAATATTTCAATATCTAAATCTGTTGTAGATGCATGTATGCCTTCATATATACCTGTTGAAGCTGAATTAGGTAAAGTTGGAGGTAAGGAAGATGACTTAGATGGTGGTGATGGTGGAGCATACACAGACCCACTAGAAGCAAAGGAATTTGTGGAGAGAACGGGAGTATCATCTTTAGCAGTAGCAATAGGTACGGCGCATGGGATGTATAAGGGAGAGCCAAAGCTTGATTTAGATAGATTGTCCGAGATTAGAGAGGTTGTATCAGTTCCATTAGTGTTGCATGGTGGGTCTGGAATACCAGATGAGATGATTAAGGAATCTATAAAAAGAGGAATTTGCAAGGTTAATTACGCAACAGAATTAAGGATTGCTTATAGTAATGGAGTTAAGGATGTGCTTAATTCTGACCCAGAAGTGATTGACCCTAAGAAGTATGGTAAAAAAGGTTTAGATTCAGTTAGAGAGTTTGTTAAGAGTAGAATGGAAGTTTGCGGATGTGTAGGAAAAGCATTAGGGACAGTAGAGTGTTAATAATAAAATAATAAGTAAGATTAGAGTAAGAGTTCTATGATAGAGCTCTTATTTTAATTCTTATAATTAAAAATTTAATTGAGAAGTTTGAATTAAGAAAGACATTATAATGAAATGAAAAGTTTTTTACTATTCCAAGTCAATATTGAAGAACATGATAGAGATATAGTTATCTAAGGAGAGGATATACTTCTATGATAAATGTGTGATAAAATAATTTTATGCACACTTGAGATAAAGTTATATATAATTACAGAAAAATTAAGAGATAAAATAGAGAAGATTTAGTGTATATTTATTTAATTAGATAATAGTGGATAATAAATGTGAGGTGATTATATGAGGAATATATCAGAGGATATTAAAAACTCAATAATAAATATATTTCCAAAAGAAAATACTATGGCCATCATAATATTTGGTAGTTATGGTACAGATAGGTATACATCAAAAAGTGATATAGATATAGCATGGATTCCTATCAAAAAAGTACCAATTACAGAACTTGCAATTAAAACAGAAGCTCTAAGAAATATATTAGATATTGATGTAGATTTAAAAATCGTTACAGATAATTATACAATAGCACTTAGAAAAACTATTCTAGAAGGTGATGTTATTTATGAAGCTAAAGATTTCAAGGATTATATAAATAATTTCTATTTTGAAAATAGTGATGTAATAGATATCTTAAATTGGAGGGATATGTATGATAATTAGAAACAAATTGTCTTGGAATTCGATAGAAGAAGTAAGCAGAGATTCTGGTTCTTGCCTGTATGATTTGCAAAACTTCAAAATACTATATACTAAAGAGGAAACACTTGTAAGAAGTAATTTTTTATGGATAACATAGATATACAAAAGAGATATTGAATGATTCTGCAATATCTCTTTTGAGTTAATAAATCATATGTATAAATACCTCATTAAGACGAACTAGACGTATTTCTACTATATTGACTTATAAAACCTTTAGGCATTTTACTTATAAAATATACAACCATTATGCAAGATAAAGGCTTGTCCACTATATTGCTGAGAATTCTTGGAAAGAATGCAGCAGTAAATATCTTCTGCCCAGACTGAACTAAAAAACCAACCAATAAATCAGCACCACTTCCACTTAAACCACCAAACAATAAAACTGAAATAGGAGTACCAATTAAAGGGCAAACAACAGATAAAATTATTCCTGTGATAATAGCTTCTTTATAACCAAAACCTTTTTTCTTAGAAATATAACCAACAATAAGACCAAGAGCAATATTTACAAGAGCAAAAGGTATATTTGTAGGCCCTGATATGACACCTAAAACTAAATTTGTGCATCCACCAATAAGAGCACCCCAAAAAGGACCTAATACAACAGCCCCAAGTACAGTACCAACTGTATCTAAAAATAATAATGGTATGTTTATCATAGATATAAACATACCTAAGACAATGTTAATAACTATACACATTGAAGAAAATGTGATTTTTTTAGTATTCAATTATAATACCTCCTAAAAAATGTATACATTTATCATATTATAGATTATAAAAGATTACTAATTGTATATTTCTATATAGAATATTAGAAATATAGAGCAAATAAATAATATAATTGGCGAAATATATAGTATTATTAAAATTAAGAATAACTAAGGAGATTATTATGAAAAGAAATAGAGAGATTGTAGTAGTATGTCATTGTATATTAAACTGTAACTCTAAGGTGGAGGGGCTATCAGAATTTAAAGGTGCACAAAGTATAGTAATAAATTTAATAAATAATGGATATGGAATAATCCAACTACCATGTCCAGAGATAATGATGTATGGAATAAATAGGTGGGGACATGTAAAAGAACAGTTTGACAATATGTTTTTTAGAGAACAATGTAGACAAATGTTATTACCTTATATAATGCAGTTTGATGAGTATTTAAAGAATAATTATGATATAAAAAGTATTATTGCAATAGATGGTAGTCCAAGTTGTGGTTATAATAAGACGTGTAGTTCTAAGAAGTGGTTTGGTGAATTGAGTGGTTGTCGTGATTTAAAGAACAAGATAAATGATGTGCAAGTAGTAAATGGTAAAGGAATCTTTATAGAAGAGTTGGAGAAGTTACTTAATGAATACAATTTGAATATACCAATAGTTGGATTTAATGAATCTGGAGAAGATAAGTAAATATACTATAAATATATTTTTAGAAAGTATGATAATTATTTATAATTAAAAGAATATTGAATATCTATAATGCTATAAATAAGTTTATAAAAGTATTATTTATATATAAGTTAAGTTTTTAATAATTTTAAAATTAAAAGAGTAAAATTTTTTTAAGATACTAGTTTGGTAAAACTAGTATCTTTTTTTGTCATAAAATCTATAAATTACATTTAAAATATGTATGGTTGATTAAATTACAAACAAATTTAAATTATGACCATTACTATTATAGAATGATTTAATATGTATGGGTTAGTGACATAAAAAAACTACTAGAAATATATGATTAGTTATCTTACCCAATCATGAGAAACCAAAAAAGTGTAAATTAAAAGAAATTTAGGGTACTAAAAATGATTACCTTTTATCAAATTGGAAAATTACGTTAAATTATGGAAAACGATTGACAAATAGAGTCAAATAAAGTATATTATTGGTAAGTTAGTTTAACGTACAAATAAATACTAATATAAAATCTTCTACATCAATTCATATATTAAAGTAGTTGACCTAAAAGTACATTAAATATAACACTATATCATCAATTTAGGAGGGTGGCTGTGGTAAGAATATTTGAAGACTATATTGAAAAAAGATTTGACAATGAACTATTGCGAATAGAAGCATGGGGAAAAAATTCCTTACGTATCAGGTCATTTGTAGACCAAAATTTTGTTGACGAAAACTATGCTCTTAACGAAAAGCCTAAGTTAAATAAAGACGATATTATAATTAATAAAAATGAAGATAATAGTGTAATCATTAAAAATGGAAAGATAAAGGCTGTCTTAGACCATAGAGATAGAATTACTTTTTACAATGATAAAAATGAAATATTATTGAAAGAGTATATTCGATTAAGAGCTGTAAAACATGATGACGGTGGAGAGGATGTAGGTACAATTGAAATTACCAAAGACTTTAACTCTACTCTTAAATTAAAGTCAAGAGAATATCGACCAAGTTACAGTGGAGACTTTGAAGTAACTACTAGATTTGAGTCTGAGCCTTCTGAAAAGGTTTTTGGAATGGGACAATATCAACATAAATTTTTAGATTTAAAGAATACTGTGCTAGAACTGGCACAAAGAAATTCTCAAATATCAGTTCCTTTTTATATTTCTAGTTTAGGTTATGGATTTTTATGGAATAATCCAGGGATTGGAAAAGTATCTTTTGCCAAAAATATGACAGAATGGAAGATGTTTTCTACAAAATTTATAGATTATTGGATTACTTGTGGAGAAAGTCCAAAAGAGTTAAACAAAAATTATTCTCAAGTTACAGGAACTGTTCCTATGATGCCTGAAGACCTTTTGGGGTTATGGCAAAGCAAATTAAGATATAGAACTTCAGAAGAAGTTTTAGATGTTGTGGAAGAATACTCGAAAAGAGGAATTAAACTTTCATCAATTGCAATTGACTATTTTCATTGGCCTAAACAAGGTGAATATAAATTTGACCTAGATTATTGGAAAAATCCTAAGGAATTAGTTAGGAAACTAAAAGAAGAGTATTCAGTAGAGCCAATGGTATCAGTATGGCCTACAGTTCAAAGTGATGCAGAAAACTACAATGATTATTTAGAAAATGGTTATTTAGTTAATGTTAATCGCGGTGTCAGAATGACAATGCAAATTCAAGGAAATACAGTATTTGTAGATATGACAAACAGAGATGCAAGGGACTATGTTTGGGATAGAATAGATAAAAATTATAAACAGCTTGGAATTAATTACTATTGGTTAGATGTAGCTGAACCTGGATATTCTGTTTATGATTTTGATAATTATAGATATAAAAAAGGAAATGTTTTAAGTTGTGGTAACATTTATCCTATTGATTATTTAAAAATGATTTATCATGGTTTACATGATGATACAGAGTCAGTTGTAACTCTTGTAAGAGGAGCTTGGGCAGGAGCTCAAAAGTATGGAGCTTTAGTATGGTCTGGTGATATTGATTCTAGTTTTGAAGCTTTTAATAATCAAGTGAATACAGGATTAAATATGGGACTAGCAGGTATACCATGGTGGACGACAGATATTGGAGGTTTCCACGGAGGAAATCCTAAAGACCCAGAATTTAGAGAACTTATGGTAAGATGGTTCCAATATGCTACTTTTTCACCAATTTTAAGAATGCATGGAGATAGATTGCCTCATAGCAAACCATTATCAAATAAAGGTGGAGGTTCAATGGTAACTGGAGCTCCGAATGAGATATGGTCTTATGGTGAAGACGTTGAAGTAATTCTTACAAAGTTCATCAAAATTAGAGAAAGTATAAAAACTTATTTATCAAAATTGATGAAAGAAGCTCATGAAGAAGGAACACCAATTATGAGAACTTTATTTTATGAATTTCCTGAAGATGATAAAACTTGGGAGATTGATAATACATATATGCTTGGAGATGAAATTTTGGTCGCTCCAATAATGAATTATAAAGATAGAAGTAGAAAAGTATATTTGCCAAAAGGATATACATGGGAGAATATCTTTAGTGGTGTTAGTTATGAAGGTGGAAAAACTTATGAAATTGAATGCCCACTTGAAGAAATTCCTATTTTCTTAAAGCAAAATTCTAAGTATAACTTTGAAGAACTAAAAAATATTTTGAGCGAGGTGAAATCATAATGGAACCACAATTATGGCAATTATTATTAATAGTAGTATATGGATTTTTTATAAACTATGAAAAAAATTCAACAATGTTTGGGACATATCAACCAGTAACAGCAGGTTTTATTACTGGTCTTATCTTAGGTGATATAAACACAGGTTTATATATTGGAGGTACACTACAACTATTATCATTAGGTATTAGTAACTTTGGTGGAGCATCAATACCTGATTATCAAACAGCAAGTATAGTAGCTACATTTATAACTATTACAACTAAGCAAGAAGCATCTGTAGGAATTTCTATAGGTATCCCAGTTGCTTTATTGATGGTACAGTTAGATGTTCTTAGAAATACTATTGGTATATGGTTAGTTCATAAAGCAGAAGATGGAGCTAGAAAAGGAAATTACAAAAATATAACGTATATGCAAATGTTAGGAGTATTATTAACAGCAGCTACAACAGGTATTCCAGTAGCTCTATCTGTAATATTTGGACCTTCTTTAATTAACACAATTTTAAAATATACACCTGAATGGTTAACAGGTGGTTTAACAGTAGCTGGAGGATTACTTCCAGCGGTAGGAATAGGATTATTACTTAGATACCTTCCTGCTAAGGAGTATTTTAGTTATTTAGTAATTGGTTTTGTTTTAGCAGTATATATGAAAGTACCATTGTTAGGTGTAGCTTTAATTGGAGGAGCAATTGCACTTATAATTTACAAAAAGAATGTAGAAAATCAAGCACAACATTATACTGTGGCAGGAGGTATGGATGAAGATGAGTGATAATGTATCAGTAAATAAATCAAATGAAAAAGTTAAAAAAAGTGTTCTGTGGCGTTGGTTTTTCACTAGTTCTGTTTCTTCAAATTATGAGAAGATGCAAGCTTTAGCATATTGTTATGCAGTACTACCATTTCTAAAAGTAGTATACAAAGATAATCCAGAAAAACTTAAAAATGCTGTATTAAATCATTTACAATTTTTTAATACTAACCCATGGGTTGCACCTTATATTTTGGGTATTAATGTAGCTATGGAGGAATTATCAAGTGAAGACACTGAAGAGGCTGTTACCTCAATTAAAACAGGATTGATGGGACCAGTAGCAGGTTTAGGAGATAGTTTATTTGTTGTTATTCCATGGACAATTTTTGGAGCAATAGCAGCTAATATGGCGATAGATGGAAGTCCATTTGGAATCCTGCTATGGATTGCAGTGAGTGTAGCGTTAAAATTATTAAGTATACCACTATTTAATGCTGGGTATACATCAGGTACTAAGCTAATATCTTCAATTGAAAAAAGTTTGAAGATTTTAACTGAAAGTACATCTATTTTAGGCTTAATGGTAGTAGGTGCATTGATACCATCTGTAGTAAAAGCTAATGTTGCTTTGAACTTTCAACAAGGCGACTTTACAATGAAAGGTCAAGAAATATTAGACCAAATTATGCCTGGATTAGTTCCTGCAATTTTAGTTTTAGTTGTGTATTGGGCTCTTAAAAAGAACATAAAGCCTATATACTTAATTTTAGGTGTGATGGTTGTTTCAATAATTTTATATGTATTAGGTATTTTAAAATAAGGAAAGGGTGATATTTAGATATGGAAATGAAAGGCATTAAAAATATTCGTATAGATGACCGTTTAATCCATGGTCAAGTTGCAACTATGTGGAGTAATAAATTAGGTGTTACAAGATTAATGGTAGTAAATGATGCAGTAGCTAATAATTCTGTGCAAAAACAAGTCTTAAGAATGGCTACACCTGCAGGAATAGCATCGTCTATAATTACAGAAGAAACTGCTATAAAAAATATTACTGCTGGGAAGTATGAAGGACAAAATGTATTATTAATTGTCAAGTCTCCTGTTGACCTTATTCCATTTGTGGAGGCAGGATTAAAAATACATAATATAAATGTAGGAAATATGTCAAGTAGAAAAGATACAACAGTATTAAAGCCTAATATCAGTGTTACAGAAGAAGAGAAAGAAGCATTTAAAAAACTTTTAGATGAAGGAATTGAAATAACAACTATAATGACGCCTGATGACAAGAAAACTTATCTTGTAGACATTTTATAGATTTAGAGAGGTGTATTAAAATGAATAGTATTATTTTGATGAGCCATGGAAATATGGCTGAAGAAGTCTTAAATTCTGCAAAAATGATAATAGGGGATTCTGTAGATTATCCTACTGTAAATATGAAACAAGATGATGGGATTGAAGGGACAATAAAAAAACTTAAAAAGGCCTTGGAAGTATATAAGGAAAGTTCAGAAATAGTTATAATGGTAGATTTACTAGGTGGAACTCCATGCAATGCAGCTTTATTAGAGGCTAGTAGTGATAGTAGAATTAAAATTATTTCAGGGCTAAATTTAGGTATGGTTGTTGAATCAGCTTTTTCAGATGCAGAAGAATTAGCAACAAAATTAGAGCAAATAGGCAAAGATAATATTTCTATTGTTGAACCAACATCAGGTTTATTATCTGATGATGAATAGATATATTATATTAATATTTAATTAATATATAACTTCTGAGAAAAAGAGTACAAATAATTTTATGTAAACTCCAGAATAAATTTAATTTTAGAATATATAATTTAAAGGGGTTATGGCTATATAGTCATAACCCTTATTTAAGATTATTTCTATTCTTGTAAAAATAGTATATTTCTAAGTATATTCTTAACTTTTTTGATTTTCGTAATTACTATAACTAGTATTTAATTAAGATAAATATTTAATTGATTTAATAATTTAGGTCAGTTTCTAAAACTTTGAATTCACTTATATATAATTAAAGCTATTAGATAAAGTGACTTATGAAGTGGTTCATCTGTTGTAAATGTTGATTTAGACGTAGTTATCTTTTCTAGTGTTCTATTATATTTTTAGTAAAAGTAATATATAGATTCACTTAGATATTAAAAAATGTAACTAGCTTAAATAAGCTAGTTTTTAGATTATCCAATATTATAGTACAGCTATTTTATCATTTATGTCATTCATCAAAGTTAGGTTTTGTATATTTAAGAAGCTTTTAATATTGACAGCAGAGCCACCATATAGAGATGCCTCAGAACCTAATGATGAAATTTCTATATTTATGCCTTTGTTAAAAGAGCTAACCAGCATATCTTTTGTAATATCTAATATTTCAGGGATATTTCTGATTATTTGGCTGTTTAAATATATTATCTCAGGAGCATAAGTTGCAATAGCATTGTTTATAGCTAGTGATAGGTAACTACAAAACTCATGGATAACTTTTTTAGTATTCTGATTATCTTCATAGTATAGTTGTTTTACCATGTCAGAATCTATCTTAGGAATATTTTCCAGACAACAAATCTGTTCAAATACTTTTTTCTCTGAACAATACTGTTCTAAACAACCACGGTTTCCACACGGACATAGTTTACCATTAGGCATGATAATAGTGTGGCCAATTTCACCACTCATACCATTTCTACCACTATATAATTTATTGTTTATTATAATGCCTGAACCGAATCCACTGTGGATGCTAAGACTAAGTAGTGAATTATGTACAGTTGAGAAAGTACTCTCAGCTAAAGCTGTTAAGTTTGCTTCATTTTCTATATGAATAGGGAAGTCGTATTTTTTACTTAGGATACCATATAAATCAATCTCATTGAGATTGTAATATGGAGTGAATAATATGTTATTTTCACAAGTAATCCCATGTATAGCTAAAGTAAGCCCTATTACATTATAAGGAGTATCTATTTTGGATATGTTATAACTATCTATAATTTCATCTATTAATTGCATAACGTTACCTTTATTTACTTGTATATCTGTTAATTTCTTAGATTTTATAATAGTCCCATCTAAGTAAGATAGAGAAGAAAATATATAGTCATATCCAATATCCATACTTAAAGAAATCCCTGCACACTTATTAAATACTAAAAGTATGGGCTTTCTTCCACCACTATGAGTACTATTTCCAATTCCTATTTCATGAATCAGAGACTCATCTATAAGTTTTTTGGTAATAGCAGATATAGTTGCTTTATTTAATCCTATAGTAGAGGCTATACTTGCTCTAGAAATAGGACCATTCTTTATAATTTGTTCAAGTACCAATCTTTCATTCATTTCTCGAATCGTGTATTTATCAGTAACCAATTTGATATTCCTCCTTAAAATAATATTGTAATACTTTTTAGACAAAAATAAAAGGCTATTTTGCATTGACAAAGATAATTAAATATTTTATTATTAGTTCATAAGTTAGTTTAATATACTAACAAAAATAAAGCAAGTAAAATATACCTAAAATATAAAAAATTAGAATAGGAAAACGATAATTATGAAGTGATGTCTCAAGGAGGGATAAAGTTGGAGTATGTGTTAGGTGTGGATATTGGTACATCAGGTACTAAAACAGTCTTATTTGATAAATTAGGAAATACTATAGAAAGTTGTACATATGAATATCCTCTTATACAAGAGAAAGCAGGTTGGGCAGAACAAGATGCAAATGATTGGTGGGAAGCTGTAGTTGAATCTATAAGACATGTAGTTCAAAGTTCCAATATAAGTAGTGAATGTATAAAAGGAATTGGGTTATCAGGACAGATGCATGGTCTAGTTATGTTAGATAAAGAGGGAAATACCCTAAGAAACTCTATAATATGGTGTGACCAACGTACAGTAAAAGAATGTGAAGAGATAACTGATTTGGTAGGTAGAGAAAGACTGATTGAAATAACTGCCAATCCAGCACTTACAGGATTTACAGCATCAAAGATATTATGGGTTAGAAATAATGAACCCAATATTTATAAGAATACTAATAAAATACTTCTTCCAAAAGATTATATAAGGTACAAATTAACAGGTGAATATGCTACAGAAGTATCGGATGCAAGTGGTATGCAGTTACTTGATATAAGAAAAAGAAATTGGAGTGATGAAGTACTAGAAAAGTTAAATATAGATAAAAGTCTTTTAGGTAAAGTTTATGAATCTCAAGAAATTACAGGATATGTTACTAGAGAAGTAGCAAACTTAACAGGGCTTAAGGAAGGAACAATAGTTGTAGGTGGGGCTGGAGACCAAGCAGCAGGAGCTATAGGAAATGGAATAGTTAAAGAGGGGGTAGTTTCATCGACTATTGGTACATCAGGTGTAGTCTTTGCATATACAAAAGAACCAAAAATTGATAAAGAAGGTAGAGTTCATACTTTTTGCCATGCAATACCAAATACATGGCATGTTATGGGAGTTACTCAAGGGGCTGGATTATCATTAAAATGGTTTAAAGATAACTTCTGTCAAAGTGAACTGGAAGTATCAAGCTCTTTAGGTAAAGACGTATATGAAATTATAAATAGTCAAGTAAGCCAAGTACCAACAGGATGCAATGGATTACTTTACCTACCATACATGATGGGGGAGAGAACTCCTCATCTTGACCCTTATGCAAGAGGAGTGTTCTTTGGATTATCTCCAATACATTCTAAAAAAGAAATGGCAAGGTCAATTATGGAGGGAGTTTCATATAGTCTAAAAGATTGTATGGATATAATAGAAAAACTTAATATAGAAGTCAATGAAGTAAGAGCCTCAGGTGGAGGTGGTAAAAGTAAAGTATGGAGACAGATGCAAGCAGATATGTTTAATCAAGATGTATATACTATAAATTCAAGTGAAGGACCAGCGCTAGGAGTTGCAATTCTTGCATTAGTAGGAGCTAGAATATACGAAAATGTCCAAAAAGCTTGTGAGACTATAATAAAAACTTCAACTAAATTAGAGCCAATAAATCAAAATGTAGATACATACAAGAGATATCATAGATTGTATAAGAAGATATATAATTCTTTAAAAGATGATTTTAAATTATTAGATGAAGTAGTTAATTTTAAAGATGAAGAATAAAAATAGCTACAAATGAATATGAAAGATATTTTTAAATTAAAAAAATATTACATACATCATATGTGTAAAACATTAGGAGGATATGAAATGAGTGAAATATTTAAAGGAATAGGACAGATAAAATTTGAGGGGCCACAATCTAACAATGAGTTAGCATTTAGATACTACAATCCTGAACAAGTAGTAGGCAATAAGACTATGAAAGAACACTTAAGATTTGCAATGAGTTACTGGCATACTTTATGTGGAGAAGGGAATGACCCATTTGGAGTAGGTACAGTGGATAGACCTTGGAATAATATAACAGACCCAATTGAAATTGCAAAGATTAAAGTTGATGCAGGATTTGAATTCATGTCTAAGATGGGAATTGAGTATTTCTGTTTTCATGACAGAGATATAGCACCAGAGGGAAGAAATTTAGAAGAAACAAATAAGATATTAGATGAAATAGTTGAGTACATAAAAGCTAAGATGAAAGAAACAGGTATAAAATTATTATGGGGAACTGCTAATATGTTTGGAAATCCAAGATTTGTTCATGGTGCATCTACAACATGCAATGCTAATGTTTACGCTTATGCAGCAGCTCAAGTTAAGAAAGCTATGGAAATAACTAAGTATTTAGGAGGAGAAAACTTTGTATTCTGGGGTGGAAGAGAAGGTTATGAAACTTTACTTAACACTAATACAGAACTTGAAATGGACAACTTCGCAAGATTCTTACAAATGGCTGTAGATTATGCTAAGGAAATAGGATTTACTGGACAATTTTTAATAGAACCTAAACCAAAAGAGCCTACTAAACATCAATATGATTTTGATACTGCCACTGTTTTAGGATTCTTAAGAAAGTATAATCTAGATAAATACTTCAAAATGAACATAGAAGCAAACCATGCTACACTTGCAGGTCATACTTTCCAACATGAATTAAATATGGCAAGAATAAATGATGTTTTAGGAAGTATAGATGCAAATCAAGGAGACCTATTATTAGGATGGGATACAGACCAATTCCCAACAAATATATATGATGCAACACTTGCTATGTATGAAGTGTTAAAACAAGGAGGAATAGCTCCAGGAGGATTTAATTTTGACTCTAAAGTGAGAAGAGCATCTTTTGAAGTAGAAGACTTATTCTTAGCATATATTGCAGGTATGGATACATTTGCAAAGGGATTATTAATAGCTCATAAATTATTAGAAGATGAGGTATTTGAAAACTTTACCAAAGAAAGATACTCAAGCTTCAGTGAAGGCATAGGTAAAGATATAGTAGATGGTAAGGTTGGGTTTAAAGAATTAGAAACTTATGCACTACAAATGCCAGTTATAAAGAATAAGTCTGGAAGACAAGAAATGCTAGAAGCTATACTTAATAGATATATATATGAAGTAGATACAATCTCTAAGAAGTAGATAGAATCTCTAAAGTGTAAAATTAAATTAAAATCATAATAAAAGAGGCTATTTCAAAATAGAGATAAGCCTTTTTTTATTGTTGAAATGATGAAAATATATTTGATTTCATACAAAAAAGAGTGCCTCATGAACTAAAATGTTCATTTTGAGACACCACCATTTTAAAGATTATTGCAACCAAAATGGCATATTTACAAATGGAGTAAATTTATCAAATAAGTCTAAATACTCCTGAGCTTTTTTAGGTTCATTACATTGAACTAAAGAATTTTCAATAGCTTGAATAATTGTGATTTCTTTTGTAATTAATTTTGCCCAGGTTTCTTTAGAAGTTTCAATTGAAACATCAGCTTTTACATCACTATCATGATTCTGCATTTCAACAATCCCTCTACGTAACTCTAGCTTAAATGCTTCATTAGTATCAGTCACACATGCCAGTAGTGTCATATGAACATCAGAACTTTTAGGACCATTTAATTTAACCTTAAAAGATTCAAACATAGCTTTGGATGTTAGACCTATAAATGAGTTTGAAAATGGAGGAAATCCAGCATTAGCTCCAACTTGATTTATTATCTTTTCAAAACCTCCATCTAATGCCATAGCACTAGTCAAATACCAATTACGCCAAGTAGCATTTTCTGTTTGGTATCCAAGCATACGAATAGCAGTTGCTTTAAGGTCTCTAGCTTCCATATCATTATTATCTATACGTATAGGATAATTTAATATCTCTGTAGCCCATTCATAATCTTTTTCATCAATAGCTTTTTTAGCTTCAGCTAATATTATTTCACGACCACCCATAATTTTCACATATTTTTTAGCTGCATCTTTAGGATAAATAGGATTTAATTTACTTGATTCACCATTAAACCAACCTATATATTGGTCATAAACAGCTTTAATTCCTTGTTTAAATGTTCCATAAAATTCACCTAAACGTTCTCTTTGAAATAGATGAGGAGGAAGTTTTCCTAACTCGTTTATTGCATAATCAGGAGTATAACCCATATTTATAAGTCTGACTGCTTGGTCATGGGTATATTGTATGGCATCTCTATAATCCATCAGAAGAGAACTACATTCATCTTTACCATGTAGTGGTCTCATATGAGTTCCAACTAAATAATGTGGTTTATATTTACGAATTTTATCAATTCCTGTATACCATTTCTTAGCATCACGAACAGTCCCTCTAACAGTATATATATTAGGGAATATTTCACCTTGAACAGCATCTCCGACAAACATTATCTTTTCTTTAGATAAAAATATACACATAGCATCTTCAGTCTCAGCTTCACAATGGAACAGTTCTAAATCAACTCCTGATATAGTTATTTTTAATCCATCTTCAACAGATACAAATGTATTTGGTTCAATAAATTTATTAGAACCCTTTGATAAAACAGGTCCACATCCTAAATTAACATAACCATGTTCTCCTTTAGGAAGTATAGAGCCATACATCCAAACAGCTCTTCCCATTCTAATGTCTAGCAGTTCTCCACTAGCTTGAGAGAAATGTTTTATAAATGTCTCATCAACAATAACAAGAATCTCTTTATTTTGGCTTTGTTCTTGACTCACACAAACACTCATACCACCCCAATGGTCACCATGATTATGAGAGATTATCACAGCTTTAATAGGTTTATCAGTAATCTTACGAAAATGCTTCATGATTTCTTCCATCATTTCAATAGTTTCACCTGGGTCAATAATTATAATTCCATCAGTTCCTTCAATCATAACAGGATAAGATAATCCAAAACCAACTGCACTATATACATTTTCGCCTGTTTTATAAATTTTTTGTTCCATTGTTTTAGAATGTTCTGTTAATCTAGGATTAACAAATTTTGATTTTTCAGTATATGCAAAATTGCTCATGAATATAACTCCTTTTAAATATTAAAAAATTTACTGGTTTGCTCTAGTAACAACTGGAGGTAACCATTTACCCGAAATGGCATCTTTACTTGGACCATATAACCTTAGTGTCATGTAAAATTTCTCTTTAGGGGATGGTAGCCAGTTTGATATTTTATTTTCATCTTTTGGTGGTTTATTTTGTATATATATAGTTAGTGAACCATCCTCAGCGTAAAATAGTCCTTTTGTACGGTCTCCAATAGAGTAGCGGTCAATCTCATTATCTACTAAGAATGCATTTTTAAATAAATACATTGTTAATGACCAAAATTGGCTTACGGGAGGAATCTCATTTTTATTGAACTTTAGCTCATAGTCGAAATTTCCATCTAAAAATTGACCAGTACTATCTTGAAAAATACTTGGATATAAAGATTCTTCTGGTTGATTAGCTAAAGCACCTTTATGCCAAACTATTGAACGTTGCAAATAATCCTCTCCATAATTACCAATGCCTTTTCGAGCAATTCTCCAGAAGTTATGGGATTCTCCAAATGCTAAGCCACCTTCATTAATAAGTTTTTTTGCACTATCACAAGCTTCATTTAATATATCATCAGGAACTTCTTTTAGTTGTCTTGATGATAGTATGTTTGTCCTAGTTTTTAAGTATGGAATTAATAAAAGTATGCTATTAAGGGTCTCAAAGAATTCATAGTAATTTGAATTTTTATATATTGGTAAATATTTAGTATCATAGTTATCATGATGTGTTTTATTAGACATTTCAGAAGGTCTATGTATTTTAAACTTGCTTTGTATATCTTTAACTTCTTGAATATCATTTTTATCATTGATAAGAATTCTTAAAAATGCTAATGCAAAAGGTGTATCACTTTTAATTATATGAGTATCTTTAGGTAAGTCACCATTCCAACCTGGTCCAATAACAGTAAATTTATTTGATTTTGTTCCAGTTAATCTTCTACCAATATTAGTAATTGTCTCTGTAAATAAGTCTAATAACTGTATAGAGTAGTATCTATCATTAGTATCTGGGACTTCTATTATTGCTGGTTGCTCACGTAAGTCTAACCAAGCTCTTGAATATGTTGTATCATTGTTTGGTGCTGGGATAAAGGATGTTTTTGGTGATGCTACAGTAACAGTATGAGCAAATTCATTAAAATTTGTTGTTTTAGTTTTTGAATTAATAACTTGTGTATAGAGTAATTCATACATCCCTACTATTGGATATCCATATATATAAGCATTTTGAACTGTTTCAAGTAAATTAGTTTTATTCATTGAGAGCCTCTCCTTTAAAATAATCTTATTATATTCCACAGACATGTCATTATAACGAATAACATGACTGAATTATAAGCAATGATTAAATGATTTTTATTTATTTTTCTATTAATAGTTGTACCTAATAGTCCTCCTAAAATTGCAGCTGGAATTATACAGAGTAACATTGATATTTCAAGCCCTGAAGGTATTGATTTTGAAATTAATAGAGTTATTATTTTTGAAGCTTGTGAGAATAGTATTAGTATTACTGAGTTAACAGATGCACTCTTTAAATTCATTGAGAAAAATAATGTCAGAGCTGTTATATTTATAGGACCTCCACCTATTCCTAAAAAAGATGAAATCATTCCTAAAGTATATCCAAGTAAAAGTGTAAATATACGATTCTTTATGTGGAATTGTTTTTTGTTAGGTAGATTTATGTATACTAATATAGTTAATAATAAAGATAAAAGGAGTCCGTTTTGAATTAGCTTTATAAACCTATCCTTGTTAATAAAATCAACTATAAGTTCAAATATCTCAGTACCAATTAAACCACCTAAAATTGCACCCATTCCAAGTAATACAGTCGTAGGCTTTTCAAACTTAGTTTTATATTTAATATGTTTAGTAACAGCAGAACAAGACATAGTAAATACTGCACATGTTGATAAAAAGTTTATAACTGAAGCATCTAGTTCAGTTACTGCATCTAGTACTGGTTTTATGATAATCCCGCCACCAAGTCCAGAAATTGCACCTATAATAGAGGCTATAAATCCTACTATAAAAAACACCATATGTATCTCTCCTTTTCTTGAGTTTTATGTTGATTTCTTGGTAGTAAGTTTGCCCTAAAATAGTAAAATAATTTATTCTAAGGAGGTTTAAATTTAAAATAATATATCTATTTTTACAAATAATATAGATATATGATAAAATGTAGTAATTATTTGACTAGTATATTTTGATTTGTCTAAAGTCATTTTGAATTAAAGTAAATTAAAAAAGAGGAGAATAGTAATTTCTATTTACGATAAGAATATTAAGATGCTAAAGATGTCTAACTAATATATGAATTATAATAAGATTATTAGATATTTATGATAGTAAAATGTATTAAAATATAAAATTTGAAAGTTGATGAGAATTATATGAAAAAGAAAATATTGTTTTTAGTAATTATTTTAACATTTATAATTTTATTAGGTAATTCTACTTATTCACAAAAAAATCAACTATCTGAAGAAGAAAAAGTAGATGATTTTAAATATGTATATAATGTTATAAAAACAGGATATCCTTATCTAGATGTAAATAAAAGACTTAATAATACTGATTGGTTACAAAATAAGGAAGATTATATAAAAAGAATAAAGAGTACTGAAAATGATGAGGAATTTATAGAAGAAATGTCATCTATATTATCTGAATTAAATAATAAACATACAGAGTTAATTGATAATAAAAAACGATATGAGCTTTTTAAGAAATCATATTCTAATAATGATTGGTATGATTTTCTTAATGATAAAAAAGTTGTGGTGAGATATGATTCTATAAATTCTAAGATAAAAATGCCAAATGATATTTTTGTAAAAAAAGAATTAATTTTAGAAGATGTAATCAAAGGGAAAGTAGGATACATGTATCTACCATCAATGTCATCAAAGCATGGAGCTATAGATAATGATTTAAAGGAAATTGAAACCTATATTAACACTTTAGAAAAGCATAAAGCTCTAATTATTGATATAAGAGGAAATTCAGGAGGAAGTGATAGATATTGGCAAGGGATTGTATCTAAACTTATAAAAAATGATGTTAAAATAGATGGATATAGAGTATATAGAAATGATAATGAAATAGTAAAAAAATACACTAATGTAAGAAATATAAAATTAGAACCTATAGAAAATTTGCCAACAAGTGTAAAGAAAAATGCGCCAGAAGAAATTATGAAAAATTTTAATGGTTTTGAAAATACTTCTTATACCCTAAAATCTAAAAATGATTTGAAATTTAAAGGTAAGATATATTTGTTTGTAGATAAAAAAATATATTCGTCATCAGAGTCACTTGCTATGTTTTGTAAAGAAACTAAATTTGCAACTTTAGTAGGTGAAACTACTGGAGGAGATGGAGGATGTATAGACCCTGTGTTGTTTAACTTAAAAAATAGTGGTCTGATAGTCAGAATGGCGAGTTGTATGTATTTAAATAAGAATGGAATATGTGATGAAGAATTTAAAACTATTCCAAACTTTAAAGTGAAAGATTGTGAAAGAACTGCAAATTTTAAAGATGATAATTGTATAAAAAAGGTACTAGAACTTGAAAATATTACTTACTAGGTAGTCTTTTAAGTATCACTTTAGTGGTTGAAGTATTGGAATTTAAAAATTTAAAAACATACTATGAAAAGCAATTTAAAAAGATTTTAAATCTTTTTAAATTGCTTTTTTAATTATGAAAATTTTCATTCTAGTGGTGTATTATTATAGAGTTTGATTTATAGGTTAAGTTGAGGTATTATCATGATTTATTAGAAAATATCATAATATAATAAAATATAAAAGTATATGAAAATACAATAAAAGGAAATAAAAAGCAATAAAATACAAAATAAATTTGACTTTTTGATATTCCTAAATTAATATATTATTATTATCAAATGAAAGGTAAGTGTAGCTATGGAGGAAAAGTTTTATACAATAGACCAAGTCGCAGATGCTTTGGAAATGCATCATAAGACAATAAGAAAATTTATAAAAGATGGGAAATTAAAGGCTAATAAAGTCGGTAAGCAATGGAGGATATCAAAAGAAGATTTAGATAGATTTATGGATGTAAAGAGTGATAAAAGTAATAGTTTGGAATTTAAATTGGATTCCTCTAAAGAACGAGGGTGTATTCCAAAGGTTAATGTATCTACAGTAATTGACATAAATAGTATTTCTAACAAGGAATACTCACGTCTATCAAACTTACTTTTGGCACTTGTAAATAATCCAACTTCAATATCAAATGGCTCTACTATTAATTTGAAATATAATGAAAATGAAAGTAGGCTTAGAGTTATGTTATGGGGAAATATAAAATTTATTGAGGATATGTTAGGTTCTATATCCATATTAATAGAAAATATTTAAAACAGAAATGAGGAATAAGAATGAATTATAAGATAAAAGAAAAAAATAACAAGAAATATATTTTTTTAGATAGTAAATTTAATAATGAAGGAGAAATAATGGATATTATATCTCTATGTATGGAACATGGTGTAAATTATCTGATGCTTAGTAATAATTCATTTTCAGATGAGTTTTTAAATTTGAAGACTGGACTAGCAGGTGTAGCATTACAAAAATTTATAACTTATAGAATACAAGTTGTTGGGATTATTGCTGATGAGAATAGGATAAATAAAAGATTTTCAGAATTAATGCTAGAGCTGAATAAATCAAATAATTTTAGAATAGTAGGTAATTTTGAGGATGCTAAAAAATGTATCTTAAATATAAATTGATAGTAGAAAGATATAGATCAAATATTTTAATAGCCATCTTGTTCATGTTACAAAAGTGTAATGTTAACAGTTAAAATGTAATATTTACTTAAGGATTTATTTAAATAAAACCTTTAAAATAAATATATATTAAAAAATTAGCAACTGGAGGCTATTATTATGAAAGAAATATTAAAAATAAAAAATATATCAAAAGATTATGGAATAAAAGGATTTAGAACAAATGTATTAAAAAATATATCACTTACAGTCAATGAAGGTGATTTTATAGCAATAATGGGTCCATCTGGTGCAGGTAAAACAACATTACTAAATCTCATGTCTACACTTGATAAACAAACTTCTGGAGAAGTAATACTAGATGGAATCAATATATCAAAAGTAAAAAATAATGAACTGTCAAAACTAAGAAGAGAAAAAATAGGTTTTATATTTCAAGACTATAATCTATTAGATAATATGAAACTAATGGATAATATAGCGCTTCCTCTAGCATTAGGAAAAAAGAAAAGTAAAGAAATAGAATCTAAGGTGTTTTCCATAGCCCAAAAATTTGGATTAGAAAATCATTTAGATAAATATCCTTATCAGTTGTCAGGAGGACAAAAACAAAGAGGTGCAGCAGCTAGGTCATTGATTACAAATCCAGCAGTCATATTTGCTGATGAACCAACAGGTGCTTTAGATTCGAAGTCAGCATATGAACTTTTAGAATCATTGGAAAGAATAAATAAGGAGAATAATGCTACTATTATAATGATTACACATGACCCCCTAACTGCAAGTTATTCCAATGAAGTATATATGATAAACGATGGGAATATAAAGTGTAAATTAAACAAAGGAAGTAGCAGAAAAGAATTTTATAAAAAAATTATGGATATGTTAGCCTCTATGGGAGGTGACATGTAAGTGAGTATACTTGGAATTGCGTATAATAATTTTAAGAGTAATATAAGAACGTATCTAGCATTTTTTATATCTATGGTTTTTTCAGTAGTTGTACTAACCAACTTTGAATTATTAAGATATGGCGATGCTATAAATGTATTACAAGGAGAAAATAAAAATTTTACATTATCAGTATTGGTAGCTGTGATAATGATACTATCAGTGTTTTTGTTTTTCTTCATTTGGTATGCAACAAATATATTTTTTAAAAATAGGTCTAAAGAAATTGGTATATTGTCATTTATGGGGTTAGACCTATATACGATAGGGAAAATATATTTTGTAGAAAATATGCTTATAGGAGTAAGTTCTTGTATAACAGGAATAGTTATAGGAATAATAACATCTAGATTTTTTCAAGTAGTGATAATAAAGCTATCTGGATTTGATATAAATGTATCTAATGGACTTAGCATGGAGGCTATACTATATACTACTTTGATATTTATGTCTATATTTATGGTAATGGCTATAAAAGGTTTTATAACAATATGTAGAAGTAGTGTAATAAACCTAATTAATACATCCAAAAAGCAAGAAAAAATACCAAAGATAGGAATAGGTATATATATTTTAGCTATAGTATCAATTATAGTAATAGGATATGGTTATTACCTTTCTACTAATATAAGGACTGGAAATATAACTAGTGTAATACCTGTTATAGCTATAATAATAGTTGGGACTTATGGTCTATTCAAATCAGTTGTTCCTGTTATATTTGATATTATCATAAAAAACAAAAAAATATTATTCAAGGGAAATAATATAATAGCAATAAATAATATAAATTATAGATTAAATAAAAATTACAAAACTTATGCTATAATAGCAATAATTATAACCACTACGATATCCACTCTTGGAGCGTCAGTTGCAATGAAATATATACATCAAAACGCTCAAGAACAAAGAAATGTATATACTGCCAGTATAGTTTCAATGAACAAAGATGAAGTGAATAAAACAAAAATAGAGAATATAATAAAAGATACTAATAAAATAAAATATTCAGTAAATCTAGAACTAACAATTTTAGAAAACACAGATAGTAAGGATATTTATGATAAAACTGATGCCATAATGAAATATAGAGATTTTAGTAGTATTCTTAAAGAGAATGGTCATGATGAAGAATTAAAAGAATATAGTGATAAACTAGTTAAAGGAAATAATGTAATAGAGTTAAAAAGCCCTCAAACGATAGTATCAATACCTACAAAAGAAGCCCACGTAAACATTGATGGACATTTATATAATATTTCAAAAGGAAAAGTAAAAGTTCCAGTGTTAGGGACAGGATTCAATCAAAGCATCATAGTAGTAAATGATGATACATATTTCAAATTAAGAGATAAGGGACAACAAGTATATTTTTACGGAGCAAAGGTGTATCAAGAAGAAAATAGCCAAATGATGTTTAAAAATCTTGAAAAGAATATAAATTTAAAAAATAGCTATATTCAGAATGGATATAAAGGTCTAAATGAGGGTCGATGGATGAAATTTGCATATGTAGTGCTTGTATTTTTATTCTTAGTATTTGTACTTGTAGCTGGAAGTATAATTTACATGAAAATATATAGTGATGCATATGAAGATAAAGGTAAATATAAGATTTTATTAAAAATAGGTACTACAGAAAAAGATATAAATAGAGCTATACTTAAAGAAGTAGCCATCTTTTATACTTTACCAATGTTAAGTGCAACAATATCTAGCTATTTTGCATTGAGGTTAGCAGGAGATTTATTGATGACTAATTTATTTGGTATATATATACTAAGTTTAGTTATATGCTTGATAATATTTATAATATATGGAGCAGTATCCGTCAGTAAGTTTAAGCGTGTAGTATATAAAAATTAACTGATAAATTGCTAAAAAACAAGGAGATTCTTTTAATAAGAGTCTTCTTGTTGATTAACGAAACAACTTGGTTAATCAACCTATATAATAAAATATGTTATTATAGTAATAGTTTATAACATAGTTAAATATTAAAATAATGGAGAATACACAAATGTATAAAATTTTATTAGTAGAAGATGATATTGATTTGGCCAAAGAAATTGCTCTTGCATTGGATAAATGGGGATTTAACATAGAATTAATTAATAACTTTGAGGTAGTATTAGATGAATTTGTAGACAAAAAACCAGATGTAGTACTTTTAGATGTAAACTTACCATTATATAATGGGTTTTACTGGTGTGAGAAAATTAGAGCTATTTCTAATGTACCAATAATATTTTTATCATCAAGAGATTCTGACATGGATTTAATAATGGGGATAAATAATGGAGCAGATGATTATATTACCAAACCATTTTCTATAGATATATTGGTTACCAAAATAAATGGTATAATAAGAAGAGTCTACAATTATAGTGACTCTAGTAGTATTATGTACTACGACGAGTTGATATTTGATACAGGAAGAGGAGTTATAAAGCACAAATACAAGGATGAAAGTTTAGAATTGACTAAAAATGAAATAAAAATTTTAACCTTATTATTAAAAAATAAGAATAGAGTTGTATCAAGGGAAAGTCTTATGATGACTCTATGGAATAATGATGAGTTTGTGACAGATAATGCACTTACTGTAAATATGAATAGATTGAGAAGTAAAGTTAAAGAATTAGGTTTTGATGATTTTATAAAAACTAAGAAGGGCGTAGGATATATAATACAATGATAGCGAAATATTTAAAAGGTAGGTCTAAGTATATTATCATCTGTTTAATTATAGTCAGTATAATAAATATATACTTATTTGCTATAGATGTATTTAAAAATAAATATGCAGAGTTGGTATATTTAGATTTTTTAGTACTATTTATAACAATATTATTTTTTGTTGTGGATTATATCAGCTTTAGAAATAGTTATAAAAGTTTATATAATTGTATAGAAAGTAATGGTGAAATAGATAGTTATTTGATTGAAGGACAATCTTTTGAAGAGAATCTAATGAGAGTTATTATAGAAAATCTAAAAATAAAAAATAACAATGATATAGAAATTTATAAACAATCTTTAAAAGAATTAGACGAGTACATGGCTAAGTGGGTTCATGAAATAAAGATTCCAATATCTTCTTTGAGTATAATTACAGATAGGTTAAGTAGTATAGAAGATAGTATTGATATTAAGAATCAGGTTGCTAAGATAAACTTTTTAGTTAACTCCATTTTATATAGTAGTAGAAGTAATACCATGTTTGAAGATGTATTTATAAATAAGGTTAAATTAGAAAAATTAGTAAAAATGGCTGTAAAAAATAACTCATTTTTGCTTATAAAAAATAACATTGAAGTTAGTTTAAATAAACTAGACTATGATGTCTATACAGACTCTAAATGTATGTCATATATTTTAGACCAAATTATTAATAATGCCATAAAGTATTCTAAAAAAGCTGGTAAAATTGAGTTTGATTCAAGAGAGTTAGAAAATGGAGTGGTATTATCTATAAAAGATTTTGGAATAGGCATAAGTGAAGAAGATATAGTTAGGATTTTTGATAAAGGTTTTACAGGTACAAATGGAAGAAATCAACTGTATAAGTCTACTGGAATGGGGTTATATTTTGTAAAGAAAATGATAGATAATTTGGGTCATGACATTGATGTATGTTCAGAAAATGGTTCGTATACAATTTTTAATATCTATTTTTATGATATATCAGATTATTTAAACCTAAATAGTTAGGTTATTATAAAGACTATAACAATATTAGAGATAAAAATATTTGCATAAATTTTATAAAGATTTTTATCTATTTTAAAATAAAAATATTATTGGAATAAAAAAAGACCAGTAATATTTTTATTTTAAACTTGTCAGTATATTTAAATGAATAATATTTATAGTATAATTAAAATATAATAAAGTTTATCATAATATAGTATTTTTATAAACATATCCTATATTTTTCCAAAAACTGTATTGAATATAAAAATTATAATAGATATAATATTAGGTGGAGATTGTATAAAGTGTATACAAATTTGCCTTTAATTCTCTTATTGACAATTCTATTTATTCTTGCCATTACTAATAATTGAAAAGAGATATCATTTGCTACATGATAATGGTTTTGAATATATTAATTACCATCATTTTATCAAGCTGACAGCAAAGGCATTGATTTGCTAGTTGTACTGTATACAAACCATGTAGAAAATATCGACTAGATTTTTCATTAAATTTGAACATTTCACGAACGTATGAATGGAGAAACCTACATGTTGACAATCCACCTTTTTAAATCCAAAGTGAGCATTATTAATGGCAAGGAATAGGAAGTAACTATATTTTATAAAGGAGAATATTGAGTATGAAAAAAATTAGGAAGTTAGCTACCAAACTATTGATTGCAACCATAGTTTTAACCTCAAGTATGAGTATGACAGTTTATGGTATGACAGCCAAGGAAGTAACAGCAAAGACACCAAAAAGCTATGTCACAGGAACTAATAGTATATATGGCCCAAAGCTGTCACAAGCACAATTGAATTCAGTAGCACAAGCAACAGCGGATTTTATGAACAAGAAAATCACAAAGAATATGACCACAGATGCTAAGATTTTAGTCGCCTATAATCACATTAAAAATAACACAACATATGTTGACTGGAATGCATCAGAGGGAGCCAATACTGCCTATACACTGGTTACTAAAAAGGGAGCATGCTCTGGAATGGCTAGGAGCTTCAAAGCTTTATGTGACGCTATGGGAATTGAATGTTATTATGTCCATAGTACATCAAATGACCACCAGTGGAATCTTATCCGTTTTGGTGATGGGCGTTTGTATCACGTAGATATTGATGCTAATAAATCGGCAGGAAAGGACATCATATATAAGAGTCTTAGCCACCCATTACCATTTGACAAGAAGGCATATCCAGAAGTTGGGGCAGTAGTACAGACGACAAAACCAGAACAGACACAGAAACCAGCGCCACCTGGTAAGCATACTATGCAAGCACATCAAGAAGGGGCAAAAGTTGTTGGAAATTTTGGAAAAAATGGAGAAGATATAAATAATAAACATATAACATACCAAGGTGTTCGATGTGCTTTAGTCAACTCATCAGTAAATACAATTACATTTTCTGGAAAGGAATCAAATTTAGACCCATCAAAGCATACATATGCTGTAATAGGATTTATGAACACACCATATGGTATGTTTGCATTAGCGCCAGAAGGTAAACCTGTTGAATATCCTTTTGAATATGATAAGCCTTTTTCTTTAGATTTTAGTGGTAAGAACCGTTCTGGTGCAGAATTAGCGAAGTACTGCAAAAAAAATGATGTAACTATTAAAATAGAAATCACTAATCCAAAACTTAATAATGGAATTGGTCAAGTAATGTATGTTCGATATGAATAATGATTAACTCATGACAGTAGAATAGATTATAAACAATGCGCCCTCTTACTAGGGGCGCATTTAACATTATATTTGATATTTTGTAGTTGGGTCAACTGCTGGATTTCTCATCTTTTTATTTATAAAAATTATTATCTCTAAGTTCCTGAGCATGTATACGATTAATTAAAAACTGTTTTAGCTTAGTCAAGCATAAGAATAAAATAGCTCTATTTTCAAATTCTATTCTATTTACAGGTAAAGGTTGATTTTTCATACTTAACAATAATCTATCCAATTCTTCAAGAAGTAGATTACCTGTTTTAGCTTCAAATTTGGTATAACCTATCTTATGTATGAAAGCAGATAGAATATGAGCTTGTGGTGGTGTAGAATTTAGTTGAGATACATAACTATACAAATTTTCTAAAATATCCCGTTGACTTTTTATAATATCCATGTGCTCTAAGAAGAATCTAGTGTCATTTAATAAAGTATTATTAATATTATCATAAGTTTCAGAAATACTTCTATCAATAAGTGAATTTAATGTATATAAATCTCTACTATATTCATTTTCTTTTTTAGGATTTACAATAATATCTGCAATGTCTATAAGTACAACGCTCACTTCTTCCTGTAACTTTTTTTGAACTTCATAGATTTTATGTATATTTGTTGGAATATACATGTTTATTATGACACCTATTCCAGTACCTACTGCAAATATTCCAGCTTCGTTTAAAATCCACTTAATAGATGTTTCTTCTTGAATAAAGTAATGGGATGCGATGACTACACACATAGCAATGACATCTTGAATATTTAATAAAAAACAAAGTGGTATAATTATAAATATAAATATTGAAAATGAAGTCAAATTATATCCTAAAATATTAAAGCATAAATATGAAAAAAGAGTACATAAAAGAAAACCATAAAACTTTCCAATAAAACCTTTAAGAGTTTCTTTTTTAGTGTCTTTTACTGTAAGTAGTACTATAACTCCAGCAACCATTGAGTATTCTAATTTTAATAGCCAAGCAATAAATATAGCAAGAGAGCATCCTAAAGATAACTTTATAACTTTAAGCAAATCAATATCGTTCAAATACAAACCTCCTTTAAAATATAATAAAAATAATTTTATCATAAAATCAATTTTATTTGAAATTGAGTTAACAATATTTTATTTAAAAAATACTGTAAAATTCGATAAAAAAATAAGTAAATAGAAACACAAAGATATTTTTTTTAATGTAATACATTGTAGAATACAAAATATTATAATGAATATAAAATAATTATACTCTATTGAGGAAATAATATTTGAAATTACTATTATATTAGTGAACGATATAACTATAGATATATCTATTATTATTAACATAAAATAAAATTATATAGTTAATGTTATTTTATAATTGATTTGGTATGGAGATTTTTTTCTTTTATGTTATACTATTTATGAAAGCAGATATAAAGATTAAAATACATTAATAAATTATGTATTAGAAGTTTTAAATAGCCATATTAATGAACTTAATTATTGTTCATAATAGCAAATTGGAGGAGATAAACATGAAAATTACTGAAGGATATATGCCTTTTGAAGGTTTTAAAACTTATTACCGTATAGTAGGAGAAAACACTGAAGGGAAAAAGCCATTAGTACTACTTCACGGAGGACCAGGTTCTACACATAATTATTTTGAAGTGTTGGACAAGATAGCTGAGAGTGGTAGACAAGTAATAATGTATGACCAAATTGGTTGTGGTAATTCATTTGTAGAAGGACATCCTGAGTTATTTAATGCGGACACTTGGATAAAAGAGCTTATTGAACTGAGAAAACATCTAGGGCTTGAAGAAATTCATCTATTAGGTCAATCTTGGGGAGGTATGCAGGCTATTTGGTATGCTATTGAGTATAAACCAGAAGGTATTAAGTCATACATTCTTTCATCTACTCTTTCATCTGCAAAGCTTTGGGAGAAAGAACAAAAAAGAAGAATATCATATATGGATGAAGCTGACCAAAAAGCATTGCTTGATGCAGTAAATACTGGAGATTACTCTAGTAAAGAATATAATGATGCACTAGAAAAATTTATGGCAATGTATTGTGCAGGTGAAGTAACAGAAGATTCTCCAGAATGTTTAAGAAGACCTAAAAAATCAGGTTCTGAAGCGTATATTGTAGGATGGGGACAAAATGAATTTTCTCCTACAGGAACTCTTTCTGGATATGAGTTTACAGATAGATTACATGAAATCAAAGAACCTTGCTTAGTAACTAGTGGAGCAATAGATTTATGTTCACCATATATTGCAAAAACTATGTATGATAGAATTCCTAACAGTAAATGGGAGTTATTTGAATATTCAAGACATATGCCATTTGTTGAAGAAAATGATAAATATATCGAGGTTCTAACTAAGTGGTTAGATGCTAATGATTAAAAATAATATAAATTTATATAAAAAAGAGGCTGGACATATTGTCTAGTCTCTTTTTTATTATTAATAGAAGTACTAAACTTTTATGTGATTTTACAAATAGTGGAAATATATTTGTGTATATGTATTTAATTTTATTCGATTCTAGAAATTTTTTTATATATTGGTATAATTATTCTGTTTAAATTTGCTTAAAAAGTATATTAATTATAATAAGAAACAATTATATAAATAGGAATAGATTATTATAATTAGTATAGAGATGAAAATAATTATAGAAAGAAAGGCATATTATGGAAAAATCAAGAGTTGTTGAAATGATAAAAAATAATCCTAATATTATATCTACTTTAAATAATCCAACTGATGAAATGAAAATACTAGCTATCAAAGAAAATGGGCTTGTACTAGAATATATAAATAATCCAACTAGAGAGATGCAAGAATTAGCTATAGATAATAATGTTAGAGCAATTAAATTTGTAGATAATCCAACAGAAGACATGATGATAAAAGCAGTAAATGAGGGGTGGAGTATACTAGACTATATCAAAAATCCAACTGATAGAGTTATTAAGATGGCCATAAATCAAGCAGGATGGGCTATTAAATATGCTAAAAATCCAAGTGAAGAACTGCAATTATTAGCAGTAAGAAAAAATTATGATTCAATAAAATTTATAAAAGAGCCTTATGAAAGTGTACAAGAAGAGGCAGTTAGAATAAGTTATGATGCATTAAGATATATAGAATCACCTAGTTATAATACAGAAATTATAGCTATAAAAAATAATGAAGCAGCTATTGGCTTTATAACTGATTTAGATAAGAATAAAATGTTAGAGTTTTTGAAAGTTAATATTTTAGTGATTAAATATATTATAAAGAAAATATCTAAAGATGAATTAGAGGGAGTATTAAAAGACGTATTATCAAAGGAAAATGTTGAAGAAAAATATGTTAGAGATTTTTTAAACTGTAGTGTTATAGATAGGAATAGTGAAAATCTGACAATAGATAAAATTATGTTTATTTATAAGTATGGAAGTAAGACAGCAAAAAAAATCTCTGTAGACGAGAAATTAAAGATTATGTAGGAGAGAGAAAAATGAATTTTATAGACACATTAAAAAGCGTTGACTTAATATTATCCACTGGAGAAGTTCCCTTAATAGTGGGAGAAAGTGGGATAGGAAAAACAGCTTTAGCAAAAAAACTTGCTGAAGAAAATTATTGGAGTTTAGTTGTTATTGATGGGAACCTACTTAAAGAGGGCGAAATAGGAGGCCTTCCAACTATAGAATCTTATGTAGGAGTTGATTCCAATGGATATAAGATTGAAAAGAAAACAACAGTATATGCTGTTCATAATAAATTAAGAGAAATTGATGAAGAGATATCTAAAGGTAAGATTGTTCTTTTATTTATAGATGAGATAAATCGTTGTGAGCATACAGTACAACAAGAACTTATGAATTTAATTCTAAATAGAGAGATTAATGGATATAAGTTGCATGATGATGTAAAGATTTTAGCAGCAATGAACCCATCAAGTAAATATGGTTCAGACTTTGATTATCAAGTTGTGGATATGGACGCAGCTCAAGAAAATAGATTTGTCTGGTTAAATATGGAGAGTGAGCATACACAATGGTTAAAATGGGCAGTTGATGAAGGAATTGAAAGAAAGGTTATAGAGTTTATTTCTACTTTTCCAGAATATCTTCATAAAATAAATGAAGATGATGTAAGGGCAACTCCTAGAAGTTATGAAAGAGTATCTAAAATTTATAAAGTTTATAAGGAAAAAAATAATTCAATTCCTAGAGCAGTATTTTTAAATGTTATAAAAGGGAATATAGGTAAGGTTATTGCAGAAGAGTTTATAAGCTTTATTGAATCAGATTCTAAACCACTAATATCTTATGAAGAGGTTTTTTTAGGAGAATCTATTGATGAGTCTATTATAGAAAGAGTAAAAAATGAAAGTCATACAAGACTTTATCTATCAGCTATAAATATCTTAAAAAACTTAGAATCAAATGTGAAGGATGGTAAATATGAATCAAACCGATACATTAATAGATTCATTGAGTTTTTAAAAGTATACCCTGTAGATTTAATGATAGGAATTATGAAGGACATTAGAAATAGTTATACTGAAGTGTATAAAAAAGCTATAGAAAATGAAGAGTTTGTAAAATCATATTTTGAATCTTATAGTTTAATAAGGGGATAGTGTATGGAAAATTATTTTAATAAGCAAGCAAAAGAACTTTATAATAAAGCAAGTGAAATTATAAGTACTCATTCTATACTAAAGGCGAATCGTGCCAATGAGAAATTTGATGTAGATATACCACAAGATTTTAAATATGAATTTTTTAACCTTATAGATAAAGTTAATTTAAGTCTTATGGAAGAAAAGGACAATTTTTATGGATATTTTTTATTTCAGATGTCAAGAGAGATACGATTTGATATAAGTAGTCCTACGGGTGTGAATTTTAAAGGAGCTAAGTATGTTATATACTTTAATCCAATGATTTTTTTAACACTTGACATAAAACAAATGGAGACTACAATCAAACATGAAATTCATCACATATTATCTATGCATTTGGTGAGAGCAAAGGAATTAAAAGGAAAGTATAGTACATTAGCTATCAACATGGCAATGGACATAGTAGTAAATAAATTTTTAAATAATTTACCACCATATGCAACTACCTTGGAATGGGTAAATTTAAAATATTCCTTAAAACTTGAGCCATATGAACCTTTTGAATATTATGTAGAAAAGATTCAAACTGAATTAGATTTACTAGAAGAGGATGAAGATGGTGAAGAAGATGATAGTGATAAGTATGGAAATATAGAAACTGATTATAGCCCAGAAAAAACTCATAATATTTGGGAAGAATCTAACGATGTAGATGAAAAAACGCTTAAAGAATTTACTGAAAAATTTATTGATAGTTCTCAAAAAGGTACAATTCCTGCTTATTTAGAAAGTATGATATCGTCACTTAAAAATAGTAAAGGTGAACTGCCATGGAATTTGTATCTTAATAGGATAATGGGAACCGTTGAAAGTAATAAAAAGAAGACTATAACAAGAAGAAATAGAAGACAACCAGATAGATTAGACTTGAGGGGTGAACTTAGAAGTCATAAGGCAGAAATAGCAGTTGCACTTGATATAAGTGGAAGTATCAGTGATGAAGAGTTTAAACAAGCGATTAAAGAGGTTCTTAATATCGTAAAAAACTATAGCCATGAAATTACGATTATAGAGTGCGATAATGAAATTAGACGTGTATATAAGGTGAGAACTGAAAAAGACATAAAAGATAGAATTAGGATAGGTGGAGGTACTAGATTTTCTCCAGTTTTTGAATATGCTAATAATAAAAAGATTAATTTACTAGTTTACTTTACTGATGGAAAAGGTGAAAATAAGCTACAAATAGCACCTAAAGGGTATAAGATTTTATGGGTTATTTCTGGAAGAGGAGATGAACTTTCATTGAAAGAGCCTTATGGAGCAGTTAAGAAACTTACAAAAGTCGAAATAAAGGGCGAAATTTTAGAGATAAATGATGTAAGAAATGATGGATATTCAATGAATAGTCAAGCCCCAATTTTATAAGTACTCATAGAAGATAAACTATTTTAAGTTATATTTACTATGTAAATCTAAAAAATACGTTAACTAGTAGTTAATGTATTTTTTTATTTTAATAATATAAGTTTTATTTACATTAAAGTACCAAAATATGTTAAAATTAATATATAGCAAATAGTTTTGGCAAGATAAATTCAGTTGTCAAAGCTATTTTTTATTAAGGAGGGTGATGTTTTTGTTTAAGGTTGATGATTATATAATGTATGGTATGACAGGAGTATGCAAGGTTCTAGATATAACAAATGAAAAATTTACAAATGGAATAAAAAGAGAGTATTATGTGTTGAGCCCTATTTATTCTAATAATACAGTAATAAAAATTCCTGTAGATAATGAGAAAGTACCAATGAGAAAGTTACTTTCTAAAATTAATGTTATTTCATTAATAAATGATATTCCTAATATGGATACACTATGGATAGATAATGAAAAAACAAGAAGTGAGCAATTTAAAAAAATACTTAGAAATGGTAAATGTGAAGAGCTAATAAAATTAATAAGAAGTATATATGATAATAAAGAGTATGTAAAATCTATTGGTAAAAAAACACATCAAGCAGACGACAATATAATGAAAGAAGCCGAAAGATTATTGAATGAAGAGTTTGCAACTATTTTAGATATCTCTCCTGATGAAGTTAGTTCATATATATCAAGTCATATACCTCAATAAAGTATTTTATAGTATCTTTTATTTAAAAATCATAATCTAATAAAATATAATATAATTAAAAAAATACGAGAATAATGTAATTATAGATTATAAGTATTAGAATGTAAAAAAATATTGAATTTAAAGTAATTATACATAATTTAAATATAGACTGTAATAAAGTTGAAAAATTAACATTCAACATAAAAGATAAAATGAAATTTAACAACAACTTTAAAATAGGAGGTTATCAATATTTTATTGTTGTTTTTAGTCATTTTAAAAAGTTGATTATCTAGGTTAATAGTATGATGAGTTATCTAGATTCTAAAATGTATAATACTATCAAAAAGTTTTTTTGTTTCGAGTAAATAAGATGGATACTATGTTAAATAGAATCCATCTTATTTAAATTTTATTTATAGTTATTTTTTAGGCTCTATTTTTTATATATGAAAATCTATTGTAATAGAATATATCTAGATTAGGAAATCTTATAAAAAATATAATCGACAAAATAAGACTAAATATCTATTGGAATTTATAACTAAGATAATTACTGCATATTTATAGCCTAACCTGAAAAATTATAGATGTGCGAAATTTATTAAGTATTTTATAGGAGTAATATAGAATAATTAAAAAGTTTATTTTTAAACAAACTTTTTCTTTTTTAGATAAAATATTATTTGAATAATAAATAAATATAATTATTTATAAATAATTCAAACTAGTTAAAAAAATGTTTATTGATGTGATTAGTTAGATTACTTATAACACATTTGAAATAATTGTATTTATCTATATTTAGAAATTTAAGATAAAGAGTCATTTTTATAAGATAAGATACATATAAGTTTAAAAATTAATGAATTCTATTAAGATAATTAAATATATAACAATTATTTAATTATCTTAATAGAATTTATAAAACTCAATTTGGATTTATTTCATTTCTTAATTTATCGTTTTTATTCTTAAAAAAATAGATGTTAATAGTATGTAATTTGATTATTATATATTGGATACAAAAAACTTATTTTTGAAAATAAGCGAATTAAGAAAAAGATTAAAATTTCATTTCTAAAAAACCATTCTAGATGTTGATTTAACTTATATTTCCATATAAAAAAATATATATAATATACTTGACAAATATAATTTAAATTTTTCTAATTATTTACTGTCGATTAATCGATTTTTTTCTTGCATATAAGTATATATTTATGGTACGATTTACATGGTGAAATAAATAGGGGGAGGTGGAAAATAAATATTCGTGAAAAAGTTTTCAAATTGAAGCATTTTTATGGAAAATATATTATAAATACATAACATAGCTTCAGTTAATAGTATTAAAGCGAATATATGGATAATCACTTTAAAATAACAGTTTTTATGTTTAGATTCACAGTGTTTAGTATAGTCTTATATCATAAGAAATAAATCTAATCTGTGAATGGATAGTAGTTTATTTATTTAAGTTGAGAATTGGTTAGACGAAGTAACATAGAGATTTAAAAAATAAATAAAAACATTATTTGAATAAAATATATGTTGCTTTATTCGAGACTCCTTTAAAAAAGCACTTAAATGTAATTATATAAGTTGCCACAAAAGGAGGAATTTAGTTTGTAAAATACTATCACGTAAAAAAATAAGAATTGCTATGATGAAGATTTTTTCATGGTCTTAAATAAGAATCTAATGATTTATAAATATATCTGAAAATAATGAATTTATATAATTTAAATTTATAATTAAAAAGCATATTTAATTTGTTCCATGAAAAAATAAATTCTACAAATAAAAACGCAATTATCTTAATAATTATTACAAATTGTTTTACAAAACAATATCACCGAATCTTTCACCAAAAGAAAGAATCTAGGTAAAACGTAAAAATATAAAAATACAAAAATACAATTAAGAAAGGATTTAAACTTATGAGCACAACAGTAAATAAGAAGGGTAAATTCCCTATAGGATTTTATATCTGCTCAACAACTTTCTCATTTGAAAGAGCAGCATATTATTCTGCGAAGTTTTTAATCTATATATTCCTTACAACAGCTGTAATTCATGGTGGTCTTGGAATAGATAAAGGACAAGCTGCCATAATGCAAGCTAACCTTGTTGCATTCACATACCTTGCACCAATCATTGGGGGATATATATCAGATAGGTGGATAGGAGCTAGATATACTATACCTATAGGTATGCTTATCATGGGGATAGGATATTATCTTGGTTCTATTGCAACTACAGTTTCTATGGTAAATGCAATGATAATATTAGTTTCAATTGGTACTGCATTCTTTAAAGGAAATGTATCTGCAGTAAATGGACAGCTTTTTGACAATCAAGAAGAACTTGATACAGCATTCTCAGTACAGTATTCTTTTGTTAATATAGGTTCTTTTATTGGAACTACAGCAGTTGGTATACTTTATGCTAAAACATTTGCAAAAAATGGTGTACTTGGATTCTCTCAATGTTTCTTCATAGCAGCTGTACTTTGTGTAATAGGTGCAATATGGTTCACATATGGATGGAGATTCCTTGGAAATGCAGGAAAGAGACCATTTAAAGAAGGCGTAGTTGCTGAAAAAGTTGAAGCAAAAGATAATTCGCCTCTTACAGGTATGGATAAGAAAAGAATTTGGGCTATTATACTTATTTCATTCTTCTCTGTAGTATTCTGGTTATTCTGGTACTTAACTTATCTTGCAGTTTATGATTATGGTGCAGCATTTGTAGACATGACTATTGGAGGATTTGAAATTCCTCTTGCTTGGTTTGACTCATTAAATGCACTTGTATGTATAGTATTAGGACCAGTTCTTGGAGCATTATGGTTCAAACTTGCCAGTAGACCACAAGGAGATATAAGTTTATTTAAAAAGACAGGTCTTGGATTAGCATTCTTAGGTCTTGCATTCTTAATGCTTGTTGGAGCAGAACTTTCAAGAGGTGTTGGAGCCCCTGAAACTGCTAAAGCTAGTATAATATGGATAATCATGTTTGGTATACTTCTAAGTTTTGGAGAAATGTTATTCTCACCACTTGGTAACTCTTTCGTAAGTAAGTATGCACCTAAGAAACTTCTAGGTGTTCTTATGGGAGTATGGACATTTGCTACTTTCTTAGCTGGTCAAGGATACGGATATATATATGCATTCACTCTTAAATTTGATATGATTAAGGTATATACTGTAATTCCAGTAATACTATTTGTTGCAGCTATACTATTATTCTTATCTGACAAGACATTAAGTAGACTTGTTGAGGATGATAAATAATCAATAAATAATTATTATTTTATATAGATTAATCTACGATAATTATATTAGGTTGATTTATATCTAATTAGTAAGAATAATAAAAATTTACGTTTAAGCATAATATTATTATATATTGAAGTAAATTTATTAAAAAATATATAAAAAAATACTAGTCTTAGTTGGCTAGTATTTTTTTTATCTTAAATTATATAGAGAATTAATACATAATTTCTCCACTTAAAACAGTATAAGCACTTCCTCCGATTTTTACAGAAGATATATCATTATTTTCCTCGGCTATATTTACATATACTTTTCCAGGTCTGTTTATAAAGTTACCTTGTTCACCAATAAGACTAGCTTTATCTAAAATATTATGATGTACTATATAAGATGATACACAAGCATTTCCAGTTCCGCATACAGGGTCCTCTGTAACTCCAACATATGGTGCAATAGATCTTAAATGATAGTCACATTTTTCATCTATAGTCTCTATGCAAAATGGAGTTATACCAATTATATTATTTTCACCACTAAATTTTTTGATTTCATTTAAGTCTGGAGAAATATTTTTTAAATCATCTAAAGATTTTAATCCAAATACAAGCCACCAAAGTCCAGTATTTACCTTCATAATTGGATACTCAAGAAATCTATCTTCATTTACACCTATCATTTGTGCAAGCTCTTTTCTGTAGTTATCTAAATTTTCAAATTCAGGGGGATTTTGTTCCATCATAAATATATTTTCATTATCTATTTCTTTAAGCTCTACAGATAGTACACCAGCTTTTGTTTCTTGATAAAATATATTCTTATTAGCATCAAGTTTCCCCTCTTCTAAAAGTGCATGAAAAGCTCCTACTGTTGCATGACCACATAAATCAACTTCTAAACCAGGTGTAAAGAATTGTACCTTGAAATCTGCAACATTTGATTCTGAAACAAATGCAGTTTCTGATAAGTTCATTTCTTTAGCTACATTTTGCTTGATTTCGTCAGAAATATTGGATGCATCAGTAACTACACCAGCAGGATTTCCTCCAAAAGGTACAGTTGTAAAAGCATCAACTTGTTTAATATTAATTTTATTCATTTTTAAAACCTCCTTTTGTTTTTTCTGAAATATAAATTTCATGTTTTATGTATTGAGTTCCAATATATAAAATATTAGAGTTTCTTGTCCAGATTGAAATAGCTTCACTTCCTTTAGATAAGTTTCCTGTCAGTATTTCATTGTTATCTACAATTAAAATAATTCCCCTGTAAAGCTTTTTATTTTCAAGTGTAGTATCATTTCCTCCATGGATATGAATATTACTTAGGCCTTCTAGTTTTTTATTTTCTGAAAGAAGTATTTCAACATTAATATTTTTTTTACAAGCGATTAGAAGGTCATTTTTTAGTTCAAGAGTTTCTTCATAAGGGCAAGAAAGTATAATTTCTTGTTTTGCATTATTTATCATTTCTATTGCCTTTTTTAAGATATTTTTATTATCTTTTATATTTAAAACATATTCTATACTTTTACCTTTATTTAATACCTGTAAGTTGTCGTTTAGCTTATCTATAGAATTATTAAATTCTTCTTTTTTATTTTTTAATAATTCGCTAGGATTTATAGGTACATATTTAATAGGGTCAGTTCCAACATTGACAATTATATTATTGTTTATTAGCTTTGTTATATTTTCATATACTTTTGATTGTGGGACACCTGATAATTTGCTTATCTCATATCCTGTTAAAGGATTTTCTTTTAATAATGCTATGTATATTTGAGATTCATACTTTGTAAATCCTATATTTTGTAATTCATTAACTATATCATCCATAGGTAAACTCCTTTCATAAAAGTTTAGTAACTACATAGGTAGTTATTAATTTAATTTTATAACCTAAATAGTAAAATGTCAACTATAATTAAGCAGAAAATAAAAATATATAGTATAGATATGTAACCTCATAATCATACTTAGCATGAGATTAAAGTTATTAAAAATGAGTAGTTACAAAAAAGTGACTAATTGAACTGTTGCATGGGTCGTAGTATATTAATATCAAGAAAACAATAAAGGAGATATACATTATGTCAAAAGTAATAAATAACAATGAATTTATAAACGAAGTAGAAAATAAAGATGGATTAGTAGTTGTAGATTTCTTCGCAACTTGGTGTGGACCTTGTAAAATGTTATCACCAGTATATGAAGCATTAGGAAATGAGATGGTTGAAAAAGCAGACTTTTTAAAAGTAGATATAGACCAAAGTATGGAATTAGCTCAAAAATTTGAAGTATCTACAGTACCAACTGTAATAATATTTAAAGATGGAAAGCCTGTAGATAGATTAATAGGTTTTATACCTAAAGATAATTTAAAAAATAAAGTTGAATCATATATGTAATTAAAATAAATCATATATATAAACAAAAAACTCATTATAATGAGTTTTTTTGTTTATATAGTATAAATCTTAAAGTGGTTACAAATAAGTGCCTAATTGGCAATGATGTCATCTGTTGATATAGTATTTATATAAAAGAAAAAGGAAAGGTTATAAAAAATAGGTGAAACTATGAGATATGATATTGCGATAATAGGAAGCGGTCCAGCAGGATTTGCAGCTGCTATAAATGCTAAAATTAGAAACAAAAATATAATTTTATTTGGAAGTGAAGATATAAGCCAAAAGCTTATTAAAGCACCTTCTATAGAAAATTATTTAGGAATTGGCAATATAAGTGGTTTAGAACTTAAAGATAAATTTAAAAAGCACATAGATGATATGGGAATAGAGATAAATCAAAAAAGAATTAATAATGTATATAGTATGGGTGAATATTTTACATTAGTTTCTGGAAATGATACATATGAATCAACTACGGTTGTATTAGCTACAGGTATTGAATATGGAAAAATGATAAATGGAGAAGAAGAATATCTTGGAAAAGGGGTAGGATATTGTGCAACATGTGATGCAATGCTATATAGAGATAAAAAAGTGGCTATAATAGGATACAACCATGAAGCAGAAGAAGAAGCAAATTTTTTAAGTGAAATAGCCAGTAGTGTTTACTATATACCTATGTATAAATTAGAAAATAAAATCAATAGTAGTATAAATATAATAGATGATAGACCCTTAGAAATAAAAGGTGAAAAACTAGTCAATAAATTAGTATTGAGAAAAAGTGAGTTGGATATAGATGGTATATTTATCATAAAAGATAGTATATCACCCAAATATATGGTTCCAGGATTAGAAGTAGAAGATTCACATATAAAATCAGATAAAAACATGAATACAAATATTGAAGGTTTATATGTGGCAGGAGATTGTGCTGGGAAACCATATCAATATTTAAAATCAGCAGGTCAAGGTCAGACAGCTGTATCTAGTGCAATTTCTTATCTAGATAAGCAGAAGATAAAGAAATCAATGCTTGTTAATACTTATTAGATAAAAATTAATAAAAACCTAAGGTATTATTTTTTTAATACATCCACCCAACATTAAGAAATGTTATTTGAAAATAAAGATTTAATGTAAAAAGGTGAATTCTATTATATGAATTCACCTTTTTACATTAAATCTTATATAAGTTGTGTATAAAAATGTATTTCTTTTGATGATTAAAAATATTTTGATAGAGTTAATTTTTATCTATTGCTGAAAAAGAATAGAAAAATCTTATTTAAAAGCCAAAGTTTTAATAGCATATATAAATTTATCTATCTCATCAAAAGTATTGTACATTCCTAAACTTATTCTAACAAGCCCTACAGGACTTTCCCTCATAAATCTAATATATGCCTCTTTTGGACTTATACCTAACAGTTTTTGTACATAAATATCTGCACCTACTACTCCAGCTCCAGTTTCTATTCCAAAGTTATCAACCAAATATTTTGCTACATCCTTATAGTACATATTACTTATATTAAAAGATATATTTGGGATAATTACATTGTTTGACTTATCTCCATATATTATCACATTAGGTATTTTCTTCATTTCCTCTTTAGCATATAAAAATAATTCTCTTTCATATTCTGAAATTCTGTTTAAACCAATTTTGTTTAAAGTGTTTAGTGCTTTTCCCATTGCAAGAGTTCCAAAATACTCTGGATATCCTGCTTCAAAACGTTGAGGTATATTTGCATATATTATTTTGTCATCGGTTACAAATTTTGTAGAACCTGAACCATATAATACAGGAGTAAATTTTTCAAAGAATGCTTTAGGACCTACTAGAGCCCCACCATTTAATGGGGAATAGCATTTATGTCCACTAAAAACAATAAAGTCTATATGCTCAGCACATTCATGTGGCATCATTGAAAAAGGTTTATGCTGAATTACTTGAACAATATCCACTAATATCTTTGCACCGTATTTATGAGCCATTCTTGCTATTTCATATATAGGAGTGGTTATACCTGTAACATTACTAGCACCTGTAACCGTAACCAGAGATATATTCCCAGCATTATTTCTAAGTATATTCTCTAATTGGCATAAATCAAGTTCTCCTTTTTCTGTAATTCCAACAACTTTTGTAGGAAAATTAACTTTAAAAGGCAGGTAATTAGCCATATGTTCCATTGCTGTAGTAATAACAAGTTTATTTGGACTTTCATTCTTAAAAAATTCCGCTAATAAGTTTATTCCTTCTGTAGCATTTTTGACATAAATAACAGAGTCTTTTTCTTTATCTCCATCAATGAGTTTTAGAATGGTATATCGTACATTCTCATATTCTAAAGTATTTTTTTCTGAGATTATTCCTGGAGCATTAATATAAGTAAGCCACGGAATCTCGCAATTTAAATTATCCACTACGTTTTTTAGAACTAATGGAGTAGCAGAATTGTTAAAATATATCCTTTTAACAGTTTCACTACTCTTAGTTTTAACTTTAAGATTTGCACCTTCAATGTATTCAGATAAATCCATGAATGGCATAAAAAAACCCCTTATCTAACAAACTATTGTATTTTTTATTAAACAAGTTCAAGTTTTAATCAAGAGCTTGTTTAATATATGTTATGTTTTTAGAAAGGGTTTTGTTAATTAGCTCTTGTTAAGTTATTTATTGAATTTATTAATATTTGTAGATAGATTATTAAATCCATTACTAGAAACATTAAAAGATTGGATTGACTCAAATTTGACACATGCAAATATTTGAATAATAATAAGGTTGAGTTTTGTTTAAAATATAAATAGTTATAAGGTGAAGTTAACATTCAATAAACATTCATTATATATAATAAATAGATTGATATTTTATTTAGGAGATGATTATGTGAGAGTATTAATAATAGAGGATAATAAGGAACTTTCTTATAATATAAAGTCAGGCTTGGAAAATGAAGGACTTGTAGTAGATATAGCAAATTGTGGATTAGATGGAGAAGAAAAAGCATTTATAAATGATTATGATGCTATATTATTAGATTTAAACTTACCTGATAAAGATGGAATAGAGATATTAGAATTTTTTAGAAGTAATAATCTAGAGATACCTATAATAATTGTAACAGCAAGAGATGGAGTAAATGAGTTGGCAAAGGGGCTTGATTTAGGAGCTGATGATTATATAGTAAAGCCATTTCAAATTATAGAATTAAGAGCTAGGATACAAGCAGTTATAAGAAGATTTTATGGTAGGACAAACCCAGATATAAAAGCAGGACCCATTACAATAAATCCAGCATCGAGAAAAGTATATGTATATGATAAAGAAGTAAGTCTGGGAAGCAAAGAATTTGATATAGCAGAATATATTGCAAGTAGATATCCAAATATTGTGTCAGGTATAGATATATCAGAACACGTTTATGATGAATATTTTGACCCTTTATCATCTGTACTAAGGGTACATATAGCTAGATTAAAAAAGAAATTAAAAGAAGTGGCAGGTAAAGAGATAATAATAACTACTAGAGGGATAGGATATTCTATATGCAAGGATTAAAGAATAAAAAGACTATAGTGTTAATTTTATATTCTGTTATAGTTTTTATAATTTTTGCAATAGGTCTAAAATATATTATAAACATATCTGATATAGATAAGAATTTAATTTCTAGAGATTTAACTCCATATAAGGGCGAAATGATGCCAGACAATGTACATGATATAGATAAAGGAGTAATAACTAATTATGATCTTATACTTAAGAATAATTTTAATGTAGTTATAATATTATTTTTTGCTTTTATAGTGACATCTAATTTCATACTTTTATCGATACTAAATAGATTGGAGTTTAAAGAAAGAATAGAAATATTAAATAATATAAATAACATTGAAGATGAGGACGAAATATTGAGCATAGACCCTATTATGTCTAGAGTGTATAAAGACTTAAAAAATAAATTTGATTCTCATATTGAGGACTATAAAAGATTGAATTCATATTTATCACATGAACAAAAAAACGCTATATCTATATTGAAAACAAGTTTAGAACTTGATGGAAATAATGAATTATTAAATACTCTTGATAAAGTTTCAAATAGTGTAGAAGATGTACTTGCAATAAGTGATATAAAAAATAATGAGGATATGTATGAGGTTGATATAGCTTTAATATGTGCACAAGTGTGTGATAATTATTCTAAAGTGTATAGCAATTTGAACTTTGATTTTGATGAAGATGAAAATATGAGTATCTATGGAAAAGAAAAGTGGATTTATAGAGGTGTATCCAATCTTTTAGATAATGCAATAAAATATGGTGAAGGTAAAGATATATATGTAAGTGTAAAAAATCAAAAGGGAAGTGTTATTGTATTGGTAAAAGATAATGGCATTGGAATGAATAAGCATCATATAGATAAAATATTTTATGATAGGTATAGAATAAATGAATTAAATAAGGACGGGTATGGTATAGGTCTTAGTTTAGTAAAGCATGTATGTAATTTATGTAATGGTTTTGTATGGGTTGAAAGTGAAGAAAATAAAGGTTCAACTTTTTATTTAGTGTTTAAAGAATATAAGTAATAATTAATAAGAGTTCTAATAATATCGATAACATAGTATTCAATTGATAAGAGGAGATATAAAGTGTATATTTTAAATAATGCAATTAAAAATTTGATTAGAAATAAAATTCATAGTTCATTTAGTATAGTTATTATGTTATTAATGGTTTTATCAATTGCTATTTTCTCAATAATAAATTTAAGTGCATCTATTATAAATCAAAAATATGAGAAAAAACTTGAGTCAAAGGTAAGTATTAAAATTAATGAAAAAAAGATTGGCCAAAATGATTCAATAGAATCTTTGAGAGGATATAATGTTTTAAATTTAGATGACTATTTAAACTTTTCAAAATCAAAATATGTAAGAAAAATGTCACTTATAGGAAATATTGTTTTGTATCTTGATAATAATAAAAAACCTGTAGTTAGTAATGATAAAAATCTTGTATATGATGATATAGGCACAAATTTTGTGGTTATGGGATTTACAGATAAAAATATAAATCTTAAATATTATAATTTAGATATGAGTAGAGGGAGATTATTTGAAAAAGATAATGAATGTATAGTAAGTGAAGGCTTTCTAAGTGTTAGTGAGTTTAAGCTTGGAGATACAATATCTTTGCTAAATGATTATGATGCTAATACTATGTTAAATCTAAAAATAGTAGGTGTATATAAGAAAAAACATGGCAATAAAGTAGAAAATGCTCAAGATATAAGCATATACAATAACATATTAACCTCATACAACACTTTACTTGAGTTTGAAAAAAAGATTAGACCAGAGAATCAGATGATTTATACAAGTGCTAATTTTTTGCTTAAAGATTCTAATAGTAGAAAGGTTTTTGAGAAAGAACTAAGAAATAAAGGGCTAAGTGATATATATAAAGTTACTATAGATGATTCAGTGTATCATAAATTAATGGCACCAATAAAACATTTGTCTAGTGTAGCTTTTACATCTATTTTTGGAATATTAGTGTTAGGCTCAATATTATTGATGATAAGTTCTGTAATATCAATAAAAAAAATAAAATATGATATAGGGGTGTTGAGGCTAATTGGAATGTCTAAATTTAAGATAATTAGAAGTTTCGTTTATGAAAGTATCATAATGATTTTGATATGTATTATACTTGGATTAGGAATTGCAAGTATATCAGAAAAAGCAATATCAAATTATGTTTTTGAATATCAGTATAAATATAATGTAACATATAATGACTCTGTATTTGATTATGGAGGATATAAAGATATAAACATAAATTATAGTAACAGCAAACAAGAGATGAAAAATTTAAAAGATAAATCAACTTTAAAATTTATGTTTAATATAATTATTATGGCAATTATATTGATATTGTTGACTAGTATAGTATCCATATATAGTACAATTATGTACAAGCCAATACAAATAATTTATGATAGAAATTAGGTGATGGAGATTGCCAATACTTAAATTAATTGATGTTAATTATAAATATGAGGGCAGTAGTAAGTTTGTATTAAAAGATATGAGTGCAGAGTTTGAAACTGGAAAAATGTATGTTATTATAGGAAAAACTAGAGCGGGAAAGAGTACTTTATTGTCTACAATATCGGGTCTCGATGATTGTACTAATGGAAGTATTATATATAATGGTGAAGATTTAAAAGATATAAATAAAAATATTTATAGAAGTAAGTATGTAGGTGCAATATTTAAAGGTTACAACTTGTTAAATGATGCCACTGTTTTAGATAATATTATTCTGACTATGTTGGTTGGTGGAAACAGAGAAAAGAATAAGGATGAAATTGTATATAAGACTCTACAAAAAGTAGGAATTAATAAGGAAAAAGCAAATTGTAAAGTGAAAGATTTATCTAACTATGATAAGAAGAGAGTCTGTATTGCTAGAGCATTGTCTAATAATCCAAGTTTAATAATTTGTGATGATATCATAGAAAATGATGATATTATAGAAAGTACTGATGATAAAAGCAAAAAAAGCTTGGTAGATATACTTTACAAACTAGCATCTAAAGATAATAAATGTGTGATAATAGCTACAACTTTAGATAGAATTGCTTTATGTTCAGATGAGTTATGGGGAATAAGTAATGGCAAATTGATGTTTATAAAAAGTAGAGATAATAGGATAGACTAAAAATATAATAAGATAGATTAAGATAAAAGCATTATTATAAATTTGTAATAGTGCTTTTATTTATGAGTTATTATGTAAATAATTTGTGTAATAGTCTATATATTTTTTATGAAGATATCAAAAAGTATAGGACAATTAAATTATTAAATTACACGAAAATGAGCTACAGTTGGGGGAAACTGTAACTCATTCTATTTTGGGGGAGATAGGTTGAACTTATTGGTTATCCGTATCATATTTTTAGTATAGTCACTTATTTAAATTTATATACATTTTTTTATAAATTTTACATAAAATGTTAAATATTAATTGAAACTAATGATAAATATGACCAGTAAACTTATAAAAATATTAAAGATATGACTAAATAAAAGTAGTTAAAATGTATTGTAAATAATTAGAAAAAATGATTTTATAAGTAATTATAGACATATAAGTATAATAATCCAATAAAAAAACATAAAACAAAATATAAAAATTATTATAAAATATATTATAAAAAACTATGCCTAATTTATCTAAATTAAAATTTATATTAGTTAATACATATATTTGAGAAAAAATTAAAAATACAATATAATTTGAATTTCAATATATATCTATATAGTTCAAATTGAAATAGTTGAAAATACTGGAAAATAGTTTGAAATTAGTTTCAGAATATAAAATGTCGATTAATTTTAACTAATTGAATATACAAAAGAAATATTTAAATATATTTAAATAAAAAAACGACAAAATATGATAATTTGATTGAGAATAATTAAAATATTTTGTCATTGTAGTATTATAGGGTAAAATGCAAAATATATTCGAAAATAAAATTTTAAATATTGACATTAAATTAAATATAATATACTATGTAAGTGTGATGAGAGATTTTTTTTAGAGGGGATTTATAGTGAATATAAAAAAAATATTTAATAACAATGTCGTAGTAAGCTCCTTAGAAGATGGCACAGAAATAATTGTTACTGGTGCTGGAGTTGGATTCAAGAAAAAAGTAGGAGATTTGATAGATGAAAATTTGATTTCTAAGAAATATTTTGTTCAAGATAATCAAAAAGACAAATACAATCAAATACTTAATAAGACCTCTATTGAATACTTTAAAATTTCAGAAGAAATTATAGAAAAGGCTAATGAAGTTTTAAATACTCAAGTGAATGATTCAATAATATTAGCCTTAACTAGTCACATAGAATTCGCTGTCCAAAGAGAAAAACAAGGTATAAAATTACCAAACTTAATATTGAATGAGACAAAACAACTTTATAGAGAAGAATTTGAATTTGGATTATGGGCAATTGATGAAATTGAAAAAAGGATAGGAGTAAAATTGCCTGAAGATGAAGCAGGATATATTGCTATTCATATAATCAATGGTTTGGAGAATTCTCAAAAAGATGAAGGTATTAATATACTTGAGTTTTCAAAGCAAGTTATTCAGATAATTGAAGAAGTACATGGGTTTAAATTAGATGTAAATTCACTAAATTACACTAGACTTATAACTCACTTAAAGTTTTTTGTTCAAAGGATTTTAAGAAAAGAAACTTATAAAGATAGTGATATTGAAGATATGTACAAATTGGTAAATAAAAATTATAATAAACCTAAAATATGTACTGAGGAAATTGCAGCATTGGTATTAGACATGTTTGAATATAAAATTAGTAAAGAAGAAGAATTATATCTAATGATTCACATAAATAAAATAACAAACAGTGGTTGTTAGGATTGTAACTGATAAGCAGGCAAAACCTAAGTCATTGAACTTAACTATAGATTAAGTTTTTTGATTTAGGCTTTTTTATTAAATACAGACAGTGAGTTTTAGGATTGTAACTGGTTAAGCAGGCAAAACCTAAATCATTGAACTTAACTATTAGATTAAGTTTTTTGATTTAGGTTTTTTTATTAAATACAAGCAGTGAGTTTTAGGATTGTAACTGGTTAAGCAGGCAAAACCTAAATCATTGAATTTAACTATTAGGTTAAGTTTTTTGATTTAGGTTTTTTTATTAAATATAGACAGTGAGTTTTAGGATTGTAACTGGTTAAGCAGGCAAAACCTAAATCATTGAACTTAATTATTAGATTGAGTTTTTTGATTTAGGTTTTTCTATAAATTTGATTATGTTTTTAGATAAAAATAGGAGGGTAAAATTATGAAAAAAAATAAGTTAGGTTTATGGAACTTCTTCCAAATGTTAGGAAAAACGTTTATGTTCCCAATAGCACTACTTAGTGTTTCAGGGATGATGTTAGGGCTTGGTGCAGGTTTTACAGACCCTAAGATGATTGCCATGGTTCCATTTTTAGGAAATGAATATGTTAACATGATTTTAAATTTCATGCTGACAATAGGATTATTTGCATTTAATAATTTGGGAGCATTATTTGCAATGGCAATTCCATTAGGATTATTAAAAAAAGAAAAAGAGTTTGGGGCATTTTCAGGTTTAGTAGGATTTATAGCAATGCATATAGGTACAAATTTTTATTTAACAAGAGCTGATTTATTAGTACCAGTAGACCAAATGTCAACTAATGGTCAAGCTATGATTATGGGGATACAAACATACAATACAAGTGTTTTAGGTGGTATTGTAGCAGGTCTAATTGTTTATGCAATATATGATAAAGTTAGTAATTTAAAAATGCCAGAATCATTAGGATTCTACAGTGGTCCAAGATTAGTTCCAATTGTTAGTTTAATAGTTATGAGTATTGTTGGATTATTAATACCTATTGTTTGGCCACCATTTTTCAATGCGTTCCAAAATTTAGGAAAATGGATTTCTTCAGCAGGACCATTAGGCTATTTCTCATATGCAGTGGCAGAAAGAGTTACAATTCCATTTGGATTAAATCATCTTGTAACATCAGTATTCCGTTTTACACCAATAGGTGGAACTGCTGTTATTGACGGAGAAACATACTTTGGTACATTGAATATGTTTATGGCATATGTAGAGAATAATCAGATTATACCTCTTGATTTAGCTGGTAAAATGGAACAAGGTAAATTAATGATTCAATATGGATTAGCTGGTGCTGCACTAGCTATATATCGTACAGCAAAACCAGAAAATAGAAAAGCACTTAAAGGACTTTTAATATCAGGAGTGTTGACAGTTATTATAGGTGGTATAAGTGAGCCAATAGAATTCTTATTCTTATTTATCTCACCAGCATTATTTGCTTTCCATACATTTATGAATGGTTTAGCAAACATGGTACTTCCATACTTAGGTGTATTAATGGGATTCACAGGAGATTTAATTGCATTTATAAGTTTTGGTGTGTTAAGAGGTACAGCTACAGGATGGCCAATAGCAGTATTAGTAGCAGCCTTATACTTTGCAATATACTATTTTGTATTTAAGTGGGCAATTATTAAGTTTAATATAAAGACTCCAGGACGTGAGGATAAAGAAATAAAAGTATCTGAGGGAAATGGTTCAGATTTTAAAAATCTATCTACATATAAAGGACAGCAAATGATAGCTGCTTTAGGTGGACAATCTAATATATTATCATTAGATAATTGTGTAACTAGACTACGTTTAAAATTACAAGATGTATCACTAATAAATGAGGATGCAATTAAAGAAGCTGGTGGTATAGCAGTTGTTAAATTAGACGAACACACAATACAAGTAATTATAGGGACTCAAGTGTATTCTTTAAGAAAGCAGATGGATAAAGCTATGGAAGGTCATTTGGAGGCATGTAATGATTAACTTTGATAAAAAAATAGACCGATTGGGTACATATTGTACCCAATGGGACTATGTAGAAGATAGATTTGGAAAAAAAGGGTTACTTCCTTTTACAATATCAGATATGGACTTAGAGTTTCCATATGAAATAACAGAAGTCTTACAAGAAAGATTAAATCATAGAGTTTTGGGATACAGTAGATGGAAACATGATGATTTTAGAAATTCAGTTACGAATTGGTACATTAGAAGGTTTAATTGTAGTATTGACAGTAATTGGATATATTACAGTCCTAGTGTAATGTACTCAATTAGTAAACTTATTGAGATATTTAGTGATGAAGGAGATGGAATCCTGATAAATACTCCTGCATATAATGCTTTTTATGATGTTATAGCAAATAATAATCGTAATATTATAAAATCGCCTCTTGTAAATGAAGGTGGATTATATTTGATTGATTTTGAGGATTTTGAGAAAAAATGCAAAAAATCTAAGATATTTATTTTATGTAATCCTCATAATCCAACTGGAAGAGTATGGAGTGAATTAGAACTCGCTAAGATTGTAGGTATATGTAAGGACAACAATGTAAAGATAATATCAGATGATATACATATGGATATTGTATATGATAATAGAATGACTCCTATCTTAAAGGTTGCAGAAAGCTATTTAGATTCTATATTTATTTGTACATCAGCATCTAAGACTTTTAATATACCAGCATTAACTGGGTCATATGTGATTATACCAAATGAAAGTATTAGAAATCAATTTGAAAATATCACTAGATACCGTGATTTTGTAAATTCACCTGCAATACTAGCAATACTAGCAACAATGGTTTGTTATAATGATTGTGAATATTGGTTGGATGAGCTATTAAAATATCTTAAAGATAACCTTGAATATACAATTAATTATATAAAAGATAGTTTAGAACCATTAAAATTGATTATGCCAGAAGGTTGTTACTTTGCTTGGATAGATTTTTCTGACCTTAAGATAAGTAGTGAGGAATTCCAAAAGTTATTGATGGATATTGGAGAAGTAGCTATTATGTCAGGAAACGTATATGGTGAAGAAAGTGAGTTTTATTTAAGGTTAAATGTAGCATGTTCAAGAGAAAAACTTGAAGATGGTTTAAATAGAGTTAAAAAAACTATAGATTATATTGCAAAAAATATTTAATATAGAAGGGGAGATAGTTATGAGCTATTTAAAAACAATGGTTGATGTTATGACTACTGAAATGAATGCCATAAAGTGTTTAATAGATGAAGCAGGTATTGAATATGAAAGTATAGTTAATGAAATTGCCAACTGTGAAGGTAAAGTAATTTTTATGGGAGTAGGTAAATCTGCACATATAGGCAAGAAATTGGCAGCTACATTTGCTAGCACTGGGACACCAAGTTTTTTTGTACATGCAACAGAGGCAGTACATGGAGATTTGGGAATGATTGAAAGTAAAGATATTACAATTTTAATCTCAAATAGTGGAAATTCTATGGAAGTAGTAAATTGTATAAAGTATGTTAAAGCAATAGGTTCTAAAACAATTGCATTTACTTCAAATAGAAATTCAGTATTGGCAAAAGAGTGTGATTATGCTTTAATATATCCTGCAAAGGATGAAGCAGACCACTTAAATTTAGCACCAACAACATCATCTACGATTACTTTGGTTTTAGGAGATTCTATTGCATGTGCATTATCTAAGAATAGTAACTTTGATTCAGCTGATTTTTATAAATATCATCCAGGAGGAAGTCTAGGAGAGAAATTAAAAGCAGCAAATAATGGTTAAAAGTAAAAAAGGAGAGTATGCTTTATGTTCAAAATGTTTAAAAAAAAATCAATAAAGTCACCCATATCAGGAAAAGTAATAGAATTATCTAAAATTCCAGATGCTGTATTTTCTCAAAAACTTATGGGAGAAGGTGTAGCTATAGATTCTACAGGAGATATTGTTTATGCACCAATTAATGGAAAGATAGCGGTAATAGCAGAGACTAAACATGCATTCGTGATAGAATTAGAAAATGGAATGGAGCTTCTTATTCATATTGGATTAGATACTGTAAATTTAAAAGGAGAAGGGTTTGAAGCATTAGTAAGTGTGGGTGAACAAGTAAAAGAAGGAACACCAATGTTGAAAATTAACCGTTCTTTGATTGAATCAAAGGGGATATCACTTATTACTCCAGTTACAATAACTAACTATTCAGAGTACAACATGAATACATATAATGTAGGTAATAGTGTTGAGGGTGGAAAAGATACTGTAATTGAGTTTAAATAAAAAACTAAGGTACAAGACTAGTATTTATAAATTTATGTTTTATAAGTTTAATTACATAGATTTGTTGAATAAAAAGGAATTCTTTAATTATTAATTGAGGAGTTCCTTTTGTTTTGTAAATATTAAATAGTTTTATGTATATAGAAAAATATTTAATGTTAAATAAGACAAATAAGTACTCATATAACTAATAATTTAGATATATTTGTTTAGATATATTGTTTTGTATATTGTAATTTAAAACTAATGAATAAGTAGATGTTGCAAACAAAAAATAAAAAAGTTGACTATATAAATAAACTTTAATATAATATATCTATAAAATTTATAAACTATAGAGTGGAGGTAGAGGTATGAAAATTGAAAATCTTTCTATTAATGATATTAAACGAGGTTATGTATTTAATGATGAGTTAAATTGTTATACTTGCATTACATGTACAAAAACGTATGAAGTTGGAGAGATATACAGAATAGGTGATAGATTCTTTGAAGCTTCAAAAGCCATTGAATTACATATGGAATTAGAGCACAGTGATTATTTGGAAAAATTGATTAATGGTGATTCAAAGTACAACACACTGACTGAAAATCAAAAACACTTATTTCAATTATTCATTAGTGATTTACCAGATAAGGAAATTGCAAAAAAGATTGAAGTATCTACATCCACTATTCGCCATCAAAAATTTATGTTTAGAGAAAAAGCAAAACAAGCTAAACTATATTTAGCATTATATGAGTCTGTATTTGAAGAAAAACCTAATAGAGGTAGTACTATAGTACCAATACATGAACATGCTAGAATGGTTGATGAAAGATATGTAGTAACTGAAGAAGAGAGAAAACACATTTTAGAAACTTCATTTGAAAGTATGAACCCTCTAAAATTAAAAGTATTTTCCTCAAAGGAAAAGAAAAAGGTTGTAATTTTATCCAAGATTTTGGAACAATTTGAATATGGAAAGCAATACTCAGAAAAGGAAGTTAATAAGATTTTAGAATCAATATATAATGATTTTGCAACAATTAGAAGATACTTAATTGAATATGGTTTTATGAGTAGAAATAAAGAATGTACAAAGTATTGGTTAACATAATGATAATAGTAAAATCTACTAACATATAATGCTATTTTTACTTTGTTAATTGTGGAAGGAGTTAAGTATGAATGATGAATTGAAATCTATTTTGCACAGTAAAGGTGTAGATATTGTTCGCTTTGTTGATATATCTGAATTTCCAGCAAGTAAAACACATGGTTTTTCTAAAGCAATTTTATTTTGTATAGGATTATCAAAAAAATTCGTTACAAATATATATAATAACTTACCTACAGATAGTGATGATTTCTTAGAAAAAGAGGAAAAAGTAGAAGAGTTAGCTGATTGGATTTCAAAATATATTCAAGATAAAGGTTATAAAGCTTATTCTCAATCAGAAAAAAATAATCTAGAACATGGATATTCTGAAAAGGGTTATATTAATCCAACAATGCAATCTGGTATTAGTACTTTACCACATAAGACAATAGCAAATATTAGTGGTATTGGATTTATGGGGAAAAATAATTTGTTTGTAACTGAGGAATATGGTTGTGCTTTTAGCATGTGTACTGTACTTACAGATGCTCTAATTTCTGTTGAAAGATATCCTTTAATGGATTCGAAGTGTTTAGACTGTAATATTTGTGTAGAAAACTGTCCTGCAAAAGCTATACATGGAAATGAGTGGACTCTGCCAGGTAAAAGAGAGTCTCTTATTGATATTTCAAAGTGTTTTTGTGTATTGAAGTGTATGATGAGTTGTCCATGGTCATTAAGATATGCAAACCAGAAATAAGTCTACTAGATATTATGTTAAAATATATTAGAGCATAATTATATTAATAAGGAGGCTGAATATGATAGTAAGTGTGAGTAGGAGAACAGATATACCTGCTTTCTATAGTAAATGGTTTTTTAACAGACTTAAAGAAGGTTTTGTATATGTTATTAATCCAATGAATCCAAAGCAAGTTAGTAAGATAGAGTTAAATCCACATACTGTCGATTGTTTTGTATTTTGGACAAAGGATGCAACTCCAATGATACAGGATTTAAATAAATTAAAAGACTATAAATATTATTTTCACTATACTATAACATCATATGGCAAAGAAGTAGAAACACGAATTTCAGACAAACAAAAGATAATAGATTCATTTAAGGAACTATCTGGAAGAATAGGTAAAGAAAGAGTAATTTTGAGGTATGACCCAATTTTTCTAAGTGAAAAGTATACTGTAGATTACCATATTAAAGCATTTGAAAGGTTATGCAATCAACTTGATGGATTTACAGAAAAATGTATAATGAGTTTTATCGATTTGTATAAAAAAACAAAATTTAATACTAAGTCATTACATATAAAACCATTAGAAATTGCAGAAGTAGAAATGTTATCAAAAGAGCTTTCTAGGATTGCTCATAAATATGGTATAGTGCTTGAAATGTGTTCAGAGGGATACAATCTAAGAAAATTTGGGATTGAAGAAAGTAAGTGTATTGATGATAAGTTAATATCAAAAATCATAGGTAGTGAAGTAAAAGTAAAAAAAGATGATACACAAAGAGATGTTTGTGGGTGTGTCAAAAGTGTTGATATTGGGCAATACAATACTTGCAGACATTATTGTTTGTATTGTTATGCTAATTTCAATTATACCAAAGTAGAAGAAAACTATAGACTTTACAAAGAAGACAATAAATTACTTATAGGTACTTTAAGAGATGATGCTAAAATAACTACTAGAGATATGAAGAGTATTAAAGTAGATAAAAGTGAAAGTACACAAATTAACATGTTTGATTTAAAATAAATAAACAAATTACCTTAATATATTAAGGATATAGATACTTATAATAACAAAATTAAACTTAATAGATATTTTCTATATAAGAAAAATGGTCATAATATGTCAACTTGACCATTTTTTTGATATAATTAAAAATACAAATAACTTAGTAACAAAGGAGGTAGAATTTGAATTTTTTTAAAAAATATCCTATACCTATTGCAAGTTTGATTTTATCAATATTTACTTTAGGTAACTTATTACAATCTTATAGTGAACCATTACGTAATGTAATTGGATTTATAGGCTTTGTTTTGTATACAATTTACATAGTCAAAATAGTATTACTTAAAAAGGGTGTTAAAGAGCAATTAGAAAATCCCTTAATATCAAGTACATTTCCAACTATAACAATGGCAACGATGATATTTGCTACATATGTAAAACCATTATCTTTAGAATTAGGTATTGTAATTTGGAGCATCGGAGTTGTAGGTCATATTGTGTTGATAATCTTATTTAGTAAGAAATTCTTAGTTAAATTCTCAATAAAAACAGTATTTCCATCTTGGTATATAGTCTATGTCGGGATAGTTGCAGCAAGTGTTACAGCACCAGCATTTAATCAGCTTTTAATAGGTAAAATTGCTTTTTGGATAGGATTTATATCTTATATAGTTCTTATACCAGTAGTTTTAAAAAGAGTGTGGATAATCAAGGAAATGCCTGAACCATCTTTACCAAGTATAGCTATATTAGCTGCACCAGGGTCATTACTATTGTCTGGATATATTAATTCTTTTTCAGATAAGAATAGTGTAATATTATACTTATTATTTATACTGTCAATTGTATTTTATATTATAGTTTTGGGGTATTTACCAAAATTATTAAGGTTGCCTTTTTATCCAAGTTTTGCTGCATTTACATTCCCTATGGCAATAAGTGCAATGGGCATGAAACTAATGAATGGTTATCTAACTAAATCAGGTCATCCTGTAAGTTGGATTTTATATGCTTTTAAACTAGAAGAGATAATAGCTACAGTGATTATTTTGTATGTTTTAGTTTTATTTATTATATATCTTAGTAAATCAGAAACTACATCTAAAGCTAAATAAAAATTATTAAATATACGTATTTAATAAAGATATTAATATCAATGAGTGAAAGTGATATGAATTTTAGAGACTTAATTTAGCTTAATTTTATTGGAGGATAAACAAATGAAAACAAAAGAGGAATATTTACAAGAGGTTAGAGAAATATCAGAAGAATACTTTAGAAAAGGAGAGTTTTTTTGTTCTGAAGCAGTTCTTCAAACAATAAATGATGCTTTAGGTCAACCTTTGAGTCCAGATATAACTAAGTTAGCATCAGGATTTCCAATAGGTCTTGGAAAATCACAATGTCTTTGTGGAGCAATATCTGGAGGTGAAATGGCTTTAGGTATTGTATATGGAAGAGTTCATGGTGAAACTATGAATCCAAAGATGTTTGAATATGCTAAAGATTTACATGATTATATTAAGAAAGAATATGGTGCAACATGTTGTAGAGTTATTACAAAGAAGTGGGATGGTGATAACTTTATGTCTCCTGAAAGAAAAGAACACTGTATTAAAATAACAGGTCAAGTCACAGAGTGGGTTGCAAATAAACTTGTTGAAGATGAAGAACTTAAGATTAAATAGAATTATAGTAGCCTGTAAATTTTAAAAACTAAATTTACAGGCTTTAATTATATAACTAATTTTAATAATACAATTAACTATAAATATATAAATAAAATTGTTCAAACAAATAAATAATTACTTTATAATACTCAACATAAGGACACCAAACATGATTAATATTATGCCAAGAGAAATAGAAAACCATTCTTTTTTATTTTTCTTCTCTTTAAAGAATATAATACCTCCTAAAGTGGCTACTATCACACAACTTTGGGAAATAGAAAAACTTATTGTAACCCCCAATGCATTAGTTGTTATAAACATACCTAAATTTGCTATTGACCACAATACTCCAGTAGTTAAATTAAATGAAACATTTTTCTTATATACAATCTCTTTAGAAAAATACTTAACAATAATAAATGAAGTTATCAACATACCCACAGATTGAGGTAATATAATTCTATATCCTTCGATTGAAAATATTTGATTAGTTACAACGTATAATGCTAAAAATAAAGAAGATAATAATACAACTCCTACACATTTTAATATATTGTTATCAGTAGATTTTTTTGTTTGATAGTTTGTAAGAAGTATGCCAAGTACTATACATAATATCGATGAAGAGCCAATCAAGAACATTTTAGAACTAGTCCACTCATTAAATAAGAGTACAGCTAATAATGTTGTAAAAGTCAATTGTGAACCATTTGAAATCGGCATTACTTTAGATACACTAGTAATTTGAATTGCTTTAAACTGCATTAGTTGTCCTAAACTCCAGAATATCCCAGAAATCATACTTACAAAAAATGAAAAAAATGTAATCTCAGGACGCATAACCAAAGTTATTATAGTGGAAAATATAAACGCACTTATAGATGTACCTAAAAGTTGTTCATAAGGAGAACTTTTTTTTAGGTTTGCAACTATTGGCATCAGTCCCCATCCCATTACAGGAAGTAAAGCAATAATTATTGTCAGCATTAGGTTATTTCCTTTCATATTAAATTTAGACAGTTTTTAATTTATCATCTAAAATTAAAGTGTTCAATACATCAAAATTACCGTATTTAATAAGGAAATATTAGTAGTTTTTTAGAAAAACATTTTCCATTAAAATAAAAACAAAGGGAAGGAGTAAATTTGAAAATGTTAACTGATATGATTCAAAATCGTGAAATTAGAATAATAAAGTTTTTATTAAAAGAAGGTCATACAACTGTCAAAGAAATAGCAGATGATTTAGATGTTTCAGAAAAAACAGTTTCAAAATCTCTTAAAGAAGTGGAAGCAGTACTTAAAAAGATAGGTCTTTCTTTAGTTAGAAAACCCAAAATAGGTGTTTATATTGATGGAGATTTGAAAAAGATACTTCCTTACCTAGATAATAAAGGAAGTCAAATTCCTACAACTAGAGAGGAGAGAGTAATATATATATATTCAATTTTGTTAAAAAGCAATGATTATATTACTATACAACAAATTTCTGACGAATTATATATAAGTCGTGGAACTATTGAAAGAGATTTAGCTGAGGTTGAAAAATTACTAAAAAACGAAGGAGTTTCTATATATAAAAAACCTAGTAAAGGAATAAAGTTGGACATAAGTGAAAGAGATAAAAGGCAACTCACTGCTAAGTTTATACATAAATTTTGGAGCAGAAACTGGTATATTAAGCAAGAACAAGAAAGCTTTTATCAGGCATTTGAAAAAATACAAGCGGATGTAAATGGTATTTTTTCTGAAGATGATTTATCTATAATTATTGATATTCTTAGGAATTTCAGCAAAGAAAGAGAGTTTGAGTTTTCTGATTATGAATTTCAGTCATTAGTTATTCATTTAGCCATAGCTGTAGAGAGGATTAGAAAAGGTGAGTATATAGAAGAAAGCTTGTATGTTGATAATATTGAAAATAATCAAGTGTTAAATACAAATTATTTGGCAAAACAACTAGAGCAAAAGTTTTCGATACTGTTGCCAAAATCTGAAATTGGATATATAAACTTACATCTAGTAGCAGCTGACCAACATAGAGATACTACTGAACTAAAAGATGCTTCAGACAATCACTATGAGACAAATACAAATAATATCTCAAATCTTCGAGAAATTATTAAAAATACACTGTATGAGACAGCTTATGACAAAGATTTGATTGATGGACTAACTTCACATGTACATTCATCAATAAATAGATTGAAATACGGTCTTAGTATTAAAAATCCATATGTAAATACAATCAAGCAAAACTTTTCTTTATCATTTGAACAGGCTTTGGATTTAAAGAAGGTAATTGAATTTATATATGACATTAGGATAAATGATGATGAATGTGCTTATATAGCACTACATTTTGAAGCTTTTAGGGAAAGAATGAAAGAGCTTCCACAAAATGTTAGAGTAATTCTAGTATGTAGTACAGGACTAGGCTCATCTAGATTATTATCTGCAAGGATAAAAAAATACTTTCCTATGATAAAAATTGAGAAGATACTTTCTGTACAAGAATTAGTATCTAGTAAAATTGATGCAGATTTGGTGATAAGTACTATTTATTTAGAGTTAGAGGCTATTCCTACAATAATAGTTAGCCCTATTTTAAATGAAAGTGATATAAGAACATTGGAAAAAAATATACAAAATGTTTCAGAGAATACTTCTAAAAAATATAAATCTTTTAAAAACCTAATCTTTGAAGAAAATATTTTGTTAAATATTGAAGCTTTAAATTATGAAGATGTAATTAAATGTATAACAGATAATTTGATAAAAAAAGGTTTTGCAAGAGATGGAATCGCTGAGAGTGCAATTGAGAGAGAAAATTTATCTTATACTTCTTTTCAATCTATAGCTACACCTCATGCTAATCCTAGTTATATTAAAAAATCTAATATATCTGTTGCAACTTTAAAAAATCCTATCACATGGGGAAATGAAAAAGTAGAAGTTATTTTCTTTATTTCATTAGAAAATGATAAAAACTTAGAGCTTGATGAAATATATGAAGTTTTTTATGACTTCATTGACAATAAAAAAAATATAGATGACATATTAAGTGCAACTTCACCAAAAGAAGTGTACGGTTTGCTAATGGAGGAGAATATATAGTGAAAATATCAGATGTATTAAAAAAAGAGCAAATTGTTTTTAATCTTGATACAACTACAAAAGAAGAAACAATAAAAGAATTAAGTAGCATATTTGTTAAAAATGGAATTGTAGATAACAAAGAAGAATATGTTAAGTCTGTGTTAGAAAGAGAAGAACATGCAACTACAGGTATTGGGAATGGTATTGCTATTCCTCATGGGAAAAGCGATGCTGTCAAGAAATCTTCTATAATATTTGCAAAAACTAAAAATAAGATTGAGTGGGACGCGTTAGATGAAAAACCAGTAGATAGTATTTTCTTACTGGCTATAAGTAACATTGATAAGGATAGTAATCATCTTGTATTATTATCTAAATTGGCTACTAAGCTTATGGATGATGATAATGTGGATGCATTAAAATTAGCTAATTCAGCACAAGAAATAATTAATATATTTAATGAAGGAGATATGTAGAAATGAAAAGAAAAATTATAGCAGTAACAGCATGTGCGACAGGAGTTGCACATACATATATGGCAGCACAAGCATTAAAGAAAGCTTCAAAAAAAATGGGGCACCTCATAAAAGTTGAAACACAAGGAGCTACAGGAATCGATAATGAATTAACTACAAAGGATGCACAAATTGCCGAAGTAGTAATATTTGCAGTAGATACTAAAGTTAGAAATGCTGAACGTTTTGAAGGAAAAGAAATATTAGAAGTACCAGTTAATGCACCTATAAAGGATGCAGAGAAAGTAATAAATGATGCACTAAAGCTAATTGACAATAAATAAGTGGAGGGAAATACAATGTTAAAAAAGACCGTCTCTGAGTTAAAAAAGCATGTCTTAACAGGAATCTCATATATGATTCCATTAGTAATTGCAGGTGCTATGATAATGGCAATATCCCGTGTGGGTGGTTCTTTCTATAATATACCAGATATATGGGATGCTAAATATGCAGAAAGTGCTAGTAGTATTATCAGGCTATTGCATGACTTAGATGGTTTTGGAGGCACTGCTTTAGGATTAATGTTTCCTGTAATTGCTGCATTTATAGGATTTTCTATAGCTGATAAATTAGCCATTGTACCAGGTCTTGTTGGAGGTATGATTGCTAAAGATATAGGGGCAGGATTTTTAGGAGCTTTAGCAGTTGGTCTAATAGCAGGATACACATGTTTATTTATTAAAAATCATGTTAAACTACCAAAATCAGCAGCTTCAATAGTGCCAATATTCATAGTACCAGTATTTGGTACGTTAATCACTGTTGTATTAATTAATTATGTGATAGGTATTCCTTTTGCTACATTAAATACTGGATTAGAAAATTGGTTAAATGGATTATCAGGTACAAATCAGATATTAATGGCAGCTATTATTGGAGCTATGATGGCAGTTGACCTAGGGGGGCCAGTTAATAAAGCAGCCTTAACAACATCACTTGCATTATTAACAAGTGGGATTTATGCACCTAATACTGCTGCTATGGTAGGAATTGTTATACCACCATTAGGATTGGGTCTTGCTACTATATTAGCGAAACAGAAGTATAATAAGCAGTTACGTGAAGCTGGTAAATCATCTCTTATAATGGGGTTAATTGGAGTAAGTGAAGGGGCTATTCCTTTTGCAGTAGAATCTCCATTGAAAGTAATACCTTCATGTGTGATTGGAACAGCAATTGCTTCAGCTATGGCAGTTGGTCTAGGTTCAGTAAATGCAACTCCAATTAGTGGATTTTATGGGTGGTTTACAGTGGAGAACTGGCCAATGTATATATTATCAATAGCAGTTGGAACAGCAATTGTAGCAGGTCTAGTTATAGTATTACGTGGAAATCCAGTGATTGAAGATGATGAATTTGAAGATGATGAATTTGATGAAGCAGAGTGGGAATCTTAAAATGTAATATTAATTTAAGAAGAGTTATAAATTGTATGTGAATTATATTCTTAAGATAAATCCTATACTCAATGAAGTATTAGAGATTGATTTTGGACTTAAATATTAAAGATAAGGAACAGAGGAGAGTAAATGATAAAAGCACACATTGTTAATCATACACATTGGGATAGAGAATGGTATTTTACTTCTGGAGACGCACTAGTACTTAGTGAACAACTATTTACAGATGTAATTGATGAACTAGAGCGCAATACAGATGTAAGTTTTGTACTTGATGGACAACTTTCTATTTTGGATGACTATGTACAACTACATAGAGAAAAAATAGAAATCATCAAAAAGCTAATAAAGGAAGATAGACTTCACATTGGACCATGGTTTACTCAAACAGATGCATTCTTTGCTAGAGGAGAGTCTATTTTAAGAAACTTAATGATTGGAATTTTTGAAAGTAAAAAATATGGTAAGTATATGAAAATTGGATATTTACCAGATACATTTGGGTTTAATGCACAGATGCCTGTATTATTAAAGCATGTAGGTCTTGATAATATATTCTTTTGGAGAGGAATACATCTTGGTAAACAGGTGCAATCACCATATTTCAAATGGAAAAGCCTAAATGATGAAAGTTACATATATGCTGTAAATATGCCACATGGATATGGAACAGGGATGCTTTTAGAGCCTTCATCAAAATATGTTAATGGACGTTTAGACCCTGCAATTGATTTTATCAAATCGTATAGTGATGTAGATGAGGTACTAATACCATCAGGAAATGACCAGTTGAATATAATAGGTGATTTTAAAAACAAAGTTAAAGAGATTAATGATATTGGAAAATATTCATATATAATAAGCTCATATCAAGAGTTTTTGAAGTATGTAAAATCTATAGAATCACTAGAAAGTTACAGGGGTGAATTTAGAGAGCCAGTACTTGCAAGAATACATAAATCAATTGGTTCTAGTAGAATGGATATAAAATTAGCGTGTGATAAACTAGAAAATAAGCTAATTAAAAGGATAGAACCATTACTAGTAATTGCCAAAAAGAGTAAGATTGAAATAAGCAATCAGTTGTTGATAAATACATGGAAAAAACTTTTAGAAGGGCAGGCACATGATAGTTTGGCTGGATGTGTAACTGATACTGTGACAGAGGATATTCTTCATCGTATAAGAGAAGCGAACGAAATATGTGATAGTATTGAAAATACTATTGTCAAAAAAATTTCAGAAGGGCTTAAATTATCTAAAAATGATATTTTAGTATTTAATACAGAAGTTAAAAGTTTTAATGGATATAAAGAGATACAGGTTGTAAGTGATAGTAAAAAAATTTGTTTTAAAGAGGATTTAGATGCCACTATAATTGAAGAAACTTATGTTAAATCGAGAGAAAATATATTAGAAGAGACACCTGCTGGTAATATATTTATTGAAGAGCCAGGTTATTATATATTAAAAATAAGAATAAATATACAGCTTCCTGCACTTGGATATAAGGTTGTCAGTTTTGAATCAAGTGACAAGGAAATGTTGGTACTTAATGAATCTAATGATACCTTTATATCTAATGATAATTATAAGATAATGTATGAAGATGGAAGTTTAAATTTACAGCTTAAAGATGGAACTTATATATCAAACTTTTTAATATTAAAAGACAGTGCAAACGCAGGAGATACTTATGATTTTTCTCCATTAAAAAATGATAAGGATATAAAACTTTTATTTGGTAAAGTATCTACAGAAAAAGCTTTAGGATATGAAAAAATAGTGGTTGAAGGTACTACTTTACTACCACTCACACTAGAAGATAGAAAAAATAAATATCTTAATGGAAAGTTAAATGTAAAAGCTAGTATTACATTATCAAAAGAAAATCCATTAATGGATGTAAAACTTTGTGTTGATAATACAGTATATAATCATAGACTACGTGTTCATATAAAAACTAATATAAAAGATAATAAAAACATAGCATCACTACCATTTGGATATATAATAAGAGAAAATGGAGTTTTAAACAACTGGGAAGATATTTACAGTGAAATGCCTATAGATTTAGAGCCATTAGAAAGTAATATTACACTGACAAATCAAAACAGAAGTTGTACTGTATTTACTAGAGGAATAAAAGAATACCAACATGTTGAAGATGAAATTGCACTGACTTTACTTGCTACTACGGATGAATTAGGGAAGCCTGACTTATTATATAGACCAGGACGTGCTTCTGGTGATACGACTAAAAAAGGTCATATAAGAATTAAAACTGATAAAGCCCAAATTCTTAAAGAGGTAGAGTTCTCATTTGCAGTATACATGAATTCTAAACCATTTGATGAACTAGAAGTTACAAGTTTAGCTCATAATTATCTACAAGAATGTGTAAATTATCAATTACAAGATTACAATTTCTTTTTATACCGTATAGATAATAAGATTCAAAAATCTATTGTTGAAAAATCTGTAAGTAGAGAATTGGAAATAATATCTTTACCAGAGAACTATCTTGTGTCAGCATGTTACCCTTCTTACTATAATAAAGAAAAATTTATAATAAGATTGGAAAATCCAACTAGTAAGAAAATAATATTAGATGAGCAAATATTTAAAAATAGAAACGGGAAAATAGTAAATGCAATAGAAGAATTACAAGAACAACAAGTGTATGAAATAGCACCTTTTGATTAAAAAATAGCTACGCACACTCGTGACTTTAGTCGTGAGTTAGTAGCTAAAGTAGTCAGCATATAGGGAAACTTATATGTAGAGATAGGATAGAACCTATCCAATACTACTTGAATTGCTGGAAACCCCTAAAGCTAACCAAACTAAAACATAAGGATGAAATAAACCTAAGTGTGAAAGTTACGAAAGTAGAAAAAATTGGTTAGATGGTATAAGGTTAAACCCTAAGTACTTTAAAATGGGCAATCAGCAGGTAAGCTCCGAATAGGAGAAACTTCAACGACTATTCCTCTTGAGGGAAGTACACTACAAGCTATTGGTAGTGGAAGTGGGTAGACCTTAACGGATAATGCCGAAGGATAAGATATAGTCTGTGCTTGCATGAAAGTGTAAGAAGTTCATAAGAGAACTGCATAGGTAGTAGCGAACTTATGTGAACGACAACCTCAAAAATGATAAAAGTTAGGACTTACGGTTCTTAAATATGTTATTTAAAAATAAATATAAAACCTTCCAAATAATTGTTTTAAATAATTACGTTTGTTAATATTATAATGGGTGATGAAAAATAGAAGTTACTCGGATATGTATATTAATAATCATAAAAAACAATTAAAGTGAGGTGATAGTAGTGGAAAAAGCTTATAAGTTTAGAATGTATCCAAATAAAAAACAGCAAGAGTTAATTAACAAAACTTTTGGATGTTGTAGATTTGTATATAATAAATATCTTTCTAAAAAAATAGAAGTTTATGAAAACAATAAAGAAACTTTTACTTATAAACAGTGTAGTTCTGATTTGACCAATTTAAAAAAAGAATTAGAGTGGCTTAAAGAACCTGACAAATTTTCACTACAAAATACCTTAAAAGATTTAGAAAACGCATATAAAAAATTCTTTAAAGAAAATGCAGGATTTCCTAAATTTAAATCAAAGAAAACTAATAGATTTTCATATAGAACTAACTTTACAAATGGAAATATTATGTACTGTAGTCAATATATAAAATTACCTAAAATTGGTATGGTTAAAGTAAGAGATAAACAAGTACCTCAAGGGAGAATACTTAATGCTACTATATCCAAAGAACCAAGTGGTAAATATTATGTATCATTATGTTGTACTGATATAGAGATTGAAGCACTTGAAAATACTAATAATAAGATAGGTTTAGATTTAGGAATTAAAGAATTTTGTATCTCAAGTTGTGGACAATTTATAGAAAATCCTAAGTATCTTCAAAAGTCATTAAACAAACTTTCTAAATTACAAAGAAAACTATCGAGAAAAACAATTGGTAGTTTAAATAGAAATAAAGCAAGATTAAAAGTTGCAAGACTTCAAGAACATATAGCTAATCAAAGGAAGGATTTTCTACAAAAACTATCTACTAAATTAATACGAGAGAATGATATTATTTGCATAGAAGATTTACAAGTAAAGAATATGACTAGAAATCGTAAACTATCTCTTTCTATTTCTGATGTGTCATGGTCAGAATTTATTCGTCAATTAGAATACAAGGCTAATTGGTATGGTAGACAAATTGTAAAGGTAGGTAAATTCTTTGCAAGTTCACAAATATGTAATAAATGTGGGTACAAAAACGAGGAAATGAAGAATTTAAATATAAGAGAATGGATTTGTCCTTGTTGTAATGAAACTCATGATAGAGATATAAATGCAAGTATAAATATATTAAAAGAAGGACTAAGACTAATAACAGTTTAAAATAGATAACGTATGTAAGAACCGTAGGAACTACGGGGATAGCCTGTGGAGAGTTTGTAAGACATATTTTAGTATGCAAAATTCTATGAAGCAGGAACCCTGTGACTTTAGTCATGGGAGGTTCAGGTTATTTCAATATTATTAGATTTATAAGTGAAAAATAAGTTTATCGTTTAAAGTCTGACTGATAGTAATCGGTCAGGCTTTTTAATTTGCATAAATTTGGGTAAATATTAATATAGAAGTCTAGCATTTTGTATAAAGTTTGTTAAAGCAAAAAAATAGTTTAACAGGATAAGTTGTCTAAACAAAGAACTTATTATATTAGAGTAGTTTTATATGCAGTTTAGAATCAATAAAATATTAATGAAATGAATTAAGATATACTTTAATAACAATTATTCAATTTGATTTTATGATAAGTTCTATGTAGTTACAAAAAAGTGACCAATTGTGATATGTATATAAAACTGATATATTAATTACATAACACTTAAAATAATTTGTCTTAGGTATACATATAATAAAAATTTTAATTAAGTAAAGTTAGAAGTATACATAATATCTATAAACATACTGCTATAACAATTTACTTAATAATTAAAGAAAAGAGGAGAGTAAAATGTACAATATAGATGACATGATATATGATTGTCCAGTAGAAGCTTTATCAAGTATATTAGGTAAAAAATGGGTAGCTATAATAATATGGGAGATACAAAAGGATAAAAAACGATTTGGAGAGTTACAAAGAGCTATACCAGAATGTAGTAAGAAAATGCTAACTCAACAATTAGATTTTTTAATTGAACAAGAAATTATAGTTAAGAAAAAAAGGCTAGTTAATAACATTGTAGAGTCAACCTATTTTTTAAGTAAGTCAGGATTACTATTACTTCCTGTTATGGAAAAAATGATAATGTGGAGTAATAAAAACTTAAACTGTGATAAATAAATCTTAAAATTTTGTATGAGATTTAGAATGATTCATTTAAATTATGAGTAAAAAGGTATTAAAATTGAATGTTTTTAATCTAATTTTAGCATAGTGATAAAATTTTAATATTGGAAATAAAATAAGGAGGAATTTTAGATTGCAAAATGTAAATTTATTTTTAGTATTTATAGAAGGTATAGTGTCGTTCTTTTCACCATGTATATTGCCAATTTTGCCTATTTATTTGAGTATATTATCAAATAGTAGTGTAGAGAGTTTAAAAGAAGGAAAGACAAATTTTATAAGAAGTTCTCTATTTAAAAATACTATATTCTTTGCTCTTGGAATCTCGACAACATTTTTTATATTAGGTTCATCAGTAAGAGTATTGAGTATGTTCTTTAATGAGAATAAAGACTTAATAATGTTCATTGGTGGGATTATAATTATTATCATGGGCTTATTTTACATGGGAATAATTAAATCTTCAATATTGAATAGAGAAAAAAGATTTAATGTAAAGTTTAAAGAAATGAAAGCAATAACAGCTTTTATATTAGGTTTTACGTTTAGTTTTGGATGGACACCTTGTATTGGTCCAATACTAGCATCTGTATTAGTAATGGTTTCAAGTTCAAGCAATCATCTTAGTGCAAATCTTTTAATAGCAGTATACACTATTGGATTTATTTTGCCATTCATAATTACATCTATGTTTTATAGTAAATTATTTAAAACCATAGACAAGATAAAATCTAACATGGAGATTATTAAAAAAATAGGTGGGCTTATACTTATAGTATCAGGAATATTAATGATGGTAAATGGATTTGGAAGTATAAGCAAACATTTTAATATCCCACAAAATAGTAAAATTGAAAGTAATCAGGAAGATAATAAACAATCAAATTCTAAGGATAAAGAAGACAGTTCTAGTAGTAATGATGGTCAAAAAGACCCTAATGATGGAAATAATGAATCAGGGTCTAAAGATGAAGAGAGAATAAAGTCTATTGATTTTACTCTAACAGACCAATATGGTAAGACACATAAATTAAGTGATTATGAAGGTAAAGTTGTATTTTTGAATTTCTGGGCTACATGGTGTCCTCCATGTAAAGAAGAAATGCCTCACATAGAACAACTATATAAAGACTATAAGAAAAATAATGAAGATGTAGTGATTTTGGGAGTAGCTTCACCTAATTTGGGTAGAGAAGGTTCAAGAGAACATGTGGTTAAATTCTTAAAAGAAGAAGGGTATACCTTCCCAGTTGCACTTGATGAAGATGGAGCATTAGCATATCAATATGGAATTAATGCTTTTCCAACTACATTTATAATTGATAAGGAAGGATATGTAACTCAGTATATTCCAGGAGCTATGGATAAAGAGACTATGGCATCTTTTATTGAGAATCAAAGAAATAAATAGATTAAAATATTTAAATATAAGGACTCAAACAAATTTAAGGTTACAAAAAAGTGCCTAATTGTACTACCTAGATAATCTTGTTATAGTAAAAGTATAAATAACACAAGAAGGGGTTGAAAATTATATGAAAAAAACATTTGATGCAATAATAATAGGATTTGGAAAAGGTGGAAAAACACTAGCAGGAGATTTGGCAAATAAAGGATTAAAAGTAGCTTTAATAGAAAAATCAAATAAGATGTATGGTGGAACATGTATAAATGTGGCATGTATACCAACTAAAAGCTTAGAGAATTCAGCAAACAGTATAAAAACAAAACATATAAGTTCTTGGGATGAAGCTCAAGTTGAATATGAGAAAGCTATAGATAAAAAAGAAACTTTAATTACAAAACTTAGAGAAGCTAACTATAATAAATTAAATTCAAATGAGAATGTAACTATATTCACAGGAATGGGAACTTTTATTGATGAAAATATAGTTCAAGTTAAAACTGAAAACGAAGTTTATGAGTTAGTAGCAGATAAGATATTTATTAATACTGGTTCAAGACCATTTATACCTAATATTAAAGGCGTGGAAAATAAGAATGTAGTATATGATAGTGAGTCTCTTATGAATCTAAGAACTCTACCTAAAAAAATGACAATCATAGGAGCTGGCTTTATAGGTCTAGAGTTTGCTGGTATTTACAGTTCATTTGGAGCAGAAGTTACAATATTAAATTCAAATAATGGTATTTTACCTAATGAAGATGTTGAAGATTCAGAAGAAATAATAAAACTACTTGAAAAGAGAAATGTAAAAATTATAAATAATGCAAAGATAAAAGAGATTAAAGAAGTTTCTAACTTAGCTATAGTAGAGTATGAAATAGAAGGTAAATTACAGGAATTAACAAGCGATATGATACTTGTAGCCACAGGAAGAAAGGCAAATACTGAAGGATTAGGACTAGAAAATGCAGGTATAGAATTAAATGAAAGAGGATTTATTAAAGTATCAGATACTCTTAAGACTAACAAAGATCATATATGGGCTATAGGAGATATAAATGGAGGTCCACAATTTACTTACATTTCACTAGATGACTATCGTATAATTATTAATCAATTATTTGGAGATAAGACTAGAACCAATAGTGATAGAAAAAATATACCAAACTCTATATTTATAAGTCCAGCATTTTCAAGAGTTGGTCTTAATGTTAAACAAGCTAAGGAAAAAGGATATGAAGTATTAGTAGCAAAGATGCCAGTTGAAGCAATTCCAAGAGCTAAGCAAATCGGTAAGACAGATGGGTTTATAAAGATTGTAATAGATAAAAAATCAAATAAGATACTTGGAACTACTATGATATGTGAAGATTCAAGTGAGATTATCCACTTAATTCAATTAGCTATAGATTTAGAAGTAGAGTACTCATATTTAAGAGACCGTGTTTATGCACATCCAACTATGACAGAAGCTCTTAATGATATTTTATCTCCTAATATGATAAAGGAAGTATAACATAAATTTAATATATAAAGCCTAAAATTATCATTATAAATAGATTTTATAAAAGGGATACTATAATAAATTACTAATAGTATCCTTTTTGTATTGTAAAGTTACAAATATACTATAGAATTTATTATTTTGCATTATAAACTGGAATTAAACGGTATAATTTAAGTATTGGATAACTTAAATGGATAATGTAATAGTATCAAAAATATTTTAAAAGAGTAAGTTTATCATACTTAAGATATTAAGGCAATGTTTAAAATAGGGAGGTGAAATCATATGAATAAAGTATCTAAAAGAGGGTTTGATGAGAATGATAAGAGATGGTTTTCAAGTAATGAATTAATAAGACTTACAAAAGCGAAGGAAGAAATAGAATGGTTAATAAATAGGGATTATAAAATAGACCCAGTTGTTACTTTTGTTGGAGATAGGTATCAGTTTTCCATAAGACAAAGAGATGCACTAAAAAGGGCAGTATGCACTGAAGAAAAAAATATAACAAGACAGTCAAAAAAACTTTCTCTAGATAAAATCAAAGAAGGGCTTATAAATATAGATGGTTTTAATTTGATAATAGCTATAGAAGTTGCATTATCTGGTGGAACTTTAGTAATAGGTAGTGATGGTAATATGAGAGACTTAGCAGGGCTTAGGGGGACATATAAGATTATAGATAAAACAGAAGAAGCCTTAAAGTTGATAGGAGACTTTTTTAATAAATACAATGCACAAAAAATTAGATTTTACCTAGATTCTCCAGTTTCTAATTCAGGAAATTTAAAGTATAAGATACTGGAATATGCTAAAATATGGGGAATTGAAGCTGAGGTGGAGCTAGTAAAAAATGCAGATGTCGTATTAGAAAAATTAGATAGAGTAGTTAGTAGTGATGCAGTCATAGTTGATAAATGCATAAGCTATTTTAATGTCACTAGAGGTATAATTGAAGGATATATTAAGGATTGTAATATTGTAAATTTAAATAAATAGATAAATATAAATGAGAAAAGATAAGTTTGTATAGAGCAATATTATCAGTAATACAAGTAAAGTTTGAAAATAGGAGAACGAATACATATCGAATTTCATAAAATGTTGTAAAAAGACATATGAGAGGATGGTATGTGTGAAGTTAACTAAAATAAATATTAAAAAATATAGAGCACCTGTATATAAATATGCTTTAGTAAATGTAAATTTGAGGTCTGCTAAATCTACAAATTCAAGTATTATAACTGTAATACCTCAAGGAGCAAAAATGGAGGTATTAGATGAAGAAGATGAATGGATTAAAGTAGTGTATAATTCTCAAGAAGGGTATGTATATAAGGACTTAGTATCAGTAAGCGAATATACTTGGAGTAACTTAAATTTAAGGGAAGACAAATCTACGACTTCAAATATAATTACAGTAATTCCCGAAAAGTCTAGGGTCGAAGTTTTAGAAGTAGATGGGGATTGGAGTAAAGTTATATATGATGATAAAATAGGATATGTTTTTAATTATTTCTTATCAACTGATGGAAATAAACCTAATGAGTTAGATTATAAATATTTTTATACTGATATGACAAAGTTTGTTAATGAAAATAATATTAAAAGTACGAGTGATTATCTAATTGTGACAGACCTTAGAAATAAATATACTTATATTTTTAAGAAAGATAATGGAAGTTGGGGTCAACTTTACAAGTGGCAATGTACTATAGGGAAGCCTGAAACTCCGACTATAACGGGTATATTTTATATAAGTGGAAGAAAACCTTCTTTTGGAACAGATGAGTATTCAGTTAAGTACGCTACTAGAATTAAAGGTGGATATTATTATCATTCTGTATTATATGATTCAACAGGCAGTTATATAATAGATGGTAGACTTGGTGAAGCTCTTAGTCATGGTTGCATAAGACTAAATACAGAAAATGCAAAATGGATATACGATAATATACCTGATACAACAACTGTTATAATTCATTAATAAAATATTTGGTTTGTTAATTAAGAGCTAGTATTCTTAATTAATAATATTATATGTTAGTATTTGACAAGAATTACGATTTGAACGATGTAATAAGAGAGTGCCAATAATAAAATAAAGGTATTTTGAGGCACTCCCTTATAAATATACATAATTAATTTATGGGGTAGGTTGTTATAATTAAGATATTTTCATAAATAATTCTATAAGCTTATCTTTATCAAAGAAAACAGGATTGGCTCCAGCACATGCATCTTTCATAGAGTTTTCTGCAAGTAACTCAAAATTAGGATTATCAACACCTACATCTTTTAAAGATTTTGGGATTCCTACTTCTTCAGAAAGAGTTTTTATTTTATTTATTACAAAGTCAACACACTCTTTATCTGATTTATTATGTACATCCATTCCAATAGTTTCAGCTATTAAACGGAATTTAGAAGGAGCAGATTTGGCATTTTCTTCTTCAACTATTGGAAGTAGCATAGCGTTACATACTCCATGAGGTAAATCATATAAACCTCCTAATTGATGTGCCATGGCATGTACATTTCCAAGTCCTGCATTACTAAATGCAATTCCATTCAAGAAACAAGCGTAACACATTTGTTCTCTAGCCTCTATGTCATTACCATTCTTAACAGCTCTTGGAAGATATTTAAATATCTGTTTTATAGAATATAAGGCAGTCGAATCTGTAACATCATAAGCTCCATTAGCTACTACAGCTTCTATAGCATGAGTTAACGCATCCATACCAGTTGCTGCTGTTAAATTAGATGGTTTACTAATCATTAATTCAGGGTCGTTTACTGTCATTGTAGCTAATGAATTAGTATCAACCATTATCATTTTTACATGTCTGTCTTCATCAGTTATAACATAGTTTATTGTAACCTCAGCAGATGTACCAGCAGTAGTAGTTATAGCTACAATAGGAAGACATTTTTTAGAAGTTTTGTTGACACCTTCATAATCTCTAATATCTCCTCCATTAGTAGCTAATATAGAAATAGCTTTACCACAGTCTTGTGGAGAACCCCCTCCTATTGTAATAACAAAATCACAATTTTTTGACTTTAATATTTCAAGTCCTTTGTTTACATTAGTTACAGTTGGATTTTGTTTAACTTCATCATAAATAGCAAAATCTACACCTATCTGAGATAGAATATCTGTTACTTTTTTTACAGTACCATTTGAAACTAGAAATTTATCACTAACAACAAATGCTTTTTTAGTTCCCAGTGATTTAATTGAATCTTTAGCTTCATTAAGACATCCTTTTCCAAGTAAATTTATTGGTGGTACATAATAAATGCTCATAACTAAAATCTCCTTTTATTTTAAATTGATTTTTATATAAGAAATATATATCTAATAATCTTTCTTTAGCTTGTTTATCATATAATTATGGCTTAGATTAATACAGATATGTGAGTTCTTATATAAGAACTTAATTCGTAAATACGATTATGATTAGAATTTAACATAGTATTTTTATCATGTCAATAAAAAAATAAAAATTATCATAAAAAAACAAAGCTACTGTAGTTAAATCAGTAGCTTTGTTTTTTATTGTATAAATCAAATAAATATGCCAGTTTAAAATAGAATTTTTAATTATTACAATTTTCAATATGTCGTATCTGTTAAATATTAACTTAATTTATTATAATATCTTCATTGCGTTCTTCCATCATAGATTGAATATTTTTCTGAGCATTTAAAAGTAATTCTTTTATCAGTTCTATTTTTTCTTCATTAGCTCTAAACAGTGGTAATGTTACACTAACAGCAGCTCTTATACATCCATTTTTTCTTATTGGCACAGCAAGACATTTTAGATGTTGCATTGATTCTTCACATTCTGAAGCTATTTGTGTTTTTTTAACTTCAAGAAGTTGCTCATATAAAACATCAAAGTCTGTAATTGATTTTTCTGTAAAGCCTTTTAAACCATCTGGATATAAACTTATTAGTGTTTCCTTATCAAAATCACATAAAAGAGCTTTTCCAAGGCCTGTACAATTAGCAGGTATTTTTTTACCAACATAAGAAATAAGTCTAATTGGTTCTGGAGAATCTACTTTACCAACATAAAGAACTTCATTGTTGTCAAGGATACCAAGCTGGCAAGTTTCAGAACAAGAATTAACTATATTAGTCATTTCTTCAATTACATAATTGAAAATAGTTCTCTTTTCAAAAAATGAAGACCCCAATGTGTAAGAACGTATCCCTATAGAGTATTTGGATGTATTCTTATCAATAGTAATATATTTTCTAGCATTAAGTGTATGAACTATAGGAAAGATGCTACTTTTTGGAGCATTAATAGCATCTGCTATTTCTGTGAGAGTATATCCGTTTTCGGACTCAGCTAATGCTTCTAAAATATCTAATATCCTAGCTGTTGGGCGATGATTATCTGAAGTCATAAATTTCCCCCCTATTTTTATTAATTTAAAGTATTAGAATATGTTGATTTTAGCACACTATGTGATATTTTACAATGTGGAAAATAAATATGTAGATCTGTACATAAATAAGCTCTTGACTCAAAGACTGGTAGATATTTTTTAGAAGGTTCTACATCAATAATTACATTAATTTCCAAAATATACCTAAAGAAAGTTGGTGATATTTAGTTATATAATTTAAGAGAATCTATTTAATAGTTGTATTTTATATAGATATATCAAAATATTGTGAATTATATCTTATAATTTGTCTATTATTCGAATTGTATAAAAAATTTTATAGTTTTGAGCACTATATATTTTTGAGTGCTTTGTATTTTTGCATATAATGAAGCTATTTGATAATACATAGTATATTATCAGATAATTTGAAAAAATTTTGACAAAAATTTATTTTTCTTATTGACTCATAAATAGGAAAATGCTATCATTAATTCAAAGATTCGTAAATAAAAACTTAGTTCTTAAATACGAACTGAAACGGCCGTTAGAATTAAAGCTAAAAACTTAATAAGAGTAATTAAATATCATGTTTTAGGAGGAGTAACTTTATGATAATGGATTTTATTAAAAAAATTCCTGCAGGTATGATGATAGTTCCAATGTTTATAGCAGCTTTCATTAATACATTTTGCCCAGATATTGTGCAAATAGGTTCATTTACAACAGCAGTATTTTCAAGTGTTGGGTCTGCAACTATAATTGGAGTTCAACTGGTGTGCTTAGGAACTCAACTTCAATTTAGAGAAATGCCAAAAGTTTTAAAAAGAGGTGGAATACTTCTGGGTTCCAAATTTGCTATAGGTGCTTTAATAGGTATCCTTATAGGTAAACTATTTGGAATGGATGGAGTACTTGGTCTTACAACATTGGCTGTTATAAGTGCAGTTACAAATAGTAATGGTAGTATATATCTTTCATTGATGACTTCATATGGAGATGAAACAGATTGTGCAACTATGAGTTTACTTACTTTAAATGATGGACCATTTTTTACATTAATAGCTCTTGGGACTTCAGGTCTTGCAAATGTTCCTTTTTTGTCTTTATTGGCTGCAATAGTACCAATACTTGTTGGTATGATAATAGGTAATTTTGATAAAAAAATGAAAGAATTTTTAGAGCCAGGATGTAATTTGCTTGTACCTTTTGTAGGATTTGCACTAGGTAGTAGTATAAACCTTGCAAGCATACTAAAAGGAGGATTATCAGGAGTAATACTTGGATTAATATCTGTGTTTGTAGGAGGTATATTTATAGTATTCTGTGATAAATTTATAGGAAAACGTCCAGGATATGCAGGATGGGCTGTAGCTACAACTGCTGGAAATGCAATTGCTGTACCCGCTGCTGTTGCATTAGTTGACCCATCATGGCAACCATATGTTGCAACAGCAACAACTCAAGTAGCAGCCGCAGTAGTTGTCACTGCAATATTAGTTCCTCTTATAACTAGTTGGTGGGCTAAGAAGTATGGATGTCCTAAGTTTCCAAAACAAAATGAGGATGGGACAATAACAGCTTAATATTACATGAGTTACTATTGAAATAGCAAATTCTTTAATTAGATTTTAGGATATTAATAAAATTATATTATTTACAAAGGAGAGTAAGAATAATGATAAATGCGGTGATAATTGATGAAAAAGATAACGTTGCAGTAGCTATTGAAGCAATAACTAAGAATAGCGAAATTAGTTTTAAATTAAAAGATAAAACAATAAAGACAATTAAAGCATTAGATGATATAACTATTTATCATAAATTGGCTATAAAAGATATGGCTGAAGGTGACAAAGTTACTAAATATGGAGAGCATATAGGAGAAGCAAATCAGGAAATAAAGATTGGTCAACATGTACATATTCATAATGTTAGAAGTGTTAGAGAGGATTTGGACAAACAAGCTATGGGCAATGTATAAAATAATACTTATTTATAAATTTATAGAAGTTAAATTCATTGTCTTTTAGTATTTAATTATTATCAAATAAGATTTTATCTATTTGATTAGTGAGTGTAACAAAAAGTTATAATATATGAAAATTACAGAAGGTATATAGACTATTTTAGGAGGAAATCAGTATGAAATTTTATGGATATAAAAGACCAGATGGAAGAGTTGGTATAAGAAACCACATATTAGTATTACCTACTAGTGTTTGTGCATCAGATACAACTAGAATAATAGCGTCTCAAGTTCAAGGAGCAGTTACTTTTAATAATCAAAATGGATGTTCACAAGTAAATTCAGACCAACAATTGACTATGGATGTTATGGCTGGATATGCAGCAAATCCAAATGTATATGGGGTAATAGTGGTATCTTTAGGATGTGAGAATTGTCAAAATGATTTGGTAGTAGATGCAATAAAAGAGAGAACAAACAAGCCAATAAAAACCCTTGTAATACAGGAAGAACATGGGACTTTGAAAACTATAGAAAAGGCTGTTCGTTATGCTAGAGAAATGGCTCAAGAGGCATCTTTACTTAGAAAAGAAGAATTCCCAATATCTGAGATTATACTAGGAACTGAGTGTGGAGGGTCTGACCCAACAAGTGGATTAGCAGCAAATCCACTAATAGGTGAATTAAGTGATAGACTTGTTGATTTAGGAGCAACATCAATTTTAAGTGAAACTACTGAATTTATAGGAGCAGAGCATATATTAGCTAGAAGAGCAGTAAATGAAGAAGTAAAAGAAAAAATATTACATATAGTGCATAGATATGAAAATTCGTTAAAATTAGTTGGAGAAGAGGTAAGAGAAGGAAATCCATCTCCTGGAAATATAGCTGGTGGCTTGACAAGCTTGGAAGAAAAATCACTAGGTTGTATACATAAAGGTGGTCATAGACCAATAAGTGAAGTGTATGATTATGCTAAACAGATTGATAAAAAAGGTCTTGTTATAATGGATACACCTGGAAATGATGCTTCATCTGTCGCTGGTATGGTTGCAGGAGGAGCTCAAATAGTAGTATTTAGTACAGGTAGAGGAACTCCATCAGGAAATCCAATAGCTCCTGTAATAAAGATAACTGGAAACAAAATAACTTTTGCAAATATGGAAGACAATATGGATTTTGATGCTAGCCCAGTTATATATGGTCCACAAACAATGGAAGAATTAACAGATGATTTATTAAATATGATTGTAGATGTAGCAAATGGAAAACAATCAAAGGCTGAGTCTCTTGGATATACTGAAATGGCAATAGCTAGAGTATGTAACTATGTATAAGATTTAATTAAAAAACGAATACATAGAATTTTAATAAAGGGTGAGATTATGAAGTTTGTCAGTTTTACTGAAGGAAAAAATGAATGTAAAAGAATAGGAGTTTTTTCTAAAGATGAATTATTTATTATAGATATTAATTCCTTAAATCTTAGCAAATCTTTTAAGAACTTAAATGATTTAATTCAAAATATATCTCAAGACGATATCATTAGACTGAAAAGTACTATAAAGGAAGATATATTCCATAATTATGATGTTTTTAAAAGAGAAGAATGTATTATACATGTTCCTATAGAAAAACCTATACACGATATTTTATGTGTGGGAGTGAACTATAAAGACCATCTTGAAGAAACTCAAACTCACTTTGATGATAGTTTTGAAAAACCACAAAAAACAGTCTATTTTACAAAACGTGTTACAAAAGCTATAGGCCCAGAAGATAAGATAGATGGTCATTTTGATATAAATAGTCAATTAGACTATGAAGTTGAACTTGGAGTAGTAATAGGTAAAACAGGTGTTAATATTAAAAAAGAAGAGGTCGAAGATTATATCTTTGGATACACTGTTATAAATGATATTTCTGCTAGAAAGTTACAAAAAGAGCATGTTCAATGGTTTAGAGGAAAGGGATTAGATACATTTACATCTTTAGGGCCATGTATCGTACATAAAAGTGCAATTTCTTTTCCTGTAAAACTTAAGGTATGCAGTAGAGTAAATGGTGAAGAAAGACAAAATTCTAATACAAGGTTATTCATATCAGACATTTCAGACATAGTTTCAGAACTTTCAAAAGGTATGACTTTAGAGGCTGGAGATATTATAGCTACTGGTACACCTTCTGGAGTTGGTATGGGTTTTTCACCTCCTCGATATATGAGTAGTGGAGATGTAATTGAATGTGAGGTTGAAAGTATTGGAATTTTAAGAAATTACATTAAGTAAATGTTTTAATATAGGTAATGTTAAGGCAGAACCTGAATGTATTAAATGAACATATTAAAATAAATTTTAGGAGTTTAAATTATGAAAGCAGAATTTTTGACACCAGTGGTTACAATATTTGATGAAGAAGGAAATTTAGATAAAGAAGGAAATAAGAAAGTCTATGACCATCTTATAGATGGAGGAGTAGATGGCCTAGTTGTAATGGGAAGTACTGGAGAGTTCTTTAATATGTCTATGGATATGCAAAAAGAACTTATAGATTTAGTAATTAATCATGTTAATAAGAGAGTAAAAGTGTTTATAGGTACAAGCCGTATGAGTATAAAAGAGTCTATAGAGCTTTCAAATTATGCACATAATAGTGGAGCAGATGGAGTTATGATAATAAGCCCTTATTATTTCTCTCTTGATGATGACAGTATTGAGTTGTTTTATAGCGAAATAGCTAAAAATACAGAAGCTGAAATATATCTATATAATTATCCAGATAGAACTGGTTATGATTTGAGTCCAGAACTTACATTAAGACTTGTAAGAAAGCATAAAAATATAGTTGGTTATAAGGATACAGTAACTTTGATGGGACACACTAGAGATTTAATAAATACTATGAAAGCAGAGTTTCCAGATTTTAAGATATATAGTGGTTATGATGAAAACTTTATACATAATCTAATGTCTGGAGGAGCAGGTTGTATAGGAGGTCTATCAAATTTAATTCCAGAAGTTTGTTCAAAATGGGCAGAAGCTTATAATAATAGAGATATGGATAAGGTTATAGAAATTCAAAAATATATAAATAAAGCTATGGATTTTTATTTAATAACAAACCCATTTATACCAGCAATGAAAAAAGCAATGAATATTAGAGGCTTACAAGTGAGTGATTACATGACTGCACCTTTTATAAAGCCAAATGAAAATCAAGTATATGAGATTAAAAAATTAATGAATGAATTAAATATATGTTAACTGGTTAATTAGATATATAGTAAAAAACGAAGAGTGTTTTAAACTGATTTTTATAGTCATTTTAAGCACTCTTTTTTTTATATGTTAAATCAACCTTGCAAAGTGGTCAACAATAAACTACAATTATGTTAATAAAAATTAAATAAAATGATACTAGGGTACTTATTAGTTTAATAGGGAAAGTGATGTAAATTCACTACAGCCCCCGCTACTGTATACGGATACGAAATCAAAATCCACTGAGATGTGTAATAGATTTTGGGAAGGATGATAGAGGAAAAGCCGTGAGTCAGGAGACCTGCCCAGTATTACATAGGTTCAGTTTAGGGTGGAAATTGTAATTTATAATAAAATGAAATATCAATTCATTTTTTGTAAAATTGATATATAAACTTCTCCTTTCTAAATTAGGAGAAGTTTTTTATTTTATTAAAAGGTTATAATTATTAAAGATGACTTTAATATAGTTCTAATGAGATATATTTTAAAAGTATATGTTATTAGAATTTTTAACCACTTATAAAAAATAAAATATTGGAGTGAAAGAGATGAAATTTAAAGTAAATGTTTTAAAGCAATTTTTTCTAAGTATTATGATAGTTCTTTTAGTAGGAGGTCTTATAGGATGTAGTAAAAATGATAAAGAGAATGCACAAGTTAGTAGTGGTAAGAAGTTAGAATTAAAATATGCAAGTGGGTTTAGTGTTGAAGACTTAGAGGATGGAATTAAAAAAGTAACTGATGGAGATAAAAGAGAACTAATTTTAATTCCTAAAAAAATTGAAGTTCCTGAAAAGTATAAAAATGCTAATATAGTTAGAACACCTGTAGATAATGTCTTAATAGCATCTACAACACAAGCCTGTTCTCTAAGAACAATAGGTGAGCTAGATAGCATAAAAGCAGTAACAACAGAGGAACAGTATTGGACTATCAAAGAAATTAAAGATTTGATGAAGGACGGAAAGATACATTATGTTGGTTCAAACTTAGCACCAGATTATGAAAAAATAGTAGACTTAAACCCTGATTTAACTATAGTTAGTAGTGGTTTATCAGAAGCTGATACAAAATTTATTGATAAACTAAAAGAATTAGGACTTAACTATGTTGTAGATAATGAATATAAAGAGCAAAATCCATTTGGAAGAATGGAATGGACAAGCTTAATAGCTGCATTTTATGATAAAGAAGATATAGCCACTAGTGAATTAAATAAGACAGTACAAAAGATAGAAGAAGTAAGTAAAAAAATAAAAAACAAAGACAAGCCTAAGGTAGTATGGGCATCTGTATATGAAGGAAATGCTTATGTAGCACCTAAAGATTCATATGTAGATAATATGATAAGAATGGCTGGTGGAATAAATGCATGTGCTTCAATGGATTCAAATGAAGGAAGAGTGAGTATTGAACAACTACATGAAGTTGCAAAGGATGCAGATATATTTGTATACTCATCAAGCTCAGATTATGCACCAAACTTAGAGTCTATAAAATCTAGTGCACCTGTATTGGCTGATTTGAATGTTGTAAAAAATGGTAACTTGTGGGTATTTGCTCCAGATTATTATCAATCAGTAGATAAGACTGATGAATTAATAGTAGATTTAGTTGAGATGTTTCATCCAGGTACTACAGGTGAAAAAATTAAACATTATATAAATTATGATAAATAATATATAATACGACACTAAAAGATGAGTTTTATGGATTTTAGTTAATATAGATTTGTTAAGAGGGGTATATAAATGGATTTTATCAATAAAATGAGAATAAAGAATACTACAATATTTATAGGACTAATTATAGGCATGATACTTACTTTTTTAGTGTGTGTAGCATTTGGCTCTGTAAAAATTGAGTTTAAAGAAATAATAGATGTTGTATTAAGAGGTATGGATAATACAGAACACTATAAAATAATATACAACATAAGGATTCCAAGAGTACTTGCAACTATGGTGGGTGGAGCTTGTTTAGCAGTATCAGGAATTTTACTACAGATATTTTTTAAGAATCCAATAGTTGAACCATATATATTAGGTGTATCTTCAGGTTCTACTTTATCAGTAGCACTTATGATTTTGGGTGGATATACATTAGGATTTGAAAATATAACTTCAATGAGTATATTTGTGGCAGCATTTATAGGAGCTTTGATTGTAATGTCTGTAGTCATTTTATTTGCAAGTAAGGTAAAGAATATAACGACTCTTTTAATAATAGGAATTATGACTGGATATGTATGTAGTGGTATAACTAATGTACTACAATCATTTGCAAATAGTGAAAAATTAAAGGAATTCACTGTTTGGTCTATGGGAAGTTTTTCTGGATTTACCTGGGAAAAAGTAGAGATACTTATATTGATTGGTGTTCTAGGTCTTTTAATGAGTATCTTTATAATAAAACCTCTAAATGCTTTTTTATTAGGAGAAGAATATGCTAAAAGTATTGGTATAAATATAAAATTTTTTAGATTTTTGGTAGTATTTATATCTAGTATACTAGCAGCAATAGTATCAGCATTTGCAGGACCTATAGGATTTATTGGACTTGCAGTACCACAAGTTTCAAAATTGATATTTAAGACATCAGATAATAGAGTGCTAATACCAGTGGTAATTTTTTTAGGAAGTATAGTTACAGCTCTTTGTGATTTAATATCAAGAGTAATTCTGTCGCCAATAGAATTACCAATAAGCACAATAACATCTTTATTAGGAGCACCAATTGTAGTAATGCTATTGATGAAAAGGAAGGACAGGGCTTAGATATGTTGAAAACTAATAATTTAAGTGTAGGATATAATAAAAAAGTAGTTGTGAGTGATATAAATATAGAGGTGAAAAATGGAGAGATATTATGTCTTTTAGGAAGTAATGGAGCTGGAAAAACTACTATATTAAGGTCTTTATCTAAACTTATAACGCCAATAAAAGGGGAGATATATCTAAATGACATAGATGTAAATCATATATCAAGAAAGTCACTATCGAAAAAAATGGCTTTAGTGCTTACAAATAGATTATTAGGTGATTTAATGACTGTACAAGATATAGTTAATATAGGAAGGTATCCATATACAGGATTTTTTGGTAACCTATCCAAAAAAGATTTAATACTGGTAGATGAAGCATTAGAATCTGTAGATGCATTACATTTAAAGAAAAGATATTTTGACGAACTAAGTGATGGAGAAAAACAAAAAGTATTAGTTGCAAGAGCTTTAGTTCAAGAGCCAGAAATAATTATATTGGATGAACCAACAACTCACTTAGATATAAAGCATAGGTTAGAGCTTATAAATATACTAAAAAAATTAAGTAAGGAAAAATCAATTTCAGTAATACTTTCATTGCATGAAATTGATATAGCATTAAAAAGTTGTGATAAAGTTGCTCTTATAAAGAATAATAAAGTCATAGCTTATGGTCAACCTGAAGATGTAGTGGATGAAGATATTATAAATTCACTTTATGAATTGGATGATAAAAATTTTAATAGTCTTTTAGGTTCAGTAGAGATTAGTAATAAATCTAAAAATGAAGTTTTTATAATTGGTGGTGGTGGTAAAGCTACACCAATTTATAGAGCTTTTACTAAAAAAGGTATAGGTCTATATTCTGGAATAATACATGAAAATGATATTGATTATGAAATTGGCAGAACTATGGGCATAAAGATGTTTACAGAAAAGCCATTTGAGCCAATAACTAATGAGAGTTTTGATTTAGCTATTAGAAATTTAAATGATTCTAAGATTATAATAGACACAGGATTTAGCGTAGGAGAAACGAATAAAAAAAATATAGACATTATAAAAGAGGCTTTAAAGTTGGATAAAAAAGTTTATTCATTTAGGAATAGGAATGAGAGCAATAAGTATTATAGTAGTCTTGGTAATGATATAGAATATATAGATAAGGTTTCACAAATTATGGATAGTATCAAGATAGATAATTTACTATAGATTGTAAAATAAAATGTAATTGCAGACTACAAAAAATATAAAAGAGTATCTTAATAGTTTTTAAACATTATTATAGATACTCTTTTTTTATTGTTTATTTATTTTGTGTATGGTGTTATAAAAAAGTATTCCTTTATAAATAACCTATAGCTTCCTCTCTAGTTAGAAAAAAGTGAATTCCTGCAGTTGATTCTTTCCATCTATTTTCATTAAATTCTTCAGCTATAATCGTTTCTCCTACTCTATATATAAAATTTTCATCAGCATATGCACGAGCACTTTTAAAAGATTCTTTGCCATCTATACTTGTAATTGACAGTACTTTTGCTTTATCACATCTACAAGCATTTGATGTAGCAGAAACCCTTTTTGCATCACTTGGAATTAATAATTGTACCATTCTAAAATTAAAACACTTTTTATAGCCTATAAATGCTCCTGTTTCAGGACAGTATAACTTGAAAAAGCGAGTATTTTCATCTGATACTACTCCATCTAAAGTAGCATATTCTAAGTTGGAGTTTTCTAAATTAGCTCCTCTAATATCTGACCTAGATAAATCACAAAATCTAAAATTAGCTCCACTTAGGTCTGCATTTTTTAATATGGAATTTTTTAATGAACAATTTGAAAAATAAGAGTTACTAAAGCTAGAGTTTTCTAAATCTGCTTCTTCTAAGTTTAAATCAATAAGGTCAGACCATGAAAAATCAATATTACTTAAACAGTATCCCTTTAAATTCATATTTTCTAATTTTATTTCTCTTAAATCAGCTCTTTCTCCATCATTGTTGTTTTTAAGCCATAAATAATGTTTTTTAAGTATCTTTTCAAGTTCATATTTAGAAATATCTCTCATAAAAATCACCTTCATGAATTTATTTTTATATATGTAGTAGCAAAATAGTCATATATTTAATTATATAACAATAAATAAAAAACTTCTAAATAATATATAAAATATCATATATAAAATATTTTGTTTTAAATATATTATTAGGCTATTTAGGGATAATTTGCACTTTTAAACATGACATAATAAGTTTGTATTGTTTTATATTTGAGTTGATAAAAATTTATTTAAACAAAAATAATATCAGTGATAATAAAAGTTTAGATATAAAAAAATTTGTGTATATACTATATGTAGTATATAATAGATAAAGCACTGACTATATGTAGTGCTTTTGTTTTTGAAAAATACTTATTATATTCCAATAGTTATAGGTTATTTTGGGGATTTCAACTAATAAATACTAAAAGAAATAATAAGAAAATTGAAAGAAATTATAGCACAAGATTATGTTAAAAGGACGGTAAATAATGAATTGGATAGAGCTTAACAATCAAGTGATAATTAAAAATGAACAAGGTAAGTATCAATTGGAAAAAGACAAGGAAGCCTTAAGTAGTTACATAGAAGAATTTATAAAACCAAAGTTGAAAAAATTTAAAGATTTAGAAGAAAGATTAAAGTACTTAATAGATGAAGGTTATTATTCAGAAGAAGTAATAAATAAGTATAGTATGGATTTTATTAAAAAGGTATATAAGTTTATTGAGAAATATCAGTTTGAATTTCAATCATATATGAGTGCAAACAAGTTTTATCAAAATTACGCATTAAAAAGCAATGATGGAAAAGAAATATTAGAAACATATAATGAGAAAGTATTAATTGTAGCTTTGACATTAGGAAATGGTGATGAAGGTTTGGCTCTAAGCCTTACAGATAAAATAGTAAAACAAGAATTTCAACCAGCTACTCCAACGTTTTTAAATGCTGGAAGAAAAAGAGCTGGAGAGATGGTATCATGCTTTTTATTATCTGTAGAAGATAGTACAGAAGGTATATCATATGCTATATCTTCATCAAATCATTTATCAAAGATTGGTGGAGGCGTTGCACTAAATTTATCCAAACTTAGAGCATCAGGTGAATCAATCAAAGATATAGAAGGGGCAGCTGGAGGAGTTGTTGGTGTAGCAAAAATGTTGGAGCAATCCTTTAGTTATTTCAATCAAATGGGAGCTAGACAAGGTTCTGGAGCAGTTTACCTTACTGTATTCCATCCTGATTTTGAATTATTGATGGATACGAAAAAGATAAATGCTGATGAGAAAATAAGACTTGCTACATTATCACTAGGAGCTATAATACCTGATAAGTTTATGGAATTAGCAGAAAAAAATGAAACTGCATATGCATTTTATCCTCATACTGTGTATAAGAAGTATGGAGTTTATCTTGATGAGATAGAAATGAATGAGTGGTACGAAAAATTGGTTGATGATAAGGATATAAGAAAAAAAGAAATAAATCCTAGACAGATGCTGACTAAAATAGCACAGATGCAACAAGAAAGTGGATATCCATATGTAGTATACATAGACACAGCAAATAAGGAACATACATTAAGAGATGTTGGAATGGTCAAGATGTCTAACTTATGTTGTGAGATATTCCAATATCAGACACCTTCACAAATAGAAGGTTATGGAGGTAAAAATGAGTGGGGACAAGATATAAGTTGTAACCTTGGTTCTTTAAATATAGCTAATGTTATGGACAATAAAACTATAGAAAGTACGGTTGAGACAGCAATAAGAGCATTGTCATTTGTAGCAGATAGCATAGATATAAAACCAGTACCAACAGTTAGTAAGAGTAATAGTAAGTCTCACTCTATAGGATTAGGAGCTATGAATTTACATGGATATTTAGTAAGGGAAAATATCTTATATACTTCAGAGGATGCCATAGATTTTTCTAATGTATTTTTTGCAATGGTTAGATATTACTCAATTAAAGCATCAATGAAAATAGCTATAGAAAAAAATCAAACTTTTGAGGGCTTTAATAAATCAGAATATGCTAAAGGTATAGAAAGTAAAGTACTATCAAAATACTATGAGCAATCTTATTTACCAAAGTCAGATAAGGTAAAGGCATTATTTGAAGGTATCCATATACCAACTAAAGAAGATTGGGCAAGTTTATTAGATGAAGTAAAAGAAAAAGGCATATACAATGCTTATTTGATGGCAATAGCACCAACTCAAAGTATTAGTTATGTGCAAAATGCTACATCAAGTATAATGCCAATTACTGAACCAGTAGAAGTAAGAACATATGGAGATTCTACTACAATATATCCAATGCCATTTTTAACAAATGATAATATGTTATATTATCAATCAGCATACAGGATGGATATGAGAAAAGTAATAGATTTAGTAGCGACAGTTCAAAACCATGTTGACCAAGGTATATCAACAACTCTATTTGTCACAGATGAAAAGACAACTAGAGACATAGCTAGACATTACATATATGCATATAAAAAAGGTCTGAAGAGTTTATATTACACAAGAACAAAGATGACAAGAGACACTCATGAGTGTTTAGTATGTTCAGTATAGGGAGAGAAATATATGACGTTTAATTTACATAAAATACATAATGCAGTTAACTGGAATAGAGAAGAAGATGGATTTACACAGGCTTTTTGGGAACAAAATGTAAAACAATTTTGGCTTCCTGAAGAAATATCTGTTTCTAAGGACATCAAGGTATGGAATGAACTGAGTGATAATGAAAAGGAATTGTATAAAAAAGTATTGGGTGGTTTAACATTATTGGATACAAAACAGGGGAATAATGGAATACCATCTATGATGAGTTTAACAGAAAATCTACAAAGAAAGGCTGTCTTGTCTTTTATGGGGACTATGGAAGAAATACATGCAAAAAGTTATTCTTCTATATTTATGACTTTACTTTCTAATTCAGAAATAGATGAGTTATTTGAATGGATAGAAACAGAACCAACTTTACAAAACAAGGCTGACTTAGTTTTAGCTCAGTATGAAAACACTACAAATCAAAAGGATTTGTACTTATCTATGGTTACAAGTGTATTTTTAGAGAGTTTCCTGTTTTATTCAGGATTCTTTTATCCATTGTATCTATCTGGTCAAGGAAAGATGGTGGCCAGTGGAGAAATAATATCACTTATTCTTAGAGATGAGTCTTTACATGGTAAGTATATAGGATTGCTTGCACAAGAAATATACGATGAATTTGATGAAATTGATAAGAAAAAACTAGAAGAGAAGATGTATTCTATACTTGATAACCTTATGGAGAATGAGATAGAATACACAAATGCTATATATAAAGAAAGTGGGCTTGAAAAAGAGGTAGTAAACTTTTTGAAATATAATGCAAATAGAGCTTTAGAAAATCTAGGCTTTGAGAAGTTATATATTGTAGATGCTATCAATCCAATTGTATTAAATGGTCTTAGTACGGAAACTAAAACACATGATTTCTTTTCAACTAAAGGCAATGGATACCAAAAAGGAGTATATGAGGAATTAGAAGATGAAGATTTTATAATATAAATTTATAAATTGTGACATACTGTTGTCACTTTTATCATGATAATATCAATGTATAAAATATATATGGAGGTATTCTCATGAAATATGAATGGAGAAAAAAAGATAAGGAGTTATATTTACCTAAGAAGAATCCAGTAATAGTTGAAGTACCAGAGCAGAAATTTATTATGTTAAAAGGGAATGGAGACCCAAATGACAAAGAATTTACTGAAGCAATAGGAGTACTTTATTCTTTGGCATATGCAATAAAAACCATGCCTAAGAAGGGAATTGTGCCAGAAGGGTATTTTGATTATACTGTTTTTCCTTTAGAAGCTATATGGGATAAAGGAGAAAAAAGCAAATACTCAGATATACTTATTAAAGAAGACTTGATTTATACTATGATGATACGTCAGCCAGATTTTGTTACACAAGACTTGTTAGATAAAGCTATCGACATAGTAAAAAAGAAGAAACCACATAACCTTCTTGAAAAAGTTAAATTTGGGTTTATTAATGAAGGATTGTGTGTCCAAATGCTTCATGTAGGTTCATATGATAATGAACCAGAAAGTTTTGACATTATGAGTGAATTTTGTAAAAGAAATAATCTTGTAAGAAAATCTAATGTACATCGTGAAATTTATATAAGTGATGCTAGAAAAGTATCTCCTGATTTATTAAAGACGGTTTTACGTTTTGAAGTAAAAAGAGAAATATAAGTGTTATATTGTGGTATTATATTACTTTATTGTTATACTATAATAAAGTAATGAGGTGATTATATGAAAAGTAATAGATTATTTGAAATTATTTATATCCTTTTAGATAAGAAAAAAGTAACTGCAACAGAATTAGCTGAACATTTTGAAGTATCTAGAAGAACTATTTGTAGGGATGTCGAAATACTGTCAACTTCTGGTATTCCAATTTATACTGACAAAGGTAGAAATGGGGGTATAGGTATTTTGGATAATTTTACCTTTGATAAATCTATTTTATCTGAGCAAGAACAGAAAGAAATTCTAGCCTCATTAGAGAGTTTAAATATGCTTAAATATCCAGAGGTTAATTCTATATTATCGAAACTTAAACCTTTATTTTGTAAGTCAGATATAAACTGGATAACTGTTGATTTTTCTCATTGGGGTAGTGATGATGTAGAAAAAGATAAATTTATAAAAATAAAATCAGCTATATTAGATTGTAATATTATAACTTTTGAGTATATAAATACTTATGGAAAGGTAACAAAGCGTTGTGTAGAACCACTTATGCTTTGGTTTAAAGAGAAGTCTTGGTATATCAAAGCTTATTGTCGTCAAAAAAATGATTATAGAATTTTTAAGATTGTAAGGATGAGAAATATATGTGTTTGTGAACAGACATTTATAAGGAGTATACCAATTGAAGTGGGAGAGATAAAAGAAGATAAAAATGAAAGTATTACTTTAAAGTTGAAAATTTCTAAAGATGTAGGTTATAGAGTGTATGATGAATTTGATATTGATAACATATTATGTGATAATGATGGAGATTTCATCGTAACAGTACAGTATCCCAAAAATGATTGGATATATGGATATATACTTTCTTTTGGAAATAAGGTTAAAGTATTGGAACCAATAGATGTTAGAAATAGAATTTTACAAATTATAGATGAAGTTAAAATGAAATATTTATAAAGATTATAAAAAGAGGTTGTCTCAAAATAGAGAGATAAGCCTCTTTTTTATTATTGAAATGATGAAAATATATTTGATTACATACAAAGAAGAGTGCCTCATGAACTAAAAAGTTCATTTTGAGACACCAGCTTTTTTACTTTAGTTGCAATATTCAATTTGATTTCTTATAATATTAAAAAAATTTCTACCTTTATTAGTATTATTATCAAATATTAATACTAATTGCGTACATATCATTATATAATATTTATAGATTATTATATAAGTAGGTTACTAGAAATATATGTATATAATTATTTAAAATAAATTGAATATACTATTTACTATTTTAATTAAAACAGTAAAAAAATGTAGATAAATATTATTTTATTAAGAAAAATTTAATATATTGACAAAATTTAAGTGCTCATTTAAACTAGTAATTGATAATAATATTCAATATTAAATAATAGGAGGAGCTATGAATAAATATCTTCTAATAAATCCAGTGGCAGAAAGAATGTATGGGGAAAAGTTTCACCTTGTCAAAGAAAATTTGATAAAAAAGGGTTACATAATGGCAGAATGTGAGCCACAATTGGAATATGTAAAGAAGCAATACAAAGAGTATATAAAAAAGACTGAAAATACAATGTTAGATTGTAGATGTCCAGAAAGTATAAATCTTTTAAAAAGAAATAATTTGATAGATAGTTTTGAAGTACCTATGATAGAACCAATACTAGTAAGGACTTGTAGGGTTTTATATGATAAATATATCAAAAGTGAAGAGGATATGTTGATAGTAACCTGTCCATGTACACAATTAAGGGACTTTGCAAGTGAAAAGTTTAAAGATAAGAGTAATGCTATATTTTATACATGGAAAGAGTTTGCTGAAAAAGAAGGTATAAAATCGCTTGGAAAGATAGATGAATCTCCAATTCCATTAGGATATTTTAAAGACTCTTTTGAAAAAGTTCTTGAAGTATCGAGTGAAGATGAAATCTTAAGCAAAATACAAAAAATAAGAAATAGTTCTGAAGATAAGTATGATATAGTAGAAATGTTTTATTGTAAAGATGGATGTAATAATGGAGATGGTTTGTAAATGGTCAATAAATTTAATAATAAGTTTTTAAGTCTAATAAAAAGTGTTTTGATATTTTTCATAATTCTTTTACTATGGAAAATTACTAATTATCTTGGTATTTGGAGTGATTATATATTGCCATCACCTGAAAAGGTGTATAGTACATTTTTAAATATGATAAGTGATGGTTCAATATTTATTAATGTATATGCAAGTATGAAAAGAGTTTTGATAGGATTTGCAATAAGTACTGCAATAGGTGTACCTTTAGGGATATTCTTTGGAATTCATAGTGAAGTATATGAATATTTTAAATCACTAATAAATTTTTTAAGAAATACACCTCCACTTGCTTTAATACCAATGCTTATACTATGGTTTGGCATAGGAGAAGAATCGAAAATTATAATTATAGTTTTGGCTTCTTTTTTCCCAATCTTTACAAGCACATTAAAGGGGATTAGGAATTGTGACTCAAAACTGATTGAAGTAGGTAGAGTATTTGAGTTTTCAAAGCTACAAATAATATTTAAAATAATTATACCTAATGCCATTCTTGATATTGCAGTCGGGCTAAAGTTGGCTCTTGGATATAGTTTTAGAGCGATTATTGGGGCAGAACTTGTAGCAGCATCATCAGGTCTTGGTTACTTGATATCTGATGGAAAGGAAATGTCTAGGACAGATGTTGTCATTGTAGGTATAATCGTAATTGGACTTTTAGGAATAATTACAGATTATATATTTTCAATTATTGTGAAAAAGGTAAGTAAGGGAAAGATGGTGGAAGCCTATGAATAATTTAGTATGTGATTCTGGATATATAATCAGAAATCTATCTAAAAGTTATGAAGTTGACAATGAAGAGCATATAGTTCTTAGTAATATTTCTTTAAACATAGATAAAAATCATATAACTGTAATTTTAGGTGAAAGTGGATGTGGAAAGACTACCTTACTTAGGGCAATTGCATCCCTTGAAGATATAAATAGTGGTGAGATTAGATTTGTTAAAGATAATAAAGAGCATAAACCTAATGTAGGATTTGTATTTCAAGAGAGTAGATTGATGCCTTGGTTAAATGTAAGTGAAAATATAGCCTTTCATAATCAAAGAAAAAACACTATTTTAAGTAAAGTATTTGGTAAATTCAAATATCAGAAAAGCATTGATAGTAAAGGTATAAATGATGATTCCATAGATTTAGAAACTAATGATAATTTAAATTACTTGAATAGACCTAATAAGAAAAATTGTATTGATGTAGAAAAATATCTTAAGATGATGAACTTGCAGAAATTTAAAAACTCTTATCCAAATGAGTTATCAGGAGGTATGGCGCAGAGAGTAAGTATAGCTAGAGCTCTTTCTTTCAATCCAGATATGTTGTTTATGGACGAACCTTTTTCGGCATTAGATTATTTTACAAGGATTGATATGCAAAACGAAGTTATAAGAATACATAAATCAACTAATAAAGGTGTAATATTTGTAACTCACGATATCGATGAAGCATTAAAGATAGGCAAAAAAATAGTTGTTTTTACAGATGAAAGAAAAATAAAAGAATTTAATATAGAAGATGATTATGATAGAGATTTAACTTCAGACTATTATATTAAATTAAAAAAAGATATTTTAATGACAATGAAATCAAACAAAGACGTTTAAAGAAATTAATAATATTTTAAGGAGTAAAGTAAATGAAATTAAAAAAACTATTGGTAGGTATAACGATATTAACACTTGCAACAACAGCTTTAGCTGGATGTGCTAAAAAGGATGATGGAGAAAAACTTTCAGAAATAAATTTAACTTATGTAAAATCACCATTAAATGTTCCTTCTATAATTCAAAAACAGGATGATTTATTTGGAAAGGAATTTAAAAAGGATAATATAAAAGTTAATTTCCATGAAATTACTACAGGACCAGAGCAGACACAGGCCTTAGCTGCTGGAGAAATAGATTTTTTACATGCACTAGGTGGTACGTCAGCTTTGATAGCTGCATCTAATGGAGTGGAATTAAAGATATTAAACACTTATAGTAGGTCACCAAAAGGATTTATGATTTTGACTAACGATGGTTTAATAAAATCAGCAGCAGATTTAGCAGGTAAGAAGGTAGCAGGGCCAAAGGGGACTATACTACACCAAGTATTAATTGCAGCTCTTGATAAAGAAGGATTAAGTATGGATGATGTAGAGTTTATTAACATGGGTATCCCAGAAGCATCAGCAGCTCTTGCTGATGGTAGTGTTGATGCTGCATTGATTGCTGGACCAGCAGCCCTTAAAGTTATGAAGTCTGGAAGTAAACTTGTAGCAAATGGTGAAGGTTTAGTAGATGGGATAATAGTAACAGCTGTTAGTACAGATTTTGCAGAGAAACATCCAGAGATAGTTGAAAGATTTATGAAGGTTGAAAAAGAAACTTTAGAATATGTAAATAATAATTTTGATGAAGCTATGGAAAAAGTAGCTAAAGAAGTTGATTTAAGTGTTGAAGAAACTAAAGAGTTATACGCTTGGTATGATTTTAGTTTAGATATAACAGATAAAGACATATCTTCACTTGAAGATACACAAAACTTTTTAATAAAAAATGGATTACAAGAGAAAAAAGTAGATATAAAAGAATTACTATATGCTACTAAGTAGAAATTATGCTAAAATAATATTAAATAGAAACTATAATAAAAGTTTAAGTTACCTTAATTAAGGTAACTTTTTCTATTTTATATTAATAATTATATTTATTTTTAGTAGGTTTAGTTAATGTTAAAATAGATATCGGGAGGAATATATGAGTCATAAAATATATATTGTGGAAGATGATATATCGATAAGTACATTACTTAAGGATTATATTGAGAAATATGGATTTGAAGTGGTTGTTGAAGAAAACTTTGATGATATAATGGTTACATTTGAAAAAATAAAGCCAGATTTAGTGCTATTAGACGTTAATTTACCTAAATTTGATGGTTTTTACTGGTGCAGATGCATTAGGCAACAGTCTAATCTCCCCATAGTTTTTATATCAGCTAGAGATGGGAATGTAGACCAGATTAGAGCTTTAGAAAGTGGAGCAGATGATTATATAACAAAGCCTTTTTATTATGATGTAGTAATGGCAAAGATAAAGAGCCATATAAGAAGAGTATATGGTGAATATTCACCTAAAGTAGATGAAAGAATAGTTGAATTAGATGGATTGAAGTTTTATCCAGAGAGGTTGGAGTTAGAATTAGGTGGAAAGGTTCTAATTATTACTAAGAAAGAAGGGATATTGATTGAATGCCTCATTAGAAAATACCCAAAAGTAGTAAGTAGAGATTATCTGTTAGAAAAGATATGGGACGATATTGAATTTGTAGAAGAAAATACTCTAAATGTAAATGTTAGCAGGATAAGAAAAAGATTTGAGGAATTAGGTATAGATAATGCTGTTCAGACTGTACGAGGATTAGGATATAAATTAAATAAAAATTGGTAGGGAGAAAATATGAAATTATTTTTTAGAGATTGTAAGGGTTATATTTTTATATATTATATAGGAATATTCATGACAATTATTTATTGTAATCTTATGAAATTTATCAATTTGGGAGAGAGTTTATATATTCTTTTATTTAGCTCTTTTATATTATTGTGTTTTTTAATATATAAATACTATAAGCATAGAGAAGTATATACTCTATTCAAAAAAGGCATAAAATCTCTGGATGAATCATTCTTGTATTTAGGAAATTCTTTCTTGGGAAGAAATATATCAGCTATTTTAAAACAACAACATAAATTATATCAATCAATGATACAAGAACATAAAAAAGTACATAGTGAGCATTTAACTTTCATCAATCAATGGATTCACCAGATGAAAACACCAATATCAGTTATAAGTCTTCAACTTCAAGAATATGAGGGAGAAGAAGTAACAGAAAACATAAGAGAAGAACTAGACAGGCTAAATAAAGGTCTAAATATGGCGATGCACTTTGCAAGGGCAGATAATTTCCAAAAAGATTTTGTGGTTGAGAAAGCTAAATTGAACGAAATTGTAGTTGGTATTGTAAATGAAGAAAAGAGGCTATTTATAAAAAATGAGATAATTCCGAAGATAAAAATAGACAAATTTACTTATGTTTATACAGATATAAAATGGATGAAATTTATAATAAACCAGTTGATTACAAATGGTGTGAAATATTCTAAAGGTTATAGTAACTACCTAAATATAAAAGCTGAAGAAAACAATAACTATGTAACACTAAGTATAATAGACGAGGGTGTTGGGATTGTTTCTAAAGATATAAAAAGAGTATTTGACCCGTTTTTTACAGGGGAAAACGGTCGTAAGTTTGGAGAATCTACAGGTATGGGACTTTATCTAGTAAAAAAAGTATGTGATGATTTAGGGCATAAGGTCAGCATAAAATCAGAAGTAGGAAAAGGCACAGAAGTTTCAATAATGTTTAATAAAGATAATATGAATAATTTTCTATAATAAATCTTTAATTGATTATGTTTTTTATTAATTTATATATCATTTGTTGAATGAGATAATTACAGTTAAAAAATCTAATTTTAATAGAGTTTACTTGCAAACCTTACATAGCTGTAAGGTTTGTGTAATGTTTGTAGATAGTTAAATTTTCTAATCTAAATTACAATTAGTATAAGAAATAACATAAAAAATAAATTTTGCAAAAAGGAAAGGATGTTTATTGATGAGTTTAGATATTATTTTCATATTAAAATCAGTTATGATAGCTATAGTAGAGGGGCTTACGGAATTTATCCCAGTTTCATCTACTGGTCATATGATATTGGTTGGTAGCTTGATAGATTTTAAAGGACAATTTGCTGAAATGTTTGAGGTTGTAATACAACTTGGAGCAATATTAGCAGTAGTAGTACTTTATTGGAAGAAAATAAAAGATAGTGTTATAGAATTTTTAAAATTTATATTTACTGGTGGAAAAGAAGGAAAAACTGGCTTTAAATTTGGAATGAATGTAATTATAGCATGTATTCCATTTGCGATTGTGGGGGTTCTATTTTATGACAACATAAAAGCCTTGTTTAATTTACAATCTGTAATTATAGGATTTATAGTTGGTGGGATTTTATTACTAGTGGTAGAGACTTTGTTTAGAAAAAAGAAACATTCTACTGATAATATAGACAAAATCACGTCAATACAAGCATTAAAAGTTGGAGTTTTACAAGTTTTATCTGCATGGCCAGGTATGTCAAGAAGTGCATCTACTATTATGGGTGGATGGATAGCAGGACTTAATTCTCCTATAGCAGCTGAATTTTCTTTCTTTTTAGCTGTGCCAGCTATGGTAGCTTCCTCAGGAAAGGATTTATTTGAATTTGATTATTCAATAATGACACCAACATTGTGGATTGCCTTGATAGTTGGATTTATAGTAGCTTTTATTGTATCAATAGTAGTTATGGAAAAATTTGTGGATTTTCTAAAGAAAAAATCAATGAGAGTATTTGCTATATATAGAATACTTATGGGAATATTGCTTGCTATATTAGCTTTTACAAACATAATTAGTGTATAGATTAAGATATATTTATTATTTACAAAAATTAGCTAACCAATATAAATAATAATTAACAAATAAATATATATGTTATTTCAAAAATTAGATTAGAAAGGATAGTTAATAATGAAAATTTTAACTGTAAATAATTTAAGTAAAGTATATGGCAAGAAAATAATTTTTAATGCATTAAATGATATAAATTTTAGTATAGATGATGGAGAATTTGTAGGAATTATGGGACCATCTGGCAGTGGGAAAACTACTCTTTTAAATATGATTTCTACTATTGATAAACCAACTACAGGAACTATGGAGCTAAAAGGTAAGAATCCACTACTATTAAAAGGTGAAGAACTTGCATTATTTAGAAGAAGAGAGTTAGGTTTTGTATTTCAAGATTTTAATTTATTAGATACCTTAACTATAGGTGAAAATATAGTATTGCCACTGACATTAGATAAGGTTAGTGTAAAAGAACAAAATAATAGATTGGCTGAAGTATCTGGAATTTTAGGGATAAAAGATTTATTAGAAAAAAGAACTTTTGAAGTATCAGGTGGTCAAGCTCAGCGAACTGCTATTGCTAGAGCATTAATAAATAGACCATCAATACTTTTAGCAGATGAACCAACTGGTAATTTAGATTCAAAGTCATCAAAGACTGTTATGGAGTTATTTGAGAATATAAATAGAGAAAATAAGGTTACTACTATGATGGTAACTCATGACCCATTAGCTGCAAGTTATTGTAGTAGGATTTTATTTATAAAAGATGGAGCTATATATAATGAAATATATAAGGGAAGTAGTAGAGAGCAGTTTTATCAAGAGATAATGGATGTACTTACATTATTGGGGGGCGATAATTAATGAACATAAAACAATTTGCCATCAACAATATTTCAAGAAACATTAAAGCTTATGTAGGGTATTTAGCAAGTATTGTTATATCCTCTGCCCTACTATTTTCTTTTATCATGTTTACAAGTCATCCCGATTTAGAGATATCTCAATTTCCCGATTATCTAAAAGAGGGGCTTAAGATGAGTAAAATAATTGCATATTTATTTTTATTCTTCTTTGTATTTTATTCAGTGAGTATATTTCTTAAAAGTAGATATAAAGAATTTGGAATACTTTACATTACAGGTATATCAAAGCAACAGGTAATGAAGTTAATTTTTATAGAAAATATAATAATAAATATAGCATCTTCTGTAATTGGAGTAATAATAGGTTTAGTCTTTTCAAAGATATTTTTAGTGATTATGTCTACCTTTTTAGAATTATCACCATTGCAGTTCTATATACCAATAAATGCAATATTATCTACTTTATTTTACTTCATAATTTTAGCTATATTAACATCAGTATTTGCTTCTTTTATAGTTAAGGAAAATCAAGTATTGAGATTGCTTAAAGGTACAAAAACTCCAAAACCAGAGCCTAAAACATCACTAGTATTTGTTATATTAAGTATTTGTCTGTTTGTAATAGCATATTATAGTGCTGTTACATCAACTGACCAATATACAACATATCTACGCTTAGTTCCAGTTACATCTCTTACTATATTAGCAACCTATTTATTTTTTTCTCAATTTAGTGTTTTTTTTCTAAAAAAGCTAAAATTAAATAAGAGATTTTATAGAAAAAATACGAATATGCTTTGGATTTCAAATTTAATCTACAAAGTAAAGGATAATGCTAGGATATTCTTTTTGATAGCTATAACTTCTGCAGTAGCATTTACTGCTATAGGTACAGTTTATTCATTTTGGAAAGATGTAAAGCGTCAAATTAATTTAATATATCCTAACACAATGTATTATTCAACAATGACTTTGCATAATGATACTAACAAGCCTGATAGTAAAGAAAAAGATAAGGAAAGAATGAGATTTATAGAAAGCAAATTAAAAAAAGAAAATATAGATTATACAAGAATTAATGGAGAATTTAAAACTGTATTTCCTAAGAAAAGCGATTTTAATGTGAGAATTATAAAAGAATCTAAGTATCTCGAAATCACAAAGATTATAGGAGTTAACCCTATAAGTTTTGAAGATAATGAATCTATATCATTGCTTTCATCAAGCTTACCAGGTGATAAGAAAGTTAAAGAAAATGTTGTTATAGGGAATAAAAGTCTAAAGGTGGTAAAACAAGTAGAAGAGTGTGTTATGCCAGCATATTATGACAATATGTATGTGGTAAAAGATAATTTTTATGATAGTATAAAATCAAAATTTATAGTGGATAGATTTACTACATTTGAAGTAGTTGATTCAAGCAAAACTACAGAGATATGTAGGCAATTTGAGAATAAATTTAATGATGAGTCTGGAATGCAACCATATTTATTCTTCTCTAAAGAATTAATGATAGAAAATGGTAAATTAACATATTCTACATTTATGTTTTTGGCAATATTTATAGGTATGATTTTCTTTGTTACTACAAGTAGTTTTTTATATAATAAGTTTTATATGGATTGTCAAGTTGACAAGAAAAAGTATGAGCAGTTAAATAAATTGGGGATGACATATAATGAGATTAAAAAAGCTTCAACTATTGAAATTGGAATTGTATTTTTGTTGCCTTATGTAGTGGCAGTTATACATTCGATATTTGCACTTACTGCACTGAGAAATTCTTTTGATATAGAGGTAGCATCTTCGGCAGTTTTGGTAATGGGAAGCTTATTTTTAGTTCAAATAGTGTATTTCTTAATTGTGAGAAATAATTATTTAAAAGAGATAAGGTTAAATTTAGTTAATTTTTAGGAGAGATTATTAACTAATAAAAAGTATTTAAAATTGATTAATATTACTGGAATTATAAATATTTATTTTTTCAGTAATATTTTTTATTGTATTAATTATTAAGATTATATACTAATATGTCATAATAAGTATCTAAATAGTAAAAAATTCTACTTACATAAAACATAAGGAGGTTATATGTATATATGTGTAGAAATAAACAATATAAGATATTAATTAATATTATTAGGAGGTGTTATTCATTAGTAAATTAGCTAATACAATAAGAATGATGATATTAATTCAAAGTAGAGGAAGAATGAAGTGTAAAGAGCTAGCAGAAGAGTTGGAAGTAAGTGAAAGGCAAATAAAAAGCTATAAGGAATATTTAGAACAAGCAGGTATATTTATAAATTCAACACCTGGGATTTATGGTGGATATGAAATCGATAAATGTAATAGTATCTCACTAATTAAATTATTGGATAGTGAAGTTTCAATTCTAGACATGATAAATTCACAACTAGAGTACAATAATGATATTTACAAAAATGAATTTAATAGTATTGTAGAAAAAATAAAAGCAGTATTAAATACAGGAGAAAAGAGCGATATATATATGGATTATTTCACAGTACAAGCACAACGTAATTGTAATTATGAGTTTGAAAAAAATAAATGTAACGAAATAACTAGAGCGTATACGACAAAACGTAAGCTTTGGATAGAATATTATTCATTGAACTCAGGTAGTAGCGAAAGAATTGTTCATCCATACGGTTTATTTAATTATAAATCAGATACCTATATGGTAGCTTTTTGTGAAAAAAGGCTTAAGTTTATAGATTTTAAATTATGTAGAATTAAAAGTTATAAGGTTTTAGAAGAAAAATATAATGTAGATAAAAGTTTTAATTGGGATGAATATAGTAAAAATAGTATAGGAATTTATAAGGGAGAAGAAATTAATGTTGTTATAAAAATTAGCCATCCATTTTCAATAATTATAAAGGAGAAAGTTTGGGTTAATAATCAACAAATTATAGAGTATGACAATAATTCTATACTATTTAAAGCTAAAATGAGAGGTTATGAAGAGATAAAAAGTTGGATTTTGAGTATGGGAGCTTATGTTGAAGTTATAGAACCTATTAGACTTAGAGATGATATATTGTCAGAAATTGAAAAAATGAAAAAAATTTACTGATTTTTTCAAATAATTTATATTCAGACAGATATACTTCACGGTCTAGTGTTAATATATTAGTTGAGAGAGGTGATATTATGAAAATGAAAATTGAATTTAGTACAGATTGTATACCAATATCTTATAATTCACTTTTTATGAGTATTATAAAAGAAGCGATAAGAAAGTCTAATGAAGATTACTATAAAAATATGTACTATTATAATGAAAAAAATAATAAAAAAACTAAAAACTTCACATTTTCAGTTTATATGAAGGGCTACAGTATGGAAGGTGATAAATTTATTGTAAAAGATAAAATAATCTTAAATATAAGTACTCCAGATTTAGAACTAGGTTTTCGTATATATAGTGGATTAATGAGTTCTAAAAAATATTTGTATAAAGAACATGAACTTACAAGGATTAGAATAGATTTCTTAAGAGAAAAGAAGGTAACAGAAGAAAGAGTATTGTTCAATGCACTATCTCCACTCTGCATAAAATCTAAAGAAGGTAAATTTCTTGATATAAGTGATGAGGGATACATAGAAGAGTTAAATTATATAACCAATGAAGTTATTAAAAACTATAGGGGGAATGGGTTAAAAAGAAAGTTAGAGTTTGAAAATGTAGGTCTTAAAAAGGTAGTAGTGAAAGAAAGTTTAAGAGAATTTAAAAAAATAACAGGTAAAGAATATCAATATGTTAATGGTTACAAAGGTAAATTTATCTTAAAAGGTGATATAGATGATTTAAATCTTATTTACAATTTAGGATTAGGTTTTAGACGTGCTCAAGGATTTGGCGATATAGATATCCTAGAATAGAGGTGATATAGATGAAGTTAAGAGTTTATAGAGGAGATTGGTTCTTCAATATGGGTATAGTTGGATTTTTAAATATAATAAAAAAAGCAGATGTTAAGGAACAAGTGTTTATTATAGAAGACTATATTGAATTTGACAGTTCATTTCTTGAAAATTTTCATAATTATTATTTTGATTACTTCATGGATGAATATGATGTATCAAAAAGGATTAGAAAGAGTGTTGATTACAGTATAAATTTTATTAAATCTAAGCCTGATAAAATCAAAGATGGAATTAAGAAAATTAAAGATAATATAAAACAACAAAATGATAAGGTTAAAAAATTTGATGAAGATAATTCTAACTTAATAAAAGAAAAGCTAGACATTATGTCTAAGATAAAAAGTTATGATGAATTTGATTTATTAGAAACTTTAATTGATGAGATTATTGATATATTTAAAATAAAATCAATAAATGACAGACTTACAGCCAATCTTTATAAATATGTAGTTCAAGATAATTATTTTGGACAAGTTAGTTTTCTTAATGTTGCTAAGGCTAAGTTAGATTTAGATGGATTAAAACAAGTAATGTTTAATGACTATTTAAGACAAATCATATATTTAGGAGAGTTAGAAGATTTATTAGAAGAGAATGACTATGATAAATTAAAAATCTATTTAAATGATAGATTAGATAGTATATCTAAAGATGTAAATGAAAAAAAAGTTAGTAAGTCTAGTATAAATACTATAGAAAAAATCATGAAGGAAATAAACAATAAATTTATAAAGAAAAATAAAAGTATTGAAGATATAAGATTGTATATAGATAGTTTAGAAGTATGTGAAATGTGTGGCTCATATAAAGGGATATTAGATGAATACTCAGAAAGTAATTTTGCCCCACTTGGAGTAAGTACTAATAATGCTAGAAATATGTTTTGGAATCAGGAATATACAACATCAATATGTGATGTTTGTAAGCTTATATTATTCTGTACTCCAGCAGGAGCTACTTATACAAGAAAGAATTATTTGTCTAATGAAGAAAATGAGTTTTATTTATTTGTTAATATGGATACTTCTATAAATGAGCTTTTTGATGGAAATGCAAACTTAAAATCTAAAGATAATAAATCGCTAGTCAATCAAGAAGAAGTTCCATTTAATAATTTTATAAAAAATATAGTAGAAGAAAATAGAGAAAAAAGTGAATGGAAGCTTCATAACACGCTTTTTGTAGAATTTAAAGCAAGTATAGATTCTAAAAAATGTAAAATAAATTATTTTAATATTCCTAATTACTTGGCAAAATTTTTTACGAATAAAAAAATAAATATAAAATTGCAAAACATTCATGATAATAAGCTTAAATCAAATGTTATAGATTTGCTTTTGAAAAATAAAGATTTAAAACACTTAATTAATAATACTTTAAGAAATAAAGTTAGAAATGATATAGAAAATGTCAGCAAATCAAATATATCAGGAATAGATTGTTTTAAAGTAGTTGAAGTAAGAAAACTTATAAGTGACTATAAGAAGGGAGTATATAAAATGGATGATAAAAACTTGGAAGTAATTTATAATGCTGGTCGTGACATAAATGACTATTATGTTGACAAAGATTCAAAGAATAAAATAGGAGGAATAACATATAAACTTTTGAATCTAATTAAAGTTGGAAATAGAAATGATTTCATGCAAACAATTTTAAGAATTTTCTCATCATGTGAAAAAATACCACCAGTAGAAGTCTTAGGGATACTTAGCGAAAAGGATTTAGATTTTGAATCCATAGGATATGCTTTTATAACAGGATTAATATCTTATAAATATAATCCAAAAAAAGAAATAACAGATAAGAAGGAGGAAAAATAAGATGAAAAGAGGATTAACATTTACAGTAATAGCACAGGCTCAAAGTTTAAACTATGGTGAAGGGATAGGTAATATATCAGAATTAAAAAAATTAAGTAGGGCTGATGGAAATATTTATACATTTGCATCTCGTCAATGTCTAAGATATGATATAGTGCGATTAGCTTCAGAGTTATTTAATTGGAATTTACAGGTTGTTGATAAAGGAAAGGGTACTATTCAGTTTAAAGATAATATAAGTATAAGAGAGTCAGAAGAAATGGATTTGTTTGGATATATGAAAACAAATAAAAAAGATGAGAAGGATAAAAAAGGAGGTTCATTGACTAGAGAAGCTACTGTAAGATTGAGTAATGCAATTTCACTTGAACCATATAGAAGTGATATGGACTTTTTAAATAATAAAGGATTAGCAGATAGAATAGGAGAACACCCTAATCTTGCAAACATAGAGCAACATTTAAGTTATTATACATATACAGTGACTATAGATTTATCTAAAATAGGTAAAGATGGAGATATAGAACTTGATAATAAAGATAAGTGTAAGCGAGTAGTAGAATTTTTAGAAATAATAAAAGTATTAAATAGAAACATTAGAGGTAGACAAGAAAATTTATCTCCTCTATTTGTAGTAGGAGGAGTGTATAAAATAGCAAATCCATTCTTTTTAGGTAGAATAAAATTAAAAGGAGATAAAAATGGATTTAAAGTAAATAAGTCAGCAATAGAAGAAGTAGTTCAAGGTACTTTTTTAGGCAAGAATTTAAAAGATTTCACTTATGTGGGAATGGTAGATGGGGTATTTACAAATAAAGAAGAGTTTGAAGAGTTATTTGAAGGTAAATTTTTAAGTGTAGATAAATTTTTTGGACAATTAGTTAAAGAAGTAAAGGAATATTATGAGGTGAATTAATATGAAAGTATTGAAATTAGATTTATTTCAAGAAACTGCATGCTATAAAAAACCATTTGCTATGAAAATTACAGAAACTTATCCACTACCACCATATTCTACAGTAAATGGATTAATTCATAAAATATTAAATGCTACAGAGTATATACCATTTAATATAAGTGTACAAGGAACATATGAAAGTATATTTAATAATTATCAGACAACATATTTTTATAAAAAAGATAGTATTACATCTATGCCAATGAATAGTCATATGTTATTGAATGTAAATTTAATAATTCATATAGGTGGAGATTTCGAATTATTAAAAAAATTATATAATAGTTTATTAAATTGTGGTGAGCATTTATCATTAGGTAGAAAAGAGGATTTAGTAAGAATTAATGATATTAGATTTGTAGAAGTTAACAAATTTGAAGTAAATGCTATGAAAGTAGAAGTAGATGACTATGAAAATTACAAATTATCAAAATATAAGATAAGACGACCTATATATATACCAAAGTTGAGTTTAAAAGATGAGAGATTAAATGGTATAAGTTATAGACTCAATAATTATTATGAAAATAATTCTAAGAAAGATAAAAAAAGAATTTGGAATAAAATTGATAGTTATTATATTGAAAAAGGTAATAAAATAAGACGTGGATATATATTGTTAGATATAGAAGGAGATTTATTATACTTTAATAAACAAAAAGGAGATGAGTCTATTGCTATATGCAAAATCTAATCCAGTAGAAACATTGAGAGAGCATACTAATGAGCTTTTAGAACAAAGAAATCTATTAAAGTATTGTTACAATACAAGTATAAATAAGTTAGATTTTTTAGGCAAAGAAAAATTCTGGGAATGGCTTGATTTTGTTATAGAATTTCATGATGTCGGAAAAGCTTTTTCACCATTTCAAAAACTAATAAGAAGTAGAATGGATATTGAAATAAATGAACCTGAAATAATAACTAATTTGGAGAATAATATAGGGCACAATTTTATTTCTCCTGCATTTATCAATTATGGATATTTGGATATAGAAGATGATTGGGATTTAATGGATGTGCTAAATCAAATTATTGTATATCATCATGAAAGAGATATCTTTATAGATGAAGATTTTAAAGATTTGGTACAAAAAGTATTAGACAAGGATTTAATAAATAAAGTGCATGAATTGCAAAATGAATTTAATATTAGATACCCTATAAAAACTAAAAAACTTAGTAATATATATTTACAAGGCATAGAAAAAAGAATAGATAAAAATCACAAATACTATAATCTATATATTATGTTAAAAGGTATATTACATAGATTAGACCATAGTGCTTCTGCTCATGAGATTGTTGAGTGCAATAGTAACATGAATATAGGTGAATACACAGAAAAACATTTAGTAAAAGAGTTTGGTAGTTTAAGAGAAGTTCAGTCATTTGCTAAATCGAATAGAAACAAGAATATAATACTAATTGCATCTACAGGGATGGGAAAAACAGAAACTGCTTTAATTTGGATAGATAAAGATAAGGCATTTTTCACACTTCCATTAAGAGTAAGTATAAATGCGTTATTTGATAGAGCTAAAAATATAGTTGGAGTAGGAGAATCAAATGATACATTCTTAGGTCTGTTACATTCAACAGCAATAGATTATCTAGAAGAAAGTAATCAGGAAAATTCAAATGAGATTGTAGATTTAGCAAAGTTATTATCTTGTAAACTGACATTTTCCACAATAGACCAAATATTTAAATTTCCTTTTTTGTATAGAGGGTATGAGAAAGTATACTCAACATTAGCATATTCAAAAGTAGTAATAGATGAGATACAAGCATATTCACCAGAAATAGCAGCTGTATTGGTAAAAGGTATAGAAATGATACATAAAATAGGTGGAAGATTTATGATAATGACAGCTACTATGCCAACTATATATATAGATGAACTAAAAAAAAGAGGTGTAATTGATAGTAACTTAGCTGATTTAACATGTAACACAGAAAAAATAAGACATTGTGTGTCTATTGTAGAAAATTCAATAGATGAAAATTTAGAACAAATAATACAAAGTGGAATGAATAAAAAGGTTCTTGTAATAGTAAACACAGTTAAAAGTGCTATAGAAAAATATGAATTAATAGAAGAGATAGTTAAGTCAAAAGGAATAGATGTTAATGTAAATCTTTTACATTCTATGTATATACAAGAAGATAGAGCAAAGCTAGAAAAATATATAAAAGAGTTTGCAGATAGTGATAGTAATGGTATTTGGATTACTACACAATTAGTGGAAGCATCTCTTGATATTGATTTTGATGAACTTCATACAGAAAATTCAACACTTGACAGTCTATTTCAAAGATTTGGGAGATGTTATAGAAGTCGTGAGTATGAAAAAAATAGTCCAAATATATTTATATATATAGAAAAAGCTACAGGAATAGGCAGTATTTATGATAAAGAGATTGTAGAAAAAGGACTTGAGATATTGAAAAACCATATGAATGGAAAAGAATGTTTTAAAATGAAAGAAAAACATAAAGTACAAATGGTTGAAATACTATATTCTAAAGAAAGTTTAAAATGTACAGATTTTGAAAAAAAATTTACTCGTGCTTTAGATATATTAGATACTATAACACCATATAGTTTAGGCTCTAACGAGGCACAAAATATACTTAGAAATATTGAAGGATATACAGTAATACCAGAGGATATATATAGTGAAATTGAAAAAACTTTAATAAAAGATTATGAAGAGTTGGGACAAGAGCTTAAAGATGCATATAGAAATGATGATAGACAATTGATAAATGAAATAAAGTCTAAGAGAAAAAAAGCAAGAAGAGAGATAATTAAAAAAACTGTAAATTTACCAATATATAAAGCTAAACAAAATATAGTAGATATACAGGTGAAAGGTCTGGAAGATTTAAAGATACTTTTATATAAATATGATATACATGAAAATGAGCATACAAAACAGATATTTGGCAAAGGTGTGATTATAGGTAAGGAAATAGACCAATTTATTTGATTTTTATATTAACAATGTGGCTAAAATTTACTAAAGAAGGTGATTTTGTGCCAATAGATTTAGAAGTATTAAAAGTTCAAGGTGTAAAGATAAATTATTACTATGTATGTAAAAGAAAGCTATGGTTATTCTCTAAAGGAATAACTATGGAACAAAATAGTAATAGAGTATTGTCTGGAAAGATAATACATGAAGATTCATATAAAAGAATGAAAAATAAAGAAGTGTTGATTGATGATATCCTGAAATTAGATATAATAAAGGACGAGTATGTAAAAGAAGTGAAAATAAGTTCAAAGATGCAAGAAGCAGATGAAATGCAGTTATACTATTACTTATACTATTTAAAAAATAGTATGGGGATAGAGAAAAAAGGAACTATAAATTATGTTAAGGAAAAGAAACAAGAAGAATTGATATTGACGGAAGAAAAAGAAAGAATTATTGAAAACACACTTATAAATATAAATGAAATAAACATGAAATTATCTCCTCCAAAAATTGAAAAGAAATCTTATTGTACAAAATGTGCTTATTATGAATTTTGTTTCGTGAAGGAGGAGTAAGGATGTATAGAGATTATTACATTATAAGCAATGGGAATATAAAAAGAAAAGAAAATACGATTTACTATTATAATTTAGAAGGTGAGAAAAAAATATTACCAGTAGAACAAGTTGATGATATTCATATATATGGGGAAGTGGATTTAAACACAAAACTTATAAATTATATAAGTCAATATGGAGTTATGCTTCATTTCTATAATTACTATGGATATTATTCAGGTACATATTACCCAAGAAAGAAAAATGTATCAGGATTCAGTTTAGTATCTCAATCGGCTTGCTATTTAGATAAAAATGAAAGACTATACTTAGCAAAATCCTTTGTGGAAAGTGCGTCATATCATATTTTAAGAAATATGAGATATTATAAAGTTGATGAAAGCTTAATTGATACTATAAAAGATGAACTAAATAGTTTGAATGATGTCAAAGAAGTATCAGAACTTATGGGTAAAGAAGGAAGAATAAGAAAAACATACTATAAATCATTTAATCAAATATTGAAAGATGACTTTGAGTTTTATAAGAGAGAAAAAAGACCTCCTAAAGACCCAGTAAATGCTCTTATGTCTTTTGGAAATAGCATAATGTATACAAATGTTTTAAGTGAAATATATAAGACACAGCTTGACCCTACAATAAGTTTTTTACATGAACCATCGACAAAGAGATTTTCCTTAAGCTTAGACATTGCAGAAATTTTCAAGCCAATTATAATTGACACAATAATTTTTAGCTTGATTAATAACAAAAGAATTAATAAGAGTGATTTTGAATATCAGGACAAAATTTGTTATTTAAGTGAAAAAGGAAAGAAGAAATTTTTACAAGAATTTGAAAACAAGATGCAGACAACTATAAAACATAGAAATCTTAATAGAAAAGTTTCATATAGAATGTTTATAAGATTAGAATGTTATAAATTAATTAAACATTTTATCAATGATGAAAAGTATAAAGTTTTAAAGGCATGGTGGTAAGGTATGTTTGTTATTGTTACTTATGATGTTGTTGAAGCAAGGTCATTAAACAGGGTTAGAAAAATACTTAGAAAATATTTGACTTGGACTCAGAATTCTGTTTTTGAAGGAGATATTACTGATGGGAAGTTACATAAATGTATTTCTGAAATAGAAAAGATTATTGATAATAGTGAAGATTCGATTTATGTTTATGAGATAAAAAATCCTAATTCAATTAAAAAGAAATGTTATGGTATTGATAAGTATTCTGATGAAATGTTTATATAGGTTTGCAGTGAGCGATATTTGTGCTAAAATAGGGCTTAACAGTTGGAATGTAAGAGATTGAAGGTATGTGATAATTATTGTCAATTGCACTATTGCTCGCTCACTGCAAATTTTGACGTTTTTATTGAATTATAATTCCTTGAGTGTAGTATTTTCAATCTATTCAGTTATACCGATTTTGGGGTTTTATATTAACTAAGTGGTATGTAAAGAAATACTTCGTTGAATACTTTTCAAAATCATCACTACGTTTTATATTAACTAAGTGGTATGTAAAGTTCACTTATTTAATTTTACTTTTAAGAATAATTTATAGTTTTATATTAACTAAGTGGTATGTAAAGGGGTTAAAGGCAAGAGCCTCACTCGCAGAGGGATAAGTTTTATATTAACTAAGTGGTATGTAAAGCACTAATAGTGCCACTACACTAGAAGAATATGCTAGTTTTATATTAACTAAGTGGTATGTAAAGATGAGATGGTCGAAAAGCTTACTACTGCGGATATAGCCCGTTTTATATTAACTAAGTGGTATGTAAAGTAATATATGACTTATAACTTTAATTTTTAATTTTGCAGTTTTATATTAACTAAGTGGTATGTAAAGGAAAAATAATTCTAAACAATGAATTATAATTTTATTAGTTTTATATTAACTAAGTGGTATGTAAAGGCTTTTTTAATGCTTTTATTTTTTCTTCATAACTTAGTTTTATATTAACTAAGTGGTATGTAAAGAATTATATTTTATATAATACATGAACGATATTACAAAGGTTTTATATTAACTAAGTGGTATGTAAAGATTCCATATGACATAGAAATAGCCAGCAATGCAAAAAGTTTTATATTAACTAAGTGGTATGTAAAGTTTTAAAAGAAGGTGCGAAGATGATTAGAAAAGGAAGTTTTATATTAACTAAGTGGTATGTAAAGATTATCATTAATAATTACATTTACATATCTAACTATGGTTTTATATTAACTAAGTGGTATGTAAAGTATAATGCTAACTGGTACTGGCATGAAGGGGTGAGAGTTTTATATTAACTAAGTGGTATGTAAAGATTTAACAAAAGGTGTGGGGGGTGGGGGTCTTGCAAGTTTTATATTAACTAAGTGGTATGTAAAGAAAAGATATAGATAAGGTTAAAAGGTATTTATATGAAGTTTTATATTAACTAAGTGGTATGTAAAGGGCTTTACAGTATCAACGTAAAATTGAAACAGCTATGTTTTATATTAACTAAGTGGTATGTAAAGGACAACCCTAATGCTCCGATTTATAAAGAATATATTGTTTTATATTAACTAAGTGGTATGTAAAGTACGAAGAAATTGAAAAAGACTTCTAAGGGTACTAAAGTTTTATATTAACTAAGTGGTATGTAAAGCCTAATGACTTACATGAATTATAATAAGATAACGGGTTTTATATTAACTAAGTGGTATGTAAAGTACGCAACTTACGAGGATGAATTGATTACACTATCAGGTTTTATATTAACTAAGTGGTATGTAAAGGTCCCAAATGTACATCATTACCAAAAGTTCTGACTCGTTTTATATTAACTAAGTGGTATGTAAAGCAAAGAAATTATTCGCCTCTGTAACGAGAAATATAAGCGTTTTATATTAACTAAGTGGTATGTAAAGACATTAGATGCTGATTGCTCGACTGGGTATACAACTTGTTTTATATTAACTAAGTGGTATGTAAAGTAGACAAAAATATGAGTTGATAGATATAAATACAGGTGAGTTTTATATTAACTAAGTGGTATGTAAAGTTAGGTTTGAATGTTTAAAGACAAAAGCCAAGTAGAGTTTTATATTAACTAAGTGGTATGTAAAGTTCGGTATGCGTATTCTTTTTCAATTACACTGTTACCGTTTTATATTAACTAAGTGGTATGTAAAGGTAATAACCTCGCCACGTTTTAATTTATCTTGAAAAAGTTTTATATTAACTAAGTGGTATGTAAAGACAAAACTATTTTCAAAGTTTTTAGTCCCATTCCCTGCGTTTTATATTAACTAAGTGGTATGTAAAGAAACAAGTGTAGGGGTGATAAATTTGAGAGATAGAATGTTTTATATTAACTAAGTGGTATGTAAAGAGGGGTAGGTCACCACATGACTTACATGTTTTTGCAGGTTTTATATTAACTAAGTGGTATGTAAAGTCAAGTACAAAAGAATCAAAACTATATCTCTCAAATTGTTTTATATTAACTAAGTGGTATGTAAAGAATTTCTTTTTCTGAAAAATTATCTCTTGAAAATGTTTTATATTAACTAAGTGGTATGTAAAGTAGACACATTAAGAACTATTTTCTCACAAGCATCCTCGTTTTATATTAACTAAGTGATATGTAAAGTGGACTCAGCAAATGTTTTTTAAACCTTTCAAAAGAATTTTGTATTAACTAAATCATATCTAAATGAAGTAAACTTACACTATAAATAAAAATCAACATAAAAATGAGGTGAAATAAAATTTATGATAAGAAAATCAAATGATAAAGATATAAACAAAATCATGGAAATATGGAAAGAAAGCACAATCAAAGCACACAACTTTATAAGTAAAGAATACTGGGAAAATAACTATAACACTGTCAAAAACGAATATATACCTATATCAGATACATTTGTATATGAGGATGGTCAAGAAATAAAAGGATTTATAAGCATAATAGATAAAAGCTTTATAGGAGCTTTATTTATAAATTCAAACTATCAAAACCTAGGTATAGGAGGTAAACTTTTAGACTATGCAACTAAAGAATACAAGAATCTAAATCTAGCAGTATATAAAGACAATAAAAAGGCGGTTGTATTTTACAATAAAAAAGGATTTAATATAGTAAAAGAGCAAATAAATGAAGATTCAGGATTTAAAGAGTACATAGTGGAATATGGTAAATAACGTTAATATATTCGACTAAAATAATAATTAATATATTTATTATTCTAATAGGCATAATTTAAAAAATATTTTTTAGAATTGTGAATTACATGTACTTAAGACATTAATAAACATAATGATAGGGGGAAAAATAATGAATAAAAGAGCATTTATGTATTACACTAGAATAAGAGGATAGCGCACAAATTGTGGCTATTTTACAACAGCTTATAACACATTTTATATAATCTAGAAAAGTTATCTTATGCAAGTAGCCATAATTTCGTGCTATTTAAATTAAATAGTAAATTTAAGGAGATTATGGGAATGAAACAGAATATAAGTAATGTAAATAAAAAAAATACTGGTAAACTAAAAAAGATAGAAACAACTAGATTACTACTTAATGAAAATATAGATGTATTTAAATGTCCACTTTGCAAAGCAAATATGGTTACTGTTGATAAAAATAGTGTCAAATGTGTGAACAAACACTGCTTTGATATATCTAAAAAAGGATATGTTAATTTATTAAATAGTAATACAAAAACTATTTATGATAAAGAACTATTTGAGTCAAGACATGAAATATATAATTCTAAGGTGTATGATTATTTAATAGAAGAAATAAAGTCTATAATCAAAAATTACACTTTAAATAAATATAGTAACTATATATTAGATGCAGGATGTGGCGAAGGATATTTTTTAAATAAATTATCTGAAGATGAAGAGATTAATAATAGATGTAAATTAATTGGAATTGACATAGCTAAAGAAGGGATTTCTATTGCTACAAGAGGAGAAAATGAAATTATGTGGTGTATTTCAGATTTAGCAAATCTGCCACTTCAAGATAGTAAGTTTGATATAATATTAAATATACTTTCTCCTGCAAACTATAAGGAGTTTGCAAGAGTTTTAAGTAATGGTGGAATAGTAGTAAAGATTGTCCCAGAGTCAAATTATTTAAAAGAAATAAGAACAAGTATACAGAAAGACATAAAAAATAGCGATTATAATAATAAAAATATTATAGATGTATTTAAAAAGCATCTTGATTTGATTTATGATAATAGAATTAATTATAAGACTAATATCAATGTATTAAACTTAAGGAATTTAGTTAAAATGACACCTTTGACATCATCATTACATGAAAAAGAACTTTTAAGGTTGTTAGAATCAGATATATCTTATATAACAATCGATTTAAGAGTTATAGTTGGTACTATAAAGAAATAAAAGAATTTTTATAAGAGTTTGATAAACTTTAATTATGATTGTACAATAGAAAATTGCTATGAGACTGGCTTAGTAAAGTCGGGTTTCATAGCAATTTTAATTATTATAAAAATGTTTATTTTATATATTTTAAAAACTTATATAGTATCTAATAAAATATTCTTCTTATTTAAAACGATAAATTGTTAAATCTTAAAGTGTTCTTTTTGAGACATGTTTATTTCAGAGTCGCAATTTCCACAACAATAAGATTTTGAAACATATTTAAATTCTTCGTTATTCTCATCAAACTCCATTTTTTTCTTTGCAAGAATCCCAACTTTAGTTAAATTAGAACCACAATTATTACAGTTTTGGATTTTACATATACTATATAGTTTGTCAGGTGTAATATTTTCTAACAGTTCTTCACAATTACAACATCTAATGGAAGCAATTTCACTAGATATTTCAACAGGTTCAGATTTATCAAAAGAGAATTTATATATTATGTCATTTGATACTTTATAACCTGTATCAAAGATATTAGAATTACAGTTTGGACACAAGTATTTTGGAATGTAGAAATCTTTTTTTTCAAAATTATCACTACTAGTATTACAATCCAAATCATCTAAAGTTGAGTTTTCATCTATAGTATCATCTTTATTTAAACTTAGAAGATAATTATAAATCTTTTTATCTTCATTCTGTTTTGCCGTATCTAAAAGATGACTCATTATATTAGGATATTCTTTATTTTTTGATGGTATATTCAAATCTATATAATTATTCTCAATAGCAAAGTATAATATATTAAAATAATTATACTTAACTGCAAAAAATAATAACATCTCATCAAACACTTTATCAATTACTTTGTCTGAAATGCTTATCCAAAAGTCTGGCGAATCTAAATAAACTTTCTTACTAAGTTCATCTAACTCTTCATCTATGTTATTTAAATTATTTTCATTAATTTCCATATCATCACTTCCTTATTATTTTTATATAAAATAAAATCTCATATAAAAATATATCATATTATAATTTACAAGTATAGACAAAATAGGTTAGTTTCTAAATAAAGTTTTATAAATAACCATTAAAATATAAAGCATTAGTCTAAAGTTTACTTAAAAATAAAATGTAAACCTATAATTTATTTTGAGTTGACAAAAAAACGTCTTTCTTTTATACTAAAACAAAGCTTTAATAGAAGCTTTGTACATGTACATATAAACTAAATTGAATAAGACATATGAAGGGAATTATAAAAATGAAAAATACTAAAGTAAATATTCAAGATTTAACTAAAATGTCAATATGTGTAGCATTGTTATGTATATCATCCTATATATATATACCATTGCCATTTACACCAGCAGGAGTAACCGCACAAACAATAATGATAAATCTAATAGCTTTGATTTTAACACCAAGACAAGCATTTAGCACAGTTGGTGTATATATAATGATAGGTTTGATTGGAATACCAGTATTTGGTGGAGGAGCATCTGGGATTGGAAAATTGTTAAGCCCAACAGGTGGTTTTTATTTTGGATTTTTGTTCGCAGCATTAATTATTAGTCTATTAAAAGGAAAAAATAATGATATTAAAAGATATATACTAATAACAATTTTTATTGGTATGCCTATTATATATTTTATGGGAACAGTATTTATGTGTTATTTTAATCAAATGACAGTAGAAGCAGCACTTTTTGCAGCTGTAGTACCATTTTTAATTGGAGATACAATAAAAGCAGTTATTGCATCTTTTTTAGGTGTTAAATTAAACAATGTATTAAAAAGAAATCTACTGTAAGGAGGGAATAGAATATATGGAAGAAGTTTTTATATTAGGAGGACTTAGAAGTCATATAGGTCTAAAAAATGGAATCTTTCAATTTGTTCAACCAGAATCTTTGGGTGCAAGTGTATTAAAACACCTAATTGAAAAATATGAAATTGATAAAATTGATGAGGTTATATGTGGAAATGCGGTTGGAACAGGTGGCAATATAGCAAGATTAATGACTTTAACAGCAGGAATTTCAAATGAAGTACCTGCTTTTACTGTAGATATGCAGTGTGCCTCTGCTATGATGAGTATAGAGATAGCATTTTCAAAAATTAAATCTGGGCAGTGTGATTTAATTATTGCTGGTGGATTTGAAAGTAGCTCTCTGCAACCAATGCGTACATACCATAAAAATGATAAAAGATATGATATAAATAATTCTAATTATACAGTTGCTCAATTCTCTCCTGATGATAATAGTGAAAATAGTATGCTAGAAGGCGCAGAAAGAGTAGCAAAGTTGTATCAAATTGAGAAAACAGAGTTAGATTTTTGGGTGAAAGAAAGTCATAAAAGAGCAAAGAAGGCTAGAGAAGATAAAGTGCTTGAAGATATTATATATCCTATAGATAATAATACTTATGACGAAGGTATACGTGACAAGATGAGTCAAAGATTATTAGATAGAGTACCATCTATTTTAGGAAAAGGAACTATTATAAATGCAGCAAATTCATGTCTCATTAATGATGGAGCTTCATTTATTGTACTATGTTCTAAAAAATACATAGAAAATACAAAAAAGAAACCTAAAGCAAAGATTGTTAATGCCTGTACAATAGGAACAGATGCAAATTTAAGTCCAACATCTGCTATAAAAGCAATGGAGAAAATTTTAGAAATAGAAAAAATTAATTACCTAGATATATCTGCTATTGAATTTAATGAAGCATTTGCAGTTATAGATGTGCTATTTCAAAGAAAGTATCCAGAATTGATTGATAGATATAATGTATTTGGTGGAGCTTTAGCCTATGGTCATCCATACGGTGCTTCAGGTGCAATTATTGCATTACATCTTTTAAAAGCATTAGAAAAGATTAATGGTAGATATGGAATTTGTTCTATAGCCGCAGCTGGTGGCTTGGGTTCAGCCTTATTGATTGAAAGGGTGTAGATTATGAACTACTATGAACTTCTAAAAATAAAGATAAATAGTAATAAAAATAAAGATTTTTTAATTGTAGATGGAGAAAAACATACTTATGAAAATATGTTAAGTTATAGTGAGAAACTTGGAAAACAAATTTCTGTAGGTGAGAATGTACCTATTTTAATATATTCTAAAAGTATAATGTTTCAGTTAATGAGCTTTTTCGCAATTAATTATTCAAAAAATATACCTATTATTTGTCATTATAATCTTTCTAAAAAAGTATTGAATGACATTATAATAAAAAATAATATTTCAATAATTATATCCGATGAGACTATGGACAACATTAATTTATCTGATGATAATGAAAAAGTAAAGAAAACTAATTTTTCTATATCTAATCCTAAAGTTAATATATATATGTATCAATATAATACTCCTACAAACTATCTAGATAAAGATATATGTATGGGAGTTTTATCTTCAGGTTCTACAAGTGTTCCAAAAGTATTGTATAGAACATATGAGAGTTGGGTTGGATTCTTTCCTACCCAAAATGATATTTTTAATATATCTGAGGAATCAATTTTGTTTATTAATGGGACATTGAGTTTTACAGGAAATCTAAATTCTTTAATATCAGTATTATATGAAGGTGGAAGTGTTGTAATAAATTCGGGTCTAAACTGTAAGTCATGGATAAAAACAATAAAACAATACAATATAACTAACATATACCTCGTACCTACAAAGCTTCAACTCTTGGCTAAACACTTAGAAGAAGCAATACTCAATGTTGTAAGTATTTTCACAGGTTCTCAATTACTGTTTGAAAATACTGCAAAAAGTTTAAAATACTATATGCCAAAATCTGAAATTATTTTATATTATGGAGCAAGTGAATTAAATTACATTACATACTTATGTTATGATGAATTAATTAAGAAACCTTTAAGCGTAGGTAGACCATTTCCAGAAATAGATGTATATGTTACAGATGGAAAGATTTTTGTAAATACAAAATATGCAGTATATAATGCAACAAAACCTTATTCTGTAAATGATGTTGGATATTTTGATGATGATGGATACTTAATCTTTGAAGGAAGAAATGATGATATTGTAAATATTGGAGGATTTAAAGTTAGCTCTACTAAAGTTGAAAATGAGGTGAAAAAAATTCCTCAAATTGAGAACGCAGTTGTATTACCATATTCAGACTCCATAAGAGGAAGTCAAATTGCATTATTTGTAACAATTATAGATAAAATTACAAAAAAAGATTTATTGATTAAAATGAGAAAGAATCTAATAAAAAATGAAATCCCAAGAAAAGTTATCTTTTTAAATTCATTTCCATATACCTCTTCTGAAAAGATAGATAGATTAGCACTATTAAAAATATTATAAGTATAATATTTAGTAATTTTAGTGAACCAATATATTGATAAAAACATATTGTATATAGTAAAGGAGGCTTACAATATGTCAAATCAATACGATATAACTGTTATCGGGGGAGACCTGCGACAAGTGTACATGGTAAAAAAACTAATTAATAAAGGGTATTCTGTAGTCACTTATGGAATATCAAATGAAATCATAAATGGAATCGTTGGAAAAGCAACTTCACTAGCTGAGGCACTATCCAAAAGTTCCATTATTTTATGTCCAATTCCATTTACAAAGAATCAAGTTAACATTGAAAATACTGATGGTTGCCTAGATGCAACTATTGATAACTTGCTAATTAATTTATCTCCTAATCAAATATTGTTTGGAGGTAATATACCAGCTAAAGTTTGTAAATTTTGTGAGCAACACTCTATTCAGATTTATGATTTTATGAAAATGAATGATGTTGCTATTTTAAATGCAGTTGCTACAGCTGAAGGAGCCATAGCAGAAGCTATTAAAAGAAGTATAATTAATATACATCAAAGCAACTGCTTAGTATTAGGTTTTGGAAGATGTGCACAAATACTTGCCAAAAAATTATACTCTTTAGACGCAAATGTATGTGTTGGGGCAAGAAAGAATGATGCAATAAGTACGGCTAATGCATTTGGATATTCTAGTATTTCCTTGAATCAACTTGATGATAAACTTTTACAGTTTGATTATATTTTTAATACTATACCGGAATGTATTTTAACAAAAGAAAGACTGGAAAAAGTATCACAAGAAGTAACTATTATTGATATAGCTTCTTCTCCTGGTGGAGTGGATTACTCTGTTACGAAAGATATAGGTATTAATGCGACTCTTTGTCCTGGGCTTCCTGGTAAATACTCACCAAAGACATCTGGTGAAATTCTTGTTAACGCTATAGAAAATATTATAAATGAAAGAAGGGATTAGAAAATGAGACTTAAAGGACTTACAATTGGAGTAGGATTTACTGGTTCGTTTTGTACTTATGATAAAATATTTATAGAGTTGGAGAATTTGGTTAAAGAAGGAGCAAATGTACACACTATATTTTCAGATGTATCACAAAATATCGATTGTAGATTTGGAAATTCTGAAGAGTTTATGAAAAAAGCATATGAACTTACAGGTAATAAACCTATCGTTACGATTGAAGAGGCAGAGCCATTTGGACCTAAAGGAATTGCTGATATTATAATAATAGCACCTTGTACTGGAAATACTGCTGCAAAATTAGCAAATGGTATTACGGATTCACCAGTATTGATGGCAGCTAAAGGTCATCTTCGTAATGATAAACCACTAGTAATATCAATATCAACGAATGATGCTCTAAGCTTTAATTTCAAAAATATTGGTATTCTCCTTAATTCTAAAAACATATATTTTGTACCTTTTGGCCAAGACAACTGTAAAGCAAAGCCTAATTCTATGATTGCACATACGGAATTAATAGTTCCAACTATAGAACTTGCTTTAGAAAATAAGCAATTACAGCCTGTTATAAAAAGCCCACATCAATAGATTAGTGGTGTAATATATGTATTGTATGTAATATTAATAAAGTCCAGCAATATTATTTGCTGGACTTTATTCTATAATTTATTAAAATATTTACCTAATCTAATTTATAAACTGGAATTTATATTACTTTGCTTCTTTAAATATTAATCTCACTGTACTTGATACAAAACAAGCAGACATAATCAAGATAAATACTGATAGTCCTCTAATAAATAAATTATCTACATAATAAGCTACTACTGCAATACCTACAATCATTAAAATTGTACTTATAATTAAAGATAAAATGCTGATTATTTTTAATTTTTTCATCCGTATTCCTCCTATGAACTTTAAGTTTATTTTTACTGTATTAACTATACCTTATTTCGTATTATATAAGACTTGTGAATTTATATGTTTAATTATACTACATTGAAAAAACTTATCTGTATATATTTTTATTCATAAGAAAAACGCAAAATATTTATGTTAAAATAATAACGTTATCATTAAGTTTTAAGATGAAAATTTCTATAATCTACATAAAAAATAAAGTGATATATAATGAAACTAATGATTCGTAAACTAGAGTATTAGTGGAACAAGTAAGATTATTTTAAATAAAAATAAAATGTTAAAAAAATAACTTGAAAATAGAAAGAGAAGATGTTATACTGTTAATAAATTAACATTTAAGCAAAAAATACTATTCTAGGAGGTTGTCAAAATGTCCAATAAAGAACAGGATATAATAGAAAATATAAAGGGAGATGAGGTTATGTCAATTAATGTAGGTGTTGTAAATAATGTTGAAACTTTAGTTAAAAAATTAGCAAAAATTAGAGAGGCTCAAAAAAAATTTGCCACATATACTCAAGAGCAAGTAGATAAGATTTTTTTAGCAGCATCTTTAGCAGCTAATAAGCAAAGAGTTCCTTTAGCTATAATGGCACAAAAAGAAACTGGTATGGGAATTGCTGAAGATAAAGTCATAAAGAATCATTATGCTTCAGAGTATATATATAATGCATATAAAGAAACAAAAACTTGTGGCGTAATAGAGAAAGACGAGGCATTTGGTATGACTAAAATTGCTGAACCAATAGGTGTTATTGCAGCTGTTGTACCTACAACTAATCCAACTTCTACTGCTATATTTAAAGCACTATTGGCACTTAAAACTAGAAATGGGATAATCTTCTCTCCACATCCAAGAGCAAAGAATTCTACTATAGAAGCTGCAAAAGTAGTTCTTGAGGCGGCTGTTTTAGCTGGAGCACCTGAAGGTATAATTGGATGGATAGACGAACCTTCTTTAGAATTAACTACAACTGTTATGAAAGAGGTAGATTTAACTCTTGCTACAGGAGGACCTGGAATGGTTAAATCAGCATATTCATCTGGAAAGCCAGCTATTGGAGTTGGAGCAGGTAATACACCAGCAATAATTGATGATAGCGCAGACATAAAAACTGCTGTAAACTCAATTCTTGTGTCTAAGACTTTTGACAACGGTATGATATGTGCTTCTGAACAATCAGTTATAGTATTAGAAAATGTATATAATGAAGTTAAAAAAGAATTTAAAGAGCGTGGAGCTTATTTATTAAATAAAGATGAAACAGAGAAAATGGGAAATGTAATTTTGGTAAATGGAGGATTAAACTCTAAAATAGTTGGTCAGACAGCTTGTACAATAGCAAAACTTGCAGGTTTTGAAGTTCCAGAAGATGCTAAAGTTTTAATAGGTGAAGTAGAATCAGTTGAATTAGAAGAGGCTTTTGCTCATGAGAAACTTTCACCAGTACTTGCAATGTACAAAGCAAATGATTTTGATGATGCAGTTAGAAAAGCAGAAAAGTTAGTTGAAGATGGTGGATTTGGGCATACATCTTCATTATATATCGATGATGTAAATCAAAGAGAAAAACTTGATAAATTTACTTCAGCTATGAAAACTTGCAGAATTTTAATTAATACTCCTTCTTCTCAAGGTGGTATAGGTGATTTATATAATTTTAAACTAGCTCCTTCTCTTACTTTAGGATGTGGGTCTTGGGGTGGAAATTCAGTATCTGAAAATGTAGGAGTTAAGCATTTACTTAATATTAAGACAGTAGCTGAGAGGAGAGAAAATATGCTTTGGTTTAGAGCACCAGAAAAAGTTTATTTCAAAAAGGGTTGTTTAGGAGTAGCACTAAAAGAACTTAAGGATGTAATGAATAAAAAGAGAGCTTTTATTGTAACAGATACATTCCTTTACAATAATGGGTATACTAAAGCAGTTACTGACTTATTAGACGAAATGAATATTAAACATACTACATTCTTTGAAGTAGAGCCAGACCCAACTTTGGAATGTGCCAAGATAGGTGCTAAAGCTATGAGCGAATTTAATCCAGACGTAATAATATCTATAGGTGGAGGAAGCGCAATGGATGCAGGGAAAATAATGTGGACATTGTATGAACATCCAGAAGTAGATTTCCAAGACCTAGCTATGAGATTTATGGATATAAGAAAAAGAGTATATACATTCCCTAAAATGGGTGAAAAGGCCAATTTCGTAGCAATACCAACATCAGCAGGGACTGGTTCAGAAGTAACACCATTTGCTGTTATAACTGACCAAGACACAGGGGTAAAATATCCACTAGCTGATTATGAATTAATGCCAAATATGGCCATAGTTGATTCTGATATGATGATGAATATGCCAAAAAGTTTAACTTCTGCTTCTGGTATAGATGCTTTGACTCATGCATTAGAAGCATATGTATCTATGCTTGCAACTGATTATACAAATGGTATAGCACTACAAGCTATTAAGAGTATATTTGAATATCTTCCACGTGCATATGATAATGGAGCAAAAGACCCAGAAGCTAGAGAAAAAATGGCAAATGCTTCTACAATGGCAGGTATGGCTTTTGCAAATGCATTTTTAGGTGTTTGCCACTCTATGGCTCATAAGTTAGGTGCTTTCCATCATGTACCACATGGAGTTGCAAATGCTCTTTTAATAACAGAGGTTATGAAATTTAATTCTTCAGATGCACCAAAGAAAATGGGGGCATTTTCTCAATATAAATACCCAGAAGCTTTAAAGAGATATGCTGAAATAGCTTCATTCTTAGGTTTAAAAGGAAATTCTGATGAAGAGAAATTCCAAAGCTTACTAGTAGCTATTGAAGAATTAAAATGTAAAGTTGGCATTCCTAAAACTATAAAAGAATTTGGTATTGAAGAATCTAAGTTTATGGATTCAATAGATGAAATGGTAATTCAAGCATTTGATGACCAATGTACAGGAGCAAATCCAAGATATCCTCTTATGAATGAAATAAAAAATATGTATTTAAATTCATATTATGGAAGATAAATTATTAAAAAATATATAAAATAAAATCCCTTATACATGAGATAAAATTTTACTGTATAAGGGATTTTTATTTGGAAAAATGAATAGTTTTTATTCTTTAATTCAAAATTCAATTAAATAGTGTTATTATAATAGTTAAAGAATGTTTTATATGATAATTAGATTGGTTTTATATATGGTATTTGGGTATATTTGTATATAACATAAATGATAAATTTATATTAAATAAGGTATGTTAGCTATATAAAGTAGTGACTAATTAGGGGAGGAGAAGAATGACGAAGAGAAATAAGAGTGTTACATTAATTATAATTCTTTTGTTGACATCAGTATTTCTGATAATGGGGTATATCTATATAGAAAATACAAAAAATCTTCTTATATCAGAAGCAGAAGTACATATAAAAGAAGTTGCAATACAAGGTTCTCAATTAGCCCAGAGACAAATTGAAAAAGATTTAGATGTTTTAAATATTTTTTCAAGTTATTATGCTTCGAATCCAAACATATCTAATGAAGAAAAAATAAAAAAGCTTTTGGATGAAATGGAAAATCAAAAATTTTACACCATGGCAATAGTTGATATAAATGGTAATACAGAAAATACTAAGGGTAACAAGTTTTCAGTTAAGGATAAAGAATTCTTCAAAAACTCAATTAAAGGTAAAAATTATGTTTCAAGTCCATATGTTGATGAAGTAAATAAATCTGTAAAAAAGATTACTATATCAGTGCCAATATTAAATAATGATAAAATAGTTGGAGTTTTATATTGTACCTATGATATCAATACTTTAATGAAACTTATAAATGTATCTTTTTATGAAGATAATAGTATATCTTATGTTGTAAAAAATGATGGGAAAGTTATACTTCATCCTCAACAGGACAGACTATCAAAAAATATTTATGAATTATTAAAACAGGATAATGATATTAAAGAGGTAAATGATTTAAATAAAAAATTAGAAGAAAATAAAACAGGTGCAACAATATTAACAATCTCAAGAGAAAGACGATATCTAGGATATGCCACTATGGATAATGGAAATGAAAAAAATAACTATATAAAGGATTGGAACTTGATTTTTTCAGTTCCAGAAAGTGTTATATTCAAGAATTCAGAGCAAATTATTAAGAGAGCTGTATATGCAGTATTATTTATTATATTTGTATTTATTACAATTATTTTCTATATAATGTATATAAAAAAATCTAATGAAAAAGAAATATTAAGTTTGGCTTATGAAGATAAGATTACTCATATAGGAAATCAAAATAAGTTTTATAAGGAGTGTAGTAAATATCTTTTAAATAAACCATCTTTAAACTATATTATAGTATATTTTGATATTAATAATTTTAAGATGATTAATGATACTTTTGGATACGAATTTGGTGACAATCTGTTAATCACAATAGCAAGGGCTTTAAAAGAGGAACTAACAGAAGGCGAAATATATGCAAGACTTTCGAGTGATTATTTTTCAATTTTCTGTGACTATAAAAAGGGAAGAGATAAAATTATAAGAAAACTTGATAATATACGAAATAATATTGAAAGTAATTTAAATACAGTATTTGAAATTTCTCTGTGTGTTGGGATTTACTTTGTAGAAGAAGGAGAAGTAGATATTCAAAAGGCTGTAAATAAGGCAAATATGGCTAGGTCTGTTGCTAAAGGTAAAAATATAAATTATGCTATTTATAATGAGGATGTTAGAAATAAGCTTAGTGAAGAATCAATTATTTTAGATGATATAAAAACAGCCTTAGTAAAAAATCAATTTGAGGTATATTATCAACCTAAGTTTTCACTTGTAAATGGTGAAATGATAGGTAGTGAGGCATTAATACGATGGAATCACCCAGAATATGGATTTATAAGTCCAGCAATATTTATACCTATAGCAGAGAAAAGTCAATTGATTTTAAAAATTGGGAGATTTGTGTTTGAGAGAGTCTGTATAGATTTATCTGACTGGAAAAAACAAGGTAAAAGTATAGTTCCAGTTTCAGTGAATTTATCTAGAGTTGAATTGTACCAACCAGATATCGTAAAATTTATTAATAGTACTATACAAAAATATAATATAAATTCAGATTTAATTGAGCTGGAGATAACAGAAACTGTAGCTATGAATGAATTAAATATTTTGAAGAATGTCTTAAATGAGTTAAGAAAGTATGGATTTTCTATTTCTATGGATGATTTTGGGACAGGATATTCTTCCATTAGTTGTTTAAGAGATATGCCAATTGATGTACTGAAATTAGATAAATCTTTTCTTGATGGTATAGAAAATGATGAGAGAAGTCGTAATATAGCAAAATCTATAGTATCTCTAGCTAAATCCCTAGACTTAATTGTAACTATAGAGGGTGTTGAAAGTAAGGCTCAAGCTGAGCTAATGAAGCAATTCGGATGTGATTTAGTCCAAGGATTCTATTTTGCAAGACCAATGCCAGGTATAAATTTTATAAGTTTATTGCAAGATTGAAATTTAAATTTTATATAAAACACTATTATAGATACTTGAGTTTAGTAAATTCTTGTTAAATAATTAGTGTTTTTTGATTTTTGGTCATATGCAGACTATATAAGGGAAAAGTAATAGTTTTTTACAAAGATTGTATTAAAAATAAATTATTTTGCTAATAAACATTTTATTAACAAAAGAATAGTACTATAATGTATAGATGATAAAAACTTTAATAAAAATTCAGTGTATAGGAGTTGTTTAAGTATGATAGATGTAAGTATTGATAAAAAACTTAAGGAAAGATGGCCTGATGCGAAGTTAGGCTGTATCCAAGCAAAAGTAGCAGTAAATAAGAGCTCAGAAAAATTAATTAACAAGATAAACGAGTTTTGTGACATTTTAAATCAAAGTCTAAAAGTTGAAGACATTACAAAATTGGATAAGATTAAAGATGCAAGAAATGCTTATAAAGAACTTGGTAAAAATCCAAGTAGATATAGAACGTCTTCAGAAGCATTAATTAGAAGAATTATCCAAGGGAAAGGTCTTTACACAATAAATAATATAGTTGAAATAAATAATCTAATATCAATAAAATCGTTGTATCCAGTAGGTACATATAATGTAAGTAAATTACATTCACCAGTATGTTTTACTGTAGGAGACGAAGGTGAACAGTATAAAGGTATTGGAAAAGAATTAATAAATATAGAAAATCTTCCTATATTATCTGATTCACTAGGTAAATTTGGAAGTCCAACTAGTGACTCTGAGAGAGCAATGATAACAGAAGACGCAAATGAAATACTGATTTGTATATTTTCTTTTAGTCAAGAATCTGATATTGAAGAATATTTTGATTATGCTAAGGAATTACTAAAAGAATATGCAGATGGAAAAGATATAGAGACTAAGATAATTAAATAGAATGTATATAACAACGTTATGTTAGATTGGAATATAATGTTTAAGAAATAATTTAAGATAAGTAAACTAATAAATAATTATTTTCTTTTATTTAAAAAAGTAGTTTAAAGTTACAAAAATAGATAGATATCCCCATGATTCCTAAAAGTATGGTAATATATTAATATAGCAGAGCCTATATTTAAGGGATTTTGAAAGGAGGTATTTACAATAACTATTTTACCTAAAAAATAAAATAGTATGATGGAAATAACTCTATATTTAAAAATGTAAATAATACTACAGTAATTTGGGTATATAAAATAAGGCAAACGTGATTTTGTTTAAAAAGCAATAAGGTACATAGGTAATTATAATGTAAGGAAGGATTTAATTATGATTGATGGAAAAGAGGTAAAACAAGAAAGTGGGCAAAAAAATCTAAAAGTTAAGATAGCTATAGTAGTAGGTGTTTTAGTTGTAGCTTATATAGGAATGGCAATCTTTTTTAGAAATCATTTTTACTTTGGAACAACTATTAATGGGGTTAAAGCTTCAGGAAAAACAGTTGAGCAAGTAAATGATTTATTAACATCAAGTACTAGTTCTTATACTTTAAACTTAGAGGAAAGAAACAATAAGAAAGAGCAAATAAAAGCAAAGGATATAGATTTGAAGTTTACACCAGATGATAAAGTTCAAAAGATAAAAGATAGCCAGAGTGCATTTGGATGGATTGGTGGAATATTTAAATCTAAAGAGTATAATAATATGGTAACTCTTTCATATAATAAAGATTTACTAGAAAAAAGATTTAATTCTCTAGCTTGCTTTGATAGTAAAAAAGTTGTAGAACCTAAGAGTGCTTATCCTAAGTATGATAGTATTAAAAATGCTTATGCTATAGTTCCAGAGGTACTTGGAAACAAAGTAAAAAAAGATGATTTTTATAAGTTAGTACAAAAATCAATTAATTCTGGAGATACTTCTATTTCTTTAGAAGAAAATAAGGTATATGAAGCACCAAACAATACAAAGGATTCAGAAAAATTGAAAGAAGCTATTAAGACATTAGATAAGTATGTTGGTGTAGTTGTTACATATGATTTTAGTGACCGTAAGGAAACTTTAGATGGTGTTGAGATTAACAAATGGTTAAAGGTGGATTCAGAAAAGAATTATGAGATAAGCTTTGATAATGCTGCAATGGTTGAATATGCAAGAGGACTAAGCAAAAAATATAGTACTTTTGGAGATTCAAGACCATTTAAGACTGCAACAGGTAAAGAGATTACAATTTCAGGTGGAATTTATGGTTGGTTGATAGACAAAAATAAAGAAGCTAAAGCATTGGTTGATGTTGTAAAAGCTGGTAAAAATGTTACAAGAGAACCTATTTACATACAAAAAGCTGTATCTCGTAATAGAGATGATATTGGAAATACATATGTAGAGATTAGTCTTTCTAACCAACATATGTGGTTCTTTAAAAATGGAGAGATGCTTGTATCAACAGATGTTGTAACAGGTGATTTAGGTAGAGGATTTGCCACACCATCAGGTATATACCCTCTTAACTATAAAGCTAGAAATGTTTCATTAACTGGGCAAGGTTACAGTTCACCTGTAAGCTATTGGCTTCCATTCAATGGAAATATAGGAATTCATGATGCTACTTGGAGAGGCTCTTTTGGTGGAGGTATATATAGATCTTCAGGTTCGCATGGATGTGTAAATACACCTTTTTCTAAAGCAAAGAAGATATATGAAAATATAGAACCAGGTACACCAATTATTTTATATTAAGGAATGTACTACTATAGACATTAAGTGAAGTCATCTTAGTTTTTTTAAGATGGCTTCATTTTTATATAATGATTATCAAAAGGAGGAACATATAATGAATGAAAAGTTAATTAAAATTTTAGAAGCAGCCAGAAAAGATGAGAAATTTAAAATAGAGCTTATAAAAACAAGAGAACAACGTGATGTTATGGATTCATTTTGTAAAGTGGCTACATCTAAAGGTTACAATATAACAGTAGGTGAGCTTTTTTCTATAGGAGAAGAATATACATCAAATCTATTGAAGAGTGTAAATGGTGGAGCAGCATATCCTATTGAAGATTGGAGTGATTGGTACGAGGATTTTTTCATAATGTTGTCGAATATATAAAGTAACTGTATATGTTATCAATTTAAAATTAATATAGCTAGTTCAAATAAAAATATCAGATGTAAGTGTAAATTTTATCAATCTTAAAAAATATTAATTTCTTTCTAAGTAAATATAAAAAATTAGACTAAAAATAAGGTGACAAAAATCGATATAGCCCAATGATTTATAAAACTTAGATGAAATAATGAGAGATATTTCTAAAAATTCAAAAAAAACAATAAGTTTCAGTACTATGAGTGTTGAAAAAACAAATAAAAATATTTTATATGTAACAAATAAAATTATATGTAGAAAAAAATTAAAATAAAAATTTAAAATGTCGATAAAACGTTAATTTTAAAACAGAATAACGCTATTGACAAACTATATCGCTTTAAATTATAATTATTGAAAATAATGATATTTAAAAATCATACTCATGTCATAGTCTAAAAGTAAGTCAAAACAGGATATAAATCTAAGTAAGTACTATTCTAAAATATGTTTTATTAAGAAATAAACGTTGAAAAATATTAATTATTATATAAAAATGCTGTTTATACTTTAACAATGAGGTAGTAATCTAATTAGAATAAAAAAATCTAATTGGTTATATACATAGTAAAAAGGTAAGAGAGGTGATTTGGATGGCTTTTGAAATAATAAAAAGCATTGTTGAGGCAGAGCAGACAGCAGACAGTATCAAAGTTAAAGCTGTTACTGATGCAGAGTCTATCAGAGCTGATGCTGTAAACCAATGTGAAAGCATCTTTGCTGATGTAAAAAAGCAAGCAAAGCTTATGGAAGAAACTCTTATTGAGAAGGCAGTCACCGACAGTAAGGTGGAGGTTGATAAAATCTTAGCTGATGCTAAAAGTGAATGTCTGAAAATTGAAAAAACTGCTAAAGAAAGAAAAAGTAAGGCAATTGAAGCGGTTATTGGAAAGGTAGTGAGATAATATGGCAATAGTTAATATGAACAAAATATCTATTGTTGGCTTAGAAGCTCAAAAAAGCCAGATTTTAAAGCTACTTATGAACCGTGGGTTTGTTCAGATTGATGATAGTGCCTTTCTTACTGAGGAGGAGGAATTAAAAAATTATCTTGTAAAAGATAGTGAAGAATCAGAAGTTATAATGCTAGAACAGAAGATGTCTCATGTAAATCAAGCAATTAACATTGTTTCTTCACTAGTGAAACAAAAGAAAGCCATGTTTGCACCAAAAAGAGAGTTTAACAGAATTGATAGTGAAAAAGAAGAGCAAATTTATGCTGAAGCTTTAGAGTTAAACACTCTACATAAGGAGATAGGTACAATAAGGACTAACATAAATCTATTGAATAACAATAAAAACATGTTAGAACCATGGGTGAACTTTGACATTCCTCTTGAGAATATGGAAACTAAGTATACAAAAACTATACTTGGAACTGTACCTATAAGTGCAAATATTGATGCCTTAAGAGTAAAATTAGAAGATGAAATACCAGAAAGTGTTCTTGGAATTATTAATTCCGATAAATTAATGAACTATGTTTATTTAATTACTTTGAAAGAAACTTTTGATAATGCTTTAGAGGTTCTAAAAGAATTTAATTTTTCAGTAGTTGCATTGCCAAATGAAGAAGGTACACCATCACAAGCTATTAAGAAATATAATGAAATGATAATTAGACAGGAAAACGTTTCTAAAGATAAGACGGAAGAAATTAAAAGCCATGCAGATAGTGTACACATGCTTGAAAATCTATATGATTTTTACACTATAGAGAGAGACCAAAAAAAGATTATAGAGAGGCTTGTCAAAACAAAAACAACATTCTGTCTTAATGGTTGGCTACCAAGTAAAAGAGCAGAAGAACTAATTAAAGAAATTACAGAGAAGTTTGATTGTTGCGTTCAGACAGAGGAAGGAGATAAAGAAGAAGGCTTCCCAATTCTGCTTGAAAACAATAAAATTGTAACACCTTTTGAAAGTGTAACAAACATGTACAGCTGTCCAAGCACAAAAGATATTGACCCAAATACAATTATGACTTTCTTTTATGTTATATTCTTTGGAATGATGCTAAGTGATGCTGCGTATGGGATGATAATTGCACTAGCATGTGGATTTATTGTATACAAATCAAAAATGCAAAAAGGTGAAGGGAATTTAATTAAACTTATTGGTATTTGCGGAGTTTCAACTACTATATGGGGTCTTATATTCGGGGGTATTTTGGGGGATTTAATTCCTATAAAAGCTTTAATCAATCCTTTGGAGGATGTTATGGTACTTATGGGAATGTCATTACTGTTCGGTATTATCCATATATATGTAGGTTTGGGAATTAAAGCATATACATTAATAAGAGATGGAAAGGTAATAGATGCAATTTTTGATATAGGTTTTTGGTATTTATGTATAACAGGGGTATGTCTACTTATAATACCTTTTGTTGCAGGAGATATAGGTGTATTTTCTGAAGTAGGAAAATATTTAGCAATTATAGGTGCTATAGGTCTTGTTCTTACTCAAGGAAGAAGCTTTAAAGGTGTTCCTGTTAAGCTTTTCAAAGGATTTTCAAGTCTTTATGGTATAACAAGTTATTTTGCTGATATATTATCTTATACAAGAATTATGGCACTTTGTCTAACAACAGGAGTTATAGGGCAGGTTATCAATCTTTTAGGGGCTATAGCTGGTCCAATATTTGCAGTTGTAATTGGTGTTGTAGGACACACAATAAACCTTCTTATAAATGCACTTGGTGCATATGTTCATACAAGTAGGTTACAGTATGTAGAATTTTTCAACAAGTTTTATGAAGGCGGAGGAGTTCCTTTTGTTCCGTTTAAGTATAAAACAAAATATACAAGCATTAATAAAAAGGAGATGTAAATATGGAATTTTTAAACGCGTTAGGAAATGGTCAATTTTTGGCAATATCAGGAGCTGCTATAGCAGCATTATTTGCAGGTATGGGTTCTGCTAAGGGTACTTCAATAGCAGGTCAAGCCGCAGCAGGTGTTGTAACAGAAGACCCTAGTAAATTCGGTCAACTTCTAGTTTTACAACTTCTTCCTGGTACACAAGGTCTATATGGATTTATCATAGCTTTCCTTATTTTATCAAAAGCAGGAATTATTGGGGGAGACGCAATACCAACATCAGCTCAAGGTTTACAACTTCTTATGGCAGGACTTCCAATTGGTTTAGTTGGTTTAGTGTCAGGTATTGCACAAGGTAAGGCAGCAGCAGCAGGGGTTGGAATAGTTGCTAAAAGACCTGAAGAACTTGGTAAGGCTATAACATTTGCAGCGATAGTTGAAACATATGCGCTTTTAGGACTACTTGTTTCTTTCTTAGCTTACAATGGAATTGCAGTTGGTTAAATATAGAGTATAATTCATAAGTAAAAAAAATGAAAAGGAGGAAGCACTCCTATGGGTAATGAACAAAAAATGATTGACAGAATTATAGCTGATGCCAAGCAAGAAGCACAAGAAATATTGGATAAAGCTAAGAGTGAGGCAGATTCAAAAATAAATTCAGCTAATGAAAAAGCTGAAAAGGAAATGGCTTCCTATACAAAGCTTGCAGAGGCAGAAGCAGAAAAAGCAGCTTCTAAGGAAATATCAGGAGCTTATATGGAGGCTAAAAAACAAATATTATCAAAAAAACAAGAGATTTTAGAAGAAGTAATCTTAGAAGCTAAAAATAAACTTTTAAATCTTAAAGATAGTGAATATGAAGAGATTATATTAAATATGATTGAAAAATCAAATTGTACAGAAGATTCACAGATAGTGTTATCTAAAAAGGACAAAAAAACATTAAAAGATGTATTATCAAAAAAAGGCATTAAAGTGTCTGATGAAATCAGAGATATTACTGGAGGCTTCATAGTTAAAAAAGGTGACATTGAGTACAATTATTCATTTGAAGCCATAATTGCAGTAGAACATGAAGATATTGAACAAATTGCAGCAGAAATTTTGTTTAATTAAGGAGGGGTTAAAAAATGGCAGAAGAAAAAACTTATCCCTATGCCGTGGCACGAATAAGAGTGCTTGAAAAACAGCTTCTTAACAGACAAATGTTTATTCAAATGGCAGAAGCCAAAAGCCCTGAAGACTCTTTAAGAATTATAGCTGAAGCAGGTTATGTGGATACAGCAAATAATAATATCCATAATTTTGAGAATATTTTGACTCAAGAATTATCAAAGACATATGAAATTCTTAAAGGTCTAGCTCCTGAAGAAAAATTTGTTGATGTATTTCTTTATAAAAATGACTATCACAACTTAAAAGTGCTGATTAAAGAAGAAATTTCTGGTGTAGATGGTGAAAAATATTTGATTGATGGAGGTACAATTCCTCTTGTTAAGCTTAGAGAATCTTTAGCAAATCGTAGTTTTAGTGATTTACCTAAGATAATGGAAGCCGCCATAGTAGAGGCATTTGATGTTTATAGTAAGACACAAAATGGTCAAATGGTTGATATTGCTTTAGATAAAGCGACTTTTTCTAGTATGAGAGAGACTGCTAAAGAAAGTCAAAACAAATTTGTAATAGATTATGTTATGAAAGTTTGTGATTTAACAAATCTAAAAAGTTTTATAAGAGTTAAAAATATGAAGAAAGATTTTCAGATGTTTATGAATGTGTTTGTTTCAGGGGGGTCACTTGATAAGGAAAAATTCTTAGAAGCTTTTTCTTCAGACACTCCAGCATCATGTTTTAAATCTACTTCTTACTCTGATGTCTGTAAAAAAGGTATGGGTAGTGGATTCACTGTCTTTGAAAAACTTTGTGATGACTATCTTATGGAATATGTTAGAGAAGCAAAATTTAAACCTCTTACATTAGAACCATTAATTGCTTATTTATATGCTAAAGAATCAGAGATAAAAACAATAAGAATTATTTTGACTAGTAAGCTTAATAATATAGACGCAGATACTATAAAAGAAAGGCTAAGGGATGCTTATGTATAAGGTAGGAGTAGTTGGAGATAAAGATAGCATCATGGGATTTTTAGCTCTTGGAATAGATATCTTCCCAGCCTATGATAGTGACGAAATTAAAAAAAGTATACATAAGTTGGTTGAAGATGAGTATGCGATAATTTATATTACAGAACAGGCATCATTGCTTGCAAAAGAATCAATAGCAAAATACAAAGACTACCAACTTCCTGCTATTATAGTTATTCCAGGTATTGGAGGAAGTATGGGATTAGGTATGAATGAAGTAAGAGAATCTAGTAAACGTGCTATAGGTGCAGATATATTATTTAAAGAATAAATGGAAGTTGAATAAAAGACAATCTCAAATTTTATTAGTGCTAAAGGTATGTATTGATAAAATATAGGAGGGAGTATTTAAATTTTGATAAAGTATATGATTGCAGGTGAGAGAATATGAAAACAGGCACAATTGTAAAGGTGTCAGGACCGCTTGTTGTAGCGGAGGGCATGAGAGATGCGAATATGTTTGACGTCGTAAGAGTTTCAGATAAACATCTTATAGGCGAGATTATAGAAATGCATGGAGATAAAGCTTCTATACAGGTTTATGAGGAAACTTCTGGTCTAGGGCCAGGGGAAGAAGTAGTTTCTCTTGGAATGCCTATGAGTGTTGAGCTTGGGCCAGGTCTTATTTCAACTATTTATGATGGTATTCAACGTCCACTTGAAAAAATGTATGATATTTCAGGTACTAATATAACTAAAGGTGTTGAAGTATCTTCACTTGATAGAGCAGTTAAGTGGGAATTTAAACCTAAAAAAGCTGTTGGCGATAAAGTTGTATCTGGAGATATAATAGGTGGAGTTCAAGAAACAGCTGTAGTGGAATGTAAAATTATGGTTCCTTATGGAGTTAAAGGTACTATAAAAGAAATATATTCTGGAGAATTTACTGTTGAAGATACAGTTTGTGTTATTACAGATGAAAAAGGTAATGACATACCTGTGACTATGATGCAAAAATGGCCAGTTAGAAAAGAAAGACCATATAGAGAAAAGAAAACACCAGATTCACTTCTTGTTACAGGGCAAAGAGTTATAGATACATTTTTCCCAATTACAAAAGGTGGGGTAGCAGCTATACCAGGACCTTTTGGAAGTGGAAAAACTGTTACACAGCATCAGCTTGCTAAATGGGCAGATGCAGATATAGTTGTATATATAGGATGTGGCGAGCGTGGAAATGAAATGACGGATGTTCTTCTTGAATTTCCTGAATTAAAAGACCCAAGAACAGGTGAGTCACTTATGCAAAGAACTGTGCTTATAGCCAATACATCAGATATGCCAGTTGCTGCACGTGAGGCTTCTATATATACTGGTATTACAATAGCTGAATATTTTAGAGATATGGGATATAGTGTTGCACTTATGGCAGACTCTACATCAAGATGGGCCGAGGCTCTTAGAGAGATGAGTGGTCGTCTAGAGGAGATGCCTGGTGAAGAAGGTTATCCTGCATACCTAGGTTCACGTCTTGCTCAGTTCTATGAGAGAGCTGGAAAGGTAAATTGTCTAGGTATGGATGACAGAGAAGGAACACTTACAGCGATTGGAGCAGTTTCTCCTCCTGGTGGTGATACATCAGAACCTGTCAGCCAAGCAACACTTCGTATAGTAAAAGTATTCTGGGGGCTTGATGCTTCTTTAGCATATAAGCGTCATTTCCCAGCAATCAACTGGTTAACAAGTTATTCACTCTATCAGGAAAAAGTTGATGTATGGGCAGATAAAAATGTAAATGATAATTTCTCAGCTCAAAGAGCTCAAGCTATGAAACTTTTACAAGTTGAATCTGAACTTCAAGAAATAGTTCAATTGGTTGGAGTTGATTCACTTTCAGATGGAGATAGATTGATATTAGAAGTTACTCGTTCTATAAGAGAGGACTTCCTTCATCAAAACTCTTTCCATGAAGTGGATACTTACACATCACTTCATAAGCAATATAGAATGATGGGACTTATACTAAAATTCTATAAGTCAGCACAAGATGCCATCAAGCAAAATGTTACTATAAATGATATTATCAAGCTTTCAGTTCTTGAAAAGATTGGTCGTGCTAAGTATGTAGAAGAAGACAATATAGATGCTACTTACGATTCAATTGAAGATGAAATAGACAATGAGCTTGCAGACCTTATTAAAAAGAGGGGGGCTGAAGAACTATGATAAAGGAATATAAGTCAATACAAGAGGTAGCCGGTCCTCTTATGTTAATAAACGGTGTAGAAGGTGTAAAATTTGATGAACTTGGAGAAATTGAGCTTTCAAATGGAGAGATTCGCCGTTGTAAAGTTCTAGAGGTAAATGAGGATACTGCACTTGTTCAGCTTTTTGAAAGTTCAACAGGTATAAACCTTGCTGAAAGTAAAGTTCGTTTTTTAGGAAAGAGTCTTGACTTTGGAGTTTCACCAGATATATTAGGTCGTGTTTTTAGTGGAATGGGTAAACCTATTGATGGAGGCCCAGAAATTATACCAGATAAAAGACTTGATATAAATGGAGCTCCAATAAATCCAGCGGCACGTGACTATCCGGCTGAATTTATACAGACTGGTGTTTCTGCTATAGATGGGCTTAATACACTAGTTAGAGGTCAAAAACTTCCTATATTCTCAGGTTCTGGTTTGCCACATGCTAATCTTGCAGTTCAAATTGCAAGACAGGCAAAAGTACGTGGGACTGACTCTAAGTTCGCAGTTGTGTTTGCCGCAGTTGGTATAACCTTTGAAGATGCAGATTTCTTTATAAGTGACTTTAAAGCAACTGGTGCAATTGACCGTTCTGTAGTATTTGTAAATCTTGCAAATGACCCAGCTGTAGAGCGTGTATCTACACCTAGAATGGCACTTACAGCAGCGGAATACCTTGCTTTTGAGCAAGACATGCATGTACTCGTTATAATAACAGATATTACAAACTATGCAGAGGCATTACGTGAAGTTTCAGCAGCTAAAAAAGAGGTTCCAGGACGTCGTGGATATCCAGGTTATCTTTATACTGACCTTGCTACAATGTATGAAAGAGCAGGAAAAATGAAAGGGCATGAGGGCTCTATAACTATGATTCCAATACTTACAATGCCTGAGGATGATAAAACACATCCAATTCCTGACCTTACAGGATATATTACAGAAGGACAGATTATACTTAATCGTGAACTTTATAAAAAAGATATACAGCCTCCTATAGATGTTTTACCATCACTTTCTCGTCTAAAAGATAAAGGGATTGGTAAGGGTAAGACTCGTGAGGATCATGCAGATACAATGAACCAGCTTTTTGCAGCTTATTCAAGAGGTAAAGATGCAAAAGAACTTATGGCAATACTTGGTGAATCTGCACTTTCTGAGATTGATTTAATGTATGCAAAGTTTGCAGATGAATTTGAAAAAGAATATGTTTCACAAGGATTTAGAACTGATAGAACTATTGAGCAGACATTAGAAATTGGATGGAAGCTTCTTAGTATGTTACCAAAAAGTGAACTTAAACGTATTCGCGATGAATATTTTGAAAAATATATGCCTAAGGAGTGATATCTGTGGCTAGATTAAATATAAATCCAACACGTATGGAAATGACTAGGCTTAAGAAACTCCTTAAAACTGCTACAAGAGGTCATAAGCTTCTTAAAGATAAACTTGATGAACTTATGAAACAATTTCTTGAGATTGTAAGAGAAAATAAGCGATTACGTGAAGAAGCAGAAAATGCTCTCGATGGTGCTTATAAGAATTTTATAATTGCAAGAGCAGTTATGAGTCAGGAGTATCTAGGTTCAGCGCTTATGATGCCAAAGCAATCTGTTTCCGTAGATGTATCTACGAAAAATATAATGAGTGTTGACGTTCCTGTGTTTGACTTTAAAACTGAAAACAATCAAAGTGATATTTATCCTTATGGTCTTGCTTTTACATCAGGTGAATTGGATTCTGCTATGGAAGCATTTTCAGCTGCTATGGAACCACTTTTAAGACTTGCAGAAAGTGAAAAAAGTGCACAGCTTCTTGCACAAGAGATAGAAAAGACACGTAGACGTGTTAATGCTCTTGAAAATGTAATGATACCAAATTACATTGAGACTATTAAGTATATTGCTATGAAGCTTGAAGAAAATGAGAGAGCAAGTACTACTAGACTTATGAAGGTTAAGGATATGGTGCTTAAAAAAGCACTTGAAGAAAAGAAAAAAAATAATTTGGTTGTGTAATTAAATATCTATAGAAATAAGTCTAACATTCTAATTTATAGAAGTTAGGCTTATTTTTTATGTTTAAATTAAAAATATGGATACTGTAAAAAAGATAGATTGTTTAAAAACATACTATATTTAATTAAAAATAATATATTTAACAAAAATTTCTAAAAATTAACGAACTGTTAATTTACACTTAACTTTATATTAACAAATTAGGTGTATTATATAAATATAAGCAAAAACAACAAAAAACAATTAAAAAAAGAAAAAAGCAGATAAAGGGGGACGATATGAAAGAATTTATATTTACTTGTCTGTGTATTGCAGTAATTACATTTATGACAAGTTGCATATCAACAACACCACAAACTACTCAAGGAAAAGGAAATAATAAACTTACAATATATGCAGCATTAGAGGAAGAACAAATAGCTTACTATATGGAAGGTTTTAGAGAAGAGTATCCCAATATAGATGTAGAGATAGTTATGGATTCTCATGGGGTAATAGCTTCAAAATTATTAACAGAAAAAGATAATCCACAAGCTGATGTTATATGGGGGTTATCAGCAATGAACATGATAGAATTAAAAGAAGATGGGGCACTTGAAGCATATAAGCCTAAAAATTATGACAAGGTTGATAAAAAATTTAAAGATACTGAAGAAGATGTATCTTGGGTAGGAATGAGTGTACCAGAAACTGCAATAGTAGTTAATTATAAAGAGCTTGAGAAATTAGGTATTGATATTCCAAAAAGCTATAAAGATTTGATAAAACCAGAATACAAAGGACTCATAACAATGCCAAATCCAGCATCATCTGGAACAGGATATCTTACAGTATCAGGACTTATTCAAATGATGGGCGAAAAAGATGCTTACGATTATATGGATAAATTACATAAAAATATAGCTACATATACACATTCAGGTTCAAAGCCTGCCAAACTAGCTGGTTCTGGAGAATATCCAATAGGTATTACACTTGGATATAGAGCTACACAACAATTATCTAGCGGTGAACCTATAGAAGTAGTATTTCCAAAAGAAGGTTCAGGTTGGGATTTAGAGGCAAATGCTTTAGTTAAAAAAGATAATATAAAAAAAGAAGCAAAGTTATTTTTAGACTGGGCAATGAGCGATTCAGCTATGGATAGATATGCACACGAAGTAGCAGTTACTTCTATAAAGACAGATAATCCAGTTCCAAAAGGTTATTCTAAACAACCATTTGAACAGCTAATAAAGGAAGTAGATTTAAACTCTGCTGCAAAAAATAGAAGTACAATATTGAAAACTTGGGAATCAAAGTATGGTTCAAAATCTGAAAGCAAGTAAAATTTAATTTTATAATCTAGAAGATGCAATGTTATAAGAAAAAAATTTAAAATAAAAATATAAGTATATAAGGGGAGATAAGATATGAGTTACTTAAAAATAAATAATGTGTTTAAAAATTATGACCAAAAAAGGGTTTTAAATAATATTAGTTTAGATATTGAAGAAGGTGAATTTCTATGTTTACTTGGACCTAGTGGATGCGGTAAAACTACATTACTTAGAATAATAGCAGGTCTTGAAGAAGTAAATAGTGGAGCTATAATTCTTCAAGATAAAGATATTACAAATTTAGAACCATCAAAGAGAGGTTTTGGAATAGTATTTCAATCATATGCTTTATTTCCAAATATGACTGCATATAACAATATAGCTTTTCCACTTAAAGAAAGAAAAGTTTCAAAAGAAAAAATAGATAATAAAGTTAAGGAAGTTCTTGAAATAGTTGGATTAACTCATGAAGCTCATAAATATCCTAAAGCATTATCAGGAGGGCAACAACAGAGAATTGCAATAGCAAGAGCATTAGCACTTGAACCAAAATTTTTACTTTTAGATGAGCCAATGTCTGCATTAGATGCAAAGGTTAGACACAAGCTTAGAATGGATATTAAAAGATTACAAAAAGAACTTAATATAACTACAATAATGGTAACACATGACCAAGAAGAGGCTATAACAATGGCAGATAAAATCGCCATTTTAAATGGAGGAGATATAATGCAGATAGGAACTCCAGAAGAAATATATCAAAATCCTCAAAATTTATTTACAGCTCAATTTATAGGAGATACAAACTGCTTTGATAATGGAGATTCTATATTAACTGTAAGACCAGAATATGTTCAAATAGAGAAATCAACAAAAGAAAATTATCAAGGAATAATATCTAATATAGAGTTTAGAGGAAATCTACTAAGAGTGGAAATAAAAGATAAATTAAATGAAAATTTCATAATAAGTGATGTTTCTATAAAAGAATGGGTTAATTTAAATTTAGTAGAAGGTGACCTTGTAAAAATAAGTATAGATGAAAAATACTATTTAAAGTATCCAAAAGTTAAAGGAGCATAAGTATATGAATAATAATGCTATAAGTTCTAAAAGTATAAATCTTAAATCAAAAATGAATCTAGATATAAAAAAGTGTATGCTCACAGTATTGGTCATGTCTTTAGTAATCTTTTTATTGGCACCTATAATATATCTATTTATGCAGGCATTTTTAGATAAAGATGGAGTCTTTGTTGGATTACAAAACTTCCGAGAATACTTAGCTTCTGAAGCTCTGTTGAATTCACTGAAAAATACAGTATTTGTATCTATTATATCAACTGTAATATCGTTAACACTTGCATTGGTATATGCGTATGCACTAACGAGGACAAAGATTAAATTTAAAGGATTTTTTAAGTCTTTAGCGATGTTTCCTATGTTTGCTCCAACAATGATGCATGCAATAGGTTTAGTATATTTGTTTGGAAATCAGGGGTTAGTCACTAATTTACTTGGAATACATGTTCCAATATATGGAGCAATGGGAATAATATTAGCACAAATTATATATGTATTTCCTCAATCATTTCAAATACTCTATATATCATTAAGTTCAACAGATTACAGATTGTATGAAGCTAGTAACACTATGGGTATAAGTAAGATAAGAGAATTTATTAGCATAACAATTCCCAGTATAAAATACTCTTTAATAAGCTCTGCATTTGTGTCATTTACATTATGCTTTACAGATTTTGGAGCTCCAAAAGTAATTGGAGGGGAGTTTAATGTATTATCAATAGATGTGTATAAGCAAATTATAGGACAACAAAATATGCCAATGGGTGCTACTGTATCAATATTACTTTTAATACCAGCAATAATATCATTTATAGTAACTAAAAAAATTGAAAAAAATCAAAATTCATATATAAACTCAAAGTCAATTCCATATAAAGTTAAATCTAATAAGTTAAGAGATGGTATCTTAGGAGGAATTTTAGGATTTATTGCATTTGGTATAATAGCTGTAATGTTAACTGTAATCTTATCATCATTAATTTCAGTTTGGCCATATGACTTAAGACTTACACTGGAACACTTTTCTATGAAGAATAGTATTGATGGAATTAAACCATTTATAAATTCAATAAAAATGTCGCTATTAACAGCTATTCTTGGCACAAGCTTTGTTTTCTTATTTGCATATCTAAATGAAAAAACAGAAAAAGCTCCATATTTAAAATCATTTGGATATTTTTTAAGTACATTACCTATGGCATTACCAGGGTTGGTTTTAGGTATAGCTTATGTACTATTTTTTAATAAGTTAGAGTTTAATTTTATGGATACAATATACATTAAGAATTTATTCAATGGATTATATGGGACATTACTCATAATGGTTATATGTAATATAGTACATTTCTTTTCAGTAGCATTTATAACTGCCACTACAGCCATTAAGAAAGTAGATAAGGAATTAGATATGGTAGCTAAGTCAATGGGAATAAACAGTGTATCAATTCTTAAGAATGTAACTATACCACTTTGTTTACCAGCAGTTTTAGAAAACTTTATGTATTTTTTCTTAAACTCTATGGTGACAATATCAGCTTTAGTATTTATATACACTGCTAGCTCAAAAGTAGCTGCGATATCAATTGTACAATTGGATGATAAAGGTAGCACTGCACAGGCTGCAGCATTAGCAGTATTAATACTAATTACAAATATATTAGTGAAAGTAATACATGAATTTATAAAAAATCGTTTAGAAAAAAGAAATAATCTCAATTAAATAAATTATTAAAAAAACACAAATTTAAAAAGGGGCTGTCTCAAAATAGAGATAAGCTTCTTTTTCATTGTTGAAATGATGAAAATATATTTGATTTTATACAAAAAAGAGCGCCTCATGAACTAAAAAGTTCATTTTGAAACACTCTCTTTTTAAACTTAAAATCAATCACGCTCTTTCAATTTTCTTTTATTATCATACATTTGAGAATCTGCACGGTGATATGTATCAAACAAAGACACATCTAATTTTTCATCAAATATAGCATATCCAATAGACATTGATAATTTCAATTCGTTAGTCGAGTTTTCTTCAATTATTTTTAAATTGATATTATTTATAATACTATCTATCTCTTCAGAAGATAAATTTTTTAGAATAATTAGATATTCATCTCCACCAACACGATAAACTACATGTTTTGTATCTATAACATCTCGTATAATTTTACTTGCATGCTTAATGTATAAATCTCCTGTTTGATGACCAAATTTATCATTAATTTTTTTTAAGCCATCTAAATCTATTGATATGATAGATATTAGATTCTTTAGGTTTGAATTGTTTAAATTATTCATATCTATTTCAAAAGCATTTCTATTTTTTAAACCTGTTAAGTAATCTGTATTGGCAAAATCAGTATATGTAGGATTAGATATACGCTTAAATAGAACTACTGCAACCAATGCTGATATTAGACAAGTCAATAATGCTATAATTGGTGTAACTATACTTATGAATTTAAATGTATTATATTGATGATTTGCTTCAAATTCAATTCCTATTACCCCAACAACTTTACCAGCGTTATTGTGAATAGGAAAGTATGATATGAATATATATCCCCAAGATGTTGCTTTAATTTTTTTAGGTAGCAATATATTATTATCTAGTGCTTTGTTAAGATCACTCCAAATCTCTTTTTCTATCAAATCACCAGCATTTCTAAAATCACTTCTAGATGAATCCAAGCCATCAACAACATATACTAATGAGTCATCTTTTGTTTTTTTAGCAGTATATAGATACATAACTCCTGTAGTATTTTTTACAGATTCCAATAAGGTTTTAGAACTTTTATAAGAGTCTTTTGATTGGTCTTCTTTAGAATTAATTTCAGTAAACGTATCTTTATCAATATTTTTTTCTACATAATTATAGATACGTCTCGACCTTTCACTTAGAGTATGTATCATATCATGATAAGTCAATACATAATTAAAAAAATATACACATGAAGAAGATATTATTACAATAATTGCAGTAAGTATTGAAACTTGCATATCAACTCTATTAAATTTTTTATTTGTTTTCATAGCTTAAATTTTTGTGAAAAGAGTCTCCCACAATCTCCCATAATTAATATATATAAATTTTACTATAATATATCTATATATTACCAAACTTATATAAAAATTACAATGAATAAACAAGCTTAAAATGTTCAAATATAGGGATTCTTAGAATTATAATATACTCTATAAATAGTATTTAAAATGTGTTAATAGTAATTATATTATAATTGTTTTATTTGTTAATATTTGCTATTATATTGCATACTATATCAATTCTTTTAAATGGCGTTATAATATAATAACCATCTACATAAGGTTCAATTTCTTTTGCTATTTGAGTAGATATATTAATAGCAAGTTCAGTAGACTCTTCTTTTGACGTATTCTTGTACATATCTATAATATTTTGAGAAACAGTAATTCCAGAAATCTCATTATTCATAAAACAAGCATTTCTATAGCTTACAACAGGTATTATTCCTCCCAATATCTTTACAGGAAGTATTTCTTTAGCTTTTTTTAAGTTTAATAAAGCTTGTTCTGTTAAAACTGGTTGGGTTAAAAACATAGTAACTCCATTTTCTATTTTAATCTTAGCATGTTTAAGTTGAGAATCGAAATTTACTGCATTTATATTTAATGCTCCAAATATATTAAAAGGTGTATTAAATGTATTTTCATTCAATGTTTTTATGTAATTTGCTAATATGGAAGAGTTAAAACTAAACATAGCTTTTATTTCATCTCTTTCAGCAGATGGGATAGGGTCTCCAGTTACTACCAGTACATTGTCTATATTTTCGATATTCAATCCTAAAAGTAGAGCTTTAGTGGCATTAATATTTCTATCTCTACATGTCATATGAGGTATAGGAGTAATATCTAATTCTCTCTTTATTTTACAGGCTAATAGACTACTATCAACTCTTGCCCTAGCTATTGGGCAATCAGCAATTGTAATTGCATCAACTCCATAGTCTTTTAATTTTTTAGCACTATTCATAAAAAATTCAATATCTGTATCAACTGGAGGGTCTAATTCAACTGCTATAATTTTTTTGCCTATTTCAAGCTTTTCCAAGAGTTTATTTTTTGATATTGGTTTAACTTTTTCCCTTGGAGAAAGAACTTTTTCTATAGTATTTTCATATATGTATGAAGAATTTATTATATCAACAGTCTTTTTAATAAATTCTGGTGTTGTACCACAGCATCCACCTAATATACGTACTCCTTGATTTAGTATTTCCAACATTTGTTCTGAAAAATAGTCTGAATTATCTTCAAAAAAAATACGGTTATTGATGATAGTAGGATAGCCAGCGTTAGGCATAATAGAAACTATACTGTCATTAATAGCAATTGTCTTTATAAAGTGTAATAAATGATGTGGTCCAGAGATACAATTAAATCCCAATGCATCTATGTCTTTATTTTTTGAAATAGATTCAAATATTTTAATACCACTTTTTCCAAGTCTAGTAAATCCCTCAGGATTAACTGCAAATTCTGTTAATATAAATGAATTTGGTCGTTTTTTCTTTATATAACTTGAGATTTCTGGTAGATATTCGTCACTACTAAATGTTTCAAATATGAAATTTGTTGCACCAATCTCTAAAAATATATCCACTATTTTTTTATAGTCAGATAGTAAGTCTCTATCATTTAAAGCAGGTATTGGGCCTATGTCAGCAAATACAAATACATCTGTATTTTTTGTAGCTTCTAATGCAATTTCATATCCACTTTGGATAATATCTTTGACAGTTTTAAAGTCACATTCCAATAGGATTTCATTGGCAGCAAAGGTATTTGTTTTAATGGCCTTACATCCAGCTCTTATATATTCTCTATGAATAGATAAAATTGTAGATGCGTCATTTATATTAGCCATTTCACAGTTGAAAGCGTTATTCTTTAGTTTAGAATAGTACGTTCCCATAGCACCATCAAAAACTAAAATAGAGTCTTTTATATATTCATTTATGTTCATTGATTCACCTCATAAGAATTTAAAATATTTTAAATATTAGTATATCAACCTCAAAAAAACTTGTCAATGTTTGGAAAATATAGTATAAATTATTCTAATTAAGTACAAGTTTATTATTTATTTAGCTATATATACTTAATTGATGTTAAGATAAGAATTATAATAGGAATTGAGGAAATAATTATATTTATACTTATGAGTATATAGATATTTTATTTATTATAGAGATTTTAATTAAACAAATTAATAAATCTAGCTGTATAAACAAGTAAATTTAAAAATTTATAATATAGAAGAGGTGGGAAATGAAAGATAGACTTGATTTAACAGAAGGAAGAATTACAGAAAAATTACTTAAACTATCACTTCCAATAATGGGGACCTCATTTATACAAATGGGATACAATATGATAGATATGATATGGGTCGGTAAAGCTGGAAGTAGAGCAGTAGCTGCAGTTGGAACGGCTGGTTTTTTCCCATGGCTTGCAATGGCATTTATTATGATTTCAAAAGTGGGTGGAGAGGTAAAAGTAGCACAAAGTATAGGAGAAAATAATATAAGCACTACCAAATCATATATAAAATCAGCAATAGAAATAAATATTATGTTAGCAATAATATATACAATATCTTTAATAGTATTCAATAAACAGCTGATAGGTTTTTTTAAGTTGGGAGATTTAGAAGTTATAACTATGTCTAGACAATATTTGATAATAGTAGCTTTAGGCATGATATTTTATTTCATAAATCCAGTTTTTACTGCAATTTTTAATGGACTTGGAAATAGTAAGACTCCTTTTTGCATTAATACGGTAGGATTAATAACTAATATTATACTTGACCCTATATTAATTTTTGGATGGGGACCTGCTCCAAGGCTTGGAGTAGCAGGAGCTGCTATTGCAACTGTGTTTGCACAGATAGTAGTTACTACATGTTTTTTATGTATAGTAATTAAGAGCAAAGAAGAATATTTTAAAATAAAAATATTTAGAAAAATAGAACTTAGATACTATAAAGTGTTATACAAGTTAGGTTTTCCTGTAGCTATACAGAATGGTATGTTTACAGTATTTTCAATGTTACTAGGAGTAATAGTAGCATCATGGGGTCCTGTAGCAGTTGCAGTTCAAAAAGTAGGTTCACAGATAGAAGCAATATCATGGATGACTGCTGAAGGATTAGCAGTTGCATTAGGTAGTTTTGTTGGACAAAATTATGGTGCTAAAAAGTATTCTAGGATAAATAAAGGTTGTAAAATAGCTATAATTGCATCTTCTATACTTGGGATAATAACCACTTTAGTACTAGTATTTGCAGGAGAAAGTATATTTTCTGTTTTTATAGATGAAAGTGAGGCTATAGAAAAAGGAGCAACTTATCTTAAAATATTAGGCTATTCTCAGTTTTTTATGTGTTTAGAAATAATAACAACAGGAGCTTTTAAAGGATTAGGGCGAACTTATATACCTTCTACTATAGTTACTATATTGACTGGCGCAAGAGTACCATTAGCTTATTTTATATCTAGACCAGAAATATTAGGATTAAACGGTGTATGGTGGAGTATAACCTTATCGAGTATCTTAAAAGGAATATTGATGATAAGTTTATTTATATATTTACTGAAAGTTGGAAAGTTGTATAAGATGTCCAAATAAAATTTAATTTATCCTAAATGTATAGACATTTTCTTTATTTGTATATAAAATTATCTTATTATATAAAAGCTTTAATTGATGAGGAGTGAATTAAATGAAAGAGCCAATTTATAAAGTTATAGAAAATCATGTTAGAGAATTGATAAATTCAGATAGTTTAAAGGAAGGGGATTTAATCCCTTCTGAAAAACAGTTGAGTGAAGAGTTTAATGTAACTAGAATGACTGTAAGGTCTGCATTAAACAATCTAGTGAAAGAAGGGTATATAACAAGACAAAGAGGTGTAGGAAGTATAGTTCTTGCAAATAATATATATGATAATATATCATCTGTGAGTGGTTTTACTAAAGAGATGGAAAGTAAGGGATATAAAGTGTCTAATATATTGGTATCTCTTGAAATAGTTCAGGCAGATGAAGAGTTATCAAGTAGGTTAAATATAAGTCTGGAAGAAAACGTATGGGAAATAAAAAGAGTAAGATTAGCAAATGATACAAGAGTTTCATATATGATTACTTATATGCCAGTTAAGTTATTTCCAAATTTAAATAAGATGCACTGTGAAAATTCTCTTTATAATTTTGTTGAAGAAGTGTGTGGATATAAGATAGCTATGTCAGAGAGAGAAGTACAAGCTGTAATATCAAATGAAGAGTGCATGGTAAATTTGAAGCTGGAAGGACCAGAGCCACTTTTGTATATAAATCAAATCTGTAAGTTACAAAATAGTGAGGTTTTTGAATACTCACACACATATCATCATGGATACACTTTAACTTTGAGTGCTGTTGTCGAATAAAATTTAAATAAAATGAAAAAGTTTTCTTGAAATGTATATACATTTGATATATAATAATATCAAGAATTAAATGTATATACATTTAAAAATAAGATATATACATTGGAATAATAATTAATAAAAGAGCATACTTTAAATGTATAGTTTAAAGACAGTATGACTTAAAAAAATATTTTAATAAATCTAATTTGGAGGGAAAAAAATGATAAAAATAATGTTAGCTTGTTCAGCAGGAATGTCAACTAGTTTGTTAGTTACAAAAATGGAGGATGCTGCTAAGGAAAACGGTATAGAAGCGAAAATATGGGCTATATCAGAAGTAAACTTAAAAAATGAAATAGAAAATTGTGATGTCTTACTTTTAGGACCTCAAGTTAGATATGTATTAGGAAAAGCAACTGAAATGGCAAAACCACATAATATTCCAGTAGAAGTTATAAATATGATGGATTATGGAAGATGTAATGGAAAAGCTGTGTTAGATAGAGCTATAGAATTAAATAGTTCAAAATAAAGTTGTACTGGAGGATGTAAAATGGAAAATTTCATGTCATTTATGGATAAATATATAGTGCCTGTAGCTGCTAAAATAGGAGCTCAAAGGCACTTAGTAGCAGTAAGAGATGCATTTATAGCAATGATACCTATAACTATGGTAGGTGCATTAGGAACATTGATAAACAACTTGCCATTAGAAGCATATAAGAACTTAATGGCAAGTATATTTGGAGAAAACTGGACTACATTTGGAGCTGACCTTTGGTGGGGAGCAATAGGTACGATGGCAGTATTTTTAGTAATAGGTGTTGCCTACTTTTTAGCCAAATCTTATGAAAGTGATGGGTTACAGGCTGGACTTATAGCATTATCTATCTTTTTTATAATGGCTCCACAAATTGGTAAAATAGTTCCAGAAGGTGGAACTACAGCAGTTGAAGGATGGGGAATGATACAACAAACTTACCTAGGGACAGCTGCCTTATTCTCTTCTATATTAATAGGATTATTATCAACTGAAATATTTGTAAGATTATCTAAAGTAAAGAAATTGACTATAAAAATGCCAGACGGAGTTCCACCAGCAGTTTCAAGGTCATTTGCAAAGTTAATACCAGGAATGTTAACTATAATGATATTTACAGTAATAGGAGTATTGATAAAGATACTTTCAAATGGAAGTTTCTTAACAGATATTTTAAATACTTATTTGGGAGCACCACTATCAAATGTAGCTGATAGTCTAGGTTCTACAATGCTTATTGCATTTATAATTCATATACTTTGGACTGTTGGTCTTCATGGTGCAAATATAGCACTTCCTTTTACAGAAACTATACTTATGAAGTTAGGTGGAGAAAATGCCGCTTTAGCTCAAGCAGGAGCAACTGAAGGATACCATGTACTTGCAGGCTCATTCTTTGATGCATTTGTATATTTAGGTGGTTCTGGAATGGTGTTAGGATTAGTTATAGCTTTAATAATAGCAGGAAGAAGACGTAAAGAAATGATAGTATTAGGTGGACCACCAGCAATATTTAACATAGGAGAACCATTGATATTCGGACTTCCAATAGTTTTAAATCCTATATTTATGATTCCATTTGTACTTGCACCAGTAATATGTAGTGCTGTATCATACTTAGCAATAGATTTTGGGTTAGTAGCACCAGTAATTTTACCTAAAATACCTTGGGTAACACCTCCTATACTAGGTGGAGCAATGGCTACTGGTGATTGGACTGGTGGAGCTTTGGCACTATTTAATTTAATAATATCAATATTAATATATATTCCATTTGTAATAGCATCTGAAAAAATGGAGGCTAAGAAACTAAAAAATTAACAACTAGGTAGTTTTATTCGTTTAATAAATGTATATGGTTATATAGAATATGCTAAATTGTAGGTAAGGATGGTATAATAAGATGAAAAATGGACTAAAAATAGTTACAATCGGAGGAGGTTCAAGTTATACTCCTGAGCTTGTAGAAGGTTTTATAAATAGATATGAAGAGCTACCTGTAAAGGAATTGTGGCTTGTAGATATAGAAGATGGAAAAGAAAAATTAGAGATAGTAGGAAATCTAGCTAAAAGAATGGTAAAAAAAGCTGGAATAGATATGAAAATAAATCTTTCCTTGGATAGAAGAGAAGCTCTAAAAGATGCAGATTTCGTGACAACACAACTTAGAGTAGGTCTTTTAGATGCAAGAATTAAAGATGAAACTATTCCTTTATCTCATGGAGTTATGGGACAGGAAACTAATGGTGCTGGAGGGCTATTCAAAGCCCTTCGCACAATACCAATTATATTTGATATAATAAAAGATGTGGAAGAATTATGTCCAAATGCATGGATGGTGAATTTTACAAATCCAACAGGTATAATAACAGAAGCTGTATTAAAATATACTAACTTCAAAAAATATATAGGTTTATGTAATGTTCCAATTCATTTAAAAAATGATGTTGCTAAACTATTTAACGTAGAAAGTGATAGAATAAGTATGGATTTTGCAGGTCTTAATCATATGGTTTATGGTTTAAATGTATTTTTAGATGGAGAAGATGTTACAAAAGAAGCCATAGATAAGTTTGTTAAAGCAGATATAAGTATGCAAAATATAAAGGCTATTGATTTTAATTCGGAATTTGTAAAATCTCTAGGTGCTATACCTTGTCCATACCATAGATATTATTATAAAACTAAAGAAATGCTTGAAGATGAGTTAATAGAGTTTAAAGAAGGAAAAGCCAGAGGTCAAGTAGTTAAAGAATTAGAAGAACAATTATTTGAATTATATAAGGATGAAAAACTAGATATAAAACCACCTCAGCTTGAAAAAAGAGGAGGAGCTTATTATAGCGATGCTGCTTGTAATCTAATAAGTTCTATATATAATGATAAAAAAGACATCCAAGTAGTTAATACATTAAACAATGGTGCCATAAGAGATTTTAAAGACGAGCAAGCTGTGGAAGTTAGTAGCGTAATAACAAAAAATGGTCCAAAGCCATTAAGTATGGGATATTTACCAGATTCTGTACATGGGCTAGTAAGTCAAATTAAGTCATTTGAAGTCTTGGCAGCTAAAGCAGCTGTGTATGGAGATTATGAGTCTGCTCTTTTAGCGCTTTGTATAAACCCATTAATTCCTTCAGATGATTTGGCAAAAACTATATTAGATGAAATGTTAGAAGCTCATAAAGATTATCTTCCTAGATTTAATAGATAATCTATAGAAAGTAGGTTATAGTATGACTAAAATTATAATAAATGCAGATGACTTTGGCTATTGTGAAGCTGTCAATTATGGTATAATATCAGCTCATAATAATGGAATAGTTAAGTCTACTTCTATGATGGCAAATATGCCTGGGGTAGAACATGGAGTGAAATTGCTTAAAGAAAATAAGTCTTTAAATTGTGGCGTTCATATGACTTTAAGTTGTGCTAGACCATTATTATCTGATTTAAAAACTATTGTTGACAAAGATGGTTTTTTTATTAGAAGAATTACAGATGAAATTATTAAAAATATGGATTGTGATGAGATTTATAGAGAACTTTGTGCTCAAATAGATAAAGTAAAAGCGCTTGGAATAGACATATCTCATTTGGATAGTCACCATCACATTCATACTTTAGTAAGTTTAAAACCAGTAATAGAGCAGATTGTAAATAAGTATAATCTTCCAATAAGAGGTGGATTTGAATATAATTTGGAGTATTCAAAAATAGTACCATTAATTGACAGTTTTTATAAGGAAAATGTAAGTGAAGAGTTTTTTATAAAAAATATAGACGAAATAATGAAGTATGATGTAGTGGATATTATGTCTCACCCAGCTTTTTTAGATGATTATATTTTAAATTCCACATCTTATGCGATTGATAGAACAAAAGAGCACAAGATACTTACATCTAAAGGAGTCAAAGAATTTTTAGAAAAGAATGGATTAGTCATATCAAGCTATAGAGATATTTAGGAGGTAGAATATATGGATGAAAAAATGATAGAAATATCTTTTGGAATAATTGGATTTGCAGGGGATGCAAAAGGGTTGGCATTTGAGGCTATAAAAGAAGCAAAGAGCGGGAATATAGATAAAGCCAGAGAATGTATTGAAAAGTCAAAAGAATCAATTCATAAAGCTCATAAATTCCAAACAGAACTAATACAAAATGAAGCTAGTGGTAATAAAACTGATATAAGTGTTATACTTATTCATGCACAAGACCATTTAATGACGTCTATGAATTTTCAGCAATTAGCAGAAGAATTTATAGATGTATATGAAAGATTAGAAAGTAAGTAATTTAAAAGAGTTATCATAAAAAGGTATCTGTAGTAATTTATTATAATTATTACAGATACTCTTTTTATTAAAATAGAATTTAGCAATTTATTACGCTTTTATCCATGTTTTAAAATTTAGATTTCTCATAATTATAAGGTATACTAGTGCCAACAACTACATCTTCAATTTTTTCAATAATAAGCCAATCATCCATATTTCCTTGATGGTCAAAATCAAGATATGTTATTTCTTCTACATTTTCAAATTCTACTAAACATAAACACTTTTTGTGCCAACGAATTTTTTGCTTTTCAGATAAATTTAACTTTGGTTGATTTTCATCAAGAATCTTGGAAATTCCATCTTCTGTTAACTTAGCATAGTTTTCTACTTTTTTGACAGTAGCTTTTGCAGATATGTTTCCAGTTCCTTTTTCCATAAAATAAAGTGACTCATCTTGAAATACTCTGCTATGCGGTATTTTTCTACCAGCAGCACCTCTAATAACCATTGTTTTTGTTCCAGATAAAATTTTATCTAAGACCTTTTCTCCTTTTTTTCCTGCATTATCACAATATACTAAATGTACCATATTTCAAATCCTCCTTACTAAAGACCTTTTTTATAAGTTGTATTTTATCATTGTTTAACTGAAAAGTCATTCTGTCTATATAAAAATCTAAGTTTTAAATTATTGTTTAATACGAGAAAACCTTATCTGTAGTATATATAATTAAGATTAATTAGGAATTTTTATCCTTTTACAAAATAATATTGACTAAAAATAGAAAAATGCTATAATAAATATGTGCTTATGATAATCAATATCATATAATTATAATAAACAAGTAGGAGAAAAAATCATGGAAAAAATAAAATCACTTGCAATATTTATATCTATTATAACTACGCTAGTACTTGTTACAGCATGTTCAGATAAGAATACAGATGATAAAGATAAATCAGATACAAGAGTTGTACAGTCTGTTAAGGGAGATGTTAAGATACCATCAAATCCTAAAAAAATAGTTGATATATCAGGAAGTAGTGAAGAACTATTATTAGCAGGTCATAAACCTGTTGCAACAGCAAACGTAGACTCATATGAAACTGATAAATTACCAAGTTACATAAGAGAAGAACTTAAAGATGTAAAAATAGTTGGACACTCAATGATGGACACTATGGATATGGAAGCTATATTAGAAGTAAATCCTGATTTAATAATAATGAGTCAAAGACAAGAAAAAATATATGACCAATTAAAAGAAATAGCACCTGTAGTAATGATGAAAGATTATGCAAATGACTGGAGAAGTAAGTTAACTGATGTTTCAAAGTTATTTGATAAAGAAGAGGATGCTAAAAACTGGTTACAGAAGTATGATGAAAAAGCTACAAAATTAGGTAAAGAAGTTACAGAGAAAAATGGAGAAAAAACTTATTTACCAGTGTTAGCAAGTTCAGGCCAATTTATGGTATTTAGTGATGGTGGAATAGGAACTTTAATCAATGATGATATGAAACTAGCTAGACCTAAAAACATGCCTAAACAAGATGGAATAACATTACCAATGGTAAGTATGGAAGGTCTAACGGATATAGATGCAGACCATATAGTTGTAATTGCTACAGAATCAGATAAAAAAGATTTAGAAAATAGTGCTATCTGGACTCAAATAAGAGCAGTAAAAGATGGAAATGTAACAATACTTGACGCAGCTCCATTTTTTAGTCAATCATATAATCCAATTGGAAAAGAGTTATTATTAGAATCAGTTAAAAATGAATTAACAAAGTAATTCTTAACTTAGTAGGTGTGAGATAATGATATTCATTTTTCACACCTATTTTTAATAAAGTTTAAAATAAAAAATATTTAATAGATGTTACTATACTAATGATTAAAAGGGAAAAGGGGGTAAGATAATTGACTAAGCTTAGTAAAAAGAATTTAACTTATTTGTTGATACTAGTAAGTATAGTTGCACTTGTACTTGGAATTGTATTATCCATAGCTATTGGGGCAAAAGATATGAATCTATCGACTGTTATAGATAGTTTAATAAAAATGGAAGATGGAATAAATATGAGAATAGTAAAGGATGTTAGACTTCCAAGGGCAATAGCAGCAGCTCTTGTTGGAGGCTTTTTAGCAGTTTCTGGAGCAATAATGCAGGGAATAACAAGAAATCCTATAGCTGAACCTTCTGTTATAGGTATTACACAAGGGGCTACATTTGCAATTGCGATATCACTAGTGCTTCAAAAAAAACTTCCTCAACTTATACATGGAAATTTTAGTGTAATGATGTTTGCATTTATTGGAGCAAGTATAAGTGGATTATTTATATATTTTATAAGCTCCAAGTCAAGAGGAAGAGTTAATAATGTAAAGTTAGCTCTTGCAGGAGTAGCACTTGGAACACTGTTAATTTCTTTAGCATCAGCGATATCTATGTATTTTAATTTATCTCAACAATTGAGTTTCTGGATATCAGGAGGTCTTGTAGGAGTAAATTGGGAAGGTGTAAAGCTGTTATTTATAGCTGGAGGTATTGGATTTATATTAGCTATGGTTATGGCTCCAAGAATAACTATATTAAGCCTTGGAGAAGAAGTAGCAATAGGACTAGGTCAAAAAACTAACACTGTTAGATTCATATGTATAATACTCGTAATATTAATGACTGGGGCATCTGTTTCGGTGTCTGGTAATATTATTTTTATAGGGCTTATAGTTCCTCAAATAGCTAAAGGAATAGTAGGTTCAGATTATAAGTATATAATACCAAGTTCTCTAGTTCTAGGAGCTGTATTGCTTGTATATACAGATATATTAAGTAGGATGATAAATCCTCCATATGAGACACCAGTAGGTTCTATAACAGCACTTATAGGAGTGCCAATATTTATATATCTTGTTAGAAAGGGGGAGAAATAAGTACTATGAAAAATATTATGAAAATAAATTCTAAAGCATTGCTTGTTATATCAATTTTAGTGGTACTTATTTTTATCACTTTTCTGGTGAGTTTAAATATGGGCTCATTTTCTATAGAACCAATGGATGTCATAAAGACTTTTTTAGGTCAAGGTCAGCGTAATCATGAAATTGCTATATTTAAATTGAGATTACCACGAATAGTAATAGCACTTTTGGTTGGTTCAGCATTATCAACAGCGGGAGTAATACTTCAAGGTGTTACAAAGAACGACTTGGCTGACTCTGGTATTTTGGGAATAAATTCAGGTGCTGCACTATTTGTAGTCGTTTACATATACCTTATGAATGGGAATGTTTATGAAGGAATGAGTAATCTAACCGTATTTACAATGCCAATTGTTGCACTTGTAGGAGCTTTATTTGGAGCCTTTCTTATATATTCTCTTGCATGGAAAGGTGGGATAAATTCTTCAAGATTACTACTTATTGGTATAGGCATAAATATAGCTTTCACCTCAATTTTGACGATATTCCAATTGAAATTTACAACACAAGAATTTAATAGAGTTATGGCATGGACATCAGGTAGTATTTGGGGAACTAGTTGGAAATACGTGATAGCTGTACTTCCATTTATAGTAGTTTTTATGGGTATAACTATGTATAAAGCTAAATATATAGATGTTTTAAACTTGGGTGATGAAGTATCTACAAGTCTTGGTGTAGAAGTAGAAAAACAAAGAAGAAGGCTCATAATATATGCAGTAATTTTATCTGGTGTATCTACAGCAGTAGCAGGTAGTATTTCATTTTTAGGTTTAATAGCTCCACATATAGGTAGAAAAATAATAGGACCAAAACATAAAAGATTAATACCAGTATCAGCACTGATAGGAACATTATTACTTTTAGTAGCAGATACTATATCTAGAAATATTCTGGCACCTATAGAAATACCAGTAGGTATAGTGGTTTCTATAATAGGAGTGCCATACTTTATCTATTTAATGTTGGCAAATGATTAGGAAAGGGTGTTGTTATGAACTGTATAAATACTAAAAATTTAAATATATCATATGGAAATACAGATATTGTAAAAAATTTAAATTTAAATATACCAAAAGGAAAAATAACTACTATAATAGGGGCTAATGGTTGTGGAAAATCAACAATACTTAAAACTATAGGAAGAATTATTAGTCCTAAGAGTGGAAGTATATATATAAATGGAAAGGATATTTATAAAAAGAAATCTAAAGAAATAGCAAAAGATATGGCTGTACTTCCACAAAGTCCTCAAGCTCCTAGTGGTCTTACTGTCTCAGAGTTAATTTCTTATGGAAGATTTCCTCATAAGAGTGGATTTGGTAATTCTAGTAAAGAGGACAGAGATATTGTAAATTGGAGTTTAGAAGTTACTGGAATTGCAGATTTTAAAGACAGAAATATAGAAGACTTATCGGGAGGACAAAGACAAAGGGCATGGATAGCTATGGCTTTAGCACAGGAGACTGATATATTACTACTAGATGAGCCTACAACATATTTAGATTTAGCTCATCAGTTAGAAATATTAAAATTATTAGATGAATTAAATAAAAAACAAGGAAGAACTATTGTTATGGTAATACATGAACTTAATAATGCAGCGAGATTTGCTGACTACATGATAGGTATTAAGAAAGGTAAAATAGTTTGTGAAGGTGATGCATATGATGTCATGACGAAAGATAATCTAAAAGAATTATTTAACATTGATGCAGAAATAGCAACAGACCCAAGAACAAATAAACCAATTTGTATAACTTATGACATGGTATAAATGGTGACAACATGGAAAATCAAGAAGCATTAAGACATGAAAAAATATGGATTTTATTACTTAGATATTCGATACCTGCAATAATAGCAATGATGGTAACTTCACTTTATAATGTAGTAGATAGAGCATTTATTGGTTCTATGGAAGGTATTGGTTCCATAGCTATTGCAGGTCTTGGCGTAACTATGCCAGTATTTACACTAATAATAGCTTTTGGAATGCTAATATCAGTAGGTGCTAGCACAAGATTGTCTATTAAGTTAGGTGAAAGAAATAAGGAAGAAGCAGAAAAGATATTAGGTAATGCTTTGACACTATCTATAATTATATCTTTAATAATAACTGTATTAGGGTTAGTTTTTTTAGAAGATATACTTTTTATTTTGGGTGCAAGTAAAGATTCAATCTCTTATGCAAAAGACTATATGAGTGTTATATTGGTTGGAAGTATATTTAATCTAGTTGCATTTTCTCTTAATAATGCGATTAGGGCAGAAGGTAATCCAAAATTAGCAGCAAGAACAATGATTGTAGGTTGTGTATTAAACTTGATATTGGACCCTATATTCATATTTGTGTTTGATTTAGGTATAAAAGGAGCTGCTATAGCAACAGTACTCTGTCAAGTAGTGGTATGTATTTGGGTAACATATTATTTTATAAGAGGGAAGTCCAATTTAAAACTAAAAAAATATAATTTAAAATTAGATAAAGATATAGTGAAAAATGTATTTGCAATAGGTATGACACCTTTTGCTATGGAAGTAGCTATAAGTATAACTCATATATTTACAAATAATTCTTTAAAGGCTTATGGTGGTGATTTAGCTATTGGAGCTATGACAGCACTTACATCTATTTTATTGATGTTTATGATGCCTGTGTTTGGCTTGAATCAAGGTATGCAAACTATAATATCATACAATTATGGTGCAAAGCAATATGAACGTGCAAAGAAAACTTTAATACTATCTATTATAGTGTCAATTGTTATATTGTCCTTTGGATTTTTAGTAGTACAAGTTTTCCCAGAAGTATTTGTAGGTATATTTAATAAAGATTCAGATTTAATGGAGATAGCTGTAAGAGGTATAAATATAAATCTAATTACATTGCCGATAATGGGAATTTCCATTGTAGGTCCTGTGTATTTTCAGTGTATAAGTAAGGTTAAACATTCTATGTTTTTAACTCTTTTGAGACAATTTATTTTATTTATACCATTAATTATTGTGCTTCCAATTAAATTTAATCTAGATGGAGTTTGGTTAGCACAACCAATTGCAGATTTTATTGCTATGATAATTGTGCTGTTATTCTTAAAAAGGGAATTTAAAACGAGAAAAGTATAAGTATATCAAAAAATAAAAGGTCTATCACTTAATAATTTTAATTATTGACTGATAGACCCTTTTATATATTTTAAATTTTATGTTAAAGGATTTTTATCTTGTATATATAGGGGGAGTGTATTTATATAAAGATACTTTATATATTATATTTATCAGATATTAAAATGTAGAAGCAATTCTATAAACACCAAATTCTCTATGACCAAGACTTTCAGCTTTAGTATATTTACCATTACATACTTCTACTATTTCGTTGAATATTTCTTGCCCTATATCTGCTATTTTAGCACCATCTGTTATAATTCTACCTGCATTTATATCTATATTGTCTGGCATTTTGTTGTATGTATCACTATTTCCAGTGATTTTAATAACTGGAGAAATTGGGCTTCCTGTTGGAGTACCTCTACCAGTTGAAAAGATTACAATCTGTGCACCACCTGCTACCATACCAGTAATAGAATCTATATCTTGTCCCGGAGTATCCATAAAATATAGACCTTTTTTATCATGTGGTAAAATATCAGCATATTCAAGAGCACCTTTAAATGGCTTGTTACCTGCTTTATACATACATCCAAGTGATTTTTCTTCGATTGTTGAAAGTCCACCAGCTTTATTACCTGGAGTAGGTTGACCACTACGTAAATCTTCTCCCATAGCAATTGCTCTCTTTTCTACATCACTTACAAATTTAAGAAACTTATCTTTCATTTTTTCATCTTCAAAACGAGTAGCCAGTAAATGTTCTGCACCAATTACTTCTGTAGTTTCACTTAGTATACTGCTTCCACCTTCATCTACAAGAAGATTTGATGCAACCCCTATTGAAGGGTTTGAAGCTATTCCACTTGTTGGGTCAGAACCACCACATTCAAGTGCTAATGTAATTTCGCTCATATCGAATTCAACTCTTACTTCTTTTGATACTTCACGAGACATTTGACCTATTATTTCAGCTCCTTTAGAGACTGTTTTTAAGGTTCCACCACATTCTTGTATAACAACATAATCTACTTTTTTTCCTGTTGTAGCTATCTCAGAAGCTAAGTCTTTTGCTTGTATACCATCACAACCAAGACCAACTACTAAAACTGCCGCAACATTAGGATTTTTCCCAAATCCTATCAATGTTTTTGCTGTAAGTTCTATATCAGAACCAATTTGACAACATCCATGTTGATGAGGGATAGCTATTGCTCCAGGTACAAGTGATGCTATTCTTGTAGCTGTCTCACTTGAACATACAGATGTTGGAATAACTAAAACATGATTACGAATACCAAACTGTCCATTTTCTCTTAAATAACCCATTAATTTCATTTCAATTACCTCCTATTTTTTGTCTCCACGACCACGTGTACTTTCAATATTATGTACATGAACATAGTCACCAGTTTTTATGTCAACTGTTGCGATTCCTATAACTTCACCATATTTATAGACAACATCACCTTTTTTTACATCTTCTGTAGCCATCTTGTGAAAAACAGGGATATCATCATTTACTATGTAAGATTTTCCATCAATTGAAACTTTTTCACCCTTAACTAAAGGTCTAACACATGTAACTAGATTATCTTTTTCATTTGCATGAATAATTGCATTCATCACTTTTACCTCCTTAAATATTAATTTACTTCAATATTTTTATTTGTTTTAAAAATAGCTTTTTTCTTTTTTTCTCTTTTATCTAGAAAAGAAACTAACATTGGACAACATATTGCTGTAACAATGATAGCAGCAGCAACCTGTACTGTTGAAACAGCTGCAATTGTAGCTAGAGTAGGGTCTATAGCAGCTAAAGCTTCAGGAGTACCAGCTGCATTGCCGGCTGTTGTTCCAGTAGCTGCACCCACTGCTGGATGCTCTGTACGTATAAGTTTCATTACAAAGTATCCACCCATACCTGTTATTAGAGTAACTCCTAAGCCAAGTACAACCCCAGGTAATCCAGCAGTTATAATTTGATTAAAGTTTAATGCTGCTCCTAAAGGGAAAGCAAAGAAAGGAATTAATAATGTTGTACCAGGTGCAAGGAATTCTCGTATATCTTCATCGAGATTCCCAAGTATAAATCCAAGTAGTATTGGTATGAGTGCTGCAAATAGTGCAACTATAGGTACATTTGCAAGTCCAGTCACTCCAAAAGCAAGCATTGTGAAAAAAGGACCATCATTTAAAGATAATATAGATATTGCTCCAACATCTGTAGAGTCTCCATATTCACCTGCAAGTGCAGCAAATAGACCTCCATTTGAATTGGTCATGGTAGCCACTATGGCAAGAGGTGTAATACCAATTATGCCTTTAGGCCCTATAAATTTACTGACGATAATACCTAATACTGCACCAATTATAAATTTTGTTGCTGTAAGCACTATTCCTTTAGTCAATGGTTTACCAGCTTGTCTAATGTTAATTTGAGCACCATTACATAGACAGAATAGAGCAAGTATACTCATTGCACCAGTTTTAAATAAGGATGTTGTGAATCCTCCAATTTCTAGAGCTTGTGGACATACTGTATTAAATAGTGCTCCCAATAACAAGGGACATACCATAAGTCCTCCCGGTATCTTTTTCACTGATTTTAAGATGTGCATCTAGTATCACTCCTTTACATTTTTATATAAGTATCTAAAAGCAATTACTATGCCAATATATAGATTTTGTATTTAAAGTTATTTTGATTATTTTTGTTGCTTGTTTGAAATGCTGTAGATTACTTAGAATTAAATGCATAATTGTGTGAAATTTAAAATTGAAAATAATTATTTTATTATATAATCGTATTTTTCAGCAAAATAACGAAACGTTTTATGTATTAAAATTAAACATAAAACGTTTCGTTATATTAAATATGTATTATTTTTAAACATCATTTTCTATTTCTTTTAATTTTCTCCATAGAGTAGAGCGGGTTATTTTTAGAATTTCACAAGTTTTTGTAGTATTTCTATTGTTTTCGTTGTAAATTTTATAGATATATTTTTTTTCTAATGTCTTTAAATCTAAGTTATTACATTCAAAATTATTATTATTTGTATTAGCTATATTATTTGTATTAGCTATATTATTTGTATACTCGCTGTTATATTTTTCTGATAAAATTGAGTCAAATGATTCTACAATAACAGCTCTTTCCATCATTCCCTCCAGTTCTCTTATATTCCCTTCGTATTCTCGTTCAAGAAGTACTTGTTTAATATTTGGAGTGATTATTAAAGGTGTTTTGTTGTATTTGATTGAATATTTATGTATAAAAAATTCTGACAACTCTAAAATATCTTCTTTTCTTTCTTTTAAGGAAGGAAGATATAGTGTTAAGATATTTATTCTAAAATAAAGGTCTTGTCTAAATAAACCATCACGCATCATATTTTTTAAGTCTTTATTAGAAGCACAAATAATTTTTACATCTATAGGGATGACTTTATCACCACCAATTCTCATAACTTGTTTTTCCTGTAATACTCTCAACAGTCGTCCTTGAAGTTCAAGAGGAATTTCACTTATTTCATCGAGAAAGATTGTACCTTCATGTGCTAACTCAAATACGCCTGCTTTACCTTTTTTTCTTGCACCTGTAAATGAACCTTCCTCATAACCAAAAAATTCACTTTCTATTAAAGATGGAGGTATAGCAGCACAATTTACAGCAACAAAAGGTGCCTTTTTACGTTTACTATAGTTGTGTATACTTTGACAAAACAGCTCTTTACCAACACCTGATTCTCCAGTAATAATCATTGGAGTATCATAACAGGCATATTTCTTTGCAATTTCTATGCAATTTTTCGTTTTTTCACTAGCATGTATTATATCGTCAAAAGTGTATTTGGCAGAGAGTCCTTTATTTAATAGACTTCTTCTTATTGTATGTTCAAAAGAACTTATTTCTTTACTATCTTGAAATGTAGAAACAGCTCCTTGAATTTGACCATCAACTATGATTGGAACTCTATTTGTAATGATTTTTGTACTTCCTATATTTTGTATTTCACCAATTTGAGGTTCCATAGTCTCAACTACTTGTGGAAGAACTGTGTTTGGAATAACATCTATAACATTATGATAAAGTGCATTTTCTTTTTTTATACCAAATATTTTTTCAGCACTCTTATTAAATAATGTGATTTTAAAATTTTTATCGACTGTTATTATCCCATCATGTACGAAATCTGTCATAGCTTCTATCTGTAATCTTCTTTTTTGTTCATCTTTAGTTGCATCAAGTATTTGTTCTGCTTGTTGAATAGCTCTAAGTATGTTTTCTTCCCTAGATTCGATTAATATCCCCTTGCAATTGAGTCTTTTAACAATATGTGCAACAGTAGTATCTCCTATATATGTGTTGATACCTTTCTTTCTATATTTTTCTATAGCATCATAAATCTCTTCTTCTTTTTCAATTTCAATCATAGTTATTTTTTTATTCAATATTTCTTCTATAATGTCAAAACCATAGATTACATTATTAAATCCAATTATTCCAAATGGCTCATTAGAGTTTTTTACTTCTTTATAGCTTTCTATGATATCATAAGCATCTACTTTAATTTCAACTACAGGTATGTTGTAAGTAGCTTTTAGCATATTGTAAGTCCCACCTCGGCTTATGATAATTCTGGTCCCATGATTAATACTTTTTTCAGCAAGAGGTATTCCTTCTTTTAGATTACCAAATACAACATCAATATTTGTATACTTGTGTTTTTTAACTATGTGAATTGATTTTTCGTAGGTTCCTTTAGTGGGAGCAATAACGAGTATTTCTTTCATAATGATTCCTCCATATTTCATCAAATAAACTTAAATATTATACTATGACTAAATTTATCAGTTATATTTTAATATTTTACTTTATATTTAATTATAAATAAAGTGTTTTTAAAAAGAACATTATAAAAGACTGTACAAAAATTAGATTTTAGAATTCTAAAGTTCTTTTTTTGTACAGTCTTTTAATATATAATGTCTATTTATCAAATCTATTTACTCTAAACAATTTCATATTTTTATTTTCTTTACCAAGATACAATTCACTTAACATTATACCACCAAGTATTGCAAAGAGTATTCCATTGGCTCCATAACCTAGGCAATACCATAGATTGTGGTTTTTGTTATCTGGACCAATAAAACCTAAATTATCTGAAGTAGAAGCAAAGCAACCACAATATTTATACTCAATCTGTATATCTTTTATATCCTTAAACATACTTTTTAATCTTTGTTCCAAAATGTCATACTTTTCATTAGCTAAAGTTTCATTTTCTATATCATCAAAACTTACATCCTCGCCACCTATAATTAATCGATTATCTTTCGTAGTTCTTAGATAATTATATGGGTCACAGTTATCTCTAATTAGAATATTGTTTTTCCAAGAATCTATGTTTTCAATCGGTTTTGTTGCTATATTGAAAGTATTTGACTTAGTTGCAAAGTTTCTTTTTGTAAATAAACTTGTATTGTACCCTGTAGCTACGATTAGTTTTTTTCCATGAACTTTATAACCATAAGATACTTCAGCAGTTACTTTATCATTTGAAAAGTCTACTTTTTTTACTTCCGTATTTTCATATACTTGCAGACCATTTTTTAGACTTACATCGATTAAATGATGACTATACTTATATGGGTCTAGTTCTCTTCCTCCGTTTTTTGCTATCAACCCTGATTTCAAATCAAAACTAAAAGGGTTTGTAGATTCATCAATATATTCAACATCGAATCCATTTTCTTTTCTTAAATTATATTCTTCTTTTATAGCCTTAACTTCAAGTTTATTAGCAGTATAAAGTAGAGTATCTCTCTTGGCATAATCACACTTATTTCCATAGAGTTCTATAAATTCATCTAACTCTTCAAGTGCTGATACACAAAGGTTGTATGCTTTTAGAGCATCAGTTAAAGTCATAACTTCTGTTAAGTCTATCAAATTGTCATCTAACTCATACTGTAAAAGAGAAGTGGTTACACTAGTGCTTCCATGTGCAATCCTTCCTTTTTCAAGAATGACTGATTTTATATTGTTTTTAGCTAGATAGTAAGCACAAATGCATCCAGTAACACCACCACCAACAATTATAACATCAGTATCAATGTCATCAGTAAGATACGGAAATTGTTTTGGAATTTTGTTTATATTAGTAAAAATAGGTTTTCCTTTTACATATTCTTGATTCATATATTTCACTCCTAAAATTTATTATGTATGAGTGTATTATTTTCTATAGCAAATAATATTATACATTTTAATTATCTAGATATATGGGTATGTATAAATAAAAATGTGATAACATTTTAGTGTAAAACATATGTATAATATATTTATAAGTACTTTACTTTAAGTAATAGTGGTATATGATGTTTTTAATAAGTAAAAGGATTAGATAAAAGTTAATTAAAAATTTAAAGTAGGAGGTAAATTTATGCTTTCAAAAGATATAGCTTCAAAGGTATTAGAAAAGTGTCTAATTACTGGAGGAGACTTCGCTGAGATTTTTGAAGAAGACACTATAAATAATTCTATTAGTTTAATAGATAATAAGGTAGAAAATGCAATAGGTGGAAGAAATTATGGTATAGGAATAAGAATATTTAAAGGATTAAAAAGTATATATGCTTATACAAGTGACAATTCGTTAAATAGTTTGTTGGATGTAGCATATAAAGCTGCTGTTGCTCTAGGTAGATTAGAAGATGGAAAAAGTGTAATACTAAATGACAATATTAAAATAAATAACATACATAATATAAAAATTTATCCAAATTCAATAGGTAATAGAGATAAAGTAAATGTAATGAAGATTGCATATAAGAGTGCAAAAGAGTTTAGTAGTGATATATCACAAGTGAGTGTTAGCTATTCAGATAAAGACCAAAAAATATTAATTGCAAATACTGAAGGAGTATATGTTGAAGATAGAAGAATAAGAACGAGACTTGGAATAAGTTCAGTTGCATCTAAAGGCAATGAAAATCAAACTGGATTTGAAGGTCCTGGAGGTTGCAAAGGATTTGAGATATTTGAAGAGATAGACCCAGAATACTATGCAAGAGAATCGGCTAGAGTAGCACATACTATGTTGCATGCTAAAAATTGTCCAGCAGGTAATATGATGGTGGCGATAGATAATGGATTTGGTGGGGTAATTTTTCATGAAGCATGTGGACATTCTTTGGAAGCTACATCAGTTGCAAAAGGCAACTCTGTATTTGCAGATAAATTAGGTCAACAGATTGCTTCTACAAAGATTACAGCTATAGATGATGGTACAATACCAAATTACTGGGGCTCTATGAATATAGATGATGAAGGAAATCCAGCTCAAAAAAATATACTAATTGAAAATGGAATATTGAAGTCTTATATGATAGATAAGCTGAATGGTAGACGAATGGGAATGAATCCTACAGGAAGTTCTCGTAGACAAAACTATAAATTTGCTCCAACTTCAAGAATGACCAACACTTATATTGCTGCTGGAGAAGATAAACCAGAAGATATTATAAAGTCAATACCAGATGGACTTTATGCTAAAAAAATGGGTGGCGGTTCTGTAAATCCTGTAACAGGAGAGTTTAATTTCGCAGTTTCAGAAGGCTACTTGATAAAAAATGGAGAAATACAAGAGCCAGTTAGAAGTGCTAGTTTAATTGGAAAAGGTAGCGATGTACTTATGAATATAGATATGGTTGGGGACAACTTAAAACAAGCTCAGGGGATGTGTGGTTCATCATCAGGAAGTATACCAACCAATGTAGGTCAACCTATGATAAGGGTAAAAGAAATTACTGTAGGTGGAAGATAGGAGGGATAATTGTGGAACTTAAAAGTTTTAAGGATATATTATTTAAAAAGGCTCTAAGTGAAGGTTTTGAAGAGTGTGAAATATATTATTATACAGGAGAAAATTTAAGTATAAATATATATGAAGGAGAAGTTGAAAAATACAATCTTGATAAGTCTTTCGGTTTATCTTTTAGAGGTAAGGTAAATGGAAAGATAGGTTACTCTTATACTGAAATTTTAGATGATAAAGCTGTTGATATGTTGATAAAAAGTGTAAAAGATGGGTTAAATACCATTGAAAATGAAGATGTACAGTTTATATATGAAGGTGACAAGCACTATAATGATGTAAAGACTTATTCTAAAGAGTTGGAAAATTTAGAAGCAGATAAGTTGATTGATTTAGCTCTAGAAATGGAAAGAGAGACTAAAGCTTATTCAGATAAGGTAGTAAATTTATCTAGATGTACTATATCTTATTCTGTATCAAGCAATGGTATATATAATACTAAAGGTCTTGATTTGAGTAATACAACTAATATGCTTATAGGGTTTGTAGTTCCTATCATAGAAGACAATGGGCAAAAATATGATGGAGTAGGATACAATATAGCAACTTCTATTGGAGAAATAAAGCCTTACGAGATAGCAAAACTTGGTGTTGATAATGCTTTATCTAAAGTAGGTGGTAAGAGTATTCCATCAGGTAAATATAAAACTATACTGTTTAATGAAGCTATGGTATCTTTACTTAGCACATTTTCTGGAATATTTAATGCAGATTCAGCTCAAAAAGGATTATCTTTATTAAAAGACAGAGAAGGAGATATGATAGCATCTCCTATAGTTACAATAGTTGATGACCCACTTTTAGAAAATGGTATGGCATCTACTCCTTTTGACGATGAAGGAGTAGCCACATTTAAAAAAGAAGTCATTTCAAATGGAAAGCTTATAACTTTACTTCATAACTTAAAGACGGCTAATAAGGCAAATGTAAAGACTACAGGAAATGGAATAAAATCTTCGTATTCATCACCTATAGGTATACATCCAACTAACTTTTATATAGAGAAAGGAGATAAATCTCTAGATGAAATTATGAAGGATATAGGTGAAGGATTGATGGTTACTAGTTTTGCAGGTCTTCATTCAGGTGCAAATTCAGTAACAGGAGACTTTTCTTTGGCAGCTAAAGGTTTTTATATTAAAGAAGGGCAAAAAGCATTTCCAGTAGAGCAAATTACAGTAGCAGGAAACTATTTTGACCTATTGAAAAATATTGAAGTTATAGGAGAAGATTTAGAATTTCCAATGAGTAGTATAGGCTCACCTTCAGTTGTTATTAAAGAATTATCAGTAGCAGGTAAAGATGAATAATTAAAAAGTAATTGTATAGGTAAAAAGCCATGTTAATCAAAATTAACATGGCTTTTTACTATGTAATTTAAGTTTTAGTATTTAAATCATAGAGACGGATTTATATGCATACAATTAATATCATATGTTAAATTTAGAGGAGGATATATTATGAGTGATGCACATTACGATATGCACAAGAGAAAGGGATATTCAAGTGATGAACCATACCCAGAAATAAGAGTCTTAGGACCAAATAAGTATTATGCAGAACTACTGATGGATGATTATTCTGGTAGAGCTAGTGAATTTACAAGTGTAACACAGTACTTGTACCATGATTTTGATTCAGATGAAAATTATAAAGAACTTAATGAAATGTGGGTAAATATATCTATAACAGAGATGTTACATATGGAGATATTGGCAAAGACAATAAGATTGTTGGGTGGAAACCCTGTATACAGGGGTTCTACAAGTTCATGTGGTGCATATTGGAATGGCAGTTTTGTATATTATGGAGATTCCATTTGCGACAGACTAAAATCAGATTTACACTTGGAGTATGTAGCTATTGATAATTATTATAGAGATATAAGTATTATAGAAGACCCTTATATAAAAGCTATATTAAATAGAATAATTTTAGACGAAAAAGTTCATGTAGGCTTGTTTAAAAAAGCAATAGAAAAGTACTGCAGATAAACTCGAAAGTTTAGCTATTCATAATTTTATTCATATATATAAAATAGATATCATAAATTTTCTTGAAGGGAGTTGCTATTGATATGTATTATGTATATGTAAATGGTATAAATATAGCAGTGTATGATTTAAATCCGCACGCTAAAAAAACAGTACTTTTTATACATGGTTGGCCATTAGGGCATGAGATATTTGAATATCAAACTAATATACTGCCAAAACTTGGATATAGAACAGTTTCAATTGATTTAAGAGGTTTTGGCAAGTCTGATGCAACATCAGGAGGGTATAATTATAGCCAATTAGCAGATGATATTTATAAGGTGGTGCATGCTCTTGGATTAAGAGATTTTACCCTTGTTGGTTTTTCAATGGGGGGAGCAATTGTACTTAGATATATGAGTCTATTTCATGGGTATGGTGTATCAAAATTGGCATTGTTTGCTGCCGCTGCACCATCATTTGTACAAAGACCTCCAGAGTTTCCATATGGTATGACACGTGAGGATGTTAATAAATTAATAGCTCAGGCATGTACTGATAGACCAGAAATGGTAAGTAATTTTGGAGAAAAAGTATTTGCATCTAATCCATCAGAAAGTTTTAGAAGGTGGTTTGACGACATTGGTTTTAGCGCATCGGGTATTGGCACGATTGGAACAGCTGTATCTTTAAGAGATGAAGAATTGTTTAACGATTTAAAATGTGTAAGAGTGCCAACAGGTATATTCCATGGAAAATTAGACCAAGTATGCCCATATGAGTTTGCAGTTTTTATGAATGAAAAAATAGAAGATTCAACTTTATATACTTTTGAGTATAGTGGTCATGCTATATTCTATGATGAACTCAAACTATTTAATCAGGAATTTTTACAGTTTTTAGAGGAATAGAAATATTTTAGTAGCATTTAAAAATAAGATAATATTATATAAAGTGGTATAGATTAAGTCTTATGCCACTTCATATACTATAGATAAATGGGGTTTTAGAACTATCACTAAGTTCTGAGACCCTATTATTATATGTCATTAAAGTTAACTGCTATGTATGTTATTTAGGAAGAATTCCTCTATAAAGAGAAATTAATTAATCTATAATCAAAAATAAAAATAAATGCTTATCTGAATAAAGAATATGTCTATTTATTTATATGTATACTTTTGTATAGGACTGATATTGCTGCTGATATAAGTATTATACCCATGAAAGCAGGGGAAGCATGACCAAATGATACATAGATTTGACCTCCAATGATAGGTCCAATTATTCTCGCTAAAGATTGAATAGATTGGCTACCTCCTTGAATTCTTCCTTGTTCACTAGAATCAACAGATTTGGATACCATTCCATTGAATGAAGGTCCAAAAATTGAATCACCAAAGCCAAATATAAACATTCCAATAATAAAAAGGGGATAGAATGAGAGTAAAGCTGATGCTGCAATAAAGCAGTAACCTGCAATCTCCGAAACCATTCCTAAAATTACTATTTGTACATCACTAAGCTTTAATAAAAGCTTTGGCATTATAAAGCCTTGTGAAATTATATCTTGTATACCCATAATTGAAAACATAAGCCCAATTAGTGTAGGTCCCCAATTGAAAGTATCTAGTGTAAATTGAGAAAAGACAGCCTGTAAAGAGCCATTGGGTATCCAAAGTAAAAATCCTGAGATAAGTAATCTTTTTAAGTTATTTATGGAAAGTACATTTGTGAGTTGAGTAAAGGGATTCAATCTTACAAAAGTAATCTTCTTAAGTCTATTAGTTTTGTCAAGGCTCTCAGGCATATATAAGAATCCATAGATAAAATTTAATAAAGTAATTGTTGCACCGAAATACATAGGTACAGAATAACCAAATCTTGCAAGTAATCCTCCAATAGTGGGTCCTATAGCAGCACCTGCACCTGCAACTGCACTAACCCACCCAAAGTATTTTGTTCGTTGTCCTATAGGGGTGATATCTGCAAAATATGCGAAGATAGTACTTATACTACCTCCTGTTAGTCCTTCTATTATACGTCCTGCAAATAATACCCATAGAGCTCCTCCTATACCAAAGATTAAGTATCCAATTGCAGAGCCTAGGAAGCATATTAAGAGTAAAGGTCGACGGCCATATCTATCACTTAAGGCCCCAAGTCCAGGAGCAGCAAAAAATACACAGAATGCATAAATGGATGTAAGTAGAGTAACGACTATGGCTTGATTTTGGGGGTTAGTTATATAAGGTTGTACTAAGAATGGAACAACAGGATTTATAATACTGAAGCCTATTCCACAAAGAAACACAGACATAAGACCAGATGTTAAAGCTTTTTTATTTAGGGTTTGTTCTATGCTTCCTCTATTGTTTGATTTAAATTTGAACATTTAAATTCTCCTTTCAAAAGTTGATTTTGATTCCTTGGAAACATATTTATCGTATCATCATTTTGTTTCTTTGTCAACAAAAAATGGCGATAAAAAAGCAACCTGTTCTCATCAGAGTTTGGTTGCTACAGTTTCATTTTATTCATTTAAATTTATTCTGATTTAATATCTATATCAAGTTTTCTAATCTCTGCATCCAAATGCCTGTTATACTTTTCTACAAGGTTAATCATACTGTTAAACTGTTCTTCTGTTACATCTTCAAATACAGTTTTATCTCTTTCTTGAAATTCTCTATGCAGTTCCTCATGAACCTTGTTAATTTCTTTTCCTTGTTTAGTAAGCCTAAAATAGATTTCTTTTTTGTTATCCTGTTTTTGATAACTTTCAATATAGCCTTTTTTCATGAGCTTTTTAGTTATTTTGCTCATAGCTCCTCTAGTCATATAAAAAGATTCTGCAAGTTTTGTTACGTTGGAATCTGTATTTTTTGCAATGTATTCTATACAATGTACCTCAGAAGGTTTATAATCCTTAAGTGCCTCTTCCATCTTAGACTTATTAAGCCAAGCCAGTTTGTTAAATAAGTTCCTAAAGCCTGTTATGACTTGTTCTTCTTTATTCATGAACCGTCCTCCAATTCGTTGATGCATTAACAATATTATATTAAATTTTTGTTACTATTACAACAACGTCAAAATAATCATATTAGAAATTGAAGTATAGATGAAAAAATAGAAGATACACTGTTTTCCTATGGAAAATAATAACAAATGATATAAAATATGCTTTTTAAGATTTAAAACTTTTTTAAAAAGTGCTACAATAGACCAAATTATTAGTTTCTATATTAACTAAACAGGAGGTGATGGTATGAAAAAACATAATATTTTATTTGTATCAACAGATGACAAAATAAATATAGATATCTCAAAACAATTAGAAAATATATTTGGAGAATTTTGTAATATAGATAATTTAGTCTATATGGATAGCATAAATATTGAACTATTAAAGTATGAGCTTATAGTGTGTTCAGATAATGAGATAAAAGAGCATATACACAATAATATAGATAAAAATATACCTATTGTAATAGTACATCGTACAATAAATATTGAAAATATAAACCAGATAATAAGTATAGAAAATGATTCTGAAGTTATGGTTATAGATGATTATAAAGAATCAGCAGATGAAACCGCCAAGATAATTAAAAAATTAGGATTAATTCATATTAATCTAATACCATATTATCCAGGATGTGATAAGTCTAAATGTGAGATTGGAATTATTACAGGAAGTAGAAATAGAGTACCACAGAACTTAAAGCAAATAATAGATATAGGGGCTAAAATAATCGATATAAATACAGTTATAGAAATCTTTACAAAGCTGAATATATCTATAGATAAACTACATATTATTAAAGAAAAATATAATGAAGACACAGTAAGTGGATATAGATACTATACAACCATGAATAAAACTATGAAGAGTTTTTTGGAGATTATCGATGAAGGTATTGCTTCTATTGATAAATTAGGGAAATTTATATATTGCAATAAAGTATTTTCTAATCTAGTTGGAATAGACCAAAATGAGATTATATCTAATAATTTTATGGATTTATTTAGTGATAAAATTATTAAAAAAATATTTTTTCAAGAGGATGAAGTTAGTGATGAAGTAGTAAGCCTAAATAACAAAAAACTCATAATTAATAAAGTAAATGTGTATGAAAATAATGAACGAATAAAAAGTATTATAAGTATTAAAGATATAAGTGCAATTCAGATGCTTGAGGATAAGATTCAAAATAAATTTCAGACAAAGGGATTTGTATCAAAGTACACATTTGAGAATGTTGTAGGTGAGAGTAAAATAATAAAAGAAAAAATTAATATAGCAAGAAAAATAGCATCTACAGATTTTTCTGTGTTGATACTTGGGGAAAATGGAACAGGAAAGGAAATATTTGCCCAGGCAATACACAATGAGTCTCTAAGAAAAGACAAGCCGTTTGTTGCAGTCAATCTATCTTCTTTGTCAGATACACTTATTGAAAGCGAACTTTTTGGGTATGAAGAAGGCAGTTTCACAGGTGCGATAAAAGGCGGAAAAATAGGGATATTTGAAAGAGCACATACAGGAACAATTTTTTTAGATGAGATAGGTGATATCTCTCTAGAGGTACAGCAAAGATTGTTGAGAGTTTTACAAGAAAAAGAAGTTATGAGAATGGGCGGAAGTAAAATTATACCAATAGATGTTAGAATTATAGCTGCTACAAATAAAGATTTGAAGAAAAAAATCAAAGAAGGTTCTTTTAGAGAAGATTTGTATTATAGGATTAATGTATTACATATAGAAATACCAAGGCTTAGGGAGCGTAAGGAAGATATACCCCTTATAAGTAAGTATTTTTTGGATGAAATAAATAGCAATAAATGTTTTACAGAAAAATCAATGCAGGTATTAAAATTGTATGAGTGGCCAGGTAATGTGAGAGAGCTTAAGAATTTGATTTATTATATCGACACTATAGTAGAGGAAGATAGAGTAGACTATGAGCATTTGCCAGAACAATTTAAATTTCAAAATAACAATACTTTAGTTAATGAAAATTTTGATTCAATTATATTGGATTTTAAACAATCAAATTTCTTTAATGAGAGTATTTGTATATTGATGAGTATAGAAACTTGGAATAATAAAAATATATCATTAGGAAGAAATAAATTACAAGAAATCTTAAAAGAAAAAAGTATGACATTAAGTGTAGACCAAATTAGAAAAAGAATAGATAAGTTAAAAAAACATGGATTACTGTCATCTGGAGTAAAAAAACAAGGGAGTTTTATAACTGATGAAGGAAAGAATTTTATATCATATGTAAAATTCAAGGGGGAAATATAGGGGGCTATAAATGTGAAATCCCCTAAAAACTCCCTATAATAATTCTAAATAAGTAAAATTATTTTAAATATTGAGATAATTTTAAAAGTATTAAATTAAAAATAAAAAATATTATTTCTAATAAACAGTAGTAAATCATCACTTTACTACCGTTTTTATTTTTTGAAAGATTTAATATACAATTAAAATTTATATTTTGGCATATCAATTGCTACATAGTGAAAATATAAAAAATTGTAGAATTTGGAGGATATTGTTATGAAGTCAGCTTATAAAGGATATGAAGCTTATAGTTATTTAGAAAAGGGAAAAGATATTTCATATATTGAGATGTGTAAAGGAGATAAGAGAGTAAAAGAGTACCTTATCGAGTTAGATGATGTTCAAGAAGCTAAGGTTAAAAATATAGTAGATAACAAAATATTTATATCACTACATGAACATCCAGTTTTATTTCCAGAACACTTAGAAAGAGATATATTTGAATACAATAGAGAGGGCAAACAAAGATGTGCTTATGAAGCATTATCAAGAGGATATTACGATGCTATATTTGATAATTTAATGGATGGTGTATGTACAATAACATCAAATGCAGGATGGAAGTGGGATGATATATTAATAGATTTAGGTATGAGGTTATGTGATTTAGCACACCAAGATTTTGTTATAAAGTGTGAAAAAGTGGAGGATATATACAGAGCTAAAAGTGAAGGTAAAGTGGCATTAATACCAACACTAGAAGGGGCAGCACCAATAGAGAATGAACTTGATAGAATAGATATACTATATGGATTTGGTATAAGGTTAATGGGTATTACATACAGTGAATCCAATGCACTAGGCTCAGGATTAAAAGAAGAAAAAGATGGCGGTCTTACAAATTTTGGTAGAAAAGCTGTTGAAAGAATGAATAAGATTGGAATGGCAATAGATTGTTCTCATGTTGGAGTACAGACAACACTTGATGTTATAGAGTATAGTAAGGACCCAATAATATTAAGCCATGTTGGGGCAAGAAGTTTATGGGATACAAAGAGACTAACTCCAGACGAAGTGCTAATAGCATGTGCTAAAAAAGGAGGGGTTATAGGTGTAGAAGCAGCACCTCATACGACGATAACTGAGAAAAATAAAGAACATTCAATAGAGTCATTTATGGAGCATTTTGAGTATATTAAAAATTTAGTAGGAATAGACCATGTGGCTTTTGGGCCAGATACAGTATATGGTGACCATGTAAAATTACACTCAGTACTAGCTGCTAGATTTGATATAAAAAAGATAACAGGTACAAAAGAACATCCAAAAGTAGAATACGTAAAAGGTCTTGAGAATCCAACTGAGACTTCAAAAAATATTGTTAGATATCTAGTAAAACATGGTTATAGTGATGAGGAAATAGAAAAGGTACTAGGTGGAAATATACTTAGGGTATTGAAGCAGGTATGGAAATAAGTAAATAGAGTAGAAGTATTAATAAAATTTGAGGATTTATAGGGAGGTTTTATAAATGGATTATTTAAAATTAGCTAATCATCCACTCTTGTGGATAGCAAGTACAGTAGCAGTATCAATAGTAGTAGTACAGTCACTTATATTTGCTATAAAGTCTTGTAAAGTTGGTAAAACAATGGGAATAACAGATAAACAAATAAAGTCAGCTGTCAAAAGTAGTGCTATTTCAGCTATAGGACCTTCAATGACTATATTTGCTGGAATGGTATCACTTATAGTTACTATGGGTGGACCTATAGCATGGATGAGACTATCTTTTATAGGTTCTGTAATTTTTGAATCTATGTCAGCTGGATTTGGTACAGATGCATTAGGTATAACTTTGGGTTCTTCTGAAATGACAAAACTTGCATTTACAAATGCAGTTTGGACTATGATACTGGGTTCTTTAGGATGGATAATATTCACATTACTATTTGGACATAAATTAGATAAGATAACCAATGTTATATCTAGTGGAAAGAAATCATTTATACCAATAATATCTTTAGGAGCTATGCTAGGTTCATTTGCATATCTAAACGCTGATAGGGTGTTGCGTTTTGATAATGGTACAATCGCATGTATAAGTGGGATGGTTATAATGATAATATTATGTATGCTTGAAAAGAAGAAAAATATAAAATGGTTAAGAGAGTGGGGGCTTACAATATCAATGTTCAGCGGAATGATAATAGCTTCAATAATATAAAGGGGGGAGTTTTATGAGTAAAGTAAAATCTATATACAATGAAGAATACTTACCTTTTATGATAAGGTATGGAAGATTGACATTATCTTTGGGTATTATAGCAGCATTGGTACCTGGAATAATTTTGAGTTTTGGATTTGGTCTTATGCCTCCAATATCAGCACTATTGGCAAGTACGATGGCAATTGTTAGTATGAGTGCACCAAACTATATAATAGAACCAGTTTCTTATTCGCCAATTTTAGGTATACCAGGAACTTATATGAGTTTTCTTTCTGGGAATATATCTAATATGAGGCTCCCATGTTCAATAGCAGCTCAAAAAGCAGCAGAAGTTGAATCAGGAACAGAAGAAGGTTCAATAATATCTACAATAGGTATAGCTGTATCTATTTTAGTGAATATAAGTATATTAACGATAGGAGTAATTCTAGGAGGAAGTGTATTATCTAAGATTCCAGCTGAAGTAGTAGAGAAACTAAATTTAATCTTACCAGCTCTATTTGGGTCAGTATTTGGACAAGTATTCTTACAAGATAAAAAATTAGGTTTAGTAGCAATCGTAATATCTGTATTGACTATTATACTATCAAAGCAAGGTATAATACCTCAGTCCTTAGTAGTTCTTATATGTGTATTTGGAACTATATTAATTGCAAGAGCTCTGTATAAAGATAAGCTTAGCGATTAACAATAGTGAAATGATAATAAGTTTTTAAATATAATAATTTACTTTTAAGGTATAAAAAATTACAATGAATATTACTAAAAATGTGGCTTTAGGGAGGGAGTATCTTGATATACGATTTAATCTTAAAAAATGGATTTATAGTAGATGGTACGGGAAATACTGGTTTTTATGGGGATATAGCAATTAAAGACAACTTAATAGTTAAAATAAATTCTGAGATAAATAAAAATACAAATAAAGAAATTGATTGTTGTGGAAAAGTTATAACACCTGGATTTATTGACCCTCATGTTCATGAAGAGATAGTAGCAATACTAGATGGAAAATTTGAAAAATTCCTAAAACAAGGAGTTACAACAACTATAAATGGTAACTGTGGACATTCTATAACACCATATTCTTCTGAAAATATATATGAATATATGTATAAAAACGGCCTATTACTTGAAGAAGAGAAAAAATATCTTATAGATAAAAATAAATATTGGAATAATTTTACAGAATATTGCGACCTTATATCTGAAAGTAGTATTTCTATTAATATGGGATTTTTATTGGGGCATGGTACTATAAGATGGAGTGTTATGGGAGGGTCTAAAGATAGACCTCCTACAGAAAAAGAAAAAAATGAAATTGCAGAGATAATAAATGATGGCATGAAAAGCGGAGCTTTTGGAATATCTACTGGATTGGCATATATACCAAGTAAGTATGCTGATATCGATGAACTGGTTGATATTGCAAAGTTAATTAAAGAACAGGATGGTATATATACATCTCATATTAGAGATTACATAGGAAGATATAATGCAGTAAAAGAAACTATAGAGGTAGGTCAAAAAAGTGGTGCTAGAGTCCAAGTATCGCATTTAAGTCCAGTTGAAGTAGAAGCCTTTGATGAGATATTAAAAGCAAGATACAATGGTGTTGATATAATGGTTGATACAGTGCCAAGAAGTTCTGGGCATTGCATGAAGAAAAAAAGAGTGATTCAATTTATTATGGCAATATCATCTAGTCTATTTGAATTAGGTATAGATGGAGTAATGGATGCTCTTAGAAATGAAGAGGGAAGAGCGCTTATATTAAAAGAGGCATTTATACTTGGAGATAGAGGGAGTATAATACTCCTAAACACTAAGGATATTGACATGGAAAAGAAATCAATACGTGAAATAGCCATACAAAAAGGTATGGATGAGGACAAGTTATTACTCGATTTACTTTTATATGGAGATGAAGAGCTTATCTTTTGTTTAGGGGGAATGTATAGAGCTGATTTTCCGGATAAATTGCATGATGATAAAATAATTGATAACCCATTTGTTATGGTTGGTTCAGATTGTTTGTTTAGTGTAGGTGGGGATATGTCATGGTTTGAACTACAAAGAAGAGGAGCTTTTCCAATTTTCTTCAATATGTACAGAAAATCAGGTGTAAGACTAGAAGAAATTGTAAGAAGAGTAACCTCATTACCAGCTAGGCAGTTTAAAATAAAAAATAGAGGTATTCTTGAAGAAGGAAAAATAGCTGATATAGCTGTTATTGATATGGAGAACTATAGTTATCCTAGGTCAGAAAATATTGATTTTTCAAATCCACAATTATTAGCTACAGGTGTTGAATATGTAATTGTAAATGGAAAAATTGCATTGGAAGATGGGAAGGTTACTGGTAATCAATATGGTGAAGTATTAAAAAAATAAATTCTTGAAAATAATAGAAATCTAAAAATTAAATAAATACCAAACAAGTAAAGACGAAATTTGAAATTTATTTAAATAAAAATCATGTTTCGTTTTTACTTATAGTAATAAAATTTAATTTATTTTAATAAAAGTGAAGATGCATATAAAAAATATTTCTATTCTGTAGTGAAAAAATTAATATTTTTAAACATTAAATTATGTAGAAAAATTGGATAAATAAAAAATTATATCGTTTTGGGAAAAATACTTTATAAACAAAAAATGATAAAATTATAACGAAAATATGGAAGTTATATTAAAAAAATAATTATATATTTCATGACTTAAAAATCATAGAAATAATTCAAATTATGTTATATATATTAAAATGATATAAAATAAAATTATGATTTTAAATATATACGTTTGTTGGTTGTGAGTATATGTAAAATATAGTATTTATCACAGTATTACAGTTGTCTGATAAAGAAAATTTCTAACTGCTTAAGAAGAGCTTTTCTACCTATTAGTTAACATAATTTACTTATACAAAATATGATAAATGTAATATAGATAAGTATTATATATTATGGTTATCGTAGAAATATAACATGTAAAATAACTTTAGATTAAGCTATAATTCTTTATATATATCTTATAAAGCTAAGTAAAAATGATAAAAAAATAACATATATTTAAGCATTAAAGAATTTTAATTCTGACTTTGTTCTACAAAATAAGTATTATTTTTATTTTAAGAAATATAAATAAAGTTGAAATTAAATTGTCAGAATAATCTTGACAGTATAAAATCATGACTGTATAATACAATTAAAAATCGGATTAATTACCTAGTTTACAAAAAATAAAAATAATGCTAAAAGCAAACGTTTTATTTTTTTAGTAAGTAATCCTCCGCCACTCCTTAAATTAGAGCTTTTCTAATTTCAAAATGTATAACTAAAACTTCATAATTTAACTGTGCAATATTTATTAGGCTCTAACTTTTAAGGTTACTAATAATTTATTACATAGCTCCATACATTTGGCGGCAATGGCGGGAGCGATAAGGGGTAAGATATGGAAAATTACAAGTATGGATTTAACGACAAGCCAAAGTTTCTAACAGCAATACCGCTTAGTATGCAACATGTTTTTTCTGCTTTTGCGGGTACTATGTCTGGTGCTATTTTAGTAGCTGTTGGCATGGGTCTCTCACTAAGTGAGACTGCATTTTTGATTCAATGTTCGATGTTGATTGCAGGAGTGAGCACCATACTGCAATCTATGGGGATTGGGCCAGTAGGGTCACGGTTGCCAATTGTTACTGGTGGTAGTTTCACCTTTGTAGCACCATTAATTGCCTTAGGTACAAATAATGATGTTGGTATTGCTGGAGCTTTTGGGGCAGTACTTGTAGGAAGTGTAGTTTTAACTTTAGTAGGACCATATGCAGTAAAATATTTGCATAAATATTTTACACCTACGGTTACAGGAAGTGTCGTTTTAGCAGTTGGGTTATCACTTATGAGTTCTTCGTTTGACTATGCAGTATCATTTGATGTTCATAGCCCAGATGTAGTTGCTAATTTTTCTTTAGCTGTATTTACATTGCTGTTGACACTCATTTTAAATCAATTCGGAAAAGGTTTTCTAAAGGTAGCATCCATAATAATTTCAATAGTGATAGGGTATGTAGTAGCAGTGATATTTGGTATGGTTGATTTTTCTAGTATGGCACAAGCAAATTGGTTTGCAATGCCAAAGCCTGTATTTTGGGGGCTGGAGTTCAACTTAGGGGCTATTATGACCATATGTACGATTCATATTGTTACAGTTATGGAAATAATAGGAGATACGACAGGCGTTGTCAGCTCTGTTGAGAATCGATTACCTACACAAACAGAATTGATGAGAGCAGTAAGAGCAGATGGAGTTGGAAGTTGTTTTGCAGCTTTGTTCAATGGACTTCCAGTTATATCAGGTAGCCCAAACATAGGAATAATTTGTATGACAGGTGTTGCAAGTAGGTACATAGTAGCACTTGGAGGAGTAATGTTAGGTATTTTAGCATTTTTCCCAAAGTTTGCACAAATATTAGCTTTAACACCAGACCCAGTTATTGGGGGAACATTAGTTATGATGTTTGGAACAATTGCATCATCAGGTATTAAAGTTATTGGAATGGGTAAAATGACAAATCGCAATATAACAATTTTAGCAGTTTCATTAGGTATTGGTATGGGTGGTTATTTTAATCAAGCTGCATTAGCATTTTTACCAAGTATAGTAGTCACTTTAATGACTGGTATATCTGGAACAGCTTTATTGTCTTTAATACTAAATATCATATTACCTAAAGAAAAAGAAGATGTAGTTGAAAGTGAAGTAAGTTGTAAAGCTTAGAGAACGTAATTCTAAAGGATATCCAAGAAGGAGCGCCTTGCTTCTATTTTTTTTACCAAAAATAGGATTGAACTTTGAAGGAAACCTAATAGCTTATAATACAATCTGAAAGGATATCCAAGAAGGAGCGCCTTGCTTCTATTTTTTTTACCCAAAAACCTTAAAAATTTGAATAATCAAAAGATATGATACTCATTTTAATAAAAGTATAATCTGAAAGGATATCCAAGAGGAGCGCCTTGCTCCTCTTTTTTTAGCCATAATTAGAGGGCTTTGTGTGAAAAAGAGTTGAAAAAAGGGCTTAAATAATATAGACAAAGTAATTAAAATCTCAATTTTGTAGAGATATACATAATTAAATTCTGTAGATGGAAGGTGAAGATTATGGAGGTTATTGAACTCGATATAAATGGCAGAGTCAGAGAGGTAGCCATAGAAAATAAGTGGACTTTACTTTATGTCTTAAGAGAAAAATTTAATCTAACTGGAAGTAAATGTGGATGTAGTACAGGTGATTGTGGAGCTTGTAAAATAATTTTAGATGGAGAAGCAGTGAATTCATGTCTGATTTTAGCAAAAAACGCAGTGGGTAAGAAAATCCTGACAATTGAAGGGTTATCAGATGGAGTCAGTATACATCCAATCCAACAAGCATTTATTGATTGTGGAGCTGTACAATGTGGGTATTGTACTCCAGGTATGATAATGTCAGCAAAAGCTTTGTTGGATAAAAATCCAAATCCTTCTGAAATGGATATTAGAAAATCCATAGACAATAATCTTTGTAGATGCACAGGATATGTAAAAATTGTTGAGGCTATACTTTTATCAGCAAAAAGGATGGGAGGTGTGGTATGTGAGTAATGAACTAAGTGTTATAGGTGGAAGAGTTCCAATAAGGGATGCCGTGCTTAAAGCCACTGGTCAACTTAGATATACAGCAGATATGAAAATCCCAAATATGCTATATGCAAAAGTATTATTTAGTCCTGTAGCACATGCAAAAATCAAGAGAATAGACACATCAAAAGCAGAAAAGTTAGAAGGAGTAAAAGCTGTAGCTACATATAAAAATTCACCAAGAATAGCTTTTAATAGTGCAATGAGGTTTTATGAGCATGAGTTGCCTGAAGTTGAATATATTTTTGACGATGTTGTTCGTTTTGTGGGGGATAAAGTTGCAGCTGTTGCAGCTGAAGATTTAAAAACAGCTGAAAAGGCATTGAAACTTATTGAAGTTGAGTATGAAGAATTACCTTCAGTATTCAATCCAGAAGAAGCAATAAAAGAAAATGCATATCCAATACATAAAGGCGGTAATAAACTTCCAGAAAATGTGCAAGAATGTGGAAATGTGGAAGAAGCTATGAAAAAAGCTGATTATGTTTTTGAAGATAAATATACACTACCAGCTATACATCATGGAGCTATAGAAACTCATGTTGCTATTGCAGATTATGATTATAGTGGAAAACTTACAGTTTATAGCCCTAATCAAAATACTTTTGCTTTTAGAGTAATATTATCTAAAATATTTGAATTGCCAATGAATAAAGTAAGATTGATAAGTCCAGCTATTGGTGGTGCTTTTGGAGGCAAATTGGAAATTACTATTGAGCCAATAGTAGCTTTGCTAGCAAAACTATCAGGTAGACCTGTCAAATTAGAGCTTAATAGGAGAGAAACTATAGCCTCAACAAGAACTAGACATGGTGCAGTTGTATACCTAAAAACAGGTGCTATGAAAGATGGTCAAATTATAGCACAAGATATGAAAGTTATTACAAATACAGGAGCATATGCATCAAGTGCCTTAAATGTGATAGGAGCTATGAGCCATAAAGTATTTAAAGCATATAAAATTGAAAATATGAGATACACTGGGATTCCAGTGTATACAAATACTCCAATTGCAGGAGCTATGAGAGGATATGGTTCTCCACAAGCTTTCTTTGCTCAACAATCACAACTAAATAAAATTGCAAAGAAACTCAACATGGATATTTTAGATTTACAACTTAAGAATTTAGTTGAGCCTGATGGAATAGATCAGCGATTTAAAAGTCCTCATGGAAATCCAAGACCAATGGACTGTATCAAGAAAGGAATGGAACTATTTGAATGGAAAAAACAGATTAAACAACAAAACGATCCAAGTGGTAGATTCTTAATTGGTATAGGTATGGCAGTTGGTTCACATGGAAATGGATGCTTTGGGGCACATAGAGATATAACAGCTCTGATGCTTAAGATGAATGAAGATGGTTCAGCTGTATTATATACAGGTACTCACGATATGGGAAATGCATCTGTAAGTGTTCAAGTACAAATTATATCTGAAATACTTGGAATAAGACAAGAAAAAATAGAATGTATACAGGCAGATACAGAAGCATCACCATGGAATCTAGGTGACTATGCAAGTAGAGGAGTATTCGTATCTGGAAATGCAGCTTTAAAAGTTGCAAATTCAGTGAAAAAACAACTTTTAAAAGAAGCATCGCAACTTTTGGAAGAGGATGAGGAATGTATAGAATTAAAAAATGACAAAGTATATTCTATTAAAAACAAAGATAAACAAGCTACATTGTGTGATGTCATGATACATGCACAAAGAGTAAATTTAAGAGAAATTATTGGGGTTGAAACATTTGCTTCAAATACTGGTGCAAGTTCATATGGTGCACATTTTGCCAAAGTTGAAGTTGATACAAAATTAGGAAATGTAAAGGTGTTAGAATATGTGGCAGTGCATGATGTAGGAAAAGCACTAAACCCAATGTCTGTAGAAGGTCAGATTGAAGGAGCAATTCAAATGGGAATAGGATATGCGTTGACAGAGGCACTTGAATTTGATGATAGAGGAAGAATAAAGGCTAATTCATTTCGTTCGTACCACATGATAAAAGCAAGTGAAATGCCTAAGATAAAAGTAGGGATGATAGAATGTGGAGAACCTGGAGGTCCATTTGGAGCTAAGAGTATAGGGGAATGTTCAGTAGTACCATCAGCACCAGCAGTGGCAAATGCTGTAGCAAATGCATTGAAGTGTGATTTTTATAGTTTGCCATTAAAGAAAGATATTTTACTAGAGAATATAAATATTTAATCTTCTCTTATAAAAAATAGAAAACTATTTAAGAAATTTTAGATATTGTAGTGTAATAATTTTCTCTAGAGTAAGTATAAATTATGTAAATGTAAGGGGTGTGATGGTTGTGGATTTAAGGTTTAGAGATAAAGTTGTTGTGATAACAGGAGCAGGTCAAGGCTTAGGAGCAGGTTTTGCTTTAGATTTTGGTATAGAAGGGGCAATTGTAATTTTGCTTGGTAGAACTAAAAGTAAGTTGGATAATATTGCAGAGAAAATCATCAAATCTGGCGGTAGAGCATTTGTTTCAGTTTGTGATGTAAGTAACTCTGAAGAAGTAGACAATTGCTTTAAAAATTTAATAGAAAACTTTGGAGTTGTAGATGTTTTGATTAATAATGTTGCTATTCATAAATCATCTCCAGTAATTGACACTACAGCTGAAGAATGGGATGCTCAAATAAAGACGAATTTGAGTGGAACTTTTTATTGTACTAAGGCTGTTCTCAAGACAATGATAGATAAAAGATATGGAAAAATAATAAATATTAGTTCTACAGCAGCAAAGCACTTTTTTCCAGGATTTGGTGCATATGCAGCTTCTAAAGGAGGCGTGGTAAGTTTTACTCAAACTTTATCTGAAGAAGTGAAAGAATATGGAATTAATGTAAACGCAATATATTTAGGAATGACAAATACAGAATATACAAGAAAAAGATTTGACTATGATGATGCAGTTACAATACCACTTGAAGAAATGTTGCAAGTAGAAGAAGTATCAAAGGTTGTGACTTTTTTAGCATCTGATGAAGCTAGTCCAATAATGGGGGCTGCAATTGATGTCTGTGGAAAAAAGGCATAAATAAAATATATTGAGAGGTATAAAAATGATAAGTTTAAATAAAAAGGCAATGGTAGTAGTAAGAGAAATACTGGAAGATGCAGAATCATTAGGATGTGAAGTTATTAAGACAGATTGTGGAGCAACTATAATTGATATGGGTCTAAATTGTAGTGGAAGTTGGAAAGCAGGTGTTTTATTTACCAGAGCTTCTATAGGTGATTTAGGAATAGTAACACTGGGAGATTTTAAATTAAATGAAGAATATTCTTTTTCATCTGTTGAAGTATTCATAGATAAGCCTTTAATTGCATGTATGGGTTCACAGATTGCAGGATGGAAACTGGGTGAAGGAGAGTTTGCAACTATAGGGTCAGGTCCAGCAAGAGCTTTAGCAAGAGTTAAATCAGATTGGTATTTTGAAATGACTCCATATGAAGATGATTATCATGAAGCAGTCTTATGCATTCAAGATGTAAAATACCCTGATGAGAAAACCATTTTAGAAATTGCAAATGCTTGTAGAGTAAAACCAGAAGACACATATATATTGATTTCACCGAGTACATGTATTGTAGCATCAATGCAAGTATCAGCAAGAATCATTGAGCAAGTATGTCATAAAATGTTTGAAAAAAACTTCGATGCAGGTCAAATTGTACTTGCAAGAGGAAAAGCACCAATAGCACCAATAGTAAAAGATGAAATTAAAACTATGGGAAGAATAAATGATGCATTAATTTATGGTAGTGAAACTGAGTTTTGGGTAGACTCAACTGACACTGCTATTGCAAAGACTATACACCAATTGGCAGGAAAAACATCATCTCCAAATTATGGAGAGTTGTTTGAGGATGTATTTGAAAAAGCAGGAAGAGATTTTTTCTATGTAGACCATGATGTACATTCAATTGGCAAAATACAGATACACAATATAAATACTGGAAAATCATTTTCATCAGGAGAGATAAACTATTCAGCTCTTGAAAGAAGTTTCTTAAAATAAATGATTTAAATTCTATTAGTTTAGGGGGATACAAAATGGTATTAGATAAAACAAGATTAGAAAAATTATACCGTGATATGGTTATGATTCGAAGATTTGAAGAAGTAATAGAAGAGTATGCTGCAAATGGAACTATACCAGGATTTGTGCATTTAAGTATAGGGCAGGAGGCTTGTCAAGCAGGTATAGTAGATGCACTTAGAAAAACAGATTATAAATTTCCAGACCATAGAGGACATGGAACTATAGCACTTTGTGGAACCGACCCAAAACTTGTAATGGCTGAAATATTTGCTAAAGCTACAGGTATAAATGGTGGCAGAGGTGGTTCAATGCATATAAATGATATTGAATGTAGAAATATGGGATTCAATGGAATACAAGGTTCTACGATGGTAACTTGCCTAGGTACAGCTTTTGCATCTGTATATAAAGAAACTGACGATGTTACAGCAGTATTTTTAGGTGATGGCACTTTGGGAGAAGGTACTTGTCATGAAAGCCTTAACATGTCAGCCACATGGAAACTACCAATCATATACTGTTTGCTTAATAATCAGTATGCTATATCTACACACTATACAGATTCTCATCCTCAAAAAGAATTAAAAACATGGGGTGAAGGATACGAGATTCCAAGTTATAGAGTAGATGGTAATGATGTAGAAGCAGTAATTGAGATAGTAGAAAAAGCAGCAGATAGAGCAAGAAAAGGAGAAGGTCCAACATTGATAGAGTTTCTTACTTATCGTTGGCAAGGTCATTTTGCAGGGGACCCAGCAGCATATAGACCTGAAGAAGAAGTTAAGTACTGGAAAGACAGAGACCCAATAAAGTTAACGAGAAAAATACTTATTGAAAGAGAAGGTATGTCAGACGATGTACTTAAAGATATTGAAGAAGAGATAGAAGATGATGTTCAAGAAATGCTAAGATTCTCATTGGAGAGTCCATCACCAGATGTTAAAGATGCAGTTACACACACATATGTTGATAGAGAGGTGGAAATAAGATAATGGGAAGAAAACTTTCGTATGGAATGGCAATAAATGAAGCACTTCATCAAGCTATGGAAAATGATGATAGAGTTTTTATATTAGGTGAAGATGTCGCTAAAATGGGTGGAGATTTTGGAATTACCAAAGGAATAATGGCTAAATGGCCAAATAGAATCAAGGATACAGCTTTATCTGAGTCAGCTATATTAGGATTATCAAATGGAGCGGCACTTTGTGGACTAAGACCCGTACCTGAGATAATGTTTGCAGACTTTTTAGGTGTTTGTTTTGACCAACTTGTAAATAATGCAGCAAAGCTTAATTTTATGTTTCAGGGGAAAGCTCATTGTCCAATTACAGTTCGTGCTGTACAGGGTGCTGGTATACGTTGTGCATATCATCATTCAGTTTGTGCAGAATCATGGTTTATGAATACTCCAGGGCTTGTAGTAGTTTCACCAACAACACCTTATGAAGCCAAGGGAATGTTACTTTCGGCTATAAAGAACGATAATCCAGTATTATTTTTGGAACATAAAATGCTATATAACGTTAAAGGTGAAGTACCAGTTGAACCATATGAGATTCCTCTATATGAAGCTGAGATTGAGAGAGTAGGTAGTGATGTTACAATAGTAGCTACTCAAATGATGTTAGGTCTAGCACACAAAGCGGCAAATGAACTTCAAAAAGAAGGAATTAATGTAGAGATAATCGACCTTAGAACTGTTTTTCCTTATGACAAAAAAACTATAGTAGAGTCAGTAGCAAAAACTAGCAGATTGGTCATTGCTCAAGAAGGACCAAGAGTAGGAGGATGGGCGGCTGAAATATCTGCCATGATAAATGAAGATGTATTTGAGTATCTAAGTGCACCAATAAAAAGAGTTACATCAATTGATGCTCCAGTAGCATATGCACCAGTTTTAGAGGATTTTGTTTTGCCAAAATTAGAAAATCTAATTAGAGCTTGTAGAGAAGTTATGCAATATTAATCAAGGGAGGATAAGTCATGATTACAGAGGTTAAAATGCCAAAGTTTGGTCTTTCTATGGAAGATGGGACAATTGGCACATGGTTGATTGAAGAAGGTGCCATTGTAAATAAGGGGGATGAACTTTTAGAAATTGAAACTGATAAGATAACAAATACAGTTGAAGCTACAGAAAGTGGGGTACTAAGAAAGATACTGTTTGAAGAGGGTGAAGTTGTAAATTGTGGAGAAATAATTTGTATAATTGCAGATGAAAATGAAGATATTAGTGGACTTAATCAAACAGTTAAAACAAATATAGAGAAAGAAGAAGATACTTTAAGCTTAGAACAGATAACAGAGGTAAAAAATTTAGTGGTAGAGAAGAAAATAACTCCAAGAGCTAAAAAAATAGCTGAAGAGAAAGGAATTAACTACTCAAACATAGAGGGTACAGGAATACATGGAGCAATAACAATTGATGATTTAAAAAATTTCATGAATAAAAATCTAGAGGAAAAGGTCGTTGAAACTAATCAAATTAAAGTAGCTGAAAAAGGAGTACGGCAAGATGCTACATCTATTCCTCAAATAAAGAGTGCTAAGGCAACTATAGGGGAAAATGATGTAGTAACTAAAATGACTCAAATGCAAAATATAATAGCGAAAAAAATGCATGAGAGTTTATTGACAACAGCTCAAACTACGATTGCTACTGAATTAGAAATTACAAATTTAACCAAAGTATATAAGAGTCTAAAAGAAAAGTATAAAAATGTAGGTGTTAAATTGAGTTATACAGCTCTTATAATAAAAGCTGTAGCCCAAGCACTCGAAAATCATCCTAAACTTAGAACACAAGTATTTGATGAAAATCATTTTAAAATAAATGATGAAATTAATGTAGGTGTAGCTGTAGACATTCCAAATGGATTAGTAGTACCTGTAATAAAGAATGCAAATTTAAAAGATTTAAGAACAATATGTATAGAGTTGAGTGATTTAAGTGAAAGAGCTAAAAATAATCAGTTAAATCAAGATGAAATGAGTAATGGAACTATTACTATAACTAATTTAGGCATGTTCGGAATAACATATTTTACTCCAGTATTAAATACACCAGAAAGTGCCATTTTAGGTATTGGAAGTATAATAGAAAAGGTTCTTGTAAAAGATGGTGCATTTTATGCTGGTTCTATAATGAATATGAGTTTGACTCATGACCATAGAGTGGTAGATGGAGCCCCTGGTGCACGTTTTCTTCAAGAAGTTACTCAAAATCTCTTAGATTTTAGATGGATGTAAAATAATATTATAAGCACCACAGTAATCGACAGATAGTTTGTTATGCGTTTCTCGAAAGATTTTTCTCTCCAAACTATCTGTCAAAATTAAAGTATGGCAGAAAATTATATGGAGGTTACTGCATGAGAAAAGTAGATTTGATAATTAAAAACGCTTATCTAGTTTCAATGAATACTGAGAGGGAAATATTAAATGATGCTTGTATAATAATTGAAAATAGCAAGATAATTGATATAGGAAAAGCCAATTTATTAGAAAAATATATTTCAGAAAAAACTATAGATGCTAAAGGTAAAGTGGTTTTTCCTGGATTCATAAGCACTCATTCTCATCTATTTCAGACTTTGTTAAAGGGATTAGGAAGAGATAAATTATTGCTAGACTGGCTTGATAGTTCTGTTAGAAGAGCTATCCATAAGATAGATGAAGAGTGTTGCTACTATGCGGCATTAACAGGGTGTATAGAAGCAATTAAAACAGGTACAACTACTATACTCGATTATATGTATTGTCATGGAAAAGAAGGGCTCGATGATAGCATAATACGAGCACTTGAAGACTTAGGAATAAGAGGGATACTTGGCAGAGGATTTACAGATACAAGTAAATTTCCTGAGGAATTTGGTTGTACTTATCATGATACAGAGCAAAAATTCTTTGATGATGTCAGAAGATTAGATAAAAAATATAAAAACCATTCAAGAATTAGTATGGCATTGGCACCTGGGATTATATGGGATAATACAGAAGATGGCTATAAAGAGATAAGAAAGATAGCTGATGAACTTAATATACCAATAACAATGCATTTACTTGAAACTGAAGATGATGATAAATATTGTTTAGATGATAGAGGTATGAGAACTGTACCATATCTTGAAAAAATGGGGATTTTAGGTCCTGATTTTATTGCAGTTCATTGTATACACATGTCAGATGAAGACATAGAGTTATTTAAAAAGTATGATGTTAAAATATCTCATAACCCTGTATCTAATATGGTTCTAGCAGCAGGAGTGGCACCAATTCCAAGGTTTATAGAAGAGGGATTAACTATAAGTTTGGCATGCGATGGTTCAGCTAGTAATGATACTCAAAATATGCTAGAAGTAATGAAGATGACTACATTATTACAAAAGGTTACTCATAGAGATGCAAAACTTTTACCTTCATCAAGTGTACTTGAAATGGCAACATTGGGGGGAGCAAAATCTATAAATAAATTAGATTCACTAGGTTCAATAGAGGTAGGAAAAAACGCCGATATTGTAATTTATAACCCATATAAAAGTTCAATTTCTATACCAATTCACGACCCAATTAGTTCACTAATATATTCATCTACTCCAAATAATATAGAAACTTCTATTATAGATGGAAAAGTGGTTATGGAGAATAATCAGATAACAACTATAGATGAAGAAAAGGTACTATATAAAACTCAACAAATAGCAAGTAAATTAATAGCTGATGTTGGTCTAGGTAATGTACAGTGGGGAAAAAGAATTTATAGATTGTAAAACAATTAAGAGAGGATGGTAAGAGTATGAATAATCTTGAATTTTTCAGTATACCAAGAGGTAATTTAAAAATAGATGTATTAAATAGAAATGAAAAGATATTAAGTACAATAAAGTCAAATTCTAAAGAAGATGTATGTGTACCAGATGTTGTAGAGTATTATACAGAATTATTTTTTCCTCAGGCAAGTGAAAAAAGACCATACATATTTTCATCTATGGTGTTATCTTCAGATGGAAAGATGGCCTATGAAGATAATAAGGCAGGACCTTTAATTGGGAAAAATAATTTTATAGACCCAGATGGTGCCCTAGCAGATTTTTGGGTTTTAAATGTATTAAGAGCTTGTTCAGATGCTGTGATTATTGGAGCCAGAACTCTTCAAAATGAACCTGGAATAACATGTCATGTATATGATGAAGGTCTGACACAACAAAGAAAAGATTGTTTAAATAAAAAATATCAACCATGTGGAGTAGTAGTTTCTTTTGATGCTACAGATATTCCATTTAATCACTATACATTTAAGGTTGATAAAAGCCAAGAATACAAAATGGTTATAGCTACATCTCCAAACGGCTGGGAGTATATAAAAGAAAACTCTCCTTTAAAACATGTATGTATAGGAAATTTCAGTTCAATTAAGGATGTTGATGATTATACATTTGAAGAATTATATAAAGATTTTGATGTTTTTCCTGTAATTGTCACTGGAAAAGATAGTACGCCAGATTCTGAGGTATTGCTTTATGTTCTTAAAAATTTAGGGATAGAAAAAGTGTGTGTAGAATCTCCTTCATATTGTACGCACTTAATAGAGAGTAAGTTACTCGATGAATATTTTATAAATTATTCGATGGTATTTGTAGGTGGAAGTATGACTCCAGGTTGTACAATACCTTATAGCCATTTAGAACATCCACATTCAGAATTATTGACAATAGGAATTCATAAAAATAATTTTATATTTACACGTCAAAAACTTCATTATGATATTAAAAATCAAATAGATTTAACAGCGTATAAATATTGATAACAAAATTTTGTGTATAGTGGATTAATATTTATGACTTAAAAGGAGGGATAGTGAAGATGAACACTGATTTAATAGTAATTGGTGGTGGACCAGGAGGATATGTTGCAGCAATTAGAGGAGCTCAACTTGGATTAAATGTTGTAATTATAGAAAAAAATGAACTTGGAGGTACTTGCTTAAATACAGGTTGTATTCCTACAAAGACATTATTTAAGGATGCACAAGTTTTAAATTATTTTAATCATGTTGAAGAATACGGTATAAAAGTTGACAAATATGAACTGGACTTAGAAAAAGTACAATCAAGAAAGAAAAAGGTAGTAAAAACTTTAACTAGTGGTGTAAAAGGACTATTAAAGGCTAATAAAGTAGTAATAGAAAAAGGTGAAGCAAAACTAATAAGTAGAGATTCTGTAGAAGTAAAATTGGATGATGGGTCTAAGAAAATAATTAAAGGTAGAAATATTTTAATTGCATCTGGCTCAAAATCTTCTAAGCCACCAATAAAAGGAGCTAATTTAGAAGGCGTAATAACGAGTAAAGAAGCCTTAGAAATGAATAATTTGCCTAAGAAAATTGTAATTGTTGGAGGAGGAGTTATAGGAATTGAGTTTGCAGGAATCTTAAACGAATTTGGTTCAGATGTGACTATTGTTGAATTTTTAGATACTATAATTCCTATGGTTGATAAAGAGGTATCTTCTAGATTAAGCAAATTACTAAATAAAAGAGGAATTAAAATAATAGTTTCATCGAAAGTAGAAGAAATATATAAGAATGGCGAAGGATTAGTTGCAGAGATAAGTAAGAATGGAGAAAAAACAAAACTAGCCTGTGACAACATACTTATATCCACAGGAAGGGAACTTGATGTAGAGGGATTAAATCTAGATGGTATAGGAGTAAAATATGATAAAAAAGGGATAAAAGTTGATGAAAATTATTGTACGTCTATACCAGGAATATATGCAATTGGTGATGTGATTGGAGGGGTAATGCTTGCACATGTAGCATCTGAAGAAGGCAAAGTTGCTGTTGAACGAATAGTAGGAGAAAAAACGAGTGTAGATTATAATTTAGTGCCAAATTCAATTTTTACTTTTCCAGAAGTATCTACAGTTGGATTATCTGAGGAAGAAGTTAAGGATAAAAACTTAGATTATGTTGTCAGTAAGTTTCAGTTTTCTGGGAATGGAAAGGCACTTACAATGAATGATTCAGAAGGCATGGTTAAGATAATTGCCTCAAAGGATAAAACTACAATATATGGTGTTCATATTATAGGACCTAATGCTAGCGATTTAATACATGAGGCTGTGGTTGCAATGAAAGCTATGTTGACAGTTGAAGAAGTTGCAAGTATTATGCATGGGCATCCAACTTTATCAGAAGCTTTTTTAGAAGCGTCTATGGGAATATTAGATAAGTCAATACACATGCCACCTGTCAGAAAATGATATTGTAAGAAATAAATATAAAAATAAGAAGTGGTTATATATAGGTGGATTAAGTTGAAAATAGTGGTATAGAAAAAGTAGTCAAATATTAAAGAAGGGAGTATATAATATGAAATTAAAAGTATTTGAAAAACCTTTGTTTGTTGAAGAACTAACTTTCAGGATAAATACCAACTTAATAGAAAAGTATTTACAGTTAGATTATGAGATTTGGGTTAAAGGTCTGGAATTATTAGAGGGATTTGCTGGTTCTGAGATATGGATTAGTGAAAGTAATCCAGGAGAAATAACATCAATAATATATTGGACTGATTATAAGTACTATAAAAATATTGATAAAAACTGGCTCTCTGATAGAAAGAGAAAAATGTCTGAATTGATGGGTGAGGGAAATTTAGAATTTATAAAGGCAGAGCATGAGGTCAATAAAAGATATAAACTTAGAGAATACAAGGAATAAAATTGAGTGTCACTAAAAACTATACATAGATAATATTGTGGTCAAAATAAGCATCATTCAAGTTGAAAATTAACTATATTAAGGTGTGTATAGCTCAAAATTGATTGTTAATAAATTCATGGTCGTAAAGAAAATAAAATTTATGGGAGGATTTATTTATGGAAGAGCACGATACATCAAAATTTCATCTAGAGGGAAGACCACCTTTAAAGGAAGCATTACCTTTAGGGTTACAGCATTTTGTTTCAATGATAGCAGGTAACATGGTTCCAGCCATGCTTATATCAAATATAGTAGGACTTGATAAACAGATGTCAACTATGCTTATGCAAGGAGCTATGTTGGTAGCTGGAATAGCAACTTTACTACAATTATATTCAATACCATTATTTAAAGGTTATAGGTTGGGTTCAAAGCTTCCTGTAATAATGGGCACAAATTATGTATTTTTAGGAGCATGTCTTTCAGTAGCTGGTAAATATGGACTTAAAGCTCTTTTTGGAGCGCAAATTGGTGGAGCAATAGTAGTATTCTTTATAGCTTTTGGAATTAAAAAGATAAGACATTTATTTACTCCAATTATAGCAGGTACAATGATTGCCTGTATGGGTATTAGCCTATTTCCAACTGCTGTAAAAAATTTAGCTGGAGGAGAAGGTTCAGCGACATTTGGAGAACCTATAAACTTCATGATTGGGCTTATGGTCGTTATAGCTATAATTTTGCTTATGAAATTTGGTAAGGGATTGGTTCAAGATGCCGCAATTTTAATAGGTATAATATTTGGTTATATAGTATCACTTGTATTTGGATTGGTTGATTTTTCAGCAGTTCAAGGGACTCCTATATTTTCATTTCCAAAAGCATTAGCTTTTGGTCTAGAATTTAGACTTGATTTAATATTGATGTTTGCCATACTGTTTATGGTAGCTATAGCTGATATGATGGGAGCTGCAACAATTGCTACTATGGGAGCTATGAATAGAGAGGTTACAGATAAAGAGTTAGAATCTGCTACAATGGGAAATGCATTAACATCTATAATATCATCTATATTTAGTTCAATACCAACTGGAGTATTTGGTCAAAATGCTGCAATTGTAGCTATAAACAAGGTTACTAGTAGATTTGTATTGGCAATTACAGGTGTTGTATTAATTCTGGTTGGATTTTCGCCATTATTGGGAGCAATAATAACAACTATACCTTCATGTATAATAGGAGGCGTTACTTTAATCGTATTTTCATCAATTGCTATGGCTGGTTATGATATGATAAGTCAATCAGGATTTACATCAGATAACAATCTTATAGCTGGAGTATCAATTACTTTAAGTATAGGTATAACTTCTGTACCTCAGACATTGGAAAAGTTTCCAGAGCTTATTAGAACTTTAGTTGGAAACTCTTGTATAGTATCAGTATTTATCGTAGCAATGATAATTAAGTATATATTATCAATAAAATCGAATAAGTCTAATGATATAAAAATAGAGGCTTAAATTAAAATTTATAGGAGGTATAGTCATGGCTAAAATATTGGGAATATGTGGAAGTCCAAGAAAGGGAGCAACTGAATATGCAATACTACAAGCACTGGAAGAAGCTAAAAAGATACCAGGGATAGAAGTTGATTTTTGGACTGTAAGAGGGAAGAATATAGCCCCATGTATACATTGCGATGCTTGTATGAGAAAAGCAGAAAAATGTACAATACAAGATGATATGGGAGAATTAGAAAAAAAATTACTAGAAGCAGATGGATTTATAATAGGTTCTCCTGTTTATGATATGGGTATAACTGCTCAATTGACTGCTGTATTAAATAGATTGAGACATATGTATTTGGTACATGGGTGTAATTTACAAAACAAGGTAGGTGCTGCCATAACTACTGGAGGGACTAGATATGGTGGTCAAGAAATGGCTAGGTTGCCAATTATAAATTTCTTTTTAATGCATGAGGTGTTGGTAACAGGAGGTCTTATTGGGGGATATACTGGTGCTAGTATTTGGAGTAAGGACGCAAAGGAACAAGGTGCAAAAGAAGATGAGGTAGGTATGAATACTATAAAAAGACTTGGTAGAGGGATAGCTGAAGCTGTTAAGGTATCTAAATATGGACTTGAAAAATGGAATACAGAAAAAGATGAACTAGGAATATTAAGTGAAGATGAAAAGAGTCCAGTAAAAGACCACTAGAATTTATTTGCTGATATATATTTAAATAACCCCTTTTAATGTTTATTAGATAGACTATCATAAATATTAAAAGGGGTTATTTGGTATATAAAAATTATTTGTAATAAAGTAAGATATATTAATAAATATGATAGAATATATATTATAAATTAAATTTTAGAAATATAAGGGGGGAACTTTGAGTTCTTATAGATTTCTTATATTATAAGAACCAATACTTTATGCGGGATTTATTAAATGTAACACTTATAGCAGTACTTGTTTTGATAAATGCTTTTTTTGTAGCTTGTGAATTTGCTATGGTAAAGCTTCGTAGTTCTAGAATAGATACTATGATAGCTGAAGGCAATAATAATGCAATAAGATGTAAAACAATAAAAGATAATTTAAATTCCTATCTTTCTGCATGTCAACTTGGGATAACACTCTGTTCACTTGCATTAGGTTGGATGGGAGAATCTACAGTTAAAGAGTTAATTTTACCAATAATAAGTATCTTTAATCTTAGTGAAAGTATTATATATACTATATCAATTTCTATTTCATTTTTAATTATAACGATGGTAGAAGTTGTAATAGGAGAATTAGTTCCTAAAGCTTTAGCACTTTATAATACAGAAAAAATAATGCTAAGTACATCTTTTTTATTAATAGGGTTTTACAAGTTAACTTATCCAGTAATATATTTTTTCAACCTAAGTACTGATTTATTTCTTAAACCCTTTGGATATTCACAAGGTGATGAGGTTGATGAACCACATACAGGTGATGAAATAAGATTATTGGTGGAAGAAAGTTATAGAAGTGGGCTTATAGATGAATCAGAGCAAAGATTGGTTGATAATATTTTCGAATTTGAGGAAAAGAAAATTAGAGAGATAATGGTGCCTAGAACTGATATGGTATGTATATATGAAAGTGATTCAGAAGAAAAGATATTATCTACTTTAAACGAAGAAGGTGTTACAAGATACCCAGTATGTAGAAAAAATAAAGATGATATATTAGGTTTTGTACATATAAGAGATTTATATAATCAAAAGATAAATGAAAATAAAATTGAACTAGAACAGATGTTGAGGGATATTATATATATATCTGAAAACTTAACTATAGATAAAGCTCTTGAAAGAATAAGAAAAGAGAAGCTTCAACTTGCTATAGTCGTGGATGAATACGGTGGTACATCTGGCGTGGTTACAATAGAAGATATACTAGAAGAAATAGTTGGAGAAATCCAAGATGAATTTGATAAAGAAGAGACTCATATTAAGAAAATAGGAGCAGATTCTTATTTAGTTGATGGAACTGAGTCGATTAACTATATTAATAAGTATTTTGGGCTTGATATAGAACATGATGGGTTTGACAGTATAGGTGGATGGATATCTTATATGCTTGGTTCAAATATTAAAGTAAATCAAAGTGTGACTTTTGAAAATTATAATTTCACCATATTAGAATTAGATAAATTGAGGGTTGTAAAATTAATCATAAAAAGTGTAATATAATTATATCAAAAAATATTGGAGGAATTGTATGCAAAAAGTAGAAGGAATTATTTTTGATATGGATGGAGTCTTGTTTGATTCAGAGAGAATATCTCTTGAATTTTGGATAGAGACATTTGAAAAGCATGGATATACTATGACTAAAGAAATATACACATCAGTTATGGGAAGAAATCGTAAGGGGATAATAGAAGGTCTTACGAATATATACGATAGCTCTGTGCCAATAATAGATTTATATGATGAAAAAACTAAAAACATGATTGAATTTATGGATAGAGAAGGGGCTCCTATCAAATTAGGAGTAAATGAATTAATCTCTTTTTTAAAGGAAAGTGGATATAAAATGGCTGTTGCTACATCTACAAAGAGAGAAAGAGCAGTAAAGAGATTAGCCAAAGCAAATTTAAAAAATTACTTTGATGCTATAGTCTGTGGTGACGACGTTATAAACTCTAAACCAAATCCAGAGATATTCTTAAAAGCAGCTAAAAAGATAAATGTAAATCCCCAAAATTGTATTGTTATAGAGGATTCCCCTATGGGAGTGGAAGCTGCATATAATGGTGGCATAAGGTGTATAAATGTACCAGATTTAAAAGAACCAGATGAACAGATTAAAGCACAATCACATAAGATACTTGAAAATTTACTAGAAGTTAGAGAATATCTAAAAAGTTTAAATTCTAAAACATGTAATAACCTATAATATAAAATGTTAAATTAAACAAATTAAATATAATTTCTTTGATTTAGAATAAATCCATGAATATGAGAAAAAATAATTATAAACAACTAGGAGGAATATTCATGGATAATGTAAGCTCTCTATTATATTTTTTATTTAATTTTTTCTTGTATGGTTTTATAGGTTGGATAATTGAAAACTTATACAGTTATTATACACAAGGTCATTTTCAAGAGGATGGATTTTTAAACGGTCCATTTAAGCCAATGTATGCAATTGCAATGTCGATTATAGTAGAGGTCTCAAGATTTATTGACCCTAATAATATATTTGCATTGCTTTTGTTATGTTTACTGGTACCAACAACCGTAGAATATATTACAGGTATACTTATGAAAATATATTTTAATAAGGTATATTGGGATTACTCTGATTACAAGTACAATAGTAGAGGAATAGTATGTCTAAAGTTTTCTATGTACTGGACTATATTGACTTTTATTGGAGTAAGATATTTTCAAGTATATATAGTTGATAACTTGTATCGACTTATAATGCCTTATTGGCCAATTCTTGTAACTGTACTATTGATAGCACTGTTTATAGATGAAATTTTTACTATAAAACTATTGAGAGGAAATAGAGATATAGTAGAAAGATAACTTTAAAAAGTATAGGTTAAACTTAGATTGTAGTAGAAAGAAAGCTATGTTAAAATGATGAAATCATTTAAAATTAGCTTTCTTTTTTATTTGATGAATTTATTTGAGAATATTATAATAGGTTATAAAGTTTTCTACTTAAATCAAAATAAATCATATAAAATAGGGAGTGATTGATAATGAGTAAAGTAAGATTTGGTATTATTGGTACAAGTAATATAGCAAAAACATTTCTAAGAGCTGCTTCTAGAATTAAAGAATTTGAATTGGTTGCTGTATATTCAAGGGACTTAGAAAAAGCTAAGGAATTTGGAGAGTCACATGGAGCAAGTATTTTTTTTGATGATTTAAAAAAAATGGCTAAATCAAACGATATAGATGCTATATATATAGCTTCTCCAAATGCTATACATTCAAAACAAGCTCTTACTTGTTTAAAATACAAAAAACATGTACTTTGTGAAAAATCATTAGCATCTAATTTAAAAGAAGTAAAACTAATGATAGAAACAGCTAGAGATAATAATGTACTTCTTATGGAAGCTATGAGGATTACATGTGTTCCAAACTTTAAGTCAGTTAAAGAAAACTTGTATAAAATAGGAAAGATAAGACGATACTTTGGAAGTTATTGTCAGTATTCTTCAAGATATGATAAATATAAGAATGGAATTATAGAAAATGCTTTTAAAAAAGAATTATCGAATGGTGCATTAATGGATATAGGGGTGTATTGTATACATCCTATGGTAAATTTATTTGGAGCTCCAAAGTCAGTGAAGGCAACTTCTCATATACTTCAAACTGGAGTTGATGGAGAAGGTTCAGCTGTATTTCAATATGACGATATGGATGCAATAATTCAATATTCAAAAATAGCTGATTCTTATATACCATCTGAGATACAAGGAGAAGAAGGTAGCATAATAATTGAAAAACTGAATCTATTTGAAAAAGCTATTATAAAGTATAGAGATGGAAGAGAAGAAGATATATCTATTTTAAAAGAAAAAGAAGAGGAAAAACCTAGAGAAATAGAAGGAATGTATTATGAACTTGTGGAGTTTATAAGTCTTATAAATAACAATAAAATAGAGTCTAATATAAACTCTCATGAAAACTCAATAATTGTAATGGAACTTATGGATGAGATAAGAAGACAATGTAATATTGTTTATCCAGCTGATAGTATGTAATTTATATTGTAAAGTATTGATAATATATAAAAGTGTGAGGAGATGTATATGTATAATATAAAGTGGGCTGTATTGGGACCTGGGACTATTGCTTCAGAGTTTGCACAAGCTATGAATGAGTTAAATTGTAGCGTGTATTCAGTTGCTTCAAGAAGTATTGAAAGAGCTGAGAACTTTGCAAACAAGTTTGGTATAGAAAAAGTGTATGATGATTATGATAAAATGTTAAAGAATGAGGAAATAGATGTAGTGTATATATCTACTCCACATTGTAACCATTATGAATATATAATGAAAAGCTTAGAAAATGGAAAACATGTTTTTTGTGAAAAGGCTATAACAGTAAATGGAAGTCAACTAAAAGAGATAGTAACTTTAGCTAATGAAAAGAACTTAATAGTAGCAGAGGCAATGACTATTTATTATATGCCTTTATATAAAAAATTAAAAGATATAATAGAATCTGGAACTTTGGGAAAAATTAAAATGATACAAGTATCTTTCGGAAGTTGTAAAGAGTATGATGTTAATAATAGATTTTTTAGCCAAGACTTAGCTGGAGGAGCATTACTCGATATTGGTACATATGCACTTTCATTTACTAGATACTTTATGTCAACTCAACCAAGTGAGATTTTAACAACTGTTAAAAACTTTGAAACAGGTGTAGATGAACAATCTGGAATAATTTTAAAAAATTCTAACGATGAGATGGCCGTAATATCATTAACTATGAGAGCTAAGATGCCTAAAAGAGGTATTGTTGCAGGTGAATTAGGATTTATAGCTGTAGAAAATTTTCCAAGAGCATCAAAAGCTACAATAACTTATACAGATGATGGAAGAATTGAAAATATAGAATGTGGATATACAGAAAAAGCTCTAAAGTATGAAATTGAATATATTAATAATTGTATCTTAAATAAAGTAAAAGCTGATACTATAGAATTGTCTGTAGATGTTATGGATTTAATGGATGAGATAAGAAATCAATGGGGATTAAAGTATACTTTTGAATAAATTTAATTTTAGATTAAGTTAAAATGTATACATAATTAAGTATTAAAATGTCAGATTATAAGTATAAAAAAGTACTAAGAGGAAACTCTCTTTTAGTACTTTTTTTTTATTTTTTTTACAATTTTGTAACAGTATCAAAAAAAGTTTTGACGATTTTATTACAATTTTGTAGTTGAATATATACATCAAAACTAATATGATTAATAATAACATAAATTTGAATATTTTTAGAGGAGAGAAAATATGAGAAAATTGATATACTTTATTACTCCGTTTATAATAGGCGTAGTATTTTTATTTGGGCTAGACAAATTTCTTGATTCTAAAACTGATGAACTTTTGAGGGAGAAAAATCTAATTCCAATTATGGATGATACTTTAAGTGATATAAAGGATAAAGGAGTTACAGCAAATAATCATTTTTTAAGAGAAAAAGATATTATGATTTTGGGGTCATCAGAACTTGGTAATTCAACAAAACAACATCCAAAGTACTATTTTAACACAGATAGAAGTAAAGATAAGGTATTTGCAATTGGGAGAGCCTATACTCAGACATTACAAGATGCTGCAATATTAGGAAGTATGAATCCTAATGTTGACAATAAGAAAGTTGTCTTGTTAATTTCTATGCAATGGTTTATGGAGAAGGATGGGGTAACAAGCCATCATTATCAGTCTAGATTTTCACCAATACAATTTTATAGGTTTTTAGATAATCCAAAAATATCTAAAGAAAATAAGATTGAATATGCAAAAAAATCAAGCAAACTATTATGGGGAAGTGACGAGTATAAAGCAGAGGCACTATATGCAAAATTATATGAACCTAAGACCTTGTCGGAAAAAGCTGAGAAGGTGATTTTAGAGCCTTATTTTCAAGGAAGAAAGTATTGTATAGCTCTTAAAGAAAAAGGGATACTTTATAAAAAATTAATTAGGCTAGATGAAAGAAGAAAAGGAAAAAGAAAAGGGTCAATAAATTGGTCACATGAGAGAAAGAAAGCTATTGAAGATGCTAAAAAAAGAGTTGGTAAAAATCCACTAAATATTGATAAATATTATTATCAAATGCATTTTAAGGATGGTATAGAACAATTTAAAGGAAGAGATAAAGACGTAGATTTATTAACTTCTAAGGAGTTTGAAAGTTATAAACTTATGCTAAATGTATGTACTGACTTAGATATTAAGCCAGTTGTTGTACTAATCCCAAGTATGGGTAAATTCTATGATTTGACTGGGATATCTGAAAAAGAAAGAGACCAATACTATGATAAAGCACAAAAAATAGCAGAAAGTAAGGGTTTTGAAGTTCTAAATCTTAAAGATAAAGGGTCAGATAAATATTATTTAAGAGATGTAATGCATCTTGGTACGAAAGGATGGGTAGATGTCTGTGAGAGATTATTTAAAATATTTAAAGAGCAATAAGGAATTGGTAACTAGTATTTGTTTAACTATGGTTATAATATTGGCGATAGGAGTACTAACATTTACTCCATTTAAAGAATTGCCATTTATTTATAACGGATTTTAAAGGAGAATTTTTATATGAAAATTATTGAAGGAATAAAAAAATATTCAAATACAGATAGAATAGCACTAATGTGTAATGGAAATAAACTTTCTTATAAAGATTTAAATCAGTATTCAGATGCTATATCAGTATTTCTAAAAGATGTATACAAAGAAGAAGATACTCCAATAGTGATTTATGGAAATAAAGAAAATATGATAATGGCATGTATGATAGGAGCTTTAAAATCAGGTAGAGCATATGTACCTCTTGACATTAGTTTTCCAATAGATAGAGTTTTTGAAGTTACTAAAGAGATAAAACCAAAGGTATTATTTAATTTTAGTGATGAAAAAGATTTTGGAGATATCAATGTAATTGATATGGACAAACTAAATAACATAATAAATGAATATCAAGGAAAATCATTACATAAAGAAAACTGGGTAAAAGATGATGAAAATGCATATATACTGTTTACCTCAGGAAGTACAGGAAAACCAAAAGGGGTTCAAATAAGTTCAAACAATTTAGATAGCTTTTCGGATTGGATAAGCCCATATCTAAATATAGATGGAAGTGAAAAAGTAATAATGAATCAAGCAGCATATTCTTTTGACCTTTCAGTTACAACAATATATCCTGGTCTTATTCATGGAGCAACCTTATTTTCAATATCAAAAGATGTATTAGCAGACTATAAAGAACTATTTAGACAGTTTAGTATGTCAGATATAGCTGTATGGGTGTCAACTCCGTCTTTTGCAGGTGTATGTGTAACAGAAAAAGAATTTAATAGTAAGATGCTTCCTAAACTTGAATCAATGATATTCATAGGAGAAGCACTTTCAAAAAATCTCACTAAGGAACTTATGAGTAGATTTCCAAATACAAGAGTCATCAATGGATATGGACCAACTGAAGCTACTGTTGGTGTGAGTGTAAATGATATGACTCAGGAAGCCATAGAGGATGAAAAAAGTCTTCCAGTTGGATATCCTATGCCAAACTGCAAAATAAAAATACTTGATGAGGATGGAAATGAGCTTGAAGAAAATGAAAAAGGTGAGATTATAATAATTGGGCCATCAGTTTCTAAAGGTTATTTTAATAATAAAGAAAAAACTGACGAAGTATTCTTCTATGATGAAATAGATGGTGTAAAATGGAGAGCTTATAAAACTGGAGATATGGGATATCTTCTAGATGGAAACATATACTATTGTGGAAGAAAAGACTTCCAAATAAAATTAAATGGATTTAGAATTGAAATAGAAGATATAGAGAATAACTTAAGAAAAGTACATAATGTAAAAAATGCAGTAGTTTTACCAATATATAAGGATGAAAAAATTGCTTACTTAAAAGGTATTGTTGAGTTAAATGAAAAGAATGATTTAAGTAATATTAAAAATGGGATGGTAATAAAAAAGGAACTTGGAAAATATATACCTTCATATATGATTCCAAGAAATATTTCAATAATCTCTAAGTTTCCAACAAATATCAATGGTAAAATAGACAGAAAGAAACTTATGGAGGAAATTTAATGATTTTTTCACAGTATGGAGATTATTTTTATCTTTATATATTATTATTAACATCAATACCAGCAGTGATTTTAGGTCTAATGGGTAAGAATATAAAGTATTATGGTATGTTGGCAAGTTTATTCATGGTATTCTTAATTGTAGGAATGGATGTCCAACTAAAATACCTAGTGATATTTATTATTTTTGAAGTGATAATAGTTAAAGGATATGAATATGTAAGAAGAAAAACTAAAAATAAATACATATATTGGGGCTTCTTGTTTGCATCAATGCTCCCAATAATAATCAACAAAATATCTCCAGTTACTTCTTTTGGGATAATTGGATTTATTGGAATATCATACTTAAATTTCAGAACTATACAAATGGTTATTGAGATTTATGATGGAGCTATAAAAGAAGTTAAAATTTCAAAAATGCTTTATTTTATGCTATTTTTTCCAACATTAAGTTCTGGTCCTATTGATAGGTCAAGACGTTTTGAGCAAGATTTGGAAAAACAAATATCTAGAAAAGAGTATCTAGAAGAATACTTGCTGCCTGGAATAAAAAATATTGTTATGGGTGTAGGTTATAAGTTTGTTATAGCATTTTTGATAAATACATATTGGGTATCAAGAATACCTAAAGATATGAGTTTTATAAATATTTTAAGCTATATGTATGCATACAGCTTATACTTATTCTTCGACTTTGCAGGTTATAGTCTATTTGCTATAGGGGCAGGATACATATTTGGAATACAAGTACCTATAAACTTTGACAAGCCATTCATCAGTAAAGATATGAAGGAATTCTGGACAAGATGGCATATAAGTCTTTCAAGATGGTTTGGAGATTATATTTTTTCAAGATTCGTTATGTCATCAATGAGAAAGAAAAGGTTTAAGAAAAGGACTACTGCTGCTCATGTAGCTCAGATGATAACCATGATAACTATGGGATTTTGGCATGGGCTAACTTGGTATTACGTTGTATATGGAGTATATCAAGGACTAGCGCTTGTTTTAACTGATATATATCAGAGAAAATCTAAATTTTATAAAAAACATAAAAAAGAAAAATGGTTCGAGAGAGTTCAAATTTTCATTACATTCCATATTGTATGTTTTGGATTACTGATATTCTCAGGTTATTTAGCTTAATTTTAAGGAGGCAAATTTATGCAAGAAACAGTTATAGAAATATTTGAAGATGTATTAGGAACTGATGAGATAAGAGAAGATTTAGACCTTAACTTATTTGAGACAGAGCTTTTAGACTCATTAGCTATAATTGAGGTTTTACTTGAAATTGAAAATAGACTAGGTATAGAACTTCAACCAACTGATTTAGAGAGAAAAGATATGTCTACTGTAAATAATTTAGTAAAATTCTTGGAGACAAGAAAATAAATTAATAGTTAAGTTTTAAATATTATTTTATAAAATAAAGTTTTACCAAGTCCATCTGATATTAATATTTGATGGACTTTTTTTATTATAATATACATTCTTTTAAATTGAACTTTAATTGAGTGAAAATGTTTATCATGGAATAATAATTTTGTAAAGGTAGGTATTATTGTAATATTATAGGAGCAAAATATACATATTTAGGAGGAAAGTCAATGTCTTTAAATTCAATAGATAGAAAGAAAGAAATACTTAAATTATTAGATTCAAAAGGTAAAGTAAATACAAAAGAGTTAGTAAAAAAACTAGAGGTATCATCAGAAACAATAAGAAGGTATTTGGAAGAATTAGAAAATGAAAATAAATTAAATAAGGTTTATGGTGGTGCTGTAAAAATAAATTATGGAGTAATTGAACCAGCGCATATAAAGAGAAATAGTACTAATTTAGATAAAAAACAGAGTATTGCTAAATATGCAGCTAAATTCGTGAATGATAATGAATCAATTGTCATAGATGAAGGTACTACTAATTTACAAATTGTGGATTACATAGTATCCGTAAAAAATCTAAAAGTTATTACAAATTCTTATCCTGTACTATCAAAGTTGATTTCTTATGAAAATCAAGGTTTATTTGATGGGGAAGTTATATTTATTGGGGGAAAAGTAAATTTAAAGCATCAAAGAACAGCATGTCCAATGTCAATAGATACTATGAGAAACTTATATGTGGATAAAGCCTTTATATCTAGTGAAGGTATACTTGATAGCTTTGGGATTAGTAGTATAGACCAAAATAAAGCACTGTTATCAAAAGAATATATAAAAAATTCAAAAGAGAGTTTTGTACTGTGCGATAGTTCTAAAATTGGAATTGTAAGTATGTATAAGATAGCAGATTTAGAAGAATTGGATTTTGTAATTTGTGATATAGAACCTCCAAATGAATGGAGAGATAAATTAAATGAAATAAACATAACATGGATAGAAGCAAAATAAATAAAATAAAATTATAAAATGTAACTGACTCATAGATTTATATGAAAAAGGAAATTTCAACTTATAATTTGGAGTTTTGTGAAGTTTTTATATAGAATAGTAAAAACAAGTATAACCAACTAAAACCAACTAAAAACAGAAATTTAATATACATTTAACCTAAATATGATGTATAATTAACATGTAAAAGTTATACTTTAAAAGTAAAAACAATTAAAAACACAAAAATTCTAAAAAGAATCTATGGGGGCTATAAATATGAAAAAGATATATGGAGAAAAAATAAAGGCAGTAGTATTTGATTGGGCTGGAACAACAGTTGATTATGGATGTTTTGCACCTCTTAATGTATTCATAGAGATATTTAAAAGAAGAGGTATAGATGTAACAATGGAAGAAGCAAGAAAGCCTATGGGAAAATTAAAGATAGACCATATAAGAGAAATGTGTGAAATGGATAGAATAAAAAAACTTTGGTCAGAAAAGTTTGGTAAAGTACCAACTGAAGAAGATGTGAATGAGCTTTATGCTGAATTTGAGCCAATGTTATTTGAAACATTAGAAGAATATACAACTCCAATTCCTCATGTTGTTGAAACTGTTGAGAAATTAAGAAAGAATGGATTAAAAATAGGTTCTACGACAGGTTATACAAGAGAGATGATGAATATAGTTGAACCAAACGCAGCAAAAAAAGGGTACTCACCAGATTTTCTTGTAACACCATCAGAAGTATCTCAAGGAAGACCATATCCTTGGATGTGCTATAAAAATGCTGAAGCTCTAGGAGTATCACCTATGAGTTCTATGGTAAAAGTAGGAGATACAATAAGTGATGTAAAAGAAGGCGTAAATGCAGGAATGTGGAGTGTTGCTGTAATAAAAGGTTCAAGTGAATTAGGACTTACACAAGAAGAAGTAGATAACATGGATAAAGAAGAGTTAAAAGTTAAGATGGATGCAGTTTCAAAGAAATTTAAAGAAGCAGGTGCACATTTTGTAATAGAAACTATGGCTCAATTAGAAGATGTTTTAGTAAAAATAGAAAGTGAAACTATTAAGTCAGACTTTGTACCAGAAAATGATTACATATTGCTTACACCAGGGCCACTATCTACTACTAAATCAGTAAGGGCGTCTATGTTAAAAGACTGGTGTACTTGGGATGTTGAATATAATGACTTAGTACAAGATGTCAGAAGAAGATTAGTATCTCTAGGAACAAAAAATACAGATAAGTACACAAGTGTATTAATGCAAGGAAGTGGGACTTTCTCAGTGGAAGCTACAATAGGAAGTACCATTCCAGAAGATGGTAAACTTCTTGTAATTGCAAATGGAGCATACGGAAAGAGAATGAAAGATATATGTAATTATTTAAATATAGAATTTATTGATTGTACATTTAAAGATGTAGAAGCAGTTGATTTAAATGTAGTAGAAAATTTATTGAAGGAAAATAAAGATATAACACATATATCAATGGTTCACTGTGAAACTACTACAGGTAGATTAAATCCTATACAAGAAGTAGGAAAACTTGCAAAAGAATATAATAAGATTTATATAGTTGATGCTATGAGTAGTTTTGGAGGAATTGAGATTGATGTTGAAGATTTTAATATAGATTTTCTAGTTAGTAGCTCTAATAAGTGTATACAAGGAGTACCTGGATTTGGTTTTATAATAGCTAATAAAGAAGAATTATCTAAATGTAAAGGTATAGCTAAGTCATTGTCTCTTGATGTGTATGCACAATGGGATACTATGGAGAAGAATAATGGTAAATGGAGATTTACTTCACCTACACATGTTGTAAGAGCCTTTTATCAAGCATTATTGGAGTTAGAAGAAGAAGGTTCTGTTGAAAAAAGATACGCTAGATATAAAGAGAATCAGTTTACAATAGCATCAAGATTAAAATCTTTAGGTTTTGACACTTTAGTAAATGATGGTGCTCAATCACCTGTAATAACAACTTTTTTATATCCTAAAAATGCAAAATTTGAATTTATGGAATTTTATACTTATCTAAAAGAGAATGGATTTGTTATTTATCCAGGAAAATTGACTGATATAGATACATTTAGAATAGGTAGTATAGGAGAAGTTTATCCAACAGACATGGAGAGATTGGCTGATATAATCGAAAAATTCATCAATATGTAGAAGGTGACGGATTGTGAATTATTATAGAGTTTAGAGAATAATACTTTATAAGTTTATATAAAAAAATATATAAAGACTGAGTAATAGGGATATATTTTACTTAAACCACAAATCTAAGCGACTTAGATTTATAGTTTGAATATAATATTTCCCTATTATTTTTTTGATTATTTATATAAATTGAAATAGATATTAAATGAGGATTGTTTTATTGAGTATAATTATTATACTTGACAACGTAACAATGTTTTGTTATATTAAATTTAAGGATAAAATATGTTAATGAAAGGATATCATTATGAATGAAGGATTAAATTCACTAGACTTTAATGGAGTTGGAAAGTGTAAAGGTGGAATTTTTGATAATGTTAATGTAACAGGAACAGGAAAGATAGAAGGAAATGTAAAATGTAGTAAATTTGATTCTTCTGGTTCAGCAAAAGTGTTTGGAACAACAGAATGTAATGAATTTTTTACATCAGGTTTAAGTAAAGTGGAAGGAAATATATTGGCTTCAAAAGTGGATATATCTGGACTTCTTAAATGCACAGGAAATATTAATTCTATCGAAATAGATACTGGTGGAATTATTAATGTTGAGGGAAATATAAAGTCGGATATTATTCATGGAAAAGGATATTTAAAGGCCAATGAGAATATAGATTGTGAAAACATCAATTTAAGTGGAATTTTAAATTGTAACGGATTTTTAAACTGTGAAGAAATTAATATTAGTTTGAATGGAATTTCTAATTTTAATGAAGTTGGAGCAAGTAGGATAAATATAAAAAAAGGTCATGGAGACTATTGTAAAAAGTTTCATATATTGGAAAAAAAGTCCATAAATTTTGAAAAAGTATCTTCAAATTTAATAGGTTTAGGTCTATTATCAATTAGAACATATACAGAAAGTAAATTATTTGCAAATATTATAGAAGCAGATGAAATAAGCTTAGAAAATAGTGAAATCAAAGTTGTGAGAGGTAAAAATATTAAAGTAGGTAAGGGCTGTTATATAGAAAGTCTAGAGTACAGTGAAAGTATAGAGATTGATGAAGATTCAATAGTTGCTGAAATAAAGAATATAAATGAGACAGTAAACTTAAAGAAAGATAAGTAATAAATGGTTTTAAAAATAAAATTTAAAATGAGGTAATAGTATGGAAAAAGGGTCTATAAAAATACTTGGAGAAGGCTTTGTAAGCAGTGGGGAATATGAAAGCATAAAAATCATGGGAAGTGCTAAATCAAAAGGCAATGTTACAAGTGATGAAGTAAAAGTGTTTGGAGATGCAAAGTTTGAAGGTAATATAAATATAAAAAACTTTGTAGTAAATGGAAAGGCTGTTATAAGAGGTAATCTTAAAGCAGAACGTGTAAGAGTGAATGGTCAACTTAGTATAGATGGAGATGCAGAGGTAGATGACTTGGTTATAACTGCTCAACAGAAAGTTGATGGGAAACTGAAATGTAATAATGTTACAATAAAAGGACAATTAAGTGTAAATGAAAATATGTATGCACAAGATATAAAAATATATGGTGAAATGAGAAATAAAGCAAATATAGAATGTGAAGATATAAAGGTATATGGAGCTATAAAATGTGATGGCCTTTTAAATGGAGAAAATATATATGTTTACTCAGGAGGAGGTTCTTACTGTAAGGAGATAGGAGCAACCAATATACAAATAGGAAGAAGTAAAAATGCTTTTCAATTAATCAAAATTATTAATATTTTTTCTGGAAAATTTAAATGTGATTTGATAGAGGGAGATACTATTGAATTAGAGGATGCATCAATAAAAGATATACGTGGAAAAAATATATCTTTAGTAGATAATTGTGATGTTGGAAATATTGAATACAGTGATAATTTATCAATTTCAGATAATTCTACTGTAAAAAACAGTATAAAGGTGGGCTAGAGAAGTTATGGAAGAATTAATATCTAAGAAAGATTTACTGAGTAAAACTAATATATCTTATGGGCAATTATATAGATGGAAAAGAAAAAATATTATACCAGAAGAATGGTTTATAAAAAAATCAGCTTTTACAGGTCAAGAAACGTTCTTTCCAAGAGATAAAATACTAGAGAGAATAGAACTAATATTATCTATGAAAGAAGAGACTTCTCTTGATGATATTGCAAATATGTTTATGAAAAAAGATACTAATAAAGAGTTCGATATTGATTTTATTCTCAGTAAAGAAGTTATATGTAATTATACAAAGGAAATATTTCAAAACTTATATAAAAAAGAGCAGAGTATAGGTAAAAAAGAACTACTTATATTGAATATAATAGAGAAATTCTTAGTTAAATCTACAATAACTTTTGAAGAATTAAAACTGATAGTGAACATAATAGAAGAAAACTTTACAGCAATATATAATGAAAATGGTAAGATTTATTTATTTAGAAAGTTTGGAGTTCCATTTGTAGTAGGATGTTTAGATTACAAAAAGATAAGATTTGAAAAAGATGTAGTTAAAATTATTGAAGTCGATTTGATGAAAGAAATAAATGATATTAGTATAAGATTGTCATAGTAGATTATCCTATCTAAATTAGCTAAGATAAATTTAGACGAAGTTATAGTTTTAAAGGAATAATAAAATGAACCATAATGTATTACTATAAATTATATTCAAAGGATATTTTATATCTATAGTAATCTTTATGGTTCATTTTACTGTTATGAAGGTAATATAGTACTTATAAACATATTTAAGTAAAATCAAACCTATACTTTTTGATTATTTCTTTAGAAGTTCTTATATGCCAGTATAGTTTGTATTTATGTGCCTTACGGTATTTTTATGCTAATTTAGAAACTGAGGATTTAAAGGTGGTTTAAAGTTTACTTATAATATTTGCTGTAAAGCCATTATCTGCTCTAGTCGTTTATTACCCTCTGGATATGCTTTTTTAATCGCGTTTATAAGCCATTCCAGACTTTCTTTTGATAGTAAAGGAGAAGTAAATTCAAAATCAAGACTGTTTTTTTCTCTATGATAATCGGATTCAAGATATGCTGGATTTGCAATAAGAAACAGTATTACTTCTGGAGCTAAAAATGGTATATTATTACGATATAATATTGCCTTATCAAGTTCTCTCGATATGTTTTTTTCTTTATCACAAATAAATTCTCCGTTTTTTCTTGTATTAAAGATAATATCAATAAAATCAAAATTTGTTTGTTCTTTATCTAAAATTTCAAAACTGAAAATATCATCTTCATAGGGTGTGGGTTCTATTTTGAAAAATGAACAGTTCGGCTTTATTGCCCACACATAAAAACAATTTAAAGCTCTTTCATCGTTAGAGTTAGTAATTTTTCTTAGACAATTCTCTGAATGTAGATGTTCATAAATATCCCAGCCTTTACCAAGTATGTAGTCAATGATATGTTTTCTATCTTCAGAAAATAACGTTATATCTACATCTGAATGAGTACGCGTTTTTATATTTGTAAATAATTCTATTGCATACCCACCACAAAAAGCATAAGTCAAGTTGCAGTCCTTCATAAATTCATAACATTCAGTTATAAGACGTTCCATAATTCTACCTCCAAATTCTAATAAATTGTTTTGTATATTTCTTATCAATATCTGTGTACAGATTATGAATAAAATTATATCATTTAATGCTATCCATCACAAGGAACTATCTTGTAGTTTTTGATTAAAAAATAGCTACGCACACTCGTGACTTTAGTCATGATTTAGTAGCTAAAATAGTCAGCATATAGGGAAACTTATATGTAGAGATAGGATAGAACCTATCCAATACTACTTGAATTGCTGGAAACCCCTAAAGCTAACCAAACTAAAACATAAGGATGAAATAAACCTAAGTGTGAAAGTTACGAAAGTAGAAAAAATTGGTTAGATGGTATAAGGTTAAACCCTAAGTACTTTAAAATGGGCAATCAGCAGGTAAACTCCGAATAGGAGAAACTTCAACGACTATTCCTCTTGAGGGAAGTACACTACAAGTTATTGGTAGTGGAAGTGGGTAGACCTTAACGGATAATGCCGAAGGATAAGATATAGTCTGTGCTTGCATGAAAGTGTAAGAAGTTCATAAGAGAACTGCATAGGTAGTAGCGAACTTATGTGAACGACAACCTCAAAAATGATAAAAGTTAAGATTTGCGTTTCTTACGTATGTTATTTAAAAATAAATATAAAAACCTTTAGAATACTTGTTTTAAGTAATTACATATGTTAATATTATGTTGGGTGATGAAAAATGGAAGTGACTCATGGTAGAGGGTATGTGTATTTAGTACAATACCATATAGTATGGTGTGTAAAATATAGACATCCAGTATTAACAAATGAAATTGAAGAAGATTTAATTAATATATTAAATAAAATAGCTAAAGATAATAAATTTCAAATATTAGAATGTAATAGTGATAAAGACCACATACATTTACTAATAAATTGTTCACCACAACACTATATACCAGATATGATAAAAGCATTAAAAGGTGTATCGGCAAGGTTGTTAATGAAAAAACATGGAGAACAGTTGAAAAAGAAATTATGGGGAGGACATCTTTGGAATCCTAGTTATTTCGTTGCTACTGTATCAGAAAATACAGAAGAACAGATAAGAAGATATATTAATAATCAGAAAAAGCAAGTAAAGTGAGGTGGTAGTAGTGGAAAAAGCTTATAAGTTTAGAATGTATCCAAATAAAAAGCAACAAGAGTTAATTAACAAAACATTTGGATGTTGTAGATTTGTATATAATAAATATCTTGCTAAAAGAATAGAAGTTTATGAAAACAATAAAGAAACTTTTACTTATAAACAGTGCAGTTCTGATTTGACCAATTTAAAAAGAGAATTAGAGTGGCTTAAAGAACCTGATAAATTTTCACTACAAAACACCTTAAAAGATTTAGAAAACGCATATAAAAAATTCTTTAAAGAAAATACAGGATTTCCTAAATTTAAATCAAAGAAAACTAATAGATTTTCATATAGAACTAACTTTACAAATGGAAACATTATGTACTTTAGTCAATATATAAAATTACCTAAACTTGGTATGGTTAAAGTAAGGGATAAACAAGTACCTCAAGGGAGAATACTTAATGCTACAGTATCCAAAGAACCAAGTGGTAAATATTATGTAGCATTATGTTGTACTGATATAGATATTAAAGCATTTGAAAATACTAATAGTCAGATAGGTTTAGATTTAGGAATTAAAGAATTTTGTATCTCAAGTTGTGGACAATTTATAGAAAATCCTAAGTATCTTCAAAAGTCATTAAACAAACTTGCTAAATTACAAAGAGAATTATCGAGAAAAACAATTGGTAGTTTAAATAGAAATAAAGCAAGATTAAAAGTTGCAAGACTTCAAGAACATATAGCTAATCAAAGGAAGGATTTTCTACAAAAACTATCTACTAAATTAATACGAGAGAATGATATTATTTGCATAGAGGATTTACAAGTAAAGAATATGACTAGAAATAGTAAACTATCTCGCTTAATTTCTGATGTGTCATGGTCAGAATTTATTCGTCAATTAGAATATAAGGCTAATTGGTATGGTAGACAAATTGTAAAGGTAGGTAAATTCTTTGCAAGTTCACAAATATGCAATAAATGTGGGTACAAAAACAAGGAAATTAAGGATTTAAGTATAAGAGAATGGATTTGTCCTTGTTGTAATGAAACTCACGATAGAGATATAAATGCGAGTATAAATATACTAAAAGAAGGATTAAGATTAATAACAGTTTAAAATAGATAACGTATGTAAGGAACCGTAGGAACTACGGGGATAGCCTGTGGAGAATTGGTAAGACATATTTTAGTATGCGAAATTCTATGAAACAGGAACCCTGTGACTTTAGTCATGGGAGGTTCAGATTACTTAATTTGTAGTAATTCCCTTTCACTTTTATATAAAGACAAATAGAAAAAAAGAATCAAGTTTGCTAGCCAATAACTAGCCACCGTTGTGACAGCAAAGCTACGTGATAAGGCTCTGTATGCTCCTACTGTGTGACATGAGGGCATAAAAAAGCGGCGTTTCTATCTTCCCTTGTGGGAATTACTAAACGCCACCTGTATAAATATAATAGAATATTTAAATAAAATAATTACATTGTTTTATTCAAATAATGAGTTTTTAAAATCTAAGAAATATCCTTGTGGATGAAGACATACAGGACAAGCTTTTGGTGCTTCTTTACCTACATGGATATGCCCACAATGTGTACATATCCATTGTATATCTTCATTTCTTCTAAATAAAGTACCTTCTTCTAAATCAGTAGCATATTTACCAAATCTATCACCGTGAACCTTTTCTATTTCAGCTATATTTTCAAATAATTTAGCTATAGCTTCAAATCCTTCTTCACGAGCTGTTTTTCCAAAGTTTTTATATACATCATCCCATTCTTGAAGCTCATTATGTTGTGCTGCTTTAAGATGTTGAGCTGTTTTATCATATAAATCTACAGGATATGCTCCTGATATATTTATATTTTCACCAGCAAATTCTTTTAGTTTAGTAAAGAACTGTTTTGCATGTGCTTTTTCTTGGTCAGCAGTATAATTAAATAAAGATTCTATTATATATAATCCTTCTTTTTTTGCTACAGATGCAGAAATATTATATCTATTTCTAGCTTGACTCTCACCTGCAAAAGCTCTTAATAAATTTTCTTTAGTTTTACTATCTTTTAAATTCATATTCTACCTCTCTATCACAATAAATTTTTACAATATTTGATTCTTTTTATTTATTATTCCAATAGGAGATATAATTATGCTCAATTTAGTCAGCATTTTTAAAATTATCATTGATTTTTTTTAAAATTCTAAGAAATTCTTGTTTTTCATTTTCTGTAATATTATGGTATGCTGTCTCTTTAACTTGTGTTGAGATACTATTAAAAGTATCTTCTATAAGTAATGCTTTTTCTGTAAGTTTTATATATGTAATACGCTTATCACTAGTACATTTTTGTCTTTCTATATATCCTAGATTTATGAGTTTATTAACCAATACTGTAACAGTAGACTTATCCTTTCCTATTTTAGTTGCAATTTCTTTCATTGTAAGTATTCCATTGTTTTCATAAAGTGCAGTTAAAATATTTCCATGAGTAGGTATCAATTCATATAAACCATTTTGACTAAGTCTACTTTCAATAAACTTAACCATATTAGCTTTTGTTTTACTTATGAAATGTATAATATATTTATCTTCCATAAATTAATCTCCAATCCTTAATCTATTTAAATTAGTTTGACATAAAACTATTTATAAACTATAATTAGTTTAACATAAAACTAATTATATTGGGAGGAAATTTATGAATAAAAAATTTAAATCATTATATATTACAGAAGAAGAAGGCAGTTTTAAGAGAAATATAGTTGAAAGAGAAATAGACTCATTGCCAGAAGGAGAAGTTTTAATAAAAGTAAAATATTCTTCTCTAAATTATAAAGATGCACTTTCTGCAAATGGAAATAAGGGTGTTACTAGAAAATATCCTCATACACCAGGAATTGACGCATCTGGTATAGTAGAATCTAGTAGTTGTGATGATTTTAAAGTTGGAGATGAAGTTTTAGTAACAGGTTATGATTTGGGGATGAATACTTCTGGTGGATTTTCAGAATATATAAGAGTTCCTTCTAGATGGGTAGTGAGACTTCCAAAAAATCTTTCATTGAAAGAAGCAATGGATTATGGTACAGCAGGATTTACAGCAGCTTTATCTGTATACAAATTTATAAACTCTGTAGATAAGGATATGGGAGATGTATTAGTTACTGGTGGTACAGGAGGAGTTGCAGTAATTGCAGCCAAAATATTGATTAAATTAGGTTATTCAGTTGTAGTATCAACAGGAAAATTAGAAGAACAGAAAGAAGTACTGTTAGATTTAGGAGTTAAAGATGTTATACATAGGTCAGAAGTAGACGATAATTCAGGTAGACCTCTACTTAGACCAAGATGGGCTGGAGTGATAGATACAGTAGGAGGAAATACTTTATCAACAGCAATAAAGACAACTAATTATTGTGGAGCAGTGACAACTTGTGGTAATGCAGGTGGAATTGAGTTTACAAGTTCAGTGTATCCATTTATCTTAAAGGGAGTTACTTTATATGGTATAGACTCTGTAGAATGCCCAATGAATGTAAGATTAAAGATATGGGATTTATTATCTAATGAATGGAAATTACATGATTTAGATGATATGGTAAATGTAGTATCGCTAGAGGAATTAAATAATAGTATAGATTCAATAATTGCAGGAAAGCATGTAGGAAGAACAGTAGTTGATTTAGAAAAAAAGTAGGTAGTTAAATTAAATTTATAAATATAATTTTAGATATTAAGCAAATATAATTTTAGAATATTAAGAAAAGATGAGATACCTTAAATTTATTTAAGAGTATCTCATTTTGATTTTTATGTAAAGGATTATTCATGAACAATTAATTCAAAGACATCAGGTCTTGAATAATGACCTTCTGAGTCAAAATCTAGTCTACTAAGAACTATCTGTTCTAAGTCTAAATCAGCTATTAACATTTCTTCTTTATTGAAAATAGGTCCAGCTACATATTTTCCAAAAGGGTCAACTATACAGCTTCCTCCTGGACACATAATTTCTGGTTCGACATCTAATTCTTTATAGTAATTAAGGTCAGTTGGATACATATTTTTTTCAACGTATTGATTACATCCGATAACGAAACATCTTCCTTCTAAAGCAATATGCTTCATAGTTGATTGCCATTCTTCTCTTGAATCTGCAGTAGGAGCTATATAAAGTTTTACTCCTTTAGCATAAAGAGCTGTTCTAGCTAATGGCATATAGTTTTCCCAACAAATCAAGCCCCCCATTTTTCCATATGGAGTATCAACTACTGTAAGAGTACTTCCATCTCCTTCGCCCCAAATACATCTTTCTGTTCCTGTAGGTTTAAGTTTTCTGTGTTTACCAATAAGTTTACCTTCTGGAGAGAAAAATAAGTTTGTGCAATAAAGAGTACAGTTTATATCATTACCATCTCTTTCTGTTATACCCATTGATAAGTATACACCTGCTTCTTGAGCTGCTTTTCCTAATAAATCTGTTGTAGCACTAGGAACTGGCACAGAATTATCATAGTATCTTTTCCAATCTTCTCTACCTTCCATTGTTCTACTTCCAACAACAAATCCAAATGAAAGACCTCTTGGATATGCAGGTATGAATGCTTCTGGGAAAACTACAATATTTGCTCCTTTTTTACCAGCTTCTTTAATTAATTCTAATGCTTTTTCAACTGTTTTTTCTAAGTCCATTATGACTGGTGATGCCTGAACAACAGCAATTCTTACATTTTTATTTTCTTTGCTCATAAAAAACCTCCTAAAAATATTTAAATTTGTTGCTTTGAACAGACTACATCAAATGATATTTGATAAGTAAAGTGTTTATATTGTGAATAATGATGTAACTGTATACTTAAAATGATACATCATGATTTAAAAAATTACAATTATGCAAAAACAAGTAAGTTCAAATATTTAATCTCACTATTTTATAAGAGCTTTTTAGCAATATGAAGACTATTAAATTGTCTTATTTATAATGAATAGTATTTATTTCTTGGCGAACAATAATTAAAAACAAAACTTTTACATGAATAAAGTCTAAAGAAACAAATTTAATGTAATGTAATATAATTAAAAAGAAAACAGTGAAGAAAATTTATAAAAATAGACAGCTTAAGGAGAATTTTATGAAAGAAAAAATTTATTACAATGGAAATATCATTACAATGGAAGATTCAATATGTGGAGATGCTATTCTTATAAAAGATAAGATAATAAAAAAGATAGGAACAAAAGAAGAAGTCTTTGCTTTAAAAAATAAACATACAGAAGTTATAGATTTAAAAGGGAAGACATTGATGCCTTCTTTTATTGATTCACATAGCCACTTGATAGCTTTTGCTACTACACTAAAGTTAATTCCTTTAGAAGATGCAACTAGTTTTAAAGATATAGTAAAAAAAATACAGGATTTCAAAGATAAAAATAATATAAAAAAAGGCGAATGGATAATTGGATTTTCATATGATAATAATTTCTTAGAAGAAAATAGACATCCAGATAAAGATGTACTTGATAGTGCATCTTTAGAGAATCCAATACTAATTTCACATGCTTCTGGTCACATGGGTGTTGCAAACACACTAGGATTAAAGCAACTTGGTGTTACTCATGAAACACAGGACCCAGAAGGTGGGCATATTGGTAGAGTAGAAGGAAGTCAAGAACCAAATGGATACTTAGAGGAGAATGCATTTTTTAATGTATCGTCTAAAATAAAGCAACCATCAGCAGATGAGATTTTTAAATCAATTGATAAAGCACAGGACATATATCTAAGCTATGGTATTACAACAGCTCAAGAAGGTCTAATGGCAGAGAATCAGTTTAACCTTCTAAAAACAATGGCAAGTCAAAAGAAATTAAAGATGGATATTGTAGGATATGTGGATTTGAAAAAAAGTAAATCTGTAGCAGATGGAAATAGAGATTTTATAAAGAAATATACAAATAGATTTAAAATAGGAGGATATAAAATATTTTTGGATGGCTCTCCACAAGGTAAGACAGCATGGTTAACTAGACCATACGAAAATTCAGATGATGATTATTGTGGATATCCTATATATAAAAATGAAGAAGTAGAGAAATTTATAAATACTTCATTAAAAGAAAAAATGCAACTTCTAACTCATTGTAATGGAGATGCGGCAGCAGACCAGTTGATAGATTCATTTGAAAAAGTTTTAAACTTAAAAGAAGAAAATAGTAAAAATGATGCAAGACCAGTTATGATACATGCTCAAACAGTGAGAGAAGACCAAATTGATGATATGAAGAAAATAAATATGATACCTTCATACTTTGTAGCTCACACATACTATTGGGGAGATATTCATATCAAAAACCTTGGAGAAGATAGAGCATTTAAAATTAGTCCACTTAAAACAACTATAGAAAAAGGTCTAACTTACACTTTACATCAGGATACACCAGTAATAGCTCCTAATATGCTTGAAACAGTATGGTGTGCTGTTAATAGAATTACGAAAAAAGATGTGCAAATAGGAGAAAATGAAAAGATAAGCCCATTAGATGCTTTAAAGGGTGTTACTATAAATGCAGCATATCAATATTTTGAAGAAGACAAAAAAGGCTCGATTAAAGAAGGTAAATTAGCTAATTTAATAATACTAGATGAAAATCCACTTACAATTGACCCTATGAAAATAAAAGATATTAAAGTACTAAAGACTATAAGAGAAGGAGAAGTATTATATTCTTTAAAATAGATGTAAGTTACATGAGTTTGTTACTATATAAAAATAGACTTAAATAACAAATTAGGTAGAATTAAATGATATTATAGCTAAATCAACAATTTATTATATTGAAGATTTACCAGTATAATTTTGTTAATTCTACCTTCTTAAATAAATATCAATTTATTGAGTTATCTATGTAGTATGTCAGATAATTAAGTAGATAATAGTTTATGAAACAATTATGTATATTACTTTACTTTCAATTTCATTAGGATTTCCCCATTTATGTCTCATGCCAAATGGAATTTTTACACTATCACCTTCATTTAGTTGAAATATATCGTCTTCTAAGCTAAGTTGGACACTTCCTTTGAGAACATATGCAACTTCATCTCCGTCATGCCCATTTTTTTCTTTACAATAAGACTTAGGAGCTAAGTTCATAATGGCAAACTCAAATTCATTAAATGGATTACTTGATAACATTTCATATAAAATATCTTTTGAGTCTGGCAGAATTAATATCCTTCTTTGATTATTTCTCACAATTAGTTCTAAATTATCTATAGAAGGAATAAAAAAATTGACTAATGGTACATTTAAAGCATTTGAAATTGATTTTAAAAAACTTATGGATGGATTTACACTTCCTTTTTCTATTTGGCTTATTAATGAAGGTGTAACTTTAATTAGTTTAGATAAGTCTTTTATACTGAGATTCTGTTTTTTTCTACATAAAGTCAATTTCTTACCTATATTTGAATCGCTCATCTAAATCCTCCTATTCAAATAAATTATTTATAAAGAATTATATCATAAGGTAAAAAAATTTATATGAAAGTTAATAATTATATAAGATTGGTAAATAAAAAGTCAAAATAGATAATTGATTAGCAAAATCGATATAATTATAATGAAGTTAATTATAAAAACAACAATTAAAAATTAAATTGTATTAATTTAATTAAATATAATTTGACAACATATAAAAAAGTTAGTAAAATATAAATAAATTAAATAAAAATAAATAGGTTCGGATAAAACAAAAAAGATTTCTTAACCTCAGACAGAAAACATATTATCAAAATTATTTGAGATTAAGAGATAACATCCAATCTTAAGTACTGAGGAGGAAAAAATGCTTGATATAAAAAGAATAAGAGAAAATCTAGATGGTATAAAAAAAGCTATGGAAAGAAGGGGTGAAAAAGCCTTTAGTCTTGATGAAGTAGTTAAGTTAGATGATGAAAGAAGAAAAATTCTTCAAGAAGTTGAAGTCATGAAAAATGAATTAAATATAGCATCTAAAAATATACCAAATCTTATAAAAGAAGGTAAAGATGTAGAAAATGAAAAGGTCAAATTAAAAGAGTTATCTGACAAGATTAAAATTATAGACCAAAACCTTAAACAAGTAGAAGATAAGATGGAATATCTGTTAATGAGAATACCAAATGTACCACATCCAGAAGTTCCACAAGGTGAAACTGATGAAGATAATGTTGAGGTAAGGACTTGGGGAGAGACTACTAATTTTGATTTTGAATCTAAGGCTCATTGGGAAATTGGAGCAGGACTAGGTATACTTGACTTTGAAACAGCTAGCAAAATAACTGGTTCAAGATTTACTCTTTATAGAGGATTAGGAGCTAGGTTAGAAAGGGCATTATTAAATTTTTACTTAGACACAAATACAACAGTAAACGGATATACAGAGGTTATTCCACCATTTATGGCAAATAGAAATAGTTTTTTAGGTACAGGGCAACTTCCTAAGTTTGAAGAAGATATGTTTAAAATAGAAGGACTGGACTATTTTCTAATTCCAACATCAGAAGTTCCTTTGACCAATATACATGCTAATGAAATACTTAAATTTGAACAATTACCAATAAATTATACAGCATATACTCCATGCTTTAGGTCAGAAGCTGGTTCTGCTGGAAGAGATACAAGAGGATTGGTAAGACAACATCAATTTAACAAAGTAGAAATGGTTAAAATAGTAGCACCAGAAGAATCTTACAATGAGTTAGAAAAGCTTACTAACAATGCTGAGACTATGCTACAATTATTAAAATTACCATATAGAGTAGTGAAGATATGTACAGGTGATTTAGGATTCACAGCTTCTTTTAAATATGATGTAGAAGTTTGGATGCCAAGTTATAATAGATATGTTGAGATTTCATCTTGTTCAAACTGTGAAGATTTCCAAGCTAGAAGAGCAGGAATAAGATTTAAAAGAGATAAAGATTCTAAAGCTGAATATGCACATACATTAAATGGCTCTGGATTAGCTATTGGAAGAAGTGTTGCAGCTATATTGGAAAATTATCAACAGGAAGATGGTTCTGTAGTTGTTCCAGAAGTTTTGAGACCATATATGGGAGTTTCTGTTATTAAATAAGAGTTAAATTATGTATTTTTAAATAATACAATAAGCTAGAAGCAATTAAAAAATAATAATGAATATAAAAAAGTGTACAAACTAATGAATATTGATATAGTAAGCTATCATATGAAAGAGTATGTATACTTTTTTATTTACTAAATTTATTAAAAAATAAACATAAATAATTTACAAGTAGAAAGGAATTTTTTATGAAAATTCAAAAGACAGAGTGGGGATATATTGAATGGAAACACACTTATGATGAAAACAATCCAAAACAAGCTATGAATATATATATTGCAGTAACTATGCAAGGTAAAAAACATTTTAATCATGTTCATTATGGTCAAGAGCAAATGATATATATTTTAGAAGGAGAAGGTCTGTATATCATAAATGGAGTATGGAAGCCATTTTACCAAGGTATGATTTTTTATATAGAATCTGGCAGTACACATGAAACTATAAATACAGGTGATAGACCAATAAAAGAACTTATTGTTTCAAATAATGTAAATGATGTAGGAGAGAGTGAGGTTATAGATGTTAATCCTAATAATTATTTGAAGAAAACTTTAATAAATTATAGCGAAAGTACTTTAAATTTGTATGCAGCAATAGAATCAATTCGTGGTCAATTTATAGACCCATTCAAAATTCCATTGATTATATATGATGATTCATGGAATATAGTTTTAAAAAATCCTTATTTTCCTCTATTTTGTTTTGAAAAATGTAACCCTATGAAATTTCCTCAAAACTGTGATTGTATGAATCAAAAAAGTAGCAACCAGTTTGTATGTAAGTATGGGATAACAATATATAATATTCCAATATTATACAAAAACAATAGTATAGGAGTGATAAGAGGAGGATATGTATTATTATCTGATTTAAATTTAGATACAACACATAGTAATTTATATGATATACCAGAAGGTGCTGCTAGAAGTATAAAACGTCTCTTAAAACAAATATCTAAAAATATAATAAATTTTTGTTCATTCAATGACATAAGAAAAGATTTACAAGAAAAAGAGAATACTATTGCAAGAACATATCATTATGGCGAGCAACTTGAAATGAATTTAAAGGTAGCTCAAGATATGGTTACCAACTTAAGAATAAACCATCACTTTTTATTTAATACTCTAAATTCAATGGCAAGTATAGCACTTGATGATGGTAGTTATGATTTGTATAGTGCAATAATAGATTTATCTAAAATGTTTAGATATACAATGAGGTCTGATTTACGCTTTGTAGAATTAGAATCGGAAATACTATATATTAAAAATTATTTAAACTTACAGAAATTGCGTTATGGAGATGCGCTTAAAGTAAAGTATCTTATTCCTGAGAAGCTCTATAGTCTTTCTGTACCGTTTAACTTTATTCAACCTATTGTAGAAAATGCTTTTACACATGGATTTAGAGATATTGATACAGAAAAACGAGTTGAGATAATTGCAAGAGTTGATTCTGAGTATGCTATTATAGAAATTCATAATAATGGAACTATTTTAGAGGAGAACAGTATAGACAAAATAAGGGCAGGTATTCGTAGTAATAATGGTCATGGATTGTCTTTAATATATACAAAATTTACATCTGCTTATGGAAATGATTTTGATATGAATATAAAGTCAAGTGATAAAGAGGGTACTTACATAATGATTAAAATTCCTATTGAAAATTGTAAGGAACATGTATAGAGCTTATGAAAAATTAATAAGTTTTATAAATGTTAAGAAATATATTAGATGTTTTTATGTTGTTTTATATATCTTACTTTTTTATATTATTAAGCTAAAAGGGAGGAATTCTCATGAGAAGAGCACTAATAATAGATGATGAAGAAGCTGTTCTAAAAATAATAACACACTTTATAGAAATGAAAGATATGCCAATAAGGATTGTTGGTAAAGCAACATCTGGTGATGAAGCAGTAGCTAAAATAATTGATTTAGAGCCAGACATAGTGTTTATAGATATTCAGATGCCAATATATAATGGGTTAGAGGTAATAGAAAAAACATCTCACCTAGCCAAAAAAATAAACTTTGTCGTAATAACTGCTTTTGACTATTTTGAATATGCACAAAAAGCCTTGAGATTAAATGTGAAAGATATACTCCTTAAACCATTAGACATGAACGAGTTTAATAAGTCTGTAGAAAATATTATCGGTTATCAATATACTAATAATAATTTATTAAATGAGATACTAGAGTATGTAAACTTAAATTATAATAAGGACTTAAAGCTAAATGATTGTGCTAAATTATTTTTAACTAATCCATCTAATATATCTAGGATTTTTAAAAGTAATTTGAATACAACTTTTATATCATATCTAAATCATATAAGAATAGAAAAATCTATTGAGTTACTTGAAAATACTACGAAAAGTATAAATGAGATTGCAGAAATGGTTGGTTATAATAGTCTAAATAATTTCTACAAAAATTTCAAGATAGAAAAAGGAATGACTCCTAAAGTCTATAAATTAAATACTAAAAATTGAAATTGATAAATAAAAAGTCAATATAGATAATTGTTTGAGTGTGCCTGAATAAGTATACTTTAATTATAGTAAAAATTAAAGCGCTTTAAACATATTTAATAACATTAAACCTTATAAAAGCTGTACCTATTTATATAAAAAAATATATATAAATAAAAATAAAAAGATATACAAAATAAAAAAAGCAAATCAAATACTATTCTAAAAAGACAGAATTTTCATTTAATTTGCTGAGGATTTATATTTGTTGAAGAAGGTAACTTTATAATGGAGGTAATTTAATATGTCAGACAAAGTAAATGTGAAAAATATTATCTGTATTGCAGGGGCTTATTTAGCAACAGCAATTGGTTCTGGATTTGCTACAGGTCAAGAAATACTCCAATTTTTCGCCTCTCAAGGGTATATGGGGCTAGTTGGAGCATTAATATCAATGGTGTTATTTTCATTTCTTGGAGCTGAAGTTATAACTAGAGGTAGAGAATTAAAACTTAAAGAACCAACGAGAATTTATACTTTTTATTGTGGAAAGATTTTAGGTAAATTCTATGAATGGTTTAGCCCAATATTTTTATTTGGAATTCTTATAGTAATGATTTCGGGTGCAGGCTCAACTTTAACTGAATACTATGGTATAAATCCTTATTTGGGAAGAGTTTTGATGGCTGTTGCTACGTTAATCACAGTGTCTATGGGTTTAGAAAAATTAGTAAGTATACTTGGTCGTATTGGACCAGTAATAGCAGTATTTACGATTGCTGTTGGGCTAATAAGTTTATTTAAACATTTAGATGGATTATCTATGGTTGGAGAAGCTATGAAGAATATTGAAGTTACAAAAGCATCAGGAAGTCCAATAGTTTCAGGAGTAATTTATAATACATTAAATATTATTGTAATGATTGTTTTTTTAACAGGAATGGGAGCTTCTATTGAAAGTAAAAAGGATGCTTTCTGGGGAGGTCTATTAGGTGGAGTAGTATTTATGACTGCTGGAATAGTTATGTATTTGGCTATGATTTCAGATATAGGAAACTTATATATGAAAGAAATACCATCACTTTATTTAGCAGATAATATAGCTCCTATTGTAGGTGTACTTTTCTCAGTTGCACTTATATTAGGTATTTATACGACTGCTGTTCCACTTTTATGGTCTGTAACTAATAGGATTGTTGAAGATGAACACCCTAAATTTAAACTTGTAACAACAGTAATAGCTGTTTTGGCTTGTATAGGTGGATTTTTACCATTTGGTAAACTAGTAAACATTCTATATCCATATACAGGTTATATGGGACTTTTAATTTTAGTCTGTATGGTATATAAAGCTATTACATGTAGAGAAAAATCAACACAAAGTCAGGAATAGGGTTACTTATCAATAGATTATAGTTAAGGGAAGTTTTTTATATAATATAGATTTTAAAAAGTCAAAATAGTTAAATAAATTGCAAGATATGATAATATATTTAATTAAAACGATGTAGTAAAATATAAATATAAACGAAATTAAATTGAATTTATAAAAAATATCTTTATTAATATTAATGACTTATATATAATTTGTAGTTAACATAGTAGAAAAATCAAAAATAAAAATTTTGGAGAGGTGTTAGTATGCATGAACTTATTTTGATATCAGAAAAGTACAAAGAAGATATTTTAGAGTTTTTTACAGATATTCATATGCACCCAGAACTAAGTTTTAAAGAATTTAGGACTACAAAAGCTATAAAAGATTTATTAGTAAGTTTAGGTATAGAGATATTAGATATGGGAATGGAAACAGGAGTTGTAGGGTTATTGAAAGGAAAGTACGATGGTCCTACAGTAGCATTAAGAGGAGATATTGATGCTTTACCAATCCATGAAGAGGTTGATATTGAGTACAAATCACAATATGATGGTATAATGCATGCATGTGGACATGATATACATACATCTTGTCTTGTAGGATGTGCATATGTACTATCCCATATAAGAGATAACCTTCATGGAAATGTAAAGTTTATATTTCAACCAGCAGAAGAAGTTAATAAAGGAGCAAAGATGCTAGTTGAACGAGGAGTAATGGAAAATCCAAAAGTTGATGCTATATTTGGTCTTCACAATCATCCAGATATACCTTGTGGAAAAGTAGGTGTTAAGTTGGGTGGATTAATGGCAGCAGTAGATACTATTAAGATAGAAGTAAATGGTTTTGGAGGGCATGGAGGTATACCAAATAGAACAATAGACCCTATAGTAGCATCAAGTGCAATTATAATGGGTATTCAAACAATAGTAAGTAGAAATATAAGTCCATTAGAATCAGCTGTTATATCAATAGGCACTATAAATGGAGGAACTGCAAATAATGTAATTTCAGAAAAAGTAGATATGACAGGTACATGTAGAAGCTTTAGTAATGAGGTACGAAAGAAAATATCTGAAAATTTGGAAAATATAGTTTGTGAAATAGCACGTGGATATCAAGCAACTGCAAAACTAGATTATTTATTTGATTTACCAGCTGTTATAAACAGTAAAGAAATGTACACAATAGCTTGTAAATCTGTATGTGACTTGTATTCAGAAGATGCTGTAGTTGATCCAATACCTTCCACAGGAGGAGAAGATTTTTCTATATTTATGGAAAAAGCACCAGGATTTTTTTACTGGTTAGGTGTAGGCAACAAAGAACAAGGTTGTACGTATCAGTGGCATAATCCTAAATTTAAAGCTGATAAAAATTCTATTTTAGTAGGTACAAACGTACTATGTCAATCTGTTATAAATTATATGGATAAATTTAAAAAGTAAAATTTAACATAGAGTGTTTCTGGAGATAAAGTTTATGGGGGGGATTAGTTTGAGAAAAATTAATTCACAGGAAAAAAACAAAGATAGTGGATTGTTAATGAGAGCATTAAATGTTGTAGAGAGAGCAGGTAATAAACTTCCAGACCCAGTAACCATATTTTTACTACTATGTATAATTGTCTTAATATTGTCAGCAGTTATATCCAGTTTAGGAGTAGAAGAAATACACCCTTCTACAAAAGAGGTTGTAAAAGTAGTAAATCTACTAGAGAAAGAGCAGATTCAATCCTATTTAGGTAGTATAGTTACAAACTTCCAGTCATTTGCTCCATTAGGATTAGTATTAGTTACGATGCTTGGAGCAGGTGTTGCTGAGAAATCTGGATTTATGGAAGTATTAATGAAAAAAGGGATAAGTAAAGTTCCACAAAAACTTGTAACTGTAGCAATTGTATTTGCAGGTATGTTATCACATACAGCAGCAGATGTAGGATTTATAATATTACCACCACTTGCAGCACTTGTTTTTTTAGGCATTGGAAGACATCCTCTTGTAGGTATGTTTGCAGCCTTTGCAGGTGTTGCAGGAGGATTTGCAGCAAATGTCATGCTTAGTACGACAGATGTATTATTAGCTGGATTTACAATACCAGCAGCTCAAATGATGGACCCATCTTATCAAGGTAATCCAGCAATGAACCTTTATTTTGCTTTTATATCAGCAATAGTTTTAACTTTTGCAGGAGCATTTGTAACTGAAAAATTTATAGCTCCTCGTTTTTCAAAATACAGTGATTCAGAGAATGATAAGGATATGCAGGAATTGAGTGAACTTGAAAATAAAGGTATAAAATACGCTTTATTATCATTGTTAGTTGTTGTGGTAGTAATAGTTGCTTTATGTATAGGTGACAATGCATTTATGAAAGATTCAGAAACTGGTTCCATACTATCTAGTAATGCACCTTTAATGAAAGGTATAGTTCCTATAATCACTATTATATTTTTAACTCCAGGATTAGTGTATGGAAAAGTAAGTAAGAAGATAAAGAATGACAAAGACTTAGTATCTATGATGGGTAGTAGTATGAGTGATATGGGTGGATATATAGTTTTAGCATTTATAGCATCTCAATTTATTAATTTATTTAATCTTAGTAACTTGGGAACAATTTTATCAATAACAGGAGCAAAAGTCTTGGCAGAATCCGGGATACCTAGTTATGGATTGATAATAGGATTTATATTTCTATCTGGATTTATCAATTTATTTGTAGGAAGTGCTTCTGCGAAATGGGCTATTTTAGCACCTATATTTGTTCCAATGTTTATGTTACTAGATTTTAATCCAGCATTAACTCAGATAGCTTATCGTATTGGGGATGCTTCAACAAATCCAATAAGTCCACTTTTTCCGTATTTCCCAGTTATATTAGCTTTTGCTAGAAAATATGATAAGAATCTAGGTATAGGTACTGTCATATCGAATATGATTCCATACTCGGTGGTATTTACAATAATAGAAATAATATTGTTATTACTGTTCATGGGTATTGGCATACCATTAGGACCTGGTGGAGGAATATCTTACATTTTATAGGTTTTTATAATAAATTTATTAATAAAAGATTAAATCAATAAAATATATTCTTTAATTAAGAGGAGGATTATGATGTTAAAAACAACAAAAATTTCAGACCCAGAATTATATAATATTGTAGCTGGAGAGTTGGTTAGACAAGAGCATAATATTGAGATGATAGCTTCTGAAAGTACAGCACCAACAGAAGTACTTGAATTAAGTGGATGTGTATTTACAAATAAAACAGAAGAAGGTTATCCAGGGGCTCGTTTTCAAGCAGGTTCTGAAGAAGCAGATAAACTTGAAACTCTAGCAATCAAACGTGCAAAAGAAGTATTTGGAGCAGAACATGTAAATGTACAGCCATACTCAGGTTCTACAGCCAACTATTGTGTATATTCATCAATATTAAAACCAAATGATACTGTCTTAAGTATGCGTCTTGACCAAGGTGGACATTTAACGCATGGTAGCACAGTTAATTTTTTACATGACATTTATAAGTATGAATTTTATGGAGTAGACCCAAGTACTGGACGTATAGATTATGACGCTCTTGAAGCAAAAGCAAAAGAATGTAAACCAAAACTTATAATTGCAGGAGCAAGTTCATATCCAAGACTAATAGATTATGAAAGAATATCAAAGGTTGCAAAAGAAGTAGGGGCTTACTTTATGGTAGATATGGCACATGTTGCAGGATTGGTAGCCGCAAAAGTAATTCCTAGCCCTGTACCTTATGCAGATTTTGTTTCTTCATCTACAACAAAAACTTTCTGTGGTCCAAGAAGTGGTATTGTACTTTGTAAAGCTGAACATGCAAAGAAACTAGACAAAGGTGTTTTCCCAGGAACATTAGGTTCTATACATCTTAATACAGTTGCAGCAAAAGCCTTTTCACTATTGTATTTAGGCACAGATAAATTTAAAAAAATAATGGAACAAGTGGTAGTAAATGCTCAAACTTTAGCATCTGAACTTATTTCACATGGTTTTAGTATTGTAAGCGGAGGAACTGATAACCATATAGTTATGGTTGATTTAAGAAGCAAAAATCTTACAGGAAAACAATTTGAAAAAGCTCTTGAATATGTAGGAATAACAGTTAATAAAAATGTTATTCCTGATGACCCACAGTCACCATTTGTAACTAGTGGTGTCCGTATAGGTCTTACATCAATATCTCAAAGAGGTCTTAAAGAAAAAGAAGTTATACAAATAGCAGGAATAATGAATAAGGTAGCAGAAAATATTGATAATAAAGAAGTACTAGATGATTGTAAAGTGGAAGCTCAAGAGCTTATATCTAAGTTCCCATTATATCCAGAAGGGTATTTTGAAGATTAAATATATTGATTTATATAGCCCATAACCTATAAAGCCTATAACATAAAACCTAATAATATATAATTACTATAAGGGGATGCCTCAAAATAACAATTTGAATCATCTCCTTTTTTATATAAAAAATAAAAAAGGTGTTTCCGAAGAACTCTTAATCTATGTGATAAATGTAGCAAGTACAGGTGTTGTAAACATCTCATTGTGAAAAGCTACACTTGCGTGTTATAATGTTATAAAAAATAAATTTGGAGTAATGTCATGATTGAAAACTACACTTTGTGTCAAATTGAGGAATTAAAGAGAAAAATACATAAAAACATTAATGTGAACGATGATGTTGTTTGTGGAATTTGTGATAAACTGATTTTGCTTGCAAAAGAAAATAAAGATTGGCAAAGTGTGGCTTTTGGATATGTATGGCGTGCCGATTATTATTTCTATGTAGAATCAAATATGAAATGCGTATCAAAAGAGTTAGAGTATGCACAGGAGTATATCGATGAAAAGAAACCAAGTGAGTTATTAGAAAAATTTTATGCAATGTATAGTTTGCTTTTTTCAAATTCATATGATAAACAATCTGCATTTAAATACACTTTAAAAGCCTTGGACATTTCTGAAAGATTAGACATCAAATATCGCATTGGTATAAATTATGGAAATATTAGTTCTTATTATTTGGACTACGAATTATATGATGAAGCAATGCTTTATTTAGATAAAGCAATGAAAGTATTGCGTTCTTTGCCAGATACAAAACCACGTTTTCTTCGAATGTTGTTAATTAATTTCATTAGTATATATTTAAAACTAGGTAAGCTTGAATTGATGAAATCAACTATTGAAGAATTGAGTTCACTTCCATTTGAAGAGAAAGATTTAAAAATCTATGTTGATTATGGATATTTACTTTATTATGCAGAGATACAAAATCAAGAAAAGAGTTTATACTATCTACAGGAAATGAAGAATGATGGACTTATGACTTTTCCAAATCGTGTTTACCTAATAGAATTTTTGATAAATGCATTAGAAGCAATGATACATATTAAAAGCAAAATAAAATCCAGTGAATTATTACAATCTTTACAAGAATTAATAAAAGAAGATGAACCAGAACCTTTATTGAAGTTGTGTAAGTTGAAAATTCAATATTCACAGCAATTTGAAACAAAAAAGGAACTGTATCTCCATTATCGTGAGTACCATAGATTATATTTAAAAGCACAAGCTCAATCAAATTTGTTAAAGATAGAGGGTTTGTGTGCTAAGATTGAATTAAATGATACATATACTAAGTATAATCAATCAAAAAAAGTATTAAAAGAATTATATGACCTTGTCAATTATGATGAATTGACCAATATATACAATCGTTATTATTTTAATATTAAGCAAGATGAAATTCTCAATAGCAATAAGTATACTAATATTGGTCTTGCAATATTTGATATTGATTACTTTAAAGAATACAATGATTATTATGGACATTTGGCAGGTGATGAAATATTAAAACAAGTAGCTAGTATCCTAAAAGATAATGCAAATGAACAAATGGCAGTCTTTCGTTATGGTGGCGATGAATTTATTTGTCTTAGTTGGGACTTGAATCTTGAACAAATGGCTGATTATGTGAATCAAATAAAAGAAGCAATAAAATTAAAAAGTATCGAACATATACATTCACGATGTTCAAAAATAATAACATTGTCAATTGGCTATGGGAATAAGACCGTTTCAACTAAAGTTGATGTACTTAATTTGTTTGACGAAGTAGATAAAGCACTATATGCTGTTAAGAATAATGGTAGAAATAATGCTAAATCAATACTTGATATGGAAGGGGTGCATAATGACTAACTATAATGTAGCACTTGAACAAATTCAATTGCTGATTGATCGAATTCAGCATCGTTTTGAACATAATTCTAGATTTAATAAACACGATTGTGATAGGTTGCTAACTATATCAGAACAGTTAAACTACTTCTATGGACAAGCACTGGCTCATGTGTATTTAGCACAATATTTTCAGATGAAGTGGGATGGAGATGCCTATAATTTTCATTCAGAAAAAGCAAGAGAACTTGCTGAACATAAAAACTATTTTGATGTGTTAATTGAATATTTTAAACTTGAGGGCTTGCGAAATGTTACTATTTGTGACGAAATAGCAGCTCTTACTATATATTTAGAAGGTATCAAAATTGCATATAAAATTAAAGATAAAAAATCATGTGCTATTTTCTATAACAATATTGCTGATATATTTTATACAAGTGGAGTATATACAATTGCAGAGCAATTCTATACAAAAGCATTAGATGTTATAAAAGATGTTCCTATAAAAAGTGTACTCTTTTACTACAAGTCTATACTTGTGAATCTATTACACCTTTCTTGTGTTCAAGGAGAATTAGATAAAGCTCTGAAGTATCATGAAAAATGTTTAAGTGTAAAATGTGAAGTTGGCATTTTACCTTTATTATTTATGGAAGGAGAAATACGTCTTTTATTATTAGAAAATAAGGAAACAGAAGCATTACATAAAATAGATAGTTTGATAAAAAAGTTGATTGAAAATAAGGAAGATGCGTTTTTACTGAAATCTACTTATTTGTATTTAATAGAGTTTTTGCTTTTGTTGAAAAGAGAAGAAGATGCAGCCTGGTGCTTAAACCAATTAGACACATTGTATAACAACACGGATCAAAATATAACTATACAAATTCAAAAATTACATGTTCAATATGCAATTCTATTTGGACATGAGACTGATGAACTTTATGAAACTTTTTATGAAACCATATTAAAAGGAGAAGTGATAGGTAAGATATCAATGGGGGAAAGCTTCAAAAGTCTTATTTCTCTCTATGAAACAGAAAAAGAACAAAACCTTATGTTGGAAAAGCAAGTTAGACTACAAACAGTAGCAGATATAGATGAACTTACAAAAATTTATAATCGAAGATACAGCAGTAAACTTATAAGTAAATTAATCCAAGATGATGAGGTTTTATCCATTGGATATGTTATGGTTGATATCGATTTTTTCAAAGAATATAATGATTACTACGGTCATTCAAAAGGTGATGAGGCAATAAAAGAAGTTACTACTTTATTAAAGAATAACTTGCCAGACAACGCTTTTGCTGCACGATATGGAGGAGATGAATTCACTTGTATATTTGTTGATAGAAGTGATGATGAAATAATTACATTTGTTAAGTCAGTTCAAAAAGAGCTGAGAGAAAAAAATATTGTACATTTAAAAAGTAAAAACTCTAAACAGCTCACTTTATCTTTTGGGATATATAACGAGATACATGTCGATGGTTGTGATGAATTAACCCTTATTAAAAATGCTGATTTAGCCTTATACCAATCCAAAAATAAGGGAAGAAATGTATATACAATTTATAAACAAAGGAGCCAATCGTGATGGAAACGGAAAAGAATATCACCTTAAAGCGCCATATATATGATACTTCATATATTTTGGAAAAATATTGTAAAGTAAAAGGTAGTGATGAAAGATACGCTTTAATACATTTCAACATTAAAAATTTTCGCTATTTTAATACAAAGTATGGGAGTAAAGCAGGAGATGAAATCTTGACATTGATTTTTCAAAAGATAATGACATTTTTAGAAGAAAAGGAGTATGCTGCATATTTATATGCGGATAACTTTGCATTTTTAGTTAGGTGTGATGACTCCAATTACCTTATATATGAACGATTGATACCACTAATTGAAATGTTATATCGTATAGATGATGAGCGGATTTATCGAAATCTTTTTATGTCTATGGGGATTTATGTGATTATTAACCCAGAAGTCTCATTTTATGATGCACTAAATTATGCAAATCTGTGTAGAAAAGAAAGTGAAACTTTATTTAATAGAAGTTCTTGTATAGAACTTTATGATGAATCTTTTTATAAAAGCTATATGGACCGTATGAAACTAGAAATAGATACAGCAGATGCATATAAAGAGTATGAATTTGTTACATATCTACAGCCAAAAGTTAGCCTAATAAGTGGAGAAGTTATAGGTGCAGAGGCACTACTTCGTTGGTTTGATAAAGATGGAAATAGCGTACCATTATATAAATTTCTGCCTATCTTAAACCAAAATGGCTACATTAAATTAATTGATATTGATACTTTTGAACAAATGTGTCAGTATTTGGACACAAGAATAAAAAATAACCAGAAGGTTGTACCAATCAGTTTTAATATTTCAAAGTCATATTTTTATGATCCAGATATTGTTCAAAATTACATTGATGTATTTGAAAAATATAATATTCCTAAGCACTATATTGAAATTGAATTTATGGAATCAATTTCTTTAAATGATACTGAGCGTTTGAAAAAAATAGTATCTGATTTTAAGGGATATGGGTTTACATGTTCTCTAGATGATTTTGGCGATGGATACTCTTCTTTTAATGTATTACTTAATGCGCGTTTTGATATTATCAAGATGGACCGTCAGTTTTTTTTAAATAACTTAAATGGTAATAGTAATTTAGTAATAAAGACTATTATAGATTTAATTCATTCCTTAAATATGAAGGTGACTGCTGAAGGTGTAGAATCCAAAGAACATATAGAAAATTTAAAAGAATATGGATGCGATATGGTTCAAGGTTATTATTACTATAAACCTATGTCAATTGATTCATTTAACATGATATTGGACGAACAGGATGATTGTCAGGAATTATAAAAATTATTTTTTTAGAGGGAGAAAAATATGAGATACAAAAAAATTATAACATTATTATTAGTAGCTATGCTTGCATTAAATTTGGTGGCATGTTCTACACCTAAACAAGGAGATACAACAAAAGGCTCAGTTTTTAAGGGTACTCAAGGAAAAGAAATGGTAACGTTAAATGTCACATCAGAGCCAACAGAATTGAATCCCATGAGAATGAGTGATACTATTGCCCAAAGTATTCTCTATCATTGTATGTCTGGATTCACAAAGTTGAATGAAAAGGATGAGCCAGTAGCTGATTTAGCAGAACGTTGGGATATAAATGATGCTAACACAATTTATACAATGCATCTAAGAAAGGATGCAAAATGGTCAAATGGAGACCCAGTAACTGTGAATGATTTTTACTATTCTTGGGTGACACAGATGAAGCCTTCTACTGGAAGTATATTTGCTGCATATATATATAAGAATATAAAAAATGGAGAAGCATTTTATAAGGGGGAGATTGACGAAACACAGCTTGGGTTAAAGGTATTAGATGATTATACATTAGAAATTCAATGGTCTCATCCAATGACTAATGGCTTATTTTATTTGTCACAACCATATTTTTTACCAATAAATAAGAAGGCTTATGAGACGATTGGCGATAAACAGTACGCTAAAGAGGCAGATAAAATGGTAACAAATGGCGCATATAAAATAACAGAATGGGTTCATGATGACCATCTTACAATGGAGAAATCTGAAGAATATTATAATGCATCAGAAATTAATATTCCTAAAGTTAAGTTGGTCATGATAGGAGATGCAAATACAAGTTTGAATGCATTTACTGCTGGAGAAATTGACCTTTGTAACTTATATAACGAACAAATTAAACTCGTGGGAGACAAAAGTAAAGATACTATTCAATCTTACATAGATGGAGGTTCTTGGTATTTAAGCTTTAATACACAAAATGAGTATCTTTCTAACATAAATCTAAGGAAAGCACTTGCCTATTCTATTGATGTACAAAGTTTGCTTGATAATGTAATTAATGATGGTTCTATAGCAGCTAACGGTCTTGTGCCAGGTGTTATAAAAGGTGTTGATGGTAAAAGTTATGCAGAAAAACGTGGTAGCCTATTTAAGTATGACAAAGATAAGGCAAAGGAATATCTTGATAAGGCACTTCAAGAACTTGGGATAGAAAAGAAGGATATTAAACTTGTATTTTGGACATCAGATACAACATACAATCAGAATCAGGCTGCCTATTTGCAACAACAATGGAAGGAAAATCTTGGATTGGATGTAGAACTAAAATCTACAGCAGTGAAAGCTTTGTCTGAAGCAACAATGAATGGTGATTACAGCTTTGCAGTGAATGCTTGGGGGCCTTCTGAGAATGATGCAATTACATTTTTAGAGAATTATACAACAGAAAATATGAATAACCATGGAAAGTATTCTAATCTAAAGTATGATAAGTTGATTGAGGATTCAACTCATGAGAGCGACCCTAAAAAGCGTCAAGAGATACTGATACAGTCAGAAAAAATTCTAATGGATGATATGGTTATAGGACCGATGTATTTTACATGTACTACTTATGCAGTTTCTGATAAACTAGTTGGTCTAGTACGTACACCATTTCAATTCTTTAACGTTTTAAATGCTCATATTAAGTAAATAAAAACAGGACAGGAGCAGACAATATGTCTTTACAAATGAGGTATATCGCTAAGCGACTTATTTATGCGGTACTTACTGTATGGGTTTTGATTTCCATTACATTTTTATTGATGCAGATGCTTCCAGGTGACCCTTTTTCTGGGATTAAGGTACTTAATCCTGAGATAAAAGCTTCTTTAGCCACAAAGTATGGTCTAGATAAGTCTGTATTAGAACAGTATGGAATATATGTGAATAATTTGATACATGGAGATTTTGGTTCTTCCATTGTATCTGGTCGTCAAGTCATAGATATCATAGCCCAAGCATTCCCAGTTTCTTTAGAACTGGGAATACGGGCTTTGGTTTTTGCAATTATTTTGGGATTTTTGTCAGGGATTACAGCTGCTTTGAAGCATGGGACGAAGTGGGATACATTGACAATGATTTTGGTGCTTCTTGGGGTGTCTGTTCCATCATTTATTATTGGTGCTTTGTTGCAGTATTTTTTTGGAATTGTGGTTTTTCAATTTACTGGTATCCATTTTTTTGCCATTATAGGATGGGGGAGTGAGAATAGCAAGATTTTACCTGCATTTGCGCTCGCCTTTGGTTCTATGGCAAGTATTGGGAGGTTAATGCGTTCTAGTATGCTTGATGTACTTGGGCAGGACTATATCCGTACAGCAAAGGTTAAAGGAATCAAGAAAAAAGATATTATCCTTCATCATTGTCTACGTAATGCATTAATGCCAGTGATAACAGTTCTTGGTCCTATGACAGCAGTTCTATTGACTGGTACATTTGCTGTAGAATATGTATTTTCTATTCCAGGCCTTGGAAAATACTTTGTAGACTCAGTACAGGCCAATGACTATCCAGTGATTATAGGAACAACATTGTTTTTTGGTATGTTTCTCGTATTGTGTAATTTAATCGTGGATATTTTGAACAGTTGTATAGACCCTCGCATAAAATTAGGAGGTGAGGAAAATAGACAGTAGTAAAAGAGTACTTGTCCATGAAGATTTTTCTTCTACTGATGGCTGTAATTTAGATATGACTAATAATAAACAGGTGTATCCCTCTATGAGTTTTGTAAGGGAAACTATATCCATACTATGCCACAATAAAATTGCAGTAGTGTCATTTATAATGATACTTCTGCTGATTATAGGCTCAATATGTTTTCCAATATTTTGTAATTTTGATTTTGCATCTCAGAATGTGGCATATGCAAATACCCCCTTTTTTAGCAAAGACCCAAGTAATGGTTTTACTCATATCTTTGGTACAGATAATCTTGGGCGTGATATTTTTGTACGTATTTGGTATGGGACATGAGTATCACTTCTAGTAGCAGGGGTGGTAGCTATCATAGACTGCATAGTAGGAGTAGTATATGGTAGTATTTCTGGATATATAGGTGGCATGGTTGACAATGTAATGATGCGTATATTGGAAATCATTAGTGGAATTCCATACCTTGTTGTTGTCCTTTTACTCATGGCAGTGCTACCACAGGGAGTTGGAACTTTGATTATTGCCTATACTCTTGTAGGATGGACTAGTATGGCACGATTGGTAAGAGGACAGGTGATTTCTCTTATGGAGAGAGAATTTATAATTGCTGCAAGAATTATGGGAGCAAGTATGGGACGGATTATTTTCTGCCACCTAATTCCTAATATGCTAGGTATTATTATTGTACATATGACATTGAGTATTCCAGGGATTATATTTACAGAAGCATTCTTATCAATGTTGGGAATGGGAGTCCCGCCACCATATCCATCATTGGGAATTATGGCAAATGAAGGTGTTGCTGTTTTTCAGACTTATCCAGTAAGGCTTTTAGTGCCAGGACTATTTATTTGTCTTATAATGCTTTCTTTCAATCTCTTGGGAGACCAACTTCAAGATGCTCTAAATCCTAGGTTGAGGAGGTCTGCTGATTATGGACGATATTCTAAGAATTAAGGAATTGAATGTGTCTTTCGATATGCACAAAAGAACTGTAAATGCAGTTCGAGGTGTTTCGCTTTCCATGAACAGGGGTGAGATTCTTGCACTAGTGGGTGAAAGTGGTTGTGGTAAAAGTGTAATGGCACAGTCAATTTTACAACTGAATCCTTCACCACCAGCTAAAATTATGGCTGAAGAATTGAAACTTCTAAACTTTGATATTTTGAATGCATCAGAAAAAGAGATGGAACAAATAAGAGGTACTTTAGCAAGTATGATTTTTCAAGACCCTCTGACTTGTTTGAATCCTACAATGAAAATAGGTAAGCAGATTACAGAGTCGCTATACAGAAAAGAAAAAATGTCATCATCTGATTGTAAACAAGAGGCAGTTAGACTACTTGAAATGGTACAGATACCAAATGCTGCACTACAAGCAGAGCAGTACCCTCATCAATTTTCAGGAGGTATGCGACAACGTGTAATGATTGCTATGGCTTTGGCATGTAATCCGAAACTACTTATTGCAGACGAACCAACAACAGCTCTTGATGTTACTACACAACTGCAAATCTTGAAACTGATTGCCAAAATCAGAAAAGAGATGGGGACAGCTGTGCTTTTGATTACCCATGATTTTGGTGTTGTGGCAAACTTGGCAGACCGTGTAGCAGTGATGTATGCTGGAAAAATTGTGGAAGAGAGTGATGTGAAAGAACTTTTTAGTAAAGCAATACACCCATATACACAAGCATTGTTAAGAACACTCCCTACATCAGGTGGTATGGGTGAACGCATATATATATTGGGAAGTCCACCAAATTTATCTGATTTGCCAGTCGGTTGTTCTTTTTCAAAGAGGTGTCCATATTGTATGCAGATTTGTTTGAGAGAAGAGCCTCCTTTGTTTAAGGTGTCAAATAGTCATAGTGCTTCTTGTTGGCGTCTGCATGAAAGTTTTCCAAAGGAGGAATTGGATGATGGAAAAATTACTTGAATTAAATAATGTATCCAAGAGCTTTCCTTTAGGAAGAAAGCGCAAAAATATTGCTGTCAATCACGTTAACCTAACTATTTATAAAGGTGAAACTTTAGGGCTTGTTGGAGAATCTGGTTGTGGAAAATCAACTCTTGCAAGAGTTATTATGGGTGTATATCCATCAAGCGAAGGTGAAATATTATTTCAAGGCAAAAAACTAGAGCTACATCGACAAAGTAGAAGAAAGGCATTTGCACAACATACACAAATGATATTCCAGGACCCATATATGTCTTTAGACCCACATATGACAGTGGAGTCTATTATTGCAGAAAATTTGAAGGTTCATGGCATGCTGGATAAAAATACAAGAACACAAAAAGTATATGAATTGTTAGAAATGACTGGGCTTTTGCGAGAGCATGCAGGACGTTTTCCACATGAGTTTTCAGGAGGCCAAAGACAAAGGATTAGTATTGCACGTGCACTCGTGGTTCAGCCAGATTTCATTATATGTGATGAACCAGTGTCAGCACTAGACAATTCTATCCAGAGTCAGATTATAAACCTTTTGTACAAATTAAAGATAGAACTTGGGCTTACTTATCTATTTATTTCACATGACCTAAATATGGTGCGTTATATTTCTGATAGGATAGCAGTGATGTATGCTGGTAGAATCGTGGAGATTGGGAATGCTGAGGAGGTTTACAAGACACCTTTACATCCGTATACACAGATGCTTTTACGTGCAGTTTTGACTCCAAATCCGAATGAGAGAAATACATTAGATGAAGAAATAGACGTACAAGACGAAGTTAAAATTTTTTCAAGTTGTGAAAAAGGATGTCCTTTTGTGGAGCGTTGTCCAATATCAACAGGATATTGTAGGAAAGAAATACCTGAATTATTTGAACACAGGCAGAATCATCTAGTTGCTTGTCACATGACAAGCAAAGGATTTAGCTATTATAAAGAGTAAATTTTTGGTGTAATGATAACTAGTATTTTAACATAGTGATAAATGGGAGACGTGTAAATAGATTTGTTTTTATATAATTTTATCTAAAAATATAGATGCTTTATTTCTTGTACTCAAATTTTTTCAATATTAAAACCTTAAAATATTAATTTAAAAAAGTAGTAAAAAAATAACATGTAAAAAATTTAAAAGAGGAGTTGAACTTAAAATTTGATTGGAAAAAATCAATTTTGAGACAACTCCTTATTTTTTTTGAAAAGTAATATACAAGCTATCATAAGCATATAATTCTCTATAGATAATTAACAAGGGGGATAAAGCTATGAGGTATTATAATAAACCTACCAAAGAAGTATTAAAATACTTAAAGACAAATCCAGAAGTTGGACTTGCTGATGATGAGGTAGAAGAGAGGAAGCTTAGATATGGATTAAATGAATTTACGATAAAAGAAGGACGAACATTTTGGGACGAGTTGGGAGAAAGTCTGACAGAACCCATGATATTAATTCTTATAGGAGCAGCAGTAATAAGTTCATTTGTTGGAGAACTGCATGATGCATTAGGTATTTTAGGAGCTATTTTTATTGGTATTTCTATAGGTATAATAACTGAAGGAAAATCTAAAAAAGCAGCTCATGCTCTATCAAAATTAACAGAGAATATAGAAGTAAAAGTACTTAGAAATGGAAAGATAGTTAAAATATCAAAAAATGATTTAGTACCAGGAGATATCGTATATATAGAAACGGGAGATATGATACCAGCAGATGGAAGGCTTATACAATCTATAAATTTGAAGCTTAGAGAAGATATGCTAACAGGAGAGTCTGATGATGTAGCTAAAAATGCTGATGCTATACTGGATATGGAGGTAGTTTATTCTAAAACAGAAATAATTGAACAGGATACAATACCTGCAAAGCAAATAAATATGGTATTTGGAGGAACTCTTGTAGCATATGGTAGAGGTATAATGGTTGTTACTCATATTGGTGATAAGACAGAGATGGGTAAGATAGCACAGAATTTATCAAATGATGACCAGCAAACTCCACTTCAAATTAAGCTAGGTAAGTTAGGCGCTAAAATAGCAGGAATATCAGGGATAATAGCTACTTTATTGTGTATGTTCATGATTATACAGATGCAGAGAAAAGGACTGTTGATTTTGGATACAAGCAGTATCTTGTCTTTTTTACAATCATTAGAACCAGCTAAGAATGCATATATGGTTTGTATTGCTTTAATAGTTGCAACTGTTCCAGAAGGTCTACCAACTATGATAAATATCACCTTAGCTATAACGATGCAAAAAATGGCAAAGATAAATGCTCTAGTAACAAAGAAAGAAGCCTGTGAAACTATAGGCTCTGTTTCTGTAATATGTTCTGATAAGACAGGTACTTTAACACAAAATAAAATGATGGTAGAAGTAGCATATGTTGATGGTAAGTATATAAATAGTGGAGAATATCAAAGTAATAGCTATTTTGAACAAAACTGTATAGTAAATTCAACAGCAGATATCGAAAAGGAAGATAATTCATTTAAATACATAGGAAGTGCAACAGAGTGTGCATTACTTTTATATCATAATGATAAGAACTATAATGAAATGAGAAAACAAACTTATTTAATATCACAAATACCATTTAGTTCAGAAGAAAAGAAAATGTCAACATTAATCCGTCAAGAGGATTCAGATATACTGCTTTCAAAAGGAGCACCAGAAGTACTATTAAAGAAATGTTCTTATGTACAACAAGGAAAAAGTATTGTTCCAATAACTCCCAAAATAGAAAAAAATATTTTGGATGAAATAAAAAAGCTACAAATTAAATCTATGAGAACATTAGGGTTTGCCTATAAAAAGATGACTAAATCTAGGACAGAAGTTGCAATAACTTCAGAAGGAGAATTGAATTTAATAGGAAATCCAAGAGGCTATGAAAAGGAAGATAATTTGGTATTTAGTGGATTTGTAGGAATAGTAGACCCATTGAGAGAAGGGGTTAAAGAATCTATTGATAAGGCATTTAATGCAGGAGTAGATGTAAAAATGCTTACAGGAGATAATATCAATACAGCCACTGCTATTGGAGATGAATTAGGTTTATTGAGTGATGGGAAAAAGGCAGTTGAGGCAACCTATATAGATGTACTGACAGATGAAGAGTTAAGGGAAGAAATAAAAGGAATATCTATTGTGGCAAGAAGTAAACCAGATACAAAGATGAGAATAGTTTCTGCACTTCAAAAAAGTGGTGAAGTTGTAGCTGTAACAGGTGATGGTATAAACGATGCCCCAGCTCTTAGTCAAGCAGATGTTGGTATTGCGATGGGAATCTCAGGTACAGAAGTATCTAAAAATGCAGCGGATATAATATTGACTGATGATAGCTTTAGTACAATAGTAGAAGGAATAAAATGGGGAAGAGGTATTTATGAAAACTTCCAAAGATTTATACAGTTCCAGCTTACTGTAAATATAGTAGCATTTATAATTGCTATAATATCTCAGCTTACTGGTAAAGATATGCCATTTACCACAATACAACTATTATGGGTAAACATAATAATGGATGGTCCTCCAGCTCTTGCATTAGGACTAGAACCTGTTAGAGATTATGTATTGAAAAGAAAACCAATAAATAGACACTCTGGAATAATAGCTAGGTCTATGTCTATAAATATTATTATAAATGCTATCCTTATAATTACAATTGTATTTACACAATCAGCTTTTAATATATTGGGGGCCGCACCAGATGAGCAAGGTACTGTTATATTTTCTTTATTTGCATTCAGTGCCCTTTTTAATGCATTGAATTGTAGAGAGTTTGGCTTTAATAGTACAATACCGAATTTCTTTAAAAATAAGCTGGCATTACAAATAATTGTTGTTACAGGTGTAATCCAGATAATATTTACACAAGTATTCCAGAGTTTCTTTAACTCTGTTTCTTTAGACTTTAATATGTGGATAAAAATAATACTATTTGCATCAACTATTTTGTTATCAAATGAATTTGTCAAATTAATTCTTAGAACACTAAAAAATAGCAGAACTACGAATCTTAGTATTAAAAGTTAATTTTTGTAAGACCGCAAAGTAGCATATATTATGACTTTGCGGTTTTGTGTTTTATACAAGTATTTTTGAGGCATTTTAATATTATATGGTTTCTTTCTATAGTATTTCATTATATTACAATTCGATTATAGATGGTGTATGATTTACGAAAGGTAAAAAATCGTGAATGATTTGTTTTGTTTTAATTTTCATGTAACTGGTAGTAGTACCATCACTACATCCATACCATTCTTCATTGACAACGTCTTTGTCAAAAACGATTTGTACAGTATTATCACTGTCAAGTATAGCACTGAAAATAGTTGCTGCACCAATTTTAGTTCCTAACATTGTTTCCATGAATTCAGCAGGAGCAAAAGAAACTCTAGACACTCCTAATGCGTTGCTAAAATTAGTTGATTTAAATGGTTTATCCCCTGGCATAATAAATAGATAAAAATCTGTTTTTTGTCTATTACAAAGAAATAGAGTCTTTACCATTTTCATATCCAATTTTTTATCAATCTGAACACAGTCTTCCATTGTAATTGCTTCATCTGTCTCAACGCGTTCAAATTCAATATTCAAATTTTGTAATATTTCGTATACCTCTTTTTGTAATGGAGTATCAAATTTAACTGGTGCTTCTGTATAAATATCACTTATAAAAAACATGATTTATTTCCTTCCTTTCCGTTTAAAATCCTATGGGCATAGTGTATCATAAGGTTATAAATTATAAAAGCGAATGTTTATCATAGAAAATATGACAAAATCAGATGGATGTGAGGTATACATAGTATGGATATGAATATTCAAAAATATATGGCATTTGTTAAGGCTGTTGAATCTGGAAGTTTTACAAAGGCAGCGGATATGTTAAAGTATTCGCAATCTGGCATTAGCCGTATGATTAATGATTTAGAAAAAGAATGGGGGGTATCACTATTAGAACGTAGACGTTCTGGGGTAAAATTAACTTCTGATGGTATGAAATTATTACCTTTTGCTAAAGGTGTATGTAATGAATATTATAAATTACAAATGCAAATAGAGGAATTGAATGGATTGAAATCAGGGATTATACGAATAGGAACCTTTTCAAGTGTGGCAACTCATTGGCTTCCAAATATTATTAGAGAGTTTCAAAAGGACTATCCTAATATTGACTATGAATTATTACTTGGTGATTATACAGAAATAGAAAATTGGATTCTAGATGGTAGAGTTGATTGTGGTTTTTTAAGACTGCCTACGCTTCCAGAGTTTGAAACTATTTTTTTAGAGCAGGATAAATTACTTGTGGTTTTACCTGAAAACCATCCTCTTGTAGAGTGTGAATACTTTCCAATTGATGAACTTTGTAATTATCCTTTTATGTTATTAGAAAAAGGTGCAAAAACAGAGATTTCTGAGATATTTGAACGCCACAATATTTGTCCTAAAGTTCATTTTACAACATGGGATGATTATGCAATTATGTCTATGGTGGAAAGTGGCTTGGGTATTAGCATATTACCTCAGCTTATTTTACAACGTATTCCTTATCGTATTGTGGCAAAGGAGTTGGAAGTACCAGCTTATCGAAATATTGGTATGGTATTAAGGGACAAAAAGAGCACATCACTTGCAGTGAAGAAGTTTATAGATTATATAAAGTATAAATAAATACAAAAAAAATCAATGAAAAAACTGTTTTATATGTAAAAAAATTATATAAAAGTAAAATTTTAGAGCTTTAAATTAAAAGATATCAGAAATAAAAAATAATATTATAAATAATACTTGGGAAAAATAATAGCATGACAATGAATCTATGAAGAAAAGGAACTAATAGTATAAGGTTACTTTAATAGAATTGAAATAGATTATCCGAATAGATAGAAAGATTAATAAATAGATATTAAATTATAAAGAAAATTTACTATAAGTCTAATAAATCAAATCAAAATGGATATATAGAAAGGAATAAATTTATGAAATTTAAAAAATGGATTAGTATGATTTTATCTATATCAGTAATAAGTGCTCTGTTTGTAGGTTGTACAAATAAAGCTAATTCTAATGAAACTTCAAATGAAAAAATATCATACGAAATAAATTCAACAAAAAATAATGATAATAAGATTGAATCTAATAAATTTAGTTTAGGAACATCAGAAATAGTTATAAGAGAAAAGACAATACCTTTTAAGATAGAAGGTATAATATCAGCTCCTAAAGAGATAAAAGAAAAAGCACCTGTAGTATTAATCTTTCATGGACAACATGGAGATGGAGAAAATGATTTTGAAGATGGATTTAAATATCTTACTGAGGATTTAGCGAAAAATGGTATTATAGGAGTATCTATTGATACTTCAGTAAACTATACTTTTAAGTATGGAGAACCTGTAGAAAACGAGAGAATCACATACTTAACTCAGGCTTATATAAAAGCATTTCAAGATGCAAATGATGGAAATAAAAACGGATTTGGAGTATATCTTAAAGATAAAGTTGATTTAAATAATATTGGTCTTATAGGTCATTCTGTAGCTGGTTCCGGTGTATTCAAAATAGCACAAGACCAAATACAAAAAGGGTTTAAGGGAATAAAAGGAATTATATCACTTACACCAGCCTATAATAGTCCGATAGAAAAGTTTCCAGATATACCAACAACAATAATAGTATCAGAGTACGATGGAGATGTTATTCACAGTGGAGATGATATTTTTCATGCTATATCCTTAGATAAAAATAGAAAAAGCCCATTGGGATTAACTTATTTAGTAGGTGGAAATCACAATGCATATAACTCAGTTTTGGGAGAAAAGGAATTTTCTGCACCACGAGATACGGATGGGACTTATCCTGAAAAATTAAGTAAAGAAGAACATAGAGATTTCTTTTCTAATTATGCAGTTGACTATATGAAATCTATTTTTGACTTTGATGATAGCGAATCACCTATTTTTAGTAAAAAGGGATTGCCATATAAAATGTATGGGTATCAGACATTAAACAAAGTTAAATATAATGGTTCTTTAGATTTATTCAATCAAAAATCATTTAAAGATATAGATTCAAGTGATGTTGATACAAAAGAGGTAGTTGAATCAGAGCGATTAGATAAAGATACTGCAAAACTTTTTAGTAATATAAGCTCAAGTGAAGATGTTGATTTATTGCAAGTTGATTGGAAATCTAAAGATGCAAAAATAGAGTTACCCTTAAGTAATAAAAATTTAAAAGATTACTCTGCACTAAAATTTAGATGGGCGTTGAATTCTCCTAGTGAGTTAAATAGTAAAGATAAGAAGGTTTCAGTTAAACTTAGCTTAATTGATTCTAAAGGAAAAGAAAGTAGTGTAATAATGGATAATAATAAAGTGTCTGCTATAAAATATTTTGAGGGTAAAGCTGTGAGAGATGAATATGTAGAAGGAAAATTTATGGAGTTTTGGTCAAGATATACTCCAGTAAGTGATACAATAATACCTATTGAAAAGTTTAAAAACATAGATTTATCTAATGTAAAAGGTATTAAATTTGAATTTGAAAATCCAGATACAGGTTCAATTATGTTAAATAAAATAGTTGGTATAAAATAGTAATATAAGTCCTAGGTAAAATTATAAAATATCTAGGGCTAATTTTGTTAAACTTCAAGAATTTAAACTGAAAATATGTTGCTTTTATAATGGATGTATGAAAATAAGGCTAATAATATCTTATTAAGATAGAGTAACTTTTAAGAATTTTATATACAAATTATGTTATCATAAATAAAGATATAAATTCTAAAATTTGTTAATAAAATAGAAGACAAGGAGGGTAAGTTTTATGTTTTCAAAAATCCTAGTCAAAACATTTATCAAAGATAGTGAAAATGTTCAAAATAGAGATGTTAGAAATAAGTATGGTTATGTAGCTGGTGTAGTAGGTATATTATCTAATTTACTTTTATTTGTAGTAAAGGTGTCTATAGGTATGCTCACAGCAAGTATAGCCATAATGGCTGATGCATTTAACAATCTTTCTGATATGGCATCTTCAGCAATAACTATGATAGGTTTCAAATTAGCAAGTAAGCCAGCTGATAAAGAGCATCCTTTTGGACATGGAAGAATAGAATATTTATCCGCATTAATAGTAGCATTTATGGTGATGTTGGTAGGACTTCAATTTATAAAGTCATCTGTAGAAAGGATAGTAAATCCAGTACCTATAAAATTTGAAGTAATACCTCTTGTACTTTTAATTGCTTCTATAATGATTAAAGTTTGGTTAAGTAAATTTAATAAATTTATGGGAAATAAAATTGATTCTTCAGCATTAAAAGCAGTTTCACTTGATGCTTTAGGAGACGTATTCACATCGAGTTGTGTAGTAATATCATTTGTTATAGCTAGGTTTACTAGTTTTCCTATAGATGGCTATGTTGGTATTGTAGTATCACTAGTAATACTTTATGCTGGATTTTCACTTGTAAAAGATACTATAAATCCTCTTCTAGGAGAAGCCCCAGATGAAGAAATGGTAAAATCCATTATAGAATTATTACTATCTTATAAACATATTATAGGGACACATGATTTAATAATTCATAACTATGGAGTTGGACGATGTATTGCATCTATACATGCAGAAATTCCATCAAATATAGATATAATGGAAATTCATGAAATCATAGATACTGCTGAGAGAGAAATATCTGAAAAATTGGATATATATTTGGTAATTCACATGGACCCTATATGTCTTGAAGATGAAGAAGTTATGTCAGCAAAGGAAGAACTTGAAAAAATACTTAAGAAAAATAGTCTCGTAAAATCTATGCATGATTTTAGAATAGTTGGAAAAGGAAATAAGAAAAATTTAGTGTTTGATATAGTAGTTAATCCTTCTGAGTTCTCTAAAAATATGTCAGAAGAAGATTTAAAAGAAGATATAACGAGATTAGTTAAGGAGATGAATCCTGAATATAATTGTGTAATTGTTGTGGATAAGGATTTTATTTAATGATTACTTAAAATTGTTATAAGGAAAAAAATGTAAAATATATAGACAATAATATATAGTCATTATATAATATAAATATATAATTGTATTTAGTATGAATATAACAATTTTAATTGTTTTTTATAAAATATTATAGAGATGTTGATGTATGTCTTATTATTGGGCGCCTTATGGACATACTGAGTCAGTGGTGCAACCGGCTATGAATATAAATTTATTTATTTTCATAGCTTTTTTTGTATAATTTTTTGATAAAAATTAATTTAAATGGGATATCAATGGAAGTTTATAAACTATAGACAGTATAGAGGGGAGAAATCTATATGAAGAAGGGTAATAAAAGGGCATTATTAATAAGCTTAATTATGATTTTAAGTATGGTAGTATCTACAATATATCCAACTGTATCTTATGCTTCGGAATTAGGAGATAACAGTCAGAGTCAAAATAGCTCAACTAGTTCATCAAGTGGGGAAGAGAAGCCATCAGATAATAAAAAACCAGAGCAGACTCCAGAAGGAGAGAAGCCATCAGATAATAAAAAACCAGAGCAGACTCCAGAAGAGGAGAAACCATCAGACAATAAAAAGCCGGAACAGACTCCAGAAGGAGAGAAACCATCAGACAATAAAAAACCAGAGCAGACTCCAGAAGAGGAGAAGCCATCAGACAATAAAAAGCCGGAACAAACTCCAGAAGGAGAAAAACCATCAGACAATAAAAAGCCAGAGCAGACTCCAGAAGAGGAGAAGCCATTAGACAATAAAAATACAGAGCAGATTCCAAAAGAAGAGAAGCCATTAGAAGATGAAAATCTATTAAAAACTTTAGAAGAAGAACTTAATGAAGAGAATGAAGATTATGGATTCATTATAAAAATTAATAATAGTACAATAGAAACTGAATCAATGAAAAAAATATCATTTAAATTAACTTATACTCCAACATCAAAGGGAATACAAGTAGGTGATTCAATAACTTTCAAGGTGCCAGATGTATTTAATAAAGTTAATTTAGATTATACAAGTGAATGTTTTGATAAAACAGAAAGTAATGGAGAATACACACTTACATTTAGAGAACTACCTAATGGTCAAAGTATAATGCAAGGGAAAATAGGTCTAGAAGCATATGTTAAAAAGGTTGACGAAGAAACAAATACAAAAATTCATATTGAAACTACTGGAAAGATAGAAAGTGGAAGTGGAGATGTGGATGTAGAAATAAAGCCTGGAGATAAGGACGATGTAGAAGAGGCTAAAGGAACACTTAAAAAGCTTGTTGAAGGAAGAAAATCAACTACTGTATTTATGCCAGTTAAAAATAAAGATATAAATTATACTATACAAGTAAATGAAAAACAGGAAGAATTAAAAGACATTACTTTGTATGATGAACTTCCTGAAGGATTGACATTGGTAAATAATTCTGTGAGTGTAGTAGCAAGTGATGGGAAAGAAGTGAGTGATTTTAACATTGAACAGAATACAAACTCTATCTCAGTTAATTTTGGGAATATAGATAAAGCGTATACAGTTAAATATAAAGCTAGAATTAGTGATGAAAATGCAAAACATGATAATAAATATAAAAATGTAGCTAGGATAGAATCTGATGGTAAGAAGGTACAAGAAGACGATGCTACTGTAAGTGTATTTGATAGAGGTAGCGATTATCTTTTGACTAAAGGGCATTCAGGAGCAACAAATATTACTCAAGTTGGTCAAGTAATAAACTATCAGATTTCAGTAAACGATGATAAGTCACCAATAAGTAATGTTGTTATAACAGATAACATACCAGAAGGTATGAGATTAACTACAGCAGGAGAAGCTGGACATGATTTTAGAGTTGTAGAAATTCCAATGAATGGTAGCTGGACTCCTTGGAGTAAAGAAAAAATTGCCAACAACATTTCGTATAAACTAGAAGAAAAAAGAAATGAAAGTGGTCAAGTAGATAAAGTTATAACTGGATTTACAATTAATCTTAGTAAAGAAGAAGTAGAATCAAAGTTTTATATAGCTTATACATTAAAGGTTATTAGTATTGAAGATAGCTATACAAATAGAGCTGTTCTTGACGCAAATAACAGTCAAGTTGATAAAAGCGATGAGATAAGTTTTAAGAAAAACTCTGGATTAATAAGCGCAAAAAAAGAAGTTGATAAAAAAGTTTTAAATAACAATGATAGTCAAATTGTTAAATACAAAATAAATATGTCAACTTATGGTGTTTATGATGCAGGTCAAGTAAATCTTTTGGATGAAGTAAACCCAGCTTTAAAAATATCTAATATAAAATATTCTGATAATCTTGAACTTAAAAAAGAAGCTGGAGATGGAAAAAACACTATAAGATTAGTAAATAAATATGAATTTAAGCAGATAAAAGAAGGCGAACCTGTGCAAAGTTGGGTTACATTTGATGCAGATTTCACAGATGTAAAAGTTGGGGAGACTATACAAAATGTAGCTCAGATTAATGGCTCAAGTCCTCCTGGAGTAGAAACTACTAAACAAGGTTATGCTTTTGAAGCTAAAAAAGTAGATGCTTTAGATAAAAGTACACTTTCAGGTGCTAAATTTAATTTAGAAGATGTATCTGGAAATGTAGTAGTTAAGAATTTAGTTAGTGATGAAGATGGTATAATTCAATCTAGTGTAAAAAAACCAGGAATATATTATTTAGTAGAAATAATGGCTCCAAGTGGATATGAAAAATTAAAGGACAAAATCAAAGTTAATATTGATAGGAAAGATATTGGTAGAATTGTGGATATTGGAAATATAGAAAATGTAAAACAAGAAAATCCACCAGTACCACCAAATCCAGATGAACCAGTAGTAAATCCACCAGTGCCACCAAGTACAGATAAACCAAGTAAACCATCAAAACCATCTGACACAAATGAAATAGTGGTGAATCCACCAGTACCTCCATCAGAGGATGTGGTAAATCCTCCGATACCAGAGGTAGTGAATCCACCAATACCACCATCAGATGATGTAATAGAAAAGCCTGTTAAACCAATTGTTCCAATACCAGAAGTAGTAAAACCATCAGTATCAGAAGAAAAAAATGATAAAGTGAAAGATGATACTTTAGTAAATCCACCAGTACCACCAAAGACAGGAGATAATACTACAATTACTGGAGAAATACTATTAGCTCTAGGAGCTATTATAGGTCTTATTATATTAAGACGAAATAAAAATACAAATTAGACCCTAACATTATAAAAATATAAGTAATATTAAAAAATATCTTCTAAAACAATATTTCATAGTGAGAATATTGTTAGAAGATATTTTTTTTTGGTGGATTATGTAAAAAAATAATAACTTTTTAGAAAAATAATCCAAAAATCTATAGACAATTAGAGAAATATAAGCTATAATATAAATATAAAATTAAATGAGGCAAAACTAGGGAAACCTAGTCACGCAAAGCTATAGGGGCTAAAGTTTAGTAAACCACGCCAGCCAGTTGCCGAAAAGAGTAAAAATTTCTTTTTGTATATACAAAGATACTCTTGGGTATCTTTTTTATTTTGAAATTTATTACTCCCGGCCTAACTCAAAGGAGGGAATAATATGAAACCAAGTAAAAAGTTATTAATCGCTATAATATCAATATTCTTAATAAGTTCAGTTCCAGTAAGTGCACATGCAGATAGTGCAACTATACAACATAATAAAGAAACACTTAATCAAATAGTTGTTCTTCCAACTGGAAATTACAATAAAAATGAAGCTAACGCTATGATAGGTAGATTAGCAAATATAGATGGAAAATATTTAAATGCTTTAAAACAAGATAACTTAAAAATAAAATTATTAAGTGGAAAATTAACAGATGAAAAAGAATATGCTTATTTAAAAGGTGTAGTTCCTAAGGGTTGGGAAGGCACTGGAAAAACTTGGGATGATGTTCCTGGTTTAGGTGGAAGTTCAGTAGCTCTTAGAATAGGATTTAGTAACAAAGGTAAAGGTCATGATGCAATAAACTTAGAATTACATGAAACAGCACATGCAGTAGACCATATCGCATTAAAGGATATTTCTAAATCAGCACAATTTAAACAAATATTTGCTAAAGAAGGACGTTCTTTAGGTAATGTAAATTACTTAGGTGTATATCCAGAAGAATTCTTTGCAGAAGCATTTGCATATTACTATTTAAATCAAGATACAAATAGTAAATTAAAAGCAGCTTGTCCACAAACTTATAGCTTTTTACAAAATTTAGCTAAATAGAGAATTAAAAAAATTTAAAATAAATGTAAAAAAGAGATGCTACTATAATAGCATCTCTTTTATATTTCGTTTAAAACTAATAAATTTACTCTTATGTATAAAACAATAGATTATCAGTTACTATTCTTTATACAATGCTTCAATGTGCTTATTATGTGCTTGAGTAATTATCGTAGGTATGATAGAAATTATTGAACCAAGTACTATAAATAAAATTCCTATAACCATATTAATAGGGATAATCTCTTTAAGTATTAATAAAGCTAGTATTGGAGATATTACTGGTTTAAAGAAGAATACTAAAGATGTAAGACTAGTAGATGTAGCCTCCATTGCCATGAAGTAAAGTGCATAACCAACACCTGTAACAAATACAAATACATAAATCATAATAGGCATATTGTGTAAAGTATAGCCACTAAAAATAGGTATATTTGCAAATACATGAAGTTTATTTTTGTTTAAGATATCTGCTATAAAATTAATTTTACTAAGTAAAACTAATATTAACATTTCTATACTACCAAATATAAAACTAAAACAAGTTACAACTATTCCACCAAATTTTAAAGTTTTTCTTTTTCCAAATACAGTATACATTGAAAAAATGATAGCAGAAGATAATGTCAGGAATATTCCGCTAAGAGTTAACTTTGTATGCAATGGATTTATGATAACTATAATTCCAAGTACTTCTAATATAAGAGAAATTACATTGTGCCTATATATTTTTTCCTTTAAAATTAAGTAAGCTAGAAGCATTACAAATACTGGATTACAACTAAACAAAACAGCAACTACAGATGCTTTTGTGTTTAGAACAGCCAGTTGATACAATGACATACTTACTACTACACACATAAAACCTAGAAATGCAAAGTATTTTAAGTCTGATTTTGTTATAGAAAGATTAAGAGATTTTAATTTTTTTATAGCAAAAGGTAGTAAGACTAAACCACCAACAAAAAATCTTGATAAAGTTATTTGTAAGGGATTAAAGTCATTAGTAACAGTTTTTAGACTAATTTCCATTGAACTAAAAAATAGGGTAGTCAGTATTATATAAACATAACCTTTTTTCAAGTCAAACACCTCCTTGTAATTTATATTAGTACTATATATTACAACATTCAAGTATATTGGTATAATATGGTATATAAAATATAGTACATAAAATTATAAACTACCTTAGTATAGAATACTTAGATTCTATACTAAGGTAGTTAATTATTTGAATTACCTTGATTTAATTATTTTAAATTATAAAGTTTAGCTAATTTTTCAAATGCTGGTAGAGAACTTTTAACTTTATCATAAGATACACAATATGATACTCTAAAGTGACCTGGACAACCAAAAGAAGAACCTGGCACTAATAATAAATTAAACTGTTTTGCATCATTACAGAATTTTTTATCGTCTTCAATTGGAGCTTTTGGGAATAAATAGAATGTACCACTAGGTTTAACACAAGAAAATCCCATATCTATTAAGCTATTATATAGAAGGTCAAAATTCTTTTTATAAATGTTAACATCAACTTCAGCATCTAAACTTCTTGCGATAACTCTTTGGAAAAGAGAAGGAGCATTTACAAATCCAAGTATTCTATTTGCAACATTTAATGAAGACATAACATCATCAAAATCATCCATTTGTCCATTAGCAACAATATATCCTATACGTTCACCAGGTAGAGATAATGATTTACTATAAGAGTATCCTATAAATGAGTTTTTATAGTATTTTAGTACACAAGGAACTTTCGCACCATCATAAATTATTTCTCTATATGGCTCATCAGAAATTAGATATATATTTGTATTTAATTCTTTTTGTTTTGAGTCTAATAGCTCTCCAAGATTTTTTAATAATTCTTCAGAATAGATTACACCAGTAGGATTATTTGGAGTGTTTATTATTAAAGCTCTTGTCTTTGAAGTAATGGCATTTTTTAGAGCATCTAAATCTGGTTCAAAAGTTTCTATATTTGTAGGAACTTCTATTAATTTTCCATCATAATTTTCTGTATAGTTTTTGTACTCACCAAAATACGGTGCAAAAGCAATAACTTCATCATTAGGATTTAAAAGAGTTTTTAAAATAATATTCAGACCACCAGCAGCACCACAAGTCATAATTAGATTTTCTCTTGTAAGGTTTAATCCATCTTTTTTATTTATGTGCTCAGCAATAGCATCTCTTACATCTTCATATCCTGAGTTATTCATGTAGCCATGAACTAGATTTGGAGATTCTTCATTTAAAATATCATTTATAACTGCTTTAATAGTCTCTGGAGGTTCAACACTTGGATTTCCTATGCTAAAATCAAAAACATTTTCTTCTCCATAAATATCGGAAAGTTTCTTTCCTTCTTCAAACATGGCTCTTATAACAGAGCTGTTTGCAACTAAAGTTTGCATTTTATTAGATATCATATGTAACACTCCCTTTTATAGATTTATATTGCTTATGTATATCTTACCATATTTTTACAGAATTTAGACAATTTTCGAAAAATTATTTGTTTGAAAATATAAACTTTTATATAAAATATATTTATGTGAAGTGAGTATTAAAAATTCCAATTTCGAACTTAATCATAGTTATTTATCATAATAACTTTATAAAAAATTAATAAAAGATATATTTATAAAGCAAAATATTCTTGACTATATTAATTGTTTAATATAATATAGTTGATATAGTCAAATATATTGAATTATAGAGGGGAAATTTAAGATGGATTTTAGAAATTTACAGTATGAAAGTTTGTCATATATTATCTGTAACTTACAAAAAAACTTTAAACTTTATTGTGAAAAATGCTTAAAGCCATACAAACTTACGAATGGTTTGTATTTCTATTTAATTTATATCAATAAAAATAGAAATTGTTCTTTGAATGATGTTTCGACAGAATTTGAAGTTGATAAAGCACATACAACAAGAACTATATCTAGATTAGAGCAAGACGGATACATAGAAAAAATTCAAAACCCTAATGACAGCAGGGCTTTTCAGTTGAGAGTAACAGATAAGGGTGAGGAAGTATTAGGAGATATAAAAAATATATTTTCAAAGTGGGATAATAGTATAAAAAAAGAGTTTTCAGATGAAGAGTATAAAGAATTAGTGAAAAAATTACATATAGTAAAGGATATAAAGACAACAGTGGAGGAAGAATAGGATGTATTGCAATTTGTTGAAGCCAATTAAAATTGGAAACTTAGAATTAAAAAATAGAGTATCATTTGCACCTACAAGTATGGGTCTTAAATTTGAAGAAAAAATTAAAAAGTTTTGTGATATCGCCAAATCAGGTGTAGCTCTGATTACTTTAGGAGATGTGTCTGTTAGACCTAGTTTTCATAAGATGGCTTTAAGTTTATCAGATGAAGATGGAGTTATGAAATATAAGAAGATTGTGGATGAGATACACAATTCTGGTGCAAAGGTGTCAGCACAAATATTCTGTTCAGATTATGATATTAATTTAATTAAAGATACTATGAAGACAGGAATTACTTCACATGATGAAATTAAAAAAATTATGAGTGAAGGAGTAAAAGATTACATAACAAATATGTCCAAAGAAGAAATTAAAAATATTATAGATTTATTTAAAGTAGCAGCATTGAATGCAAAAAAAGCAGGGTTTGATATGATTCAAATCCATGGAGATAGACTTGTAGGAAGTTTTTCATCAAGCATATTTAATAATAGAAATGATGAATATGGTGGAACTTGTGATAATAGAAGTAGATTTGCAAGTGAAATAATTAGAAGTATTCGAAATGAAATTAAGGATATTCCAATAGACTATAAACTTGCAATAAGACAAGAAAACCCTCATTATGGTAATGCAGGAGTGCTACTTTCAGAAGTTGGGTATTTTGTAAAAAAATTTGAATCTTTAGGCGTAAACAGTTTTCATGTAACACTTGCAAATCATTCAAAATTAGAAGATACTATACCAACTAAGAATCATCCTTATTTTAAAGATGAAGGATGTTTTTTATATTTAGCTGATGAAGTGAAAACACACACAAATCTCCCTGTATGTGGAGTTGGAAAATTATCTAGCCCAGATTTTATAGAAAGTATTATTTCAAATAATAGGGTAGATATGGTCTCCATGTCAAGACAATTATTGGCAGATAGTAATTGGCTACAGAAATTAAAAGATGGAAGAGTAGATGATATTAAAAAATGCTGTTACTGTAATAAGAAATGTGCAGATGCGTTACAAACACACTCTAAGTTTGGGTGTATATTAGATTAGGATATATTGTAGAAATTAAAATATGCTAATATTAATACATTTTGGTAAGTTTAGATAAGTATCTAGATAAAGAGGAGGATATATCATGAAAAGTTTAATTTTATATTCAAGTTTAACTGGAAATACTAAAAAAATTGCTTATTCTATATATGATGCAATTCAAGGAGAAAAGGACATTAAAAATATAAGTGAAGTAGTTGATGGTAGTACTAACTATGAAAGTTATGATATAGTATTCCTAGGATATTGGGTGGACAAGGGAATTTGTGATAAAAATTCAAAACAAGTGCTTGAAAATATTCACAATAAAAAAATAGCCTTATTTGGAACAATGGGAGCAAGTACAAAAGGAAGTTATGGTGCTAGTATTATAGAAAAGGTAGAATCAATTGTTTCAAAAGATAATGAAAACTTAGGTTCATTCATATGTCAAGGTAAGATAGCAGAAGGATTGAAAGTGAAATATAAAGAAATGTTAAAGCTTAATCCTGAGAATGAACATATTCTTGAACAATTAAATAATCATGAAGAATCTCAAAGTCATCCAGATGAGCAAGAAATATGTGAAGCTGTCATATTTGCAAAAGATGTGATGACCAAGGCGAGTGCTATGTAATAGTTAAACACTAGGTTTATAGAATATATATAATCAATAATCTAATAAAAAGGTATGGCAAATGATTTGCTATATCTTTTTTTATGAAATTAAATTTTATGAAATCAAAAAAATAATAAAAATACTTGACTGTAAACCTTGTTTATAGAGTACTTTATAGGAAATAAGATGGTTTTAAACATAGAATATAGAAAAATAGACTGTTGTATAAAAATTTATAACAAATAAAGAATCTGATTTCAAGATGTTATAAACATGTTGTCATAAAAAATGAATATGTGTGAAACTAGAGTAGATTTATAGGTTATTAGAATGAAAAGGAGGTATTTGAAAATGACAATTAAGGAAGTTGAAGAAAAAACAGGATTGACCCGCTCTAATATTCGTTTTTATGAGAAAGAGTTTCTAATTAAACCTATTCGTAATGAGAGTAATGGGTATAGGGTATATTCAGATGAAAATGTGGAGGACATTAAAAAAATTGCATATTTACGTACACTAGGAATTTCTATTGAAGATATTCGTGATATTATATTACAGAAAGTATCTTTATATAAAGTACTTGAGAAACAGGAGCAAGTTCTTAAAACTCAAATATCCGATTTAGAAAATTCAAAAATTATGTGTGAAAAAATGTTAGAGCGTGATGAATTAACTTATTTAAATTTGAAGGTAGAAGAATATGTAACTAAGTTGCCAGAATACTGGAATAAAAATAAAAGTATTTTCAAGCTAGACTCTGTAAGTTTCTTATATATGTGGGGAGGAACGTTTACTTGGGGAATCATTACTATTGCTTGCTTGTTGATTGCAATAATAATATTTCCAAAGTTGCCATCCCAGATTCCTGTGCAATGGAATAATGGTATAGCTAATTATGTAGATAAAAAATTTATTTATGTATATCCTGTTATTTGTGTTATGATAAGATTTCTTTTACGTCCATTTATATGGAGGTGGCTACAGATACATGCTTTCTATATTGATATTATTGCAGATTACTTAACGAACTTCTTGTGTTTTGTAGCTTTGTCTGTAGAAGTATTCTCTATATTTTTTATTTACAATATTGCTAAACATGTTACAGTAATCCTTTTTATAGATACACTTGTATTTGCTGTTTTACTGATAATAGGATGGTATAAACTGTTTGAAAAAAATAATCAAATTTTAAAAATGAGTAATAAGTAATGATGTAAAAAATAGCCACTACAAATTATGGATTGTAGTGGCTATTATATTTTATTATTTATATATGAAATTATTTTGTTATTTCATAAGTTGATATATCATATAATTTGATATAATTGATGAAACATTTATGTAACTTTAAAGTAATAAGTTGTATGTACTAATGAGATTTGAAGGCTTTAGTTCTTTAAAGTCAAAGAAATATATTATTTTTTATTAAAGAGGTTAACAATTAAGAACTAAATATCTACATCTTATTTAAAAAAGACAAGAAGTCAACTTTATATATTTTTTTTGGTCTTCCTCTTTGATTATCAAGTTTTGTATTTACAATGGTTGCAATTCCAGCTTTATACAATATGCTCAATATTCTATTTGCGCTTCTAAGAGTTATATTCATATAGTCTGATAGTATTTCTGCAGAGACATTATTTGAATTTCTGTCATTAATCATACACATAATTTTAGATACATTTGTATTAGACAGAGGTATAAAAGAAGCAACTTTATTGGCTAATGAACTCTCTTCAGTATCATGAGAATTTTTATTTGAATATAAAGGTCCTATTGTATTATTAGTATCATTTACTATAAAAGTACAGTTTCCACCTAAAGAAGCAGATTTACTATTAGCTTGACGAGCATTCTGTTCTGCATGAATATTTGTATTTCCAATACCCCAACCAATATTTAAGCTATACTTAATTTCCTTTAAATCTTCTGAAATAAAAAAGTCTGTATAGTTGTTGGTTATATTATTTAACATTTCTTTAGTGGTATGTATTTCTATTTTCATATCATTTTTTTTGACTTGAACTCCATAAAAACCATGTCTTGATAGTGAATTTAAGATAGTGTTATATATTTGGTTTTGTATCTCATCATTTTTAAATATTAAATCTTCATTTATATACTCTGAGCTATTTACTGTAACTATACAAGTCGCAGATTTATTTTTATCTAAGTTTTGTAAAGTTATTTCATTTACTAGAGATTTAAATGTATTTAAGATTGATTCTGTAGAGGGAACCATATAAATACAATCATATCCAAGTTTATTAAGTTCGCAACTAATAATGTAATTTCTAGTAAAAGAAAGATTAATCTTATCATTTTTTAATAAATCTAAGTGTATTTCCAGTAATTTGTCATTTAGTTTCTTAAAGTCATACACAGGTTGAGGGATGTTAAAATCTTTAATCGTATATGGGCATTTATTATAATCTATTAATGAATAGATATCATAATAATTATTGTCTTCTCTTAAAAAATCCATAAATGATTTTGTGAAATCAATATCTTTTTGATTATTTAACAGTTTAAATAAGTATTTATAAAAATCCCTTTCATTAAGTTTTAAAAACTTTAATGGTACTTTTATGTCCTTTATGTTTATTATAAGTTCACTATATGGAATTATACCACTACATACAAATCCATCAAAATTATCTACTTGCTCGCTGTATATATTTGGTAAATTGCTAAAAGGATTTTCTCCTTTAAGCTCAATAAATGTAATTTCACAAATATTTTTTAGTTCTTTAAGAGCTTGTTTATACTTATTTGACATAAAATAAGACGTTGTCAAAAATCCAATTTTATATTTCATAAAGCCTCCTTTAAAATCTTTAGAGTATTAAAACTAATCAATCAATTTATATCCTCATTTTATAATAGTAGATAAAACGCGTCAATTTATTTTACAAAATGATAATTGAAAGAAAAATCAGAAAATATAAAAAATACTGAAAAAGATATTGACTGATAAAAATAATTGTGATATTTTGTATTTAAGGACTAGTCTTTTAAAATTTCCTAAAATAGACTTAGATTTTAGGTAAGAAGTATATTTTATTAAAGAATGAAGGAGATTATTATGAATACATATTTAAATGAGATTTCTGAGTTTGTTGATGAGAAGAGAGAAGAAATAGTTTCATTATGGAAAGAGATTGTTAATATAGAAAGCTATACACATTGTAAAGAAAGCGTAAATAAGTTGGCTGATAGATTAAAGCTTGAGTTTGAAAAGGAAGGCTTAGATTGTGAGCTGGTAGACGTTGGAGACAATGGTAGTACATTGATAGGTACACTTGGTTCTAGTATAGATAAAAAGCCAATAATTTTTTCAGGGCATATGGATACTGTGTTTGAAATAGGTACATTTGGGGAAAATCCATTTAAAATAATAGATGGAAAAGCATATGGACCAGGTGTCTTAGATATGAAAGGTGGAATAGTAATTGCTTTATATGTTATTAAAGCTTTAAATAAAATAGGATATAAAGAAAGACCAATAAAAATAGTATTTTCCGGGGATGAAGAGATAGGACATAAGGATTCAACTGGTGGGGAAGTTATATTAAAAGAAGCAAAAGGTGGTCTTTGTGCTTTTAATATGGAAACTGGATTAGTAGATAATAGTTTGTGCGTAGGTAGAAAAGGAAGAATAGGATGTAATGTACACGTAAAAGGTGTAGAGACACATGCAGGTAATGACTTTGAAGGTGGAAGAAATGCTATAGAAGAAATGGCAAATAAGATACTACGCATACAAAAATTGACCAATCTTGAGATTGGAACTACAGCAAGTGTAAGTGTTATTAAGGGAGGAAGAGTATCAAACTCTATTCCAGAAGATTGTAATATAGAAGTAGACCTTAGATTTGAGAAAGTAGAAGAAATGGAGAATGTTAAAGAAAAAGTTAGAGAAATATGTAAAGAAACTTATATAGAAGGGACTTCTACACAAGTTGACTTTATAAGTGAAATGATGGCATTTGAAACTACAGAAGACGTTATGAGATTTCACAAGTTTGTAAATACAGTATCTAAAGAAAATGGGTTTGGAGAGTTAAAGGCTAAGAGACTTGGAGGAAGTTCAGATGCCAGTTATTTGACCATTGCAAACGTTCCTACAATTTGTTCTTTTGGTGTAAGAGGAGAATGGAATCATACATCAAGAGAATATGCATTAGTAAATTCGATGTTTGAGAGGGTGAAATTAATTTCTACAATTGTTTTAAATTTAGATAAATTTGAGGTATAAAGGGGGATTTTATATGGACAAAACAACTGGAGATAATAAGGTAACATGGAAAGGATATTTGTCTTTATTTATATTGATAGTATTATTTTCAGGAATATTTAAGGATAGTCAAGGATTTCTTAAAGCACTAGATTTTGCTAATCTTACAGGCTCATTTGGTACCATATCAGAGGGTGTAGATTTTATGGGGAAAGGAGGAACTGGAGCAAAAGATGGATTCTTATTTTCACTAACTTTGATACCAACTGTCTGTTTTGCTGTAGGGCTTATAGATGTAGTTGAATCTATGGGCGGAATGAAAGCAGCATCAAAGATATTCAATCCATTGCTTAGACCTATACTTGGTATACCTGGTATAGCGGGTATAGCGTTTGTATCTTCATTTACTAGTTCAGATGTAGCTTCAATAATGACAAAAGAATTATATGAAAGTGGAGAAATAACGGATGATGAAAGAACTATATTTGTAGCATATCAATATGCTGGTTCAGCGGTTATATTAAATACAATAAATACTCAAGCTCCACTTCTACCAATAGCATTATTAGCATTAGGTCCAATAATCCTTATAGAGATATTCTGTAAGATACTTGGTGCCAATTTAGTTAGATTAATTATAAGTGTAAAAAATAAGAAGACTAAGACTAAGGAGGCTGTGTAGTATGAGTCAACAAAATACTGGAAATGCAATTGTAAATAGTAAACCTAAGAAAACTGTTGTTGAAACATTTATGGGAGGCGCAAAAAAAGGTTTCTACATAGGTGTGGAACAAATATTACCAGCTATGATAATGGGGTATGTAATAGTACAGTTTTTACAATTAACTGGGCTAGTTGATATTTTAGGAAGTGTTTTCGGTCCAGTAATGGGTATTTTTGGTCTACCTGGAGAATCAGTTGTAGTTTTGATAGCGGCATTCTTTGCTAAGGCAGCAGGAGCAGCTACAGCTGCAAACTTATTTGCACAAGGTCTAATTACTGCACCACAAGCAACTATATTAATTATGCCATGTATGCTAATGGGTACTCTAGTTGGTCATTATGCGAGAATAGTACTTGTAGCAAATGCTAGTACTAAGTATAGAATGTTATTGTTGGCAGTTCCTATATTTGATGCAGTAGTAGGAATGTTGATAGTAAGAGTCTTACTTACTGTTATGGGATTAATGTAGATAACATTATAACTTAATTATAAAGTTTGTACAAGAATCAATATGTACAAGCATTGATATATAATAATTAATATAAAGTAATTAATATTTATATTAATTAAAAAAGAAGTTTACTAAAAACGTATTTTGGTAAACTTCTTTTAATTTATAATTTTTAGAGTTTGTATTTTTTTTATATTTTTAATATGAGTATTATATTAAAAATATTTTTAAATTAATACAAATATATTTTAAAGTAGAATCTGTTTTGAATTTTCACGTATATCTACTTCAATAACTTTCTCTATTGTATCTCCTCTAAAACCTAACAAGTTACTTGTCAAATTTCCAGTGGAACAAGAATGATTAGGTATGATTCTTATTCTATCACCAATTTTTATATTAGTTTCACCATTTACTTTAATTTTTCCGACCTCTTCTGAAAGTGAATCAATAGTAAGCTCTGGATGTCCACAAACTCTACCATAGCCAATAATACTGCTGTTTCCATGTGCACCTTTATCAAGTCCAAGGCACTTACTTCCACAATCTACTAAATAGTATCCACTGCTATTTTTTGAGATTACAGTGCACACAACAGTGAGAGCACACATATCTTCAGTAGCGCAACCTAGACCTATTTGTATAGCATCATAGTATACATAGTTTCCAGGTCTTACAGTAGTTATAGTTTTGGAAGCAGCTTCAGTTTCAACTGTTGGAGTGCTACCAGAAGCGACAATTTCTATATTAAATCCACTATCAGTTAGAGCTTTGTATGCCTTATTCATAGAAGAATCCTCTTGAATACACACATCTGGAACTCCTTCTGGAGAACTACAACCATAGACTTGACCTGGATGTGAGCTTATACCAACGATTTTTATGTTTTCTAATTTTGAAATTTCAGTAGCAAGTTCAACTACTTTTTCTGGTTCAACTCCAAAACGATGTAAGCCACAATCCACAATAATAAGTAATTTACATTCAACCTTAGCTTTAGAGAAAGCTTCACTGTAAGCCTTAGCACATTCTATATTGTCTGTAGCACAGATTAAATTTATTTTTGATGCCATAGTTACAATTCTACTTATATTTGCATCTCCCATGTAAGGATAAGCCAACATAATATCTTCAAAGCCAGATTTCATTAAAGCTTCAGCTTCATCAAGTGTCCCAACGAGAAATCCAGTAGCACCTGCATCTTTTTGAAGTTTTGCAATATAGGTACTTTTATGTGTCTTAAGCATAGGCCAAAGTTGTTTATTATTCTTTGAACAAATTTGTTGAACTGTATCAATATTCTTTTCTAACTGGTCTAAATCTAGCAAAAAACTTGGAGTAGCAATTTCAGAAATTTTCATGTCATTTACCACCTTTCAACAAAAGTAAAATTAATTATAAGTATTAAAGTTATTATATTAAAATACAAGTTTTACAATATTAATAGCTTATAATTATATTATAAATCCAGTGTGAAGTGAGAGCAATATTTATTTAGATTAATTAGAATTTTCAATAAACTATCCTGTTTTTAAATTATTTATATAATAATTTTTGAAATTAATACGAATTTCATTTAATTTTGTTTTAGGAGATATTAATAGGGTATTATTGAATGAGTAAAAAAGTGATATTTACGTAGAATAATCACACTATAGATATTGGAGGTAGTAAATATGAGAAAAGTAGTACTTTACATTGCAATAAGCTTAGATGGATATATAGCCGAGGAAAATGGTAGTGTAAGTTTTTTAGATGAAATATCTTTAGATTTTAAACATGAACAGGAAGAAGATTATAATACTTTTTACGATACAATTGATACTATTATTATGGGAAATTCAACATATATACAGGTTGCAAATGAACTTAGTCCAAACGAATGGTATTATAAGGGTAAGGAGTGTTATGTATACTCAAATACAGTTAGTGGAGCAACTGAAAATGTAAAGTATACAAATTTAGAACCTCAAAAATTAATTGAACAACTTAGGAAAGAGAATGATAAAAAAGATATTTGGATAGTTGGAGGAAGTGACATAGTAAAATTATTTATGAAAGATAATCTAATTGATGATTATTATATCTATATATTGCCAATAATATTGGGTAAAGGGATTCCATTGTTTAAATCTGGTATAAATAAGACTAATTTAAAGTTTAAGAAAACTAGTAATATTGGAGAACTTGTAAAATTAGAATACAGTAAAAAGTAAAAATAAAATACATGCCAATTTGTTATAACATTATGAAATAAAGCATTTAAAAGACTTTTGGCTATATGAATTGACATTACTTGTCAAATGTGTTAACATATAAGCGACTTGTCGGAGGGTGTATTAAAAAGAATATGCTGGAGAAGAGAGTGCGTTAACTCTTTTCTCCTTTTTTTATAAAATCAAGTATTTATAAATTTGGTATGATTACATAATTACACTATCTCAAAAATTAAGAAAGGAGAAAAATATGAAATTAATTTTAAGTTATTTAAAGAATTATAAGTTGTTAATAGTATTAAATATACTGGCTATATTTAGTTTTGCATTAGTTGAATTGGGTATCCCAACAATAATAGCGAAAATAATTGATAATGGTATTGCAAATCAAAATATAGCTTACATAAAGCAAATGGGAATAGTGATTGTTATTATTTCTATTATAGGAGTTGTAGGTAGTATATTGCTGGGTTATTGTTCTGCAAAGGTGTCAACAAGTGTAACTAGGGATATAAGAAATGACATATTTGAAAAATCTCAAGAATTTTCACATACTGAATATAATAAGTTTGGAATTTCTTCAATGATTACAAGAACGACAAATGATGCGTTTCAAATCCAACAATTTGTGAATATACTACTAAGAACTGCTTTATTAACACCAGTCATGTTTATTATAAGTATAATAATGACGATTAGAACAAGTGTAGAGCTTTCAATGGTATTAGCTATATCAGTACCTTTTATAATTATTGGAGTTGCAATAATAGCAAAAGTATCTCAGGCAATATCCTTGAAACAACAAAAAGGGTTAGATAAATTAAACCTTATATCAAGAGAAAATTTAACAGGAATAAGAGTAATTAGAGCTTTTGGAAATGATGATTATGAAACAGAAAGGTTTGAAAAAACAAATACATATTATGCTAATGTTTCTAAAAAATTATTCAAGCTTATGTCAATTACTCAACCAGCATTCTTTTTACTATTAAATATAGCTGTTTTGGCTGTATTTTGGATTTCAAGTGAGAAGATAAATATTGGAGAAATTCAAGTAGGACAGTTGGTTGCATTTTTGGAGTATCTTTTCCATGCTATGTTTTCAATTATGCTCTTTTCAATGGTATTTATTATGTATCCAAGAGCAGAGGTGTCTGCAAATAGAATAAAGGAGCTTTTAAATGAGGAGCCATTGATAAAAAATCCTGAAAATGGAATTAAGGAGACTGAAAATAAAGGTATTATAGAATTTGATAATGTAACTTTTACTTATCCAGATGGAGAGGCTTCTGTACTTAAAGATGTTTCATTTACTGCAAAGACTGGTGAAACAGTAGCCTTTATAGGAAGTACTGGCAGTGGAAAAAGTACTCTGATTAACTTGATACCTAGATTTTATGATGTAACAGAAGGTAGTATTAGGATAAACGGAGTAGATATAAGAGAGTATGATTTGAAAGCTTTAAGAAAAAAGATAGGATTTATACCTCAAAAATCACTGCTTTTTACTGGTAGTATAGCAAACAATATTAGATTTGGTAAACATAAGGCAGGAGAATCAGAATTAGAACATTCAGCCAAGGTTGCACAAGCATATGAATTTATATCAAAAAAACCTAGAAAATTTGATGAATTAATTAGTGAAGGTGGAGCAAATGTATCAGGAGGTCAAAAACAAAGACTTTCTATTGCAAGAGCTATTATAAGAAGACCTGAAATATATATTTTTGATGATAGTTTTTCTGCACTTGATTTTAAAACTGATGCAATACTTCGTTCTAAGTTGAAAAAAGAAACAAAAGACGCAATTGTATTGATTGTCGCACAGAGAATTAGTTCTATTATTGATGCTGATAAGATTATAGTACTTAATGAAGGACAAGTTGTCGGAATGGGAACTCATAAAGAATTATTGAAAAATTGTGAAATATACTATGAAATTGCAACATCTCAGTTGAAAAAGGAGGAATTGGAATAATGAAAAAGTCTAAAGGTTTTAAGAAAACAATTGGTAGACTTCTTCCATTTGTAAAACGATATAAATTTTCCTTTATTATAGCTATTATATGTATAATTTCAGCAGCTACTATGAATGCAATTGCTCCTAAAACAGAGGGATTAATAATAACACAATTGACTAAAGATGTAATTCGTATAGCAAAAGGAATACCAGGAGCATCTGTAAATTTTAATTATGTAATAAAAATATTGGTGCTTTTAGCAGGTATATATGTTGCTAATGCAATTTTTACTTATGTTTCAAGTTTTCTACTTACAAATGCCATCCAAAATACGATGAGAGATTTAAGAAATGAAGTAGAAAATAAAATAAGAAAGTTGCCAATTAGTTATTTTGATAGTAATAGCTTTGGAGATGTATTAAGCCGTATATCAAATGACGTAGATACAATATCAAATGCACTACAACAGAGTTTTATGCAAATTGTAAATTCAATTTTAGTAATAATCTTAGCACTTTCAATGATGTTTACAATTAACACATATATGGCTATTATAGCACTTTTTATAATTCCAATTAGTTACTTTGTATCTAAGTTCATAGTAAAGAAATCACAAAATAGGTTTTCATTACAACAAAATGCCCTTGGAAAACTAAACGGAAAAGTGCAAGAAATGTATACTGGATTTAATGAGATAAAATTATATGGTAAAGAAGAAGATTCTATAAAAGAGTTTAAAAAGGTAAATCAAGAACTTTGTGAAAATGGGTTTAAAGCACAATTTATATCAAGTATGATGAATCCAATGGTATCATTAGTAACTTATTTTGGAATTGCAGCAGTAGCAGTTGTTGGTTCTGTATATGCAGTAAGTGGAGGAATAACAGTCGGAAATTTACAGGCATTTGTACGTTACATATGGCAGATAAATCAGCCTCTTTCACAAATGACACAGTTATCCACTGTAATACAATCTTCTTTTGCAGCGATAGAGCGTGTATTTGAAATTCTAGATGAAGAAGAGGAAATACCTGATGTTGAAAATTCAATTAAAATAGAAAATGTAAAAGGCAATGTTACATTTGAGCATGTTAATTTTGGTTATGGAGAAGAAGCAACTTTAATAGAAGATTTAAATGCAGAAATAAAAAGTGGTCAGATGGTAGCTATTGTTGGACCTACTGGAGCAGGTAAAACGACATTAATAAACTTATTGATGAGGTTTTATGATGTTAAGAAAGGTGCTATTAAAGTTGATGGAGTAGACATAAGGGATATGAAACGTAAAGACTTACGTTCAATGTTTGGTATGGTGCTTCAAGATACATGGCTATTTAATGGAACCATTTTTGAAAATATAGAATATGGTAGATTTGGAGCTACTAAGGAAGAAGTTATACAGGCAGCAAAAGTAGCAAATGTGCATCACTTCATAACCACTCTTCCAGATGGATACAATATGTTCTTAAATGAAGAAGCTTCTAATATATCTTTGGGAGAAAAACAGCTTTTAACTATAGCTAGAGCTTTTATATCAGACCCATCAATATTGATACTTGATGAGGCTACTAGTTCTGTTGATACTAGACTAGAACTTATGCTTCAAAAAGCAATGAGAAATCTTATGAATGGTAGAACTAGTTTTGTTATAGCACATAGACTTTCTACCATTCGTAATGCTGACTTGATTTTAGTTATGAATAATGGGAGCATTATAGAGCAGGGTAATCATGAAGAACTTATGGAAAAAGGCGGATTTTATGAGAAGCTTTATAATAGTCAATTTGCAGATACAGAATCTGAATAGATAGCATAAAAATTTTTATAAAATTTTGTAATAAATTTAAATATTAATCATATAATTAAAAAGAGTATCAGTAAGTTATTTTGTAAATTTACTGATACTCTTTGGTTTTAAGACTAAAGGTACTTATAATTCACAACTAGTCTTGCTACATCTGATAACCAGAATTACAGTACTTTTCTTTTTTACCTTTTTGTTCTCTGACATATAATAATTCGCTTAACTTATCAATGTAATAACAATCATCACTTATACGAATTAAACTAGTCAGATAATAACCATCTTTACTTCTAGGAATCTTTTTATTTATTGCTAAATCAATAGCTGTCTTTGCTGCTTCAAAATGCTTTAAATGTGTATGACCTTCTTCAAAACTCTTTCTAGTATTATAAACTACATAACCTTTTTTAACTTGAAAAACTATAAATTCTTTCTTTTCATATATTTTATTAAACATTCAATCAGCCCTTCTCAAGATAGTTTTATAGCATAACATTAGAAGCTCCTAAAAAATTTTACAAAGAACATAAATATTTTATAAATTATAAACTTAAAACTATAATTTATAAAGATAATTTTCTTATTACTTATATGGTAATACATATAGATTAAAATTAAATTATCTTTAAGTTAAACCAAAGTAAAATAAAAGACTAGTTATAATATTTATATGAAAAAGTACAAAATATAGTATAAGAATATAGAAAATTTAATTTATTTATTTACAATTTTTATTTCCATATGTGTACTTGCCTTCAGATACCTTATCATCATGGAAGTATATTCTTTCACAGCTTTTGTCTCCCCATAGAATATTTTTTGTTATCTTATGGGATGTATCTCCTGTAAATACTTCAGCTACAGTAGTATCTGTAACATCACAATAAAGAGATGCGAATTTTTTAAACCAAGAATTTTCCTCAAATCTTGCAAGCCAGGAAGCTCCATAAGGACAATGTAACTCTTCAAATTCAGGAACCCAACCTAAGAATGGGACATCAGTTGTGCTAATAATATTGTCTGCAATTAATTCATCTCCATTTTCGTGAGCTCTTTCTCTCATAGCAATAGCTCTTTCTTCAGACCTTTCAAACAAAACTTTCTTTAATATTTCGATAGTTTTATCTTCTCCAAATTCTTCAAATAACACTTTGGAAAAATAAAAATATAAGTCACCAAAATGCTTACATGCCATACGAACTTCTTCAATAGCATAATCTTTGTCGATTGTTTCATTAGTTACAACATCTTTGTTCAAAAAAATCACTCCTTAAAATAATATTAGTTACACTATAATTATAGATTATTTTTTATAACTGGGAAATTAATTTAAGATAAATATAATTTTACCAAAGATAATATTAAAATATTTTATTGTTGCAAAAATCTTCTAAATTAATGTATTTAGGAGTTTCCATATGAACAAGTGTCGTTCTGTAAACATCCTCAATACATCCATTTTCTATATTATTAAAAATATCTGTATGTTCTTTTAATGTTGTTTCAAGTCTTCCTTCATGTGACAATGAGTCAAGAGCTAGTTTTTTTATTCTGTACATATAACTGTTAAACATCTTATCAAATTCAGTATTTTGAGCATATGACACTATTGTTGTGTGAAATAATGTATCATATTCAGCAAATGAGTTTAAGTTTTTATCACCTAATAAAATTTCTTTTTGTTTATCTAAAAGAGACTTTAATTTACTTATAGTTTCAACTGCCCTAGGTTCTTTGTATTGACTTGTAATTAAAAAAGTGCAAAACCCTTCTATTGCAGAGCGTATTTGGAATATCTCTACAATTTCATTTGCTGTTATTTGATGAATTCTAAAGCCTTTACTTGGGATTATATCTATAAATCCATCTTGACTAAGTCTTTGAAGAGCATCTCTTATTGGCGTTCTAGAGATGCCTATTTCACTAGCAAGCTTTGTCTCAGAATATATTTCATTTTCTATTATTTCTCCAGACAGTATCAATTCTTTTAAGTAGTCATATGCTTGTTCTTGTAATCTTTTAAATGTAGCCATATCTAATACCCCCTAAACAATGTAAAAATACAAAAACTTATATAATTTTAAGCATACAACATAGTAAAAATAAGGTCAATCTTTTGAAATTCAAATTATATATAAGATGACAAAATATGAAAAATTGTTGGATAGTGATATATGGTTAACACTAGAGCTAGATTAATTAAAATATACAAATTATATGGAAAGTAGAGTGTAGTATTTTAAATTAATAGTATGTATTAAATATTATATAGAATAACTAAATATAATAAAAATATATAAAAAATACAATTTATTGTTAAAATAAATACTTTTACATTTTATATTGACCGGTATACTGGTGTGTAGTATACTCTAAATCATAAAAAACCGTTTTCAAAAATGTGAAGATATGGAGGGAAATAAAATGAAGTTAGGATTTATTGGATTAGGAATAATGGGAAAACCAATGGCAAAAAATTTATTGAAAGATGGATGTAATCTTTTTGTGTATGATATTAATAAATCTGCTGTGGATGAACTTATATCATGTGGAGCAAAATATGCAAGTATTTTAGATATAGGTAACGAGTGTGAGATAGTATTTACAATTCTTCCAAATGGAGCTATTGTACAAGATGTATTATTTGGAGCAGATGGTTTGACAAAGACTCTAAAAGAAGGAAGTATAGTAGTGGATATGAGTTCAGTTACTCCTACAGAATCTGTTTTGTGTGCAAATAAATTAAAAGAAATGAACTTGGAATTTATAGATTCTCCAGTAAGTGGAGGAGAGCCAAAAGCAATTGATGGTACACTTGCTTTTATGGCTGGTGGTAAGGAAGAAACCTATAAAAAAGTAGAGCCATTTTTTAATATAATGGGAAGTTCATCTATTTTAATTGGAGATAATGGAAGTGGAAGTGTTACAAAACTTACAAATCAAGTAATAGTTAATTTAACAATAGCAGCAGTATCTGAGGCATTTGTACTTGCAGCAAAAGCAGGGGCAGACCCAGAAAAAGTCTATAAGGCGATAAGAGGAGGTCTAGCTGGTAGTACAATATTAGATGCAAAGATACCAATGATTATGAATCGTGACTTTAAACCAGGTGGTAAAATATCTATTAATCTAAAAGACATTAAGAATGTAATGCAGACAGCACACAATTTAGATGTGCCACTACCTATGACAAGTCAACTATTAGAAATCATGCAGACACTAAAAGTACACGGACATTTAGAAGATGACCATGGTGGAATAGCACAGTATTTTGAAAAATTAGCAGGAGTTGAAATAAAGAAACACAATAATTAATTTTAAGTAGATTGATATGATAGTAAATACATACTATTAAGATTAGGTTATATAAATACAGCAAAGTTAAGTTATCATAGTAAAAGAAGAATAAGATTGATAAATAATAAAGTAGAATGATAAAGGGGTAAAAATTATGATTACAGGATACGGACTTTTGATAGCATTTGTTATATCTATAGGAATTTTACTTGTATCGATTATTAAATTTAAAGTAAATCCATTTTTGGCATTACTTATAACATCGATAATTACAGGTTTTATGGTTAGAATGCCTATAAATGAAATTTCGACTACAATATCGACTGGTTTTGGAAATACATTAGGAAGTATAGGTATTGTAATTGGACTTGGAATAATATTTGGAAACATTCTTTCAGAGTCAAGAGCTACAGAATCTATTGCTAAGGGTTTGTTAGCTAAAACAGGAGAAAAAAATAGTGCATTAGCTGTAACTACAGCAGGATTTTTAATTTCAATTCCAGTTTTTATGGATGCAGCTTTCGTTATAATGATGCCTATAATTAAGTATGTTTCAAGAGTTACTAAGAAATCTCTAATGGTATTTGTATGTGCATTAGGTGTTGGGACTATAGTAGGACATGCACTTGTAATACCTACACCAGGACCTTTGGCAGTTGCAGCAAATGTAAATGCGAATGTAGGTAGTTTTATACTGTATTCTATAATTGTCGCTTTTCCAGCTGCTATTGTGGGTGGATGGCTTTATGGAAAACGTTTTGAAAAATATCCGTCTTATGCAATTGATGAGAATGATAGAGAAAAAAATTTAGAACAGGGAGAAGATAGTATCAAGCTTGAAAATGATAAATCTTCTGAAGTACCAGGTTTTGGAGTTTCTATGTTCTCTTTATTATTTCCAATACTTCTTATACTTGTATCAAATGTATTTAGTATGTTTGTGGAAAAAGGTTCTAAAATTAGTGGAATACTTGCATTTATAGGAGATAAAAACATAGCAATACTTCTTGGAATATTAGTGGCAATAGTATTTTTAAAGAAATACATAAGTAAACCTATGGGAGATGTTGTTATCGAAGCTGCTGATTCAGCAGGTTTAATACTATTAATAACAGGCTCAGGAGGAGCGTTTGGTAGTGTTATAAATGCAAGTGGTATAGGTAATTTCTTAGTTGACACTATGTCTGGTCTTAGTATATCAGTTGTAGTACTTGGATTCTTATTAAGTGCACTACTTAGGATTTCTCAGGGTTCTGCTACTGTAGCCTTAGTAACTACATCATCAATTTTAGGGCCTACAATTTTGGCAACTGGTATGTCGCCAGTTTTAGTAGGGCTTGCTATATGTGCTGGAGGCGTTGGTTTTTCTCTTCCAAATGATTCTGGGTTCTGGGTACTTTCAAGATTTAGTGGATTATCAGTTAAAGATACTTTGAATTCTTGGACAATTGGAGGAACTATTGCTGGTGTTGTAGCATTTATAATGGTTTTATTACTTAGTGTTATAAATGGAATTATACCACTTCCAGGATTATAAATAATAAACTATTGAGTTATATTATATAAGTTACATTGAGATTATATAAATTACATAAAGGGGCGTTTTAAATGAGAGAAGTAAAACCAATTAGCATAGACATACTTAATACTTTTAAAGAAGTAGACGAGGATAAATTAAATGAACTTCTTGCAAATGAACTTAAAAATTTAGACAGAAAAATAATCGTATTAGATGATGACCCAACAGGTGTACAAACTGTTCATGATATCTCTGTTTATACTGATTGGGATAAGGATAGTATAGAGCAAGGTTTTAATGAACAAAATAGCATGTTTTTCATACTTACTAATTCAAGAGGATTTACTGTTAATCAAACTACAGAAGTACATAGAGAAATATCAAAAAATATTGTGGCTGTATCCAAAAAAACTAATAAGGACTTTATAATTATAAGTCGTAGTGATTCTACAATGAGAGGGCATTATCCTCTAGAAACTGATTTGTTAAAAAGTGAAGTAGAAAAATTATCCGATAAGTTATTTGATGGCGAAATAATAATGCCATTTTTCAAAGAAGGTGGCAGATTCACTATAGATAATATACATTATGTTAAAGAAGAAGAAATGCTTATACCAGCAGGAATGACTGAATTTGCAAAAGACAAATCTTTTGGTTACAAATCTTCTGATATAGGTGAGTGGTGTGAAGAAAAGACAAAAGGAAAGTACAAGTCTAATGATATGATATACATTTCTTCTGAAGAACTTAGAGGGCTAAAGATTGAAGCTATAACAGAAAAACTTAAAATGGTTAAAGGATTCAATAAAGTCATTGTAAATGCAACTGACTATGTAGATGTAAAGGTATTTGCAATTGCATTTATACGTGCAGTAAATAGCGGTAAGGAGTTTATGTTTAGAAGTGCTGCTGCCATAACAAAGGTGCTTGGAGGCGTGAGTGATAAGGCATTACTTACTAAAGATGAGTTAGTTTCAAAAGATAATACCAATGGAGGAATTATACTTGTTGGCTCACATGTAAATAAGACTACTCAACAATTAGAAGAGCTTAGAAATTGTAAATACCCAATAGAATTTATAGAGTTTAATCAACATTTAGTTCTACAAGAAAATGGCTTAAAAAATGAAGTAAAAAGGGTTATACAAGTTGTAGAAGAGAAAATAAGTAGTGGAAAAACCGTTGCTGTTTATACTAGACGAGAGCGTTTTGACTTAGATACAAATGATAAAGATAAACAACTTATGATTTCTGTAGAGATATCAGATGCTGTTACAAGTATAATTGGCATGCTTAATGTAAGACCTAATTTCATCATAGCTAAAGGTGGGATTACATCTAGTGATGTTGGTACTAAAGCACTTAAAGTAAAAAAAGCTACAGTAATGGGACAAATAAAACCTGGTATACCAGTATGGATGACAGGGAAAGAAAGCAAATTCCCTAATATGCCATATATAATTTTCCCTGGCAATGTTGGAGAAGTCAGTACACTTAAAGAATCTGTTGAGATACTGATGGGTTAGAACATTAATGGATTAGAGTATTTAGAGTATAAATATTTAGATTTATTGATTAAAAAATGAATAAGCTAAAATTAATATCTAAAAAATAATAGTACATTAAGCAGTAAGGTTTAGAGTATTTATCAAAAATATTCTAAACCTTACTCTTATGTGTGAGTGTTTTTATTATTAAGTTTATATGATGTTTATTACACTATTTATCTTTTTTTATTGATTTAATGTCTTCTTTGATTTTATTTAAAATATCCTTATGTTTATTAGAGCTTATATTAGGGAATGCTTTGATAATACGTCTATGAAGTAATTTGTGGTTAGACAATAAATTATTAAGTTTATTTTTAAGCTCATCAATGCGGTTTCTAGCATAACGATAGTTTTCTTTTTCCTTAAGTATTTCAAATCTATCCTCTAAAGTCTCAAGTCTATTTTCAACCAAAGATTCGAGTTTGCTTTCAATAGTTTCCTGTGTAATAAGTTTGTAGTATTCCTTTTTATCTTTTAATTCTTTAATTATAAGATTGATTTGTTTTAGTTTGCCATTTAATTGTAAGATTGTATGTACTGTAATTACTAAATCTAAAACAAAATAAACTTCTATAGATATAGCCAGTATAAATAGTATATTTTTAGGTATAGAGTTTATGAAATCAACTACAATAGGATGTACTATAAGCATTACAATTAATGATAATACACCAAACATGAGTGAGTTTTCTAGACAAACTCTTCCATTAATATTAAATTTATGCTTAGAATAATCCCACCAAGTCATATTAAATATTTTTTCTAATACAAAGCTTGTAAGATATTCCATTACACTAGTTATAATTATACTAAATAAAAATAACAAGGGAATATTGTGAACAAAAGGAGTCAAGGTAGCAACTATCGCTAACGCTCCAAATCCATATATAGGGCAAAATGGTCCATTTAAAAATCCTCTATTTACAAATTGCTTTTGTAAAATTGAACAATATGTAGTCTCACAACACCATCCTATAAAACTATAAATTACAAAATAAAGAAATTGAATATAAAATATACTCATAAGCACCTCATTTCTAGTTAATATAATACTATATACTTGATATTTTATTTTTATGACTAATTTATTTAAAATTCAATTTACATATTGATTATACCAATTTATAGGAATTTATCAAATTTAATTACAGTTATAATATTATATATGATTATAATAATGAGATTTTATTTAAAATAAATAAGGGTGTCAAGTATAATCAAACTAATAGTTGTAGATACTCTACACTATGTTAATTTAATCATATTTGACACCCTTATATTTATTTATATTATGATTGTTTACATTTGAAGCTAGAACAACATGTTTCAACATAAAGATTTACTCTATCAGTTTCAGGAGCAACCAATATATTATCAAGTGTACATAAGCTACCATCTTTATTGTATTTGCAAGTTTTTACACTACACACTAATTCTTCACAATTTCTATTATTAACATTACTTGATAGATTACTATAAATAGATTCGTCTAAAAATGAACTACAACAAGTATGTCTATCATTGTGAGCTTGCTCACCATTTATAAAAATTTTATCTGCATAACATATATGGCTGTTATTATGTGAGCAGTTAGTTACATTACAGTTTATTCTTTCCAAAGTTATTACCTCCTAAACGATTATTTACTATAAATTATGTCCATATAATTACAAGAATATAACCTTTAAGAGAAATCTCTCTTTTATAAAATATCTATTCTTAGAGTAATTTGATATGTAAATATATTTTCTTCTAAAATTTACCTAAATTGTATAAAAACTTACAGCTTGGAGAAAATAATAGTAAAAGGAGGCGTAATCAATGTTTGAAAAGAAGAAAAAAGAATTATTTCCTTGGAAAATATCTGCCTTAATACTAGTTGGAGTATTTGTATTAAGTAGTGGAGTTTATATAGGGACAAGATTAAAACATAATGGAGTTCAAACTGGTGAAGTTGTAAGTACTAGTGCGAATATGAATGAAAAGTCAAAAGAAGCTTTTGGATTAAATAAAAATTGTGAAGTTTGGCTTCAAAGTGAAGGCGAAAATGAAACTAATTATAAGAGAACACTTACAATGGCTGGTATAGTACCAGAATCATTATTAGATAAGACAAAATCAGAAATAGTATCATATTTTAAAAAAGAGTATCCAAGTAAAGAAATAAAGAGCATGGATAAAAATGAAATCATACTAGTAGAATCTAAATATAATGATAATAAAGATGTACAAGCAATGAATGCCACTATAAAAGGGAAGTATACGATTGAAAATGATAATGGAAATATAGCATTATATAAATATGATAGTAGTGGAAATAAAACATTAGTAGAAAAAACAAAAATAAGAGTAGATTCACTTCCTAAGACAGTTCAAGATGAAATCAAAAAAGGTGTAGTTATGGATACTGAAGAAGATGCTTATTCAAGATTGGAAGACTTTGCAAGTTAATACTAAGTAAGTTAATATTAAAATTGTAGTCACATTTAATTCCTATAAAATACCATAATTTATTTGTACTAAATATAAAAGTTATACTGAAGTAAAATCTTGCTTTGGTATGACTTTTTTACTTTATTTTATATTTTACATATACCATTTTATGATTTGTTAATATTATTTATGGTATAATGATTTAGAACATAAGTTTTTATGAGAAATACATTTTGGTATTTCTTTTATTTTTAGGGGGAATTTTAAAAAATGATAATATTGGGGATTGACCCAGGTATAGCTATAGTTGGATATGGTATAGTTGAATACAAAAATAGCAAGTTTAAGGTAATAGATTATGGCGCAGTGACAACACCTGCACACATGAATATATCGAGAAGATTAGAACTTGTATATAAAGGAATTGATACAATCGTAAAGAATTACAATATAGATGAAGTTGGAATGGAAGAATTATTCTTTAACAAGAATGTAAAAACAGCTATAACAGTTGCACAAGCTAGAGGTGTTACTATGCTTGCATGTGCTCATAATGGGAAACCAGTGTATGAATACACTCCACTTCAAGTAAAACAAGGTGTAGTTGGATATGGAAGAGCAGATAAGGCACAAGTTCAACAGATGGTAACTTCATTTTTGAGTTTAAAAAAGGTTCCAAAACCAGATGATGTTGCAGATGCTTTAGCTGTGGCTATTTGTCATGCTCATTCAAATAAACTTGAAAAAACTCTAAAGAATATAGGTGGTAAGTATGTATAGTTATATAAAAGGTACAATAGAAGAGATTTATATAGACAATATAGTTATTGAAAATAATGGTATAGGATATAAGATAAATGTGTCATCCAATACAATCATGAATTTAAAAGTGGGAGAGGCTACAAAAATATATACTAAGTTAATTGTGAGAGAAGATGATATGAGTCTTTGTGGTTTTGTAAGTAGGGAGGAACTTAAGATGTTTGAGTTACTTACATCTGTATCTAAGATAGGACCTAAAGTGGCACTTTCAATACTATCATTTGCATCACCAGCACAGTTAGGAGCTTATATTTTAAGTGAAGATATTGGAAAATTATCCAAAGCTCCTGGTGTTGGGAAAAAGACAGCAGAGAGAATTGTCTTAGAACTTAAAGATAAAGTAGATAAAAATAATATAGACTTTGAACCAACATTATTATCACAAAAACCTACTTTCATATCTCAAGATGAATCTATAGATGCACTTGTAGCTTTGGGGTATACCTTAGCCGAATCAAAAGATGCAGTTCAAAAGTGTAAAAAGGATGGTATGGATACAGAAGCCATTATAAAGAAAGCACTTACATATATAATGAGTAAATCTTTGAAATAACATTTACACTTTAAAATAATATTTAGAGTATGAATGTAGATTTCAAAATATCAAAGTAGATTTCCAAAAGTACGAGAGGAGGGGTATAAATGCAAGGCTTTGAAGATGAAAATAGAATAATAACTTCTACAATGAAGACAGAAGATATAGATATAGAAAATAGTCTAAGACCAAAGACTCTAGAAGATTATTTGGGGCAAGAAAAATCCAAAGAGCAACTTAGCATATTTATAGAGGCAGCTAAATCAAGAAATGAACAGTTAGACCATGTGCTTTTATATGGACCACCAGGTCTTGGAAAAACTACACTAGCTAGTATAATAGCTAATGAGATGGGTGTAAATTTGAGGATTACGTCGGGTCCTGCAATAGAAAGAGCTGGGGATTTGGCAGCCATACTTACAAACTTGAATGAAAATGATGTTTTATTTATAGATGAGATACACAGAATCAATAGAAGTGTTGAAGAAGTTTTGTATCCAGCAATGGAAGACTTTTGTTTAGACATAATAATAGGAAAAGGGCCATCTGCAAGAAGTATAAGACTTGACCTTCCTAAATTTACACTTATTGGAGCTACAACAAGAGCTGGTATGCTTACAAATCCACTGAGAGATAGATTTGGTGTTATTTGTAAATTGGATTACTATACAGTTGATGAGCTTTCAAAAATAGTACTTAGGTCATCAAATATCTTAGATGCAGAAATACAATCTAATGGTGCTTTAGAGCTTGCAAAACGTTCAAGAGGGACTCCAAGAATAGCAAATAGATTACTAAAAAGAGTTAGAGATTTTGCACAAGTTAGAGCTGATGGAAAAATAACTGATGAGGTAGCAAAAGATGCACTAGAACTTTTAGGTGTTGACAATTTGGGGCTTGATTTTGTAGATGAGAAGCTTCTTATGACTATAATAGAAAAATTTAGAGGGGGACCAGTAGGTCTTGATACATTAGCAGCTTCTATTGGCGAAGATAGAAATACAATAGAAGATGTATATGAGCCATATTTACTTCAGCTAGGCTTTATAAATAGAGGTCCTAGAGGAAGAGTAGCCATGCCATTAGCATATGAACACTTAAAAATTCCATATCCTAATGAAAAATAAAAATAGATTATATAAATATTTATAAAATAGAATAGTCATTAAATTGAAATATTTCTAAAATGGCTAAAAATTCAAACATATCCACAAAATGGTAATTATAACTGTAGATACTGTGGATAAATACGATAAAAATTGTGTGTACTGTATCTATATATTGTGGATAAGATGTATATATCGTGGAAAAATATCTATATATTGTGGATATGATGTATGCTAAAAAGAGCAATTTCTTGATAGATTATGGTAATATTGTGGAAAATAAGTTGTTTTTTTGATATTATTGTAGCTAGAGAAATTTTAAGAGAGGAAGTTTAACATTGAAAACAAGTGATTTTAAATTTGACTTACCACAGGAACTTATAGCTCAAGTTCCTATAGAAGATAGAGCTAGTTCAAGATTGATGGTATTAGATAAAGAGACAGGAGATATTGAGCATAAAGTCTTTAGAGATGTAATAGAATATTTAAATCCAGGGGATTGTTTAGTCTTAAATAATACTAGAGTTATACCAGCTAGATTAATAGGAGAGAAGCTTGAAACTGGAGGTAAAATTGAATTTTTATTATTAAAAAGAACAGAGGAAGATACTTGGCAAGCTCTAGTAAAACCAGGAAAAAGAGCAAAAGTAGGTACTAAATTTTCTTTTGGAAATGGAAAGTTGATTGGAGAAGTTGTAGATTTATCAGACGAAGGTTCAAGAATTATAAAGTTCCATTACGATGGGATTTTTGAAGAAATCTTGGATGAACTTGGAAATATGCCACTACCTCCATATATAACTGCTAGATTGGATGAAAAAGAGAGATACCAAACTGTTTATTCAAAGCACAATGGTTCAGCAGCAGCACCTACAGCAGGATTACACTTTACAGAAGAACTATTAAGCAAAATAAAAGAAAAAGGTGTGGATATAGCCTTTGTAACTTTACATGTTGGTTTAGGAACTTTTAGACCAGTAAAAGTAGATGATGTTTTAAATCATAAGATGCATTCAGAATATTATATGGTTAGTCAAGAAGCTGCTGACAAAATAAATAGAGCAAAAGAAAGTGGAAATAATGTAATATGTGTTGGAACTACTAGTTGCAGAACTATAGAGTCAGCTTGTAATGAAGATGGAAAGATGGAAGAAACTAGCGGATGGACAGAGATATTTATATATCCAGGTTATAAGTTTAAAGTTCTAGATAAGCTTATTACTAATTTTCATTTGCCAGAGTCTACATTGATAATGCTAGTAAGTGCTATTTGTGGAAAAGATAATGTTTTAAATGCATATAATGAGGCAGTAAAAGAAAGATATAGATTCTTCAGTTTTGGAGATGCTATGATTATAAAGTAGGGAGGTAATTGATGCATAGTTTACAAAAACAAAAAAAGAATAACCCTATATTAAAGATTGCTTTTATATTTGAACGTGTGTTAGCAGTGGTGGTTCTAATAGCTGTATTTCTAGGAACAATAGATGTGTTAAGACTTATGTGGGGAGCATATATAGTTGACTTTCAAAATCCAGTACAATACAGTCAGCTTAATGACTTCTTAGCACAAATATTACTTCTAGTGATAGGTGTTGAACTTGTAGTAATGCTATCACTTCATATACCAGGAGCATTTATTGAGGCACTACTTTATGCTATAGCTAGAAAAATGTTGTTACTTCCTAAAAATGAAGGAATGATAGATGTTTTAATAGGTGTTATAGCTATTGCAGGACTTTTTGCTATAAAAAAGTTTTTAGTAACAAAAGACAAGAGTGCACTTAATATAATGAGTATACATGATGAAGAAGCAATTAAAGAACAACAGGATAAAGACGATAAAGATAAATCTATTTAGAAAATCTATTAGACGAATAGATTATTACAAAGACATTTTAAGAAATAATGAGAAATAAATATTATTAAGGAGAACTTTATGTACGCAGTAAGATACGAATTGATAAAAACTTGCAAACAGAGTGGTGCAAGGTTAGGAAGATTACACACTCCACATGGGATAATAGAAACGCCAATATTTATGCCAGTTGGAACTCAAGCAACTGTCAAATCTATGACACCAGAAGAACTAAAAGAGATTGGTTCACAAATAATACTTAGCAACACATACCATTTATATATGAGACCAGGTCATGAACTTATAAAAAGAGCAGGTGGTCTTCATAAGTTTATGAACTGGGATAAGCCAATACTTACAGATAGTGGAGGATTCCAAGTATTTAGCTTAGGACCTTTAAGAAAGATAAAAGAAGAAGGTGTAGAATTTAGGTCACATTTAGATGGTTCAAAACATTTTCTAACTCCAGAAAAAGCTATGGAAATACAAAATGCATTGGGGTCAGATATAATGATGGCCTTTGATGAGTGTGCGCCATACCCAGCAGATAGAGAGTATGTAAAGAATTCATTAGAAAGAACAACAAGATGGTTAAAAAGATGTAAAGATGCCCATAATAATACAGACAAGCAAGCTTTATTTGGTATAATACAAGGTGGGATGTATAAAGATTTAAGAGAGCAATCAGCAAAAGAAATAACTAGTATTGATTTACCAGGATATGCTGTTGGTGGACTTAGTGTTGGAGAGCCAAAGCCACTTATGTATGATGTATTAGAACATACAACTCCATTTATGCCAAAAGATAAACCAAGATACCTAATGGGAGTTGGTAGCCCAGATGATTTAGTGGAAGGTGTTATAAGAGGTATTGACATGTTTGATTGTGTTTTACCTACTCGTATAGCTAGAAATGGGACTGCAATGACTAGTCAAGGGAAAGTTGTAGTTAGAAATGCAACTTATGCTGAAGACTTTACTCCACTTGACCCTGAATGTGATTGTTACGCTTGTAAAAACTATTCAAGAGCTTATATAAGACATCTTATAAAAGCAAATGAAATATTGGGTGCAAGATTAATAACTACTCATAATCTTCACTTTTTATTAAATTTAATGAAGCAAATAAGACAGGCAATAATGGAAGATAGATTACTTGATTTTAGAAATGAATTTTTTGCAAAATATGGGTATGAAATATAGGTTTTGCACTATTAATTATAATCATTTTAATATATAATATTCAATAGTACTCAAAGCTAAAGAAAGTAGATTGTTATATAAATATTTATTATAATTTACAAAAGAGTATAATTTACAAAGGAGTGAAAAATTAATGCCACAGCAACAAATAATGATGAGTATAGGTCTATGGGTAGTAGTAATAGCAATCTTTTATTTCCTAATGATTAGACCTCAAAAGAAAAAAGACAAACAATTAAAAGAAATGAGAAGTAGCCTAGGTGTAGGAGACAAGGTCGTTACAATAGGTGGAATAGTAGCTAGTGTAGCTAAAGTTGAAGATGATGTTGTAATACTAGAATTAGGACCAAATAGAACTAAAGTTCCATTTGAAAAATGGGCTATAGGGACAGTTCAATCTAGAAAAGAAGAAATAGAAGAACAGTAAAATAGTAATTTAAAAGCCTTTTCTCGAATATATATTAATTTGAGAGGAGGTTTTTTTATGGGAAAATCTAATTATATTTTTAAAGGTCTAGGATATGCGTATATAATAACTTTGGCTGTTTTATTAGTGTATAACTTATTTTTGACATTTACAGATATTGGTGGAGATAATATAACTATGGTTGCATCATTTATAACTACCATTTCTGCAGCTATAGGTGGTTTTTATACTTCAAAACACATGAAAGAAAAAGGTCTTGTGTATGGACTTTTGGTTGGACTTTTGTACATAGTATGTATTTTTTTAACTGTGTTTTTAGCACAAGAAAAGTTTGTGTTTGAAGTAGGAATGATTTATAAGTTATTGTTAATATCAGCAGCGGGAGGTATTGGAGGCGTATTGGGTGTCAACTTTAAATAGAGTTTATATTAGAGTAGTTTTGTGATATAATCAATAGGAAACAATTAGAAATGGAGGCGTTGAAAATGGAAAATAAACATGTAAAAACTTTATCTCAAGCTACTTTAAAGCAAAGTGCTGCAAAAGGTGGATGTGGAGAGTGTCAAACTTCTTGTCAATCAGCTTGTAAAACTTCTTGTACAGTTGCAAATCAAGAGTGTGAAAGATAGAAAATTATTGACTTAGTTATTTTCAAGAGGGTACTTCAAAATGATTCTATTATCATTATGAGGTATCCTCTTTTGTTTTACAATGATTATTGTGATAAATAGTAGTATTAAACTTTGTAAAATAGTATTAAATTAGTGATGTATATTTAATTTAAATATAAAGGATTAATTAGCAAAAACTAGTATGATAGTATGCTCAAAATATAAAATTTTATACGTCGATTTTTAAAATTTAAGTTAGTAAATTATGTAAACACATAAAATATATTGAAAAATAATATTATATATAATATTATTTATATGTGGGAAATACGAATATAAAAAAATCAAAAAATAATATTCGGAGGACATAAATATGTTAAGCAACAAAAAGAGAAGTATGGCAATAGTAATGGCAGGAGCCACAGTTATGAGTGCAGCAGCACCAATATTTGCAGACAACACTGTGTCAGAAAATGTTGATAAAAGTTACACAGTAAGTGCGAAAGATTCTACTAAATTAATTGAAGAAGTTAGAAAAGCATTAGAGATTAAATTTGAAGAGACAAAAGCAGGAGCAAATGTAAATGATAGAGTTTACGATATAAAAGTTGACAATGTAAATTTAACTAATGCAACTCAATTACAAAACAAAATAAACGCATTAGTAGAAGGACAAAGTTTAAAAGTTACTATACAAGACAAAGGTCATCAAACTCTAGGCGGAAAAGTAGTCGACTATAAAATTGAAAATTACAAAACAGCTCAAGAAATAGTAGATGCAGTTAATGCTTTCAATGTAACTTTAGCAGAAGATTCTGATAGCAAATTAACAGCAACAATAAAATCTACAAGTTCAGTTGAAGTAAAAAGAGCGAAAGATTCAAAAAATGTTATTACTATAAATGTGGGAGACCAACACTTAGATTTCTCAAAACAAATAATATCAGAAGAAAGTGCTTTTGAAGGCTATGAAAAGAAATATAGTGATATAGAATCAAAAGAATTACATACAATAACAGTTAAAAATGCAGATTTACAAGATGTATCAGCAGAAGATTTATTCGATGGAGTTAGATTAACTACATCAGGAAGAGAAATAGTTAATAAGGTTAAAAATGGATATTCTTTAACATTTGAAAATGTAGCAATACTTACTCAAGAGCAAGAAGAGAGTGATGATAAAGATAAGCCAGAAAAATCAAGCTTTGATATGATTTTAAGCAAGACAAATGAAAAGCCAGAAACAATGAGTATATCAAGTAAAAACCATAAGTTAGTAAGAGATTTACACAAAGTATTAACTGATGTTAAAGATGGAAAAGAATTAAAGGTGGAAGTTTTATCTGGAGATTCAAGATTTACAACAGCAGTAGAGGTTAGCAAAGAGAGATTTAATGATGGAGTAGCAGAAGCAATAATCTTAGTTGGAGAAGATGCTATAGTTGATGGATTGGCATCAGCACCACTTGCATCTCAAAAAAATGCACCAATACTATTATCAAAGAAAGATTCATTACCATCAGAAATAGAAGCTGAGATATTAAGAGTACTTGGAAGCAACTTATCTTCTAAGAAAATATATATAGTAGGTGGAGAATCTAAAATATCAAAAGAAACTGAAGAAAAACTTGCTAAGTTAGGTGTAAGTAAAGTTGAAAGAGTTTCTGGAGAAGATAGATTTGAGACTTCTTTAGAAATAGCAAAACAATTAAAAGATACATTTAAAACTGCTTTTGTAGTGGGTGGAAATGGAGAAGCAGATGCTATGAGTATATCTGCTAGAGCTGCTCAGTTTGGTGCTCCAATAATAGTTACAGGTAACGAATTGGATGCTAAAGCTGAGAAGTTATTAAATGGAAAAGAATTAGAAATAGTTGGTGGAGAGAACTCTGTATCAAAAGACGTTGAAAATAAATTAGTTGAAATAGATTTAAATAATAAAGTTGAAAGATTAGCAGGAGAAAACAGAAAAGATACTAATGCTAAAGTAATCAACAAGTACTATGCAGGAGCAACTAAAGCATATGTTGCAAAAGATGGTTATGTAGGTGGAAATGGACAATTGGTTGATGCACTTACAGCAGCACCACTTGCAGCTAGTGCAAAAGCACCAATAATATTAACTACAGAAGAACTTTCTAAGTCACAAGAAGAAGTAGTTGAATTAAGACTTAAGAATACTACTAAGTTAGTACAAATAGGTGAAGGAATAGCTAAAAATGCTATTGAGAAAATAGCAGAAAAGATAAACTTATTTACTAGAAACTAATAGTATATAAAGTTTAAATTTGTAAGTTTATTTAGATAATGTTTAGCTAAGTAAGATATAATATAGATAATAAATAAGTATAAACAATTAAAATAGAAATAATGACAAGATGGTATCTTAAAATAAGTTGGGATACCATCTTTTTATTGTTTTTGATTATTATATCTTGTAGTCAATGTATCTTAAGATGTCTATTTAAAAAACTTTGTACATAAGAAAGTTTATAGAAAATAAATACTTATTAAATTATATTGTTTTGAGTGTATAACTTAATAAAACTTTTGAGACTATCACTTAATTAAAGAAAATAAGTTATAATGTTTTGAATTTATGAATAATAAAAACTTTAATTATATTGTTTGAGTTAGATGGATAACTATGGTATCATATATAAAATATGGTAACAAAATTGTAACTTTTTATTAAGTTTAAGTAAAATCAATATAACAAAATTATAAAAACTAATATTGGGGGTAAAAAAATATGAAGAATAGTAGAAAGATATTTGCTATAGGACTTACACTATTTTTAGTAATGGTAAATACTCCTAGAGTAAATGCGCTCACATCAGTTGAACAAATAAAAGGAACTGACAGATATGAGACAGCAGCAAAAATAGCAGACAAACAAAACTACAATACAGCAATACTAATCAATTCGGATAATAGCTTGTCAGATGGCTTGAGTGCAAGTGGTTTAGCAGGAGCATTAAACGCGCCTATTTTAATGACAAAACAAAATCAAATCCCAAATACTACTATGGAAAGATTAAACAAAGCAAATACTATATATATAATAGGTTCAGAATCGACAATAAGTAAAAATGTTGAAAATCAGTTACTATCTAAAAAGAAGGTTGTACAAAGAATATTTGGTGAGAATAGATTTGATACAAGCATAAAAATAGCTGAAAAAATCAAAGAAATCAAACCAATAGATAAAGTAATTATAGCTAATGGATTTACAGGAGAAGCAGATGCAATAAGTGCATCACCAGTAGCAGCAAGAGATGGAGTACCTATAATACTTACAGATGGAAACAGTGTAGGATTTGATACAACAGGATTAAAAAGTTATGCACTTGGTTCTAGTGAGATAATAAGTGATGAACTGGTTAAGAGTACAAATTCTGTTAGATTGGGTGGGAAAGATAGATTTGATACCAATAAGAGAGTTATACAAGAATTCTATAAAAACAGTAAAGAATTTTATTTAAGTAAAGGTATGCAACTAACTGATGCATTGGCAGCTTCTACAATAGCAAAAAATGCTCCTGTAGTTTTAGTTGAAAATGGTAGCAACAAGAGTATTTTAAGTGGTGCAGATAAATTGACTGTACTAGGAGGAATAAATCAAAATGTCATCAAGCAATGTATAAATCAAGCTTCACCAAATCAACAAGGATTGTACTATAATCCAAATGATAAAGTATTTAAGGATAGAATAAAGGGAAAAATATATGCTCTTACAAAACAATACAGAAAAGAGAATGGAGTAAGAGAGTTATCTGTAGCAAGTAGATTAGAAGGTCTAGCAAATGACTGGTCTAATTTAATGGCAAATAAAAAGACCTTATCTCATACTATAAATGGTAAAAATTCGTATTCTACTTTTTTGAAGTATCTAGATTGGAGTGAGATTAAACCTGGATACATTTCTGTTCAAGGGGAAAATATAATTAAGTATAAAATCCCAGATAAGCCTGTATATACAAATAGGGATGCAGATGATATAGGAAACTTTATTTTTAATGAGTGGAAGACAAATCCTGAGGAAGGTACAAATATGTTACATAAGGGATATGAGATAATGGGATTTGGATTAACTATGACAGGTGATAAGACTATATATGCAACACATGAGTTTTATGGAAGATATAAAGAATAAGTATTTATCAAGATTTAGATATTTTAATAATAATATATATAAGCGCTGGAAATATATAATAAGATAATAATTAGAAAATAACGTATAAGTAATGTATTTATAATGATAAAGAATATTTATATTAACATAATAATATAAATATTCTTTTTTTGTATTTTAACATAAAAAAATTGTATTAAAAAGTTTAAATATAGTATAAAATGGGTATAAAAGCATTGAAAATTAAATGGCAAAATTAGGGAAATCTAATGACGCAAAACTATAGGGATTAAAGCTTATAAAGCCATATCAGCCAGTTGCTAAAAAGAGCAAGTTCTTTTTATTTATAATAAAGATTCTCTTTGAGTGTCTTTTTTTATTGTCTGAAACTATAGCATTTAAATTCATGGAAAATTAAAGATTTATTGAGGGAGGATTGTTATTTCATGAAAAAGGCAATATCTTGTGTACTAGCAGTGTCCATGTGTAGTGCACCATTGAATGTTTTTGCAGAGCCTATATTAGAGGGAAAACTAAGGGCAGTTGAAAAATCAGTTACAGAAAAGCTAAAGGGGAATCTAGAAGTGGATTTAAATTTTTCACTTCCAATCAAAAATAATGAATCAGAAAGTATAACTGATATACAGCTACAATTAAAAGATGGTAGTAATAATAGTGGGATAATAAAACTTGGAGGTAAAAATTCAGGAAGTATAAATATAGGAACAGATTCTATAGACTATACTATCAAAAAATTATCTGCAAATAGAAGTGAAATAAAAGAAAAAGATGAAAATATATCATATTACAATATTATGTTCAGCAATTTACCTGTTGGAAAATACAAGGTAGAAGTCTCTGGAAGTGGATTTAAGAATAAAGAAGTTAACGATATTGATATATCAAGTTATTCTCAAAGGGTTTTATTAAGTAATAGAGCAAGTGTAGATAGTAAAAATAAACCTTTAAACTATGAACTATTCTTAATAGGTGATGTAAATGGAGACGGAAAAGTAGATAAAAATGATTATAATGAAGTTTTAGAAAATATAGATTCAAATAAAAAAGAATATGATTTAAATAGAGATGGAAAGGTAGATATTGCTGACCTAGACTATGTACATAAAAATCTAGGACAAAATGAAAATGCAAATAGTCTAGAAAGTATAGTACCTACCAATCCTATAGTAGATACAAGTAAGGTAACATTAGAAGAAAATAGTGATACAAATATTCAAGGTACTGTAGAAGATTTGTTTAGTGGAGAAAACAATGGAGTTACAATATCTCCAGCAAATAAAGATGATAAAATATCAGAAGAAAAACCAGCAGTAATGGATATAGCTTTATCAGAAGCACTTGATATGGAAGTCATAAATATTAAAGCTCCTGAAGGGAGTGCTCCAGCAAAAGGAATAGTTGAGGTTACGGATAAAGATGGTAATGTTCAACAGATTCCTTATGAAAACAAAGAGTATGTGAAAACTTTAAAAGAAGAACAACAAGAAGAAGTAAATAATAAAGAAGAAAATACAGAGCAATCTGATAATAACTCAGATAATACTCAAGAAGAAAACAATGATAAAGAAGAATCAGATTCTAATACAAATGAACAAGAAAACAATGATAAAGAGAGTAATGATAAAGAAAGCTCATCAACTGATAAATCTGATTTAGACAAAAATACACCAAAAGAAGATAATAATATTAGTAAAGATGATAACTCTACGACATCTACATATAGTAGGTCAGCTTTAGAAACATATGCAGATGTTCAAAATAGCGATATAGTGATAAATCTTGGCAAACAAGTAGCAGTAAAAAAGATAACTATAAAAATAACAGCTACAACTGCTAATGATAGAAATCTTGCAGAAATATCTAAAGTTGAGTTTTTAAATAATGTTTATAAAGAAATACCAAAGCCAGAAATGAATATACCAAAAATTAATAAAATAGCAACTAGTACTGCTGTTGGAAATGAAAAGGTATCTTTTTATTGGAACAATGAAGTAAATGTATCTGCATATGAACTTATATTAGATACGATTGATAGTAAAGGTAAAGTATTATCAACTAAAAAATTACAAACTAGCAAAAATACTATAGAAGTTAGAGATATAGAAGCATATGGATTATATAGAGTTAGCATACAATCTTTAAATGGAGATTGGTCTAGTGGATACAAAGATGCAACATCAGAGAATTTAGATGGAGTACCAGAAAATGTAGACTCAAACTATAAGCCAATACAATTTAGCCCAGATAGTATATTAGAGTTTCAAGTTGTTCCAGATACAAAACCAGAGCCACCAGAAGGCATAAGCATTAAAGGAAGATTTAAAGCTCTTGATGTAAGTTGGAAAAATCATAAACAAGCTAAAGATTTTGACTTATATTACAGAGAAAAAGGTTCTAATGGCTCTTGGATAAAATACAATGATAAGCTTATTCGAGGAACAAGCTCAAAAATAGAAGGGCTTAAAGATAATACAACGTATGAAGTTAGAATGACAGCTACTAACCACTTGGGAACTAGTGGAATGTCTAAAATATATCTAGGCACAACTGAAAGTGTAGATGCTCCAACAACGCCTAACTACAGATTGATTAATACTCCTAAATCTGATGCTGGATTTGGAATACCAACTAATCATATAGTTGATGTCACTTATCCAGCTAAATATGATGCAAGTGAATATAGTGATAAAAATCCATTTGATAAATTTAATATAGTAGATGGAGACTTTACAACACATTGGACTTTCTCAGAATACAATGCTGCTGAGGGAACAAATAGAGGTCCAATCATAACTTTTGATAAAGCTTATACTATGGATACTTTTATGGCTACACCTAGATTTGATATTTCTGATAAGACAATTAATGACTTTGAGATACAGTATTGGGATGAAAATGGTCAATTACACAATTTAGGAGATGTACCTTTTGAAACAAAGACAGACCCTGTAAATAATAATAAATACGTGATGGTTAGATTAAAAGAACCAATAAATGCGACTAAGATACAAGTTAGTGTTTGTTCTTCTTATTCCTATAAAGCTAATATATCAGAGATTAAATTCTATGAGTATGACAGTATAGAAAAAGAGGTAAGAGACTTATTTACAGACGATTTACAAGTTGAATTAAAAGAAGGTATAACTCAAGAAAAAATAACAGAACTAAAAGATAGACTTAATATTCCAGATACAGCAAGTGGAGAATATCATCCATATAAGACTGTTATAGAAAGAGAATTAAAATTAGCTCAAGACTTATATAATGATAGAGCAACGCTTACTGATGTGACTACTGTCAATCAAGATATAAATGTATCAGGAAAATATAAAGATAAGAGTGGAAAATATACTGTTAAGTCGAATAACTTAGGTATGGGAAATGACTGGCAGGCATTGGGAGTAGCTGCTAGGGCTGGAGATGAAATTACGATATATGTTGGAAGTAAAAGTGGTAAGACTCCTAAGTTAATATATACTCAATATTATGGAGAGTCTGGAGCATATAAGAGTGGAGAAATAAATCTTAGCACTGGTAAAAATGTAATTCAGCTGAGTAAGCTTCACAGCTTAGATGCAGAACGTGGAGGAAGCTTATATATAAGATACCCTTATGATACTCCAAGTGGTGGAGATATAAAAGTGCGTGTAGCAGGAGCTACTAAGATACCACACCTTAACTTAAATGGAATGATAAATGACAATAGCCCTGAGGGAGTTTCTAAGTCTAAAGAAAAAATAAAAACTTATATAGAAGAATTAACTAAATATAAGGATGAGATAAAAGGAGAACCATACTATCCAGGAACCAATATTGGTAATTCATATGGATATTCAGAAACAACAGGTGTATTAAATACTACTGACATTGAAAGTGACAAAGTAACATTAAACGTTCCAGCAACAGCTGTATATCAAGGAATATCAAAAGGAAACTCTGATTTAAATACACAAGTAGATAGACTATATAATAGTATGCTTGCATGGGAACAAATTATGGATTTAATATACTCTGAAAGAGGAGTATTTAAAACACAAGATTTAGATGGTAATGGAACTATAGATGATAATGAGTTTAATATAACTAAAAATGATATGGCTCCAAAATCTCGTATGAACATAAAATATCAAAGAATGTTTATTGGAGCATTTATGTATGCTTCTGGTCTACATGTAGGAGTGGAATACGGTTCAGTTCCAGGGCTTATGAACGGAGTGCCTTTCCAAATAGATGCTAATGGAAAAGCTAGTGGCGGAAGTTTATTTGGATGGGGAATAGGTCATGAGATAGGGCATGTTACAGATATAGGTAAGATGACATACAGTGAGACTAGTAACAATGTACTTGCACTACTTGCTCAGACATTTGATGATGAGACACATTCAAGACTTGAAGGTTCTACAATGGACAAGATATATGAACATGTTACTTCAAATAGTTTGGGGATACCAAGTAACGTATTTGAAAGACTTGGAATGTTATGGCAATTACATTTAGCATATGATGATGATTTTACTGGTTCAATGTTAAAGAATAATTCAGATGCTGATTTAGGTAATGATTCATTCTATGCTAAAATTTCTAGAAAATACAGAGCACTTTCAAGTGATGACCCAATAAATAACTTGCCAAAAGACCAAATGCTAGTTGCTATGGCATCAAGTGTTGTTGAAAAAGATTTAAGAGACTACTTTAAGGCATGGGGAGTAGAGATTACACCAGAGCTAAACAGTATAATGGATAGTAAGAAGTTCGAAAAAGAGACTAGAAAGATACAGTATGTAAATGATGAGGCTAGAAGAAAGATTTTAAATGAAAACATATCTAACATGGCAGAAGATACTAAGGTAAGTGCTAGTTTTACTGATGGAGTGCAAAGTGGCTCTTTAGTTAAATCTAATAAGATATCTATAGATTTAGATGTTGATAAAGATAAAGATAAAATATTGGGATATGAAATAATAAGAAGTGATGGAAACTACTTAGATGGAGAAAATGGAACTCAAGTAAAATACAGAACAGTAGGTTTTGTGGATGCAAAAGGAAATAGTAAAGCTCAATTTACTGACAATATATCTCCTCTTAATAACAGAGCATTTACATATAAAGTAGTTGCATATGACTATCACTTAAAGCCAACAGCCGAGTTTGAAGTTGGTACTGTAAAATTATCTGATGAAGGAAAAATTAATAAGTCAGCATGGTCATTTATAACAAATACTGTTTCTGATGGTGATATTAGAACTGAAAATGACTCACATGGACCACTACAAAATCCTGAAATTGATAATATAAAGGATAATGATGCAAGCACTACTTATAAAGGAAAGAGAATTAGTAAAGCTGAATGGAACAAAGACCCACAAAAAGACCCAGATATAAATGTAGAAGAAAATCCATATATAATAGTAGATATGAAAGAGACATTACCTATAGTTGGATTAAAGTATATAAAACCAAAGACAGAAGCTAGAAAGTTTTCACTAAAAGGACTGTTTAGTCTTAGAAAGGATACTAGCACAACATACAGTCCATTGACTACTTACAAGATACAAGTAAGTAATGATAAAAAAACTTGGGAAGATGTGAGTAAAGGAACTTTTGAATATGGACAAGACTTAGTTGGTGGAGGAAAAGACCAAGATAATGAAGCTAGAGTTACATTTAATAAAGATGGTAATCTTTGGACTTATCAAGCTAGATATGTAAAATTAATATCAAACAATAAGTCTAATATAGAAGTTGCAGAGCTTGATGTAATAGGGCCTCCAGGTGATAATATAGAGATTGGAACAGTGAATAGTGCAGACCAAACTCGTACTAATGGAATTGGAAGGTTAGCAGAGGATTATATCTATCAAAGTGATGACCCTGATACAAGCGAAGATGAAACAGCTAAGATTCCAGCAGGTTCAATAGTAATTACAGGGGAATATAGTGGAAATCCAGCATTTAATTTACCATTACTTGTAGATAAAAACAATAAAACTATCTCTGGAGAAGCTCTTTTATTTGCAGAGGTGCCAAAAAATGGACAATTAGGTGAGATAAGCAAAGGTACATGGGTTTATTATATGCCAAAAGAAGACTTCAACTCTTTAAGTGATAAGGTTAAAGCAGAACTTTATAGATACAATGACCTTCAGGGAGATATTCCAGTAGGTCAAAGATTTGTAAGTGATACAATGTATGTACCTGTGGAAGCTAAAACTTATGATGAGTTAAAGACGATAAATCTTACTGATAGTAATAGTAAAGCTAGAAAGGTTACCAGAGGTATTATTGATGTGAGTGATAAGAAGGTAGTTACTGTAAATAATAAAGTAAAGAGCAATATTGTCAGAGACAAATAGTATGTGAAAGTCTGAAAAGACTAAGATAGCAGTGTGATATTGGGCATTTTGTGTGAGTAGTGGCTAAAAAATAAAAAAGTAATTTGTCAAAAATAAAGTATGTATAATGTAACTATAAATTTAGGGTAATTTATAAATTAAATATAAGAAGCTAGATGGATAAAGGATTTTATTCATCTAGCTGATGATAGATAAGGACGGGTGTTGATGAGTAAAGGAAAATCTTTTATAAGAACTATCGCAGTGTCGAGTATGGCAGTAGCTATAACTGGAAGTGCGACATGTGCATATGCTGCTCCAGTGTTGCAAGGAACAAAGTCATATGAAAAGGTGAATACTATAGATATTTCTGTGGAATCAGTAGAGAATATAGTGTATTCGTTTCAAGCTAGTATAAAGGTGCAAGGTGAGGTTGAACTAATAGATAATGAACCAGGTCAAAAGATTAAGTGGTCTGATAATATATCAAAGCAGATAAAAAATGGAAATGCTAATGCTAGTTATGTACCAACATATGATAAAATAAGTAATACAACTACATTGGATATATATGTAACATCAAGTGAGAATCTTTTGGATGGAAATACATTAAATATAGGAAAAATATCAGTAAAGAAATCTAGTGGAAATACAAATATAACATATAAGATTGTAGGAAATGGTACAGATAGTAAACCTGCATTAAAAATTGTAACTTATAATAGTAAGACTATAGACTTTAAAAATATAACTTCTAGTGATGGAGAAAGTTTTAGTATTGTTGAAGAGAATGAAATTAAACCAACAGGAGGTAGTGGAGCTAGTAAAGTTGACCCAGAAAAGTATGAAATTAGTCAAGGAGATGCTTTAGAATATCTAATAAATAATTTTGGTACAAGTTATTATCTTGTAAATAGTACAATAGAAGAAAATAGTTCAGATTTAATCACAAAACTTGAACTATCTCAGAAAAGAACAAAACTTAGAAAAGCCGTAGCAAATAAATATGTGGAAATTAAAACTCCTAAATCCTTAAAATCTATAGTTGAAAGTGAACTATCAAAACTAGATGCAAATTCGACTACATCTGGAGGTTCAAATAATACAGATAATAGTTCAGATGGAACTTCTGGAGGAAATTCAGGTGGTGGAAGTTCGAGTAATTCTGCATCTAATGTAATGGTAAAAAAATTAAAAGGCTCAGATAGATTTGAGACAGCGGTTAAAATTTCTCAAAGTGGTTGGGAAAAATCAGATACAGTCATAATTGTAAATGGAGAAGACAAAAGTATGGTGGATGGGCTTACAGCTACGCCACTTGCTAGTGTAAAAAACTCACCAATTCTTTTATCTTCAAATGATAAGCTTCCTCAGAAAACTATAGAAGAGATAAAAAGATTGAATCCATCAAAAGTAATTTTAATAGGTGGAAATAATTCTATGCCAAATGCAGTGATTGAATCAATTAAGGCTATAAATTCAAAAATATCAGTACAAAGAATAGGCGGAGATACAAGATACCAGACTTCTATTAATATAGCAAAAGAAATTGATAAGACAAATAATGTAAGCAAGTTGTATATAGGAGCAGGAAATGGAGAAGCTGATTCATTATCAATAGCATCATTAGCTGGAAAGGAAAAAACTCCAATAGTGCTTACACAAAAAGATGGTGTAGACAATGAAGCTGAACAGTTTATTAAATCAAATAAGGTGTCAAATATATATTTTATTGGTGGAGTGGAAAAAATATCTAATAAAGCCATTGAACAAGTTGGGAAAATAGTAGACAAAGATATATCAAAAAATAGAGTTGCAGGGCAAAGTAGACAAGAGACAAATGCAAAAGTAATAGATAAATTCTATTCTCAATCTAAACTTGATGGAGTTGTAGTTGCAAATCAAGACAAGCTTATAGATGCTTTAGCAGTTGGTCCATTGGCAGCTAAGAATAATTCGCCAGTTGTGCTTGCTACAAATACGTTAGATAAATCACAAGAAATTTCGTTGAAAAATAAAAATTCATCAAAGCTATTTGAAGTAGGAGGAGGAATAGCTTCATCTGTAGTGGATAAGATTAAGAGTTTAATTGAATCAAAATAAATATCAAATTAAATATAAATAAGTAAGTTTAAAATAAGAATGTATTTAGATATAAATCATATGTCTAAGTACATTCTTATTTTTATTTATATTGTCTTAACAATATTATAGTGAAATATGTGTGATAATTTAAGTGAAATTAAATTCAACTTATAAAATGATGTGAATTATTTTTATTGATGAAATATATTTTATAAACATTAAAAATATAACTAGAGATAGTTTTTAAATTTTTAATAAAATAAAATATTAATATATAGACGAGATATATTTATATAAGATATACTTTATAATATACAAAAAATAACAAAATAATTAAAAAAAGGTAAAAATAATATAAATATAAAATATAAAAATCATCAGGGGGATATGAAAGTGAACAAAAAAATATTATCATTAGGTCTAGCAATATCATTAATCTTGGTAAACTTCAAAAGTGTAAATGCATCATCAGTAGTAGAAAAAATATATGGTAAAGATAGATATGAAACAGCAGCAAAGATAGCTGATAAACAAACTTATGAAACAGTAATTTTAGTAAATACAGAAAAATCACTTGCAGATGGATTGAGTGCAAGTGGATTGTCAGGTGCTACAAAAGCACCAATATTATTTACACAAAAAAATAAGATACCAACAGAGACAAATAGATGTTTAAAAAATATCAAAAAAGCATACATAATAGGTACAGAAGATACTATAAGTAAATCAGTAGAAAAAGAACTAGATTCTAAAAATATAGAAGTAAAGAGAATTGGTGGAGAAGATAGACTAAAAACAAGTTATCTAATAGCTAAAGAAATAGCAACTATAAAAAAAGTGGACAAAGTGCTATTAACTAATGCATATAGTGGAGAAGCAGATGCAATGAGTGTATCATCAGTAGCTAATAGAGATGGAGCTCCAATAATACTTACAGATGGAAAGAGTGTACCTTTTGATGTAAAAAATATTCTATCATATTGTATAGGCTCAGAAGAGATAATGAGTAACTCTCTAGTTAAAAATACAAACTCAGTAAGAATAGAAGGAACTGACCGATTTGAAACTAATAAAAAGGTAATAGACTACTTTTTTAAAAGTACAGATGGGTTTTATGTGTCAGATGGCTATCAGTTAGTAGATGCTATAGCAGCTGCACCACTTACTAAAGACTATCCAATGGTATTAGTAAATGATGGTAGTGATAAGAATATATTAGAAGGAGCTAAACATATAACTTCTATAGGTGAATTGAGTAATAAAGTGATACAACAATGTGTAAGTGCATCGGAATCAAATGGACAACCTCCAACAATCACAGTAGGGACTACAGAGATATATAAAGGCGAAAAGTTTGATAGTGGGAAATTGAATATAGTAGCTAAAGATAATACTGGGAAGGTATTGCCAATAAAAATTGATGGATTTATAGACACAAATAGAGTAGGTGCATACATATTGACATTAAAGGCTACAGATGAATGGGGAAAAAGCACAGAAAAAAGAGTAGAAATAAAAGTGCTAGATGATAAAACTCATGATTATAATAGCCCAGAATTTAAAACAATGGTGTCTACTGAAATGTATAACTTAATTAATTCTTATAGAAAAGAAAAAGGTAAAGTAGCTTTGGTAGTGTCTAGTAAGCTAGAGGGTATGGCAAATGCATGGTCTAAGTACATGATGGATAAAAAAGTTTTTGCACATTATATAGATGGTAAAAATGCTCCACAAGTATTTTCTGATTTTGGAATGAGAAGTGAGGAAAATATAGCATATATTTATATCAACTCTAAAAATGTCCAAACTACTCAAGATGCAAAAGATTTAGCAAAGGCTATATTTGAAGTATGGAAGAAGTCTCCTGAGTATAATGCAAATATGCTTAGTAATGAGTTCTATAGTACTGGATTTGGGATTTATATATTATCTGATGGTCAGGTGCATGCTACTCAAGAGTTTTTAAATGGCAATTAAGTCGTTTTGTAAAAATTTCCATAAATCTTGTTTTTTTATTAATTTACTGATATCATAAAATGAAAATCACATCTAATGTACTTTTTATAATCTGCTTTGTTATCATCTTACAGATTATGGTATCTTAGATGTTTTTTATTTTAGTAATTTATAAATTTTGAGGGAATCACTACTGAGGATGTAATTTATGATTAGCTGAATTATATAAAAAATTAGTAGGAGGGGTTCGATGAAAGCAAATAAGAGAATATTATCAATAGGATTGGCAGTATCATTAATAATGGCAGGAGCACTAAACATTAATGCACTTTCAAGTATAGAAAAGATACAAGGGAAAGATAGATATGAAACAGCCGCAAAAATTGCACAGAAGCAAACATATGAAAATGTGGTATTAGTAAACACAGACAATACTCTAGCAGATGGACTTAGTGCAAGTGGATTAGCAGGGGCAGTTAAAGCACCTATATTGTTAGCACAAAAAAATAATATCCCATCAGACACAGAAAATATGCTAAAAGATGTAAAGAAGGTCTACATAATAGGAACTGAAGATTCAATAGGGAAGTCAGTTGAAAATAAGTTAAAACAAAAAGGGATAGAAGTTAAAAGAATAGGTGGTAATGATAGAATAGAAACAAGTTATCTTATAGCAAAGGAAATAGCTTCAATAAAGACTATAGATAAGGTTTTTATAACTAATGGGTATAAAGGTGAAGCAGATGCTATGAGTGTATCATCAGTAGCATCAAGAGATGGTGCCCCTATAATTTTAACTGATGGGAAAAGTATTCCATTTGAGAAAAAAGAAGGTGTACAATGTTATGCACTTGGTTCAGAAGAGATAATAAGTAATGATTTAGTTAAGAAAGCCAATGCAGTTAGATTAGCTGGTGAAGATAGATTTGAGACTAATAAAAAAGTTATAAAACATTTTTATAGTTCAGCAAAAGAGTTCTATCTTTCTAAAGGATTCCAATTAGTAGATGCAGTTGCTGGTTCTTCTATAGCTAAAAATGCACCAATTGTATTAGTTGATGGAAGTAGTGATAAGTCTGTACTTAGAAGTGCTGATAAAATCACAGCACTAGGAGGCATAGATGAGAAAACACTACAACAATGTTTAAGTGCATCATCATTGGATGCAAGTGCACCAACAATAACAGTTGGAAATTTAAATGTATATCAAGGAGATAAGTTTGATATAGGTAAGTTAAATATAGTTGCGAAGGATAATAAGGGAAATGAATTAAAACCAGAACTTATAGGAGAAGTTAATACTGATAAGGTTGGTAAATATAAAGTTACTATAAAAGCTACTGATATTGGTGGAAAAACTACATCAATAAGTGTAGAGATAAATGTACTTGAATATAAGACTAATGACATGAATAGTGCTGATTTTAAAATGATGGTTTCTAGTGAAATGTACAATTTGGTAAATTCTTATAGAAAAGAAAAAGGGAAAGAGCCATTACAAGTATCTAAAAATTTACAAGGAATGGCAAATTATTGGTCTAAGTATATGGCTGATAAAGGAGAATTCGCGCATGTAATAAATGGTAAAAATGCTGCTGAAGTATTTTCTGGTGGAATGAGAAGTGAAGAAAATATAGCTTTTGTTCCACTTACTACAAAGAGTACTTATACAACAAAAGATGCTAGAGAAGTGGCAAATGTAATATTTACAGTTTGGAAGAAGTCTGATAAATATAACGAAAACATGTTAAATAGTAACTTTGCGTACACTGGATTTGGATTATATATATTACCAGATGGACAAGTGTATGCTACTCAAGAATTTCTAAATAAATAAAATTAAATTTATTAGGTTGTTACATCTTGAAGTTTTGGGTATAAAAATTCATATATCTGGAGAAAATAATAATTTAAAAAAATAGCTTGCAAAAAGAATAAAAATGGATTATTATAGAGATGTGAGAAATATTAGGAATATATGGATGATTATTCTATGTACATAATAAAGAGATGTAATTTTAATATAATGTTGGGAGGAATTTAAGAAATGAATAAGAAAAATATAGCAATAGCTATGTCAGGTTTAACAGTTTTAGCTTCGGCTGCTCCTGTATTTGCTGCAGTTGGAACACCAAGTAAGGAATATATAACTGTTCAAAAAGATTACAAAGATACACTTAAAAAAATACAAGCAGGTATTACAAGTGGTGCAATAACTGACTTAGTAGTAACTTATGACAAAGATAAGGTAGTAGGAACTTTTGATTATGCAGCTGCTACTACAGCAACAGCTAAAAAAGATGCAGCTACTCAATTACTTAATCTTGTTGATTCAAAATTAGATAACTTAGGTGATGGGGACTTAGTAACATTTACAGTGAAGTATGATGCTGCAGAAACAGTTCATACTGAAGAAGAAATTGATGCACTTCAAACTAAACTTGAAAATACAGTAGTTGCTAATCCAGCGACAGAAACTACAGCTGGTGTAGTAGTAGCAAATTCTACTAATACAAAAGCAGCAGATAGACCTATCTATCTTAAAGATTTATTTGGTTTTGTAAAAGCAGTTGATGGAGCAGGATATAAATTAACTGCAACTCCAAAGTCAGATGTAACTGCTATAAGTGATTATAAATATGCAGACAATACAAAAGGAACATGGGCAGCTGCTAAAGCTTTCGCTGCTGTTACACCAAGTGCTGCTGTAGATGTTGCAAAAGGAAAAGTATACAATGCTAAAGCATCATTTAAAGTTGATACAACAGGATCAGATGTTACTGTATCTACTCTAGTTGTTGATTCGCTTGATGAAGCAGCGACTGTAGATGTAAAAGTTATAAATGCAAAGGAAACAACTGTAGATATAGATTCTAGTACTAGCACAAGTGCTGAAGATTTAGCTAAAAAATATGTTTTTGATGAAGATTATTTAGATAAAGTATATAAAGAATTAACTAGTGATGAGCAGTATGGAAATCTAGTACAACTAGTAAGTGGTAGATACCAAGTAGCTCTTTATCCAGAAGGAAAAAGATTAGAAACTAAGGGAGCAACAGATGTAGAAAATACTCCTGTTAAATTCCTTCTTAAATCAGATAAGATAAAAGATATGAAAGATTATATAGATGATTTAAGAACATACAACAATAGTTATTCAAATGTTGTAACTGTAGCTGGAGAAGATAGAATAGAAACAGCTATAGAATTAAGTAATAAATACTATAACTCTGATGATAAGCATGCTATAACTGATTCAGCAACTGATTCAATAGTTTTAGTTGGTTCTCAAGCTATAGTTGATGGTCTTGTTGCATCACCTTTAGCATCAGAAAAACATGCTCCATTATTATTAACTTCAAAAGATAAATTAGATTCTAATGTTAAATCTGAAATAAAAAGAGTTATGGATTTAAAATCTACAAGTGGTATAAACACTTCTAAAAAAGTTTATTTAGCTGGTGGAGTTAACTCTATATCTAAAGAAGTAGAAAATGAATTAAAAGATATGGGACTTAAAGTTACAAGATTATCTGGAGATGATAGATATGAAACTTCTTTAGCTATAGCTGATGAAGTAGGTCTTGATAATGATAAAGCATTTGTAGTTGGTGGAACTGGATTAGCAGATGCTATGAGTATAGCTCCAGTTGCTTCTCAATTAAAGAAATCTAATGGAGATTTAGATGCTACAGATGGTGATGCTACTCCAATCGTAGTTGTAGATGGAAAAGCTAAAACTATAAACAATGAGACAGAAGATTTCTTAAACAATGCACAAGTTGATATAATAGGTGGAGAGAACAGTGTATCTAAAGATATAGAAAAAGCTATAGATGATGCTACTGGAAAAGAGCCTAATAGAACAAGTGGAGATGATAGACAAGCTACTAATGCAGAAGTAATGAAGGAAACTGATTACTTCGAAAAAGGTAGTGTAATAAACTACTTCGTAGCAAAAGATGGTTCTACTAAAGAGGATCAATTAGTAGATGCTTTAGCAGCAGCTCCAGTTGCAGCTAACTTTGGTTCTACTTATGATGGTAAAGATGCTAATGGAACTGTTTCTCCAGCTCCAATAGTATTAGCTACTGATAGCTTATCTGCAGACCAAAATGTAGGTGTAAGTAAATCAGTTCATGATGATGGTGGAAAGAACTTAGTTCAAGTTGGTAAAGGTATAGCTAGTTCAGTAATAAGCAAAATGAAAGATTTATTAGATATGTAATATAAGTTTTAATAAAACTTTAAATATAAAAAGACTTCTCTTATGAGGAGTCTTTTTTCGATAAAAAAATAAATGTAAAATAAAATAGAGGCTATAAATAGCCTCTATTTTATGTGAGAAATACCTAAATAAAAAGATGTTTAATTTATTTAAGTAAAATCATTATACTATAAATCAAAATAATTGTCTACTATTATGGATTTTTAATGTATAATAGTAATTGGACAATAGAAAAGGAGGTGCTTATATGTCAGTTATAGATGCAATACTTGACAAAGCAGATGAACAAGAAATAAAGAAATTAAATGTTATAGTAGATAAAATAGATGCTCTAGAAGACAGTATGAAAAACTCTTCAGATGAAGAATTAAAAAATATGACAGAGTTGTTTAAAAATAGACTTAAAAATGGAGAAACTTTGGATGATATACTTCCAGAAGCATTTGCTGTAGTTAGAGAAGTATCAAGAAGAAAACTTGGGATGCGCCAATATAGAGTACAGTTAATTGGTGGTATAGTAATACATCAAGGTAAGATAGCAGAGATGAGAACTGGTGAAGGTAAAACTTTAGTTGAAGTAGCGCCAGTGTACTTAAATGCTCTTACAGGCAAAGGGGTACATGTAATCACAGTAAATGATTATCTAGCAGAACGTGATAAGGAGCTTATGCGACCAGTTTACGAATCTCTTGGTATGACAGTAGGAGTAATTATAGCTAACCAAGACCCAAATATAAGAAAACAACAATATAAATGTGATATAACTTATGGTACAAATAGTGAATTTGGGTTTGACTATTTAAGAGATAATATGGTACCAGATTTATCTTATAAGGTACAAAGAGAACTAAATTTTGCCATAGTAGATGAGGTAGACTCAATATTAATAGACGAAGCTAGAACTCCACTTATAATTGCTGGAGATGGAGATGAAGATTTAAATCTTTATGAGCTAGCAAATAACTTTATAAAAACTGTCAAAGAAGAAGATTTTGAGATGGATAGAAAAGATAAAACTATAGCATTAACAGCAAATGGTATAAGTAAGGCAGAGTCGTTTTTTGGTATAAAGAATATTACTGATATAAAGAATATAGAATTATATCATCATATAAATCAAGCTTTAAGAGGTCATAAGCTTATGGAAAAAGATGTTGACTATGTTATTTCAAATGGAGAAGTAATGATAGTTGATGAATTTACAGGAAGAGTAATGGATGGAAGAAGATTTACAGATGGACTTCACCAAGCTATAGAAGCTAAAGAAGGTGTTGAAATAAAAAATGAATCTAAAACCATGGCTACAGTTACTTATCAAAATTTCTTTAGATTATATGGAAAACTTTCAGGAATGACTGGTACTGCAAAGACAGAAGAAGGCGAATTTGAGTCAATTTATAAATTAAATGTTGTTCAAATCCCAACTAATAAACCAGTTATTAGAGCTGATTTACATGACAAAGTATTTAAAACGGAAGAAGAAAAATACAATGCTGTTGTAGAAGAAATAATAAGGATACATAAGACTAGACAACCAATACTTGTTGGAACAGTTTCTGTTGAAAAGTCTGAAAAGTTATCTAAAATGCTTAAAAAACAAGGTATAAAACACCAAGTCTTAAATGCAAAACAACATGATAAAGAGGCAGAAATAATCTCTAAAGCTGGTAAATTGGATGCTATAACAATTGCCACAAATATGGCAGGTAGAGGAACTGATATTTCTTTAGGAGCAGGAGATAAAGAAGAAGAACAAGAAGTTAAAAATTTAGGTGGTCTTTATGTTATAGGAACAGAAAGACATGAATCAAGAAGAATTGATAACCAGCTTAGAGGACGTTCTGGTCGTCAAGGAGACCCAGGTACATCAAGATTTTTTGTAAGTCTCGAAGATGATGTAATAAAACTTTATGGTGGAAAAACTATAGAGAAATTAATGAAGAGAACAAGTTCAAATGAAAATAAAGCTATTGAAAGTAAGGCACTTACAAGAGCTATAGAAAGAGCACAAAAAGGTGTAGAAGGTAAAAATTTTGAAATAAGAAAAAATGTTCTTAAATATGATGATACTATAAATGAACAGAGAAAAGTTATATACAATGAAAGAAATAAAGTTCTAAATGATGAGGATATTCAAGAAGATATCCAAAAAATGGTTAAGGATATTATACAAGAAGCAGGAGAAACTTATTTAGTTGGAAGAAAAAGAGATTATTATGGATATTTTAAATATTTATATAGTACATTTATGCCAGCAGATACATTATTAATTCCTGGAGTAGATAAAAAAAGTGTTCAAGAAATAATTGATAGCACTTATGAAATTTCGAAAAGAGTTTATGACTTGAAAAAGATGATGGTTGGTATTGAAAAGGTTGCAGAGTTGGAAAAGACAGTACTTTTAAAAGTAGTTGACCAATACTGGATAGACCACATAGATGCTATGGAACAATTGAGACAGTACGTAGGTCTAAAAACTTATGCTCAAAAAGATCCATTTAAGGAATATGCTTTAGAAGGATACGATATGTTTGAAGAACTAAATAAAAATATAAGGGAAACAACAGTACAATATCTATATAAATTTAATTAAAAATGATAACTTAGATTACCTTCATTAAAAATAGGTAATAATAAGTATTTTGATTTATATATGATAAGATTATAATTAAATTAATAAATTCATATAAATGAAAAAGAAGCTGAAAATCAGCTTCTTTTTCTGTGTGAGAAATACGGAAAAAAGAGATGCTTGAAATTTCTTTCTTCCATTTAATATTATACTATAAAGAAGATGAAAAGTCTATCAGTTATAAACTGGATTATAAAAAAAAATTACAATTTTGTTACTTTTTTGTATACATAAATGTTTAAAAAATAAAGTATAAAAAAGAATTTAATACTAAATGGTTAATTATTACAATACAGCCTATTTATTGAAATAATATCAAATATATATTATAATTGGTAAATAAGGAAAAATTGAATTTTTTAGGGGGAAAATACTATGAATAGAAAAAATTTTTCTATAGTTATGGCAGCTGCAATGATAAGTACATCAGTAGCTCCAATTTTTGCTGCAGAAACTACACAGGTAAAAAAAGAAATAATAACTAAAAAAGAAGCTACAGAATTAGTTTCAAAAGTTAGAGACTTAATGTCTCAAAAGTACACTGGAGGTTCTCAAGTTGGACAACCAATATATGAAATAAAAGTTGGTGAAACTTCATCACAGTTAAAAATAATAACTAATATAGATGAATTAGAAAAATTAGTAAATGCCTTGGGAGAAAATAAAGAACTTCTAGTAACTATAACAGATAAAGGGCATACAACAAACAGTGCTAATGAAGTAGTTGCTGAAGCAATTGAAAAATATGAAAACTCAGCAGACCTTTCAGCTGAAGCTAATGCTATAACAGAAAAAGCTAAAACTGAAACTAACGGAATTTATGGAGTTGCAGATGTAAAGGCTTCATATGATAGTGCTAAAGACAAACTAGTTATAACTTTAAGGGATAAAAAAGAAACAATAACTTCTAAAACTATAGAGGTAAGTATTGGCGATGAAAAAATTGATTTAGTAGCAAATCCAGTTGATTCAACTGGAACAAACTTAGACCCATCTGTAGAAGGATTTAAAGTAAATAAAATAAATAAGTTAGGTTTAGCAGGAACTAAAGACATAGCTGATGTTAAATTAGCTGAAATAACTATAAAAAATAGTGACCTAAATACAGTTTCACCACAAGATTTATATGATGGATATAGATTAACTGTTAAAGGTAATATGGTAGTAAATGGTACATCAAAATCAATTAGTGATATTTCAGCAAAAGATTCAGAAACAGGAAAATATAAATTTACTGTTAAGTATACTGATGCATCTGGAAAAGCTATAGAGCTTACTGTGGAAAGTACTAATGAAAAGGATTTAAAAGATGCTAAAGCTGCATTAGAAGGAAATTCAAAAGTTAAATTGATAGCTGGAGATGATAGATATTCAACTGCTGTAGCTATAGCAAAACAAACAAAATATACTGATAATGTAGTTATAGTTAATTCAAATAAACTAGTTGATGGATTAGCAGCTACACCACTAGCTCAATCTAAAAAGGCTCCTATATTATTAGCATCTGATAATGAAATACCAAAAGTAACTTTAGACTATATAAAAGATATAATTAAGAAAAGTCCATCAGCTAAAATATATATAGTTGGAGGAGAATCAGCAGTATCAAATACAGCTAAAAAGCAATTAGAATCGGTAACTAAAAATGTTGAAAGACTAGCTGGAGATGATAGACATACAACTTCTGTAGCAGTAGCAAAAGCTATGGGTTCTTTTAAAGATGCATTTGTAGTAGGTGCGAAAGGTGAAGCTGATGCTATGAGTATAGCTGCTAAAGCTGCTGAACTTAAGGCTCCTATAATAGTAAATGGTTGGAATGATCTATCAGCAGAAGCTATCAAATTGATGGATGGAAAAGAGATTGGTATAGTTGGTGGCTCTAACAATGTATCTAGCCAAATTGAAAATCAACTTATTGACATTGATAAAGATAGAAAGGTTCAAAGAGTTGAAGGCGAAACAAGACACGATACTAATGCCAAAGTCATAGAAACATATTATGATAAATTAGATAAACTATATATAGCAAAAGATGGATATGGAAATAATGGTATGCTAGTAGATGCATTAGCAGCAGGTCCTTTAGCAGCAGGAAAAGGACCAATACTTCTAGCTAAAAATGACATAACAGATTCACAAAAAAGTGCTCTTGATAAAAAATTAAATCTTGGTGCAGAAGTAACTCAAATAGGTAATGGGGTTGAATTGACAGTAATACAAAAGATAGCTAAAATACTAGGTTGGTAATAATCTATACTGTGGAGAAGATTCCTTAATATATAGGAATCTTTTTCTACAGTTTAGCTATTTATTGTAGATTATAACATTTTATGAAATAGGAGGACATAATAGTGGTAGATGCAACTTTATTTTTTACACCACATCAAGATGATGAAACTTTAAGTATGGGTAGTGCTATAATTGAGCATGTTGAAAAAAGTGATACACACGTAATTTTGTGTACAGATGGTAGTAAATCAATAATAAGAAAAGTTTTAGATGATGGAGGTACATGTTCCTATCATATTAAAGATGTGCATAAGTATTCTCTATCAGAAAGTGAATTTTCAAAAAATAGAGATGAAGAATTCAAAGATAGTTGTGAAGCAATGGGTGTAAAAGAAAGCAATATACATATAGAAGATAATAGAGCTCATGATGGTGAGCTAAATAAAGAAAAAGCAAGAGAAATAATTCTTAAGTATCTAAAAGAATATCCAGATGCAAAAGTAAAGACAGTGACTCCATTTAAAGCTAGTGGAATACATGAAGACCATAGAGCATTAGGTGAAGCAGCTTTAGAATTATATGAAGAAGGTAAAATAAAAGACTTAAGATTTTATGTAGAGCCATATGACTACAATGATTTTAAAAAAGTTAATCCAAATGTAGAAGTATGGGAGGTATTACCTAGCCAAGAAGAGAAGTTATTAAGTGCAATGAATTCATATAAGAAATGGAATCCGGAAAGTGGGCATTATGCTATCGGGTATCATTCAGTAAAATCTCACTTTGATGAACTAGCTACAAGTAAAATACAGTATGTACATGCTCCATAAAATATTATTAAAGAATTAGGAGGTAAGAATTAATGAAAATATCAAAAAAGATAGTGTCATTATTAACTATAACATTTTTATCTATTACATTATATGGAAATACGTCTAATGCGTCAACCAAAGATACACTAACAGGTTCTGGGAGATGGGAAACTGCTATAAAAATAAGTCAAGCTGGATGGACAAAGTCTGATAATGCTATATTAGTAAATGATAATTCAATAGCAGATGCTTTATCAGCTACTCCATTTGCAAAAGCAAAAAATGCACCTATATTATTAACTCAAAGTAATAAACTGGATAGTAGAACAAAAGCAGAATTAAAAAGACTTGGTGTAAAAAATGTATATTTGATAGGTGGCTCAATTGCAATAGGTTCAAATGTTGAAAAGCAATTAGATGCAGATAATATAAACTTTGAAAGAATATCTGGGAGTAGTAGATATGAAACTTCTTTAAAATTAGCAGAAAAATTAGATAAGGAAAATTCTATATCTAAAATAGTTGTGGTAAATGGAGAAAAAGGACTTGCTGATGCTGTAAGTGTTGGAGCTATAGCAGCTCAAGAAAATATGCCAATAATACTTTCTGATTCAAATGATGGAATTGAAGTAGCAAATAATTTTATAGATAGTAAAGATATCAAAAAGTCATATGTAATAGGTGGTACATATTCTATTTCTAATTCTGTAGAAAGAAGTTTACCAAATGCTACAAGAATAGCAGGAGAGAGTAGAAGTGAGACAAATGCAAAGATAATAGAAGAATTCTATAAAGATACTGATATAAAAAATATTTATGTTACAAAAGATGGTACAAAGAATAAGAATGATTTAATAGATTCTTTAGCAGTAGGAGTATTAGCTGCAAAAAATAGTTCTCCAATAATTTTAGCTGGAAATAAACTTGATACTACACAAAAAGAGATTTTAAATACTAAGATTATAGATAAAGTTACTCAAATTGGTGGTTTAGGGAATGAAGATGCTGTAAAAAGCATAATAGATATGCAAGAGAAGACTAAATATACTGTAGAAACTATTGATGAGTTAAATGTTGCTATTAAAAAGGCTGATGCAAATGATGTAATAATATTTGAGCCAGAGAAAGATACTAGTATAAGTGATTCATTTAAGATAGAAACAAATAAGGCTATAACTATAGAATTTGATGGAGTATTCAAAAAATCTATAACTATAGACATGCCTAATGGAGATGTAAAGAATTTTGGAGAAATCTCAGATGATATTAGAATAGATAATATAAAGAAAGGTACTTTAATTAATGAAGGTAGTATACAAGGTATAGATATTTATTCTAAAAATGGATGTAAAATAGAGAATACAAGTGATGGGGATATATGGATTATAACTATAGACTCTGAAGCTAAAGATGTATATATAGAAAATGATGGAGATATAACGAAAATATCAAATAATGCACCAGGTGTTGTAGTAAAAAATTCTGGAAAAATTGATTTAGTAAATGGTAATGAACAACCTGCAATTAGTGGAAAGAAACCAACAACTAATGATACTGAATATAATGATGAAAGGGCGCGTGGATTGTCTGTTAGTACAAAACCTTGTTCAATACCTGAAAAAGACCATGTGAGAGTCACAATATCTAGTGAACCTAAGAATTCAAGATATAAGATTTATTATAGAGTTGTAGAAGATAAACCTTCTGCTATGTATGTAGGAGAAAAAATTAGTGTGAGAAATTGGGATTTGGCATCAAGATCAGATGGTTCATTTGTAGAAAAGGCTAAAAATGGATCATATATAGAAGTTGTTGAAATAAATACTTCAACTAATAAAGTTACTAGATGGGGAAGATCAAATGTAACTGATGATGGATTCTAAGGTGTAAATAAAATTTTTAAAAGTAGATTACTATTTCTAGTAGTCTACTTTTTATTTCCTAAAAATTATCATCTTACTAAATAAATAATTTAAAACGATAACAACTATATTAGTAAAAATCTTCACTATAACATCATTTACAAAAAGTAAATCAACCATTATATACATAATAACCATTTCTATAATACCAGAAATCAACCTAAAACTAACAAAAGACAAAAACTCCTTAAACAAGAACTTTAACTCAACTCTTCTACTTTCAAACACAAAAAACTTATTAGTAACATAAGCAAATAAAACAGCAAGAATCCATGCCAAAGCATTTGCAACCATAAAATTAAATGAAATAACTCTAGTAAAAAATAAATAAGAAACTATATTCACAAGGGTAGTAAATGCTCCAAAAAATAAATATAATATTGTCTCTTTATGTTTTTTTAAAATCAAATATAACCCTCCCAAACTAATCAAATATAACTATTATTGAAGATTCTAACATACTTTAGTATAACATATCCATTAATCAATAAAATCAATACATTATAAAATATCATAAAAAACAAAATTATAGCACTATACAATTAATATGCACTTATAATCCATATTTTATCAAAATAAAATATGACCTTGATTTAGAAATCTGATATAATAAAAATTAAATACATACAAGGGGGTAAATATGAGAAAGTACAAATCAAAAAAATTGTCAAAGCTACTGGCATTGTTGACAGTTTGTTTTTTAATAGTGTCAACAGTACCTGTATCAGCAGAAAACAATAAAACACTAGATGGAGTAGAAACTGCAGAATACTCTGAAAGCTATCTTCAATATCTAGAAGATGTCAAAAATGGAGATACAGCAAAATATAATGGAGTAATACCAGTTCCACATGAAATGGAAGGTACAATACTTCAAAATAAGGGAAGAAGCACTCTTCCATCATCATACAAAGCGAGTGCATCGTACAATCCAATAAATTTAGGATTGACTACACCAGCAAAAAATCAAGGAAATCTTAATACATGCTGGGCATTTTCTAGTATGTCAACTTTAGAATCATACTTAAAGTTAAAAGGTTATGGAACTTATGACCTTTCAGAAGAACACTTTAGATGGTGGTCAACTGGTGGAACATATGGATGGAACTTAGACGATATGTCAGGTAGCTCAAATGTAACAGCTATAGGATATTTGACTGCATGGGCAGGGCCTAAATTAGAAAAAGACATACCATATAATCTTAAATCTGAAGAACAAGGTGCAACTAGACCTTCAAATATGGATACTGCACCAACACAATTTAATGTAACAGATGTTATTCGTCTTGGTAAAGATAAAGAAACTGTAAAAAATGCTATAATGCAATATGGTTCTGTTACATCAGGATATGCACATTATACAAATTACTTTAATGATGATGAAACAGCATATAACTGTACAAATAAGAGAGCACCTTTAAATCATGCTGTAGCTATAGTAGGATGGGATGACAATTATTCAAAGGACAACTTTGCTTCTGATGTTAAGCCAGAATCAAATGGAGCCTGGTTAGTAAAAAGTAGTTGGGGAGAGTTCAACTCTATGAAAGGATTCTTCTGGATTTCTTATGAAGACAAAACTCTTTTAACAGATACAGATAACTATGCAATGAAATCAGTATCAAAACCAGACAGTGACAAAAAAATGTACCAACTTGAATATGCTGGTCTTAGTAAGATAATGTCAAATAAAATAACTGCAGCAAATGTATTTGATTTCAGTAGAGACTCTGAAAAGCTTGACTCAGTTATGTTTGAAACAGACTCTGTAGGAGCAAAGTATGAAGTATATTATGCACCAGTAGTAAATGGAGTTCCTCAAAACAACTCAATGACAAAACTTGCAAATGGAACAGTATCATACTCTGGATACATAAATGTATCTACTAACTCTTATAACCTTCCAAAAGGGAAAGGAGCAATAGTAGTAGTTATAGACAACACAGCAAATCCTAATAGAGAAAAATCAACTTTAGCATATGAAACTAACATAGATGGATACTATCTATATGAAGCTAAAGCAAACTTAGGTGAAAGTTACATACTTCAAAACAATAAATTTGAAGATATAAATACATATAGTGAATTTTCTCCTTGTAACTTTGTTATAAAAGCTATAACAAAAACATCTTCTGGACAAGCTACCTCAGGAGAATCTTTAACTGGAGCAGACAGATATGAAACAGCAGTTAAAGTTAGTCAAAAAGGATGGACTTCTTCACAAAATGCAGTATTAGTAAATGGAAATGCAATAGTGGATGCTTTAACAGCTACACCATTTACAGCAGCAATTGATTCTCCAATCCTTTTAACAGGAAAAGATAACTTAGACTCAAAAACTAAATCGGAATTACAAAGATTAGGAACTAAAAAAGTTTACTTAATAGGTGGAGAGAATTCTTTAAGTAAGAATGTACAAACTCAACTTAGCAATATGGGTATATCAGTAGAAAGAATTTCAGGTAGTGATAGATACAAGACTAGTATATCTCTAGCTCAAAAACTAAACAGTATAAAATCTGTTTCACAAGTTGCAGTGGCAAATGGTGTTAATGGACTTGCAGATGCAATAAGTGTTGGTGCAGCAGCAGCTGATAACAATATGCCAATAATACTTACTAATGAAAAGAGTGAGTTACAAGGTGCTGATGAGTTTTTAAATTCATCAAAAATAACTAAGTCTTATATAATTGGTGGTACAGCTACTTTATCATCAAACTTAGAAAGCAAGCTTTCAAATCCAACAAGACTTGCAGGAAGTAATAGAAATGAAACTAATGCTAAGATAATAGATAAATTCTATACTAATTCAGATTTAAAATATGCTTTTGTTGTTAAAGATGGTTCAAAAAGTCAAGGTGACTTAATAGATGGACTAGCAGTAGGAGCATTAGGTGCTAAAACTGATTCACCAGTAGTTCTAGTTGGAAATAAATTAGATGAAAGTCAAAAAAATGTTCTTAAATCTAAGAAAATAGAAACTCCTATTAGAGTTGGTGGAAATGGAAATGAAAGTGCTTTTAATGAATTAAATAGTCTTTTAGGAAAATAATAAATATAAAGATAGTAAAGCTATACATTTTATTATTAGAAAATATTTAATATAAGTTTATAGATATAAAGTAACAAAATGGAGTGTCTCAAAATGAACTTTTTAGTTCATGAGGCACTCTTTTTGTATGAAATAAAATATATTTTTAGCATTTCAACAATGAAAAAGAGGTTTATCTCTATTTTGAGATAGCTCTTTTTTTATTGGGTGAGGAAAAATGTAATAAATTTAAACTGTAAAATAGTGTAAAGATATTTTATAATATAAATATAGTAAGATTTTAAACAAAATAAGGGGGAAATGATAATGAAAGCACCAAAAACTATCTTAACAACATTAACAATAGCGCTTACTTTAAGTAGCATTTCTATAACTTCATCATATGCACTTACAGAGGAAAAAATAATAGGTAATGGAAGATATGAAACTGCTGTAAAGATAAGTCAAAAGGCGTATGGTTCTAGTACTAATGTAGTACTGGTTAATGATAAGTCATTAGCAGATGCTCTTTCAGCCACACCATTTGCAAAAGTTAAAGGAGCACCAATACTTTTAACAGAAAGTAATAAATTGGATGATAGAACTAAAGCAGAGATAAAACGCTTAGGAGCTAAAGATATTTATTTGATAGGTGGTACTGTTGTTTTAAGTAAAGATATAGAAAATCAATTGAAAAGTGAAGGATTTAATGTAGAAAGAATTAGTGGTAACGATAGATATGAAACTTCATTGATTTTGGCTAATAAATTGAAAGATATAAAAGATATTAAGGAAGTAGCTGTTGTAAATGGAGAAAAAGGTCTAAGTGATGCTGTTAGTGTTGGAGCACCATCTGCTCAAAATAATATGCCTATAATATTATCTAGTCCCAAAGATGGAGTAGAAGCATTTGAAAAATTTATAAAAGATGAAAAAGTTATAAAGGCATATGTAATAGGAGGTACAAATTCTGTCTCAAGAGCAGTAGAAAAGAGTCTTCCTAATGCAGAAAGGTTGAGTGGAAAAGATAGAAATGAAACTAATGCCAAAGTTGTAGAAAAGTTTTATACTGATACAAGTTTAAATAATCTATATGTTACCAAGGATGGAAGTAAAAATGAAAATCAGCTTATAGATTCATTAGCAGTTGGAGTATTAGCAGCTAGAAATGAGTCACCAGTAGTTTTAGTTGGAGATAAACTAAATACAAAGCAGAGAGATGTACTTAGTACGAAAAAATTAAGTACTGTAACACAAGTTGGTGGAAATGGAAATGAAGAAGCTTTTGATGAGATTAAGAGCCTACAAGATAAGACTGTTTTTGAGGCGAAAACTGTTGAAGAATTAACTGACATGATAAATATTGCAAGTCCTAACGATATTATAAACTTTAATCCAAAAGAGGATACTGTAAATGAAGCTTTTAGAATGGTGACAAATAAGCCAATAACTATTAACATAAAAGGCGATTGCTCAAAAACTGTTACAGTAGATATGCCTAATGGTGAAGTAAATAACTATGCTACTTTAGTAAATGTTATAGTTAGAAATATTGGAGAAGGTGGATTTAATAATCATGATACAATAACTATATTGTCAGTTCGTGACAAAAATGGTAGAGTTATAGAAAATACTAGAAATTCAGATATAGAAACAATGATGATATTGGCATCTGCTAATGATACAAAATTAATTAATGATGGCTATATAGGAAAGCTTATAGATAACTCATCTAATAGTGACATCACTAATCATGGAACTATAGATAAAAAAGTAAATCAGGTTGAGGATTTAGAGGCTAAGGTTGATTCAATAGAAAAAACTATAGATTCTATAAGCCAGAAAATTAATAAGATACAAGATATATTAGATAAACTTGGATTTCTAAAGAAGTTTCTTAATTAAAAAGATGTGTATTTAAGAAAGCTATATTTTAGACTTATATCTGAAGATATATAGTTAGATAGATTCATAGCTAAATCTAAATATACAGTTAAATCTTGGGGGAGGTAATATGGAAAGTGGATTTGAAGGTAAATTAGATACAAAAATTATGAAAAACAGAGTTAAATCAATAGATATAATAAGAGGGCTATCGATAGCCCTCATGATAGTTTGTAATAATCCTGGAACTTGGATGAGAATGTATCCTCAACTAAGACATGCTATATGGCATGGTGTAACACTTGCAGATTTTGCATTTCCTTTTTTTGTTATATCTTTAGGTGTTACAATTCCAATATCAATAAATAGTAAACTAAAAAACAATAAGTCTACATTAAGCATAGTACTCAGTATATTTAAGAGAAGTATTTTACTTATATTATTTGGATTTTTCTTAAATTACCTAGGAAATCATGACTTAAATACTGTAAGAATACTTGGAGTACTTCAACGTATGGGACTAGTTTATTTTGTAACTAGTTTAGTATACTTACTACTAAAAAAATTAAATGCAGGAAGCACTATGACTATAATTATATTTATATGTATATCTGCATTTATAATAATAGGTTATTATGTAGTGGCAAAACCATATGGATTTGAGTTAGAAGGTTCTCTTGCACAATTAGTGGATTTCCGTTTTTTTAAAGGTCATTTATATAAACCAGAGTTTGAGCCAGATGGATTCCTAACTAGTATAGTAGCAATTTCTTCAGGAATGTTGGGTTGTACTATGGGATGTGTACTTTTAAAAGAAAACATAGGAGAATACAAAAAATTCTTTAAAATATTAGTTATGAGTATTCTTTTACTAATATGTGCTTTTATATTTAATCAATATTTTCCATTTAATAAAAGATTATGGTCTAGCTCATTTGTACTTTTAATGGCTGGAAGTTATGGTATATTACTGGCAATATTTTACTTCATATGTGACATCAAAAATAAAAGTAAAATATTCACACCAATAATAGCACTTGGGAGTAGCCCTATTTTTACATATATGTGCCTTGAGATATTAAGCCATGTTTTTTGGAATCTTCCAAAACTTACAGATAAAGTCGATTATCCAACTACTTTGGTAGAGTGGGTTACATATGAACTTATAACACCTTGGGCAGGTACAACTTGGGATTCACTTGTATTTTCTTTATTGTATGTCTTATTCTGGGTTATAGTAATGTCTATTATGTATAAGAAAAAAATATTTATTAAAATTTAGTGTGATATTTTTTTAGATAAGTATTCCTTTGTTTTGTTTAAATATACAGAAAGTATCGGATATAACCCAAATTTCCTCTAGATAAAATTTAAAAATCATGCCATAAAAGATTACAAAAAGATTACAATTTGTAATTTTTTGTGCTATAATGAAAAAAGATTTACATAATATTGAATTTATGTAATATAAAACAAATTCAAGACGAATTAAAAAAGATTTAAAGGTCTAAAAAATCTAGGGGGGATATAATGAAAAAGAGTACAAAATTATTGGCAACAGGAATGTTGTCTGTAGCAATGGTGGCACCAAACGTGGCTTTAGCGGCGGAAAATACTACTGCAAATACAGAATCTAATTCAGATATTAATATAAATTTACAAAGAAAAAGTGTAGTGTTAGGAAGTAAATCGAATGCAAGTGTGAAATTTAAAGAAAAATTAAATGCTGATTCAATAACATTAAACTTTATGTGTTATGATATGCCACTTGAAGCTACTTTAAATTATAATGAAAAGACAGATACATATGAAGGTGTAATAAACTATAATAAAGACCCAGAATACTTAAATGTATGGGAACTTCAAAGCATAAAAGTAAATGGTAAAGATGAACAAAAAGTCTTAAACAAAGAAGATTTAGAATCTATGGGATTAAATCTTAAAGATTATGATGTTACACAAGAATTTATAATAAGTGATGCAAACTCAACAAAAGCAGTAAATGAATATATGAGAAAAACTTCTGCACCAGTAAAAAAACTTGCAGGAGCTACTAGATTTGAAACTGCTGTTGAGATAAGTAAACAAGGTTGGAAAGATGGAGCTAAGAAGGTTGTAATAGTTAATGGAGAACTGGCAGCAGACGGAATAACAGCTACTCCACTTGCTTCTACTTATGATGCACCAATATTACTTGCAAATAAAGATGATATACCAGAAAGCACAAAGGCAGAATTAAAACGTCTAAATCCAAGTGATGTAATAATCATTGGTGATGATGGTTCAGTTTCACAAAAGGCAGTATCTCAAATTAAATCTGCTGTAGATGTGAATGTAACTCGTATTGGTGGTGTTGATAGACACGAAACATCTTTACTTATAGCAAAAGAAATAGACAAGTACCATGATGTTAATAAAATATACATAGCAAATGGTTATGCTGGTGAATACGATGCTCTTAATATCTCACCAAAAGCAGGTGAAGACCAACAACCTATAATATTATCTAATAAAGATTCCGTACCACAAGGTACATATGATTGGTTATCTTCACAAGGTTTAGAAGAAGCTTATTACATAGGTGGTAGCCAAAGTTTATCATCAAAACTTATAGACCAAATATCTAAAATAGCAAAAAATGGAGCTTCAAAAAATAGAGTTTCTGGTGCAGATAGACATGAAACAAATGCAAATGTAATTAAGACTTTCTATCCAGACCAAGAGTTGAGTGCAATGTTAGTTGCAAAATCTGACATAATAGTTGACTCAATAACAGCAGGACCTTTGGCAGCTAAATTAAAAGCTCCAATACTTATAACTCCAAAAACTTATGTTTCTGCATATCATACTACAAACTTATCAGAAAAAACAGCAGGAACAGTATACCAAATTGGTGATGGAATGAAGGATAGTGTTATAAGCTCTATAGCATCTAGCTTATCAAAGCATAATGCACCTACAGAACCAGAAAATCCAGGAGATGCTGCAGGAAAAACTGTAGTGATAGACCCAGGTCATGGGGGTTCTGATTCAGGAGCAACAAGTGGATTAAATGGTGGTGCACAAGAAAAGAAATATACTCTTAATACAGCATTAGCAACTACTGAATATTTACGTTCAAAAGGTGTAAATGTTGTTATGACTAGAGATACAGATAAAACAATGGCTTTAGGAGAAAGAACAGCACTATCAAATACTATAAAACCAGATTTATTTACAAGTATACATTACAATGCATCTAATGGAGCTGGTAATGGTGTAGAAATCTATTATAAAGTAAAAGATAAAAATGGCGGAAAAACTAAGACTGCTGCATCAAATATATTAAAAAGAATATTAGAAAAATTTGACATGAAAAATAGAGGAATCAAGACAAAAACACTTGCAAATGGAAATGATTACCTATATGTTTTAAGAACTAATAATTATCCAGCAATACTTGTTGAATGTGCATTTATAGACAATAAGAGCGATATGGATAAGTTAAATACAGCTGAAAAAGTAAAAACAATGGGAACTCAAATTGGTATAGGAATAGAAGAATCTGTAAAATAAAACAAAAAATATTAAAGCAAAATATATCATCTCCTGTTATAATGTAAAATATAGCAAGGGATGATATATTTTTGTAAAGAATCAAATTGTTTACAATGACGTTTATTGTATTGATAATCTGCTCATTATTGAGTATAATATAGAAATAAGTCAAAAATAAGATAGAAATAAGTTGAAATTAAGAATTAAAAAAATTTTTATTCCAATATGGAGGTAACTATGTCTGGATATACTAATGATGAATGTGAAATACCTAAAGTTAAAAGCTATCCAGGGGCAGATAAAGAAATTGCAAGTGAGATTGACTATAGCATAGTAAAAGGAACAGTTTTATTCGACTTGTACCAAAGAATTATGGATTTAGTTTTATCTATAATAGGACTTGTGATAGGTTTACCTTTAATAGCAATATTTGGAATTCTTATTAAAATAGAGGACAAAGGACCAATAACTTATAAGCAAGAAAGACTAGGAAAATGCGGGAGAAGATTCTATATATATAAATTAAGATCTATGAGAACAGACGCAGAAAAATTTGGCGCACAATGGGCTGAAAAAGATGATCCTAGAATAACTAAGGTTGGAAAGTTTATTAGGAAAACTAGAATTGATGAGATTCCACAGCTGTTTAATATATTAAAGGGGGACATGGGTTTAATAGGCCCTAGACCAGAGAGACCAAACTTTACTGTTCAATTTAATGAGGAAATACCTGGATTTATCAACAGGCTTGCTATAAAACCTGGACTTACAGGTTGGGCACAAGTAAATGGTGGATACGAAATCACTCCTGAAGAAAAACTTAAAGAAGATATTTACTATATAAAAAATAGGAGTATATTACTTGACTTTAAGATACTCTTTAAAACTGTTAAAGTAGTATTGACAGGAGATGGAGCTAGATAATTTTAAAATATTAGATTACTAATCAATGAAAAAGCTCTTTAAAAAGAGCTTTTTTATTGTCAAAAAATACAAAAAAAGAAAAGGAATGAGAACTTATGATTAAAAAAATTTCTACTATATTATCGTTAGTTTTATTAATCTCTATTTCTAGTACGATAGGAGTATTTGCAGATGCAAATCCTAAAGAAGAGTTGATAGAAGGCAGTATACCAGAGATTTCTACAGAGTTAAATAAAAGAGTATTTAAGAGTTCTAAGGAAGTAATTCTTGTAAATGAAGATTCAATTGTAGATAGTATAAGTGCAACACCTTTAGCCTATGTAAAAAATGCCCCAATAGTTGTAACTAAGAATAAAAATCTTGGGAGAGTAACAAGAAATTATCTAAAAGAACTGGGTACAGAGAAAGTTACAATAATAGGTGGTTTAAAAGCAGTATCTAAAGATGCTGAGCGTACTATAGAAAGAATGGGAATGAAAGTTGAAAGAATAAGAGGAAAAGACAGATATGATACATCCTTAAAGATAGCTAGAGAAATGTATAGAACAGTAGGATTCGATAAAGCATTTTTACTTAGCTCAACTGTAGGATTAGAGAATGCCATATCTGTATATTCTTATGCCGCTAAAAATGGAATGCCAATAATATGGGCTAAAGATGAAGGTTTTGAAGAACAAATTGATTTCCTAAAAGGTAAAGACCTTGAAACAATATATGCATTAGGTGATTCAAAAGAGTTTATTGCAGAAGTTGATTCTAGCTTAAAGAATATAGAAGGTATAAAGCAAATAAATAAATCAAGTACGAATATCGATTTAATAAAGAAGTTTTATAATGAAAAGGATATAAAGAAAATATATACTGCTAGTTTAGACTTTGGTAGTAGGTCTGATGTAAATGAATATATTTCTTTGGGAGTAGTATCAGCTAAAGAAAATATGCCAATACTGATTTGTAGTGATAATTTAAGTAGTACACAAGATAAATTCTTAAAAAGTAACAATATAAATGAGGTAGTTGAAGTTGGATATGCAGTAGGGGATTATAGTCTATTAAAGAGTGTATTTAATCTAACATCCTTATCTTGTATAATATTAATACTATTATTGTTATTGATTACATTTAGGGCACTTAGATATGATTCAATATAGTCTTTAATTTATAAGGAAGCTTTTCATAGGTTAGATTTATTTAATCAGAATAATGTTTATAAGCAGTTTTAAAAGTTCTACTTTTAGAGTTTAAATAGATAAGGAGAAAGAAAATGTCAAAAACAGCTAAAGCAGCATTGTGGATTATGGCAGCCACTATGTTTTCAAAAGTATTAGGTTTCCTTAGAGAACTTGTACTTGCAAATTTCTATGGGACAGGTATGTATGCAGACGTATTTGTATTAACATTAAATATACCTGGTTTAATCATAGCAGTCATAGGCTCTGCAATTGCTACAACTTATATACCTATGTACTTTGAGACAAAGAAAAGACTCGGAGATGAAGGTGCCTTAAAATTTACTAATAATGTTTTAAATATATGCTATATAATGGCTATAATAATAGCTATTCTTGGGCTTTTATTTACAGAGCAATTTGTTACAGTATTTGCAGCTGGATTTAGAAATGACCCTGCTAAGTTCCAAGCAGCAATATTATTTACTAAAATAATGATTTCAGGAGTTTTGTTCCTGAGTGGAAGTAAAATATTTAGTTCATTTTTACAGGTGAATGATAGTTTTGTAATTCCTGGACTTATAGGAATTCCATATAACATTATAATAATAGCAGCAATAGCACTAAGTGCAGGAAAAAATGTATGGATACTACCAGCAGGAGCACTACTTGCTATGGCGAGTCAACTATTATTTCAGTTGCCATTTGCATTTAAGAAGTCCTATAAGTATAAGCCTTATATAAATTTAAAGGATGAGTCTATAAAAGAATTAGTTAACCTAGTATTGCCTATGTTAATAGGAGTAGCTGTTGGACAGTTAAATATATTTGTTGACAGGTTATTGGCAACGACTTTGGGGGATGGAAAGTTGTCTGCTCTTAACTATGCAAATAGACTAAATGAGTTTGTTATGGCGTTATTTGTTACATCTATAATAACTGTTATATATCCTAAACTAGCAAAAATGTCAGGTAAAGATAATAAAGAAGGATTTATAAGTACTATTGTAAAATCATCAAACTGTATTATATTGGTGGTGCTTCCTATATCTATAGGAGCTATCATATTAGCAGAACCTTTAGTTAGAATCTTATTCCAAAGGGGAAAATTCGATGCATTATCAACAGATCTTACATCTATAGCACTTAGATTGTATTCGCTAGGCTTATTAGCTTGTGGAGTAAGAGATGTTTTATATAGAGCATTTTACTCTCTTGCAGATACAAAGACACCAATGATAAATGGAAGTATAGCTTTGATAATAAACATAGTTCTTAATTTGATACTGATAAGACCACTGGGTCATGCAGGTATTGCTATATCAACTAGTACATCTAATATAATTACAGTTATATTACTATTTATATCTCTTAAAAAGAAAAATGGATATTTTGGAGGAGATAAAATTATAAAGACTGGTATAAAAAGTTTGGTAGCATCGGGCGTAATGGCAGTAGTTACTTTATTGATATATAATAATCTATATGTATTTATGGGTGCAGGAACAATCAAAGAAATTATATCAGTTGGAGTTGGAGTATTAGGTGGAGCTTCTGTATATACGATATTGATAGTTTTATTTAAGGTAGAAGAGATGGATTTAGCTTTTGAATTTTTAAGAAAAGGAAAACAAAAACTACTTAAAAGATAGATATTTACATTAAAAAATTAAAATAAAGTCAGAAAGGATGAAAATATGGATTATAAGAATAATTATGAAATGTGGTTAAATTCTCCTTATTTTGATGAACAAACAAAAGATGAGCTATTAAACATAAAAGATGATGAAAAAGAAATACAAGATAGATTTTATAAGAATTTAGAGTTTGGGACAGGTGGTTTAAGAGGTATAATAGGAGCGGGAACTAATAGAATTAATATTTATACTGTTAGACGTGCGACACTTGGGATTTTAAATTATATCATGAAGACTCAAGGAGAAGAAGGAAAACAAAAAGGAATAGTTATAGCACATGATAGTAGATACATGTCGAGAGAGTTTTGCATAGAAGTAGCAAAGACTTTAAGTGCTTATGGTGTAAAGGCTTATGTTTTTGAAGAATTAAAGCCTACTCCAGAACTTTCTTTTGCTGTTAGATACTTAAAGTGTGCTATGGGAATAGTAATAACAGCAAGTCACAATCCTAAAGAGTATAATGGATATAAGGTATACGACTCAGATGGAGGCCAAATCTGTATAGATATGGCAAATGATATAATAGCAGAAGTTAATAAGATTGATGATTATAGTATTATTAAAAGTTTAGATTTTGAAGAAGCCTTATCTAAAAATTTAATAACTATATTAGATAATGAAGTAGACGATGAGTTTATAAAGGCTGTTAAGAAACAAGTTTTAAGACAAAATATAATAAATGAATACGGAAAAAAATTAAAAATAATATATACACCTATTCATGGAACTGGAAATAAGCCAGTAAGAAGAGTCTTAAGTGAATGTGGTTTTGAAAATGTAATGGTAGTTACAGAGCAAGAATTGCCAGATTCTAATTTTTCAACAGTTAAGTATCCTAATCCTGAAGAAAAGTCAGTATTTAATATAGCTATTGAAATGGCAAAGCGTAATGATACTGATTTGATAATAGGAACAGACCCTGATTGTGACAGAGTAGGTGTTGTTGTAAAAGATTCAAGTGGTGAATATGTAGTTTTAAATGGAAACCAAGTGGGCTCACTTTTAGTTAGATATATATTAGAGAGTTTAGTTGAAGAAAATAAACTTCCTAAAAACAATCCTACAATAATAAAAACTATAGTTACATCAGAACTAGGTGCCAAAATAGCAAAGGCTTATAATGTAGATTGTTTAAATACTTTAACAGGATTCAAATTTATAGGAGAAAAAATAAAAGCATTTGAAGAAAGTAATGATAGAAGCTTTATAATGGGATATGAGGAAAGTTATGGTTACTTAATTGGAACTCATGCTAGAGATAAAGATGGTGTTGTATCTTCACTTATGATATGTGAAATGGCAGCATACTATTCTTCAAAAGGTATGAACTTGTATGAAGCTTTGATAGATACATATAATAAATTTGGATATTATAAAGAAGAATTAAAGTCAGTGACTTTAAAAGGTATAGATGGAATAAAAAAAATAAAAGAGATGATGCTTTACTTTAGAAGTGTTAAAATAGATAATGTGGCTGATGTAAAAGTAGATAAAATTTTAGATTATAAAGATGGAGTCGATGATTTACCCAAATCAGATGTACTTAAATTTTTACTTGAAGATGGTTCTTGGATAGCTATAAGACCTTCAGGTACAGAACCTAAAATTAAATTTTACTTTGGAGCAAATTCAGACAACCAAGAAGATGTAGAATTTAAATTGAAAAATTTAATATCTTATATATTAAATGTAGTGGATTCTATATAAAAAGCTAAGGGGAGATAAACAATGAAAGTATACAATGTCATAATGGCTGGAGGAGGCGGAACTCGTTTCTGGCCACTTAGTAGACAAGAAGTACCTAAACAGCTTATAAATTTAAGTGGAGAAGATGCTTTAATAAATGAAACTATAAATAGAATAGATTCTCTAGCAAAAAAAGAAGATTTATTTATAGTAACTAACGAGAAGCAAATGGATGCTTTAAAAGATACAGTAAAAGATAAATGTTTAGATGACAATATTTTACCAGAACCATGTGCCAGAAATACTGCTGCAGCTATAGGTTTTGCAGCTTTTAATATAATGAAAAAATATGGTGATGGTGTTATGTGTGTATATCCAGCTGACCATTATATAAAAGATGAAAAAGAATTTAAATCTATTTTAGAAAAAGCTATCTATATAGCAGAAAATAATGATAAACTAGTAACTATTGGGATAACTCCTACATTTCCATCAACAGGGTATGGATACATAAATTTTAATAGAGAAAGCACAATAGAGAATGTTGCATATGAGGTAGTGGAGTTTGTAGAAAAGCCAAGCTATGAAATTGCTAAAGAATATGTAAACTCTAAAAAATATGTCTGGAATAGTGGAATGTTTGTATGGAAGGTATCTAAAATATTAGAAGATTTTAAGAGATACTTACCTAAAGTATATGAAAAGTTAGAGGAAATCAGTAATTACTTAGGAACAAAAGATGAAATAGAAAAAATAAAAGAAATATATCCAACAATACAATCAATCTCTATAGATTATGGTATTATGGAAAGAAGTAATGATGTTATAGTAGTTCCTGGTGATTTTGGATGGAATGATGTTGGTTCTTGGGATTCTCTGGGTGCAATATACCCAACTGATAATGAAGGTAACATCAAAAGAGGTGAAAATATTACTATAGATACTAAAAACTCAATTATATATTCAGATGATAAATTAATATCTACAATAGGTATTAGTGATTTGATAGTAGTATCTACGAATGATGCAGTTATGGTTTGTAGAAAAGATAAAGCTCAAGATGTCAAAAAGATAGTAGAGCAATTAAAAGAAGAAGATAGACAAGAATATATGTAGGAGGTGTTCATTTGATTCCTAAAAAAATACATTATGTATGGTTTGGTGGTCCAAAAGGAAATATAGAAAATATATGTATAAATTCTTGGAAAGAAAAACTTCCAGAATATGAGATAGTAGAGTGGAATGAAAAAAACTTTGATATAGAAAAAGAGATAAAAGGAAATAAATTTTTGGAAGAATGTTATAAAAGAAAGCTTTGGGCATTTATATCAGATTACACAAGAATAAGAGTACTCTATGAACAAGGTGGAGTTTATATGGATACAGATATGCAAATCTTAAAGGATATAACTCCTCTTTTGGAAAATAATAGACTAATCTGTGGGTATGAAGATGATAGAGAATATATAAATGGAGCTATAATAGGTGCAGAAAAAGGACATCCTTTTTTAAAAGACTTATTGGAGTATTATGAAAAAGAAGTGCTTACTTCTTCATTGTTTACAATACCAAAGATTATGACTCATCTTATGGAAAAAAATTATAAGAAGATTGACCCAAATAATTATGAAGAGGGCATATGTGCCTATGATAAAGAATATTTTTATCCTTTTGGATTTAAAGAAGACTTTACACCAGAATGTATAACAGAAAATACTTTTGGGATACATTGGTGGGGAAAAAGTTGGGCTAAAAAGAGAAATTATTTCTTAGAAAGCAAACACTTAACAGGTGCAAATAAGATATGGAAGTGTTGTAAAATATTTGCAAGTAATACTTTACGAAACTAAAAGGGAGAAAGTAAAATGAAGACTTTAAACGATGATAGAAATATTATGATGAAAAAATATCTTTATATATTTGTTTTGTTTATCATAGTACTTAGAAAGTATATGATATCATTTATTGACCCAAATATAAATCTAGGGATGATTAAATCAGCGTTATTTTATTCTTCAATAGGAATACTAATGCTACTTTTTTTATTTGATAAGAGAAAAAGTATAACAGAAATGTTTCTAGTTGGAGCTTGTGTCTTACTTTATGTATTAAATAGAGAAGGAGCTATATTATTAATTGTCTTACTAGCTGTATCAGCTAAACAAATAGATGATAAATATATAGTTAAAAGTTACTTAATAATATCTGCATGTTTTTTAATAGCAGCTATATTATTATTTAATTTATTTCCTTCATTAGTATTTAATCAAGAAGTCCACTATAGATATATAGAAAATATAGATATGCTTGTTACAAGAATGGATTTTGGGCTTGGCAATCCAAATAGTGTATTTTATCATATGGTTACTATATATGCAGCATATATATTCTTAAGATATAAAAACTATAATAAATGGGATAGAATAATTTTATTTGGTTCTGCATTTTTTGTTTATCAAACTACATATAGTAGAACTGGTTTTTTTACTATATTAGCAGGATTAATATTTGTAGAAATAATAAGATTAATAAACATAAAAAAAATAAAAGGTCTACCAACACTTGTAAAGATATTGCCAATACTACTTACTTTATCTAGTGTGGCTATTGGTATAATGTTTTCTAAAAGCAGTATATTAAATAGATTATTAGCAAGTAGACCTAAGTATTGGCACGTATACTTAGCTGAAGCAGGAAATTTTATGAAACCTTTTGGAAATTCATATAGTGCAGCTATAAAAGCAACTAATCCATTAGATAGTTCTTATATATATATAATTAGTGTGCTGGGAGTAGTTGCTTGTATATTATTTATGTATTTGATGTATAAAGGCATAGGAAGTTTTATAGAAAAAGATAAAAAGGAGTATTTAGTAGCTTTATTCATATTTTTACTATACTCTTTTGCAGAAAACTTACTATTAGAGGCTTCATTTAGTTTTGTAATAGTGTTACTAATAAAAGAAGTTATATTAAATGATAAAAGAGAGGTAGACTTGTGGAAAACGAAAAGTAGGAGGTAGTAATGTTAATATCATTAATAATGCCAACATTAAATAGATATGATGATATATACTTACTTATGGACAGCTTAAAAAGTCAAACTTACAAAAACTTTGAACTTATAGTAGTAGACCAAAATAATAATAACAAAGTTAAAGATATAGTTGATAAATATGTTGATAAGTTAGACATAAAGTATATAAAAAGTGATAAGCCAGGATTAAGTTATAACAGAAATGTAGGCATAGACAATGCTAAAGGGCAAATTATAGGCTTCCCTGATGATGACTGTGTTTACGAAAGTGATACATTAGAAAAAGTTATAAATTTCTTTAATCAAAATAAAGATTATAAAATATACAGTTGCAAAACTATGGATGCAAATAAAATTGATGCATTTAAAAAAATGGCGGATGGAACTTGTGATATTACAAGTTCCAACGTTTTAAATACTATAACATCTATAACTTTTTTTGTTGATTTTGAAGAGAAAGAATATACAAGATTTGATGAAAAATTAGGTGTTGGTGGAGAATTTGGTGCTGGTGAAGAGATAGATTATGTTTTAAATTTATTGAGCTTAGGATTTAAAGGAAAATACTTTGGAGATGATATAATTTACCATCCTGCAAAAAAACATTCTAAATCTAAAGAAAAGTATCAAAAAGATTATAACTATGGAAGAGGTTTTGGAGCACTCTGCAAAAAAGAAATAATCTATAGAAAGAATTATAAGTTTGTAAAGGTTATGGCATCAAAACTTGTAAGAAATATAGGCGGTCTTATATTGAGTTCCAACAGAGATTATCATAGTGCCACTATAAAAGGAAGAATTAATGGATTTAGACAGTATAAGTTATAATGAGGATGGTGTTTATGGACAAGGTTAAATTTTTAATAAATATGCTTTTGGCTTTTTTTATGTATCCATTTAATAAGCATAAGTTTAATGGTAGAAATATCTGGCTTATAGGTGGGCATTCAGGAGATATATACAATGATAATGCGAAGTTCTTTTATGAGTATATGTTGAAGGAGCATAATGATGTAGAAACTTATTGGGTAGTAAATAAAGACAGTAAAGTATTCGATAAAATTCCAGGCAAAAAATTAATAAGAGGAAGTGTAGAAAACTATCTATATTATTACAATTCAAAAGCTATAGTATTTTCACATGCGCCATCAGCAGATATAGCACCATATAATTTTGCTGTACCTGTTCTTAATTATTTTCATAAAAAGACGGTAAAAGTGTTCTTAAATCATGGGACTATAAGTTTTAAAAAGAGAAAACCAATGAATAAAAAATTCAAAAATATTATAGATAATCTATATAAAAGCTATAATATAGTTACAGCAAGTTCTGAGTTTGAAAGAAATGTTATGGTAAATGACTGGGGAATGTTGGATGACTCAGTTTATATAATTGGAAATGCAAGATACGACAATTTACCAACAAATGAAGTTGCACAAACACGAGATATACTATATACTCCTACATGGAGAGATTGGATAAAATTTAGTTCAGGAAAATTTACAGATACAGATTATTTTAAAAGTATAATGAATTTTTTGAATGATGACAAGTTAAATAAAATACTAGATGAGAAAGATATAAATGTAAAAATTTATATGCATCATCTTATGCATGAGTTTATAGATGACATAAAAGAAAATATAACGGGAAAACGAATTGTGTTTTTAGATAAAGGGGTAACTCTAGCAAATGAAATTAGAAAATCAGCTGCAAATATAACTGATTATTCAAGTGTAGCTATAGACTTTTTATATATGAATAGACCTATATTGTTTTACCAATTTGATTTGGAGGAATATATGGAAAAAGTTGATTCATATATAGATTTAAAAGGTGAAATGTTTGGGTCTTTAGCTTATAATAATGATGAAGCTGTGAATAAACTTATTGATATTATTGAAAATAATTTTGAGGTTATGGATAACCAAAAAAATGAGAGAAATAAGTTTTTCAGATATAATGACAATAAGAACTGCAAGAGGATATATGATTGTGTAATAAGTAAAATTAAATAAATATTTTATAAATGATGAGGAAGGTAATATGAAGAAGAATTTAGTATCTATAATTACTCCCATGTATAATTCTGAAAAATTTATTGAAGCAACCATAAAATCAGTATTAAACCAAACTTATCAAGAATGGGAAATGTTAATTATTGATGATTGCTCAACAGATAATAGTCCTAATATAGTCAAATCTTATATGCAACAAGATAGTAGAATAAGATGTATAAAGACTGAGACTAATAAGGGTGTCTCTAATGCTAGAAATTTAGCACTAAGTAAGGCAACAGGACAATTTATAGCTTTTTTAGATAGCGATGACCAATGGAATAGTAGTAAGTTAGAAAAACAAGTAAACTTTATGTTAGAAAATGATTATGTAATCTCATTTACTTCATATGAACTGATGGATGAAAATGATAAAAAATTAAACAAAGTTATAAAAGTACCACCTAATGTAGATTATAAAAGATTATTAAAAGGAAATATATTAGGATGTCTTACTGTTGTAATTGATAAGTCTAAACTAGATTTTGAAATCAAAATGAGTGGTGTAAGACATGAAGATTATGTTTTATGGCTATCTATATTGAAAAAAGGGCATATTGCTCACGGAATAAATGAAGTTCTAGCATTATATAGAAAGTCTAGTAATTCACTAAGTGGTAATAAAATAAAAGCTGCCATGTGGACTTGGAATATATATAGAAATATAGAAAAAATACCTCTATACAAAGCTATATACTACTTTATTAATTATGGAATAAATGGAATTAAAAAAAGTTAGATAGAGAGGAAGATTTAATTAATGTATAAATATAAATTTACTGTATTTACTCCAACATATAATAGAGCTCACTTACTTGAAAATTTGTACAATGATTTAAAAGCTCAAACTTATGACTTCAATGATTTTGAATGGTTGATTGTTGATGATGGAAGTAGAGATGGTACTAAAGAATTAGTTGAAAAATTTATATCAGAAAATAAATTAAATATAAGATATATATACAAAGAAAATGGAGGAAAGCATACTGCAATAAACCTAGGTGTAAAAAATGCAGATGGAGAACTATTTTTTATTGTAGATAGTGATGATGGTTTAATTAAAGATTCTCTTGAAATTGCTAATGATGAATGGAATTCTGTAGAGAATAAAGTAGGGTTTAGTGGAGTTGTTGGCCTTTGTGTATATCCAAGCGGAGATTTAATAGGTACAGAAATGCCTGAAGATAAGAAAATATGTCACTTTGCAGACCTATATTTTAAGTATGGCGTTAAGGGAGATAAAAGTATAGTATTTGTAACTGATGAGCTTATAAAATTTCCTTTTCCAGAAAGAAAAGAAGTGAGATTTTTACCAGAAAGTGTAGTATGGAATGAAATGTCTAAATACTATAAAGTTAAATGTGTAAACAAACCGATGATAATAAGAGATTATTTGGATGATGGTTTGACTAAAAATATATTAAATAAAAATGCATTAAAAGGTAGAGCATTAGAGTTTTTATATTTAATAAATCAGAATACATATCCATTAGGTAGATATCCATATATGTGGATAAAAAATTACATAAATTTAGCTAGATATTCGTTATTGTCTGACAGCCATTATTTTGGAGAAATCAATAAAATATCTGATAAATTGTTGTATTTAGTATTATTCCCGTTAGGATATTACAAATATATTGGACAAAGAAAATTAGTATCTAAGTAAACTTGTTGGTATAGTACTGCTAGTTGCTATATAAGGAGAGTAAAAATATGAATGAGCCTTTAGTATCGATAATCACTCCTGTATATAATTCAGAAGAGTTTTTATCAGAGACAATAAAGTCAATCCAAAATCAAACTTATAAAAATTGGCAGCTTTTATTAGTGGATGATTGTTCTAAGGACAATTCAAGTGAAATTATAAAAAGTTTTCAAAAAGAAGATGCTAGAATAAAATATATAGAACTTGAAAAAAATTCTGGAGCTGCAGTATCTAGGAATGTTGGTATTGAAAATGCGGAAGGTCGATTTATTGCATTTGTAGATAGTGATGATTTGTGGGATAGTAAAAAGTTAGAAATTCAGATAGGATATATGTTAAAAGAAAAAATCGGGTTTTCTTTTACATCTTATAGATATATGAGACAAGATGGAACAAAAACGAGCAAAGTTGCAAGAGCACCTAAAAAGATTGACTATGAAGGATTACTTAGAAATACTATAATAGGGTGTTCTACAGTGGTCATTGATAAGGAGATTGTAGGAGAGTTTAGTATGCCTTTAGTAAGAAGAGGACAAGATACTGCAACTTGGTTACAGTTACTTAAAAAGGAAAAATATGCATATGGAATTCAGGAAGATTTAGTTAATTATAGGCTAGTTGGAAATTCTATATCAAGTAATAAGATAAAAGCATTAAAACGAACTTGGAATACTTATAGGAATGTTGAAAATTTAAGTTTGCCAAAAAGTCTATATGTATTTTGTTTTTATGTTTTTAATGCTATCAAGAAGAGAGTATAAGTTTTATATACTTGGAGGTAAAGATAATGAAAATAGCTATAGCTGGGACTGGATATGTAGGATTGGTTACAGGCGTTTGTCTAGCAGAAGTAGGTAATGAGAATGTAATCTGTGTTGATGTAGATGAACAAAAAGTTAAATCAATGAAGCTGGGAATAGCTCCTATATATGAAGAAGGCCTAGAAGAACTTATGGTTAAAAATTACAATAGAGGAAGAATAGATTACACTACTGACTATAAAAAAGCTTATGAAGATGTAGATGTAATATTAATAGCTGTAGGTACTCCAGAGAGAAGTGATGGTTCAGCTAATTTAGATTATATAAAGGCAGTTGCTAAGCAAATAGCTGAAACTGTAACAAAGGATACTCTAGTGGTAATAAAATCTACAGTGCCAATTGGTACAAATGAAGAGATAGAAGATTATATAAGTAGAAACTTAAAAAATGATGTCAAAATAGAACTTGCATCTAATCCAGAGTTTTTGTCACAAGGGACAGCAGTAAAAGATACTTTACATGCTTCAAGAATCGTTATAGGTGTAGAAAGTGAATGGGCTAGAGATATATTACAGCAAATTTATGAACCATTTAATCAACCTATAATAGTTACAAATAGAAATAGTGCTGAAATGATAAAATATGCATCAAATAATTTCTTGGCACTTAAGATATCATTTATGAATGATATTGCAAATCTCTGTGAAATAGCTGGAGCTAATGTAGAAGATGTAGCTTTAGGAATGAGTTATGATGATAGAATCGGAAGTAAGTTTTTAAAAGCAGGAATAGGGTATGGAGGTTCTTGTTTTCCAAAAGATACAAAAGCACTTCATTGGTTATCTGAACATAATGGCTACGAACTAAAAACAGTAAAGGCTGCAATTGAAGTAAATGAAAGCCAAAAGCTTAAATTAGTTAGAAAAGCATCAAAATTAGTTGAGAGTTTCCAAGATATGAAGGTTGCTGTCTTAGGTTTGACTTTTAAACCAGAGACTGATGATATAAGAGAAGCACCATCTATACCAAATATAAAATATTTGCTTGAAAGAGGAGCAAGAGTAACAGTATATGACCCAATTGGTGTAAATAATACTAAAAAAATATTTGGTGACTCTATACTTTATGCAAATTCTATAGATGATACAATAGAAGATGCAGAGATATGTTTTATAATGACAGAATGGAAAGATGTCTTAAATTATGATATACATAAGTATAAGGAAAAGATGAAAAATCCTCTTGTTCTTGATGGAAGAAACTGCTATAAGGTTAAAGATATGGAAGAACTTGGGATTGAGTATTATTCGATAGGAAGGTAAATATTATGAAGACTGTTTGTTATTTAGCTGATGGGTCAAATCCTCATACTTTAAAATGGTGTAGTTTTTTTAAAAATAAAGGATACGACATTCATGTAATTTCTCTAAATGGAGGTCACATGGAAGGGATAAAAATTTATGACTTTAGTTCTAATGTAGAAGAACTAAAAAATGAAAATATTTCTAAAAAAACAGGATACTTAGGCTCAATAAAAAAAATAAAGAAGCTAGTAAATGAAATAAAGCCAGACATATTGCATGCACAGTATGCAAGTAGTTATGGATTTATAGGAAGCCTACTTGGGTATCATCCATATATTATTTCTGTTTGGGGTACTGATATTTACGATTTCCCTAACAATGGTTTTATACAAAAACAAATTATAAAGCATAACTTTAGAAAAGCTGACTATATTTTTTCAAATAGTAGAGATATGGCTAAAGAAGCTAATAAATATACAGCAAAACATGTGGATGTAACCTTTTTCGGAGTAGATATGGATAGATTTAAACCTATGGAAGTAGAAAAAGAAGATGCTTTTGTAATAGGAATTATAAAGAGTCTAGAAAAAAAATATGGAATAGAATATTTAATACAAGCATTTAAGATGCTGAAAGATGAATATAAAGAAAAGAAAATAATTCTTAAAATAGGTGGTTCTGGGAGCCAGATGGACAACCTAATAAATTTAACTAAGGAATTAGGAATAGAAGAAGATGTTCAGTTTTTAGGAAGAATATCTCCAGAGAATGTCAGCAAGACTTTTAATTCTTTTGATGTAACTGTATTTCCTTCTTTAAGAGAGGGATTTGGTGTGGCAGCTATAGAATCAGAATCATGTGAAGTACCTGTTATAGTTACAAATGTAGGTGGACATCCAGAATCTGTATGGGAAAATGAAACTGGCTTAATTGTAGAGCCAAAACAACCAGAAGAAATAAAAAATGCCATAATAAAACTAATGGAAAATGACGAACTTAGACTTAGAATGGGTAAAAAAGGTCGTCAATTCGTTAAAGATAATTATGAAGTTAATTTAAACTTTAATGATATAGAAAAAATTTATGACTCTATATTGGATAAACATAAAAAATAAAATTAAAAATATACAGCAAAAGATAGATGTTGTTGGCTATGCTTAGGTGCGTAGCTTTTGCTGTTTAATGGAGGGCTTCTAGTTATGCGAGAAAGTATAGATTTAGAGAAAGAAAGCTTTTTAAATAAGCTTTTTAAAAAATATAAATTTAGACAATTAACATTATTAATTCTAGATATTTGTAGCGTGCTAGTAGCATTTCGAATGTCTTTGAGTTTGACAGGTAATTTAAATGTATTTACTATCAATGATGTAATAATTTCAGCTTGTATATATATTGTACTTCATATAGTATCATTTAGATTATTTAAGTGTTACAACACATTATGGAGATATGCAGGAGAAGAAGAAATTATCTCTATTTTTATTGCAACCTTAGCTTATTTAATACCAGCTTATATAATCAATAAATTATTAGGTTTTGATTATCCCATAATGTTTTATGTATTAAATACAATATTTATTATAATGTTTACAAGTGGTGCTAGAATAGCATATAGAGCTATAAGAATAGTCATGAATAAGACATATTCTAGAGGTAAGGTTTCAAATATCCTTATAATTGGAGCAGGAGATGCTGGAGAAATGGTTATACAGGAGTTAAAAAGAAATTCAGAACTTAAAAAGGTAGCAGTAGCTATAATTGATGATGATGAAAATAAAGTTGGAAGAATAATTCATAATGTAAAGATTGTAGGGACAACTTCAAATATAAAAGATGTAGTCGAAAAATACAATATAGATGAAATAATCTTTTCAATTGCAAATATAGAAAAATATAGAAAAAAAGAAATTATTGATATATGTAAGAATACTAACTGTAAAATAAAGACAATACCAGGAATTTACGAAATTATAGACGGAAAAGTGGATATAAAACAGATTAGAGAAGTAGACATAGAAGATTTGTTGGGTAGAGAGCCAATAAAAACAAATTTAAGAGAGATAAGTAATTATATTGAAGGAAAAGTAATTCTAATAACTGGAGGCGGAGGCTCAATTGGTTCAGAGCTTTGCAGACAGATTGCAGGATTTAATCCTAAAGAACTTATCATAGTTGATAATTATGAAAACAATGCTTATGCAATACAACAAGAATTGCTTAGAAAATACAGAAATAAATTGGATTTAAAGACAGTAATAGCATCAATAAGAGAAGAAAAAAGAATGGATGAGATATTTAATAAATATAAGCCAGAAGTAGTATTTCATGCAGCAGCACATAAACATGTTCCTCTTATGGAATCAAGTCCTGGTGAAGCTATAAAGAATAATATATTTGGTACTTTAAACATAGCTGGATTGTCTTCAAAATATAGAGCTAAGAAATTTGTCCTTATATCAACAGATAAGGCTGTAAATCCTACTAATATAATGGGAGCTACTAAAAGAGCTGCTGAAATGATTATCCAGACTATTAATGCTGAAAGTGAGACTGAATTTGTTGCTGTTAGATTTGGAAATGTACTTGGTAGTAATGGAAGTGTAATTCCACTTTTTAAAAAGCAAATAGAAGATGGTGGACCAGTTACAGTTACACATCCAGATATCATTAGATATTTTATGACAATACCAGAGGCAGTAGGTTTGGTTATACAAGCTGGAGCTATGGCTAAAGGTGGAGAAATATTTGTGCTTGATATGGGAGAGCCTGTAAGAATATTGGATTTAGCAAAAAATTTGATTAAATTTAGTGGGTTTGAACCAGATGTTGATATAAAAATTGAGTTTTCTGGTCTTAGACCAGGAGAAAAGTTATATGAAGAACTACTTATGTCAGAAGAAGGTCTGTTAGATACAGAGCATAAAAAGATTTTTATTGGTAGACCAATAGATGTTGATAGAGAAAAAATAACAAAATACTTAAAACTTTTAAGAGAAATTACTAACAATGAAGAAATTGAAAAAATAGATAGTGTTATGAGAAAATTAGTGCCAACTTACATTAAACCAGAAGATGCTAATGTCAAGGAAATTGCAACAACTCGGGAGAAGTAGAATATATTTCTAATTTGTAACCAGGGGGAGCAAAAAGAAACAAATATATACGAAAAAGAAACAAAAGATTACAAAAAGATTACAAAAAGATTACAAAAAAGGTTGCAATTTATTTTGATGTAAGTTAGAATGTTAATTAGGAATTGGAAACAAATGAAAAAAATGTTAAATTTTCGAAAGGATTAGGTATTTGAGATTATGATGAATATTAAAAATAAAAAACATATATTAAAAAAATTTATAGCTATGGTGTTAATAGCAGGAGTTGTCACAGTAGAAGCAGGAGCAATAACAGCTAGTGCAGCAGAGTTAACTAATTCACCTATGACTGCAACAGTAGACCAATGTGATTTCTTAAATATGAGAAGTGGAGCTAGTGCAAATGACTCAGTAGTAGGAAAGATAAACACAGGAGACAAAGTTGAGGTTTTAGAATTACATTCAAATGGATGGATTAAAATAAAATCAGTTGATAATGTTACAGGATGGGTAAATGGAGACTATTTAACTATTGAAGGTGGAAATGTAGACGCAAAGGTACAAAATGTTTTAAACTTAGCATTTAAGCAACAAGGTAAGCCATATAGATGGGGAGCAACTGGACCAAATTCTTTTGATTGTTCTGGGTTCACTTCTTATGTCTATAAAAATGGAGCAGGAGTTAATTTACCAAGGGTATCAAGATCACAAGCAACAGTAGGAAAGAAAGTATCAAGAGCAGAATTAAAACCAGGAGATTTAGTTTTCTTTGGTTCAGGTGGTTCAATAAATCATGTTGGATTGTATGTTGGAAATTCTAAATTCATACATTCACCACAAACAGGAGATGTAGTAAAAGTTACTAGTATGGCACCAGGAACTAATTATGCAAAAAGACTTATAACTGCTACTCGTGTTTTACAATAATAATAGAAATTGATTTACATAGGATTGAATATTAACATTAAGTATGTAGAGTTACATTTAATGTTTTACATATATATTGAAATGGTTAGTAATATTAAAATAGTGATGGACGTTATAAAAACAGCAAAGAAGATAAATTTCTTTGCTGTTTTTTTTATAATAAATTATTTCATATTATAATCAAATATCAAATATAAATTTTAACTATATTATTCAATATTTGACAGATAATATGAATTTTAGATATACTTAGTAAGGAGTATATTGTAAAAAAAATAAATTTTAGAAATTAAGGGGGATGAAATGAAAAAAATAAGTATATTAGTATTATCACTTATAATGACACTTACAATGTGTAGTGTAAGTTCATTTGCAGATTCATCAAATGATAAGGAAATGAGAGCTGCTTGGATATCTACAGTTTATAATTTGGACTGGCCTAAGACTAAAAATAATGAAGCCAAGCAAAAAAAGGAATACACAGATTTGTTGGACAAGTTAAAAAGTTCAGGAATAAATACAGCAGTGGTTCAAGTAAGACCAAAATCAGATGCTTTATATAAATCAAATATAAATCCATGGTCTGAATATCTTACAGGTACACAAGGTAAAGACCCTGGATATGACCCATTACCATTTTTAATAGAAGAAGCACATAAAAGAGGGATGGAATTCCATGCATGGTTTAATCCATACAGAATAACTATGGCAGATGAGAGCATTGATAAATTACCAGCTAACCATCCAGCAAAGAAAAATCCAAGTTGGGTAATTAAGCATGGAAATAAGTATTACTATGACCCAGGTTTGCCAGAAGTTAGAAAATACATAGTTGATAGTATAGCAGAAGTTGTTCAAAATTATGACATAGATGGTGTTCATTTTGATGATTATTTCTACCCAGGAGTAAGCTTCAGTGATAATGCAACATATCAAAAATATGGAAATGGACAAAATAAAGACAATTGGAGAAGAGAGAATGTAAATACTTTACTTAGAGATGTAAAAGCATCTATAAAGAGTATAAAATCTAATGTTGTATTTGGTGTAAGTCCAGCTGGAATATGGAGAAATAAGAGTAGTGACCCAACAGGTTCAGATACATCAGGTAATGAAAGTTATGTAGGTACATATGCAGATACAAGAGCATGGATAAAACAAGGGTTAGTTGATTATGTAGTTCCACAACTTTATTGGCCAATTGGTCTTAAAGCTGCAGATTACTCTAAATTAGTAGCATGGTGGGCTAATGAAGTAAAAGGAACAAATGTAGACTTATACATAGGACAAGGTATATATAAGCAAGGTCAATCAAGTTATAATGGACAAAATATAGCAAAAGAAATAGTAAAACAAGTAACATTAAATAGAAAATACAGTGAAATAAAAGGTAGTATGTATTTTTCAGCTAAAGATATAGCAAATAGTACTTCTATACAAAACGATTTAAAGAGTTTATATTCTAGTAGTAATGAAGAGCCAGTTACTCCACCATCAAATGTTAAAGTAGAAAAATTAAGAGGTAATGAAAGATATGATACAGCAGTAGCAATAAGTAAAAAAGGTTGGGCTACAAATTCAGATACAGTAGTATTAGTAAATGGATATTCTATAGTTGATGGGATAACATCAACACCACTTGCTACAGCAAATGATGCTCCTATATTATTAGTAAATAAGGACAATATACCTACATCTACTAAGAATGAGATAAAAAGACTTAATCCAAGTAAAGTTGTCCTAATAGGAGGAAATAGCTCTATTGGAGATAAAGTTGAGAATGAGATAAAAGATACAATATCAAATGTATCAATAAATAGAGTTGGTGGTTCAGATAGATATAGTACATCTTTATTAATAGCAAAGGAATTAGTAAAAACTAATCCAGTAGAAAAATTATATATAACAAGTGGAACAGGTGAGGCTGATTCTCTTTCTATAGCTTCAAAAGCAGGAGAGGAAAAGCAACCAATAGTATTAGTATCAAAAGATAATGTAAGTGATGATGTTTATAATTGGATATCAGACTTAAAAGTAAAAGATGCTTATTTCATAGGTGGTAATCTAAGTATATCTGATTCAGTAATAACTAAATTAGATAAGGTTATTACAAACGATGTGTCTAAAAATAGAATAGCTGGAGAAAACAGAGAAGAAACAAATGGAAAAGTAATACAAAAATTCTATCCTAATGCTGAATATCCATCAATGTTTGTAAGTAAAAGTAATCAGCTAGTAGATGCATTAACATCAGGTCCTTTAGCTGCTAAATTAAAATCACCAGTAGTTATGCTTGGAAATAGTGTGACATCTGCTCAGAAAACAGCTTTAGAGCCTAAGAAAACAACTCTAGTATATGAAGCTGGTGATGGCATAAATCAAAATTCATTAAATACTTTCCTAAACTTAGTTAAGTAATAGAAAAGTTTGTTTAAGATATAGGTTGGTTTATAAAAATAGAGTCAAATAAAATCATAAATATACATTAGAAAATAAAAAAGAACTATATGCATTTTGTAATCAAGTGTAAATAATAACTTGAAAATAATTATGCGATATAGTTCTTTTTTAATATTTAATCTTATATTTCCAGTAAACTTTATGTTAAATTTCTTATTGTTTATATTCTATGTCATTAAATATAAAATCATGTAATATGTCTAAAGTATCTGGGTCAAATCTAAGAACCCATCCAGCTTTTCCATATATACCACCTGTACTGTGAATTTCATCATCAATAGGGAATTCAAATTGCTTAACATTTAAGTCACCCATTTTTAAAACTTGAGCTCCTAAAGAAAGTATTGCATTAGGTTTCATGTTAGTTTTAACATATGGAAGAACAGCATCTAATAAACCTGGATATTTAGTGACAGGTAAAGTTTCTGTTTTCTTGATTATAGCTTGTATAATCTGTCTCTGTCTACCATCTCTAGCAAAAGCTGTATCGTTGTGTCTGATACGTGCAAAAGATAGTGCTTGATATCCATTTAAAGTTTGTTCTCCTGATTTTTTAATGTATTGTATGCTACCTTTATCATCACTTTTATTCCAACCATAAGTTTCAGGAATAAATTTATTTAATTCTCGTATTTCTCCTTTTTCAATGGTAACTTCAACGCCACCAATAGCATCAATTATATACATAAATGATTCGAAATTAACACAAGCATAATTCTGAATATCAATATTAAAGTTCTCTTCAATTGTTTGTATTAATAAATCAGCTTGTCCATAAGCATAAGCATGAGTAAGTTTTTGTTTACCATGACCAGGGATGTCTACATAGCTATCACGAGCTAATGATGTAAGTTTGATATCATTATGCTTGTTATCAATAGTAAGTATCATCATAGCATCTGACCTTGAAGAATCTTCATTTGGTCTAGCATCTGTTCCCATAAGTAGTATGTTAGTTATTCCATTTTCATTTTTATGGTCATTATTATTTAACAAATCACTATTTATGCTCGAGTCATGAATAGAAGATAATTTATAATAAAAATATCCATAGACGCTTATAGGGAATATTACTACCAAGAAAGCCAGTAGTATAACAAATTTCTTTAATTTTGACAAAAGTACCCCTTCTTTCTTCTTTTTCCTGTATATTTTTTAATAGCATACACTTAATTATATTAAAGTATTGAGATATATTCAATACTTGTTTCAGTTACAAAAAAAAGACAATGATATAATTTATAAGAAAAATTGTCAATTTATATATATAATTAAAAGTACATGTAATATATTTTTTGAAAAATAAATTTATATTTTAAAATAAAAACACACCCCACAATTGCAAAGTAATTTGCCTTTGAGAGGTATGTACTTACTATAAAATTATTAATTTGTTTTGTTTTAGATAAATATTTACTCTTCAACCATAATATCTTCAAATATAAAATCATGCATCGCATCTAATTCATATTCTTCAAAAGGAATTACATATCCTGCATCACCTATTTTTCTACCATTTTCAGTAGAAAGAGGGAATTCCATAGACTTAAGGTCTAAATTTCCTATGCTTAAAAGGTCTTTTCCTAAAGATATTATTTCATTAGGGTTCATATTAGTTTTTACATATGGAAGTATTGTATTAACTAGATTAGGATATTTAGTAACTGGTAAATCCTTAACACCATTTATTAAGCTTTGTATAACACTTCTTTGTCTTCTATCTCTTTGGTCTGTGCTATCATTTTTTCTTATACGAGAAAATGCAAGTGTCTGATATCCATTTAATTTTTGTTCACCTGAGCTTCTTATATATTTAAGAGAACCTTTGTCATCGCTTTTATTCCACTTATAAGTTTCAGGTATAAATTTGTTTAATTCTCTTATTTCACTCTTGTCAACAGTAACCGTAACTCCACCTAGAGCATCAACTATATCCATAAAAGAGAAGAAGTCAACTACAGCATAGTTTTGTATGTCAATTTGGAAGTTTTCCTCTATAGTTTCTATCAATAAGTTAGCTTGTCCATATACATAAGCATGTGTTAGTTTTTCATCTCCATGTCCTGGTATATTAACATAAGTATCTCTATTTAATGAAGTTAATTTAAGGCTTTTATTTTTATTATCAATAGTCAGTATCATCATGGCATCTGAACGAGAAACTTCTTCTCCAGGTCTAGCATCTGTACCTAACAATAATATATTTGTGATACTTTCTTCATTTTTATAGTCATTACTACTCAGCGCCTCTGTATTTATACTATCATCTTGGATAGTTTTTAATTTAGTAAAAACATATCCATAGACACTAACAGGAAATGCTATAACTAAAAGGGCTAGAAATATAACGAACTTTTTGAGTCCTGACAATAATATCCCCTACTTTCTAAATTTTTTAATTACACATAGTTAATTATATTAAAAATTTGTTATATAAGCAATAAAAAACACAATAAATTAGCATAAGTTTGTCATAATATAATTATTTTTATGGTATTTTATATAAGAAAGTGTGTAGTTATTATGAATTCACTTGGAATATAATTATATGAAGATTTAAATTTTTATAAATTGATGTATATATTGAAAAAAATATTTTCCTACATATGCTTAGAACATCTTACAAAAGGAGTAAATTGTAATTTAGAAATTTTAGTGTATAATAGGAATTGAAAATTTAAACTGATAAAAAATAATCATAAATAATCATAAATTATATAATTTGGGGGAGGAAATGTATGATAAAATTAATAGCAACAGACTTAGATGGAACTTTGTTAGATGAGAAGAGCGAAATAAATCCAGAGTTTTATAAAGTATTTAAAAAATTAAGAGAAAGAGGGATAATGTTTTCTGCGGCAAGTGGTAGGCAGTATCAAAATCTTATAAAAAAATTTGAAGATATAAAAGATGATATGATGTTTATCTCAGAAAATGGAACATTGGTAGTATATAAAGGAAAAGAAATATTATCAAATCCTTTGGAGAAAGAATTAGTAAATGAAATTATAGAGACAACAAGAAGTATAAAAGGAAAAAAAATTGTGATGAGTGGTAAAAAATACGCTTATATAGAAAGTAAAGATGAAGCATTTATAGAAGAAGTTAGTACTTACTATGCAAAGTTTAAAGTTGTAGATGACTTGACTAAAGTAGAAGGCGATATATTAAAGATAGCTGTATTTGACTTCAAAGGTGCAGAACATAATAATAGTATCTACTTTGAAAAGTTTTCTGATAGAGCTCAAGTATGTATTTCTGGAGTAGAGTGGCTTGATTTAACTGCAAAAGGTGCTAATAAAGGAAGTGCAATAAAAAAAGTACAAAGAATGCTAGATATAAAATATGAAGAAACTATGGTATTTGGTGACCAATTGAATGATGTAGAAATGATGAAGAGTGCTTATCATAGTTACGCCATGGAAAATGCAAATGAGTATTTAAAAGAAATTGCTAGATTCAGAGCAAAAAGAAATACTGAGAATGGCGTTGTAGATAAGATAAAAGAGGTCATGAAAATAGGATAGCCATTTATAGTGGGGGTCTAAATGAAAAAGATTATTTTAGCTGGTATAAATGATAAGTTGAAAGTAGCATATAAATTGCAACTTGAAGAGGTATTGGGAGATGTTGCAAAAATAGAAACTTATGATATAGAAGATTTGAACTTGTCAAATTGTGATGTTATAGTAGCGATGAATTATTTAGATGAACAAATAGTAGACCAATGGATAAAAAGAAATAAAGAAAAATTAGTTTTAGTAAAAACTATGTATACTAAAGATGTAGTAGAAAAATTGAGAAAAATTCAAAGAGGAAAGAGAGTTCTCCTTATAACTCCTGAATGGATATATACACTAGAATGTATAGCAATATTAAAGAAATTAGGAATAAATCATATTGAATTTATACCATATAACAAAGAGCTATTTGGGGTGTATATAGAAAATGTAGATACAGCAGTTTATTTGGGAGAACTTTTTTACACACCAGATTTTGTTACAAATTTTATTGATATTGGTTGGAGAGAAATCGTATATAATGGATATTTAGAAATATTGGAAAAATTAGAAATAGACCCTAGTATAGTAGCATCTAAGTTAAAAGTAGTGAAAGAAAATGTGTATAGTGAAGATGAGATTGATATTAAATCTATAATGGAAGATTTGAAATATAAAAATCGAGTAAGACATTTAATTGATTCCATACCAATAGGGATGATTATTTTAAATCAAGATAAAACTATAGAGCTATATAATGAATATGCAAGAAAATTACTCAATATAAAAGAAAGTAATATAGGAAAAGATTTAAGTACAATTAAGCCACTACTAAATATATACAACTTATTTAAACGTACAAATCTTAAAAAAAATATATATTACTCAGATAAAACGCTAAATAAAGAATTTATAGTCAGTAAAAACAATATAAACTTTATGGGTAAAAACTATCAAGAGTCTATATTTATAGATGAAGTGTTTGAAGCATATGAAGGAAATACTGGAAAGATAAATAAATCTTATTTGGCTAAATATACGTTTGATGATATAGTAGGAAACTCTAATAAGAATAAAGAAGTTATAGAATACGCTAAGAAATACGCTAAAATAGACTCAACTGTACTGATATTAGGTCAAACTGGAACAGGAAAAGAGTTATATGCTCATTCTATTCATAATTGTTCAAATAAAACTAATAGACCATTTATATCTATAAATTGTGCAGCAATACCAGATGAATTACTTGAAAGTGAATTGTTTGGTTATGAAAGTGGAAGTTTTACAGGTGCTAGGTCTCAGGGTAAAAAGGGTTTATTTGAAATAGCTAATGGTGGAACTATATTTTTAGATGAAATAGGAGATACAAGTCAATTATTTCAAGTAAAGCTTTTGAGAGTATTACAAGAGAAGGAAATAGTTAAAATTGGTGGATATGAAAAAATTAGACTGGATATAAGAGTAATTGCTGCTACTAATAAGACTATAGATGAACTTAGAAATTCTTGTAATTTTAGAAAAGACTTGTTTTATAGACTTAGTACTTGCATACTCAGTATACCTCCACTTGAAGAGAGGAAAGAAGATATACCAGTGCTATGCAATTATTTTTTAGGAAATATGGGATGTCATTATAAAAAAATCGATGACAAATTAGGAAAATTTCTGTATACATACAAATGGGATGGAAATGTAAGAGAATTAAAAAATTGTATTGAATATGTTGGAAATTTTGGTGGTGAACTACTTACAATAGATGATTTACCTATGATATATAAAGACTCTTGCCAAAATAAATATATTGAAGATAAAGAAAGTACTTCAAATACATATAGCAATAATCAAAACAGAGCATATGAAAATAATATAATTAATGATACAGGTTTTGAAATTAATGATAATATAGAAAAATCTTATAATGTATATTTTGAAAACTTAAGCCATCGAGATAATATTATAGCGTGTGAGATTATGAGAATCTTATATAAAGAAAATTGTGGAAGAAGAATGTTAGTAAAGAAATTACAATCAAACAATGTAGATTCGAGTGAGCATAGTGTTAGAGTAATTATGAACTTTTTAGAGTCAGAGGGATATATTGGAAAGAGTATTGGGAGAAATGGGAGTCACCTTGAAGAAAAAGGGGAGAAATGGGTTACTAAAAACTTATAAATATAAAATAAATGGGATATTGATTTAATAATATCCCATTTATTTTTTTGTTTACAATATTATTTATTTAATCAGAATAATTAAAATTTTAAAATAGAGTATTCATAAGTCTTATAAGACTTATTGAGATTAAAACCTACTTACTTGGCATAATCATTGCTTATATAGTAAGTCACAAGTAAAAATTAATTACTATGAGGAGGGTTTTAAATATGAAAAACGATTTAATTAATTGTGTTAATAAAAATAAAGAAGATTTAGTAGAAATGGCAAAAGGAATATGGGAAAATCCAGAGACTTCATATGAAGAATATTTTGCAAGTGGTGTACAAAAGAAATACTTAGAAGAAAATGGATTTAATGTAAATACTGTACAAGGAATAGAAACTGCCTTTGTAGCAGAGTTTGGAGAAGGTAGACCTGTCATAGGGATATTAGGAGAATACGATGCCTTACCAGGATTATCACAGAAAGTATCTTTAACTAAAGAAGCTATAACTGAATCTGCCCCAGGTCATGGGTGTGGTCACAATCTGTTGGGAGTAGGGGGAGTAGGAGCAGTAGTAGCATTAAAAGAAGTTATGGAGAGAGAAAATATCAAAGGGACTATAAAATATTTTGGATGTCCAGCTGAAGAAGGTGGCGTTGGAAAATGTAATATGTATAAAAAAGGATGTTTTAGAGATATAGATTGTGCATTTAGCTGGCATCCTTTTGATGTAAATAGTCCTTGGAGACCAACTAGTTTGTCAAATTTCTCTATGAAATTTAGATTTAAAGGAATTACTTCTCATGCGGCACAATCTCCACATACTGGTAGAAGTGCACTTGATGCTGTTGAACTTATGAATGTAGGTGCTAATTATCTAAGAGAACACATATTGGATTCTATTCGAATGCATTATGTAATAACGAATGGAGGAGAAAGACCAAATATAGTTCCTGGTTCTGCAGAATCATGGTATTTCTTAAGAGGTAAAAAAGCATCAGATGTAAAGAGTACTCTTGATAGATTGGTAAAAGTTGCTAAAGGTGCAGCAATGATGACAGAAACAGAGATGGAATATGAAGTTATAGATGCAATGTATGATTATTTGCCTAATCAAAGTCTAACAGATGTTGTATCTGAGAATATGAGATTAGTAGGAGCACCTAACTTTAAAGCTGAAGATTTAGAGTTTGCTCACAAATTAGCAAATACAATTACAAAAGAAGAAAGAAGAAATGTAGCAACTTCATTTCAAGGTAATCCTAATATAGCAGAAAAATATCTACATGATGATATTGCTGACTTTGAAGATTATAAATACAAAAATGTATCTGGTTCAACTGATGTAGGAGATATAAGTTATATAGTACCAACTGCACAATTTGCTATGGCGGCATGGCCTATTGGTACAGCAGCTCATACTTGGCAAGCTTGTTCATCATCTGGTTCTAATGTAGGTTTTGAGGCAATGTTAAGTGCGGCAAAAGTACTTGCCTGTTCTGCATATGATATCTTGATGGACAGAGAAAAGCTTGAAAAATCAAAAGAAGAGTTTACAAAATCTTTGGATGGATTTGAATATAAACCATTGGTATAATCTTTATTTTAAAAATAGAACTATACATTAAATAATAAAATAATCTTAAATTTACTAAAATTGGGGGGTAAAAAATGGAATCAAATAATATATCTAATTCACAAAAAGGATTTTTTAGAGGATGGTTAGTTGTATTTGCTGGCTTAATACTAATGATATCTGTTTATGGAATAGTAAATAATTGTGCAAGTTTATTTATAAAACCTGTAACAGAAGACTTAGGTTTTTCTAGGTCTGAGTTTTCTCTTTATTATACAGTAATTGCTTTATCTACTATGGTAATAGCACTTTTTATGGGGAAATTAGCAAAAAAATTTAAACTAAAAAATATAATGCTTGTGGGATGTGTATTAGCAGGAATAGGTTATATAGGATATTCATATGCAAATAGTATATATGTTTTTTATTTAATGAGTATATTTTCAGGTTTGGGGTTAGGTATGACAACTCTAACTCCTCTATCAATAATAATAAGTAATTGGTTTGTAGAAAAAAGAGGTCTGGCGTTAGGTCTAACTTTTATGGGAAGTGGAGTAGGTGGTATGATATTTAATCCTATAGCTAACTATATAATATTAAACTACAGTTGGAGACAATCATATTTAGTATTGGGAATAATAATCTTAGTTACAACTATACCAGTAGTTTTGATATTTATGTCTGAAAAACCAAGTGATAAAGGTTTACTTCCATATGGATATAGTAATTCTTCTGAAAACGTTTTAGATAATTCTGCAAAAGGAATCATGCTTGGAGATGCTGTAAAAACTAAAATATTTTGGATTATGGTTGTAGGGTTAATTTTGATTACAATAATAGCTATGGGAGTACAAATGCATATTGCATCTTATTTGACTGATATAGGGTATTCTCCAACTTTTGCAGCAAGTGTTATATCTATAAACATGGGAGTAGTTATATTAGGTAAAATACTTCTAGGTTACGTATTTGATAAAGTTGGATGTGAAAAAGGTGTTATATTTGTTGGATTGCAGGTATTTTTAGGGGTATTGGCTCTATTATTTGCTAGTAAGTATCCAGCTATAATAGTATTTATTATATGTTGGGGAATTGGAAACTGTATGGGAACTATTGTACCTGCTCTTATCACATCAGAGATATTTGGTAAAAGAGATTATTCAACAATAGTTGGTGTAGTAAATGCAGTGGTTTTATTGGGGGCGGCTTTAGGGTCAGCTGTTACAGGAAAATTATATGATATGTCTGGAGGATATACATTAGCATGGATGACATACTTGGTATTGACTGTAATTATGGTCGGATTGATATTAATAAGTCTAGTTTTAGGAAAAAAGAAAAAGCTAAAAGAGATTTAAATTATACTAATTAAGTAAATAAAAAATATCAATGTAATTTTTAATAAAATAAATTTATTTATATAAAAATTACATTGATATTTAATAAACATCAATAATGATATTTATTTTTTTATTATACTCAGTATTTTGTTTTCTATTTGAGAGGCATTTTCAGCAGAAATTAGATAAACATATCTGCCTGCTTTCTCAACTATAGTATTATTTGCTATTTCAGAATTGCTTTTTTCTCCATGTCCTTCTCCAAAAGGTGCTTGTATCATGTCTTTTTTATAATTTTCTAGAGTTTTATAAATTTTATCTACATCGTCAGTTTTTATGACGATAATATCTTCTAGAGATAATTTTTCAGAAGAATTAATTACAAAACCTTGAATGATGTCTTCTTCCACATCATTGAAATAGTTAAATTCCTTTGCATCAAAGACCTTTGATTCCTTTGTAAGTAAATCAGAAGATTTTAATGACCTTTCAATTTTCGATGTAGAAACGTTTTTGTAATCACCACTTGAAGAACAACTAACCATTCCAAATGATAAGATTATCGAAAAAAACAATATTAAAATTTTTTTCATGATAAACCTCCAAGTTTTTTAAACTCTATCTTAAATTAGTTTACTACATAATTATATAAAAATAAATGTATTTAATGTTACAGTTTTGATTAATAATGTAATATTTTGATAATAATACCTATTAAGAGGTGATTATAAATGAGAATACCAAAACATGTAGGAATTATCCCAGATGGAAATAGAAGATGGGCGAGCCAAAATGGTATGACAAAAGATAGAGGATATGAAAGTGGAATAAATCCTGGACTAGAATCTTATAGATTATGTAGAGATTTAGGTTGTGAAGAAGTAACTTTTTATGGATTTACAACTGATAATACAAGACGTCCATCAGTTCAGACAAAAGCTTTTACAAAAGCATGTATTGATGCTGCAAATATACTAATAGATGAAGGTGCGGCTTTATTAGTTGTTGGAAATACGAAATCTCCAATGTTTCCAGAAGAATTATTACCATATACTAATAGAATTCAAGCAAAGGAAGGCCAAATAAAAGCAAATCTATTGGTAAATTATGGATGGTATTGGGACTTAAATAATATATCAGGAGTAGAAAATGTAAATAAAAATAACATACAAGATTACATACAGTCATTTGATGTATCAAGATTAGATTTGATAATCAGATGGGGTGGAAGAAGGAGATTAAGCGGTTTTTTACCTGTGCAATCGATTTATGCAGACTTTTATGTTATAGATAACTATTGGCCAGATTTTAGAGGTGATGATATAAAAGATGCCTTTAGCTGGTATGACACACAAGATGTTACTTTAGGTGGATAATTAGAAAATTTTGAAGTTTTAGATTGTAGAATGTTTTAAATTATTGAAAAAAAACCTTCTTGGTGGTAAAATAACACTAATATTATGAAAAAATAACACTAATATTATAAAAAAATGTAAAAATCTATACCAAGAAGGGTGAAAAAATGTCAAAAAGCAATAATAACAATAATTCAAGAAACAAATCTAAAAATACCAGCCATCTGAATAGAAAAAAAAGAAAATTAAATAAGAAAAAATTAGTAGCGTTGGTTTGCTTTACGATGTTATTTTTATTTATTGCATTTAAAGTTACTCAAGGTGTAGTAGCTTTAGTAAAAGGGATGGATAAAAGCAATAAAACCAACCAACAACAAAACGTTGAGTCAGAGCAATTTGACCTTGGCACTGAGGAAGAAAATAAAAATAAAAAATACACTGTATTCATAGACCCAGGTCATGGAGGACATGATAACGGAACTGAAAGTAAGACTAGCAAAGAAAAAGACCTAACTTTACAGATTTCAAAAAAATTAGCAAATAAATTAGCCAAACAGAAGGATATTCAAGTCGTAGTATCTAGAACTGATGATACATATCTAACATTGATGGATAGAGTTAATTTAGCGAATAATAGTTCTGCTGATGTACTTGTTTCTATCCATTTAAATGCAGAGAAAAATGGACATACAGCAACAGGTATAGAAACCTGGTATAGGAATAAAGCTACAGATGGTTCAAAAGATCTTGCACAGTCAGTGCAAAGTACGATAGTATCCTATGTTAAAGTAAGGGATAGGGGTATAGTTGAAAATAATTTTGAAGTACTTAGAGAATCAAAGATGCCTGCCATATTAGTAGAGTGTGGATTTTTAACAACACCATCAGAAGAACAAAAAATAATAAATGCAAAATATCAAGACCAACTTACAGAAGGAATTGTTCAAGGTATACTTTCATACTTAGATTCTAAAGGTAAAAAATAAGGTAAATTCATTTTTGTGTAAGTATTTACTTAAGTATGAAACTATATAGATAGTATTAAATTTATTCTGTTATGTTGTATTAAAAAACACTATTTGAATTTAAAAACTATGAAATTAGAAATTATTTTACATATACCTAATCTCATAGTTTTTTTTGCCAATAAAGTTAATATTTATGAAATTTGGAAAAGTTAATTTAAGTATGACATAGTTATTTATATGTGATTTCAACATACATTGATTTACTATCAATTGTGCTTTATAATTAATATAGAAAAAGTTTGACTGTAAGATAATTTAAAAATAATATAGGGGAATTTATATGAATAAAAATAGTATGACAAAAATTTACAGTTTAAATAAAATAATTTTTATCATAATCGGAATTTTGGGAATAGTTTTACTTACAAGACATGTCGGGATAGATATAAAGGCTTTAATTTTACTTTTATTAATATTATTTACTATAAATGTATTTATTTCGTATCTTAAAATCAAGCTATATGAGGATAAAATTAATTTAGAGATGGTAAATAATTCAGATAAGATTATGAATATTACTAAGGATGAGAACTTTTTAAAACATATTCAAAATTATATTATCAGCAATAAGAAAGAGAACTGTGTTATGGCTTGTTTTGATTTATGTAGACTTAAACTTATAAATGATATATATGGTTATGAGCTAGGGGATGAAGTATTAGATAATATTTCAAGTAATCTAAAAAGTTATTTTGGTGAAGAGGCTATTTATGGAAAGTTAAAAAGCGACGTTTTTATATTAATAATAAAGCTTGAAGATAGAGAACAAAAGATTCCTTATTTGGTAAATCTCATTAGGAATAAAATTGTGACATTAAGTCAGATTGATAGTTTTAAAATGAATATAAATGTTGAAGCATCAATTGGAATTTATAGATTTAATGATGATAAAATTGATATAAAAAAAGCTATGGATAATGCAGATATGGCGAGGGTTAAGTCAAAAGGACTAAAGCATATAGAATATGTAGAATTTGATTCTGCAATGGAAGAAGAAATACAATCACTTATGAAAATAGAGCAAGATTTATTCTTAGCTATAAAGAATAAGGAATTTGTAATCCATTATCAACCTAAAGTTGATTCGAGTACAGGTAAAATTATAGGTTCAGAGGCATTAATAAGATGGATACATCCATCTTTAGGTATGGTTGGACCAAATAAGTTTATCCCTATAGCTGAAAGAAGTGGTTTGATAAATAATATTGGTAGATGGCTAATTCAAGAAGTATTTGTTACTATTGATAATTGGATTTCAGAAGGTATAAATGTCTTACCAGTTTCAATAAATCTTTCCAGAGTAGAACTATATAAAAATGATTTAGTAGATTTTTTTAAATCAATGTTTAATACATATAATGTGCCTAAAGAACTCATAGAAATAGAAGTTACAGAAACAACAGCACTAAGAGATGTAAAATTTATAAGTGAGAGGCTTTATGAGATTAAATCTTTAGGTATAGACATATCATTAGATGATTTTGGAGTAGGCAACTCAAATTTTATCAATCTTAAGGGGATACCACTAGATGTTATAAAAATTGATAGGTCACTTATAATGGATATAGTTACAAATACAAAGACAAAGTTTATGGTAAAAGCAATTGTTAATCTTTCACAAGATTTAAACTTAACTGTTATATGTGAGGGTGTGGAAGATATGGAGCAGGTTAAAGTTTTAAACGAAATGGGATGTAATTTAATACAGGGTTACATATTTTTTAAGCCTTTAGATGAGAGTAGCTACAAAAGAATTCTTACTGACATAAATTATGTAAATTTAGGAAATACTCTCTTAGATAAATACATGGCAGTTGAGGAGGCGGAAGAATGATTTCAGAAGATGTAGATTATTCAATAAGAATTATAAGAGCTATATTTAATAATGGGGAAGATAATCCAATAGATGTTAAAACGATATTAAAAAGCGAAGAGATACCAATACTAACACTGTATAAGCTTCTTAGAAAACTTTGTGCAAATAATGTGCTTACTTTTAATAAAGAAGATGGCAAGAAATACATGTTAAATGTATCATTGGATACAATAAGTCTAAGGACTATTGTAGAAGTAATTGATGGAAAAATATATATAAATAAATGTACGAGATATGTGTCTAATTGCAGTAATTGCTTAAAAGGTTGCAAAGTAAATCGTGAGTTACTAGAAATAGAAAAAGAAATCTATAAACTTTTATCAAGAAAATCTATAAGACAAATACTAGAATAATAAATTTTCAGCTATGATAATAATTGGAGGTTTTCAGCTATGGATGATATATCTCAAGATAATTTTCTACTATCTAAAGAGTATGAGAATAGTTTAGATGTAGATACTAAAAAAGCAAGTGGAATATACTATACGCCTAAAATCATTGTCGATTATATTGTAAAAAAAACTTTAAAAAATCACGATATAATTAAAAATCCATATCCACGGATACTCGATATTTCTTGTGGGTGCGGAAATTTTCTTTTGGAAGTATACGATATTTTATATGACTTATTTGAGGAAAATATCTATGAATTAAAAGAGAAATATGATGAAAATTATTGGACTGTTAATAATATACATAGTCATATATTAAATTACTGTATATATGGTGCTGATATTGATGAGAAAGCTATAAATATATTAAGAGACAGCTTAATAAACAAAAAGGCAGTAAATGACTTAGAGGAATCTGATATAAAGATTAATCTATTTTGTTGTGATAGCCTAAAAAAGAACTGGCGATATAAGTTTGATTACATAATTGGTAATCCACCATATATTGGTCATAAAAAACTTGAAAAGAAATATAAAAAATTTCTTCTAGAAAAATACAGTGAAGTTTATAAAGATAAAGCTGACTTGTATTTTTGTTTTTATAAAAAGATTATAGATATCTTGAAACAAGGAGGAACTGGTAGCGTTATAACTCCAAGATATTTTTTAGAAAGTTTATCTGGTAAAGATTTAAGAGAATATATTAAATCAAATGTCAGTGTTAAAGAAATAGTAGATTTTTTAGGTGCAAATATATTTAAAAATATAGGGGTATCTAGTTGTATACTTACTTTCGATAAGAAAAAATCAAAAGACAAAGCTATAGATGTATTTAAAATAAAAAATGAAGATATATGCATAAATAAATTTGAAACGCTAGAAGAACTTTTAAATAGTAATAACTTTAATTATTTTAATATAAATCAAAGTTTATTATCTGATGAATGGATACTTGTAAATAAGGATGATGAAGCTTTTTATAATAAGATACAAGAAAAATGCAACTATAGTTTGGAAGATATAGCAATAAGCTTTCAAGGAATAATCACAGGCTGTGATAAAGCATTTATTTTGAGTAAAGATGATGTAAAATTGAACCTTGTGGATAATAAATTTTTAAAATATTGGATAAAAAGTAAAAATATAAATAAATATATAGTAGATAAAAGTGATTATAGGTTAATATACTCAAATGATATAGATGATGAAGAAAAAAATAAGAAGATACTTGATGAGATTATAGGAATATATAAATCAAAACTAGAAAACAGAAGAGAATGTAAAAGTGGAATAAGGAAATGGTATGAACTTCAATGGGGCAGAGAAAAGCTTTTCTTTGAAAGAAAAAAGATAATGTATCCTTATAAATCCAAAGAAAATAGATTTGCCATAGACTATGATAATAATTTTTCAAGTGCAGACGTATATTCTTTTTTCATAAAAGAAGAGTATTTAGATAAATTCTCATATGAATATCTAGTTGGAATTTTAAATTCCAGTATTTATGATAAATACTTTAAAATAACTGCTAAAAAAATGAGTAAAAATATATATGATTACTATCCTAATAAGGTTATGAAGATAAGAATTTTTAGAGATAATAATTATGAAGAGATAGAGAGTTTATCAAGGCAAATAATATCAATTTTATTAAATAAATCTATAGATAAAGAAAAGGTAGAAAGATTGCAGATAAAAATGGATAACTTAATAATTGATTCTTTAGGTATATAAGTATCCATAAATATGAAAAAAATTGAAATGTTAATTATTTATCTAAATTTTGAATAAAAAGTTAACCATATAAAAAAATATTAAAGATATATACTTTTCAATGTTTTTTTGATAAAATAAAAATAAATTTGTGCAATTTTATTTTTCTCCAATAACTAAAAATAGTTTTTTGAATTAATATTTGCTGAGAAATAGAAATCAGAAATGTTTTTAATATAGTAGGTGATAATATGAAAGGATTAGTTTTAGAAGGTGGAGGAACAAAAGGAGCCTATCAAATAGGTGCATATAAGGCTTTAAGAGAGCTTGGGATAGAGTTTCAAGGAGTAACTGGCACATCAATTGGTGCTTTAAATGGAGCATATATAATTCAAAATGATATTGAAGTAATGGAAGATATTTGGTTAAACTACGATTATACTCACTTTATGAATATTGATAAAGATACCTATGAGAAATTTAAAAATGTAGATTTCACTACTAAAAATATCAACGCACTTATTGAACTTATAAATAAGGCTAGAAAAAATGAAGGTATAGATATAAGCCCTATGAGACAACTAATGGAAACTACATTAAATGAAGATATAATACGAAAATCAAAAAAAGACTTTGGACTTGTTACAGTATGGTGGGATAAAAAGATTAATCCACACCCATTGTATATTGAAGATATGCCACAAGGGAGATTGATTGATTATTTAATTGCTAGTTCTAGTTTGCCTATTTTTCAATCAAATATGATGGATGATAAATTATATCTTGATGGAATGTTTTGTGACAATATGCCAATAGGACTTTTAGAAGACAAAGGGTATGAAGATGTTGTTGTGATTAGATTGATTGATGATTTTCTTGGAAAGATGAATCTAAATAAACATCAGAATATAAATATAAAAACTATAATACCATCAGAGTATCTGGGAGGTTCTCTTAATAAAGATAGAGACAATGTAGAAAAAAATATTAGATTGGGTTACTTGGATACTATGAAAGCATATGAAAGATGCAATGGGATTAAGTATTATTTTGATGTAGAATATAAATATAATGAAGAATATTGTTTTGACAAGTTTAGAAGTATGAGTAATGAAACTGTACAGTGTATTTGTAATTTATTAAACATAAAAAGAGATGCTTCACTTAGAACTATTATGGAAAGTGTAATACCAAAGCTTGGTGAAGTGCTTGGATTACCAAAGAATTTTTCATATAAAGATTTATTTTACTGTATATATGAAAAAAAACTTGAAGAAAATAGCATAAATAGAATAAAATTATATGATTTTAACAAAGTTTTAGATGTTGTAAATACAAATATTGATTCTAATAAAAATTTAGCTTCTAATTTTGAAATTAGACCTAAAATTAGTATTAAAAAGAACAAAAATACAAAATTATTGACAAATTGTATTATAAAAGACTTAAAAAATCAAAGTTAAATAAAAAACAAAAAAAAATTTGTAATTATACTCGAAAAAAGTGTATATTAGTAGTATAATATTTTTGTAGCACTAGTGGGAACAAAAAATGACCATAGGACAAAAAAGTACCACTAAGTACCATTAAAGTAAAAAATAGGAAAACAATTTTAAAAAATATAAAATGTAAAGTCTATAGGAGGATTAAAAAAATGGAAAAAATAGTTAGTATCAAAAATGCAAGTGGATTACATGCTAGACCAGCAGGAATGTTTGTTAAGAAGGCAGCTGAATTCAAATCAACAGTAGAGGTTGTAGCAAAAGACAAAACTGTAAATGCAAAATCAATAATGGGAATAATGAGTTTAGGTTTAGCTCAAGGAGAAGAATTAAAGTTAGTTGTAAATGGAGACGATGAAGAAGTAGCTTTAGCTGCAATGGTTGAATTAGTTGAAAGTGGATTTGGAGAGTAGATATAATAATTTTTTTAAGTTTAATATTTGTAATCTAATCATTACTTAGAGTAAAAGTAACAGAGAAGCATTAAACATATACAGATTAACGTTTGTAGATATTTAATTTCTTTGTTACTTTCATGTTTATTTAATCAGAAGATTAAGACTATTGTTAATTGGGTATGAAAATACAAATATTTTAGAATATGAAATAAGATATTTTTAATCATAAATTTAGTATGAAAATACAGAAGATATTTTTTAGGAGGTAGGGTTATGGCTTACAAAGGAATAGGTGCTTCTCCTGGTGTTGCTTTAGGGAAAGCGTTAGTAGTTGAGCATAGTGAATTAGTAATTGAAAAGAAATCTATAGATAATGTTGAAGCGGAAATTGCTAAATTAGAAAATGCAGTTGCAGTTTCTAAAGAAGAATTAGTAAAAGTTAAGGAAAAGGCTTCTGAAGAATTAGGAGCAGAAGAGGCAGAAATATTTGAAGCACATTTATTAGTTTTAGAAGACCCAGAGTTAATTGGTTCTGCAATAGATAAAATTAAAACTGAAAATGTAAATGCAGAGTATGCTTTAAATGAAATAAAAGAGATGTTTGTTAGCATGTTCGAGTCTATGGATAATGAGTATATGAAAGAAAGAGCAGCGGACATAAAAGATGTTACAAATAGAATACTTAGACATATATTAGGAATTAAAGTTGTTGATTTATCTGCTTTAAGTGAAGAAGTAGTATTAATAGCACATGACTTAACTCCATCAGACACAGCAACTATGAATAAAAAAATGGTTTTAGGATTTTTAACTGATATAGGTGGAAGAACTTCTCATACGGCTATCATGTCTAGAACTTTAGAGATAGCTGCAATCGTTGGATTAAGTGATATAACTTCAAATGTTAAGGATGGAGATTTTGTAGTCTTCAATGGAGATACTGGAGAAGTAATCGTTAATCCAGATGAAGAGACTATAAATAAATATACTGAGTTAAAAGCTAAGTATGAAGAAGAGAGAAAAGCATTACAATTATTAAAGGGAAAAGCATCTGTAACTTTAGATGGTAAGCATGTAGAACTAGCTGGTAATATAGGAACTCCTAATGATATAGAAGGTCTAATAAAGAATGATGCAGAAGGTGTTGGTCTTTATAGAACAGAATTCTTATACATGGATAGAGATTCTTTCCCAACTGAAGAAATACAATATGAAGCTTACAAAGCTGTACTAGAAGGAATGGATGGGAAACCTATAGTTATAAGAACACTGGATATAGGTGGAGATAAAGAATTAAGTTATTTAAGTATGGAACCTGAAATGAATCCATTCTTAGGTTATAGAGCAATAAGACTTTGCTTAGATAGAAAAGATATATTTAAGACTCAATTAAGAGCTTTATATAGAGCAAGTGTTCATGGAAAACTAAGAATCATGTTCCCTATGATTTCATCTTTAGAAGAATTATTACAAGCTAAAGAAGTTGTAAAAGAAGTTTTAGCAGAACTTGATTCTGAGGGTGTAGCTTATGCTAAAGATGTAGAAATTGGTATGATGATAGAAGTACCATCTGCTGCTATAATATCTGATGTATTGGCTAAACATGTAGATTTCTTCTCTATAGGAACTAATGACTTAATTCAATATACTTGTGCAGTTGATAGAATGAATCAAAAAATAAGCTATCTTTATAATCAATTTAATCCAGCTGTTTTAAGACTTATAAAGACAGTTATAGATAATGCACATAAAGAAGGTAAATGGGCAGGTATGTGTGGAGAATCTGCTGGAGACCAAAAAATGATACCAATACTTTTAGGTATGGGATTAGATGAGTTCTCTATGTCTCCAATATCAATACTTCCTGCTAGAAAGTTAATAACTTCAGTTAAAGAATCTGATATGAAAAAATTAGCTGATGAAGTACTTAATATGGGTACTGCTGAAGAAATAAAGAAATATATTGAAACTAGTTTTAATATGTAATTATTAAATTATATCTACATAAATACTTATTTAGGTAGATTATAGATAATGAAAATTATTTAATGAATGAGTAAAAGCCATAGTTTGTCTATATACTATGGCTTTTTTATTGTATAATTTAATGTATTATAATATTTATGGTTTGGTATTAAGGATATAGTCTGCATCTAATAAATATTTAATGGAGGTATACAATTTGAAAGGTATAAAAACAAAAGTATTTATCATAGCTATGCTTATTTTGAGTTTTGTAATATTATATTTAAATACAAAACCCAATTTAATAAATGATAAACATGATAAAAAAATATATTTAGATTTAAAAGATACAAAAAAAATAGAAATTTACAGTAATACTAGTCAAGAAAATGATTCTAAGCCAATTTTAATTTTAGATAAACATTTAATAGATGAGATACTAAATTATTTAAATGGTGTAACGTATTATAAAGATAAAGATAAGAATACGAATGAAGTTATATTAAAAAGTCAAAGTATAAATTTCTATAATGGTGATGGAGAACAAAAAATCATAAGTTACTCATATGATAGTACACATAATGTCGGAAATATTGAATATAATAATGAAAAATTTAATGTACCACATGATTTCTTTAGGTTGATATCATCACTTGAAGAATTTAGACCTCAATATTCGAAAGTACCTAATGATGTAAATGAACTTTTTAAAAAGTATAACTGGACACCAAGTTTTTTAATATCATCTCAACAAAAAACAATTCCAAATAATTTTAAGTATTCATCAGAAGATACAGTAGAGAAGTTATACTGGGCATATAATATAGAGCTATCTAAAGATATAGGTTTAGACTTTTCAAACTTAAAATCAAAAGAGATTACTGCTGAGATATACAATTTAACTGAACCATTATCAGATGAACTTGAAGATACTCTATTAAGTACTAGAGGTATAATAATAAGGTATGAAGGAAAAATTGTAGGAGCGTATATTGATTCTGGAAGGCATGAAGGGAACGCTATTAGCTTAAAAAGACATAGTTTTAAAGAAGTAACAAAAGAAGACTTAAGTTCATGGATAGAAGATAATTGTATAGATAAGTCCAATTCTTTATATATAGATGTATCAAAGTTAAGCAATGAAGATTTGATAAAAATGTATATAAAGGCTATAAAAGAAAATAATGCAAAAGTTTTATTAACTACTATGGATGTAGAAAGTAAGATAAACACTCTATTTATCAATTTGGATAATCATAAGCTTTTTAATGATACTAAGTTTGAGATGAATTTACCAGATTATATTGATAATGATAAAATTGTATATATGGAAAATGTGGATTTAAAAGAAAATGGAAAAAGATGTTATAATGTGGTATTTGGGGGTAATGATATAATGAGTGACACTGGAAGAGGAAGTTTTTCTGATATCAATATTGATATTGTAGATGAAAAAGGAGTGTGGAAAGTGTCTGGATTTACAAAATAAATCTAAAATAAATATTGTTAAAAATTAATATTGTATTGAAAAATAATTAAAAGTATTTAATAATAGAATTAGGGGAAGACTAAGTTTGTAAGTAGAAAATAATTAATTAATATTTAATAAAATAAATGTGATATCCAAATAAATCCTGAATCTAATTTGAGTTTTAATATAGATAGTCTAAAGTTTGATTATTAAAGATTTAATTGTAAGTTGTTACAGTTGAAGATATTGATGTAGAGATTAAAGTTTAGAATAGAAAGTTACCTTAAATTTAAAAATGCAAGATAACACAATCTAAAAATTATAATCACTCAATAGGTTTATGGATTTATTTGTTTATTATAAATGAATGGGAGTAGATTTATCTACTCCCATTTTGTATACTATTATTAATTTAATTAACAATCTTAGCTAAAATTATAATACTAGCTAAGATTTTCTGCATTATTAGTAAATAATTTTTTTATATCATTATTTCTAGTATTTAAATCATTACTAGAATTATTTGTTTTTTTCATAATTAATGAGTAACGTTTTTTATTTATAAAAAAGATTAAAATCTTATCATCGTCAAAATTGTATTCTTTGTATCTATCAATAGACTCATAACCTAAATTTAGAATGTTCTTATCCTTTATACTATCTACATCTAAAATATATGATGGGTCAGCCTTTAGTAATATATTAATTAAACATTTTTCTTCACCAGCACAGAATAACTCCATCTTATTTGATATAGACTTAGATTGTTCTGAAGTTATTTTTGCAGGAATAAGATTATTATTATCATCTCTTAAAAGATAACCATGTGTGTCTTGTTGATATACTAAATTAACCTTTTTCTTAGGGACACTAATTATTTTATCTAAATGCACATAATGATGATTTTCAACAAATCCTTCATTTAATATTTCAACAAAGTTGTCAATCTTACCTAGACAAAAAGATTCTATAGATTCTTTACAAAATTTATTTGTAAATGGTATGATGTTTACGTTTTCCTCATCTGTATTCCATGCTATTGCATAATCTAACGAATATACTTCTTCCTCTATATCTGCAAAATTAAATTGTACTATGTTTCCTTTCAAAATTACTCGACCTCCATCTTATAATATATTTAATATACTTTATAAAACTTATATTATATTTAAATAATATCATAAATTGGATAATTATGATATAGTAAATAAGAAAAAAATTGAAAAAAATCACTATAAATGAGTAATAAATATAAATAGTGTATACTAATGGGATGGAAACTGTCCACTATTAAATTTATTACCCCACATATGTAAAATAAATTTATTAATATAAAATATAATCTATCGACAATGAATGGACTTTTAAAGGAACTTAATATAAAATTAATTAAATAAATACTTAAAAACGATTTACTTTAATGATAAAATCGTATTAAAGGAGGTTAATTTTATGGATATAAAAAATAAAATTAAATCTATATTTTTACCAGAAAAAGATGACTATTTAGATGATGAAGAATTTGAGGATGATATAGAGAATAATGAGGAAAATTCAAAGGAAGAAAGTAAAGTACATTTAAATGACTTAAGCAGAGTAAAATATGATTACAGAGAATTGAAAGACATAGAAAATCAAACAGAGGAAATGTGTTTACTAGCAGTAAAACAGGATGGTACTATAATTGAGTTTGTAAAAGATAAGACTTATGGAGTATGTATGGAAGCAGTTAAACAGACATACAAGGCTCTTAAGTATATAACAAATCAAACAGAGGATATTTGTATAGAAGCAGTCAAGCAGAACTACAGAGCCTTGTACTACATAAATGACAAGACAGATAATGTATTAATTGAGGCTATAAAAAATGCATCTACTCATGATGTCATGGAAGTTTTTAAATTTGTAGAAGAGCAAACTGAAGATGTGTGTCTAGCATTTATAGAAAGGGCATCAAAAAATGATGTTGCAGAGATACTTAAAGATATAAAAGAGCAAACTCCAACTATATGTTTAGAAGCAGTAAAAAAAGATGGAAAATCTCTAGCTTATGTTAAAGAACAAAATAATAGTATATGTTTAGAAGCAGTAAAAGAAAATTATAGTGCACTACCTTGTGTAAAAGAGCAAACAGAAGAAATATGTATAGAAGCAGTAAAACAAAATGATTTTGCATTGTATTATGTAAATGAGCAGACAGAAGAAATATGTATAGAAGCAGTTAGAAGAAGTTATATGGCACTACAATATGTAAAAAAACAGACAGAAGATATATGTATGGAAGCAGTTAGAAATGATGGAAGAGCGTTACAATATGTAAAAGAGCAGACAGAAGAAATATGTATAGAAGCAGTTAGACAAAATGGGAAAGTCTTGCAATATGTAAAAAAACAGACAGAAGATATATGTATAGAGGCAATAAAAGGTTCATTTGAAGAACTTCAAATAAAAGAAATATTAAGTTATGTAAAAGTTCCAACAGAAAGAGTTTTTGTAGAAGCAGTAAAACAAAATGGAAAGACTCTTAAATATATAGAAAATCAGACTGAATTAATGTGCATAGAGGCAGTAAGAGAAAATTATAATGCTTTACAATATGTAAAGAAACAAACAGAAGAAGTTTGTTTAGAGGCAGTAAATCAAAGTTATGAGGCCCTTAAATATGTAAAAGAGCAAACAGAAGAAATTTGTTTAAAAGCAGTAAAGCAAGATTATAGAATGTTGAAATATGTGAAAAAACAAACAGAAAAAGTGTGTCTAGAAGCAGTAAAACAAAATTATAGAGCTTTGGAATTTGTTGATAATCAAACAGAAAAAATTTGCTTAGAGGCAGTAAAACAGAATAGAAAAGCACTACAATATGTAAAACAAAAACAAAGTTGAAATATATAGAAGAATATCTGTAAATAAATTAAAAACTGATATTTTGTACTGTATAAAGACACCTAGCTTATAGTAATAAGTTAGGTGTTTTTATGTATATAAAAGATAGTAAAACTATTTTATTATAATTATTTTGTTATATAAAGAATATCTAAAAATTTATATAGGTCTTTTTTTGACCAGTTTTACAATTTTAACAACTAGTTTTGTAAAGTATATTGAATTTTCTCAAAAAAGAAGGTATTCTATGTATGTAAAATTTTTTTGGAGGTAAAAATGTTTAAGAAATATGCTGATAAAATGACATCTGTTTTAATCTGTAATAATATGATAGATAATAATGAATCCAGAGTTTACTCTTATGGATTTGAAATATTAATGGCTTTTATAGTTAATATAACGACCATGCTGCTCATAGGTTTTTTATTTGGTAAATTTACATATATATTGTTTTTCTTGATGTGCTACTGTCCAATAAGACAATTTTCAGGAGGGTATCATGCAGACAATTATTTTAGATGCCTATTGACTTTTGTTTTTATAATTTTGTCTACAATATTAATTATAGAAAATCTAAATATATACTTATTTAAAAATATCATTATGATTATTGCTAGTATTAGTTGGATTGGAATTTGTCTTCTCTGTCCAATAGAGCATAGAAGTAATCCTATTAGTGATAGAGAAAAATCAACTTACAAAAAAGTTGCTGTATTTATATCTACAGTAGTGTTATCAATGACAGTTTTAAGTTTTTTATTAAATATATTTGTAGATTATTTCATATATAGTGTATTTGCTATGTTTTGGATATTTATAATGTTGGTATTAGGAAAATTAAAAGCTAAGAATATAAGTAAAATATGTATGAGGGAGAATTAAGTTATGAAGAAGTTTATTGTAAAATTTATGAAATTTGCTAGTTCATTAGCACTTAGCACTGCTATATTGTCAGCTAATAGTACTTGTCCATGGATTATACATCAGCCTAAAGTTCCTGAAGAAATTAAGACTTTAAAGAAGAAAAATTAAACACAAGCAATTATTTATATAAAATTATTATAAAAAAGGAATTATTATATTTTAATAAGGTTAAAACCATATAAAACTAGATACAAAATTTATTTTACGGGTGTATAATATATATTTGATAGTGTATTAGTGTGCCAATTTAGGGGGATATAGTGTATCCAATGAAATGACTTACGATTAGTAAGTCATTTTTGTATTGTATGTATTTTAGATAAACTTATGATATAATGAAGGGTAAAGTTTAATTAAAATAATAAAAAACTTTAGTATAGATAGTAATTTAGGAGGTAGGTTATGAGTATGATACATAAATTTTCTATGAATGGATATAATATCGTTTTAGATGTGAATGGTGGAGCTGTTCATGTATTAGATGATGTTGCATACGACTTATTAGACTTTTATAAAGAAAAAAGTAAGGAAGAAGTATTAGATGTATTAAAATCTAAATATGAAGAAGAAAAAATAAATGAAGCATATGAAGAAATATCAAATTTAGAAAAAGAAGGTCTTTTATATACAGAAGATACATATCAATATCATCCAAGTTTTGTACATAGAGAACCTGTGGTAAAAGCTTTATGTTTGAATGTAGCACATGATTGTAATTTAAAATGTAAATACTGTTTTGCAGCTCAAGGTGACTTTGGTGGAGAAAAAGAACTTATGAGCTTTGAAGTAGGTAAGTCAGCAATAGACTATTTGATTGCTAATTCAGGCAGTAGAAAGAACTTAGAGATAGATTTCTTTGGTGGAGAGCCTTTGATGAATTTTGAAGTTGTAAAACAGTTAGTTGATTATGGTAGAAGTATTGAAAAAGATTATAATAAAAATATAAGATTTACAATAACTACAAATGGTGTACTATTAAATGATGAAATTATAGATTATATAAATGAAAATATGCATAATGTGGTTTTAAGTTTAGATGGAAGAAAAGAAATTAATGATAATATGAGACCAACTTTAAATGATAAAGGGAGTTATGATATTACATTACCACGATTTAAAAAGCTTGTGGAAAAAAGAGCGAAAGATAAGTATTACTATATAAGAGGGACATTTACAAGAGATAATTTGGATTTTGCTAAAGATGTTATGCATTTTGCAGATTTAGGCTTTAAATTAACATCTGTAGAGCCAGTTGTTGGAGATGAAAGTAATCCATATGCACTTAGAGAAGAAGATTTACCTAAGATATTTGAAGAGTATGAAAAGTTTGCTGTGGAGTATGCAGATAGACAATTACAAGGAGATGGATTTAAGTTTTTCCATTTTATGATAGATTTAAATCAAGGACCATGTGTAATAAAGAGAATAACTGGATGTGGTGCTGGAAATGAATATCTTTCTGTAACACCAAATGGAGATATCTATCCATGCCATCAATTTGTTGGAAATGAAGAATTTAAAATGGCAAATATATTTGATGAAGAAATTGTACTTCCAGAAAGTTTAAAAAATATGTTTAGAGAAGCTCATGTATATACTAAAGAAGAGTGTAAACAATGTTGGAATAAGTTTTACTGTTCAGGTGGATGTCATGCAAATGCAATAAACTTTAATAATGACATATCAAAACCATATGAATTAGGATGTGAAATGCAAAGAAAACGTACAGAGTGCTCTATAATGATACAAGCTAAGTTAATGTTAGAAGGAGCAACTAACTAAATTTATATCTTAAAGGAGTTGTTTATATATGATTAGAGATTATTTGGAAGATAAGCCTTTAATTGATGAAAGTGTATTTGTGGCAAAATCAGCAGATATAATTGGAAACGTCAAAATAGGTAAGAATTCAAGTGTATGGTATAATGCGGTAGTTAGAGGAGATGAAGGACCGATAACTATTGGAGAAAATACTAATATACAAGATTGTTCTATAGTTCATGGAGATGCAGACACTATAATTGGTAACAATGTAACAGTCGGGCATAGGTCAATAGTTCATGGTTGTAAAATCAGCGACAATGTTTTGATTGGTATGGGTTCAATAATATTAGATAATGCTGAAATAGGAGAATATACTTTGATAGGAGCAGGTACATTAATTACATCTAATAAGAAGTTTCCACCAGGTGTTTTGATAATGGGGTCTCCTGGTAAGGTTGTTAGAGAACTTACAGAAGAAGATAAAAGATATATTGATGAATCATATGAATGGTATCTAGAAGCAGCACAAAATCAAAAATATTAAATTAAAAGGTGGTTGTTTCAAAACATACTTAAATCTGTTTTGAGGCAACCACTAATTTATTTTATTAAATTTAGTTGATATTTTAGTTTTAAAAAAGTGTCTGATTAAAATAGGTATAAAATGTCAAAAATAAAAATTAACTGAGTTAAATAATTTTAATAAAATTACTAGTATATGTGATAAAATTAAATATTAAAGAGGATATTAGAATATCAATTGGTAGGATAATGTCATATATGTGATAAATTAAGGTGTAAGTTTTTGGGTATACCTATTTTAGGAGTGAAAATATTTGAGAATAAGTTATAGAAATTTAAAAAGATATAGAGAAATTGGATATGTTTTAATAAAGTATGGTTTTAGTTTTATTGTAGAAAGATTAAATATAGAAGGAATAGCTTATAAAATTCCACTATTTGACCCACCAGAAGAAATAAAAAATATGACAACTGGTGAGAGAATAAAAAGAGTTTTAGAAGAATTAGGACCTACATATATAAAAATAGGGCAGATACTGAGTACAAGAAAAGACTTGTTAGACCAAGATATAATTGATGAGATATCAAAACTTAGAGATGATGTGGAGAAATTTGACTCAAATATAGCCATTGAGATATTTAAAGAAGAAGTAGGATTAAGTATAGAAGAGATATTCTTAGAGTTTAAAGAAGAGCCAATTGCAGCTGCTTCAATTGGACAAGTTTATGAGGGCGTACTTAGAACTGGAGAAGAAGTAATTGTAAAAATTCAAAGACCAAATATAGAGAAAATAATAAAGTCTGATTTAGAAATTCTTAGAACGGTTGCAAATACTTTAAAGGATTTAAAAAAAGATTTTAATTTAGACTTAGTACAAATGATTGAAGAATTTCAAACTCAATTAATGAGAGAACTAGATTATACTTTTGAAGCTATAAATGCAACTAAATTCTCTAGGATATTTAAAAATAGCGATGAAGTATATATACCTAAAATATACTCAGAATATAATACTAAGAAAATTTTAGTAATGGAGAAGGTTAATGGTACAAAATTAAGTGATGTAGAAAAAATAAAGAGACTGGGTTATAATACAAAAACTATTGTTGAAATAGGAGTGAGGTCTTTTTTTACACAAGTATTATCCCATGGATTTTTTCATGCAGACCCACATCCAGGTAATATATTTGTAGTTGCTAAAAACAAGATAGCATATATAGATTTCGGAATGATTGGAATTATTGACAATAAAACGCTAAACCAATTAAATGAAATTGCATTAGCAGGCGTAGAAAAGAATGTTGACAAGATAATATACTTGTTGATAGAAATGGATGCATTAAATGGAGAAGCAGATATTAAAGGTCTTAGACAGGATTTACTTTATCTAATACATTACTACTATGATGTTTCTATAGAAAAAATAAATGTAACAGATGTATTAAATGAACTGTTTAGATTTTTTAGACAGTACAAGATAATCATGCCAGCACAATTTGTGACTCTTGCTAAGACTATTATAACATTAGAAGGAACAAGTAGAACTTTGAATACAGATTTTTCTTTTGGTTCTATGGGAAAAGAGTTTATGAAGCATCATTATAAGAATAAGTTTAATCCTAAAAATGTTGTTTTAAGTTCAAGACAAAATGTAGAGGAAATATTACTTGATATAAAAACTATTCCAAAACAGCTAAAAGCAATCTTAAAGAATGTAGAAAGAAATAATATAAAAATGCAAATTGAAGACGTAAAAATGACAAAATTAGAAAATTGTATATTAGAGTTAACGTCTCAAATATCACTGAGCTTAGTGTTAGCATCAATTATAGTGGGTTCTTCCCTTATAATTGCATCTCCAAATATAGAAAACAATATATGGATAAAGTTTACTGCTATAGGAGGTTTCTTTATATCTTTTATAATAGGACTTTGTTTAGTTATAAGGAGTGTTAGGTCAAAATATAAAAAGGATTAGGGGGAATTAAATTTGAAAAAATGGATATTGAAATATAAAGGTAAGATAGAGGAAAGTGAATTTAGCAAAAAAATTAATATTTCCCCGGAAATCTGCCAAATTTTAAAAAATAGAGGGATATGTACTGAAAAAGATTCAGAAATATTTATGAATCCATCTTTAGATTATTTAAGGGACCCTTTTTTGATAAAAGATATGCAGAAGGCTGTTGATAGGATAAAATCAGCTATTGAAAATAACGAAAAAATTTGGATTTATGGAGATTATGATGTTGATGGTGTGTCATCTACTTCTATTTTATGTATATATTTTAAAAGTATAGGATATCATGTGGATTACTATATCCCAAATAGATTGGAAGAAGGCTATGGTATAAATGAAGAGGCTATTAAGCTTATAAGCTCTAGAGGATGTGACTTGATTATAAGTGTTGACTGTGGAATTACATCGGTATCTGAGGTCAATATAGCGAATGATTTGGGTATAGATGTTATAATAACAGACCATCATGAATGTCAAAATGAGATTCCATCAGCATTTGCAGTAATAAATCCAAAACAAGAAGATTGTAATTATCCATTTGATTCACTATGTGGATGTGGAGTAGCATTTAAAATGATTCAAGCATTAACTCCAAAAGAAGAATTTAAAACTAGTATGTATGATTATCTAGAAATAGTAACTCTGGCAACTATTTGTGATATTGTTCCACTTATAGATGAAAATAGAATAATTGTAAAAAATGGTTTAAAATTAATGAAAGAAGGCAAAAATATTGGATTAAGAGAGCTTATAAAAGTTTGTGGTGTAGAAAGTGATAAAATAGGTTCTTCTCATATAGGTTTTGCAATAGGTCCTAGGATAAATGCTTCTGGTAGATTGGGCTATTCTTACTTAGGGGTGGAGTTGTTTACAACTCAATCACAAGAGGAAGCTATAGAAATAGCAAATATACTAGAAGAAAAAAATAATGAAAGACAGATGATTGAGGCTAAGATGTATCATGAAGCTGAAGAAATGTTAAAGTCTAATAGCAGATACAATGATGATAAAGTGTTGGTTTTAGCTAAAGAAGGTTGGCAACATGGAATAATAGGAATTGTAGCATCAAAGCTAACTGAAAAATACTATAAACCTACGATTCTTTTAGGCATAGAAGATGGAGAGGCTACTGGTTCAGCAAGGTCTATAAAAGGATTTAATGTGTTTGAAGCTCTTGTAAAGTGTAAAGACTTAATGACTAAGTTTGGAGGTCATGAACAAGCAGCAGGATTATCTTTAAATTCAGATAATGTGGAAGCTTTGGCAAATGAAATAAATAAATTTGCAAATTATAATTTGACTGAAGATGATATGATAGAGAATGTGAATGTTGAATTTGAACTACAAGAAAATGTAATAAATTTAAATCTTGTAGAAGAATTACATAAGTTAGAGCCTTTTGGATTAAATAATCCAAATCCTAGATTTATAGTTAGAAATTATATTTTAAAAGATTTAAAAATTATAGGTAAAAATCAACAACATCTAAAATTAAGTATAGAAAAAGAAAAAAGCTATGAATGTATAGGATTTAACATGAGTCACTTAAAATCATTGTATAAAGTGGGAGACAAAGTAGATGTATTGTTCCAATTAGATGAAAATAACTATATGGGAAATAGGAAAGTACAGTTTTTACTTAAAGATATCCGATTAGCTCGACCTAAAAGTGCAAGTAATGACAAACTTTCACTGAAATTAATGTCAAAAATAATACCAAAAGATACACAAAGCTTGTATAATATATCTGTATCTGATTTTGAATTATTTGATGGAAATACTGATATAAATATATTTGATTATTTTGAAAAAGGTACATTAATAATATCTAATTCTATAAATGGATTTTATAGAGCAGTGTCAGATATATCACTTGTAGATTTAGATTTTAAGATAAATTACAATATTATTGAAGATATTAGCAAAAATACTGATAAATTAGAGCTTATATTTTCTCCTAATATTGATAAAATAGACTTAAAAAGATATAATAATATTATTCTTTATGATTATTTATACAATAAAGGCGAATATTCGTATATATATGAGAATAAAAGAGAAGAAAGTGAAATTATAAAATATTATAATAAAACAGACCTATTATATTTAAAGAATGTAGTTAGTAATATAGTTCCATCAAGAGATGAATTTATAACAATTTATAAACAAGCACTCATAAAAAAAGAAATTGATTTGGATATGGTAAATATAAAGGGAACTTTTAATGTAATTCCATTAAAGTTTTTTACGATATTGAATGTGTTTAGAGAATTAAATTTACTTGACTTTAATTTAAATTATGAAAAAAATTCTGTACTCATAAGAATATTGCCAAAACCACAGAAAAAATTAGATTTAAATGAGAGTTTAATACTCAATAATCTAAAAAATTTAGAAAAACAATATAATAGCAGTTATTAGGAGGCGTTTCCCATGGATTTAAAAAACTTTATAAGGAATATTGATGATTTCCCAAAGCCAGGTATAGATTTTAAAGATGTTACTACTCTATTTAAAGATGGCGAGGCATTTAAATATGCAGTAGACTCTATAGTTGAAGAACTAAAAAATAAAGGTGTAGATTTAGTAATAGGGCCAGAAGCAAGAGGATTTCTGATGGGTACACCTGTAGCGTATGCTTTAGGAGTAGGATTTGTTCCAATTAGAAAGCCTGGAAAATTACCAGGAGAAGTTGAGAGTTATGAGTATGGCTTAGAGTATGGTACGGATACTTTAGAAATACATAAAGATGCAATTAAAAAAGGTCAAAAAGTAGCAATAGTAGACGATTTATTGGCTACTGGTGGAACTATGGAAGCTGCTGCTAAGCTTGTAGAAAAATTAGGTGGAGAAGTAGTTTCTATGCAATTTTTAATTGAGCTAGAATTCTTAAATGGGAGAGAAAAGTTATCTAACTATAATGTTAATTCTCTTATAAAATACTAGTACTTTTACAATAGTTGGTATAGCACCAACTATTTTCATATATATTAAAATTTTATACAAAATAGGTGGTTATATGCATGATAAAGAATTACAAGAAATAATTGAAAAAATAAAAGTTTATGCACCTAATGCAAATTTTGAAATGGTTGAAAAAGCCTATAATCTTGCAAAAAAAGCGCATGAAGGACAATATAGAAAATCTGGGGAACCATACTTTATTCATCCATTAGCAGTGGCAAACATTTTGATAGAGATGGAATTAGATATTGAAACTATAACAGCTGGTTTACTTCATGATGTTGTAGAAGATACGGAATATACCTATGAAGACATAACAAAAGAATTTGGCAAAGAAGTAGCGGATTTAGTTGATGGAGTAACGAAACTTGGTCAAATAAAATATCGTTCAAAAGAAGAAACTCAATCTGAAAACCTAAGAAAAATGTTTTTGGCAATGGCAAAGGATATAAGAGTTATACTTATAAAACTTGCCGATAGATTGCACAATATGAGAACATTAAAATATATGCCTCCAGAAAAAGCGAAATATAAGGCAAAAGAGACACTTGAAATTTATGGAGGTATAGCTCATAGATTAGGAATTTCTAAGATAAAGTGGGAATTAGAAGATAGAGCATTAAGATTTATGGACCCAGAAGGGTATTACGATTTAGTTGATAGAGTGTCAATGAAGAGAAGTCAAAGAGAAGATTATATACACGGAATTGTTGAACTTCTTAAAGATAAGTTTAAAGATTTAAGTATACCATGTGATGTATATGGTAGACCAAAGCATTTTTACAGTATTTATAGAAAGATGCAAAAAAAACATAAGACTTTTGAAGAAATTTTTGATTTAACAGCAGTAAGAATACTAGTAGATAACGTAAAGGATTGTTATGCAGTTCTTGGTATAGTTCATACATTATGGAGACCTATTCCAGGCAGATTTAAAGATTATATAGCAATGCCAAAGCCAAATCTGTATCAATCATTGCATACTACTGTTGTAGGCCCTGATGGAGAGCCTTTAGAGATACAAATAAGGACTCATGAAATGCATAATATAGCTGAAAATGGTATCGCAGCCCATTGGAAATATAAAGAAGGTATTTCTAGTAAAGAATCAAAGGTTGAAGAGAAACTTCAGTGGTTGAGACAAATGATGGAGTGGGAGAAAGACTTAAAAGACCCACAAGAGTTTATGGATGCACTTAAAGAAGATGTATTTAATAGTCAGGTTTACGTATTTACACCAAAAGGAGACGTAATTGAATTACCAGCAGAATCAACACCTATAGATTTTGCATATAGGGTTCATACAAATGTAGGAAATAAATGTGTAGGAGCTAAAATTGATGGAAGAATAGTTCCTATTGATTATAAGCTTCAAAATGGTAATATTGTAGAGGTGCTTACATCATCTAATTCCAATGGTCCAAGTAGAGATTGGCTTAATATAGTAAAGACACCAAATGCTAAGAGTAGAATTAGACAATTTTTCAAGAAGGAAAGAAGAGAAGAAAATGTTGATCGTGGAAATACAATATTAGAAAGAGAATTTAAGAAGCATGATATACCACAAAAAGACCCTCTTGTTGAAAAATATATGGCACTAGTTGCTAAGAAATTTAATCAGCCAAGTGTTGAGGATTTAGTTGCTACTGTAGGTTATGGTGGTATAATGTCATCTCAAGTTGTATCTAAAGTAAAAGATTTATATTTAAAAGAAGTTAAAAAAGTCAAAAAAGAACAACAAATACAAGAAGAAGATTTAAATAAACACAATATAAGTGAAACAGAATACAGTAAAAAGAGAAAGAAAAATGCATCACAAGGGATTATAGTAAAAGGACTTGACAATATATTAGTAAGATTTGCTAAGTGTTGTAATCCTCTTCCAGGAGATGAAATTGTAGGATATATCACTAAGGGTAGGGGAGTAGCTATACACAGAGCTGATTGCCCGAATGCGAACAACAATGGAGATTTCTTCCAAAATAGATTGGTAGAAGTTTCATGGAGTTCAGCAGGAAAAGGTAAGTTTGAAGCAGAGATTCAAATAAAGGCTGTTGACAGAAGAGGAATTGTTAATGAAATAACTCATATTGTTGCAATGGATAAACTTAGTTTAAATGGAATAAATGCAAGAAAAGGTAAGGATAGTATTGTAAGTATAAACCTACTTGTAGAAGTTAATGACACAGACGAATTAAAAATTCTAATGAAAAAATTAAAAGCAATTCCTGGTGTAGAAAGTATTTATAGAATGACAAATTAGAGTTAAAATAATAGGGAGGAAACTATGAGAGCAGTAGTACAGAGAGTATCTTCATCTAAAGTTACAGTAGATGAAAACACTATAGGTCAAATAAATAAAGGGTTACTAGTATTATTAGGAGTGACTCATGATGATAAATCAAGTGATGTAGATTATATGATTGACAAAATATTGAATCTGAGAATTTTTGAAGATGAAGATGACAAAATGAATTTATCTCTAATGGATATAGGTGGAGAGCTTTTAGTAGTATCTCAATTTACTTTATATGGAGATTGTAGAAAAGGAAGAAGACCTGGATTTAGTAATGCAGCTAAACCAGAACTTGCAAATAATCTGTACGAAGAGTTTATAAAAAAGGCAAAAGATAAAGGTGTAACAGTTGGTACAGGACAATTTGCGGCTCATATGATGGTAGAATTAACTAACGATGGTCCAGTAACAATACTATTAGATTCAAGTAAATCTTTTTAAGGGGGAAAACTTTAATGGTTATAAAAAAATTTGTAGATAGTTATTTTGGAGTAAATACTTATGTATTAGGTGATGAAAAAACTAAAAAATGTGCAGTTATAGACCCAGGTGGAAGTTTGGTAGATACTCTAAGTTTTGTAAAAGAAAATGAATTAAATATCGAATATATAATTCTTACTCATGGGCATGGAGACCATATAGGATATGTTAAAGATATTAAAGATAAAACTGGTGCTAAGGTAGTTGCACATATTGATGAAAAAGAATTATTAAATGATAAAAATAAAAATCTAAGCTATACAATGAGATGTGGAGCACAGGAGTTTGATGCAGATATATATGTAAGTGATAAAGACAAGCTTGAACTTGGTGAATTAAAAATGACTTTCTTGCATACTCCAGGACATACACAAGGATGTATGTGTATAAGAGTTGAAGATGAATTGTTCACAGGAGATACTTTGTTTGCTGGAAGCATTGGTAGAACTGACTTGTATAGTGGAGATTTTCATCAAATGGAAAAATCACTTAAGAAATTATGTAAATATGAAGATGCTGTTAGAGTATATCCAGGACATGGTCCAACTAGTACTCTAGGGGTTGAAAAGAAGACAAATCCTTATATGTAATTTTATAGTAGTATTAAATAATGTATCAAATATTTAATAACTGTATTAGAGATTGGGTTCTTCTACTGTTAAATAGAAGGAGTTAAGTTGATGTTATATGTTTTTTTAAAAGGACACGATTATAAGTATGAAGTAGCAGAACTTATAAAATTGTTTACTAATGAATTTAAGTTTACTGACTCTGATAAATGTAGTAATAATATGGAGTCAATGTATTTAATAAATAGATTGATTTATGAAAATGGTGTATTGTCTTCAAGTACTGAGTGTTATGAAGATGGAAACTTAAAGTATGAATCAATACAAAATATAGAAAATATGAATCTTGAATTTTTAAATGGATTTGACAATAGCAAATCAATTGAAGGTTTTTTGAATAAGTTAGATAATGAAAGTAAGAGAAACTTTAAAAAGTTATGTAAAGAAAGTATCAAAAAAAGCATGTTTATAGTGCTTAAACAAATGTTTAATTCTTATGTTCCATGGGGAATTTTGACTGGTATTAGACCAGTCAAAATTGTCCACAATCTAATGGATAAAAAGTTAGATGATAATAGCATAAGAAACATTCTAAAAGATAATTATTTTATAATAGATGAGAAAATAGATTTAGCTCTGGAAATCGCCAAAAGAGAGCGAGTATTTATGTATCCTATAGATAAAAATAAAATTTCTCTTTATGTAAGTATTCCATTTTGTCCAACTAGATGTGTATATTGTTCATTTCCTTCAAATTCATTAAAGCAATTTGGGCATTTGAAAAGAGAATATGTTTATAAATTGATTGAAGAAATCAAGGGTTTTGCCAAGCTTATCAAAGATACTAACAAAGAAATTGAAACTTTATATATTGGTGGAGGAACTCCTACTACATTGGATGAGGAAGAGTTGGACTTGCTTATAAATTCATTATTTAATGAATTAGATTTAACTAAAATTAAGGAATTTACTGTAGAAGCAGGTAGACCAGATACTATTACAGAGCAAAAACTAAAAGTATTGAAAAAACACAATGTAAGTAGAATTAGTATAAATCCTCAAACTATGAATGATGAGACTTTAGTTAAAATTGGTAGAGAACATAAAGTTTCTGATTTAGTAGACTGTTTTAATATGGCCCGTAGAATGGGATTTGATAATATAAACATGGATATAATTTTAGGTCTTATAGATGAAGACTTAAATATGGTGAAGAATACATTAGAAGAAATAAAAAAACTTTCTCCAGAAAGTCTTACAGTTCATACATTAGCTATAAAGAGAGCATCTAACCTAAATATAAATATGGATATGTATAAAGAACACCTAACACAGTATGAAGAAATGGTAAAAATGATAGATTTATCAATGAAATACGCAAAAGATATGGGATTAAATCCATATTATATGTACAGACAAAAACATATGTTAGGAAATTTAGAAAATATAGGTTATGCTAAAGAAGGATACGAGTGTATTTATAATATACAAATTATGGAAGAAAAGCAAAGTAATTATGCATTAGGTGCAGGTGCTATATCAAAATTTGTTTATGTAGATGAAGATAGAATTGAAAGAGTAGAAAATGTAAAAAATGTTGAACAATACATTGCAAGAGTAGATGAAATGATAAAAAGAAAGAAAGAAGAGGTATATAAAAATGTTGACTAAAGCTCCTAGAGGAACTAAAGACATAACTCCAAAAGAGGCTTATAAATGGAGTTATGTAGAAAATAAATTTAGAGAAATATGCGCTTTATATGGATATGAAGAAATGGTAACACCTATATTTGAACATACAGAACTTTTTAAAAGAAGTGTTGGAGATACTACAGATATAGTTCAAAAAGAAATGTATTCTTTTAAAGATAAAGGTGACAGAGAAATCACATTAAAGCCAGAAGGAACAGCGGGTGTAGTAAGAGCATTTATAGAAAATAAATTGTATGCAGATACTCAACCAACTAAGTTATTTTATGTTACACCTTGCTTTAGATATGAAAGACCACAAGCTGGAAGACAAAGACAATTTCATCAATTTGGTATAGAAGCACTTGGAAGTGATACTCCTTCAATGGATGCTGAAATAATAGCATTAGCTGTTCAATTTTTCAATGAAGTTGGACTAAAGGATTTAATAGTAAGCATAAATTCAGTTGGTTGTCCAGTTTGTAGAAAAGAATACAATGCTTTATTAAAAGAATATCTTGATTCAAAAGCAGATGTACTATGCGAGACTTGTAATGAAAGAAGAGAAAAAAATCCAATGAGGGTTATAGATTGTAAAAACCCTACATGTAAAGAAAATATTAAGGATATACCATTTATTGCAGACCATTTATGTGATGATTGTAAAACTCACTTTACGAAATTACAAGAATACTTAAATGAAATGGATATAAACTTTGTAGTTGATAAAACAATAGTTAGAGGATTAGATTATTACAGAAAAACTGCCTTTGAAATTATATCTAATGATATAGGAGCACAAAGTACTGTATGTGGTGGAGGTAGATATGATGGCCTTGTTGAACAACTAGGAGGACCAAAAGGTATAAGTGGAATTGGTTTTGGATTAGGAATTGAAAGACTTTTACTTACACTTGAAAATAATGGAATTGAAATAGAAAATCCACAGTCTACAGACATATTTATAGTAACAATAGGAGAAGAAGCAAATACAAAAAGCTTTAAACTCTTAAAAGAATTGAGAAAAAATCATATAAGTGCAGATAAAGACCATATAGAGAGAAGTGTCAAAGCACAATTTAAATATTCAGATAAAATAAATTCTAAATTTACAATAGTAATTGGAGACGATGAGCTTAAAAATGACACTGCGACATTAAAAAATATGAAAACATCAGAGCAAACTACTGTAAAATTAAGTACATTAGTTGAAGAATTAAAACAAAAGCTGTAAAATAAGAAAGTATGATGTTTTGCATATTAGATAATAATATAGCATTAAAATTAAATAAAATGGAGGTAGTATCTTGGAAACTTTAAAGGGTTTAAAGAGAACTCACTACTGTGGAGAGTTGAGAGAAAAAAACATAAATGAAGAAGTTGTACTTATGGGATGGGTACAGAAAAAAAGAAACTTAGGTGGTCTTGTATTTGTTGATTTAAGAGATACAAGCGGATTGTGTCAAATAGTTTTTGATACAGATGTAGATAAAGAAGCTTTTGAAAAAGCTGAAAAATTAGGGGCTGAATTTGTAATAGCTGCAAAAGGAAAAGTATGCGAAAGACAATCTAAAAATCCTAATATGCCAACTGGAGATATAGAAATATTTGCCACTGAACTTAGAATCTTAAATAAGTCAGAAACTCCACCTATTTATATAAAAGATGATGATGATGTTTCAGAAGCACTAAGATTAAAATATAGATACTTAGATTTAAGAAAAGCATCTATGCAGAGAAACTTAAAATTAAGACACAAAGTAATGAATATTACGAGAAATTACTTATCAAATAATAGATTTTGCGAAATAGAAACACCATTTTTAATTGCACCAACTCCAGAAGGAGCAAGAGATTACCTTGTACCAAGTAGGGTTAATCCAGGGAAATTTTATGCATTACCACAATCACCACAATTATATAAACAGTTATTAATGGTAAGTGGTATGGATAGATATTTCCAAATAGTTAAATGTTTTAGAGATGAAGATTTAAGAGCAGATAGACAACCAGAGTTTACACAAATAGACTGTGAAATGTCTTTTGTTGAGCAAGAAGATGTTATGAATATGATTGAAGGATTGCTTGAAGCTATATTTAAAGAAGTTTTAAATGTAGAGTTGACACTTCCACTTCCTAAGATGACTTATGCAGAAGCTATGTCTAGATATGGTTCAGATAAGCCAGATACTAGATTTGGATATGAATTAACAGACATATCTGATGTTGTTTGTAGCTGTGGGTTCAAAGTGTTTGCAGATGCTACACAGCCAGGAAAAAGTGTTAGAGGTATAAATGTAAAAGGTAAAGCTGATGATTTTACTAGAAAGCAAATATCATCATTAGAAGAACATGCTAAGACATATAGAGCAAAAGGTCTTGCTTGGATGAAAGTAGGACAAGAAGGAGTAACTTCTCCAATAGCAAAATTCTTTAATGAAGAAGAAATGAATGCTATACTTACAAGAATGAATGCTGAAGCAGGAGATTTACTTTTATTTGTAGCTGATAAAAACTCAGTAGTATTTGATGCTTTAGGACAAGTTAGACTTGAAGTAGCTAATAGACTTAATATGTTAGATAAAAATGTATATAATCTGTTATGGGTAACTGAATTCCCAGTTTTTGAAGAAGATGAAGAAACAGGCAAGTTCTCAGCAATGCATCACCCATTTACATCACCTATGGATGAAGATTTAGATAAGTTAGAAGAAGGTGATAAATCATCTTTAAGAGCAAAAGCTTATGATATTGTATTGAATGGTTATGAAATAGGTGGAGGAAGTGTTAGAATATCAAATTCTGATGTCCAATCAAAAATGTTTAAAGCACTTGGTTTCACAGAAGAAAGAGCTAATGAGAAGTTTGGATACTTATTAGAAGCATTTAAATATGGAACTCCTCCTCATGCTGGTTTAGCTTTTGGTCTTGATAGACTTGTTATGTTACTTGCAGGAGCTGACAATATAAGAGAGGTTATTGCTTTCCCTAAAAATCAAAATGCTGTTTGTCCTATGACAAATGCTCCAACAGTAGCAGAAGATGAGCAATTAGAAGAATTAAGTATAAAGGTTGATATAAAAGACAACGAATAATATATAGTTATAAGAACTTAAAATGTAAAAAGTCTGGATATAAAGCATGTTTATATTCAGACTTTTTATGTTAATCTATTTTTTCTATTTTAAATATATTTATAATTTTAGCATCTGGGCAACAAAATACACATTCATTTTTATTTTCTTCACCAGGTATGCTTCCACCATATCGTAGTATGTCAATATAAGGAAAAGCTACATGTAATGCCATTGGGCACAATCTTCCTCTTTCTGTATCAAAATCAAATGAATCTCCAATCTTATGTCCATAATGACAAGCACCTTTTTCTTTTTTGTCTATTAAGGTTATCTTTATCTTTGGTCTTCTAGCCATATTTTTATATATCCCCCTTTTATTTTTATTTAATATAAAAAGACTATATTTACAGCTTTTATTTAAAGGTTTTTAAAATAGCTAATAAGGAAATCTTTAAATAGTAATACAGCTTTAGATGTGTAATTTTCATTAAACCATGATAGATTTAAATATCTTTTAAATTCAATATCTTTTATATGTAATAGTTTAATCTCGGGGTCTTTAGATAACCCCCATGACTTTCCACATATGAATCCAACACCTTGGAGTGATTTTATTAGTGCATAGATTGTATATGGTGAATCGCATTCAAAGGCTATTTTTGGTTTGAAATTAGCAGATTCACATAGTATATCTATTATTTCTCTGTAGTTTTCACCTTTAGTTATAACTATGAAGTTTTCATCTGAAACTTCACTTAAGTATACTTCATCTTTTAAAGATAAGTTGTGATTAATTGAAATACCCAATAATATCTCTTCACAAGTTAAAGTTATATTATTTTCTGAATTTATTTTTGTAAACGAAGAAGATATATACAAATCAAAATCACTTTTCTTGTAAGAAGATGGTAAAGTATGTGAGACATTAAAAGTAATGTTAGGATATAGTTTTCTAAAATTACTTAAAAGTGAAGGCAGTACATTAGCTGCCGCAGTGGCTAATATTTTTACTTCCCCTGAGTTCTCTAAAGAAGTATCTCGTAATTCCTTTTTTGACATCTCTACCAAATCTAAAATACTGTCCACTCTTTTTAGAAATAATTTTCCATATTCATTTAATACAATATATCTTCCTTTTCTATCGAATAACTTGACTCCAAGTTCTCTTTCCAAAGAAGATATGGTTTTACTTAAAGCTGGTTGTGCTATATTTAGTTTTTGTGATGCTTTTGTTATATGCTCCATTCTAGCAACCGTTTGAAAGTACTTAAGATGCAATAAATCCATAATATAAAATACACCTCTTTTAATATGACTTAAGTTATATCAGTTTGATAATTAACTATATATTATACATTATAATATAAAGCTTGTATAATAAACTATAGTATCTTAAAAAGTTAATCATATAGTTATTTATATATTATACATAATCTAATTAAAAAAAGTGAGTTCGATATATAATTAATTAAATAAATAATGCTAAAAACTTTAATTATATAAAAATATATCTGAGAAATAAATCGTATATCAAGTAAGGTAAAAAAATTATTACAGAAGTTAAGATATACTAAAAATAAAATTCTATTTATATTATTTAATATCTTAGAGTAATGATATTAGCTAAATTATTATGTTATACTATTTTAAATAGTAAAAATCTAGATACTATAATTTTAGGGGGAATTAAGATGAAGTTAACTAAATCAATATCATCAATATTGTGTTTATCTCTAGTTTTAAGTCTATCACCAGTAGCACATGCAAATGAAATAAGCAGAACAGCAGTGGAGAATACTTTAGTAGGTCAGGATAGATACCAAACTGCTGTTGAGGTAAGCAAAAAAGGATGGAGTAGTGCAAATGAGGCTGTAATTGTAAATAGTGAATCTATTGTAGATGCATTGGCTGTAACACCATTTGCTAAATTAAAAAATGCTCCTATATTATTGACAGAAAAAAATAATCTAAATTCACAAACTGAGAAAGAATTAAAAAGATTAGGAGTTAAAAAAGTTTATATAATTGGACTATCTAGCTCTGTATCAAATGATGTACAAAAACAGTTAGAATCCAATAGTTTAACTACTGATAGAGTTGGTGGTAGTGATAGATACCAAACAGCCTTGAGTATAGCTAAAAAAATAGAAGGATTAAAAGATATATCAGAAATAGCTGTAGTAAATGGATATACAGGTCTTGCAGACGCAGTTAGTATAGCTTCTGTAGCAGCTACTAATGGAATGGTTATACTTCCAGTGTCTGATGCATCTGGAATATCTAGCTTTAAAGATTTTATAGAATCTAAGAATATAAGTAAATCATACATAATAGGGTCTACTAATGCTGTATCAGATAAAATAAAACAAAGTTTGCCTAATTCAGAAAGAATAGGTGGAGCAGATAGAAATGAAACTAATGGTAAAGTAATAGAAAAGTTTTATACATCCAATAAATTAAATAATGTATTTGTATCCAAAGATGGAATGAAAAAGCAAAATCAACTTATAGATGCTCTAGCAGTAGGAGTACTAGCATCAAAAGAAGATTCTCCTGTACTCATAGTAGGAGAACAATTAAGTACAACACAAAAGAGTGTATTTTCTAATAAAAGTGCTACTTCTATAACTAAAGTTGGCAGTGGCGGTAATGAAAGTGCATTTAAAGAATTAAAAGATTTACAGGCAAATAATACTGATAAGAAAGTAATGTATGTAACTAACACGGATAAGGTAAATATAAGAAGTGATGCTACAATAGAAGCTTCTGTCATAGGATATCTAAATAATGGTGATGAAGTAGAAGTTTTAGAAGTGTTAAAAACTGGATGGGTAAAAATAAAATACAATGAAGATATTGGATATGTTAGTGGGTCTTATTTGACAAATAATAAGCCTGATAGTAGTAATGAAAATGTAAAAATAAAGTATGTAAAAGAAAAAGATGGTCTAAATGTTAGAAAAGGGCCAAGTACAGAAGATGAAAAAATAGGACATCTTCCATATGGTAGCAAAGTAGAAACAATAGAAATGTTTGCTACTGGATGGGTAAAAATAAAATATAGTGGTGGATATGGTTATGTAAGTAATGATTACTTATCTGATACACCAGTTATTTAATTATAAGTAATGATTAAAGGGGCTATCTCAAAATAGAGATGAGCCTCTTTTCATTGTTGAAATGATGAAAATATATATGATTTCATACAAAAAAGAGCGCCTCATGAACTAAAAAGTTCATTTTGAGACACTTCCTTTTTTATAAAACTTTGAGTTTGATGGTTATTTCTATTTTGATACCTTAATTCTAGGGTTTATTATTATGGATATTACTATCATACAAAAACTCAAAATCCAGTGAATAATTCCAAAGTTAGATATTAATAAATTCAATCCTGCTATAGCAAATAAGCAATATTTAATTAGAATTAAAAGTGTACTTATAGAAAGTCCTTTTATAGAAAGTATTCTAAATCCTAGGATGGACATTCTAAGTCCTACAAATGCCAATAATATACCTGTAATGTCCTGAATTAAGTAGTAGTATTCAAATTTCATACTTAATCAACTCTTCTCTGAACAGTGTCAAATATCTCTAACTCTTCAATTTCATCATCTGTATATGTAAGCATAGTAAAACCAGTTACACCATAAATAAATGAAATTATAGGAGTAATCCAACTTAAGAAACAATATGGTATAAATTCCAGTGGACTCACACCAAGAGTTTGAGCACAGAAAACAGCATTTGAATTCCATGGTATTAGTGGTCCACCAAGTGTGGCTGTATCTTCTATAATTCTAGATAGATTCTGTGGCTTTAATCTAAATTCTTTGTATATTGGAGACATTAAAGTTCCAACAAACACTGAAGTAAACATCATTGACGAACTAAATGCATTTGCAAAGTAGCTTACTATAAAAGTAGACCCAACTAATTTGGTTCTAGAATTTCCTATTTTAGTTATCATAGGTTGAAGTAGTACCTCTAAGAAACCAGTTTTTTGGAGAATACCAGCAATAACGAAAACTACAAATACTAGTAAAACGGTTTCAGCCATACTCATTATTCCTCCACGATTTAATAGTTTGTCAGCATAAACAAATCCAGTATCTATAGTAAAACCTGATAACATATAATTTAAAATATCACCTATTTTTTCTCCTTCTTGAAATACAGCTATAATAAGTCCCATTACAGCTGAACTTAGTATAGATATAATAGGAGGTTTTTGCAACAATAAAAGTAATAATAAAAATATTATTGGAATCATTGCTACTAAACCAATATGAAAGTTTGAATTTAATACATCTTTAATTTGGTTTATTTGAACATAGTCGATAGTGTTATTTGAATATTTTAATCCAATTACTGTATATAGAACTATACATATTACATATGCAGGTCCTGTTGTGTAAATCATGTGTTTCATGTGTGTAATCACATCTGTCTTACAAACTGCTGCAGCTAAGTTTGTAGAATCTGATAGGGGAGACATTTTATCTCCAAAGAAAGCACCAGAAATCACTGCACCAGCTGTTAAGCCAAGAGGAATACCCATGCTAGTACCAATACTCATCATTGCTATACCAGAAGTTCCAAGAGTTCCCCAAGATGTACCAGTAGCGACAGAAGTAAGTGAGCAGACTATTAATGTTGTAAGTAAAAAATATTTAGGGGTTATTATTGTTAGACCACTATACACTACTGTTGGTATCGTACCAGCAGCTATCCAAGCTGCTATTAGTACGCCAACAGAAAGTATAATCAAATTTGACTGAAATGCATCCTTACCAACTTCAAATCCAAAGGCTTCTATTTCATCATTAGTATAGCCAAGCTTCATAGCTGCAGGAACTACTATAAGCCATGAAAGTAAAAACATTGTAGTTATAGAAGCATTAAATACAACTATGCCAACTGATGTTAAAGCTATTATTGCAAGCATTACTAACAAGGAATATCTAAATGAAGGTCTTTTTCTTTCTGTATCTATTTTCATAGTGAAAATTCTCCTTAAATCTTTTTAGTTAATTGCATTTTTTATTCTTGTAAGAGCTTCTTCAAGCATACTTTGTGGACATGCTAAGTTTATTCTTTGATGTTGACTGCCTCCAATACCAAAGCTGTTTCCTTGATTTAAAGCAACTTTGCCTTTATTTACAAGTATATTTTCTAGCTCATCATCACTTAATCCAAGTTCACTAAAGTCTACCCATAATAAATAAGTACCTTCTGGTTTTCTAACTTTAAGTTTTGGCATATTTTCATGTATATAGTTTATAGCAAAATCTACATTAGATTCTAAATATTCCAAGAATGATTCTAACCAAGGTTCACCATTATTATATGAAGCCTCTGTTGCAACTAAGCTAAAGCAGTTATTTCTTTTTATATCAATTCTAGTAAAAGCATCATCTAATGATTTATAGTCTTTTTTATCAGGTAGTATCACATAAGATGATTGAAGACCAGCTATATTAAAAGTTTTTGTTGGAGCCATACAAGTAATCGTATTTTTTTCATATTCTTTAGAAATAGATGCCATAGGGATATGTTTATGTTTTTTTAATATGATATCACTATGTATTTCATCAGATATTACTTTTACATTATGTTTAAGGCAAATATCTCCTAATTTCTTTAATTCTTTCTTTGTCCATACTCTACCAACTGGATTATGAGGATTACAAAGTATGAATAATTTTACATCTTTAATATTTCTCTCAATGTCTTCATAATTCATTACATAATTTCCATCTTCTAATTTTTGTAATGGGCTTATAATTAGTTCTCTATTGTTATTTTTTACAACACTATTAAAAGGACTATAAACTGGCTCCTGTATCATTATTTTATCGTTTTCTTTTGTAAGTTCATTTATTAAAAGACTTATGGCTGGTATAACACCTGGGCTATAAACTAACCATTCACTTTTTATTTTCCAATTATGTCTTTTATCTAGCCAATTTACTATAGATTCATTGTAAGAATCTGGTCTTGTTGTGTAACCATAAATCTCTTGTTCTAGTCTATTTTTTAAAGCATCAATTATGCAAGGAGCAGCTTTAAAATCCATATCAGCTACCCACATAGGAAGTAAATCATTGCTTCCATACTTTTTATCCATCTCTGACCATTTAGACGAAAAATTATTGCTCCTATCAACAATTTCATTAAAATTATAATTCATTGTAAAAACCTCCAGTAATTTTTAAATTTATGTTAATAATATTAAGCAAACAACATGCCAAGATATATAATAAAAAGTATTTAACTATAAGTTAATATGTGATATTAAGTGATTTCAAAGTGTAAGGTAGCTAAAAATATTAATTATATTTAGAGATTTGTGGAAAAGGTTATTTCTAATAAGGTTTCATATGTATGAAAATATAAATGAATAGGTTTAAGTGGTTTAACTGTTTAACTTATTAGACCTATTCATTTATATTTTTTAGAAATTCAAATCCTTTTGATGTTATAACTGAACCACCACGACCAACCAGTATGTTTACAAGTCCAAAGTCTTGTAATTCTAAAAGTATATTTCTAATCTGTTGCTCTGTCAAAAATCTATTTTCATCTAAAGCTATTTTGTATAGACTTTTTCTGCCAATTCTTTCTTTTAAATTATAAGCCTTTTTTAAATTATCCAATATAAATAAGTATTCATCTAAAGGTCTTTTAAAATTATAATCATGTTTTAGTGAGTTTTTATCTTTGTTAATGTTTAGTTGATGCTTTCCTATTTTATCGGTTACTTTATTACAGACATTTCTGCTATAATTTGAATCTATAGTATCCAATATGTATTCAGGTAAATCACATATCTCTATAACATCTTTTCCTAAGTAGCAGAAGTATTCTCCTAAGTTTCTTAATTCTCTCACATTTCCTTCCCACCTATACACTTTGAAGATTTCTTTTACTTCTTCACTTAGAATAAAATTGCATGGAATATCGTATTTTAGAGAGTTAAAAATCTCAAATATATCAACAGGTCTTTCTCTAAGAGGGTGTATTTTAAGAGGAAGAACGTTTAATCTAAAATATAAATCTCTTCTAAACATATCTTTAGATACAAGTTCTTTTAAATTTCTATTAGTAGCTGCAATTATTCTTACATCAATATCAATGACATTATTAGAGCCAATACGTCTTACTTGTTTTTCTTGTATAACTCTAAGTAATTTGGATTGTGAATTTAAATCCATTTCTCCAATTTCATCTAAAAATATTGTTCCATTATTAGCCAATTCAAATAAACCCATTTTCCCACCTTTTTTAGCACCAGTAAAAGCACCTTCATCATAGCCAAATAGTTCGCTTTGCAATAAATTTTCTTGAAAAGTACTGCAATTTACCGCTACAAAAGGTCCATCTTTTCTTCGAGAGGCACTATGAATTGATTGAGCAAATAATTCCTTACCAGTACCACTTTCACCAATTATTAAAATAGAGGAGTTTGATTGGGCCATATTATTGGCAATTTTTTTTGTATTAATGGTTTGTATACTGGAACCTAATATATCATCAAATGTATATTTACTAATATTGCCAGAATTGACTAACTGCGCTCTTAGCTTAGCTTGCTTTTTTTCTAGTTGTGAGAATTTGGTCATTTTTAATATAAATCCATCAAATACATTTAATTGTATATGTTTAATTTCTAAATTTATATCGACATGGTTTATTTTAATTAACTTTTCATAAAATGGAGCTTTATTGCTTAATATATTTTGGAAATTGATTTCTTTTATGCAATCACCAACAAATGCATAAATCATTTCATTTGCATTTATAGATAAAATTTTTCTAGCCATATGATTGTAGAATTGAATTATCCCATCATTATTAGTACATATGATTCCATCATCAATTATGGATAATAATAAATCAAATTGTCTTTCAAATTTATTTGCATCTAATAATAATTCACCTGTACTATAGCTTGTAGGAATTATCTTCTCCACATATTTTTTTATTAAGTCATCTTTTATTAGATGTTTTAACTTAGTTTTTGTAGCAATTTCAACAATACAACTTAAATCTATTATTCTATACTTTAAGTCTATGACTTCACAATTTTTAATTTTAGGTAAGATTTTTTCACCAGGAGTTAGAATTATAGCATCTGTAGGGGTAAACTCTATCTCTGGATAGCAAGGTAGGACATTGATATTGTCTATTCCTAATCTATGTATTAAAGATATTGTCTCTATTGCCATATCCTTACTTAGATTATATACATAAATAGTTTTATCTTTTTCTAATTTTGATATCATATCTATACTGTTCTTTTCAAATGTTAACTTAGGTACAATAATTTGAGCATCATAATGAGACAATTTTACTATCTCATCATACTTTAAATAAGCAGATAGAAGTATCAAATTTTCTTTGAAAAATTTTAAATTTCCTTCTTCAAATGAGTATAAATTTATTTTTATATTGTCACCTAAAAATTGTCTTATTTGGTCTTCATAAATTTCTCCAGCATCTTTTTTCAAACTTACAATAGCTAATTCCATTTGTTTCATTTTAACCTCTCATACAAATTTGACTTATTTTAGATTATATAACAATTAAACTAGATATAAATAATTTTGTTTAATTGTTATTATAAATTTATTATATTACACATTGAAATAAAAGAAATCGCTAAAATTGTTCCTTTTATTTTTGTTTTTTGTATCTATTTGGTATAATAGTATTAAAGCATATAATAATTTAGGCAAAATTTTTAAAGAGGAATACTAGAGGAGAATATAACATGAAAAAATGTCTTTACTGTAATAGGGATATAAAGTCGCCAAATAATAAATTAGCTATACAATATGATGACAATACAAATATATATCCATGTCGTGCAGAATGTAAGGAAAAAATTGAAGAATATATAGCAAAAAAACCTACGTATAAGTTTATAAATATATTAGAGGTTCTTTTAGGTGTGGGTGGAATATTCTGTTTTTTGAGTAAATGGACTATTGCAGCCCAGATTGTACTTGGAATTGATGCATTGGTTATATTTTTATTTCCATTAGCAGGGTTTAAGATGAATGGAAAGTTAAGTATGGAACAAACTAAGAATCAAAGTAGGTCTATCGCAATATCAATTTTAGCATTTATAGTAGTAATAACGGTATTATATTTTAAACAAGTTGGTAAGTAGAGCATAATTATATAAGACATCATTAGAGTATGAGGTGAGTTTATGGAAGAAAGAAAATTAGCACCAAACAATGAGAGAGAAGCTCTTATAAAAAGATTAAAAAGAATAGAAGGTCAAGTTAAGGGTATACAAAAAATGGTAGAACAAGAACGTTATTGTGTTGATATATTGGTTCAAATATCTGCTATAAGGTCTGCTATAAATAGAGTAGGCACGATTATATTGGAGAACCATATAAAAGGATGTGTAGCAGAAAGCATCAAACATGATGATGGTGAGCAAACTGAAGAGATGATAAAAGAACTTATGGATACTATAAATAAATTTACAAAATAAGGAGGCGGTTAGTTATGAATCAACAAGGATTTATTATGGAAATTGTTGATGATAGAACTGCGAAATTAAAAATGCAAAGACATTCAGCTTGTGCTGCTTGTGGAAAGTGTGCTACTACAGATTCGGCAGAGTCAAAGGAAATATTAGTAGAAGTAGATAACACAATTGGTGCAAAAGTTGGAGACCATGTAGAAGTAAGTATGGATAATATGAATGTATTAAAAGCAGCTGTAATGGCTTATATAATACCACTTATAGCACTTCTTGTTGGAACAATAGGGACTTATTATATATTAGGTGCAGTAGGGATGACATCTGGTGTTGAAGCCATAAGTGGGCTAGTTGGAATTTGTCTTACAATACTTTGTTATTTGTACTTAAAGAAGAATGACAAAAAATTCAGAGATAGTAGAGAGTTTATACCAGTAATAACAAGAATATTAATTGACCTTTAAAATAATTATAATTAAAAATAGCAATGTACTTTTTAAATAAATACTCGATGTGTATTTGTAAACTTTTAGTACATTGCTATTTTTATGTTTTTATTTTGACTTTCTGTAAGGAATAAAGTTTTTTCTGATTTTTAAAAGATTCAATGTTCTTACAAAAGAAGTTACAACTAATACACCTAGTGCTATCGCGGCACTTAGAAACAGTGCATCTGTACCTTTTGACATGGCCAAAGAATAATTTTTTTGAATCAAAGATAACATTGTATTGTACAATCCAATTCCTGGTATTAAAGGAAGAATACCTGGAATTACAAATACAATAGCTGGTTGCTTTAGTTTTCTAGCCAAAGTTTCACTACATGCTGATACTAAAGCAGCAGCTATAAAACCTGCAAAAACTGCATTTGTAGTAAAGTTAAATAAATAAACATATACAATCCAACCAATTCCACCAGTTATTCCAGCTGGAAGAAGTAGATAAGGTGGTGCATTAAAGAAAACAGCAAATCCAGCAGTTGCAATTCCTGAAAATAAAAAATGTAAAATCATTGACATATCAGTCATTAGAAAGGACCTCCTATTCTATACCATGTATCAAGAACAAAACCAACTCCAGAAGCAATTGCAATAATAATCATAGCTGCATCAAAAGCACGAGAAATTCCTGATATTAAATTACCTGATATTAAATCTCTAATAGCTTTTATAAAAGCAACTCCTGGGAGTAGTGGCATTATGGCACCAACTATAAGCATTTTAGGGTCATTTAAAATGCCTATTTCAACTAGCAGAACTCCTGAAAGTGCAATTAAAAAAGAAGATACTAAACAGGAAAACGCAGATATTGCACTTATCTTCATAGTTTTATCATAAGTAATTGCTGCAAATATTGCTATTATAAACGTAAGTATAAAATTTAATACATAATTCCCTCCAAGCAAACAAGCAAAACAAGCAGATGCAATTCCTGTACAAGAGTAAAATAACCATAAAGGATACGGTTTTACATCTTGGATTTCATAAAGTCGTGCAATGGCATTATCAATATCATATTCTTTGTCGCTTACAAATTCTCGAGAAAAACTATTTAATAAAGAAATCTTATTTAAGTTTATACCTCTTGATTGAATCGTTTTCATAAATGAAAAGCCATCAAATTTTTCATCAGAAATAATTATTACTGTAGGAGTTGTAAAAATATTTACATGATAAAATCCTCTTGACCTGCATATTCTAAGGACACTGTCTTCAACCCTAGATGTTTCAGCTCCATTTTTTATCATAAGTTCCCCTACAAATAGAGCTAATTTTAGAATATTTTTCTTATATTCAAGCTCCTCATTTTGATTCATAAATACACCTCCAAATTAAAAACCGTAATATTGAAATTATACCAAATTTTTAAGCAATATTCTTTAATATATATAAATTATATTATCTTTTTTTATTTCAAAATAGTCACATTTAAATTATATCCAATTAAAAGAATTAGACAATATTATTTATTATATTTTAACTTAAAAATAAAGAAAGTAACTATGTTAAATATGGAAAAATGGCAAAACACTTGACTATTAATTTGTAAAGGACTATAATAATAAATTATCATATTGATAAAAACGAAAATTAAGAAATGTCTGTAAAAATAAAAATTAAATAATAACTAGGAGGAGTAATATGTTTGAGAACTTGAAAAAAGCGGACCCTGAGATTTATGAAAGTATGAAAAGAGAGTTAAAAAGACAACAAAGAAATATTGAATTAATAGCATCTGAAAACATAGTATCAGTTCCAGTAATGGAAACTATGGGAAGTCATCTTACAAATAAGTATGCAGAAGGTTACTCAGGCAAAAGATATTATGGTGGATGTGAGTACATAGATGAAGTTGAAACTCTTGCAATAGATAGAATTAAAAAAATATTTGGAGCAGAACATGCTAATGTTCAACCTCACTCTGGAGCAAATGCAAATATTGGTGTATATTTTGCTATGTTAAAACCAGGTGATGTTGTTATGGGAATGAATTTATCTCAAGGTGGGCATTTAACTCATGGTGCTCCAGTTAATATTTCTGGTCAATATTATAAATTTTATGAATATGGTATAGACAAAGATAGTGGACTTATAGATTTTGATGAAGTTAGAAAAATAGCACATGAAGTAAAACCTAAAATGATAGTTGCAGGAGCAAGTGCATATCCTAGAGAAATAGATTTTAAAAAGTTTAGAGAGATAGCTGATGAAGTTGGAGCATTACTAATGGTAGATATGGCTCATATAGCAGGTCTTGTGGCTGCTGGTCTTCACCAAAATCCATGTGAAGTGGCTGACTTTGTTACAACAACAACTCACAAAACTTTAAGAGGACCTCGTGGAGGAGTTATTTTATGTAAAGAAAAGTATGCTAAAGCTATAGATAAAGCAATATTCCCTGGAATTCAAGGTGGACCTCTTGAGCATATAATTGCATCTAAGGCAGTTTGTTTTAAAGAAGCATTAAGTGATGAGTTTAAAGAGTATCAAGTACAAGTTGCTAAAAACGCAAAAGCTCTAGCTGAAGAACTTATTAAAAGAAACTTTAAATTAATTTCTGGAGGTACAGATAATCATTTAATACTATTAGATTTAACTAATAAAAATATAACTGGTAAAGCTGCAGAAAAAAGATTGGATGATGCTTATATAACAGCTAATAAGAATACAATTCCATTTGACCCAAATGGTGCTCTTGTTACAAGTGGAATAAGACTTGGTACTCCAGCTGTAACTACTAGAGGTATGAAAGAAGAAGATATGGCGGTAATCGCTGAGGCCATAGACTTATGTTTAACTTATGATGAAGAATCTAAGGCTAGAACATTAGTTGTTGGATTAACTGAAAAGTATCCTTTATATGAAGAATATAATATTATGGATTAATTATAAAGAATAATTAAATAAAGTATGTTTAAATAATTATAATGATTGTGTATGTATTTGAATATATGTAGATATAAAGCCCAATTGGTATAGGAGATAATCTTCTATATTAATTGGGTTTTGTATTTTTTAATTAAAACTTTAAGATTTCTTAAGAATTATACTAGGTTTTTCTAAAGATTTAAAGTCTATACTTATAAATATAGTAATTAGAGGAAAAGAAAGACTTTAATGAGGAGGGAATCTTATGAAAGTATTAATTCTTACAGGAAAATTTGGTATGGGTCATTACTCAGCATCAAACTCTTTAAGTGAAGATATAAAAACAAAATTTAATAATTCAGAAATAATAATTAAAGATATATTTGAATACATTATGCCAAACTATTCAGATAAAATGTACAAGACATTTTCTATTCTTGTAAATCGGGGAAGTAGTCTTTATAATTTATTTTACAAATGTACAGAAAATGGAAAGAAAGATATAAAATTTACTTTTTCAGATTATTTTTTAACTAAATTAGACAAGTTACTTAATGAAATACAACCAACAGTGGTCATCTCAACTTTTCCATTTTGTTCACAATTAGTATCAAGATATAAGGAAAAGTATAATTCAAATCTTCCTTTGATAACATGTATAACAGATATAAGTAGTCACTCAGAATGGATTAGTAAAAATACAGACTGTTATTTAGTAGCTAGTAAATCTACTAAAGAAGAACTTATTTTTAAAGGAATAGATGAAGAAAAAGTTAAAGTTAATGGTATTCCAGTAAAAAAAGAATTTAAAAAAATAGAACATATAAAATATTCAAATAAAAAAAATATACTTATAATGGGTGGAGGATTAGGATTACTACCTAAATCAGAACAATTTTATAGTGAATTAAATAGTTTAGAAGGCGTAAAAACTACTGTAATAACTGGTAATAATAAGAAAATGTACTATAAGTTATCTGGTAGATATGAAAATATAGAGGTAGTAGGTTATACTAATGAAGTATATAGATATATGAAAAATGCTGACCTTATTATTTCTAAACCAGGTGGAATAACATTATTTGAAACGATTTATTCAGAGCTTCCAATATTAGCATTTAATCCGTTTTTACAACAAGAGATAAATAATGCTGACTTTATACTAAATAATAGAATAGGGAGAATACTTGATAAAAATAAAAAGTACTATGTAGATGAAATAAAAGATTTAATTTATGATGATGCTACTCTTAAAGAAATGAGTAAAAATATGAGAGAATTGAAAAAACAGTTTGATAATAATACATTAGAAAATATTTTATTTTCATTTGATGAACAAGGAGCGTGTAGAGAATGTATGTAGTAGGTTTAATTATAGTTGTAGCATTGATTTTTTTAATCCATTCAATTATACCTACATATTATAACAAACTATTAAATAAAGATGTGTTAAAAAATATGACTGGAGAAAATGAAATTGCGCTGACATTTGATGATGGCCCAGATAAGAGATATACAGAAAAATTATTAGATGTGTTAAAAGAAAATGATATACAAGCTATGTTTTTTGTAGTTGCAAAGAATGCTGAAAAAGAGCCTGAAATTATAAAAAGGATGTTAAGAGAAAATCACATAGTTGGTTTACATTCACTAGAACATAAGAATGCATGGCTTTACAGCTATAATTATGTTAAAAAAGATTTTATGGAAAGTGTAAATATAATGAAAAATTTAGGTGTAGATATAAACTATTATCGTCCACCATGGGGTCATACTAATCTATTTTCAAATTTATTTGTTAAAAAATATAATTTAAAAATGACCTTATGGGATGTAATGGCGGAAGATTGGAGTAAAGATAGTACAGTAGAGATTATTATAAATAAGTTAATGAATAGAACAAAAGAAAATTCTATAATTTGCTTGCATGATGCAGGTGAAAATTCAGGTGGTGCAGTAGGTGCACCTGAACGTACTATTGAAGCTTTGAAGATAGCCATTCCAAAACTTAAAGATAGTGGTTTTAAATTTGTAGCACCAGAAAGGATGTAGCTATGATAAGTAAAACTGAAAAGAAAAATAAATGCCTAGGTAGTGTCGCTTTTTTAGTTTTACTAATGGGCATAACAGGATATTTTGTTTTTAGAGGACAATCAATTGAATCGTTAATAAAATCATTAAAAGGTGCAAGCCCTGTGTTTATACTAATTGGATTTATGATGATGATTATATACGTTGCCTGTGAAGGTATAAATATATATTTAGGTATAAAAGCTTTAAAACAAAAAACTACTCTTTTAAAATGTATGGGGTATGCTTTTATTGGGTTTTATTTTAGTTCAATTACACCCTCAGCATCAGGAGGTCAACCAGCACAAGTTTATTATATGAAGAAGGATGATATAAATATCTCTTATTCTTCACTTATATTATTAGTGATTGTTGTCATCCATCAAGTAGTTGTATTAGCATATAGTGGAATAATGTTCATTATGGAACGTGAATTTATACTAAATAACGTAAGTGGTATGAATATTTTACTAATATATGGTGTAATAACAAATGTAGCCCTTGTAGTTGGAGTAATCGCAATTATATTTTCAAAAAAATTGGTCAACAATTTTATAATATTAATAACAAACTTATTAGGTAAGCTGAGAATAATAAAAGATGTTGAGGGCTCAAGAAAAGTTATAACTTCTCAGATTGAAGAATATGTTAAAGGTGCTCAGTATATCAAACAGAATCCAAAGCTTGTAATACAAATTTTATCCGTAACTATTGTACAAATAACAGCTATGTTTTTAGTACCATTCTTTGTATACAAAGCTTTTCATTTATCAACATATACTGTATTTGAGATATTGGCAATACAATCACTACTGAATATTGCTGTTTCATCATTACCATTACCAGGGGCTGTTGGAGCTTCTGAAAACAGTTTTATGACATTGTTTAAGATATTTTTCCCAGGTCATCTACTAGTTCCAGCAATGTTACTTAGTAGAGGTATAAGTTTCTATGCATTTGTAGCTATAAGTGGTTTGATATGTATTATAGTACATGTAAAATCTTCTGAAAAAGTGAAATCAGTAAAAAAAGTTATTTATGCAAGATAATATTATATAGAGCATTTTATAAAGATGTCGATTTATGTATACATGTTAATTGAATCTTAAAGGTGTTTACAGTAGTAGAAAGTATTAAAACGTGTGACATTGCTAAGCTTTTGCTAATAAAGTATAATATTTTATATAGTTTGAAATATTTAAGAAATATAGCAAAGAAAGGAGTTTAGTGATGAATAAAGAGATTCCAAAAAAAATTTTAGTAGCTGACGATAATCCTGAGATTAGAGAAATCGTGGAAATACTTTTAACTGGTGAAGGTTATGAGGTTGTTATGGCAACAAACGGAGAAGAAGCTGTAAACTTAGTAGATAGTACGATTGATTTGATTATTTTGGATGTTGTCATGCCTGTAAAGACAGGGTTTGTTGCATGTAATGAAATTAGAGAAAAAACAACAGCCCCAATATTATTTTTAACTGCAAAAACTCAAGATTCTGATAAAGTTATTGGCTTTTCAGCAGGAGGAGATGACTATTTGTCAAAGCCTTTTTCATATTCTGAATTAATTTCAAGAGTTAAGTCATTACTTAGACGTTATTATATATATCAAGGAAAGGAAAAGGAAAGAGAGCCAAACATATTACAGACAAAAGAATTATATGTCAATTTAGACACTCAAGATGTTACATTGAATGGCGAACCTGTGTTTTTGACAACTATAGAATATAGTATTTTGGTTCTTATGTTGAAAAATAGAAAAAAAGTTTTTTCATCTGAGAATATATATGAAACTATTTGGGATGAACAATATTTTTATACAGCAAATAATACAATAATGGTGCATATTAGAAATTTAAGAAAAAAACTAGAAAAAGACCAAAAAAATCCACAATACATAAAAACTGCATGGGGAAAGGGGTATTATATTGATTAGCAAAATTAAGCCATCAAAGTTGGGTGTTATACTATTGATATATGTAGTAATCTCAGCTGCAATGGCTTTTATTTTAAATATACCATTTTACTCTGCTGTTGAATCTATAGTAAAAGATGTATCAGAAGGAAAAGTATACTTTAAAAGAGAAGTAGACCAACTGATGGATGATTTTCAAATTTATGTTAATGATAATAGAGTAAATTCAAATAATGGAGATGCTATAGCAGAATGGAATGGTGATAATTGGTTTGTTTCTATGAAAATATACAAAGGAAATAAGGTTTTTTATGATACATTATACTATCCTAATGAAGTGCCTGATAAAAGTGAGGAAAATGAATTTTATAGCAATTCTATGGCTAGACATTATGAGATACAATTTTCTAATGTTAAAGCTGATATAGTTGTAATAGCTTTATTTAGATTCCGATTTCAAAATTTTATAGATGCAATTTCTATTACCTTCATGGCACTTACATTTATTATAACATTCTTACTGTTATTGAGTAGAAAGATAAAATACCTAAGAAAAATAGAGATGGGTATAAAAATAGTGGAGAGTGGTAGTTTAAAATACAGAATTCCAGTCAAAGGGAATGATGAATTATCATCACTTGCATCTAGTATTAATGAGATGAGTCAAACATTAGAGAATCAACTTATAAAAGAAAGAGAAATGAAGAATAAAAATAAAGACATAGTAACTTCAATATCACATGATGTCAGAACTCCATTAACATCAGTAATATGTTATCTAGATTTGATTAAAGACCATAAATATAATAGCCCTGAGCAATTAGAGCAGTACATAAAAAATGTAAGGTCTAAAGCATATCAAATAAAAGATTTAACTGATGACCTTTTTACCCATTTTGTAAATTCTGGAGAGGAAGTTTCAAAAGAATACGAAAAAATAAATGCAAATGAATTTATTTTTCAATTGCTTTTGGATAGTTCATATACATTGGAAGAAAAGGGATTTCATATAACAATAGAAAATGAACTTTATAATCAGTATCATATTTATGTAGATGTAACACAATTTAGGAGAATATTTGATAACTTATGTTCCAATATAATAAAATACGCTAGGAGAGATAAACCAGTAGTATTTTTCATTAAAGTTGAAGATTCTAAATTATTAATCATACAAAAAAATAGAGTGAGTAATTTCTCTAAAAATGTAGAAAGTTTTGGGATAGGTATAAAGAATTGTGAGAAAATAATTGCTCATCATAATGGAAGTATAAGTGTAAACTCAGATGATAAAGAGTTTTCTATTGAAATATCTATTCCAGTAAAAGAATTATAAAAATTTAAATTGCATATTGAAGGATTGGTTATTACATACCTGTGAGCAAGTAACAAGTTAACTTACAAGACCATATAATATTATTATCTTAAAAAAAGGGGACATAATAATATGGTTTTGACAGGAGCACATTATATTTACATTATATTTATGGTAATTATATTAATTACTATGATTATGAAAAAGGATACAATAGTACCATGTATATTGGGTGTTTTTTTCATGGGATTGTTCTTTGAAAAAAATATATTTGGTGCAATAACAGCAGTGTTTAACTCGTTTATTATATCTTTAAATGAGTTGGGACCAATTATTTTAATTATAGCTATTATGGTTGCTTTATCTAAAGCATTAGAAGCTAATAATGCTATACAGTATATGGTAAGACCATTTTCAAAAGTTATAAAAAATTCTAATACTGCATTTTTTGTAACTGGATTTGTTATGTTAATTCTTTCTTGGTTTTTCTGGCCGACTCCAGCTGTTGCTTTAGTTGGGGCTGTTTTTTTACCTGTTGCTATGAGAGCTGGGCTACCAGCAATTGGTGTTGCAGTGGCATTAAATTTATTTGGTCATGGTCTTGCTTTATCTACAGACTTTGTCATTCAAGGGGCTCCAAGTATAACAGCTGGTGCAGCAGGAGTTGCTGTATCATATGTAATAAATGATGGTATGATTCTATTTTGGGTAATGGGAATTGTAACAATATCTATGGCATTTTATACATTGAAAAGAGACATTAATAAGGGAATGTTTAGAGAAGAATTAAAAGATTTTGAAAGTGAAGAAGTAGAAGAATTTAATGGGAAATCTAAAATAGCAACTATTTTAGTAGCTTTAGGATTTCTTGCGGATATAATTGCAATGTATGTATTTGACCTAAAAGGAGGAGATGCCTCAGCTCTTTTAGGTGGGACAGCAGTATTTTTAATAATCATTATAAATACCATAAATTTTGGCAAAGACAGTCTTGAAAATGTCTGCGAGAATATAATAGATGGTTTTGTATTTGGTATAAAAATATTTGGAGCAATTATACCAATAGCAGCATTCTTTTATATGGGTGAAGTTGCACCTTTAACAGGTGTATTTGGAAAAGTGTTAGCATCAGGTTCACAAGGTTTATTATCAGATATAGGGATAGCTCTTTCTCAAACAATACCACTTAATAAATTTGCTGTATCGGGTATAGAAACTATAGTAGGAGCAATAACTGGACTTGATGGTTCTGGATTTTCTGGAATTTCATTAGTAGGTTCACTTGCTTCTGTATTTGGAACAGCTATCAATGCAAGTGTTGGTGCATTAGCTGCATTAGGTCAAATTAGTGGTATCTGGGTAGGTGGAGGATGTCTAGTTCCTTGGGGGCTTATCTCAGCAGCAGCAATTTGTGGAGTTAGTCCAATAGAGTTGGCAAAACGAAATTTTGTACCAGTTATAACAGGACTGATTGTAACAACTATAGTAGCAATGTTTATTATTTAGTCAATTAAATAAGTGCTAATTATATGCAAATTAAAACAAACATTGATTATATACAAATTAAAAATAGATGTATAACTATAATTTATAATAATGATTTTACTAACATTAAGCTATACATCTATTTTTTATTGATATTCTTCTATTAAAATCATTTAATAAGAAGAATATTTTTATGTTATATTTTATAATGCTTAATACGCTATGGTAATTTACATTCTTTGGATGTAATTTAAAGTATTAATACTTTAAAAGCTCAAACTCATATCCTAGCTTTCTTGCATCTGATATAAAATCATTTAAAATTTCTGTACTAGTTTTGGAAACTGCATGTAATAGTAAAATAGAACCATCGTGTAAATTATCCATTATTTTTTTGCTTGCTTCTTCATGTGATGGTTGTTTTTCAGTATCCCAATCTCTGTATGCAAAACTCCAAAATATAGTCTTGTATCCTAAATTTTTAGTCATTGCTAAGCTTTTCTCTGAGTATTTGCCCATAGGAGGTCTGAAAAATTTAATCATATCCTTTCCAGTCACATCCTTGTAAAGTCTTTCAACATCAGAGAACTCATCATTAAAGCTTTTTAGATTACTTGTTTTTGTTGGCATAGATGGATGAGATTTACTGTGATTTCCAACTATATGTCCTTCAGATACCATTCTTTTAACTAAGTCTTTATTTTCTTTTATGTATGGAGATGTAACAAAAAAAACTGCTTTAACCTGATTTTGTTTTAAATTGTCTAGTATCTTTGATGTATATCCATTTTCATAACCCTCATCAAATGTAAGGTATAAAGTTTTCTGACCATCTTTTTTAGGTCCATTGTATAGGGCATCATAGTCAGAAAATTTAAAGTCAATGTCAGTATTTACTTCTGGGGTCTTGTGTTTAGTGTTTGGTATGTAAAACCAATCAAGAGTGGTGTTATCTAAAGAGGATACATCTAGCTTGTCACTATCATTATCAGTAGTATCTTGTTTTGGTGGTTTATCTGTTCCATCTGAAACGACAACATTGGAAGTATCCTTATCGCTATCTACTTTTTTAGTATCTTCTTGCGATTGTGTTTCTTTATTTTGGTTTGTATTCTGTTTGTTCTGTGAATTTGAACATCCAACAATAAAAAAAACAGATATAGAAAGTAGTGTTAAAAAATATAATACCTTTCTAAACATTTTGAAGCTCCTTTCTAAATTAACAACAATTGTATATAGTATTATTATAATTGTAAATTGTTATTAATAATAGTTACATCTTTGAAAATAAAGTCACAATTGTATTACAAAAGATGAATAATCGATAAATTTAAGAAAAAATGAAAAAAGTAGTTGACCATACTATGATAAGATGTTATTATAATAAATGTGCTCAACAAGAAGTAAAGAAATAACAAGCACAAATAAGTTAATTAAATGAAATGAACTTTGAAAATTAAACAGTAGGTTAATTTATAAAACAAGAAACAAACCATAAAGCCAGATATTTTGATAACAATAGTATCTGAGCCTGATAAACTTTTATTTGAGAGTTTGATCCTGGCTCAGGATGAACGCTGGCGGCGTGCCTAACACATGCAAGTTGAGCGATTTACTTCGGTAAAGAGCGGCGGACGGGTGAGTAACGCGTGGGTAACCTACCCTGTACACACGGATAACATACCGAAAGGTATGCTAATACGGGATAATATATTTGAGAGGCATCTCTTAAATATCAAAGGTGAGCCAGTACAGGATGGACCCGCGTCTGATTAGCTAGTTGGTAAGGTAACGGCTTACCAAGGCGACGATCAGTAGCCGACCTGAGAGGGTGATCGGCCACATTGGAACTGAGACACGGTCCAAACTCCTACGGGAGGCAGCAGTGGGGAATATTGCACAATGGGCGAAAGCCTGATGCAGCAACGCCGCGTGAGTGATGAAGGCCTTCGGGTCGTAAAACTCTGTCCTCAAGGAAGATAATGACGGTACTTGAGGAGGAAGCCCCGGCTAACTACGTGCCAGCAGCCGCGGTAATACGTAGGGGGCTAGCGTTATCCGGATTTACTGGGCGTAAAGGGTGCGTAGGCGGTCTTTCAAGTCAGGAGTGAAAGGCTACGGCTCAACCGTAGTAAGCTCTTGAAACTGGGAGACTTGAGTGCAGGAGAGGAGAGTGGAATTCCTAGTGTAGCGGTGAAATGCGTAGATATTAGGAGGAACACCAGTTGCGAAGGCGGCTCTCTGGACTGTAACTGACGCTGAGGCACGAAAGCGTGGGGAGCAAACAGGATTAGATACCCTGGTAGTCCACGCTGTAAACGATGAGTACTAGGTGTCGGGGGTTACCCCCCTCGGTGCCGCAGCTAACGCATTAAGTACTCCGCCTGGGAAGTACGCTCGCAAGAGTGAAACTCAAAGGAATTGACGGGGACCCGCACAAGTAGCGGAGCATGTGGTTTAATTCGAAGCAACGCGAAGAACCTTACCTAAGCTTGACATCCCAATGACATCTCCTTAATCGGAGAGTTCCCTTCGGGGACATTGGTGACAGGTGGTGCATGGTTGTCGTCAGCTCGTGTCGTGAGATGTTGGGTTAAGTCCCGCAACGAGCGCAACCCTTGTCTTTAGTTGCCATCATTAAGTTGGGCACTCTAGAGAGACTGCCAGGGATAACCTGGAGGAAGGTGGGGATGACGTCAAATCATCATGCCCCTTATGCTTAGGGCTACACACGTGCTACAATGGGTAGTACAGAGGGTTGCCAAGCCGTAAGGTGGAGCTAATCCCTTAAAGCTACTCTCAGTTCGGATTGTAGGCTGAAACTCGCCTACATGAAGCTGGAGTTACTAGTAATCGCAGATCAGAATGCTGCGGTGAATGCGTTCCCGGGTCTTGTACACACCGCCCGTCACACCACGGGAGTTGGAGACGCCCGAAGCCGATTATCTAACCTTTTGGAAGAAGTCGTCGAAGGTGGAATCAATAACTGGGGTGAAGTCGTAACAAGGTAGCCGTATCGGAAGGTGCGGCTGGATCACCTCCTTTCTAAGGAGAATTACCTACTGTTTAATTTTGAGGGTTCGTTTTTACGAATACTCAAAATTAGCACTTTAAGCAACAGAATAAACTGAACGAATGTGAAGTTTGTTTGTTGGCGACGTGCGTTAGCACTTTAAGCAACGGGATTTATACGTTGGCGATGTGCGTTAGCACTTTGAAAACTGCATATATATTTAGTGATATGACATCTAATTTGTAATATATAAAGCTGATAACTTTTTAAAATTATCAAGTTGATAGACTTTAATCTATCAAACCTTTTTAACTGGTCAAGTTATTAAGGGTGCAGGGCGGATGCCTTGGCACTAGGAGCCGATGAAGGACGTGATAAGCTGCGATAAGCTTCGGGGAGTTGCACGTAAACTTTGATCCGAAGATTTCCGAATGAGGAAACTCACTTAGAGTAATGTCTAAGTATCATTAAGTGAATACATAGCTTAATGAGGGGAACTCAGGGAACTGAAACATCTAAGTACCTGAAGGAAGAGAAAGAAATTCGATTCCGTAAGTAGCGGCGAGCGAACGCGGAATAGCCCAAACCAATAAAGTTTTCTTTATTGGGGTTGCGGACATATCATAACGAAGAGGTATCGTAATTGAAGAGGTTTGGAAAGACCCACCACAGAAGGTAATAGTCCTGTATGTTAAACGAGAAGACTTTAGATATGATCCAGAGTACCACGGGACACGTGAAACCCTGTGGGAAGCAGGAGGGACCACCCTCCAAGGCTAAATACTACCTAGTGACCGATAGCGTATAGTACCGTGAGGGAAAGGTGAAAAGAACCCCGGGAGGGGAGTGAAATAGAACCTGAAACCCTGCACTTACAAGCTGTGGAAGCACATTTCTTGTGTGACCGCGTACTTTTTGTAGAACGGGCCAACGAGTTACGTTAAGTAGCAAGGTTAAGCACTTAAGGTGTGGAGCCGTAGCGAAAGCGAGTTTTAACTGAGCGTTCAGTTACTTGACGTAGACCCGAAACCGGGCGACCTACCCATGAGCAGGATGAAGCGAAAGTAAAATTTCGTGGAGGTCCGAACCCACGAGCGTTGAAAAGCTCGGGGATGACTTGTGGGTAGCGGTGAAATTCCAATCGAGCCCGGAGATAGCTGGTTCTCCCCGAAATAGCTTTAGGGCTAGCCTCAAGGTGAGAGATACGGAGGTAGAGCACTGAATGTCCTAGGGGGTATTGCACCTACCGAAGACTATCAAACTCCGAATGCCGTCATCTTATACTTGGGAGTCAGACTGTGGGTGATAAGATTCATAGTCGAAAGGGCAACAGCCCAGATCGTCAGCTAAGGTCCCTAAATGTAAGTTAAGTGGTAAAGGATGTGGGATTGCACAGACAACCAGGATGTTGGCTTAGAAGCAGCCACTCATTCAAAGAGTGCGTAATAGCTCACTGGTCGAGTGATCCTGCGCCGAAGATTTCCGGGGCTAAAACTTACTACCGAAGCTACGGCATCATTATGATGGGTAGGGGAGCTTCCCATACGGGTTGAAGCATGACCGTAAGGACATGTGGACAGTATGGGAGTGAGAATGTTGGCATGAGTAGCGAGATGTGGGTGAGAATCCCACAGGCCGTAAACCCAAGGTTTCCAGGGGAAGGTTCGTCCGCCCTGGGTTAGTCGGGACCTAAGCTGAGGCCGAAAGGCGTAGGTGATGGACAACAGGTTGATATTCCTGTACTACCGATAACCGTTTGAGAGATGGGATGACACAGTAGGATAAGCTAAGCACACTGTTGGTTATGTGTGCCCAAGCATTGAGGCAGTCAGAGTAGGTAAATCCGCTTTGATAATGCTGGGATGTGATGGGGAGCGAAATTTAGTAGCGAAGTAGCTGATTTCACACTGTCAAGAAAAGTCTCTATCGAGGTTAAAGGTACCCGTACCGCAAACCGACACAGGTGGGTGAGGAGAGTATCCTAAGGCCCGCGAGAGAACTGTTGTTAAGGAACTCGGCAAAATGACCCCGTAACTTAGGGATAAGGGGTGCCACCATCCGGTGGCCGCAGAGAATAGGCCCAAGCGACTGTTTACCAAAAACATAGGTTTCTGCTAAGTCGCAAGACGATGTATAGGAGCTGACGCCTGCCCGGTGCTGGAAGGTTAAGGGGATCTGTTAGAGTAATCGAAGCAGTGAACTTAAGCCCCAGTAAACGGCGGCCGTAACTATAACGGTCCTAAGGTAGCGAAATTCCTTGTCGGGTAAGTTCCGACCCGCACGAAAGGCGTAACGATTTGGGCACTGTCTCAACAACAGACTCGGTGAAATTGTAATTCCGGTGAAGATGCCGGATACCTGCGACAGGACGGAAAGACCCCATGGAGCTTTACTGTAGCTTGACATTGGGTCTTGGTACTACATGTACAGGATAGGTGGGAGGCTTTGAAACCAGGACGCCAGTTTTGGCGGAGCCATCCTTGGGATACCACCCTTGTAGTACTGGGACTCTAACCATAGGCCATGAATCTGGTCTTGGGACACTGTCAGGTGGGCAGTTTGACTGGGGCGGTCGCCTCCCAAAAGGTAACGGAGGCGCTCAAAGGTTCTCTCAGTACGGTCGGAAATCGTACGTAGAGTGTAAAGGCAAAAGAGAGCTTGATTGCAAGACATACAGGTCGAGCAAGGATGAAAATCGGACTTAGTGATCCGGTGGTTCTGCGTGGAAGGGCCATCGCTCAACGGATAAAAGCTACCCTGGGGATAACAGGCTTATCTCCCCCAAGAGTCCACATCGACGGGGAGGTTTGGCACCTCGATGTCGGCTCATCACATCCTGGGGCTGTAGTAGGTCCCAAGGGTTGGGCTGTTCGCCCATTAAAGTGGTACGCGAGCTGGGTTCAGAACGTCGTGAGACAGTTCGGTCCCTATCCGTCGCAGGCGTAGGAAATTTGAGAAGACCTGTCCTTAGTACGAGAGGACCGGGATGGACGTACCTCTGGTGTACTAGTTGTTCTGCCAAGGGCATGGCTGGGTAGCTATGTACGGAATGGATAAGCGCTGAAAGCATCTAAGCGCGAAGCCAACTTCAAGATAAGATTTCCCACCGCAAGGGTAAGACCCCAGAAAGACTATCTGGTTGATAGGTCGAAGGTGTAAGTGCAGCAATGTATTTAGCTTATCGATACTAATAGGTCGAGGACTTGACCAAATTATTTGATGTTCATTCAGTAAAATATATATGTAGTTTTTAGAGTGTTAATTAAAAATTAGTTTTACTATATAATAAGTTTGCTGGTGTGGCTCAACGGTAGAGCAGCTGACTTGTAATCAGCAGGTTGTAGGTTCGATTCCTATCACCAGCTCCAGTAAAGACTATGTTAAAGGCATAGTCTTTTTTTATTGTTTAATATATATTATTTTATAGTACATATTTTTAGTAATTTATGAGTTAATCACATATAAAATGACACAGTCTAAAATTCTTATTTTAAACTGTGTCTAGAAGTTTTGAATATAGAAGTTTTTAAATAAAAAAGTTCAAATACCTATAAAAGATATCTCTAATTTGAAACTAATTTACCATGAATCACCATTCTGGCATCATCAAATTCATAAGTACAGGTAGAAAGTGTAACTATTTTATCATTATTATTTACATTAATAGGAGATTTGTGCAATGACTTAGAAGTAATATCCTTTATGTAATTTTGATAATCTGATTCACTGTTAAAACTTGTTTTTAAATAGTCATAATCTGATTCTACAATGTAAGCAGAAAAGACATCATATAAAAACTCTTTCCCATTAAGGATAATTTTTATTTGATTATTTTCTTTAAAAAATGTTTCATCTTTAAACTTATTTAGATTATTAAACATAGTTTTATTTTTCATATTATGTCCATATATTATGACATTTTGGTCATCAAGAGATTTATTTCTATAATCCATAAATAATGTCCCTGAAATAGAATCTTTTTTATAAAAGTCTTTGTCTAGATAATAAGAATTATCTTTAGATTGTACAACTGGATAATTTATATTTGTATTCTTAACAGAAATCCAAAACTTAAAATCACTATTTATTTTTGATAAGTCTTCTTTTTTATCTTCTTTTTTTTGAAGTTCAGAAGATGTCTTAGTATCATGATTGTATTTGGTAAGTTTTGAGTATATATTAAATCCGCTGTAAATTATAACTAATATTAATATAATGTTAATTATTGTTTTATATGATTTTTTCAATATTTCACCTCAAGTCAAAATAGTTTATATACTTATATTACACTATTTTTGAAGAAATTTAAATTTTTAGTATAATATGTCTTTGACATATTGAAAAATTTATGTTAACATAACTAAGTGAAATAAATATTAAGTAAGCCAGATAATCGCATGTAGTTTTACATGAGGAAAGTCGGAGCTCCATAGAGCAGGGTGCTAGGTAACGCCTAGTGGGAGCGATCCTAAGGATAGTGCAACAGAAATAAACCGCCACCTTGTGTGGTAAGGATGGAAAGGCGAGGTAAGAGCTCACCAGCAGCTAGGAGACTAGCTGGCTATGTAAACCCCACCTGGAGCAAGACCAAGATAGGAATGAAGAGTGCTGCTCGTACTCTCCGGTAGGTAGGTCGCTTGAGCTTATTGGTGACGATAAGCCTAGAAAGATGATTATCTAATACAGAACTCCGCTTATAGACTTGCTTAATTATTTTGATAGTCAAAACATCAGTTTAAACTGGTGTTTTTTTATTTGTAAATTTGTCTAATTTACTTTTAAAATTTTGAGGAATATTGTAATATAAGTTAGTACAGATATTAAAAATGGTATAATATAAGATAGATATAAAAAGAAAAGGTAAAATGATGTAAATAATATGATATGATATAAGATGTAGCAAATTTAATAAATAATTATTTAAATATCATAATCAAATTAGTAACTTTGCACAATGTAAATATTACAATAAAATAATTGATTTAAGGAGTGAAGGTTTTGAGTGAAAATAATATAATAAGAAACACTGTTTTAAATGTCACAGCAAGTTTTTTAAAACAAGAGTCTAAAATAAATGAAAAATTAGATGGTGTTTTGGAAAAGAAATTTGAAAAAGTAGAATTTAATGAAGCAAAATATGCTGAGCTTTTAAAATTTAATATATTGTTTTATAAGACATTAGCAAGAAATACAGAGCCACTTATTGGCAAATGGATAGTAGATAAGTACATACCTGAGATAGATGAATTAGAAAAGGATTTAGAATTAACTACAGCCAAATGTAGAAAGTATGTAAATAATGCGATGAAAGAAGGTTTAGACTCTCTAAAAGCCAATGATTTAAATAGTTTTCTAGCATATGATAAAATGGAGCTATCAGAGAGAAGAAGACGTTTAGAAAAGGATTATAAGGTTTTAAACTTATATAAAGACCTTCTCAACATATCGCTTAGAAAAATAAGTTTAGAAAAGAAAGAATGCGGAAGTTTATTTCTTAAAAATCAAGCTGATGCTAAAAGAGAATTAAAAAGAGAGATTATATTCTGTGTAAATAAGATATTAGCTAGTAATAAAGATGTAGTAGCTAAGAATGTGGAAGAAAATAATGAACAAGATAGAGTTGAAATAAAAGCTACAGAAATTGAAGATTTGCAATTAGGTAAAGATAATTCAGAAAATGATTCATTATTAAATGAAGTTAAAAAATCAAGAGTGGAACAAGAATCAAAGACAAATGATATAAACTCAAAGTTTATGGATAAATTACATAGTTTAAATGATGAAAGCATATCACAAACAATATACAATGAATATAAAAAGTTGTGTGGATTAGAAGAACTTCATTCTGTTGAAGGATATGGCTTTGGTAAAGATGCTATTAAAGATTTTGCTTGTGCAACAATTGCATTAGAATTTTTAAAGAGAAGACATAGAGACCTTGTAGAAGGTGCAATGAGACTAACTATAATTGGAGAATTTGGTGCTGAAAACTTTAAAGAATTTGTAGACTATGTAATTAAAAATAAAACAGAAATTAGTGAAGGTGTATGGAATGAAGCTCATAATCTGATAAAAGATAACTATAATGAATTAGAAAATCATGAGATTGCATCAAAAAGAACTAGAAAAAATAAAGACATCGACATTGAAGAATATATTTATATGATAAAAAATGCAGATAAAGATATTTGCTTTAGAAGTAGTATCTCTATAGAAGATGATGTTAAAGAAGAGACTAAAGAAGAAGTAGATAATCATGATGAAAATATAAGTGATATTGTAGAAGAAAAAGAGAATACAGACAAAGAAGACAATATTGATAAAGAAGATATAACCGAATCAGAAAATAAAAAGAGTAAAAAGAAATCTAAATTATTTGGATTCATGAAAAAAGAAAATAAAGAAGAAAAAATTGACCAAGAAATTGATCAAGAAGAAGTTGAGCAGAAAGAAAATAATTTAGATGACATTTCTTCTGATGTAATTTTAGATAAACCTATTGAAAATAATCAAGAAGAGTTAAAAGAAGTGGAGCAAGAAGAAATAGAAGAAGTAAAACAAGACCTAGAAGAAGAACGTAGTGTAAAAATAGAAAAGCCAATAAATAATGACTTAGATGAAAAAATATCTTTAAATAGTGAATCTAAACCTAAAAAAGAAAGTAAAGATTTAGAAGAGGAAATACCAAAAGAAATAAAAGAAGAAAAATTACAAAATGAAAAAGCAGAAAGTGAAAAGTCAGTAATAATACCTATTAATAAGAAAGAAAGAGGCAATAAAAAATCAAAACATTCTTCTAATAATAAATCTAGAGAAAATAAGGTAGAAATGAAAAAGTATGAATCAAATAAAGATGATTCTAAAGACGATTATATAGAAGATGAAGAAGTTGGCTCTAAGAAGAGCAGAGTAAAAGAAACTATTATAGCAGTAGTTATAGTAGCAATTGTTGGTGTGGGTTACTTTATAACAGTAGGTAATAACAAGAAAAATGAGAAAGCTGTTACTCCAAAAACATCAACTCAGCAACAAGCTAATAACAAACTAACAGAGGAAGAGAAAAAAGCAAAAGCTGAAAAAGAGAAAAAGGAAGCAGAAGAAAAAGCAAAGGCTGAAAAAGAAGCAGAAGAGAAGGCAAAAGCTGAAAAGAAAGCAGCAGAAATGGAAGCATATAAAGATGGTAAAGGTGTGTATTATACTGTTTATGCTGGTTCACTTAAAGTTGAAAAAACAGCAAAAGAAACAGCAAAAGAATATGAAGCTAAAGGTATCTCTTCAACAATAATTCAAGAAAATGGATACTATAAAATAAAAATAGGCGATTATTCTCAATATGGGGAAGCACAAGAAAAATGTAATGAGCTAGCTAAGAAATCTATTGATACATATATAGCGATGTATGATAAGTACTATGATTATAAATTAGAGGATTTAAAAGAATCAGCTCCTTCATTGAGTGCTGAAGAACTTAGACAAAAATATGAAGATTTAAGAAGTGAATTAAGAAATAAATCTGGATATAGTGAATATGTTAGACATTTAGATAAACTTTATGAAGAAATAGTTGAAGGTGCTTAGGATATTATAAAAAATAAGGAGAAATTATGTCTCAGAATAAATAATATTAAAAGATATTATTTATCTTGAGGCATTTTGTTCACCTTTAGAGAATACTTATAATTTTGTTTAGGTGGTGAAGGTATGTTGAAATTAGGAGAAAAAATCATATATGAGCTTTCAGATGGCTTTGAGCTTAATGGTATCAGTAGATACTCAAAAGAATATAAAAAACTTCATATAACAAATTTAGGTAATATAATAATTAGTAAACCAGATGAAGTTAATGATGATACAGGGGTAAAATATATATATAGTTTTTCAGACAATAAAGAAAAATTAGAAGCAGTTTTAGAAGGTTCTCAAATAATTGTCTATGGAAATAACTTGCCTTTTTATATAAAAAGTGAAAATTCAAGTAAGAATGTTACAGCAAACCTGACTATGAAAATAACTGTAGATGAATATGATTTAATCTGTAAAAGTCAAAGAGAATTTATATTTTATATAAAGGACAATATGACTATATTAAGTTTAGATGATAATAAGTTTTATATGGGTGGAATCAATAAGGATAATGAGAAGTTCATATTTATCAGTGGGAAAAACAGATTTGAAATAAACTTTGATGATATAGAAAGATATATTTTAGAAGACAAAAGAGTCTCTTTAAAGGGATATTTTCATATGGAAAGAGAAGGTATCATAGTAAGGTCTGTATCTATATTCAATAACAACATAGAGAATATAGTTCCATCTGATTTAAATGAAAGAGTTAAAGATAATAAAAAAATAGGAAACCTTCCTAAAGATTGCGATATAGTCTTTTGTAAGATATCAGGAAATATAGATGGATTTGATTACAAAAACACAAATATGCTTCTAGTAAAATATCAAGACCAATTAATTTTTATAAATAAGAAGTCTAAGAAGACTATTGTAAAATCAGCAAAAGATAATTGTTCAAAGTTGAATTTTGGAGAAGACATTATATTATACGACAGTAAAAATGTATTCAACTTACACATAAATGATAAAAATAAAGCAATTATGCAGATAGATGATTTAAATGATATAGAAAATGAAATAGTAGGATATACATTAAAACATGCTCCATTTTTTATTCAAGAAGATTTCGATAGTTTGACTATTCTAAAGTCTTTCCAAAAAGAAATCATATCTATAAAAAATAGTGATGTAAAAGATATTGTAATTAATAAGGAGCTTGAAAGTGAAAATTCTAATTTTGTAGAGACAGAAATAAAGTTTAATAATCAAAAACTAACTTTGAATCTAAGTAAAAGTATGGTTCAAAAACTTATGCAAGATGTTTTTATATATGCAAAACAACCCCTACTTAAAGATACCTCTATTGAAGTTTTATATAAGAATTGGTCTAAAGCTATGAATGATATGATAATATTTAATTTCTTTGGAAATATTTATTATATGAAATATGAGTTTGATAAGGTTCTAAAAAAAGAATTAAATGATGAAATAAGAATAGAAGTTATAAATGAACTTTATAAGCAAGTACAGGAACAAAGAAACAATTTAGACTTATTATCAGCCTATATGCCAAGAATATTAGAAAATCAAGAGATAGAGTTATTTGAAAAATATAATGCTAAACTTGATATACAGGTATTTAAGCAGATTAAAAACCTATTATTCGATTTATCATATAATATCAGTAGTTATTTAGATGAAGTTGAAAAAAGCCTAGATAACATTATATTTGTAATCTCAGGAGAAGATAAGAAGAAGTACAATTATAGGATGCTAAAGGAAAGCGAAAGTGCAAGTCTTGATGTATTTTTAAAACAAGCCATATCAAGATTAAATCATTTGGTAGAAAATATGTATCCTTATTATGTGGACGAAACTAGTAGAGAAATATTTAAGTTATTTGAAATTTTATGGAAAAGCTATAAAAATATCAATGATGATAGTATAAAAGAAATATTATTCGAGAGAATAACAAATACATATGTATTTAGACAATTGACATTAAATAATGGTACAAATGAAAGAAGAAAAGACATAATTGAAAAAATATATAATTCTGTTGATTATGGAGCAAATAAACTAGATGAAAATATGTTTTTCACAGGAGGAATAAAGTATGTCAAGTAAATACAATGTTTGGAATTTTAACTATGAGTTTTTAGGATTAAACTCAGGAGATGAAAAAAATAATGAAGTTTATTATGAGATTGATTTAGATGAAATTTTAAATGAAAATTATATAGGTGAAGATATAGATGGAGATTTAGATGCTGATGGAAATAGCATTTTAGGAGAATTGATATCGGAGATGGATATAGACGAAGATGTAAGTGTTGATATGACATATCAAGAATTAGAAGTTGATTTGGAAGATTTAGATTCTTATTTGGATGATGATATAGATAGCGATATTAAAGGTATCTTAGATGAAATTTAGTGCCGATATAAGTTTCAGATAAAATATAAACAATAATATATTAACTTATAAAATTAAAGGTAGATGAAATTTCATCTACCTTATATGGTCTTAAGGCATTAATTATTGGGATAATATAGAGTTTGAAGAAAAAGTATAAATATGGTATATTAATTTGGTACAAGAGAAAATTTATGAAGAAGGGTGAAAAGATGCAGATGACAGTTAAAAAAGCGATAATACCAGCAGCAGGGCTAGGAACTAGGTTTTTACCAGCAACAAAATCACAGCCCAAAGAAATGCTTCCTATAGTAGATAAACCAACTTTACAGTATATAATAGAAGAAGCTATAGAATCAGGAATTGAAGAAATTCTTATAATAACAGGTAGAAATAAAAAATCTATAGAAGACCATTTTGATAAATCAGTTGAATTAGAGTTAGAATTAGAGCAAAAAGGTAAGACAGAGATGTTAGAAATGGTAAGAGATATATCAAATATGGTAAATATTCATTATATAAGACAAAAAGAGCCAAAAGGTCTTGGGCATGCAATTTACTGTGCAAAAAGCTTTATAGGTGATGAACCATTTGCTGTATTGTTAGGTGATGATATAGTAGATTCAAATGTTCCTTGTCTAAAACAATTAATAGATACTTATAATGAGTATAAAACAACTGTTCTAGGTGTACAAAAGATAGCTAAAGAAGATACTAATAAATATGGTATATTGGATGTAAAACATATAGAAGATAGAGTATACAAAGTTAAGGATATGGTTGAAAAACCTGCAATTGAAGAAGCACCATCAGACATAGCTATACTTGGAAGATATATAATAACTCCTGCAATATTTGATATATTAGAGAAGCAAACGCCTGGTAAAGGTGGAGAGATACAACTGACAGATGCGCTTCAGACTCTTGGAAAACAAGAGGCCATTTATGCGTATAATTTTGAAGGTAAAAGATATGATGTGGGAGATAAAATTGGTTTTCTAGAGGCGACGATAGACTTTGCATTAAAAAGAGAAAATCTAAAAGACGATTTAATGGATTATATGAGAAAAAAAGTAAGTGAAAAATAAATATTAGAAAAGAGGTAATTACTATGGCAGTTTTAGTAGCTGGGGGAGCAGGATATATAGGAAGCCATACAGCAATAGAACTTTTAGAATCAGGTTATGAAGTTGTTATAGTTGATAACTTAAGTAATAGTAGTTCAATAGTAGTTGATAGAATTAAAGAGTTATCTGGAAAACCAATAAAATTTTATAATATTGATATCAGAAATAAAAATGAAATGCATGTTGTATTTAAAGAAAATAATATTGAATCAATTATACATTTTGCAGCTTTAAAGGCTGTTGGTGAATCAGTAGAAAAGCCGATTGAATATTATAGCAATAATCTAATAAGTACTTTAAATTTATTTGAATTAATGAGAGAATATGGTGTTAAAAAGTTTGTATTTAGTTCTTCAGCTACTGTATATGGAGACCCACATACTTGTCCTATATTAGAAGATTTTCCACTTTCTGTAACTAACCCATATGGAAGAACTAAGCTTATGATAGAGCAGATGTTAGTAGATATATCAAAAGCAGATGAATCATTAGATATAGCACTTTTAAGATACTTTAATCCAGTAGGTGCTCATAAGAGTGGTAGAATAGGTGAAGAGCCAAATGGAGTTCCAAGTAATTTAATGCCTTATATAACAAAAATAGCAGTAGGTAAATTAAAAGAATTAAGTGTGTATGGAAATGATTATCCAACACATGATGGAACAGGGGTTAGAGACTATATACATGTATTAGATTTAGCTGCTGGTCATGTGAAAGCATTACAAAAACTAGAAGAAAATCCAGGTCTTGTTGTTTATAATTTAGGAACTGGGAAGGGCTATAGTGTTCTCGATTTAGTCAAAGCATTTTCTAAAGCAAGTGGAAAAGAAATACCATACAAAATTGTAGGAAGAAGAGCTGGAGATGTAGCTATGTGTTATGCAGATTCTTCTAAGGCAGAAAAAGAGCTTGGATGGAAAGCTAAATATGAACTTGAAGAAATGTGTCAAGATTCTTGGAGATGGCAAAGTATGAATCCAAATGGATACGAGGAATAGAATATAATCAAATGTATAAATGTAACAAATTTGTAAATATAAGGGATTGGTAATTTTATGTTATAATTAGACACATGTAGTAATGTTTCTAAAAGAGGGGGAAGTTATAGTGAAAAAAAGTCTAAAAAAGTATTTAGTACTAGCACTGACTTTAGTTTTAGTATTCGCATGTGGGGTACCAGAATCAAGTGCAGCCAGCAAACATGTGATTATAGTAAACTCAAGAAAAAATACTCTAGGATACTTTGTAAATAGTAAACTTGTAAAAGAGTTTAAAATTGCAACAGGGAAAAAAGGTTCAGAGACACCAACAGGGAAGACAAAAGTAGTTAATAAGATAAAAAACAGACCATATTATAAAGGTAATATACCTGGAGGAAGCCCAAGAAATCCATTAGGAGATAGATGGATGGGACTTGCATTAAAAGGAACTTATGGAGATACATATGGAATACATGGAAATAATGATGAGAGTTCTATAGGAAAGCATATTTCTGGTGGATGTATAAGAATGCATAATAAAGAAGTTAGATGGTTATTTGACCAAGTTCCAGTGGGTTCAGATGTAATTATAGATTATAGCAATGACAGTTATATAAAAATAGCAGCAAAATATAAGATAAATTTAAACCAAACAGGATGGAAAACAGAAAATGGTAAGAAGTATTATGTAAAATCTGATGGAACATACCAAAAAAATAGTTGGTTAAAAGTAAATGGAAAAATGTATTATTTTGATGCTTCAGGAGTAATGCAAACAGGATGGAAAACAATTAACAACAAAAAATATTACTTAGGAACTGATGGAGTAAGAGTATCTGGATGGAAAGTAATTGATGGAAAGACTTATTACTTTAATGCAGATGGAGTAATGCAAACAGGCTGGCAAGAAATAGATGGAAAGAAATACTATCTAGATGCTGATGGATTATCAGTTACAGGCTGGCAAGAAATAGATGGTAACAAATATTACTTTGACAAAACAGGAGTAATGCAGACAGGATGGCAACAAATAGAAGGAAAATCTTACTATTTAGATAAAGATGGTAAAATGCTAACTGGTACTCAAAAAATAGATGGAAAAGATTATACTTTCAATGAAGATGGAACTATAAATCCTACATGGGATACAGTTATAGGCGCAAATAGATTTGATACAGCTAAGAAGATAAGTTCAGTTGGAAACTGGAATGCTGAGAGTTCAGATACTGTAATATTAGTAAATGGTAATGCAATAGCTGATGGTATAACAGCTACTCCTTTAGCAAGTAGTTATAATTCAACAATATTACTTACTAATACAGATAAATTACCATCTGAGACTATTGAACAAATGAATTTATTAGCACCTAAAACAGTAATATTGATAGGTGGAGAAAATGCAATAAGCTCTAAATTAGAACAAGAAATAAAAACTACTTTTAATACAGAAACAAAGAGAATAGCAGGTCAAGACAGATACCAAACTGCTACAAAAATAGCTACAGAACTTGGAAGTAGAGAAGAAATAAAAACAGCTTATATGGTTTCTGGAAGTGGAGAAGCAGATGCACTATCTATAGCTTCTAAAGCTGGAGAAGAAAAGCAACCTATAATATTGCTTAAAAAAGATGGAATTACTGAAGAATCTTATGCATGGCTAACAGAAAGAAAATTAGAAAATGCATACTTTATAGGTGGACCAAGTGCAATTAGTGATTCAGCAATAGCAAAAATGAATGAGATAACTACTGAAGATGTTTCAGGAAATAGAATATATGGAAATAGCAGAGTAGATACTAATGCTAAAGTAATAGAGAAATTCTATGGAGATGTTGATTTACAAGCTATATTAGTTAGTAAATCAGATACTTTAGTGGATGCTTTATCAGCTGGACCATTAGCTGTAAAATTACATTCACCAATAGTTCTAGTGGATAATTCAGGATTATCATCAGAACAACAAAGAGTATTTGCAAATAAAAAAGTTGAAACTCCTTATCAAATTGGAGGAGGAGTATCTTATATAGTAATGGACAAATTAATGGATATTATTGGAAAATAATAAACCTATACATTAAGAAATAACTATAATTGAGATGTGAAATTCAATCGTCAAAAGCGTTGATTGTTTTTACATCTCAATTTTTTAGTGTAAAATTAAATTTAAGTTATATAAAAATCTTGGAATATTTTTAAAACTCATATAAAATGGATATAGATGCTATCATCATATGTTAAGAGGGTGAGTGAGATTACAAAGAAAAAATATATAATGTTTATTGATGAAAGTGGAAGGGCCGATATAAATCATGAAGACCCATTTACATTAACAGGAGTAATTTTTGAATATAAATATGCAGTGAGTCAAGGAGATTATGTCTGTTCTTTAAGGAAAGAAATGGATGTATTTAAAGAACAGTGCTTTGGTACTAGTAATATAGGAATACATTTGACAGATATATCAAGAAAATCAAGAGCATTTGAGAAGTTTGATGATTCACAAATTAAGTTTTTTTATGATGAATTACCTTTATTTCTATCTAGATTAGAGTGTACTATAATATCAGTAACAGTAGATAAAGCTAGATTAAAAAAATATTATGCACCTTCAAAGGAACCTTATGTAGTGGCTTTTATACATGTACTTCAGAACTTTTATTCGTTCGTAAATGATGAAACTGTGGAATCTGCAAGAATAGTTATCGAATCAAGAGACGACGTATCAAATCTAAAAGTACAAAAGGCATTTTTTGATGTTTTTAATAATGGAACAATATATTTAGACATAGATGAGGAATTAAGAGATAAGGTTAAAGGTTTTATAATTGCTAAAAAGGAAGATGTAGATTATAGAGAAGGTTTGGAGATAGCAGATATTTTATGTAATCCTCTTAGCAGAGCAAGAAGAGGCTTAATAGAAGCTAATCCAAAATGCATGCAATATGGAGAAAAAAATAAAATATTTAAATCTGTAAGAAATAAAATATATACTCCAACTAGTGTAAATGATATAAGAAATTGGGGATTCAAAGAGGTTCCTATTGTAGAGCCTGTTGGACCATGGCTCGAAAAAATGAGGTAGGTAGCATTGACAAGTGCTATAAAGTTTGATATAATGTAAATAACCTAGTTATTCAGGAACTGAAATTCAGTTGCTGTTGTATAACGATAATTACTGAGACTCGGATGCCGACTGTCAGTTAGGAATCTATACTTTTAAAAGTATAGATTTTTTTATTTTATAAAAATAATAAAAGAGGGTATTTAAAAATAACCCCTTTATTAATAAATTATAGTTGAGCGTTTTTAATGACGAAGTTTTTAAAGTTTTTAATTGCAGGAGGTAAATATCTATCTTTTATAACTGCTAAGTAGAAATTTCTTTCCCAACTTGGGTGAACAATCTGAATTACTTTCACTTTTGTAAAGCTGAGCATATTCATATTTGGTACTACAGCAATTCCAAAATTTTTTGCAACTAATCCAGCAATTACTTGGTCTTCTTCCACTTCATAGACTATGTTAGGTTGTTGATTTATTTTTTTAAACATATCATCAATTATATATCTAAGCCCACTTCTCTGATTAAATACTATTTGAGGATAAGGGATGGTTTCTTTTAAGTCTATAGTATCCTTTGCAGCTAATGGATGGCTATATGGTACAATTAATACTAAATCTTGTTTAGCAACAGGTATAAATTCAATTCCTTTTTCCTTTTCAAGTTTCGAACAAAAAGCAATATCGTATTTTCTTTCTTTAAGACCTTGAATAATGTCAGTCGTTACACCAGTATGAAATTTAAAATCTATTGATTTATCAGGATTAGATTTTAAAAATTTATGCACTATATCAGGGATAAAGTCAGTACCTAAGGTTCTAAGGAAAGCCAGGTCTATTTGTCCTTCACCAGTACCAGTTATTTTTAATGATTTTACACTTGAATCTAAAATTTCTAATGATTTTTCCACGTCTTTTAAAAATATTTTTCCATATTTAGTAAGTACTATGTTTCTACCTTCCTTTTCAAATAGAGCCACTCCAAGTTCACTTTCTAGCAAAGATATAGCATGACTTAAGCTTGGTTGTGTTATAGATAAATTTTCTGCTGCTTTTGTATAGTGTTCTAAATGTGCCAATGTAACAAAATAGCGTAGGTGATATAAATTCAATTTTTGTTCATCCTTTCCTGGGTATTTTTATTTATATATTTGGAGAAGCTGATCTTCAAGATATTTTTCACATTTTTATTATATATGATTATGCAGTAAGAATAAAAGCTTTTAAAAAAATTTATCGTTTTTTGTCTGAATTATAAGATAAAGATATTTATATGATGCACTAGAAAGCAAAATAAGTATCCCATAAATAAAATCTATAAACAAAATCTATGAATTGATAGGAAATTATCAATTTGTTATTAGTAAAGTCTCATGGTACAATAAATTTATAAAATCTAGATAAAGATAAATCAAAAAATACTATTGTTTTTAAAGTTAAATAATACTACTAGTAGGATAAATAAAAATATAAAATCAAAAATACTATTGTTTTTAAAGAAAATAAAGGGGGCAAATTTAACTCATGAATAATCAAAAAAATCTTAATATTCCAATTACAATTAGTTCTTATACACTAGGTACAGAAGTTTCATTCCGTGATAGAGTGCGTATTGCGAAAGAAGCTGGTTTTGATGGTATTGGATTACGAGCTGAAAATTATGTAGATGCAAAAAACGCTGGAGTTACAGATGAAGAAATGCTTGCAATTCTTGAGGAATATAATATGAAAGTTACAGAAGTAGAGTATATAACTCAATGGGGAACAGAAGAAGACAGAAGCGAAGCTCAAAGAGAAAAAGAGCAAAATGTTTATCATATGGCTCGTTTATTTAATGTTAAACATATAAATTGCGGTTTATTAGAAATGATACCTGAAGAACAAATTATAACAGCATTGGGACAATTATGTGATAGAGCAGGAGAACTTATTATAGGTCTTGAGTTTATGCCATATAGTGGTGTGCCAGACTTAGCTACTGCATGGCGTGTTGTTAAGGGATGTAATCGCGAAAATGCAATGCTTATATTAGATACTTGGCACTGGGCTAGAGCAAAACAGACAGCAAAAGACCTTGCACCTGTTCCAGCAGACAAGATAGTATCAATTCAAGTATGTGATGTTTTAGAAACTCCTTATGAAAAACTTAGAGATGAATCACTACATGACCGTGTAGTTCCAGGTGAGGGATATGGAAATACAGAAGAATTTGTGAAAATAATAAAAGAGCACAATATATCACCAAGAGTTATAGGAGCAGAAGTAATATCTGACTCTTTAATATCTAAGGGATTATCAACTGCTGCTGAAACTGTATTTAATGCAACTAAAAAAGTTTTAGATAAAGCATGGCCTGAAGTATCTCCAAAATAAATCTATAAAATAGAAAAATATACAAAGTATTATAATATGAAAATTTTAAATCAAAACTTGAAAGGAAGGAAAACCTTATGAAGATTAGTTCTATGTTTACACCTATAAAAATTGGTTCGATGACAGTTCCAAATCGTTTTGTAGTTCCTCCTATGGGAAATAATTTTGCAAATACAGACGGGACTTTAAGTGAAACTTCTAAAGCTTATTATCTTGAACGTGCTTTAGGTGGTTTTGGATTGATAACTATAGAATCTAGTGTTGTAGACAAAAAAGCAAAAGGAGGCCCTCGTAAACCTTGTTTATATGATGATAGTACAATAGATAGTTTTAAAAATGTAATAGATGCTTGTCATAATGCAGGTTCAAAGGTATCTATACAATTACAACATGCTGGTTCTGAAGGGAATGAAAAAATAGCAGGTCATCCACTAAAAGCTGCATCTGCAATCCCTGCATCGAATGGTCGTAACACACCATTAGCAATAACAACTGAAGAAATATATGAACTTATAGAATCTTATGGAGATGCTGCATTACGTGCACAAAAAGCTGGTGCAGATGCTGTTGAAGTTCACTGTGCTCATGGATATTTAGTTAGTAGTTTTATATCACCAAGAACAAATAAGCGTGTAGATGAGTTTGGTGGATGTTTTGAAAATAGAATGAGATTAGCTCGTCTTATTATTGAAAATATACGTAAAAAAGTAGGAGATTCTCTAGCAATATTATGTCGTATAAATAGTACAGATGATATTTTAGGTGGAATAGATGTACATGATAGTTCAGTAATAGCAGCATATCTAGAAGACTGTGGAGTAGATGGACTTCATGTTTCTCGTAGTATACATATACATGATGAATATATGTGGGCTCCTACAGTTTTACATGCTGGATTCAGTGCAGAATTAGTCACAGAAATAAAAAAAGCTGTTAGTATACCAGTAATAACAGTTGGACGTTACACAGAACCACAATTTGCTGAGTTAATGGTTAAACAAGGTAGATGTGATTTAGTAGCATTTGGTAGACAAAGTTTGGCTGACCCAGAAATGCCTAATAAGGCTAAAAATGGAAAGTTAGATGAAATGATACCATGTATTGCCTGCTTACAAGGATGTGTACCAAATATGTTCCAAGGTAAACCTATAGCCTGTCTTGCAAATCCTATATTAGGTCATGAGGCAGAACTTAAACCAGCTGAAACTAGTAAAGAAGTGTTGGTTGTTGGTGGAGGCGTTGGAGGTATGCTTGCAGCATGGGTATGTGCTAAAAGAGGGCATAATGTAACTTTAGTTGAAAAGTCTGAAGTTCTAGGTGGTCAAATGCGTTTAGCTGCATATCCTCCAGGTAAGGGAGATATCACTAATTTAGTTAGAAGTTACATTTCAAAATGTAATCAATATGGTGTGAAAATATGTACTAACACAGAAGCTACAGTAGAACTTATAAAAGAAAAATCACCTAATGCAGTTATTATAGCTACTGGAGCAACTCCACTTGTACTTCCTATACCAGGAATTAATGATTCAGGATTGATACATGCTGTAGACCTTCTTGATGGTAATAAATCTTGTGGGAAAAAAGTACTTGTTGTTGGTGGTGGAATGGTTGGTTGTGAAGTGGCAGCTTTCCTTGGAGAACAAGAGCATGAGGTTACTGTTATTGAGCTTAGAGAAGAAGTTGGTGCAGACGTGATTTCAGAGCACCGTAAGTTCCTTATGAATGATTTTGAAAATTATAATATACATACTGTTACTGGTGCAAAAGTTGCTAAATTTTATAATGATGGTGTCGACTATTTACTTGCAGATGGTACAGAACACGATTTAAAAGGATTTGACTCAGTAGTGCTTGCTATGGGTTCTCGTAATTATGACCCATTAAGTGAATCTGTAAAACAATTTGTAAAAGAAACTTATGTTGTTGGGGATGCAGTAAAAGCACGTAGAGCATTAGATGCAACAAAAGAAGCCTTTGAGGTAGCATTAAATATATAAAAATAAATAAATTTTTCTTTGCAAATAATTGAGTAGATTATTTGCAAAGAAAATGATAATATCGGGAGGAAATGATAGTTATGGAAATTTCAGGTAGAACAGGTTTGTTTGCATTAATAGGTACACCAGTTGGTCATTCTAAATCGCCAGTGATGTATAACTATAGTTTTGAAAAATTAGATTTAGATTATAGATATTTAGCTTTTGATATTACAGTAGACAAGGTAAAAGATGCACTTTCAGCAATAAAAACTTTTAATATAAAGGGAGCTAATGTAACTATGCCATGTAAATCTGCTGTTACAGGATATATGGATGAACTTTCTCCAGCAGCTCGTATAATTGGAGCATGTAACACAATTGTAAATGAAGATGGAAAGTTAATTGGTCATATAACAGATGGAGTAGGTTATGTTCGTAATTTAAAAGAAAATGGAGTAGAAGTTAAAGGTAAAAAGATTACGATTATGGGTGCTGGTGGAGCAGCGACTGCTATACAAGTACAGTGTGCATTAGATGGAGCAAGAGAAATCTCTATCTTCAATGCTAAGGATGATTTTTATAAAAGAGCAGAACAAACAGTTGAGAACATCAAAAAAGAAGTTCCAGAATGTGTTGTTAATCTATATGATTTAGAAGATACAGAAAAACTTTATGAAGAGATAGCATCAAGTGACATATTGACGAATGCAACTCTTATCGGTATGAAACCTCATGATAATGAAACTAATATAAAAGATGTTAGTGTTTTAAGAAAAGAATTAGTAGTAACAGATGTGGTCTATAATCCAAAGAAAACAAAAATGATTGAAGATGCTGAAGCTAATGGATGTAAGGCTATTGGTGGATTAGGAATGTTATTATACCAAGGAGCAGAAGCTTTTAATTTATATACTGGATTAGAAATGCCTGTAGAAGAGGTAAATGAGTTATGTTTTAAATAATAATTTACAAATTGTCATGGTGGGTTTTGTATTGTAGTCTAGTTAAATTTAAAGGTTTAACTGACTATACTTTAATCCCATTATGGTGATAAGTTTATTGTACATAAAAATGTTAATAAATTAACAAGAATAGGAGAAGAACTATGAACAATAAAAAATATTATCCTACTGCCATAGCGTTGTATTTTTCATATTTTTTACTTGGTATCGGAATTTCAATTTTAGGACAATATAAACCAGAATTTTCATCAATGTGGGGGGCTAAAACACTATCAGATGGGACATTAGATGTAAGTATTGTTTTGGCTGTTATTGCCGCATTAGGGTTGGGTAGACTTATATCATATCCATTTGCAGGACCTATTTCAGATAAGTATGGAAGAAAAGTAAGTGGTCTTATAGGAAATTTTCTGCATGCAATTTTCTTCGTTGGAATTGTATTTTCACCAAACTTTTATGTAGCATATGTATTTGCAATAATTGGAGGAGCTGCTAACTCGTTTTTAGATACGTGTGTAACTCCTTCTTGTATGGAGATATTTGCTAGTTTAGGAACAATAGCAAATATGTTTACTAAATTTACAATAGCTTTAGCACAATTTTTACTTCCTTTTGTAATTGGTTTTGTCGCAGCAAATTCAATATCATTTAAAGTTATTTTTATAGTAACAGCTATTCTTATTATCATAGACGCAATTTTGATAGCTGTATTACCATTTCCACCAGCTAATAATGTTACTGATAATAAAGGAAAAACAGTTAAATCAGAAAAGATGAAATTTACACCAACAAGTATAGCTCTTGTTTGTATTGGATTTACATGTACATCAACGTTTGTATTATGGTTAAATTGTAATCAGGAATTGGGGAAATTATATGGTATGGCTGACCCTACAAAAATTCAGTCTTTCTATTCAATGGGAGTAATATGTGCAGTATTAATAACTTCTGTACTTATTAAAAAATATATTAAGCCAATCAGAATACTAGTTATATATCCTATAATTGCTTTGATTATGCTATTAGTCGTATATTTTGTTCAAACTCCAACTATTTGTATGTTAGGGGGATTTGTAATAGGCTATTCAGCAGCAGGTGGTGTTCTCCAATTAACAACATCAACAGCAAATGAAATGTTTCCAACTAATAAAGGAAAAATAACATCTATAGTTATGATTGCATCTAGTATAGCGAACTATGTTATTTTAAATATAGCAGGTATTATTACAAAATCAGGTGGAGTGAATGGACCAAAATATGTTGTATTATTTAACGTAGCTATAACTTTTGTTGGAATTTTACTTGCTTTATTTGTAAATATGAGATATGGAAAAGAAAAAGTGTGTGATTATGAGGTTTAATATCAGTATAATATAATTGCAAAGTTTTTAAATTTTGTCCAGTTTGAAAGTTGAGGTGTCACTATGGAAAATATAGAAAATATAAGAGCAAAAATAGATTTATATGATGATGAGTTTATAAAATTGCTTGAAAAAAGAATGGAATGTATAAAAGATATTATAGATATTAAGAAAGAAAAAGGTCTACCTATTTTACAATCAGATTATGAAAATAAAAAAGAAGTGGCATTGATTAATAAATTAAAAGGTAATAAGTTTGAAAATGAAATTATAGATATTTTTAGATATATGGTTAAAACAAGTAAGAAAATACAAGCTAAAAATTTATTTTCTTACAATATAATGCTTGTTGGATTTATGGGTGTAGGTAAAAGTACTATATCATCATACTTAAGTCATTTATTAGAGATGGAACGAGTAGAAACAGATTCATATATAGTAAAACAACAAGGTATGAGTATTTCTGAAATATTTGAAAAAATGGGGGAGGAGTATTTTAGAAATCTTGAAAGCCAAACACTAATAAATCTGCAACAAAAGAAAGGTATTGTTGTTTCTTGTGGGGGAGGAATTGTACTTAAAGATAAAAATGTAGAGTATATGAAAAAAAGCGGAAGGATTGTTTTGTTGACAGCAAGTCCAGAAACTATTTTTCAGCGTGTTAAACATAGTGATGAAAGACCGATACTTAATAATAATATGAATGTAGAATTTATATCTGACCTGATGAAAAAACGAGAAGCAAAATACATGGCATGTGCAGATATTATTATCAATACAGATAATAAGACAATAAAAGAAATTTGTGAAGAGATGATTGTAAAGTTAACTGAATTTGATAGATAAATTTAACGTTATAGTAGATTTATATTAAGAGGAATTAAAATTTAAACTAATAATGACATCATTTACTGTTAGAAGATAAGGTATTTACATAATCAATTTTACTAATATTACTAGAATTTCAAATTCTAGTAATATTTTTTTGCGTAGAAATGTAAACTTACCGAAATAAGTAGTATAATCAATATAAATTATATCATGTAAAGGAGGATAATTTAATGGGTAATATTTTTAAACAATTGCAGGAAGTTAAGGGTTATGATGGATATAAAGAATCATTTGAAATGAATTATCTATGTATATATGAAAATATACCTTTAAGAGAGCAAGTAGAACTTGCAAATAATCTAGTAGATGGAATTTTAAATATGTATAAAAGTGAATCTAATGAAATCTATCTATTGGAGAATAATAATTCCAAACCTCTAATTTGCTATTTTGAAGTTTTTATAAAAAAGATAAATACTTTAGTAAAAGAAATGATGATTGATGAAAAGTGGTTATATAAGCTAACTAAAGAATTAATATATAAAAGTAAAAAGGCTGAGTATGTAAAACTTGGATTAATTTTAAGTGAAAAATATTTAGAGAAAGAAAATATAAGAGAAGTTGTAGATACATTTTCTAAATCTGGAGAATACGTGTTTTACTTGAGCAATACTATCAAGAAACTAGAATTTTACAATACATATTTATTTAATTTATCTAAAAAGGCTACAGGTTCAATAAAAGTATTTGCTATTGTTAACATGGAAATTTTGGACTTTAAAATAAATTCCTACCTAATTGAAGAGGGGTATAAGGATACAAAATATGAACGATTATTAATGAATTATATTATTTCTATTATTGATTTGAGTGAATATCTTGAAAGAAGAGATTTAGATAGAGAAAAGATAGATAACTTAGCACATCTAATATGTAACTACTTATTAAGTGTAGATTTTAAATACATAGGTAATAAAGTACAATTAGTAAATCAATTTTTACCAATTGTAGTCAATTATGGAACCACATTTGAAAGTTTATATTCAATTTTCTTAATAGCTATAAATGTATTGAAAGATGAAACTGTAGAATGTGATAAGGTTGAATTTGAGAAAGAAATGAATGCTGTCCTACTTAGTGAAAAGTGGAAGAACATATATTTTAAAGCATTAAGAAATGCAAGTGGAAAAACAGAAGATATGATAAAAATGTCAGAAATTTATGCTATGAATTTATCTTTTGATGATTTATTGCCGTACTTGGATAGAGATATTAGAGATTTTGAGGTGTATTGGCATATATCTAAAAAAGGAAGTACAGATTCTAGATTAAAGTTATTAAACTTTTTTGAAAAGACATTTAACATAGATGACTTAATTGGAAAAATGGAAGATATAGAGAAAGATAGATTAACTCAAGAATATTATGATGATATGTTATTTTTTATTGTTATTAAAGGCAGTAATTCATTATATCCTGAAGGAAAAAGCATATCTTTAAAAGGTATATTTGGAAATATAAATGAAGTAAGAAAAGAGTCCATAAATATTTTAAAAAGATACAGAGAAAAATTATCTCTTGGAGAATTGAAAATAGTTAAAGAAGCTTATGAAAAAGAAAAAAACCTAAGGTTGAAGGATGAATTGAGAAGACTATTATATGAGAGTAATAATTTGAAGAAAGAATTTATAAATATCGAAAAAGTAAAAGTGGATGAACATGGTAAGGATATCTATTTAACTTCAGTAGCTGTTGCTGGTTCAAGATTCAGAAATAGAGAATGCCTTGAAAAAGAATTAGAGAAGAGTAAAATATATTATCTAAATAGAGAGAAAGATAATTTGTATGATGAAAATGCTATTAAAATAGTTGGAGAAACAGGTTATGTAATAGGCTATGTTCCAAGAAAAGATAATTATATTTTAAGCAATCTAATAGATGGAGGAAAGCTATTATATTGCAGAGTAACAGAATACAATTTATATGAAGATTATATTTATGCAAATGTATACTTAAGTTATAAGGATGTAATTGAAACAGTTGAAAATTCTCTAAAAATGGTATTGGATAGGAGCAAAGTAAAAATTATAAACTAATAATTCTATATATTAATTAAGAATTGGATTATAAACAATAATATTTAGTATTATATAGTTGAAATGTAGAAAAATTTAAAATACAATGAATATATAAATAATTTTGATTTGAAATCTGTAAATATAGTTTTAATTTTGGGGAATAAATACATAAGTTTTATAAGTCAAATAAATGAATAGTAAATATTTAAAGAAATTTATATTTATATTGTTTATTAAAAATAGGGGGAGAACTTATGAAGATACAAAAAAAAATATTTATTATTCTTATATTAGTTTCAATAATTCCATCAATAATTATTGCTGGAATTTGTATACATAAGTTTACTAATAATTCTAATGAATTGATGAAAAATAACATTAAAACAGCCACAATAATAGAATCAAAGCGATTAAAGAGTTATTTTAGCCAAAAAGAAGTTACATTAAAAACAACTTCTCAAATTTCTTTAATTCAAGAATATCTATATAATGAAAATAGGAGAATTATAGATGATAGATTAAAACAAGAAAATATAAATAGTATATTAAGAGATATTAATAGTAAGGAAAAGTTTTTGCTTAGAATGTCGCTTATTGATAAAAATGATGTAGTAGTTGCATCAAGTGATGAAAATATTATTAATAAAAAGGCACTAATGTCAGGGTCAGAGTTTAAAGGTTTACCACAAGATAGTTTTAAAATCTCTAACATAAATAATAAAAAGAGTTTTTATATAAGTAAAAGAAACTTTGTAATGGGATATCCAATTTGGCTCAACAATGAATATCAAGGTTTTGTGTCCTTTATTGTAGATACAGACTATATTAAAAGTACAATAAATGATATACCTTCTTTTGATACAGGTAAAATGATTGTGATTGATTCTATAGGAAATGTAGTTTCTAATGATGGTAAATATAAATATAAAAATATAATAGACGATGAAAGTTTTTTTAATGAATGGAAATCTACAAATTTAAAAAATAATCCAGATGGGTTTATAAGTTACTCTGAAGATAATATCAAAAATATTGGGTATTATTCTGAAGTATCAGATGGATGGTTTATATTAAGTAGTGTAGAAGAGTCAGAGATAATGAAGCCAATTGATAGGGCTATATTTGTTGTATTACTTTTTATGGTTTTGATTATATTTTTTATATGTCTAATCTCTGTATATGTAAAAAAACACTTTTTAAATCCTATGGGTAAGTTAATTGAAGGCATAGAAAAAATAAGAGATGGAGATACGAGTATAAGATTTAATCTTGATAAAAATAATGAATATGCTAAAATTATCAAAGCTTTCAATAATTTGATTGATACCATGGTCAATAATTCTGAAGAGCTAAAAAGAATAAATGATGACTTAAAAGTGCTGACTTCAAACATTCCTGGAGGAGTATATAAATATAGTTGTGATGGAAACTACATATTTAATTTTGTTAATGAAGGATATCAAAATTTATTGGGATATACAAAAGAAGAGATTGAATCATTTTTCGATAACAAATTGTTAAATGTTATATATGAAGATGACCGTGAAATAGTTAAAAATGAACTAGAAAGGCAACTAAAAAATGGCAATATACTTGAAGTTGAATATAGAGTAGTTCATTCAGATGGAGAGATACGTTGGTTATTAGATAAAGGACAAATAGTAAAAGATAAATATGGAGATTCATGGGTGTATTGTGTTGTGATTGATATTACATCAAGTAAGTCAGCACAAGAACAATTAGATGTAAGTGAAGAGTGCTATAGAATTGTTATGGACCAAGAGAATAACATTGTCTTTGAGTGGAACCTAAATACAGATACAGTAAACATTTCTGACAAATGGGAGAAGAAATTTGGATACAAACCAGTGAGAAATAATCTAATTGAGAATATGTTAGAAAGGGAAATGATATACAAAGATGATATATCAAAATATATAGACCTTTTCACTAGTGCTATGGAAGGCAATAATGCATATAATGAAACAGAACTTAGATTTAGAAAAGGAAAAAATGAATATATTTGGTGTAAAGTTAGATTATCTAGTATTATTGATAAGCACAATCAATGTACACGTGTTATAGGTATTGTTGTAGATATAGATAAAGAAAAAAGAAATAATGACGAACTTAAAAATAGAGCACAGAGAGACTTACTTACAGGATTATATAATAAAATTACAACAGAAGATTTAGTTAGAAATTATTTAGAAAATGAAGGTAGGGAATGTAGTAGTGCATTATTTATAATAGATATTGATGATTTCAAGAGAATTAATGATAATCTAGGGCATTTATTTGGAGATGCAGTTTTAAATGATATAGCATCTAAATTTATAAATATTTTTAGAGAAAGTGATATTATTGGACGTATAGGAGGAGATGAGTTTTTAATTCTTCTAAAAAACTTGAATTCAGAAGAAATACTAAAGCAAAAAGCAGATGATTTAATGAATTTATTTAGACGTTCATTTACAGGAAAAAATAAAGATTATAAAATTTCTGGAAGCATAGGGATTGCTATTTATCCTCAACATGGTAAAAACTTTAATGAACTTTTTAAAAGTGCAGACAATTCACTATATGTTGCAAAAGATAAGGGTAAAGATTGCTATTGGATATGTGAAAATAATAGTCAAACTATAGATAGTAAAAGAATAAGAGCTAAAAATTTTACTTCTGTGTTAGGTGGAGAAGAAGATATTGATGATGTGTACAAGAGCAAATCTACATTTAAACAAAATCTTTCTGAGTATATATTTAGAATTTTATATGAATCTAAAGATGTTGATACAGCAGTAAATTTTATATTGGAATTAGTTGGCAGGTCTTATAATGTAAGTCGTGCATATGTATTTGAAAATTCAGATGATAATACTTATTGTAGCAATACATTTGAATGGTGTAATGATGGTATTAAACCAGAAATAGATAATCTTAGAGAAGTATACTACAGTGTAATTGGAGATTATAAGCAATATTTTAATGAGAGAGGGATTTTTTATTGTAAAGATATATCTACACTTAAAGGTGGATTATATGAAATATTGAAAGCACAGGGTATTGTATCTATGTTGCAGTGTGCAATCTTAGATGAAGGCGAATTTAGTGGATATGTAGGATTTGATGAATGTAATGGAAATAGATTTTGGACCAAGGAAGAAATAGAATCATTGACATTTATATCAGAAATCTTAAGTGTATTTTTGATTAACAAGCATAAACAAGATAAATTAATAAAATCTTATGAGACTACAAAAGTGATTATGGATAATCTTAATTCATGGACTTATGTAATAAACAAAAATACTTATGAACTATTATTCATAAACCAAAAGACATTAAGTATTGCTCCAAATGCAAAGATAAATCAACTATGCTACAAGGCATTTTGGGGTAGAGATGAGCCATGTGAAATTTGTCCAATGAATGAACTTAATGAAGAAAAAAGGTCTTGTACAATTGAGATGTATAATGACAATCTTAATGTTTGGAGTAGTGCAAATGCTTCATATATAGAATGGAATGAAGAAAAAGGGGCTTGTCTAATGTGTTGTAATGATATAACTAAGTATAAAGGTAATAAATGTAAAGTTTAATATATTTTTTCTTGTTGTTAGATAAAACGAATATATGACTAAATTATTTTCTTAAAAAAACAATTGTTTTGTATATATGATGTATAATTAGAATTATATATTCATATTTACAAAACAATTGAAATTTGTATTATTTTATGATTTTAAATTTAGAAGGAATTGTAACTTCAGCCTTTTCTTTTATTTTAGAAGCTTGTTCTTTAACCTTATTTAACAATTCAGATTCATTTACAACTAATACTTTTCTTTCTTTCATTAGCCATTTACCATCACAAATTGTAGAGTCTACATTTTCACTAGTCATAGAATAAACTATATTTCCAATTGGATTATGCATTGGTAAACTATGAATTGTATCTGGATTTAGAATAATCATGTCAGCTTTTTTTCCTACTTCAAGACTACCAATTTCTTTTTCCAATAGAGCACATTTTGCTCCATTTAGAGTAGCCATTTCTAATACCTCTTCAGCAGGAATGACTGTTGGATTTAAAGTTCTACCTTTATGTATTAATGAAGTTAAATACATATCTCTCATAAGGTCCATTCTATTATTTGAAGGTGCGCCATCAGTACCAATTGAAACTGGCATTCCTTTTTCCAACATTTCAGGAATTGATGCAAACCCTAGAACTACTTTCATAGCTGCAGCTGGATTATGAGAAACTTTTACATCATGTAATCTAAATAAATCAATTTCTTTATGAGTAAGCCAAACTGTATGAGCAGCTAAAAGGTTTGGACCTAACACACCCAACTTATCAAGATACTCAACTGTTCCAACTCCATTATTTTGTTTTACAAATGAAATCTCATCAGCTATTTCAGCAATATGCATATGTATACCTGTATCGTACTTATCAGCTAGTTGTTTAGTCCTAACAAGTAATTCGTCTGTTGTATTAAAAATAGTTCTTAATGCAAACCATATTTTAATTCTCTCATTAGATGTATTATTAAATTTGTGGAATAAATCTAATTGAGTATTGATTTCTTCATCAGTAGTTTTTTGCCATGCCTCAGGAAGCCCATCTCCTGTATCCATAACCGATTTAGCTAAACATGCTCTAAGTCCAGTTTTGTCAACCGCTTCAACCATAGCGTCTACATATTGACCACCAGATTCTAAAAATGTAGTAACACCAGATTTTATCAACTCAATACAACATGCAGTGGATGAAATTAATGAATCTTCATAATTAAAGCTACTTTCAAATGGCCAGATTCTTTCTCTAAGCCAAGTTAAAAGTACAACATCATCTGCAAGACCACGTTCTAATTGTTGAGATAAATGAACATGTGTATTTACTAATCCTGGCATTAATATTTTTCCTTTAGCATCGTATATCTCGGCATCTTTATCAGCAATATTACTATCAAACTTACCAACCTTTTTTATAATGTTATTTTCAATAAGTATACTTCCATTCTCGTATACTTCTCTATCTGCATTCATAGTAATTAGATATGCATTTTTTATAAGTAATTGTGACATAAGTATCCTTCCTTTTCTATATATTTTTGTATCTACATATTATGATAATAAATTTTCTATACAAAGTTAATAGCAAAATCAATTTATATATAAAATTGATTTTGCTATTCATAAAATTTAAAATAAATAAGATTTTATTTTATATATTTTAAACTATTAACTTAGAACTAAGTTTACAACTGCAAGTAAACCTATAACCCAAAGTGTAATACTGATTTTATTAGTTTCTTTAGCTACAACATGCATTATTATATATGAAATAAATCCAAAGCATAAACCAATACTTATACTATAAGTCAAAGGCATTAATAAAACTGTGACAAAAGCAGGTACTGCTATTTTACTATCAGCAAAATCAATTTGTTTTATGCTTTCAAACATGAACACACCAACCATTACAAGTGCAGGTGCTGCAGCATAAGTAGGAACTACACCAAGTAATGGTGTAAATATAAGTGTAGCTAAGAATAATGCTGCTGTTACTATTGAAGCAAGACCAGTTCTTGCACCTGCTGCTATACCAGAAGCAGATTCTCCAAATGTTGTAACTGTACTAGTTCCTAAGAATGAACCTATTAAAGTAGAAGAAACATCTGCATATAACATTTTTCCTAAATCTTTTATTTCGCCATTTTCATCTTCAAGACCCATTTGTTTACAGCAAGTAATAAGAAATGCTAATGAATCAAACATATCTATAAACATAAAAGAGAATATAGGTCCAATTAATGAGAATTTCAATGCTCCTACAATATCTAATTTAAAAGCAATTGGTGCTATACTAGGTGGTTTTGAAATTATTGCTGTTGGTAATTCTACAAATCCAAATATAATAGATATTATTGTTGCAACAACGATACTTATTAATATTCCACCTTTAACTTTCTTATATTCTAATATTGCCATTAAGATAAGAGCAAAAAGAGCTATTAAAACTGTTGGTGTAAAATCTGCAAGTGAAACTATAGTGTCTGGATTTGCTATTATAACACCCATATTTTTTAAACCAACAAAAGCAAGGAAAAGACCTATACCTGCTGAAGATGCTACTGCTAATTCTCTAGGAATCGCGTCTGCAATGGTCTTTCGAAGACCAGTTACTGCGAGTGTAAAGAATACACATCCAGATAAAAAGACTACCCCAAGACCTGTTTGCCACGGAATTCCTGCTCCTATAACCAAAGAGTATGTGAAAAATGCATTTAATCCCATACCAGGTGCTAGAGCAAATGGAGCATTTCCTAAAAGTGCAAATATAAGTGTACCAATGGCTGTAGCTAATATAGTAACAGTTATAAGTGCGGCTTTATCCATACCAGCTTCAGATAATATTGCTGGATTTACGAAAACTATATATGCCATTGTTAAGAATGTAGTAACTCCACCTATCACTTCTGTTTTAAGATTAGAGCCACGTTCGCTGAATTTAAACATTTTGTCTAAAAAGCTTAGTGATGAATTATTTCCATCTGGTTGTACATTGTTAGTGTTTGGTACCATTTTTACCTCCAAAAAACTTAAGATATAAACAAAAAAATATATATTCATATAGATAGAATAGAATATATATTCAAAGTTGACATTCTATTCATAGAAAACTCATTTAAGGTGAGTTTGTAGAAACTATTAGACCATATTACTAATATTATATGAACATTTTCTATTTGTTTTTCTGTTGTATTATATCGTAATATTGTATTATTTACAATAAATTTAATGAAATTATTCGTTTTTTTTGTCGATTTTATAAAAAATTAAGGTTATTATTATTAAAAATTATTATCTTCAATAATAAAATACGTATGAGAATAGAACAAGCTATACCTATATACCTTATACTATTAATGGAAGTTTATTATAGTTAAGTTTGTGATATAATTATAAATGTACTGAATACAAGAATATTTCGTAAAAACTTTTTAATATATTAAATATATATATTAAGTTAATATATTAAATAAAACAATGATAAAAAGAATATAATTTATAGTGGAGGGGAAAATGACTAAAATTATTAAAGTACAAAAGCCTAAATTTACAGGGGAATTAGAAACTATTGAAAATTTTGAAAATATACTTGATGATATACTTAATGATGAAAAAATATTTAATAAAATTATAGAAAATGAAATTATAAGTGATTTAGATGCTGTAAGAGTTAGCTTTGAGTCTTGTATATTTAGAAATGTATCTTTTGAAAATTGTAACTTAAAAAAGATTGATTTACTGGATGTGGTGTTTGAAAATTGTAATTTATCAAATACATTTTTTGATGAAGGAAGTATATATAGAGTTGAATTTAAAGACAGTAAATTGATAGGAGTTAGATTTGATGATTGTATACTTAAAAACGTTTTGTTCAAGGATGTTTTAGGTAAGTATTCTAACTTTTCATTCTCTAAATTTAAGATAGTTTCTATTTTAGATTCAAATTTTGAAAATTCTGTCTTTCAAGAAGTAAAAAATGATAACTTGGTATTCGAGTATACAAATCTTAGAAAAGCAAATTTTAATGGAGCTAGACTTTCTGGTGTAGATTTTACTACTAATAATATTGAAGGAATTGAGGTTGGAATAAACGATATTAGAGGAGCTATCTTTGATGTATCACAAGCAATTGATTTAACGAAATTGATGGGAATTATCATAAAATGAAAAAAATATTCATGAAATAAATTGGGAAAACGTTAACAATGTGTGAATTTTTACCAGATTGACATTTTTATGAAAATAAAGTAAGATTATCTTAATATTCAAAATATTTTCAAAGGGGGTAGTTTAGTGTGAGTAAGCAGATGAGAGATATTTTTATAGTTGGTTTTGCTTTATTTTCTATGTTCTTTGGCGCAGGAAATCTTATGTTCCCTCCATTTTTAGGAATGGAATCCGGCAAAGACTGGTTAATTCCTCTTGTTGGCTTTGTTGTTGCAGATGCTGGTATAGCAATGCTTGTTATTATAGCAACAGCAAGATGTAAGGGAAGCATGGATGATGTACTTAGGAGAGCTGGTAAAGGATTAGCAAGAGTAATGAGTGTAGCTGCTCTAGCATGTTTGGCACTTCTTGTTATACCAAGAACTTGCGCAACAACATATGAAATGGGTATTATACCAATATTTGGAGACCATGGACCAGTAGCTAAAGCAATATTTTCAGTAATCTTCTTTGGATTGACTTTAGCATTTACAATTAGGTCTTCTAAGGTTATAGACATAATAGGTAAGTATTTAACTCCAGCGTTATTATTAGTATTATTTGTTTTAATAGTAAAAGGTATAATTTCACCAGCAGGACCTATGAGTCCAGAGCATATGATAGATAGAAATCTATTTGGTGAAGGTATATCACAAGGTTATCAGACAATGGATGCTCTAGGAGCAGCATCTATGGCAACTATAATGTTGATGTCTATAGTAGGTAAAGGATATACATCAGATAAAGACCAAATAGGAATGACTATTAAAGCTGGTTTTGTAGCTTGTGTATTTCTAGCATTAGTATATGGAGGTCTTACTTATTTAGGTGCAACAGTTTCAACAATATATGATACTAGTGTTCCTCAAGCATCTTTATTAGTTGAAATAACTAGTATACTATTATATGGTCAAGTAGGAAAGGTAATTTTAGGTATAATTGTAGCACTTGCCTGTCTTACTACTTCTACAGGTTTAACAGCATCAATATCAACTTATTTTGAAGGAATAAGCAAGGCAACTTACAAACAACTAGTTATAGGGATATGTATAGCTAGTATGCTTATATCAAATTTAGGTGTTGATTCTATAATAGCTATATCAGTTCCAATCCTACAAACTATATATCCTGTTTTATTAGCAATAGTTATCATGGAGTTGGCTGGTAAAAATATAAAGAATGATAACGCATTTAAAGGTGCAGCATATGTTACATTAGTGGTTAGTTTATTATCTGCTGTAAATGGAATGACAGGAGCTGTTCCATTTATACAAAGCTTACCACTTGCAGGTTTGGGCTTTAACTGGGTAATACCAGCTATATTGGGTGGAATAGTTGGTAACTTCATAAAAAGCAACAAACAAGTAGCATAATAATTTGTAATTAATTTAATTTTATAATATATAATTTTTTTAGTACTATGGGTAGGTTTAATCAAAACCTAATCTACCCATAGTACTTTTTAGATTGAAGTACAATAATGTGTATATAATTTTTTATAATATAATTTTTCTTTGAAGTATGATAAAATTAGTAATAGTGATAAGAAAGTACAAATTTAGGAGGTTTTAACTAATGCTTAGAAAAATAACAGCATTTATGCTATCCATATGTTTAATTATTGGACTTACAGGCTGTAGTTTGCTTACAGGCAAGAAAGATAAAAAGGAAATTATAGATGACTTTAAAGTTGCAGTAGTGACTCAACCATTATCTGAAAACAAAGTACAGTATAATATAGTAGAAGAGTTGGCAAAAGAGTATGAAGAAGAGAATAAAATTGATAAAGACAAAGATGGTAAAGCTAAAGTTAAACAAACTATAAAGCATGTTGTATTACCAGAAAACTTTACTTCTAATATAGATAACGCTATAAATCAAATAGTAAAATTGGCTGATGATAAAGAAATTCAGGCAATTGTAGTATCTACAGATCAAGCAGGTCTTTTACCAGCGTTACAAAAGGTAAAGGAAAAGCGTTCAGAAATAATAACTATTTCTGCACCTATGGGAGATGACAAGAATCAATTAAGCCAGTATGTTGATGTGAATTTAGGAATTAATATAGAGGAAAGAGGAAAGTTGTTAGCAGAACATTCAAAAGAAATGGGAGCAAAGGCTTTTATTCATTATGCTTCTAAAGATGACTTAAAAGATGCTAATATAGCCAAAAGACTAGAGAAGATTAAAGAGGCTTGTAAAAATATAGGATTGCAATTTGTACAAGTGGATACACCAAACATGAATACTGAAGAAGATAAAAATAAAGTCAAGCAATTTTTAAATGAAGATATTGAAAAACAAGTTAAAAAATATGGAAAAGACATAAATGTATTTGGTGTAAATGAGTATGTGGACGAAGTTATATTAACGAAGGCTTTAGAGTTAAAGTATATAGTTGCAGAGCAAAGTAATCCATCACCAATACAAACATATCCTGAGGTTATGGGATTAAAAATATCTAAAAAAGATGCTCAAAATTATGATAAAATAAACGATATGATAAGTGAAAAAGCTAAGGCTGCTGGTATGTCAAATAGACTTGGCGGATATCCTATGCCAATGGATGCTTTTATACCATCATTAGCAATCTATCTTGCTAGTGAAATGGTAAAGGGTGACTTGACACAAGAAGATGTAAGTGAACCAGATTATTTAGAGGCATTTGCAGAATTAAAATTTGGAATTGGTGCTGAATTTGCACCTTTAACAGATGTACTTTATAATTATCAATTAGTAATTTTAAATCAATTAATCTATTAATATTAAAAGCTATGAGATTAGTAATAAAATACTAATTTCATAGCTTTTTCTGATAATAAATGAGTTTTATTATTTTATATAAAAACTTATAAAAAAATAAAATCTTATAGATATATAAAACTTGATAAAGTAAATATGAATTACTATAGATTTAAATTATATTATTTTCTATTATTTTTATGCCTTTTTCGGTTAAAGTGGAACCTTTTCTTCCTTTACTAGAAGATAAGTATCCATTGTGTGTCAAATATTCTAGCATATTTCTTACTTCATATTCTGTGACATTATATTCCATAAATTTCATTAGTTTTGTCCTTCCCATGGGTTTCATATATAATGATTTTAAAATAGAAATACATATGTTTTTGTCATATTGACTTAATTCATGAAATATAGAGATATTATTTGATACATGATGATTATTTAATTTTGAAGATATATTTTGAGGTAAATCATTTATTGTAAGATAATTAGAACCCATGTAAGCCATATATTCAATACAATTTCTTAATTCCCTAATATTACCCATCCAAGTGTAGGAATTTAAAGTCTCTAAAAGATATTTATCTAGTTTAACATTTTTATAGGGAAGTTCTTTTAAAAATGATTCTAAAAGAAGTGGGATATCTTCTAATCTCTTTCTAAGAGGAGGTAAGTCCAAAGTAAACATACTTATTCTATAAAATAAATCCATCCTAAATTTATTTTCTATGATTAATTTTTCTAAGTCTTTATTTGTGGCAGCTAATATCCTTACATCAATTGGAATGATGCTTGTACCACCAATTTTTCTGATTTCTTTTTCTTGTAAAACTCTCAGAAGTTTAACTTGTAAATTATGTGGCATATCTCCTATTTCATCTAAAAATATAGTACCAGTATGAGCTAATTCAAATAATCCTTTTTTTCCACCCTTTTTTGCACCAGTAAAAGAACCATCTTCATATCCGAATAGCTCACTTTCAAGTAGCTCGCTTGGTAATGAAGCACAATTTATGGCTACAAAAGGTTTATTTTTTCTATTTGAATGGTTATGTATTGATTGAATGAAGGCTTCTTTACCTGTTCCTGTTTCACCTGTTATTAATATAGGATTGTCTGTAAGGGCCATTTTCTTTGCTTTTTCAATACAATCTTTTATAACCACACTATTTCCAATAATATTATTAAATTTATATTTAGCTACATAACCTCTTTTAACAGAATCACTTCTTATTTTCTGTTCTAATATCTCTATATCGTTTACATCTTTTAAGGTAACTAAGCAACCTTCTATATTTTTATAAAGATAAAATGGTTTTTTAGAAAGTATGAATTTTTTATCTATTTCATCTATGTATATAATCATATTATCTATGTTTAAATTCTTCGTAATTTTATGTAAAAAACTCTTTGGTAGATAATCCATTAAAGATGGAGATTTTATAAGCTTTTCATCTAGTTCCAACATGTTAAGTAAAGACTTATTTACAAAGGTAACTTTGTTGAAGGTGTTAAAAAATATTAAACCATCCCCTATTTCATCAATAGTCATGTAAAGTATAGTTTTTAATTTAGATATATTATCTAATGATGTATTTAAAAAGTCATGACTGAGTGTTTCCTTGGATAATTTGTATAATCTTTCTATAAATTTTTCATTTTTTAATTTTAATACCACTAGTAATGACATATATGTATCTAATGAAATTTTTCTCCATCCTAAATCAACTATGTTTTTTATGTATTTTGGTATAAATCTAATTTGTCCTGGCGTTATAGCTGTATCTAAATCATATATTTCGTTACAATCTGGATATGTTGGTACAAAATCTATATGATTTATCCCAATTTTATATAGGTAAGTAGCCATTTCAAATGCGGATGTTTTATTAGTTGTCATAAGTAATGATTTTGTACCAGGAGGTAGTTGCATCATTTTTTCATAACCAAGCTTTGAAAGTGCTTTTGTTCCATGGATAATTTCAATATCTTCTTTAAAATGTTTTATTAAAAAATTACTAGTTAAAGGTGATAGAGAAAGTACAACGTCTCCTTCTAAATTTTCTTTTATACCATCGAGTATATTTTGTGTTTCTATTATTATCTCATCTCCAAAAAAGTTTATTAACTCTTCTTTGTAATGATTACTATTCAATTTATCGTATGTTATAAGGATTAATTTCTTTTTATCCATTTTATTTCTCCTAACAAAGTAGTATTTATTTTATTTTTTAAAGTATAAGGTAAGTTATATTATACAACAAATAAGATGATAAATTTAGAAATTCAATCAAAAAAAGGTTTTTGTAGGTTTTTATCCTATAAAAACCTATTTATAAATATTTTTTAAGAAATAAATAATGTGTGTTTTTATTTAAATAAGTATGTTTTAATAGGCAGTAAAAAAAATAAGGTATTTGTAGACTTTAGAAGTTAGTAATTATAAGCAATTTACTGAATGGAATAAATTTACAATAAAAAGATATATACAAAAACATTATTATTAAGTTATTGGCATAAATTTTGCTTATTAAAGAGATATACTAATAAATTTTATTTAAACAGGAGGGAGAATTTAAATGAGCAAATTAGAATCAACAACAGAAAAAGTAGAGGTAAAATGGTATGGGTATGTAGCATTAATCTTGGGTGCATTATTCTTTTCAGGAATATTTAAAGATGCATCAGGGCCATTAAAAGTATTGGATTTTAACAATGTATTGGGTTCTTTTGGAACATTAGGAACAGTTAATGATGGTGTAGGTACATTAGCTGCAAATTTTAGAGGAGATGGAGGCACTGGTCCTAGAGATGGGTGGTTATACGCATTGACACTGATACCATCAGTTATGTTTGCACTTGGAATAGTTAGAGTTATAGACCATTTAGATGGAATGAAGGCAGCTCAAAAACTTCTTAGTCCTCTATTAAAACCATTACTAGGATTGCCTGGATTTGCAGGGTTAACTTTAATAGCTAGTTTACAATCTACTGATGCAGCTGCATCTATGACTAAAGAACTTAAAGATGATGGATATATAGATGATAAACAAAAAGCTGTATTTTGTGCATTTCAGTTTTCAGGTGCATCTGCAATCACGAACTTCTTTGCTTCTGGAGCAGCATTGTTTCCATTTATCGGAGATGTTCCAATATTTATACCACTTGCTTTAATATTAATTATGAAGTTTGTTGGAGCAAACTTACTTAGACTATATTTAAATAAATTTGACAAGGAGGAAGTTTAATATGAGTGAGGTAGCAAAAAAAGAAGTAAAAGCTAAGAAAGGGAATGTAATAGACGCATTTATTGGAGGAGCTAGAAATGGATTTCAAATAAGTACAAATTCAATGGCTCCAAATGTTATATTCGGTTTTGCTATAATTTCTATATTTAATTTAACAGGTCTTTTGGATTTAATAGGGACAATATTTACGCCTGTAATGAGTATATTTGGACTTCCAGGTGTTGCAGCAACTGCAATAATGACAATATTTATATCAATGGGAGGTGCATCTGGAGTAATAGCAGGTCTATTTACAGCAGGTCAGATAAGCCAAGCACATGTTGCAATTCTTTTACCAATGTTATTGCTTTCAGGAGCTCAGATACAATTTATGGGTAGACTCTTAGGGACTGCTGAATTAAAGACAAAATATTATCCACATATGTTTGTTATAGCAACTTTAAATGGTTGTATTGCAATGCTTATAATGAATTATTTCGTAGTATAGGTAATTATAAGAAAAGTTTAATATAAATAGAAGATTTACATTCTGAGGAGGAGTTATATTATGGAAACTAATAAAAATTATATTGAATATGTACATAGAGTGTATGATTATTTACACACTATACCAGAAAAAGGGTTTGAAGAATACAAGACATCGGAGTTTGTTTTAAAAGAACTTGAAAAAATGGGTTTTGAAGATATTAGTAAAGGCATTGCAGGAACTGGTATTATAGTAACTATAGATTCTAAAAAAGAAGGACCAGTATTTGCTATAAGAGCAGATATGGATGCGTTGGAATTTATAATAGATGGAGAAAAGAAAATGATACATGCTTGTGGTCATGATGGTCATACTTCTATGCTTTTAACAGCTGCAAAGTTAATAAAAGAAAGAAATTTAGTAAAGAGAGGAATTCTAAAAATACTTTTTCAACCAGGAGAAGAAAAGTTATATGGTGCATTAAGAGTAATTGATTCTGGTTTATTGGATGATGTGGAAGAAATGGTAGGTATGCACTTAAGACCTGGACAAGATTGTAGATTGGGAAAGGCAATACCTGCAATGTATCATTGTGCTAGTTGTATAATGGAATTTACGATTAAAGGTGTTACTTGTCATGGTTCTAAACCGCATTTAGGAGTAAATGCAGTAGATGCTGTTTGCTTAGCAGTGAATGCAATAAATGCAATAAGAGTAAATCCAGCTGTACCAAATTCTATAAAAGTAACAAATGTATCTGTTAAAGGAGAAACATATAATAATATACCAGATGAAGCATTTATGGCTTTAGATATAAGAGCAGAAAGTAATGAGATAATAGAAGAATTAAAAGAAAAAGCAATACATGCTGTAAAAACTTCTGCCAATTCTATAAATGCAGAAGCTGTGTTGCTTTCAAAAGATGGAGTCCCAGCAGCAGAGTTTGACGAAGAGCTTGTAAACTTAGCTGAAGAAACTATAAAAGATGTATTGGGAGAAGATGCGTCTATAGGTATATTTAAAAATTCTGGTGGAGAAGATTTTCACTATTATACACAAAAACTAAAATGTAAAACTACATATATTGGATTGGGAGCTGATGCTACACCAGGATTTCATAATCCAAATGTGACATTCGATACAAAAGCTTTAGAATATGGCGTTGATATATGGTGTAGATTAGTTGAAAAGAGATTGGGTAATATATAAATTAATGATTCCACATTTAGAATTTTAAAAATTGTAGAAAAAGATTGCTTATATTAGTTGAAATGTAATTAATATGAGCAATCTTATTTTGATATGGTGAAATTATTTTTGCAACATTGAAAAAAACTATGACAATAAAAATAAGTATATTTTTAATCTATTGGACAAAAAAGTGTTACTATTATAATATGTAGAATTGTAAAATGACACCAAATTACATCTAGTAATATACGTAATAATTATAAAATTTATATTTTTAGGAGGAGTAAAATGAGTAAATATAATTTTGACCGAGTAATAGATAGAGTGGGGACAGATTGTGTAAAATGGGACTTTAGAACTAATTGTTCACCAAAAGCACAAAAAGATGGTTTACCTTTTTGGATTGCAGATATGGATTTTGAATGTGCAGAGCCAATAATAGAAGCATTACATAAAAAAGTTGACCACAAAATATTTGGATACAGTTCTAATGACAGCGAGAGATACTTTAATGCAGTTTGTGGTTGGTATAAAAGAAGATTTAACTGGGAGATAAACAGAGAAGATATTATTTTTAGCCCAGGAGTTGTACCAGCTGTTGCTATTTTAGTAAGAATATTAACCGATTCTAATGAAGGTGTAATAGTTCAAAAACCAGTGTATTATCCATTTGAAGCTAAGATAAAAAGTAATAATAGAGAAGTTGTAAACAATCCTCTGATATATGAGAATGGCACATATAGAATGGATTATGTTGATTTAGAAGAAAAGGCTAAGTGTAGTAAAAATAAAGTACTTATACTTTGTAGTCCTCATAACCCTGTGGGCAGAGTATGGAGGGAAGATGAATTAAAAAAAGTTGTAGAAATATGCAAAAAATATGACTTATGGATAATAGCTGATGAGATACATTCTGACTTAATTAGAAAAGGATTTAAACATACTCCTTTACAATCATTATGCCCAGAATATAAAGATAAAATAGTTACATGTATAGCACCAAGTAAAACGTTTAATTTGGCTGGAATGCAACTATCTAATATAATAGTGAATAATAATGAATTAAAAAAGAAATATCAAGAAGAGGTCACAGCTGTTGGAGTTGGAACTTCACCAAATCCTTTTGCTATTGTGGCTACTATAGCAGCATATAATGAAAGTGAAGATTGGCTTAATGAATTGAATGAATATTTAGATAGTAATATAAAATTTATTGATGAATACTTAAAAGAAAATTTACCAAAAGTAAAACTTGTTTATCCAGAAGGAACGTATTTAGCATGGTTAGATTTTACTGCATATGGATTGAATGAAATAGAACTTGAAGATTTAATGTTTAAGAAAGCTAATGTATTATTTGATGAAGGCTATATATTTGGAAAACAAGGAATAGGATTTGAAAGAATAAATGTAGCATGCCCACAGTCTTTATTAAAAGAATGTATGGATAGATTAAAGGCTACATTTGAAAATTTATAAGTATATGTAAAAATTTATAGGATGTATAGAAATAAAAAATATTAAACTTGACAAATTTTAACTAATCACTTATCATACTATTATGAATAAATAGAAAACATAAGAGAGTTAAATTTTATTAGATTAAATTCTTAAAGACTTTGAAAGGAAGAGTAGTTATAGAATGTAGTTAAAGCGAGTTGGTGATGGTGTGAGACCAATATGAAGTCTATAATGAAGAACATCCTGGAGTTGCTAACCGAAATTTTAAAATAGTAGGCTTAGTCGGAACCAAACCGTTATCATATTGGGATGTATCGAGTAATATCTGTACATTATGAGCTGGGTTTAAATTTATTTTAAACTAATCAGGGTGGTACCGCGGAAAGATAACCTTTCGTCCCTTTTATATAGGGATGAGAGGTTTTTTTAATGGAAAAATATATAAATCTAGGGAGTGAATAATATGAGTACAATAATACCAAAGGATTATAAAAGTAGTTTGAATGTAATTGATACACAAGTAGCTATAAAAAAATTAAAAGATTTTTTTGAAATGAGATTAAGTAATGAGCTAAATCTAATAAGAGTTTCTTCTCCATTATTTGTATTACCTGAAACAGGTGCAAATGATAATTTAAATGGAGAAAAGGCTGTAAGTTTTGATATACCATTTATGAATAAAAATGCAGAAATTGTTCAATCACTTGCAAAATGGAAGAGATTAGCTCTTAAAAAATATGGCTTTGAAGTTGGTAGTGGTTTATATACAGATATGAATGCGATAAGAAAAAATGAAGAATTAGATAACATACATTCTCTTTATGTAGACCAATGGGATTGGGAATTGGTGATAGATAAAAGTAGCAGAAATGAAAAAACTTTGAAAGATATTGTAAAAAGATTGTATGGAGTATTTAAAGATACTGAAATATTTGTATGTAGCATGTATGAAGGTATAAAAGAAATATTGCCAGAAGAAATAACATTTATAACATCACAAGAGTTAGAAGATATGTATCCAGAACTATCTCCAAAGGAAAGAGAAGATAAAATTGTAAAAGATAAGAAAGCTGTATTTATAACTCAAATAGGAAAGACACTAATGTCAGGAGAAAAGCATGATGGAAGAAGCCCTGACTACGATGATTGGGAATTGAATGGAGATATATTATTTTATAACCCTGTTTTAGATTCTGCATTAGAACTATCTTCAATGGGAATTAGGGTTGATGAAGAGTCTCTTGATAGACAATTAAAACTGGCTGAATGTGAAGAAAGAAAAGAGTTTGATTATCATAAGATGCTTTTAAATGGTGAACTTCCATATACAATTGGTGGAGGTATTGGTCAGTCAAGAATATGTATGTATTTCTTACAAAAAGCTCATATAGGAGAAGTACAAGTTGGAGTATGGCCACAAGATATGATTAAAAATTGTAGTAGTGCAGGAATTGAATTATTATAATTTAAATATATACTAATTGATAAAATTTATAGCTAATATACTCATCAAATTAATTATATCGGTTATAATGTAGAATAACCTATAATTATAAGAGGTGGTAAATATGGAATCTCTAAGAAGAGTCGTTAATATAATTTTAGATTTTTTAAAAAAAATTTTAGTGAGATTTAAAAATGCTAAATTTGGTTTACTTTTTATATTTGATTTACTCAAACTACCTGATTTTATGACTGATAAAAGAATCAATATAGTTTATAAAGTAAAAGTAGTTTCTGTTTTGATTTTCACTATATCATACTTTGTATCTGGAGTTGATATAATCCCGGAGATGCTTACTGGAGCATTTGGATTTATAGACGATATTATAGTATTAATTTGGAGTATAGGTATTGTGAATGAAGAAATTAATAGATATAGAGATATTACAAAAAAAGATAAACATTCAAATATAATTGAAAATGTAGAATTTTCTATAAAAGATGAAGAAGAATAACAATTTATATATGTTATTCTTTTTTTTATTAACAAAAACTGGTTAAATTGTTGACGGACAGTTAAAACTCTATTATCATAATAAGTGGATATCCAATATTTAGCTAAGTATTCAATGTACAAGGATGCTTAATTTAAAAAAATTATGGAGGGTAAATATTATGAAGAAAAAAATAGGTTTAGTGCCCAAACTAATCATCGGTATCATAGTCGGTATTTTAATCGGAAGTTATGCACCAGAAATACTTGTACAAATATTAGTAACAGTTAGTACTCTATTCTCAGCATTCCTAAAGTTTGTCATACCATTTATAATTATAGGGTTTGTAACAGCAGGTATAGCAGATTTAGCAACAGGAGCAGGAAAATTATTAGGAATAACTACAGCAATAGCATATGGTTCTACTCTAATTGCAGGGTTATTATCATTTGCAGTATCTATGCTAATTTTCCCAAATTTTATTGATGCAAGTGTAGCAAGTCAAATTGGAGACCCAGAAGCAGGAATGTTAGCTCCAATCTTCACAATTCCATTAGAGCCTATGGTAGATGTAACAGCAGCAATTGTGTTTGCATTTGTAATGGGACTTGGAATATCAGCTTTAAGAAATCATGGAAAGGGAGAAACTTTATTTAAATTCTTCCAAGAATTCCAAGAAATTGTGACGAAAACGTTGTCAACAGTAATTATACCTTTATTACCTTTATACATAGCAGGAACTTTTGCAAATATAACTATAGCAGGGCAAGTATGGACAATATTAGGGGTATTCTGGAAAGTTTATTTAGTGGTAATACCTTTACATTTTGTATATATGGCATGTCAATTTACAGCATCAGGAATGTTTTCAGGAAAAAACCCAGTAAAAATGTTAAAAAATCAAATACCTGGATATTTAACAGCTATAGGTACTCAGTCTTCAGCAGCAACTATACCAGTTAACGTTGGTTGTGCAGAAAAAAATGGAGTAAGTAAGCAAATCAGAGAATTTGTTGTGCCTCTTTGTGCAACAATACATTTATCAGGTAGTATGATATCAATAACAGGATTCACAACAGCAGTTTTAATGATGAATGGTATGCCACATGGAATAGGTGTATTATTCCCTTATATTGCAATGTTAGGTATAGCAATGGTTGCAGCACCAGGAGCACCAGGGGGAGCTATAATGAGTGCACTTCCTTTCTTACCAATGGTTGGAATACCATCAGATGGTGGTCTTGCGAGCTTAATGATAGCTTTATACTTAACTCAAGACAGTTTTGGTACAGCATGTAATGTATCAGGAGATAATGCAATAGCAGCAGTTGTTGATAAAATAAATGATGGAATGAGTAAAAAAGGAAACAAAGAAAAGCAAAGTGCTTAGTTTGTTAATAAACGAAAATGAGTTATCTCGCATAGAGATAACTCATTTTTTATATTATATAGAGTTATAAAATAAAGTGATTTTTCTATTTGAAAATTGATTTAAGAGATGATATTAATAATTTGTTTTCATTAGGTTTTAGTATACATACTCTAAAGAAATATTCATCTAGACCTTCAAATGAATAACAATCTCTTATTATTATCTTTTGAGGAATTAATTTCTCACGAAGAGCTTTAGCAGTAAATTCCTTTGTTTTAATTTTACATAGTATGAAATTACCTTTAGTATCATACACATCTAAGTGCTTAATCTTTTTAAGTTCTTTAAGTAAATAATCTCTTTCAGTATTCATTAAAGAAATAGTGCTTGATATAAAATTTGAATCACTAAACATGATTTCTCCCATTTTGGAAGCTATTATATTTATATTCCATAAATCTAGATTTTTATTTATTTCAGTTTTAACATCAGTGTTAGATATAAGGCCATATCCAAGTCTTATGCCAGGTGTTGAAAAAAATTTTGATGTACCTCTTATAACAAATAAATTATGATAATCATCAACTAATTGAGTACAAGAGTATATGTCTGTATCAGTAAACTCTACATAAGTCTCATCAATCATCAAAAATGAGTCTGTGTTTTTTAAAATCTCTCTCACTTCTATTTTAGTAAATGCAAATCCAGTAGGATTGCTAGGGTTGCAGATTACAACCAAATCATAATCTTTAGAGTTAATAGTTTTTATAAGATTTTCTAAATTTATATGAAAATTATCCTCTTCTTTGGCAAAGTATTTATCTATAGAACAATTAATTTTAGATAGCTCTTTTTCATATTCTGAATAAGCAGGAGAAAGTAAAAGTGCTTGTTTAGGGTTAATTGTATGTATAAATGATGAAATTAATTCTGTAGCTCCACTACCAAGTACTATATTATCTATAGAACATTTGCAGTAATTGGATATAGAAGTTTTTAAGTCTATGTAATCGGGGTCAGGATACATAGATACCATATCTATATTGTTTACAATGTACTGTTTGGCTAAACTTGATGTACCAAAAGGATTGATATTTGAACTAAAATCCATAAATTCTTCCTTTGAAAAGCCATACTTACTAGATAAACTATATAAATTAGCTCCATGATTTGTGCTCATAAAAGTACCTCCAAAAATAAAATTATATAATTGATAAAAATAACTGATTAATATACGTACATATAGATTATAATACAAAGGAATGTTTATTCCAAATTTTTAAGATAAAAAGCAAAAAAGTATGGATAAGCTGTTACTTTGAGTTCAAAAATGATGAAAAATATTTTAATTGATATTTTGGTATGCTATAATATATAGGTTAATAGATGGAAAGCGGGAGGATACAAGATGTACAAAATTACAGGAAAAATGTTGACAGAAGAACAAATAAAAGAAAAAGTTTATGAATTAGGTAAAAAGATAGAAGAAGATTTTAAAGGTGAAGATTTACTAGTAGTAGGTATCCTTAAAGGAGCTAGTGTATTTGTTTCAGATTTAATAAGATGTATAGATTTAGATGTAAATATAGATTTTATGAGTGTTACAAGTTATGGTAGTTCAACAGAATCTTCTGGAACAGTTAAAATATTAAAAGACTTAGATGTAGATATTGAAGGAAAGAATGTGTTAATTGTTGAAGACATAATAGATTCTGGATTGACATTAAGCAACCTGGTTGCAGCTTTAAAGACTAGAAGCCCAAAATGTCTAAAACTATGTACTTTACTTGATAAACCTCAAAGAAGAAAAGCTAATATACCTGTAGATTATGTGGGGTTTGTTATTGAAGATAAATTTATTGTTGGCTATGGAATAGATTATGCTGAGAAGTATAGAAATTTACCTTATATAGGTATAGTTGAGGATGTAGAATAAGACTTAAATGTGAATTAAAAGCACTAATCTCTAAGGGAGTTAGTGCTTTTTAATTAAGTATATAAAATTTTAGTGAAGGAGACATCTATATGGATATTCAATTAAGTATATTATTATTTTTCCAAAATTTAAGAAATCCAATTTTGAACTTTATATTTCTTGTATTCACAATAAGTACAGAAGCACCACTATTAATATTAATTACAACAATCATTTACTGGTGTATAAATAAAAAATGCGGACAGAAAATATTGTTTGCTATAATTGGAAACTTCGTTGTAAATTTAGGAATCAAAGAATTTGTAAAAGCACCTAGACCAATAGGAATAAAAGGTCTTGAATCATTGAGAGTTTCTACTGCTGGTGGTTACTCTTTCCCAAGTGCTCATACTCAAACTGCAACTACATTTTGGGTTAGCATTATGACTATATTTAAAAATAGATATATTCACTTAATAGGTGCAGTAATGGTCTTAGGCGTTGGATTTTCTAGACTATATTTGGCAGTTCATTGGCCTATAGACGTAATTGCTGGCTGGATATTAGGTATATTTTTTACAGTGATATTTGTAAAAATATTTGACTATATCGATGATAATAAAAATTATATTTTTCTTGTAACTTTACTAATACCATTTGTAATAGTAGCTATATTTCTAAATAGTCCTGAGTATTTTGAAAAATTTGGTATTATAGTAGGGTTTGTATTTGGATATATAGTTGAAGATATATTTGTTAAATTTAATACAGATAATAATACAAAAAAAATTAATTTTAGTAGTAAAAATAAAAACAGTAAAAATATAATATTTTCAAGAATATGTAGGTTTTTGATTGGGATAGTAACAATAGGCATGTTATATATTGGTATTAAAGTATTTATTTCAATGTTAATTGTTACTTTAAATCTAAGTGATTCCAATGTGAGTATAATTTTTATGAACTTTATAAAGAATACTGTAGTTGTTTTTTATGGAGTCGCAGGAGCTCCTGCATTATTTAAACTTTTGAAATTAAATTAAATTATTAAATTAATAGTTTAATTTAAAAAATTAAGGGAAGAAGAGAGTGATTATTTGAAAAAGGTAGTAGTAATAGGTGGAGGACCAGCAGGGATGATAGCAGCATCAACTGCATGTGAAAGAGGATTTGACGTAACATTAATTGAGAAAAATTATAAATTAGGTAAAAAACTTTCGATAACAGGAAAAGGTAGATGTAATATAACTAATGCTTGTGATATAGAAGAACTAATAGAAAATGTTCCTACAAATGGAAAGTTTTTATATAGTGCTTTTTATACTTTTACAAATGATGATGTAATAAGTATGTTTAATAATCTTGGTGTAAAAACTAAAACAGAAAGAGGAAAAAGAGTGTTTCCAGAAAGTGATAAAGCATTTGATGTTGTAAAGGCTCTTGAAAAACAACTTAAAAACAAGAAAGTAGATATATTATTAAATTCGAAAGTAGAAAAAATAATATCTAAAAATAATAAAATTGAAAAAGTAGTTCTAGCCAATAAAAAAGAAATCAAGTGCGACTCAGTTATAGTAGCAACTGGAGGATTAAGTTATCCACTTACTGGTTCTACTGGTGATGGATATAAATTTGCTGCTTCTCAGGGACACACTATTGTAGATACAAAGCCATCTTTAATTGGTATTGAAATACAAGAAAGCTTTATAAAAGATTTGGAAAAATTATCATTAAGAAATGTTGAGATAAGAGTATTTAATAGCAAACAAAAGAAAGTTTATAGTGATTTTGGAGAACTTGAATTTACTAAGTTTGGCTTAGATGGACCTATAATAAAATCTGCAAGTTGTAGAATGAAAGATACAACTAAAGAAAATTACACTATATTGTTGGATTTAAAACCAGCATTAGACGAAGAAAAGCTGGATAAAAGAGTTCAAAAAGATTTCACAAAGTATACAAATAAAAAATTTGAAAAAGCATTGGACGATTTACTTCCAAAAAAACTTATACCTGTAATAATAAATTTAAGTGATATTAATCCAGATACAGTTGTTCACCAAATTTCTAGAGAACAGCGAAAAAACTTAGTTCATTTACTAAAAAATTTAAAGTTTACTGTAAAAAGATACAGACCTATTGATGAAGCTATAATAACTTCTGGTGGTGTAAAAGTAAATGAGATAAATGCAAGTACAATGGAGTCAAAATTAGTAGAAGGTCTATTTTTTGCTGGAGAGATAATAGATATAGATGCATATACAGGAGGATTCAATTTACAAATAGCTTTTTCTACTGGATATTTAGCAGGCTTTAATTGCTAAAAATTACCTGAATTAAAAATGTTTAAAATCACATAATATTATCAGCAACACAAAATAAATTAAACAGAAGGAAGGTAATCAACATGGCAAGTAACAATAACAACAACAGAACAGTAGTACCAGGAGCAAAAGAGGCTTTAAACCAAATGAAATTAGAAATAGCTAATGAACTTGGTATGAGTAATTATCAACAAGTTGATAAAGGAAACCTTACTGCAAGAGAAAATGGTTATGTAGGTGGATACATGACTAAAAAATTAGTTGAAATGGCTGAACAACAAATGGCTGGAAAAAGCAACAGATAGTTAATAAATAATTATTTATAACTATTAGGCTATTAGTTTAGCTAAAGCTATCTCAAATATAGAAAGTAATTTCTAAATTGAGATAGCTTTTTTTTATTAAATTTTACATAGGTGCATTTTTATGTAATAAATTTTAGGAATTTGGATAAAATAATACAAATGAATATGTTACATAAGGAGTGATGTAAAATGAGTAGCGTAAATTTTGAGGATTTAAAAAACAAATTTATTAATAGTGACTTAGATGAAAAGATAAGAATATACACAACAACAGAAGGTCTATCAGTAGAACAATTCAAAGAGCTATTGAGATATTATCCAATACAACATTTATCTAAATTAGAAAAAGCTCTTGGATAATAATCTTTGATTAAAAAATTAAAAGGCAATTTATTTAATATTAAAAATAGTTTTTATTAAATAAATTGCCTTTTTATAATAATTTTATATTATCATACTTTTGATATATAATTATAGATTCTCTCATTTCCAAGCTCAATAGAACCAGTATTAATAAGAGTAACGATTCCTTCTATATCCTTAGAAGTTAAGTATTTATATGGAATCAATAAATTATAACCAGTATCATTTAGTAAGTTTTTTAATTGGATTACTTGAGAGATGTTGAAACACTCTACAGACTTAGTAAATTTTTTTCTAGAGTTAGATAAATTTTCATTTTGTATTTTTATCAAAGTTTCTATATAGTCTATATAAGATAATTTAAAGTCGTACTCCTTGACTATTTTTTCATCAAGTATATTACTAATAAAACCTTGAGATAATATATTATCTGCAAATTTATCTGCGGTTAATTTACCAGATGTTATACCTTTTTGGTATTTCCTAAGTATTTTTTTAGTATAGCAGTATATTTTATTTCTTGTTTCTAAATCAAGTTGTTCTATTTGCACACAACCACTTCCTTCTAATTGTAAAAATATTTATTTTAAAAAATTTATACTTAGCCTATAAAGTTTTACTAACTTATTTACAATAAATACTAAATTATAAAATATTTGTTATTTTTTATTATTACCAAGTATAAAAAATATTATAATTGTAAAACTTACAAATATATGTAAAATATTTAGGAGTGATGAAAATGTTAAATGGGATAATAAAGCTTTTTTATTCTGAAATTGTAAAAACAAAGATTAATAATTTAGATTCAAGTGGATATTCTTTAAGAGATGAATGTAAAGAAATCAGAAATATAACTTTAAAAATAGACAGCGTATTTTTTAAACTTTTAAAGTTAGTTTTTGGTTCAATATTACTTATGCTAGCATTTAATTTAAATTTGGTTTTAGGTATAGGAGTGTTTTTAATTGGTGTGGTTTATATTCTATATAAGAGAAATATGGAAGAACAAGTAAAAGAACATATAAATAATGTAAAGAATAATATAGACATCTCTAAAATTACTTTTATGGATGAAAAAGGAAGAACAGGTCTAAATGCACTAATTACATTGCTTCTTATAGGATTATTGACAGGATTTAACTGGATATTAGTTGCTAGTTTTGTCGTTGTTTTTGTTTTTACTATAAAGAATGTATGTTAAAATACTAATAAATAGTTTAATATATAGGGGGAGAAATTGAGTATGACTAATGGCAGTTATAAAATGAAGAATTTAGTGGAAATATCCGCTATGGTGACTGAATCTACAGATTTTTTTAATATAAAAGACGACATAATAGAAAAAATGTTAGAGGTTGTTCACCCTACAAAGGCATGTGTAAATCTATTCTATAAAAATGATTCTAAACATGCCTACTTAGTATGTTCACAAACCTTAGAATATGTACCTCAAATTTTTCCAATCAATAGTCTTAAAGGTGCAAAGATTGATTTTGACACGTATCCAGAATATATACATGAAGCTGTAAATGAAAAGAAGATAATATATGTAAAAAATGTATTTGAAGATTCTAGAGCAGAAGGTGAACGAGATTTAGCAAAATCTGAAGGTTATATTGGGAGAATAGTTTTTCCTTTTATAATAAACAATGTAGTTGTTGGATTTATGACTTGCTTTTTAAAAGAGGAGGATTATTTAACAGAACAAGATATAGACTTTATATCCTCTGTTGCATCACTTCTAAGTTTATCAATAGAAATAACTAATAAAAACAATAATGTACAAATTTTAATTGATAAGTTAAGAGGTTCAATAAGTGCTATAAATGAAGCTACTAAAAAATTATACCTTAATAAGAGTATAGATGGTTTTTTAGAAAATTTAAGTAAACAAGCTTGCAATATTACTAATAGTAAAGAAGCTTTAATAATTATAACTGGTCATGAAAATAAGGATAAAATATTTAGCTGTTATAATACTGAGCAAAAAAAGAAAACCAATTTATACCCTATGCTTGATACATTTTTGAAGAAAGAGTCATTGGGAGGATACCTAAATAACTTAAAACCATGTTCAAAAAAGGGAATAAACTTGGAAAGTTATATATATTATAAACTTCAGGATAAGAATGAGACTATAGGGTGTATAGTTTGTGCAAACAGTAAAAACTATACTAGTGATGATTTAAATATTCTTAGTATATTGTCCAAACAAGTTTCTGTTGGAATGCAATTATATGAGCACAACGAAAAAGAAGTAAAACACAAAGTTCTTGAAAATGAGTTGAATATATTAAATAAACAGCAACAACTTATTATGGACAAAGGAAAAATGGATTGTAATGATGAGAAAGAGCTTTATTTTTATCATAAACCAGCAAGAGTAGTAGGAGGAGATTTTTATTATGCTACAAGGGTAGATGATGAACACATAGTTTATATTGTAGCTGATGTAATGGGACATGGAATGGTATCAAATTATGTTGTTGCGATGATAAAAGGAGCTTTTAAAGTATTATGCAATCAATATAATACACCAAGAGAAATAATGACACATTTAAATAGCATGTTGTATGATGAATTTGATAAAATGGGTGTATTTACAACATGTTTGATAGGTACTATAGATACTAAAGAAAATATTATTACAGTATCTAATGCTGGTCACTACAGTCCTGTAGTTGTAAAGAAGGATGGGACGATAGAAAATAATTTGAATTGTAAAAAAGGAATACCTATTGGGATAATGGAAGATGCTACCTATGAAAATAATACTCTTTCAATGGAAGATTATGCAATGGTATGTATGTACACTGATGGAATTTTAGAGATAAAAAATACATCAAAAGAAGAATATGGTATAAATAGATTAGAAAACTTTCTAAAAGAAAACTTTAGATTGAATCAGCAGTTAATAGTAGAAAATCTAAAATTAGATTTAAAGAATTTCTCATCAAAAGATAATTATGATGATGATATTTTAATCGTTATGTTAAAGGATAGGTAGATTGATTATGGATTTAAATAATAAAAAACAACTTAAAAGTCCAGAGATTATGATAATAAATGGAAGCCCAAGAAATAATAAAAATTGCAGTTTTATAGCAAATGAAGTAAAGGTTAAGTTAGAAGAGAGTGGATTGAGTAGTAAAATATTTAACATATATGATATGGATATTGAATATTGTACAGCATGTGAATTTTGTGAAAAAACAGGTTTTTGCAAGTTTAATGATGACATGAAACCATTATATAAAATGTTTGATGAATCAAAAGGAACTATCGTGATAAGCCCTGTACACTTTGATTCAATCTCAGCTAAATTAAAAACTGTTGTTGATAGAACTCAAGCTATATATGCAAGTAAATATGTGCTAAAGAAGCCCTCAATTGATAGGAATAAGAAACGTATTGGTATGTATATTGCAGTAGGAGGTAGTAAATCCTATGATTCACAATTTAAAGGTGGGCAGATTGTCATGGATTTTTTCTTTAAGAGTATAAATACTAAACTTTTACACAATATATATTTAAATAATACAGACAATATACCTTACACAGATAATCAAGAATTTAAAGATATAATATATAAAAATTTAAAGATATATATTGATTCAATATAATTTGATTTTGTAGGTAATATTATGTATAATTGTATTGCAATAATTTAAAATAATTAAAAGGAGGGAATTTCAATGAAATTACCAATAGCATTATCTAATAAACATGTTCATTTGAGTCAAGCTGATATAGACGTATTATTTGGAGCAGGTCATGAATTAACTAAATTTAAACCATTATCTCAACCAGGACAATATGCCTGTGAAGAAAAGGTAGATTTAGTAGGACCAAAAGGAACTTTAAAAGGAGTTAGAGTATTAGGACCAGCTAGAGCTCACACTCAAGTTGAAATATCTTTAGCAGATGGATTCCCATTAGGAGTAAAAGCACCAATAAAAGAATCTGGTGATATAGCTGGAACTCCAGGTGTTAAATTAGTAGGACCTGCTGGAGAAGTGGAAATGAAAGAAGGAGTTATAGTTGCTTCTAGACATATACATATGAGCAATGAAGACGCTGCTAAATTTGGTGTAGCTGATAAGCAAATAGTAAAAGTTAAAACTTCTGGACCAAGAGCATTAGTATTTGAAAATGTATTAGTAAGAGCTAGTGATAGCTTCAATCTAGAAATGCATGTTGACATGGAAGAAGGAAATGCAGCAGGAGTTAAAAATGGAGAGTTAGTAGAATTAATAGTTGATTAATATTATAAATGAAATTTATGCTAGTGGATGCTCTATTTGCTAGCATATTTTTTTAAATGTAATAAATTTCTATTTGATAAAATTAATCTATTAGATTAATTTATAAAATAAAGGGGTATTATGAAAAATATAATAAAAACTTACAAAAACATAATGTAATATGGTAAAATTATATATATAAAAATTTGCATATATAAAGATAACTATTTTACTCTTTAGACCAATATATACAAATAGATAAAAAAGTTTGAAAAATCTAACTTAATTTATTATATATTGTATACAAAATTATGAAGAAAACTTAACATATTTAATTTAAAAAAAAATCTACTTAAATATGTAATTAATTTACAATTTTCAAAGGAATTTTATCTAATCTGTAGTATTATATTAGAAGATAGAGTATTTGCGCGACTATATGTGTGTTTATATTTTTGTTGTGTAAATTATATGTAAATATAAAAAATAGACTTGTTATAAACAAGTACAATTGTAGCTATCAAGGAGGATACATATTATGGCTAAGTTTATGAAAACACTTGATGGAAATACAGCTGCAGCTCACGTTGCCTATGCGTTTACAGATGTAGCAGCTATATATCCAATCACACCATCTTCAACTATGGCTGAAGTAGTTGATGAGTGGGCATCACAAGGAAGAAAAAATGTATTTGGACAAGAAGTTAATGTTGTTGAAATGCAGTCAGAAGCAGGAGCAGCAGGAGCATTCCATGGTTCTTTACAAGGAGGCGCTTTAACTTCTACTTTTACAGCATCTCAAGGTTTATTATTAATGATACCTAACATGTATAAAGTTGCAGGAGAGTTATTACCAGGAGTATTCCATGTAAGTGCTCGTGCTTTAGCATCTCAAGCTTTATCAATATTTGGGGATCATCAAGACGTTATGGCTGCTAGACAAACTGGATGTGTATTATTAGCTTCTGGTTCAGTTCAAGAAGTAGCTGATATAGCACCAGTTGCACATTTAGCTGCAATAGAAGGTAGATTACCATTTATACATTTCTTTGATGGATTCAGAACTTCACATGAAATCCAAAAAGTTGAATTATTAGAAAATGAAGATTACGCAAGTTTATTAAATTTTGAAGCAGTTCAAGCATTTAGAGATAACGCATTATCTCCAAATCATCCAGTTACTCGTGGTACTGCTCAAAATCCAGATATATATTTCCAAACTAGAGAAGCTTCTAACAAATACTATCAAAATATAGTAGGTATAGTTGAAAAATACATGGAAAAAATGAGTAATTTAACAGGTAGAAAACATAGTTTATTTGATTATTATGGAGCAGAAGATGCTAAATATGTATTAATAGCTATGGGGTCTGTAACAGAGACAATAGAAGAAACTATAGATTACTTAAATGCTAAGGGAGAAAAGTATGGTTTAGTTAAAGTTCATTTATATAGACCATTCTCAATGAAACATTTCTTAGATGCTATGCCATCTACTGTTGAAAGAATATGTGTACTTGATAGAACTAAAGAGCCAGGTGCAACTGGTGAACCATTATACTTAGATGTACGTGATGTATTCTATGGAAAAGAAAATGCTCCTATGATAATAGGTGGAAGATATGGATTAGGTTCAAAAGATACTACTCCTTCAGATATAAAAACTGTTTTTGATAACTTAGTTTCAGAACAACCTAAGAATGGATTCACAGTAGGTATAGTTGATGATGTAACTAATACTTCTTTAAATCCAGCTGAGCCAATTAAAATAGCTTCTAAAGGAACTATAAGATGTAAGTTCTGGGGATTAGGTTCTGACGGTACTGTTGGAGCTAACAAACAAGCTATAAAAATAATCGGTGACCACACTGAAAAATATGCTCAAGCTTACTTTGATTATGACTCTAAAAAATCTGGTGGTATAACTATGTCTCACTTAAGATTTGGTGATACTCCAATAAGAGCAACTTATTTAATAGATGAGGCTGACTATATTGCCTGTCATAAACAATCATATGTTTATCAATATGATTTATTAAAAGGTCTTAAAAAAGGTGGTACATTTGTACTTAACACTATATGGGACCAAGCTGGAATTGAAGAAAACTTACCAGCTCATATGAAACAATATATAGCTAAAAATGATATAAAATTCTATACAGTTAATGCTGTTAAATTAGGACAAGAAATAGGTCTTGGAAACAGAATAAACATGATAATGCAATCTGCATTCTTTAAATTAGCTGAAATAATACCAGAAGAAGATGCTGTTAAATACTTAAAAGATTCTATAGTTAAAGCTTATGGTAAAAAAGGTGAAAAAATAGTTAACATGAACTATGCTGCTGTTGATGCAGGAATAAATGCTTTAGTTAAAGTTGAAGTTCCAGCTTCTTGGACAAATGCTGTTGATGCAGATAAAGAAGAAGTTAAAGAACCAGAATTTATAAGAAATATATTAAGACCAATGACTGCACAAGAAGGAAATAACTTACCAGTAAGTACATTCAATGGTATAGAAGATGGAACATTCCCTTGTGGTACTTCAGCTTACGAAAAACGTGGTATAGCTGTTGATGTTCCTGAATGGATAACAGATAACTGTATCCAATGTAACCAATGTTCTTTTATATGTCCTCATGCATGTATAAGACCAGTATTAGTTACTGAAGAAGAATTAGCTAATGCTCCAAAAGGATTTGAGACTAAAAAAGCATTAGGTAAAGGATTAGAAGGATTAAAATATAGAATTCAAGTTAGTCCACTTGACTGTACAGGATGTGGAAACTGTGCTGACATATGTCCAGCTAAAGAAAAAGCTTTAGTTATGAAGCCAATAGATACTCAACTTGATACAGAGTTAGATAATTGGGCATTTGCAGTAAATCCTGATGAAGTAGCTCCAAAAGTAGATGTTATGCCTGCAAATACTGTTAAAGGAAGTCAATTTAGACAACCATTAATGGAATTCTCAGGAGCATGTGCTGGATGTGGAGAAACTGCATACATCAAGTTAGTTACACAATTATATGGAGATAGAATGATGATAGCTAATGCTACTGGATGTTCTTCTATATGGGGAGCTTCTGCACCATCAACTCCTTATACTTGTAACCATGAAGGTAAAGGTCCATCTTGGGCAAACTCTTTATTTGAAGACAATGCTGAATACGGATTTGGTATGTACACAGCTGTTAAACAAATAAGAGGAAAAATAGTAGATGCTATGACAGAATTAGTTTCTATGGATATCTGTGAAGATGCTAAAGCAGTATTTACAGAATGGTTAGATTCTAGAAATGATGGAGAAGCTTCTAAAGTAGCAAGTGCTAAAGTTGTTGAATTATTAGCAAAAGCAGATTGTGATTGTACAGATGCAAAAGCTAAAGAATTAGTAAAAGCTATCGAGGATAGAAAAGATTATCTAGTTAAGAGATCTCAATGGATACTAGGTGGAGATGGTTGGGCATATGATATCGGTTATGGTGGATTAGACCATGTTCTTGCATCTGGTGAAAATGTAAATGTACTTGTATTTGATACAGAAGTATACTCAAATACAGGAGGTCAAGCTTCTAAAGCTACTCCAGCTGCTGCTATGGCTAAATTTGCTGCTGCAGGTAAGCAATCTAGAAAGAAAGATTTAGGAATGATGGCTATGACTTACGGAAACGTATATGTAGCTCAAGTTGCTATGGGTGCTGATAAAAACCAATTTATCAAAGCTGTTCTAGAAGCTGAAAAACATGATGGACCATCTTTAATAATAGCTTATGCTCCATGTATAAACCATGGATTAAAAGAAGGTATGGGAAGAACTGTAGCTAACGAAGCACAAGCTGTTGCTTGCGGATACTGGCATTTATACAGATTCAATCCAGAAGTGAAAGCTGAAGGTAAAAACCCATTCACTTTAGACTCTAAAGAACCAACTGCAAGCTTCAGAGATTTCATACTTGCACAAGTAAGATACTCTGCTATAGCTAAGCAATTCCCAGAGCAAGCTGAGGGATTATTTACTAAAGCTGAAGCTGATGCTAAAGAAAGATATGAAGGATATAAAAAATTAGCTGAATAATATTAAAGTGTTATAAGCTTATGTAAAGTATAGATTTAATAAAAAGGGGCTATCTCAAAATAGAGATAAGCTCTTTTTTATTGTTGAAATGATAAAAATATATTTGATTTCATACAAAAAAGAGAGTCTCATGAACTAAAAAATTCATCTGAGACACCTCCTTTTTCTATAAAATATTAAAATTTTGTTTCTGTATTTTGAATATCTTTTTTTAGTGATATTTTAGGAAGAAACATTCCAGTTTTTTTACAGTAAGTAATATAATCATTTCCAAATTCATTTATCATCTCATTTTCTTCTTTCTTTGCTAATCTATAATTATACAATTACTAGTATAGGCCACATGATTAAAAGAGGAATAGTTGCCCATTCAAATATTATACCAAGTGTTATTAGTAAACACCCTGTATATTGTGGATGTATTATATGGTTATAAATTCCTTTTGTTACTAATATTCCTTTTCCATTCTCATATCTCCAATATTTTTTATATATTGTTCTCCAGCCCAAAACCACTAGTAAGGCACCTATGACATTTAAGATTATACATATATACATTCTGAGGTGACCAATATATTGATTTAATGTATGTCCACATAAGATGCCATCTGGTAATTGTTTGCCAAAAAAACATGCTACGAAATACATACTCATTGGTATACCAAACATTTCAAGAGTGTAAGCTATTATAAATGCTAGATAGGCTGTAGTGGGTTTTCTTTGGCCCTTTTTGTAAAAAGGCAGAAATAATTTTATCTGTTTTCACGTTTTTACTTGACCCAGGTACTTTTACTTGGGATAAAGAAGAAAGAAATAGTAAATTAAAAGCATTAAGTTTAATTTTAGAGAAAACTTTAATGGCACCTGAAGGAAGCTTTGATTTTTTTACGAATGACTTTTAAAGTATATATTATTAAATACTGTTTATACTGTATTTATTTGTATTTAATAGTTTTGAATATAGATACAAAAGAGTACCTCATTTGTGATTTTTTTAATCATTTAGAGATACTCTTTTGATGTATATTGAAAAAGAGTATTTTATCCTACAAAGATTTGTGTCCAATAAATTGAACCACCACTTTTTTGTGCTACTCCAACACCTATTTTACTAAAATTTGGATTTAGTATGTTTTTTCTGTGACCTTCAGAATTCATCCATGCATTTACAACTTCTTTTGGAGTTTTTTGACCCATAGCTATATTTTCACCAGCTGTTTTATAGCTTATCCCAAACTTCTTCAACATGTCGAATGGAGAACCATAAGTTGGAGAATTATGTGAAAAATAATTGTTATCAATCATATCTTGAGATTTCTTTGTAGCAACATTTGATACAGAAGAATCAAGTGTAAGAGGATTTAATCCAGCTTTAGATCTTTCTATATTTACTAAGTCAACGACTTCCTTTTGATAAGCTGAAAAATTTCCATTTGTAGAACCTGAATTATCATTATCTTCAGGTTTATTAGAATCTGAGTTGTTGTTATCCTCAGGTTTATTAGTAGAGCCTGAATTGTTATCTTCAGGTTTGTTAGAATCTGAGTTATTATTATCCTCAGGTTTATCAGTAGAACCTGAATTATTGTTGTCCTCAGGTTTATTAGTAGAACCTGAATTATTGTTATCCTCAGGTTTATTAGTAGAACCTGAGTTATTATTATCTTCAGGCTTATTAGTAGAACCTGAATTATTATTGTCCTCAGGTTTGTTAGTGTTATTGCAATTCTTGTCATTATGATTCTTATCTTTGCAAGAATTATCTTTATCAGGCTTAAGCTCTGGTTTTACAGAACAATTTGGTTTTGCTGAAAATTTGTATTTAGTATTACTGTATACTAAACTTTTGTTACTTAGATTTACATTGTTTTCAAGTGATGAAGCACTTGCAGTAACAGCACTAGAAGCTGTAGCTAAGGTTAACACTCCTAAAGCTAACATAGTTTTTAATTTTGTTGGTATATTTTTTCTCATTATAAACACCTCTCAATCTAAAAATTCTAAAAATGTTACTAATTTGTAACCTTTAGTGTAGGGGTACCCGTGCATCTATACTAACATAAGAACAAGCATTTTTTTACTGTAAAGATATGTAAAAAAAATATACATGGAATAAATAGGTATATTTAGGAGCATTCGATAATTTATGTTATAAATCTGTATAGTATGGAATTACTAGTATAGAGAAAAAAATATTTTTATAATAATCTCACCATGTAAATTTATGGCTACTATAAAATTTTTTATATAGTTATTGAGATTTATTCAATATATGACTTAATATCAGTAATACATTATCATTGTTTAAGTTTTTGAGAAATAAAAAAGTCATCTACTAGAATAGATGACCTTTTATATGATAAATTATAATATATTTTAGTTTAATATAGAAGTAATCCTAACGTAATTACTATGATTTCTGCTATTAATGAGCCAACTGCAACTACAATGAAAGTTTCTTTAAATCCAGTTTTATGTGTTAACTTAGATAAACTTAAGAATGTAAGAAAAACACCACTTTGTGGAACTATAGTAAGTATATTTGAAGCTATTGTAGCAACACGATGAATTAATTCTGGATTCAGACCAGTGCTTAAATAATAATCTGCGAAGTTTGGCATTACTATTCCCAATGCACCAGAAGATGAACCTGTTATTGCTGACATTGTTGAAGTTAATACAGTAAGACTTATAAGTGGGCTACCTGGTATTGACATAATAAGTTTACTGAAGACATTAAAACCTGGTGCGGTCATTATTACTGCTCCAAATGCAACAGCAGAAGATGTTGCAAATATAGGTCCTATAGAACCACTAGCTCCTATGCTCAGTGTCTGTATCTTGGATGATAAAAATTTACGGAATAAAAATGCAGATAAAAGAATTGCAACTATTAAAGCTATGTAAATTACATTTTTTTTCAAAAACTCTGAACCAAAAGTACTTCCAACTATTGCTATAATTACAAGTGCTAATAGAGGAAAAATACTGGCAAAAAATCCTGGTAATTCTCTATCTAAAGATTCTTCTTCTGATTCTGAAGTATAAGTTGCATAAGTTTCACCTTTTTTAATACTTTTGTTTAGAGCATATTTCATGTAGACAAGTCCAAACACAGCACAACCGATACTACCTGCAATACTTGGTATAATAGCTGCAGTAAGAGAAGTATTTAGATATTGAATAGGAATAACATTTTGAATGGCTGGTGTTCCAGGAATCATAGTCATAGTAATTGTCGCAATTCCAAGCCAAAGAGGTATCTGAATAAGGTTCCAAGAAATATCAAGTTTTTTAAATAGAGTTCTTGCAAGTGGAATGACTGCGAACATAACTACAAATAAACTTATACCACCGTATGTTAATATAAAACTTACTATGAATATAGCAACTAAAACTCTATAAGGATGCTTAGAGCCGAATTTGCTTAAAATAAAATCTGCTATAGATACAGTGGCTCCACTTTCTTCCATAAATTTAGCAAGTATTGAGCCTAATAAGAATATTGCAAAATAGCTCATTATATAGTTTCCAAGTGCTCCCATGTAATTATTTTTACCAGCACCTAGCATAGATGTTACAATATCCATTCTATTTAAGAGAACAACTATTAAAGTTGCTATTGGAGCAGCTATAGTTATATGAATTTCTTTAACTGAAAAATATATAATAGCTATAATACCAATAATTATACCAATTGGTGCGATAATACTCATAAATATACCTCCTTATTAGAAGGACTTGAAGAATAGTTTCTTCAAGCCCTAAATATAATCTACTGTGCAGTATATCCTCCATCTAGTAGGCAAGCTTGTCCTGTAATTCCTTTAGCTTTATCACTTGCTAAAAACATAGCATAATCTGCAATTTCTTGAACATCTAATAGACGTTTTTGTGGTACAAGTGGGTATAAAACTTCTTCTAAGACATTTTCTAATGGTATGTTACGAGTTTTTGAAAGGTCATTAAACTGACCTCTAACAAGTGGAGTATCTACATATCCAGGGCATAAAGCATTAACTGTTATACCAGAATCAGCAGCTTCAAGGGCAGCAACTTTTGTCAAGCCTATAAGACCATGTTTTGCTGAGTTATAAGCAGCTTTACCAGCAAATCCTATTACACCATTGATTGAAGCCATATTTATTATACGACCAAATCCTTGTTTTTTCATTATAGGGAATACTTTTTTAGTAGCTATAAAAGGAGCTGTTAGCATTATTTTTATCATAAATTCAAATTTATCAGTTGGAAAATCTTCTATCATAGAAACATGTTGAAGTCCAGCATTGTTTATTAATATATCTAATCTGCCATACTTTTCAACAGTTTTGTCTATAGCGTGGTTAATTTCTTCTTCTTTAGTTACATCACACTTTACATTCATGCAATCATAGCCTTCTTTTTGTAGTTCTGTTGTAACCTTGTTTAAGGCTTCTTGATTTATGTCAGAGAACATTACTTTAGCACCACTTTTTAAAAATGATTCAGCTATTTGCTTACCTATTCCACTTGCAGCTCCTGTTACGAATACAACTTTATCTTTAACCATTTTCATTTCCTCCAATTTTATTTTATTTTTATATTAATATTTTAAATAATTTAAATTATTTTTATTTTTAATCAATTTAAACAACAGATATGTTTCCATTTAATGAATCTGGTAATATTAAAGGTGCTTCAGTAGCAGAAATAACATCATCCAATGTGAAAGCAGGATTTATTTCCTTAAGTAAAATTCCATCTGATGTTACTTCCATAACTCCCATTTCAGTAACTATCAAATCTACAGCATTGGTTGCAGTAAGTGGGAGAGTACAATTATTTAATATTTTTGCAGAACCTTTTGAAGTATGTTCCATTGCTACAATAACTCTCTTAGCTCCAGTTACTAGGTCCATAGCTCCTCCCATACCTGGAACCATCTTACCTGGAATCATATAGTTTGCTATATTGCCATATTTATCAACTTGAAGTGCACCAAGAACTGTTATATCTACATGACCACCTCTGATTATTCCAAAAGATGTAGCACTATCAAAGAAACACCCTCCAGGAAGTATAGTAACTGGCTGACCACCAGCATTTACAATGGTTTCATCACTTAAATTACTATTTTCAGCTGCTCCTAAACCTAGAAAACCATTTTCAGATTGCAAGATAACGTTTACATCATCTGGAATATAATTTGCTACTTTAGTTGGTAGACCTATACCAAGGTTTACAACAGCTCCATCTTTTAATTCCTTAGAAACTCTATTTGCAATATATTCTTGTATTTCTAATTTATCCATTATAAATTACCCCCTTTAACGATGTAATTCACAAAAATACCTGGTGTAGTAACTTCATTTGGGTTAATATCGCCAATTTCAACTATTTCATCTGCTTCAACTATTGTAATCTTAGCAGCTGAAGCCATTAAATTATTAAAATTGTTCATAGAACCCTTATAAACGAGATTACCTGCCTTATCAACCTTTGATGCAAATAGAAGAGCGACATCTGCATGAATTGGCTTTTCAAGAAGGTATTCTCTATCATCTACGACGATTTTTTGCTTTCCTTCCTCAACAAGAGTACCAATACCAGTAGGTGTTAAGATACCTCCTAAGCCATAACCAGCTGCACGTATTTGTTCAGCAAGAGTTCCTTGAGGAACCAATTCAACTTCTGTTTCATTATTATTCATTTGTCTACCAGTTTCTTTATTTAATCCTATGTGGGAAGCAATTATCTTTTTGAACTGCTTATTTACAACCATTTTTCCAACACCTCTGTCAATAAAGCCAGTATCATTACAAATTAGTGTTAAATCTTTTATATTCTCATTGCATAAATAATCAATCAAACTTTCTGGTGAACCATTAGCCATGAATCCACCAACCATTATTGTATCTCCATCTTTTACATGAGATAGAGCTTCATTGATGCTAACTATTTTATTCATATTTCCTCCTATCGTGAAACCACCATTGATATTCCTTGACCGCCACCAATACAAAGCGTTGCAAGACCAGTTTTAGCTTTACGTTTTTGCATTTCATAAAGTAGGGTAACAAGTATTCTAGCACCACTTGCTCCTATTGGATGTCCTAATGCTATTGCACCACCATTAACATTTAACTTTGATGAGTCTATTTGAAGTTCGTTTTTAACAGCTAGTGCTTGAGAAGCAAATGCTTCATTTGCCTCTATTAAGTCTATATCATTAATATTAAGTCCAGCTTTTTCTAGTGCTTTTCTAGTCGCAGGAATTGGACCAGTACCCATTATTTCAGGTTCAACACCAGCCGATGCATATGACTTTATTTTAGCAAGTGGTTTAATTCCTAGTTCGTCTGCTTTTTGTTGACTCATTAATATCAACATAGCTGCACCATCATTGATACCTGATGCATTTCCAGCTGTTACAGTGCCATCTTTTTTGAATGCAGGCTTAAGCTTAGATAAACCTTCAAATGTCATACCAAATTTAGGATATTCATCTGTATCAATGGTCTCTACCTTACCACGGCGTACTAAAATATCTACTGGAACGATTTCGTCTTTAAAACGATTGCTTTTTATAGCTTTCTCAGCTTTATTTTGACTTTCTAATGCTAGATTATCTTGCATTTCTCTAGTAAATTCAAATTTAGTGGCAATATTTTCTGCAGTTATCCCCATATGGTATTGATTGAAAGCATCAATAAGACCATCAGTTAACATGCTATCTACCATAGTTATATTGCCCATCTTACTACCAAAGCGAGCAGTTTGGACAATATAAGGAGCTTGACTCATATTTTCAGTACCACCTGCGATGACTACATCATTTTCTCCAGATGAGATTGATTGAGCAGCTAGTTGAACACTTTTAAGTCCTGAGCCACATAATTTATTTACTGTATAACTTGGGACAGAATTTGGTATACCTGCATTTATAGCAATTTGTCTAGAGACATTTTGTCCAAGTCCTGCTTGTAATACATTTCCAATTATTACTTCATCTATTTCAGATAAATTAAGACCTATACGTGATATCGCTTCTTTAACAGCGATAGTTCCAAGTTGGACAGCAGAAGTATTTTTAAATACCCCTCCAAAACTTCCTATAGGTGTTCTGACTGCTGATACGATTACTACATTTTTCATGTCTAATAGCTACCTTTCTTGAATGATGATTAAAAATTTTCTGAATAAAAAGATTATGGAACACTATAATAAATTACTTCTAATACAAGCTTGATTTTAAGTATTTCGATTATTTTTATTCCTAATGCTTTAGGTTTTCCTGTTTCTAATTATAGATTACGGCGAAAAAAGCGTTTTGTCTAAGTCTAATTTTTTATATAGTGTATAAGAAAAATTTATAGGACAGAAATTTATGGCATGTTTAGAAAAATATTTTGTTAAAATATTAATGAAATTATGTTGATTTTCCTATAGAATATTATTATAAGAAAAAATATAATCTAAACTATACTTTTGAGAAAGGTGGTTTAAAATGGACATAAAACAGTTAAAATATTTTGTTGAGATAGTGAAATCTGGTTTTAATTTATCAATAGCATCTAAGACACTTCATATATCTCAACCAGCACTGAGTCAAATCATAAAAAATTTCGAAGAAAGTGAAGATGTATATTTATTTGAGAGGTATAAAGGCAGATTAAATGGGTTAACACCAGCAGGAGAGAGATTTTATGTAAATGCAGAACATATTATAAATGAATACAAAAACATGATGGAAGATTTAAGGGAAGATTCAGTTCAATTTAAAGGTAAAGTTAGAATAGGAATACCACCACTTATACTTGGAATAGCCTTTTCAGATGTAGTTGCACAGCTAGTTGCAAACAATCCAGATATAGAATTTGACATAGTAGAGAAGGGAGCCTATGATTTAAATAGAATGCTTATCTTACAAGAATTAGATTATGCAGTACTATTACACCCACATAAAATTGATAAAAGTGTAGTGACTGAACATGTGCTTCAAGAAGATGAACTTACAGCTTTTTTAAATGTAAATCATCCACTTGCTAAAAAAGATAAGATAGACTGGAACGATTTGAATGAGCAGTTACTTGCAATATTTAATCCTACTTTTATGATACATCATAAGTTAATGCAAAAGTTTACTGATGAAAATGTAAAGTTAAAAAGATACATCATGTCTGGATCATGGGATTTTTTATTGTTATCAACCACAAACTCTGACTTTATAACCATTCTACCATCACCAGTCCACGATTTCTTTGAGAATAGTAAAATTATAGAAAGACCATTTAATCATCCTATTACATGGAAAGTTGTACTATGTAGACCTAAGAAAGAACGTTACAGCCATGTAGATGAACATGTATTTAAATTTATTATAGATTTCTTTAGTAAAAAGAAATTATAAAAATGTTATTAAAATAACAAAAAAAAGCAAACAAATTTTTAAAAATTACAATAAACTATTAGTTTTTTATCTATATATATGATAGGCGATAATAGATTTTACATATCATGGTGAATTAGTATTGAAAATTATAATATACAAAATATATCTTTTTAAAATAAAAAATAAAAACAGTGAGTATCTATGGATAGTCACTGTTTTTATTTTGTTTTTCTACATAAGGATTATTAAGTATTACTAGAAAACTTTTTACTTATTATAGTCAAACTCATAACTGTTAAAAATATAAGTAGACCTGGAAATACAGCTAAATATAACTTATCAAAAATATGTCTTTGAGCATCTTGAAGCATATTACCCCATGATGCAAGAGGTAATTGTATTCCAAGACCTAAAAAACTAAGAGCAGATTCAGTTAAGATAGCATTAGCAATATTTAATGAGCCTGCAACTACAATAGTTTCTTTCAAGTTTAAAACTATGTGTCTTAATAGTATATTTCTAGTTTTAATACCTGTAGCTTTAGCAGCTATACAGTATTCATTTTCCTTTATTTTTAACGTTTCTCCGCGGACGATTCTTGAGACTTCCATCCAACTTAAAAACCCAATAATTAGTATAATAGTGGAAACTTTAGGTGTCAAATAAGTATTTAGCACAATCAAAACTAAGAAGCTAGGGATACTCATAAGCATATCTACTATCCTCATTAAGAATTGGTCCAACTTACCTCCAATATATCCACTAATAACACCTACAGCAGTACCAAATACTATAGAAATAATCATTGATAAAATACCAACACTAAGTGAAATTCTTCCACCATAAAGAGCTCTAGAAAAATAATCTCTTCCAAGTTCATCTGTACCAAAAATATGTTTTAAAGTAGGTTCTTGAAGTTTAGAAGTAGTGTCAATTGCATTAGAGTCTATATTTAATGTAAAAGAGGCTATAATTAATAGGATGATTATACTGAGAGTAATGCATGCAAAAGCAAAGGATTTGTCTTTTTTTAATTCTTTTAGAATGTTTGTAAACATAGTTAGAACCCTCCCTTGCTGGATTTAATCTTAGGGTCAATTAATAGATATAATATATCAGCAACTAGATTACCTAAAATTAAAAAGAGTGCTGATAGCATAGTTATTGCCATAATTATGGTATAATCTCTTGAAAAAATCGAATCAATCATTAGTCTACCCATACCTGGCCAAGAGAAAACTACTTCTGTAACAAATGCACCAGTAACTAATTTTTGTATACTCATACCAAGAATTGTAACTAATGATGTTAGTGAGTTTTTCAAGACATGTTTAAAGAGTATGACTTTTTCTGATAATCCTTTTGCTCTTGCTGTAACAACATACTGTTTTTTTAATTGTTCACTTACACTAGCTTCTACATAATTTGTAAAAATAGCTGTATTATATAGGCCTAAAGTTATTACAGGTAATACTAAATGTTTTACTAAATCTCCAAGACTATCATTTCCAATAGTATGCATACCTCCTGATGGAAAAACGTTAAATTTAACTGAAAAAATTGAAATGAGTATCATACCTATCCAAAAAGAAGGAATAGAAACACCTATATAATTAAAGATAGATGATATTTTACTAGTTATTGAATTTTTATTTACAGCTAAAAATATTCCAAGAGGTATAGCTACTAATATTGAAAATATTAAAGAAGTTCCCATAAGAATAAATGTATTTCCCATCTTTTCCATAATTTGTTCTGTAACAGGCATATGGTTTATATAAGAAATACCTAGATTTCCACTTAAAGTGTTTTTTAACCAACTTAAGTATCTTATGTATACTGGTTTATCAAGTCCCATGTTAACTCTTATATTTTCAATATCTTGTGCAGACATTAAAGGATTTATATACGCATCTGCTGGGTCACCAGGAGCTAATTCTAAAAGTCCAAATGATAATATAGATATTAAGATTAACATAGGTATTAAAACTTTTACTCTATTTAATATTAATTTCAACATAAATGAATTCTCCTAATTAAGGGAGATGTCTCGTTTTAGAATAATAAAACAATGCAATGGACACTAAGTTCAAAGTTGCCATATTATTTTTAGACATCTCCCTTTTTAATTAATAATATAAAATTTTACATAAATTATTCTACATATAGCTTAGACCAGTCTTCAAATAATATTGCAGGAGATGGTTTAGCATCTTCTATTCCCTTTAAACTTTTTTGAGCTGCCATTAAATTCTGTTCATAATCTATAGTGTAAATAGGTGCATCTTTAGATATATCTTGTTGTATTTGTTTGTATATTTCTTTACGTTTTTCTTTGTCTAATTCAGTAAATCCTTTTTCCCATAAAGCATCTATTTCAGTATTAGAATATTTAGTTTGATTACAGTATTGACCAGTTTCAAACATACCTCTATATGGATTTGGCTCTAATCCCCAAGCATATCCATTTACATACATATCACATTCAGTACCATTACTAAATAATATATTGAAGAAAGCTTTACTTTCATAAGGAACTATTTCAGCTTCTATACCAATTTTTTTCAACTCTTGTTGAGCTACTAAAGCATAGTTTTTATGTCCAAATCTACCTGTGTTATAACCTATTTTTAATTTATCAATTTTAACACCACTTTTAGCTAATAAGTCTTTAGCTTTATTTGTATCTTGGTTATATCCTTCAACACCTTCTTCAGTGTAGAAGTCTGCTTCTGGAACTAATATAGATTTAGCAGGTACAGAACCTTCTTTTCCATATGCTGATTCTATCATTTCGTTTCTATTCAAAGTATATGATAATGCTTGTCTTACTTCTTTATTAGCCATATTTGCTATATTTTGGTTAAATACAATATAATTTAATCTTTCTTCACTATAAGTATAAGTTTGTAAGTTTGAATTTGATTTTGCTTTTTCATATCCTTCAGCAGATGTTTTCATAATTGAAATTTCACCATTATTTAAAGCTGCTTCTTGAGATGCTTCATTAGGTATTATTTTTAATGCGATAGAGTCTGCTTTAGGTTCTCCACCAAAATAATCTGCATTTTTTTCAAATACTATGCTTTCACCTTTTTTCCATTCTTTAAATTTGAATGCCCCAGAACCAACTGGATTATTGTTTTTTTCTGATTTAGCTATATTTGCTTCTCCTTCAAATATATGTTTAGGTATTGGAGCTATTTTAGATATACCATACAAGAAAGATTCACTTGCAGTTGGTAAGGTAATCTTAACAGTTAAATCATCAACTTTTTCTACTTTAACTGGTTTTTCGCCTATCAATAAGTATTGTCTTGATGGTGAATTTTGTTTTTCATCTAAAACTGTATTGAATGTAAATAAAACATCTTCAGCAGTTATTGGTTTTCCATCATGCCATTTTAAGTTGGATTTTAATTTTATAGTTAACTCCTTACTATCTTTAAAATCTACTTTTTCCGCTAGATAATTTACTAAATTTCCTTTTTCGTAAGTATAAAGAGGAGCATAAACTATATTTGATGCAAGAGAATCTTCTTTAACATTTGCAAAAGCTCCATTGATTATGTCAGGATCACTTGCCATAGGAATTACAACAGTTCCACCAGATTTACTTTCTCCTCCTCCACTAGACTTATCTTTATCATTAGAACTACAAGCTGTGAATGTAAGCATTAATGCCGAAACTAAGATTAATGATGCCAATTTTTTGAATTTCATATTCTTATAAAACCTCCATAAAATAATATTTGACGCATATTTTCATTGTATAATAAGAATCATTATTAAATCAATATATATAGAAAATAACTATTATACTGTTTTAATTGATAGAAAAAAAGAATAAAATGTAAGAAAATGTTGTAATTTAAAATTTTATAAAATACAATCAAAAAGTGTATGTTATTTTAAGCAATTTTGCTGAGAGGAGAAAATAATGAATAAAACACTAGTTGAAGTTAGAGATTTAAAAGTTTATTTTCATACAGATAAAGGTATTGTCAAAAGTGTAAATGGAGTAAGTTTTAATATAAATGAAGGTGAAACTATTGGAATAGTTGGAGAATCAGGATGTGGTAAATCTGTAACAGCTATGTCTTTGATGAAGTTACTTCCAACATCAAAAATAGAAGGTGGGGAAATAATATTTCAAGGTAAAGACATTTTAAAGATGAATGAAAATGAACTTATGGGAATAAGAGGAAATGAGATATCTATGATTTTTCAAGAGCCAATGACATCTTTAAATCCAGCATTTACTGTTGGGAATCAAATCATTGAAGGAATTATGTTGCATCAAGATTTATCAAAAGAAGAGGCTAAAAAAAAGGTAATAGATATGATAAAGTTAGTAGAAATACCGAGAGCTGAAGAAATATATAATTCATATCCACATGAGTTATCTGGTGGTATGAGACAGAGAATAATGATAGCTATGGCTTTATCATGTAATCCAAAATTACTTATAGCTGATGAACCAACAACAGCTTTAGATGTTACTATTCAAGCTCAAGTTCTAGATATAATGAAAAATATAAAAGAAAAATTAAACACGTCTATAATGATGATTACACATGATTTGGGAGTAGTTGCAGAAATGTGTGATAAAGTAGCAGTAATGTATGCTGGCAAAATTATAGAAGTAGCAGAGGTTGTTGAATTATTTAAAAATCCAAAACATCCTTATACTATTGGACTTTTAAAGTCAAAACCTATTCTTGGAGAAAACAAAGGAAAAAGATTGTATTCAATTCCAGGACAAGTACCAAACCCAATTGGAATACCAGATTCTTGTTACTTTAGTGATAGATGTGAAAAAGTATGTGATAAATGTAGAACTCAGATACCTCCTTTAATAGAATTGAATGATGGTCATAGTATTGCATGTTGGTTATATACAAAGGAGGAGATATAAATGGAAAGGGAAACAAGTTTATTAAAAGTAGAAGGTCTTAAAAAGTATTTTGAAGTTAAATCTGGATTGTTTGATAAGGAAGTTAAATATGTAAAGGCAGTAGATGGAGTTTCTTTTGATTTAAAAAAAGGAGAAACTTTGGCTATAGTTGGAGAATCAGGATGTGGAAAATCAACTGCTGGAAGAACAATTCTTAGGTTAATTGAAAAAACTGAAGGTAAAGTTGAATTTAATGGTATAGATATATATAAGTTAGAGAAGGAACAACTTAGAAAATTAAGACCCAAAATGCAAATGATATTTCAAGACCCATATAGCTCATTAAATCCAAGATTAAATGTAGAGCAAATAATATCTGAGGCAGTTATAGAACATAATTTAGTACCAAAGAATGAAATAAAAGATAATATACTAAATGTTGTAGAGAATTGTGGACTTTCTAAGTATCATTTAAATAGGAAACCAGGTGAGTTTTCTGGAGGTCAAAGACAGAGAATAGGTATAGCAAGAGCATTAGCATTAAATCCAGAATTTATAGTTTGTGATGAACCTGTCTCTGCACTAGATGTTTCTATTCAATCTCAAATTATAAATTTGCTTATGGATTTACAGGAGAAATATAAACTTTCGTATTTGTTTATATCTCATGACTTGAGCGTGGTAAATCATATTGCACATAGAGTCTGTGTTATGTACCTAGGCTCTATAATAGAAATTGCAACTAAAGAAGAACTTTACTTGCATTCTCAACATCCATACACAAAAGCACTTATGAGTGCAGTACCAATACAAGACCCTACAATTAAGAAAAATAGAATTATATTAAAAGGAGATATACCTTCTCCAACAAACCCACCAAGTGGATGTAAGTTTCATACAAGATGCCCTTATTGTAAAGAAATATGCAAAATAGAAGTTCCAGTTTTAAAAGAAATATCAAGAAATCATTTTGTTTCGTGTCATCTAGTATAGATATTTTCAAAATTAAGAATGACATATATAATACGAATAATAGAATAAATTGAAAATTTTTTGATGCAGATAAAATTATATGCTGTTAATATTAAGTTAGTTGATATATAAGTTTAATCTATAATGTAATTATTGAAAAGAGGGGTAGATGTGTCAATTTTAGTAACATTGTTAGGGTTATTAGTTTGTACAACAATTTCAACTGTACTTAGTAAAAAGTGGAACAGTATTCCTCTTGCAATATATCAAATTGTATTAGGAGTTGTATTGTCTATTTTGCCATTTAAATTCTCATTTTCATTTAATCCAGAAATATTTGTAATATGTATCATAGCTCCATTATTATTTAGTGAAGGTCAAAATGTATCGAGAAAAGAGTTATTAGAACTTAGAAAACCAATTTTACTTCTTGCATTTGGTCTAGTTTTAACAACTGTATTTGCAGGTGGAATCTTTATACATTTTATTATTCCTGAGATGCCTCTGTCAGTTTCATTTGCTCTAGCGGCAGTAATATCTCCAACTGATTTAGTGGCAGTAAAATCAATCACACAAGGGTTAGATTTCCCTAAAAATATGATGAGTATACTTGAAGGGGAATCTCTATTAAATGATGCTGCTGGAGTAGTAGCATTTAAAGTTGCAGTACTTGCTACAGTTACAGGAGTATTTTCAATAAAAGAAGCGGGTATTCAATTTATAATTACTGCTTTTGGAGGAATAATATTAGGATGCCTATTAGGATATATAATTATAAAAATAAGACTTAGTTTACATAAGTGGAATCTAGAAGAAATTCCAATGGTAATAGTTATACAAATAATGACTCCACTTTTTGTGTATTTTGTGGCAGAAGAAGTAGGAGTGTCTGGAATCTTAGCTGTTGTAATGGCAGGAATAGCTCATGGAATTGAAAAAGAACATTTACAAAATACAACTACTAAATTAAGAATAATATCAGATAATACATGGTATGTTTTAGAGTATATATTGAATGGGTTTGTCTTTACATTACTTGGTTTTTTATTGCCAAGCATATATAGGGGACTTAGTACTAAAAATGAAAATATGGCATTGAAATTGACTTTTATTGCTGTTTTAATTGTGCTTATTTTATTCGCTATAAGGTTTATCTGTGTATATTTATGGCATGATTCTTTTATAAAAACTAAGAAGAATCCATTAAATAATTTCTTTAGAGGTTTTTTAGGTTTTAAGAATGAAGAAGTTGTAAAAGACAGTATTTCTAGACATAAATACTCATTAATAGTTGCTACTTGTGGTGTTCATGGTACATTTACACTAGCAACTGCATTGTCCATACCATTTTATCTAGCTAGTGGAGATGTATTTCCGATGAGGGATACTGTTTTATTCATATCATCAGAAGTTATTCTTATAAGTTTGATACTGGCAACAATTTTATTGCCAAGACTATTAAAAAGTGATGTACAAGAGTCAGAATATTTATTATCTGATAAAGAGGCATATCAAATAATTTTGAAAGAAGCTATTTTAAAACTCAGTAATGAAAAAGCACAAGAAGTACAACCAGTTATACATGATTTAAATGAACAGTTGGTAGACTCTGAAAAGGGAATATTAAATACTCCAGATAACAAACTTATAAGTATGATGATTGCACAAGCAGACCATCAGGGATTATTGGCAGTTCAGAAACTATTAGAAGATGGGAAAATTTCTGATAGAGCATTTAAATTGTATAGATTTTATATTACAAAATCAAGAAAATCTGTTCAGAAATCTATATTTAAGATTGCAAAGTTAAAAATAAGTATGTGGATTATAGATAGAAAAGTAAAGATAGAAGTAAAAGAAAAAATTACAAAACTAATATCTGAAAATACAGAAATAATTAAAGAATTTCATCATGCATATGCACTTTCTACTAAAACTGCTATATTATTTATAAATAAAAATACTGCTGAGAATAACAGACATGAATCATTAATAGCAATCAGATTTTATAATCGTTATTTAAATTGGCTAACTAGAAAGATTCAAAATGATGATAAGTTTGAAGCGAAAGTAGAATACTATAGGCTAATGGCAATCCAAAGTGAAAGAGATAGTGTTCAACAATTAGTTGAAACTAGACAAATATCAAGAGAAGTAGCTAAGGAGTTATTGGAGAATATTCTTTATGATGAAATGATGATGATAGAATAATATTTTGAAATATTAGCAAACAAGAGATATTAGTAAGATAAATATACTAATATCTCTTGTATTTATTAACAGAAAATTTATAATAAATAATTTACTCATCTAAAAGAGTAATATCTAAAGGATTTTTATTGTTTATATAATTTTTAGGAGATACACCATAGTACTTTTTAAATGCTCTTACAAAACTAGAATAATCATTGAATCCACATTTACTACAAACTTCACTCATAAGATTGCCATTAATTATTAATGTTTTTGCTAAAATTAATCTTTTTTGAACTATATAATTGTGTATGGATGTTCCAGTATAAGACTTAAATTTTCTCATAAGATAATATTTACTTATAAAAAATTCAGACGATATACTATCTATGGAAAGTTTATTATCTATATTTGAATTTATATAGTTTAATATTTTTTTTATGGTTTCATCATAAAAAACATCTTCTGTTGATTCTATATTTTCATTTTTTAAGAAAATTCTATTTAAGAATATCATAAGTTGTATAAATAGTGTATTCCTCAATATTTCATTTCCAAATTCATTGTTAGATTCAGAAATATTTATTTGTTCAATAAAAGTCTTAATGGATTGAATATCATGTATATTTAAACGCAACCTATTACATTTATTTTCTGTAGCTATTTTAAAACATTTTTCTAAGTCACTAGTAATATCACTATTTTTTTTCATAAATTCTGGGCTAATCCATATTGCAATTCTCTCATAAAATACATTTGAATCTATAACTGGCTTATGGATTTCATTATTACTTATAAAAAGTATATCCCAAGGCTTTAGTTTATAAGGAATCCCTTCAACAAAATAAGTGACATTTCCATCTATAAATATAATTATCTTATTAAAATCGTGATTATGGTATTCAAATTTTATATCTTTTTTGTCCCTAATATTAAATATTTTAAAATTATCATTTAAGTATCCAATTTTTTTATCCATAGTTTTTATATAAGACCTTTCTAGATTTATATTATAGAAAAGTATAGAGCATTTTTTGCAATATTTCAAGCATTTTTAACCATTCACATAGTAAAAAATTCTTAATATAATATTATATGTAGTGTAATTTTAGCAGAAAGAGTTTAAAGGGAGGAAAGCATTTATGAAATTAAATGATATTATACAAGGGTTGGATATAATCAATGTCAAAGGTGAATTAAATATAGATATTAATAATGTACAATATGATTCAAGAAAGGTTACAGAAGGTACATTATTTGTATGTATAAAAGGATTTGTATCAGATGGCCATAAGTATATAAAAGATGCTGTAGAAAAGGGAGCAAAAGCCTTTATTGTTGAAGAAGATGTAGAAATAGAAGGATATACATTTATAAAGGTAAAAGATACAAGAAAAGATATGGCAAAAATAGCTGATAATTTTTATAATCATCCATCTCAGAAATTTAATGTTATAGGAGTTACAGGTACTAATGGAAAAACTAGTATAACTACTATACTAAATGAGATATTAACTTTAAATAAAAATAAAGTTGGTCTTATAGGAACTATAAAAATTTTTGATGGGGAAAAAGACATTGTTTCAAGTTCAACAACTCCAGAAAGTATAGATTTACAATACCATTTTAATAACATGTTAGATAATGGATGTGATTACTGTGCGATGGAAGTTTCATCTCACTCATTGGCATTAAATAGAGTTGATGAGACAGACTTTAAACTGGGCATATTTACAAATTTAACACCTGACCATTTAGATTTTCATAAAGATTTAGAGGACTATAGAAAAGCCAAAGAAAAATTATTTTTTAAGACTACTATGGCTAATATAATAAATATAGATGATGAAGGTGGAAAAAAGATATACGAAAATGTAAAAAGTTTAAATGTACCTTGTTACACTTATGGTGTTGACACTAAAGCTGATTTTATGGCTAGAGATATAAAATCAGATTCAGATGGGGTATCTTATAGATTAATAACACCTTCTTATGAAGAAGTTATATTTATACCTGTTCCAGGAATGTTTACAGTATATAATACTTTGGCAGTTATAGCTGCTTGTTATGTACTTGGTATACCTAAACCAGTGTATAAAGAAGGGCTTAGACTTTCTAATGGAGTATCAGGAAGGTTTGAAACAGTTCCAAATGATAAGGGTATAAGTGTAATTGTAGATTATGCTCATACTCCTGATGCACTTGAAAATGTATTGAAAACAACTCAACAATTTGCAGAAGGAAAAATAATTTCTGTATTTGGATGTGGTGGAGATAGAGATACTGAAAAGAGACCTTTAATGGGAGCTATTGGACAAAAGTATTCTGATTTATGTATTATAACTTCTGATAATCCAAGAACTGAAGAACCAGAAGCAATAATAAAAGATATACTTGAAGGAATTGATAAGAAAAAAGAAAATTATCATGCTGTTGTTGATAGAAAACAGGCTATAGCAGAGGCCATAAGTACAGCAAAGAAAAATGATGTTGTTATTATAACAGGTAAGGGACACGAGACTTATCAAATTATAGGTAAAGTTAAGCATCATTTTGATGATAAAGAAGTTGCAAATGAATGTTTAAGTAAAATGTAACATGAAAATTTAATAAAATATACCATCTAAAAATGTAATATCAAAATCTGTTTTGATATTACATTTTTATTTTTTATATGGGAATTATTGTAAAATGGGTAATACGATAATATAAGTTATAATATCCTTGCTAGTTAATTTATTATTGTAATAAAGTTTATAATTTTGTATAATTACAGTAAATATGGAAAAATAAGTATCATTATAAAATGCTTACAGTAACTGACACAAAATAATAATTATATATATAGATTCTAGAAAGGCAGGAAGCATAATGTTAAGTGATGCAAAAAATAATAGGCACGGTTTGTCAATAATTGCTGTCATAAGTATCTTAGTAATTACAATTTCCTGTTTGATTTATGGTTCAAGGTTGAATAAGACATTAGGGGAAGAAACGAATCAATATCTTTCAGAAATAGCAAATCAAAGCGTAAATGTATTAAAAAAGCAAATTAATGGAGATATAAAGCTACTACAATCAATTTCAATATTTGTTGAAGGAGAAGGGTCTTTTGAAGTAAATAATATCCTTTCTATACTTAAAAGAGAGTCTGTTAATAGTTCATTTAAACGAATGGGAGTTATTTTACCAAATGGAACAGCATATACTACAGATGGATATATAGAAGATTTCTCTAAAAGAGATTATTTTTTAGAATCGATGCAGGGAGAAGTGGTTATAACAGGAAAATTAAAAGATGTAATAGAAGATGACAAAAATGTTAATAACGACATTAATGTATATTCTGTACCAATTTATAAGGGTAATGAGGTTAAAGGAGTCATATTTGCCACACATAATACAAAGTTGTATGAAAAGATACTTTCTGTACCAACATTTAATGGAAAAGGATATTCTTATATAGCTAAGAGTAATGGAGATATTGTTTTAAATCCAAGTAGTAAAAATGCCAATACGAACAAGGAAAATTTATTTACTTATATTGGTAAAAGCGATTCTTTATCAAAATCTACTCTTAATGGCATGAAGTCAAATATAAAAAATTTTAAGTCAGGTTCATTGAGTTATAATATGTCTGGAAGAGGATATTATTTGAGTTATGCACCAATAGGAATCAATGATTGGTATCTTTTTTCTGAAGTTCCTAAAACTGCTGTATCTGAGAAATCATATGCTATTATAAAGCTTACATTATCGGCATGTGTAGTTTTGATTATAATATTTACAGCATTAACAATTTACATATTGTTTATACAAAAAAAGAGTAAGGAAAAATTAGAAGATTTTGCATTTAAGGACAACGTTACAGGTATCGGAAATTCAAATAAATTTAATCTTGAAGGTGGCAAATTTTTATCATCTCACGAGAAAAAGAATCTAGTTTTAATTTATTTTGATATAGATAAATTTAAGTTAGTGAATGATAGGTTTGGGTATGAAGAAGGAGATAGAGTATTAAAAGAAATAGCAGATATAATTAAGAATATATTCAAAGAACAAGCCGTATTTTCAAGAATTTCAAATGATAATTTTGCTATAATATTTGAAAAGAAAAATAATAGAGAATCAGTTATTGAAATATGTGAACTTATACGTAAAAAAATGTCAATGATAAAAACTAGTTTGGGAGTAGAACTAAATTTAATTCCATCTATAGGTGTATATTTTGTTGAAGATAGAGAAACAAATATTTCTACTTGTCTTGATAAAGCTATGATTGCAAAAACTACAGTAAAAAGAAAATATTTAAAAGTCTATGAAATTTATGCAGAAAACTTAAAAGAAACTCTCATAGAGGAACGTGATATTGAGCAAGAAATGCATGATGCTTTAACTAATGAACAATTTAAAGTTTATTTACAACCTAAAATCGAATTATCAACTGCTAAAATTGTAGGTGCTGAAGCTCTTGTACGTTGGCAACATCCTAAAAAAGGATTAATAAGTCCAGGTGTGTTTATTCCTATTTTTGAGAAGAATGGTTTTATAACAGAATTAGATATGTTTGTATTTACTCAAGTTTGTAAAAATTTTAAACGTTGGGAAAATGAAAATTTCCCTACATTTCCTATCTCAATAAATTTATCAAGGGTACATCTTGAGAATCCAGATTTTATATTTGAACTTGAAAATATAACAAAAGAATATGGAATTGAACCAGATTTGATTGAAATTGAGCTTACAGAAAGTGCAATTTTTGATAATACAAAAATATTGTTTAAAATAATGCAGGATTTAAAATCTGTTGGATTCAAAATTTCTATGGATGATTTCGGTTCAGGTTATTCTTCCTTAAATATGCTTAAAGATATGCCAATTGATGTATTAAAATTGGATAGAGAATTTTTTATAACAGTAGGAGATATGAAGAAAAGTCAAATTGTAGTTTCAAGTATTGTTCAAATGGCAAAACAACTTGATATAAAAGTTGTTTCAGAAGGTGTTGAGACATTGGAGCAAGCTGAGTTTTTAAGATTTATAGGTTGTGATATGGCTCAAGGATTTTTATTTGCTAGACCAATGCAAATCGAAAAATATGAAAAACTAATATTAGATAGATATAATGTAAAAGGAAAAGAAACAAATTAAATAAACTTATAAAACATAACATAAAAATTTATAAAAAGTGAACCTTGTTTAATCAATGCTCACTTTTTTTATATAACAATACACTATTATAAGAATATTAATTGTTACAGGAATATTATTTTAGGAATTAGATGATATTTTGTAAAAAACATATAAAATATTCTGATATAAACTTTTAATGTAATAGTATGATTTATGAAATTAAGCATATTAAAAATTATTTAAAAAATTGGGAGGATAAATTTGGATAATATAATAATTAGAGAAATGGTAGCTGAAGAAAGAAGGTTCGTGTGGGAACTTGGTAAATCAAGCTTTGGATTGGTTGAAGGTTTGGCATTTAAAAAGCCAAAAGAAGCTTTTATTGCAATAGTGGATGGTCATATTGTTGGTATGGCTTCTTATAGAATTTTTCCTGCGAAAAATGGTCAAAAGATTGGATATCTAGAGACAGCCTACGTAAAAAAGGGCTATGAGGGAAAAGGAATAGGAAGTGAACTTTATAAAAAGGTAACTATGTTTTTAAAAGAGCATGATTGTAGAACTGTAACTGCCACAGTAAAAGATGATAATGTTGCATCATGGAAGCTCTTTGAAAATAATGGATATAATATTATGAGTTTTACACAGATGTTTCAAAACTATGGGTTAATTGGAACTGTGCAATTATGGATATATAGTACGCTTTTTATTGCTTCTGGATTTCATCTATGGAGTACCTCAGCACAAAAAAGTAATTCATCAATTCAACAATTAGGAATTTATATGATTTTAAACTTATTGATATTGCTCCCTGTTTTATTGTTTAATAATAATTTACCTGATTTTAGTATCATGGTAGGTGCATTTTTTTCTTTGTTGATTATTCTATTAATTGGTGGTATGTTTGCAACTTTAATTTTGCCTGAAAAATGGACATTTACTGTTACACGAGGTGGATTGTTTATATCACTATTGGTTACAGTATTAGGAGGTATATGGCCAATAATAGGTAGATTTTATCCTAAAGAGTATAAGTCAACTGCTAAATTTAGATGTAACATGGCTATTGAAGGATTGTTTGAATGGTTAGGATTATTGTGTTTTGTTTTGTGGGTAGCAGTTGAAGGACAATCACAATTTTGTGAATACATAGTTTCACTTGGAAAAACCTTGTTGATTTTACATAGCATACCTTTTTATCCATTTGAATGTTTTGGAGGAAAGCGTATTTGGAATTATAGTAAAATACTTTCAGTAGCAACAGTAGTAATTTCTGTAGGGATATTATACATATTTTAGAAATGTAATTTTATAATTAAGATTTTAGATTAAAGTTTTATTAAATAGCAAACAATTAACTTATGAATTTAATTGTTATATGTGATAGATTATATTTTATCATAATAAAAAAGAGAGCTTTTCATTATGATTATTATAAACCATTTGAAATAACTCTCTTTTTTATAAAAAATTTATATAATTATTGCAGATAATAAAAAATTTATTATTATAAGTCTAATCTTCTAGTTATCATACATATAATAGTCAAAGTGTACAACGTTAATCATTTTAGACATTAAATCTAAATAATATTACATCTCCATCTTTAACTATGTATTCCTTACCTTCTAATTTAACTAACCCTTTTTCTTTAGCAGCAGCCATAGTACCATGCTCAACTAAATCATTAAAAGCTATTGTTTCAGCTCTTATAAATCCTCTTTCTATATCAGAATGTATCTTTCCTCCTGCTTGAGGTGCCTTACTTCCAACTTTTATAGTCCATGCTCTAACTTCTTTTGGACCAGCAGTTAAGAATGAAATTAAACCAAGTAAAGCGTAAGAAGATTTTATAAGTTTATCAAGTCCTGATTGTTCAAGACCTAATGTCTCTAAGAACTCTTTCTTTTCTTCAGGAGAATCAAGTTCAGAAATTTCTGCTTCTATTTGTGCACATACAACAACCACTTCAGCATCTTCTGTTTCTGCAAATGCTTTAACTTGTTGAACATACTTATTATTTTCTCCATTATCAGCTAAATCATCTTCTGATACGTTTGAAGCGTATATAACAGGTTTAGATGTAAGTAAATCTAGTGAATTTACGAATACTTGTTCATCTTCTGTAAATTCCATAGTTCTTACACATTTACTATCTTCTAAAGTAGACATGATTGATTTTAATAAATCAAGTTCAGAACCTAAAGTCTTATCAGCTTTAGCAGCTTTTTGAGTTTTATGAATTCTTCTTTCAAGAATTTCTATATCAGAGAAAATTAATTCTAAGTTTATAGTTTCTATATCACGAAGTGGGTCTACAGAACCATCTACATGTATAACATTTTCATCTTCAAAGCATCTAACAACATGGACTATTGCATCAACTTCTCTTATATGTGATAAAAATTTATTTCCTAAACCTTCTCCTTTAGAAGCACCTCTAACTAAACCAGCTATATCACAAAATTCTATAGCAGTAGGGACTATCTTTTCAGAATTATATAATTCTTGTAGCTTGTTTAATCTTTCATCTGGAACAGATACAACTCCAACATTTGGGTCTATCGTACAAAAAGGGTAATTTGCAGATTCTGCACCTGCTTGAGTTATTGCGTTAAATAGTGTGCTTTTACCTACATTTGGTAAACCAACTATACCTAATTTCATATTAATCGTCCTCTCTCTTATTCTTTTTTATATTCTTTATATAACTTTAAACAATCAATCTATAGGATTGTAAAATTGTTTTAATTATAGACATACATATTGATTATACATCATATATATTAAGCTTGTAAACTAGACTTTAAAGCATATTGATTTAAATAATATTTGAATTTAATTTAAATAAAAATATTGCTTTTAGAAAATAATAAAAAGGATATAATTAAATAGAAGGTTTTTATATGTTAGTATATACAATTAGAAAATAAATAAATTTCAATTTGAAAATTGATGTTTAAATAAAAATAGGAGGTACATATGGTTAATACTAAGAAAATAATAAATTTGGGTAATAATATTAATCTTACTTTGATAAAAACAGAAAAGTTTAAATCAAATCTTATAAGTTTATATGTTCAAAGATTACTTGATGAAAAAGAAACTACAAAAAATGCTCTAATTCCATCAATAATAGCAAGTGGAAGTGAAAAATATCCTAGTGCTAGAGCAATATCTAATAAGTTAGATGATTTATATGGTTCATCTATGGGAGCTGATGCTGTAAAGCGTGGAGAACGCCAAGTATTGAGTTTCAAAATAATTAATATAAGTGAAAAATATTTAGATGAGAGTATATTTGAAGAAGTAGTGGAATTTTTTAATGAAGTAATAAATAACACGCTTGTTGTAGATGGTGGATTTAAAGAAGAGTATTTAAACATTGAAAAAGAAAATTTAAGGGAAAAAATACAATCAGTAATAAATGATAAAAAAGAATATGCACAAGACAAATGTATTGAGGCTATGTGTAAAGATGAAAGATATAGTATAAGTGAATTTGGTTATGAAGATGAAATAGATAGTATAACTCCAAAAGATTTATATGAACATTATAAAAATATACTTAAAACATCACCAATAGATATAGTTGTAGAAGGTGATTTTGATGAAGATAAAGTTATAGATATAATAAGTAAGAATCTAAAATTTGAAAGAGAAGATATTATAGATATACCAAGAGCAGATTTTATAAAAAATGTAGATGAAGTAAAAGTTGTAGATGAACAAATGGAAATAACTCAAGGTAAGCTAGTTATGGGTTATAGAGCAAATATAGATTATGCAGATACAGATAAATATTATGCTCTTGTTGTGGGAAGCAATGTATTAGGTGGCGGACCTCATTCTAAATTATTTGTGAATGTAAGAGAAAAAGAAAGTTTATGTTATTATATATTTTCTTCAATAGAAAAATATAAAAGTATTATGTTTATATCTTCTGGTATAGAAACTAAAGATTATGATAAAGCTGTGAAACTGATAAAAGAACAAGTAGAAAGTATAAAAGCAGGAGATATATCTGATGAAGAATTAGAAAACAGTAAACTTGCCTTAGTTAACTCTATGAAATCTATAACGGATAATATAGGTGGTATGTCTGATTTTGCTTTTTCTCAGTCTATGTCAAAGACAAATTCTGAAGTAGAAGACATAATATCTAGTATAGAAAAAGTTACTAAAGAGGATATAGTGGAAGCTATAAAAGGTATAGAGCTTGATACTATATACTTTTTGAGAAATTAATGGAGGAAATGTCTATGGAAAAAATAGTTAATGATATATTAAGAGAAGAAGTTTATTATGAAAAATTACAAAATGGGCTAGATGTATATTTTATGCCTAAAAGAGGTTTTACTAAAAAATATGCTATTTTGGCTACTAATTATGGCTCAAATGATTTGGAATTTATACCAATTGGAGAAGATAAAAAAATTAGAGTAAATGAAGGAATAGCACACTTTCTAGAGCATAAAATGTTTGAACAACCTGATGGAGGAGATGCATTTGATAAATTTTCTAAATTAGGAGTAAATGCAAATGCATTTACTAATTTTACAATGACAGCATACTTATTTTCTGCTACTGAAAATTTTTATGAGAGTTTAGAACATTTAATTGACTATGTACAAACACCTTATTTTACAGATGAAAATGTTGAAAAGGAAAAAGGTATAATAGCACAAGAAATAAAAATGTATAATGATGACGCTGACTGGAATGTATATTTTAATTGTTTGAAGGCAATGTATGTAAATTATCCTGCTAGAATTGACATAGCAGGAACAGTAGATAGCATATATAAAATAACTAAAGAAGAACTATATAAATGTTACAATACTTTTTATAATCCAGGAAATATGGCTTTATTTGTTGTTGGTGATTTGGATGTAGAAAAAGTTATAGATGTAACTAAAAAATCAAATAACTATGATGTAGATAAACTTTCTAAGAGTATAGAAAGGTTTTATCCAGAAGAACCTAAAAGTGTAAAAGAAAAAGAAGTCATAGAAAAATTTCCTATATCTATGCCTATGTTTAATATAGGATTTAAAGATAGTAATGTTGGTTTAAAAGGAAAAGAGCTTTTACGTAAAGAGATTGTAACTGACATACTTGTAGGTATGTTATTTAAAAAAGGAAGTAAACTTTATGAAGATTTATATATGCAAGGATTAATAAATGAAAATTTTGGAGCTGGATTTTCATCTCAAGTAGATTATGCTTTTAGTATAATAGCAGGAGATTCTAAGGAACCTAAAAAGGTAAAAGATATAATTATTGAGTATATAGAAAACTCAAAAAAAGAAGGTTTATCTAAAGCGGAATTTGAAAGAACTAAGAAGAAAAAAATTGGTTCTTTTATTAAATGCTTTGATTCAATAAACTTTATAGCAAACAGTTTTATATCTTATATATTTAAGGATATAAATATATTGGATTATTTAGATGTTATTAAAGATATTACTTTTGATGAAGTGGAAGAAAGATTAAAAGAACACTTTAAAGAAGAGTATTGTGTTATTTCTATTGTAGAACCTAAATAAAGATTTAATATAATAAGAATAACTAGATAAATGCTAAATCGTAAGTTTGAATACTTATCTTGTTTAAATAAGAAATAAATTTATGTAAATTAAGTTGAAAAATTTAAGAATCGTATATAAAAATGTATAAGAGGTTGGTGCATAAATGTACCAATCTCTTTGATTTTAAAGAATTTTATAGCAATTATATTGGTATAATATATGTAGTATATTATAGGTATTTGTAGAATTGATTTTAATATTTTTTGTAGAATTAACATTAATATGTTATCATAATTTAGTATAATTACAATTAATTGTAAAGATAATATATTGCTTTGGAAATATTTTTAATTAATACGAAGAGGTGAAGTTATGGATAGAGTGGCATTTACACTGTTTGGAATAGACATCATGTGGTATGGAATTCTTATGGCATGTGGAATGATTTTAGGGACTTTAATTGCAATAAAAGAATCAAAAAGAGTAGGCATTAAAGAAGACGATGTATTAAATGTAGCTATAATAGCCATTCCAGCTGGATTAATCTGTGCAAGAATCTATTATGTAGTATTTAATTGGAGTTATTATGCTCAAAATATGTCTCAAATCTTCAACTTTAGAGGTGGCGGACTTGCTATACATGGAGGTTTAATTGGTGGAATATTAGCAGGTTATATATACACTAAGGTCAAAAATATTAACTTCTTAAAAATGGCTGATACAGTTATACTTGGAATGCCTTTAGCACAAGCTATAGGAAGATGGGGTAATTTTATTAATGGAGAAGCACATGGAGGTGCGACTAATTTACCTTGGGGAATAATGGTTGATGGAGTAAAGGTGCATCCAACTTTTCTATATGAATCTATATGGGATTTTGGCATATTTATAATTTTATTGCTATTTAGAAAAAATAAAAAATATGAAGGTCAAGTTATAGTTACTTATGTAACTCTATATTCAATTGGAAGATTTTTTATAGAGGGATTAAGAACAGATAGTTTAATGTTAGGACCACTTAGAATGGCACAAGTTATAAGTCTAATTGGAGTTATTGGTGGTATAATTGCACATATTTATTTATCAAAGAGAAATAAAAACAATATTAGTGAACAATAGTTTAAATAGTGAATTTAAGGGAGGTAACTATGGAATTTCATCACGTATCAGTTCTTTTAAATGAGTGTATAGAAAATTTAAATATAAAGCCAGATGGAGTATATGTAGACTGTACTATGGGAGGAGGAGGTCATTCTAAAGAGATAGTAAAAAAACTATCAGATAAAGGATTATTTATAGGATTTGACCAAGATAAAAATGCTATAAATACAGCAAGAGAGAGATTGAGTGAATATGAAGGTAGAGTAAAGTTTGTTCATAGCAATTTTGAAAATATAAAAGAAGAGTTAGAAAAAATAGGAGTTCACAGGATTGATGGGGTACTAGCAGATTTAGGAGTATCATCTCATCAACTTGATGAAGCCGATAGAGGTTTTTCTTATATGCAAGATGCACCACTTGATATGAGGATGGATGTCAGATGTGAGTTTTCTGCATATGATGTTGTAAATACTTATACAGAAGATGAACTTGCTAAGATAATAAAAGATTATGGTGAAGACAACTGGGCTAAACGTATAGCTAAATTTATAGTTGAAGAAAGAGCAAATAAACCAATAGAAACTACAGGTGAATTGGTAGATGTAATTAAAAAAGCCATTCCTAAAAAAGCTAGAATAGATGGACCTCATCCAGCTAAAAGAACTTTTCAAGCTATACGAATAGAAGTAAATAATGAGCTTGGAGTAATTACGAAGATGATAAATGATGCTTCTTCTATAATGAATGATGGTGGAAGAATATGTATAATAACATTTCATTCATTGGAAGATAGAATAGTAAAGAATGCATTTAAATATCTAGCATCAGATTGTATATGCCCACAGCATTTGCCTATATGCCAGTGTGATAAAGAATCTGAGGTAAAAATAATAACTAGAAAACCAATATTACCAAGTGATGAAGAAATAGAAGTAAATCCACGTTCAAGAAGTGCTAAGTTAAGAGTAGCAGAAAAAATATAACTTTTACAATCTAGAATTAAAGAATAAGCTTGTGTAAATGAGAGCTATTATACACAATTAAAAAGTATGATAGATTATGTTGCATTAAAAGGTAATTGCGATACAGTTGATGGTATAAGGTATATTTTTGTTACTGATATAAGTTATGAAGATTGAAATACAAAAATATCGAGATAGATAATATAATGAAGAGATTAGTAATAGAAAATAGATAAACTAGTTGCATATTGTACTTATGGAAAATATTATCTTAATATAATATAAGTAATAAAAATAAATAAAAATTAGTATATAACCTATAGATTCAATATAAGAGTATAAGTGAATTTATAGGTTTTTTTGTTGTGTATAGAAAAAATTACAATTAGATTGTTCAATAGTGTATTAATTTAGCAATTGAATTTTAGAGGAAGAGATATGAATAATAACAAATATAGTATAGAGGAAAATCTAAAATCTATATTATCGGGGTGATAATTTGAAAAAAAATTATAAAATACATAATCTAAATGAATATAAAAATAAGAAAAAGAATAATTATAAAAAGAGAAATAATAAAAAAATAGGGACTAAATGTATTTTATTGATTACAACCTTTATAGTAATAATATTGAATCTATGTGGTTATTCAAAAATCTCAGAAATGAAATATGACATTTATTATTTACAAAAAGATTTAAGAAAAAAAGAGATAGTACTAGAGGAACTAAAGGCAAAAGAAACTGAAAAAACATCGATAAAAGAAATTGAGCTAAAGGCAAAAGAATTGCTCAATATGGACTATCCAAAAGATGGACAAATAAAGTATATAGATGTGGATAACTAGGGGGAATAGATTTGAGAAAAGTAAAGAGGATAAGTAAAAAAAGATTGGTACTCGTTCTTATTCTAGCATGTGCATTGTTTTTTTGTCTTGTTATCAGGACTGGATACCTACAACTTATGAAAGGAAATTGGTTAAGCACAAAAGCACTAGAACAACAGACCAGAGATATACCAATAGAACCTAAAAGAGGAACTATATATGATAGAAATATGAAAGAGTTAGCAGTAAGTGTAACTAAGTACACTGTATGGTGCAAACCTGTAGAAGTAGAAGACAAAAAAGAAGCAGCTCAAAAGGTAGCTGATATCTTGGATGAAGACTATAAAGATATTTATGCTTTAATAAGCAAAAAGAATATGGCTCTTGTAAAAGTTAAAAGATGGATAGATGATGATAAGGCAACTCAAATAAGAGATGCTAAATTAGGTGGAATATGGGTAGCAGAAGATAATCAAAGATATTATCCATATGGAAATTTTGCACCATATGTACTAGGACATACTTCTTCAGATGCAACAGGTATATCTGGTATAGAAATGCAATATGATAAAAAATTAAAAGGAAAACCTGGAAAATTAATAGTAAGTACTGATGCTTCAGGTAGAGAAATACCACAAGGAATGGAAAAATATTATGAACCTGTTCAAGGTAATGGGCTTGTTTTGTCTATAGACGAAGTAATTCAACACTATACTGAAAAAGCAGTACAAAAAGCTTATGAGATAAACAATGCAAAAAAGGTTACTGCAATAGCTATGAATCCTAAAACTGGTGATATCCTTGCTCTAGCATCAAAACCAGACTATGACCCTAATGATTCTAGAACACCAATATATCCATATTATCAAGAAGAACTTGAAAAGTATAATGATAAAGAAAAAATAAAAGGTTATTATCAAATGTGGAGAAATCCAGCAGTAAGTGATACATATGAGCCAGGTTCTACGTTTAAACTTATCACATCTTCTAGTGCTCTTGAAGAAGGAGTGATTAAAGATGGTGAGAAATTCACCTGTACAGGTAGTGTAACTGTTGGAGGAAGAAAGATTAAATGTTGGAGACACTATAGACCTCATGGAACACAAGAGTTTAAACAAGCAGTACAAAACTCTTGCAACCCTGTATTTGTTGAGTTAGGAAGTAGATTAGGTGTTGGAAAAATGTATGATTATATAGAATCTTTTGGTCTTATGGATAAGACTGGAATTGATTTACCAGGAGAAGCTAAAGGAATACTGTATAACGAAAAAAATGTAGGTCCAGTTGAACTGGCTACAATATCGTTTGGTCAATCTATATCAGTGACTCCAATACAACTTATAACAGCTATATCATCAATAGCAAATGGTGGAGATTTAATGCAACCAAGAGTGGTAAAATCTTATACTGATAACAAAGGTAATATAACTGAAACAGTAAAACCAAAAAAAGTAAGAAGTGTTATATCTAAAGAAACATCTAAGAAAATGTTAGAAATTGCAGAGTCAGTTGTAAGTGAAGGTGGAGGAAAGATAGCATATATACCAGGTTACAGACTTGGTGGAAAAACTGGTACAGCTCAAAAAGTTATAGATGGTAAGTATGCTCCAGGAAAATATATATGTTCATTTGTTGGAATAGCACCTTGTGATGACCCTCAAATTGTAGTTCTTGCTATTGTTGATGAGCCAACAGGAGTGAGTGCATTTGGTAGTACTACAGCAGGGCCAATAGTAAAGGAAATAATGAATGATTCCTTAAAATATTTAGGCGTTAAACCAGTATATAAAGAAGAAGAAAAAGCTGAATATGAAAAGAAACAAGTTCAAGTCCCAGATGTAAGAAATTTAAAAATAGGTGATGCTGTAAAGGCGTTAGAAGATGCGAAGTTAAAACCAGACTTAGATACAGATATAGAGCTTCCAGAGAATACAAAGGTAAAAGATATCTTCCCAAAACCTGGAGTAAAAGTTAATGAGGATTCAAGTATAACACTATATTTTGAAAAGTAAAAAGTAACAGATAATTAACATATACCCATAAACATCTTCAAAAAAACAGAAATATAGTATATAATTATAAAGTTAAGAGTTATCGTAGGCAATGTATATATAACGGTATACATTGCCTTTTGTTGCTAAGACAATATAACTAAGGTTTTAAAGGAGGAGTTTGATAATGGAGTGCTTAACAATAAAAGAGTTAGTACTTGCAACTAATGGGAAGTTAATATATGGAGATTATAATGACTGTGTAAGTGATATAGTTATAGATAGCAGGGAAGCAAATGCCCAAAATGCATTTGTAGCCATAGTTGGAGAAAATTTAGATGGGCATACATTTATAAAGTCTGCATATGATAATGGATGCAAAACTTTTATAAAAAGTGAAAGTAATGGAATAAAATTAGAAAGTTCGGATATAAATTTAATAGAGGTAAAAGATACATCTTTAGCCCTAGGAGATATCTCAAGATATTATAAAGAAAAATTTGATATTCCATTTATAGGTGTTACAGGTAGTGTAGGAAAAACTACGACTAGAGATATGATATATTCTGCCATATCTGCAAAACTAAACATATTAAAAAATGAAAAGAACTTAAATAATCATTTTGGAGTTCCATTGACTTTATTTAATTTAAATAAAGAACATGAGTGTGCTGTAATAGAGATGGGAATGTCTGGATTTAATGAAATAAAATATCTAGTAGATATAGTAAATCCAAAAATTGCAGTAATATCAAACATAGGATTATCACATGTAGAAAAACTAGGTTCACAAGAAGGTATTTTAAAAGCAAAGATGGAAATTACTTCTAACTTTAATGAAACAAATACTTTAATTGTAAATGGAGATGATAAGTTTTTATCTACATTAAAAGAAAAAGAACATGTATATAAACTAAAAACATTTGGATTCAACAAAAATAATGATATTTATTGTGAAAGTTACACTATGGAAGAAGATAGTCTTACATTTATATGCGTTATAGATGGAAAAAAAGAGGAAATATTTATACCAACAATAGGAGAACATAATATATATAATGCTATGTCTGCAATATTGGTTGGAATGTGTCTAAATATTTCTTTAGATTATATAAAAAAAGGTTTAAAAAATTTCAAAGGGACAAAAATGAGACTAGATATAATAAAAAATGAAAAATTAACAATAATTAATGATTCATATAATGCTAGTCCAGATTCTATGGATGCTGCTTTAAAGATACTTGGAAGATATAAAGGTAGAAGGGTAGCAATACTTGGAGATATACTAGAAATGGGTGAAATTTCAGAGTATGGTCATAGATTAGTAGGAAAATCATCTATGAATAATACTGATGTTATAATAACTATAGGTGAAAAATCAGTGTTTATTGGAGAAGAGGCAAAACAATTAGGATTCAACCCAGCCAATATATATCACTTTGAGAATAGAGAAGAAGTACTTAACAAGTTAGACGAATTAGTAAAAACAGGAGACACTATTTTAGTAAAAGGCTCAAGAGGCATGAGATTAGAAAAAATAGTCGAATATCTAAATAAATAAGCTTAAACTAATGAGTTGATTGACAAGGGAGAGGAGTTTTACGATGTTAGGAATAACAGAGCTTACGTACACCGCATTGATTGCGTTTTTAATAGTAATTATAATAGGACCAATATTTATACCAATGCTTAGAAAATTTAAATTTGGTCAGACAGTTAGAGATGATGGACCTCAAACACATCTAGCTAAAAATGGAACACCTACTATGGGTGGAATTATAATGATAGTTGCAATTCTAATAACTGGACTTACAAGAGTAAAAGTTAGTCATGATATGGCAGTAGGTCTTATATGTATTGCTGGTTTTGGTTTTATTGGTTTTTTAGACGACTTTATAAAAATAAAGTTAAAAAGATCACTTGGACTAAAAGCATATCAAAAAATAATCCTTCAAGTTGCATTATCTTTTTATGTTGCTTTTTATCAGTATACATCATCATCAAGTGCTTCACAACTTATGATACCATTTACAGATTTTGTAATAAATGTTGGAATATTATATATACCAATAATGATGTTTATAATCGTAGCAATAGTAAATGCTGTGAATTTAACTGATGGTTTAGATGGATTGGCGTCAGGAGTAACTTTAATAGTTTCTGTATTTTTTATGCTATTTGCAAGTTCTATTGCTGGAAACACAGAAGTTGCAGTTTTAGCAGCAGCAACTGTCGGAGCATGTTTAGGCTTTTTAGGATTTAATTCATATCCAGCAAGGGTATTTATGGGAGATACGGGTTCAATGGCATTAGGTGGAGCAGTTGTAGCATTTTCAGTTCTAACTAATTCAGTGCTTATAATACCTATAATTGGAGGAATTTATTTTGCAGAAGCTCTATCGGTTTTGATTCAAGTTGGATATTTTAAAGCGACAAGAAAGAGATTCTTTAAGATGGCTCCAATACACCATCACTTTGAACAATGTGGTTGGCCAGAGACAAGGGTTGTATTCGTTTTTTGGATTATCACAGTTGTTTTAGCTTGGATAAGTATAATAGCAGTATTTTAGGCCTAGGGGGAATTAAAAATGAACTTAAAAGGAAAAAAAGTTTTATTAGTAGGACTTGCAAAAACTGGTATATCTACAATTAAACATTTAGATAAATTAGGTGCAAGTATAATAGTGAATGATATTAAAGATGAAAATAAATTGAAAAACATACTTGATGAATTGAAATCTATAAATGACATAGAATACATATTAGGACATCATCCAGAGGATGTAGATAGTATAGATATGGTAGTAGTATCTCCAGGGGTACCACTAGACCTACCATTTATCTTGAAATTAAAAAATTCGGGTAAGTATATAATTGGTGAAGTAGAATTAGCTTTTAAATTATCAAATAATCCAACTTTTATAGGGATTACAGGTACAAATGGTAAGACAACTACAACTAGCCTGGTAGGAGAAATTTTTTCGAGAGCAAAAAGAGATACATATGTAGTTGGTAATATAGGAAATCCTGTAATAGATACTATAGAAACTTCAAATGAAGAGTCTGTGCTTGTAACTGAACTAAGCAGTTTTCAACTTGAGAGTATAGATGAATTTAGACCTAAAGTAAGTGCTATACTAAATATCACAGAAGACCATTTAAACAGACATCACACTATGGAAAAATATATAGAAGTAAAAGCAAATATATTTATGAATCAAACTGCTGAAGATTTTTGTATATTAAACTATGATGATGAGACAGTAAAAAGTCTAACTGACAAATGTAATGCTAAAGTAATTTACTTTTCAAGAACTCAAAAAGTAAATGGAGGAGTATATTTAGAAAATAATGACATAATAATAGATATAGATGATAAAATCAAATTTCTAAATAAAGATGATGTAAGTTTACCTGGAGGTCATAATTTAGAAAACTGTATGGCAGCTATAGCAATAGCATATGTCTGTAAAGTTGATTTAGACGTTATAAGAGATGTATTGATGACATTTAAAGGCGTTGAACACAGACAAGAGTTTGTACGAAACTTAGACAATGTAATATATGTAAATGATTCAAAAGGGACTAATCCAGACTCTACTATAAAAGCTGTACAGTCTTACAATAGACCAATAATACTTATAGCAGGAGGAATGGATAAAGGCAGTAATTTTGATGAACTTTTTGAAACTGCAAAGTCATATGTTAAATCAGTAGTCTTGTTAGGAGAAACTGCATCAAAGATAGAAAATTGTGCAAAAAATAAAGGATTTAATGACATACATATAGTAAAAGATATGGAAGAAGCAGTTAATACTTCTCATGAGATTTCAAAAAGTGGAGATATAGTGCTTCTTTCACCAGCTTGTGCAAGTTGGGATATGTATGAAAGTTTTGAAGTAAGAGGAAAAGACTTCAAAGATAATGTAAACAATTTAAAATAATCTCTTACCTCTAAACTTACTTAAATGGAAGAATGGAGGTATATTAGTTGGATGCCTAAAGAAAATTTGAAAAAACAAATTGACATAAGGATGAAGACTGAATTTGATGGAGTAGTATTTTATACTACTATGCTTTTAGTATTTGTAGGAATAGTTATGGTGTTTAGTGCAAGTTTTATACAATCTTCATTTAAACACAATGATGCGTACTATTTTCTAAAAAAGAATGTAATATATGCTATACTTGGGTTTATAGTTATGATTATTACATCAAGGATAGATTATAGTTTTTGGAAGAAAAATGCTACAGCAATTGGAGCTATAGCAGTAGTATTATTATTGTTAGTTTTAACCCCTTTAGGGATAGAAGCAAACGGAGCAAAAAGATGGTTAGGAATAGGTGCCTTAACATTTCAGCCCGCAGAAATAGCTAAGTTTGCTACAATAATATTAACTGCAAAATTAATTGAAAAAAATTATGATAAGATAAAATCTTTGACAAAAGGTGTTGTACCACTTCTCGTAGTTCCAGGGATATTTTTTGCGTTGATAATACTTCAGCCAAATCTATCAACAGCAGGTACTGTAATTTTAGTTACGTTTGTAATGATATTTGTTGCTGGAATGGATATGAAAATTGTATTTGCTATGATTGGAAGTGGGGCTGCTTTATTTGCTGCATTGGTAATTGCTGAACCTTATAGACTTAGCCGTGTCACATCGTTTTTAGACCCTTTTCAAGACCCTCTTGGCAAGGGGTATCAGGTAATACAAGGTTTATATGCACTTGGTTCAGGTGGATTGTTTGGTTTAGGCTTAGGAAAGAGTAAACAAAAGTATTTTTATATACCAGAGCCACAAAATGACTTTATATTTGCTATAATAGGAGAAGAGTTAGGATTGATTGGTTGTATAATAGTTATTATGCTATTTGTAGCCTTGGTCTACAGATGTGTAAGAATAGCTTTGAAGACTTCTAATGTATTTGCTTGTATGGTTGTCATAGGTATAGGGGCACAAATTGGAATACAAGCAGCTTTAAATATAGCAGTTGCAACATCATCAATGCCAGCTACAGGTGTGGCACTACCATTTATAAGTTATGGGGGAACCTCGCTCACCATCTTTATGGGAGCTATAGGCATAGTGTTAAACATCTCAAAGCATGTCAAAATTAATTAACAGGAGATGATGATTTGATGAAAGTTTTATTATCAGGCGGTGGAACTGGAGGACACGTGTATCCAGCTATAGCTATTGCTAACAAAATAAGAGATGAGCATCCAGACGCTGAGATAATTTTTGTTGGGACGGAAAAAGGAATAGAATCAGAAATAGTTCCTAAGTATGGATTTGAATTAAAGACTGTAACAGTACAAGGATTCAAGCGAAAAATAGACTTTGATAATGTAAAAAGAGTTTTTAAGCTTTTTAAAGGTTTGGAGCAATCAAGAAAGATTGTTAAGAAGTTTAAACCAGATGTAGTTATAGGAACTGGTGGATATGTTAGTGGACCCGTTTTATTTAATGCGTCTATGGGGAAAATACCAGCCATAATACATGAGCAAAATTCTTTTCCTGGTGTAACCAATAAGATTTTATCTAAAACGGTTACTAAGGTACTTACAAGTTTTGAAGATTCACATAAAAGATTTCCAGAGGCAGCAGAAGAAAAACTAGTTTTTACAGGAAATCCAGTTAGAAAAGAAATTTTATTATCAAGAAAAAATATTGCAAGAAAGAATCTTGCAATAAGTGAAGAAAAAAGAATGGTTCTTTGTTATGGTGGTAGTGGAGGCTCAAGGAAAATAAATGATGCAATGAGACTTGTAATAAAGAACATGGTAAATGAAGATATAGCTTTTATATTTGCCACAGGGAAAAGCTATTATGATGAGTTTATGGAAAGTATTAGCGATATAAATCTTAAGCCATACCAAAAAGTTGTACCTTACTTGGAAGATATGGCAAATGCACTTGCAGCAAGTGACTTAGTTATAGGTAGTGCAGGAGCAATTTCATTAGCTGAAATAACAGCTCTTGGAAAGCCATCTATAATAATACCTAAAGCATATACTGCTGAAAATCATCAAGAGTATAATGCTAAAAGTATAGAAAAGCAAGGGGCAGGGATTGCAATTTTAGAAAAAAACCTAACTCCAGAGAGCCTGAATACAGCAGTATTTAAACTTTTAGGAGATAGAGAACTTTTGGTTGATATGGCAAATGCAAGCAAAACTATAGGGAAACCTGAAGCCATAGACCTTATATACGATGAGATAATAAAAGTATACAATTCAACGCAGAAGTCATCATCTAAAAAAACAAAAAAAGAAAAAGTTGTTGAAGAAGTAAAAGAAATAAAAAAAGAAGCAACTCCAAGTATAGAAGGTCAAGCCAAAGTAATAGGAATAAAGAAAAGGTAAGTCAATATTTACCCCTAATTTATAATATATTAGATTTTCTAAATTATTATAAATTAGGGGTTTATTTGTATGTACACAAGTCTAAAGATATAAAAATATATATATCCTTTTGTATTTATTTTGATGAAATATTGATTTATTTCTATTTATTTACATTTTATTTAGATGTTTTGTAAGAAAATGAAAAAATTTGACTTTAAATATTATAATTTTCTTGTAGGAAAAATAAGCTCTAAAGGTGTATTTATTAACCAAAGGGGTTGATTATATTTGAAAAAGAGAAGGAAGTTAAATACGAATAATGTCATGATAGTTTTAGTCTTTATACTTATACTATCTTTTGGGATATGTATGATTGTAAAAAGTGATTTATTTGATGTAAAGAAAATAGATATAGTAGGAAATAAGAGAGTGACTAAATCAAATATAATGAAAGAACTAAATATAAATTTACATGAAAATATATTTGCATATGATTTTAAATATATGAAAGATAATCTTATGAAAAATCCATATATAGAAAATGTAGAAATAAAAAGAAAATTTCCAAATAAAATAACTATAAGTTTAAAAGAAAAAGAAATCTTTGCAGTATTAAAAGATGAAGATAATTATTGTTATATAGATAAGAAAGGTAATTTGTTGGAGGAACTTAGAGGTTCTAATGAAAGTAAAAAAGATTTAATAGTAGATGTAGATTATAGCGTTGATGATGATAAAGCAATAAAATTTAAAAATTATAAAACTAAAGAGAATGTATTTAAAACTTTAAATTCTTTAAAAGAAGAAGGACTTTATAGAAAAATAAATTATGTAAACTTAAGAAAAGAAAGCAATATAGATATGCTTACAAGAAGTAATATAAAAATCTTACTTTCTAATGATGATAACTTAGATTATAATATATCTAGGGTAAGTAAAATTCTGATTGACCTGCAAAATAAAAATACCAATGGAGGGACTATAAATCTCAATTATGGAAAATTAGCTGTGTATAGTCCTGAAGGATAGACAATTGTAAGGAAGTGATATATTGAAAAAAAGATTTATAAATAAAAGTATAATCATAGGAAGCATTGTATTAGGTGTTCTTGTTAGTTTACAGCTTAAAATTATTAATATAGAAAATAGAGGTATGACAACTTTTAAAAGAGGAGAGCAACTTACAGAAGAACTTAAATCTCTAAAAAAAGAAAAAGAGGATTTACAGTCAGAAATTAATAGTGTGAAGAAAGATATAGAGACTTATAGAGGTAAAAATGATGAAGGAGAACAAGATATAATTAAGTCAGAAATAGAAAAATATGAAACATTAGCTGGATATACAGATGTTGAAGGCAAAGGAATAAAAGTTGAGATAAATTCTGTAAAAGACTTAGGAAGCTCTGATAAAAACGATAGTATATTATATAACTATGATTTATTACTATCAATGATAAATAAATTAAATTCAGCACAAGCAAGTGCTATATCTATAAATGGCCAGAGAATAGTTTCTAATACATATATGTATTTAAAAGAGGATAAGCTTTACATGAATGACACTGTTATAAAAGAGCCAATTATAATAAAAGCAATTGGTGATTCTGATACATTATCTTCTGCACTTAATATAAAATATGGTATTGTCTGGGAAATAGAAACGTATTATAATGCTAAGGTAAAAGTAACTAAAGAAGACAATGTAGAAATAGATGGACATGGTGATATAAACAAAGTAGAGAGGAACTAATAGTATGAAAAAGAAAATGGTTATATTAGGAGCATTCATATTAGGCGTTTTCATATCAACTTATATAAAATCACTAGACCCAAATAAAGTGTACATAACATTGAGTCAGACTGAAAGTATTGAAAGTGAGATAGAAAATACAAAGAAAGAAATAAAACATTTAAAAGAAGCGCTTAAAAGTAACAAAAAAACTTTGAATGAATATAAAGAAGCAAAAGAGAATGGAAATGAATCTATACAAACACTTATGAAAAAAGAGCTTGAAGAAGTCAAAGAATTAAGCGGTTATTCAACTGTTACAGGGCCAGGCATAACGATTACTATGAAGGATAGTGACAGAGAATTAAAAGATGGCCAGAATCCAAATGACTTGATTATACATGACATTGATATTTTAAGAGTTTTAAATGATTTAAAAAAAGCTGGTGCAAAAGCAATTTCTATAAATGGAGAAAGAGTACTATCAACTAGCAAGATAAAATGTTCAGGAGCTACTATCACAGTAAATGATACTACATATGGACAACCATTTATAATAAAAGCCATAGGAGATATAGATTTATTGAGTGCTGCTATAAATTCTCCAGAATCATATGCTAAGTCTCTTAAAGATATATATGGAATCAATATAAAAATACAGGAAAATAATGGAAATAAAGTGGATTTATTCGCAAAATAAAGCGAAAAATATAAAAAAATAAAGAAAAAATAAGAAAATTTAATAAAAAGGATTGTAATATAGTTGCGTTTCAAAGTAAAATAAAGAGGTGAGGATTTATGATATGGGTTTTAGGAGGATTGGCATTTGGTGTGGTAGTAGGTTACTACATTCCATTTACATATTCTATGGATTATTCCATATATATGTCAGTAGCTATTCTTGCAATAATGGATTCTATTTTTGGAGCGATAAAATCCAGTTTTGAAGATAACTATGACAATGTAATTTTTGTTACTGGCTTCATAGGGAATGCTATATTGGCTATATTATTGACTTATATAGGAGAAAAATTAGGTGTTTCTCTTTACTATGTTGCTGTATTAGTTTTTGGTATGAGATTATTTAATAATTTATCCATAATTAGACGTTATGTTGTTAGCAATATTATGAATAAGAAACGTAAAAATTAAAGAGCATTTGATATATACGTAAATTATTTTATACTCAAGAGTAATATTTGACAATATAAGTAAGAAAATTAAAAAGGAAAATTTACGTTTTTGTGGAATATGTTACTTAAAGGTTAACAAAATAAAAGAAGAAAATGATATAATTAATACATACGATAACTTTGAATCATGAGAGAAGGGGGTTTATGATGCTAAACTTTGACGTAGAATTAGAAGAATGTGCACAAATTAAAGTAATAGGTGTAGGTGGCGGTGGAAACAATGCTGTCAATAGAATGGTAGAAGCGCAACTAAAAGGCGTTGAATTTATATCAGTAAATACAGATAAACAAGCTTTATATACATCAAAAGCTGAATATAAAGTTCAAATAGGAGAAAAATTAACTAGAGGACTTGGTGCAGGAGCAAATCCAGAAGTAGGAAAAAGGGCTGCTGAGGAGAGTAAAGACGAAATAGTGAAATTGCTTCAAGGAGCTGATATGGTCTTTGTTACAGCCGGAATGGGCGGTGGTACTGGTACAGGAGCTGCTCCAGTAGTTGCAGGCTTAGCAAAAGAAATGGGTATACTTACAGTAGGTGTAGTTACAAAACCTTTTGCATTTGAAGGTAAGATAAGAATGAAAAATGCTGAAGGTGGAATAGCAGAACTTAAATCAAAAGTTGATACTCTTATAACAATACCAAACGATAGACTTTTACAGATAGTACAAAAAAATACTTCGATGTTAGATGCTTTTGCAGTTGCAGATGATGTATTAAAACAAGGTATACAATCAATTTCTGACCTTATAGCAGTTGAAGGGTTAATAAACCTAGACTTTGCAGATGTTACTACTATAATGAAAGATAAGGGTCTTGCTCATATGGGTATAGGTAGTGCTAGTGGTGAGACTAGAGCAATAGATGCTGCTAGACAAGCTATTCAGTCTCCACTTCTAGAAACATCAATACAAGGAGCTAAAGGAGTTCTTCTTAACGTTACTGGTGGACCTAACTTAGGATTATTTGAAGTTAATGAAGCATCTACTTTAGTTATGGAATCCTGTGACCCAGAGGCAAATGTTATATTTGGTGCTTCTATAAAAGAAGACTTAGGCGATGAAATAATGATTACAGTAATCGCAACAGGATTTGAAGGATTACAAAGTGGTATTTTAGACTTAGATACTAAGCCTAAGTCAAGCATACGTTCTTCATTAAATACAACAGTAAAACAAGCTGTAAAAGAAATTGAAGAAGAAGTAATTGTTGAGGAAAAAATAGAAGCTCCTAAAAAAGCAAGTATAATTGAAGAAGACGATGATGAGAGCATGGAGATACCTACATTCCTAAGAAGAAGAAGATAATATGTAAGCTTATAAAGAAGTCAGTAGACTTCTTTTTATTTTGCCTAATTTAAACTCCTAAGACATAAAAATATATTGCAATATTTTGAAATGTAAAAGAAGTTTTTTAATAAATGAATAAAAACAATACATATAGAAAAAAATGATAGTTGTAAGAGTTAGTATAGTTTTTTATGATTAGACAAGGGTAGTCTTATTTGTTAATATTAAATCTGAATTAAATTGTAAATATTTGAGGAAAAAGACAAATTAAAGTCTGAAAGGGGATTAAGCATGATTAAGCTAAAAAAAATTCTTTCTTTAGTGATGGTAGGTGTTTTATCAGTATCAATTCTTGCTGGATGTTCAAAAAAAGAAGATTCTAAAGGTAAAGATGGTAAAGAAAAATTAGTTGTATGGTCTGCACCATTGACAGAACATGATGCAGATGCATGGAAACCAATATTGGAGAAATTTGAAAAGGAAAATAATTGTGAAATTGAATTCCAGATAGTACCTTGGGATAACTATGCAGAAAAATATGCAACTGCAATAAGTGCAGGTGAAGGTCCAGATATAGGATACATGTATGCAGAGATGTTTCCTCAATTTATAGAAATGGGTGCAGTTGAAGATTTGACACCTTATCTAGAAAAATCAGGAACTTCAGATAATTATCTATACTTAGATAATGCAAAAATGATGGGTGGTATTTATGGATTACCTATAGAAGCTGCTAACCCAGGTGTATTGTATTATAATAAAGACATACTAGAAAAATTAGGAGAGAAGCCTCCTAAAACATGGGATGATTTTAAAAGAATTTGTGAAAAAGCAACAAAAGATACTGATGGAGATGGAAAAATCGACCAGTGGGGTCTTGCACAAGGTTGGGGTTCTAAAGTATTTGGAAGCTTAAACTGGAACTGGTATCCTTATTTATGGCAAGCTGGTGGAGATATATATAATGATGATTTAAAATCAGTTAAATTTAATAATGCAGAAGGTTTAAAAGCTGCAAACTTTATAAATGATATGAAAAAATATATACCAGACAATGCTTTATCAAAAGATAGCAATGAAATGGTTGAAAGTGTATTTGGGCCAGGAAAAGCTGCATTTACTATAATGTTATCTTCTGCTGCTACAAGCACTTTTGATAAATCATTTCCAGATTTAAACTGGGGATATGTAACTTCATTAGAAGATAAGACAGTTGGTAGTTTTGCATCAGTAGATGATTTAACATTAATGTCAGCATGTAAAAATAAAGAACTTGGATTTAAACTTCTTGAATATATGTTAAGCAAAGAATCAATGGAAGCTTTCCATAAAGAAATACCAAGAGCTCCAGTTGCAAAAGGTGAAAAATATCAAGGAGACCCAAGATTTGAAGAAATGGTAACAAAAGATAAACATATGTATAGACCATTGACTGTTGGACCTCATGGAGTAGAGATATATGAATACTTATGGAAACAACTTCAAATGATGATAGCTGGAGATATAACTCCAGAACAAGCACTAGATGATTCTGCAAAATATGCAAACGGATTATTAGCACAATAATTTGAATTTAAATTTATAGGCTGTGTAATTTAATTTTATACAAGTAAAAAATTTACTTGATATATTATTAGGTTACATAGTCTTTTTTTTATAAAAATATACCCCAAAAAGAACTAATAACTTCTACCTAGATATCTTAGATTCTACAAAAAAGCTTATTTGTTTGATACTAAAAAAATATCTTTTGGCGACATAAAGTATAAGACATATATCATTGTTATTTTTAAATAGAATTTGTTTTGGATTCGACCATCAAAAGTGACATAAAATTTTGTACATACTATCTTATAATATGTTTAAAGGTTTTAAGGGGGGATACATGGTGTATATTGAGTACTATGTTATAGAAAACCTAGTAATAAATTATATTATTATAAGTTGTACTTCTATTCTCACTAAAAAATACAATCCTAAAAAAAATAAGTTATTGGGGGCTAGTTTAGGAGGTGCCTATTCTGTTGCTTATTTGTATCCATCAATGAACATATTATTCACAGTACCATTCAAAATAATAATTATGAGTATAATAACTTTAATTTCATTTAGAAGTAAGAGTAAAAAAGATTATGTTCATGTAGCATTAGTTTTTTACTTAGTAAACATTTTTATTTCTGGAAGCACTTATTTTATAATTTATTTTACAGGAATAAGTCATTTAAAAATATCTTTCTTAATTGCATGTACTTATGTAAGTTGTGAATTGTTAAAGTACATTTATAAAGATTTGAAAATGCTTAAATACATCAAGGAACTTACAAAGACCATAAATATAAACTTATTAGAAAAGAGTTTTTGTTGTAAAGCTTTAGTGGATAGTGGGAACTTATTAAAAGACCCAATAAGTCAAAGTGATGTAATAATAGTTAAGTCAAGTGTGTTAGAAGGGTTTATTCCAGAAAATCTATTAAATATTAATTATGAAGACATAGATATGAAGAAAGCACAAGAGATTATAGGAAGCCTAGATGATAAAACGTCAGGTAGAGTTAGGATAATACCTTATAAACATGCTGGAAGTAATAAGACAAGCATAATAATAGGTCTAAAAGCTGACTATGTAGAAGTAGATGAGCAGAAGATAGGAAATATAATACTTGGTATATCAAATTTTAATGATAGAGAATATGGAGCAATAATGAATCCAAATATATTGCCTGGATTTTAGGTGAAAATTTAAGGGGGACAAGATATGTTACGATTGAAAGAGAGAATTATAAGCTTTATTACTATGTTAGGTATTAAATTAAAAATAATAAAGCCAAAGGGAATATACTATATGGGAGGGGCAAATATACTTCCTCCTCCATTAAAGCCAGAAGAAGAAATGGAAATTTTACAAAAACTGGAAACAGATGAAAGTGTAAAATCAATTTTGATAGAAAGAAATCTGAGATTAGTAGTCTACATATCTAGAAAGTTTGAAAATACAGGTATAGATGTAGAAGATTTAATTTCTATAGGAACTATAGGTTTGATAAAAGCAGTTAATACTTTCAAACTAAACAAAAACATAAAATTGGCAACTTATGCTTCAAGATGTATCGAAAATGAAATTTTAATGTACTTAAGGAAAAATAATAAAAAGAAAACAGAAGTATCATTTGATGAGCCTTTAAATATAGATTTAGATGGAAATGAACTTTTACTATCTGATGTTCTAGGTACAGAAAATGATGAAATATACAAAATAATCGAAGAAGAAATAGATAGAGATTTATTGGTTATGGCACTCGACAGATTAAGCGATAGAGAAAAGCAAATTATGGAATTAAGGTTTGGACTTATAGATAAAGGTATCGAAAAAACACAAAAAGAAGTTGCTGGAATGCTTGGAATATCTCAGTCTTACATATCTAGACTTGAAAAGAAAATAATTTCAAGATTACAGAAAGAAATGAAAAAATTTGTATAATGCTAAATTAATTCTTCTTAAAAAGTATAAAAAAATTGGAAATGTAAATAATTTCAATAGATGAATACTTTTGAGAGAGGACTGAAAATGTATGCAAGTTAATAAGGTTGAAATATGTGGTGTTAATACATCGGAACTTCCAGTTCTTAAAAATAAGCAAATGAAGGAACTTTTATTAAAAATAAAAAGTGGTGACGAAGAAGCTAGACAGCAGTTTGTAAGAGGGAATTTAAGATTAGTCTTGAGTGTAATAAAAAAGTTTAACAACAGAGGAGAAAACATAGACGATTTATTTCAAATAGGTTGTATCGGTCTTATAAAAGCTATAGATAACTTTGATTTAAGTCAAAATGTAAGGTTTTCAACTTATGCTGTTCCTATGATTATAGGAGAAATTAGAAGATATCTAAGAGACAATAACCCAATTAGAGTAAGTAGGTCATTAAAAGATATAGCATATAAGGCACTACAAGTTAGAGAAAGACTAATTAGAACAAATTCTAAAGAACCTACAGTATCAGAAATAGCAAAAGAATTAGAATTAGAAGTTGAGTCAGTTGTAATGGCACTAGATGCCATACAAGATCCAATATCTTTATTTGACCCAGTATATCAAGATAATGGAGATGCAATATTTGTTATGGACCAGGTTCAAGACAAAAAAGATACTGACGAAAATTGGTTGCAAGAAATATCACTTAAAGAAGCTATTAAGAAATTAAATAGTAGAGAGAAGTTGGTATTAGATTTAAGGTTTTATAAAGGAAGAACGCAGATAGAAGTTGCTGATGAAATCGGTATATCTCAAGCGCAAGTATCAAGAATTGAAAAAAATGCTTTAAAAAATATGAGAAAGTATGTATAAGTAATCCATGGACTGTAAACATTATTTTAAATTTAAATGACCTATATAGGTCATTTTTTTTTAACTCAATACATATTTATTTTTAAAGAAAGGGTGAGTATAATATGATTAGAGTTTCTGATATAATGGAAAAAGAAATTATAAATGTAAAAAATGGAAAAAGGATGGGATTTATAATAGACATAGATATGGATATTCATGAGGGAAAGGTAGTCTCATTTACCATTTTTGGAGATGGAAATAGAAATTTTTTTTCAAGAGGAGGGGATGAAGAAGTTATATTTTGGAATGATATACTTAAAATAGGTTGTGATACAATAATAGTAAATATAGGTTCAGAATTAAGCTTGGATGAATTTGAGATATAGTTAAAACAAAGGAGGAATATATATGCAATGTCCTTATTGTAATTATAAAGAATCAAAGGTAATAGATTCTAGACATACAGATTTAAAATCTATCAGAAGAAGACGTGAATGTGAATCATGTAAAAAGAGATTCACTACTTATGAGAAAATAGAAACAACTCCTTTAATGGTTATCAAAAAAGATAATAGTAGAGAGTATTTTGATAGAGAAAAGATAAAGTACGGGTTATTAAAAGCATGTGAAAAAAGACCTGTATCTATAGAAGAAATTGAAAGTATAGTTGTACATATTGAAAATGAAATAAATAAATGTTTTATAGAAGAAATTGAAACCAAAAGAATTGGTGAGATGGTAATGGATAAACTAAAAGACTTAGATGAAGTAGCTTATGTAAGGTTTGCTTCTGTGTATAGACAATTTAAAGATATAAATACTTTTGTAAATGAGCTTAAAAGTATATTGATAGAAAAAGGAGACAAATGATGAAAGATTATATAAATATAAAAAATGTACAAGATATTAAAGAGTATGTTAATTTAAATGGAGATTGTAAAGAACTTGATGAAAAATTAGATTCTGTAAATCTAGTTATAACATGTAAGAATGTAGATGCAAAAAATAAAGAAGATATGTTAAAAGTATGTAAAGAATGCGATTTAGCATTTGAGAACTTAACTAGTAATTCTCAAATACATTCAGATATAGTTAACATAGTAAATAAAGATACTATAGGAAAAAGAATAGATGGAGATGCACTTATAACGAACTTAGAGAAAGTACCTCTTTTATTATTTACAGCAGATTGTGTACCTATATCAATCATAGATGCTAAAAATAAAGCCATAGGACTGGCTCATGCAGGTTGGAGAGGTACTTTTAGTAATATAGGTCATAAAACAATTAAATTAATGTCTGAATGTTATAAAACGGTCCCTGAAGATTTAGTTTGTATAATTGGCCCATCAATTGGACCTTGTTGTTATGAAGTATCTGAGGATTTAGTAGAAAAATTTAACACAATTCTTACAAATAATGATGAAAAGTTCTATATAATAAAAGAGGGAAGTTACTATTTAGATTTATGGAAAATTAATGAGTACATGCTGAGATGTAGTGGAGTTAAAAAGGAGAATATAATAAATTTAAATTTATGCACTAGTTGTAGAGCAAATGAATTCCACTCTTATAGAAAACATAATAAGGCATCAGAACGAATAGGAACGGTACTACAGATAAAATAGAGAGGAGCTTTTTAATGAATACTAAAGTGCTTGTTATAGACGATGAAATGCATATAGTTGAGCTATTAAAATTCAATTTGGAGGTGTCAAATTACGAAGTTAGTTATTCGTATGATGGGTTTGATGGATTTATAAAAGCTAAGGAAATTAAACCAGATTTAATACTTTTAGATTGGATGCTACCAAATATAAGTGGAATAGAAGTTTTGAGAAAAATAAGAAGTGATAAAGATTTAAAAAATATTCCTGTTATAATGCTTACTGCTAAAAATATGGAAAATGACAAGGTAGAAGGGCTTGAAATAGGTGCTGATGACTATATAACTAAGCCATTTAGTATAAAGGAGTTGTTAGCTAGAATTAGTTCTGTTTTAAGAAGGTATAACTTGACTAGCTTAGGTGAAGAAAATAATATACTTACTACAGGTAATTTAAAATTAGATTTATCAAAGCATGAGGTCACTAAAGGTTCTGAAAAGATAGAGTTAACACTTAAAGAATTTGAACTGTTAAAATTATTAATTCAAAATAAAGGTAAAGTACTTTCAAGAAATTATCTTTTAGATAAAATATGGGGGTATGAATACTATGGAGAAACTAGAACAGTAGATGTTCATATAAGATATTTAAGAAAAAAAATAGAAGATGAAGATAAGTCAGAAAAATATATAGAGACTATAAGAGGTGTTGGATATAAAATAGATTAAAATGGTTATATTTTAGGAGTGTTATCTTGTGGAAGAATTAAATAGCATATATTTTTTTATTGTTATGTTATCAATAGCTATTGTGATATTGTCTGTAAGATATACAATAACATTAAGAAAATATTTAAAAGAATTTATATACGTCTCAAAAAAAGTAAGTAATAATGAATATCATGCTAGACTCAATATATCAGCTAAAGGAGAACTTGGAGAATTAGCTAGAAATTTTAATCATATGATAAAAAATATGGATAAAACATTAGAAGAGGTACAGTATAAACATTTACAGTTAAGGTCTATACTAAAGAGTATATCACATGGAATTCTAGCTATAGATGTAAATGGAAGTATACTTCTGATAAATGATGAAGCAAAAGAAATGATAAAAAGTGAACCAAATCAATTGGTGGAAGGCCACAACATTAATGTTGTAATAAAAGAAGAAGAAATATTAAAACAGATACTTAGATTTATTGGCTCTAAAGATAATGAAACTGCCCATATTACTACTAAAGATGATATAGTATATAAAATAAAAGTAGACCCAGTTTATCTTCAAAATACTAATAATGTAATAATAGGTTCGATAGTAAATATAGAAGATATTACTAAAAAAGTTAAACTTGAAAATATGAGAAGTGATTTTGTTGCAAATGTAAGTCATGAACTTAAAACACCTCTCACATCTATAAGTGGATTTGTTGAAACTCTAAAGTCAAATGAAAATATAGATGTAAATACTAGAAATAGATTCTTGGAAATAATAGAGAGTGAATCAGATAGATTAAAAAGATTGATTGATGATATATTACTATTATCATTCGTAGAAAATAAAGATACCCTTCTTATGGAAAATGTTGTAGTATATGATGTGTTTAAAGAAGTATATGAAATAACACAACATTCAGCTAAAGAAAAAAATATAGAAGTTTTATATAAATGTGATGATAAATCAATAAGTATATTATCTAATAAAGACTATATAAAACAAGTATTTTTAAACTTAGTTGATAATGCTATAAAATATACTCAGGATAATGGCATTGTGCAAGTTGTAGTTTCAAAAGATGAAGAAAAAATAGTAATCAAAGTTATAGATAATGGTGTAGGTATACCAAAAGAAGATGTAGAACGCATCTTTGAACGATTCTATAGGGTAGATAAAGCAAGAAGTAGAGATGTAGGAGGAACGGGTTTAGGATTGGCTATAACTAAGCATATAGTTAAATCGCTAAATGGATGTATAAAAGTAAAAAGTGAGCTTGGTATTGGTAGTGAGTTTATTGTTACGATACTACAAAAAAATTTCCTTAAATAGAAGGAAATTTTTTTTGTTTTTTGCACAAACTATATAAGAGAAGGAGCTGAGAAAATGGAAGAAAGTTTATTGAATGCAAATTTATTTAGACACTCTTTTATAGTTGCATTAGTTGTAGGAATATTATGTAGAGGATTAGTTTTAAGAGTTACAGACAAACAGTACCCATCAAGACCACAAGATTACTTAGAACAGATAATTATATCTGGGCTTTCAGCTTCATTAGGTGCGATAGCATTGCCTGCACTTATAGATAAAGAATTTGCTGCATTGACATTTTTTGCAGTAGCAATACAACAATTTCAAGGTCTTGCAGAGCAAGAAAGAATAACATTAAAGAATATTGATAATGAAGAATTAGTGCCAAAAGGAGATGCCTATGTCGAAGAAATAGCATCTACTTATGAATCTAGAAGTTATATAAGTCTATTTTCTGCATTAGTATCTTCTATAGTTTATATTGTTTTTGCGAGAAAATATGACCTTGGATTCTTTTACTGTACAGTATTAGCTGTTGTGGCAGGAGCTATTGTTGGTGTAATTTTTAGAAGGTTTTTAAGAAGAAATAGTATAGCTGATATAGCAGATATAGTTCCTGCTAAAATAAGTTTTGAAGGACCTATCTTAATGGTTAATGGTGTAATAATAACTAATATAGGTTTGGAAAGTACAAGAGAAAAATACAAAAATGAATGTCTAGCTATAGAAGTTATACCAAGAAACTTAGGTGCATTTGGAATAGTAAATGATGTAGGGCAAAGACAAGCTATTATACATAATCTATTTATTCATATGGGTATAGATAAAGATGTAGATGAGGTTGATATTGTAGCTATATCTAAGACTAATTTAGAAAAAAGTACCGTAGTTATACCATATATGCCAATACTAAAAGATATAGATACCATGATAAAGGTAGTAAAGAGTACACCTATTATAGAGACATCAAAAGGAAAGCAGAGTGATTTTTCTAGGAAAACTTTGTAGATTTACAGGTAAAATTTTAAATTAAATATTTTAGGAGTGATTTAATGGATAGAGTATTTTTTGTCGCTGTTATTATTGGTATGACATCTAGAATTATAATGTTGAACTTAGACCAAAAACAGTACCCAACGCAACCAAATGTTTTGCTATCTCAACTTATATTAGCATTCGTTGCTTCTTCATTAGGAGCATTATTAGTTCCAGCTCTTATAAATCGTTCTTATACATCTATAACATTTTTATCTCTTGCAGCAGAACAATTTAGACAAGTAAGAGCAAATAGAAGGAATACATTACAAAACCTAGAGGAAGTTCAGCTTGTAAAGAGAGGAGCTGCATTCATAGAGGAGATAGCTAGGACTTATGAAGTAAGAAATTATATGTGTATAGTTACATCTTTTTTAACAATAGGACTGTATTATGTAATACTTGCAGAAACGAAAATAAGTGAAGGTATGAGTTTGATAATAAGTTCAATTTGTGGATTATTGTTAGCCTTTATACTAAAAAAACTACTTACTAGAAAAAGTATTGGAGATATAGCTGATGTAATGCCTGCTGAGATTAGTTTTGTGGACGAGTCTATATTGAAGGTAGGAGATTTAAAAGGTATAACAAATATAGGTCTAAAAAGTGATAGAGAAGTATATATTAATAGAGGTGTAGGAATACAAATAATTCCTAAAAATAAAGATTATGCTAATGCGGGAATATTATTTGATTCAGGTCAAAGACAAGCAATAGTATACAATATATATTCAAGGTTAGGTTTATATGGAGATTATGGAGAACCTTCATTTGTACCATTACCTAGAAGAAATAAAGATGATGAAAGTATAATGATTGCTTATTTACCAATCGATAAGAATGTAGAAAAAGTGATGGAAGCTGTAAAGTCATGTCCAATACTTTCAAGTTCTAAAGGAAAAAACTTATCACTAAAAAATTATAAAATAGGAAAGAAAGGAAGTGCATAAGATGGGAATGGATATAGGTTTAAATGAATATACACTAGCTATAGTTACACTTGATAAGAATATGAAAAATGGTGGAGGTTGCCCAATCTTTTATGCAAATGATGAGAAAGACTTGCAAAATAAAGCAATGTTAATGTCAAAGTGCGTAGGTGGAATGGTTCATGATATGACAAATGGAACGCTGATTATAGTAAAACATTAAAGTTATAAAATGTTTCTAATAACAAATAATATTCAAATTTTTAAAATACTTAAATTTGAATATTATTTGTTTTAATCTTTTTTATAGCTATTTACTTATATTGACTATTAGAATTAAAATGTGTTATTATGACATGAAATGCTTAAAAATGCTATTATAAAATATAATAAACTTACAAACTATATATGAAAATATATTATAATAAGCTTTGATGAAAACAAAAGAGTGGTGAAAAAATTGGAAGTAAATGTAAAAAAAATAAATAATATTATAAGTAAGGTTTACAAAGATAGTATTGCAGAAGAAATAGGCATAGAAGTAGGAGATTTACTTATATCTGTGAATGAACAGCCAATACATGATATAATAGAGTATAGATTCTTACTAAGTGATGAATATCTAGAGGTAGAGATACAAAAAAAAGATGGCGAAGTCTACATATACGAGATAGAAAAAGACTATGATGAAGATTTGGGTGTTGAATTTACAAATCCAATAATTGACCAAGCTAAAAGTTGTAGAAATAAGTGTATGTTTTGTTTTATAGACCAGTTGCCAGAAGGAATGAGAGAAACTCTTTATTTTAAAGATGATGATTCAAGATTATCTTTTTTGCAAGGAAATTTTGTTACACTTACAAACATGAGTGAAGAAGATATAAATAATATCATTAAATATAGAATAAGTCCTATAAATATATCTGTGCATACGACTAATCCAGAATTAAGACAAAAAATGATAAGCAATAAATTTGCAGGAAAATTATATGGTATAATGAAGAGATTGGCAGATGCTCATATAGAAATGAACTGTCAAATTGTTTTATGTCCAGGTATAAATGACAGAAAAGAATTAGAGAGAACAATAAAAGAATTAGCTCAACTTTATCCATATGTGAATAGTGTTGCTATAGTACCTGTTGGAATTACAAAACACAGAGAAAATTTGGCAAATCTAGACATATTTGATAGTGAAGGTGCAAGTAGAACTATAGAGCAGATACACAAGATGCAAAAAAAATATCTTAATGAAATAGGGACTCGATTTGCCTTTTTATCAGATGAATTTTATATATTATCTAGTAGAGAGTTACCTACATATGAAGAATATGAAGGTTTTTTACAGTTTGAAGATGGTGTCGGAATGATACGTAGATTAAAATCAGAAATTGAAGAATATTTAAATACATTACCAGAAAAGATTCTTAAAAGAGAGAAAAAAGTTTCAATAGCTACTGGTCATTCTGCGTATGAATTTATACAAAGTATGGCAGATGCTATGATGGACAAGTTTCAAAATCTTCAAGTAGATGTATATGAAATAAAAAATAAATTTTTTGGAGAGACAATAACCGTATCAGGTCTTTTAACAGCTAAAGATTTAAGAGAGCAACTTGAAAATAAAGAATTAGGAGAAGCTCTTTATATAACAAGAAGCATGCTAAAAGCAGATGAAGAAATTTTCTTAGATAATATTGAATTAAATCAATTAGAAGAACTTATGAAAATAAAAATTATCCCATGTTTGAATGAAGGAAAAGACTTTGTGGATAAAATTTTAAAATAGAAAACAAAAGATGGAAGGAGAAACAACATGAGTATAAGTAGGCCAGTTGTAGCTGTAGTTGGGAGACCAAACGTTGGTAAGTCTACAATATTTAATAAATTCGCAGGAAAAAGGATATCGATAGTTGAAAATACACCTGGAGTTACAAGGGATAGAATATTTGCTGAAGTAGAGTGGTTAGATAAGTATTTTACATTAGTGGATACAGGAGGAATTGAACCTGATAGTGAGGACATAATATTATCTCAAATGAGAAATCAAGCTATGCTTGCAATGGACATGTCACATGTCATACTTTTTATAGTTGATGGTAAGGCTGGAATAACAGCTGCTGATAAAGAAATTGCCCAGTTGCTTAGAAAGACAAAAAAACCAGTAATCTTAGTAGTTAATAAGATTGATAGCCAAAGTCAATTTGATAATATATATGATTTTTATGAATTAGGATTTGGAACTCCTTTTGCAGTTTCAGGAGCCAATAGTATGGGCTTTGGAGATTTATTAGATGAGATAGTTGAAAATTTTCCAGCAGGATTAGATACAGAGTATGAAGAAGATATAATAAGAGTAGCTATAACAGGTAAACCAAATGCAGGAAAAAGTTCTATACTTAACAAAATACTTGGAGAAGAAAGAGTAATTGTAAGTCCGATTGCAGGAACTACTAGAGATGCAATTGATACTTATTTTGAAAAGAATGGACAGAAATTTCTTCTGATAGATACAGCAGGACTTAGAAGAAAAAGTAAAATATATGAAACAATAGAAAAATACAGTGTAATAAGAGCTATGAGTGCTGTGGATAGAGCAGATGTAGTATTGATAGTAATAGATGCCCTAGAAGGTGTAACAGAACAAGATACAAAAGTAGCAGGTATAGCACATGATGAAGGTAAAGGATGTATATTTGTAGTCAATAAATGGGACTTAATAGAGAAAGATAATAAGACTATGAGTAATTACACAAAAGATATAAAAGAAAAATTTCCATTTATGATGTATGCTCCAATCGTGTTTGTTTCTGCAAAGACTAATCAGAGAATGAATAAGATATTGGATACAGTTGAGTATGTATCAAATGAACATTCTAAGAGAATATCAACTTCATCATTAAATGAAGTAATTGGAGAAGCAGTAATGTTAAATCAACCACCATCTGATAAAGGTAGAAGATTAAAAATTTACTATGGAACTCAAACAGATATTAGACCTCCTAAAATTACATTGTTTATAAATGATAAGGACTTAACTCACTTCTCATATCAAAGGTATCTTGAAAATAAGATAAGAGAAAATTTTGGATTTGAAGGAACATCCATAAAGTTTGAGTATAGACAAAAAAATAAGAAATAAGTATTTAAAATATAACTAAAAGGGGGAAATTCAGTGGAGATATTTAGTTATATAATTATCGCTGTAGTTGCATATCTTTTAGGTAACATATCGACTTCATACATAGTTGCAAAGCGAATTGCTGGAGTTGATATAAGGACTCAAGGTTCAGGTAATGCAGGTTCAACAAATGTGCTTAGGACACTTGGAAAAAGAGCAGGAGCAATGACATTTTTAGGTGATGTTCTTAAAGGTGTAATGGCTGTTTTAATATCAGAGCTTGCAGCAAGATTAGTTGGTATAGATACTCTTTTAGCTGGATATCTGGCAGTTATATGTGTTGTGGCAGGTCATAATTGGCCAGCAGTTTTAGGGTTTAGAGGAGGTAAAGGTGTTGCAACTTCGTTAGGAGCAATGCTCGCTGTAAATCCAGTAATAACACTAATGTGTCTAGCAGTATTTATATTGGTGGTAGTTATAACAAAGTATGTTTCTTTAGGTTCTGTTGTAGGAATAGGATGTTCACCAATATTTATGATTATAGTAAAAAATAAAGCTGGTTTAATAGTAGCTTTGTTTTTAACCGCATCAGTAATATATAATCACAGAGCAAATATAAAGCGATTATTAAATGGGACAGAGAGAAAGATTGGTCAAAAGAAAGAATAGTAAATATATTATACTCAGGTGGTGTTAAACATGGAGAAAGTATGTGTATTAGGTACTGGAAGTTGGGGAAGTGCATTAGCTTTAGGTCTCGCAAAAAAAGGTAACGATGTGAGTATGTGGACTCGAAAAGAAGAGCAAGCCAAAAAAATAAACAGAACTAAAGAAAATACAGACTATTTACCAGGAGTATTATTTCCAAATAATATAACTATAAGTACTGATATAGAAAAAACTATAAAAGATTGTAAGGTGATAGTTTTAGCAGTTCCATCACAGGCCGTAAGGAGTACTTGTCAAAAAATAAAACCATTTATAAAAGAGGGACAAATTATTGTTAATGTAGCAAAAGGTCTCGAAAAAGGTACTGGACTTAGATTATCTCAAGTCTGTGAAGAAGAATTACCACAAAATCCATATGTAATACTATCTGGACCATCTCATGCTGAAGAAGTAGCAAAAGATATCCCTACAACAGTAGTAGTAGCTTCTAAAGAGTTAAAAATAGCACAGAGGATACAAGATTTATTTATGAGCCCTAAACTTAGAGTTTATACGAATCCAGATATAGTTGGAGTAGAACTTGGAGGAGCATTAAAAAATATTATAGCCTTTGGAGCTGGGATATGTGATGGATTAGGGTATGGTGACAATGCAAAAGCTGCTCTTATGACAAGAGGTATTAGTGAAATGAGTAGACTTGGAATTGCTATGGGAGCTAACATGCCTACATTTGCAGGTCTTTCAGGCATAGGAGATTTAATTGTTACTTGTACAAGTATGCATAGTAGAAATAGAAGAGCTGGTATACTTATAGGTAAAGGTATGAGCTTAGAAGATACTTTAAAAGAAGTCAAGATGGTTGTAGAAGGTATAACTGCGACTGAAGTAGCACATGATGTAGCTGAAAAGTTGAATATAGACATGCCAATAACTAATGCTATATACTCTGTAATAAATAAAGGTTCAGATCCAAAGGAAGTTGGAATAGAACTAATGATGAGAAGTAAAAAGCATGAAATGGAAGAAGTAGTTTTAGGTGATGATATATAAATCATTGAAATGTAAAATAATAGATATATTTTAGCCCTCTTTTATATAAAAGAGGGCTATTTTAATTTTATTTAGCATGTTTTATTATGTATTCAATAGAAGAAATCATTTTCACAGTTAATTCATCATCATTAGAATTTTTTTCTATGTTCTTTTTTAAGAATAAGAGATTTTGATAAAACGAGATAATTATATCATTTATTATATCTAAATCTTTTGCGGGTATATATTGTGCATCTACAAGATTATTCAATAGTATTTTATTTCTTTCTTTTATACTTTTTCCTGTAATCATTAGGGAGATATCACTATCATGAGTACCTAAATCTTCTGGAAACATATTATAATACTGTTTTGTTATATAACTGAGTTCCTCGCTAGACAAGTTAAAAAATATCTTATAAAAAGCCTCAGCATTTTCAAAAGAATGTTTACAAAATAATTTCCACATAATTATATATTTCTGATATTCATCAGTAACCCCTTCTATGCACCTAGAAATACTCAGATTGTACTCTTTAAAATATTTTATAGATGCAAATGATATTAGGTGGTCTAAATTTTTAAAATAGTTGTATAGAGTTGAACTGTTGTAGCCAGCCATATTTGCAACTTTACGTAGCGTAATATTTTCTATACCTTCATTTTCCATGATATTTTGGGCAGCTTCTATGAAATACATTAATATCCTTTTCTTTTGTAATTCTTTATTTGTCATTTTATTCACCTACAAATAATCAATATAGTTTATATAATCGTGATTTTATCATTAAATTTACTATAAATCAAGAATAATGTTCTAACACCTAATATATATTGTTATTTTTTAGATAATTTAAAATAAAACTAAAATAAAAAATATTTAAAACATAATCATGATTGACAAAATAATCATGATTATGATAAAATAATCACAAATAAATTTGATTTACATACAAATGCAACAAGGATTAAAATATTGAAGATTTTAAAAATAAGATATTTATCATTGTTGTATTAAATAAATTATCTAAATATTAAGAAAGAGGTGTACTATGTCAAATAACATGAGACTAGAAAGATTAAGAAAGTATATGAGTGAAAAAAACATTGAAATTGGTTTAATATTTGAACCAGATAATCAATTTTATATTAGTGGATTTAAAGCAATAACTTATTCTAGACCAATTGTAACAGTAGTAACTAAAGATAAAATAGAACTAATAGTACCTGGATTAGAAGAATTACATGCTAAAGAAGTTGCAAAAGTTGATAATGTATATGTATATTATGAAATACCAGAAATGAAAGAACATGGAATATCGCATAAGCATTATTTAGATATAATTTTAAGTAGATATCCTAAAGGAACAATTGTTGGAATAGAAAAAGATATAGTGTCTGCAAGCTTCTCAGAATATATAACTGATAAGTCATTTGACATTAAAGATATTGGAAGTAAAATATTTGAAATGAGATATGTAAAAGATGCAGAAGAGATAGAATTTTTGAAGATAGCTGGTTATTTATCTGATATAGGTATAAAAGGGTCTTTGGAAAATGTTAGAGTTGGAATGAGTGAGTTGGAATTTGATGTAGCAGGGGACAATGCTTTGTTAAAATACGTATCTGAAAATTATCCTGATACATATATAGGGTTTGCAAACTGGACTTGTTCTGGGATTGATAGAACAGCACAACCACATTTAGATTCTAATACTAGAATACTTCAAAGAGGAGACATAGTGATACATAGTAGACAGGTTTGGTATGAAAATTATAGAGCAGAAAATGAGAGAACTTTTATCATAGGTAAGCCAACGGAAAGACAAAAAGAAGTATTTAAGATAGCAGTGGAGGCTCAACAGGCGGGATTAGATACAATAAAAGCTGGTATACCAGCAAGAATGGTTGATGAAGCAGCAAGAGCTGTTGTTGCAAAACATGGTCTAGAACTATATGCAAATCATAGGATTGGACATGGCTTAGGTTTATCAGAGCATGAAGAACCATATTTAAGATTTGACAATGAATTAATATTAGAAGAAGGTATGGTATTTTCTATGGAGCCAGGAATATATATACCTGGAGTTGGAGGATTTAGACACTCTGATACAGCAATAGTGGGTAAGAATGGTGCTACAATTATAACTAATTATCCAAGAAGTGTTGAAGACCTTATACTTGATATTTAATTAGGATATGAATATATTCAAGTAAATTTAAAATTGGAGGAATTATAGTGAAAAAGAAAATTGGATTTTGGGATTTAGTATTTATGAATATATCAGCATTATTTGGGATTAGATGGATAGCTAAATCTACTGCTTCTAGTTTTGGTTTGGGTCTTGGTTCAATACCAGTTTGGTTATTGTTTGCTTTTATATTCTTTGTACCAGCATCACTTATATGTGCAGAGTTGGCAGCAACATATCCAAAAGATGGTGGACTTGGAGAGTGGGTTAAACAAGCTTATGGAGAAAAGTGGGGATTTATGGTGTCATGGTTAAATTGGACATCAAAGATATTTTGGTATTCTTCTTTTTTGACATTTTTAGCTATAAACATTGCCTATATGCTTGGAAATCCAGAACTATCAAACAATAAAATATTTATTTTAGTACTTTCACTTATAATATTCTGGATATTATCCCTAATAAGTACTCGAGGAATGGCATTTGGAAAATTCTTTACAAACACAGGAGCATTAGGTTCTACAATTCCTGCAATATTACTTATAGTAATGGCATTTATGTCTGTAGTTATTCTTAAAAAAGCTCCATCAGCATCTGTATATACAATTCAAAATATATTACCAAAGATAGATGCAAATGCATTAGTTTCTATATCTGCCATAATATTTGCTCTATCAGGAGCTGAAACGACTGCTAATTTTATAACTGAAATGGATAATGCTAAGAAAAACTTTCCTAAAGCTATATTGACAGTAGCTGTGTTAATAGGAGGAATCTATATTCTAGGTTCAGTAGCAATAACAATGATACTTCCTCCAAATGAAATTGCAGCATCGACAGGTATACTCGATGCATTAGCTAAGGTTGCACAAGATTTAGGTATAGGAAACTGGTTTATAAGAGTGGTTGCGTTTGGAATAACCTTATCAGTACTTGGAGCATTAATACTTTATATAGCAGGTCCAGTAAAGATGCTTTTTGGAAATGTAAAAGAAGGCGTATTTCCTAAGAAATTAACTGATACAAATGAACACAATATACCATCAAATGCAGTATTGATTCAAGCTATAATCGTAAGTCTACTTCTTATAGGCTCAAATTTATTGCCATCAGTGGACAATATATATAATGTTCTTGTTACTATGACAGCATTAACCGCATTATTTCCATATGTGTTGCTTTTCACATCTTATATAAGGCTGAGAAAGACAAGACCAAATGAAGAAAGACCTTATTCAATTTCCAAAAGTAATTTGGTTTGTATAAATATAGCTAGGATGGTACTTGTAGTGACTGTTGTTGGTATACTTTTCTCAACAGCACCAGTCATGGAAACTTTAAAAGATAATATAGTTTATGAGATTGAGATGATAGGTGGAGGACTTTTTGTCATAATAACAGGTTTAATGATATGGAAGAATTATGACAAGAAAATGTTGAATAACACAGGAATTTCTCATAAGTAAAAATATATGTACGAATCAAAAAACAATACACTAATAATTTCTATTGTATTTTAAATAACTAATAGGAAGTCATTATAAAAATTTATGAGTACTTACATAAGGAGGGAATATGTCAACTGAAGCAAACAAACCAAGTATTTGGAAAAATTTCAAAGTATTGATAATACTCTTTGTAGCAGGAGCATTTATATATGCTTTACCGTATTTAAAGAACTATTATTATGATACCTTTTCACAAGCGTTCAATCTTACAAACACACAAATGGGAAGTCTAGGAAGTATTTATGGCCTCCTTGCAATGGTATCGTACCTTTTTGGTGGCTTCTTAGCAGATCGTATTTCAGCTAGAAAGCTACTTTCAGGTTCCTTAATTATTACAGGAGTATTAGGGCTTGTATTAACTCTCTATCCTCCATATATTGTTGTATTTTTAATCCATGCTTTATGGGGAATAACGACGATTCTTACTTTTTGGCCAGCTCTTGTAAAAGCTGTTAGGATGTTAGCATCTGAAAATGAACAAGGTAAGGCTTTTGGATTTATGGAAAGTGGTCGTGGAATTACCAATGCAATTCATTTATCCCTAGTATTAGTATTATTTGGTTACATTTCATCCAAAGTAAGTGATAAAACTGGTCTTACAGCTATTATAGTACTGTATTCAGCTATAAATGTAATAGTTGGAGTATTAGTATTTTTAAAGTTAAAGGATAATGAAAAAGAAGTATCAGCTAAGTTTGATAAAGAAGCTTTCTTTGCGGTGATAAAAATGCCTCATACATGGGTAATAACAATAATCATGTTTTGTTCATATTCAGCTAATATGTCATTTTACTACTTCACACCATATTCAACTGAGGCATTTGGAGCAACAGTAGTATTTGCATCTGCAATATCAATATTAGCTCAATACTGTAGACCAGTAGCATCGGCTGTTTCTGGGTTACTTGGAGATAAGGTTGGTTCATCAAAGATTATATCTTATGGATTTATACTTATGATTATAGGTCTTTTAGGTGTAATACTTACACCAACAAAAGCATCTATGATTTATATATTATTGATTGGATGTGTTGCAATATATGTATCTATGTATGCAATTCAAGGCTTACACTATTCATTACTTGAAGAAGGTAATTATTCATTATCAATATCAGGAACTGCTATAGGTATAGTTGCTACATTAGGATATCTTCCAGAAGTACTTTGTCCATTAGCAGCAGGAAAGATATTAGATACATTTCCAGGTGTGACTGGATATAAATATTACTTTATAGCTCTTACTATAGTAGCTATAATTGGATTGGTGTTTACATTTGTATGGATGAATATGACCAAAGAAAGACGTAAAGAGCTTATTCAAATGAATAATAAGTTAAGTGAAAGTATTACTAAAGTCAGTTAATATAACTCACTACTATTTGGGCTAGCATATTAATTTAATTTACATTGAAATTCACAAATTTTTCTATGTAATTCAATTTAATATTGCTGGTCTTTATTTTTCTATTTTAAGAATATTAACCCCTAACTCTAAATATAATTTAATAAGATTAGATGTATAGGAGGAATAATATGAATAATAACATATACGAAGATATATCCAAAAGGACTCAAGGGGATATATATATTGGAGTAGTGGGTCCTGTAAGAACAGGAAAATCAACTTTTATAAGAAAATTCATGGAAAAGTTGGTTATCCCAAATATAGACAATGAGTTTAAAAAAGATAGAACAAGAGATGAGATACCTCAAAGTGGTTCAGGCAAAACAATAATGACAGTAGAACCAAAATTTGTACCAGCAGATGGTGTAGAAATTAAAATAAAAGACACAGTATCTTTAAAAGTAAGAATGGTAGATTGTGTTGGATACATAGTTGAAGGAGCTTTAGGGCATGAGGAAGGTGGAAAACAAAGATTGGTATCAACTCCTTGGTCACAAGAAGCTATGACGTTTGAAAAGGCAGCAGAGATAGGAACTAAAAAAGTCATAAAAGACCATTCTACAATAGGGATAGTTGTTTTGACAGATGGTTCAGTTACTGGTATTGACAGAAAAAGTTATGTAGAGCCAGAAGAAAGAGTTATACAGGAATTAAAAAGTCTTAAAAAACCATTTGCTGTGGTTTTAAATACTCTAAGTCCAAAAAGTGAGGAAACAAGTATGCTTAGAAATGAATTGGAAGAAAAGTATGAAGTTCCAGTTCTTCCAATGAATGTAGTTGAAATGGAAGAAGATGACATCGAGGAAGTTATGGAAGCTGTATTGTATGATTTCCCACTTACAGAAATAAGAATCAATTTACCTAAATGGGTTGAAGGTCTTGAGAGAAATCATTGGATAAAAAGTAGCATAATAACAACATTAAAACAAAGTATTATAGATATAGGTAAAATAAGAGATATAGAAGGTATTATGCAAGGCTTTTCTGAGTTAGAGTTTTTGGAAGATACAGGTGTTGATAATGTAGAGTTAGGAGAAGGAGTTATAAATATTGATTTACAGACAAAGCAAGATTTATTCTATAATATCCTTGAAGAAAAGAGTGGGTTTAAAATTGAGGGAGATTATCAATTGCTTAGTCTAATAACTAGATTATCTAAAGTTAAAAATGAGTATGATAAAATAGAATGTGCTTTAGTAGATGCTAAGATAAAAGGATATGGAGTAGTAGCCCCTTCACTAGAAGAACTTAGTTTAGAGGAACCAGAAATAATGAAGCAAGGAAAACAATATGGTATCAAGCTAAGAGCTAATGCACCATCACTTCATATTATAAAAGCAGATATATCTACAGAAGTCTCTCCAATAGTTGGTAATCAAAATCAAGGTGAAGAGATGATAAAATATCTTATGGAGGTGTTTGAAGAGCAACCAGCAGATTTATGGGAATCAAATATGTTTGGTAAGTCACTTCATGATTTAGTGAAAGAGCAATTACAAAGTAAATTGTATACTATGCCAGAAGAAATAAGAGTTAAGATGCAAAAGACTCTACAAAAAATTGTAAATGAAGGAAGCTCTAATATTATAACTATTTTATTATAAGAATATAAGCTACTTATTAAAGTTAAACACTTGTTTACTTTAGTAAGTAGCTTTTTATTTATAAAAATTGACAATAAGTTCTAATTATGGAAAAATTAAATATATAAGATACGTTTTTCAACATTATTATATTAAAATATTAGGAGTAAAAGATGAAGAAGTCTGAAATATTTATTTTTGTAAGCATAATAATACTCTGTTTTGTAATTTCTCCAAACAAGGTCTTTGGACAAGAGGATAATTGTTTTGAAGATTTTGAAAGGTGGGTTCAAGAAAATAAAAATAATAAAGAAGAAATAGTTTATACTCTTCCTTGTGATATGGTAATAGACGAAGAGTTTAGATTTTATATTCCTTATGACAGTAATTTTACAATAGATACCAACAAATATAAAATACTGATAAAAAATCATGGGAGATTTATTATTGATGATAATGAACTAAATATAATAGGTGAAGGAGGAAAAGAAGGAGTAATACATGTAGAAACTGGTGGAAGTATAAGTATCGGTATAGATAACATAATTGCTACTGATGGGACAGCCTTATACGTTGAAGAAGGAGGAGACTTATATATTAAATCATCCTATGAATCTGTTGAAAAAATAAAGGCAAATGGAAAAGATGCAATAGGAATTTATACTGAAAATGATATTAGAATATTAAATAAGGATATTGAAGTGAATGGAGAGAGTGCTATAGGTGTTTATTCTAAAGGTGATGTTGAGATAGAAGAATCTTCAATAAAAGCCTATAGTAGTAACAAAGAAAATGGATTATTAAGAGCTAATAATAAGGCTGTACAATCAATTGTATCAGAAAGCAAGAAAGTTTATATAATTGATAACTCTAATGAGCTTATACCAGCTATATCTGAAGATTCTGGCTATGATATTATAACATGTTGCCAGAGGGGAATTGATGTATTTAGTGAAGAAATAAAAGTAAGTAAAGATGATAAAATAGAAGATATAAAATTTCCGAAAGATATGGTATTAGAAACATCTAGTGGTAATCAACTTGATATAGATGTAGAATGGGATTTTACTGATTATTATGAAAAGTTGAAAAAAGAAGAACCTTTTAGTATAACAGGAAAGTTTAAAATAGAAACATTAAATAGAGAAAAAATTGTAGTAAATGATGATGTTGTTCCTATTTTGGACATATCTGTTGCAGAGAAAAAAACAATAGATAATTTGGAATTAGATTATCAAAACACAAGAGATGGATATGTAGCTGTTTTGTATTTTGATATGCCATACAATGCAAATAAAGTTTTTGTTGAATATTCAGTAGATGGAATCAATTGGACATCTGAGGAACAGGAAGATATTAGAGACCAAGCTATACTTTTCTTTGAAGATTTTAAGCTACGTTGTTTTAGAGTAAGAGTGGAAGGCGGATTAAAAGAAGGTTATTCAAATATAGTTTTTAAACCAGGATTTATAATGGGGGGTGGCGACAATCAAGAGACACCAGATGATGAACGGGGAAATGATGATATTGATGGTGACCGTGGCGGTGGTGGTAGAGATGACCCAGATAGAGAAAATGATGGACTTACTTTAGATAGTGATAAGGAAGATGATAGTGTTGATGAAGAAGTTCCTGAAGATTCTAATAACATAACAGATTCTAATAATGAAGAAAAAGACAATATTAATCAAGAAGATGAAAGAAATGATAAGTCTGACAAAGAGATTATAGAGAAAGAGCAAGAAAAGAATAATACTAACACTGATAACAGAGATAATGGTGTTAAGAATGATGATTTAACTATTATAAATAAGTCTAATAAGAGTTTAATTCAAATATTAAAAAGAGACTATGAAGAAAATCAAGCATATAAAAAAAATCAAGAATATAAAAACACAACTGATGATAAAAAAATATCAAATGAAAAAGACACTTTTCAAGTAGGTAAATTTAATAATAGACTAAACTCTACTTCTAACTCTCATAGTAAAACTCATAATTTTCAAGATGGAATTGCTATTGGATTTGGAATTGTAGTTTCAACTATGTTATTTTCAATAGTAGCAATAAATCCTTGTATCATAAAATATGTAAATAAATTTATAAAATATAAAAAGTAGATAAAATCGTTTGAAAAATTTTAATATTATTAAAAAAGTTAATTGGAGAACAATATGAATAAAATAAGTAAAGTTTTTGTGCTTATAAATTTGTTAATTATAATTTTCGTAATTTTACCAAATAAGAGTTTTTCGCAAGATAATAATTGTTTAGAAGATTTTAAAAATTGGGTTATAAAAAATAAAAATAATAAAGAAGGAATAGTTTACACTCTTCCTTGTGATATGGTAATAGACAATTATTTTGAATTTAGTATTCCATATGGAACTAATATTACAATAGATACAAATCAATACAAAATACTTATAAAAGAAGAAGGTCATTTTAATATTAATGGTAATAAGCTAAACATAATTGGAGAAGGTGGAAATGAAGGTGTAATACATGTAGAGCGAGGAGGAAAATTAAATATAGGAATAGATAATATAGTTGCATTGAATGGAACTGCTTTATATGTTGAAAAAGATGCGAATTTGAGTATAAATACATATTATGATAAAGTTGGAAATATAAAAGCAAGTGGAGAAAATGCAATAGGAATTTATTCAGAAAATGATATCAGAGTGTATTCTAAAATAATTGAAGTTAATGGAGAAAATGCAATAGGAATCTATTGCAGGGGAGAAGTAGAAATAGAAAACACTTCAATAATTGCAAATAGTGTTAATAAGAAACAAAACATATTATTGGAAAATAAAAAGGTGAAAGCAATTGTATCAGAAGCTACTGATGTTTATGTTATTGGACAAAAAAATATAATAACTCCAGATATATCTCAGAATAAAAATTATAATATTATAAGATGTAATTATAGAGGGGTTAGAGCTTTTGAGAAAGAAGTGCGTATATCAAAAGAAGACAAAATAGAAGACATAATATTGCCAGAAAAAGTACGTTTAAGAACTTCTAGTATGAATTCTATAGATTTAGATGTAGAGTGGGATTTATCAAACTATTATAATGATTTAAATGAGAATACAGAATTTATTGTAATAGGTAAATTTAAAGAAGACGATTTAGATGAGAATAACATAATTGTAAACAATGATGTTATTCCTATTTTACATGTTTATGTTGCTAATAAAGAACCTATAGAGGATTTAAAAGTATCTTTCTTAAATTTTAAAAATGGTTATCTAGCTACACTAGAGTATAGTATGCCCTATAGTGCTAAAAAAGTGTTTGTAGAATATTCAGATGATGGTGTAAATTGGGTAAGTGAAGAGTTAGAAAATATTAGCAATCAGGTTATACTTGACTTTGAAGATTTTAAGTTACGATGTTTTAGGATAAAAGTAGAAGGTGGATTGAGAGAAGGATATTCAAATGTGTTTTTAAAGCCTGGATTTGTAATTGGAGGAGGAAATAATCAAATTACACCAGACGATGAACAAGAGGTTGATGATGATAGTGGTGACCGTGGAGGAGGAGGAAGAGATGACCCAGATAGAGATGACAATAAGGTTACCTCAGGTGGAAATAATAAAAATAATAATGATAATGGGCAAAATCCATTAGATTCTAATGAAGTCATAGAAGATAATGGTGAAGAAACAAATAGTAATCAACAAGATGAAAAAAGCGATAAGTCACATGAAAAATATACTGAAACAGATAAAAATGTACATAAAGAAATAAATGATGAAAATGTCAATAATAATAAAAATGACAACTTGATTGAGGAAAGTAGATTTAAAAATAGTTTAGAGCAAAGCTTAAAAGGAAGTTATAAGGAAAATAATGAATATTTCCAAAAAACATCTAAAGATAAAATAATATTAAGTAAAATAGAGGGCACTGAGATAGGTGATTCTAATGATAAACTAAAAACTGTTTCAAAATCATATGATAAGACTCAGAATTCTAAAAATGGGATTGTAATTGGAGTTGGACTCATAGTTTTGACCATGTTATTTTCAATGATAGTAGTAAATAAGGGCATTATAAAATATCTAGATAAATTTATAAGATTAAAAATGAATAAAAAAATACTTTAAAGAGACATAATTTTACTTAACAGAAGAATAAATAGGAGAAAAAAATGAATAAAAAAAATAGTATATTTGTTCTTATAACTTTATTAGTAATTATTTTTATAATTTTACCAAAAAAGAGTTTTTCACAAGAAGACAATTGTTTGGAGGATTTTAAAAATTGGATTGTAAAAAATGAAGATAATGAGGGAGACATAGTTTATACTCTTACATGTGATATGGTAATAGATGATTATTTTGATTTCAGCATCCCATATGGAACTAATATTACAATAGATACAAATCAGTACAAATTACTTGTAAAAAATAATGGTTATTTTGCCATTGAAGGAAATAAATTGGATATAGTTGGAGAAGGTGGAAGTGAAGGTGTAATACATGTAGAAAAAGGTGGGAAGTTAAAGATAGGAATAGATAATATAATTGCTTTAAATGGAACTGCTTTATATATAGAGAAAGATGCTGAATTAGATATAGCTACATACTATGGAAAAACTGGTAAAATACATGCAAGTGGAGAAAATGCAATAGGAATTTATTCAGAAAATGATATTAGAGTAGATTCTAAAATAATTGAAGTTAATGGAAAAGATGCTGTGGGTATTTACTGTAATGGAGAGGTGGAAATAGAGGATACATCAGTAATTGTTAATAAGAATAACCAACAAAATACAATAGCAAATAATACAAAAGGCGAATCAATTGTATCAAAAACTAAGAGTGTTTATATCATTGGTGATGGGAATGTAATAATGCCAGACATACCACAAGATGAAGATTATAATATTATAAGATGTAATCTTAGAGGCATTAGTGTATTTGAAGAGGAATTGATATTAACAAAAGATGATAAAATTGAGGACGTAGAACTTCCAAAAGAAGTAAGTCTAAAAACTTCGAGTGGAAAAATTGCAGATATAAATGTAGAGTGGGATTTATCAAATTACTATACTGATTTTAAAAAAAATTTAGAGTTTGTTATAAGAGGTAAATTTGATGAAAATTTTCTGAATGAAAAAAATATAGTATTAAATCAAGATGTCTTTCCAGTTATAAATATCTATATTAGAAATAAAGAGCCTATAAATAATTTAATTGTGTATTTTAGAAATCGGAAAAATGGTTATACAGCTGCTTTAGCCTATGATATGCCATATAATGCAAAAAAAGTATTTGTGGAGTATTCCGATGATGGTATAAACTGGATAAGTAGTGAATTAGAGTATATCACAGACCAAGTTGTAATTGATTTTGAAGATTTTAAGTTGCGATGCTTTAGAGTGAAAGTAGAAGGTGGATTAAGAGATGGGTATTCAAATATATTTTTAAAACCTGGATTTGTGTTAGGAGGAGGTAATAATCAAATCACACCAGATGATGAACAAGAAGATGAAGATGCTGGTGGTGACCGTGGAGGAGGAGGAAGAGATGACCCAGATAGAGAAGAAGATAATAATGGTAATCTAAATAGTGACAATAAAGATAAAGATGATAACCATAGTAATAATGATGGGAAAATTCCTAATACTCCAAATGATGATAATATAGAGTCTGGTTCTACGATAAATAAAAATCCTCCAAAAGACAAAGATGATAATAGTATAGCCAATGACAAAGAAAAAGACGATATTTTAAAAAATGAAAATGAGTTAAAAAATGAGGATAAATCTAACAAAAGTTTTATTTTAGAAAATGGGAATAAAGGCTTAAAGCAAAAGTCTGTATTTAGCACTAATAATCAGTCATATTTTTATAATAAAGATTTTTATAAAGATAATTTATATGTGAATAATAATCATCAATCAAAACTAAATAATCAAGTAAATGGTAATAACGAAAAGACAGATAAAACTAATACTAAATTATCAACTAAAAAATATAGCTTTGAGAAAGATATTTTCATTTTAATTGGAGTGTTAAGTTTAACCATGTTTTGCTCTATTTTGATTGTAAATCCTAGCACAAGAAAAAATATAATTAGATTCATACAAATAAAAAAATAATTTTTAGGAAGGTATTATTTATCAAATTATAAGTTTGTTAAGTGATACCTTTCATTATTATGAAAACTATATATTTTTATCAATAAAATGAGTATTATATATAATTTGACTAAATAGTATAAAAATAATAGAATATTGAAAAAAAATTGACAAATGAAGGTATAGGTATTAAAATATATTAAATATATACATAAAAAGTGATTTACTAACAAATAAATGAAATATATGCTAATAAATAGTTCAATTTGTGAAAATGTAAGATTTATAAAAAAATAAGGGAGGATATTATTATGAGAGCAATTTTAACAGTAATTGGAAAGGACAAACCAGGTATAGTAGCAGGAATTAGTGATGAGTTATACAAGCAAAATATTAACATAGTAGATATTTCACAAAAGATATTACAAGAGTATTTTACAATGATTATGATAGTTGATTTAGAGAAATCATTAAATTCTTTTGAGCAAACGGTTGAAGATTTAATAAATAGAGGAAAAGAATTATCAGTAGATGTAAAAATTCAAAGAGAAGAAATATTTAACTCAATGCATAATCTGTAAAAAACAGTAATCGGGAGGTGAGAATAGTGAATGTAGGAAATATACTTGAGACAATCAAAATGATAGATGAAGAACAATTAGATATAAGAACTATAACTATGGGGATTTCTTTATTAGATTGTATAGACCCTGATGGAGATAAAGCTAGAGAGAAGATATACAACAAGATTATGAATTCTGCTAAAGATTTAGTAAAAGTGGGAAAAGAAATAGAGCGTGAATATGGTATTCCAATTGTAAATAAGAGAGTATCAGTAACTCCAATATCTATTATTGCAGGTGCAACAGATGAAAGTGATTATGTAAAGTTTGCACAGACATTAGATAAAGCTGCAGAGGATTTAGGTATAGATTTTATAGGTGGATTCTCAGCATTGGTTCAAAAAGGATATACAAAAGGTGATAAGATATTAATTAAATCAATTCCAAAAGCTTTGGCAAGCACAAACAAGGTATGTGCCTCAGTGAATGTAGGCTCTACAAGATGTGGTATAAACATGGATGCAGTAAGAGAAATGGGAGAAATTATAAAAGAAACTGCAGAATTAACGAAAGATGCAAAGGGATTTGGTTGTGCAAAACTAGTAGTATTCTGTAATGCGGTTGAAGATAATCCCTTTATGGCAGGGGCTTTCCATGGTGTTGGTGAAGCTGATAGAATAATAAATGTTGGTGTAAGTGGTCCTGGTGTTGTAAAAAGAGCTTTAGAAAAAGTAAAAGGAGAACCATTTGATGTTGTAGCAGAGACAGTTAAGAAGACTGCATTTAAAATCACAAGAGTTGGTCAATTGGTAGCAAAAGAAGCCTCTAGTAGGTTGGATGTACCATTTGGAATAATAGACTTATCACTAGCTCCTACACCTGCTATTGGAGACTCAGTAGCAAATATATTAGAAGAAATGGGTCTTGAAGTTGTTGGTACTCATGGTACTACAGCAGCGTTGGCTCTTTTAAATGATGCTGTTAAAAAAGGTGGAGTTATGGCTTGTTCACATGTTGGAGGACTTAGTGGTGCATTTATACCAGTATCAGAAGATGCGGGAATGATTGATGCTGTTATTAAAGGTGCTTTAAGTATAGATAAGCTTGAGGCAATGACTGCTATTTGTTCTGTAGGTCTTGATATGATAGCTGTGCCAGGAAGTACTACAGCAGGTACACTTGGAGCTATGATAGCTGACGAGGCAGCAATAGGTATGATTAATAATAAGACTACAGCTGTTAGAATTATACCAGCTCCAGGATGTGATGTAGGTGACATGGTAGAGTTTGGTGGTCTTTTAGGACGAGCACCAGTAATGCCTATAAATACAAATTCGTCTGAGTTATTTACTCAAAGAGGAGGAAGAATTCCAGCTCCTATACATTCATTTAAAAATTAAGTATATTTACATATAGTAATATTTAGATAGAGATTTATATGACAGAATCAAATACATCTAGATATTATAATTAAAAGAATAAGTTTAAAGTTTATATGTTAAGATTGTTATAATAGTAAAGCGATATACAACCTTGTAAAAAAGTTGTATATCGCTTTTATTTTGATACTATCTAATTAATATAAAATTTTTTATGTATTTTAAACGTTATGTTATTCAATAGTAATTATACTAATTTTTCTGTTCAATATATCAACCAAATAAAAAACTAAATAAAAATAAAAAACTAAATAAAAATAAAAAAATAAAAATTTATCTAAATATTCAACACACATAATAATAAATATAAATAAAAAATAAAACGCTTGCAATTAATAAAATTGCTACAATATAAAACTCTACTGTTTAAAATATCAATTTAAAATATAAATTTATAAATCTTATAAATCTTAAGCAATTTCTTCTTCTACATCAGTGCCACGTATTTTGTCAGCAGTAAGAACCTTAAAGGTACTGAATATTTTTGAGCCTACAAATCCTGCAATTACATTAAATAAAGCACATAGTGTAGCTGTTATAAGAACTTGATTAACTGGATTATAGGCAAACATTATGGCAAAACCAGCCACAGGTGTAGCTGTACCTGGTGTCATATTTACAAGGCCCATCAAAGCTACAATAATACCAGAAAAAGCTCCTCCAAAGAAATTAGTAGAATATATTGGTATTGGATTAGCTGAAATTATGTCTGATTGAGTCAGGGGTTCAATAGCAACAGATATAATGTCTTTCTTAGAACCTAACTTCAATCTTGCAAATAATGTTGAGTTCATAAAAGCTGAACCAAAAGCTCCTAATGCTCCTATTGCCATAGGAAGACCAGTAAGACCAATTATAGATGTAAGAGCCATTGAACTAAGTGGAGATGTTCCAACTACTGTTATTAGACCTCCCAATATAATTCCCATTATAATAGGGCTAATATTAGTAGCTTCTATTAGAACTTGTCCAATTTGTAATAGTGTACTATTAACTAATGGGTCTACATTTGAAGCTATAAAACGAGATAGTGGAGCACATAAAAGGATTACTACTACTAAATCTACTCCAGGTGGGACTTTTTTCTCTATAAACTTAATTAAGAAAGAAACAAAGTATCCAGCAACAAATCCAGATAATATAGAAAACTTTAAACAAGATAATCCTATTAAAACTGCATAAACTGGAGATACACCTAAAGCCAAAGGTACAAGTATAGCAGCAGCAACTCCACCAAGGCTACCATTAGCAGCACCAACACTTCTAAAAAACTCCATACCTAGAACATCACCAAGTAAAGAAAGGTTGAATGCCTCTACTAAGAAAGTAGCACATGCAGCATTTGCTAAGGCTCCCATAGCTTTCATACCATATGGAGCTTTGTAACTAAAGATTGTGAAACAACATAGAACCAATAAAAGTAAACCTGTTCCTAATAAAATTTCTGACATAAGAAAATCCTCCTTGTATTTTTTTTAGGACATAAACCTTTGTCGTGATAACGTTATCCTTGCGAATAAATGTTTAACTAAATCAGTATCAGCATGACAAAAGTTATTTTAAAGCTTAATTGGTTTTATATTGCATCTAAAAATAAAAATAACTATAAGAGTACATAAAGTAAGTTTAAGATATAAAATGTAAATTAAACTTATACTTTATAATATAATTATATATAAATAATGCAGTCTTGTATAGGAAGATTGATAAAAAATAAATTTAATATGAAAAAAACAATTATTAGTACATAAAATATTAGCATATAAAAAAGGAATAAACATTTTTTAGAAGAAGTATTTATTAATGAAAGAAATTTTATAGGGGGAGAGTTTTTGAAAAAGATTAAATATACCAGATTAGTGATACTTGGTATTCTTATATATTTAGTATTTAATATGTTAGCAATGATTATTAGCAAAAATGTAGATACCTTGGTGTTAAAAGTAGAAAAAGTTGATGCAAAGATTCATGTAGAAGGAACTATAGAAAAAGATGTAAATGACCAAAGTAATTATCTATCAGCATACATAAGTAAAGAAGATTCTAAGAACTTTGAAAAAAATCAAAATGTAGTAATTGAATATCGTGAGCAAAAAATAGATGCAAAAGTTTACAAAATATATAAAAATAATAATAAAATAATGCTAAAATTAAAAATAAGTAACCAAATTATTGCAAATCAGGATACAAGTGTCGAAGAATTTGATATAATATATAATCAGATGGAATGTTTAAAAATACCTAAAACTTCTATAAAAACAAAAGACAATAAACGTGGTGTATATGTGATTGATGAACAATCACAAAGTGTAAAATTTGTCATATTAGAAGGAATAACTTATGAAAATGAATCTTCTGTATTTGTGGACTATTATAAAAATGACATAAATGGGGTGACAAGTGTTAATCTATATGACAAAATAATTTTAAGACCTAATTGTATAAACACAAATATAAGGATAAAGTAGGTGATAATAATGGGTTCTATTAAAGATAATTTATCTGAGATAAAAAGTAAGATTGACAAAGCTGCAAAAAAAGTAAATAGACAGAGTGAAGAAATAACCCTTTTAGCAGTCACAAAAACTGTTGATGTAGATTTAGTTAATGAGGCAATGAATGAAGGCATTACTTCTGTTGGTGAAAATAAACCACAAGAATTAGCCAGAAAGTACGATATTATAGGTGACAAATTAAACTGGCACTTGATAGGGACTTTGCAAACAAATAAAGTTAAGTACATAATAGATAAAGTTTGTATGATACATTCTTTAGATAGAATTGCATTATGTGAAGAGATTCAAAAACGTGCAGAGCAAATAAATAGAGAAATAGATTGCTTAGTACAAGTGAATATATCTAAAGAAGAATCTAAGCATGGACTTGATAAAGAAGAAGTTGTAGGTTTTGTCAAAAAAGTGTCAGAAAAATATAAAAATATAAAAATAAAAGGTCTAATGACAATGGCACCTTTTGTAGAAGATGAAAATGAAATAAGAGGTGTATTCAAAGGTCTTAAAGATTTATCAACACGAATAAAAGAGCTAAACATACCTAATGTAGGAATGGACGTTTTGTCAATGGGAATGAGTCACGATTATGAGATTGCTATAGAGGAAGGGGCTACCATTGTTAGGGTTGGAACATCAATCTTTGGAGAAAGAAACTACAATAAAAAATAATTACTCAAATCTGAATAAATTCTAAGGAGGAAGTTAATAATGTCAAATGGAATAATATCTAAATTTAAGAACTGGATAGTTGATGAAGAAGAAGATTACATTGAAGAAGAATATGAAGGTGGGATGGACGATATAGTTCAAGAAGAAGAAATAAATAGTGGCTTTAGTACTGCAAAAGCAAATAAAATTGTAAATTTACATACAACGAGTCAAATGAAAGTTGTAATAGTTGAACCTAAAGTTTATGATGAAGCTGCAACTATAGCAGACCATCTAAAACAAAGAAGGGCAGTTATAGTGAATTTGGAAGGATTGACTAATTCTGAAGTTCGTAAATCTATATTTAACTTTATGAATGGGGCAGTTTATGTTTTAGATGGAAGTATACAAAAGGTTTCTAAATCAATATTTATACTAGCTCCTAACAATGTGGATATAGATGCAAATATGAAAAAAGAATTAGAAAGTAAAGCATTCTTCCCTTGGCAAAATAAATAGTAAAAAGGCGGTTAATATATGGGAACAATAAGAATTGCACTTTATTATCTTTTGGATATAATAGCATGGATGATAGTTATAAAAAGCTTGATGACTTGGTTTCCAAATGGAAGACAAAGCAAAATTTTCGAGATTTTAGAAAACCTTACAGAGCCAATAGAAGGACCAATAAGGTCTATAATGTATAGATATACAAATGGACCTATAGATTTTTCTCCTTTAATTGCGATAGTATTATTGATGTTCCTAAGACAATTAGTGTTGGTTATATTCTAAGGTGATAGAAATGGATAAATTAAAATTAACAAATCACATAAAGGATATAGACTTGAAAAATAAAATGTTTAAAGTAATAGACAAGGCTAATAGTTGTATAAAAAACTATGATGTTAAGTTTACTGAGTTTCTTAAACCATATGAAGTGAAAAATGCTGTAGCTATATTGAATTCAACAAATGAAATAAAATACAGTGTGGATGGAGGTTATGAACAAGCTGAAAGAAGCACTGTATTTATTTATCCATTTTACATGGAATATGAAGATATAGAGGATACTCTTAGATTTTTACAGATAGAAGGGAATTTCAAATTTAAAAATATATCTCATAAAGATTATTTAGGAGCAATTATGAGTCTAGGTATAAAAAGAGAAAAAATTGGAGATATAATTATACATGATAGCTTTTGTCAAGTAATTGTAAGTAGTGATATTTGCGATTTTATAATCGTGAATTTGGAGAAAGTTTCAAGAAATAATGTAATTGTAAAGGAAATTTCCAGAGAAAACATTGTTAATAGTTCTTCAAAATATAAGGAAGTATCATTTACAGTATCTTCAGATAGGTTAGATTGTGTCATAAGTGGTCTTTACAATATATCTAGACAAGATAGTGCAAAATACATAAATGGAGAAAAAGTCCATGTCAATTATGAAAAGATAACTTCAACGTCTAAAATAGTTAAAAATGATGATTTGATTTCTATTAGAGGCAAAGGAAGAGCTAATGTAACGCAAATAGGAGATATTACTAAAAAAGGTAAAATAAAAGTTCAAGCAAGATTAATTGTATAAGGACTAATTTAAATTATAGCTGGGAGGAAATGTAATGCTAACTCCAATTGAGATAGAAAATAAAGAGTTTAAAAAAGGTTTAAGAGGATATAGAGACGAAGAGGTTGATGAGTTTTTAGATATCATCAAAGAAGACTATGAATCTCTATGTAGAGAAAATACAGCTCTTAAAGAAAAATTAGGATTATATCAAGACCAAGTAAATAAGTATGAAAATATTGAAGAAACATTAAAAGCTACTCTAATAACTGCTCAAAGTGCAGCAGAAGACACTTGTAGCGCGGCTAATAAAAAAGCTAAAATAATTGTTGAAGAGGCAGATTTAAAAGCTAGACAAATTATAGAACAAGCCAATAATCGTGTTATAGAAATAAGAAAAGAGTATGATGCTTTAGTTAAAGAATTTAAGATATTTAGAAATAAATTTAAGTCATTATTAGAAGATGAAATAAGAAGTGTTGATGAGATTTTTTATGATGTAGATGAAAAATGTGTAAATGCATTTGAAGGAACAACAGTGTATAATTATAGTAATGATGAAGCTGCTACAACTCTAGAATAAGCCTATAATTTATTTGATTTTAGGTGAAATTGTTGTGGAAGTTTGAGAAATCTATAACAAAAACTAAAAATAGGATAAAAATGTAAGAAAAATAGAAATTATTATATTTTTCAAAAATATATTGACTATTCAAATTATTTGTTATAGAATTTCATATAAACACAGATAAATTTTTAAAAGCGTTGATGGAGACAATTATCTTTAGATAATTTTACAGAGAATTGGGTATGCTGAGAACCAATGAATTTATAAAGATAAAAATCACTCTTGAGCTGCAGGCTGAACGATTAAATTCTATTAAGCTGTGCCGGTTAGTACCGTTATACTATTAGAGTGTTATGTGTGGATAGCATTAAGTTCACATATAGAATTAGGGTGGTAACGCGATTTATAACTCGTCCCTTTGTTTAAAGGGGGCGAGTTTTTTAGTATTTAAATTTATGTGAAAGAATAAAAAATTTTGGAATTATAATATTTATAGGAAAGGGTGATTTACATGGCGAAATTTAAGCCATTAGTGGACAGTTCAGTAAAACAAGCAGAAGCACAAGTTTTTGATTATTGGAAAGATATAAATATACTTGAAAAAACTTTAGAAAAAGGGGAAAATGACCCAAGTTTCGTATTCTATGAGGGACCTCCTACAGCCAATGGAAATCCTGGAGTACACCACGTTTTATCTAGAACACTTAAAGATTCAGTTTGTAGATATAAAACAATGTCTGGTTATCAAGTAAAGAGAAAAGCTGGTTGGGATACACATGGATTACCAGTTGAAATACAAGTAGAGAAAGAATTAGGTCTTACTAGTAAGCAACAAATAGAAGAGTATGGAATAGCTGAGTTCAACCAAAAATGTAGAGAATCAGTTTTCTCATTTGAAAAACAATGGAGAATAATGACTGAGAGAATGGCTTATGAAGTTGATTTAGATAATCCATATATAACTTTAGACAATAACTATATAGAGTCTGTATGGTGGATACTTAATAAATTCAACAAAGAAGGATATATCTATGAAGGGCATAAAATACTTCCTTATTGCCCAAGATGTGGAACTGGTCTTGCTAGTCATGAGGTTGCACAAGGATATAAAGAAGTAAAAACTAATACAGTTATAGCTAAATTTAAGAAAAAAGATGCTGATGAATATTTCCTAGCATGGACAACAACTCCCTGGACTTTACCATCAAATGTTTCATTAACAGTAAATGCTGACGTTGATTACTTAAAAGTTAAGAAAGGTGACGAGGTATATTATGTATCTAAACCTCTAGCTAATAAAGTACTAGGTGAAGACTATGAAGTTTTAGAAGAAATGAAAGGTAAAGACTTAGAAGGATTAGAATATGAGCAATTAATGCCTTTTGTAGAAGTTGACAAAAAAGCATTTTTCATTACAGTAGGAGATTATGTAACTACTGAAGATGGTACTGGAATAGTTCATACAGCACCAGCATTTGGTGAAGATGACTATAACACAGGTAAGAGATATGATTTACCAGTTGTACAACCAGTAGATGAAACTGGTAAATTTACAGCTACTCCTTGGGAAGGTAAATTTGTAATGGAAGATGGGCTAGATGTTGAAATAATAAAATGGCTAGCTTCTGAAAATAAGTTATATAGTAAAGAAAAAGTAGTTCATAATTATCCACATTGTTGGAGATGTCAAACTCCATTAGTATACTATGCAAAACCAAGCTGGTATATAGAGATGACTAAACTTAAAGATAAATTAATAGAAAATAACAATGGCGTAAAATGGTTCCCAAGCTTTGTAGGTGAAAAGAGATTTGGAAACTGGTTAGAAAATCTAAATGATTGGGCAATATCAAGAACTAGATATTGGGGAACTCCACTTCCTATATGGAGATGTGAATGTGGTCATACAGATTCAGTAGGTTCAAGAGCTGAATTAGCTGAAAAAGCTATAGAAGATGTAAATCCAGAGACAGTTGAACTTCATAGACCATATGTAGATGATATACATTTAAAATGTGAAAAATGTGGAAAACCAATGACAAGAGTAACAGAAGTTATAGACTGTTGGTTTGATAGTGGGGCTATGCCATTTGCTCAACACCACTATCCATTTGAAAATAAAGAGAACTTTGACCAATTATTCCCAGCTGATTATATATCAGAAGGTATAGACCAAACTAGAGGTTGGTTCTACTCATTACTTGCAGTATCAACATTTGTATTAGGAAAAGCACCATATAAGAGTGTTTTAGTTCCAGACCTTGTACTTGATAAAGATGGAAAGAAAATGAGTAAATCAAGGGGAAATACAGTAAATCCAATGGAGTTATTTGACCAATATGGAGCAGATGCATTAAGATGGTATCTACTATATGTTTCTCCACCATGGACTCCAACTAAATTTGATATGGATGGATTAAAAGAAATACAAAGTAAATTTATAGGAACTATGAAGAATGTATATAACTTCTTCACTTTATATGCAAATACAGATGATATAAATCCAACTGAATTCTTTGTAGAATATAAAGATAGACCAGAACTTGATAGATGGATACTATCTAAGTTTAATAATTTAATGAAAGATGTAGAGGAAAATTTAGCTATATTTGAATTAAATAAGACTTTAAGAATGATACAAGATTTCATAAATGATGATTTATCTAACTGGTATATCAGACGTTCAAGAAGAAGATTCTGGGCAACTGAATTAACAGAAGATAAAAAAGCAGTGTACAATACAACTTATGAATTATTACATGGTCTTTGTAGAGCTATAGCTCCATTTGCACCATATATGTCAGAAGAAATGTACAGAAATCTGACAGGAGAAGTATCTGTTCACTTAGCTGAATATCCTAAGTTTAATGAAGAATTAATAGATGCTAAATTAGAAGAAAAAATGGATTTAGCTAAAAATCTAGTTACTCTAGGTAGAGCTTCAAGAGAAGTTGAAAGAATAAAAGTTCGTCAACCATTACAAAAAGTATTAGTAGATGGTAAGTTTGAAGATACAATAAGCGATGTAGTTGATTTAATAAAAGAAGAGCTTAATGTTAAAGAGGTAGTGTTCGCTAAGGACTTAGATGAGTACATGAACTTTAGTCTAAAACCAAACTTTAAGGAAGCAGGACCATTACTAGGGGCTAAGATGAATTTATTTGTGGGAGCATTAAATAAATTAAATGCACATGAAGCTGTTAATAAACTTGAAAATGGTGAAAGTTTAACAGTTGATTTAGATGGTGAAGCTTTTGAGTTTAATAAGGATTTAGTGTTAATAGGTATAACTGCTAAGGAAGGATTTAATGTATCTGTTGAAAACAATCTTTTTGTTATACTAGATACTAAGTTAACAGAAGCATTGGTTGATGAGGGTTATGCTAGAGAATTTATATCTAAAGTACAGCAATTAAGAAAATCTAATAACTTTGAAGTATTGGATAATATAGTAATAGATTACTGTGGTGATGATGAAATTGCTAAGGCTGTTGACCATTTTGATGAATATATCAAGTCTGAAACTTTAGCTTTAGAAATAAACAGAGTAGACGATAAGTCTCTAGAAGAACAAAACTTAAATGACCATATGACAGGTATAAAAGTCACAAAAAAATAAAAAGAATAGTTAGTTAATTAAAATCCCTATAGAAATTAGTTTATAAATTTCTATAGGGATTTTTTAATACAGTATAATTCTCTATTCAATAAAATGTTGAAATATTCCAAAACTTACAATAAATAAATCTGTATAAATCATATAAATTATTTATAGCATGTGATAGAATATTAGTGGATAAACGTTTAAGTGAGGATGAATAATATTTTAGAGTAAACTACTTCTGATAAATTTATTTATAAATTTATTGTGTGTAATGCAGGGTGGTTTATTTATTATGCAAAGGGGTGCGTTTTGATGTATGGTGAAAGTAAAAAGCTAAGTATTGATAATAACATATTTTTGCAATATGGTCTTATTATATTGGGGATGATTCTATCAACCTTAGGAATAAATTTATATCTAGCACCAGCCAAGTTATTAAGTGGAGGAGTAGCTGGAATTTGTGTTATATTATATAAACTATTTGGTATAAATCAAGGGATATCCAGTTTTTTGATGAATATACCTATATTTATCATAGCTAAAAGGTATTTTGATAATAAATTTTTGTTAATAAGTTTTGTTAATATGTTATTATTTTCTGTTGCACTTGGTTTAACACAAGATATTGCTAAATATTTCCCAATAGATGATACTATGCTACAGTGTATTTATGGTGGTGCCTTAACTGGTATAGGTATGGGGTTGACTTTTAAAGCAAGAGCTACTGCTGGAGGACTTGACATAATAGCAGCTATAATGAAAAGAAAGTACGATATACCTATGAAAAATACATTTTTATTTATAAATTTCTTTGTAGTATGTGCAGGTGCGTTTTTATTTGGAGCTAAGTTGGTAATGTATACTCTAATTGCTATGTATATAATTTCTTTTACAATGGACATAGCAAAAGATTGCTTTGATAGAAAAAAATCTATACTTCTAATATCTAATAAATATGATGAAATATCTAAAGTAATAATGAATAAAATGGGAAGAGGTGTAACTTTTTTAGAGGCAGAAGGAGCATACACACAAAATAAGAAAAAGATGATTTATTGTATAATATCTGCAAATGAAATAGGTAAATTTAAGGATTTGATTTATGACATGGATAGTGAAGCTTTTATTTCTGTTAATAATGTAGAAGAAGTAAAAGGTGGAGGTTTTAAAGATAAGTTTCTTTAAAATATCAATGTTAAAAAATGACATATGTATTGTGATTACACCTAGTTAGATGTATACTGTAATTAATGGGGTACATGAAGTACTCAATAATATACTAGGAGGTATAATAATATGTTAAGAGAGAGATTTGTAGTAAGAAATCACCATAATCCACATACAAGTGGATGTTGTGGTACTGGAGGAGAAGGATGTTGTGGAGGAGATAACCATGAGCATTCACATCAACATTCTCACAGTCATGGGCATGAACATGAGCATGTAAATGGTGTGGGTCATGACCACAATCATGAAGATGGTTTTTCAGGAACTCATGAACATGGTCACGAGCATACGCACACACATGGACATGAACATTCAGATGGACATACGCATGAGCATAAGTAAAAATATTTAAAGCTTGTAAAAGATTTTTATTTTGTGATTCCATGAAGGTTTAAATAAAAATTAAATATTTTAAATAAAAATTATTGTTAATAAATAAGAAAGTGAACTGTTAAATTCAAAAACTTTAATAGTTCACTTTTATTAATTATTAAGAATTAAATTTAAATCCAATGATTGACTAAAAAAGAAGCTATATTTTCATAAGGTATTTTTTCTGTTTTTAATAGGCTTTGAACAACCAAACCATCAACTATAGACATAAGTAAGAAAGAAAATGACTCAGCATCCTGTTCATTTTCACTACTACTGTATTTTTCTAATGACTCAACAATTTCAGATTTAAGAGTAGTTCTCCATTCAATATATTTTAATCTCATTCTTTCTTTCAAATCATCATTTGAAGTAATTGCTTCACAAATAAGATACATATGTACTCTACCACGACTTTCTATAGTAGATATTTTCTCTAAGATTAAGTTAACCATTTCTATTTGAGAATTTTTTGATTTGACGTTTTTTACACAGTTTAATATAGCACTTGTTATAACTTCTAAATGAGTATCCGCAATATCATATATAATATCATTTTTAGATGCATAGTGATAATACAAAGTACCCTTACTTATATTTACATCTTTTGCAATATCAGCAAGACTAGTATTTTGAACTCCATTTTTGGCTATTAAATTGGTTGCAGATGATAAAATAGCCTGTTTCATATTGTTTGTTTTCATAAAACCTACCTTTCTATGTATATTTATAACAAATTAATAACATTATAAGCTTATGGATATTTATTGTCAATAAAGCAAGAATCTATATCTATTGACTTTTTTCCATTCAAAATATAAAATAATAATTAAATCGGTCGTACGACCGACTGAATAAATAAAAACAATATCTTATAGTGAGGTTAATATGGATAAAATAAAATTGATAGTGGACAGTGCATGTGACTTACCTAATGATATAATAGAAAAATACAACATTGAAGTTGTTGGTTTAAATGTATCTTTTGGAGAAGAAAGTTATATATCTGGAAAGGAAATAGATAACGAAACTTTCTATAGAAAAATGAGTGAAAGTAAGGTACTACCAAAAACATCATGCCCTTCACCTGATAAATTTTTAGAAGCATATCATTGCCAAGAAGAAAGTGTTTTGGTCATTAATATAAGTTCAGGTCTATCTGGTACTTATAATAGTGCACTTTTAGCAAAAGATATGTTTGAAAAGGAAGGGAACAATAAGAAAGTTGAGGTTATAGACTCGCTTAGTGGCTCAATTGGAATAGGACAACTGGTGTTAAAGGCAGCAATATTAATAAAAGAAGGAAAAGAAATCGAAGAAATTGTTTCAATAATAGATAAATATAAAGATAATCCTCCATTTTTTGGAACTTTAGAGACTTTAGAAAATGCTATTAAGGGAGGTAGAATAAACCCTATAGCAGGGAAAATTATAAATACATTGAATTTTAAGGCAATAATACAAGTTGCAGATGGAATTGTAACTCCGATAGATAAGGCAAGAGGTGAAGGTAATAGCTTAAAAAAACTAATTAATTTGGTAGAGTCTAAAATTAAAGACAGAGAAGAAAAGGTTTTATTTATAGGACATGCAAACTGCCCTGAGAAGGCTCAAAAAGTAAGGGAAGTTATGGAAAAAGATGTAAAATATAAAGATGTTGTAATCTGTGAAGTTGGCTCAGTTATGGGTACATATACTTCAAAAGGTGCAATTTTAATAACAGCTATATAAGTCATGAGCTGAAAATTAAAGCCATATAAAAATGCTTAAAAGCATTTTTATATGGCTTATTTTATTTCTATTGAGTTAATTTTATAATTAACCAACTACACATATTTCTTTATCATATTTATTTAATATCTCGCAACCATCTTCAGTAACAAGTACTAAATCTTCTATTCTAACTCCAAACTCACCTGGTAAATATATACCTGGCTCTATAGAGAATATCATTCCTGGTTGTACAACATCTGTATTTATAGAAGATACATCTCCCTTATCATGAACTTCAAGTCCTATAGAGTGACCAGTTCTATGAGTGAAGTATTGTCCATATCCTTTTTCAGTTATGTAATCACGAGCAGCAGCATCTATATCACAGAATCTAACTCCTGGTTTTACAATAGCTTCAGCTCTCTTATTAGCCTCAAGAACTATTTCAAATATTTCTCTACCTTTTTCAGGTATTTCTTTATAGAATACAGTTCTTGTCATATCAGCACAATAATTATCTTTTATACAACCTATATCTAATATTATTGCATCTCCTGGTTTTACAAGTGCATTTCCAGGTTCACCATGTGGATTAGCTCCATTAGGTCCAAATCCTATAATAGGGTCAAATGAGAATCCGTCAGCACCTAAATCTTCATATATTTTAGATAATTTACCAACAAGTTGTTTCTCTGTAAGTTCACCAGAAACAGTAGCTTTAAGTTGCTCCATACTCTTGTCATTCAATCTTGAAGCTATTCTCATTAATTCTTTTTCTTCTTCATCTTTACACATTCTTAAAGTATCTATTATATAAGATGAATTTACAAATTTACTTCCTCCACCTAATTCCATTAAGTTTAATAAGAATCTAGCTGGCCAGTTTTTATCAACACCCATAGTAGCATTTTTGTCTATATGTTCAGTTATTATTTCTACTGGATTTTGAGTATCATTAAACCAAACCATTTCAACACCTAAATCTTCTGCAACTGGGAATAATTCATTTATAAATAATTTATTATTACCATTTAAATTTAGATATAATGCTAATAATCTTTCACCTGGATGGATTAGTGTTCCTGTTAGATAAAATATCGAAGTAGGGTCACTTACCAACATTTGAGAAATATCATCTTTTTTCATTTGTTCAAGTACAGCATTTAATCTTTGAGTCTTCATAATAATTTCCTCCTAATCAAAATTCAATACAAATCAATTTTAGCATTATTAAACAAAAAAGAGTATACTTTTCTTCTAGAAATATAAAAAAAATTTGTTATATATTTTTTATATTAAATTTAATCCTCATTTTCACATTAAATGTAGAGGTAAAATGATTTTTTATTGTGAAAAATTTATATAAATGATGAATACAATCCATAAAGTTGTGTATTTAAGCTTTTTATATAATCATGAAAAATAATAAATAAAATTTTATATTAAAATAATATTGAAACAATTTTAAAAATTTAGTATGATTAGAATTAAAGTGGTAGAGCTTTTGTAATTTATCATTTTTAATAAAATTTGATTTCAAAGTATTTAGATTTCATCAATAAACGACATTAATAAATTGAAAATTTTGAAAATAATTGATTTAATGACAATGAATCTATTTTATCAATTTTGAAATCAACTTTTAACTAATTAATAGAGAGGAGAATTTAGATTAGGATGGAAAAGAAAAAAATAGGCCTATGGAGTTTGGTATTTATGAATGTATCGGCTTTATATGGTATAAGATGGATAGCTAAATCTACAGCATCAAGCTTTGGTTTAGGATTAGGTGCAATACCTATGTGGTTATTATTCTCATTTATATATTTCGTACCAGGAGCTTTAATTTGTGCTGAGTTAGCATCTACATATCAAAAAGGCGATGGAGGTTTATATGATTGGGTTAAGGAAGCCTTTGGAGAAAAATATGGATTTTTAGTTTCTTGGTTAAACTGGACAGCTAAAATATTTTGGTATTCTTCATTCTTAACTTTCTTAGCAGTAAATGTTTCTTATACAATAGGAAATCCAGCACTTGCTGATAATAAGATGTTTGTACTTATATTATCTTTAGTAATATTCTGGGCATTATCTCTTATAGCAACTAAAGGAATAAGTTTTACAAAGATATTTACTAACACAGGTGCATTAGGTTCAACAATACCAAGTGCGATACTTATAATATTTTCATTTGTAGCAGTATTTGTATTGAAAAAACATGATATAGCTTCAACATATACAATAGCTTCAATGACTCCAAAACTTAATATGGATGCATTTGTTGCTATATCAGCTATAATGTTTGGTTTAGCAGGAGCAGAAACTGCGGCTAACTTTATAACAGAGATAGATAAGCCTGAGAAGAACTTCCCTAAGGCGATATTAATATCAGCTGGAATAGTAGCTTCATTATATGTATTAGGTTCAATTGCAATAACAATGATAATACCACCAGACGAAATTACTGCTTCTAAAGGTGTGCTAGATGCACTTGCAGCTGTTTGTCAATCTTTAGGAATAGGGTCTTGGTTGGTTCAATTAATAGCTTTTGGTATAGCTTTTTCAATATTAGGAGCGATAGTTCTTTACATAGCATCACCAATAAAAATGTTATTTGGTAGTGTCAAAAAAGGGGTATTCCCAGATAGCTTAGTAGAAGTAAATGAACATAAAATACCTTCTAAAGCTGTTATACTTCAAGCAATAATAGTTACTATAATATTATTAGTGACGACATTAATGCCTTCTGTTGATGCTATATATAATGTTCTTGTAACTATGACAGCATTAACTGCTTTATTCCCATATGTGTTATTATATGCTTCTTATATTAAATTAAGAAAAGAGAGACCAGATGAAATTAGACCTTATACTATGGCAAAATCAACAAGTACTTGTATAGGTTTAGCGAAAATGGTTTTAACAGTAACTGTAGTTGGTATATTGTTATCTGCAGCACCAGTTATGCCTACATTTGCTGAAAATATCATATATGAGATAGAGATGATTGGTGGAGGTCTTCTAGTTATACTATCTGGTATATGGTTGTGGAATAGATATGAAAAGAAAACAGCTAAATAAAATGTATTTTAAGAATTTCTTTTGGATATTATAATATATAGTTGACAATTTATAGTGTAAGGAATATTATAAAATAAAGAAATTAATAAATTGAATCCTGTGATAAGAAATAGTAAATAAATATACTTTTGTACAGAGAATTAAGGGTGCTGAGAACTTAATAAAAAGTGTTTATTGAATGGGTCTTTGAGGAGTAAGGTGAAATGTAGTTTAAAACTATAGAGTATCTGATATCGTGTGTGCACGTTACAGCATATATTGAGATATATATATTCAACTTTGAGTGTATATAAATTTAGGTGGTACCACGGAAAATATATCCGTCCTATTGATTTAGGACGGATTTTTTAATATAGAAAATTTAGGAGGAAAAATGAACGTAATAGGAATTATAGGTGCAATGGATGAAGAAGTAAGTATCTTAGTTAATTTAATGGATATTAAAGAAACTGTAAAAAAAGCTAGTTTAGAGTTTCATCAAGGAACATTAGAAGGAAAAAATGTAGTATTAGTAAAATGTGGTATAGGTAAAGTTAATTCTGCTCTTTGTGCACAGATACTAATAAGTGAATTTAAAGTTGATGCTATTGTTAATACAGGTGTTGCAGGAGCTTTGAACGAAAATCTTGATGTTAATGACATAGTAATATCTACTGATGCTATACAATATGATATAGATACTACAGCATTTGGAGACCCTAAGGGAGTTATACCAAGAATGAAGACTTCTGTATTTAAAGCAGATGAAAGACTTATAGACGCTGCTTATAAATCTTCTGTAGAAGAAGTAAAGACTCACAAAGTACTGAAAGGAAGAGTCGTTACAGGAGATAAATTTATAAATTCTAAAGAATTAAAAGATGAATTAGTAAATGATTTTGGTGGATACTGTGGCGAAATGGAAGGTGGAGCTATAGCTCATGTATGTTATTTAAATGATACTCCATTTGTAATAATAAGAGCAATGTCTGATAAGGCAGATGGAAGTGCTGATGTTACGTATGATGTATTTGTGCATGATGCTGCCAATAATTCTAAGGATATAGTTTTAAACATGCTAAAATCAATATAAGTATATAAGGAGGTACAAATAAAATGAGTGAAAAAAAAGTTATATTTAGTGGTGCACAACCATCAGGAAAAATGACTTTAGGAAATTATTTAGGAGCTATAAAAAACTGGACTGAACTTCAAGATAATTATGATTGCTATTATAGTATAGTTGATTTACATGCAATAACAGTACCTCAGGACCCTAAAGTTTTGAGAGCTAATGCTATAGAATTGCTTGCTCAATATATAGCTTGTGGATTAGACCCAGAAAAAAATACTATATTTATACAGTCACATGTCAAAGAGCATGTTGAACTTATGTGGGTATTAAATACTATGACTTATATGGGTGAATTAAGTAGAATGACTCAATTTAAGGATAAATCACAAAAGAGTGAAGCAAATCTAAATGCAGGTTTATTCACATATCCAGTTCTTATGGCTGCTGATATATTGTTGTATCAAACTGATTTGGTTCCAGTTGGAGATGACCAAAAACAACATCTAGAATTAGCTCGTGATTTAGCAAATAGATTTAATAATAGATTTTCGCCTACTTTTGTAGTTCCAGAAGGATACTATCCAAAAGGTGGAGCAAGAGTAATGAGTTTACAGGAGCCAACTAAGAAAATGAGTAAATCTGATTCAAATGAAAATGCATTTATACTATTAGCTGATGATTCAGATTCTATAAAGAGAAAGATAAAAAGAAGTGTTACTGATTCATTAGGTGTTGTGAAATATACTGATGAACAACCTGGTATTAAGAATCTAATTGATATATATTCTAATTTAAGTAAAAAGAGTGTAGAAGAGATTGTAAATATGTATGAAGGTAAAGGATATGGAGTATTTAAAGAAGATGTAGCTGAAGTGGTATCAGAATCTTTAAGACCTATAAGAGAAAAATATACTGACCTTCTTAATAATAAAGATTATTTAGAAAAAATATATAGTATGGGAGCAGAAAAAGCTGAAAAACAAGCTAGAAAAACTCTTAGAAAAGTTTATAAAAAAGTTGGTTTTATAGAAAGAAGATATTAATTATATGTTATAAAGAGGATATTATTTTATGAATATCCTCTTTATTTTTACATAAAAAAAGATGAGCTTTTGCTCATCTCAAAGGGGTTAGATTATTCTTACTTTGGGGAAAGTAGAATAAAGGTAAAAGTTAACTAACGTTAACTCTGTCTTTTTTGCATATCACTACTGAGCATAAAAAAATCAGAAAACCATAGCCTTCTGAACTAACTTTAAATATGTACTTTATACCCAATATGTAATTTATGAGTTAATTTTAACTCTTATAATGAAAATTGTCAATAATATATCAAAAAAACATTTTTTAAATTTATATAATTAAATGAATTTATGTTTCTATATAGATGATATGATACAATAACTATGGAATTTATTTTTGTGTATCTAACTTACAATAAAAATAATAAATTTAAAGTATGTAAAGATTTATTTTTAAGAGGGAAAATATGAAAACATCAATTTTAATAGCATTAATAGAAAAAACAAGTCTTATTGTAGTACTATTTCTTTTGATAACAAAGTTAAAAATGTTTAAGCAAATATTTCAAAAAGAAGAGTATAGCTTTAATGATTTAGTCTGTATAGCATTAGTTTTTACGTTTTTAGCCATATTTGGTACTTATAATGGTATAAACTATATGGGGTCAATAGTGAATACCAGAATAATATCTATAGTATCAGGAGGCGTTTTATTTGGACCGATGGTAGGTATTACAGCAGGGCTTCTTTCAGGTATTCATAGATACTTTATGGATATTGGAGGTATAACATCTGTTCCATGTCTTCTATCAAGTATACTAGCAGGTGTATTATCAGGATTTCTATATAAGAGGATACCAAAACAACATAGAGTAATATATGGCATACTGGTAGGTATGGTTTCTGAAAGTTTTACTATACTACTTATATATTTAATATCGCATCCACATTCTTTAGCGATTCAAATAATTGGTGGAATATATTTGCCTTTAATTGTTGGACAGATTGGAATAGGATTTGTTATATCCATAGTTGAGGGGATTGAAAAGGATAAAAAAGATATAGAAGCAAGAAATAAAGCAGAAATAAAAGCACTTCAAAGACAGATTAATCCTCATTTTTTGTTTAATTCCCTAAACACAATAGCATCATTTATAAGATTCAGTCCAGATAAAGCAAGAGAGCTAATAATAAATTTATCAACTTATCTAAGATATAATCTGGAATATAGTGATAATTTGATAGATATAAATAAAGAGGTTGAACAGGTTAAATCTTTTGTAGAGATAGAAAAGGCTAGATTTGGAGAATTACTAACTGTATCTTATGATATAGATGATGTAAATATAAAGATTCCAAGTTTGATTATACAGCCATTGGTGGAAAATGCAATAATACATGGAATTTTAGAAAGTGGTAGGGCTGGCACAGTAAAAATATCTATAAAAAAGTTACCATATTCATTAGAAAATACTGTAAAGATATCAATTGAGGATAATGGTATAGGCATAAGTGAGGAAATCATAAATAATGTATATCGAGATAATATGCCTGAAAATAAGATTGGGCTTTACAATGTACATTTAAGGCTCAAACTGATGTATGGAAGTGGGCTTAATATGAGAAGAACTGACAATGGGACTTTGATAGTATTTTATGTAAAGGAGTAGAAGAATGAGAGCTATAATAGTGGAAGATGAGTTTCCAGCAAGAAAGGAATTGAGATATTTTATTGAAAATAAAAGTAGCATTGAGGTAGTAAGTGAATTTACTAATGGTATAGAGGTGTTAAATTTTATTCAGGAAAATAAAATAGATGTAATTTTTTTGGATATAAATATACCTCATCTTGATGGTATGCTGCTTGCAAAAACATTGAATCAATTTAAATCAAGACCTAAGATTGTTTTTATAACTGCATATGAAAATTATGCAGTCGATGCTTTTTCTTTGGGAGTATTCGATTATGTACTTAAACCATATTCTGAAGAGAGAATAATTTCAATGCTGAATAAGTTAGAAAAAAGTAAAATCAATGATGTTGAACTATCTAATGACAGTAGTAATTTATCTAATGACAAGAAAGACATAATAAATCAAAACATAGAAGAAATAACACATAAAATTAGCCTTTGGAAAGGTGATAAACTGGTTGTAATAGATATTGATGATATATATTATTGTGAAGCTAATGAAAGGCAGACATTTATATATACAGAGGAAGAGAAGTTTATATTAAAAGAAGGAATATCAGAAGTAGAAACTATGATAAATGATAAAAAATTTTTTAGAACACATAGGTCTTATATCGTAAATTTAAGCAAAGTAAAAGAAATTATACCATGGTTTAATAATACATACATATTAAAATTAAAAAATAGTGATTATGAAGTAACTGTAAGTAGAAGTAAAGTAAAAGAATTCAGGTTATTAATGCATATATAAAGTCATTTCATGTACTTAAATATGCACTTAATGTAATTAACATTTATATTAGCATAAAAAAGTATTACCATTTGAACTGGAAATAGTTTTCTTAAACTTATAAAAATTTATAGAGCAATTATATAAAAAACTAAGGGGATGAATTTATGGTAAGTTTTTTAGGTTCAATAGTGGTACTTATAGCAGGGTATTTTATCTATGGTACTTTTGTAGAAAAGGTTTTTGGAATCAATGATAAAAATCAAACTCCAGCTATAGCTTGTAGAGATGGAGTAGATTACGTTCCAATGAAATGGAAGAGAATCTTTTTAATTCAATTTTTAAATATCGCAGGATTAGGACCTATATTTGGTGCTATACAAGGAGCGTTATTTGGACCATCAGCATTTTTATGGATTGTATTTGGAACAATCTTTGCAGGTGGAGTACATGATTTTGCTTCTGGATATTTATCAATGAAGAACAAAGGTACATCTGCATCAGAGTTGGTAGGTCTTTATTTAGGCAATGGTGCAAAAATAGCAATGAGAATATTTAGTGTTATTCTTTTAGTATTGGTTGGAGTTGTGTTTGTAACAGGTCCAGCAGGATTATTAAAAACATTAACAGGTGTAAATACACAAATATGGGTTGGAGTGATAATCCTTTATTATATTATGGCTACTGTTTTACCAATAGACAAATTAATTGGTAAAATATATCCTGTATTTGGAGCTGCTTTGTTAATTATGGCAGTTGGAGTAGCAGGAGGACTAATAATAAAAGGATATAATATACCAAATATAAATTTACAAAATATGAATCCAAATGGGACACCTTTATTTCCATACTTATTTATAACAATAGCATGTGGAGCAATATCTGGTTTCCATGCAACACAATCACCTCTTATGGCAAGATGTGTTGAAAAAGAGAGTGAAGCAAGACCTGTATTTTATGGGTCAATGGTTGCAGAAGGGATAATAGCTTTAGTTTGGGCAGCAGCAGCCATGTCATATTTCCATGGTATACCTCAACTTAATGTGATATTTAATGATGGTGGAGCAGCAACAGTTGTAAATACAGTATCTGTTGGATTGATGGGACCTATTGGAGGAGCTTTAGCTATACTTGGAGTTGTGGCATGTCCTATAACTTCTGGAGATACAGCATTTAGAAGTGCTAGATTAACAATAGCAGATGCAATGAATTATAATCAAGATGCAGTAAAAAATAGATTTTTAATAGCTTTACCATTGTTTGCAGTTGGTGTTGCTCTTACATTTATAGATTTTAATATAATTTGGAGATATTTCTCTTGGGCAAATCAGACACTTGCTATGATAATGTTGTGGACTGGTTCTGCATATTTGGTTAAAGCAAATAAAAATCATTATATAACTACATTACCAGCACTTTTTATGACTGTAGTTACATTTAGTTATATAATGCAAGCAAAAGAAGGCTTTAGATTGCCAGTTAATATATCTAATGGAATAGGTGTTGCTGTTGCAATAATTCTTGGACTTTTATTCTTTAAAAAAGCTAAAGATATCAAAGAACAGAATAGCCATAAATTGGCAAGTTAGAAAATAATTACTATAAAAAATTAAAAAATTATATTTAAATTATATTCAAAAAATTGTAGGTGAATTTAAAATTTACCTACAATTTTTTTTATCGAATCTTATTTTTTATTGTATGTTTAATTTAGTTTTCCACATACTATTTTTATGATATAAATATTAAAATAGAGGTGTTAAATATGGATACTAAAAAATATAAAGATAGATTATTAAAAGAAAAAGAAAAATTAGCTAATCTAGTAGTAGATATGAAAGATAATACTTTATTTGGAGATACAACTAAACATACAAGTGAAAAGTATTCATCAGGAGAACTATCTAGTTATGATAATCATATAGGAGATATGGGAACAGATGTATATATGCAAAATATGCAAAATAGTCTAATAAATCATGAAGAGGGAAGAATGTATCAAATAGATTTAGCGTTATCTAAAATAGAAAATGGAACATATGGGATTTGTGATTTATGTCATAATAAAATAGATTTAGAAAGATTGGATATATTACCTGATACAAATTTATGTAACAATTGTGCAAATAAAGAAAATGATTTATTAGGAGATGCAAGTGAAAATCCTGATGTTGAAAATACTAATTTTTATTCAGAATATTTAACAGACTTGACTGATTTAAATAAAAATGAATTATTGAAAGATTAAAAACTGACATCACATGTTGTTTAAATGAATTGGAAAAGAGGTAATGACATGAAAAAGGTAGTATGGGGTATATGTATATGTTTATTATCACTAGTAGGTGTGTATACATATAATCATAATCAAGATAACTTAAAAGAAACTTATAGTTTGAGTGACAGTAAAATAAGTGATTATGAAGATGTGATAATCAAAAAAGGAAACGATAATGAAAAGGTCATAGCTCTGACTTTTGATGATGGTCCAGATGAGGTTTTTACACCACAAGTACTTGACATACTGAAGAACAATGATGTAAAGGCAACTTTTTTCGTAGTTGGAGAAAAGGTAGAATACAATAAAAAATTATTAAAAAGACAGTATGATGAGGGACATGAGATAGGGAATCATACATTTACACATATAAATGTTGCAAAGAATAGTTATGATAGGGTAGAAAAAGAAATAACAGATACACAGAATGTTGTAAAAAATGTAATTGGAGTAGAGCCAAAAGTATTTAGACCTCCATATAGAGCTATGAGTAAGAGCGTGTGTGATATTATAGTTTCTAAACGTATGAATATAATTCTTTGGTCCAACTTAGACCCTAGAGATTGGTCTAATCCTGGAGTGGATAGCATTATAAATACTATTCTTACAAAAGTTCAAAATGGAAATATAATACTTTTACATGATTATAACAACAAAAGAAATGATAAATCACAAACTATACAAGCTTTAGAAGTAGTGATACCTAAATTAAAAGAAAAAGGATATAAATTTGTAACAATATCGGAACTTATAGAACACTTAGATAAAAATGAGCAAGTACAAAAATAAAAAATATTTATTAAAGTATTAATGATGTTTGTATTTTAAATTTACAAGCATCATTAATATTTTAAGAGAGTTGCTCTTTAGAGTATTTTTTTTGTATAATGGTAATAGTGAATTTCAAATAAAATTGATTTTTAAATAATTTATAGGGGGAAAAATAATTGCTATATGTATTAATAATAATTTTACTTATAGGGTTAGACCAACTGTCTAAAATATGGGTATTAAATAATTTGGTAGATGTATCGACAATACCAATAATAAATAATGTATTTCATTTAACTTATGTAGAAAATAGAGGTGCAGCATTTGGATTATTGCAAAATAACCAATGGATATTTATAATAGTTGCATTGCTTGCAACAGTATTTGGATTATACTATATTAATACAAGAAAAGTACATATATTTGGTAAGTTGGGGATTATACTAGTAATATCAGGTGCATTAGGAAATTTAGTTGATAGAGTTAGACTAGGTTTTGTAGTAGATTATTTTGATTTTAGGATTATATGGGAATATGTGTTCAACATAGCTGATGTATTTGTAGTTGTAGGAACTGTATTTTTATGTATATATGTTTTATTTTTTGAAAGTAAAAGTAGGTGATTTGATGGATGAAGTAAAAGAGTTTTTAGTACTTGAAGAGGAAGAAGAAGTTAGGCTGGATGTTTACTTAGCAGAGCAATTAGGTGATATGTCACGAAGCTACATACAAAAAATTATAAAAGATGGTAAAGTAAAAGTTAATGATAAGGTAGAAAAAGCTAAGTATTTAGTTAAAGAAGAAGATAAGATTGTTATAGAGATACCAGAACCTAAAGTTTTAGAAGTTGTAGCTCAAGATATTCCAATAGATATTGTATATGAAGACGATGATGTCTTGATAATAAATAAACCTCAGGACATGGTTGTTCATCCTGCTCCTGGGAACTATGAAAATACATTAGTAAATGGAATTCTATACCATTGCAAAGATAAATTGTCATCAATAAATGGTATTATTAGACCTGGTATAGTTCATAGGATAGACAAAGATACTTCTGGTCTTCTTATGGTAGCCAAGAATAATTATGCACATAATTTTCTAGCAGAACAGTTAAAAGAACACACTATAACCAGGGAGTATGAATTTATATGTTATGGTGTAGTTAAAGAAGATAAAATAACTGTAGATAAACCTATAGGAAGAAACCCTAAAGATAGGTTAAAAATGGCTGTAGTAAAAGATGGCAGAAATGCAACTACTCATTTTGAAGTGGTAGAAAGATTTAATAAATTTACTCATATGAGAGCTAGGCTTGAAACTGGTAGAACTCATCAAATAAGAGTTCATGCTTTGTCTATAAATCATCCACTTTTAGGTGATAATGTATATGGTCCAAAAGAAAATAAATTTAAACTAAAAGGACAAACCTTACATGCTAAGAAGTTGGGATTTATACATCCCACTACAAAGGAGTATATTGAATTTAATTCAGAATTACCTGAGTATTTTAAGGACGTTATTAGAAAAATTAAATAAGAATTTACACAATACTGTAAATCATTTGTTTGGTTTTGTATAAGTGATAAATTTAGTGAAATTTAACTAAAATATTTTATATTAAAGTATTTTGCTTAAAAAAGCTTGAAAAATTTGAAATATAAATATATAATTTGAGTTAATGAATTATAAAAATTATCTTTAAACGATACAGAGATATCGTAAGACAATTGCTAAATTAGACTGTATATTTTTATATAAGAGCTTCTTGTCTTGTGATGAGGAGTTTTTTGTTGTTTAAATTAAAAATTTAAGTAAAAGTAAGGTTATAAAAATTAAAAGAAAGGAGTAGATTTGTCAAAAAGATATATTATATATTTGACAATAATTATGATATGGTAGAAAAAGCTCAATTAATGGATGAAAAGGCAATAGCAAGAGCAATTACTAGGATAAGTCATGAAATAATTGAAAGAAACAAAGGTGTAGAAAATCTAGTTTTAGTTGGAATAAAGACTAGAGGTGTACCAATTGCAAATAGAATTTCTAAAAGAATAGAACAAATAGAAGGAACAAAAGTAGATACAGGGGATATTGATATAACCTTGTATAGAGATGATTTGGAAAAAATTGATGTGGAACCTGTAGTTAAAGGAACTTATTTAGATTTTAATGTAAATGATAAAACTGTGGTTTTAGTTGATGATGTTTTATATACAGGAAGAACTGTAAGAGCAGCACTGGATGCTATTATAGATATAGGAAGACCTAAATCAATACAATTAGCCGTATTAGTGGATAGAGGGCATAGAGAGTTGCCTATAAGAGCAGATTATGTAGGAAAAAATGTACCTACTTCTAGGCATGAAATTATATCTGTCAGTTTACTAGAAATTGATGGAGAAGATTCAGTTACAATCAAAGAATAATAATTTTTAAATATTGTATAAAAGCTTAGCATTGAATAGTCAGGGAGGAGGATAAAGCTTACATAGATTGCACAAAATAAATATTATGATTTTATGAATGTGTGTCTTAATGTGGTCTTTATTCTCCTTTATTTGAGTTTTTAATGTCGTAAAATGTAAAATAATGATAGATTGCATAATAAATATATAAAGATTAAAAAGTAGAATCTAGGGAATGATAATTAATTAAAAGATATTAATTAAACAGAGGATTTATTTATATATAATAATTTTGGAGGTTTTTATGAAAAAAACGATAATGTCTTTACAACATCTATTAGCCATGTTTGGAGCGACAGTATTAGTTCCCATTTTGACAGGCTTTAATCCGTCAGTTGCGATTTTCTGTGCTGGTGTTGGTACATTGATATTTCATTTTTGTACGGAAGGAAAAGTACCTGCCTTTTTAGGTTCAAGTTTTGCATTTATACCAGTTATACTAGCAGCTAAAGAAGCATATGGTGGAGATTTAGCATATGCTCAAGGAGGTATAATAGTAGCAGGATTAATTTATATTATAATGTCAATTATAGTAAAAGTAGTTGGAGTAAATAAAATTAAATTGTATTTTCCAGCACAAGTTACAGGAGCAATGATAGTAGTTATAGGATTAAATTTATTGCCAACAGCTTTTAGTATGGCTTCAGCGAATTTTGTAATAGCATTTATAACTTTAGCAATAGCAATTTTAACTAATAAGTTTGGTAGAGGATTTATAAAGCAACTGGGAATATTAATAGCTGTTTTTTCTGGATATATAATATGCTTGATATTAGGGTTAGTAGATGTAACTACAATTACAGAAGCAAGTTTATTTGCAATACCTAACTTTACAATACCTAAATTCAGCTTAGGAGCCATTGTTATTATATCTCCAGTTGTTCTAGCTGTATTTATGGAACATATAGGAGATATGACTACTAATGGTGCTGTAGTAGGTAAAAACTTTATAGAAAACCCAGGTTTAAACAGAACTTTACTTGGAGATGGATTTGCAACTATAGTTGCAGGTTTTTTAGGTGGACCAGCTAATACAACTTATGGAGAAAATACAGCAGTACTTGCTATAACTAAAAACTATGACCCTTCAATACTTAGACGTACAGCAGTTTTTGCTATATTACTTGCTTGTGTAGGCAAGTTTGGAGGATTTCTTCAAAGTATACCAAGTTCAGTTATGGGCGGAATTAGTATAATGCTATTTTCAATGATAACTTATGTAGGATTAAAGACTATAAGAGATAGTTCTTGTGTAGAAAGTAAAATTAATATATTAATAATAGCAGTTATATTACTAATAGGTCTTGGAACAACATACCTGTCTAATAAAGGTATCTCTATAGGTATACCAATAACAAGTACAGTAAAGATAACAGGTCTTAGCTTAGCTGCAATTGTCGGAATTGTATTAAATAGAATTTTAAATAATAAGGATTTTAAAGTTGAAGAATAGTAAATAATAACTTGTATAATTTTAAATAATTAAATTTCTATAGACATTTGTAATTAATGTTGATATAATGATTAAAAATAAATGAAAGAAAGGGCAAGGTAACTGGGACAATGAGAATATAATTTATTTTTTATAATTTAAAGTATTGTAATTTTTGAAAAGCCTATTTTGGTGGCTTTATTTATGATGCTTAAATTAAGGAGAGTAGATTATAGTCTATACGTCTATTTGTTATGCCTATTTATGCAAATCTCTCCTTATATTTAAGTTCGTTAAGGAGGGATTTTTTTATGCTTTTATTAAAAGTAGAAAATTTAAAGAAATATTATGCTAATAGATTAATTTTAGATATAGATAAATTTGAAGTGTCAGAAGGAGACAAAATAGGTCTAGTTGGTTCAAATGGTCAAGGAAAAACAACATTATTAAAGGCAATACTAGGTGAAATAGAAATTGATGAAGGGAATATTTATCTTACAGATAGTTATTCATATATAAGTCAAAGCGAAAATAATATTGAAACATGTAGTAATAGTAAAGAAAAGAGTCTTTTAAATGCTCCTGATAAATTTGAAGAGTACTTATCAGGAGGTGAAAAAGTTAAGCTAAAGATAGCAGATGCACTAAGTGATAAGAAAAATATAATAATAGCTGATGAGCCAACTTCAAACTTAGATAAAAAAAGTATTGGGATTTTGGAAAATATGTTTAAAAGATATGAGGGAGCCTTATTATTAATATCTCATGATAGACGTTTCCTGGATGAGTTATGTACAACCATACTGGAGCTAGAGGATGGAAAATTAAAAGCTTATAAAGGCAATTACACTGATTATTTAATGCAAAAAGATGAAGAAGTAAAAAGAGCTGATTTTGAATATCAGGAATATGTTAAAGAGAAAAAAAGACTTGAAAAAGCTCTTTTATACAAAAAAGCTTTAAGTGATGGTGTAAGAAAAACTCCAAAACGAATGGGTAACTCTGAGGCAAGACTACACAAAATGGGTGGGCAAACTAATAAGAAAAAATTAGACTCAAATGTGAAAGCTATAAAAAGTAGAATTGATAAGCTTGAGATAAAGAATAAACCTAAGGTTTCTGCTGAAATGAAGATTAAGATTCAAGATGGTATGGAGATAATTAGTAAAAATTTAGTAGAGATAAAGGATATGACTTTAAATTTAGGAAATAAACTTTTGCTAGATAATGTTTCTTTTAAAATAAAAAGAGGTAAAAAAATAGCTTTGTTAGGTGATAATGGATGTGGAAAAAGTACTTTGATAAAAGAAATACTGAACAATAAAAATGAACATATAAAAATAAACAACAAGGTAAAAATAGGCTATTTTGACCAACATCAAAATATATTAAATGAAGAAAAGAGTGTTTTGTATAACACTAAAGTTAATAGTTCATTCGATGAATCTTTTATAAGGATAAATTTAAATTTATTTGGATTTAAAGGTGATGATGTCTACAAAAAGGTAAAAGTACTCAGTGGTGGAGAAAAGGTAAAAATAGCACTATGTAAAATAATATTGGAAGATAATAATTTTTTAGTATTTGATGAACCAACGAATTACTTAGATATAAAATCTATGGAGGCACTAGAAAAGGCACTGATAAATACTGATAAAACTATGCTTATAGTATCTCATGATAGAGTATTTACATCTCATATTTGTAACTATATTGTTGAGATAAAAAATACTAAAATAAGAGAGTTTGACTGTGATTATGACGAATATACAATTAATAGAAATAAAAAAACTCCTAGTAGAGATAATCAAGCTAAAAAAGAAAATCTTTTAGTATTAGAAAACAGACTTACAAATGTTATATCTATGTTGTCTATAGAAAAAGATAATCTAAAGAAAGAACATTATGAATTAGAATATAATGAGTTGTTAAAACAAATCAGCAAAATAAAGAATAGTTTGTCAGAAAATTAAATGTGACTAAATATAAAATGAGGTGTCTCAAAATGGACTTTTTAGTCCATTTTGAGGCACTCTTTTTGTATGAAATCAAATATATGTTCATCATGTCAAATGAAAAAGAGTCTATCTCTATTTTGAGATAGCCTTTTTTCATTTAACATGATATTGTATAATTATTTGATATTAAATTTTGTATTTAATTTAAAATTTATTCTGATTTAACTTTAAGCTTGGCTACCATTTCTTCTTCTGGAGTAACATAAATAGTACTGTTAGTTTCATAAATAACCATACCTGGCTTAGAACCACTAGGTTTTTTTACATTTTTTCTTTTAGTATAATCTATAGGTACCTGAGAAGAAAGTTTTGACTTACTAAAAAATGCCGCCAGCATAGCTCCTTCAAATATAGTATTATCAGGTACTTCTTTACCAGCACACTTTATTATTACATGAGAGCCAGGAATATTCTTTGTGTGCATCCACAAGTCATCGTTATCAGCAAGTCTCAGTGTAAGATAGTCATTCTGCTTATTATTTTTACCAACTAATATTTTGAATCCATCAGAAGAAATAAACTCATGAGGTTTTGTAGAAGGGATAGTATCCTTTTTACTGTTTTTCTTTTGAGCCTTGATATATCCAACCTTAGCAAGTTCTTCTTTTATATCTTGTAATTCAGCTAAATTTTCGCAGTTTTCAATACTTAAAATTATATTTTCCAAGTAATCTATTTCTTCCTTATTTAATGAAATCTGATGAGATATTTCAACTTTAGCATGTTTCATTTTATTATACTTTTTGAAGTATTTTTGAGCATTTTCAGATGGTGTCAAATTTTTATTTAATTCTATAGTTACATTTTTACAATTTTCATCATAAAAATTAGCAACCTCAATACTTTCCATACCTTTTTCTACCATATAGATATATGAAGTAATCAATTCACCTTTTACCTTGTAAATATCTGCGTTTTCAGACTCTGATAATTCTTCTTCCTGTTTTTTTAGTTTATTATAAAGTCTATCAAGCTTAACTGAGATACTCTTCTTTAAGTCAGATGAACGTTGATTGATTCTATCCTTAATATCTTTAGTTCTATAGAAATCTTCTAATATACGAGACATACTATCTTTATTGATATATGATAAATCACTAAATAATGTAAGATTTACACAACTGAAATCGACTACTTTATCCACTTTTTTATCTATAACAATACAAGGTGAGTATTTACTAGCATTTATATCACTGAACAAACTACAAAATTCTTTGTATAAAGAATTGAATTGTTCGTTAGAAACATCCTTTATAGAAGTACTTTGATTTACATTTGCTCGGTAACAAATTTCTTTGGCTATAGTAGGGCTTATACCTAGAAATTTAGAATATATGGGCTTAAAAATAGGCCCTTCAAATTCATTCAAGTTACTAATAAACAAATCGTTAGATATATTATCAAGAGGATTAAGTTTATCTTGTTTTGGTGGTAATGAATAGCTATGTGCAGGTAAAACTTGACGAACCCTACTGATGCTAAAAGGTACTCTTTTTATTGAATCTATAATTTTGTTATCTTCACCATGAGTTATTATTATGTTGCTGTGTCTTCCCATAATTTCAATCATAATATTTTTAATTGTCTTTTCTTTTAGTTCATCCAAAGATTCAACACTTATTTTTATTATTCTTTCAAAACCTATTTGAGAAATTTCTACTATGTTACCACCTTGTATGTATTTTCTAAGTAACATACAAAACATAGGTGCCTTTAGAGGGTTTTCTTTTTGATAATTGCTTGTAAGATAAACCCTAGGATTTGAAGCACTTGCACTTAAAACTAATCTAAAATTTTCTTTATTATTTCTTATATTAAAAATTACCTCATCATCTTCAGGTTGATGTATTTTATCTATTTTTCCACCTGTAAGTTTTGCTGATAATTCATCTACTATTGAATGTATAACTAATCCATCTAATGCCATGTATAGCACCCCTTTCTTTGACCAAAATAGTCAGTAAATTAATTATACACATAATATATGCTTTGTGACTAGGGGAAATTTAAACAAGAGAGTAATATTTAAATTGAATAATTATTTATACTTACTATGAAAGGAAATACTATATTTTAAAATTAATAATTTAAAGTTGATTAAATGTAAAATAAATATAGTATAATTATTGTGTAAAGTATAAGTTGTTACAATATATGAACTTTAAAAAATAAATCAATTTTAAAGTGTCATAGTATATAAATATGAAAGAAGGTTGAAAAAATGAAATTTATTGATTTAAGAAGTGATACTGTTACTATGCCTACTGATGAAATGAGAGAAGCTATGGCAAAGGCTCCTGTTGGAGATTCAATCTTTAGGGATGATCCTACTGTAAATAAACTTGAAGAATTAGCAGCAGCTAAAGTTGGAAAAGAAGATGCTATTTTTCTTCCAAGTGGAACTTTTGGAAATCAACTAGCTTTATTTACTCACTGTCTAAGAGGACAAGAAATTATTATTGGTAAAGGTTATCACATTGTAACTCATGAAGTTGGAGCACCTGCTGTAATAGCTGGAGTTCAACTTAGAACTATAGATGAAGATGAAAATGGAGCTCTTAATCCTGAGCTTGTTGAAAAGGCAATTAGAAGAGATGATATACATGAACCACAAACAGGTCTTATATGTGTAGAAAATGCATATTCAGGTGGAACTGTTGTAAGTCTTGACAATTTAAGAGAAATTAAAAAAATAGCTGAGAAACATAACTTACCAGTACATCTAGATGGAGCAAGATTATTTAATGCGGCTTTAACTTTAGGTGTAGAACCTAAAGAAATAGCAAAGTGTTGTGATAGTGTTATGTTCTGCGTATCAAAAGGATTAGCTGCACCAATGGGTTCTATACTTGCTGGAAGTAAAGAATTCATAGCAAAAGCTAGAAGAAAGCAAAAAATTATGGGTGGGGGAATGAGACAAGTTGGTATAGTTGCAGCTGCTGGTATAATTGCCATTGAAAAAATGACATTAAGATTAAATGAAGACCACGAAAATGCAAAGTATTTAGCTTGTGAATTAAATAAAATTGAGGGTATTGAAGTAAATAACATTAATCCAGACATAAGTATGGTATTCTTTAAAATGAGTGAAGACGTTATAAAAGAAGATGTTTTAATAAAAGAATTTTTTGAAAGAAATATAAAAATTAACAAGATGGAAAATGGTGAGTATAGATTTGTAACTCATGTAGATATTACTAAAGAAGATTTAGACTATGTTTTAAAAATACTTAAAGAGCTAATAGGTGTATGTTAATAGAAAGCTACTAAAAGAGAACTATAGCTAGTTATTAGATATTTAATTATAAAATTCATAGACAGTTTAAATAAAACATACATAAAATTCATATAGAAATATTATTATATAAACATAGAAAGAACTAGCTTAAAAACATAATATAATTACCCTAATTGTAATGGCAACTCTCCCTCACATCCTCAAATTATAGTTGTCATTACAAAACTTTTCCCATAAATTATAAGTTTATGGGAATTTTTTTATGTTATAATAGTTTAAGTGTTAATTTACAAAGGAGCGATACTTATGAAATTTTGGAAACTACATGGAATAGGGAATGATTTTATTGCAATAGATGGAAGATTCGACCAGATAGATTCATCGAATTATACTTCTTTAGCAAAAAAAGTATGCCATAGAAGATTTTCTGTAGGAGCGGATGGCTTATTAGTTGTAAAAGATTCAAAAGTTGCAGATATAGAAATGGTATATTACAATTCTGATGGTTCAAGAGCAGCCATGTGTGGAAATGGTCTTAGATGTTTTTGTAAATTTGTTTATGATAATGGTATAGTCAAAAAAGAAAATTTTACAGTAGATACATTAGATGGTATAAAAGATATAAAAATAAATCTTACAAATAGTGAAATAAACTCTATAAGAGTCAATATGGGAGAAGGAAGTTTTATAGCTAAAGATGTTCCAGTATCTACAGATAAAAAACGTTTTGTGCAAGAAAGTATAAAAGTTTTAGATAGGGAATTCAAGCTTACTTCTATGTTGATGGGGGTTCCTCATACGGTAGTTATAGTAGATGAACTAGATGTAGATGATGTTTGTAAATATGGAAAAGAGATTGAAAATAATAAAATATTTCCTGAAAAAACGAATGTAAATTTTGTAAAGGTAGAAGATAAGTATAATATACATGTCTACACTTGGGAAAGAGGTTGTGGATATACTTTAGGCTGTGGGACTGGTATGACTGCATCAGCAATAGTATGTAATTTACTTAATATGGTAGAGAGTAGTGTAAATGTAACTTCTCAAGGAGGAACAGTTAAAATAGATGTAGGAGAGTTCTCTTATATGACAGGTCCAGCAGTAAAAATATGTGAAGGTGTTTTGGAGGATTAAGTAATGGCTATAAGTATGACTGGTTTTGGAAGAGGAGAATACAAAGATGACAATTATTATTTTTTAGTAGAATGTAAAACGATAAATCATAAGTATTCAGATATAAATATACGTCTTCCAAGAAAAATTTCATTTTTAGAGGATAAAGTTAGAAATTTAGTGAAAAATTATGTAAAAAGAGGAAGAGTAGATTTATACATAAAATTTGACTTATTAGGCAAAGAAGATGTAAACTTAAACTTTGATGAAGGACTAGCTTCTCAATATATAGATATATTAAAAGAAATAAAAAATAAATTCGATATTATAGATGATATTAGTGTTATGAATGTTGCAAGGTTTCCTGATATTGTAAAAATAGAAGAAAAAGAAGACGATGAAGACTTATTATGGTCAATGTTGAATCAAGCTGTTGAAGATGCATTAATAAAATTAAAAGAAATGAGAAGAGAAGAAGGTAAAAAATTAGCAGAAGATATTACTATGAGATGTGATTTATTAAAAGCTCATATAGAAGAAATTGAAAAATATTCAAGCAGTGTTGTAGAAGATTATAGAGAAAAATTGAATTTGAGAATAAGCGAATTGTTAGATGACCCAAGTATAATGGATGAAAATAGATTGGCACAAGAAGTTGCAATATATGCAGATAAAAGCAGTATAACAGAAGAAATAGTTAGATTTAAAAGTCATATAGGTCAACTTAAAAACACTATATTTAAAGACGATTCTATAGGTAGAAAAATAGATTTCCTAATACAAGAGATGAATAGAGAGACTAATACTATAGGTTCAAAGTCCTCTGATATAAATATAACTAATTTAGTAGTAGAACTAAAAAGCGAATTAGAAAAAATAAGAGAACAAATACAAAATATAGAGTAAGAATACAATATTAGAAGGGGAATATTTAAATGTTTGTGAAAAAAGGATTATTGCTAGTTGTATCAGGACCATCAGGTGCAGGAAAAGGTACTATTTGCAAAGAACTACTTAAAGAAAATGATACAATAAAACTTTCTGTATCAGCTACTACAAGAAAGCCAAGAACTGGAGAAGTTGATGGAGTAAATTATTTCTTCATAAGTAAGGATAAGTTTGAAGCAATGATAGAAAAAGGTGAGTTTTTGGAGTATGCTCAAATTTATGATAATTTTTATGGAACTCCAAAAGCAGCAATAATGGAATGTTTAGAAAAAGGGCAAGATGTACTATTAGAGATTGAAATGCAGGGAGCAAGACAAATAAAGGAAGTTTGTCCAGAGGGAGTATTTATATTTGTACTACCACCATCACTTGAAGAACTAAAAAATAGAATTGTTGGAAGAGGTACAGAAACAGAAGCTGAAATAGAGAAAAGATTTAGCTGTGCATATGAAGAAATTAAAATGATTAAGGATTATGATTATTTTATATTTAATGAAGATGTAAAAACATCTGCTAAAGAAATAGAAGGTATAATATCATCTGAAAAGAATAAAGTTAGCAGATATAAAAATATTATAATAGAGAAATTCAAGGAGGAATTATAATTATGTTAAAACCATCTATCAATGAGGTACTAGAAAAAATAGACAACAGATACTATTTAGTAGGAACTGTTTCAAAGAGAGCAAGAAAATTAATTGATGGAGAAGAGCCATACGTTTCAAATAAAGCTAAAGAGAAGCCTGTATGTGTAGCAACTAAGGAAGTTGCAAGTGGAAAAATAACATACAGATTATTGACAGAAGAAGAAATAGAGATAGAAGAAGCTAGACACCATGCTGAGCAACACAAACAAATTTCAGAAGAGGAGTAAGGTCATGCTAAAAGATAAAACTGTTGTAATTGGCATAAGCGGCGGAATAGCTGCATATAAGGCTTGTGATGTTGTAAGTAAGTTAAAAAAACTAAATGCAAATATCCATGTTATAATGACAAAATCGGCAACAGAATTTGTTAAACCACTTACACTTCAATCACTAAGTCAAAATTATGTAGTAGAAGATATGTTTGAAGAACCAAAAACTTGGGAAGTTGAGCATATATCATTAGCAAAAAAGGCAGATTTATTTTTAATAGTGCCAGCAAGTGCAAATATTATAGGAAAAATTGCAAATGGTATAGCTGATGATATGTTGACAACTACTGTTATGGCAACAAAAGCACAAGTTTTGATGGCACCAGCTATGAATACTAATATGTATGAAAATCCAATTGTTCAAAAAAATATTCAAACGTTAAAGGATTTTGGGTATAAATTTATTGAACCAGAAAGTGGAAGACTTGCATGTGGAGATATTGGAGCAGGTAAATTAGCTAATCCAGATGTAATAGTAGAGGAAGTTTTAGCTAATCTTACTAAAGAGCAAGATTTAAAAGGTCAAAGCATTATAGTTACAGCTGGCCCAACTGTAGAAAGCATAGACCCAGTAAGATACCTAACTAATAGGTCTTCTGGTAAAATGGGATATTCTATAGCGAGAGAAGCTATATCTAGAGGTGCTGATGTAACATTAATATCAGGTCCTACAAACCTTTCTATTCCACAAAACCTTAAAAAGTTTGTGAAAATAGAATCAGCACAGGATTTGTATGAAGCGGTAGTATCAAATTTAAGTGAAAATAAAATTGTAATTCAAAGTGCAGCAGTTGCAGATTATAAGCCAAAAACCTATTCTGATAAAAAGATTAAAAAGAAGAATGATGATTTATCAATAGAACTAAGTAGGAATTATGATATTGCTTATGAAATAGGAAAAATAAAAGAAGATAGGATATTAGTAGGATTTGCAGCTGAAACTAACGACCTTATAGAACATGCCAAAGGAAAAATAAAAAAGAAAAATCTAGATTTTATTGTGGCAAATGATTTAACTAAAGAGGGTGCTGGTTTTAGAACTGATACTAATATTGTAAAAATCATAGATGTAGAAGGAAATATTACTGAGTATCCTAAAATGAAAAAAGAAGAAGTAGCTAATGTTATTTTAAATAAAATTAAAGTGTTACTTGAGAGATAAGAACTTTTTTAAATATGATATTTGTGTATTTTATCACAGCTAAAGTGGCTGAAAGCTGCAATTTAATTTTAGCGAGTAAAAACTCGCAAATGTCAGTTAAATTGTGGTTTTCAGCATTTATTTTGCCATAAAGTATAAAATATAATTAATAGTTAACTATTAAGATATGGTTAATATTATTAATGACTTGAAATTTTTTATAAATGCTGATATTTTTGACATTTTGTAAAATATATTAGAATATAAACAGTAGATTAAATTTAAGTAGAGGTTTTATAATGAAAAAATATGCAAAGGTAATAGTTAGAAGTAATACTATATACACAGATAATTTATTTACATATCAAATTCCTGTATTTTTATCAGAGTCTATAAGACTTGGACATAGAATATTAGTACCATTTGGAAAAGGTAATAGACCAACAGAAGCCTTTGTATTTCAATTTACAGATAGTTTAGATGAAAAAATAAAGATAAAAGAAATTATTGATATATTGGATGAGAAGCCAATATTTAGAGAAGAAGACTTAGAATTGGTTTATTGGATGAAAAATAGATATTTGTGTACTTATATAGAATGTATAAATTTAATATATCCAAAAGGATACAAATTAAATAATTATAAAGTGATATTATTAGGTGAAAGTTTAGCTGGATTAAACGAAGCTCAATTAAATGAAAAAATATTGACTTTGAGTGATAAAAATAGAGAGATATTAGAAAAAGTAATTGATGGTAAAGGAAAAATTAAGGTTGATAAGTTAAAATATATACCAAATCTAAATAGTTCTTTGTACACAATGAATAAAAATGGAATTATAAAGCTATGTTGGGAATACAAAAATCATAAAAATGAAAAGAAGGTATGTTATATATCTTTGAGTTTGGAAAATGATAAAATTGATGATTATATAGAACAAAATAAGATAAATGTAGGAAGCAAACAAAAAGAGATATTAAGTTTTCTTAAAAATAATGAAAATGTAGAGATAAATGATTTGTTAGATTTATTAAATGCCTCAAGACAAAGTATAAATTCTTTAAATAAAAAGAAGTTAATAACATTAGAGTTTAAGGATTACTATAGAGAGCCAAAAAGTATTTACAAATCTATATCAAAAAGTATAAAATTAAACAATGAGCAACAACAAGCGGTTGATGAGATAAAGTCAGATATGTTTGTGAATGAGAAGAAACCATACTTAATTCATGGCGTAACTGGAAGTGGAAAAACTGAAGTTTATATGGAAATAATAGAATTTGCATTAAATCAAGGTTTAGATAGTATATTTTTAGTTCCTGAAATAGCATTAACTCCTCAAACAATAGATAGGTTAAAAAGCAGGTTTGGTGATTTAGTTGGAGTGTTTCACAGTAAACTATCTGAAGGAGAAAAACATGACGTCTATAAAGCTGTAAAAGCAGGGAGAATAAGAGTTTTGATTGGAGCTAGGTCAGCTCTATTTGCACCTTTTAATTCTTTAGGTCTTATAATAATTGATGAATTCCATGAGTCATCATATAAGTCTGAGAAGAATCCAAAATTTAATGCCATAGAAGTAGCTAGATTTATGGCACTAAAAAATAATCTAACTCTTATTTTAGGTTCAGCTACTCCTTCAATTGAAGAATATTATAAAGCAAAATCTGGAGAATACAAACTTATAAATATAAAAAATAGAGCAAATGATAAACCTCTTCCAAACATCGAAGTGGTAGACATGAAAGATGAACTGGACAAGGGGAATAGGAGTATATTTAGTTTGAAGCTCCAAAAAGAAATAAGTTGTGCAATTGAAGAGAATAGCCAAGTCATACTGTTTTTAAATAGAAGAGGTTATGCAAATTTTGTATCTTGTAGAAAGTGTGGATACGTTTTTCAGTGTGAAAATTGTGACATATCTTTAACTTATCACAAGAAAAGTAATACTGGAAGATGCCACTATTGTGGATATGAGAAAGAAATACCAAAAGAGTGTCCTGAGTGCAAAAGTCACTATGTTAAGCCTTTTGGAGTTGGAACTCAAAAGATTGAAGAAGAATTAAAAAATATTTTTCCAGATATAAGAACCTTGAGAATGGATAAGGATACAACTTCAAAAAAAGGTGCTTTAGATGAAATACTAAATAAATTTAAAGATAAAGAAGCAGATGTACTCATTGGAACACAGATGTTAAGTAAAGGATTAGATTTTGATAATGTAACTTTAGTAGGGATTTTATCTGCAGATATGATATTAAATTTTCCAGATTTTAAAAGTTTTGAAACTACATTTCAACTGATAACTCAAGTTTCTGGAAGAGCCGGGAGAGCAGATAAAGAGGGTAAAGTAGTACTTCAGACATATGATACTGAACACTATGCTATTAAACATGCTATTGAATATGACTATGAGGGTTTTTATGAAGATGAGATAAAAATAAGAAAAGCATTTGGATATTCTCCTTTTAATAACATGTTGAGTGTAGTTGTTAGTGGTGAAGATGAGAGATTAGTAGTAAAAAACATAAAAAATATGCATGCATCATTGATTTATTTATTAGAAAAAAGGGGTATAAATGATTTAGGATTTATATTAGGTCCAAACCCATGTTCAATATCAAAAATAAATCAAAATTATAGATGGCAGATACTCTTTAAAGATGAAAATATTGAAATTAATCTGTTAAAGGGTATAATAAAATATATATGTATAACAAAACGAGATTTGATATTTGATAAGAATATCAATGTATCTATAGATATTAATCCAAACAGTGTATTATAAATTTAGGAGGAAATATAATGGCTTTAAGACAGATAGTTCAAATAGGAGAACCAGTATTAAGAAAAAAATCAAAAAAGGTTGAAAAAATTGATGAAAAAATAATACAATTATTAGATGATATGGCAGAAACTATGTATGATGCAGATGGTGTTGGATTAGCTGCACCTCAAGTTGGAATTTTAAAAAGAGTAGTAGTAATAGATATCGGAGAAGAACTTATAGAACTTATAAATCCTGAAATAATAGAAACATCTGGAGAGCAAATAGACGAGGAAGGATGTTTAAGTGTTGTTGGAGAGGGTGGAGATGTTCGAAGACCAAATTATGTAAAAGTTAGAGCTTTAAATAGAAATGGTGAAACAATAGAGTTAGAAGGAGAAGAACTTTTAGCTAGAGCATTTTGTCATGAGATAGACCATTTAGATGGAATTCTATTTGTTGATAGAATAGAAAAGTAGTAGGAGTTGATTTAATGAAAATAGTATTTATGGGGACACCTGATATAGCGGTTCCTTGTTTACAAAAAATAATAGATGAGAAGTATGATATATTAGGTGTTGTAACTCAGCCAGATAAACCAAAAGGAAGAGGTAAGAAACTAGGCATGAGTCCAGTAAAAGAGCTTGCAATTGAAAATAATATACCTGTATATCAACCAATCAAAGCTAGGGATGAAGAATTCATAGAGACAATGAAATCTTTAAATCCAGATGTAATAGTGGTTGTAGCTTTTGGACAGATACTTCCAAAAGACATATTAGAAATTCCTAAACTTGGATGTATAAATGTCCATGTTTCTTTACTTCCAAAATATAGAGGTGCGGCACCTATAAATTGGGTAATAATAAATGGTGAAGAAAAGACTGGTGTTACAACTATGTACATGGATGAAGGTTTAGATACTGGAGATATGATATTAAAAACAGAAGTGAATCTTGATGATAATATAACAGCAGGAGAACTTCATGATAAAATGATGAACATAGGTGCAGAAACTTTAAAAGAAACATTAAAGTTAATTGGAGAAGGAACTGCACCAAGAGAGGTACAAAATCATGAAGAATTTTCTTATGCTCCAATAATGAATAAATCATTAGGCAATATAGATTTTTCAAAAAATGCTATGGAAATACACAATTTAGTTAGAGGTGTAAACCCATGGCCAAGTGCTTATACTACTTACAATGGTGTTACAATGAAAATCTGGAAAACCAAAGTGTTAGATGAAGAAAGCACAAAAGATGCAGGTACAATAATTGATGTAAATAAAGAGGGTATAAAAGTAAGTACTAAAGATAAGGTACTTTTAATTGAAGAAATTCAGATGCCAAATAAAAAGAGAATGTTGGTTGGTGAATATATAAAAGGGAATACTATAGAAACTGGTTTAGTATTGGGTTAGGTGAAAAGTATGACAGATATAAAGAAGTATTTAACAAGTGTTGGGATTTTAATTTTAATATTAGGGATTTTGATAGGAGTTGTAAACTTTTTTATAATGAGTTTAACTCAAATATTTTCTTTAGCAATAAATGTTATAATAATATCACTAATACTTATAATACTATCTTCAACAGCAGTTACTTATAGAGTAATTAAAGGAAAAAATGTTAACTCAAATATAATGAAAATAAACTTTAAGATTGTCAGTGGATTATTTCCCATTATATCTTTCATTGCATCCTCATTTGGTATGTCAAAAAGTGAGATTAGAAGGATATATATAAAGTTAAATAATGAATATATATACAGTAATAAATATAATTTTAATCCAGAGGATATAATAATTTTAATACCTCATTGTATTCAAGAGAATAGTTGTAAATTAAAAGTTACTAATGATATAGATAATTGTAAAGAATGTGGAAGATGCAATATAGGAGAATTGACTAAGTTGAAGAAAAGCAGTAAAGTAAAAATATTTGTAGCTACAGGAGGAACTTTAGCTAGAAAAATTATAATAGACAATAAACCTAAAGCTGTTATAGCTGTTGCATGTGAAAGAGACTTAACATCTGGAATACAAGATATAAAAAAAATTCCTGTTTTAGGTGTATTTAACAAAAGACCTAACGGACCCTGTGTAAATACTAATGTAGATATGGTAGATATTGAAAAAGCTATAGACTTTTTAACAGGAAAAAATATATTAGCTTGTAATTAAACTGTTTTTAAGCTATGTGAATATTAAGAGGATGTGTAAAAATATATTTTAGGAGAGTGTTATTTATGTACCCTGTATATGGCGGTTTTTGGGGATTTGACCCAACGATGATTATATTAATTCCAGCTATACTATTCACTGCATATGCACAATTTAAAGTGAGTTCAACAACAAATAAGTATTTGAAAGTAAGAACACGTCGAGGATATACTGGAGAACAAACAGCAAGAAGAGTACTTGATTCAAATGGTCTGTATGATGTAAGTATAGAAATGGTTAGAGGACACTTAAGTGACCACTATGACCCAAGAAGAAAGGTCGTAAGATTATCAGAAGATGTATATTATGGAACTTCCATAACTTCTGTTGCAGTAGCTGCACATGAGTGTGGTCATGCAATGCAACATGCTAAAGGTTATGCTCCTCTTCAAATAAGAAGTAGCTTAGTGCCAGTAGTAAATTTTGCATCAAGTATATCTTGGTTTTTAATATTTATAGGATTTATTATGGCTGGTCCATTTTTAAAAATTGGTATACTATTGTTTTCAGCTTCAGTATTATTTCAGATAATAACATTACCTGTAGAATTTAATGCTTCAAGTAGAGCAATTGTTCAACTTGGAAATTTAGGTATTATAGATGAGAGTGAGTCAAGACAAAGTAGAAAAGTGCTTTCAGCAGCAGCTTTAACATATGTTGCAGCAGCATTGGTTTCAATACTTCAATTACTTAGATTGTTACTAATAGCTCAAAGAAGAGATGACTAAAAGTAAAGTGGGTTGTTTAGAAACAACCCTTTTTTATGTTTAATAAAAGGGAGAAATTTATATGGATGCAAGAGAAATTGGATTTAAAGTATTATGTGATATAGAGAAAAATAATAACTACTCAAATATTGCAATAAATAAACATTTTAAAAACTTAGAAATAAGTGATATGGATAGAGGACTTGCAACAGAGTTAATCTATGGTGTAATAGAAAATAAGTATTATTTAGATTACATAATCAATAAACTTTCAAAAATAAAAGTAAAAAAAATGTCAACTTATGTTAAAATCTTTTTAAGAATGGGAACATATCAAATTTTATTTTTGGATAGTATATCAGATTATGCAGCAGTCAATGAAACTGTAAAATTATCTAAAAAATATGATAAAAAGTCTTCTGGTTTTATAAATGCTATTCTTAGAAATGAAATAAGAAGTAAAGATACTATAATGGACATAACTGAGGAAGATAGTGTAAAATACTTATCTATAAAGTATTCTTATAATTCTTGGATTATAAAAAATTGGATAGATAATTTTGGACAAGAATTTACTGAAGATTTATTGGAGGCAAACGATGAAAAGCCGAGTATTTATATAAGAACCAATACACTTAAAATAAGTAGAGAGGAACTTATTGAAAAATTAAATGCAATGGGTATTGTATGTTTAAAAGTTCCTATGGTAGAAGAAGCTATTAAAGTCGAAAAAATGAAGAATATAGAAAATAATGAATTATTTAAAGCTGGTTTATTTACAATTCAAGATATAAGTTCTATGATAGTAGGGAAAGTAATTAACCCAAAAGAAGATTCGTCTATTTTGGATGTATGTAGTGCTCCTGGTGGAAAATCTACTCATCTAGCTACTTTGATGAATAATACTGGTAAAGTAATAGCTAGAGATATTTTTGAGCACAAATTAAAGCTTATAAAAGCTACTGTAAATAGACTGGGCATTAAAAATGTCTGTGTAGAAAAGTTTGATGCTTCTGAAATTGATGAAAATAGTATAAGTGAATTTGATTATGTTTTAGCAGATGTTCCTTGTTCTGGGCTTGGTATAATAAGACGTAAGCCAGAAATTAAATACAAGAAAGAAGAGGACTTAAAAGATATTACTTCTATACAAAAGAAAATTTTAGAAAATGCATCAAAGTATGTTAAAATTGGTGGAACTTTAGTATATAGTACATGTACAATTCAAGATATGGAAAATATAAATATAGTTACTTCTTTTATTGAAGAAAATAATAATTTTGAATTGACTCCAATTGATACAGTAAATGTAGACTTGGATAATCAAGACAAAGGGTATTTAAAGATATATCCTAATATTCATGGTATAGATGGTTTTTTCATAGCAAAATTAAAGAGAATAAGGTAGTGAAGATAATGGAAAAGAAAAAAGTAGTATTAAAAAATTTTACTGAAGATGAACTTAAAGAATTTATGAAGACTATAGATGAAAAGCCCTTTAGAGGAAGTCAAATATTTGCTTGGATATATAAGGGTGCAAAAACTTTTGATGATATGAATAATATACCAAAAAGTTTGAGAAATAAATTAGAAGAAGTTTCATGTATAGGACATATAGATATAGAATTAAAGTTAGAGTCTAAGGTAGATAGTACAAAAAAATATTTGTTTTTATTAGATGATGGAAATATAATAGAAACTGTGATGATGGATTATGATAGTAGGGTTACTGTCTGTATTTCCAATCAAGTGGGTTGTAGAATGGGATGTAATTTCTGTGCATCTACAATGGATGGATTGATTAGAAACTTAGAACCATGGGAGATTTTAGACCAAGTTATTAAAATTCAAGAAGATACTGGCAAGAGAGTATCAAATCTTGTATTGATGGGAAGTGGTGAACCACTTGATAATTTTGAAAATACAAAACAATTTTTAAAAATAATTAATGAAAAAAATGGTCTTAATATAGGGTATAGACACATAACTCTTTCAACTTGTGGAATAGTACCTAAAATGTATGAATTGGCAGATTTAAAAATAGCCATAAATTTAGCTTTATCACTTCATTCTCCATATGATGAAGAAAGACGAAAAATTATGCCTGTAGCAAATGCTTACTCTATTAAAGAAATATTGGATGCATGTAGATACTATAAAAAAGACAAATAGAAGGGTCACATTTGAATATTCTCTTATAAAAGGAGTAAATGACTCAGAACAAGAAGCAAAGGCATTAGCTAAGCTCCTAAAAGGTATGCTCTGCCATGTAAATTTAATTCCAATAAACAAAGTCGAAGAAAGAGAATATGAAAAGCCTGATAAAGCATTTATTTATAAATTTAGGGATAGTTTGGAGAAAAATAATATACCTGCTACAGTTAGAATGTCTATGGGTTCTGATATTAGTGGAGCTTGTGGTCAATTGAGAAGAAAATACAAGTAATTTGTAAGGAGGAAGTCGTATGGTTTATAGTTGTGCCTCCCATATAGGTAAAATAAGAAAAAACAATGAAGACTACTGTGAGGGAGAAGTTATAGATACAGAACATGGTCCAATAGGAATATTTGCCATAGCTGATGGAATGGGCGGACATAAAAAGGGTGAGGTCGCCAGTAAATTAGCAGTAGAAAATATAATTGATTTTCTAAAAGAAAACTTATTACAACATGATAATGTAAAAATAGACTATATAGATGATATATTAAAACAGGCTTATAATAATGTAAACTCAATTGTGCACAATAAATCTATGGAAGATATAGAGTTTGAAGGAATGGGAACTACATTAGTTACAGCTATAGTGTATAACAATGTCTTATATGTGGCAAATGTTGGAGATAGCAGATGTTATTTGTTAACAGATGAAAAATTTGATAAAATAACTATAGACCATTCCGTGGTTGAAGAACTTATGATGGCTCATGTTATTACAGAAGAAGAGGCGAGAAGACATCCACAAAGGAATAGAATAACTAGAGCAATTGGAACAGATGATATGGTTGTTGTAGATATTTTTAAGAAAGAAATTAAAAAAAGTGATATAATACTTCTTGCGACAGATGGATTAACTGGGTTTATTGATGATGAAGATATAAGAGATTTAATATTAGATTATGAATACGAGAGAATTAGTAATATAAGTGAAGAATTGATAAGTATGGCCAATGATGTTTCTGGTAAAGATAATGTTTCGGTTATAGTGATAAAAGTATAATTAGGACGGTGATATTGTGGGAGATACAATTTTAGGAAATCGATATGAAATCATCAGAAAGATTGGTGATGGAGGTATGGCCTTTGTATATGAGGCTAAAGACAGGTTATTAAACAGGACTGTTGCACTTAAGGTACTTAGACCTGAATTTGTAGATGACGATGAATTTTTAACAAAATTTAAAAGAGAGGCAGAGGCAGTAGCTAGTCTTTCTCATCCAAATATAGTAAATGTTTATGATGTTGGTGAAGATGGAAAAGTTCACTACATTGTAATGGAGTTTGTAGATGGTAAGAATCTAAAAGAGATTATACAAGATGAAGGTATATTAGATGAATATACTGCATTAGATATAACAAAACAGATAGCTATGGCACTTAGTGCTGCACATAAAAAAGGGATTATACATAGAGATATAAAACCTCATAATATCCTCATATCCAATGAAGGAAGAGTAGTAAAAGTAGCTGATTTTGGTATAGCTAAAGCTGTCTCAAACTCAACAATGACCAATATTGGTAGTATAATCGGTTCAGTACATTATTTTTCACCAGAACAAGCCAAAGGTAAATTTGTAACTAATAATGCTGACCTGTATTCTTTAGGTATAGTTTTATATGAAATGTTGATAGGAAAAGTTCCATTTAGGGGAGATAGTCCAATTTCTATAGCTCTTCAACACATTAATGATGATATAGATTTTACATCAGAAGAAAAAGTTAGAATTCCTCAAAGTGTAAGAACTACGATAAAAAAGCTTACAGAAAAATCTAGTGCAGACAGATACCAAACTGCTGAAGAGTTGATAGAAGATATCGAGTATATAGAAAAAAACATTGATTTAGATTTTATAAAAGAATATGATGATTTTGCAACTAAGAAAATTGATGAAAAGGAAATTAATAAAGTTGTAAATCCAATACTTGCAAAGCCAGCTCCCGAAAAAGTAGTTAAGCCTGTTGAAGTTGCTGATTTGGATGAAGATGATGATTACTATGATGATTTTTATGAAGACGATGATGAAGAAGATGAAGATGAGGAAGAGATAATGAGAGCTAAAAAGAATCAGAAACCTAAGAATACTACAAGTAAGAGGGCTAAGAAAAAGAAGAAAAAACAGGAAAGTCCAAAGTCTAGAAAAAGATTAAAAGTAATTGCAGCTGTTTTAATAGTAATATTATGTGCTCAAGTATTCCTAGCATATAAATTTTTATTTGCAGGAGGGTTTGGCAGTAAGTCTCTGAGTGTTCCTAATCTTGTAAACATGACTTTGGAAGAAGCTCAAAGTGCTGTTGAAAAAGAAGGATTATCCTTAAGTGTAAAAAGTGAAGAGTATAGTAGTGAGGTCGATGAAAACTGTATAATATCACAGACACCTGAAGGAGGAAGCACAAATGTTAAGAAGGGTGATACTATAAATGTTGTTGTAAGCAAAGGTGCAAATCAGGCTTCTGTTCCTAATGTAGTAGGACTTACTTTAAGTAATGCAAAGCAACTTATTGAGGAAAATAACTTAAAAGTGGGGACAGTTAAGTATGAGTACAGTTCAATATATAAAGAAGGTACAGTTTTAAATCAAAGTCCAGGAGCTAGTTCATCAAGAGTTCAAGAGGGCGATGAGATAAACCTATATGTGAGTAAAGGTTCAGAAAAATCAAATACACAGACACCAACAACACCAGACAAAACACCAACAACACCTGATGATGATGATACAAAAACACCTGGTTCAAACTCAGGAAATAACGGCAGTAACTCAGGAGGTTCAAACTCAGGAAATAGTGGAGGAAATTCAGGAAATAACGGTAGTAATTCAGGAGGTTCAAACTCAGGAAATAGTGGAGGAAACTCAGGAAACAACGGTAGTAACTCAGGAGATAATGGAGATAATTCAGGAGGTTCAAATTCAGGAAATAGTGGAGATAATTCAGGAGGCTCAAACTCAGGAAATAGTGGAGATAACTCAGGAGGCTCAAGCTCAGGAGGAAATGGAGAAACTCCATCTGGAACTGGCGGAAATATTGGTAAAACAGAATAAATGTTAGCAAAATAAGAGCTGTCCTTTTATGGAAAATATTTTCTTTAAAGGGGCAGTTTGTTTTGTATAAAATATGGAATTGGTTATAATAAAGGAGAAAAGAGTTTATGGAAAATAAAACAGTTTTAATTACAGGAGGCTCTAGAGGTATTGGCAAAGCTATGTGTGAAGCTTTTGCAAAAGAAGGATATAATGTATTAATAAACTTTAATAAGTCAGAAAATGAAGCTAAAGAGTTGTATACTAAATTAAGTGAAAAAAATTTTTCTGTAAAATTATTTAAAGCAGATATTTCAAATAGAGTAGATGTAGAGAATATGATAGATTATTGCATAAAAGAATTTGGGGGGGTGGACGTACTCGTAAATAATGCTGGTATAAGTCAAGACAAGTTATTTACAGATATAACTGATGAAGACTGGGATAGTATGATGAATATTAACTTAAAAGGAAGTTTTTATTGTTCACAAGTTGCTTTAAAATACATGATATCAGAAAAAAAAGGGAATATAATTAATATATCTTCGATTTGGGGAATATCAGGTGCTTCTTGTGAAGTACATTACTCTATAACAAAAGCAGGTATAATAGGTATGACAAAGGCATTAGCTAAAGAAGTTGGACCATCAAATATTAGAGTAAATAGTATAGCTCCAGGTGTTATTGATACTGACATGTTATCTGAATATAATAAAGAAGATATAAATATTCTTGTAGAAGAAACTCCTCTAATGAGGCTTGGAACCCCAGAAGATATAGCAAATTGTGCTATTTTCTTAGCATCGGATAAATCAAATTTTATCACTGGTCAAGTAATTAGTCCAAACGGAGGATTTGTTATTTAAAAAAAATGTGGTATTATATAAAAATAGGAAACAATAACACGATATACTGCTTAGAAACAGTATATGTTTATATAAATTTTATAAAGGGAGGCATTTGATGCTAGAAGGAAAAATTATAAAGGGGATTAGTGGATTTTATTATGTGGATACAAACAATGGTCTTTATGAATGTAAAGCTAGAGGAATATTTAGAAAGAAAAAAATAACACCTTTAGTTGGAGATAGAGTGAAGATAAGTGTTGTTGATGAAGACGAAAAAAAAGGTATCTTAGAAGAAATAGATATTAGAGATACAGAACTCATAAGACCTCCTATAGCAAATGTAGATAAGGCATTAATAGTATTTGCAATAAAAAATCCTAAACCAAACTTGTCTCTTTTAGATAGATTTATAGTTTTGGCAGAAAAAGAAAATTTAGAAACTGTAATAATCCTTACAAAAGCAGATTTAGATGATAATGATACGTTAGAAACTGTTAAAAATATATATGAACTTAGTGGATATAAGGTCATCCCAGTAAGTAATATTACTAAGTTAAATATAGAGAAGGTAAAAGAAGAACTAAAAGAAAATGTTGTAGTATTTGCAGGACCATCTGGAGTTGGAAAATCAAGCTTGCTAAATGAAATAGACGAAAACTTTAAACTGCAAACAGGAGTGGTAAGTGACAAAATAAAAAGAGGAAAACACACTACTCGCCATGCAGAACTTTTAAAGTTGGAATTTGGTGGAATGGTTGCAGATACACCAGGATTTAGTTCACTTGCACTTGAAGATATAGAAGAAGTTGAACTTAAAGATTATTTTATAGAATTTGATAAATTTAATGATTGTAAGTTTGGTTCAAAATGTATTCATGAAAATGAACCCAATTGTGCTATAAAAGAAGCTGTTGCAAATGGAGAAATATCTAAAGAAAGATATGATAGTTATATACAGCTACTAAATGAAATAAGACAAAATAACAGTAGGAGGTATTAGAAACATGATTAAATTAGCACCATCAATATTATCAGCAGATTTTGCAAAATTATTAGAGGATGTAAAGAAGGTAGAGAGTGCAGGATGTGAATATCTTCATATCGATGTAATGGATGGACACTTTGTACCAAATATTACATTAGGTCCACTTGTAGTTAAAAGCCTAAAAAAAGAAAATATAAATATGGTATTTGATGCTCATCTTATGATAGAAAATCCAGACCAGTATATTGAAGAGTTTGTAAAAGCAGGATGTGATATAATAACAGTTCATCAGGAAGCTTGTGTGCATCTACATAGAACTATACAAAATATAAAATCATATGGAATAAAAGCAGGTGTAGTGCTTAATCCAGCTACACCAATAGATACTATTAAGCATGTGCTACCTGATTTAGATATGGTATTATTAATGTCTGTTAATCCTGGATTTGGAGGTCAATCATTTATACCTTGTGTTTTAGATAAAATTAAAGAGTTAAAAGCCCTTATAGATAATCAAGGATTAAACATTGATATAGAAGTTGATGGTGGTATAAGCCCTAAAAATGTGGCTGAAGTTGTACAGGCAGGGGCTAATGTAATAGTAGCAGGTTCTGCAATATTTGGAAGTGATGACATTCAAGAAACAGTTAATTTATTTAGAAAGAATGCTTCTCTTGAAGAATTGGTTTAAATTTAAGAATGAAAATATGTATTATTTTAAATGGTGAAATTGAAGATTACGAAATTACAAGAAATATTATAATTAAAGAATGTTATGACTGTATAATATGTGCAGATGGAGGGGCAAATCATGCCTACAAAATGGAAATCATGCCAGATTATATATTAGGCGACTTAGATTCAGTAGACGAAGGAAAGGTAGATTTTTACAGAAATCAAGGTGTTAAATTTGAAAAATTTCCATCTAAGAAAGATGAGACTGATACAGAGCTTTGTCTTTTTTTAGCCAAAACTCTTAAAGCAAATCATATTGATTTTTTTGGAGCTTTAGGTGGAAGGATTGACCATACTATTACCAATATAAATCTATTATACTATCTAAAAGAAGATGGTATATATTCTAGAATATTCTCTGATAAAGAAGAGATGTATATAGTTATGAATGAGGAAATTACTTTACATGGAAATGCAGGTGATACTATTTCTGTAATAGCTCTAAAAGGAGATGCTAAAGGTGTAACACTTACTGGTTTAGAATACCCTCTAGATAACTATTATATGAAATACTCTGTACCTATTGGAATGTCAAATGTTATGTTGAGTAATTCTTGTAGTATTAAAGTAGAGCAAGGGTGTGTACTTGTAGTTAGAAATTTATAAAAGTCGATTTTGGCAATTGATTTTATATTACAAAGCAGATACAATCAAGTAAAATATATTTATGATTGTATCTGCTTTTTAGTATATAATTATAAATATATGATAAATTTTGGACATAAGGGGGATTTTTTTGTGGTAGATAGTATTATTTTTGATTTAGATGGAACTTTATGGGATTCAACTGAAGAAGTATGCAAGGTATGGCAGGATGTTTTAAATAAGCATAAAGATATAGACTTAAATGTCACAAGAGAGTTGTTTAGAAGCGTCATGGGTCTTTCTTTTGATGAAATAGCAAATCGTTTATTTCCAACTTTAAGTGAAGAAGAAAGAATGAATTTATTGAATGAATGTTCCTTAAAAGAATGTGACTATTTATCTGAAAATGGAGCTAAATTATTTGATGGTATAGAAGATACTCTTAGATTGCTATCTAAAAAGTATAAATTATTTATAGTAAGCAATTGCCAAGCTGGATATATAGAATCTTTTTTAAAAGCACATAAGTTAGAACAGTATTTTATAGATTTTGAATGTCCTGGAAATACTGGCTTACATAAAGGTGAGAATAATAAACTTATAATCGATAGAAATAAATTAATTAATCCAATTTATGTTGGAGATACGCAAGGTGATGCAAATAGTGCTAAGTTTGTAAGTATACCTTTTATATATGCAAAGTATGGATTTGGGAATGTAGATGGATATGAATATTCTATAGACTCATTTAAAGATTTATTAGAACATGATATATTAAAATAGGATGAGTTTAGAGATTATATTAAAATAATAAAAAAGTTATGGGGGGATTTAAAAATGGAATTACAAGATACTATTTTTAAAAGACAAAGTGTAAGAAAGTTTAAAAATCAAGATGTTTCAGATGAGGATATTTTAAAAATGATAAAAGCAGCTGGAGCAGCTCCATCAGGAAAAAATATTCAAAATTGGCATTTTGTAGTTATAAAGCGACGTGATTTGATGGAAAAAATTGCAGCTGTAATAACTAAAAAACAACAAGAAATACTTGTAGAGATGGATAAAGTATCAGCAGAAAAGGCTAATAGATTTAGAAAGTTTGTACCAAACTTTACATTATTCTATTTAAAAGCCCCAGTTTTAGTATTAGTTTTTACAAAGGTGTATAATCCATCAGGATATTATGAATTAGAACTTATAGATGCACCTAAAGAGACTATAGATAAGTTATTTATAAGAAATCCAGGTATGCAGAGTTTAGGTGCTGCAATTGAAAACTTTACCTTATCAGCAATTGAGTTAGGGTATGGTTCTTGTTGGTTGACAAGTCAAAACTATGCAGCAGATGAGATAGAAGATGTTTTAGAAGCAGAAACTGGATTTGAAAAGGGAGAGTATTTTTTAGGAGCAATGTTAGCTCTTGGAGTACCAGAAGATAACCTAAAGAGTCCATCTAAAAAGCCAGTAGAAGAAATATGCACATTTATAAAGTAAAAATGATGATTTCTATAAAAGCAAATTGAAGTAAAAATAAATATGTTAAAAATTAAAAAGTAGATTTTATTGATATTAATATTATATTTCAAATCATTGATTTAATTGATACAATAAGAGCTACTTTTTTTGTGCATATTAATTTTGAATATATTTAAATCTTTAGAAAATCTTTAGAAAAGTATATATAATATCTTAAGTTTTTAACTTTAATATTAAGTATATAAACAAAATAAAACAATACTAAACTTTGTACTAGAGGGAGGTCTTCAAAATGGGAATTTAAGTACAAATAACTAAAATAAAAAGCTATAAATATATAAAAAAATGGAAAAACTTCTATCATATTGTATAATCATAGATATAAAGAAAATTTACAAATTAATTGATATAAAGGAGATTAAAATGAATTCATATAATATTTTGGTGGTAGAAGATGAAAAAGAAATAGCAGATGCTATAGAAATATACCTATTAAATCAAGGGTATAATGTTTTTAAGGGATACAATGGATTAGAAGGGCTTAAGGTTATAGAAAATCAAGAAATACATCTGGCAATAGTTGATATAATGATGCCTAAGATGGATGGAATAACACTTACAATGAAGCTTAGAGAAAGTCATAATTTTCCAGTAATAATGTTATCTGCAAAATCAGAGGAAGTTGATAAAATAATGGGGCTTAATATAGGAGCAGATGATTATGTGACAAAACCTTTTAAGCCATTAGAGCTATTGGCTAGAGTTAATTCACAACTTAGAAGATATACTAAGTATCTAAACATGGTTGGAGATAAAGAGCAAAGTGTAGAAGCTAATGATAGCGTATTTGCAATAGGTGGATTAGAATTAAATGAAAATACAAAAGAAGTTAGTATTGATGGAAAATATATAAAAACAACTCCTATAGAATTTAAAATACTAAGTTTACTTATGAGAAATGCAGGAAGAGTTTTTTCTGCTGATGAAATATACGAAAGAGTTTGGAATGAGAATGCTGTAAATACAGATACAGTTATGGTACATGTTAGGAATATAAGAGAAAAAATAGAGATAGACCCAAAAAATCCAAAATATTTGAAGGTGGTGTGGGGTGTTGGATACAAAATTGAAAAAATTTAAAGATAAATATATAGTTACTATTATAGTTTTTATACTTATGTTATCAGCATCATTAGGAATGGTTAGTCAATATTCTACTATACAAGCAGGTGCTAAAGGTGGAGCTAAAAATCCATTTGAACAAGAAAATTTTGTAGATGATATATATAAAGGAAGTTATGTTTTATATCACAATATGAAAGAAGATCAAGAAGGAAAAATGATACAACCATCAAAGCTTTTTATAAATGAAGAAACTATGAACTATATAAAAAATGTGGGCAAAGAAAAAAACTCATATGAGGGTTCAGAAAGCTATTATACAGATGATAGTATTAATGCAGATTTTAATGAAAACTTTGAAAGTTGGGAGTCTTTTATTAATGATTCAGGAAAAAATTTAAAATATTATTTAGTTGATAAAGAAAAAAATTTCGAACTTTTTAATGAAGATAAAGAATTAAGAGCTCTTGATACAACAAAGAATGATAGTTCAGGAGAAAATTCTGATGAAAATCAAACAAAAAATACAACAATGAGTGACGAAGAAAGACAAAATAAGATTAAGGGTATAAAAGAAAATTATAGATTTTATGTTGTAATGAATTTTGATAAAGATGGAAAAGTAAATGTTGTCGATTCTTATGGAGTAAATCAAAAAGTTATTAATCAAATGCTATTATCTAAAGCAAGAGAAGATTTAATGAATACAAATTTAGGTGAAAATTCAATTTCATATAAACTAACACCAATAAAAAATGTAACATTAGTATATGCTATTCCTAAAGTAATAAGCAAAGATGATAGTGCAGGGTATGGTTATGGAAGTATTTATAACAGCGATAATATAAGTGGATATATAAACAATGTAGAAAATAATTCTTATTATAAAATTTCTGGAATGATTTTAAAAATTATGTTAGCTATAGTCGTGATTGTGGCTTTAGCATTCCCATATAGAAAATCTAAGGAGTTACTAGGATTTGATACATTATCAAGAATACCATTGGAGATACTTTTTATTGCCGTTGCTATTGTACAGGGGATTGTAGACTTATATCCAACTGGTATAATAAGTGATACCTTGAATGGAAATTATGTAGAGTATCTAATAAATAATGATATAAGTGCTAAAATGGCAAGTATATTGGTAAGCTTGATGAATCTAACTTATTGGTTTGTAATCTTCTCAATAATATTTGTATTTATAACACTTTTAAAACATATTTTAAATGTTGGAATAAGAGAGTATTTTGTAAAGAATACTGTAACAGGAATGTTTTTTGTATGGTTTAGAAAAGCATGGAAAAAGGTTATTAATCAAATTAGAACAATAAATTTAAAAGAAAAACCAAATAAAACTATAGCTATAATTCTGGGAGTAAACTTAGTAATTATAGTTATAATGTGTAGTATGTGGTTCTTTGGGATAATACTTGCAATAATTTACTCAATAGTTTTATTTAAAGTACTATCAGATTATTCTAAAAAGACAGTATGTGAATATAATCAACTTTTGGATGTTACTAAGAAAATTTCAGATGGAAACTTAGAAGTAAATATGGAAAAAGATTTAGGATTCTTTAATCCTATAAAAGATGAACTAGGAAATATTCAAACTGGATTTAAAAAAGCTGTTGATGAAGAAGTTAAGAGTCAAAAGATGAAAACAGAGCTTATATCAAATGTATCACATGACTTAAAAACACCTTTAACATCTATAATCACTTATATAGATTTATTAAAAGATGAAAGTATAACAGAAGAAAATCGCAGATTGTATATTGATACATTGGATAGAAAATCACAAAGATTACAACACTTAATAGAAGACTTGTTTGAAGTAAGTAAGGTAAATAGTGGAGATGTACATTTGAATATAGTAAATGTAGATATTGTATCTCTAATGAAACAGACACTTTTAGAGTTAGATGACAAAATTGCAGATTCATCTCTAATATTAAAAAATAATTTTTCTAGTGAAAAAATAATATTACCACTGGATAGTCAGCGTACATTTAGAGTATTTGAAAATCTTATAATAAATATAAGTAAGTATGCAATGCCAAGTTCAAGAGTGTATATTGATATTTTAGAAACAGATAATAAAGTAACTATTATGCTTAAGAATATGTCTGCAACTGAGATTGATTTTAGTGTAGATGATATAATGGAGAGATTTGTAAGAGGGGATAAGTCACGTAATACAGAAGGCTCTGGACTTGGTCTAGCAATAGCAAAAAGTTTTGTAGAGTTACAGGGTGGTAAGATGAATATAAGTGTAGATGGAGACTTATTTAAAGTTACAATTACTTTTAATAAAAAATAGATTAGACTTCTATCACAGATTATAACTATAGATTCTATAAAATAAAATTTTGTAAAAGTTGTCTTGAAATATAATGTTAATTTGTACAAATAAAAAGGTGAATCCTGATATACTGGATTCACCTTTTTTAGTTTATAAAACATATTATGTATATCCTGTTGTATTCTTATCTTTATAATTTTACTCTAGATAAAAAAATACTTTATTAATGAATCAATGAAGTTGCCAATATGGCACTTCCTATTAATCCTGCATCATCTCCTATTTCTGCTAACTTTATATTAACATTAACAGTTTCAAAAACCATTTTTTCAACTTGGTACACTATATCTTTTAAGTAAGTGCTATTATGTAGTATTATAGAACCTCCAAGTACTATAACCTCTGGGTCTACTATTACTATGATATTGGCTATTGCCTTTGACATATTTATTACCCAGTTATTTATAATTTCCATGCAATAAGGATTTTTTAATTGAGCTTGTTCAAAAACTTCCTTTGTAGAGATGTGTTTGTTTAATTTTTCAGTAGCAATTCTAGATATATTAACTCCACTACATTGACCTTCCAAAGCTCCTTTGTTTAATCCAGAATGAGAGTAAGTATCTTCATTAATAATCATATTACACAACTCTGCTGCTACATTATTAAACCCATTTACAATTTCTCCTTTATATATGTATCCACCACCAATACCAGTTGATAGAGTCATATAATACACACTTTCTGCATCTTTTCCAGAACCTACTTTAGCTTCACCATATCCTGCTACATTAGCATCATTGTTAACAGCTACAGGAATACCAAACTCGGTTTCTATAAATTTTTTTATCTCAAAATTTTCCCAACCTAGTAAATTAGGTGGATTTAAAATCTTTCCTTGTCTTAAATCTAGTGGACCTGGACACCCTACACCTATAGATTTTATGCTGTATTTGCCCCATCTTTCTTTTATATAATTACATAAGTTACCTATATTTTTGTATGGTCCTTCTGATACATTATTTTGTATCTTAATTTTATCTACCATTCCATAGTTTTCATTTAATATAGCAGCTCTTATGTTGGTTCCACCTATATCAATACCTATATAATAATTCATGATTTTTCCCCCTATATTTTGTGTACATTCATATTTTTCATAATATAAATTTTCGGATTTTATTGTATATATTATAGATTATATCAATAACTTTTAGTGTTTTATATAATCTATAAAAAGGCTTATAAAGAATGAAATCTTATATAAGCCATTTATATTATTTAATTACTATTGTTTGTACTTTACAATGTGCTAAAGAATTTATTTCTACAGTTTTTACATTTACTTCACACTTATTAGTGTTATCATAGCTTTCATCCAGCATTGCACTATAAGCACTAGTAATATTTCTATTAATATTAAAACTTCCCTTAGTATCTTTATTTTTCATACCATTGAAGATTCTAATTACAATTCCATCTCCCTTTTCTTCTTTCTTTATTGCACTTACAGTAAAATCTGAACCATCTACATTCATCAAACTGTATTCATTTTCATATATTTGTTCTTCATCTCTAAATGCAAATATAAGTCTACCATTTAAGAAGTCTGCATACTCATATATTTGTATAGGTGTTAAGAATCTCTTGGCGGTATTAGCTACATTTGCTTCATCAAACTGACTATTGTAAATGTAAAGCCCAAAGTCAAAGTTTAATTCTTTAAGTAATTGCGCATCTGGTGTTGGTATTATTTTTTCGCCAGAAGCTCTGCCTGGTCTATAAAGTAAGTTTTCTCTTCCCATATATCCAAATGACCTGAATAATGTTAATGCTATTGTATCTAGATTAACACCAACTATTTGATATTCTCTTACACTCTCAGTCAATAATGCTACCCCTCTTTGCCCATTTTCTAGAGTAACAAAACTTTGCATTGGTTCAATAGTTATGGGTTTTTCTTGCCATGATTGATTATCTCTTTCCCATAATGCAATATCTTCTTCTAATACTGTTGGTCTTTGTATTATTCCAAACTGTTGATCTGCTATAGAAAACTTAGACGCTATTTCAGTATTAAATAAAACTCTTACTCTATGAGATAATGCTCTGTCATTTTTTATATTAACATTAAACTTAATTATTTGTTCTTTAGGCTCTAATGTAATTTTCATTTTTATAGGCATTTTTACAGAAACTTTACCTTTAGCTCTTTCTTCTAGTGAAGCTGGTATCATTAATGAATATTTAAGTATCATTTCTTCCTGAACATCTGACTTTAGTACTTCTACTAAAGATACAGAATCTAAAGACGATATATAAATATCTTCTCTTGGTGGAGAGTAGTTATATGAATCTCCATCATCTCCATTATCTTCAATTACAGCTTGGTTTTTGTAAATTTTATTAGATTCTTTGTCTAGTATTTCTACTGAACCATTTTCATTGGCAGTTATTTTGTAGTATTTATTTTCTATTTCTTTGGAATTACTTATTTTTATTTCAAAGTGATTTTTAGTATCTAGTTCAAATACTAACTGAGTATATCCCATTGGTGGTATATCTTTTACTGAAAGAGCAATTTTTGCTCTATATACAGTTTCTGGTATGTATATTTTTTTGCTTGGATTTAATCTTATTGTTTGAGTTAGTACATAATCTGTAATATCTTCTTTTTCCTTTACTACATAATTAAGAATTTCTCCGTTTTTATTCTTTATTACAAAGTTTTCACCTGGAATATAAGCATCAAATTCAACAACTTCGTTTCTAACTTCTGGCAATCCGTTGAATATTGTTAATGTTATTTCTTCATTATTATTTTTGATTTGAGTGCTTATAAGCCTCATATGCAAATCTAATAAATTTATACTTAAATCTCTAGCTTGTTTGTATCTTGTGTATACATCTTCATTTGTTGTGTCACTATTGCAAGAACCAATACTATCATGAGCTGCATTTTCAAACATAAGCTTCCATATATCCTTTAGAACAAGGTGAGGGTATTCATTTCCAAGTGAATAACTTAATGTTAATAATGGCTCAAGTACATTTGTAATATAGTTTTCTAATTTGTTATTCATAATCTTAAGGTCTGACCTTGATGAGAATATTGATTTGTGTATTCTCATATGTTTAGCATTTACAAATTCTCCTTCAAGTTCTGAAAATTCATTTCTCTCATTTCTCACTGATGTAATATAGTTTTCTATACTACTTATTTCATAGTCATTTTCTACATCTATTTTATTAGCTTTTTTCAATATCTCAGGAAGATTTTTTCTTATTGGTGCTTGGTCAAATCCATTTGGGAAATACACATTGTTAGTAGATGCTTTATTCTTAAGTTTTCCAATTGTATCTTTTAAGTATTCTTTTAAATCAGAATCATCTTCTGGTATATTACCACCATAATAATAACCAAATGGTATCTGAACTGCTAATACTTTTGAACCATCTGAACCCTTCCACATAAATTCTGTTGTTTTTACCATATCATCAGAAACTCCACGCCAGAATAATGAACTATCTATTCCAAAACCTTTATATATCTGTGGCATTTGGGCTGATTGACCAAAAGAATCTGGTACATATCCAATTTTCATAGGTTTACCAAATTCATTACATCTCTCTATTCCATAATAAAGGTTTCTAACTATGGATTCTCCTGATATGACTAATTGGTCTGTTTGAGTGTACCAAGGTCCTATAATTAACTTTTTTCTTTGAACTAAGTTTCTTATTCTATCTTCATCTTGAGGTCTCCACTTTAAATAGTCATCCAAGAGAGAAGCTTGTGCATCCATCATAAAATATTTAAAGTCTTCTTGTTTTTCTAATGTATCTAAGATATCTTGAAAATCTTTCATTAGATATATTTTTGATCGTGATGTTGTAAAATACCACTCTCTATCCCAGTGACTATGTGGAACTACATGTACTTTTGTCTTTTTCATAAAACCCTCCCAAAATTTAATTGAGAATTGAGGTTAATCTCAATTCTCGATTACTTAAAATTAAGCTGTTGACTTACATTATATCCAATTCTATTTCATCAAATTCTGTATCTTCATCAGTTTCTTCTTCTTTAAAATCCACTAAAGTTGTTGATAATACTGCTATTACTAAAGCACCAAATATTGCACCAACTAAGTAAGCCCATCCAGAACCTACTGATATAAATCCATATAATCCACCAACTGGAGGCATTATAGCATGTGCACCTAATAAAGCTGCTAATCCTACACCTAAAGCACACCCTATCATATTAACAGGAACTAATTTTAAGGGATTTGTTAAAGTGAAGGGGATTGCACCTTCTGTTATTCCGATTATACCCATAACTATATTACCTTTTCCTGTTTCAGCTAATGTCTTAGAGAATCTTGATTTTCTTACAAATGTAGCTAAACCATATCCTAATGGAGGTATAACTATTGCACAGTTTACTAATATTGCTGGTAAATAGATACCTTCTAACATTAACGCATTTCCTGCCATCCAAGCTGCTTTGTTTACTGGTCCACCCAAATCAAATCCTATCATTGCTCCTAAAATTAAAGCTAATACTACCGAATTTGTTCCGTTTTGACACATTTCAGCTACCCAAGCATTTAATGAAGTATTTATATTTCCTAAAGGTCCTGCTAAGATAACACTCATTAAAAAGCCAGTTAATCCAACTGTGATAAGTGGCATTATGATAAGTGGCATCATTCCTGCTGCGGAACCAGATATTTTAATTTTTTCCTTTAAAAATTTACAAACATAACCAGCGAAGAAACCTGCTATTACTGCTCCTAAGAATCCTGCATTGGTATTACTTGCTATAAGCCCACCAATAAAACCTGCTCCTATAGCTGGTTTTTCACCTATTGAAAATGCTATAAATCCTGCTAATACAGTATTTAGTAGACCTATGCCAGTCCAACCAACTTGTTCCATTAAATAAAGCGTATGATAGAATCCTGATACATCAGCATAAGCATCTAAACTTGTTATTCCCATTGCTAAAGCTGTAAGCTTTGGTATAGCCACAACTAAAGATGAGCCTATTATAAGTGGTAATATATATGAAATTCCTGTCATTAAGTGACCTTTGAGTTCACTTAGAAGAGATTTATTTTTTTTACTCATTTTTAATTCCTCCTATATAAGTTTGTTATATTTTTTGATAATATGTTATAATTACATTAGACAATTTTTTATTTTTTTATTTTTCTCATTCTATATTAGGGTGAGATTTTTTTATTAAGAGATAGCTTCTATACACTTTGTTAAAACAGCTTCTGGTTTTTTTAAAGCAACACCTATTTTAACTTTTATTACTTTTTTACCATCAAACCTTTCCATTCCAGATATAGTTTGGTCAGATGCTATAAGTACGAAGTCTGCACTTTTGGCTTCTTCTTTTGTTATAGCATTTACTTGACCCATAGCCCCTTGTTGTTCTACTTTGATTTCATGACCCATTTTTGAGGCAGCTTGTTCTAAAGCCTTTGCTGCCATTGGTGTGTGTGCTAACCCTGCTATACATGATGTTATTGCTACTATTTTCATAATTATTCCTCCTTCATTTTATTAGTTATATATTTTACTAAATGATTTACATCACTAGAATTTTTAACTTCACTTGTAAAATCATCTTCCATTAGACATGTAGCTAATTTTGATAAAGTTTTCAAATGTATATTTCCTTCGTTTTCTTGTGGAGCTAGTAAGCTAAATACATATCTAACTTTACTATCATCTAAGGTTTTCCATTCTAATTCTTGATTTGTTTTAATATAGAGTATTGATGCTTCCTTTACATTTGCACTTTTTGTGTGGGGGATTGCAAATCCATCCCGTATTCCTGTTGGAAATTCATTTTCTCTCTTCAAAAGGTCTTCCAAAAGAGCATCTTTATTAGATGTAATACCTAAACTATAAGCACTCTTTGCAATAAAGTTTAATACTTCTTCTTTACTTTTTAAGTCTTTATCTATAAATATATTTTTTTCTTGTATTACCATATATTTTCCCACTCCATTTCTTAATGTCTTAACTTATATTTCTATTGTAAACGCTATCTTGATTAAATTAAACATAACTAATTTCCACTTCGACATGGAAATTTATATTATGATAATAACTAATTTCCACTTTAAACTGGAAATTAATTATTATCATACAATTTTATTAGACTAATTGTATAATAGGAATGTAAATAGTATAATTTTAGAAGAAATTCTATAAGGGGAGGGGAATACTTATGCATAAGAGATTACTCACTTTGTTTAAATTATTAAATGAAAGTGATGATAAAATCACTTGTAAAGCTTTAAGTAATCATTTAAAGGTGAGTGAAAGAACTATAAGAACTGATATTACTTCTATAAATGAAACTTTAGAGAAAAATGGTGCTATCATTAAAATAAAAAAAGGGGAAGGATATTATATAGATATTCTGAATTTAGGGTTATACCAACAATATTTAGCAGTAATATCTGATGATATTATGGATTCTAGCGAAATACCAGACTCTCCTATGGAAAGAAATCAATATATTTTAAAATATATTCTTTATAACAATACATATATAAAACTAGAAGATTTGGCTAATAGCTTGTATGTAAGTAAGGTCACAATATTAAATGATATAAAAAGAATAAAGCCTATTTTGTCAAAATATGATTTAATACTAGTTTCAAAACCATACTATGGAGTGAAAGTTGAAGGGAAAGAAATAGATATTCGAAGATGTATTTCTAATAATATAATAAATCGAGATTTTGAGAATTATATAATTGGAATTACAGATAGAGAAATAGAATTATTTAATAATGTAGATTTAATAGAGCTACAAAAAATAGTATTACGTGAAATCAATAAATTTAATATCAATTTCCTAGATTTTAACTTAAAAAACTTTATTATTCATTTAGCTATTACTATAAGTAGAATACTTGATGGTTACTGTTTAGATAATATATTAGACATTGTTTTAACAGACTTTGAATTAAATATAGCTGTTGAAAATATATTTGATTATATTGAGACTAAATATAATATAATTATTTTAAAGGCAGATAGGATTTATATATACAATCATTTTATATCTAAAAGTTATCCTGTAGATACCGTTTCCAAGGGGGTAGACACTAAGATTATAGAATATGTTGAAGAACTTTTAGATGTAATCAACAATCAATACACCTTTGATCTTAGAGATGATAATGTATTATTTAATGATTTAGTACTCCACTTTAAATCTATCTTAAATTCTAAATCATATAATTTAAATAAGGTTAATCCTCTTATAAATACAATAAAAAGCAATTATCCTTTAGCATTTGAAATAACTTTAAATGCTATAGAAAAAGTTTTTAAAAAGAGTATTTACTCTTTAACAGAAGATGAAGTAGGATATGTATCCCTTCACATAGGTGCTGGAATTGAGAGATTTTTTCAAAATAATATTAAATGTAAAAATGTAGTATTAGTATGTGGTTCAGGATATGGTTCAAGTAGATTATTAGAGGTTCAACTAAATAAAGTTTTCCATGAAAAAATAAATATACTTAAGTGTTTATCTTTTAATCAATTTTTGGCGAGTGAATTATCAAATGTAGATATAATAATATCAACTATTCCTTTAAGCCATAGTAGTATACCTGTTGTATTAGTAGATTTAAAACTACTAAAAAAAGATATTGAGAATATATCTAAATCAATAACTAATGATTCTCATACTTATAGTAATCTTTTGGAGAATTTTTTTGATAAAAATTTATTTATTGTTGCTCCTAAAGTTAAGGACAAGGATGAACTTATAAATTTAATGTGTAATCAATTAACTAAAAATGAAATTGTATTTCCATCATTTACAGAATCCGTATTTTATAGAGAAAGCTTGTCCTCTACGAATATAGATGACTTTTTAGCAATACCTCATCCTATGGAATTAAGTTCTATAAAAACCAAGATTTGTATTTCTATACTAGAAGAACCAATTTATTGGAACAAAGATTCTACTGTTAAGTTAGTTATAATGTTAGCTATAAATAAAGATGATTATATAAAAATGAACTCCATTTATGACATCTTTTTAAAGATAATTAATGATAGCGATATTAGAAATAATATATCTAACTGTAATAATTTTGAGAATTTTATTTCTATAATCAAATCTATAATATAGGCTTTTATAGTACATAAGCTTTATAAAAATTCAATAAAATATTTTTTATTAATTAAGTATAAATAAACGTAAGTAATGGATTTGCATATTGATGTACAGTTATTAAATAATAAGTCTCAAGTTTACTTAAACTTGAGACTTATTATTTTGTGTTATTTATTTTTTGTATATATTACTATAGCATCTCTCAAAAACTTTGCTAGCCCTGGTTGTTCTTTATCATAGTATGATGTAAAACGTTCATCACATACATACATCTGTGCTAAAGAGGCATGGGTTTCCTTAGAATATGTATTCCAAGTGTAACTCAGCCATTTATGATGTAATCTTGCAACTTCTTGAGAAAGTTCATTGGAAGCATCACCAGTTTTAAAAGCTTTTTTAAGTTTGCTAATTATTTCAATACTTAGATTTTGCCAATCTTCATAATCTTCTTTAGACATATTTTTAAGCTTTTTATTTGATGTATCTACAGCATCTTTACCATATTTTTCTCTAATTTCAGTTCCGTAATTTTTTTCATTTTCATCAATCAATTTTTCTTTAAAACCCTCAAATTTTTCTATATCTGTCATAGTACATTTTTCCTCCTTTAGAGCTATAGTTTTGGTTACATTCTCTATTAGCAAATCAATTTGTTTTCTTTTAGCTAGTAACTTAGTATGATGTTCTTTTAACGCACTTAGACTATCAAAAGTTGGTGAATTTACAATGCTTTTTATATTTTCTAAGCTAATCCCTAATTCTCTATAAAAAAGTATCTGTTGCAGTTTATTAACTTCATTTTGACCGTATATACGATAGCCTGAGGAATTTATTTTAAGCGGTTTAAGAAGCTCAATTTCATCATAGTATCTAAGTGTTCTAGTGCTTATACCAGCTATTTTACTTAATTTTTGAACTGTATATTCCATGAGTAGTACCTCCTATAAATTAAATATACACTTTTACGTAACGTCAATGTCAATATATTAAAATATAAAAATTTATATCTTTTAATAAAAATATAAAAAAATATCTTTACTGGATATTTTACACACAAGTGTCAATACTCACTAGTGAAAATTAAAAAATAAAATTTATAGATTTTCTCTATTAAAATATAGAGAGTCCGTAAAATAGGAGGAACTGTATGAATTTAAAAAGAAGCAACGAAAAACGAGAAGAGTATAGAAAAATGTATTCAGATAAAGAAAGTTTTTTAAGTTTGATTCAAAATTTTACAAGTGTCTCAATAGCAAAAGAATTAACTCTTAAAAATATAGAGTTAGAAACATCTTTTATATGTGAATATAAAGGAAAGGAAGTTGATATAATTTATAAGGTCTTTTCTAAAAAACATAAGGTATCACATTATATAGTATTGGAGTTTCAAACAGAAATGGATACTGATATTGCACCAAGATTAAAATCATATAGAGAGCAAATTTGGAAAAGCTTTATCATGAAAAAGAGCCTTGAGGAAATAGAAGATAAAAATTTTAAACTTCCTAAAGTCATACCAGTAGTTTTATATAGCGGACCTGAAAGATTAAGTAGAAAAAGAGGTATTTTAGATATGATAGAATCTATATCAGAAGAGAGTAATAATTCTAGTATAAAAAATTAAAATTACATATTATGTTTGTTGGTCTAAAATGGAAAACTATCGCATAAACTTGAATATGAAAATATTTATAGATACAAGTTCTATGTGGAGGTGTTCCATGAGAAATAACAAGTCTAAGGTATTGCTAGGAATACTATGTCTGGCAACAGGAATGGCTGTAATTTTGTCAATGTTGCTTCCTGGCTGGATTTGGTCAGCACTTACCGCATTAATACTTATTGGATGTGGAGCATTATTATTTTTTTGTTAAAATAATTTTAACTATAAAGTGTGGGGTGAGTATTGATGAAAGTAGTAACAATAAAGTTACCAAAATGGATTTCAAATATAATCTTAAAATTCATGAGAAAGAGTAAAAATGATTAAATTAAAAAGCCTACTTACGGAAGTAGGCTTTTAAACGTGGTTACTAAGCTCTTTCAATTTTACCAGAACGTAAACATCTAGTACAAACTTTTACTCTCTTAGGAGCTCCATCTATAATCGCTCTTACGCTTCTTAAGTTAGCTGACCATGTTCTTTTATTATGTTTATTTGAGTGTGATACTTGGTTTCCAGAAACCTTACCTTTACCACATACGCTACATACTTTTGCCATCTACGCACACCTCCTTAAAATGATAACTATTTAAAGACTAAAAACATATTTATATTATCATAAATAACAAAAATTTGCAATAGAAATATATATTTGCCTTACACATATTGAAGAATTTCTTATTATCATATAAAATTATATATATAATTCTATATAAAGTAAATATATTTGGAAAATAATTATTATTTTTCTTTCAATATATATACTATAGAAGAAATTTTATCCAAAAAATTTTCTAGGTTTAAATTATACCATATTTATAGTATGATATGATTATAATTTTATATAATAAATAAGTAAAAATAGTAAAAAATAAATTAAGAAATATTTTTAATAAAAATAAGCTTAAGGGGGTCAACCATGAGTGCAAAGGTAACGAATCAATATGGAAGTATAGAAATAGATAATCAAGTAATAGCTCAAGTCATATATAGAGCTGCAATGGAAAGTTATGGTTTAGTAGGTTTAGCATATAAATCTAAAGGAATAGTAGAGTTATTGAAAGGCGAAAATGCTACGAAAGGTGTTAGAGTTGAAGAAGTTGAAGAAGATGCCATAGCAATAGAACTTTATGTTATAATACAATATGGTACAAATATATCTACTGTTGCCAATAATATAATAGATAGAGTAAAATACGTAGTTGAAAAAATGACTGGTGTAAGAGTCACTAGAATTGATATTAATGTACAAGGAATAAGAGTTAAGTAATTTCATAGGAGGAAACAAATGATTCAGTATATAGATGGTAAAAGGTTAAGAGAGATGTTTATTTCAGGTGCAAACAATCTCCAAAACAATAAAGATTTGGTTGACAAGTTAAATGTATTCCCTGTACCAGATGGAGATACAGGAACTAATATGTCATTAACTATATCTTATGCCTTAAAAGAATTAGCAAAAGTAGAAACTGATAACATATCGGACATAGGAAAGGCATTATCTAAAGGTTCTTTAATGGGAGCTAGAGGAAACTCAGGAGTTATACTTTCACAAATAATAAGAGGTATAGCTAAATCTATAGAAGGAAAAAGTAAATTATCAACAGATGATTTAGCAAGAGCTTTCAAAAATGGCTCAGATACAGCATATAAAGCTGTCATAAAGCCAATTGAAGGTACTATACTTACTGTAGTTAGAGAAAGTGGAGAATTTGCAATAAAAGCTGCCAAAAAAGAAAAAGATATAGTAAAGTTTTTAAGTATGCTTGTAAAGGAATCTAATGCTTCATTAGAAAGAACTCCAGACCTTCTAAAAAATCTAAGAGATGCTGGTGTAGTTGACTCTGGTGGAAAAGGTCTTGTACTTATATACGAAGGAATGTTAGCTTCTATAAAGGGAAATAATATAGAAATAAAAAATGCTAGCTTGGATGTTAATACTTCAGCGAGTATGGACTTTGCAAAGAGTACTACTAGTACAGAGGATATAAAATACTGTTACTGTACAGAATTTATACTAGAAAGTTCTAAGGTAGAAGACACTAAAATAAGAGATATAATGATGGCTTATGGTGATAGCTTAGCAGTAGTTGGAGACGATGGAGTCATAAAGGTACATGTACACACTAATGACCCAGGAAATGTGATTCAGGAAGCTCTAAAGTATGGTCAATTATTAACTATAAAAATAGAAAACATGAAGTTACAACATGAAAACACATTATTAGATGTAGAAGAGAAGAAAGAAAAAGAAGATGAGCCTTTAGAAGAAGAAAAAGAGTTTGGATTTATAGCTACTTCTATGGGTGAAGGATTGGCAAATATATTTAAAGACTTTGGAGTTGACCATATAATAGAAGGTGGTCAAACGATGAATCCAAGCACAGAAGACTTTATGAATGCCATAAAGAATATAAATGCCAAAAATATATTTATTTTCCCAAATAACAGTAATATAATAATGGCTGCTAATCAAGCTAAAGAATTGAGTGAGAAAAACATAATAGTTATACCTACAAAAAACACACCTCAAGGATTTGCTGCATTAGTAACATTTAATGGAGAGTTAAGTGAAGATGAGAATAAGGAAGCTATGATGAATGCTTTAAATTCAGTTAAATCAGGTCAAGTAACTTTTGCTGTTAGGGATACAGTAATGAATGAAATTGATGTTAAAGAAGGTAATATAATTGGAATTGCAGAAGGAAATTTATTATCAGCAGGAGATTATGTAGATGAAGTAACATCAAACCTTATTGAAAAGTTGGTTGATGAAGATACTGCTATAATAACATTATTCTTTGGTGAAGATGTTACAGAATCTCAAGCAAATGAACTACGTACTTCTTTAGAAGAAAAGTTTGAAGATGTAGATGTAGAATTATATTATGGAGGACAACCTCTTTATTATTACTTAATTTCAGTTGAATAATGATTATAAGAACCTGTATGACCAAGTAGCTTTTATAAAGTTGGTTGTACAGGATTTTTGTGTAGTAGGTGATATATTTGTTGGATTTATATAAAGATGTTCAATATGTTAAAGGAATAGGACCGAAAAAGGCAGATAAGCTAAATAAGTTGGGAATATTTACCTTAAAAGACTTATTGTATTATTTTCCAAGGCAATTTGAAGATAGAAATAATCTAAAGAAAATAGCACAATTAGAGGATGATGAGAAAGTTACAATAAAAGCAGTAATATCGAGTATAAATACGTTTAGTCCCAAAGAAGGTATGACTTTAACAAAAATTGATGTAAAGGATGAGACTGGTTCAGCTAAATTAGTGTTTTTTAATAAGAGTTATATAAAAAATACATTTCGCCCAGGTGATTCGATATTAGTTTTTGGTAAGGTTAAGAAGAAATTTAATAGTTTAGAACTTACATCATGTGAGTTAGAATATCTTACTAATTCGCCTAAGAATACATGTAGATTTATGCCTGTGTACCAGCTTACATATGGTGTTACAAATAAAGAAATTATGAGTATAATTAGAACAGTACTTGAAGATAAAGAGTTAATTATACAAGAATATATGCCAAAGAGAATTATAGAAAAATATAGGCTATGCAATATAGATTTTGCGGTTAGAAATATACATTCACCAAGCAATAAAGAATCGTTAAAAATAGCTTTATATAGAATTGTATTTGAAGAATTACTCATACTACAGCTAGGCTTGTTTGTGTTTAAAAGTGGAAGAAATAAAGAAGATGGAATAAAATTTGAAATCAGTAAAGATTTAAAAAATATAACGAGTGCGTTACCATTTAAATTGACTAAAGCTCAAAATAGAGCATTGGATGAAATTATACAAGATATGAATTCTGATAAAATAATGAATAGACTAGTTCAAGGTGACGTAGGGAGTGGTAAGACAGTAGTAGCACTTTTAGCACTTGCAAATTGCGTTTTAAATGGATATCAAGGAGCTTTGATGGCACCAACAGAGATATTAGCAGGACAACACTATATTTCCCTTACGGAGTCCCTGAAAGATTTTGGCATAAATGTAGGTTTATTGATAGGTAGCCTTACAAAAAAACAAAAGGATACAGTTTTAGAACAAATCAAAAACAATGAAATTGATATATTGATAGGAACACATGCACTAATAGAAGACAAGGTTGAATTTAATAATATTGGTTTAGTTATAACGGATGAGCAACATAGGTTTGGGGTTATGCAAAGAAGTAAACTTTCCATGAAAGGTGCAAATCCCGATATATTAGTAATGACAGCAACACCAATACCAAGAACCTTAGCACTTATACTTTATGGAGATTTAGATATTTCTATTATAGATGAACTTCCTCCAGGAAGACAGCCAATAGAAACACTTGCCATTGAGAAGAGTAAGAGGGATAGAGCGTACAACAATCTTGTAAGAAGAGAGGTTGAATCAGGGAGACAGGTGTATATTGTATGTCCTCTGGTGGAAGAAAGTGAAGCTATAGAAGCTAAATCAGCTGTTGAACTTGTAGAGGAATTAAGAGCTGAATATTTCCAAGATTTAAGGCTTGGATTGCTTCATGGTAAAATGAAGTCGAGTGAAAAAGACGAAGTAATGGGTCGTTTTAAAAATAAAGAAATAGATATTTTAGTTTCAACAACAGTTATAGAAGTTGGTGTTAATGTGCCAAATGCGACATTAATGATAATAGAAAATGCAGAGAGATTTGGGCTTGCACAATTACATCAGCTCAGAGGTCGAGTTGGAAGAGGAAGTCATAAATCTTATTGTGTACTAATTTATGATTCTAAAACAGATGTATGCAGACAGCGAATGGCTATAATGGAAGAGACAAATGATGGTTTTAAGATTTCAGAGAAAGATTTAGAAATAAGAGGTCCTGGAGAATTTTTTGGGACAAGGCAACATGGGCTTCCAGAACTTAAGGTAGCAAACCTGTTTAAGCATATAAAAATATTAAAGTTAGCACAGCAAGAAGCTCGATATATATTAGGTGAAGATAATAATCTACAATTGAAAGAAAACATGCCACTTAAAAAAGAAATTATAGATAAATTCAAAGATATAGTGAAAGAAATTTCATTAAATTAATTTTAAATTATGTTAAAATATTATTAATGTAATAATGTGCTGAAGGGAGATTGTCATATTGAGAGTAATTTCAGGAAAAGCGAGAGGATTAAAACTAAATACTCCAAAAAATGAAGATGTAAGGCCAACTACAGATAGAGTAAAAGAATCTCTATTTAATATAATAAATTCATATGTAATGGAAAGTGAAGTTCTAGATTTATTTGCTGGGACTGGTTCTTTAGGAATAGAGTGTTTATCTAGAGGTGCCAAGGCATGTACTTTTGTAGATATCAGTAAGGAAAGTATAGATATTGTTAAGTCTAATATAAAAAAGGCAAGAGTTGAAAATGAAAGTATTATTTTAAACCTCGATTTTAAATCTGCTGTAGATAAACTTAAGTTACAAAATAGTAAATTTGACATAATTTTTATGGACCCTCCGTATTATAAAAATATGTTTATAGAAGCTATTGAAAAAATTGATAATTCTAATTTGTTGAATGAAGATGGAATAATAGTTGTAGAACATGATACTAATGATTTGTTTCCAGATAAAATATGTAAATTAGAAAAAACTAGAGATAAGAAATATGGAAATACTACATTAACTTTTTATAAGATGGAGGCATAATATGGAAAATAAACCTAGAAAAGCTATATTTGCAGGAAGCTTTGACCCAATTACTAATGGACATTTAGATATTATTTGCAGGGCTTCGAAGTTATTTGACGAATTACAAATAGGAGTATTAAATAATCCTAATAAAAAGGGTCTATTTAGCTTTGATGAGAGAGTAAAGCTTATAGAAAAAAGTACAAGCCATTTAAATAATATAAAAGTTGTAACTTTTAATGGTTTATTAATAAATTACTGTCAAGAAAATGGGATTGGAGCATTAGTTAGAGGTGTAAGAAGTGGTGCTGATGTTGATTATGAACTTCAAATGGCTCATATGAATAGAGAACTTAATCCAGATATAGAGACTATAATTTTACCAAGCTGCACAAAATACTCATTTATAAGCTCATCTTTAATAAAAGAGGTTTTGCTCTTTGATGCTGATATAAAAAATTTGGTTCCAAAGATTGTTTTGGAAGAATTAAAGAAAAAAACTACTGGGGGTAATTGATATATGAAGATAGATTTAGAAATGATTGAACTATTTGAACAGTTAGAGGAGATGTTTAGAAGTGCCTCTACAATTCCTTTCTCACATAAATGTACTGTAGATAAAGACGAAGTTTTGGCTATAATTAACGATATAAGAACTTTGATACCAGAGGAAGTAACACAAGCAGTATGGATTAATAAAGAAAGAAATAAAATAATAAGCCAAGCTAAGCAAGATGCTGCAAATATAGTTGAACAAGCAAAAAAAGAAGCTGAAAGAATACAACAAGAATATCATGAGAATATAGAAGAATTAAAGAAAAATTCTGAAGATGTGGTAAAAGCATACGTAGAATCAAGTGAACCTGTTGTTCAAGCAGACCAAAGAGCTAAGGAGATAGTTGATAGAGCTGAAAGAATAGCAAATGAGATAAGAATTGGGTCAATTGAGTATGCAGAAGATGTGCTTTCTAGTGTTGAGTACAATTTGAAGGAAATATTAGAAGAAGTAAAAAGAGATAAGAATGAACTTAGACCTAAAAAATAAATTTTAAGTTAATAGAATGGGGCTGTCGTACAAATGATTTTAAATGATTTGCGATAGCTCTTTTTTATTAGCATTTATTTTAGAACAGAGTTAAAATGTGCAAAAGTATAAAATAATATTAAATCATGTGCAATTATTTGGTATGGAATTATATATAGAAAATATAGATAATAAAATTAAGGAGGTAGTATGAAAGAGAGGGCTAAAAAAATATTAGGTTTTATTATTAAAAACAATAATGTAACATCACAAGAATTACAAGAAAAGTTTAATGTATCAAAGAGAACTATTTATTATGATATCTTAGCTATAAATGAACAACTAGGAAAAAATGGTAATATAAAAAATGTAAAACATAAATTTACATTTGAAGGGAACTTAGTTAATGCAAGAAAAATAATTTCAACCGAAGAAGATAAATTTTTAGATAGTGACTATAGAAAAATTTTTATATTAAACAAAATATTACTTGGTGAAAAAATATCAATAGAAAAACTAACAAATGAAATGTTACTTTCAAAAAACACAGTAGTGCAAACAATAACAGATGTAAAAAAATACCTTCAAACAATGGGATTGAAATTAGAGTACAATGGAAAATACAAAATTATAGGTGATGAATACGTTATTAGAGAACTATTTTTATTACTTACACAAGAAAATGTACTAGAAATTAATTGTATAAGTAAGGAAGTAACTAGATTTGATACAAAAGGATGTATAAACCTTACAGATTACTCTTTATTAAATCTAACTAAGTTTACAGAATTTGTAAATAAAAGAATAAGAGATGGGAAAACATTATACTCATATAAATATCTAAATGAAGCCAAAAAAATTGCTTATTTTAATAATTGTAAAGACCTTTTATGTGAAGAAGCAAATGAAAATGAACAGGCCTATATGTGTACTTATGTAAGTTCACTTCCTAGTTTAAATAGTGAAGTTAAGGAAGATATTGTTGAAGAATATGTAGATAAACTTATAGACAAGTTTGAAGTAAATACAGCAATAAAATTAGAAAGTAAGCATGAATTTAAAAAAAATATTTTAAGGCACCTACATTCTTCTTACAACAGAATAAGATTTAAGTTTCCTATTAGCAATCCTATGCTAGATGAGACTAAGTATAAACATGAGTCACTTTATAAAATTATAAAATCAATTATAGAGAATGAAGAAGAGTTTCCTGTATTTGAGGGGATAAGGGAAGAAGAAATAGGATTTATAGCAGCCTATTTTGGTGGATACTTAAGAGGTTCTAGAGATAATGGTCTAAGAAGAAATAAAGTCTTGCTAGTTTGTCCTAATGGTCTTATGGTATCAAAAAGCTTGGAAATACAGTTATACAAATATATACCAACTATAGAAATAGTGGGAATAGTGTCCATTAAGCAATTAAAAGAAGTAAAAGTATACTACGATTACATAATTACGACCATAGATATACAAGATGTAAGTAATGTAATAGTTGTAAATCCTCTTTTAACAGCATCAGATATTCAATTACTTATGAACAAACTAACAAGTGTAAAAGAAAATGATAAATATTTCAATCTTGAACTAATAATACAGGCTATAAGAAAAAATGGAGTTATTAATAATGAAGAAGCACTAAAGTCTGATTTATTAAACATAATACACAAGATAGATGAAGGAGAGATATATCAACCAATGTTAAAGGAATTAATTAATGAAGAAAGAGTCAACATAATAAGTAGCGTTAAAGATTGGAAGGAGGCAATAAAAATAGCATCAAAGCCTTTATTGGAAGATAACTCTATAGAAGAGTTATATATAGAAAATATGATAAAATCAGTTGAAAAATATGGACCTTATATTGTTTTAGCTGATAGATTTGCTCTACCACATGCAAGTTCTAAAGAAGGGGTAAACAAGCTTGCCATGTCTTTACTTATAGTGGAAGAGGAAGTTGACTTATTAGGAAAGCCAGTAAACATATTCATGGTATTAGCTGCTATAGATAATACTACTCACATTAGAGCATTGGCATCATTATCAGAGATGATGTATGAAGAAGAAAATATAAAGTTGATACTTAACAGTGATAAAAGTTCAATACTAGAACTTATAAATAGACAAAATTAGGAGGAATGAAAAATGAAAATATTAGCAGTATGTGGATTTGGTGTAGGCTCATCAATGGTATTAAAAATGACAATACAAAAGGTTCTAAAACAGTTAGATATAGAGGGGGAAGTAGAAAATACAGACATAAACTCAGCTAGAGGAACTGATTGTGACTGTATATTTACAAGTCAAGAACTATTAAACGAATTAAAAGGAACTTGCAATGTACCAGTATATCCTGTTAAGAAGTATATGGACTTATCAGAAGTTAAAGAAGTTGTTCAAGCTTTCTTAAATGATAAGAAATAGTGTAAATCTTCAAAAGTAAATTTAAAATAAGTAACAAAAAATAAAAGATTATTAAAAGTAAAAGTAGTAATAAGGGGAGGAGGAATTTAGTGTTAGAAAACTTAAATAGTTGACCTATCACTAAAAAAATATAATGCTTGATTTTATTTCAAATAATATTTTACGTAATCCATCTATGTTAATTGGATTGATAGCAGCATTTGGTCTTATATTACAGAAAAAGAAAGCATCGGATGTTATAAAAGGGTCATTACTTGCAGCTTTCGGAATCATAATTATGGAGACTGGAACAGGTATGTTAGTTAGCTCAATAGCACCAATTAATGGAGCTTTCCAAAGTATAAGTGGTGGTGCAGTAACAAAAGGTTTAAGTGATGTTACTTTTACTGCAAGTTATGGAGGTATTATAGGTTTAGCCATGTTTGTAGGTCTAGCTCTTCACTTAATGATAGCGAGGTTTACACCTATTAAGACTATCTTTTTAACAGGCCACATGCTTTACTGGTTCCCATTTATATTTGTAGCATCAGGAGTTGAAGCGGGATTAAGTGGTGGAGTATTAATCGCTTTTGCAGCAGTATTATCAGCTCTTTATTGGTCAATAATGCCATGGTTATTAAGAAAGTATGTATTTGATGTTATTGGAGACGAATCGTTTACACTAGGTCATCCATCAGGTTGTTTAGCACTTATATCTGGATTTATTGCAAAGTTAGTAGGAAATAAAGAAAAATCTACAGAAGATATAAACATACCTCAAAGTATATCATTCTTTAGAGAAATATCTATAAGTGGAGGAATGGCAGTATTTCTAATGTTTATAGTTGTTGGAGTAGTAATACCAGATGCGTTTAAAGATACTAATGAGTTTATTGGAACATATGCAATAAAACAAGGTCTTTCTTTTGGGGCAGGTCTTATAATAATGCTTCATGGTGTAAGAATGTTAATAAATCAAATAATGCCAGCATTCCAAGGTATATCAGAAAAAGTTGTACCAAATGCACTACCAGCTTTTGATTGTCCAATATTATTTAACTATAAGCCTAATGCTGTATTAATAGGATTCTTAGTTGCTATGTTAACATCTACAGCTATGATTTTAATATGTAACTATTTTAATGTATTTAATATGTTACTTATACCACTTGTTATAACTTCATTCTTTGAATGTGGAGCAGCAGCTGTAATAGGAGAATCTCAAGGTGGTATACGTGGAGCTATAATAGGTACAGCTGTAGCTGCAATATTTATGGTAGCTTTAGTAGGAATATCTGCTGTAATTTACTCAGGGACTATTCAAAACTGGATACTAATATTTGGAGGTAACGACCTTTCTCTATTTGGAATAATAAGTAGGTTTATAGGTTCATTACTTGGAGGAGTATTATAGATATGGAATTTAAATACATAAATGAGATAAAAAGATTAATCAATATAATTGAAAATGAAGAAAAAGCTAATATGGAAAAAGCAGTACAAATACTTGTTGAAGCAATAGAAAATAAAAAAGCAATATTTTCTTTTGGTGCTTCACATGCAGGAATACTAACAGAAGAATTGTTCTACAGAGCAGGTGGGTGTGTTCTTATAAATCCGGTATTTGCAAAATCCTTAATGCTAGATACATCACCTATAACTCATACTAGTAAGATGGAAAGATTAGAAGGATATGGCTCAGCCTTAGCTGGTAAGACTCCAATTAAAGAAGGAGATGTAGTTATAGTTCACTCGGTATCTGGTAGAAATCCAGTAAGTATAGAATTTGCTATAGAGGCTAAAGAAAAGAATGCAATAGTAATATGTATAACTAATTTAAGTTACTCAAAGAGCGTATCTTCAAGACATTCTTCAGGGAAAAATCTTTATGAAGTATGTGATTTAGTGATAGATAATCATGGTAAAAAGGGAGATGCCTGTGTAGAAATAGATGGTCTAAATCAAAGAGTTAGTCCAACTTCTACTGTAATTGCAACTACTATAATGAATTCTATTATAGCTCAAATTACACAAGAGTTAGTCAATAGAGGATTAAAGAATCCACCAATTTTTTATAGTGCAAATATAGATGGTGGAGATGAATTAAATAAGAAGATTTTTGAGGAGTATAAAAGTGTAATTCACTATGAGTATTAAGGTGAAGAATATGTTTTAATAAATTCTAAAGTATTATAACAATATAAATAAGTAGTATAAAATAAAGAGGATGTCTCAAAATAGAGATAAGCCTCTTTTTATTGTTGAAATAATAAAAAGATATTTGATTTCATGCAAAAAAGAGTGCTTCATGAACTAAAAAATTCATTTTGAGACACTTCCTTTATTGTTGAGTAATGGTATTAAATGAAGATAAAACCTTATTTACTGACTGATTAGATATGGTAAAATATTATTTTTGGAATTTTAGAAAACGTTGTCATAGAAAAAAACTATAATAAAAAAAAATGCATAGAAAAAACTGATTAGACAATAAATACATGCTTTGATAATATTTTAAATGGAATAAAAATATGTAGAATTATAATGAAAAAGAAAATAAGATGGAGGGAATAAGAGTGGGTATGTTAAAAAAATTATGTTCACTAGCTATGGTGGCAATTATGACTACAACACTTATAACAGGGTGTTCAAGCGGAAATGGAAAAGATTCAAAAAAGGATGGAGAAAAAGAAAAGCTAGTTCTTTGGATGCCACCAGTAGAAGACAATATGAAGGAAGTTTGGGACCCTATTTTAGATAAATTTGAGGAAAAGAATAACTGTGAAGTAGATTTGCAGATAATTCCTTGGGAGAATTATTCTGAAAAATTTGCAACAGCTATAAGTGCTGATGAAGGTCCAGATGTAGGATACATGTATGCAGAAATGTATCCACAGTTTATACAAAGTGGAGCAGTAGAAGATTTGACTAATTATGCAACTAAAGAAGATAAGGAACAATCTATTTATATAAAGACATCTGAAATGATGGGTGGAATGTATGGAATGCCATTCCAAGCAGCAAATCCAGGTGTACTGTATTATAACAAGGATATTTTAGAAAAAATAGGAGAAAAACCTCCTAAAACATGGGAAGATTTTAAAAGAATATGTAAAAAAGCAACACAAGATACTGATGGTGATGGAAAGATAGACCAATGGGGATTGGCTCAAGGATGGGGAGCTAAAACTTTTGGTAACCTAAATTGGAATTGGTATCCTTATTTATGGCAAGCTGGTGGAGATATATATAATGATGATTTAAAATCAGTTAAGTTTAATAATAAAAATGGTTTAGAAGCAGCGAATTTCTTAAAAGAATTACAAGCATATGTGCCTGAAGATTCTTTATCTAAAGATAGTAATGAAATAATAGAAAGTGTATTTGGACCAGGAAAAGCAGCATTTACAGTAATGCTATCTTCTGCTGCTACAAGTGTATTTGATAAATCATTCCCAGATTTAAATTGGGGATTTGTAACTGGGTTAGAGGATAAGAAAGCTGCGACTTTTGGAGCAGTAGACCATCTATCTTTAATGTCATCAGCAAAAAATAAAGAACTTGCATATAAACTAATACAGCACATGTTAAGTGTTGAATCAATGACAGAATTCCATAAAGCAATACCAAGAGCACCAATAACAAAAGGTGAACCATATCAAGGTGATGAAAGATTCAAAGAAATGGTTGAAAATGACAAGGATATATATAGACCATTGGTTGTAGGACCTCATGGAGTTGAAATATATGAATATTTATGGAAAGAACTTCAAACAATGATTTCAGGAGATAAAACGCCAAAACAAGCATTAGATGATGCTGCAAAATATTCAAATGATTTATTAGCACAATAAAAGTTTACGGCTGTAAGACGTTTCATAGTATCTTGCAGAATAAAATTAGCATTGTATCATAAGTACAATGCTAATATTTATATTGGAGAGGATAAAATGGAAAACTTAGTTAGGGATTTTGAAGCAAATTCAAAAAAGAAAAAAACAAGATTAAATATTAAACCATATATTTATATATTGCCATTAGGTATAATTCTAGTAGCATTTTATGTAATACCAATAATAATGTCAATATATTTTAGTTTTACAAAGTACAACATTATTAGTCCAGCTACTTTTATAGGTTTAGAAAACTATAAAAAATTATTTACAGATGAAACACTAAAAGTATCTATTATAAATACAATTAAATTTACTCTTATTGTAGTACCTTGCCAAACTATTTTATCATTGGTTTTGGCAGTTTGGATTACTGGAAAGGGAAATAGTAAAATAGCTTCATTTGCTAAAGGTGCGATATTTATACCAGTATTATCATCTATGGTTTTGATAGGTATGGTATGGAGAGCTTTACTAAATGGAGAAGGTTCAATTGTATATCAAGTATTAGGTGCTTTTGGAATAGAGTCATCTAAACTTTTAGGAGATAGTAAGACTGCACTACCTACACTTATGTTTATATCTATGTGGAAAAATATAGGTTATTTTATGGTAATTTATATTTCAGGTATAATGAATTTGCCAAAACATTGTTATGAAGTGGCAAAGGTCGATGGAGCTACAAAACTTCAAGAATTTATGAAAATAACAGTCCCTTTATTGAAACCAACAACAATAATGGTTGTGTTTTTAGGTACTATATGGTCATTACAGGTATTTGACTTAATCTATACTGTAACTGGTGGAGGACCAGGTATATCTACTATGAGTATAGTTATGCATGCTTTTAATTTAAACTTTAAAAATTTTAATTCTGGATATGCAATGACTGTAGCAAATGTATTATTCTTGTTGATAGCTGTAGTCTCTATTTTTCAGAATAAATTTGTAAAACGAGATAGTTCAGATATTTAGAAAGGTAGGTACAAGATGAAAGCGACAAGAAGATTATTGAGTGATGGTTTGCTATTATTTATAGCATGTGCAAGCTTAGTACCTTTTATATACATGTTGATAATATCCTTAAAGGTAACATATAATTCATATAATTTAGATATATCTTTTTCAACAGTAACCCTTCAAAACTATATAGATATATTTACTAAAAAAGGATTTGCACAATACTTTTTAAATACAGCTATAGTATCCTTCTCAGGTGTATTATTAAATTTGGTATTTAGCACATTGGCAGGATATTCTTTTGCAAAGATGGATTTTAAAGGTAGTGATAAATTATTTTTATTTATGATAATGACTTTAATTATACCATCTCAAGTTACAATGATACCACTTTATATAATAATGAAACATTTAGGGTGGATAAATAGTTACCTTGCACTTATTATGCCAATACCAACTGCATTTGGTGTATTTATAATGAGACAAGCTATTTTAGGAGTTCCAAAAGAGCTACTAGAGTCAGCAAAAATAGATGGTTGTTCAGACCTTAGGATTTTAATACAAATAGTGTTGCCTCTAACCAAGCCAGCATTAATTACACTAGCAATATTTACTTTTATGGGAGCATGGAATGAATTTATGTGGCCTCTTATAGCGACAACTAAAGATACAATGAGAACATTGACAGTTGGATTGTCTACTCTTAAGACTTTCCAGATAACAAACTATGGGCAAATGATGGCAGGTGCAACAATAACATTTTTACCGCCATTTATTTTCTATTTGATTTTACAGAGTAAATTTGTGGAAGGGGTATCTTTGTCTGGAATAAAGGGTTAGTTACTTTAATTTAAAAAATATAGGGCAGAATTATGTAAATATGGAGGAGTTTAAAATATGGAGATTTCATATGTATTGAAGGATTGTACATTTAAACACAATAAATATTCAGTTATAGAAGATGATACTTGGGAACATAAAGACTTAAACATTGTAGTAGCTAAGGGAGAGAAGTTTGCTTTTCAAATTATGCTAAAAGCAACAGAAGAATTTAATTGTACAATTGATGCAAGTAGTGCTATATCATGGAAAGGTCTTGGAAATAGAGTAAGACTTGGATTAAATGTACCTAATGAATTAGAAAATGATTTTAGTATCAATATAATGGGGTATGTTCAAGACGATACAAAAGCATTTGTAAATGATGCTATTTTGAGAGATAAAGATGTATTGGTAGAACAACATTTACCTCAAATGTTTTGGGTTGAAGGTCAAGTACCTGAGGACTTTATAGAAAATAGCTTTAATATAGGTATTGATGTATTCAAAAGTTTTGGGTATGAAGATGAAGAGAGAGTTTGTACAATTAATGTTCCTGTGGAAGTAAAAAATGTTGTATTAAAGCCTTTGGATGAAAGTAGATTCTTTTTAGATTTATGGCAACATCCAAGTTGTTTAGCTAGAATGTATAAGGTTGAACTATGGTCTGATATACATTTTGAAATAATTGATAATTATTTAAAAGAATTAGCTTCTTTAGGAGAAAAAGTTACAACGGTTATAGTTTCAGATTATCCATGGGCAGGACAAAGTTGTTACAAAGTTTATAAAAATCCATCAAACTTATATGAATACAATATGGTAAGTGTTTTAAAAGGTCTAGATGGAAAGATTAAGTGCAATTTTGAAAGTATGGACAGATATATAGATATAGCTAATAAACATAAAATGGCTCAGGAGATAGATTTATTTGGTTTGTTGGGTAATTGGTGTGCTGGTGAGTTTGGAAACCCTATAGAAGGATATAAAGACCCTATAAGAGTAAGATATTATGATGAAAATGACAAAGTATTTAAGTTTATAAATAATACAAAAGATTTAAAAGAATATATAGGACTAGTTTTAAATCATTTAATAGAAAATGGATTATGGGATAGAGTTAGAATTATAGCTGATGAACCAAATAATCCAGAAGTAGTGAAAGAGTGTATCGAGTTTATAAACTCCACTATAGGAGAGCATGGAGTTAAGTACAAGTCAGCAACACATGACCAAAACTTTTTAGATAGAGGTCAAGACGAAGTTGATGATATGTCAATAAACTTAAAGCTTACTATTCAAAATTATAAGGATATAGATAAGTTAAAGAAAAAGATTAATGACAAGGGCGGAATATTGACTTGGTTTGTATGCTGTTTTCCAGAGAAGCCAAATAGTTTTATAAGTTCTCCTTTTGTTGAAAATAGAATAATAGGATGGTATACTTATTATTTTGGTCTTGATGGATTTTTAAGATGGGACTACAATTTATGGACGGAAGACCCTTGGAAAGATGCAAGTTACAAATTCCCTATTTGGAAGGCTGGAGATATGTTCTTTGTTTATCCTGGAAAAGATTTAAAGCCAGTTAGAAGTGTTAGAATGGAGAATTTAAGATTTGGAATACAGGATTTTGAGTTATTTACTATGCTAGAAAAAGAAAAGGGCAGAGAGTATATAGAAGTTGAACTTATGCAAGAACTATTAAATAAAAAAGAAAATGCTGAAATTAAAGGCTTTGGAAATATAGAACTTGGATATTCACTTGATAATTGTGGATACAATAAAGTTAAAAAACAAGTACTGGATTTATTAGAAGGATTATAAAAAATATAAGGGGGTGTCTCAAAATGAATTATTTAGTTCATGAGGCACTCTTTTTTGTATGAAATCAAATATATTTTTATTATTTCAACAATGAAAAATAGGTCTATCTCTGTCTTGAGACAGCCCCTTTAGTTTTTCAAGTTGTATTTAGTATCTTCAAATTATATTCAAGACAGAACCTATAAATAACAATAATTAGATATAACATGATATAATTTAATTTGATATAATAGGGTATTGATAATATTATCTGTAAAATAACATTGTTAGGAGGGGAATAAAATAAAAAAAATAGCTATTGTTATAATATTTTTTTTTAGTATAGTTTTTATGGTATTTTATTTTGGAATAAAAGGAAATAGTGATTCAGTTATGATGCAACGAGGAATAAATATAGGTAATGCGTTGGAATCACCGAAAGATTTTCTCTGGGATGTAAAAATGTCAAATAAATTTTTTGATGATATAAAAAATGCTGGTTTTGATACAGTACGTATACCTGTAAGGTTTTCTGATTATACATCAAGTTCTAATGATTTTAAAATTGATGAAGAATTTTTCAAGCAAATTGATGGACATATAAATTATGCATTGGACAAAGATTTAACAGTTATTTTGGATTTACATCATTTTGAAGAAATTATGAAAGAGCCAGAAGTCAATAAAGAGAAGTTTTTAAAAATATGGAAACAGATAGCGAATAGGTATCAAAAGTATGATAAAAAATTGGTATTTGAACTGTTAAATGAGCCTAAAGAGAATCTATCTTCACAGTTATTAAATGAATACATTGAAGAAGCAATAAATATAATTAGAAAAAATAATCCTAAAAGAACAATCATAGTAGGTCCATACAATTTTTATCAAATTGATTATTTAAAAGAATTAAATATTCCTAAAGATTCTAATATAGTAGTTTCTTTTCACTATTATGAACCAAATGATTTTGCATTCCAAGGAAATGTCTATCATAAGGGATTTGAACACTTGAGTAATATTACTTGGGAAGGAACAGATGAACAGATGAGCTACCTAAAGAAAAGATTTGACACTGTAGAGAAGTGGGCAAATAAAAATAAAGTAAAAGTTTTTTTGGGTGAATTTGGAATAACAAAAGAGGCACCAGAAGCTTCGAGAAAAGCTTGGATAAAAGCAGTAAGAGAAGAAGCTGAAAAACGAAATTTTTCATGGGCTTATTGGGAACTTGCTTCTGGGTTTGGAATATATAATCAGGATGATGGAACTTGGGATGAAGATATATTAAATGTGTTAATAGAAAAGAGGTGATTTTATGAAGAAAAATTCAAAAAAAATACTTATAACTTTAACTATTATTACCAATATAATATATATATTATGGAGAATTTTTTATACAGTTCCTAAAGAAGAAGGTATGTTTGCTTTAGTATGTGCCATAATACTGCTTTTTGTAGAGATAATAGGAATGATGGAAATGTTTGTGCATTATTATGGTATGTCAAAGATTGAGTATCCTGAAAAGCCCATTATAAGTGAAGAACTTTACCCTCATGTGGATGTATTTGTTGCAACATATAATGAATCTGTTGATTTGGTGAGAAAAACCATAAATGGATGTGTTCATATGCAGTATCCAGATAAGAAAAAGGTACATATATATATATGTGATGATGGTAATCGTGAAGAAATGCGTATTCTAGCAGAAAAAATGGGTGTGAATTATATAACTAGAACGGAAAGAGAAGGAGCTAAAGCTGGGAATTTAAATAATGCAATGCAACATACAAACTCTCCTTTGATTGCTACATTTGACGCAGATATGATACCAATGCATGATTTTTTGATTGCTACAGTACCATACTTTTTGAAAAATGAGCAGGCTAAAAAAGATGGAGAAAAAGAGACATATGAAAAGGTTGGTTTTGTACAAACTCCACAAAGCTTTTATAATCCAGATTTGTTCCAATTTAATTTGCACTCTGAGGGTAGAATTCCAAATGAGCAAGACTATTTTTATAGAGATATTCAATTAGCTAGAAATAGGACAAATTCTGTAATTTATGGTGGTAGTAATACAGTTATTTCAAGAGAAGCTCTAGAGGAAGTTGATGGATTTTATACTTATTCTATTACAGAAGATTTTGCAACAGGTATATTAATTCAAAGTAAGGGATACAGATGCTATGCTATTCCGGAAGTACATGCATCAGGTTTATCTCCTACTGACTTAAAAAGTCTTATTAAGCAACGTGAAAGATGGGCACGTGGGTGCATACAAACTGGTAGACGATTAAATATTTTATTTAGAAGAGGTTTAGGATTTTGGCAGAAAATAAGTTATATTTCTTCAATTACTTATTGGTATGCAAGTATAAAACGCTTTGTATATATAATGGCACCTATTTTATTTTCTGTGTTTAATGTGATTGTAGTAAAATGTACATTACTTCAAGTATTGATATTTTGGTTACCAATGTATATTTTAAGTAGCTTGTCTCTTAAAATATTTTCTCAAAATATAAGGAACACTAGATGGACTAATATATATGAAACTATAATGTTTCAGTCTTTAATGCCATCGGTAATACTTGAAACGTTTGCAATATCTAAAAATAAATTTTCGGTGACAAATAAGGATAAATTAGAAGATAATAGAATGTATAAGTTTTTACAGGGAATACCGTATTTTATTTATATAGTGTTATCTATAATAGGAATTTTAAAAATGTTTACATCAATATTTAAAGTGGGTTCAATGACATATTCAGTTGTTTTATTTTGGCTAATTGGAAATCTTTTTAATCTTGTTATGGCTACATTATTTATATCAGGAAGACAACAATTAAGAAAATCTGAGCGTTATATTGCTGAAATTAATTTTAAGTTAAAGCAAAATTCTTATGCTCTTTCTTCAAAAACAATTGATATATCAGAAAATGGATTTGCGTTTTTGTTAGAAAACCCAGAATATATTTCTCCAGAAGAAGAGTTTGAGGTAGAGTTTAGAGAAAAATCGGGAAACGAAATGTATATAGCTAATATGAAAGCAAAGGTTGTTAATGTTGTAGAAGTGAATTCAAAATGGAAATATGCAGCTTATATTACACATATTGAAGACAATGAAGTAGATAACTGGATGTGTATTGTTCATGATAGAATACCTACTTTGCCAATGACAATATCGAATCAACTAGGTTTCTTTGATGATTTGCAAATTAACCTAAAAAAACGTATTGAAAAAAACAGAACACTATCACGAAGAAGCCCAAGAATTAATATGAATTTTCATATAGATATAAAAGATATAGGTAAATTAAGAATAGTAAATTTTAATTATCAATATGTATTATTAAATTTTGAAAATAAAAATATTTATCCTAAAGAAATAGCTTTGGAAATTAATGAAAATATTGTATTAGAATGTGATTTATGTGAGGGGAAAACTGATGAAAGAGGCATTTTATATAAAGTGAATAACATTGACAGTATAATGCAAAATTTCTTTTTAAGAAATGAAATGATGGATTGGATATTACAAAATAAGACAATTATTGTTTCAGAACCTAGTAAAAAGAAAGAAGAAAGCAAAGATGAGTTTGAACCCATGGAATATATTTAGGAGAGATGAAATGAAGACTTTAAAAGTGTTTTTTTGTTCTGTAAAATATCTTATTTTGGTGTTTATTTTCTTTATAAACGCTACTTTTACAAGTTCAGCAACAAGTGACAAAACCTTAGATTTATCTTTTAAGAAGATAGAGAATAATATAAGTTCTAATATTACACATGAAGATACAGGTATAAAAATAGAAACAGATGATTCTAAGAGTGATAAGGAACGTTATTTATATATTTATCAAAATATAAAAGAAAATTGGGGTATGTACCATAATTTTTATATTGAGATTCAAAATAAAAACAAAAGCTCTCAGAGAATAAATTTAAGCATACAAAATAAAAATATGCTTGAGTTTAGATTAAAAGAAGGTAGTGAAGTATTTTTTGAAGATAAAAATATAATATATTCAGATAAAATAAAAGATGGATGTATAGAAGTGCCAGGAGAATTTGAAGGTAAAATTTATGTAAATTTTAATAGTTTTATAAATGATAAAAGTAATGTATTACTGGATTCGAGTATGCTTTCAAATATTGTTAATTGGGGAATTACATTTATCCCATCTGATGAAGGACATAATGTTGTTACTATAAGAAAGTTATCTTTGTTAGTCGAGGATAAATTAGAATCTTTGCATAATATTAGAATAACTGGAGATGAAGAAGTACAAATACCGGTATTGGGTCAAAGTATAAGTCAGTACAATGTATTAGGTCTTGAAAATAATTCAAAGATTAAGTATTCTCTTATAGAAAAACAAGATAGTGTAAATATATCTCAAAAAGGTAAGTTGACGTTAAGTGATAAAGCCAAACCTGGACAAATTATTTTACAAGTTGACGTTAATGATAAATTTAAAGTCGGCAAAAAAATAACATTAACTCAATCTTGGAGTATTAATAAAAAAGATAAAGATGGTGTTCCATATACATTAGTATCACCTAAACAATCGCCAACAGTACAAGATATGAAAAAAATAAACTTTATGAATAATAGCATAATATTTATTCAAATTTTATTTATATCTTTAGTAATAATATGCTTTGGGATTTATTTGTATTGGAAAAAACATTCAAAAACTAAGTAAAGAGAGGAGGTTAGATTGTGTTATTTTCAAGCTTAATTTTTTTATTTTATTTTTTACCGATAACATTGGTATTGTATTATGTGTTTAGATTTAATCGAACTATACAAAATATGATATTACTAGTTGTTAGTTTATTTTTTTATGCTTGGGGAGAACCAAAATTTGTTGTTATTATGATAGCTTCTATAATAATGAATTATATATTTGGTTTACTAGTAGATAGATACAGGGAAAGTAAAATAAAAGTGAAAATTTTTCTAGTTTTAATGTGTGTATATAATATAGGTGTTTTATTTATATTTAAATATCTAGCTTTTGCACTAAGAAATATTAGCGAACTTATTAGTACTGAATTGACTATACCTAGTATTGTTTTACCTATAGGAATTTCATTTTTTACATTTCAAGGAATGTCTTACGTTATAGACGTTTATCGTAGGCATGGAGAAGTTCAAAAAAATCCTTTTTATGTGGGACTTTATATAGCTTTTTTCCCTCAATTAATAGCAGGGCCTATAGTTAGATATGAGAGTGTAGCAGAGCAAATTCTTAATAGAAAAGAGACTTGGGATAAGTTTTCTATTGGGACTTGTAGATTTATAACAGGTCTAGGCAAAAAGGTATTAATTTCAAATAACATGGCTATAGTAGCGGACTATATTTATACCATGAATAGTCAAGGAGAAATAGCTGCATCACTTGCATGGCTTGGTTCGATAGCTTATACCTTGCAAATATTCTTTGATTTTTCTGCTTACTCGGACATGGCTATAGGTTTAGGTCTTATGTTTGGTTTTAAATTTGAAGAAAACTTTAATTATCCATATATATCAAAATCAATCACTGAGTTTTGGAGAAGATGGCATATTTCTTTAGGAATGTGGTTTAAGAGCTATATATACTTTCCACTTGGTGGTTCTAGAGTAGCAAATAAAGATATTATGATTAGAAATATGTTTATAGTGTGGTTATTTACTGGAATATGGCATGGAGCAGAATGGACATTTGTAATTTGGGGAATTTTAAATTTTGTTTTCTTAATTATAGAGAGATTTATAATGTTTGAAAAGATTGAAAATCATAATTTTATAAAACATATTTATACTTTATTAGTAGTTAATTTTGGGTGGGTATTATTTAGATCCCCCAATTTAAAAGAAGCATATAACTATTTTAAAGCTATGTTTGGAGGAAGTGGGGTTATTTGGAGTGATTATACATATATGTTTTTAAAAGAATACTGGATTTTCTTTATATTTGCGTTTATTTTTAGTGTGCCTATTGCGAAGAAAATTAATAAGTTTGTTGTTGAACAAGCTAAATACAGTATGCTATTTAATGTATTTTATCCAATATCAGCTATTCTATTGTTCTTTATTTCTGTGACATATTTAGTAACTGGAAGCTATAATCCATTTATTTATTTTAATTTTTAGTTAAGGGGGGAAAAGTATGAATAGATTTTTTAAAGTAAGATTAATAACTGCAATTATGTTCTTAATTGTTTTATTCGCTTTCTCTATCTTTAATATTTGTTATTCTGGAAAAGATATGATACATGAAATAAAAAATTCAGTTGCTAAGAGAAATAGTTTAAAAGATACAATATCATCTATTGATAATACAGTAAATGATAAAGTAATATATAAGAATACATTTATTGAAACTTATGGATATTTACAAAAGTTAATGGGTAAAAATGAGTTTTCAAAGTTTAGTGTTGTAAAGGATACTTCAGGTAAAATGCATTATACATATTTTGCTAAAGCTCCAAATCAAGTTGGTGTACTAGCAGATAGGGTAAGAAAATTTTCTGAAGAAATGGAAAAACAAGACACGAAATTAGTTTATTTAATGACTCCAGATAAGTATGTAAAAGGAGTGACAAAATTTCCAAAAGGGATACCTTATTCTTACAGCAATGAGACCGCAGATAATTTTTTAAGCCAACTCAAAAAGTACAATGTGGACTATATTGATTTTAGGGAAAATATTTTAAAAAGCGGTATTCCAAAAGATGATTTATTTTTTAAAACAGACCATCACTGGAAAGTAGAAACTTCTTTTTGGGCATTTGGAGAACTAGTTGAGCAACTTAATAAAAAATATAATATGAATTTAGACAGAAATAATTATTATAGAGATAAGGAAAATTATAATTCAATTGTATACCCTAAATCATTTCTTGGTTCTATGGGAAGAAAGACAGGTATTTTATATGGTGGGATAGATGATTTTACATTAATTTATCCTAAATTTAAGACCAATTATACTTATTATACAGATTCTAAATCGCAAAAATTTGAATTAAAAGGCAGATTTGAAGAGAGCTTGATATTATCATATCCTTTTAATGCAGACCTTAATTTAATGGATGGTCAATCAGATAAGTATTTTACATATTTATTGGGAAATAGACCATTAGTTAAGATAAAAAATATAGAAAATCAAGAAGGATTAAAAGTGCTATTTGTTAAAGACTCTTTAATTGTACCAACAGCAGCCTTCTTTTCCTCTGTTTGTTCAACTATAGATATGATAGACCCTAGATATTATGATGGAGATATATTGGAATATGCAAAGTCTCAAGACTATGACTTTGTTTTTATATCTGTATATCCTCAAAATCTTACAAAAGAATTCTTTCCATTTTGTGAGTAAGTTTTTAAATAAATTTTCTAATAAAATAAAAAATAAATGGGAGTGTCTCAAAATGAACTTTTTAGTTCATGAGGCATTCTTTTTTGTATGAAATCAAATATATTTTTATTATTTCAACAATGAAAAAGAGGCTTGTCTCTATTTTTAGACAGCCTCATCTATTTCCATACTTATTTTAAGAAATATTTTTCTTACTAAATACTTCTTTATCGACTTTTCCGAGTGATTTTCCTACAGTAATTGATGATACCATAGCACCATTAACATTTATCATTGTACGTCCCATATCTAATATAGGGTCTATTGCAAGTATACCACCAACTAATGGGAAATAAGAACCAAGACCAACTCCAGATATAACAACTGAAACTGCCATTGTAGCAGTTCCTGGAAGACCTGCTATTCCAAAAGAACTAATTGTTATAACTATTAACAACATAACATAAAAACTCATATCCATGTTTACACCAGCCATATTTGCAAGTGTAACAGCCATTAAAGCGGGATATATACCTGCACAACCATTCATACCCATATTTGCACCTAAACTTGCTGTAAAGCTTGATACACCCTCATCAACTCCATGATTTTGTACTAGGCTTTCTATTGTTACAGGCAATGTTCCTAAGCTAGAACGCGAAGTAAATGCTAGAAGTAGGGCTTCAGTTGAATTTTTTATATAAGTAATGGGATTTAGTCCATTTAGAGTTATAAAAATCAAATGTATAACAAATAATATTGCAACTGATATATAAAGTGCTAATATAAAATGTAAAACAGATACTATTGAGCTAATACCTTGTGAAGTTATTGTATTTGCAAGTAGAGCAACCACAGCATAAGGCATAAATTTAATAACAGTCATAGATACACTTACAATTATCTTGTAAGATGCTTCTATAAAATCTATAAATGGTTTTATTGTTTCAAAATGTTTTTTACTTAATCTCTTTATTGATGTAGCTATAAATGTAGCAAATATTATTGTAGCTACAATATTTCCATTTGCCATAGCCATTACAGGATTTGATGGTAGTAACCCTCTTAAAGTATCTACAAGAGAATTTATTTCTTTAAGCTCTTGATTTCCTCCTAAAGCAGGGAGATTAACTCCTACACCTAACTTCATTATATTTGCAACTACAATTCCAACAATAGCAGCTATAGCAGTAGTAGTAAGAAGCATACCTAAAGACCTAAATGTAAGTGTTCCAAGATTATTATCTTTCATATTAATAATTACCTTTATAATTGATAAGAAAACTAAAGGTACTACTAACATTTTTAATAAGTCCATGAATCCAGAACCAAATAGACTATACCATTTACTTACTTCCTGTAACCAAGTGACTTGAGTTGTATCATTAGGAAAACCAGCAAAAGCTTGAATTATAATTCCTAATATAAGTCCGAGTATTGTAGCATATATTGTTCTCAATGAAAATTTGATTTTTTTCTTTTCAAATTGTCTAACAATAAAGAATGTACCTAGAAGCAAGATTATAAAAAAAATCGTTTTAAAATTTGTAATCATAAGAAATTGTGATAAGAATGAACTTTCCAATATTTTTTCTCCTTTATCTAAAAATAAATTTTTCTAAGTCTAAATAATATCAATATATTAAAAAAATGTCAATATTATATCATAATTTACTAAAATAGAATAAATTAATTTAATTTACAGAAATGTGATTAAATACAGAAAAATAGGGTATAATATGTGTTTAAAGAATTTGAATTGGGGTAAGAAAAGATAAAATAGCTTTTATAAAATTTGATTTCAAACAAAAAAATGTGAAAAAAATAACTTTGATTTATTATAAAGATGTGTACATAGAATATATATCAAATGAAAAGCTCAAAATAAGTAAAGAAATTAATTAGACATCAAAGGAGAGATAAAATGAGAGTAATAATAATTGGTGGTGTTGCAGCTGGGATGAGTGCTGCAGCTAAATTAAAAAGAATAAAACCTGAATATGAGGTTGTTGTTTATGAAAAAACAGAGATAGTATCTTTTGGTGCTTGTGGATTGCCATATTTTGTTGGTGGATATTTTGATGATGCTAATGACTTATTAGCAAGAACACCTGAAAAACTTAGAGAGTCTGGGATTGATTTAAATATATTTAGAGAAGTTGTTGAGGTTGATAGTGAATCTAAGAAAATAAAAGTAAAAAACGTAAAAACAGGTGAAATACATGAAGATTACTATGATAAATTGATGATAGCAACTGGGGCAAGAAGTATTATGCCTCCTATAAAAAATGTAGAATTGAAGAATGTTTCTATGTTAAAAAGTTTATACGATGGAGAGTATCTAAAAAAGATTTTAAGTGATAAAGAAAATAAAAGAGTTACAATAATAGGTGCTGGATTTATAGGATTAGAAGCAGTTGAGGCATGTAAGAAGTTAGGCAAAAATGTGCATGTAATTCAATTGGAAGATAGAATATTACCTCAAGTATTTGATAAGGAAATTACAGATGTGTTAGAGGAAGAAATAAGACGACATGATGTTAAATTGCACTTGGATAAAATGGTTGTAGAACTGTATGGAAAAGATAAAGTAGAAAAAGTTATAACAAATAAAGGGGAAATAGATACGGATGTAGTAATAATTGCTACTGGTGTAAGACCTAATACAGAGTTTTTGTCAAACACTAATATAGAAATGCTAAAAAATGGAGCTATAGTAGTTGATGAGTACGGAAGAACTTCTGTAAAAGATATATACTCTGCTGGTGACTGTGCAACCATAAAGAATATAGTAAGTAATGAAAATGTATATGTACCTTTAGCAACTGGAGCTAATAAATTAGGTAGGATAGTAGGAGAAAACCTAGGAGGGAGAGAAGTTTCTTATCAAGGTTCACTATCTTCAAGTTGTATAAAAATTATGGATATGGAAGCTGCTTCAACTGGAATTACAGAAAGACAAGCTAAAGATTTAGGCATAAATGTTAAATCTAAATTTATTTCTGATTATAATCAAACACACTATTATCCAGGAAGAAATAAAATATATGTAAAGCTTGTTTATGATGCAGATACAAAAGTTATTTTAGGAGGACAAGTGGCTGGGTTTAAGGATGCTGTTCAAAGAACAAATGTACTGGCTGCTGCTATTTTTGGGAAAATGACTACAAATCAGCTTGGAATGTTAGATTTGTGTTATGCTCCACCATTTGCAAGAACATGGGATGTTTTAAATGTGGCTGGAAATGTATCTAAATAATATCATTTAATTTGTGACTAACAAGTACTTAAAGGAATGAATTTACTCTGCAATATTTCATAAAGGTAAAATTCATTCCTAATTTTTTGTCAATAAAGATAAACAGAATTATTCATCAAAATTTAAATGCAAACTTAGTCTATCTTCTCCAAGAAGAGTATTTTCAAAAACATTAGTAGCATTTTCTAAGTACATACTAGGCATATCTAATGATGGACTAAAATGTGTTAGTAAAAGTTGCTTAACATTTCCTAATTTTGCAAGATTTGCAGCTTCTCTAAAAGTCATATGTTTGTTTCTAACAGCTTTTGATATGTCTAAATCATCGCCATACATAGCTTCACATATGAATAAATCACTATCTTTTATAAAGTCTGGTATTGATTCTATAGGTCTTGTATCAGTTGTAAGACTTATTTTAACTCCCTTTCTTGATTCTCCCAAAACCATATCTGGAGTGTATTTTTTTGAATCTAAAACTACACTTTGACCTTCTTGTAGCTTTTTCCATAACATTTTAGGAACTTCATTTCTAGTTGCCTTATCTATATCAAATTTAGGATTTCTTCTAAAATTAAAACTGTATCCTAAACACTCTATGGAGTGTTCTAAATCAATTGTTGAAATTTCTACATTTCTTAAAAATTCATTATCTAAAGAAAAACTGCCTTGAGGATTCTCTATAATTTTTAAAGTATATGGTATATATTCTACTAAATTTCTCATAGAACGAATACAATCAACTATTCCAACTGGGCCAATTATAGTTAAATCACTTGTACGACCGCTATTTCCAATAGTTGATAGAAGTCCTAAAAGTCCAAATATATGGTCACCATGTAAATGGGTTATACAAATCAAGTCTATATCTTTAAAGCCACATTTTTTTAGCTTCATGGATACCTGAGTGCCCTCACCACAATCAATTAGTATTTTTCTACCTTTATAATTTATGAATACAGAAGATAGAAATCTGTTTGGCATAGGGACATTTCCACCACATCCAAGTAAAGTTAAATCTATCATTTTTTCCCCTTTCTAAAATTAACACAAATCTGTTGTTTGTTTTTATTATAATATCCTATTATAATTATTTTAACATTAAATATAGCAATAGATGTGTATTTGAGTCAAGAAATATTGTCAAATAGTTTTTTTGTATTGCAATATATAAAAATTTTATGAGAAGAAATTGAATTTTATTTTTAGAAACATTTAAAGGAGGATAAATTAATGAAAATACTAAAGAAAATAACTATTTTGTCATTAATTACATTAACTTTGGTTGGATGTAGTAATGGAGAAAGTAAAAAAACTATTGAAGGTTCTAAGAAAACTCAAAGCTCTAAAGAAGATGAACAAGCAATAATAGTACATAAAGATGCAAATATATTGAAAGATAGGTATGAGCCACCAAAAGGTTTTAAAAGAGTGGATGTAGAAAAAGGTAGTTTCGAATCATTCCTTAGAAATACTAAGTTAAAAAATTATGGTGAGAAGGTAAAGTATTATAATGGTAAAACTAAGGAATCAAAAGGCATTTATGATAGTGTATTCGATGTTGATATTGGTAATAGAGATTTACATCAATGTGCAGATGCAATTATGCTTATGAGAGCTGAATACTTGTATCAGAATAAGAGGTATGATGAAATAAGTTTTGACTTTGTCGATGGTTTTAAGGCTAAGTATTCAAAATGGGCAGAAGGATATAGAATTTCAGTAAAAGATAGTGGTTCAAGTTGGTATAAATCGACTGAATATTCAACATCATATGAGAGTTTTAGGAAGTTTATGGATATAGTATTTGCTTATTCAGGAACTTTATCTCTTGAAAAAGAATTGAAGCCTGTAAAAATTGAAGATATGCAAATAGGAGATGTGTTTATAGTTGGTGGAAGTCCAGGACATGCAAGTATAATCATGGATATGGCAGAAAATGAAAAGACTGGAGAAAAGATATTTATGATAGCTCAAAGCTACATGCCTGCACAACAAACTCAACTTCTTATTAACCGTAAAAATACAAACTTAAGCCCTTGGTATAGTTTAGATTTTGAAGGCGATTTAACAATACCTCAATGGACCTTTAAAAGAGACCAATTAAAAAGATTCTAAAATAATTTTATATAAAATAAAAGAAAAATATAGATACGAAAAAATGTAATTAGATTAAAACTAATTGGATATGGACAAAATTAAATTGATAGATAAATATTAAAAATTATACTAATTAATCTTATGTATGCTTAATATTTACCTAAAAAGTTTTATATAAAATATAAATTTTATACTAAAGCTAAAACTAATTTGAGGAGGATAATTTATATTGAAAATTAGAAGATATTTAATTTTGGTAATTATAATTCTAATTACAACAAGTCAGAGTTTTATTTCTTGTGGGCTAGAGCAATCTGAAGAAATAACTATTTTTCACACTAATGACATACATGGAAGATATTCTGAAGGTAATGAACAAATACAAATAGGTAACCTAGCTACATTGAAAAAAGAAACTCCAAACTCAATTTTAGTAGATGCAGGAGATTGTTTACATGGACTTCCAATAGTAAATATGGACAAGGGTAAAAATGCGATTGAATTGATTAAGTGTGCTGGTTATGACTACATTACTCCTGGAAATCATGACTTTAACTATGGAAAAGATAGATTGTTTGAATTATCACAAATTGCTAGTTCAGGAGATAACACTTTAAAATTTTTATCATCAAATATCCTCAAAAATGGTGAAAAAGTCTTTGAGAGTAACGATATAAAAGAAATAGATGGTATAAAAATAGGATTTTTTGGACTTACAACTCAAGAAACAAAGAGCAAAACAGGATTTAAAAATGTGGAAGGATTAGAATTTGCAAATCCTATAGAATATGCAACAGAGCAAGTAAGTGAGTTGAAAAGAAAAGGTGCAGATGTAATAGTTGCAATATGCCATATTGGTACTAATAGTTTGAGTAAGCCAAATAGCATAGATATAGCCAATGAAGTACAAGGTACCGATTTAATTATTGATGGGCATAGTCATACTAAATTTGAAAATGGCAAGCAAGTTGGTGACACATTGATTGTAAGTACAGGACAATATCTAGAAAATATTGGCGAAGTAAAACTAACACTTAATACTAGTGATATAGAAAATATAAAAATAGAAAATAAATCAGCTAGATTGATAGATAAGGAAGAAGCATTAAAATATGAATTGGATGATAGTATAAGTAAAAAGATTGATGAAATAAAAGAACATCAAGAAAAAATATTAGATAAAGTTATAGGTGTAACAAAAAACACTCTAGATGGCTCATATGAAAATGTAAGGACAAAAGAAACTAATTTAGGTAATTTAATAAGTGATATTTTACTTGATAAGACTAAGGCTGATATTTCTCTATTTAATGGAGGAAATATCAGAGATACAATAGAAAAAGGGAACATAACAAGAAGAGATATTGTAGATGTATTTCCTTTTAACAATACAATAGTTACCAAAGAACTTACAGGAGCACAAATTAAAGATGTATTAGAGCAAGGAGTAAAACTCTATCCAGAAAAGAATTCAGCCTTTTTACAAGTAGGAGGAATCTCATATTATTTTGACCCAAAGCAAAAAGAAGGAGAAAAAATAACTGGTATTTTAAAAGATGGAAAGCCATTAGATTTGAATAAAAAGTATATAGTTGCAACTAATGACTATATAGCATCAGGTGGGGATGATTTTAGTTGCTTTTCAAAAGAGCCAGTATTAAATGATTTTGGAAATTTAGAGAGTATAGTAATTGAATATATAGAGTACAAAAAAGAAATATCACAAAGTGTAGATGGAAGAATTAGTATCAAGTCTAAAAAAGAGATAGCAAGTAAGAGTCAAGGGAGTGAATTGATAGTAGGGGAAAATAAAGAAAATATTAGTGATAATGAAGGTAGTATACCTAATAATGATATAAAAAATTCTGATAGTGAGAAAAGTAAAAAAATAGATAAAAGAAAACCTATAGAGAGTTCTAATACAGGAGTATATAAAAGAGAAGCTAAAGAAAAATCTCCTAAAACAGGAGACTTAGGTTTTTCAAATAGTATGATTGTATTTATAGCATCTGGTACATTACTATACTTATTAAATTTTAATCAAAAAGATTTAAAAAGCAAAAAGTCAAAATAAAAATTAATAAGTAAGAGTTAGCAAATAAAAATTTAATCTTAGATACTAATAAAAGAGCAAAGGTAATTAGTTATATAAATACTAATGCCCTTTGTTTTTTTTGTGTTTAAGTATATTTATAATTAAGTGAAATCCAATTAATAACTTATGAAATATTTATAAATTGATAAATAAAATGCTTTTACTAGTATGATATAATTTAGCTAGTATGTATGATAATGGAGGATAGAAGGATGAATAATATATTACTTTTAGAGGATGATAAATCTTTAAATAGGGGAATTAGTTTTAAACTAAAAAAAGAAGGATACAATGTTTTTAATGCATTTAGCATAGAGGAAGCAAAAAATATTTTCGTAAAAGAGGAGATAAATTTAATTATTTCCGATATAGGTCTTCCTGATGGGAGTGGTTTTGATTTTTGTGAGGAGATTAGAAATAAAAGTGATGTATACATAATAATGTTGACAGCCCTTGATGAAGAAGTGGATATTGTTACAGGATATGACTTAGGTGCAGATGATTATATTACAAAGCCATTTAGTTTAATGGTATTAATATCAAAAGTGAATGCATTTATGAAAAGGGTAAATACAGTAAAAAATTATACTTTATTGGTTTGTGATGATTTATTTTTTTATTATATAGAAAATAAGTTGATTATAAAAACAGATGATAAAGAAGAAGAGATAATTTTAAGTAAAACGGAAACTAAACTCTTAAGATATTTGATGGAAAATTCAATGCAGACATTAACTAAAGAACAACTGTTAGAATCTTTATGGGACAATAGTGGAAATTTTGTAGATGATAATACGATTGCAGTAAATATAAGAAGACTTAGACAAAAAGTAGAAAAAAATCCATCTGAGCCTAAGTATATAAAGACAGTAAGGGGTGTTGGATACATGTGGGGGGAAAGGAGTATAAAAAAATGTTAAAAAGTATGAATGTCAAAGATAGCTTGAGTATGAAAGATGATTATATAATGAGAAGAGTTATTGTATGCTCTATCTTATCTGTACTAATAGTAACGCTTGTATTTATACTCTTTGAATATAATAGATTACATAAATTATATGAATATCAAATAAGAAATACTCAAAGTATTGCTGGGATATTGATTGAGAAATATCCAAATGATGAGATAGATATAGTAAAATCTATTTACAATTCTGATTATAGTAAGGTGGCTATTGGAGAAAAAGCATTTAAAAAATTTGGATATGGATTAGAAAATAAAATGTCAAATGATAAAAATTTTGGACTATATTTAAAAACCTTTTTTAAAGAATCAGTTTCTGTTTTTGTAGTAATGTTTATAGTTGTTACAGGTATAATATATTATTTTATAAGATACATAAATAAAAGATTGAGTAAAATTTATTTTATAGTAGATAAGATGTCACAAGAAAATTACTTGAAGGATTCTACTGAGTTAGAAGATACTGGTTATCTAGTAGAATACAATGAGTATTTTAAAGAAGGTACATTTAGCAAGATAAATAACTGTCTATATGAGTTGAATAGAAGTTTAAAGATAAAGTTTATTAAATTAGAGAAAGAAAAAGAAAGTGTAAAGTCATTAGTAACAGATATTTCCCATCAACTAAAAACTCCTTTAGCATCATTAAAATTATATAATACATTGCTTATAGAAGAAGACTTAGAAGAAGACGAAGCTCAAGAGTTTTTAGTAACTAACAAAAATTCTATAAGTAAATTAGAAAGCTTAATAAATTCTTTAGTTAACATATCAAGGCTAGAGATTAGCATGATAAACATAAAAAAAGAAGATAATGATATAAAAAATACTATTTTAAATGCTGTAAAAAGTGTGCTTCCAAAAGCTAAGAGTAAAAATATAACATTAAATTTAAATGAATTCAATAGTAGAATTATACCTCATGATAAAAAATGGACTGAAGAGAGTATTTTCAATGTATTAGATAATGCTGTAAAATACACACAAATGAATGGGGAAATAAATATATCTGTAGAGGAAACTGCCAATTATTTTAAAATTATAATAGAGGATAATGGTAGTGGGATTAAAAAGAGTGAATTTAATAATATATTTAAACGTTTTTATAGAGGTATATCTGAGGAAATCGAATCTATAGAAGGTAGTGGAGTAGGATTGTATCTAAGTAGAAAAATATTAGAAGAACAGGGTGGAAATATTATGGTTTCTTCTAAAGTAGGGGTAGGAAGCAAGTTTTCTTTGTTTCTTACAACTATGTAATATTAAATGAAAGGAAAATGTAAGCCTCTACATTTATTATATAAGTATAAACAGCTCCAGAAATAAAAAGTAATAAAACTTGGGGTAATATAACTTAGAATGAGAGGGAAATTTTATGAAAATACTATACACTGAAAACTTATCAAAACACTATGGAACAGGAGAAAGCTTAGTAAGAGCTTTGGATAATGTTAATTTAGAAATAAATGAAGGTGAATTTGTTGCAATAATAGGAAAATCAGGTTCTGGAAAAAGTACTCTTTTACATATGATTGGAGGTCTTGATATACCTACATCTGGGAATGTATATATAGATAATAAAAATATATTTACATTAAAAGAAGAAGAACTTGCTGTATTTAGAAGAAGAAAGATAGGATTTATATTTCAAAGCTATAACCTAATCCCATCTCTTAATGTGTGGGAAAATGTAGTATTACCAATCGGTCTAGATGGTAGAGAAGTGGATGAACATTTTATAAAAGAACTTCTAAAATCATTGGGACTTGAAAATAAACACGATGTTTTACCAAATACATTATCAGGTGGTCAACAACAAAGGGTAGCAATAGCAAGAGCTTTAGCTACAAGACCTGCTATAATACTTGCAGATGAACCAACTGGAAACCTAGATTCTAAAACATCTGATGAAGTTATGAGTATTCTAAAGTCTATGTCTAAGAAATACAGTCAAACTTTAGTTATGATAACTCATGATGATAGTATAGCTCAAATGGCTGATAGAGTTATATTTATAGAAGATGGTAGGGTATCAAAGGTTGGTGGTAAAAATGATTAATACTACTAAAATAGCAAAAAGTAATCTAAAGCAAAATAAATCAAAAAGTATTTTAATAATAATCACTATAATACTTTCAACTTTAATGCTTTCATCTATTGGAATTTATATTATTGATGCAGGTACATATCAAAAAGAAAATACTATAAAGTATTCAGGTAATTATCATGGTGTATTAGCCAATGTAGACGAAAAACAAGCTAATATATTGAGTAATCATGCAGATGTAGAATTAACTGGTGAAATGAATGGAGTAGGTTTTGAGAAGCTAGAAGATGATTCAAATATTTCTCTAGCATACATGAATGAAGATACTTTAAGATTAAATAACTTTGAGTTTGTCAAAGGTGAGTTACCAACAAAAGAGAATGAAATTGTGTTGGATAGAGGGGCTTTAAAAGCACTTGGTTATAGTAATAAAAATTTAGGTGAAAAGATAAAAATAGCTTATAATGACTATAAAAGTGACAATAGAATTGAAAAAGAGTTCATTATAACTGGAATTTTAAAAACTAGTGAAATATCTGAAGCAGGTAAATATTATTCTGCTATTATATCAGAAACATATATGAAAAATACTAGAGATATGTCACAAGAAGATTTTAATATATATGTAAAATTAAACGATAAAAGTAATTTATCGATAGAACAAGCAAAATCAAAATTAAATAAGATTGCTAATGATATAGGACTGGATACTATTAATGTAGCTGTAAATGAAAATTATATAAATGCTTTAAAACCTGATATGGAAACCATTATGGGTGGAGTATTTGTAGGATTAGTAATTGTATTATCTAGCATTTTAGTAATATACAATATATTCTATATTTCAATAGTTACAAAGGTTCAAGAATTTGGAAAGCTTAGAGCAATTGGTGCAACTAAAAAACAAGTAAAAAATATAGTATTTAAGGAAGGTTTTATCTTAGCAGGGATTGCAATACCAATAGGAACAATTTTAGGTTATGCGCTTGCAAATATTATAATAAAATTAGTTATGGATATGAATGTAAAATCATCACAATTACCAGTTATATTATTGGTTGTAGTAATAAGTTTTATGTCTGTTGTGTTATCACTTTTAAAGCCAATGAAAGTAGCATCAAAAGTATCTATAGTTGATGCAGTAAGGTATACTGGAAATAAAATAAGTAATAAAAATAAGAGAAAAGGTCATAAAAATATAAATTTAAATAGATTATCACAAGCTAATTTAGAAAGAAATAAAAAGCGTACTTACATGACATTGGTATCTCTTATATTGAGTGGAACTATATTTATAACAGTATCAACTGCCTTAGAAAGTTTTGATGCTGAGAAGATGGCAAGAGCAAATTTTCCTTATGATATAGAAGTTAGGCTTTCTGGTTATGAAATGGATAGTGATAAAAATCCTAAAAATAATTTGAATATTTTGCAAATGAATAATCCTTTAAGTAAAGACTTTTTAAATCAAATAAAAAATATAGAAGGAATTAAAAAAATAGAGTCTGCAAGTAGTATAAAGGTTGGAATGGATGATTATGATGTTGAATTTAAACATGACCTTTTACAAAGTGTAGATGAAAATGATGTGAAATCATTAAATAATAATTTAGTAGATGGGAAAATAAATTTTGAAAAACTGCAAACAGGAGATGAAATAATAATTACTCATGTTGATACAGCAAAAGAAATGGGAGTAAAGGCAGGAGATAAAATAAAATTAACTCTATATGATGGAGATAAAGTAATAAAAAAAGAATTTAAGGTTCAAGCAATAGCTATGGGGTCTCCGAGCTTTGGTATAGGAAAAGATTTTATAGATAGAACTTTGAAAAATGATTCAACAAGTAGTTTAGGAATATATACGGAAGAAGGAAAGTATCAAGAAATAAAAGATAGCATAAAGAAAATAGCTAAATCTAATGGATTTCTAGAAACTGATTTTTTAGATAGCAGAATAGAGTCAAATAAAGCTGTGATTTCATTTATAAAAATAATGGGATACACTTTAACAGGTATAATAGGTGTTATCGGATTTATGAATCTTGTAAATACAATGATAACTAGTATAGTTACTAGAAAGAAAGAACTTGGTATGCTTCAAGCCATTGGTCTTACTAATAAACAATTAGTAAAAATGCTTAACTCAGAGGCTATATATTATACTTCTAGAATGATGATAGGAAGTATTTTATCTGGAGGAATATTAGGATATATTGCTGTTATATTCCTAAAAAAGACTGGCTTATCTTATGCAACATATGCTTTACCAATAGTACCAATCCTATTGATGGCTGTATGTATTATTATAGCTCAATTTATAACAACTTATTTAATAGGAAAAAGTTTCAATAAAGAATCACTTATTGATAGAGTAAGATATAGTGAATAAAGTATGGATATTTAATGGATAGTTTTTTAGTAATAAAAATAAGCACACAAAAAAATAATCAAATAGATTAAATTATATAGATACAGAGCAGACAATTAAAATAATGTTTGCTCTGTATTTTTTGTGCAATCAATAGCTATGTCTAATAAATGGATATTATTCATATCAGCAAATGTATCGGTACAATTTCAAAAAAATATAAAATTGTACCATATAAAATGAAAATTTTGTATAATAAGCGTATATAAAATAAAAAGGAGCTGAATATATATGAACAATAAAATTAATTATGCACCAGGACCAACAGAAACTAGGGAAAATGTAAGGTTAGCAAGAGCAGAGAAGACAACAAACCCAGATATAGATGTTGATTTTGTTGAATTTTATAAAAAAACGTGTGAAAAGTTTGGTAATATAGTTGGTACAAAAAATGATGTTTACATATTGAGTGGTGAAGGTATATTAGGGCTTGAAGCAGCTTGTGCATCACTTACAGAAAAGGGAGATAGAGTCCTTGTAATTGATAATGGTATATATGGAGAAGGTTTTAAGGATTTTGTAACAATGTATGGTGGAGAGTATGTGCTTTTTTCAAGCAAATATACAAAAAGTATAGATGTTGATGAATTAAAGGCATTTTTAGATAAAGATAGTAACTTTAAGTATGCAACAGTTGTACACTGTGATACTCCAACTGGTTTATTAAACGATGTAAGTAAAATATGCCCATTACTTAAGGAATATGGGATATTAACTGTAGTTGATTCTGTAGCAGGTATGGTTGGAGAGAGATTAAATGTAGATGAATCTAAAATAGACATAATATTAGGTGGTTCGCAAAAAGCTATCTCTGCACCAGCAGGTCTTACTATAGTTGGGATAAGTAAAGATGCGAAAAATTGCATAAAGAATAGAAAAACAGATGTAATAGGTTTTTATTGTAATTTAAATATATGGGAAGGTTATTATGAAAAAAAATATTTTCCTTATACAATGCCAATAAGCGACATAATAGGTCTTGATAAAGCTCTTGATAATATATTAGAAGAGGGAATAGAAAAAGTATTAGATAGACATGAAAAAATAGCTTATAGTGTCAGAAAATCTATTGAGGAATATGGTCTAGAATTATTTTTAGAAGAAGGATATTCTAATACAGTCACAGCTATAAAAATTCCTGAAAGTATAGGAGCTTTAAAACTTACCAATTACATGCTTAAAAATTATAATACACTTGTTGCAACATCATTAAATCAATACATGGACACTATTTTAAGAATAGGTCACATGGGGGAAAATGCTAATCTAAATAAAATAGAGCACATACTAAATGTTTTGGATAAGAGCCTAAGTGCATTAGGATTTAAAGGAAATGAAAGTTTGTTAGATTTATTTAATAAGTATTATTTTTAATAGATAGACAAGGGGGATGAAGCATGGAAATTACAGCTAAACAAAAATTTACGACGAAAGACATGGTGGAAACTTCACTATTAATAGCTTTAGTATTTATTGCAACTAAATTTATAAATATAAGGTTGCCAATATCTATAAATGGTGGACTTGTTCATTTAGGAACAGCGATGTTATTCATATCAGCGATAGTATTTGGAAGTAAGAAAGGTGCTTTATCGGGTGCTATTGGTATGTCGCTTTTTGATTTAATATCTGGATGGACTCTATGGGCTCCATTTACTTTTATAGTTAGAGGTATTATGGGTTATTTACTTGGAAAGATTGTATGGGCAAATGGCAAGAATGGAAATAATTTTTTAATTAATGTAATAGGTGTAGCTGTCTCATCAATTTGGATGTTATTTGGATATTATGTAACAGAGGTTATACTTTATGGCAATTTTGTAGTACCTCTTACTTCAATACCAGGTAATTTAATGCAAGTATTAATAGGTCTTATAATAGCACTTCCTATTTCTAAAATATTGAAAAAATGTATGAAATGATAGTAAAGTAGATTAAAATTTATGATAGCATAAATTATATTGTATAATATTAAGGTGAAGTACATAATAAAAATATTTTAGGATAGGGGCTAACTCAATATGTTATCAGTTACAAGATATTCAGTTAGAAATGCTCGTTTAAAGCCGTGGGTAAAGTTTATTTGGTATCTTAAGACAGATGAAAATATATTGTTAAACAATAAGTTACTACCCACAGATAGTATAGATATTATTCTTAATCTTTCTGATATTATAGAATATAAAATTGAAAACCAAAACTATACAACTAGTAATATACATTTTAATGGAATAAGAGATAAACATGGATTTATTATTCAACGTGGAAATATACGTGTTATGGGGATTTCTTTTTATCCATTTGGTCTTTATCCATTTTTAAAGATACCAATTTCAGAGTTTAATAGTCAAATTGTCGATTTAGAACAAGTATCAGAGGTCTTTGCAAAAAAATTGGAAGAGTCATTAAATAAAATATTATCAATAGAAAAAGCAGTCTTACATTTAGAAGAAGTATTATTATCCATATTAGAAGAAGGGGTAATAGAAAATAAATCTGTAAAGCTTTTGGATTCATTTATATATGGCAATAGTTCTAATAATGTAAAATCATTTTGTGATAATATGAATATAAATATTAAGACCTTGGAAAGAATCTGTTTAAAGTATACTGGGTATACACCTAAAATTCTAAAGAGAATATGCAGATTTAAAATGGCAAGTAATCAGCTTATTCACACCTATAAAAATAATGAAATTTTTGACTTTATTTATGAAAATGAGTACTATGACCAAGCACACTTTATAAAAGAATTTAAAGAATTCTCAGGGACATCACCAATTAAATTTATTAGTGAGAATAAGACTATTAAAGAAAATATAAGGTATAGTTACTTGTAATTACACTGTCGATTTTTTACAATACCTCTAATTTAGTTTTTGATATGATATAAGAAAAATAAATTGGAGGTTTTGTATATGAAAATTATTACAGAGATAGTGGAATTTAGTGTGGAAGAAAACTTGTCAAAAGACGAGTTTATAGAGATTGTAAATGATTTAGAAATGAAATTTCATTCTATACAACCTGGTTTTATTGATACAGAGCTTTTGTATGATGAAAAAAGCCAAAAATGGATTATGATACAACATTGGGACTCTATGGAAGACCTTAAGAATTCTTCTAGCAAGATGTTTAAGGATTCTTCAACTGAGAAATTTAGAAAAGCCTTAAAAAGTCAAACTGTTAAAATGAACATAATGCCACAAATTAAAAGCTGGAAATTATAGTATTAAATCTAAAAAGTAATTAAACCACAAGAAAATAAATTAGCCAAATAACATTTTGTATTAAAATTGTTATTTGGCTTTTAATATATATTTTAATATTTAAACATTATCATCTAAAAAAACTATTGCTGTACGAGATGCAACAGGTAGTTTTGAAGATGGTGGGGCTGAACTAAAGTATACATTATAGTCTAGTAAATTTTCTTTTTTTGTATTTCCTCCAAACTCTATCATATCAGTACTTAGTATTGTTTTATAGTTTGTATTTTGAAATTTTGAAATATCGACTGACTGTATTAGATTAGGATGGAAATTAAATATAAATAAATATTTGCCCTTACTGTACACTAAAAGTTTTTTATCATTATCCATATGTATAAGTTCATAGCTATTTTGGATAAAAACATCACCGTATTTTGTAAGTTCAAGCATAGCATTATCAAAGTTTAATAATTGTTTATATTTTAAAGTATCATTTTCTGAAAGGTTCCATTGTCTTCTAGCATACTTATAACTCCAATTATTTCCTTCTCGTGGAAAATCAATCCATTCAGGATGTCCAAATTCATTTCCCATAAAATTTAGGTAACCTTCACCAGCTAAAGAAAAAGTTATTAATTTAATTAGCTTAATTAGAGATATGGCTCTATTGATAACATGGTTATTTGAGTCTATTTCCATATTCCAGTACATTTCCTTGTCAGCCAACCAAAAAATAATTGTTTTGTCACCAACTAACGCTTGGTCATGAGATTCACAATAACCTATATTTTTTTCACCAGGACGTCTAGTTGTAAGCTCATACCACATTTTACCTAAATCCCAGTTTTCATCAGATAAGTTAGAAATAGTTTTTATCCAAAAATCTGGTACTCCCATTGCAAGTCTGTAGTCAAATCCTATTCCACCATCTTCTATAGGTATACACATACCAGGCATTCCGCTCATATCTTCTGCGATACTTATTGAATTAGGTTTAATCTCTTTTATTAATTCGTTTGCAAATTGGAGATATGTTATGGCTTCAATATCTGTATTCATGCTAAAATATTTTTTATAACTATCAAATGAAACTCCAAGACCATGGTTATGATATAACATTGAGGTTACACCATCAAACCTAAAGCCATCAAAATGGTACTCATTTAACCAAAATTTTATGTTTGAAAGTAAAAAATGGATTACTTCGGGTTTACCATAGTTAAATAGCTTTGTACCCCAAGCAGGATGATTTCCTTTTGAACCTGAGTGGAAGAATTGATGTTCACTTCCATCAAACTCATTTATTCCCTCCAAAGTATTCTTTACAGCATGAGAATGAACTAAATCTAATAAAACAGCAATTCCCATAGAATGAGCAGTATTTATGAGATTTTTTAAGTCTTCAGGAGTACCAAACCTAGATGAGATTGCATAAAAGTTTGAAACTTGATACCCAAAAGATGCATAGTATGGATGTTCCATAATAGCCATAAGCTGAATAGTATTGTATCCAGATTTTTTTATTTTAGGAAGTATATTTTCAGTAAATTCATTATACGTTCCGATAGATTCGTTTTCAGTAGCCATGCCTATATGACATTCATAGATTAGTGGAGAAGCTATGCTTTTTAAGTCAAATTCATTATCAGTCCAGACAAACGGAGTTTTTGGTTGCCATATTTGTCCATTAAATCCACCAAAATCCTTTTGAATTACTCTTTTTATATATAGTGGTATACGGTCAAATGTTTTTCCATTTGCAGTTACTTGTACTTTTACCTCTGATTTGTGAGGTAAGCTATCTTTACCAGGAATAAATATCTCCCAATTACCAGAACCAACTTTTTTGAGAAGATGAGATTTTCTATTCCAATTATTAAAGTCACCAATTAATGATAAACTGTCTGCATTTGGAGCCCATTCTCTGTAAAACCATCCATCATTTGTTTGATGAAAGCCATAGTAAAGGTGAGCATTTGCAAAAGAATTAAAATCTTTATAGTTAGTTAATATTTTTGACTTCACATCTTCATAGTGTTTCATTCGCTTTTTTATATCAGACTCAAATGGTTGCAGGTATACATCAATGTCTAAAATTTTAAATCTTTTTTGACTTTTCATTTTATTTCTCCTCCATAATAAATATTACATCTAAAAAATAATATTTATCTCATACTATCTTCTCTATATAATTGATATATATTATATAATCCTAATAAAAAGCTTAAACCACCAATGATTAATTTCATAATTTACCTCCTTAGTATTTACACTTATATATCATATTCATCGAAATTTAAAAGTTTGTTTAAAACTCTTTTAATAATATCATAATCAAAGCCTTTATAGGAAAGATGTTGAGAAATTTTTTGATATATTTTCTTTTTATCTTCCTTCTTTACCCTTTCAAACCTTTTTTTTGCTAGATACATAGCATTTTCAAATTCAGTATCCTTATCCAATTCAGACACAGCTTCATCAATTGTACTTCTATTGATACCTTTATTATATAGATTTTGCTTAATTCTGTTTTTACCACATCTATTTAAATTAACATTTGTATTAACTATTTTTTGAGCTAATACACTATCATTTACGAGATTATAATTTTTAAGAAAATCTATAACTCTATCAATTATGTTTTCATCAAATTCTGCTGATAACTTTTCTTTTATTTTTTTTTCAGACTGGTCAGCATGAGATAAAATATTTAGTGCTTTATTTTTAGCTTTTATATACATTTCATCGTCTAAAAGAGGTTTTAATTCCTCTTCATTTATTTCATTACCCTTTTTTAAATTGAATGTATAAACAAGTTCTTTAAATATAGCAATAAAAAATTTATCATCTACATAAATATTAACTCTATCATCATTTCTTTTTTGTTGTTCTATCTTAGTAATTGTGCCCATAAATCCTCCCTTTTTGTATGTAATTATATTAACAAAAGCAACTAATAAAATTTAATAAAAAACTTACATTTATATGTTATATTTTATCAAAATTAAGACAAAATAGTAAAAAGTTATTTTTATTAAAAAGTAAAGTAAAAACATGTTAAATAATTATTTTTTAAAGCATTTTTTAGCATATAAATATAATTATATACCAAAAAAAATAAATTATAAGCTTTAAGAAATAAAAAATAATGGTACAATAGTATTATAACATTAAAAGGAGACAAAATATGAAAAGCGAAAATCTAGTTAAGAAGGCGGAATTGAAAAATACTGAAAAACTAGAGAAATTTAATCGCCATAAAGGCAAAATCAAAATAGGTATATTGGGAGGTACTTTTGACCCTATACACTATGCTCATTTAGCAACAGCAGAGTTTATTAGAGACAAGTATGACATTGACAAAATTATCTTTATACCATCAGGAAATCCACCACATAAACTATGTATCACTACAGACAAGTATGATAGATATAATATGACACTTCTAGCAACTGAAAGCAACGAAGATTTTTTAGTTTCAAAAGTAGAAATCGAAAGAAAAAAAAGGACTTATACAATAGACACATTAAAATACTTGAAGAAAAAATACAAAGATGCAGATATTTATTTTATAACAGGGGCAGATGCTATTTGTAGTGTTGAAGAGTGGAAAGATGTAAAGAAAAACTTTGAGTTAGCTACCTTTATAGCTGCGACAAGACCAGGAATTAGTTTGTTAAGGTCACAAGAGACTATAGAAAAGTTAACTAAAAAGTATGATGCTGACATTATAACAGTTTATGTTCCATCACTGGATATATCGTCCACATATATAAGGGAACAGCTAAATGAAGGCAAGTCAATACGTTACTTAGTACCCGAAAATGTAGAAAATTATTTATATGAAAATAAACTATATCAATATGGAGATGATTAAATGAACTTAGAGAATATTAACCAGAGACTAAATCAAATGCTACCAGTGGGGAGGCTTAGCCACTCAAAAAATGTTGCAAAATGTGCTGAAAAATTATGTGAGATTTATGGGTGTGACAAAGAAAAAGCTTGTTTAGCAGGAATGATTCATGATTGTGCAAAGTATTTAAGCGATAAAGAAATAGAAGATTATGTAAATAAGTATGAAATATACTTAGACCCAATAGAGGATGGAAATCGCTCTCTATCTCATAGTGTAATTGGGTCATACATATGTAAGTATGAGTTTGGAATAGAAGATGAAGATGTTATAAATGCAATCAAATATCATACGACAGGAAGAGAAGATATGTCTCTTTTAGAAAAAATAATTTACATAGCAGATTTAATTGAAGAAGGAAGAAAATTCCCAGTTGTAGATACATTAAGAGATTTAGCATATGGGGGAAAGCTTGATGAAGCACTTTTGACTTCTTTTAATAATACTTTAATGTTTGTTATCAATAAAGAAGAAGAGATACATCCAAGAACAGTTATGGCAAGAAACTATCTAATTAAAGAAAAGTTATTATAAAAAACCTGCATAAAGGTAAATATATTAATAAATTTAAAGTTGACTATGTTACAAAATCATATTAATATGTTACAATAACTAAGTGTACTTTAATTAGGAAAGTGAGGAATTTTATATGACAGTGGAACAAATGACAAAAATAGCATATGATGCCATAGAAGATAAACTGGGTCAAGATACAGTTATAATAAATATAGGAAAGGTTTCTAGTTTGTGTGATTACTTTATTATCACTACAGCATCTTCTCAGAGACAGGTAAAAGCTATTGCTGATAATGTAGAAGATGAATTATCAAAACTAGGACTAGAACCAAGAGGAAAAGAAGGACAAAGCACTCAAACTTGGGTACTTCTTGATTATGGAGATGTAATGGTTCATGTATTTAATGAGGAAAACAGAGGATTTTATAATTTAGAAAAATTATGGAAAGATGCACCTTATATAGATATTGACACATTAGCATAAACATGATAATATATGTTATTATAATTAGAAAATTTCAAAAATTATATTAAATTGAATAGACTAGAGCAGTAAAAGACTATATTTTTTCAGAGAGTTAGTGGCAGGTGAGAACTAATATTATATAACTTTGAACTTACTAGATTGAAATCTATTTTCCGTAGCTGGATTAAAAGCTATCTAAGAGGGTCTATATAATGTAGGCTAATTAGGGTGGTACCGCGAAGATTTATCCTCGTCCCTAAACGTAAGTTTAGTGACGAGGATTTTTTATTTTCAAGGAATTATTTGGAAATTATAAGTAAATAATATTAAATAAGGTAGTTGAACACAACTAAAATAGGAGGCAAAATATGAGCGTATATAATTTTAAAGAAGTAGAATCGAAATGGCAAAAAATTTGGAAAGACAATAATCAATACAAGATGGATACAGCACAAACTGAAAAACCTAATTATTACACATTAGAAATGTTCCCTTATCCATCTGGAAAGATACACATGGGTCATGTTAGAAACTATTCTATAGGTGATGTTGTCGCAAGATTCAAAAAAATGGAAGGGTATAATGTACTTCATCCAATGGGATGGGATTCTTTTGGTTTACCAGCTGAAAATGCTGCTATAAAGCATGGGATACATCCACACAAATGGACAATGGAAAATATAGAAGAAATGAAAGAACAATTAAATTTATTAGGCCTTAGCTATGATTGGGATAAAGAAGTAGCAACTTCAACTCCAGAATACTATAGATTTACTCAAGAGATATTTTTGAAATTTTTAGAACATGGACTTGCATATAAGAAAAAATCTTATGTTAACTGGTGTCCTTCTTGTGAGACTGTTCTTGCAAATGAGCAAGTTGTTCAAGGAGCATGTGAGAGATGTAAAGCAACAGTATTAAAGAAAGATTTAGAGCAATGGTATTTTAAGACTACTGAATTTGCAGAAGAATTACTTAATGATTTAGATACATTAGATGGATGGCCAGAAAAGGTTAAAATAATGCAAAAAAATTGGATAGGTAAGAGTACAGGAGCAGACTTAGTTTTTGATATAGATGGAACTGATAAGTCTATGACAGTATTTACAACTAGACCAGATACAACTTATGGAGTTACTTATATGGTACTTGCTCCAGAACATGAGTTAGTTAAAGAATTGGTTGCTGGTACTGAATATGAAGCAGAGGTTGAAGCTTTTGTTCAAAAAATGCATACAATGACAGAAATAGAAAGAACAGCGGCTGATGTAGAAAAAGAAGGAATGTTTATAGGTAGATACGTTATAAATCCTTTAAATGGTAAGAAGGTTCCTCTATGGATAGCTAATTATGTGTTAGTTGAATATGGAACTGGAGCTATAATGGCAGTTCCTGCACATGATGAAAGAGATAGAGAATTTGCTGAGAAATATAATTTAGATATAATAGATGTAATAACAGAAGATAACAAAATGATAAACTCAGAAGAGTTTAATGGATTAGATGCTTCAGAAGGATTTGAAGGAATAATAGATAAATTAGAAAAAGAAGGTAGAGGAAAGAGAACTATTAACTATAGATTAAGAGACTGGTTAGTTTCAAGACAAAGATATTGGGGTTGTCCTATACCTGTAGTTTATTGTGATGAATGTGGAATAGTTCCAGTTAAGAAAGAAGATTTACCAGTTCTTTTACCAACTGACGTTGAGTTTACTGGAAAAGGGGAATCTCCACTTACTACTTCAAAGCAATTTATGTCAACAACTTGTCCTCACTGTGGAAAACCAGCTAGAAGAGAAGTTGACACTATGGATACATTTGTAGATTCTTCTTGGTATTTCTTGAGATATGTGGATAGCAATAATGAAAATGAGCCATTTAGTAAAGCGTTAGTTAATAGATGGCATCCAGTAGACCAATATATAGGCGGAGTAGAACATGCTATAATGCACTTGCTTTATGCAAGATGGTTTGTAAAAGCATTTAAGAGTATGGGGATGGTAGATTTCGATGAGCCATTTAAAAACTTACTTACTCAAGGAATGGTTCTTATGGATGGTTCTAAAATGAGTAAATCTAAAGGTAATACAGTATCACCTATGGATATAATTGATGAGTATGGAGCAGATACTGCAAGACTTTTTGTATTATTTGCAGCACCACCAGAAAGAGATTTAGACTGGTCAGAGCAAGGTGTTGATGGATGCTTTAGATTCTTAAATAGAGTTTATAGATTGGTTGATGAGTTAGCAGATGTAGTTAAAAAGGACGTAGAGTTTGGAGAATTAAATTCTCAAGATAAAGATATGAGATATACTATACATTCTACACTTAAAAAAGTTACAGCTGATTTAAGTGAAAAATTTGGATTTAATACTGCTATATCAGCTCTTATGGAATTAATAAATGATATGTATAAATATAAAGAGTTAGATAATATAAATGAAGCAGTTATAAAAGAAGGTGTACAAACTATAGTAACTATAATTGCACCATTTGCACCTCATTTAGGTGAAGAATTATGGACTATGATAGGTAAAGATGGAAGCGTATTTGATATAGATTGGCCTAAGTATGATGAAAAAGCTTTAGTAAAAGATGAAATAGAAGTTGTTGTACAAGTTAATGGAAAAGTTAGAGGAAAATTAACTGTTAACTCAAATATATCTAAAGAAGAAATGGAAAAAGTAGCTTTAGAAGATGAAAAAATAAAAGGATTAGTTGAAGGCAAAACTATAGTTAAAGTTGTTGCTGTACCTAAGAAGTTAGTTAATGTAGTTGTGAAATAAATCAAAACTATAAGATAAAATAATACCCCTATTACAAATTAATTAAAAATTTGTAATAGGGGTTTATTGTTTTAAGATTTATTATAATTAACAGTAGATTCCTTTTTCAAAGAAATCCTTGATTTCATCAAGATTATCAGTTTTTCCAAGTGCCAAGATAAGTTTTATTCTAGCTTTTTGACCTGGAAGGTCTCCACCAAATATACATCCAAGATTTTTTAAATCTCTGCCAGAGCCATAATAACCATAGCTATCAAACACTCTACCTGAGTGGCATCTAGAAACTATAACAACAGGAAGTCCTTTTTCTCTAGCATATTCAACTCCAGAAAGCATCTGAGGAGGAATATTACCTCTACCCATTGCCTCAATAACTATACCTTTATATCCACTATCAACAGCAAATCTTATAAAGTCTGCATTTTCTCCTACATATGCTTTAAATAAAGCAACTTTAGATTCTACTTTATCAGTATCTATAATTGTTCTATTTACGATATCTCTTGTAAGAACAAGTTCATTACAGTCAATTATTCCTAATGGGCCACTAGTTAAAGATTTAAATGTATTTAAAGAAAGAGTATTTGTTTTAGTAGCTTCAGAAGCCAATAATACTTCATTGTTTAAAACTACAAGAACACCTTTGCCCATAGCATCTTTAGATACAGCAGTACAAACTGATGCAGATAAATTACTTGAACCATCATATCCAAGCTCAGAGCTACTTCTCATAGCACCTGTGACTATTACAGGTTTGATATTATCAATTGTAAGGTCTAGAAAATAAGCTGTTTCTTCTAAACTATCTGTACCATGTGTTATTACAACTCCTGTAATATCTTTTCTAGCTAATAAATCATTTACATAATTTTTTAATTCCATCATTCTATAAGGCGTTATATGAGGTCCTGGAATTTCATCAAAGTTAAAGACCTCAACATCTGCAACTTTATCAATGTTGGTAACCATTGATAATATTTGTTCCCCTGATAAGGTTGGTATAGCAGCTCCCACTTTATCATCTACTGTCATAGATATAGTTCCACCAGTAAAAACTATGGCAACTTTTTTCTTAATACTCATACTATTCTCTGCCTTTCATAAATAAAATTTATAATTCCGATAGGATTATATCAAAAAAAGTAGCTAAGGTCTACATAAATTCTTTTATTCATATAATTTAGATATTTCAGTGTAATAGAACTATTTAATAGTTTTTTGCCATTCAGTAACGTAGCTATTTAGTATTTCTCTTATGGCTTTTCCTATCTTAGTGTAAGCTTCATCATATAAATTTGCTAGAGATATTCTAATTGACCATTCAGGGCCATAGAATCCATTTCCACTAAGTAAGACTACAGAATAGTCATTAGCTAATTTATAAAGAACATCTACTGGAGTGGAATTTTTATTTATAAATTTAAATAAGTCTTCTCCATAGTTTAATTTAGCCCATTCTTCAATATCAAACTGAGTATAATATGCAGCATTATTTTTACTTTCATTGATTGGAAGCTCTAAAGCTTCAAACAGTAGCTTCTGACGTCTATGACAAATACTCATATTAAGTTTTTTGTAGGCATCAACTTTGTCAATTAAGGCAAAGGCAGAGAAAAATGCCATTTGTACTTGCTGAGGAGTAGAAAGACCCGCAGTATGATTAAGAGCAACAAGTCTACTATCAGCAACAACTCTTTCCATAAATGAAAGACTAGAAGGATTAAGACTCATATCACTGTAACGCTTATCTACTGATTTTTTTAGTTCTCCAGTTAAATCATTTATCTTCTTATCAAAAACATTCTTCTTATGAAGTGCAAATGTACCAAGTCTCCATCCTGTAACTCCAAAATATTTTGAATAAGAATAAACTCCAACAGTGTTGTAAGGAAGTTTTGACATTAATGATGAAAAGTCTTCTACAAAAGTTCCATACACATCATCTGATATTATCATTAAATCTTTGTTATAATTCTCAATCACATCTATTAGGTTATTACAAGATGTGTCATCCATAGCTATAGATGCAGGATTATTTGGATTGACAACAAATAAAGCTTTAATAGACTTGTCACGAAGTTTTTCTAATTCTTTTTTTGTGTATTGCCATGTATGAGCACCTTTTTCATCAACTTCATTAGCATTTATATTTACAACTTTAAAATCGTAACGAGGAAGATTAGGTATTTCAAGATAAGGTGTAAATATTGGAGTCATTAAAGCTATAGTATCACCTTTTTTTAGGAGTTCATTAGCCATTAATGAATCAAAAATATAACACATGGCAGCTGTAGCACCTTCAACAGCAAAAATCTCTACATCACCATATTTACCTGATATATCGTATTTCATTTCTTGAACTAAGTAATCATGTACTATTTTTTCCATATGAGGTAACATTCTATCTGGAAGTGGATAGTTATCACCAATGATTCCATCAGCTAATTCATGAACAAATTCATCTCCATCAAATCCAAGTTCATTTATACCAAAGTTTATAATATCTCTAGCTAAATATGCTCCAGGCATATCTATATTTTCATTTATAAATTTAAAAAATCTTTCTTTTATACCTTTCTTTTGAGGCATTCCAGCCAAGTGACCTAAATCCCAATTAGAACGAGTTTCAGTAATAGCAAAATGACCAAAAGTAAAAAAAGCTTCTCTGGCAGTTGAGCAAGTCCAGTTTGGATTACCACGACCTGCATCAAGTAATTCCCTGTTATTTTCCTTTGCAGTGTATTTTGCAATATCTATTAATTTGTCCTTAAATTCAAAAGGGCTTATTTTTCCATATATGTTTTTGATTTCTTTATAAGTATTATTTTTCATGTTAAATTCCTCCTTATGTAATAAGTTTCACATTTTTATAATAAAATAAACAAGTTACCAAAATGATTATACTTTAATTATAATAGGTTTATAGAAAAAGTAAAGTATAAAATTAAAATGATTATTCTATTTAACCTTATTAAATGTATATTAAAATAAAAAATACCTTTTAATAAAAAATGATTACTATATAAAATAAAACTTCAATTTGATTGGCATTTTAGTTTTTTTATTATATTTTATTATTAATGTATAGTTTTCTAATTTTGAATAAAAATAAAGTAAAACTTTCTTTTACATTGAAGTTGTTTAGTAATATATATTTATTATTATTTTGTTGACTTTAATAAGGTTAAAAAAAGCTAAAAAAAGAGTCTATAAGTAAATAAAATAATATAAAATATAAATTTTAATAAAAATAATAAAGAATACATTGTTATTTTGATAAAATTGTAAAATATATTTTTAAATTATCATTTAATGTAATTTAAACGAATTGAAGATATGTGTTTATTGTATTCAATTGTTGTATTTTTAGTTTTTTTGTGATTAATTAAAAAATTATAAAAATCGTTTACATGTTGATTTTTAAAAAAAAAAGATATAGAATTATATATAAAGTAATAAACAAAAATTGGATTTACGGGAGTGGAATAAAATGATAAATGTTACCTTAACAGATGTAAAAGAAGCTAGAGAGACCATTAAAGACATAGTTAAAAAAACTGATTTACTTGAAAGCGTTAAACTTAGCGAAAAAACAGGTGCAAAGGTGTTCTATAAATGTGAAAACCTTCAAAAAACAGGTTCTTTTAAATTAAGAGGAGCTTGCAACAAAATAGCAAGTTTAACAGATGAAGAAAAAGCAAGTGGAGTTATAGCTTCAAGTGCAGGAAATCATGCTCAAGGTGTTGCATTAGGGGCGAAAATGACTGGTATAAAATCTACAATAGTAATGCCAGCAACTGCACCTTTAGCAAAAGTTAGCGCAACTAAAGGGTATGGAGCAGAAGTAGTTTTAAATGGTGCGGTTTATGATGATGCATATGCAAAAGCTGTTGAAATACAAAAAGAAACAGGAGCAACTTTCTTACATCCATTCAATGATAAATATGTTATAGCAGGACAAGGAACTATATCTCTTGAAATTTTCGAACAATTAGACAATAAAGTTGATACTATATTATGCCCAGTTGGTGGTGGAGGAATCATCTCTGGTATTGCTGTTGCAGCAAAAGCATTAAATCCTAATGTTAAAATAGTTGGTGTTCAAACTGCAAATATACCTTCAATGAAAGAATCAGTTAAAAATGGAAAAGTAACAACAGCATTTAATGATACTACAATAGCTGATGGTATAGCTGTTAAAACTCCAGGAGATTTAACTTTTGAAATAATACATGAATTAGTTGATGAAATAGTTGTGGTTGAAGAAACAGAAATTGCAGAATCAATATTATTTATGATGGAAAGTCAAAAGATAGTTTCAGAAGGTGCTGGAGCTGTATGTACAGCTGCTATATTAAGTGGTAAGTATGTACCAGCAAAAGATGAAAATGTAGTTTGTATAATATCTGGTGGTAATATAGACATAAATACATTATATAGAATAATAGGTGTTGCTTTAGCTAAAGAAGGAAGAAGATATTCATTTAGTACAATTATGGAAGACAAGCCAGGAAACTTTGCTGAATTAACTAGAATAATAAGTGAGAATGGTGGAAACATTTTAAGTGCTAATCAAGGTAAATTATCAGCAGGGGAAGCTTTAGGAAAACAAAGTGCGGAATTTATATTAGAGACAATAGATTATGACCATATAGCTAAAATAAAGAAAGCTATAGAAGAAAAAGGTTTTAAAATTATAGAATTATAATAAAAAGTGTATATAATATACAAGAAAAATAGTATAATAGTGTATAAAGATACATTTTATGTGTATTAGATTAACGAATTAGGAGGATTTTAAAATGAAACATGAAGTAATACATACTAATGATGCACCAGCAGCTTTAGGACCATACTCTCAAGCTATAAAAGCTGGAAACTTATTATTTGTATCTGGACAAGTTCCTCTTGTACCAGAGACTATGGAAGTAGTTGAAGGAGATGTACAAGCTCAAACTGCTCAATCTTTAAAAAATCTTAAAGCTATATTAGCTGAAAGTGGAGCTGATTTTTCAAATGTAGTAAAAACTACAGTATTTATAAAAGATATGAATGAATTTGGAGCTATAAACGAAGTTTATGCTGAATATTTTGGAGAAAATAAACCAGCAAGAGCTTGTGTAGAAGTTGCTAGATTACCAAAAGACGTTAAAGTTGAAATAGAAGTAATAGCTGTATTATAAGAATATATAATTTGGAACATGTAACTATTAGATTAGGCATGAATTCTTGGGTATTTTTATCCTAAGGATTCATGCCTTTTTTGCAGGCCTTTTATCAAAGTGTATTCACAAATATAGGACAATCTATTAAAATAAAGAGTGATATTTTTAGAAGAATGGAGTGATACAATGAACATTATAAATAAAATTTTCTGGCAAGAAGATAGAATTAGTATGATTACAAATCATTTAGAGGCAGATAAACATAGCCATTGGATGTTACAACTATTTATAGGAATGGAAGACAGTATTGAAATAATAGTCAATGAAAAACTAGTTAAATGTAATTGTATCGTAGTAGATAAAAATATCTCTCACTCATTTTCAGCAAGAAAAAAAGTTTATTATTCTGCTCTTATTGAACCTACATCTATATTTGCAGAACAGCTTACCTCAAAAATGAATGATTTTGGATATTGGATATGTGAAAAAGATGGATTAGATGAATTACGTCAACAAGGAACTTTTTTGATATATCAATCCAGTGAAGAACAATATTTAAAGTTTATGAAAATGCTTAACAGCTATTTGAGTTTACCTGCAACTATTAAATACTATGATGATAGAATTACCGAGTTGCTTCATTTATTACATACTTGTAATTGTTATAATCATACGATATCAAATTTTGCAGATAAAGTGGGACTATCATCAAGTAGATTATCACACCTTTTTAAAGAACAAATTGGGATACCTTTAAAAAGCTATATTTTACTTCATCAAATGGAGTGTGCTTTCAGAGAGTTGCTTTCTGGAAAAAGTGTTACTGAAGCTTCTATGATTGCTGGATTCGATACTCCATCACACTTTGCAGGAACAGTTAAGCGTATGATGGGAATGCCCGTTTCTTTATCTTTAAAAGATAGCGAGTTTTTGAAAGTATATTAAATATTCTCGTTATATAATGAAGTTGTACTAAGAAAGGGGATTTTTTATGAATAAAGAATATTTAGAAGAAACAAAGATGCTAAACTATAATGACCCACAACTTAAGGTTTTGGTATCACTTAAGAAGTGGTTAGATTTAGATGATTTTCATAAAATAAAATCTATTTATGAGTTTGTCCAAAATGATATTTTATTTGGCTATAATGCTTCTGATATGTTGAAGGCAACACAGGTACTAAATGAAGGTATGGGACAATGTAATACAAAAGCTACTCTTTTAATGGCATTATTACGTTCAGTGAATATACCTTGTAGGCTTCATGCTTTTAATGTAACAAAAGACTTTCAACGAGGTGCTACATCTAAATTGATTTCACTATTAGCACCAAAATATATTCTTCATACTTGGGTAGAGGTATTTTATCAAGATAAATGGATTGCTTTAGAGGGAGTAATAACTGATAAAAAATATTTAGAAGCAATTCAGAAGAAATTTATTAATCAGAATGGAATATTCAAAAAGTATGCAATAGCCACAAATGATTTGAAAAACACATCTATTGATTGGGATGGTAAAGATACTTTTATTCAAAAAGAAGCTATAGCATATGATTATGGTGTTTTTTCTTCACCAGATGTATTTTTCTCTACTCATTCACAACATCTATCAAAATTAAAAAACTTCATATATGTGCATCTTATTAGAAAAATAATGACAAAAAATGTATGTAAGATTAGAAACAATTATTTTGGTAAAAATAACTGAGTGTTTGATGTATAGGGACTATATAGGAAAATATAGCATAATTAAAAATGTGCTGATTAAAATAGGTAAAAAGGAGTTGTCATAGAGCAAACTTAAATTGTTCATATGACAACTCCTTTTTTATTAATTTCTTTTTGTTAACCTCTAATAATTTGACGTTCTTTTATAAAACATATAGAAATAACTAAACCAATAAATGCAAGAGTTGCAGCTGTTGAAAATGCAACATCCATTCCATGTATGTTAGACAGAATAGCTGAACTCATATGAGCTTTTTTAGTGGCAGATGTCATTATAGTAATAAGTACAGCAGAACCTATAGCACCAGATATTTGTCTAAGAGTACTATTTATTGCTGTAGCATGAGAAATAAGCTCTCTATCTAGGGATTTAAGTCCCCATGTAGTTAATGGCATTAGAACTAGTGAAATACCAATCATACGTATACAATACATCAATGATACATGAATTAAAGATGTATCTTTACCTAAAAAAGCGAAAGACAAAGTTCCTAAAAATAAACAGCCAGTTCCCAATATTGATAAAGCTTGAGGTCCGTATTTATCTAAATGACGACCTGCAACTGGATTTAATACAACCATCAGTATAGCACCTGGCATCATTAAAGAACCTGAAACTAATGCAGAAAAACCTCTTACAGATTGGATATATAGAGGAATCATTAATGTAGCAGACATCATTGAAGCGTATACAATCATAATCAATATTGTAGAAATTAAAAATGGTTTGTTTTTAAAAACTCTCAATTCCAAAAATGGTTCTTTAGATTTTAATTGGCGTAATGTAAATAAGATTAATGATATAAATCCTATAATTATTGGTAAATATGTGGCAATATTAGTCCATCCATAATTACCTTGATTAGTAAATCCAATCAACAAACCACCAAACCCTAGAGAAGATAGTATTATTGAAGGTATATCTAATTTTAGTTTTTGAGCTTCTCCAACATTTTTTAATAGAATAAATGAAAGTATAACGTCTAATATAGCAATGGGTGAGAGAAGTAAAAATAAACTATGCCAACCAAATGAATCTACCAACCACCCAGATAAAGTTGGGCCTATAGCTGGAGCAAATCCTACTGTAATACCGACTAAACCCATAGCTGCACCACGTTTTTCTACAGGGCATAAATAAAGTATAATAACTTGTAATAGTGGCATTAAAGAACCAGAACCTACTGCTTGTAATACACGAGCAACTAACATAGTTGAAAAATTATTAGAAAAAAGTGCAATGACACATCCTAGAGAAAATATAGTCATTGATGTAATAAACAATTTTCTAGTACTAAACCTATTTATTAAGTAAGCTGTTGTGGGTACAATAATACCTGCAATAAGTAGATAAATTGTTGTTAGCCACTGACCAACATCAGCAGTAATTTTAAAATCTGACATTATATTAGGTAATGCAGTTGATAATAATGTTTGGCTAAGGGAGCTTATAAAAGCACCAGTCATTACGATTGCTATTATTAAATTTCCTTTTTTGTTATTACTTTGGGTTTCCATGATTTATAACGTCTCCTTTTTTAATTGATTTTTAATACTGTTCAATAAAAGTACCTTTGGTCTCAAAATGTCTTCTTTTTCTAAATATGTAATCATTGCATCCATAATTAAAGAATCATATTGTTGATTTTTTTCCTCGATATATAATTTTTGTGTTGCTTCTAGTAACTTGGGGTTTTCAAGGAGTGAAGTATCCGTTTTTATTAGTTCCTCTATATCTTGTATCGTTTTAAAAAATAGCGATTTATTATGAATGGAAAAGTAGGCTTCATCTTCTTGTTCATATAAAAACATTGATTTTTCAATTAAAGGATTCAGATTATTAATATTTTCTACTACTAAATCTAAAATTTGTATAGTGAATTCAGCAATAAAGTATACATTCACTTCTCTCTTTTGTATGTGAATAATATACGTAAACTGATGAATTAGTGCATCTAATAAGAAAACTAAATCGAATATATTGTTTTCTATTTTATCCCCATAGTTATCGAATAAACTGAGTTTGTATTCATTCAATAAGTTAGCTCGAGATTTTTTTTGTAATTTACTTGTAGTATTACGTTGAGCTTCAGAAAAATTTTCTCTTATATAGGTATTTATAGTAGTTCTAGAAAAAATATTTTCCCATACAGCGATTATCTTTCTTCTTAACTTCTCAGATGATGGAATATCATTGTTTTCATTGATGGAATGTATAATTTCTAAGAATTTTTCATCATAATAATTGATTATTTCACAGATAAAAATTTCTTTAGTTTCAAAATGTTTATAAAAAGTAGCTTTAGACATTTTACATTCTTTGACAATATCCAGTATCGAAGTATTTTGAAAACCTTTTTGGTCAAAAATTCTTTGTGCAATAGTTATAATAAGTCTTTGCTTATCCGTCACTTTACTATCTCCTTTCATATAAAAACATAAAGTACTAAAGAGTACTTATGAGTTTCTATAGATATATTATACACTATTTGGAAAAAAAATCAATATATGTACCATTAACCTGAGAATTTTGAGAAATTTGTTGTTGTTTTTAGTCATATAGAGAAGAAATTAAGAATTTCGTAAGAATACTTTAACTATATTGCAATAAATTAGTGGTATGATTATACTAAGAAAGAAAATGTCTTGAAATTTTTCTGTATCAAATACTAATTATGGAGGTGTAGTATATGAAAAAGAAAACTTGTCTAGCCATAATTTTTGCTCTATGTATAGTTTTTGTAGGAATGTTTATTGATAGTTCTAGCGCAGGAAAGAAAATTATGACATCTGAATTAAGTAAATACAGGAGAGGCGTAAATGTATTAGCAATAAATAATATTATAGTAGCAAATAAGAAATATAGCTTACCGAAGGATTATTCTCCACAAGAGAATAATGAAGCAAAAGATGCTTTTTATAAAATGAATAAAGACGCTCAAAAGTCAGGCTTAAATTTAAAAGCTTTTAGTACATATAGAAGTTATGAATATCAAGATAAATTATTTAAATCGTATGTAAAAGAACATGGAGAGAAAGAGGCAAATAGATTTTCAGCTAAACCTGGAGAAAGTGAACATCAAACTGGACTTGCTTTTGATATTGGAGGAAATGACCAATCTAGTTGGGCAAATCAGAAGTTTAATAATACAAAAGAAGCTAAGTGGTTGTATGAAAATGCATATAAGTATGGTTTTATACTTAGATATCCAAAAGGTAAAGAGAATATAACTGGATATATGTATGAATCTTGGCATTATAGATATGTTGGGACTGAACATAGCAAAAACTTTGCAATGAATAACTTGACTTTAGAAGAATATTTACATATAGACTAAGTTATAATTTGTTAAATTTAGGTTAAAACAAAAAAATAAACTGGACTATCAATCATGTAAGATGATATAATGTAAATACAATTTAAGATAACTACTCGAAGGGGAGTAGCTTACACGAAAGTGGTAATTAATCGTCAAGACAGTAGAAATACTCGGTTAATTAGCAAGGAATTCCTTGATAGCAAGACCTTCAAAATAAGCATTAGGTATGTTTGTTTTGGGGTCTTTTTTTATTCAAGGAATTTTTATTTAAAAAAAATTTAAATTTCAAGTATACATAAGAGCCCCCAAACATAAAATAAATTTATTAAAGAGGAGGGCAACAAATGTCTTACAAAAGTACTTATCAAGAAGTAATTAAAAATTTAGACTCAAGCTTATCTGGTTTGAGTAAAGAAAGAGCAGAAGAGCTATTAGAAAAAAATGGAGCTAATGAATTAAAAGAAGCAGATAAAGTTCCTACGTATAAGCTTTTCTTAGAGAGTTTTAAAGACCCTTTAGTAATAATTCTATTAATAGCTGCTTTAGTACAAATATTTTTAGGTGAAACTGTTGAGTCTATAATAATTTTTGCAGTTATTATTATAAACTCTGTTTTAGGTGTCGTACAAACAAAGAAAGCAGAAAGTTCATTAGAAAGTTTGAAAAATTTATCTGCACCAAACGCAAAGGTAATAAGAGACAATAAAAAAATGACAATTCCAGCAAAAAATTTAGTAGTTGGAGATATTGTATTCTTAGAAGCTGGCGATTACATACCAGCAGATGGAAGACTTATAGAAGCACAATCTCTGAAGGTTGTAGAAGGTATGTTAACTGGAGAATCAGAGCCAGTTTTAAAGCATACAGAAAAAATAAGTGAAGATGTAAGTTTAGGTGACCAGAAGAATATGGTATTTAGTGGTGCCGTGGTTGTTTATGGTAGAGGTTCTTTTGTAGTAACTGGAATAGGTATGGATACTGAGATGGGTAAAATAGCAGGACTTTTAGAAAGTGCTGAAAATAAACTTACTCCATTACAACAAAAGATAGAGGATTTTAGTAAAAAACTTGGTGTAGGTATTGTAATACTTGCTCTTTTAATATTTATAATTCAAGTAGCAAGAAATTACTTTATGGCTGGAAATGGAGAAATGACACAAATCATTCTCGATTCATTCATGTTCTCTGTAGCAGTGGCAGTGGCAGCTATACCAGAAGCTTTGTCATCAATAGTAACGATAGTATTGGCTGTTGGAACAAACAGTATGGCGAAAAAACAAGCTATAATAAGAAAATTACCAGCAGTAGAAACTTTAGGTTCAACAAGTGTTATATGTACTGATAAAACAGGTACTCTTACACAAAATAAAATGACAGTTGTTGATTATTATATGTATGGAACTAACAATGATGAGTTAAATAAGGAAAAAGTAAACTATTCTTATCATGCTAAATTATTGACTATGGTTTCTACGTTATGTAATGATTCTCATATAACTAGTGATGGTAAAGAAGTTGGTGACCCAACAGAAGTAGCATTAATAAATTATTCAAGTAAAAATGATTTAGATTATGATAAATTAAGAAGTAAATATATTAGAATCAATGAAATACCCTTTGACTCAGATAGAAAGCTTATGTCTACTGTAAATAGCATATATGGAGACTATATAATGTTTACAAAAGGAGCTCCAGATATTGTATTTAGCAGATGTAAATACGCTTTAAAAAATGGTTCAAAAGTAGATATAACAGATGAGATAATAGAAGAATATAAGCATAAAAATGAAGAATTTTCAAATAGGGCACTTAGAGTATTGGCATTTGCAATAAAAGATGTTCCAGAAGAAGGTTTTACACCTTCAATTGACGACGAACATGATATGACTTTAGTTGGAATAATGGCAATGATAGACCCACCAAGAGAAGAAGTAATGGATGCTGTAAGAGAAGCAAAGAGTGCTGGTATAAAAACTGTTATGATAACTGGTGACCATAAAACAACAGCAGCGGCAATTGCAAAAGAAATTGGTATAATGGAAGAGGGAGACTTAGCCCTTACTGGAAAAGAACTTGATGCTTTAAGTGAAGAAGAATTATATAAAAAACTAGAAAGTATAAGTGTATATGCTAGAGTTTCACCAGAAAATAAAATTCGTATAGTAAAAGCATGGCAACATAAAAATAATATAACTGCTATGACTGGTGATGGTGTAAATGATGCACCAGCATTGAAACAAGCAGATATAGGAATAGGTATGGGAAGTGGTACTGATGTGGCAAAAGATGCATCTGCCATGGTACTAGTTGATGATAACTTTGCAAGTATAGTAAATGCTGTTGAAGTTGGTAGAACAGTATACAGCAATATAATAAAAGCAATTACTTATTTGTTTGCAGGAAACTTAGGAGCTATAGTGGCTATATTGTTTGCAGTATTTGCAGGTTGGTCAAATCCATTTACAGCTTTACAACTTTTATTTATAAACTTAGTAAATGACTCTTTACCAGCAATTGCATTGGGATTTGAAAAGTCAGAAAAAAACATAATGAATAAACCTCCTAGACATCCAGATGAAAGTATACTAGCAGGAGGAACATTGAAGGCAGTAGCTATAAGAGGGTGTATAATAGGTATAGTTACAATAATTGCACAATATATAGGATTACAAGTGTCTCCAGAACTTGGAGTAGCTATGGCATTCTCAACATTGATATTAGCTAGAATAATGCAGACATTACCTGCACGTTCTAATAATCAAACAGTAATAAAGCTAGGTTTTTTCAGTAATAAATATGTTATAGGAGCAGTTTTAATTTGCTTTGGGCTTTACTCTTTAACACTAATACCAGTGTTAAGAGGTATATTCTCTATACCAACAGTATTTGGACTATATCAATTAGGAATTTGTTTAGGTTTAGCATTACTTTCATCAATATTAATGGAGCTTAACAAGTTAATTAATAGAAATACAGTAAAATAATTAAAAAATCAAAGGGGCATATTGGTTTTAACAATATGCCCCTTATATAATTTACTCTATATTATCAATTATTTGGAATGCTTTTATAACTTCAGGAAGTTCTTTTTCTTCAGGCATTCTAAATCTTATAAAATTTTTATCAAGCCCAGTGAAGTCACTACCAGATATAACTCTTATTTTTAACTTTGCAAATTCTTGTTGTAAATCTACATCTTTGTTTTTATGTTCAACTGTCATTATTGATACAGTATCATTAGTTTCAGCTATATTAAGGTTTTTCCATGGAATTAATAACTGATTTTTTATAGCTTGTGTTTTTTCCTTTAATTCTTCTATAAATTGAACATCATCTAATAAATTGGCTGCAATACTACGAGATATTTCAGATACTTCGTAAGGAGTAGAAATCTTTTTAATAGGGTCAACAAGTTCTTTTGGAAGAACTGCATATCCTGCTCTTAGTCCTGCTAGACCAAAACCTTTTGAAAATGTTTTTAAGACAATTACATTATCGTAATTATTTAGAAGTTTTACAGCTGAATTTTCTTTTGGCATGTATTCACCATAAGCTTCATCTACCATAACTGCGATATTATATTTAGATGCTTCTTTTACTATGTTTTCAATTGATGATAAAGGTATAATTTGTCCTGTAGGATTGTTTGGATTGTCTATGTAAATTACTTTGTATTCTGGATTTATTTTTTCAATAAATTCTTTTTCATTAAATTTGAAATTATCCTCTTTCTTTAAAAGAACATAATCATAAATAGCTCCATGCATTTTTATGTCTGTCTCATATTCTGAGAATTGAGGTGAATATCCTAAAACCTTATCTCCTTTTTCAACAAATAGTCTATTTAAAAGGTAAATAACATGTATAGAGCCATCTGCCAAACAAATTCTATCAATGTCTAATGTTATGAAGTCTTTCCAATAATCAACTATATTGTCCTTTAAGGCAATTGAATGAGGGTATCCTCTTATCATATCAAATTCTAGAGCATTAAAAGCTTCTACAGCTTTATCTGAGTAAGATACTGTATTTATTCCTTCACCACAGTCTATCTCAAATACATTTTCTGAATGCCCAGATTCTATTGCATAACTTTTTTTCAACTGCATTTCAATAGCTTTGTTAATTTTTAATTTCATAGTTTATCACTCCTTATTTAGTCAATAGTAAATGTTATAAAAGTCGCTAGATTTAAAATATTATGAAAATATATAATAGTAAAAAACGAATATAAATATTATAATAGCTCACTTTATTTAATATGATTATATATCATATATTGTAAAATTTCTAGCATTATAAGACTATAAATTGAAAATATTCAGAAAAATACTACAAGAAACGATTTATTTTGCTCTTAAAATGAGTTAAATGGATGTTATTAATTTTGTAAATTGAAATAGTTTAAGTATAAAGTTATGATATAATCTAATAAGGGTAATTCTTTAGATTATATTAAGGAAATAGAGGTATACAATAAAAAGTTATGGAGTTGGATTATGGGATATAAATTAATTGTAACAGATATGGATGGAACTTTATTAGGAAATAATCATAAAGTTACAGATGAAAATAAAACTGCACTACAAGAAGTTATAGAGTGCGGTATTAATGTAACTTTAGCAACAGGAAGAGCCTTCGATTCAGCTAAATGCAATGTAGATTTTCTTAAAGAAGATATGCCAATAATAGCTTGTAATGGTTCATTGATAAGAGAGCAAAATGGAAATATAATATATTCAAATAAAATTGACACAGCAACATGTTTAAATATCTTAGATGTATTGGACAAATACGATATTTACTATCAGTGTAATAGTATAGATTCTATGCTTTCAAGAAAAATAGAGGGACGTGAGGACAAGTTAAGTATATTTTTAGGTAATGAGACAGAAGTAATTGTAAAAGACGATTTAAGAGATGAAATTTTAAAAAATGATATACTAAAATTTGTAATCATAGAAGAAAAAAATCCTTCTATTTTAGATGAGATAAGAAAAGAATTGATAAAGGTTCAAGGTATAAAGATAACTTCTTCATGGCCAAACAATATTGAAGTTATGAATGAAGGTGTTGATAAAGGCAATGCAGTTAAGTTTTTAGCTGAAAAGATGAATATAGATAGGGAAGATATAATTGCATTTGGAGATAATTATAATGATATAGAGATGATAAAATTTGCTGGTCTTGGAATAGCTATGGGAAATGCAGAAGAATTAATTAAACAAGAAGCTGATTATGTTACAGATACCAATCAAGATAGTGGAGTTGCAAAGGCAATCTATAAATTCTTAGAGTTAAAAAAATCACTTAGCTCTTAAAAAAGGCATATACAGGAAAAAAGAGGTTGACTATTTTATTGATAGTAATTATAATACAAATAGATAAAACATAAAAAACTTAGATTCAGTGAAGAAGAGAGTAGATATAAAGAAAATCTCAGCGAGTTAGGAATGGTGTGAGCCTAATGATAACACTTTATATTGAAAAGAGCTTTGGAGAATACTACTTGAAATTTAGTATGGTAGTAGGTAATCTCGCCTTAAGAGAATAGAGTGGGTAAACTTTGTTTATCAACTAGAGTGGTAACACGGAATATTTCGTCTCTTGGTCTTTTTGACCAAGAGATTTTTTAATTTTAACTTAGATGTAAATATTATAATTAAAATAAAAAAATTTAAAATATGAGGTGAAAGGTATGAAATTATGGGGTGGACGCTTTAGAAAAGCCGAAAATCAACTTATGGAAGAATTTAATAAATCTTTTGGTTATGACTGTGTACTGTACAAAAAAGATATTGAAGGAAGTATAGCACATGTCCATATGCAGGTAAAATGTGGTCTTTTAACAGAGGAAGAAGGAAAGACTATAACAGAAGGCTTAAAAGGGATATTTGAAGATATAGAAAATGGAAAGTTAGCATTAGATGGAGAATATGAAGATATACATAGCTTTACTGAGATAAATTTAATTCAAAGAATTGGCGATGTTGGTAAGAAACTTCATACAGCACGTAGCAGAAATGACCAAGTTGCAGTTGACATGAGATTGTATGCTAAAGAAAAGGCAAATGATTTGGTGGATTTAATATCTGAGTTTAAAGCAACTATAAAAGATGTTGCTGATAAAAATCCAGTGATGATGCCAGGTTATACTCATCTTCAAAGAGCACAAGTAGTAACATTTAAACATCACTTGATGGCGTATTATAGTATGTTTGATAGAGATGAGAAAAGAATAAAAAATGCTATAGAAATATTAGATGAATCACCTTTAGGTTGTGGAGCTTTGGCAGGAACTACACACGATATAGATAGAAATATAACTTGTGAACAATTAGGATTTAAAAAAGTAGTAGATAATTTTATGGATGGAGTAAGTGATAGAGATTATTTATTAGAGTTAATGAGTGATTTTTCGATTATTATGATGCACTTAAGTAGATTAAGTGAAGAATTGATACTTTGGAGTTCTCAAGAATTTGGATTTGTTGAGATAGATGATTTATATACTACAGGAAGTAGTATAATGCCTCAAAAGAAAAATCCTGATGGAGCAGAACTTATAAGAGGAAAGACTGGAAGAGTATATGGAAATCTGTTTGGTCTTTTTACAGTAATGAAGGGTATACCATTAGCATATAATAAAGATATGCAAGAAGATAAGGAAGGCTTTTTCGATAGTGTACATACTATTGAAATGTGCATACAGATAATGGATAGAATGATAGCTACATTAAAGGTAAATGAAGATAAAATGAAACAAGCAGTAAAGAATGGATTTTTAAATGCAACAGAAGTTGCTGATTACTTGGTTAAAAATAATGTTGCTTTTAGAGATGCTCATGGAATAGTAGGAAGTATCGTTATATATTGTGAAGACAATAAAAAGGCAATAGAAGATTTAACATTAGAAGAATTACATAAGTTTTCAGATGCATTTAAGGAAGATATTTATGATTTTATCGACTATGAGAGTATATTAAATAAAGGAATAAAAAAGAATTTAAAATAATACATTAAATTTCAAAAAGCTGTAAATTTGGGTGATACATTCAAATCTACAGCTTTTTTGTATAAAAATTTATTATATGTAAAAGTAGTAAGTTTAAAAAGAGTAATATTGGAAATAAATATAAGTAAAAAATTTTATTATTAAAATGATAATTAATATCAATAAGTATTGACAAATTTATTTCTAGATACTATTATATATAATATAAATAATAATGAAAATCAATATCAAATAAATGGGAGGAAATCTAATGAACTTATTAGTGATTGGTGGCCATGAAAGAATGGAAAAAGATTATATGGTTATGGCCAAGAAAAAAGGTTATAAGACAAAGGTATATACCACTATGTCTTCTAAATTAAATAACTCTATAGGAAAACCAGATGCAGTTGTTATACTCACATCAACAGTTTCACATAAGATGTCTAGAACGGTTGAGTCTCAAGCTAAAAAACAAGATATATTAATTGTAAGACATAAAAATAGTAGTAAGGTAGCATTTAATGAATGTCTAGATATGGTCGATGAATGTCTTGGTAATTGTTCAAAATGTAAACTTAATGATAAACAAAAACAGAAAAATACATAAATATAAATTAAAGGTACTGGCATAGTATTTATATTTAATAATCTTGAGAGCTTGTCTCAATAAATTAAATACATATTACTATAACAGTACCTATTTTATAAGAAGAAATAGATTTGATTTTTTTCTTATAATTACTATTTTTTCTTATTTCTTTTGGATTTTTTTCTATTATTTTTCTTCTTGATACTTGAAGCTATTATAAATAAAATTAAAAGTATTAAAATTCCTGCAACAATCTTAACTAAAGTCATTAAAGTATCATTACTAGTTATAAATGGAATACTACTATCAAGATTATTTTTTGCAACTAGGTCTATACTATTTTCTAGCTTACCGCCATTATATATATTCAAAGTACCGACCTTAGCTCCCTTTTTTATAGGTAAATCAATTTTGTTTAGTTCTGTTTTAACATCATAGTTACTTTGAGATTCATTTTTTCCTAAAAATATCTTATAACTATTTTTTGGTTCATAAACTAATTCATGCTGTTTTGTAAATAGTACTTTTTTAGTATCAGCATATTTTTTCTTATCAACAATAGTGGCACACTTAAAATTATCAAATCCATAATCAATTAAGATTCGTGAGTCTAAATATAAATCAGCATTAGTTGAGTTAAAGACAGCAGAGATAACTCTTCTTTCATCTTTTACAGCACTAGATAAAAGACATTTACCAGCCGCATCAGTAAATCCAGTTTTTATACCATCAACTATATCATATTTTATATCTATAGGTTGACCTTTATATGTAATCTTAGCATGTGATGTCAAAAACTTATTAGTGTTTACAAAATATCTTTCATAAGGGTATGCTTTTGTAGCCTCAAATTTAAGTGATTTAGTCTTTACAATTTGTCTAAAAATATCATTATGCATGGCTTCTCTGGCTATAAGAGCCATATCATGAGCTGTAGTGTAATGATTAGGGTCAGGTAATCCATGAGGATTATTAAAGTGAGTATTATTAGCTCCAATTTTTTTTGCCTCAGAATTCATAAGGTCAACAAATTTTTGGACATCTCCACCACCCACATATCTGGCTAATACAAAAGCGGCATCATTAGCAGAATGAACTAAAAGAGCATTTAGTAACTCTTTTACAGTAAAAGATTCTCCTTCTTTTAGATACATACTAGAACCATCTATTTGAGGTAGATTTTTAATCTCTATTACTTGATTTAAATCTTTAACCTTTTTTAGAACTAGGCAAGCTGTCCATGCTTTAGTTGTTGAAGCTGGATAAAGTTTGGAATCTCCATCTTTATTGTATAATATTTTCCCAGTTTCGTAGTCCATTAAAACTGCATGTTTAGCAACTATAGCTGGTTCATCATCTGCAAAAGAGATATTAGAACTTCCTAAAAATGAAGTGAATATCAATAAACAGATTAATAAAAGTGATAAATTTCTTTTCATTGTGAACCTCCAAATTTTAAATTCATCTTTTAGTATAGCATATATTTGTCAATAATTAAAAGAAAGGAGTGGTTAATATATGAAAAAAAAGGTAAAAATTATTTCATTTTTTGTTTTCTGTTTTTTAATATTATCATCACTAATCGTTTATAAATCAAATATTTTTAAAGATGATGTATATGTTGTAAGTAAAAAAAATTCACCTAGTGAGAAAAATCGTAATGTAGAGGACTCAATTAAAAATGAAGATAATAGTCACAATAAAGTAGTTAAAGACATAGATAAAAGTGTTCAAAATAATAAAATTACTATATACATAAGTGGGGCAGTAAATAGACCAGGAATTGTAACTATAGAACCAGATAAGAGACTTTATGATGCTGTAGAATTACTGGGAGGAACAACGAGTGAGGCTGATTTAAATGGAGTTAATTTATCCATAAAGCTAGAAGATGAGCAACATTACATAATACCTAAAATAGGTGAGACGATATCTGTAACAAGCAATAACGATTCTAACAAATCAAATCAAAAAAGCGAATCTGAAAATAAAGATAATGAAAATACATCTAAAGAAGCAAAGATAAACATAAATGTAGCTACAATAGAAGAATTAGATTCTTTACCTGGAGTTGGAGAAGCTACAGCTAATAAAATTTTACAGCATAGAGAAGACAATGGACAATTTAGTTCAATCGAAGATATAAAAAATGTAAATGGTATTGGAGATAAAAAATATGAAAATATAAAAGATTTAATTTGTGTAGACTAAAATATAATACAAAACTTACTTATAGATATGGTATTATAAATATGTATGTATATGTGTGTATATGTGGAAATTTAGTAAAGGAGGCACTTTTATGAAAAAAGAACAAAAAAAACTTACAGAGATGACAACAGCAGGTGGTTGAGCCGCTAAAATAGGGCCAGAGGTTCTGGCATCAGTTTTATCTCAATTACCTAAAAATGATAATATAGAAAACCTATTAGTAGGATTAGATACAGCAGATGATGCTGCTGTTTATAAATTAAATGATGATATGGCACTTATTCAGACATTAGACTTCTTTACACCAATGGTAGACGACCCATATGTATTTGGACAGATTGCTGCATCAAATTCTCTATCAGATGTATATGCTATGGGAGGCAAACCTTTGGTTGCAATGAATATTGTTTGTTTTCCATCATGCCATGATATGAATGTGCTTGCAGAAATATTAAAGGGTGGATTTGATAAAGTAAAAGAAAGTGGAGCACTTTTAGTTGGAGGACATACTGTAGATGACAAGGAGCCTAAGTATGGTCTTTCGGTTTCTGGGATTGTAAATCCAAATAAAGTTTTGTCAAATGCCACTGCAAAGCCTGGTGATAAGTTAATTATAACAAAACCAATTGGAGTAGGTGTGTTAAATACTGCTATGAAAGAAGGTATGGTAGAACAATACATAGCAGATAAAGTAATAGAAATAATGATACATTTAAATAAATATGCAGCGATGAGTTTTGATAAATTTGATGTAAATTCAGTTACAGATATAACTGGATTTGGTTTACTTGGTCATACTTTAGAAATGGCTAAAGCCTCTGAAGTAAGTATTGAAATTGAATCAAATAATGTACCAATCATTGAAAGTGCAATAGAAATGGCACAAATGGGAATTATACCTGCGGGTATGTACAAAAACATGCATTATGTATCTAAAGATGTAGAAATTGTAGGAGATGTGGAAGTAGCAGTTCAAGATATTTTATACGACCCACAAACATCAGGTGGGCTATTAATTTCTGTAAAAGAAGAACTTGCAGAAGAACTTGTGAGAGATATGAAATTAAATGGAGCAATAGAAGCAAAGATTATAGGGTCTGTAGTTCCAAAAGGGGAAAAATATATTACCGTTTTATAAAATATTATAGAGAAAGAGTGATTGTTTTGAGCAAAAGAGAATTGTTTGCAATGTTGCCTTCAGTGGATGAAGTATTAAGTGATAATAGAATTGTAGAAATAATAAATAAATATCCTAGAAGCTTAGTTTTAGAATCTGTTAGAGAAATAATAGATTCTAAAAGACAGTTTATATTAAGATTAAAAGAAGATGCATCAAATTCTGTAACAATAGAATTTGATGAAATAATAGAATCTGCGATAGACAGGGTTAAATTAAATTACTCACTATCATTAAAAAAAGTTATAAATGCAACTGGTACAGTTATTCATACAAATTTAGGTAGGTCTTTACTGAGTGAAGATATAAAAGATGAATTATGGTGTGCTGCCTCAAGGTACTCAAACTTAGAATACGATTTGGATAATGGAGAAAGAGGTTCAAGATATTCTCATTTAACTAGTACAATAAAAAGACTTACTGGTGCAGAAGATGTACTAGTTGTAAATAATAATGCCGCAGCAGTACTTCTTGTACTTAGCACAATGGCTAAAGGTGGAGAAGCAATTGTATCTCGTGGAGAGCTAGTTGAGGTAGGTGGTTCGTTTAGAATTCCAAGTATAATGGCTCTTAGTGGTGCAGAGCTTGTTGAAATTGGTTCAACTAATAAAACTCATTTAAAAGATTATAAAGAGGCTATTACAGAGGATACAAACGTATTAATGAAAGTTCATACAAGTAACTATAGAATTATGGGATTTACAGAGAGTGTTTCTATAGAAGAACTAGTTAATTTAGGCAAAAAGTATAAACTGCCTGTAATAGAAGACCTAGGAAGTGGAGTATTTATAGACTTATCAAAATATGGATTATCTTATGAACCAACTGTATTAGATTCTATACGACAAGGTGCAGATGTAGTAACTTTTAGTGGTGATAAGATGCTTGGAGGTCCACAAGCAGGTATTATAGTTGGTAAAAAAGAGTATATAGAAAAAATGAAGAAAAATCAGCTTACTAGAGCTCTTAGAGTTGATAAACTTACAATATGTGCTCTTGAAGCAACCTTGAGAATGTATTTAGATGAGACAAAGGCAATAGAAAATATACCTACTTTAAAAATGTTAACATATAAGATGGAAGAATTAGAAGTAAAAGCAGATAAGCTATTTGAAAAAATAACTGCTTTAAATTTAAATGCTAGTATAAATATAGAAGATGGATTTTCACAAGTAGGAGGAGGGTCAATGCCTCTTGAAACTATAAGTACAAAGGTAGTAACAATAACTCCTGAGCATATAAATGTGTCATCTTTAGAAAAGAAGTTAAGACTTAGTGAAGCACATATAATCGCTAGAGTATATGATAATAAATATGTACTAGATGTAAGAACTATATTTGATGATGAGTTTGATGTGATTGTTGAAGAATTAAGAAAAGCATTTAATTAAATAAATTTTAGATAATATTGATATTGAATTTAATTTGAGAAGTAGAAGTATTGAAGTTTGGATAGGGGGCAAAAAATGAAAAATGTAGTAATTGGAACGGCAGGTCATATTGACCATGGAAAAACAACTCTTATAAAAGCATTGACAGGAAGAGAAACTGATACATTAGATGAAGAAAAAAAGAGAGGTATTTCAATAAATCTAGGATTTACTTATTTTGATTTACCAAATAATAAAAGAGCAGGTATTGTAGACGTACCAGGACATGAGAAGTTTATAAAAAATATGCTAGCTGGAGCATCAGGTCTTGACATAGTATTACTTGTTGTAGCAGCAGACGAAGGAGTTATGCCACAAACAGTTGAGCATTTAGATATTTTAAGCTTTTTAAATATAAAAAATGGAATAGTGGTTCTAACTAAGTCTGATACTGTAGACGAAGAATTTAGAGAATTGGTAAAAGAAGATATTTGTGAAAAAATAAAAGGAACTTTTCTTGAAAACGCAGAAATAATTGAAGTTGATTCTGTATCTAAAAAAGGTATAGATACCCTTATTGAAAAAATAGATAAAATGAGTGATGATATAGAAGATAAAAACGAAAATTCTCCATCGAGACTTAATATAGACAGAGTATTTTCAATAAAAGGATTTGGTACTGTAATAACAGGAACTTTAATAGAAGGAAAGATAAGTATAGAAGATGATTTGATTATATATCCACAAGTGTTAAAAACAAAGATAAGAAGTATACAGGTTCATGGAGAAAATAAAGATACAGCTTATGCAGGGCAAAGAACAGCAATCAATATATCAAATGTAAAAGTGGAAGATATAAAAAGAGGAGATGTTTTGGCTGCACCAAATTCATTAGAAGAATCAATGATGTTAGATGTAAAATTATCATTGGTAAACCATTTGGACAAAGGGTTAAAACATTGGGATAGATTAAGATTGTATCATGGTACTAGAGAAATACTTTGTAGAGCAGTTCCACTAGATAAAGAATTAATTGAAAGTGGAGAGAGTGGATATGTTCAGTTAAGACTTGAAGAAAGTATAGTATCCAAAAAAGGTGATACCTTCGTAGTTAGACGCTATTCTCCAATGGAAACTATTGGTGGAGGTGTAATAATCGACCCATCTCCTAAAAAACATAAGAGATTTGATGAAAAGGTTATAGAAGCATTAAAAATAAAAGAAAAAGGCGAACTTAAAGATATAATAGAAGAATACTTAAAGAGGAATCTAAAAAATTATCCAAATATAAAAGAAATAATGAGTTATAGTGGTGCCCATGAAGAGCAGGTAAAAAAAGCTCTTGAAACACTTATATCGGAAAGTAAAGTATTTATTATAGGCAATATGTATATGCATATAAATCAATATAACAAATTAAAAGAAAATATAGTAAATCTTTTAAATGAATACCATAAGAAATATAGATTGAGAAAAGGAATCTTAAAAGAAGAAGTAAGGTCTAAAATAGAAAGTAATTTTAAGACTAGAGAAATGGATATTTTATTAGAAAGATTATCTACAGAAAATATCATAAAAATAGAAAATAATATAGTATCTCTATTTGATTTTGAGGTTGTTTTAAATGACAAGCAAAAAGAAATCGCAAAGAAGATAGAAAAAAGATTAAAATCATGTGGAGTTTCTTCTATATTGACAATAGATGAAGTTTCTGAAGGAAATAATAACTATGCTGAAGTATTAGAGTCAATGATAGGTAATAAGGTAGAGAAATTAGATGATTTGTATGTAATGGACAAAGACATTTATGAAAATGCAAAAAATACTTTGATAAATTATATAAAAGAAAATAAAGAGATAACACTAGGAGAATACAGAGATTTGATTGATTCTAGTAGAAAAAATTGCATGATTATATTGGAAAACTTCGATAGAAACAAGATAACTAAGAGGGTAGAAAACAAAAGAATTTTGTTTTAGCGGAAAATGTCTGTTTTTGCTTTGAGGTATAAAGAAGGAATTATAATGTCGAGTATCGTATAAATTAATTAGTATAAAATATTAATTAAGAGGAAGTGTAAAGTATTGAAGAATATAATACCTGATGTAAATCCAGATATAAAAGAAAGAGAAAATATGAGCCTTTTATTTATAATAATGGGCTCAGTACTTTTATTCTTTATTATAAAAGATACAGATAAATATGAAACTTTGTTACATGCAATATATGCCATATTTTTAATAGCCACAGGAATGGTTATATTTAATACTACAAAATTTAAAGTAGATTCATTTTCTACATTTTTAGGATTAATTTTTACCGCTACTGGAGCATTAGAATGTATATATTTATTTAATTGCTTAGGAATTAGAACAGAGTCTATAATTGGTACTAATATTACAATATCAGCAATAACCGATTTATTTCCTATACTTGGTGTATACTTAAGTTTTAAATTTGTTAAGGATAATAAACAAATTAATTCAAGTGTAATTTTATTCATAACAAGTGTGGCTTTAACAGTAGCATCTTTATTCATAATATCTGGAATAGTTGAATCTCTAGGAAAAGATAGATTACATTATTCTTTAGGCATTGTAACATCTGTGTTTATGATAATTACTTCCATTGTAAGTGGAATTGAATTAAATTCAAGTTCAAATGAAAGTAAATGGGAATATAATGAAAAAAAATTTTTTAATAGAATAATAATAATAATAATTTTATCAAGGGTTCCAAATTTATTGCATATAATGATTGCTAATAGACATGTAGAGGGGATATTATCGCAGATAATAATAAATGTAGCCTTATATTATTTATATAATTACATAGTGTCTAAGAATATTAAGAAAACAGCATTAGAATTACATGACACAAATGAAGAATTAACAATAAAAACAGAAAGCCTAAAAGAAAAGAACAAAAAATTAATCTATGAAACAGAAAAGATAGAAGAACTTAAAGAAATACTTATAAGAAGAGAATCTAGACTACAATCTACTTTAGATGTTGCAGTAAATAGTATAGTTGTGTTTAGTAAAGATGGAGAAATTACATATGCAAACAAGAGTTTTAGAAATATTTTTGGAGATTATAAAGAACAGGATAAATTAGGTGATAAAATAAAAAATTTCCACGATTTAATAGAAAGTATTCATTCTGTATTTGATAATGAAAAGAACGTGGAAAAGTTTATTAATACAAGCGATAACAAGGTTTATCAAGCCATATTTGCTCCTTTAATTATTGCTTCTCAAATAGAAGGTGTATTATGTGTATTAAAAGATAAGACTAAGAAAAAGGAATATGAACATAAGCTTATTGAAGCAAATAAGAGAAGCAGAGATTTTTTAGAAAGTGTTGGTGACGGGATAGTAGTACTTGAAGGTAGCAATAAAATATATGTGAATAATGCATGTAGGGAAATTTTTAAAAGTAACTTAGAAAGTATTGATTTCTCTCCAATATGCAAAAGTGAAGAGAGCATAGAAAAAAGATACTTAATAAATGGGGAAGTAAAGTATGTTGAAATGAGTTTTTCACAGTATACTAATGCTGGAACAGATAAAACCATTATTGTAATACGTGATACAACTTCTCGAAAAATATCTCAAATAAAACTTGAAGAAAGTCAATCATCTTATTCAAGATTTATAGATATATTACCTGATGGGATATGTCTACTAAAAGATAATTTAAGTATAAATTATGCAAATAAGTCATTTTTAGATATGCTATCTTTTACAAATATAGATGATATAAAAGACTCTAACATTAAGTTATTAATGAATGCAAATACTGAAGAAAAAATGAAATTTACTGATAATATGGCTAAGGTTTTAAATGAAAATAGAAGTGTATTTTTACTAGAGTATGAGTTGATAAATAGTTATGATGATATAGTAGAAGTAGAATTAAGTGCATTACCTTTTGCTATATATAATACTAGATACATAATGCTTATTATAAAAGACTTAGCACATAAAAAATATTCTGAACAAGCAGAAAAAGAATTGCTTGAAAGATTTAAAACAGATAAAATAAAAACTGAGTTTTTCGCAAATATGTCTCATGAGTTAAAAACTCCACTAAATGTTATATCAAGTTCAAATCAATTAGTAGACTCTTTCTATAGAAGTGAAAAGATAAAAGACTACAACAATAATATTAAGTCTCATGTAGATTTAGTGAGACAAAGCTCTTATAGACTTCAAAGACTAATAAATAATATTATAGATTTAACAAAGATGGAGTCTGGATTCTATACACTAAAACTTGCAAAATACAATATTGTATCTGTAATAGAAGATTTATTTATGAATATAGAAGAGTATACAAGTAGGAAAGATATAAAAATTCTATTTGATACAGAGCTTGAAGAAATTAATGTCTATATAGACAAGGTTGAAATTGAGAGAATCATATTGAATCTATTGTCAAATTGTATTAAGTTTACTGACAATGGAGGATGGATATACGTAAATATTTATTATAAAATAGATAAAGTAATGATAAGTGTAAAAGATACTGGAGTTGGAATACCTCAAGATAAACTAGAATTGATTTTTGAAGAATTTTCACAAGTTGATAAGACATTATCTAGAAATACTGAAGGAAGTGGAATAGGCCTTGCTATAGTTAAGAACCTAGTAAGTCTTCATGGTGGAGATATAGAAGTAATAAGTGAAGTGAACAAAGGGACAGAGTTCTTAATTTCACTTCCAATGAAGAGTTTTAATAGTGAACATTATACAGAAGATAAGAGAATATATAATATTCAAGAAAAAATAAAAATAGAATTTTCTGATATATATTATTAAAGACTCTTATAAACAAATCCTAAATCAAAATACTATGTGTTTTAGTAAGTATTTTATAAAGAATAGGCTATCATAAAGTAAGTTATTATGATAGCCTATTTTTAGTTATATTTTATATCTAGATATGGGAGCATATAATCTCCAAATTACCTTCAAAGCTAAAATCTCCAAAGTTATTTGGTAATATGAAATGCATACCCTTTTTTAAATTATATTCTACAGAATGGTGTATTAGTTTTCCATTTCCCTCCAACACACTATATAAGGAAAAAGGTGTATTATGTGTAAAATTACATTTTCCAAAGATATCTAATTTATAAACACTAAAAAATTCATTTGATACAAATGTTGTGCATTTAAAGTCTGATGTTGATACAGTTTTATAATCAGTATCAAGATTTATATGAGGAACATTCGTAACATCTATGGATTTTTGAACATGAAGTTCACGTTTGTTGCCTGAATTGTCAGTTCTATCATAATCATAAACTCTATAAGTAGTGTCTGAATTTTGTTGAGTTTCTAAAATTAATGTTCCTCTACATATGGCATGTATAGTACCACTAGGAACGTAGAAAAAGTCTCCTTTTTTTATATTAACCTTTCTAAGCAGTTTGTCCCATTCATTGTTATTTATCATATCTACAAACTCTTTATGAGATTTTGCATTATGACCTATGATAATTTCTGCATCATCAGAACAATCTATTACATACCAACATTCTGTCTTACCCAACTCTCCATTTTCGTTTTTCTTTGCATATTCATCATTTGGATGAACTTGAACTGATAAATTATCATTTGCATCTAATATTTTTGTAAGCAAAGGAAATTTATCTCCAGGTGTATTTCCAAATAATTCTCTATTTTTGTCCCACAATTTAGATAGACTTTTACCTTTATATGCTCCATTTTCTATTAAGCAATCTCCATTTTTATGAGAACTTATAGCCCAACATTCACCAGTTGTTGGCGAATTTATTTCATAATTAAATTTATCTTTAAGTGCAGTACCACCCCATATTCTATCCATAAAAATAGGTTTTAAAAATAATGGTTCCATAATCTTGTTCCTCCTATGATATTAAATTTATCCTACAAATAATTATATATAAATAGATTATAAAATCAATAGTAAAAAAGTTTTGTCCCTTGAAATGACATAAAGTATAAGGAGTTATCAAATAAGATAAACTATGATATATAATATAAAGTTCTAAATTGGAGTGATAATTATGGAATTATTTAAAGAAGAAAGTAAAAAGTATGAAATGGAATTTTTAAAACTGTTGGAAGAATGGGTTAGCATACCATCATTTTATGATAACAAAACTGTATCTAAAGATATGCCTTTTGGAAAAGGAGTCTATGATGCGTTAAATTGGTTTGAAAACCTAGGTAGAGAAAACAATTTCAAGGTCAAAAATATAGATAATCATGCTGTTCAAATTGAATATGGAGATGGAAAAGAGTTTGTAGATATATTTGGGCACTGTGATGTTGTAAATCCAGGGGAAGGATGGGATAGTGAACCATTTAAACTAAATATTATAGGAGATAAATTGGTTGCTAGAGGAGTATCTGACAATAAAGGTCCTATGATAGCGAATTTTTTAGCACTAAAAATGATAAAAGATTTAAATATTGATTTAAAACGAAAGGTTAGATTAATTGCTGGCGGAAATGAGGAAAGTGGATTTAGATGTATAAAGCACTATTATAGCAAAGAACCCTATGGTGTATGTGGATTTACTCCAGATGCTAAGTTTCCTGTACTAAACGGAGAAAAAGGTGGGGCAATAATAAAGTTAATTTCAGATATAGAGGATAAGTCTTTATACATAAGTGGTGGAATAGAGTTTAACACAATACCAGATAAAGTATATATAAAAAATACAAACAAATTGGGTAAAGATAATATATGCTGTGATTTTAATAATACTTCAATAAGTTATAATAATGGAGATTATGTTATACACGGCAAAGGTGGACATTCATCTAAACCAGAAAAAGCAATCAATCCAATACTAGCCACAATTAAACTTTTATCAGAAAATATTGATGAAGATTGGATAAAAGATTTGGATGAGTTAATAAATCAAGATAATATAGATGGAAAATTATTTGGTTTAGACATTGAAGGCAAATGTGGGATTTTATCAATTGTTCCAACAATAATAAACATAATAGATGGAAGGCTAGAATTAGTTCTAAGCGTTAGATATCCAGAAGTATTAACGCTTGAAGATATAATAAAAAAATTTAATTTGTATATGAAGAAGAATAATATTAATAAATTCGAGATTATTGGGGAAAATTTAAAGCAAGCCAATTATATAGATAGAAATTCAAAACTTGTAAAAAGTTTGCATGAGATATATATAAAGTATTCTAGAGATTTAAAAAATGATGTTAGAGTAACTAGTGCAGGAAGTTATGCTTCTGAAATGAATAATTCAGTAATATTTGGTTGTGAATTTCCTGATGGTAGTTTTGGAAATGTCCATAGTGCAAATGAATTTGCTAGCTTAGATAGATTTATAACTGCAATAGCTATATATGCAGAGGCAATAGTTGCATTATGTAACAATATATAAATACAAAATGTCCCTTATATAGACATATTATATATACAATTAAAATTTTACTTGATATATAATTGAAATCAAAGAGAAGGTGATACAATGATAACTAAGAAACATGCAGTAATAGTAAAAAGTTTAAGCAATAAAGACGGATATATGACATCAAATGAACTAGCTATCAAATTGGATGTGTCTACAAAAACTATTAAAAGATATATAGCAGATTTAAATAGTATTTTAAGCAAGTATGATTTGGTAATAGCTTCTTCTAGAGGTATAGGATATAAGCTAAGTGGCTCTAAAAGTAATATAGCAAGAGCTATTAAAGAAGCAAATAAATATATTGATGGTTTTTTAGATGACTCTGAAGAATCAAGAATGTCAAACATAATATGTATGCTTATTAATAGGAATTATATGAGCATAGAAGCAATGGCAGAAGAATTAAATCTGAGTATAGCCGCTATAAACAAATTGTCTAGTAAGCTTAAAAGAAAACTTGAAAAGTATGACTTAGTTATAAAATCTAAACCTTACTATGGAAGCTATATACATGGTGAAGAAATTAATATAAGACAATTGATTACTGACTATGCAATAAAGTTGGATGAAAAAAGTAAAATCAAAGTGTTTTTGGATGACATCAGTGAAAACGATATACACTGTATAGAAAATATTTTAGAAAAACATTTAAGAAAGAAAGATACAATAATTTCAGATAAAGATTTTAATCTTTTGCTTTCAAAAATAATTGTTTCTGTATTTAGGAGTAAGAGAGGACATAGTAACAACATAAATCTAATAGATACAAGTTATAGATTTCATAATTACTCTTTTATAGAAAGCTTAATGAAAGAAATCTCTGATAAGATTGGGTTTAAACTTATTGAAGATGAAGTAATTTACATTTCAAATTACTCTGGTGTAATAGCGTATAAAGGAACACAAGGAAGAAAAAACACAAGTGAAATTGAGGAGCGAATAAATAGTGTTATAAGTAGTGCACTTCAAGATATATTACTTATTTCAGGAAGTGATTATACAAAGGATGAGGAGTTTATGGTTGCAATATCTGACCATATAAAGAGATTTTTAAATAGAGCGAAAGCTAATATAAAATCCAATAACCCTTTACTTCATCAAATAAAAGAGAAGTTTCCAATTGCTTTTAATCTAGCTGTGTTTTTATCAAATAAACTAGAAACTGAGTTTAATTTAAAACTTGATGAAGATGAACTTGGGTATATAGCTATTCACTTTGCGGCTTCAAATGAAAGAATGAAAAAAAATACGAGTAAGAAAATCTGCATAGTTTGCCATTATGGGATAGGGACAGGGCAACTTATTTCTGAAAAATTAAAGCAGAATATAAGTGATTTAAATGTTGTAGGTGTTTATCCGGTTAGATATCTTGATATGGCTATAAGTCAAGATGTTGATTTAATAGTATCTACTGTTGAATTAAAAGGATATGAAAAACCTGTCTTATATATCGAAAATATATTTGATGATAGCTTGATAGAAAACGTAAACAAAGCATTTTACGAAAAAGAAGAAAGAAGAAAGATAATAAGTAATATGTTTGATGAAAAAGCTTTTTTTAGTATAAAGGCTAGTACTAAAGAAGAGGTTATACTTTCTCTTTCTAACAAACTGAAAGAAAGAGATTTTATAGAAGAAAGTTCAATAGAAAGCATAATAGATAGAGAAAATATTTCATCAACTGAAATAGGAAATCTAGTAGCAATACCTCACACAATAGTGAAGGGAGATAAAAAATCTATAATAGGAGTTGGGATACTTGAAAATCCAATAGTTTGGGATAAACAAGAGGTTCAGCTAGTATTTATGGTATTTTTTAATACTAAAGAAAAACATAATTTTTCAATATTTAAATACCTTTATAACTTTATAAAAGATGAAGGTGGAGTAAGAGGAATTATTAAAATATGTGACTTTGATAAACTAATGGCACTGATAGGTAATTAAGGAGGAAATTAATAATGGAAACAAACATATTTAACACAGAATATGTATTTTTAAATGTTGATACTAAGTCTAAGGTTGAGGTTTTAAAATTTATAGCAAAAAAAGCTAAAGAATTAAACTTAACAGAAGACGAAAATTTAGTATATGAAGGTTTAATGGCTAGAGAAGAACAATTTACTACAAATTTAGGTGAATCTATCGCAATACCTCATACTAAAAATGATGCGATTGAAAATCCAGCAGTAGTAGTATTGAAATTTACTGATGATGTTGTTTGGAATGAAGGTGAAGATAAGGTTAAATTGGCAATAAGCTTACTTATGCCAGGAAAAAGCAAAGAAAATATTCATCTTAAATTATTATCATCTCTTTCAAGAAAATTGATAAATAAAGACTTTAAAGATTCTCTTTTAAAGAGCAATAATGTTGAAGAAATATCTAACTTAATAAATGAAGCTTTAGGTTTATAATTAAACGCTAAGGCTAAAATAAAACAAATAATTAATTAAAAAATAGGAGGAATTTAAAATGAATAAAAAATTAGTAGCATTATGTGCTTGTCCAATGGGACTAGCTCACACTTTCATGGCAGCAGAGGCAATAGAGCAAGCTGCAAAGGCACTAGGTTATGAAGCGAAAGTTGAAACTCAAGGTGCAGATGGTGTACAAAATGAGTTAACAAGAGATGATATATTAGGAGCAACTATGATAATACATGCAGTAGCAATAACACCAGAAGGTATGGAAAGATTTGATGGTTGTGAAGTTTATGAAGTTGAGTTACAAGAAGCTATAAAAAATGCAGAAGGCGTTATAAAAGAAATAGAAGAAGATTTAGGAATATAATAAATTTTTGTGGAGGAAAGAGAATGGCAATTAAGAAAAAAGTTATAAACAGTTCAGGCGCTTCTACAACAGGAGGAAATAATGTAGGAAAGCCTACTCCATCTAATCCAACTCAATCAAAGGGAAATGGAAAATGGAAGGAAATAAGTAAGCATATAATGACAGGTATATCATATATGATACCAGTCTTAGTAATGGGTGGACTTATAGGAGCTTTATCTCAATTAATACCATATGCTATATTAGGGCTTGACCCATCTGTAGGTATAGTTGATGCTATGAACTCAGGTGATTTTACAGGATTTAAACTTACTCTTTTAAATATGGCACAATTAATGTCAAATTTCGGATTTACTTTATTTGGATTTGCAATACCACTATTTGCAGCATTTTGTGCAAACTCTATAGGTGGAAAAACAGCTTTAATTGCAGGTTTTATAGGCGGATATATAGCTAATAAACCTGTAGGTGTTCCACAATTTGTGGATGGGCAATGGACTGAAGTTGTTCCAGTTGCATCAGGATTTTTAGGTGCAATATTAATAGCATTTATAATAGGATATTTTGTAAAATGGTTAAATAAATCTATAAAGGTTTCTCATAACTGGTTAGCTTTTAAGACAACATTTTTAATACCACTAATAGCATCATTAACTTGTATGATATTAATGATATTTATAATAACTCCATTTGGTGGGTTAATTAATGAAAGTATGAAAAACTTCTTAACAGCAGCAGGAGCAGCTGGAGAATATGTATATGCAACAGCTTTAGCAGCAGCTACAGCGTTTGACTTAGGAGGACCAATAAATAAAGCGGCAGGATTCGTTGCACTTGGTTTAACTACAGAGAATGTACTGCCAATAACAGCAAGAACAATAGCTATAGTTGTTCCTCCAATTGGATTAGGATTAACAACTTTATTAGATAAAAGATTAGTAGGAAGAAGAGTATATGATAGACAATTCTATCAAGCAGGAAAAACTTCTATATTCCTATCATTTATGGGTATATCTGAGGGAGCAATACCATTTGCACTTGAAAGACCAGGTTTTGTTATACCTTTAAACATAGTGGGAAGTGTAATAGGAGCGATTACAGGTATAGTTCTAGGCGCAATTCAATGGTTCCCAGAGTCAGCAATATGGGCATGGCCTTTAGTTGACAATTTATTTGGGTATATAATAGGTATAGCAGTTGGTGCTATATTCATAGCTGTAGGAAATATATTCTATAGAAATAAATTAATAAAAGAGGGTAAACTTGTTGTGGATTATATAGACTAACATTTAAGTTTATTTATGATAACTTTGGCTGGTAATATTGTTTTAATTAATATTACCAGCCTTACCTATATGATTAATTAAAGGTGGTGGATAAAAAATATGAGTAAAATAGAAAAAATAAGAAAGTATCTAGAAAAATATGATATAGATGGAATTCTTATTAATAGTTCTACCAATAAATTTTATATTGGAAATCTATTTAGTTCATCAGGCTATGTTTTTATAACTAAAAGGAAACAATATATAATAGTAGACTTTAGATATTTTGAAGAAATTAAAAGAAAATCAAATTTATTTGATGTCATTTTAATGGATAAAAACAGAACATATTTTGATATAGTAAATGAAATTTGTGAAAATCAAAATATAAAAGAAATTGGATTTGAAGGAAGCGAGGTATCTTTTGATTCATACAAGAATATGAGTCAAAGGTTGAGTGTAACTTTAAAATCGGTTGATTTATCTACTTTAAGAAAAGAAAAAGATGAAGATGAAATAAAATATATAAAAAAAGCTTGTGAAATAGTGGATGCTACATTTTATCATATAATTGATTTTATAAAAGTTGGTATGACTGAAAAGCAAGTTGAAAATGAAATTGTTAGATTTATAAAAGAGTTGGGTGGTCAAAAAGAGTCTTTTGATACAATAGTAGCATCTGGATTGAGAGGAGCATTACCTCATGGAAAAGCCAGTGAAAAAATTATAGAGTATGGTGATTTTGTGACTTTTGATTTTGGTGCTAAATACAATAATTATTGTTCAGATATTACTAGAACTATTTGTATGGGTACTATAAACAAAGAGTTAGAAGAAATATATAATATAGTAAAAGAAGCCAATGAAGAGTGTATAAAGGTTTTAAAACCAGGCATGACTACTGGTGAAATAGATAAAATTGCAAGAGATATAATTGGCTCATATGGATATGCTGATAATTTTGGTCATAACTTAGGTCATGGTGTAGGTATCATGGTACATGAATATCCTGCATTAGCTCCTGAATCAAATGAAGTATTAAAAGAAGGTATGATTGTAACTATAGAGCCAGGTATATATGTACCAAATCTTGGAGGCGTAAGAATAGAAGATGATGTGCTTATAACACAAGATGGATGTGTGAGATTGACTATATCTACTAAAGATTTAATTGTTGTAAGTTAAAAATGAATTAGATTAATATTTTATAATAAGTAAGATAATTAGAAAAGAAGAGGTAAATTTAAATGTATAATTTTGATGATAGACCAGATAGAGTAAGTGAAAAGTGTAGAAAATGGGATTTAAATATTATAAGAGATAAGTTTGGAGATATAAGAGAAGATTTTGTACCAATGTGGATTGCTGATATGGACTTTAAAATACCAACAGAAATAGAAAATAAATTTATTGAAGCTGTAAAAAGAGGTGTATTTGGATATACATACTGTTATGATGAATTTTATGATTCAGTTATCAGATGGCAAAATGATATGCATAAAGTAAATGTAGAAAGAGAATGGATTACATTGACTTATGGAACTGTATCAACACTTCACTATGTAGTACAAGCTTTTTGTCAAAAGGGGGATAGTATAATATTAAATACACCAGTTTATGACCCTTTTGAATCATCAGCAAAAAAGCAAGGTGTAAATATAGTTTGTAATACATTAGATATTATAAATGATAGATATTATATAAACTTTGATAAATTAGAAGCTCAAATTAAAGAAAATAAACCTAAGTTAATGATGTTTTGTACACCACATAATCCATCTGGAAGAATATGGTCAATTGAAGAAATGACAAAAGTAGCAACTATATGTAAAGAAAATAATGTTATTTTGGTTGCAGATGAAGTACATGCAGAACATATTCATTATGGTGAGTTTAACTCAATACTTAAACTTGAAAAAGAGCTTTTAGAAAATGTTATTCTATTGACATCACCAAATAAAGGGTTTAATCTTGGTGGATTAAAGACTTCTTACTCAATAGTTATAAATAAGAACATAAGAGATAGATTTAGAGATAAACTAAAGCAAAACTCTATAACTTCTCCAAATGTATTTGGAATTATAGGATTGATAACTGCTTATAATGAATGTCGTGAGTGGTTAAATGGTGTAAATGAATATATAAAATCAAATTATGAACTTTTAGGAACTTGGGTAGATAAATATAATAATATTAAATTGATGAAGATGGAATCATCTTATTTAGCTTGGATGGATATAAGTGGATTAGGTATAAGTGCAAGTGAATTTACAGATAAGTTGGCTGTTGATACAGGAGTATTGTTGGAGGATGGGAGCCATTTTGTAAAAGATGGTGAGAATTATGTTAGAATAAACTTAGGAACTCAAAAAGAAAATGTAATTGAAGCTTTAAATAGAATGGAGTTATTTTTAAAGTCTTTATAAAATAATTTTAAAAAATAAGGAAATAAGTTTTGTTTCAATAAGTATAATATTATTTGAGTGATTATGTATTTGAAAATATGATAAAGAAAGCTTTATAGAGTAAAATATAAATTATTTGTAAAAACTAATAGAATGTTATGAAAAGCACCTTGAATATAATAAGGTGCTTTTTTATTGCTGTCAAATTCTTAAATTTTATTGTTGTCAGTATGATTTATTTCTTATAACATAGTTTATCGAATTTTACTATTTATTTAGTTTTTTAATAGAAAAGGCTTTGTCAGTAAGTTTAAAATTATCTTTTATACCCTTAGTCAAGTATACTTTTTTATCTTTAGTTATAAATATAGCATCTACATTATCAATACTATTAATTAAATCCATACCCTTTTCAAGTCCAAGTCCAAAGGTAGAAGTAGATAAAGCATCACAATTAATAGATTTATCAGATATTATTGTTACACTACTTAAGCCATTTTCAAAAGGATACCCTGTAAACGGATTTAGCATGTGGTGATATATTTTGCCATCCTTTTCTATAAATCTTTCATAAATTCCAGATGTAACAACAGATTTATTTGTGGTTTCTATATTTCCTATAGATTCTCCATTTTTACTAGTTGGGTCTTGAATACCTATTTTAAAAGGTTTATCATTTTTACCATTTTCTAAGGTAAATATATTACCTCCTAAATTTACTAAACCTTTTTGTATACCTTCTGATTTTAGATAGGCCACAATTTTATCAGCAGCATATCCTTTAGCTATTGCACCTAAATCAATTTTCATATTTTCTTTGGTCAATTTTATAGATTTATTTTTTTCATCCAATATAATATTCTTATAATCAATTAGAGGCAAAAGCTCTTTTATTTCAGAATCACTTGGCACTTTGGCTTTATCTGTTCCAATTGCCCACAAGTTTGATATTGGACCAACTGTTATATCAAAATACCCACTTGATAATTTAGAATATTGGATTGCCTCTTTTACAACGAAAAACGTATCGTCTGAAACTTTGACAAAACTCTTTCCAGCATTATCATTTATCTTAGAAACATCACTTCCTGGTATATGAGTACTCATTTTATTGTCAATATATCTTAAAATTGAATCACATTCATTTAAGATTTTATCACTTTTGGATTCTTTTATATTAAATACAGTAACTTCATTTACTGTACCAAGGTAATAGCTAGTTTTACTATATTTAGTATTCTGGCTTGAACTCCTAAAAAATGAAAATAAAATTAATGCTAAAATCAATATCACAAAAATAAATGTGATTTTTTTCTTATTCATGGTATATTCCTCCTATGAAATTGTGTTATTATTTTATTATAACATAATTTCATAGGAGGACAAAAAATGAAGAAAAAAGACATTCTTCTTATTTTAGGCATTTTAGTTGTTATTACAGCATGTTATGGGATAATAAATGTTATAAATTCTAAAAATGCTGGAAGTATTGAGATTTATGTAGATAATAAATTGTATAAGACTGTTCCAATAGATGCCAAAGAAGAATTTAAAATAGAGAATAGAGGGGGGTATAATATAGTCAAGATTCATGATAAAGGGGTAGAAATAGTAGATGCCTCATGTCCTGATAAGGTTTGTGTACATACTGGTTTTATAAATAAACCAAGTCAAAGTATAGTTTGTATACCTAATAGAGTTAGTATAAAAATAAATACAAATGAAAAGGACAATAATCAAGAAGATATAATTTCTAAATAAAATAATAAAATAATTGAAAGGAATTGGTGACAATTATGGTTAACTTAGAAAATGATTGGAATGAATTATTGAAAGAAGAATTTGAAAAAGATTACTATTTAAATTTAAGAAAATTTCTTATAGAAGAATATAAGACACGTCAAATATTCCCCAATATGCATAATATATATGAAGCTTTGAAACACACTTCATATAAAGATACAAAAGTTTTGATACTTGGACAAGACCCCTATCATGGAGATAATCAAGCTCATGGTTTAGCTTTTTCAGTTCAACCACAAGTGAAAACTCCACCATCTTTATTAAATATGTATAAAGAATTAAAAGACGATTTAGGATGTTTTATACCTAACAATGGATATTTGATGCCTTGGGCAGACCAAGGAGTATTACTTTTAAATACTGCTCTTACTGTTAGAGCACATGAAGCTAATTCTCATAAAAATAAAGGGTGGGAAATTTTCACGGATAGAGTAATCTCTATTTTAAGTGAACGTGAAGACCCAGTTATTTTCGTATTATGGGGAAGTAATGCACGTAAAAAAGTAGAGTTGATTGATACAAGTAAGCATTATATTTTAGAAGCACCTCATCCAAGCCCATTATCAGCAAGTAAAGGTTTTTTTGGATGTAAACACTTCTCTAAGATAAATGAAATTCTAGAAAAATTAGGAAAAGAACCTATTAATTGGCAAATAGAAAATATATAAGATTAAAAGGTAACAAAATGATAACAAAACAACAATAAACAATGACATTGTTGTAACTAATAGAAATATGTGTAAATAGTTGAAAATACTATATATGCATATTTCTATTTTTTTGTCAAGTTGACAACTCTTGAAAAAATAGTTACAATTTAGTTACACAAAAAACACAAACAAAAAAAGAAATTTACAAAGCAGAATTTTACGAAGCAAAATATATAGTGTAAAAAAATTGAGGGAGGAAAGTTTATATGAATTTTAAAAAATTGAGTAATGCTAAAGTCTCGGTGATGGCGGTTGTTTTATCAGTTGGGATATTATCGGGGTACTCTGCACTTAATAAACAAGTAACATTAGTAGTAAAGGGAGAAGAAAGAACTATATCAACATTTAGTTCTAATGTAGGAGACCTTCTAGAATCTCAAAACATTAGTTATGATGCAAATGATATAGTTACTTTAGATGAAAACTCAAAATTATCTAATGGAGATAAAATAGAAGTAATTGATGTAAAGGAAAAAACAGTTGTAGAAACTAAAGATATTCCATTTGAAGTTACAGTTGTTGAAGATGGTTCTTTATCAAAGGGAGACTCTGAAGTTAAAGAAGAAGGAAAATCTGGAAAAAGTGAATTAATATATAAAGAAACTTATCACAATGGAAAGAAAGTAGAAAAGGAATTTGTGAAAAAGGTTGTTAAAGCTGAGCCTGTAAACAAAGTAGTAAACAAAGGAACAAAAGTAGAGATGCAAGTAGCTTCATCAAGGGGAGAAAACTCAAGAAGAATGGCTTCATCATCATCTAGTAATAGTAGTAGTAACAATGGTAAAAATATGAGAGTAGTAGCAACTGCATATAGTGGTCATAGTATAACTGCTACAGGTACAAAGCCTAAGTGGGGAACGATAGCTGTAGACCCTAAGGTTATACCATATGGAACTAAGGTTTATATACCTCAATTTGATATGGTATTTACTGCAGAAGACTGTGGTGGAGCAATAAAAGGAAATAAAATTGATATATTTATGAATGACTCAAAAACAGTTTATAACTGGGGAAGAAAAACTATAGATATACGTATATTAAAATAATTATATAATCTATATTTGTACTGGAAATTATATTTTAATTAATATAGAGAGGTAACTCTTTGTATATACATAAAATATAATTTCCAGTTTTTAATTTTAAGCATATAATAAAAAAGTAAATTTTAACCATGTATAGATAAAAGCTATTTAAATTATAATTTACTATCAGATAAATCTATAAAAATTGTTGCAAAGAGTCAAAATATATGATATTATAGATTTCGTTGAGACACATTTCATTATGGGAGTGGATGGGTGCCGGTGTGCCCTCTAGTCTTCAAAACTAGTATGAGGGGTTAAGAGCCTCTTAGGTGGGTTCGATTCCCACGCATTCCCGCCAGTATATAAAAGGTATCTTTTAATATTAAAAGATACCTTTTTAAATTTAGATAATTTACTTTTAATGATATATAATATTTTGGTATTATATAATGTAAATTTTATAATACTATTATTGTTTAGATAAAAATCTAGGAGAGTGAAAAGATGGAAAATAACTTTACAACAAGAACTAGTTTTCTAGTTGGAGATGATGGAATAGAAAAACTTAATAATTCAAATGTAATAGTATTTGGAGTTGGAGGAGTTGGTAGTTTTACTGTTGAAGCTCTAGCAAGAGCTGGAGTTGGTAATCTTACTATTGTGGATTTTGATGATGTGGATATAACAAATATAAATAGACAAATACCAGCCTTACATTCAACTATAGGAAAGTATAAAGTTGATGTAATGGAGGAGAGAATCTTGGATATAAACCCTAATATCAATATAAAAAAAATAAGAAGTCTTTATAATAAAGACACTAGTGATGAAATATTGACTGAAAGATATGATTATGTTGTGGATGCAATAGATATGGTAAGTTCTAAAATACATCTAATTGAAACCTGTGAAAAAAACGGTTTAAAAATAATAAGTTCTATGGGGATGGGAAATAAATTAGACCCAACTAAAATAGTCGTTACTGATATACACAAAACAAGTACTTGCCCTTTAGCTAAAGTTATGAGGAAAGAGCTTAGAGATAGAGGGATTAAAAAATTAAAAGTAGTATACTCAACTGAACAACCAATAGAACTTAAAAAGAAAGTAATGAATGGGAGAAAAGTAACACCTGGTAGTGTATCATTTGTTCCATCTGTAGGAGGACTAATAATTGCATCTGTAATAGTTAATGAATTATTAGAACAATAAGTCTAAATATTTTAATTTATAAAGTTTAAATACGTATTTTGAAGGCTAAAAGCATCAATGTGAAACTATTTTATATTGATACTTTTAGCCTAATTATATTATGTAGTTATAGTTTTATTTTCTATATTATGTATCTATTTCATATTTATATTTTGTAAATATCATTTCTCCATCACTATAAAAGACAATATCACCTATTTTATCTGTTCTATAAATTGATACATGGTTTTGTTTCAAATTGTTGAGAACTTCTCTGTGGGGATGACCATATTGATTTTTATATCCACATGATATTGCAGCTATATCTGGATTAATTCTTTTTATAAATTCTAAAGATGATGATGAATTACTTCCATGATGCCCTATTTTTACAAAATTAATATTGTTCAATTCAAAAGAATGTAAGATTTCTTTTTCAATTGATTCCTCAGCATCACCCATAAATAAAAAAGAGTTATTATTAAAAGTTAGTTTGAAAACTATTGAATTTAAATTTGATTCTTCTTGTATATATGATGGACTTAATACATATATATTTATATTGTTATCGATATTTAAAATATCGTCTTTATAGAGATACTGAATAGAGAGGTTTTTGTCATTACAAGAATTTATTAGATTTTGATAAGCTTCACTATTTGTTGATTGTTCAGGCATATATATGGAGCTTACATTAAATTTTTTTACAACATTATCAAGACTTCCTATATGGTCAGAATCTGGATGTGTAGCTATTATCACATCAATAGTTTTTATTTTTCTCTGTTTCAAATAACTAGTAACTATATTTCCACTATCCTCATCACCTCCATCAATTAATATATTTTTATTTGTAGGTGTTTGTACTAAAATACTATCACCTTGTCCAACATCTATCATATGTATAGATAGTAGAGATTTTTTGTCACAACCGCTTAAAAGTGATATTATAATAAGTATTAATAAAAAAATTTTATTTCTCAATAAAAAATCACTCCAGTCATTACATGTTTATATAATTTTATGATGGGTAATATAAGATATATATGACTTATTATATTTTATATTTTAAACAATATAAATGAAATTAATACCAAAACAAAATTGGAGTTTTTATAGATATAAAATTTTAAAAAATTAAGCAATAAAAAAAGGTAGGAGGATTTTATGTTTTTCAAAGATATTGAACTAAATTCAAAAAAGGAATTAGACCCATATTTTGATTTAGTAGATTATGAAGCTTGTGAGTACTGTTTTAGTACTTTATATATGTGGCAACATGTTTATAAGACAGGATATTATATAGGAGAAGATTTTGCTGTTTTAGTTGGTGAATATGAGGGAGATAGTTTCTCAATATTACCACTTGCTAAAAGAGAAAAGCTTCCAGAAGTTGTAGATTTTGTGCTTGAATATTTTTCTAAAAATAATAAAAAAATATACCTAAGAGGTATTACTACTGAAGTAGTAGAATTTTTAAAAGAAAAATATCCAAATAGATTTGAGTATATAGAAGAAAGAGATTTATTTGACTATATTTATGATGCAGAAAGTTTAAGAACTTTAGCTGGTAAAAAGAATCAAAAGAAGAGAAACCATATAAATTATTTCTTAAAAGAATACGCAGGTAGATATGAAGTCAAATTATTAGATAAAGAAAACTTCAATGAATGTTTAGTATTAATGAAAGAATGGGAAAGTAATAAGGAAGAAAATGATGAATTTGATGAAAGTATGGATGATGAATTGGTAGGTATCAAAAAGATATTTAACCATTATGATGTACTAAAAGATAGAGTAAAAATGTTTGGTGTTTATGTGGATGGAAAATTAGAAGCATTCAGTATAGGAGAGCTTTTAAACAAAAATATGGCACTTATTCATATAGAAAAAGCTAATCCTGATATAAGAGGTTTATATCCATTTATAAACCAACAGTTTTTAGTAAATGAATTTAAAGATGTTGAATTTGTAAATAGAGAAGAAGATTTAGGTATTGAAGGTTTGAGAAAAGCTAAACTTTCTTACCATCCTTGTAGATTTGTTGAAAAGTACAGTGTTAGGGAGGCTTAATATACTATATGGAGATTAGGTATGCTAAAGAAGAAGAAATAGAAAGTATAAAAGAAATTTGGAGTTATTGTTTTAATGACAGTGAAAATTTTATGAAGTACTATTTCAATGATAAGTATAAATATGAAAATACTGTAATAGCTTTAGATGAAGGAAAAATTGTTTCCTCTCTTCAGCTAAATCAGTATAAGTTAATACTAAACAATAAGGTATACAATACATCGTATGTAGTAGGGGTTTCCACACTTCCTGAAGGCAGAGGAACTGGATATATGAGTAAAGTTATTAAATTTACTTTAAACGAATTGTATAAAAAAGGTCAATTAGTTTCTATATTGATGCCAATCGACTATAGACTTTATAGAAGATTCGGATATGAACATTGCTATGACCAGATTGAATATACTCTTAATACAGATGATTTAAAAAATTTTAAGTCAAGTGGAAAGATGATAAAAGCTAATATATCACAAATTGATGATTTGATACAAATAGATAGAGCTTTTTTAAATGAGGTTAATGGTAATGTGTTAAAAGATGAACATTATTATGAAAACTTATTTAAAGAAATTCAAAGTGAAGATGGGCTTTTATACCTTCATGAAGGTAATGGAAAAGATGGATATATAGTTTATTTTCTTCAAGGAGACAAAATGTTTGTTAGAGAGTTATTTTATAAAAATATAGATGCTCTTAAATCAATGCTTAAATTTATATATAATCACAATACTCAATGTAAGATAGCTACTATATCTGCTCCTATAATAGATAAAATAAGACTTATATTAGACAACCCTAAAGATTGTGAGATAAAAATAAAACCTTTTATGATGGGAAGAGTTATAAATGTAAAGAAATTTATAGAAGATATATATGTAGATGAGGATATTAATAGTTCAGTTAACTTATTAATAGAAGACAAGTTTATAGATGAAAATAATGGTCTATTTAAAGTTTCTATACAGAATCGTAAGATAGCTGTAGAAAAATTAGATAAAAAAGGTATAGAAAAGCCTCAAGAAGGTTTTGATATTAAATTAGATATAAATACCTTAACACAGTTATCATTTTCATATATAGATGTAGAAGAAGCTCTTTTCTTAAATAATCTAGAAGGGGTTTCAAAAGAAACAATAGAAATACTTAAGTGTATTTTTTCTAAAAGAAATAACTATATAAACGAATATATATAAAAAGAATACGCCAAAAGATTTTTAAAATCTTTTGGCGTATTCTTTTGTTTATAATAATTTATCTTGTTTAAAAATTTACTATTTGAAAATAATCTAAATAATATGTTTTTATATAGGAGTGATTATAATTAAAATAAGAAGACCTTTATTAATTGTATTGATATTTGTGATTGTTATATCATTTATAACCACAAGTAATAAGAAAAAAGATGAAAAATTCAATGATAAGATAATAACTATACAAGGTGTTGTTAAAGGGAAAGTTGAAAAGAAAAGATACAATCAGTATAAGGTAGGTGTTTTTTTAATAAATGATTATTCAAGAAATAAAAATTTGAAAATTGGACAAGAAGTTAATATTACAGGAAAATTTAAGAGCTTAGATAAAATGGAGTATGATGATTTTGATTATGGAAGGTACATAAAAAGTACTGGATATAGAGGTATAATATATATAAATAATTATAAAGTTGTTGGTAAAAATAAAATATATTCTTTAGTTGGAAAAATAAAGTTTTATATAAGTAAGACTTACAGATATTTATATAAGAAAAACTCAGATTTTATAAATTCTATATTGTTAGCTGAGGTTGAAAACCTTACTGATGAACAAAAAGAATTGTTCACTAGGACAGGAACTAGTCATGTAGTATCTATATCTGGTCTTCATACAGGTATACTATGTGTAATTATATCTTTTTTATTAAGAGGTATAAATAAATTGTATAAATTATTAATATTGTCGATTTTTATAACTTTATATTGTATAATGGTAGGTGCGTCTCCATCCATAATTAGGTCTATAACATTTGTTATAGTTTTCTATCTATCAATATTTATTGATAGAAAAAAGGATGGTATATCAACATTGTCTCTAATAGGGATAGTTTTAATTATGAATAACCCCTATGTTATATATAATGTAAGTTTTCAATTGTCTTTTTTAGCTACACTTTCTATATTGATATTCTACAATAAAATAAATAGTATTGTAAAATTAAGTATGGTATCATTGACAATATCATCAAATATATTAACTCTACCTATAATTTATTACACATTTAAAGGAATACCACTGCTTTCAGTTATAGGAAATTTGATTATAGTACCATTTGTAGGTGTAATAATGTATTTGAGTATTGCAAGTTTAATAGTATTTAAAGTAAGTGTAGTAATAGCTAAAATTATATCCTTTTTTAATAGGTCATTGATAGAAAGCATATTTTTTTTACTAGATAAACTCAGCAATTTAAATTTTGCATATATTAATATAGAAAATCCTAAATTTTATATTGTAGTGATTTATTACATAGGAGTGTTTTTTTACATATTTTACATAGAAGGAAAAGAGATAAAGGAGCAAGAAAATGGATTACAAGGATATTATAAGGAATGTAAAAGAGAACAATTTTGAAAAGATGTATCTTTTTTATGGAAGAGAGTATTATTTAATTGAGAATGCAATAAAAGCATTTAAAGATAGTCTAAACGAGGGAATGCTTGATTTTAATTTAGATATGATAGATGGAAAGGAAATCGTCTTAAATCAGCTTATAAGCTCTATAGAAACACTTCCATTTATGGATGATAGAAAGATAGTAATAATAAAAGATTTTGAACTATTAAAAGGAAAGAAAAAGAACTTTACTGATAGTGATGAGAAATACTTAATAGAGCATCTAGATAATACTCCAGATACTACCACTATAGTTTTTGTTGTGTATGGAGATGTTGATAAAAGAAAATCTCTAGTTAAGAAAATCGGAAATAATGGAATTGTCTTTGATTGTGATAAGCTTTCTGATATGGACTTATTTAAGTGGATAAAAAAATCTTTTACTCTAAATGAAGTTATAATAGAAAATTCTCAAATAATGTATTTTATTGAACAAGAAGGATATAGAGATAAGAGTAGTGAAAAGACTTTATCTGATTTGGAAAACGAGATAAATAAGATAAGTTCGTTTGTTGGTAAGGGTAATAATGTAACTAATGAAGTAATTGATAAATTATCTCAAAAAAAAGTTGAGAATGATATATTTAAATTAATCGATTATATTGGAGAACAAAATGCTTCTAATGCAATGAAAATATTGAATGATATGATACAAGAAGGTGAGTCTGTTTTAGGGATATTTTCTATGATAGCAAGACAATTTAAAATAGTAATGCAGGTAAGACAGTTACAACTTGATGGATATTCAACTAAACTTATAGCTGATAAATTAAAAATGCATCAATTTGTTGTAGGAAAAGCATTAAAGCAAACTAAAAATTTTTCTGATGACATAATTGTAGAAATCTTAAATTATATATTAGAAAGTGATTATAAAATAAAGACTGGTCTTATAAGAGATACCTTAGCGATAGAAATGTTGGTTAGTAAGTATTGTAAAAGACAAATTATATAAATTAATAATAGATAAAAAATAAATAGCAGGATTGTTGTAGTTTAAAACAAAGTAGACTAAATTTAGTCTACTTTATATACTATAGAATATCTAACTATTTATTTTTTATTGTATAAATTTCCAAAATAAAAAACCCCTGCATAGGGGTTATTATATATAAGAAATATAAACTGGTAATTAAGCGTTCATACCGTTTAATTTTTGAGCTAATTTAGCTACTTTTCTAGCTGCAGCATTCTTATGTATAGTTCCTTTAGAAGCTACTTGGTATATTCTTTTTTGAGCGTATTGGAACTTAGCAACAGCATCCTCTCTGTTTCCAGCTGCAACAGCATCTTCGAATCTTCTTATTGCAGTTTTTATTTGAGATTTTCTAACTCTATTTAAAGCAGTTTTCTTTTCGATAACACCTATTCTTTTCTTAGCTGATTTTATATTTGCCACCGTGTTCACCTCCCTGTATTTTTTTATCATATTCATCGTCAACATATTAGATTTTAACAGAAATAAATCTAAAAATCAAGGATTATTATTTATATATTTTAATAATGTTTTTTATTTTGATTTTTTAGATTATGGATTTTGTATAAATAATTTGCAATATCTTGTTTTGGGTTGGTATATTTTGTGTTTTGAATATTTTAATATATATAAATTAATATTTCATTTTTGGAACAAATATTTTGAGATAATACAAACTATTAACATACATTTTGATAGTATTTCCAATTATTATAAGATAATACAAGAAATTACTCATTTTTATGCGTTTAGTAAAAAAAATTTATAAAAATATAAATTTATATGGTTAATTATGATAAATTTTCCATTGATTAAGATGACTTTTTTCATTTTATAGTCTATCATTTAAGTAGAACTATAATATTTAGGAGGGATTTATACTATGAAAATATGCAAAAAATTATTAACTATGGGGATTTCACTGGCGATAGCAATTTCTATTTTTCCAATAACATCAAATGCACTAAGTTCGATTGATAGCATAAAGGGTAAAGACAAGTATGAAACTTCAGCTATTGTTGCAGATAAACAAAATTATACTAAAGCCATACTTATCAATGTGGATAATAGTTTAGCAGATGGTCTATCAGCAAGTGGATTGGCTGGAGTTGAAAATGCACCAATATTATTGACAAAGAAAAATACGATACCAGACTCAACATTAAAAAGACTTAATAATGTTAAAAAAGTGTATATAATAGGAGGAAATAATTCTATAGATAGTATAGTAGAGCGTTATCTAAAGGGGAAAAATATTGATACTGAAAGAATTGAAGGAAAAGATAGACTTAGTACAAGTTATAAGGTGAGTGAAAAGGTTTTAGAATTAAAAGGTAGTTCAGGTGATGTGTTAGTAGCAAATGGGTTTAAAGGAGAAGCTGATGCTATAAGTGCAGCCTCAGTTGCATTTAAAAATGCGATACCTGTATTACTTACTAATGGCTCAGATATGCCTGAATTCAAAATTAAAGGAAATAAAATATTTGCATTTGGTTCGACAAATACTATGAGTAATCAACTTGTAGAAAAACTAGGGGCAACTAGACTAGGTGGAAGTGATAGATATGAGACTAATAAGAAGATAATCCAACAGTTTTATGGTAATGCCAAAGAATTTTACGTAGCTAGTGGTAGTGACTTAGTTTATCCATTAATTGGTTCAACTCTAGCTAAAAACAAACCAATTGTATTAGTCGAAAATGGAAGTAACAAAAGTATACTTAAAGGTGCGACTAAAATAACAGCAATAGGAAATATTTATGATTCTATAATAAAAGAATGTCTAAATGTAACTAATAATGTAGGTGACACTAATACAGGTGTAGTCAAAAACAATACAGATGAGAAGTATCCTCTCAAAGGAATGTTAGTACAGCTTGGTCTTAACACAACTAATAAGAATGGATGGGATATAAACTATGGAGGAAATGCTCATGGAATTGAACTTCGAGCAGATGGAAAATATTATTATATAAATAAAGGAGATGCAGCAATGGGTGCGTATGCTGCTGCATTAGCAGGTGAAAAATATAATAGTCTGGGCTTTGGAGACCTAGATCCTATAACAATAATAGCAGGTAGAGAAGTAATTTCTTACAAAGAAGCCCAAAAAGAACTAGAAGTAATAAGGAATTTTTTAAATAGTTTTGATTGGAAAAATGCATCTGACTTAGAAAAAGCTACTAGAGCTGGAAAATTGGTATCAGAGGCAAAATATGGTGGTGGAGCAAATGATGTATATGATAATCTTATTGGAAAAAAAGGATTATGTCAAAGTTTTGCAAGTACCTTTCATATATTAACAAGATTAATGGGAATGAATTCACTATATCAGACAGGTATGAATGCAGGTGGTTTACCACATGCTTGGAATTATGTACAAATTGATGGTAAATGGTATGAATTTGATGGGTCTCAGATTTCAAAATTTGAACTTCCATTAGCATTTGATTCTTACAGATTAGAAAATGCGACAAAACAAATGCATAAGTCCTATGATGCTAAGGCATTATCCTTATTAGGATTTAATCAATAAATTATTTTAATTGTCAAGTAATCACTGTTGATTGCTTGACAATTCTATATCATAGATTTAGACAGTATAGAAAATTAGATTATAATATTTTTATAGACTAGAAAAGGATAATAAGATGTATACACAACTTCATGGCTGTGTTTATGCATCTTGCAGTAGAACAAATAATATCTAGGAGGGATTTATATTATGAGAATACACAAAAAATTATTAACCATGGGAATTTCACTGTCGATAGCAATTTCTGCATTCCCAATAGCATCAAATGCACTAAGTTCGATTGATAACATAAAGGGTAGAGACAAGTATGAAACTTCAGCCATTATTGCAGATAAACAGAATTATACTAAAGCAATCCTTATTAATGTGGATAATAGCTTAGCAGATGGTCTATCAGCAAGTGGATTGGCTGGAGTTGAAAATGCACCAATATTATTGACGAAGAAAAATACGATACTAGACTCAACATTAAAAAGACTTAATAATGTTAAAAAAGTGTATATAATAGGAGGAAATAATTCTATAGGCAGTAAGGTAGAAAGCGTTCTAAAAGAAAAAAATATTGATATTGAAAGAATTGAAGGAAAAGATAGACTTAGTACAAGTTATAAGGTGAGTGAAAAGGTTTTAGAATTAAAAGGTAGTTCAGGTGATGTGTTAGTAGCAAATGGGTTTAAAGGAGAAGCTGATGCTATAAGTGCAGCCTCAGTTGCATTTAAAAATGCGATACCTGTATTACTTACTAATGGCTCAGATATGCCTGAATTCAAAATTGAAGGAAATAAAATATTTGCATTTGGTTCGACAAATACTATGAGTAATCAACTTGTAGAAAAACTAGGTGCAACTAGACTGGGTGGAAGTGATAGATATGAGACTAATAAGAAGATAATCCAACAGTTTTATGGTAATACTAAAGAGTTTTACATAGCTAGTGGTAGTGAATTAGTTTATCCATTAATTGGTTCAACTCTAGCTAAAAGCAAACCAGTTGTATTGGTTGAGCATGGAAGTAACAAAAGTATACTTAAAGGTGCGACTAAAATAACAGCAATAGGAACTGTTTATGATTCTATAATAAAAGAATGTCTAAATGTAACTAATAATGTAGGTGATGCTAATACAGGTGTAGTTAAAAAGAATACAGATGAGAAGTATCCTCTCAAAGGAATGTTAGTACAGCTTGGTCTTAACACAACTAATAAGGAGGGGTGGGATATTAATTATGGAGGAAATGAAAATGGAATTGAACTTCGAGCAGATGGAAAATATTATTATATAAATCAAGGAATGGAAGCATTGGGTTCGTATGCTGCTGCATTAGCAGGTGAAAAATATCATAGCCTGTACTTTGGAGACCGTGATCCTATAAATACAATAGCAATTAGAGAACGTATTTCTTACAACGATGTTCAAAAGGAAATCTCAGTAATCAGAAACTTTCTAAATAGTTTTGATTGGAAGAATGCTTCTGACCTTGAAAAGGCTACTAGAGCTGGAAAATTAGTTACAGAGGCAGACTATGTTCTAGGAAATTATAATGTATATAATAATCTTATTGAAAAGAAAAGTGTCTGTGAGGGTTATGCAAAAAGCTTTCATATATTGACAAGACTAATGGGAATGAATTCACTATATCAGGAAGATTTTAATTTAAGACACTCATGGAACTATGTACAAATTGATGGTAAATGGTATGAATTTGATGGGACTGAAGTTGGAGCATATAAAGATCTTGGAATTAGATTAGAATTCAATTCTTCTAAACTCGAAAGTGCAACAAAAAAAATGCCTAAGTACTATGATGCTAAAGCATTATCTATATTAGGATTTAATCAATAAAAGAAAGGCTCTTTAAAGAGCCTTTCTTTTATTGATTAAATATCCAAAAATTATTATTATTAAAGATGAAGTATTGAATTAAAAATAGCAGTGGAATGGATAGAAAGACTATCATATGAAAATTATGAAAAAGATTTAAAAAATTTATTTGATTAAGTTGTAATTACTATTTATATCATATACTTGAATAGTCTAAAAAATTAGACTATAATATTTTTATAGACTAAAGAAAGGGATGATAAGATGGACATAGTAAAATTGGTTTTAAATCCTGCTAGACTTCGTATTTTACAGTATATCCGACTTCATGGCAGTGTTCGAACATCTGATATTGTAAAATATCTAAATGATATTCCTCGTGCAACAGTTTATCATCATGTAAAAATTTTAGAAGAGAACAATATGATTGAAGTGGTAAAAGAAAACCGTGTACGTGGCACTATTGAAAAAGTTTATGCACTAAAAGAATATACATCATCTATGGAAGGGGAAACATTTGTTGCACTTTCTACAGCTTTTCATGTAGGATTGATGCAGGAAATGAATGAATATTTTAGTAGAAAAGACCAAGACCATAAAAAAGATAATGTATTTTTCTCTTCAGCATTACTATATATGAGTGATAATGAATATGAAAGTCTTCTTAAAAATATGGCTGATTTATTGAAGCCATATATAGAACAAAAGCCTAAATCAAATCTAAAACTTAGAAAACTTTCAATCATATCTTCTCCACCAGTTGATAATGGTAATAAAAAATAACATATATCTTATTTTTATAGAAAGAGGTTATATATGAAATTTCATGAATTTGGAAATAAAAACAAACCACACATTATGTTGATTCATGGAGGGGGAAATGCATGGTGGAACTATTTGCGACAAGCAGAAGTTTTGTCTAACAACTATTATGTTATACTTCCTACATTGGATGGTCATGGAGAAGAATATGAAACGATATACACATCTACAGAGGATACAGCGGATAAATTGATGTCATATATAGATGAAAAGTGTGATGGACATCTTTTTGCTTTGTGTGGGGTATCACTGGGTGGCCAAATTGTAATGGAGCTTTTATCTCGAAAACCTGATATTACTAAAAAAGCAATTATTGATGGGAGTATCTGCTACCCAAGACCTACTATGGCACGATTTTGTATTGCTGGTATTCGATTTTTTGGAGGATTTTTATTCAGTGAGAAGGCTTGTCGTTTTCAAATTGCTATGATGCCAAAATTGTTACCTAAAAATATGCAGTATCCAGATAAAATTAAAAAATATTATATGCAAGATATGCCACATGTCAGAAAAGAAACATTTTACAATATATATCGTACTTATATGATGAAATATACGCTTAAAAAGAGTATAAAAACAACCAAAGCAGAAGTAATGTATTGGTATGGAGAAAAAGAAATGAAGTGTGTTAAAAACTCTGCAAAAATGTTTAAGTCTTTTGTTAGTACTTGCCAAATTTATGAAGCTAAGGGTTATAATCATGGATATTTATCTCTTTATCTTCCAAATGAATGGCTGGAAATTGTTGAACCATTTTTTCAACAGGAATAAAGTAGTAAGGTGGTTATAGGGTAATCAGTGCTTGTTTTTTAAAAATGTAGCAAATAAATGAGGTATGATATGAAAAAATTATTTTAGAGCAAATATATAATAAATGAAAACTTAATAGAAAAATGATAAATAGATTAAAAGGTAGCGCCTATATAAATAGTTGCTACCTTTTTACATTTGTAAATAAATGATAGATAAGAAAGTTTACTGACAAATTACTGACCAAACTCAATTTTCTTACATTGAAAGCCTTAATTTTACTTGTTTTAAATAAATTTATAGTTTTTTGTTATAAAATACGAAGTTGATAGTACAAAATAGAATACCAAGGAATAAGTTAGCTATTCCAATGGTTATGTCAGAATATGCAAGAATATAAAACCCTGCCAAATTACTGACCACGTGCAAAAATAGGGCAAAAAATAGTATTTTACTGACACATTACTGACACGCTACTGACACATTAACTAAATAGTAATTTGCTTATATTATTACTTGCTTCTTCGTTCATTTCGTCTAAGACATGAGAATATGTATTCAATGTAATATTAATATCTGAATGACCTAAACGCTCTGAGATTGTCTTATAATCGGTTCTAGCTAGTAATAAAAGTGTAGCATGTGTGTGTCTTAAATCATGTAACTTAATTTGTCTCAAATTATTTTTTTTAGTGAAAGTTATAAAATTAGACCTTAAATTAGTTTCTGTCCAAGGTCTAAGTTGACCATTTAAACACACTAAATCGTGTTCATTTTCCAATAGTCCTTGAAGTTTTAATTTATTCTGTCTTAGCTTCTCTTGTTTTAATTTGTCAATAACCTCTTTAGAAACTGTTAAGCTTCTTTTAGAACCGCATGTTTTAGGTTCTTTGAATTGAAAATTTCCTTTAATATAAAGTAATATTTGATTAATATTAATTATATTATTATCAATATCTATGTCTTTCCATCTGAGACCAGCGACCTCGCTAAATCTTAATCCAAGAGTAACCATTAGAAGAATTGGTATTTCTATCTTATTTCCAAGCAATTTATCTAACAATTCTTTTGTTTCTTGTTTATCATATATATTTATATTTTTTTCTTTTCCTCTCACATTAGGAATTTTTATAAAATCATTTATATTTTCATTTATTTCTCGTAGTCTATAAGCTTCTTTTATGACACTTCTTAAAAATGTAGTGTATGTATTAGCACTTCCTTTTTCATATTCAATATAAGTTTGATTTATAAAACTTTGTACTAGTATAGGTGTTAGTTCAGAAAGTTTTATGTTTTTAAAAAAAACTTGTATTTGATTTTTAGTTATAGACTCATATGTTTGTGTTGTAACAGGAGATAAGTTTAATTTTAAATCTTCTATGTACTTGTAACATCTATCAACTACAGTTAGCTCCTTTGGAGCTATAAACTTATTATTGTTTATAGTAGATTTTATCTCTATCAGACGTTTTTCAGCATCCTTTTTCTTCTCATAACTTCCATAACTTTTTTGTCTTTTTTTTCCTGTAAATTCATCCACATACTCCACATATACAAAAAATTTACATCTTCTTTTTCTTATAAAAGCTGCTGTTGAGTCCATAATTTAACCCTCCCTTAAAGTCTATGATTATATTTTACATCAAGTATAAATCTTTTTCATGTTTTTATTAGAAAATAATATTATGTTTTGATACAATTTTTTTATAATAAATGTATAAATAAATTATATTTAAAAAGATACTATATACATGATGGAATTTAAAAAAATATAATAAAAAGCTCGATTAATAATACCTTTAATTGGAAAAAACTTCCAACTGTCTACAAAATTCGATTTTTTTATTACAATTACGCTTTTTTTATTGCATTAACAAATCAAAAGTATTATTATGTAAGTAAGATAATTATCTAACACAATTCTGAATAGTCGGAAAATATTTCTAGAAATGAAAGGGTATAATTACATAGTTTTTATTAAAAAATTGTTGGGAGTTTTTAACTAAAAATAAGAACATAAGTTCTTATGATAGGGGGATATATATGTATAAGTCAAATGAAAGTATTAATGAAGAAGAACGCATTAAAAAGACCATGGAAGAATTAAAGTTATTATTAGAATTGGATGCTGAGTTTTTTGAAAGTTTATTAAAAAAAATAGAAAGAGAAGAAGAGTTTTAATTCTCTTCTTCCTTTGTTTTTATTATATAAGCATTATCAATTATTTTTTCTATAGCACTTCTATCATCATCATTGAGAGAGTATATTTTTTTCATAAGTTCTTTAACTTTTTTATTAGCATCTGAATTTTCGATTATATCAAAAGCTGTAGTAGTTGTATTAACTTCATCATTAATTATGTTTCTTGTATTACTTCTGCATAGTAAATAATCTATTGATACATCAAAATAGTCAGCAATATTTTTTAATGTATCTTGGTCAGGAAATCTTCTATCACTTTCCCAGTTGCTTACAGCTACTTTTGTAACATTTAATATTTTTCCGAACTCTTCGCCTGTTATTCTTTTTTCACTTCTTAAATTTTTTAATCTGTTTCCAAATGTATTAGTCATAATATTCACCTTCCGTTTTAATAATTAACTAAATGATAACATGTTATTAGCAATATGATAACTATTGTTAGCAAAATGTATATTTTTATTAAAAAATTCATAAAAATGTATTGACAGTTAGCAAAATGTTAACTATAATTAAGTTAACAGAATGAAAACAAAGAGAGGTGACAAAAATGATTAACAATCTTGCTAGGTATAGAAAGTTTATGGAGATGTCACAAAAAGAAATGGCTACTGTGGCTAATATGTGTCTAACATCATATTATATGAAAGAAAAGGGAGCTAGAGAGTTCACTCAGGCAGAAATGTTTAATATATATAATTGCATAAAAGAAAGGGTGCCAGAAATAACAATAGAGGAACTTTTCTATAGAAAAAGTTAGCAAAGTGAAAACTTAAAGAGAGAGAGGTTGCAACATATGAATAGTTTACAAGTAATTGAGAACGAAAATCTTATAAAAGTGGGAGTTAATGAACATCAAGAACAAATATTAAGCGCAAGAGATTTACATGAATTTTTAGAAGTAGGAAGCAGATATAATGATTGGTTTAATAGAATGATTGGTTATGGATTTGTAGAAAATGAAGATTTTATATCTCTTACTCAAAAAAAAGTAACAGCTCAAGGGAATGAAATTGAATATATAGACCATGTAATTAAATTAGATATGGCAAAAGAAATAGCTATGATACAACGTAATGAAAAAGGAAAACAAGCAAGAAAGTATTTCCTACAGATTGAAAAAGACTGGAATAGTCCCGAGAAGGTTATGGCTAGAGCGTTAATTGTAGCAAATAAAACAATAGAGCAAAAAAATAAAGAATTGCAGGAAAAAAGTAAATTTATCAATCAAATAGCATCATCAAAAAATAGTTTACTTGTAAGAGAGGTAGCAAAAATCATTTCTAAAAGCAAAGGGATAGTTATTGGAGAGAAAAGATTATACGAGAAATTAAGAGAATGGGATTTAGTATTTAAGAATTCTACCGAACCAAAGCAAGTTGCAATAGATAGAGATTATTTAGAAACCGTAGAAGGTGTTAAGGAGACATCAACTGGTACATTTACTTTTAAAACAACTAGAGTTACAGGAAAAGGTCAAGAGTATATTTTAAAAAGACTATTGAAGGAGCAGGAAGAACAATTATCAATGTTAGGTTAAATAAAACTAGCACTTTGAAAACTAAACACAGAATATTTTGAAGAGGAAGTGATTAAATGAACTATAACGAAAATTGCATAACTAGAAAAGACCTAGTAAAAGAAATGAGAGAGCTTTTAACAAGAGCAGAGGAAATAACTAAACTTATTTTAGAAAACAAGCAAGAAGATATGGATTTTATGACAGTTAAAGAGTTTTGTAATTACATTAAATGTTCTGATAAAAAGGCTCACAGTATGATTAAACAAGCAAGAGCTACAAATGCCTTTATTACAACAAAAGTTGGAACAGATTACAGAGTTGATAAAAATTCATTCAGAAATTGGGTTTTGAAAACAGGTGGAGTATTTGAACAATAGAAGGGAGTCTCTATGAAAACAATCTATAAAAATAAAGTTTATAAGGTAGAGAGAAATAAAGCGTTATACAGGATTACATACTATGACGAGCAGAGAAGTAACAAGAAGTTTAATAAAGATAAGAAAGTTAAAAGAAGTGCATTAACAAGAGATATAAATGTAGTTAACACATATTTACCAGCAGATTTAAAAATAAAATGAGCCATAAATAATTAAAGAGAAAGGTGATTGGATGCAAATAGAGCAAACAACAATACGCCTGTCTAGAGAACTTAAAGACAAGCTTCTAAAACAGGCAAAAGTTAAAGGATATACATTAAAAGATATGGTAGTTTTTATTCTAAAGGATTATCTTCAAAATATTTCTCAAGAATAAATTCAATTTCTCTACCTACAGAACGCTTATCTTTTTGAGCAAGTTGTTCGATTTTTTCAAAAAGAAGTTTATTAATTCTTAGTGTAAATCTCTTATCTTCTTCACGAGTATAAATATCTTTATTGGACATATTTTATCATTCCTCAACACAAAATTTGACGTCTTTATGACACTTTAATAATAAAATAATTAATACAGAAAGTCAATAAAAATGCTTGACGTCAAATGTATGACAAAGACGAGAGAGTAAGGTTTACTTTTAGTTTACCAGCAGCACTACTTGAAAAAATGAAAATCATAGCATCAATAGAAGGCAGTTCAATGAACTCACTTATATTACACATACTTTGGGATTACATAAAAGAAATAGAAAAATAAGGAGGTAATTATGAATAAATTCGATTTAAAGAAAGTTGAAGTAGGAAATGCAGTAAAAGTAAATTGTAAAAGACTTAATTTTGAAATTGATTGCATTGTAGTAGTAGTAACAGAAAATGAGTTGAATTTAGCTTACTACGACAAAGAAAGAGGATGTATGGAGTATCAAGCATTAACAGTAGAAGATATTAAAGATAATGATTATGAAGTTAAAAATTTGAACTAGGGGGTTAATTATGGAAAGTTTAAACAAAGTAAAACAAATGGTGAAAAAACAATTAGATTTAGCTGAATTAGAGATAAGTAAAAATAGTGTGCTTTATGAGGAACTTAGAAATAAAGACAGGGATTTAATAGATGATGCACACATGAGAGATTATCTAAGAGAAATAGTTGCATGGCAAAGAGCAAAATATGCTGTTGAAAATATTTTAGAAAGTATAAATGTAGAGATTAAATCAAAAGAACATGAGGAAAGTGAAGATTACAAGAGATTTGAATTGTTTTTAGAAGAAATTGAAAGAGATAGACCTATAGAGGTACAGATATAAGAAAAGAGCCTGTGACGAGGCTCAATTCAAATAACTATTAAAAAATTTAATTAAGCTAATTATAGCATAAATGGAGGGAAATTATGAGTACTTTATATGAATTAACTACAGATTTATTAGAAATAGAAGAAGGTTTAACAGAAATAACAGGAAATGAAGCTGAGAAATTAGAGGAAATAAAAGAAATAATAAAGCAAGAGATACAAAATAAAAACACTAGAATAGTCTCAGTAATAATGAATATTGACAGTGATATAAGCTCTATAGATTTAGAAATTAAGAGATTGCAAGAGTTAAAGAGAGTTAAAAAGAATACTCTTGATAGGTTAAAAAACAATATAAAAGATTGCATGGAGTTACTTGGTACTAAGAAGGTAGAAACGGTCTTAGGAAATATAAGCATAAGAAAATCGGCAGGTAGCTTGGTCATAAAAGATGAAGAAAAAATACCTGGTATATATAAAACAGTAGAGCAAGTTATAAAAGTAGATAAGAATACTATAAAAGACTTTATCAAAAAAGGTCATAAAGTTGAAGGTTGCAGGATTGAATATGGAACTACATTAACAATTCCAAAAGCTAAAAAAGAGTAGGTGGGAGATATGGAAACTAATAATATTTATATGAAGCTTGTAAATATACAGAGTGTTTTAAAAGCACCTAAAAATCAATTTAATAGCTTTGGTAAATACAATTATAGGAGTTGTGAGGATATACTAGAAGGTTTAAAACCTATTTTAAAAGAAGAAAAAGCGTTAGTTATATTAGATGATAAAGTTGTTCAAATAGGCACTAGATTCTATGTAGAAGCTACAGCAACTTTAATAGATGCAGAAACAGGAGAAACAGTATCTGTAAAGGCATTAGCTAGAGAAGATGAAACTAAGAAAGGCATGGATTTAGCACAAGTAACTGGAAGCGTATCAAGCTATGCAAGAAAATATGCTTTGAATGGATTATTCTGCATTGATGATACAAAAGATAGTGATGCAACAAATACACATGGGAAAGAACAAAAAAAAAGAGAAGTTAGTGAAGATGAATTAAATACATTATATTTTTTAGGCGAGTCTATAGATAAGGATAAAAATAGAGTCGATAGTGAGGTTTATAAGAAGTTTAGTAAGCTAACAATAGATTTGACTAAACAAGAGTATGAAAAGGTTCTAAATGGATATAAGAGCATTTTAGATAAGCAAAATCAAGAGTAGGTGATATATTGGACTTTAATAACGAAACATACTTTCATATAAATTTTGATGACCCTTTTACAAGAGTACCTAACACAATACTTGATAATAAAAATCTTTCTTATTCAGCTATAGGGGTAGTTACTCAGATGCTAAGATTTCAAAGGTCAGGTAGTCATAAAGTTTATGCAAAATCATTAATAAGTTATAGAAAAGATAGTAAGACAAAAGTAAGTAATGCTTTAAAGGAGCTTATGCAAGAAGGTTTTGTTATTAGGACACAAATAAGGGATAAAAAAGGACAAATGAAAGGTTATAGATATGATATTTTTGATACACCTCAAAGTGTAAATTCTGGAAACGTTGAAAATACTGAATCCCAACCGTGTGCCGATTTCCCGACTCCGGTAAAACCGGAAGCTGGTAAAACCGAAGTCGGCGAAACCGGAAGTCGGCAAAACCGAGGTCGGGAAATCGGCAACATAAAAGAAAATAGTATTAAAAAGAAAATAGGTTTAAAAGAAAATGGTATTACTACTATTGTTATTAATGAACAATCTGAATTAGATAAAACTGTCTACATAAAAAAATATTATGAATCTTATATAGGTGTAATTACTCCAAACAACTTTTTAGAGTTACTAGGCTTTCTAGATGATGGAATGGAGTTAGAAGTAATTATAAGGGCTATTGATGAAGCTGTAGGGAGTGGAGTTAAGAACTATAGATATGTAAAGACAATATTAAATAACTGGATAGAAGCAAATGTAAAAACTAGTTTAGAACTTACAGAGTATCAAAATGAGTTTGAGAGGAAGAAAAAGAGTAGGCAGGAGAAGAAACAATCTAGTAACAAGGTTGTTAATGCTCCTAGTAAAATTAAAAAAACTAACTTTCATAATTTTGATGAAACATTTACTAAGTATACAAGTGATGAGCTAGACGACATTATTAAGAAAAGTCAAAAAGTTAAATTCAAATAAAATTAAATTAAACTTCTAGGAAGTAAATATCATACTATTGCTTCCTAGAAAGGGGGTACAAAATGAGTAAAATATATGCACAAAAAAATGGGTCGTTAAATGATACAGATAGATTAGAAATAGCAAGGTTACTTATAAAGGCAGGTTATACAGTAAGACTCGATAAAGAGAAGGAAAACAATAAGAGTATTAATTGTGTAGAGTATTTTATAAAAAAAGAAGAATAAGTAGGGGGCTATTTAAATGAATACAATAAATTTAGTTGGAAGATTGGTCGCAGATGCAGAATTGAAGTATCTTCCTAATTCGGGAACACCTAAAATTTTATTTAGAGTTGCAGTAGATAGGAAATACAAAGATAGAGAGGGCAAAAAGAAAGTTGACTTTATACCTTGTGAACAGTTAGGAAAGCATGTGGAAAATCTTGCACAGTATCTTACAAAAGGTAAACAGATATATGTTTTTGGAGAATTAAATATTGATAATTACAAAGATGATAACGCATGTTGGAAAACTATTATTAAAGTTAATGTGAATAGCTTAGAATTACTTTCTAGTAAAGGGGATAGCAATAATCATAAAGAGCAATATATACCACCAGGGCTAGACCCACAAGGTTTTCAAGCAATAGATGATGATGATATACCTTTTTAATTAAATTAAATAATCTAGGGAGTGATTATACAATATTACTTCCTAGAAGTTAAATAAAAATAAATATATTGGAGGAATAGAAATGATAATAATTAGAAGCCAAGATAAATTAGATTTAATGAAAGTCAATAGAATTGAAGTGAATAGAGAACAAGTATATGCAGTATTTGAAGGAGAATCGAATTTTAGAGAGATAGGAAAATATAAATCAGAAAGAAGAGCCATTGAAGTATTAAACAGAATACAAGAGGCTATCATTGCAGGGACTAAGTTTGACATTATTAATAAAGATGGAGTTAGGTATTACAAAGAAAAAGTGTTTGAAATGCCAATTGAATAAGGAGGATTAAAATGTTTAAAGTTGATAGATATTTTAGTGGTTCTGTTGTAGATAACATATTTGAAGATGATTTGACACTTAGAAGTTACATGGCATTATATTGCTGCATCTATGGAGTAATAGAAGATGGAGAACTTGTATTTCCAACTTCTGAAAAAATGTTAATAGAGTTTGATGTTGAAAGAAAAAGAAAAAAGATAAAAAAAGGTTCAAAAATAAAGCTGATTAATACTAAAACTGGCAAGGAAAAAATATTTAATTCTATAGATAGTGCAGCATGTTTTTTAAGATTAAAACATCAGTCAGTTTATCAAGCAATAAGAAATAAAAGTCAAACTAGAAGTGGGTGGAGAGCTGAATATGTTGAGGAGGAATAATGGAAGTTTCAAGAACTGAATACGCAATTAAAAGAGCAAAAGAGCTATATAATGATGGCGAGGAAATATTAATCGCTATAGACAAGGCTAGAGAAGAATATGAGGAGATGTTGAAAAATGAATATTTTAACTAGTATTACATTAATAGTAACTAGTTTTATGGTTGGTAGGATTTATGAATATAGGTTAAATTTAAAAGAGTGTGAAAATTGTAATAGTAAAGACCATGAGAATATATGAAATTTATGTGGATAAATAATAGTAAAAGTAATTTTATGAATGAAACTAAGAACTTTATAGATTTACTTTAACTTATATAAAGGAGTAATTGTTAATATGATTACAACAGAATTTATAGTTACTTGGCAAACAACTAGAAAGTGGGAAAAAGGAAAGACATATAGTCATGTATTTACAGATTTAGAGAAAGCAAGAGCGTTTAAGAAAGATGAGGAAAATATAAAAGAAAATTATAATGTTAAGCTTTTAAGTAGAGCTATAGTCGAAATCGAAATAGATTAGGTAGGTGTTTTTAATGAATACTCTGATATATAAATATATAGTTAATGAACATAGAGATGAAGCAGATGAGTTAGATAGAGACTATGGAGAATTTAAAATATTTAATGGAGGTAAATGTTTTGGTGGATGTGGTAGGAATTTCTACACATTAGTTAAGTTTAAAAAAATGATAGTTACTTGTCCTCATTGTGGAAAAAAATATCAAATAAAACTTTTTAAAAATGGAAAAGTGAATATGAGAGTAATTGAGTAAATTAAGGGATGTGAGCTTATGATACATGAATTGCAAATATCTTCTAGTACTTTTAAAGATGTAATTAAGAATAAAAAACAAATTGAAGTAGAGCATATAGCAGATTTTAAAGCAGGAGATACAGTTATATTCCAAGCTTTTAAAGATGGAAAATTTACAGGAATTGAGGTAAACAAAGAGGTTGAGTATCTTATTAAATTGGGAAATGGGTATGTGCAATTAGGAATAAAATAGAGGAGGAATTTATATGCAAAGCAAAAAAGATGTGTGGCTATATAGTTGGGATGATGAATGTTTTAGCGATGATGAATATGAAAGTAGAGAGGAAGCTATCGAAGCGGCTAAGGAAGAACTTCTCAAATTTAGAGAGTTTGGAGAATGTATTTATGACAAAGAGTTTGGGGAACTGGTTTATGTTGGTAAAAGAGAAGATGTTAGTCTTCCAGGAATAGATGTAGAAGATGCATTAGAACGTGTTCAAGAACTGATTGACGACGAATTTGACGAATATGGAGAAGATTGGATAACAAGAATAGAAGATGAAGATAGAAAAATACTTGATGATAGATTAAATAAAGTATTTTCTAAATGGATAAATGAATTTGGATATAAACCATCTTGGTTTACTGTTACAGATAAAGAAGAAATAGAACTAAATGAGGTCGCAAATGAAGATTAATTTTACAATAGATGGAGAACCAATCGGAAAAGAAAGACCAAGAATGAACTGTATAACTAAAAGGACCTATACACCTAATAAAACTAAAGATTATGAGAATCTTATAAAGTGGCTATATCAATCTAAAGTTAAGTATCATTTTACAGGTTATATAAAAATGACTTTAAGGTGCTATTATTCTATAGCTAAAAGTAACAGTAAAAAAGTTAAAGAACAGAAAAGAAATAATGTGTTAAGACCTAGTAAAAAACCCGATATTGACAATGTTATTAAAGTGGTAGCTGATTCACTCAATGAGATAGCTTATAAAGATGATACACAGATAGTTGAGGTTGTAGCTAGTAAATATTATAGTGATAGACCAAGAATCGAGATTGAGTTAGAAGAAATATTATAGGAGGAGTATAAATATGAACGATATTATGATAAATGAAAACTTAAGAGTTGTAGCAGATGATTTGGTTACAGTTTATGAAACTGATACAGGAGAGAAAATAGTTTTTGCTAGAGAGCTACATAGTAACTTAGAAGTTAAGAGACAGTTTATAGACTGGATTGAAGATAGGATTAAACAATATGGATTTAAGGAAAATGAGGATTATTCAGTTTTTCATAAAAATGTGAAAAACTCAAATGGTGGTAGACCATCTAAAGAATATGTATTAAAGCTTGATGTAGCAAAAGAGCTTGCTATGGTACAAAACAATCATAAAGGAAGGGAAATAAGAAGATACTTTATAAGATTAGAGAAGTTACTTAATAGAACCTTATCAAATTCACAACTTAGTCAAATTAATACTATTGTGAATGAATCATTGCTTAAAATGGATGTTAAACATAATATACAAATGGAACAACTTAAAAAAGAGTGTTCAGAATACTATAGACCAACATCCAAAACCAAATATGATATATCTTCTTATATAAAAGAAAGATTAGGTATATCAAAAGTTAATGAAGAATTTGAACTTGTTAAGAAAAGAACTTTATTGGTATTAGGTGCTGATAAATGGGAGGATATACCAAAAGATGTGTTACTTAATTCGTTAAATTTAATAGATGAATCAATTAGAATTATAAAGTCTGAAAGAAAAACAAATCAGATTAGTTTCTTTGAAAAAGATAATTTCTGTTAATTAAAGAAAAAAGGAGTGCTTTCACACTCCAGTTGTCAAAAATATAGAATTATTATACTCAATAATATTATAACATAAATAATTGATAGGAGTGTGGAAGTATGAATAAAAAGACACTATTCCAAGAAGTTGAGGGAAGATTATATAACTATAAAAAATTAGAGAGTCAAATAAGAATAAAAGATATATATATTAAAAAGTTAGAAAACGAGTTTTGTGGATGTAAGGCTCTTGGTTATGAAGAAAAAACATCACCTACTTATAATATAAGTTCAAGTGTGGAAAATGAAGTTATTAAAAGAGAAGAAGATTTAAATAGATTAAAAGAAGATAAGAAAACACTAGAGATTGAAAAAGAAACTATAGAATGTGCATTAACAAGTCTAAATAGCTTTGAAACAGAGTTCTTCAATGAAATGTACATGAACAATGAAAAAATAAATATGGATTATATGTCTAATGCTATGCACATAGATAGAAGTCATTGCTTTAGAATAAGAAAAAGGATAGTTTGCAAAATCATGGATATGTTATATCCGAAAATAAAAGAGTTTGAATTGCCTATTTTTTCATGGAAAGCTTAAAAATGAGACTATTTTGAGACTTTTTGGAGACTATCGTGAGACTTTTTATTGCTAATTATGTGAGATAATAATATTGTGGAAATAAAGATTTCCCTCTCAAAACTAAATATATATTAGGCTAGGGTTAAGGGATTACTCTAGCTTATGTGAACAGACTAGGCAGGGCATGAGGATGCTGTTAGTTCAATTCTAACTATGTTCAAAATCTATATTAAGTATTTGAATTGAGATTAAAATCTCATACAATTTTGTATCTTAATTCAGAGGTCTAAAAATCGGGTGGGGCTTGGTAACCTCACTCACCATGCAAGTAGTGGTTTAATCTAGGTTCGATTCCTAGAACTTGTTACCAACAATATACATTCCCTAAAAAAGGCTAAGTTACCCCTACTTAGTCTTTTTAAATTCTAAAATTATTCTAATAAAGTTCATATTCAGTACACAAACTTTTGGTAATATATAAGTAAATCAAAGATTGTGTAGACATTAAATTAATTCAAATATATATACTTGTACATAAAATATATGATAATTTTAGGAGGTATAAACATGAAATGTCCTAACTGTGGTAGTGAGAAAATTCAAAAAAATATTAAATGGGGAGGAAAAGGAAATACTGGTAATATTGGACTAAGATATAGTTTACTAGGAGTAGCAACCGTATATTCTGATTTATGTTTGGATTGTGGTGAAATAGTTAGAACATACATAATGGAAAATACTGATGAGGATTGGCAAATAAAAAGAATAAAGAATATAAAAAAATAGAATAAGTTAAAAGACTATCTTTGTAGATGGTCTTTTTTTATATAATAAATTGAAAAGGAGAATAAATTATGAAATTTGAAGAAGTATGGGGACTAAAAGAAGGAGATTTATTTAAATGTAATCCTTATTTTCAAATAAAAAATGCTGATAATTCACATTCTATGTGGGTTCCTAGTGCTGGAGATATATTTGCAGATGATTGGGAAGTAATAAGATAAAAGTGTTATTTAGAATTATTTTGTAACTGTCGAATGGTTTTTGAAGGATATTGACCTTTGAAGTTGAATTTTATACTTTGGAGGGGATTAATATGGAAGCAGAATTATGTGCACAAGCAATTATCGCAGCAAGCAAAGTTGTAAAATCAACTGGTGCAGATGAGATGATAAAAGATTTAGTTAAAAAATTTTTAAGTAATAAAGTAGAAGAAGCGCTTGGAAAACAAAGGAGCAAAAAAGAATTAAAATTAATAGAAAATAAATTTAATGAATATATGGAAAGAAGTTATAAAAATTATATATACATGAATACTATAGTATTTAGAAATCAACAAAAAACAATTGATGATTTATATATACCATTAACAGTGTCAAAGCGTAATGTTTTTGATTCTTCTTATGAGGAGGAAGAAATTTATATTTTAATTAATAGTTATAAGGATGATTTTTTACCAAAGTATAAAAAAGTTTTATTAATAGACCAAGCAGGTATGGGAAAATCTACTATAGCTAAATATTTATATTTAAGCTCAATAAATGAATCTAAAGGAATACCTATATTAATAGAATTAAGAAGATTATCACAAGAAAAAGATATAATAGATTTTATAATGAATGAAATTAATGGCATAAGTGAACACTTTGATAAAGAAGGAGTTTTAAAATTAATTGAAAGGGGTGATTTTATATTTTTCCTTGATGGTTATGATGAAATAAATAAAGAATATAAAACTCAAGTTACTGAAAAACTCCAAAATTTTGTTGACAAAGCTGGAAATAATACTTTTTTAATGACATCAAGAGAAGAAGATGAACTTTTATCTTTTGGTAATTTTCAAAGCTTTTATATATATCCACTAAAAAAAGAAGAGGCATATAATTTAATTAAAAAGTATAATGATGATAATGAAGAAATTTCAAGATTATTAATGAAGAAAATTGAAGAAGATAAAAATTTCGAAATAATTAAAGAGTTTTTGGAAAATCCTTTAATGGTTTCTTTGTTATGTGAATCTTTCAAATACAAACAGTCAATTCCTCATAAAAAAGATGCGTTTTATAGACAAGTTTATGATGCACTATTTGAAAAACATGATTACTCAAAAAGAGCTGGATATTATAGAGAAAAGAAGAGTGGTTTAAATCTAGAAGAATTCCATAAAATATTAAGAACTATTGGATTTATAACGTTGACTAAAGGTGTTAGTTATTCTAAAGAAGAGCTTATTAATATAATCTATAACTCAAAAAGAAAAAATATAGGATTTGAGTTTAACGAAAATGATTTACTTTATGATTTAATTCATAATGTTCCTGTTTTTGTTAAAGATGGTATTGAATATAGATGGTCTCATAAATCTTTTCAAGAGTATTTTGCAGCTAGTTATATTTGCTATGACTCAGATGAAAAATCTATATTACTAAAGAAAATGTCTGAAGGAAACAGAATAAATAAGTATTATAATGTGTTAGATTTTTGTTATGATATAGATTATAAGAGTTTTATGCGAAGTATAATATTTCCAACAATAAAAGATTTAGACAAATTCTTCTATGAAGAATATCATAATGATATATATAATGATTTTGATAAAGATGAATTATCATTAAGAAAAGCTATCTTATTCAACTATGAAAAAGTATATATTTATATATTGAGTGAAAATAAAATAAATTATTTTAAGAATAAAAAAGGGTCAAGACTTGAAAGGAATGCCTATATTAGAGATAAATTTCCAATAGAGAAAAACAGTAATGCTAGTGGTATAATTTTTAATGGAATGTTTTCAGTAATGGGACTTAGAAAAGAAAATATAATAAATTTATTAAAATTATTAAAAAGAAAAGAGTCTAACCTTGTTTGTCATGTAAGGTATGATTCTCTTTCTAATGACGAATTAATAGACAACATTAGTCATGGTCTTTATGTTTTTGAAGATAATATTGATAATGAATTAAATAAAAAAGAATATTTTAAATTCGCCAATGATATTCTATATAAATATTTAAAATCTTTATTTGTAGAAGCTGGAACTGTAATTTTTAATTATGAAGAATGTATTAATATTAAAAGAGAGATAGAGAAAGAAATAGAAGAAGAACAAAATGACATAGACTTCCTATAAGAACTCCAAAAGAGTTCTTTTTTATTTCCAAAACAAACAAAAACGAGGTGGTGATGTGGCAAAATATGAATACTGGATAACAGAAGAAGGATTAATTAAGATTGAAGGATGGGCAAGAGATGGGCTTACAGATGAACAAATAGCATTTAATATTGGAATAAATGTCAAAACACTATATGACTGGAAAAAGAAGTATAGTAATATTTGTAATGCCTTAAAAAAGGGAAAAGAAGTAATTGACAGGCAAGTTGAAAATGCCCTACTAAAAAGAGCATTAGGTTATGAATATGATGAAATAACATATGAAGAAGGTCAAGAAACTAAAAGAGTGACTAAACATATAGTACCAGATACTACAGCACAGATATTTTGGTTGAAAAATAGAAAGCCAGTTGAATGGAGGGATAAGAGAGATATTGAACATAGTGGAAACATAAGCGATATTACAATAAAGGTAGGTGATGAAGAATATGGCGATTAATTTAGAAATTAATCCCGATATATTTAATCCAATCTATTTAAAGCACCAACTTAATAATAACAATAGGTATCAGATTTACTTTGGTGGTTCATCCTCAGGTAAATCTTTTTCTTTAGCTCAAAGAACAGTATTAGATGTATTTAAGGGAAACAGGAATTATTTAATCGTTAGAAATGTTCAAAGTACTTTGAAAAGGTCTTGTTTAAATGAGATAACAAAAGCTATCAGTAATTTTAAGTTAAATGAATATTTTCAAGTAAATAAAACAGATATGATAATAACCTGTAAGTTAAACAATAAGCAAATACTATTTTGTGGTTTAGATGATGTTGAGAAAGTAAAATCAATAACCCCAATAGATGGTGTAATAACTGATATATGGGTAGAAGAAGCAACAGAGACAGATTATAAAGCAGTCAAACAGCTTGATAAGAGACTTAGAGGTAAATCCAAAGTGGTAAAGAGGCTAACACTAAGCTTCAATCCAATACTTAAAGACCATTGGTTATACACAGAGTATTTTGACATATGGGAAGATGATAAACAGTATGTAGAAAAAGATAATGTAAGTATTCTAAAAACTACATATAAGGATAATAAATTCTTAGCAGAAGATGATATAAAAGCTTTAGAAAATGAAAGCGATAAATATTACTATGAAGTCTACACTCTTGGAAATTGGGGTGTACTTGGTGCTGTAATATTTAAGAATTGGAGAGTTGAAGATTTTTCAGATATTGAAAGTACATTTGATAATTTTAGACATGGAATTGACTGGGGATTTGCAGACGACCCATTTGCATATGTAAAATCACACTACGATAGGATGAGAAGAAAGTTATATATATATGATGAAATAGAAGCGGTTGGATTATTAAATAGAGAAGCTGCGCCTTTAGTTAGTAAAAAAGCAAATAGAGATTTAGTTATTTGTGATAACGCAAGTCCAAAAGATGTAGCTGAATTTAATGATTTAAGAGTCAATGCAGTTTCAGCGAGAAAAGGAGCGGGTTCTATTGAGTATGGTATCAAGTTTTTACAAGGGCTTGAAATTATAATACATCCAAGATGCCAGAATTTTAAAAATGAAATAAATAAGTATAAATATAAAGAGGATAAGAATGGAAATATCTTACCTATTGCAGTAGACAAAGATAACCATTTAATAGATGCACTAAGATATAGCTTAGAAAATGACATGGAGTATGGAGGAATAAGCTTCTTGAAGTAAGGAGGTGTTAAATATTTATATAAGTGAAACAGATTTAATAAAAGCTCAACTAAACAAAGAAAGTACTTTTAATCTTATTAATGTTATAGAACATTATATTTTAAAACATAGACCAGAGAAGTACCAAGAAGGAGAAGCATACTATTATGGTAATGCTGATATAAAAAATAAAAGAAGATATTATATTTTAGATGGTGCTAAGGTTGTAGATTTTACTAAGGTTAATAATAAAGCAGTTAATAACTATCATAAGTTATTAGTTGACCAGAAAGTAGGCTATAGTGTCGGAAATCCAATAGTCTTTAATGCAGATGATGACAATTTCACTAAGCTTTTAAATGACCTGTTAGGGGAAGAATTTGATGATACAATAACAGAACTCTATCTCAATGCTAGTAACAAAGGTATTGAATGGCTACATCCATATATTGACAGAAAAGGTGAGTTTAAATATGTAATAATACCTTCTGAGGAAGCTATTCCTGTGTGGGACAACAAAAGACAAAAGGAATTAGTTGCATTTATTAGATTCTACTACATTGAAGATATAGATGGTAACAAGATAAAAAGAGTTGAATATTATACAGAAAATGATGTAACTTACTTTATTGAAAGAGGGAATAGCTTTGTTCAAGAGCTATTATATAACGAGTATGGAACATTAACAGATGTAAAAGAAGGTCATTTCAAAGTAAATAATAAAGAGCAAGGATGGGGTAAAGTTCCATTTATACCATTTAAAAATAATGAAAAGTGTGTATCTGATTTAACTTTCTATAAATCATTAATTGATATATATGATAATAATATTTCTACTCTTGCAGATAATTTAGATGAAATTCAACAAGCTATTTATGTGTTAAAAGAATACAGCAATACTGATTTAATAGAGTTTACAAATAACATAAGATATTATCATTCTATCAAGGTAGGAGCTAATGGTGGAGTTGATAAATTAGAAATAAGCATACCAATCGAAGCTAAAAAGGAGCTTCTTGATAGATTAGAAAAGAACATAATTATCTTTGGTCAAGGGGTTAATCCCGAGTCTCAAAATACAGGTGATAAATCGGGTGTAGCACTTAAATTTTTATATTCACTACTTGATTTAAAATGTTCTAAGACTGAAAAGAAGTTTAAAAAAGCAATTAGAGAGCTTCTTTGGTTTGTATGTGAGTATTTAAAGATAAGTAGCAGTAAGAGCTATGATTATAAGTCAGTCCAAATAACATTTAATCATTCTATGATAATAAATGAAGCCGAAAAGATAGATATGGCAGCTAAATCAACTGGAATTATATCAGATGAAACTATTGTTAGTAATCATCCTTGGACTGAAGATGTTAATGACGAACTTGAAAGACTTAAAAAACAGAAAGAAGAAAGTATGAAAGAATATGAAGATGTTTTTCCAGCTAAAAAGAAAATTGAAGAAGGTGAATCTATAAATGAATAATATGGATTACTGGATAAAGATTTTTAATCAGTTAGAAGAAGATGTTCATAACAAAGGTGATACCTTTAACAAGGAACTAGAAAAACAATATGATTTAGTTTTATATAATATTATTAGAGAAATAAATAATTGGTATATGAAATTTGGTAAAGATAATAAAATAAATATGCAAGAAGCTGAAAAGTTATTAAATTCAAAGGAATTAGCTGAACTTAAATTATCATTAGAAGGATATATCGAGTATGGAGAAGAAAATGCAATTAGTCAAAAGTGGCTGAAAGAACTAGAAAGTGCAGTTAAAAGAGTTCGTATAAGTAGACTAGAAGCATTAGAGTTAAAAACAAGGCATCAAATTGAGGCATTATACTCAAAGGAGTATGAAGATATAAATACACTTATAGCAGACACATATAAAGATAATTATTATCATACTGCTTTTGAGACTCAAAAAGGTGTAGGCTTAGGAGTTTTATTAGCCATGCTTATTCCAAATATGATTAATAAAATAATTAATAAACCTTGGACTACTGATGGAATAACATTTAGTAATAGAATATGGAATAAGCATAGACCAAAATTAATAAGTGAACTTGATAAAGGATTAAAACAAACTTTAATTAATGGAGCATCTTCTGGAGACTTAACAAATAAAATTAATAAAAACTTTAATACAAGCAAAGAAGAAGCTAAGTTATTAGTAAAATCTGAGCTTGCCTTTTTTAGTTCAGCAAGTCAAAGGGATTGTTTTAATAGTCTAGGGGTTGAGAAATATGAAATAGTAAGTGCATTAGATAGCAGGGTTTGTGAGAAGAGATGCAGTCCTCTTGATGGTAAAGTCATTGAAATGAAGCATTATGAAATAGGAATTACAGCTCCACCATTTCATCCTAGATGTAGATGTGTAGTAGTGCCGTATTTTGATGGTGAAGAAAGCTATAGGTCAGCAAGAGAAGAAGATGGTGAGACTTATTATGTACCATCATCAATGAAGTATAAAGAGTGGCATGAGAAATATGTTAAAAATAATAGTAAACAAACCGGCGGAAAATATACTAAAGGAGATATAGAGTGGAATATAAGAAGAGAAGAAGAAGCAGAGCTATATTACAATAATATTAGAAATAGAAAAGATGATATTTTAAAAATAGCAAAGAATACAAATTGGTCAGAAAAAAGTATAGGTCAAATTAAAAATCATATTTTCTACAATACCCATATAATGAGAGATGGAACTAGAAGTATGCTAGATGCTGATTATAGTATGTCGGTTGCTTGGCAAAGGCTTATAAATGGAACACATGAAGATATTGATATTATTCTATTGAAACATGAATACCTTGAAAGTATATTTGAGAAAAAGTATAATATAAGTAACTTAGAAGCTCATAGAATAACAGAGAAAAAACATGATTGGTATAAAGAATTAATTAAAAGGAAAGGAGAATTTGAAGAAGATGATTGTCTTAATGAACTTATTAGAAAAGAATGATGAGTATGTTATATATAGTTATGGATATGAAGAAAATAATCTTGATGGAAGAATAAAAATATATTTAAACAACTCTTATAACTATGAAATAATAAGAGAGTCAAAAGATGAACACATCAGTAAAGCAACTACTTTAAAAGCAGTATCTAAACTTATGAAAGCTGCTAAAAATGATGTTCTGAAAAAAGAAATGAGTTATCAATGTTAAAAGCACTTGCTAAGTAATGAATTAGTAGGTGCTTTTATTTTGTAAAAAATGAAAGGAGATATTTAAAATGGATTGGTTAAAAGAATTGCTAGAAGGAATAAAAATCGAGGATAACAAAATTGATGTAGCTTCTCTTCAAAAGTCTATAGAAAAGAAAATAAAAGAGACTACAGTTACTCAAGAAGATTATGTAAATCTTGAAACACAACTTAATACAGCTAATGAAACTATTAAAAAGTTTGAAGGAGGTATGACAAAAGAAGATGTAGAGAGTCTAAAAACAACTTATGAAACTGATAAGAAAACTTTAGAAGAAACTTACAAAAAAGAAATTGAAGAAAAAGACTTTAATTACTGGTTAGGTGATGCTTTTAAATCTGTTAAATGTAGGGATGAAATAGCATTAAAAGCTCATTTAGACGTGGAAGCACTAAGAAATAGTAAAGATAGACAAAAGGCTTTTGAAGAGCAAATAAACCCTTTGAAACAGGATAAAGATTATTTGTTTAATGCAACACTAGAAGGTGAAGAACCTAAAATAGATACTATAACACCAGGAGATGCACAATTAAAATCAACTGGATTTAAATTTAACTTCAATGGTGTAAAACCACATGAAAATAATAAACAATAACTAGGAGGAATAAGAATATGGCACAACCATTAGAATATGCAAAGGAATACTCACAAGCTCTAGCACAGGCTTATCCATATGTACTATATTTTGGAGAATTATATGCTACAGAAAATAATAATAGATATAGATGGACTGGTTCTAAAACAATAGAAATACCAACTATAAGCACGACTGGGAGAGTTGATTCAAACAGAGATACAATAACAGCAGCTCAAAGAAATTATGACAATGCTTGGGAGTCTAAACCATTAACTAATCAAAGAAAATGGTCAACATTAGTTCATCCAGCAGATATTGACCAAACTAATTATGTAACTTCAATAGGTAATATTACAAAGGTATATAATGAGGAACAAAAATTCCCTGAAATGGATGCTTACTGTATATCTAAAATATATGCTGATTGGATAGCTCTAGGTAAAACAGCAGATACAACAGTTCTTACAACAGCAAATATCTTAGAGGTTTTTGATAAGTTAATGGAAAAAATGACAGAAGCTAGAGTACCTGCTGTTGGAAGAATATTATATGTTACACCAGGAGTTGACACTTTAATCAAGAATGCAAAAGAGATACAAAGAACTGTAAATATAAAAGATGGAGGGACTTCTCTTAATCGTCAAACAACTGATATTGATTCAGTTAAGATAGTTAAAGTGCCATCTAATCTTATGAAAACAGTATATGACTTTACTACTGGATGGAAAGCAGGTGCAGGAGCTAAGCAAATATTTATGTCTTTAATACATCCAAGTGCAATAATTACACCAGTTTCTTATCAATTTTCTACATTAGATGAACCAAAAGCAGTTACAGAAGGTAAATATTTATACTTTGAAGAGAGTTTTGAGGATGTATTTATATTAAATAAAAAAGCTGATGCAATACAATTTGTTGTTGAAGGAGCTGGAGCATAATGGCACAAGTAAGGAAATTAAATAGAATATTAACTATAGAAGAATGTAGAATAGATGATTTTTTAGAGATGGGATATGATTTGATAGATGAAACTGGAAAAGTAGAGAAATATGGTAAGTCTTTAAATATAAAGGATTTAGTAGCTGAAAATAATATTTTAAGAAATAAAGTTGAATCTTTAGAAGAAGAAAATAAGCAGCTTAAAGAGAAAAATAAGCTTACTAAAAAGTAGGTGAAAGTTATGGAAAATAATATAATTGATGATATAGAAAAAAGACTTGAAAGCTTTGAATATACATTAAAAGATGGAGATAAGTGGTTAATAGGTTTTGTTAAAGAAAAGATAGAGAATATAATTAAACTTGATTGTAACATAAATGAAATTCCAAAAGAATTAAAAAATATTGAAATAGATATGATAGTTGGAGAATTTCTATTTACTAAGAAAAATATGGGTCAATTAGATATAGAAAGTCTCAATTTTGAAGTTGTAGAAAAGTCTATATCAGAAGGTGATACAAAGATAGACTTTGCTATAGGAAGTGGCTCACAAACACCTGAACAACGATTTGATAGTCTTATAGCATACCTTACTACTTATGGTAAAGATAAAATATTAACTTTTAGGTGTTTAAGATGGTAAATAAAGCGAGACGAGCAATAGAACTGTTATATAGAGATAAATGTACTATAGTTGAGTATCAGCCAGTCAAAGACCCTGTAAGTAAAAGGACTAACAATAAAGAAATAGTTGTATTAGAAAATCAACCTTGTAAGCTTTCATATAAGAATATTACTTCTACAGAACAGGGAAAAGTAGCTAAACTTACACAAACTATTAAACTCTTTATATCTCCAAACATAGAAGTTAAAGCAGGTTCAAAACTTATTATAACTAATCAAAATAATATTACAAAAGAATATATAAGAAGTGGAGAATCTGCTATATACCCAAACCATCAAGAGGTAATATTGGAATTATTTAAGGATAAAGCATAATGGCTAGATGGGGTAGTGTTGATTTTAGAGAGTTTAAAAGAGCTTGTAAGAAAATGGAGAAATTTACAAAGATTGATTTAGATAAGTTTTGTAAGGATGCAGCAAGAGAATTAGCAGCACGATTACTTGGAAAAGTAATTAGAAGAACACCAGTTGATACAGGATTTTTAAGAGAGGGTTGGAGTGGAGTAGCTTATGCGAGGTCACTTCCTGTATTTAAGCAAGGTAATAATTATATTATAGAAGTTGTTAATCCAACTGAATATGCAAGTTATGTAAATTTCGGGCATAGAACTAAAGATGGTAAGGGATGGGTTAAAGGACAACATTTCTTAACTATTTCAGAAATGGAACTACAAAGTCAAGTTGATAAGATTATAGAGAAAAAGTTATTAATCTTGTTGAAAGGAGTATTTGATGCTTAATAATATAATTGATGGAATATCAGTAAAATTAGACAAATCGTTTGGAGAAAGTTATACAATTTACAGTGAGGATGTAGAACAAGGGATAAATGAACCTTGTTTTTTTATTTGCCCTTTAAATCCAAGTAAAGTACCATATCCAAGTGGCAGGACATTAAAAAAGAACTCTTTTGATGTACATTATTTTCCAAAAAGTAATGATAAATCATTTGAGATAAATGAGATAGCTGAAATGTTGTTGGAGGAATTAGAGTATATAGAAATCAATGGAGATTTAGTTAGAGGTACAAATATGAACTTTGAAGTCGTGGATAATGTGCTACACTTCTTTGTTGATTATAACTATTTCACTATGAAAAGTAATAATACAGAAAAAATGAGTGATGTTGAATTATTTGGTGGATTAAAGAGAGGTGATAAACTTGAGTAAAACATTAAGTAAAGAAGAAAATTACAAGTTCACTAAGGAGCAGATAGTTAATTCTAAAAAGTATGTAAATAGAAAAGATTTATTAAATGCAATTTTAAAAGAAAATGAATTATATTCCTTCTCAGAGGTAGAGGAAATAATAGATAAATTTATGAAAGGAGTGAGTTAATATGGCTTTAGGTGGAGGAACATTTGTAACACAAAATAAGGTACTACCTGGTGCTTATATAAACTTTATCTCAGCTAAGAGAGCAACCAGTTCTCTTAGTGATAGAGGTATTGTCGCAATGCCGATTGAACTTGATTGGGGCATTGATGAAGAAGTGTTTCAAGTAACTAGTGATGATTTTGAGAAGTATTCAGTTAAGTATTTTGGATATGATTACACTCATGAAAAGTTAAAAGGCTTGAGAGATTTATTTAAGAATATAAGGCTAGGATACTTTTATAAACTAAACAAAGGAGTTAAAGCTAGTTGCACTATTGCTATAGCGAAGTGTAGCGGAATAAGAGGTAATGACTTAAAAGTAATAGTTACAACAAATGTTGATGATAACACTAAATTTGATGTTGTAACACTTTTGGATAATAAGAAAGTAGATACACAAATAGCAAAAGTCATTACAGATTTAATTGACAATGACTATATCACTTGGAAGAAGGATGTAACACTAGAAGCAAGTGCAGGACTTGTATTTACTGGTGGTACTAATGGAGAAGCGATTACAGGGACAGAATATCAAGCTTTCTTAGATAAAATAGAAAGCTACTCATTTAATGCTTTAGGATGTTTAGCAACAACAACAGAGATTAAAAGTTTGTTTGTAGAGTTTACAAAAAGAATGAGATATAAGGTAGGAGCTAAGTTTCAGACTGTATTGTATAAGAAAAGTGATGCAGATTATGAAGGTGTAGTATCTGTAGAAAATAAAATAAAAGATGCTGGATTATTAGAATCTAGTTTAATTTATTGGTCAACTGGAGCTATAGCTGGATGTGATATAAATAAATCTAATACTAACAAAAAGTATGCTGGTGAGTTTGATGTTGATGTTAATTATACTCAAATACAGTTAGAGGAAGCTTTAAAAACTGGTAAGTTTATATTCCACAAGGTTGGTGATGAAGTTCATGTATTAGAGGATATAAACACTTTTGTTAGTTTCACAGATGATAAGAATGATGATTTCTCAAGTAATCAAAGTGTTAGAGTACTTGACCAAATTGCTAATGATATAGCAACTTTATTTAATGATAAATATCTTGGTAAAGTGCCTAACGATAAGGCTGGTCGTATATCGTTTTGGAATGATGTTGTTAAGCATCATAAAGAATTAGAAAATATTAGAGCAATAGAAGATTTTAAAACTGATGATGTTAGTGTAGAGCTTGGAAATGATAAGAAAACAGTTATAGTAAGTGATGCAGTTAAGGTTATTAATGCTATGAGTAAGCTTTATATGACTGTTTCTGTTAGTTAGAAGAAAGCTAGAAAGGAGAGTGTTAAAATGGCTAAAAATATTACTATGAAGTCAAAAGATGCAATAAGTGCATCTTTGGCAGAATGTTATGTTACCATAGAAGGAAAAAGATATTTTCTTATGCAGTGTGTAAAGGTAGAAGCTAAGTTTAAAAAGAATAAAAGTAAGATACCAATTTTAGGTCAAACAGGAAAAGGGAACAAAACAACTGGATGGGAAGGGACAGGAAGTGCAACTACTCATTACAATACTTCTATCTTTAGAAAACTTATGCTGAGATATAAAGAAACTGGAGAAGATATATATTTCGACATGCAAATTACTAATGAAGACCCTACATCTGCTGCAGGTAGACAGACTATTATATTAAAAGATTGCAATATAGATGAGGTCACATTGGCTAAATTTGATGCAGATAGTGAATATTTAGATGAAGATATAGATTTTACTTTTGATGATTGGGATATGCCTGAGGAGTTTAAATTGCTATTAGGTATGATATAGAATACACATTTATATATTATAGATGTGTATTTTTTATGTAAAAAAATAAAAATAAGAGGAGATTAAAATAATATGAGTAATTTAAGTGCTTTTTTAAGTCAAAATGCAATAAAAAATGAGAATGTAATGTATGTGGTAAGTGATAGATTTCTAGATGAAGAAGGAAAACCGGTTGAATGGAAATTAAGAGTTTTATCTTCTGAGGAAGATGAAGTATTAAGAAGAAATTGTACTAAAAGAGTGAAGGTAATTGGGAATAATGGGAAACATACAGGACAATATACAAGTGAAATTGACTATAATAGCTATGTAGCTGAATTATGTGTAGCATCTACTGTATTTCCCGATTTGAAAGACGTTGAGTTACAAAATAGTTATGGAGTAATGGGAGAAGCTCAGTTGTTGAAGGCAATGTTAACAGCAGGAGAATATGTAAATTACACTGTAAAAGTTAACGAGGTTAATGGATTTGATACCTCATTTGAAGATAAAGTAGAAGAAGCAAAAAACTAATTAGGGGCGGTGATTTTGATGCTAGTATTACTCATTACTGTATTCAAAAATTAAAGTGGAAACCTAGCGAATACTTGAATTTAGAAGTTAACGAGAGAGCATTAGCAGCCGCCTCAATACTTGTTAAGATAGAGGATGAAGAAGAAGCAATGAAAGAAGCTGAAAGAGAGAAAAAGAGAGGTAGAAGGAGATAATGTATAATGTAAAAATTGTACTATTATAGTATAATAATATTATAAAATTATTATGCTAGGGGGATTATTATGTTTTGTTCAAGTTGTGGAGCAGAAATTACAGGGGTAGGTAAATTTTGTTCAAGTTGTGGAGCTCCTGTAGAAATTGAAATCGTTATAGATAATAAAGATATTGAAACAAAACAAGATTTAATTGTTAATGTAAATAATACAGAAATAAATATGACCGAAATTTATAGAAAGTATAGAAAAGAAAAAGTAAATGCAATAAAAAATGTAATGGAAATAAGTGGTTTGAACATAAAGGAAGCAAAAAAAATAGTGGATTCTTCTTTTGAAGAGTTAAAAATTAATTTTATTGATGATACTATGAGTAATTCAGAAAAGGAAAAAATAATAAACAATCAAAATAGAAAAAATAATATTGAAAAAGCTCAACAAGAATCAGTTGCTTGTTGCCCTAAGTGTGGTTCAACATCTTTGTCGGCTCAAAAAAAAGGTTTTGGTATAGGAAAAGCAGTGGTGGGAGCGAGTTTAACTGGTGGAATAGGTTTAGTAGCCGGAAATTTAGGAGCAAAGAAAGTTAGAGTTACATGCTTGAATTGTGGAAAACAGTTTTGGGCAGGTAAAAAATAAATGTATTCATAATAAAAACACTTACTAAATTAGTAAGTGTTTTTATTATATAAATTAACAGAAAGGAGAGTGAAAAAATGGCTACAATACAAACATCTATAAGAATTTTCGATGGAATGACGCCTGCATTTCGTCATATGACAACTGCTATGAATATAGTACTGAGTTCATTTGAGCAATTACAAAGAACTTCTAGTAATGCAGTAAATGCTAATAGCATAATAAGAGCTAGAGAAGAATTGGCAAGAGCAGAAGCTGGATTTGATAGATTAGAACAACAGATAAGAGAAGCTGATGAACAACAAAAAAGATTTAATGATGATGTTAAAAAAGGAGCAAGTAGTACAGATAAATTAGTAGCAAATGCTAAAAGATTAGTAGCGACTTATGTTACTTTAAGAAGTGTTGGTGGTTTAATTAATCTAAGCGACCAAATGACGAGTACTAATGCTCGCTTGAGTATGATAAATGATGGTCAGCAATCAGATGGTGGATTAAACAAGATGATATTCCAAAGTGCAGAAAGGGCTAGAGCGTCATACCTAGATACCGCCAAAATAGTAACTCGTGTTGGAATGAATGCAGGCAAAGCATTTAGTAGTACAAAAGAGATAGTAGCATTTGCGGAACAACTTAACAAGAAATTCGTAATCGCAGGAGCAACAACAGAAGAAACCAATTCAGCACTTTTGCAGTTAACGCAAGGGCTAGGGAGTGGTGTACTTAGAGGAGAAGAGTTAAACGCTGTATTTGAGTCAGCACCTAATATAATACAAAGCATCGCCGATTATCTTGATGTAGATATAGGAAAAATAAGAGGAATGGCATCAGAGGGAATGTTAACAGCAGACATTGTGAAAAACTCCTTACTTGCAGCAGCAGAACAAACTAATGCAGAGTTTGAGAAGATGCCTTACACATTTAATCAAATTTGGACATCAATAAAAAATAATTGCATTATGATATTTGGCGTTATACAAAAAAAGATAGAGCAAGCTATGTCTAGCCGGGGTTTCCGAACCTTTATAGATAATTTTATAGACTCTTTATATGTGCTTGGAAATGTCGCTTATAACATTTTTAATGGAATTATAAATGTATTAGGAAGTCCATTTTTTCAAGCTTTTACAAATACTATTATTGTATGTGTTAGCTTAATAGCACAAGCATTAGGCTGGGTAATAACACAAGCATTAAATATTGCTAATGTATTTGCTCAGAACTGGAGTATTATTGCACCAATAGTACTTGGAGTTGCGGCTGCTATGTTAGTGTATAACAACGCACTATTACTTAGTATAGCTAATAAAGTAAAAGATATTGCGTTATCTGCTAAAACTTTAGTGATGAATTTTGCTCATATAATAGCAGAGTCTTATAGAGCAGCAGCATTAGTAGCAACTACAATAGCACAAGATGGATTGAACGCAGCAATGGCAGCTTGTCCTATCACTTGGATTTTATATGGAATTATAGCCATAGTTGTTGCCTTTTTTGTAGCTATAGCTATAATAAATAAATTCGCAGGAACATCTTATTCGGCGATTGGAATTGTTGCAGGAGCATTGTCAGGTTTAACAGCATTTATTATAAATAGTGTGTTTTTCTGGATTAATGTTTTTATATCATTTGCTGAGTTTTTTACAAATGTATTAGACCATCCAGTTTATTCAGTGAAGAAATTATTTTTTAATTTAGCCACAGCAGTATTAAATAATCTTATATCTATGACACAAGGATGTGATGAATTTGCTACTAATTTAGCAAACTCTATCATAGATGGAATTAATGGGGCATTAAAAGCTTGGAATAAATTTGTAGATGTCTTAAATAAATTTGGAGGACTTGGAGATAAGTTAGGACTTGGAAAAGCTGATATGGTTGGTCATACAAAGTCTATTACAAGTACATTACAAAAAGCTAAAGGAGACTTAAATAAATGGCTTGGAGCAGAGCCAAAAGGTTATACATCCTTTAAACAATTAGAGTATAACAATGTTGGGGATTGGGCTAAAAATGGATACGCCTTTGGTCAAAACTTAGAAAATAAAATAAAGGATGCTTTTGACATTAGCAAAATAGCTGATAAGGCAAAAAAAGATTTAGGTCTAGACGATTTATGGGACGACAAATATGGATTAGGAGATGGATTAGGTTCAGCTGGATTAAACTCACCTCTCAGTGACGTAGCAAAAGGAGCGAAAGATACCGCGGGAAATACTGCAAAGATGGCTAAGACTATGGATAAAAGCCAAGAAGACTTAAAATACTTAAGAGACATTGCAGAGCAAGAAACTATCAATCGATTTACAGGAGTAAACATTAAAATTGACATGAACAACACAAACAACATAAGTAAAGATGCAGATGTAGATGGAATAGTAAATGTACTAACTGAAAAATTAAATGACGCTATGGTTGTTTCAGCCGAAGGAATAGTTTAGGAGGTGTTTAAATGGCTTATGATTTTTATTTAGATGGAGTACAATTACCAATCACACCTGGCAAATTAGAAGTAAAGATAACGAATAAAAATAAAACTGTAGACCTTATAAATGATGGGGAAGTAAATATATTAAAGACTCCTGGTTTATCAGAGTTTTCATTTGAAGCAGAATTTACACATAATAAACTACCTTTTTATCGTGGTACTTTTAGAGATGTCCAATTCTTTTTGAGTAAACTAGAACTATTAAAAACAGATTGTAAGCCATTCCAGTTTATTGTATCCAGACAACTTGGGAATAAAGTATTATTTAATACAAATAGAAAGGTATCACTTGAGGAATATAACATAGTAGAAGATGCAGAGAATAGTTCAGATTTTAAGGTTGCAATAAAGTTAAAACAATATAGAGATTACTCAACTAAAAAATTAGTTCCTGCTGCACCTAAAAACGAGACAGGTAGACCTAATGTAAAAATAGAGCCAAAACGAGTTGATTCAGTCAATGCACCAAATGCTAAAACATACACAGTCAAGGCAGGTGATTCTCTTTGGTCAATCTGTCAAAAGCAGTTAGGGAATGGTTCATTATATAAAAAGGTATATGAACTAAATAAAACTATGATGGATAAAGCGAATAAAGGTAAGAATCTATCTAAGTATACTATTTACAAAGGGCAGGTGTTGAGGCTTGGCTGATGAATTAGTTCTTGCAAATGATAGAGATGTAAGATTAGTAATAGCTCACTTAGAAGATTTCTATGAACCTGTTGTCCTTGATGGAATCACATGGGAAATTGAAAGACGAGGAACGCCGTCTAAACTTGAATTTACAATAGTTATGGATAAGATATTAGAGTTTTGCGAAGGTAACTCAGTAAGGTTATATTATAAAGGAATAGGCATATTTTACGGATATATATTTCAGAAGAAAAGAGATAAAGAAAATCACATCAAAATAGTTGCTTATGACCAATTAAGATTTTTTAAAAATAAAGATACTTATGTTCTTGAGAACAATACTGCAAGTGAACTTGTAAAGATGTTAGCTAAAGATTTTAAATTAAAATACAATGTCATAGAAGATACAAAATATAAAATATCGAGAGTTGAAGAAAATAAAACACTCTTTGATATGGTTTTAACTGCACTAGATGATACTCTAAGAGAGAAAAAAGAAATGTATGTTTTGTATGATGATTTTGGAAGGATAACATTAAAAAATGTTGCATCAATGAAATTAGATACTGTTATGAATAATGATGTAATAGAAGATTTTGACTATAATTCATCAATAGATAGTGATACTTATACAAAAATTAAACTAGTAAGAGACAACGAAGAGACAGGAAAAAGAGATGTTTATATTGCACAAGATTCTACGCACATGAGGAGTTGGGGAATACTTCAAATGTTTGATACAGTAGACAAGAACATGAGTGAAGCAGAAATAAAACAAAAATGCGATATACTTTTAAAACTATATAATAAGAAAACTAAGTCGCTAAGTTTAAAAAACGCAATTGGAGATATTAGAGTGAGAGCAGGTTGTTTAGTACCTGTTTTTTTGTCGTTAGGAGATATAGAAGTTCAAAATTATATGCTAGTTGAGAAAGTAAAACATACTTTTGAAAATAATTCACACTTTATGGATTTAACTTTAGTAGATGGAGACGAGTTCGCTTCTTATTCTTCAAGCTCATATAGTAGTGGAAATACAAATAATAAAGAAGAAAAGAAAAATGGTCCTGTACAAAGTACTACTAAAACAAATACAGGTAAAAAAGTTCCTGCTATATTCACTGCATATTATCCAGGTAATAATTCTATGGAAGGTGGGAAAACGGATTGTAATGAAAATCCACTTGATGTAAAATCAAGAACTGTCGCTGGACCAATGAACAGAAAAGCAGTTAGAAAAAGTTGGTATACTGATGATTTTTTAAAGAAACATCCAGTTTTTGAATATGGAGATAAAGTAAAAATTATACTTCCTGGTACTGCCTATGATAATAAAGTATACACGGTTAAGGATAATGGAGGAAGAATATATGTTGAAACAAATGGAACATATCATATAGACATACTATTAGCCAATGCTAGTGAATGTAAAAAATTTGGCAGGAAGAATGGCTATATAATTATAGGTGGAGATGAAGAACAAACATATCAAGTTGAAGGTAATAACCAAAACAGTAGTACAAATAATAACTCTAAAGAAGATAAATTAATTAGTATAGCAAAAAGTAAACTGGGTTGTAATTATGTGTATGGAGCAGAAGGACCTAACACATTTGACTGTAGTGGACTTACGCAGTGGTGCTATAAGCAAATAGGTATAAACATTCCTCGTACTGCTTCTGCACAAAGTAAAGCAGGAAAAGCAGTAGATTTAAAAGATAGAAGCAAATGGAAAACAGGTGATTTATTGTGTAGAATTGGTGGAGGAAGTAATAACCATGTTGTAATGTATATTGGAAACAATCAAATAATTCATTCACCACAAACTGGAGATGTAGTAAAAATAGAGTCTGTTGATTCATATAGAAAAGGAAAAGCATACACACATGTGAGAAGATTTATATAAGCGAGGTGATAAAGTGTCACAGGATTTATTACAAATAATCAAGAAAGCTGCAATGGATGCAGTAGAAACAAGTAATCCAATAAGGGTTGTATTTGGAACAATAGAAAGTATTAGTCCTCTAAAAGTTAAGATAGAACAGAAACTATCTATTGGTGAATTTTTTTTAATACAAACAGATACATTTAAAAGATATACAGATAAAAAGATAGGAGATAAATTAGTTTTAATTCGTATGCAAGGAGGACAACAGTATTTAATTTTAGATAGGATGTGATAAAGTGTTACCAACAGATAACATTGACTATGATATTGAAGATGTATCAATTATAAATTTTGATGTAAAACAAGAACCAAGTAAGACCTTTAAATTAAATATAGAAAAAAATAAAGTAGATGGTATTTGTGATGATGTGGAAGCATTAAAACAGACCATCCTTTTAATTTTAAATACAGAGAGATACCAACATCTAATATATAGTTGGAATTATGGAGTAGAATTAAATGATTTAATTGGAGAGCCTATTTCTTATGTAATACCCGAACTTGAAAGAAGGATAACAGAAGCATTGGTACAGGATGATAGAATTGAAAATGTAGATAATTTTGAGTTTGAAAATCAAAAAGGAAAGGTCCAGTGTAAATTTATTGTCCATACCAAATATGGAAATATCAAAGCAGAGAAGGTGGTGAGTATTTAGTGTTTGAACTTATGACATTTGAAAATATAATTAAAAGAATGTTAGATAGTGTACCTGACACGTTTGACAAACGAGAAGGTTCTATAATATATAATGCTCTTGCACCAGTTGCTATAGAACTTACAGAAACATACATTGCTATGGATGAATTACTAGACCAAACCTTTGTTGATACTGCTAGTTACTATTATTTAGAAAAAAGATGCAAAGAGCGAGGAATTACACCACTATCTGCAACCAATACCATTGCAAAAGGAGTTTTCAACATAGATATTCCTCTTGATTCACGTTTCAATCTAGGAGAATACAATTATATTGCAACTGAGAGAATTAGTGAAGGAATATATAAGATGAAATGCGAAACCGCTGGACCTATTTTTGAACTTGGTCAGTTGATTCCAATTGAATATGTAGACAAATTAGAAACAGCAGAACTGACAGAAATATTGATAAATGGAGAGGATGAAGAATCTGAGGACAGTTTAAGACAAAGATACTATGATAGTTTAAACTCACAAAGTTTTGGTGGTAATATACAAAATTACAAGGATGAAGTTAATAAGATACAAGATGTTGGAGGAGTTAAAGTTTATCCTGTTTGGAATGGTGGAGGGACTGTTAAGTTAGTAATAATTAACTCTAATTTTAAAGTACCAAGTGCCGATTTGGTTAATCTAGTGCAAGAAGAAATTGACCCAAACCCAAAAGGTGAAGGCTTAGGATTAGCACCTATAGGTCATAGAGTCACAGTTGAAGGAGTCGTGAGTACAACTATAAACATATCAGCAGAGATAACATATAAAAGTGGCTACACTTGGGAGAATATAAAGACTATAGCAGAAGAAACAATAGACGACTACTTAAATGAACTTAACATGAGCTGGGAAGATGAAGAAAACTTAATAGTTCGTATATCTCAAATTGAAACTAGATTGCTAAGTATTGATGGAGTATTAGACATTGCAAACACAATGATAAATGATGCAAAATCTAATCTAACAATAGATAGTAATAGCATAGTAACGAGAGGTGAGGTAGTTGGATAAAGAGATAAATCTAATAAGTTACTTGCCGCAGATTTTACAGGATAAAGAAGAATATATAAAAGCATTTAATGCAGATAACAAAGAAATAAAGATACTACATGATAAATTAGATGATGTCTTAAATGACCAGTTCTTAGAAGATTTGACCATAACTGGTATAAAAAGATGGGAAAAAATAATGTCTATAGTTCCAAAAAGTAACGAGAGTTTGGATGATAGAAGATTTAGGATTTTTAGTAAATATATAAGTAAATTACCCTATTCAGAGAGATTTCTAAGGAATTGGCTAGATAGTATAGTTGGAGAAGGCAATTATGAATTAACTATTAATAATGCTACTTATAACATTCATTTAGAGAGTGACGCAAGGAATCAAGACTGGTTTGAGGAAGTTCATTCTTTTGTAAGTAGTATTAAACCTTGTAACATGAGTTTTGACTACACTAGAATACTTATAAGTAAAGACAATTATATGAATTTTGGAATAACCACTTTGATGGGTCAAGAAATAACTATATATCCTTGGAGTCCGCCAAACATAGAAACGTATGGAGAAATTGATATATTAACAGGAAATGGAGTTGGATACCAAGAAATAACAATATTTTAGGAGGTGATATATTGGCTATAGATAAAAGTTATTACACTATAATTACAAATGTAGGAAAGGCGAAGATAGCAAATGCAAGTGTTACAGGTAACAAAGTAGGGTTTGTAAAAATTCAACTTGGAGATGGTGGAGGAAGTGAGTATACTCCTACTGAAAGTCAGACAGAACTTAAAAATGTGGTATGGGAAGGCAACATCGGAAATATAACTACAGATGAAACTGCGCCAAACTGCATAATATTAGAGAGTTTAATACCATCAAGTGTAGGTGGATTTATGATAAGAGAAATAGGATATTTAGATGATGAAAATAATCTAATTGCAATCTCTAAATATAAAGAATGTTATAAACCTTCTATAGAACAAGGAGCAGTTGTTGATATGAAGGTTAAAACTGTGCTTATTGTATCTAATGTAAATAATATAGAACTTAAAATTGACCCTACAATAATTTTTGCTACGCTCAAAGATATACAGGATTTAGATGCTAAAATAAGCAATGTTAACACTAAAATTGATACAACTAAAGCAGAGTTAACAAGCAACATAGAAACTACTAAGGCGGAGATTAACACTAAGATAGGTGATACAACATTACTTGAAACAACAGAGAAAACAAATATAGTTAGTGCATTAAATGAGGTAAAAACTAGTGTAGATAGTATAGAAACAACAGCAGAGAAAACAAGTTATAATAATGCAACAAGTAATCTTACTGCTACAAATGTCCAAAATGCGATTGATGAAGTGGTTGCAAAGATAGAAAGATTTAATAATGAAAATATAAATATACAAAATGATATGTTACCTATATAAGAAAGGAGAGTGAGAAAATGCAAACTGAATGGAATTTTGAATCTTATGCGCCATCACAAAATATTACTCTTAAACCTGGTAAATATAAGTTTGAGTGTTGGGGTGCTAGAGGTGGTACAAAAGGTACTCCAAATTCAGATGGATTTTACTATGGTTATGGCGGTTATTGTAGTGGTGAAATTACGTTAAAAAAAGAAACTACTTTATATGTTTATGTTGGTGCTGATGGTCGAAGGGGTTATGTTTCTGGTACTAATCAAACTGGTTATACCTTTAATGGTGGTGGATATGGTTCTACTTGTAGTGGTGGTGGTGCTACTGATATAAGACTTGTTGGTGGTATTTGGGATGATGAAAAAAGTCTTTTATCTAGGATAATTGTTGCAGGTGGTGGGGGCGGAACAGCAGACCGTTATAGAGGTGGTAATGGTGGTGGCTTAAATGGTATGCCTGGTAGAGATTTCAATGGTGCTCCTGCTCATGGTGGTACACAGTTTGAAGGCGGTAAAGGTACTTATGATGATGGTTCTTTAAATGGTTCTTTTGGAAAAGGTTCTAAACCTGAAAATCCTTCTAATTGTAGTGGTGGTGGTGGTGGATGGTTTGGTGGTGCTTCTTCCAATTTTTCTTTAAAGGGAAGTGGTGGTGGAAGTGGTTATGTATTAACTAAAGATAGTTATAAACCATATGGATATATACCAACATCTGAATATTATTTTGATAATGTAGTTATGACAACTGGTGGAAATACTACTGTTGTAGGTGATTACTCAGATGGTCGTGCTAAAATAACATTGCTCCAAGCAATACCATTTTTAACTGTATCTTCTTATAATTCTACACAGGCTATGTTTAAAGCGGACCACACAGACCCTACATTACTAACTAAAATCGAAGTATTTATTGATGATGTATTAAAAGAAACCTTAACAACAGATTTAACTCTTGAAAAAACAATTAACTATACATTAGAAGATAATGCACTACACACGCTTAAAATAGTTGTTACAGACAGTGCTAATGCTATAGTAGAAAAAGTATTAAGTATAAGCAAGGGAGTTGCACCTTTGCCAAGTGGTTCTAGTTTAGAAGATGTTACTAATAAGTGGAGAGAGATTGGTACTGTTTTTAAAAATGGTAAGACTAGTATTGTAAACACTTTAGCACTTAAAAACGTTCCTGCTAGTTTAGATAATACATTAGTTGAGTTTTCTGAGAAGATAAAAACATTTTTTGATAATTCAGATGCTACTTCTGAGGAATTACAAAATCAAATCACAGAATTGAATAATCAGTTAAGTCAAAGGATTAAATATGCAACTGGCACTTATACTCCGCCTGACGGTTCTCAAAACCTTTTAACTGTTCCAACTAATTTAAACTTTGTACCAAAAACTATTATAATTAGGTATATTTCTTTTAGAGATGGTTCTCAACCTTTTAAGTATCTTAGTGCTTATCCTTGTATGAGTGGTAGAAATCAAAATCTTAGATATGATAATGGTTCATATACTCGTATTGTTGGTACTGCTAATATTAGAGATATTACTGCTGATAGTTTTAATATTGAAATGGGTATAAGTGATTTAAATGCTGGAATTAAATTTCCTATTAGTTTTTATACTAACACTTTTAGATGGTATGCTTTAGACATAGAATTTTTAGATAATTAATAAAATGAGGTGATGATATGAATAGAGGAAATAGAATAATTTACGACCAAACAGGTAAAGTGTGGTTTCAAACAGGTGAAGCGACAGGAGATATATTAGAACATGATGTAATAACAGAACTACATTGCTTATATGTTGAATATGGAAGTATAGATTATACAAAGCAATATATAGAGTCAATAAATCCAATCACAAAAGAACTTGTTTTAAAAAATATAGAAGTCATTTTGACAGATGAACAAAAGAGATTAAAACTATTAGAAGAAGAACTAAGTATGTTAAAAGAAGAAAATAAAAATAGAGATAGTGAGATAGTAAACGCAGCATTTGAAGTAGAAAATATAAAATTAAGTAATAATTTGTAGGAGGAATTAATATGTATAACTTATTAAAATTAATGATAGAACAAAAGAACTATAGTACTAAGGAAGATTTACAACATAAAATGGATGTATTCTATGCAGTAAACAGGATTACAGAAGAACAATATTTAGAGTTAACAGGTTTATTAAATAAAGAAGAAACACCAGTAGAACCAACAGTATAGAAGGTTCTTTTTTTATTCCTAAAAATATATAAATTCATTAACATTTTGCCCACACTTCATCTACACTTTGCAGACGTTTATGGTTTTAAAATTAGGTACAATAAAATCATAAATTAAGAAAGAGGTGGATTAAATGGCAACAGTTTATGAATTTAATTATACAGGAAGTGAACAAAGTGTAACATTAAAACCTGGAAAATATAAATTAGAGTGTTTTGGTGCTAGAGGGTTTGCGTTTTCTGGTACCCCTTCTTCTAAAGGTGGTTATACTTATGGTGAACTTACACTAAAAAAAGAAACTACATTATACATTTATGTTGGTGGAGTTGGTCTTGACCATCGTAAAGATGTTTTTGCATATAATGGTGGTGGGCTTTCTAGAGGTCAAGGTGGTGGTGGTGCTACTGATATTAGACTTGTTGGTGGTGAGTGGAATAATAAAGAAGGATTACTTTCTAGAATAATTGTTGCAGGTGGTGCAGGTGGAAGTTATTCTGATACTCCTGGTGGCTTAGGTGGTGGTTTTGAAGGTGGTAATGGAAGAGGTTCTTCTGAAGGTTATTTAAATTATTATACTCCAGGAGCTACACAATATGCTGGTGGTAGAGGTTATAAAGATTGTTTTAGTGGTGTTTTTGGTTGTGGTGCAGGAGCTGTGCTTGGATTAAGTGATAGTGATTACGCATATAATGGTGGTGGTGGTGGTTGGTTTGGTGGTGCAAGTAATGGTACTACTTCAAGCGGAAGTGGTGGAAGTGGTTATGCACTTACTAAAGATAGTTATAAACCAAAAGGATATACACCAACTTCTGAATACTGGTTAGAAAATACTGGCAGTGTCGCTGGAGGAAATACTACCAAAATAGAGGGCTATTGCAAAATAGAATTACTACAATCATTACCTTTTTTAACTGTATCTTCTTATAACTCCACACAAGCAACATTTAAAGCTGACCATACAGACCCTACGCTACTAACTAAAATAGAATATTTTATAGATGATGTATTAAAAGAAACAATAACAACAGATTTAACATCAGAGAAAACAATTAACTATACATTAGAAGATAATGCACTACACACACTTAAAATAGTTGTTACAGACAGTGCAAATGCTATAGCAGAAAAAGTTGTAAGTATAAGTAAGAATATAATGCCATTAGAGGATGGTGCTAGTTTACAGGATATAGCAACTAAAGTTAGCGAAATGAAAGATGGTTTAAAAAGCGGAAAAAGAAGTATTGTAAATGTATTAGCATTAAAAGATATAGATGCAAGTTTGAACAATACATTTGTTGAATTATCTGAAAAGGTAAAAGATTATTTTGATAGTGCAGATTATTTTTTTCAAGAAGCTAACAAAGGAAAAGAATTGATTGCAACTGCTATTGGCTCTCCTGCCACATCAGAACAAACATTTCAAGAGTATGCTGATTATATAACAGAATTTAAAAGTACTATAAGCAATTTGAATAGTCAAGTATCTAATTTAACGAATATAACTACAAATCCGTATGTAGGAAAAGTAAAAACTGGTTTTACTTATAATAAAACTGAAAATGGTTTCTATACTCCTATAGTTGATATTTCTTTTACTTATCCAACAACATTTTCTAATGTTAGTCAAATCTATTTAGACTTTGACCTTGTGTATAAGCGTTATCCAACAGCAGGAAATACTTCAAATACTGAAAATATTCCTGTTAAATATAGATATTTCCCTTATCCATTTGTAAATCTTTATGATTATGTAATATATTCGTATGGAAGTGCCAAATTAGATATTGTTACATCTAGTAGCGGAGTTAGAGTTAAATTATATCCAGGTGTTAATCAATATAATGCTATAATGAGCGGAGTTTATAGTTATAATATTAGTTGCATTATCATTGGAAAAGAATAAAATTAAAGGCTTAGATAACTTCTAAGTCTTATTTTAATACAAATAAGGAGGTTTTCATGAATGAAGAACTTTTCAAAGACCATTTGAAACGACACGAAGTAACAATAAATAAACATAATGATGAAATAGATGAATTAAAAGTAGCAAATATAGAATCTAAGGCAGAGTTAAAAGCACTATGTGAGAACTTGAATTCCCTTACAAGCATGTTAAAATGGCTAATTGGGACAATGATTACAACACTTGTAGGCTTCTTTATATTTGCCATACAGAGAGGAATATTTTAAATTAGGAGGAAAATAAATGGATAATTTAATAAGTTTTATACCAGAGCAGTTGCTAATTTTAGTAGCTGCTCTTTATGTTATAGGAGCAGGTTGTAAGAAGTATAAACAGTTAGATAACAAGTATATTCCAGTAGTGTTATTAGCACTTGGAATAGGTTTCTCAATATGGATGTTAGGATTAAATGCTGATGCAGTCTTACAAGGTGTAATTTGCTGGGGTATATCAATAGGTATAAATCAAACTTACAAACAATTAAAGGAGGAAAATAAACAATGAAAATAGCAATAGTACCAGGGCATACTCTAACAGGCAAAGGAACAGGAGCAGTTGGCTATATAGATGAAGGAAAAGAAAACAGAATACTAACTAATTTAATTGTTAAATGGTTAAAACAAGGTGAAGCAACTGTATATACTGGTAAGATAGATAAATCGAATAATTATCTATCTGAACAATGTCAAATAGCCAATAAACAAGACATAGACTTGGCAGTGCAAATCCATTTCAATGCAAATAACACAACTCTAAATCCAATGGGTACAGAAACAATATACAAAACTAATAATGGCAAAGTGTATGCAAATAGAGTAAATGATAAACTATCAACAGTATTTAAAAATAGAGGTGCTAAATCGGATGTAAGGGGTCTTTACTGGCTTGGTCATACAAAAGCACCAGCAATATTAATAGAAGTATGTTTTGTAGATAGTAAAACAGATACAGACTATTATATTAAAAATAAAAATACAGTTGCGAAACTTATAGCAGAGGGTATATTAAATAAGAAAATAGATAATATTGAGGTGAAACAAATGTATAAGCATACAGTAGTTTATGAGGGAGAAGTTGACAAAGTTCTAGCACAGATAATTAGTTGGAACTACAAAGAAAATGAATGTAGAGTATGTGACATAAAAGACTATATTCATGGTCAGACACAAAATCTGTATATTGTAGGTGGAGGAGCATGTGAAAAGATAAGTTCCATAACCAAAGAAAGATATACTATGATAAAAGGTAATGATAGGTTTGATACACTTTATAAAGTATTAGATTTTATTAATAGATAAATAGAGCAGAGATTTTATATAAAATAAAGAAAAATTTTTATACTTATTGAGATATATATGGTTGCAAAGTTTCTTCTTATTTCTTTAGGTATTAATAATTCTTACATCTTTAACTTTTTTCTCAAAATAGTGTAACCTGTAATCCAATTCCGATTTGAGAGATGAAAGTGTCATAGAGCAATTCTTATAGGACTTTATTGTATCTCTTTTTTTCTTACATTTCTAGAGTATTTATCTCATTAAAAAAAATGGAATATTAATTATACCATCACTTTTATTGTTTGAAATTAGAATTGAAGAGAGAAATAATATTATTAGGCATTGACCATAACAATAAGCAACACAAAGTTATTGATGAATCAATAAAGTAACTGATAGAAACTTGTTGAAATCAAGGTAGGAAGTATTGTATTTTTGAATTTTTTATAAGGTTCGATAAATGTTGACTTTTAGGCAGGATAAACAACAATGCATCTGTTCTTATGTTAACTATGCTATAATATATATATTCTTTTACAAATTTAAAATATATAAGGAGGGATTTTATATGACTACAGAATATACTTTAACAAAAGAGAACTTGTTGAGTAAAATGAGAAATCAAAGTTGTACTAAAGATTGGGACGCAGTTTACTCATATGATTTGAAAAAATTTAATAATTTAATTACTTGTAAATTTCAGAAAATTAAAACTATATTAACTAGAAGTTTCTCTTGTGAAAGTTATAGCTCAATAGATGAAGTAGTTATTGATTTTTTTTGGCCAGTTTTAAATTTTGAACAGAAGGGTGAAGAAAAATATTGTAATATTACACTTACTACTTCAAAAGTAAGTGAGAAAAAAGAAGAAACTTTAACAGAGTGTAAAAATATCAAATGGAAATTTGAACTGATTGTTCCATTAACTCAAATCATAGGAACATTAGATATGACTCAAGCTACTGAAGATACTGAAACATTATATTTTAAACAAGAAAATAGTTCTAGTGATAATATTTTGTTGCTATTTAAAAATATAGATATTTGTAAGTTTGATATGGTTTCTAATGGTGATAGTCAAAATGAATTACTTATGAAAGTAGTTAAAAATAAATTTCGTAATGAGATATCGATGTTGGCTATTTCTCTAACGCAGCAAATATTGCCAAATGTAGAATCGAGTAGATTCTCAATTAAAAGCTTTATGGAGAACCTATTGTCAATTGCCATGGGAGAGTATAAAAAAACTGTTACAGTAAAACCAAAGGAATTTTTACTCGGTATGCAAGAAGATGAAAATCACTTGAAAGGTTCTATAAGTTTTTATTTTCAGTTGGAAGGAAGTGAAAAAAGGGGAAGTCTTAAAGACTTAGAGTTTAATCCTTTAAAAGAATTACATTGTCCATTTCCAGAAACTATGACAGCATCTTTGATGATAGATCAAGATTGGATTATTAATAACATAGTAAAAAAAGCATTTAAAGATAAAAAATTTAGTATTTTAGAAGAGGAACAGCTAAATGAAGGTTATAGAATTGTTTTTTTTAACTCAGATAAGATTAAAGTAGAGGGACCAAAACAATCTGGTTTTTTTTGGCAGAATAATTTTAGTAGTTTTGAAATTAAGAATAGCTATACAATGTTGATTCAGAATGGTGAAGTTAAGTTAGAGTTTTCCTCTAAATCAAAAGTGAATGAATGTTCCTCAGCAGGAACAACTGGTGGAAGTTATAATGGAGATGTGAAAATAGAAGCTTCTCAACTTTTCCAAGGGGTGCAGAAAACGAAAAATCAATTTACTTTTATAGCAACATTTGTTAATAGTGATATAAAAGTATCTGGGAGCATGGGACTAAGCTATAAGAATAATGTTTTATCATCAATGAATGGTAAACCAAATGTAGCAATTATTTTAGATGTTTCAAGCTTAACTAGTATATTTTTTTTAGATAATTATGATGATACGAAAATTGTCATGGATAGTGTTTTGTATGCACCTAAAGACTTTATCACATTTTTTACAACTGTCTAAATTAAGAAATTGAAATTATCAAAAGATATAAGGAGTGGATATTATGAAAGGGACAGAAGAATTTATAAGAGAAGTATTGCATAATCCTAATTTTGCTAATCAGTGTTTAAGGCTTTATGAGCAACAAGATGAGAATTTCGCACAATTTTTGAAACGCAAAGGATTTATTATTGATATGACTGATTTAGATAAGACAATTAACAAGATCAGTCAAGATGATATTTTTATTTGGGGGGGATTATATCGATTTACGGAGCCAGAAGATTTAAAAGAGTATATTTTACAAATTTCACCAGCTAATCAAGAGGTAATTTTGTGTAAAGACAAAGAAGATCCTATTGTCTTAGAAGTGATTTTAGAAAAAGATCATCAGTTCATATTGAGTGGAAAAGGGGAACTAATTATACAATTTAGACAAAACTATACAGAAAATGGTCTTGTTGATGCTAATACAATGACAGGTTATTGGTATAAAGATAAAAATTCGAAAAAAGCAAAGCTTTTAGGTAAGCAAATTCTACCAACTGAAAAATCTAAGGATAAATCAGAGCAAGAAACTTGGAAAATAGTTCTTAGTAGTATTGGTATTTCATCGGTTGTGAGTGCTCTAGGCGCAATCATAACAATTAAAGGATATTTTAATTGGTGTTGTGGTTGCAATAAAGATGGTATTTGTCAATCAAGACATTGCAAGGATCAAAAAATATTAGACAATATGCGTTATGAAATGGAAATGCGAAAACAATTTGAACGCACACTTGTTGGTGAATTTAAAAATGGAATTACATTAAATGATGTGACATTTGAGCATCTAAACAGTGAGCAAAGGAAAGAGATATTTAATAAATGTGGAGTTATAGTAGAATCATGGACTAAAGAAAATGAAGGAAAGTTGCTTGAAGATGCTGAAAAAAAAGAAGCTCTTAGAATATGTCATGATGTTTTTCAAGATCATCTATTAGATTTCTATAAAATTACGGTTAAAGAAAAATTATTGAGAAAAGAAAATATACCAGAAAATGTAGAACGTACTGCATTAATCATTGCTCATGACCTTATCAAAGATCAGCAACCATTTAATAATTTAGATAAAAATGGTCATGAATATTTATATTTAGAGGCGTGTATTAATGAGTCTATTGCCACTAATAATGAACATTTATTTAGATATGAATACCAACAGAATCAGGAAAAAATCAACTCTTGGAGGCTAGAATTAAATAATAATCAGAATGAATTTATTCTGCAAACGGATTACTTAGAACATTTTGATAAGGATAAAATTGATGAATATAATAAATTATCTCAAGAGCTAAAACAAAAAAAAGAAGAATTTGAACAAAAAAGAATCCAGTATGAAGCAAGTATAAATGAGTTGGAACATGAAAATTTATTAAAAAAAGACCGATTACATGAAGAAAAAGCAAAAAAAGAAAGTGCACACACAAAAAAAGAACTACATATAAATGGTTTAAAATAACTTCTTTGGAGGTGTTATATGAACGATAATTATAATTTTGATCAGGATGAGTTTGCGATTTTTAATAATACTCAAGGAGAGTTAATTATATTATCAAATGGATTATTTGTTATTGATGAGTCTAAAGGTTTTGGTGGTGATTTATCTCAATATCGAGGAATTTTTATTTATGCAGAAAAAGTTTTCTTGAAAGATTTATTAAAAGCTAAACAAATTTTAATTTCTGCCTATGAGTTTGATTTCAAAAAAGGAGTTATTGATGTTAGCGGAACAGATGGAAAAACACCAACACCTGATACAGCAGAGAGCGAGTTTGATGGAACACATGGCGAGAATAGTGGCAATGTATATATACACAGCGATTATTTTAATGTGAATAAAGAAGATATAAGAATATTAGCAATAGGGGGTAATGGTGGAGATAGTCGGTTGAAAAGTACAGGAACAGCTGGAAATGGTGGTGCTGGCGGTCACGTGTATTTACAAATTGGATTCCAAAATGATTCATCATTAAGCAATAATATTGATGAAGAAGATTTATGCCAACAAAATCTAGATTTACAATATTGGCTACATGAAAGAACGCAAACACAAGGCGGTAATGGTGGGAGAGCTACAGCTAAAAGAGGTAGTGATGGAATACATGGTAAAGTTAAAACAAAAATATTTAGAGATTGGTTGAATATTGATACAGCAGAACTATTGGTGCATCCAGATCAGTGTCGTATGTATTTACAAAAAGCTAAACGTTATTATTGGATTGGTGATATTCATCAAGAAACAAAAGTTTATAATTTAGTATATCAGATGCTTTTACAGTTGGAAAAAAGACTTGATTATGTTTTACAAGAGAATGTGTCGTTTAATTATTTAGGTCAGGAAGTTAAACTGGGAACTATTATTGGCACAAAAAAAGATAATGTCTTTAAGATTATGAGAACAGAAACGATAGCTTTATTAAATAGATTACAACAAGGGCATGATTTTTATAATCATGAATATAATTGGGTTCCTAATTTATCTTTTTCGTTTTATTTAAGACTGGCAGAGCAAATGCAAAAATTCTTTCATGAAGCTGAACAGACATATTTAATCTATAAAAAAAATCTTAAAAATGAGCAAGTAGATATGGAACAAATTAATCAATCAAAAATGAGGTTAGATATTATTAGTGAACAGACAGAAAATACAAAACATGATCTAGAAAATGAATTAAACCATTTGGAAAATCTTATTGTGATACATGATGCGAAAGTTAATGCACGTAAAAATGATATGTTGGAAGGGTTAGCAAATTTAAAGGAAAAAGTAGACAATGCTTTTGGATATTCCTTATCAGATTTAATTTCAGCTATATCAATGTGTGGATTTGCTCCTGATTCGAAGTTAATTATGGGTAGCCAAGTTTTAGATTTTTTTTATAAAAGCAAGGAGATGATTATTAACTCTCAAGGTATTTCATATCAAAAAAGTTACATTATTGACCAAATCAAGAGCTGCTCAAATGGGCTTGAAGATATCATGGAAGGGTATAAGTCGTTGAAAGATGGTAGTAAGAAGCTAGATGATCCTGGTGCTAATAAGTTATTAGTACAAGAGAAAAAGCTTTTGGAATTTTTGGATCAATTTTATAGTGCTATTAAGGATTATAAAGAGGATCGTAATAAAATAGAAAGCTATGTTAATGAAATATTATTACGTAATGACCTAATATTAAATTATAACAAAACATTACTATCTTGGGTAAGCAAAGATATAGAAATACTATCAGCTAAACAACAAAAAGAATTGCTACAAAATGATATGCTTCAGCATGTAAAGCCTAATTTACCTTTTCTAGTCAATTTTATGACAGAAGTTTATAATCAAGCTAAGGAAAGACTTTTGGAAATCTTATATATGACTCAAAGAGCATATAATTATTGGGATTTGGAGTCAAAAAATATAATTAGTTCAATAATGAATAGCAAATTACCTGTAGAAATGACAAGCGAATTGTTTGGACAGGTTATTTCGGCAATGAAATATGACTATGCTATGACAATGGAAGGATGGAAAACTGGAGCTAATTTTTTCCCTGATAAAGAGAATGAGCCTGGGTTTATTATTACTATTAATGGTGATGAGCTAATGAATTATCTGATTGATCTTAGTACAAATGGAAGTTTTACCTATTCTCTGTATTCACATAAAAAAGATCAACAAGATAAAATAGATCCTTTTAAACGATACTATAATGTTCGGGTTAATATTGTCCGCCTTAAATTAATAGGAGAAGCTATTAAAAATAAACATATAGCAGTTAAAATAATTCATGGAACAAACGAAAATATTAGGAATGAACGAGGTGTATATAAAACCTTTATTCATTCTCCAGTATATCTAATCTATGAACATAACTATAATAGTGGTCAAACATTCACAGATGGTAAATTCGAAACAGAAGATAAAAAGTATGAAAGCAGAAGTCCATTATGTCAATGGGAATTTTTCATTGAAGATGTTGATAATAGTGAAACTAAATTTCCCTATTTTGATATAGAAGAAATTCAGATAGAATTTCATGGAACATTCCAAGTAAGAATTTAACTTTTATGTAAATATAATTATACCTTGTTTAAGATTTATTTGGAATTCTAGCTATAATCAAATCTAAAATTAGAATATTTAGCGTATTTACATATAGAAATTGATAATTAGAGGTAGCAACTAAAAATAGTTGTTACCTTTATGATGTTAATTATGAATTCTATTATATTTTTATTGTAGATACTTCCTTTTTATATAGTTATATATTTCTTTCTAATTAAGCAGTGTGATACTATTGTTATAGTAGATACTAATATTAACGATATTATTGCAGTATCTAATCTTTTTATTAATAAACCCATTATTATGTATTCCAATCCTATTAAATATTGAAAAAACATTTCTAGTTTAACAGCTTTTTCTCTATCGATACTTCCATATTTAAATTCTAATTTCTTAAAATATTTTTCATTAAAATAGTTAAATTTATGTTTAGTTAAGCCTTTTATCACATTCCCTATTATAAATATTATTCCAATAAGTAAAAATATAATATTCCAAAAATTCATGTCACGCATCTCCTTTACTATAAGATACTTTAATTTATAACACACTTAATAATATATATCAGCAATTTGTCGAACGATTTTTAGATAAAAATAGAGCAAGATTACATGAGAAAAATTCACAGAGATTTATTCTGATGATTTATGGTTAACAATGGATATAACTAGAGTGTTTGCAAAAGATAAATTATAGCTTTAAATCTTTATTTAAACAAGTATGTGGATAAGAAAAACTTATATAAATACATTTATTAAAATTATAAAAAACATGTTTCTAGAAAAAAACATATTTTTTGACTATTTATACGTTTTTAATGACCAGTTAGACGATAAGTATTGAATATTTAGAAAATTTAATCTATTATATAAATAAATAAATATATATATAATTATTTATATTAAAAATAAAATTAAGAGGTGATTTTATGAATTTAGATTTTCACTATTATGGTACATATTTAGCAGCTAAAATAGCTGGCTATAATGATTTGGATGCAAATACAATTGCTTATGCTGCTCAATATGTTGATGAATCAACTAAAAGCATGATTCTTGATGATGTAAATTTTACTCTTCCTACAGTACAGACAAATTCAGAACTTATAGGATATTATGCAGATTTTACTTCATGGGGTTATAAATGGAATCTTGATAGTTTGAATGAAATAAAGAAAGTATGGATACCATTTCATTTTTTACCTGGAAATTTAAATAATCAATTTGAGTATAAGGGTGTTAAAGAGAGTAGAGGTCTTACAATAAACTGGAAGTTTAAAGATGGAGACAATCAAAAATTTAGGTTGATGTGTTTACCAAATAGTGAAACGGTGTCTGCCATTATAAATGACCTAATCTATTTTCATAATACTGAAGAATATAAGTTACAATTTATTGGTATGAGAATGCATGTACTTGCAGATACATGGGCACATATGTATTTTATTGGTAAGCCAGAATGGTATATTAATGATGTTAAAGAATTTATTGCTGAAGAGAGCAAATACATAGAAGAAACTAAATGGACTAAAGCAGAAGAATATCGTAATAAAAGTTGGCATTCTATTAATTTTATTGGTGCTCCTGGTTTTGGTGGATATGAAGGAACTTCATATCATGGACATGGGAGAATGGGTCATATACCAGATTATGGATACCTTAATTATAGATATATTCCAAACTGGAGTAGTACTGACGATAAAGTGAAGATAGAAAAAAACAATCAAGATGATTTCTTTAAGGCATTTTGTCAAATGGTTTATGCATTAAAATGTATTAAGAACGGAAATGACTTTAGTATAAATCAGTATGATAACTTAACAGAAAATCAGAAAACAGAAGTAACAAAAGTAATAGCAACTAGAAAAGATGACCAGTCAGAAGCATGGAAAAAAGCTATAAACGCTTTAGGATATAACTCTTTAGAAAATTTTGATAAAAACAAGTGGAAAAATGAATTTATTAAATCTACTAATAAAGAAAAAACAGATTACTATTATTTTAATCTAGTAGCTAAGAAGCACGTAGATTATGTAACTGATTTTTTAGAGGAAAAAAGATTGTCTTTAGAAGAAATGAGTAGTGAATATTGTAAATTTAAAAATTTTGATGATACACAATTTGCTAAAAATAGAAATAGAGTAACAAAGATTATACTTAGAGGAGCTTATATAGTTGATGCTATACAAATTGTATATGATGAAAAATATAAGACTCCAATGCATGGTGAGCCATTAGGAGGAACAATGGTATCTCTTGATTTAGATGTTGATGATTACATAGTTAAGATAAGTGGGTCCATAGGCTTATATGAAGGTGGAGAGCCATATCCTAATTCGCCAACTATAACAATAGGAAAAATAACTTTTTTAACTAAAAAAGGAAAAACAATAACAGCAGGTCATGAAACTATGTTTAAATCACATAAAAATTTCACTTTAGAAGCACCTACAGGAAAACAAATTTTTGCGCTTAAAGGTTCATATTTAATACGTAAATTAAGAGCAGAGACTAACAAACGATATTTGGATTGTTTAGAAATTGCAAACATAAAAGATTGTTCAGTAGTTACAAGTACGAAATAACTACATATTAGATAGCTAATGTTATAATATATTTAAGAAAATAGCACAATATTTTATGTTTATATTTACATTAAAAGCACTCTTTTTATAGGAGTGCTTATTTTTTTGAAATACATTAGGGTATATAAATTATCAATAACCTTACTCAACATATCTTAGAAACGATTTAAATAGGTCTTTTTCATAGAGTAAAATATATGATATAATAAAAAAATAGAAGTGTATTCGCAGTACACTTCTATATCTGTAACTAAGCATTCTCATGAGCGGGAGTGCTTTTTTCATTTCTCCAAACAATGTTGTTTTTTTCATCAATAATTATCAAATCAATCTTATTATCTTTCAATATTTCTGTTGCAGTACAAATGAGATTATCTAAGTCAAAACTTCGAGTTATTTCTAGTTGCTTGTTATTCACAAGTCTTTTAAGTATGTAAGTATTGAAACACATTTATATTACTCCTTTAATTTTATTGTTAGAATTATTTCTGATTTAATAGAAATAATTTCTAACTTATTATAAATATAATATGTCTTAAAGTGTATGTCAATATAAAATTCTAATAAAATAGAAGTTTATTTTGACATTATAGAAATATTGATGTTATCATTTACTCAAGAGAGGTGATAAAATGATTTCATATAAACCTTTATGGAGAATGATGTTTGATAAAAATATTAAAAAAATGGAATTTAAAGAAAGAGCAAATATAAGTAATGGAACTCTTTCAAAATTAAGTAAGAATGAATATGTTGCATTAGCAGTGATTGAAAAAATATGTTTAGCTTTTGAATGTACTCCAAACGATATTATAGAAATAAAAAAAGACATAGAATAGATATTTGATAGTTGTAAAATTATGTTATAATTAAAATGCAAGAGGCTACAATCTAAGGGCGAAAGTTTTCAGAAATCACCTTCGTATGAAAGGGGGTGAGTATATGAAAACACTTATGTTTATACTTGTTATAGCGTATTATATTACTATTATAATAAAATCTATTACAACAATAGTAAAGTCTATAACAAGATTATTAGATTCTATAAGTAAATTAAAAGAATCTTTACATAAACTAAGAAATCGTCCTGACGGCAATCAAGACGATTTCAATGAATAAATCATTACTTAAATTATTTTGAATTTGAAACTTCGCTCTAGGCTAATAGATTGTAGTTTCTTTTTTATTTTTGATACGATTTTACATCTTTATTATATCGCATTTTAACAAAAAATAAAACTATGAATACTAGAAATATATTTTATTTTATCTCTAAGTATATATATTATTGCCCACCTAAAAAACTTTCACAAAACCAAAAGAGTATATGTTTTTGATAACTTACCAATATAACTTATAACTCATTTTACAAGTCTTATTTAATAAATATTTATGCCACTAAATTCCTCTAGTTTTACCAATTTAGTATTATTCTACAATTAAAACAATACAATACAACTAGTTATTATTCAATATATGTGTTTGAAAATTGAATAAGTTTATAGATATGAATAATATTTTTTATATATAAAAACAAACTAAAACAGTAGAATATATGGTAAATTTTACCTCTAGTTTTTGTGTTAAAAAGCTCCTATTATTAGTTTAAGTTAGACAAGTTGAGGAAGTGACATAAGATGGAGCAGCAAGAGGTAATAGCCAAATTACGCAGGGGAGAACTAATGTTAATGGAATATATGTGGAGGAAAAAGTCTATTCTATCTAAAAAAGAAATAATCTTAGCAATGCAGGAGAGGTATAAATGGAGGAAAAGTACTACAGAAATTTTACTTAAAAGATTAGTAAAGATGAAAGTATTAAAAAAGAAGAGGATAGGTTTTCAGTTTAGTTATGAAGTATTATTAACTAAAAAAGAATATTTAAATGCTATAAGAGAAGAAAGAAATATAAATATAGATGATGATTTTTTTACTCGAATATTTACAACTATACATAGAAGGAATCAAATAATAGAAGAAAAATTTAAAAAATTCATAACAAATATAAAAGATATGATAAAAAGACAAGTTTGAGTTTTATAGAAAGAAGGGATATATTATGATAAATAAGAAATTACCAGATGCAGAATTAAAAATTATGAAATACATATGGAATACTGGTTATAAAACTGTAATATCAAAAGATGTTGCAGATGAGATAGAAAAAATGTATGGCTGGAAACATACAACTACAATTACACTTTTAACTAGACTAACTAAAAAGGGTTTTTTAATATCTCAGCGAATTGGGAAACATGTACACTATACAGTATTAGTAAAAGAAAAAGAATATTTAAAATTAGAAGGTAAAAGAATTTTTGGAGGTTTACATAACAATCCTCTATCAGAACTGATTTCAAAATTACACGATGGGGAAAAAATAACGGAAGATAAAATAACAGAAATAGGAGATTGGATAAAAACTTGGAAAGAAGAAGATTAATAGATACAAAAAGGTAGCGCCTATATAAATAGTTGCTACCTTTTTCATATCTGTGGATAAATCTGTTGATAACATTGTGGATAAAATGTGGATGAATATATTTACTGACCATTTACTGACCAAACTCATTTTTGTGGTTCTGAAAGCGTTGAATTTACTTGTTTTAAATAAATTTATAGTTTTTTGTTATAAAATACTAAATTTTGTTAACAATTATAATTAGCATTTAATTTATACTGGAGGTTTATATGATTAGCGTAAGAACAGATTTAGCTTTAGAAGCTAGTGAAATGTGTGAAAAGTCTCAAGAAGGAAGTAGTATTCCTGGTGTAAAAATAGAAACTAAAGAATTAGAAAATTGTATTGTAACAAAAGTTGAAGTAGTAGACGGACAAGGCGCAGAAATAATGAATAAGGATATAGGAAAGTATATAACTCTGGAAAGTAATCTTATGAAGTTTGATGATGATGAATCAAGAGAAGAAATGATAAGTTATTTGAAAGAGGAATTGGTAGATATATTTGGACAAGACAAAAACAAAAAAACACTGGTAATTGGTCTTGGAAATAGAAATATTACTTCTGATGCATTAGGACCAAAGAGTGTATCAAAAACACTTGTGACTAGACATCTTTTTAAAAATTATAATAAAGACTATGATGATGATTTCACTGAGGTATCAGCTTTAAGCCCAGGAGTTATGGGAGTTACTGGAATAGAGACTAGTGAAATAGTAAAGTCATTGGTTGAGAAAGTTAAGCCAGATAGAGTAGTAGCAATAGATGCACTAGCTTCAAGAAAAATGGAAAGAGTAAACTCTACTATACAGATATCAACAGCAGGAATATCACCTGGTGGAGGTGTTGGTAATACGAGAAAATCTCTAACTAAGGAAACATTAGGAGTAGAAGTTATTGCAATAGGTGTACCAACTGTGGTTGATGCAGCCACTCTTACGATAGATGTTTTAGATATGGCAATAGACAATTTAATAGCTCAATCAGAAGAAACAGAAAGCTTTTATGAAATGTTGAAAAAGCTTAAAGAAGAAGAAAAATATCATCTAATAAAAGATTCATTAGACCCATATGACAAAAATTTAATAGTAACACCAAAGGATATAGATGATACAATCGAAAATCTATCTATAATAATAAGCGAAGGTTTAAATAGGTCTTTGCATCCAGGTAGATTGGTATAAAATAAGGAGGAACAATTATGTTTAAAAAATGCATTAAAGTAGTAACCTTGACTTTTATATTAGCATGCATTTTACCAGGAAAATCATTGGCTTTGAATCAAGATGATTTTTTAAAGTTTTTAGTAAACTCATCTTATCCAGAAGCTAAAGTCGAAGGAAATAATACAGAAGATAAAAAGAATAATAAAAATAAAGAAGAAAATAAAGAAAGCAAAAATGAAAAAGAAAAATCTGAAGATGCAAGTAAAGTTGATAGCAAAAAAGAAAGTAAAAAAGAATATATAAAACTTTATGTTGGTAAAGAAAATGTTCCAGATATTGAGTCAAAGAATTCTGACACGACTGAAACTAATACTACATCTAGCTCAGAATACAAGGATGATTTAAGAGTAACTAAAGAAAATCCAAGAATTTTAATATATCATACTCATGGATGTGAAACTTATTCAAATTCACCTGCTGGAAATTATCATTCAAGAGATAAGAAAAATTCGGTAATGGAAGTAGGAAGTGCATTGACTAGTGCCTTAGATAGTAAAGGATGGGGTGTAGTTCATACAACTAAGTACCATGACTATCCATCTTATAATAATTCTTATGCAAGTAGCTTAAAAACAATAAAAAGTATACTCCCTAAATATAATTCAGTGGACATAGCAATAGACTTACATAGAGATGCTAGGGATTTAACTAATCCAGCCACTAAAGAAAAAGACCATTTAAAATATACAACTATGATAAATGGAGAGAGAGTAGCAAAGTTTTTCTTTGTTGTAGGAGGTAAAAATACAAATAGAGCACAACTCAGAGCTTTAGCAGATGATATAACTGCTTTTGCTGAAAAGAAATATCCTGGTTTGGTGTCTCCAATAGTAGAAAAAGACTATGCTAGATTTAATCAATTTGCAGTTAAGAATCATATGCTAGTAGAAATAGGAAATAATGCAACAAGTATAGAAGAATCTAAAGCTACTACAAAGTATCTAGCTGAGATTTTGGATGAATATTTTAAACAAAAAAATTAGATTGTTAGATACAATTAGGAGCATGTTAAATGAGCCGATTAGAAAAAAATATAGAAAGTAAAAGTAAACTAAGAAAATACAAGTATATTATGAGAATCGTGTTTTTGATTACTATGATAATAGGTACATCAGTTTGTGTCTTTATAGTAGATAGTAATGCAAAAAGTATGTTAGGAATGAAACAATATGATTTTCCAAGTATTAATTTTGATATAACAAACTTTGATTTTGATATATGGAACTTTGATATAAATGGAATCATCAAAAAATTTAATAAGTAGTAATAAGTGAATAAGGTTTATTGATTAAAATAAACCTTATTTTAGTTATATATTCTTAGGATATAAAATAAAAATGCATTAACTGTGTCTTATAGGATTTACTTTAAGTTTATGATATTATATAATATTTAGTGTTAGACTTGATAATCCACATATAATGTGGATAATTTTGTTTAGTGCCAATTAGTTTATATTCAAAAGTTTTACAATTATATAAAGAGTTTTTATATAATGTAAAATAATAACTATAAGAATAATTAAGAGGAGGGAATTTTAAGGTGGACAATAAACAAAGTAGAACTAGAAATTTTAGTATAATTGCACATATAGACCATGGAAAGTCTACCTTAGCTGATAGATTAATACAACAAACGGGGCTTGTTAGTGAAAGGGACATGAAAAGTCAATTGCTTGACAATATGGACCTTGAAAGAGAAAGAGGAATTACTATAAAGCTTCAAAACATAAGATTAATGTATAAAGCGAAGGATGGAAATGAATATTATTTAAATCTTATAGATACACCTGGACATGTAGACTTTAACTATGAGGTATCAAGAAGTTTGGCTGCATGTGAAGGTGCATTACTGGTAGTTGATGCAGCTCAAGGTGTTGAGGCGCAAACCCTAGCCAATGTTTATCTTGCTATAGACCAAGATTTAGAAATATTACCAATAATAAATAAAATAGATTTACCAAGTGCAAGACCAGAGGAAGTAAAGCATGAAATAGAAGATTTAATAGGGCTTGATTCAAGTGAGGCACCTCTTATTTCTGCAAAGACTGGCTTAAACATAGAAGATGTATTAGAAGATATTGTAAAAAATGTTCCTCCACCTAAAGGAGATAATGAAGCACCATTAAAGGCGTTAATATTCGATTCTTACTATGATGCTTATAAAGGTGTTGTAGCTTATGTTAGAGTATTTGAAGGAACTGTTAAAAAAGGCATGACAATAAAAATGATGAACACTAACAAAAAGTTTGAAGTAACTGAAGTTGGTGTAATGGCTCCAGGTCAAACTGAGCTTAGTGAATTATCAGCAGGTGATGTTGGTTATATTGCAGCAAGCATAAAAGATATAAGAAGTTGTCGTGTTGGAGATACAATAACAGATTCAAATAATCCTACAGATGAACCTTTACCAGGATATAAAAAAGCTACTCCAATGGTATACTGTGGTATATATCCAGGAGAAGGAGAAAAGTATGAAAATGTAAGAGATGCTCTTGAAAAACTTCAAGTAAATGATGCTGCACTTGAGTATGAAGCGGAGACTTCAGCAGCACTAGGATTTGGTTTTAGATGTGGTTTCTTAGGTCTTTTACATATGGAGATAATGCAAGAAAGACTTGAGAGAGAATTTAATCTTGATATAATTACGACAGCACCATCTGTTATATACAGAGTTACAAAAATTGATGGAGAAGTTGTAATGATACAAAATCCTGCAAACTTACCAGAGCCATCTGAGATAAAGGTGATAGAAGAACCTATAGTAAAAGGAGATATAATAGTTCCTAAAGACTATGTAGGTGTAGTCATGGAACTTTGTCAAGAAAGACGTGGAAACATGTTAAATATGGAATATATAGATGATAGAAGAGTAATGCTTCACTATGACCTTCCTCTTAATGAGGTTGTTTACGACTTCTTTGATGCTTTGAAATCAAGAACTAGAGGATATGGCTCTCTTGATTATGAGGTTAAAGGTTATGTGCCATCTACACTTGTAAAACTTGATATATTAATTAATAAAGAGCAAGTAGATGCACTTAGTTTTATTGTTCATGAAACTCGTGCTTTCCATAGAGGCAAGGCAATGTGTGAAAAACTAAAAGGGGAAATCCCAAGACATCAATTTGCTATACCTATACAAGCTGCTGTTGGTAATAAGGTTATTGCAAGGGAGACGATAAGTGCGTTAAGAAAAGATGTACTTGCTAAATGTTATGGTGGGGATATATCTCGTAAGAAGAAACTTCTTGAAAAGCAAAAAGAAGGTAAGAAGCGTATGAGACAAATTGGTTCTGTTGAAGTTCCTCAAAAAGCATTTATGTCTGTACTTAAATTAGATGAATAAATTTTTATAAATTTAGATAAAGATATTTAAAAGCTAGAGTGATTTTAGAATTATTTCTAAATTAATCTAGCTTTTTTGTGGTATATTTTAAGTAAACTAATAGAAAATATAAACAAGAGTATATTAAAGAAAAATAAAAAGGTGATATTTATGATTAATATAGAAATTCCTAAAAAAGTAGATTATATAATTAAAGAATTAGAAAAACATGGTCATGAAGCATATGTAGTTGGAGGATGTGTTAGAGATTGTTTGTTAGAAAGAATTCCAAATGACTGGGATATAACAACTAGTGCGAGACCAGAAGTAGTAGTAGAGCTATTTGAAAAAACAATTCCAACTGGCATACAACATGGTACTGTAACAGTTATGCTTTGTAATGAACCATTTGAAGTAACAACTTATAGAATAGATGGAAATTATAGTGATGGTAGACATCCAGATTCAATAGAATTTACAAATAACATAGTTAAGGACCTATCAAGAAGAGATTTTACTATCAATGCAATTGCATACAATGCAAAGACTGGATTGGTTGACCCATTTAATGGGTATGAAGATATACAAAATAAGTATATACGTTGTGTTGGAAATCCAGTAGATAGATTTGAAGAAGATGCACTTAGAATGCTTAGAGCAGTTAGATTTTCGGCACAACTCAGTTTTAAAATAGCTGAAGGAACTAAGCAAAGTATCCACAAAAAAGCAGACTTGATAAAAAATATTTCTATAGAAAGAATCCAAACAGAATTCAACAAAATGCTAGTATCTGATTCATCTAAATTAGAATTATTAAATTCAACAGGTTTGTTGAAATTTATAATTCCTGAAATATGCGAATTAGAAGAAGTTACTCAACATAATCCGTATCATATTTATGATGTACAAAAACATACTTTAATGGCTACAGAAGTGATTGAAGATGAATTATATTTAAAGCTTACAATGTTGTTTCATGATTTGGGAAAAAAGGTAACTAAAACGACTGATAAAAACGGAATTGACCACTTTTATACTCATAGTAGAGAATCTGTAAAGATTGCAAAGCGAATTTTAAAGAGACTCAAGTACGATAATTATACTATTAATAAAGTTTTGACATTAATACAGTATCATGATTATAGGATAGAGCCAAAAAGGAAAATAATTAAAAAATTATTAAATAAACTTGAAGATGTTGAACTATTTGAAGATTTAATAAAGGTTAATTGGGCAGATACGCTTGCTAAAAATCCAAAATATGCAAAAAGTAAGATATTAAATCTTATCGAGTGTGAAAAAGAATTTAAACACATAATAAATCAAAATGAATGTTTTAATATTAAGGATTTAGCTATTAATGGAAAAGATTTGATATCTATAGGTGTAAAACCAGGTAAAGATATGGGACACATATTAAATAAGATGCTTGAAATTGTTATAAATAATCCAGAACTAAATGAAAAAGAAATACTGAAAGAAAAAGTATTAAATATATATACATTTTAGAATAGAGTATAAAAATTTTAGTTTAATTAATTTAAAAAGCTGAAAATACAGTACTTATTTAGAAAAAATAGATAATTTTTAGAGAATGTTTTAAAGATTGAGGTTGTACAATTTTTAAATGTATAGAAACTTAATCTAAAATTAGCAGATTAATATAAAAAAAAACTTTGGGAATACTAAAACCATAATTTATAAAATTAATATTTTATGCACTATAAAACAGTGAGGAGGGACAGTATGCGTACTCAACTACAAAAGACTATTGGTCTTTCAGCAGCTCTTTCTACTGTTGTAGGTATGGTTATAGGTTCGGGAGTTTTTTTTAAGCCACAAGCAATATACACTACAACTAATGGAGCTCCAGGTCTAGGTATTATAGCATGGCTTTTAGGTGGATTTATAACAATAACTGCAGGTCTTACAGCTACAGAAATCTCAGCTGCTATACCAAAAACTGGTGGTATGATGATTTATATCGAAGAGATATATGGAGAAAAGTTAGGTTTTTTAACTGGATGGATGCAAACTGTATTATTTTTCCCAGGTACATCAGCAGCACTAGGAGTAATATTTGCTCAACAAGCATCTGAGCTTTTGGGCATGAGTCCAAATAATATGTCTAATGTACTTCCTATAGCAATTGGAGTTATATTATTTCTAGCATTACTAAATATAATAGGCTCATCCCTAGGGGGAAAAGTTCAGACAGTAGCAACTGTTGGAAAAATGATACCTTTAATTTTAATAATAATTTTTGGATTTATTAAAGGTCAAAGTAGTGAAGTGTTAAGTCCATTTGTAGGCGATGGTGTCAGTGTATCAAATGCACTTGGACAAGTATTAATAGCAACTTTATTTGCATATGATGGATGGATAAATGTTGGAGCTATATCAGGAGAAATGAAGTCTCCTGATAAAGATTTGCCAAGAGCAATAGTTGGTGGTTTATCATTAGTTATGTCAGTTTATATTATAATAAATATAGCTTATCTTTGGGTAGTGCCAGCAAGTGAACTAGCAACAGTTACCTCACCAGCTACATTAGTCGCAACAAGATTATTTGGAAATTTAGGTGGAAAAGTAATAACTGTGGGTATATTAGTATCAGTATTTGGTACGTTGAATGGATATTTATTGACAGGTTCAAGAATACCATATACACTAGCTGAAATGGGAACTTTACCAGCCTCTAAAGCTCTTTTAAAAGTAAATTCTGGAGGTTCTCCTGTAAATTCAATATTACTTATAACTGTATTAGCCTGTGTATATGCATTATCTGGTCAATTTAATCTTCTTACAGATTTAACCATATTTTCGATATGGGTATTTTATGTACTGACTTTCATAGGAGTCATGAGACTTAGAAGAGAAAAACCTGATTTACACAGACCATATAGAGTTCCTTTATATCCAATAATACCAATCATAGCTATACTGGGAGGTCTGTTTGTAATAATAAATCAACTATTGACTTCAACCGTAATATCTTTAGGTGGAATATTTATAACACTATTAGGTCTACCAGTGTATTATTATATGAAGAAAAGATAAGTACTTAGTTTAAGTTAGATGAATTTGGATAAAAGTTAATTTTTACTTTTATCCAAATTTTTTATAATATTACATAATATAAGTGTTTTATATGTTACTTGATGTGATATCCTGTTTGATTTATAATTTAGTAACTGATGTTTTAAGATAATTTAAGAAATGAGGAATAAAAAATGTTAGGACTTTATATACATATTCCATTTTGTGTGAAGAAATGTAAGTATTGCGACTTTAATTCTTACAAAATGGACATAGATTCAAAACGAAGATATATAGAAGATTTAAAAATTGAAATGGAGTTATACAGTAATAAATTATACAAAGATAATAAAGATAAAGAAGATTACTGTCTAAATGGAAATGATACAATAACTAGTATATTTGTAGGGGGAGGTACACCTAGTATACTGACATCTGATGAAATAAGAGAAGTATTTACAAGCATAAGAGAAATGTTTAATGTAGATGGTGATGCAGAAGTAACTATAGAGTGTAATCCTGGTACATTGACATTAGAAAAATTAAAAGCTATGAAAGACATTGGTATAAATAGACTTAGTATTGGCTTGCAAGCTGTTCAAGAAGAGCATTTGAACTTTATAGGAAGGATACATACTTATGAAGAATTTGAGAAAAACTATAAAGATGCATTAAGTGTAGGTTTCAAAAATATTAATATAGATTTAATGTACAGTCTTCCAAATCAAACTCTATATGACTGGAAGGAAACACTTCAAAAAATTACAGACTTAAATCCAACACATATATCAGCCTATTCCCTTATATTAGAAGAGGGTACTGAGCTATATAATATGTATGAGAGCAATAAGTTTGAACTTATAGATGAAAATGTGGACATAGAAATGTATGAGTATACAATAAACTATCTAAAATCAAAAGGATATAATCAATATGAAATATCAAATTACTCAAAAGAAGGTTATAATTGTGAGCATAATATTTTATATTGGGAATGTGAACATTATATAGGTCTTGGAGCAGGAGCCTCTGGCTATATTAATAAGAATAGATATAATAATTTGGAATCTTTAGATGACTATCATTTAAGTTTAGCAAAAAGAGAAAAACCAATACAAGAAAATGAGATTCTCTCTGAAAAAGATATGATAGAAGAGAAAATATTTATGGGACTTCGAATGAACAAAGGTATAAAATTTGAAGATTTCAAAAAAAAATTTGGACTAGATTTTAAAGAAAAATATAGTAAGCAAATAGAAATGCTATCAAATAGAAAGCTTATAAATCAGAGCTTTGAAGGTATACAATTAACTCAAAAGGGAAGGGAAATATCTAATAGTATATTTATAGAATTTATGGAATAATTTTTAAAGTGTTGACAAAATAAATTTATAATGGTATATAATATATATAATCTTTTTAGCACTCAAACTTGGTGAGTGCTAACAGCTAGGAGGCATACTGAGCATGGAATTAAATGAAAGAAAATTAAATATCCTCAAAGCTATAGTTAAAGATTATATAGAAACAGCTGAAGCTATAGGTTCTAGAACAATATCTAAAAGACATGATTTAGGTGTTAGTGCTGCTACCATAAGAAATGAGATGGCTGACCTTGAAGAATTAGGGTACTTGATTCAGCCTCATACTTCTGCGGGTAGAGTTCCGTCTGAAAAAGGCTATAAGTTATATGTAAACTCTCTTATGAGTAAAAGCGAATTGGATGATAATGATAAGATTCTTATTGAGCAATGTATGAATCATAATATAAATCATATAAAAGAATTGATTCATGAAACTTCCAAGCTATTATCTCAACTAACAAACTATACGACTGTAGCAGTTACTAAGAGTTTAATAAATCAAAGTGTTATAAAGCACATACAATTAGTTGCTATGAATGACAATAATATTTTACTTATAGTTGTAACAGATAAAGGAGATTTAAAAAAAGCTAACCTTACAACTAATGTATATTTAGATCAATCTAAGTTAAACTTGATTTCTGATAATCTTACAAGGAAGCTCTTAGGTAAAAGTATAACAGATTTGGATGATAATCTAATTGCTTTTATTAAATACGAAATAAGTGAGTATTCTGGACTTATAGATGAGCTTTTAAATGCTTTGAATTCAAATATGAAAGAAGAAGATTTTTCTCTATCATTAAATGGAGCTACTAATATATTTAGCTATCCAGAATTTAATGATGTATTAAAAGCAAAGTCATTTTTAAATATGTTGGAAAAAAAGGAAACAATAGCTGACATAATTAAATCAAAGGGAATACAAAAGGACAATCTAAATATAATAATTGGTAGTGATAATGATTGTGAATTGGCACAGGATTGTAGTATAGTTACAGCAACTTATAATGTAGATAGAGACTTGGTTGGGCGAATAAGTTTTATAGGCCCTACAAGAATGGATTATGCTAGGATTTACTCTATAATAAATTATATGAGTTTATTAATTAATAGAAAGTAAAGAAATTTTAAATTGAGAGGTGTAAAGTCTTGGATAAAAAAAATGAGCAACAGGAAGTAAAAGAAGAAAATGATACTTCTATTAACCAAGAATCTGAAACTCAAGTAGAGTTAGAAGAGGAAATTGTTAATGAAGAATGTGAGGAATCAAGTGAAACAAGTGATGAAAAAGAAGTTGATGATGAAAATGTAACAGATATAAATTCTAAATTAGCAGAAAAAAAATTGCAAGACGAATTAGATGAATCAAATGATAAATATCAAAGACTTCAAGCCGAATATGCAAACTATAGAAGAAGAACTCAACAAGAAAAAGAGACAATAGGTGTGTTTGCAAATGAAAAGATAATAACTGAGTTAATACCAGTTATAGATAGTATGGAAAGAGCCTTAGATGCATGTGCAGATAAGGAAGATACTATGTATAAGGGTATAAGCCTTGTACATAAACAGTTAATAGACACTCTAGTAAAATTTGGAGTAGAAGAAATAGAAGCAGAATCTAAGGAATTTGACCCTAATTTACACTTAGCAGTTATGCAAGAAAGTGTAGATGGAGTTGAAGCAAATCAAATAGTAATGGTGCTTCAAAAAGGATATAAGCTAGGAACTAAAGTTATAAGACCTTCAATGGTTAAAGTTTCTTGCTAAATATAAATTAAAGGTTAAATTATTTAACCTAATATAAAATATTCAAATAAGTAAAACTTAATTATATAATTACTCGAGGAGGATTTTAGTCATGGGAAAAATAATAGGAATAGATTTAGGAACAACAAATTCATGTGTTGCAGTATTAGAAGGTGGAGAAGCACAAATAATAGCAAATAGCGAAGGTATGAGAACTACTCCATCAGTAGTAGCATTTACAAAAGATGGTGAAAGAATAGTTGGAGAGCCTGCAAAAAGACAAGCAGTTACAAATGCAGATAAAACAATAACTTCTATAAAAACTCATATGGGAACTGATTACAAAGTAAATATAGATGGAAAATCATATACTCCACAAGAAATATCAGCAATAATATTACAAAAATTAAAATCAGATGCAGAAAGTTACTTAGGACAAACAGTAACAGAGGCAGTTATAACAGTTCCAGCTTATTTTACAGATGCTCAAAGACAAGCTACTAAAGATGCTGGTAGAATAGCAGGGCTTGATGTTAAGAGAATAATAAATGAACCAACAGCAGCAGCACTTGCTTACGGTATGGATAAATTAGACCAAGAAAAGAAAATCTTAGTATTTGACTTAGGTGGAGGAACTTTTGACGTATCTATACTTGAAATAGGAGATGGAACTTTCGAAGTTTTAGCTACAGCTGGTAACAATAGATTAGGTGGAGATGATTTTGACCAAATAGTAATAGACTATTTAGCAGATGAATTCAAAAAAGCTGAAGGTGTAGACTTAAGAAATGACAATATGGCTCTTCAAAGATTAAAAGAAGCAGCAGAAAAGGCTAAGAAAGAATTATCATCAACAATGAATTCAAACATAAACTTACCTTTCATAACTGCTACAGCAGAAGGACCAAAACACTTAAATATAGACTTATCAAGAGCTAAATTTGAAGAATTAACTAGAGGTTTAGTTGAAAAAACTATGGAACCAACTAAGAGAGCTTTACAAGATGCAGGACTTTCTACAGGTGATATAGATGATGTATTATTAGTAGGTGGTTCTACAAGAATACCAGCAGTACAAGAAGCTGTTAAGAAATTTATAGGAAAAGAGCCTCACAAAGGTATAAATCCAGATGAGTGTGTTGCAGCAGGAGCTTCTATACAAGCAGGAGTTTTAGCAGGAGACGTTAAAGATTTATTATTACTAGACGTTACTCCATTATCTCTTGGTATAGAAACAATGGGTAATGTAATGACTAAGATAATAGAAAGAAATACTACAATACCAACTAAGAAATCTCAAGTATTCTCAACTGCTGCTGATAATCAAACAGCTGTTGATATACATGTTCTTCAAGGTGAAAGAAGTATGGCTTATGACAATACAACTTTAGGAAGATTCCAATTAACAGATATACCACCAGCACAAAGAGGAATACCTCAAATAGAAGTTACATTTGATATAGATGCAAATGGTATAGTTAATGTTTCAGCTAAAGACTTAGGTACAGGAAAAGAACAAAAAATAACTATAACATCAAACACTAATCTATCAGAAGCTGAGATAGAGCAAAAAGTAAAAGAAGCTGAAATGAATGCAGAAGCTGACAAACAAAAGAAAGAAAAAATAGAAGCATTTAACCAAGCTGAATCTACTATATATCAAACTGAAAAGACTTTAAATGAACTTGGAGATAAAATAAGTTCAAGTGATAAAGAGGATATAGAAAAAGCTATAGAAAACTTAAAAACTGTAAAAGACAAACAAGATGCTACAGCAGAAGAACTTAAGAAAGCTACAGACGAAGTAATGACTAAGTTCCAAAAAGTATCTCAAGAAATGTACCAACAAGCAGCGCAAGAACAACAAGCAGCACAAGGTGCAGAACAAGCTCAAGACAATGGACCTAAAGATGACAATGTAGTAGATGCTGACTTTAAAGAAGTAGATGAAGACAAATAAGATATATAATATGTAACGCTAAATTATAGCTAGATAATATATGATTTATGAAAATCATATAGATATTAAAGATATATGGACAATATACATCATAAAGAATATAATATATCATAGATTATATAACTTAAAGTAGAATATAAGAATTAATGATAGCTTGTAGTTTATTATTCTACAAGCTATCGTTTTGTAAAATGAAGGTGGTGTCAATTTTTGAGTACAAAAAGGGATTATTATGAAGTCTTAGGCATCAGTAAAGGTGCAGAAGCTCAGGAAATAAAAAAAGCTTACAGAAAATTAGCAATGAAGTACCATCCAGATAGAAATCCTGGAGATAAAGAAGCAGAAGAAAAATTTAAAGAGATAAATGAAGCTTATGAAGTACTATCAGATGATACAAAGAGAAAAACTTATGACCAGTTTGGGCATGATGGACTAAATGGCCAAGGAGGCTTTGGTGGTCAAGGAGGATTTAACGGTCAAGGCTTTGGTGGTTTTGAAGATATGTTTGGAGATATATTTGGTGACATGTTTGGAGGAGGCTTCGGAGGTGGAAGACAGAGAAGAAGAGGTCCTCAACGTGGTGCGGATATAAGACAAAGTGTTAGTATATCTTTTGAAGAAGCTGCATTTGGTAAAAAGATGTCTATAAAGGTAAACAGAAGTGAAGAGTGTGAAGAGTGTGATGGAACTGGAGCAAAACCAGGTACATCAAAGAAAACTTGTTCAACTTGTAATGGAACTGGTCAAGTTAGAACTGTTCAAAGAACTCCATTTGGTAATATAGCAAGTTCAAGACCATGTAGTGCTTGTAATGGAACTGGGGAAGTTATTGAGTCTCCATGTAGTAAATGTCACGGAACTGGAAATACAAGAAAAGTTAAGACTATAGAAGTAGATATACCTGCAGGTATAGATGATGGTCAAATGATAAAACTTTCTGGTCAAGGTGAAGTAGGAGAAAAAGGTGCTCCAAGAGGAGACTTATATATTGTAGTTAATGTTAAGTCACATCCACTATTTACTAGAGATGGAAATGATATTTACTTTGAGATGCCAATTACATTTGTTCAAGCAACTTTAGGTGATGAGATAGAAGTACCTACTTTGGATGGAAAAGTTAAATACAGTGTACCAGAAGGAACACAAACTGGAACTGTATTTAGACTTAAAGAAAAAGGAATTCCTAGAATTAGGGGTAATTCAAGAGGAGACCAGTATGTTAAAGTTGTAGTTGAAATCCCTAAAAAATTAAACGACAAGCAAAAAGATCTATTAAGAGAATTTGCGAAGGAGTGTGGGTCGAACGTCCACGAAAAGAAAAAAACATTTGGACAGAAGATAGAAGATATGTTTAAGAAAAAGTAATTAAAGTAGCCAATATATAATCATATTTTTGAAATCTTAGTTATTTGAGAGATTTTCAACGGATATTATGATTTTTATATTGGCTATTTTCATATAAAAAAATTAAAACTGAATATAGAAAATTTTCTGAAAAATACTTGTCTCACAATATATAATATGCTATAATATAATCAAACAATAGAAAGGGGTGATTCCAGTGGGAACGGATGTGGCACTGCCAAATGATGAAGAAAACTCAATTATAATCTATAAGATAAAATTAGATACTTTTAGTGCTGTATTAAGTACTGGAAAAACTCATAAGCTGGGATAATTATTGTAATTACCTAGACTTAAACCTTTGATAGTAAAATAGTAATGTTATATAGACAAGGTATCTAATTTTTAAATCTTTTGTATAGTGTAAATTAAAATTTTTACAAAAGATTTATCTAATTATAATTAAGTTAAGGAAAAATAATTATAAATTGATTTTATGTACGTGTGTAAAGAAATATGTATGTATTATTAGTTGCTGTACTAGATATGTATGTAAAGAAATATGTAGCTAGATATATGTATGTGTAAAGAAATATACATGTAATGTGTATTAAGGTTTTTAGTATAGATTGGATGAAGATAGAAGTGGCTTTTGCAGAAAGTTAATTTATACCTACTAAAAGATATACTTAAGATTTGTTTGATTTTTAGTTATAAATAATATTGTAGATAAAAAATAAGTAGAGATAAAGATTTAAAATACTTGTTTTAAATATAGTTTGTTTTGAACGCTTAACAAATTAAAATAATTAATAAAATAGACATCTTCTCGCAGTAAAGATATACTGTGGGAAGATGTTTTTACTTTGTGTATAAACTGTTATGAAAAATTTGCATAGTGTCACATTTTAATATACTATATATATAATAAAATATAGAGTAAAATTAAATGATTCAAAAGAGAAAGGTGAAGAAAGATGTATTATATAGGTGTAGATATAGGTGGAACAGGTATACAAGCAGGGGTAGTTGATGATAATGGTAAAATACTTTTTAGGTCGGAATGTAAGACCGTGATTGAAAAAGGCTTTGAAGGAGTACTTAATGACATAAAAGTAATGATTGATAAGTTGTTAGAAGATAATAAACTTACTATTAACAATATAAAATCTATTGGGTTTGGTGTACCTGGATTTATAAATAAAGATGATTTAGTAACCTGTGTAAATTTAAAATGGGAGAGAAAAGATTTTAATAAGGAACTAAAAAGAATCTTTCCAAATGTTGAAATTAATGGAGAAAATGATGCAACAGTAGCAGCACTTGGAGAAGCAAAATTTGGAAGTATGAAGGGTGCTAATGTTGGTGTTTTATATACTTTAGGAACTGGTGTAGGTGGAGGAATAATAATTAATCAAAAAGTTTTTTCTGGAGCACATGGATTAGGTTCAGAAATAGGTCATCAAATTATAGGAGAAAACTATTTTGATTGTAATTGTGGAAATAATGGTTGTGTAGAAACTTTTTGTTCAGCGACTGCAATTATAAAGTATTCTCAAAAGTTGATACAAGAGGGACGAGAAAGTATGATTTTAGATTTAGCAGAAGGAAATTTAGAAAATATAAATGCAAAGATGGTGTTTGATTCATATAGAGAAAATGATGAAGTTGCAATTGAAGTAATAAATAGATTTAAAGAATATTTAGCTAAGACTTTTGCAAATACAATAAATTCTTTAGACCCAGAAATTATATCTATTGGTGGAGGTATTTCTAAAGCTAGTGATATAATACTTGATGGAATAGAAGATTTGGTAAGAAAATTTGTATTGTGCAAAAAAGAAGAGATAGCTACAATTACATGTGCAACTTTAGGTTCAGACGCAGGAATTATAGGAGCAGCTTTTTTATAAGGTAAAGGAGTTGCTTATTGGAGGCATGATATATGAGTAAAATAAATGCTAGAAGAACACTTTTTTTGATAGCTATAGGTTCAGGAACTATGCTTAATCCTCTCAATTCCTCTATGATTTCACTTGCTTTACATAGTATACAAAATGATTTTCATATTAGCTTTACAACGGTGTCTTGGATTGTTTCAGCATTTTATTTAGCTAGTGCCATTGCACAACCAGTTTCAGGGAAGATAGGAGATTTAATAGGTAGGAAAGTCTTGTTTTTGAGTGGTTTGATACTTGTGATTTTGTCGGCATCTATAGTACCATTTGTTCAATCATTTTTTATATTGATTTTTATAAGAGTAATTCAGGCTATTGGAACAAGTACTCTATATCCATCTGGTGTTGCTCTTATACAAAATAATATAAAGGAAAGACAATCTTCTGCATTGGCTGTTTTAACCATCTTTGCTTCAACTACAGCAGGATTGGGGCCAACACTTGGGGGATTATTGTTGGATTTAGGTGGATGGCATGCTATATTTCTTGTAAACATACCTATTGTTATAGTTTCTATATGTTTAGGATATTTTTTATTTCCAAAAGAAACAAAAGGGAGAAACTGTATAAAAGAGACTTTAAAAAATGTTTTATCGAGATTAGATATTATTGGTATACTTTTATTTTCAATTGCAATGATTTTTCTATTACTATTCTTGTTATCTATGAAAGAGTCTCTTAATTTAGAACAACTTGTATTGGGTGTAATATTGATGTGTATTTTTATTTGGCATGAGCTTAGAATAAAATTACCATTTATAGATATTAAGTTATTTGTAAATAATCCTAAACTGTCAAAGGTTTACTTACAGTTTATTATATTAAATTTCTTTAATTATATTTTGTTTTTTGGTCTTCCTAGTTACTTTCAAGATGCACTACATTATAGTGCAAAATCGACTGGGTTATTTATGTTATTTATGTCTGGTATAGGTATATTTATATCTCCATTAACTGGGAGATGGATAGACAAATCTGGTACTAGATTGCCTCTGATGATGTCATCAATTTTTATGCTGATTAGTGCAGTACTTCTTGCGATAATTTTTGTTCATATACCAGTAGTTGGAAAGGGTATTATTTTATCATTAGCAGGTATTAGTTATGGAGTTGGAAATGTGGCATTACAGTCGTCTATGTTTAAAGAAAGCCCTCCTGATAGTATAGGAACAGCTTCAGGTCTATTTCAAACTAGTCGTTATTTAGGTTCTATTTTAGCAACAGTTCTACTTGGAATGGTATTTGAAGCAAGTATAACATCAGCTCAATTTCAAATATTAGGTTATGTTATGGTGGTTTTAGGTACAATAAGTTTTTTATTGAATTTTGTTTTAAAGAAAGAATTAAGAACAGTAAAATAGTAAATTTATGCCTTTAATAGGTTTAACATTTAATATATTTGAAAATATTGTTTGTAAAACATGAGTGATTGATATTTATAAACTTCAAGACTTGAAATGAAGAATACTTAATAGGTATACAATATTATGAATTAAAATTAAGCAGAACTTTGAACTAATATTTCAAAGTTCTGCTTAATTTAGTACTTAAATTTTTTTATATAGAAAATAAGATTTGACACTCAGATAAAAAATCATTGCATTTTCAAAGTTCTTTAAATCAAATCCAAGTATATCATTAATCTTTTCCAGCCTATAGACTAGCGTATTTCTATGTAAAAACATACTAGTAGATGTCTTAGAAATATTTAAGTCATTATTTATAAACTTTATTCCTGTATATAGAAGTTCTTCATCAATAGATTTAATCTTATTAAAGTCTATTAATTTATTAAGTATATTGTCTTTATTAATCAAGTCAAAAGTTTTATATCTAATAAGGTCAAATAAATTTAAAAATTTATTTTCAGCATTATCTTTTACAATAGAAGGCAGTAAATCAGAACATAATTGAACTCTAAAATTAAAGTCAGATTTATTATCTAACTCACCAAGATAAAAAATATAGGTACTTTGATAAGTTTCAGTTTCAATTATATTTTGTGTAGTTACATTAATATCTAAGTCGTATTTAGAATTTACAACAAAGAAATCATTGTGTTGTATTATATTTATATCATCATATAAGTTGTAAAAAATATTTTTTAGATATTCAAAATCTATATGGGCTTGATAAATTAAATAAAAGTTACCTTTTAGATTATCAAAATTATTTTCATCTAGAAAATCAACAACATAAATAGTATTATTGAAAGTAACTAAATTGCTATTAGAGTTCAAACTTTGATTTTCATACGGATAGATATTTATTTTTTTATTAAGTTGTCTTTCTAAAAAACTTTTTAAATCTTCCATAAAGTCTCCTTAAAAATAAGATTATATCCTTATCTTATAGCCAAAGTAGTTTCTTTGTCAAATATGTGTATTCTACTGTTATCAACTGAAAGTGTTAAGTCATCACCAACATTAATTCTGTTTTTACTATCAAATCTAATTGTTATCGTATTTTCACCCAGTTTTAAATGAGCATAAGTTTCTGCTCCCATGAGTTCTTTTATTTCAATCTTTGATTTAAAACAAGTGTCTGGATTGGCTTTAATAAAAGCATCTTCTACATGAATATCTTCTGGTCTGATGCCTATAACAACTTCATTATTAATATAATTATCTTTTATTAAATCGTAGTGTTTTTCTTTATCTAATTTAAATTTAATATTTTCATTTTTTGCATATATTTCATTGTTATCTTCTATTAATGTTACATCAATAAAATTCATCTGTGGTGCTCCAATGAATCCTGCAACAAAGATATTAGTTGGATAGTCATATACATCTTGTGGGGTTGCAATCTGTTGAACCACTCCATCTTTCATTACTACGATTCTATCAGCCATAGTCATAGCTTCAACTTGGTCATGTGTCACATATATAAATGTAGTTCCAAGCTGTTGGTGAAGCTTAGTTATTTCTGTTCTCATGGCAGTTCTAAGTTTTGCATCTAAGTTGGATAGAGGTTCATCCATTAAGAATACTTTAGGATTTCTAACTATTGCACGTCCTAGAGCAACTCTTTGTCTTTGTCCACCAGACAATGTTTTAGGTTTTTTATTTAAAAGGGGTGTTAAATCTAATATTTTAGCAGCTTCTTTAACTTTTTTATCTATCTCATCTTTGGATAATTTTCTAAGTTTAAGTGCAAATGCCATATTTTCATAAACTGATAAATGTGGATATAGAGCATAGTTTTGAAAAACCATAGCTATATCTCTATCTTTTGGTTCTATATCATTGACTAGTTTATCTCCAATGTATAGTTCTCCTTCAGATATTTCTTCAAGACCAGCAATCATTCTAAGTGTAGTTGATTTACCACAACCAGATGGACCTACTAAAACGATAAATTCTTTATCATTGATATCTATATTTATATTTTTTACTGCATTAAATCCATTAGAGTAAAGTTTTGATATATTTTTTAAGATTACTTCTGACATGGTGTTCTCCTTAATATTTAAATTTTAATTATATAATATCAAATTTTTTTATTCTATTAAATGTGTAAAATAGCTAAACTTTTTTGTTTAATAATGTAATTACTATTATTTTTACATATAATGTGGATTATTATGTAATCTGCAAAAGATATTAAAAAGAGATATCTATTATTATTTTAGTAGAATTTAATAATTTATGCCCTCTAGACTACTACTTCTAGGCTTAATTTAGTAAAAATTGAAAAGTCTACGTCATTAAGATATTATTAATAAAAATTTATAAAACAAAAAAGCACAATATTTATGATATAATAAAAGTTATGGAAAAACAGGAATATTACTATATAGAAGAGAGGTAAACTTATGAATAATTGGATAGAAGTAACTATAAAAACAACAACAGAAGCAGTTGAGCCTATAACAAACATACTATATGAACAAGGAGCTGGTGGGGCTGTAATAGAAGACCCAAAAGACTTTTTATTTCAAAAGAAAAATGAACTAGATTGGGATTATGTTGAAGAAGAAGTATTTAAAAAGAATGAAGAAGACAACGTACTTATAAAAACTTACGTTTCGGAAGAAAAAAATGTGATGGAATTTGTCGAAATAATAAAGCAAAAAGTTTTAGGCTTAAAAGATTTTGGTATAGATATAGGTGAAGGAAGTGTATCATTAGACCAAGTAAATGAAGCTGATTGGGCAAATGCATGGAAGGCATATTACAAACCAACAAAAGTAGGGCAAAGAGTAGTAGTAAAACCTACATGGGAAGATTATACTATGCAAGAAGGGGATTTAATAATAGAGCTTGACCCTGGTATGGCATTTGGCACAGGGACACATGAGACTACTAGTATGTGTATCAGAGAATTAGAAAAATATGTAAATAAAGATTCTAAAGTATTTGATATTGGTTGTGGTAGTGGAATCCTTGCAATAGCAGCAGCCAAATTAGGGGCAAAAGAAGTTATAGCTGTAGATTTAGACGAAGTGGCAGTAAAAGTTGCAAAAGAAAATGTAATTGAAAATAAAGTTGAAGAAAATGTATCTGTAATGCATGGCAATTTAACTGATGTAATAAAAGATAAAGCTGATGTAATAGTTGCAAATATAATAGCCGACATAATAAAGATACTTGCAAAAGATGTACAAAACTTTATGAAAGAAGATGCTATATTCATATCTTCAGGTATAATTCTGGATAAAGTTGAAGAAGTTAAAGAAAGTTTAATTGAAAATGGATTTGAAATAGTTGAAGTTCAAAAACTAGGTGAATGGTCAGCAATAGTTTCTAAGCTTAAAAAATAGAAGGTATGGTGGAGTATAATGGACAGATTTTTTGTTGAAAAAAATAATATAAATCTACAAGATAAAACTTGCACTATAGAAGGTGAAGATGTAAAACATATTTCAAAAGTCTTAAGATGTAAGTTAGGTGAGAAGCTTGAGGTATGTGACAAAGATAATAATGAGTATATTTGTGAGATAACGAATATAGATAAAAGTGTGGTTAATTTAAATATTTTAGAAAAAGTTGATATAAATAGAGAATCAGCACTTAAAATAAGGTTATATCAGGGGCTTCCCAAAGCTCCAAAAATGGAGATGATACTTCAAAAATTAACTGAAGTAGGAGTAGAAGAAATAATATTAGTTCAAACGAAGAGAAGTGTTGCTAAAGTTGATGACAAAAAAGAAGACAAAAAATTTGAACGTTGGGAAAGAATAATTTATGAAGCAGCAAAGCAAAGTAAAAGAGGTAAAATACCAAAACTAAGAGGTGTTTTAAGTTTTAGAGAAACTTTAGAAGATATGAAGAAAAATAATATAAATATTTGCCCTTATGAAAATGAAAGAACAGTTTCAATAAAGCATGCACTTAAAAAATGTGATTCTAATATAGATAGTATTGGAATTTTTGTAGGTCCTGAAGGTGGATTTTCTGAAGAAGAAATAGAACAAGTACAACAAGATAATTGTAGTGTTGTATCATTAGGACCTAGAATATTGAGAACTGAGACAGCTTCTGTTGTAGCATCAACAATAGCTTTGTATGAGCTAAGTGATTTAGGAGGAGAAAAATAAATTGAAAAAAGTAGCTTTTTATACACTTGGGTGTAAAGTCAATCAATATGAAACTGAGGCTATGCTAGAGCTATTTGAAAAAGATGGTTATGAACAAGTTAATAGTGAAGAATATGCCGACGTTTATGTTATAAACACATGTACAGTTACTCATATGAGTGATAGAAAATCTCGTCAATATATAAGACGAGTTAAAAAGAAAAATCCAGATGCAATAATAGCCGTGGTGGGATGCTATTCCCAGGTATCTCCAGAGGAAATTTTGGATATAGAAGAAGTAAATTTAGTTATGGGTACAAATGACAGAAGAAAGATTGTTGAAGAAATTAAAAAGATAGATGCAAGTAAGAAAGTTAGTACGGTTGATGACATAATGAAAGTTAAAGCATTTGAAGAAATAGAAATCAGTCAAACTAACGGAAAGACTAGAGCATTTATGAAAATACAAGATGGGTGTGATAGATTTTGTACCTACTGTATAATTCCTTATGCACGAGGACGCGTTAGAAGTAGGGATATTGATAGTATAGTCGATGAAGTAAAAAAATTGGCTAATAATGGCTATAAAGAGGTCGTATTAACAGGAATACATGTTGCCTCTTATGGAAAAGATTTAAAAGATAAGGATATTAAACTTCTTGATGTAATAAAACAAATAAATGAAATAGATAAAATAGAGAGAATTAGACTTAGTTCTGTTGAACCAATCTTATTTACAGATGAATTTGTGAATGAAGTTTTAAAGATGGATAAAGTTTGTCCTCATTACCATTTATCACTTCAAAGTGGATGTGATGAAACCTTAAAAAGAATGAATAGAAGATACACAACTTCAGAGTACAAAACTATTGTAGATAGATTGAGAAGTAAAATGCCAAATGTAGCAATAACTACAGATGTGATAGTAGGATTTCCAGGAGAGACAAATGATGAGTTCAAAGAAACATATGAGTTTTTAAAAGAAATAGAGCTTTCACAAATGCATATTTTTAAATACTCACCAAGAAAAGGAACTCCAGCTGCGACTATGGAAAATCAGGTTGACCCTCAAATGAAACATTTTAGAAGTGAACAACTTTTAAATTTAAGCAAAGTAAATTTTAATAAATTTGCCAATAAATTTATTGGAAGTGAGTTAGATGTTTTATTTGAACAAAATATAGAAGGAAATAAATTTGAGGGGCTAACGTCAAATTATATAAGAGTTGTTGTTGAAAGTGACAAAAATATACAAGGTCAGATATTAAAAGTGAAAATAAATGATGTAAAAGATGAATATGTAGAAGGAATTTTGATATAACATGTAGAAATTATAATATTTATAAGATAGGAGGTGGAAAAAATGGATTGTATTTTTTGTAAAATAGCGAACGGAGAAATACCTTCAACTAAAGTTTATGAAGATGATAAAGTCTTAGCGTTTAACGACTTAAACCCAGTTGCTCCATACCATATATTGGTAGTACCTAAAAAACATTACGATAGTGTAATTGATATTCCTGATAAAGAGATGGACATTGTGTCACATATTCATGTTGTTATTAATAAAATAGCTAAGGAGAAAGGTTTTGACCAAACTGGATTCAGAATCATAAATAATTGTGGAAGTGATGGAGGGCAAGAAGTTAAACATTTGCACTATCATATTTTAGCTGGTAAAAAGCTTCCTAATTACGAAGCGGGACAAAACTAAACTAAATTATTGAAAAATTGAGTTCCTTCTTGATAAAAATACTTGATAAAAGTAAAAATTTAGTTTATAATAAACAAAGTGTTAGGTTGTAATGCATATTATGCAAAAAAGAACATAGTTACAGTCCCAGCATAATTGCGCTATTGGAGGGAGGGAAAAAGAAATGTCAGAAGTAAGAGTTAGAGAGAATGAAACATTAGACAGCGCTTTAAGAAGATTCAAGCGTCAATGTGCAATGTCTGGCATCATGTCAGAAGTGAGAAAAAGAGAGCACTATGATAAGCCAAGCGTTAAGCGTAAGAAAAAAGCTGAAGCAGCAAGAAGAAAAAACGCTAAGAAATAGTAGTAAATAAGAATAAAGAGGTGAAGGGGATGTCCCTTAAGCAAAAGTTACAAGAGGATTTGAAATCTTCTATGAAAAACAAAGATACAGTGAGAAAATCTGTAGTAACTTTAATAAGAGCTTCCATAAAGCAGTATGAGGTTGATAATAGAGTCGAGCTTGATGAAGATGGAATTATCGATGTAATAGCAAAGCAATTAAAGCAACGTAGAGATGCATTAGTTGAATTTGAAAAAGCTGGAAGAGAAGACTTAATAAAAGAAACAGAAGCTGAAATTGAAGTTTTAAAAGAGTACCTACCTCAACAATTAAGCGAAGAAGAGTTAGAAGAAATTGTAAAATCTACTATATCTGAAGTAGGAGCAACATCTATGAAGGATATGGGAAAAATAATGTCAGTTATCCAACCAAAGGTTAAAGGAAGAGCTGACGGAAAACTTATAAATAAGTTGGTAAAACAAAACTTACAATAGATTGATATAGCCTAGAGAGAAATCTCTAGGCTTTTTATATTTTTTGAGAATAACAAGTCATATTTGAGCATATCTATAATCAAAGAAAATTTTGAAAGAAGGGGAAGAATTTGATTATATCAGTAAAGGAAATTAGAAATTTTTTGATAAACATATTTATACCATTAATAATAGGTTATTTAAGTAGTGTTTTAACAATGATTATTAGTGGGACAGATATTTCAACCTACTATTTACAACTTACAAAGCCGAGCTTTGCGCCACCAGCATTTATCTTTCCAATAGTTTGGACTGTATTGTACATATTGATGGGTATATCTTCATACTTAATATTAAGAAAGGGTTATAACTTACCTAAAGTAAGAGATGCAATCTTTTATTATGGGTTACAACTTGCATTAAATTTTGTTTGGTCTATATTATTTTTTGGATTTGGACTTCGATTTACAGCTTTAGTAGACATAATAATAATGATTTTGGTTTCTATAATAATGATTTCAAAGTTTTCTAAAATAGATAAGAGAGCTGGATACATAAATTTGGTTTATTTGATGTGGCTTGTCTACGCTGGATTTTTGAATTATTTTATATGGTTTATTAATAAATAGAATGTAAAGATTCTGTAAATTACCCTGTACTTTTAATAATATCATATCAAATAAAAAATGAATAGACTATTAAAAAGAATCATTTTCATATACAATAATATTAATTTAAATATAATAAATTTATCAAAATTGTATTTAAAGATTAACATATTAAAGTATTAGAATTGGAAAGGCTCGAAGGGAGAGGTTTTTATGCAAATAATAGTATCTGGGAGACAAATGAAATTAACTGACGGAATAAAAGGATACGTAGATGGAAAATTAAGTAGGTTAGAAAAATACCTTGATCCTGAATCAGAAGTGAAAGTAACAGTAAGTGCGAAAAAGGATAGACAAAAAGTTGAGGTCACAATAATTCCTATTAGTGGGCAAATAATAAGAGCAGAAGATGTAGAAGATGATTTATATGCAGCAATTGACATTGTTTGTGACAAATTAAGTAGACAAGTTGTCAAGTATAAAACTAAAGTTAAAGACAAAAGTCAAAATAATAAAAGCATAAGATTTGAAAATATTGACTTTATAGATAACAGCAGTGAATTTAATGATTATGATTATGATGATGAAGAAGATGAAAATATAGTTATAGAAAGAAGAAAGAAATTTAATGTAAAACCTATGAGTTCAGAAGAGGCAATACTTCAAATGGAATTGGTAGGACACAATTTCTATATGTTTAGAAATCAAGATAATTTTGAAATAAACATAGTGTATAAGCGTAAAGCTGGTGGATATGGTTTAATAGAACAAGATTAATAAAAAAATTGTATACATTGTAGACTTTATATAAGAAAAAATAAAAAGGTAATCATGTTGATTTTTTATCAATATGATTACCTTTTTATTTTTTAAATAATATATTAATTATTAGGGTATTTATTGTATAAAAATTTTATAACTAATCTGTTATAACATCAATAAAGTGCATAAATACCTATTTCAAGCATAAAATTAATTAAGGGGGTAATGCTTATGTTAGAAATATCCACTGATTTACAGGTAAATCAACCAGTTGTTACTGTTACAGGTAATACGTTTATTAGTATAGAAAATTATCTATCAATACTTGAGTATGAAGTTGATTTAATAAGAATAAAGACTAAAGTTAAAACGATTAAAATATCTGGGGATAAACTTTCGCTTAAGTATATTACTGATAGTGAGATAGGTATAAAAGGAATTATCTACAATATGGAGTATGTTGATTAGGAGGAGATACACTTGATAAGCTTTATAAGGGGATACTATGTTATAGTTGTGGAAGGAGTAGGACTTGAACAATTTTTAAATCATCTTATAAGAAATGGTATAAGTGTTTACAATGTAACTAGAATAAAAAATACTAAAATTGAGTTTCATATAGATAGACAAGATATAAAAGAATTTAAGAATATTTATAGAGGGAGTAAGTTTGAGATAAAGGTAAAACAAAAAACAGGAGTTCCTTTTATTATTAAAAGAATTTATAAGCACAAAGGTATGTGGATTTGTGCTATTCTCTCTTTATTTTTATTGATGTCTACATCGCAGTTTGTGACAGATGTATATATACAATCTCCTGAAGGTATAAAAAAAGAAGCTCTCAGAAGTGAGCTTTACAAGGTTGGAGTAAGGCCAGGAGTTTATAAGAAGAGTATTGATAGAAAAGAAGTTAGAGACCATATGATGTCGAAATTTAATGATGTGGCGTATTTATCTATTAATGTAAAAGGAACAAATATATTTGTTACTGTTACAAAAAAAGCAGAATCCCTAAAATCTACAGACCAATCAAATTATTGTAATGTAATTGCTTTAAAAAATGGTATAATAGAAAAGGTAATCCCTAGAAGTGGTAAATCCGTTATTAAATCTGGAGATATAGTACAAAAGGGAGATGTGCTTCTAAATGGAGCTAATACAAAATCAATACCAGAAGTATGGGCAAGTACTTTTTATGAATCTTCTAAAAAGGCAAGTTACGTAGATACTGTAAATAAAAAGACAGGAGAAAAGAAAAACATATACACAATAAGCTTTTATGATAAAGAATTTACAATTAGGAAAAATATAAAATATAAAAATTATGTTGTTGAAAATAAAGAAAAAAAATTATCTATAGGAGATTATACTTTTCCAATAAAGATAAAGACGAGTACCTTTTATGAAACAAAAAAAGTTGAGGTAAAAAGAAATAAAGAAGAGTTGAAAAAAGAATTATCTGAAAAAGCTTTAAAAGAGTTAGAATACATAATCCCCGCTTCGGCTAGAATAATAGATGTAAAACATAACTTTAAGGTTAATAAAAATATGTTAGAATATTTAATAACAGTTCAAACTAGTGAAAATATTGCTAAAATTTATCCTCTTAGTAAATCAGAAGCAGAAAGATTTATAAAGGAAGAAAGTAAACCAAAAGAAGGAGAAGAGGAAGTTCCTTCTAATCCAGAAAAAAGACCATTAAATGATATAAGAAATGACTTTGATGAGGATACTAAAGATAATAATAAAAATAATTCTAATGAAAATAATAGTAATCAAAATAGTAACAACAGCCAAAATAATAATAATAACTAACAAAATTAAACTTAAAACTTGAGGAGGAACAATTCAATTGATAATACAAAAAAAATTTACAATAGCAGATGGAAGTTTTGAAAGAGAATTATTTGGAAATTTTGATGAAAATGTAAAATTAATAGAGAAAACTTTAAATATAGATGTGATACTTAGAGAAGGTAATATAATTTTAATTGGAGAAGAAAAAAATGTAGATTCTGCATTAAAACTTATGAATGAATTGCATCAAACTGTATCAAATGGTAAACATTTAGATAAACAGAGTATTTCTTATTCATTATCTCTTTTACTTGAAGGTAGTGAACAAAAAATAAAAGAACTTGAGGGAACAATTGTTGTAACACAGAGAGGGAAAGCTGTTCAACCTAAGACATTAGGTCAAAAAGAATATATAAAGCTTATAGAAAATAATGATATAACTTTTGGTGTTGGACCTGCTGGAACAGGAAAGACTTATCTTGCTGTTGCTATGGCAGTAAAAGCTTTTAAAAGAGATGAAGTTAGTAGAATTATACTTACAAGACCAGCTGTGGAAGCTGGGGAAAGTCTAGGATTTTTACCAGGAGATTTAAAGGATAAAGTTGACCCATATTTAAGACCATTATATGATGCACTGTTTGAAATGTTAGGTGCTGATAAATTTAATAAATATTTGGAAAGAGGTACTATTGAGGTTGCACCACTTGCTTTTATGAGAGGTAGAACTCTTGACAATTCTTTTATAATATTAGATGAAGCTCAAAATACTACTTCTGAGCAAATGAAAATGTTTTTAACTAGATTAGGATTTGGTTCTAAAGCTGTAGTTACAGGTGATATAACACAAACAGATTTACCACAAAATAAGAAAAGTGGTCTAATACAAGCTACAGAAATTCTTAAAGGAGTTCCAGGGATTGGGTCTATAATGCTAACAGATAGAGATGTTGTAAGACATGAGTTGGTACAGAGAATAATAAGAGCTTATGAGAAACATGATAAAAGAGAAGAATTTAAAAAAGAAGAACGCAAAAAAATGAAAATACAGGAAAAGACTTTCAAAAGAAAGTAAAAGTGTAGTAATATAGATGTATAGCATTATTAATGAATAAAAAGTAGGTGTAATTAATGGATTTGATATTAGATGATAGACAAGATAAATTAGAAGTAAATGAAGAGTTAATTGAAAAGATAAAGGATATAATCATAGAATGTTTGGATTATGAAGGATATGATGATAATTATGAGGTGAGTCTTTCTTTTGTAGATAATAAAGAGATTCATGAGTTAAATAGAGAATATAGAGGCGTTGATAGAGCGACTGATGTTTTATCATTTCCTCTTTTAAGTGATGATTTTGAGGATGTTGAGTTAGAAGAAGAATCTCTAGGAGATATAGTAGTGTCTCTTGAAAGAGCTTTAGAACAGAGTATAGAGTATAACCATAGTTTTGAAAGAGAAGTATGTTTTTTAATATGTCATAGTATGTTTCATCTTTTAGGTTATGACCATGATACAGATGAAAATACAAAAGAAATGAGAGAAAAAGAAGAACACATATTGAATAAGTTAAACATAACAAGGGAGTAGTTTTTATGAAACCAGGAAAAACTCGTCAAGGTATAATTAAAGCTTTTAATGCAGCTATAGAAGGGATATTGTATACATTTAAATTTGAAAGAAATATGAAAATACACTACTTAGGTTCAGTTGCTGTACTTATAATAAGTTTGTTTTTCAACTTCTCAAAATTAGAGATGATAATGTTATTAATGTCCATATGTTTAGTTGTAGTTGCTGAGATGTTTAATACAGCTATAGAAAAGGCTGTTGATTTGGTAACTGATGAATACCATGTACTTGCTAAGATAGCAAAAGATGTTGCAGCAGGTGGTGTTCTAGTAGCAGCACTAAATTCAGTAGTGGTTGGATATATATTATTTTATGATAAATTGACAGATATATCTGGGATATTAATTTATAAGATAAGAGAATCAGAATTACATATAACCTTGATATGTATATTATTGGTTCTTATAGCTGTTGTGGTTGTAAAAGCATTGACCTCCACAGGAACCCCTCTAAAAGGTGGTATGCCAAGTGGTCATGCTGCATTAGCATTTGCTATAGCAACTGCAATTACACTTATGACTGAAAGAGTTGTTGCGTCTACTCTTGCATATATAATGGCTGTATTAGTTGCCCAAAGTAGGATTGAAGGAAAAATACATACATTTTGGGAAACCATAGCTGGGGCTTTGTTAGGTGTATTAATAGCCATATTAGTGTTTCAGCTTGGAATGTTCTACAATTAAAATGAATGTACATAAAATATTTAAAATAAAACAAATCTGTGCTAATTAAATTTTTATGATATAATGTAGAGTATTAAATAAAAATAACTTTTTATTATTGTATACAGGAGGAAATGTTGTGGATAACATAGAATTGTTAAAGTTGGCAGAAAATGCCAGACAACATTCTTATGCTCCTTACTCTGGTTTTAGAGTGGGTGCGGCTCTTTTAACTAAGAGTGGTAAAGTTTATACTGGGTGTAATATTGAATGTGCATCATTAGGTGGAACAAATTGCGCAGAAAGAACAGCTATTTTTAAAGCAATATCAGAAGGTGACAGAGATATCTGTAAAATAGCTATAGCAAGTGATAATTCAGAAAATAATGAGCAAACATATCCTTGTGGAATATGCAGGCAGGTAATTATAGAGTTTGGTTCTGATATAAAAATAATAACAGGATATACTAAAGGAGAGGTTTTTGAGCACGATATAAAGGATTTGTTGCCAAACTATTTCTCTGGAAATGATTTAAAATAGATTTAAAAAATATAAAATAATTAAAACAAGAAGATAAATAAAGTTAGGAGACAGTTAATGTTCAAATCAGGTTTTGTCAGTATAGTAGGGAGACCTAATGTAGGGAAATCTACTTTAATGAATAATGTAGTTGGAGAAAAAATAGCTATAATGAGTGATAAGCCTCAAACTACAAGAAATACAATACAAGCAGTATATACAGATGAAGAAATGCAGATAGTATTTTTGGATACACCAGGTATTCACAAACCAAAAAATAAGTTAGGTGAATTTATGGTGAAGGCAGCAACAGATGCCTTTAAAAATGTAGATTTAATATTATTTGTAGTCGATGATTCTAAAAAAATAGGTCCTGGAGATAGAAAGATAATAGAGGACTTGAGAAGTATTAAAACACCAATAATTCTAGTTGTAAACAAAATAGACCAATTAGAGCAAAAAGACGAGTTATTTGATATAATCAAAATGTATGACAATGAGGGCATTTTTAAAGAAATAGTACCAATATCAGCATTAAAAGGAAAAAACACGGATACTCTAATAAAAGTTATACAAAAGTATTTAGAAGAAGGTCCAAAGTATTTTCCAGATTATATGATTACAGACCAGCCAGAGAGAGTATTAATAGCAGAACTTATAAGAGAAAAAGTTCTTCACTATCTTAATGATGAAATACCTCATGGTGTAGCTGTTGAAATTGAAAAAATGAAAGCAAGAAATGATAAAGAAATAGTAGATGTATCTGCTGTGATATATTGTGAAAGAGATTCTCATAAAGGAATAATAATAGGAAAGAATGGTAGGAAACTAAAAGGAATAGGAAAATCAGCAAGACAAGATATAGAATTACTTTTAGGTTCACAAATAAATCTTCAATTATGGGTTAAGGTTAAAGAAAATTGGAGAAATTTACAAAATTATATAAATAATTTTGGATATAATGATAAATAAAGGTGGGTTATATGGATAGGAAACTGGATGCTTCCCAAGATTTATTATATGAAGTAAAATCATTAATTGCTAATAATAAAGTATTGGAGTTAAGAGAATTAATAGAGGAATATCATATAATTGATATATTCGATATAATGGAAAATTTAGAGGAAGACATGAAAATTCAATTATTTGAAGTTCTTCCTTTAGATATGGCATCTTCTATATTAGAAGAAGGTAGTGTAGAGTTTTTTGTTAGTATTTTATCTAAGCTTGACGTAGAACACTCAAAAAATATACTTGAACTTATGTCTCTTGGAGATATGGCAGATAAATTAAGTGAGCTTGAAGAAAAAGAGAGAGAACATATAATAAATCTTTTGAATCAAGAAAATGCTGAGTATGTAAAAGAGCTATTATTCTACGATGAAGATTCTGCTGGTGGAACAATGACTACTGGATATATATCTATAAATAAAGATATGACAGCTCTTGAAGCAATAGACCATATGAGAGAAGAAGCTGAAGAAGCTGAGACTATTTATTATATATATGTAGTTGATGATGAAGAAAAACTAGTTGGAGTATTATCATTAAGAGAACTAATAATCGCAAGAGATGCAAACATAGTAGAAGATTTAATGAGTGAAAATATAATCTCTGTTTATGTAGATGAAGATAGAGAAGAAGCAGTACGATTAGTATCTAAATACAATTTAATAGCCATTCCAGTAGTAGATAGACAAGAAAAATTAAAAGGAATAATAACAGTAGATGATATAATTGATGTAATGGAAGAAGAAGCAACAGAAGATATGTACAAATTTGCAGGAAGTTCAGAACATGAAAGAGAAGTTGCTGAAAAAGAAAATCCTACATTGAAAGAGCAGACAATATCGGCACTTAGAGGAAGATTACCTTGGTTAATTATTACACTAATAGGAGGATTGTTGGCTTCCTTAATACTTTCTAACTTAGATTATATAATGAATCCTGTATATGCTCCACTAGTGTTTTTTATACCTGTAGTAATAGGTATGGGTGGAAATATCGGAACTCAATCATCATCTGTTACAGTAATAACATTATCCAATAAAGATTTGAATTTTAGTAATGTGGTAAGAGAAGGTATTGTAGGAATTATTACAGGTCTTTTGTGTAGTATAATAACTGGTATTGTAATTTACTTTGTTATGAGAAAATTAGACATTGTACTAATTGTTTCAATATCATTATTTATAAATATGGTTTTGGGCGCAACAATAGGTGCATTTATGCCCGTTCTATTAAAAAAAATGGATGCAGACCCATCTACAGTTTCATCACCAATTATATCTACAGCTCTTGATATAACTGGAATAGCAGTTTACTTTATAATAACAACGGCATTATTGTCAAAAATTGTTTAATAACTTTATGTATGATTTATCCTCTTCTTACTAAAAATATAAGTATAAATGTAAGAAGGGGGTTTTTTAAAAATGAACAATATCAGTTGGGAAGTTTTTAAAAAAACAGGTAGTATAGATGCATATCTATATTTCTGTGATTGCAAAAACATACATGAAGAAATTGAAGAAGTAAGGGAGAAAAAAGAAGACGATGATAATCCTGAACACCCAGGGGATAGTACTTAAAGCTATAAGGTACAAGGAAAGTGACGTAATACTTACATTATTTACTAGAAAGCTTGGAAAAGTATCTGCAATAGCAAAAGGAGCCAAAAAAAATAAGAGCTCTTTACTTTCATCATCACAGTTATTTTCTTATAGCAATTTTACCTTAAAAAAACAAGGTAATATGTACAAGGTTACTCAAAGTGAAATAATAAAAAGTTTTTATAATATATCCTATGATATAGAAGCATTTTCTTATGCTACATATATTACAAAATTAGTTGAGAATTCTATACTTGAAAATCAGACTAATAATAGGCTATTTATATTACTTGCGCAGACACTGTATTTGTATACACAGGAGAATACAGATAATAGGTTTATAACAGCAGCATTCGAGTTGAAGTTTTTGGACTATATAGGATTTAAACCTATAGTAAATAAATGCATTAATTGTGAATGTAAAATTTTACAAAATTCTGTGTTTAATATCTATGAAGGTGGTATACTATGTAGTAAGTGTAGTAAACTTTTTGATAATAATATAAAATTAGACTTAACAACTGTAAGTCTTATGGAATATGTATTAAAGAATGATATTTTAACATGTAGTAAAGCTAAAGTATCAAAATATATAACACATGAGCTTGAGAATATTCTAGACAAGTATTTGAAAGTTTATGTTGATAATATTAATTTTAAATCATTACACGTATTACAAAGTGTAAAAAATAATAAGGGAGTGGATAATGATGAGTAGTAATATAACTATTGAAATGGTTGATTCAGTCTTTGAAAGAGTTCCAGGAGCAACTTATGCAGAAGCAAAAGAAGCATTAGTAGTATGTAATGGAGATGTAATTGAGGCAGTAATATATTTAGAAAATAAAAAAAATACTTGTAATTGTAAAGCAAAATCTGCTAAAGAAACTATGGAAGAAGTGTTTGGTAAGGATGGAGAAAATATAAAACTTCAACTAAAAGAACTTCTTAGAAAAAGTAGTGTAGTAAGAGTGATAGTTGAGAAAGATGGAAAAACTATGATGAACATTCCTTTAACAGTTGGGGTTGTTGGATTAGCTTTTGTTCCATTAGCTACTTTAGTAGGCTTATCAGCTGCTGTTATAAGTAAATATCGTATAAAAGTTCAAAATGAAGAAGATGGAGAAATTGTAGATTTAGGTGAATTGAATGAAGAAAAACTTCATGTTTTGAAGAATATGATAACTAATGCTGCTAAAGATGTTAAGGATGTAGTAGTTGACAAAAAAGAAGATGATAAAGATGTAACTGCTGACCTTATGAAAGAAGAATTTGAAAAGAATAAAGAAGACGAAGACGAAAATAAATAGATATAAAGTGACTTTTAAAAAATGAAGAGAAGATAATTATAAGAATTATCACTAACATTGACAAATTTTATAGAATTTGATATTCTAAAAGTTGTAGAAGAACTATTAAAATAGCCTTTCGTGTAGACGAGAGGCTTTATTGTTATAGGAGGGATTTTTATGAATTTTCAAGAGATGATACTAGCGTTGCAAAAATACTGGTCAAAGCAAGGTTGTATCATGATGCAACCTTATGATATTGAAAAAGGTGCGGGAACTATGAATCCAAATACTTTTTTAAGATCACTAGGACCTGAGCCTTGGCAAGTATGTTATGTAGAACCTTCAAGAAGACCAGCAGATGGAAGATATGGTGAAAACCCAAACAGACTATATCAACATCATCAGTTCCAAGTTATATTAAAGCCATCTCCAGATAATATACAAGAGTTATATTTGGAAAGTTTAAAGGAAATTGGAATTGACCCAAGTGAGCATGATATAAGATTTGTTGAAGATAACTGGGAAGCTGCTACAGTTGGTGCATGGGGACTTGGATGGGAAGTTTGGCTAGATGGTATGGAAATAACTCAATTTACGTATTTCCAACAAGTAGGTAATATTGAATGTGAGCTTGAGACAGGAGAAATTACATATGGATTAGAAAGATTAGCTATGTACATTCAAGAAGTTGATAGTGTTTATGATTTAAAATGGAATGATAAAATAACTTATGGTGAAGTATTTAATAAAGCTGAGTATGAAAACTCAATGTATGCGTTTGAATTATGTGATGCAGATATGTTGTTTAATCTGTTTGATATATATGAAAAAGAAGCATTAAGACTTATGGAAAAAGGACTTGTAATACCTTCATATGATTATGTATTAAAATGCTCTCATGCATTTAATACATTGGATGCAAGAGGCGCAATAGGTGTTAGTCAAAGAGCATCATTTATAGGTAGAGTTAGAAATATGGCAAAGACTGTTGCAGAAACTTTTGTAAAACAAAGAGAAGAAATGGGATTCCCTCTTTTAAAGGACGGTGACAAATAATGAAAAATTATCTTTTATTTGAAATCGGTGTTGAAGAAATGCCATCTAGATTTGTAGGCAGTACACTAGAACAATTAAAAAACAATCTTAACAAATTATTTGATGAAAATAGAATATCTTTTGACAAAATAAGTGCATATGGTACACCAAGAAGACTGACTTTGGTAGTTGAAGGATTGAGTGATAAACAGAGTGACTTAGAAGAAGAAATAAAAGGTCCTGCTAAAAAAATTGCTGTTGATGCGGAAAATAATTTAACAAAGCCAGCATTAGGATTTATAAAAAGCAAAGGATTAAGTGAGTCTGATATATACTTTAAACAAGTTGGTAAAGATGAATATATATTTGCAACTATAAAACAAGATGGAAAAGAGACTTCAGAAGTATTAAAAGATATATTACCAGAGACTATAAAATCTGTAGTATTCCCAAAAGCTATGCGTTGGGGAGGTAAAAATCTTAAATTTGCAAGACCTATAAGATGGATAGTTACATTGTTGAATGACAAGGTATTAGAGTTTGACTTAGAAGGAATAATATCTTCTAATATAACAAAAGGTCATAGATTCTTAGGAGAAAGTACAATAGAAGTAAATTCTATAGAAGACTATCTTGAAAAATTAGAAAAAAATTATATAGTTTTGGACCAAAATAAGAGAAAAGAAATTATAAGAAAACAATGTATAGAAGTTGCAAATTCTTTAGGTGGAGAAGTTGAATTTGATGAAGATTTACTTGAAGAAGTAACTTACTTAGTTGAGTATCCAACTGCTTTTTATGGAGAATTTGATACAGATTATATAAAATTACCAAAAGAAGTTGTTATAACTCCTATGAAACAACATCAAAGATATTTTCCAGTGCTTAAAGATGGAAAACTGTTACCTAACTTTATAGCTGTTAGAAATGGTGATTCTTACAGAATAGATAATGTTAAAGCTGGAAACGAAAAGGTTTTAGAAGCAAGACTTGCAGATGCTTTATTTTTCTATAGAGAAGATACTAAGAGAAACTTAGAAAGCTACATAGAAAAATTAAAAACTGTTGTATTCCAAGTAAAACTAGGAACTATTTATGATAAAACTTTAAGACTTGAAAAATTAAGTGCTGATATACTTGATAGTTTAGGTTTAGTAGATGAAAAATCAGATGCTATAAGAGCTGCTAAGTTATGTAAGGCAGATTTAGTTACTGGAATGGTAGGAGAATTTGACGAATTACAAGGTTTTATGGGAAAAGAATATGCAAAGGTTGGAGGAGAAAATGATGTTGTAAGTGAAGCTATTTTTGAACATTATCTTCCAAGATTTGCAGGAGATATACTTCCTAAAACTAATGCCGGGGTTGCATTATCAATAGCTGATAAGTTGGATTCAATAGCAGGTTTCTTTGCTATAGGAATACAACCAACAGGTTCTCAAGACCCATATGCTTTAAGAAGACAAGCTTTAGGTATACTTAGTATACTAATGGATAGAAAAGTTGCAGTAGATATAAAAGTGCTTATTGAACATGCTTTAGATAATTATTCTGAATTAGATTTTAACAAAGAAGAGGTTGTTGAACAAATAATGAATTTCTTCAATGAGAGAGTGAAAAATCTGTTTAAAGACTTAGGAATAAGATACGATGTTGTTGATGCTGTTTTAAGTTCTGATATAAATGATGTTTCTGATATGCACATGAGAGCTTTAGAACTTAATAATTGGCTAGAAAAAGATGAATTAGTAGAGATGCTTACTGCTTTTAATAGAGTTTCTACTTTAGCTCAAAAAGCAGAGTGTGATAAAGTTGACGAATCATTATTAAAAGAAGATGCTGAAATCAAACTTTACAATGAGTTTAAACAAGTAAAGGTAAAAGTTGAGGAACTATTGAAAGATAAGAAATATGGTGTTGCTTTGGATGAATTTGCATCTTTAAGACCAGTAGTTGATAACTTATTTGATTCAGTTATGGTTATGGATAATGACGAAGCCATCAAGAATAATAGACTTGGTCTACTTAAACAAATATATGATACTATGCTAGAGATTTGTGATTTATCTAAAATAGTTTATAAATAAGAAAATTTAAATTACTTACAAAAAATGAGATAGCTTATAACTATCTCATTTTTTATAAGTAAACACAAAAACTTATATCTTATAATTATCAGTTATTTTGTTTAAAATATCACTATCTAAATTTATCCATTCATAAAAATTTCCTGATGAAATCTCAGATATTTTATAAAGCATTTCGGGAATATCACTAGCTTTAAAATCTCCTATAGATTTTCCTAATCTAGTTTTGCCTATCTCAAAACTTCCTCCAACAAATAATTCAAATGCATCTGTAGATACTCCATCAACACTCTTCTTTTTACCACATAAACCGATACTACCAACTTGATGAACACCACATGAATTTAAACATCCTGATATATATAATTTAGGAGCTTTATTTAAAACTTCTTCATTATTTTGTAATTTAAAGTAATCTATGATTTCATGTAACATTTTCTGACTGTTTTGTATACCCATTTGACATATTGGAACACCTATACAGGAGATACTTTGTTCTAGTTGAGAATTACAACTAATAGTCTTACTTATTTCCAATATTCGTTTTGCTTCATTTCCATTTAAATTTAAGATGTATAATCCCTCTGTCATTCCCAATCTAATCATAGGGGATTCAATATTATCTAATTCTTGAAGTAAAATGTTTAAATCTTCTGTCGACAAGATACCTCCAACAGGATGTATATATACAGTGTATAAACCATCCTGTTTTTGAGGTATCAATCTAGAATCCTGTATATCTATTTTAATACCAAGCTTTGAGTAATCTATTTGTTCAACATTGAGTTCAAGATTACCTTTTTCTTTTTCTGCTTTATAATATTCTTTAAATTTTTCTAAAAATAACTCCTCACCAAGTGTTTCAACCATATATCTAACCCTAGCTTTATTTTTATTTTCATAATTACCATAAGCCATAAAAAACTTAATCATACCTTCGACACAGTATAGTGCATCTGTAGGTTTTATAAGTTCATCAAGCTCTAAAGCAACCTTAGGTTGTTTACCTAAACCTCCACCTAAGAAAACTCTAAAATATGGTTTACCATTTTTTAAAGTAGCTACAAATCCTAAATCTTGTATGCTACAATGAGCAGTATCTGTATAACAACTAGAATAAGAAACCTTCAATTTTCTAGGCAAATTATATGTAGTAGCATTTTTGATAAAATATTTATCAGTAGCAACTGCATATGGAGTAACATCAAAGGCTTCATCAGGGTCAACTCCCGATAGTGGAGATAATCCGACATTTCTAGGATAATTACCACCTCCACCTCTAGTAAATATGTCGTTTTTTATTCCTTCTTCCATAACATCAACAATAGAGTCTATAGACAAATCATGTAGTTGTATAGCTTGTCTAGTTGTTAAGTGTATTTTATTCAAGTCATGCTTAATAGCTATTTCATAAATTTTATTAAGTTGATATTTGGATAAAACTCCAGCAGATACTCTAAGCCTTATCATAAAAGACTTTTTGTCCCTTTGAGCATAAACTCCATATCCACCAGAGAAGCCTTTGTATTGTATTTTATTTATTTCTTCATCTAAGAACTTTAAAGAATATTCTTTAAAGTTGGGTAGTTCATTTAACAATCTTTCCTTAAAATTATCCATTGTCTCACCTCATTATTAGTCTTGTATAAAACTAAATCTATTGTATAATAGAGATATATATTATTATTATCTAGATGAGATAAAAATATAACAGAACAATATCACTAGGAGAAAAAAATAAGGAAGATATAGTAAATATTTTGTTTTTATTTTATAAAATAAGTATAATATTTTTGTTTTATAAAATATAATTAAGATAAATAGATAATTTTGTAATTTTAATATATAATGTTTAGTAGAGTGTTGAAATAGCACTTAATATTCGCAGGAGGAGTACTTGTATATGGGAGAAATAATAAATGCATTAGATAGAGCCCTAGACATAATTTTGCTGTTATATCATGAAAAGAGAGAAATGGGAATAACTGAAATAAGTAAGGCTATGGGAGTATATAAAAGTACTGTGCATAGAACCTTAGTCACTCTTGAAAACAAAGGTTTTGTTATACAAAACACAGAGAATGGCAAGTATTGGCTAGGAATAAATTTATATGCAATAGGTATGGTTGTGGGAGAAAAAATGTCATTGACTGAAATAGTAAAACCATATACGAAAAAATTAAATCAAGAATTTAACGAAGTAGTTAATGTATCTATATTAGAAGAAAGAGCTCAAGATTCTCCAAGAAGTATCATAATACATAAAGAATATGGTTCAAATCAACTACTCTCAGTAAATCCTTCAGTTGGCTCCAGTAGCGAATGTTATTGTTCAGCAGTTGGAAAATGTCTTATGGCATTTAATGATTCTATAGATTTTGAAAAATATAGAAAGACACCAATACACAAGTATACAGAACATACAATTGATAATTGGGATGATATGATGCTTTTTTTAGCAAAAATAAAAGAACAGGGATATGCCATAGATGATGAAGAATTGGAACATGGACTAACTTGTATTGGAGCACCTATTTTAGATAAAGATAATAAAGCTATTGCGGCAATAAGTTTATCAGGTCCAACTATAAGAATGAGAGAAGGGGACTTTGAGTATAAAATTAAGAGAGTTATGGAAACTGCAAAAAGTATATCCGAGCTTTTTAGATAATTTTTTAACCCGAACAACAAAAAGAGGCTATATTTAAATTGTTATTTATGAATATCAGTTTAAATATGGCCTCTTTTTATTTAATCAAAAATTAAATATTCTTAAAATTTAAAATGTTGTTGAAATATATAAGCGAATGTGTTATCTTTTAATTAAGCAATACAAAAAAATAGAACGATGTTCTAAACTACAGAACAACACCAGAACATATATAATGTCTATAAAAAATATAAATATTATATATTTAAAATTAAGGAAAAAAATATTACATAAAGGGGAGATTTGAGAAATGGAAAAAGTCAAGTTGAGTGTTGAAAGATGTAAGGGGTGTTATCTTTGTATTGAAGCTTGTAAAAAAGATGCAATAAGTCTTTCTGATTACACAAATAAAAAAGGCTTTGTAACTATCAAAGTTGATGAAGAAAAATGTATTCAATGTGGCGCTTGTTACACAATGTGTCCTGATTTAGTATTTGAGATATTATAAACTATTTTTATTGGAGGGGAGAAAAAAGTATGCAGAGTTTATTAATTAAAGGAAATGAAGCTTTAGCAGAAGGTGCTATACGTGGTGGCTGTAGATTTTATGCAGGTTATCCAATAACACCACAATCAGAAATATTAGAGATGATGGCATGGAGACAAAAAGAAGTAGGAGGAGTGTTTATCCAAGGGGAATCAGAAATAGCCAGTGTAAATATGGTTATGGGAGCAAGTGCACTTGGAGCAAGAGCTATGACTTCTTCATCTGGACCAGGATTTTCATTAAAACAAGAAGGTATTGCATACTGGGTATCAGCTGGTTTGCCAGCAGTTGTAGCATGTGTACAAAGATATGGTATAGGTGATGGATTTATAGGAGCAGGTCAAGACAACTATTGGCAAGCTGTAAAAGGTGGAGGAAATGGAGATTATCATTTGATTGTATTGGCACCTAATAGTGTTCAAGAAAATATGGATATGGCATATGAGTCTTTTGAATTAGCTGAGAAATATATGCATCCAGTGCTTATACTTTCTGATGCTACAATAGGTCAAATGGTAGAACCTTGTCTAGCTCCACCAATGAAAGAGTACGATAAGGATAAAGCTCCATGGGCAGCGAAAGGAACACCTGTAGGAGAAAAAAATAAAGTTATAACTGATATAACATATTTTGAAGACCAAGATACATGGCAAAAAGGCTATATAGAAAAAATGAGAAAAGTTCAAGAAAATGAGCAAAGATGGGAAGAAATAGAGATAGAAGATGCTGATGTAGTATTTGTAGCATATGGGATTTCATCAAGAATAGCAGAAGGTGCAGTTAGAGATGCTAGAGCAAAAGGAATAAAATTAGGATTAATAAGACCAAAAACATTGTGGCCTTATCCAAGAAAAGCATTTAAAAAATTGAATGATTCATTAAAAGGTCTTGTAACAGTTGAAATGAACATGATGGCACAAATGAAGGAAGATGTAATTATAGCGTGTGATAATAGATTCCCAGTATATTCAGTAGCAACAGCTCAATATATGGCAGAAGTAAATCAATTAATAGATTTTGCTCAAGAGATTATAGATGGAAAAGCTAAGCAAGAGGAGGTATTTTAATTATGGCTAAAAAAGCACCAGCAATAATGATGTGTGAAAATATGTTCTGTGGAGGCTGTGGACATTCTATAGTCGATAGAATCATTGGAGAAGTATTAACAGAAATGGATATATGTCAAGATACAATTATATGCTCAGATATAGGTTGTAATCATATGTTTCAATTTAGTATGAATGTAGATGTTGTCGTTCCACCACATGGTAAAATGGGTGCAGCAATGGCAGCTATGAAAAGAGTTAGACCAGATAAATATATATTTACAATAGCTGGAGATGGTGGAGCTTATGCGATAGGGCTTGGGGAAACTATGTCAGCTGCTACTAGAAATGATAATGTAATATTTCTTGTTATGAACAATAATATGTTTGCAATGACTGGAGGTCAAATGGCTCCAACTACTATAGAAGGTCAATATACAGCTTCTACTCCAAATGGTAGAAATTACGCAGATCATGGTTCAACATTTGATGTTGTAAAAGTTATGGGCAATTTGGATATAGCGTATCTAGCAAGAGGAACAATAACTAACCCTAAAGAAATAAATACAACAAAAAGATACATCAAAAAAGCACTAGAAAAACAAAAAGAAAAGAAAGGTTTTTGCTTAATAGAAGTACTTGTACCATGTCCAACAAACTGGGGATTAAAGCCAGTAGATGCAATGAAGAGAATCGAAAATGAACTTGTTCCAAAGTATCCACTTGGAGAATTTATTGATTAGGGAGGAAATGATATGTTAAATGAAATCATATGTGCTGGTTTTGGAGGACAGGGAGTTCTTACAGCAGGAAAAATTATAATGTATGTTGCATATAAAGCAGATAAGAAAATTACATGGTTCCCATCTTACGGAAATGAGATGAGGGGAGGAAGTGCAAATTGTAATGTTGTTGTAAGCGATGAAAAAATTGCAAATCCTTGTGTAAAAAATCCAGATATATTATTGGGAATGAATAGTGTATCAGTGGATAAATATGAAAGTTTAATGAAAGCAAATGGTTATATGTTTGTCAATGAATCATTAGTAAGTAAGGATAGAAAATATAGAGAAGATATTAACGTTATAAAAGTACCTGTTACTGAAATTGCACAAAATTTAGGTAATGAAAAAGCTGCTAACATTTGTATGCTAGGAGTTATGGTAAAGAATTTAGACTTATTTACAAAGGAAGAATTTGAAAGTGGAATGTGTGAATACTTTGAAAATCAAGGAAAAGGCAAGTTTAATGCCAAAAATATAGAAGCATTTGAAGCTGGGTACGATTATAAGTGAATATTTTAAATATTTAAAATAATTATTGAAATACTTATTTTTATATGTTAGTATTTAATTAATAAAATATAGAACGTCGTTCTGAGTAGCGGTACAAAGATTTTTTAAACCTTAAAATAACAGAACGATGTTCTACATAGTGAAACTAGGGGGTGTTAAATTGAAAATTCTAGTAATAAATCCTGGTGGTACATCTACAAAGATTTCTATTTTTCAAGATGAAAATGAAGTTTTGAAAAAAAATATAACTCATACAAGAGAAGATTTAAAAAAATTTTCTAAAGTATTTGATGAATATGACTATAGAAAAAAATTAATAGTGGATATTTTAAATAGTGAGAATCATAGCATAAATTCCTTTGATGCGGTAGTTGGTCGTGGTGGACTTATGAAAGCTATAAAAGGCGGCACTTATACTGTGAGTGAAGAAATGATTGATGACATGAGAAGTGAGATAAATGGAGAACATGCATCGAACCTAGGTGCATTATTGGCTAAGACTATAGCAGATGAAATAGGAGTACAATCATTTGTAGTAGACCCAGTTTCTGTAGATGAGTTTGATGATGTATCAAGGGTTACAGGAATTTCAGATATAGAAAAAGCTAGTTGGTTACATGCATTAAATCATAAAGCTGTTTCAAGAAAAATTGCACAAAAACTAGGTGGGAAATATGAGGATTATAACTTTATTGTAGCTCATCTAGGTTCAGGAATATCAATTGTAGCACATAAACAAGGAAAGATGATTGATGGAAGTGGTGGAAGGTCTGATGGACCATTTTCTCCAGAAAGAAGTGGTGGATTACTTGCATATCCTCTTGTAGAGTTATGTTACTCTGGAAAATATACTCATGATGAAATGGTAGCAAAAGTAAGTTCAATTGGAGGAATGTACGACTATTTAGGTACAAAAGATATGATAGAAATTGAAAATAGAATTAAAGATGGTGATAAAAAAGCAAAACTTATAATGGATGCATTTATTTATCAAGTAGCAAAAGAAATCTCTATGTATGGAGCTTCACTTTCAGGGAATGTAGATAGAGTTATCTTAACTGGGGGGATATCACATTCGGAAATGGTAATTAGAGGAGTCATAGAAAGAGTTTCATATTTGGCACCAGTAGAGATAGTTGCAGGAGAAATGGAGATGGAAGCACTTGCTCTTGGAGCACTTAGAGTACTTAAGGGAGAAGAAATAGCAAAAACTTATTAATATTTAGGAGAAAGAGTATGTTAAAAGATTTTAATAATTTATTAGAAGAGGCTAAAAAGCTTGAACCTGTTATTGTAAGTGTTGCTGTTGCAGAAGATAAAGAAGTATTAAAGGCTGTGAAATCAGCAACAGATTTAAACATTATAAAGCCTATTCTTGTAGGAGACAAAGAAAAAATAGAAAGTATATCAAAAGAAATTGGATTAAAAGGTCACGAAATAATAGGATGTCAAAATCCTGATGAATCAGTTAAAAAAGCTGTAGAGATAGTTAAAAATAAGGAAGCTAAAGTTCTTATGAAGGGATTAGTAAATACGAGTGTCTATATGAGAGCTATATTAAATAAAGAAACTGGTCTTAGAACAGGGAGATTATTGAGTCTACTTGCAGTATATGAATTACCTCAATACCACAAACTTCTTTATTGTACTGATAGTGGTATAAATGTATCACCAAATTTAAATCAAAAAAAAGATATAATGATAAATGCACTTCTTACTATGAAGAGTATAGGCATGGAAAATCCTAAAACTGCCATACTTACTGCAAATGAAATGGTAGACCCTAAAATACAATCTACTGTAGATGCTAACTTACTTGTAGAAATGGAGAAATCAGGAGAAATACCAAATTGTGTAGCTGAGGGTCCAATAGCATTTGATGTGGCATTTGATGCACATGCAGCAGAACATAAGGGCATTAAAAGTAATATAGCTGGTGATGTTGATTTGTTAGTATTTCCAAATATAGAAGCGGGAAATATATTAGGAAAATCATGGCTTAGATTTAATCAAGCTAAGTGGGCAGGTATAGTTTTAGGAGCAACAAATCCAATAATTTTAGGTTCACGTTCTGATACAGCTGAAATTAAAATAAATTCAATAGCATTAGCATGCTTAGCATCACAATAAGAAATTATTATTTAAGGAGGATAAATTATTATGAAATATGCAAAAAGAATGGATATGGTAAAAGCTTCAGCTATAAGAGCTTCTCAAAAGAAAATAGCTCAGAAGGTAGCAAGTGGTGGTACTGTTATATCTTTTGCTGCAGGACTTCCTGACCCAAATTTATTTCCAATAGAAGAGATAAGTGAAATAACTCAAAAAGTACTTAATGAAAGAGGCAAGTTTGCTTTAGCATATGGACCTACTAAAGGTGAAGATGAGTTATTAGAACTATTAGTAAAAAGAATGAAAGAAGAGGAAAATATTGATACAAAAGCAGAAAATATAATAATAACTACTGGTTCACAACAAGGTATATCTCTTAGTGCTATGATTCTATTAGAAAAAGGAGACATAGTAGTTACAGAAAATCCAAGTTACTTAGGTGCAATAAATGCATTTAGACCTTATGAATGTGATTTTTTAGGAGTAGATACTGATGATGAAGGAATGGTAACGGATGATTTGGATAAATTATTATCTGAAAATTCTAACATAAAGGTAATCTATGTAATACCAACATTTCAAAATCCTACAGGAAAGACATGGTCTCTACAAAGAAGAAAAGATTTTATGGAAGTCGTGAATAAATATGATGTCATAGTTATAGAAGATAATCCTTACGGAGAAATAAGATTTACACCAGAGCCTCTACCTACACTTAAATCTCTTGATACTAAAGATAAAGTATTGTATCTAGGTTCATTTTCAAAAGTATTATGTCCAGGATTTAGAGTTGCTTGGATGTGTGGTAATGTAGATATCATAGATAAGGCAGAACTTTTAAAACAAGGTATAGATTTACAGTCAAATCAATTTTCTCAAGTACAAGTAATAGAATTCTTAAAGAAATATAATTTAAATAAACATATAGAAAAAATAAGAGCTGAGTATAAAAAAAGATGCTTGTTGATGTTAGATGCTATGAAAAAACACTTTCCAGAAGAAGCTAAATATACAGAACCAGATGGAGGAATGTTCATATGGGTTGAGCTTCCTGAAAGTATAAATGTAGATGATTTACTAGACAAAGCTATTGATGCTGGAGTTGCTTATGTTTCTGGAGAATCATTCTTTGCAAATAATGGACCAAAAAACACTATGAGACTTAACTATACAACAATGTCAGAAGAACAAATAGTTAATGGAATTCAAATACTTGCAGAAGTTATAAAAAAAGAACTCAATTATGCTTGTGAATAAATATAAAAAGTGAGGGCTTAAATATGGGAGAAAAAGGGAACGGTATAAAGTTTGGAAAGTTAATGTTTCAACTTGTTATTATAGCAATATCTTGGGAATTAGTTTATATTATACCATTTATCCAATATACATTATATGATCCAATCTTAAAAGCATTAGAGTGTACAAATACTCAACTAGGTTTTCTACTTACGATTTATGGATTAGGGAATATATTTGGAGCTCCTATAGGGGGTTGGTTAGCAGATAGATTTGATTATAGAAAGATAATTTTAGGTTCTATATTTCTTAATGGATTAGTATCATTTGCATTTGCATTTAATATGAACTATCCGTTTGCAGTTGCAACTTGGGTAGGTTGTGCAATAACATCATTAGTTATGAACTATCCTTCTATGGTAAAGATACTTAGAGTTATAGGAAAAGATAATCAAGGTAAAGTTTATGGATTCAATGAAGCTATGGTTGGAGTTTCTGGAGTAGTAATGGGAGCAATATTCTTATATATTTATACATGCTTTTCAACTCCTGTATTAGGTATGAGATGGGTAATGATATCTTTAGGAATATTATCAATAGCAATGTGTCCAGTATTATGGTATGTAATTAAAGATGTAGATATTAGAGAAGATAAAGAAGAAGTAAGTGAAAAAATGTCTGCTGGTGATTTTATGACAGTACTAAAATCACCAAATACTTGGCTAGTAGGAATAAGTATATTCTGTGTATATTCATTCACAGTTACAATGTCTTATTTTACACCATATATAACATCAGTACTTGGAGGCTCTGTAGCATTGTCTGGGGCATTAGCAATAATAAGACAACATGGTCTAAAATTATTTGGAGCGCCATTTGGAGGATATTGTGCAGACAAAGTGAAATCACCTACAAAAGTACTTTTACCAATATATGTATTTGGTATAGCAGTAATAGTTTTATTCCTAGTATTACCTGCATCTACTCCAATGACTATATTTATAGCTTTAACATTTGTAGTAGGTATATTAGGCTACATGGGAAAAGGTATATACTATGCAGTTCAAGATGAAGTAAAAGTTCCAGTTAAATATTCAGCAACTACTATAGGTATAGCTGCAGCTTTAGGATTTTCACCAGATGTATTCCAATTTGCATTGATAGGACACTGGATAGATACTTATGGTAATAAAGGTTACACATATACATTTATATTCCAGATAGCAATTCTAGTAATTGGTATACTATCTTGTTTATATATATTAAAAGTTAAGAAGAGAAGAGAAAGTAAGTTAGAAGCATAAGCATTGTAAGAATACCAAAATATTAATTTTTATAGCAATACTTAAAGTTTAAAGTGTAAAATATCAAAATGTTATCAAGTTTCTAGGTTTTAGTATAAAGTTACCCCTAAAGGTTTGGAATTGAGTGGCAATTATCATCTATTTACATATTTACATAAACCTATTTAATTTAAATCTTAAAAAAATTTAAAAAATAGGTGGTAATTGTACTCAATTTTATACCTCATAATAAATACGAAAATTTAAAATCTAACTATATGCTATTCAATTATATATTAATAATTGTATATTGTACTATTTATATAATAACAGTTTCAGGCTTTTCATTACATGTATTCCAATTTATATTGTTTGATTATTTGTCAAATACATATCGTTAAAAAGTTTATAAATTTATGTTTATATATCAATTAATATTCTTAATTTTAAAAATAAATATTTATAGTTTGTGGATTAAAAATAATATAAATAGAAGATAGATTTTTTAGATATATATGAGTTAAAGATTATATAAAATATTGAAACATAGCTGTTTAAATTATTGTCTATAAATATAAAATGAATGGTGGTGAGTTAAGTGACCGATTTAGTTAACACCATTAATGGAATTGTTTGGTCACCTGTATTAGTTGCAATGTGTTTGTGTATAGGATTATATTTTTCACTGAGACTAAGATTTTTTCAAATAAAAGATGTAAAAGAAATGTTTACTCTTTTACTTGAAGGAGATAGCTCTCATGTTGGAATATCCTCGTTTCAGGGTTTTGCTACATCTATGGCTGGAAGAATAGGAACTGGAAATATAGCTGGTGTAGCTGTGGCGATAGCAATGGGAGGACCGGGAGCATTAGTATGGATGTGTATAATGGCTACATTAGGATCGGCAACTGCATTTGTAGAATCCACTTTAGCTCAGATATATAAAGATGAGCATGATGGACAGTACAGAGGAGGCCCTCCATATTACTTTGAAAAAGGTCTTGGTTGGAAAAAATGTTCAATTTTATTTTCAGTAGTCGCAATAGCAAGCTATACATTTTTTATGCCTGGTACACAATCAAATACTTTATATCTAGCAATGAATCAAGCATTTGGATTTTCAAAAATGACAATAGCAGTTACATCTTCTATTGCACTAGGGATAATAATTTTCGGAGGAATTAAAAGAATTGGTTTATTTGCTGAGAAAGTAGTACCTATAATGGGTGGAGCATACCTTATTATGACATTAGTAATAATCATAGCAAATATAAATTTGGTTCCAGGAGCTATTATAACAATGTTTAAATCTGCATTTGGATTTGGTTCGGTTTTTGGAGGAATGTTAGGTTCAGCAATATCTTGGGGAGTAAAACGAGGTATATACTCAAATGAAGCAGGAGAAGGTTCTGGAACTTATGGTGCAGCAGCAGCAGAAGTAAGTCACCCAGCCAAGCAAGGACTAGTACAAGCTTTTTCTGTTTATGTAGACACATTATTAATATGTATGGCCACAGGTATTATGATTATAATAACAGGCATGTATAATGTTACAGATGTTTATACAACTTTACCAGGTGTAGAACCAGGACCACAATATGTACAGAGTGCAATAAATACATTACATCCTCAATTAGGTGATATTTTTATAGCAATAGTTTTACTACTATTTACATTTACAACATTATTAGCATTCTCATACATGATGGAGACCAATGTATCTTATTTAGTAACTAGAATCAAAGCAGAAAAGCACGAAAAGTACATAATTAATGTCTGTAGATTTATGCTTATAGTATGTGCAGCAATGTGTTGTTTTATAGAACCACTTACAAGTTGGGCACTTGGTGATATATGTATAGGTGTATTAACATATATAAACTTAGTTGGTATATTTACATTAAAAAAACCAGCTATAAAAGCATATTATGATTATCAAAGGCAGAAAAAGATGGGAATAAAAAGGAACGATAGAACTTTTAATCCTATAGAATTGGATATAAAAAATGCTGAATTTTGGGAAAATAAGTGCATAAAAGAGAATAAGAATGGGTTAAATTAAAGATAATTTATAGAGCTTTATATATATTTTATTTTAGTTTTTATAATAAACTCAAATATGAATTCAATGTTATGTATACTAGAAAGTTGAATATTCATTGAGTTACTATATTTTACAGTGATGCTATGACTATATTTTATGATAAATCTAATCGTAGTGTCACTGTAAGTGATTAGATTATAGGTTCAATATAGTGAATTAAAGTTTATAATAGAATACAATAACTAACAAATAAATCTAGTGGGAGGTAAGATTGATATGAAAGAAAAAATAATACAAGTGGCGGATTTAAAGAAAGAAAAGATTTTAGGTTTATGTCAATCTCTATATGATGAGCCAGAAATTGCTTTACAAGAATATAAGTCTGCTAAAAAAATAGCTGAATTTTTAAGAGAAGAAGGTTTTGAGGTTGAAGAAAATTTGGCAGGTATGGCAACAGCTTTTAAAGCAACCAAGAAAAATGGCGATGGTCCTAGAATAGCCTTTATAGCAGAATACGATGCTCTTCCAGGTAATGGTCATGCATGTGGCCATCATTTGATAGCTTCCATGGGAGTTGGAGCTGGAATAGCTCTTGCAAGTATACTAGATACTTACAAAGGAGAGGTAAGTATAATTGGGACACCAGCTGAAGAAACTGGAGATGGAAAACCTTATTTAATAGAACATGGAGTATTTGATGGATATGATGCAGCAATGATGATACATCCAAATTCAAAAACTTGTGTAACACCAGAAATTATCGCAATAGGGGGATTAGATTTCATATTTACTGGAAAAGCATCTCATGCAGGAGCTAAGCCATATAATGGAATAAATGCTTTGGATGCAGTAGTATTATTATATAATAATGTGAATGCATTGAGACAACAATTGGTAGATGGAACTAGAATACATGGTATCATACTAGAAGCAGGAACTGCTGCAAATGTAATACCTGACATGGGGAAAGTAAGACTAGAAATACGAGCAAAAGAGCAAGACTACTTTGATGAGGTAGTTGAAAAAGTAAAAAATTGTGCTAGAGGAGCTGCAATAGCTACTGGTTGTGAACTTGAGTTTTACCATTTTGAGCCAACTTGCCAAGGCTTAAATGCAAACAAGGTTTTAACAGGTATCTTTACAAATATTATGGAGGAATTTGGTATATATGATGACGATGACCAGGTATTATTAGGTTCGACAGATATGGGAAATCTAAGTCAAATGATACCATGTATACACCCTTTAATGAAATTCTCTGAAAATTGCGAAGAGCTACATACAAAAGAATTTTTGAAAGCTTCTATGAATCCATATGCAAAAAATAGAGTGATTGATGGTATAAAGATATTGGCCTTAACAGGATTTAGATTATTTGAAAATCCAGAGTTAATTGAAAAAATGAAAGAGGAGTAGATTTTAAATAGAGGGGACTTTACTATGACTAATAAAACTGAAGGCAAAAAGAGAAAATTAACATTCCCAGATGCATATGTTTTGATGATAGGTCTTATAATATTTGCAGCCGTAATGACCTATATTGTTCCTTCTGGAACATATAATAGAGTTGAAGATTTAACTACTGGAAATATGCTTGTGCAAGCAGGAAGTTTTAAATATGGAGAACAACATCCAGTTAGTATAATGGATGTATTTAGAGCTATACCAAGTGGGCTTGGAAAAAATTCTGTTACAGTTTTCTTTGTACTTATCATTGGTGGTGCATTTGGTATAGTGAATTCTACTGGCTCACTAGATGCTTTGATTGGAAGAGTTATTTCTAAAAGTCAGGGAAGCAAAAAAGGTGAGATTATAATTACATGCTTAGTATTGACTTTTGGGTTAGCTGGTGGAGTTGTAGGTATGTATGAAGAATGTATTGCATTCTTGCCTATATTAATGACTTTATGTATCGCTTTAGGATATGATGCTTTAGTTGCTGCAGGTATTTTACTTCTAGGACTTGCATCAGGTTATGGTTCAGCTACTATTAATCCTTTTACTGTGGGATTGGCACAAGGTATTTCTGGACTGCCACTTTTTTCAGGAATGTGGTTTAGATGGATATTTTGGATTTGTACTATGATTTTACTTTCAACATATATAATTTTTTATTGTAAAAAAATAAAAAGAGACCCAAGTAAAAGTTTAGTATCAGATATTGATTATAGTAATTGGAAACTAGATGAGTCATCTGTCAAAGAAAAATTGTCTGCTGGAAATATTAGAGTATTAGTTACATTCTTTGGCGGTATACTTGCTTTGATGATATTGATTGTAAAATTTTCTTTGGGCATGTCAGATTTATCAGCTTATTTCTTTGCTTTAGGAATTTTATGTGGAGTGGTATATGGTATGAGTCCAAATAAAATTGCTTCTGGATTTGTGAAAGGTATGCAAGATATGGTTTATCCAGCTATTTTGATAGGATTTGCATCTAGTATAGTAGTTATATTAGAACAAGGAGTAATTTTAGATTCGATAGTTCATGGATTGTCGCTGGTATTAAATTATGTTCCTAGAATTTTTAGTGGTGGAGTAATGATGATTATGCAGTCTGTAATTAATTTCTTTATACCTTCAGGCACTGGTCAAGCTATGGTGACAATGCCTCTTATGGCTCCACTTGCAGATGTTATAGGCATACCTAGACAGGTTGCAGTATTAGCTTATCAAATGGGGGATGGATTTGCAAATGGGATAGTTCCAACACTTGGAGTTCTTATGGCTGGTATATCTATTGCTCATGTACCTTATACAAGATGGTTTAAATTTGCATCAAAGATAATACTTATGGAATTAGCATTAGGGTTTATATTTTTGATGATTGCAGTACAGATTAATTTAGGTCCTTTTTAAAGTGTTAAAAAATATATTTATATAATTTTAAAATAAAATATATTGGGATTAAACATAATTAAATTATAAAATTTATAATATAATAAATTACATTTAAGTATAGTCTCTAAAACAAAAGGTGAACTTTGTATAGTTCACCTTTTTGATTTACTTTTTTAATTTATAAAAAAAATTCTTAAAAAGACTTGACTTGAAGTTAACTTAAGGTTGTATATTAAAAAAAAGATAATTATAAGGAGTGTGATGCTTATGACAATTAAAGAAGCTTCAAAACGTACTGGAATATCAGTCGATAATTTGCGTTATTATGAAAGGATTGGTTTGATTCCACCTATTCCTAAAAATAAATCTGGAATTCGTGATTATGATGAACGTGCTATTCATTGGATTGAGTTTGTGATGAAGTTTAAAAAAGCAGGTGCTTCTTTAGAAGCTATTATTGAATATGTACGACTTGCATGTTCTGATGATGATACAAAGGAAGTCCGTAGAGAAATATTGGTGGAAGTAAAGGAAGATTTGACTACACAGATTAGTAAACTTCAAGAATGTTTAGATGTTGTTGAGTATAAAATTGAAAATTACTATAATCTGTGTGACCCTGTAACACAAAAAATGGTTAAGGAGTGGAAAGAAAAGCATTAATATAAAAAATAGTACTTGACCTTAAGTTGGGTTAAGGGAATACAATATAAAAAATAAAAGAAAAGAGGTAATTATATATGAAAAAAGATTTAGGTTCTGTAATAGGACTATATCCTACACCATTAGTAGTAGTTGGAGTAGTAATTAATGAAAGACCTAACTGGATGTTAGTAGGACATTTAGGTATTATTGGACATGACCATATTATGATAAGTTTAGCAAAATCACATTATACGAATAAAGGAGTTAAAGAAAGCAAAGTACTTTCTGTAAATATTGTAGATGAATATATGTTGTCAAAAGCAGATTATGTTGGTTGTGTAAGTGGAAGTAAAATTGATAAATCAAAAGTATTTGAATACGAAATAGGTAACGAAGGTGCACCACTAATAAAAGAATCAAAATTAAACATGGAATGTTATGTAGATGATATTTATGAAACAAATGGATTTGAAAATTTTATCTTAAAAATAAGTCATACATATGCAGCTGAAGAAATTTTAAATGAAGAAAGTAAAATAGATTATGATAAATTAAAACCAATTTTATTTGAAATGCCTGGATATACATATTTAAAAACAGGAAATACAGTCGCTAAATGTATGACACTTAAAAAGAATGAGGGGGAATAGATATGAGTAAAAAAAATATTGTAATATACTTTTCAAGTTCGTCAAACACTAAAAGAGTTGCAGAGATTATTCAAAAATACACATTGGCGGATATACAAGAGATATTTACAGAAACACCATATACAAAGGATTATAATGCACTAGTAAAGCAAGCCCAACAAGAAATACAAAAAGGTATTATGCCGAGTATTAAAAAAATATCATATGATTTAAATGATTATGATACTATTTTTTTAGGGACACCAAATTGGTAGAGTACAATTGCACCACCTATAGCAACTTTACTTAATCAGAATGATTTAAGTGGAAAAAATATTATACCTTTTATTACTCATGGAGGTGGTGGAAAAGGGCATGCTGATAAAGATATAAAAAAATTATGTCCTAATTCAAAAGTTTTAGATATATTTGATATTTATGGAGATGGAGGAAATGGTGCAGAAGAAAAAATTATTTCATGGCTTAAGGTAATAAATATGTATGAGCAAAAGTAAGATTTTAAGTTTTAACATTTAATTTATATAATAGATATTTAAATAATCCTATATAAATCTAGTACTTGTTAGACTTTTTAGAACTGTGAATTTATTATAGCAAAAAATATCATGAAAGGTTATAGCTCTAATGATAAAATCAAGTACAAGATATATATAGGAGGAAATAATATGGAAACTTTAAAAGTAAGAACTTTCGAATTATGTGGTACAAACTATGAAATAGGGTATGAGTTAGGAAAATCAATTGTAAATATACCAGAGCTGATAAGTGAACAAATTAATAAATCTAATGTTGTAACTAAAGAAGAAGAAAATCATATGGTGGAGTTATTTGATAAATATTGCCCAGGGCTTAATGAAGAATTACAAGGTTTTGCTGATGCTATTAAAGTAGATAGTAGTCAACTTTTATACTATACTATGACCTATCTTAGACCAGGTTGCAGTCAAGTTGCTTTAACACCAGAGCTAACTGAAAATGGGCATGTTCTCTTTGCTCGTAATTTTGACTTCTCGCACCATATGGAAGATTTTGCTTTATGTAAAACTAAAGTGGTTGGGAAATATGCACACATTGGAACTACAGTCATGCAATTTGGAAGAACCGAAGGTATGAATGAATGTGGCTTGGGTGTGAGTCAAACATCTTGTGGTTACCCTGTAGGAAGCCAAGAAGGTATGAGAAAACCTAAAATTGTAGGTTTACAGTTTTGGGCTGTTATTAGATATTTATTAGAAAATTGCAAAGATGTAGGGGAGGCATTAGATTATATAGAAGATATGCCTATTGCATATAATATTAATTTATTACTTGCAGATAAGTCTGGAAATATGGCACTTGTAGAAACTCTAGATGGTAAAAAAGAGATAAAGAGAATAAATGAACTTGAAAATAAGAGAGAATATTTTCTCCACTCTACAAATCATATTCATATTGATAAACTTCATAAATTAGAACCACAGTCAATGAATAATTCAATTTATAGATATAATTTAATTAAAGAATATGTAGATAATTCTAAAAAAATTAGTGAGAAGGATTTAATGGATTTCTTATCTTTAAAATATCCAAATGGTTTATCTTGTAATTACTATAATGATTTTTTTGGAACTTTAAAAAGTATAGTTATGGACTTAAATACAGGAAAGTTTAATATACTATGGGGTGGATTAGAAAGTAATATATGGAATGCCTACTATTTAAATGACAATATTAAATTTACAACACAACTAATAAATATAGATATTGAAAAAGCACCCTCTGATTTTTTCGAGTTGGTTGAATAAAAAAAATATCATTATTTTAAATAATTAATTTTTAGAAATTAAATGAAAGTTTTATATTGGCATATTGAATTAATTCTAATATTTTAGTATAGTGAAAAATAGTTTTGACTTATGTACTTGAGAATGTCAAATAGAAGAGAGGTATTATATTGGATTACTTGAAGTATTTTGAAAAAGCTGTAATATATATTGAGAATAATTTAAAAGAAAATATAACTGTAAATGATGTAGCAAAAGAATCTGGATATTCTTATTATCATTTGACACGCCTATTCAAGTCTATGTTTGGTGAAAGTGTAGGAAGTTATATAAAAAAAAGACGATTGGTCAATAGTGCAAAAGAACTTTTATATAGCGATAAAAAGGTGATAGATATAGCTATTGAGTGTGGCTTTGAATCTTCAGAAGCATTTAGCAGGGCATTTAAATCTATATATAAAGTTAGCCCTATTGAATATAGAAAAAACAGAATAGATGTATTTGTTGGAAAAAAGAAAAAATTAGAATTAGATTTTATGAGACATCTTGTTGGAAATATAACAATTAAGCCAACGATAAAAGAAATAGATGAAATAAAGATAATTGGCATAAGAGATAATGTGATATTAGAAGATAATTCATTACCTCACTTATGGGAAAAGTTCAGAAAAGTGCATCATATTGTTCCAAATACTCTACAATCAAAGAGAGCTTTTGGAATTTGTGAAGCAACATCTAAAATACATCTAGTTAGTGAAAAAATGGAGTTTAATGAAACAATAGGGTTTGAAGTTAGTAGTTATGAGTATATTCCAGACTCCTTTGTCTCAAAAACTATTAAAGGAGGAAAGTATGCTGTATTTACTCATATTGGTAGCTTAGAAAGTTTAGACAAAACTTATGAATATATATGGGGTACTTGGTTTTTAAGTTCAAAAGAAAAACTTGATATAAGAGATGATTTTGAAGTATATGATGAAAGATTTTTAGGTCCTAATAATGTAGATTCGCAAATTGATATTTATATACCTATAAAATAATCTATGATAAAATTAAAAAAGAATTTTATTAAAGAATAGATGCTCATAATAAGGCATCTATTTTTTTTATTTTTATAAGACTTAGATAATATTAATTAAAATAAATAAAAATAAGGTCTTAAATTTTTAAGCAAAATTTAAAATATAGTCGAAATAAGATTCGTATATTTCTGAAAATTCTAATTAGTACAATTTTTTCCTTCATAAAGTTGAAAAAAGATGTATTTATTTATCAAAAATATTATATTAAAATGATATTAATATAAAAAACATTTATAATAATATCATATAGTACAGAAAAAAGAAGTAATTTGTAAAATTAAGAGTGAGTAATAAAATTAAAAATTTAAAGATATTATAGGGAGGTTATAATTTTATGGAAAACGTTATTACAGGTCTAAGTAAAGGTGCAGAATGGTTTATTGGTTTGTTTCAGAAGGGAGGAGAACAGTTTATAGGTCTTGTTTCAGGAACTCTTCCAACACTAATTGTATTAATGGTAGCCATTAACTCTTTGATTAAAATCATTGGTGAGGAAAGAGTTAATAATTGGGCTTCTAAACTTGGAAGGAATTCTTTTACAAGATATATTCTACTTCCATTAGTATCAGTCTTTTTCTTGGGAAATCCTATGTGTTATACATTTGGTAGATTTTTAAAAGAAGAACATAAAGCAGGATTTTATGATGCAGCAGTTTCATTTGTACATCCAATTACAGGACTTTTTCCACATGCAAATGCAGGAGAACTTTTTGTATGGTTAGGAATATCAGCAGGGTTGACTACTTTAGGTAAAGAGACTACTACATTAGCATTATGGTATTTTATAGTTGGTTTAATCGTAATTTTTATAAGAGGTATAATAACAGAAAAAATGTATGCTTTTTTAACAAGAAAAAATAAAGTGGCAAATAAAGCTTAGGAGGTAGTTAATATGGATGAAAATAAGATACTAAAAATAGAAAAAGGAACTTCTGGTTGGGGAGGTCCTTTATATATAAAAAAAGAAGGAAATAGAAATAAGATATTATCAATGACTGCTGGTGGTATTCATGAAGTAACATTAAAAATAAAAGAACTACTGGGTTGTGAGATTGTAGATGGATTTAAAACTGGTGTTTCTGATGAAGAAGTAGCAGTAGTTATTATTGATTGTGGTGGAACTGCTAGATGTGGAGTTTATCCAAAGAAAAAAATTCCAACAATTAATGTAAATCCAGTTGGAAAAACAGGTCCTTTAGCAAAATTTATAACAGAGGAATATTATGTATCAGATGTTAGCCCTAATTGTATAAGTGTTTTAGATGGAGAAGAAATGCCACAAAAATCTCAAGAGAATAAAAGTGAAAATAAGAGTTCTATTAGAAAGCCTGACAATTATGATGAAGTAAAATCAAAAGCACAGGGCGAATATGCTAAAAAGAATATAATACTTTCTATTGGGCAAGGAGCAGGACAAGTAGTATCAAAATTTTATGATGCAGGACGAGATACTATCCAAATGGTAATGAATAATGTAATACCATTTATGGCATTTGTAAGTATGCTTATGGGAATTATTTTAGCATCTGGGTTGGGAGATTGGATTGCAAAAGTAATATCTCCACTTGCTGGTAATATTGGTGGATTATTGATTATATCAATAATTTGTACACTTCCAATTTTATCACCAATATTAGGACCTGGTGCAGTTATAGCCCAAGTAGTAGGAACTCTTGTAGGTACACAAATTGGTCTTGGTGCAATACCAGCATATTTAGCACTTCCTGCTTTATTTGCAATAAATGGACAAGCTGGATGTGATTTTGTCCCAGTAGGACTAAGTTTGGGAGAAGCAGAACCAGAAACCGTGGAATATGGTGTTCCAGCTCTATTTTATTCTCGTTTAATAACTGGACCAATATCTGTTATTATTGCATATGGTATTGCAGTATTTGCTTTAAGATAATGTTTAATGTCAATATTAGGTTTAAATTTGATTAATAAAATTTAGAATATAAATTTAAGCTAGTCAAGAGTTTTGTTAATGAGAGACTAGCTTTTATACTATTAATTAACTGTAATTACCGATTTAGATTAATACTAAATTTTCCTCTATTAAAGTGAAATTTTATGTATTAATTTGGTTTCAAGTTTGTACTAGAATGAAATCAAGGAGGAGATACAAAATGAATGTAACTGAGAAAATTCCTTCTATTGACCGCAAGATATTTAAAATATTGATTATATGTAGTAAAAAAGAGTTTGTAAGCATCAATTCAATAGCAAATGAACTGAATGTTACAACTAGAAGTGTAAGAACTTATATAAAACAATTGAATAAAGATTTAGGTAGTGATATAGCAGTAATCAAATACATAAAGGGTCAAGGATATAAACTGGAAATAAAAGATGAGAAAGTACTTAATAAGATTATTGATATGAATAGAAAAAATGTATTCTCATTAAACTCAAAGGAAGATAGAGTAGAATTTATACTAAATTATTTGATAGAACTAGATGGATTTATTACACTTGATAGTTTAGCAGATGAGATGTGTGTAGGAAGAACTACTCTAGTAAATGATTTCCAGTATGTAGAAAAAGTTCTAGCTTCGTATAATTTAAACTTAATAAAAAAACAGAATACAGGGATGAAATTACATGGAAATGAACTTGATATTAGATTGCTTATATTAAATCAGTTGTATAAGAACTCAAGAAAAGATTTAAATAATTCGAAATATTTTAAAGACATTAAAAAAGAAGAACTCTCAAGTTTGGAAGAAGAATTATTGTTTTTATTCAAAAATAACAATTTTTATGTTACAGATGAGATGCTAAGAGAGGTTCTTAACTATATAGTAGTTTTAATTTATAGAGCAAAAGAAAAGAAGAAAGTGAAAGAGTATAATGTAAAGTTTGATTTGCTTAAATCATATGATGAATACCTTATTGCTAGGGAAATAAAGCATATATTATCAAAAAGATTTGAATGTATTTTGAATGATGAGGAAATTATTTATTTGACTATACCATTAGTAAGTGGAAATGCACCAGCATCAGAATGTGCTTTAAATAGTAGTAGAATTAATAAAAATATTGATGAGTTGATGGAAAACATATTTAAGCAGATATATATTGATATGGGTATTTTGATAAATGAGGATGAATTAAGAATAGGGCTAGGATACCATCTTAGTTTTACTCTAAATAGGCTATTATTTAATATAAAGTTAAAAAATGTCCTACTAGAAGAGATTAAACAGAACTATATACTTCCTTTTAAATTAGCGCAAATAGCAGGGAGAGTAATAGAGAAGAAGTATAATTTAGAAGTCTCAGAAGATGAGATTGGATACATAGCAATTCATTTCAGTGGATACTTAGAAAGAAATAGCAGTAGATTCTATTCAATAAAGAAAATAGCAATTATATGTGGTACAGGTCTAGGAACTGCGAAATTACTAAAAATAAGAGTTGAAAAATTAATAGGTAACAATCCTCAGATTGATACTCTTTCAAGTTTTAATTTGAGAAATATTAACTTAAATGAATACGATATAGTTTTTACAACTATTGATTTAGACACATCAAATATAGGAACCATAGTATTAAAAATAAATACAATATTTGATGAAAATAAGCTAAGAGAACAGTTAAAGACAGTGTTGTGTTTAAGAGAAGGAAATATTGATACTACTAATTCTACAAATTTATTAATAAATAATTTGTTGGATGAAGATAAATTTATGATATTGAATGAAAAGACTATACTTGGGTCTTTAGAAAAAATGATGGATAAGCTTATGGATTTGGGATGTATTGATGATAAGTTTAGAAAAAACATAATTAATAGAGAAGAAAAGTCTCCTACAGTTTTTGATAAAGGTCTATTATTCCCACATTCTGTAAATGAAAAATCAGATAAATTCTTAATGGCAATTGGAATTTTAGAAGAACCAATAGAATATGCAAATAGAAGTATAAAAATAATACTCATGACAATGTTTCCATGTGAGAACCAAATGGATTCAGATTTATTAGTAAAAATTTATGAAGAAGTTTTAAAGATAGGACAAGATGTAAAATTAACAAATAAGATAAGTAAATGTAGAAGTTTTTTAGAGTTTAAAAAAGTGTTACTTAAGAATCTTATGTAGCTATAGTATAGAATAAAAAAATAATGTGTTTGTGGAAGGTGTATAAATATGAAACTACTTGTAATTTTATTTGTTGTTTATGTTCTAAATACTATATTTATAATGAAACAGAATAAATTATATTTTAAAACTTTAAATAGAGCTAAAAAAAAGGGTGATATAGTATCTACAGGAAAAAAGAAAAGTTATTTTTCTAAAGGAAGTATAGCAATTATATCTTCAGATTCAGATGGATTTATAAAGTTTGGAGAAATTCTAAAAGGGCGTACAGTGATGGCTAAGTTTAAAGAGATTGAAGAAATAGAAGGTCTAGATATATATAGTGCAGAGCAAAAATTTAAAGATGAAGAAAGTATTGTACAAGCCATAAAATTTATAAAAGAAAAAATAAATGTTTCTTTTAATTAACTTAATATAAATATAAATTATCAGGAGGAATGTCATGAAATATGAAGTTAAGATAAGTGGAATAGGCAGTTTAGTTAAAGAATTAATGGATGAAAGCAATTGTCTTATCATATATGATGAAACCATCAATGATGAGGACTTAAAGGATATATCTGTAATTCATTCAATATCGACATTAAAAAGTAATGTTGAAATAGGAGATACACTTACAATAGGAAATAGAGATTATTGTATAGTTTCAGTTGGTGATATTGCTCAAAAGACTCTTAGAGAAATTGGTCACTGTACAATCAAATTTGATGGAGAATGTGAAGTAAACTTACCAGGAGAAATACATGTAGAAATAGGAAATCCAAATATAACTATTGGAGATTTAATAACTATTTCTTAATTTGAAAAATAAAATTATTATAACAGGAGGAATTGATATGTTAGATTTAAACAGAAAACTTGCAAAATTGGAAGAAGAAGGTAAAAAAATAAAAGTAGCTCTTATAGGTGCTGGTCATATGGGTAATGGAATGGTAAGCCAAATGGCAAATATGAAAGGTATTGAGGCTTCTATTGTTGTAGATATAAATTTAGAATTAGCTCATAAAGCATTTACTGATGCAGGCATAGATGAAGAAGTTATAGATAATGTAACGAATGAAAATGATGCAGAATTAAAATTACAAGAAGGAAAAGTATTAACTTGTAATGATTTTCTTGTAGCTTGTAAGACTAAGTCAATAGATGTAGTTATAGATGCAACTGGAGGTATTGCAATTGGAGCAGAAATAGCATTAAATGCTATCTTAAATAAAAAACACATAGTAATGTTGAATGCTGAAACTGATTGTGTTGTTGGACCAATACTTAAAAAATTAGCAGATGATGCTGGAGTAATATTTACAGGTTCTGCAGGGGATGAGCCAGGAGCAGTAATGGGATTGTTTGATTTTGCAGATGCAATGGGATTTGAAGTTAGAGTGATAGGAAAAGGTAAAAATAATAAATTAGATTTAGATTGTAATCCTGATACTGTTAGAGAGGAAGCAGAAAGAAAAGGAGCTTCACCTCATATGATAGCTTCTTTTAAAGAAGGAACTAAGACAATGGTAGAAATGGCCCTAATGTGTAATGCAACTGGATTTGTGCCTGATGTAAGAGGTGGTCATGGTATTGAGGCTACAGTAAACGAAGTACCTAAAAAATATGCATTAAAGAGCGAAGGTGGAGTATTAGATAATTATGGTGTAGTTGATTTTGTAAATGGTATAGCACCTGGAGTTTTCGTTGTAGTTGCTCATAAATTAAAAGCTGTTAATGATGAATTAAAGTATTTAAGCATGGGTGATGGACCTAATTACATATTATATAGACCATATCATTTATGTAGCTTAGAGACTCCTTTATCAGCAGCTATGGCAGTTTTAGAGCATAAGGCTACAATAGTACCTAAAAATGGACTAGTTGCAGAAGTTATGACTATAGCTAAGAAAGACTTGAAAAAAGGTGAGTATATGGATGGATATGGTGCATATACATGTTATGGTACTATAGAAAAATACGATGTTGCAAAGGCTATGAATGCTGTTCCTATTGGATTAGTTAGCAAAAAGACTAAAGTAGTTAAAGATATTAAAAAAGGTGAAGTTATAACTTATGATATGGTGGAGATAGAAAAAGATACTACTTTATATCATTTAAGACAATTACAAGAAAAAATATTTGGGTAAGATTTGATGATAATATAATATAGGTAGTGCTTAAAAGGGTTGATGGTTATTTTTAAATCAGCCCTTTTAAAATTATATATTTTTGTTAAGATATTTTGTATAGAGGTATATTATAGGTCATTTATAATTAAAAATTTTAATAGTGTATTTAATTTAAATTAATTCTGCAACTTTATATTCATATTTAAAATAATATAATTAAAAATTTTAATATAAAATGAATTAAAATGACCCATTATGTATTATAATATTAACTGTAACACTAATATAGTTCTATTAATTAAAGAAATATCCCCCATTAATATATAATAAATATCTTTAAGCGAGAGAACTTAGTAAAAAAATATATCGTATTCAATAAAAAATCTGTTTACAGAATGGTATATATAGTTATATAATATACTATATAAGATGCGAAAAGATAAAAAGTATAGCACAATGAAAGAAGGTGATTATTATTCAGCTTAATGAAAGACAACTAAAAATTATAGATATAGTTAAGGAAAATGAACCAATAACGAGTGAAAATATTGCCTCCAGCTTGAATGTGACTCGTGCTACGCTTAGATCTGATTTAGCTATATTGACAATGACAGGAATACTAGACGCAAGACCAAAAGTTGGATATTTTTATTCAGGAGTCAGTGAAATTAATTTAATTGGTAAAAGTATAAAAGAGAAATCAGTAGAAGATATAATGAGCATGCCTGTACTAGCTAAGAAAGACGAAAGTATATATGATGTAATAGTCACTATGTTTTTATCTGATGTAGGCAGTATAGTTATTATAGATGAGAATGAAGAGTTATGTGGAGTTGTTTCCAGAAAAGACTTGTTAAAAGCAACAATAGGAGGTTCTGATATAAATAAGATGCCAATAGGTATGATAATGACAAGAACTCCAAATGTAGTTACCTTAACTAAAGGAGCAAGTGTTTTATTAGCTTCAAGAAAAATAATAGAACATGAAGTAGATTCGATTCCAATTGTTGAATATAAGGGAGAAGACAAAAATCATATGAGAGTTGTTGGGAGAATATCAAAAACCAACATAACTAAGCTATTCTTAGAAATAGTTGACAATTAAGGAGGTATGCTGGTGAAAAACCTAATTATATATGCAGTATCAGATTCAGTTGGGGAGACTGCACAACAAGTTGCAAAAGCATGTATGTCTCAGTTTTATGTAAATGAAACTTATGAAATAAAAAGATTTCCATACATGATTAATAAAGGAGTACTACTTGAAACTTTGGAGAATGCAAAAGCTGAAAACGCTTTGATTGTATATACATTAGTCGATGAAGAGTTATGCAGTATTGTTGAAAGATATTGTGAGAGAGAAGGTCTTAGCTGTATAGACCTGATGACAGATATACTAAGAGAAATAAGCAAGAGAACAGGAAGAAAACCTAAAAGAGAAGCTGGTATAATTAGAAAATTAGACGAATCTTATTTTAAGAGAGTTGAAGCTATAGAGTTTGCAGTAAAATATGATGATGGAAAAGACCCTAGAGGTGTTCTTCAAGCAGATATAATTTTAGTGGGAATCTCAAGAACATCTAAAACTCCTTTGAGTATGTATTTGGCTAATAAAAATATAAAAGTAGCTAATGTTCCATTAGTTCCAGAAATACCAATTCCTAAAGAGGTATTTGAGATAAATACTAAGAAGATAATAGGTCTTACTAATTCACCTGAAAAGCTTAATGAAATAAGAACTCAAAGATTAAAAGCTTTAGGTCTATCCAGTAAAGCCAACTATGCTAATCTAGAAAGAATACTTCAGGAATTAGATTATTCAGAAGAAATAATGAAAAAAATTGGATGCCCAGTAATAAATGTTTCAAATAAAGCAATAGAAGAAACAGCAGGTATAATCTTAGACATAATGAAAGAAAACGGTCTAAAGATATACAAAGAAATAGAAATTTAATAATGTCTATTAATAAAAATGATATAAATTAAAATAAAAAGATTAATGGGGGATTTAACAATGGAAACTAAGTATGTTTATAGTTTTGGTGAAGGAAGCAAAGACATGAAATCTTTACTAGGAGGTAAAGGTGCCAATTTAGCAGAAATGACTAAGATAGGCTTACCTGTCCCTCCTGGGTTTACTATAACAACAGAAGCCTGTAATGATTATTATGTTAACAATGAAAGTATAAGAGAAGATATAATAAAAGAAATAGAAGAGCATTTGGCTACTTTAGAAAAAGACTTAAATAAAACATTAGGATGCAATAAGAATCCATTATTAGTATCAGTTCGTTCTGGTGCAGTATTCTCTATGCCAGGAATGATGGATACAATTCTTAACTTAGGTCTTAATGACAATAGTGTTGTTGGTCTAGCAGAAGCTACACAAAATGAAAGATTTGCATATGATAGTTACAGAAGATTCATACAAATGTTTTCTGATGTTGCTATGGAAGTTCCAAAATATAAATTTGAGAATGTATTAGATAGAGTAAAAGAATCAAAAGGATATACAGTTGATACAGAGCTTACAACTGATGATTTAAAAGAAATAGTAAAAGAGTTTAAAGCAATATACAAAAAAGAAATTAAAAGTGATTTCCCACAAGACCCAAAAGAGCAATTAATGCTTGCTATAGAGGCTGTATTTAGATCATGGAATAACCCTCGTGCAATCGTATACCGTAAATTGAATGATATAGCTCATAACTTAGGTACAGCAGTAAACATCCAATCAATGGTATTTGGTAATATGGGAGAAACTAGTGGTACAGGTGTTGCATTTACTAGAAACCCAGCTACAGGAGAAAATAAATTATTTGGTGAATTCTTAATGAATGCACAAGGTGAAGACGTTGTTGCAGGTATAAGAACTCCTCAAAATATATCAACTCTTGCTGATGTAATGCCAGCTGTATTTGATGAATTCGTAAAAATTACTCATATACTTGAAGGTCACTATAAAGATATGCAAGATATAGAGTTTACTATAGAAAATGAAAGATTATATATATTACAAACTAGAAATGGTAAGAGAACAGCAGCAGCAGCAATAGCTGTAGCAGTTGATTTAGTTGAAGATGGAATAATAGACGAAAAAGAAGCTATAATGAGAATCGAACCTAATCAATTAGACCAATTATTACATCCAAAATTTGAAGATAAGGCATTAAAAGAAGCTAAAGTTATAGCAAAAGGTTTACCAGCATCACCAGGTGCAGCAAGTGGTAAAGTTTATTTCAATGCTGATGATGTAGTAAAAGCAAATGAAAAAGGAGAAAAAGTAGTTTTAGTTAGACTAGAGACATCTCCAGAAGATATAGAAGGTATGGTTAAAGCTGAAGGAATCCTTACAGCTAGAGGTGGAATGACATCACATGCAGCAGTTGTTGCTAGAGGTATGGGTAAATGTTGTGTTGCTGGATGTGGAGAAATAAAAGTTGATGAGTTTAACAAAGAAATAAGAGCACTTGATGATGTAGTTATAAAAGAAGGAGAATATATTTCTATAGATGGTTCTACAGGAAATGTTTATTTAGGAGATGTTAAGAAAACAGAAGTAGCTTTAACTGGAAACTTTGAGAAATTAATGAACTGGGTAGATAAACACAAGTGTATGATGGTTAGAACTAATGCAGATAATCCTAGAGATGCTCGTGCAGCTATAGAGTTTGGGGCTGAAGGTATAGGTCTATGTAGAACTGAGCATATGTTCTTTGATGAAGATAGATTACCAGCAGTTAGAGAAATGATATTATCTAATACAGTAGAGCAAAGAGAAAAAGCACTAGAAAAAATATTACCAATGCAAAGAGAAGATTTTGTAGAGTTATTCAAAGTTATGGATGGAAAACCAGTTAATATAAGATTACTAGACCCACCATTACATGAATTCTTACCTCATGATGATGAGACTATAGAAGAACTTGCAAAATCTATGGGAATAAAAGTAAGTGATATTAAGAAGAGAATAGTTGATTTAGACGAATTTAACCCAATGCTTGGACACAGAGGTTGTAGACTTGCAATAACTTATCCTGAAATATGTGTAATGCAATCTAAAGCTATAATACAAGGTGCTATAGAAGCAATAAGAGCAGGTGTTAAAGTTTCTCCAGAAATAATGGTTCCATTAATTGGTGAAGTAAATGAATTAAAGATAATAAGAAAAATGATAGTGGATACTGTTGATGCTATAATAAAAGAAGAAGGTGTAGAAGTTCCTTATACTGTAGGTACTATGATAGAAATACCTAGAGCTTGCTTAACTGCTGATGAAATAGCACAAGAGGCAGACTTCTTCAGCTTTGGTACTAATGACTTAACTCAGATGGCATTTGGATATTCAAGAGATGATGCTGGTAAATTCTTAGGTCAATATGTAGATGAAGAAATATTAGAAAAAGACCCATTCCAAGTACTAGACCAAAATGGTGTTGGTAAATTAGTTAAAATGGGAGCTAAATTAGGTAGAGAAGTTAAACCAGAATTAAAACTAGGAATATGTGGAGAGCATGGTGGAGAACCATCTTCAGTAGAGTTCTGTTACAGTGTAGGACTTAACTATGTATCTTGTTCACCATTTAGAGTGCCAATTGCTAGACTTGCAGCAGCTCAGGCATCTATAAAAAATCCTAGATAGTCATATACTGTAAAATTATATAATTAAATTAATATCCCCTATACATTCAATGTATCAAATAAATTATTTGTAAGTTGAATATAGGGGATTTTTATTTTATTATAAAAAGATAACTTATATAGTTGTAAATGAAACGTATTTAATTATATTGCATATATTATTGTAGAGAGAAATTTCAACTAGCAATTAAATTGAGTTTACTGGAGGGGATAAAGTTGACAAAGTGTCCTAAATGTGGAAAGGAAGTATCATCACGTCCAGGTAGTATATGCCCACGATGTGGATTTAAAGTAGCAGAGGAAAGTCTGAAAATGAGATGCCCAGAACCTAGTTGTAGGGCTTTGGTATCTAGGAAATTGGATTATTGTCCTAAATGTGGATGCAAACTGAAAGGATATAATATTTCTGAATTTGTTAACATGGTGAGATGTAAAATAGATGAGACATTTGATAAAAGATAATTAAATTTAGAGTTAAACTTTTGAGCCATCCAATTCGGATGGCTCTATAAAAGCATAGGTTTTTGATTATTCTTCATTCCCCTTAACGCTACCTTCATAAAGTATGGGATTATCAAAAAAATTTTGCGTTAAGACCTGATATCCTCCAGCTTTTTGTAGTTCTCTTAATGGTCTTGTATCATAGTATATTATAGACGCAGTTTCCTCTGGGAAGAATCGAGCTTTTTTTCGTTCTTCTTTTAATTTAAGCTTAAAATATTCTCCTGCATAAGCATACTGCCCAAGTAAGACTACAACTTCTGGGTCAAAATTGATTGCTACATTTTTTAACATTAGTGAGAACATTTCTGCTAAATAGCCAACCTCTATCTTTGCTAGCTCGTCTCCATTGTCTGCTTCTTCAAACACATGTTGAAGTAAATTCTTAGATTCTATCCATTGGTTTATAGATGATTCCAAAAGTTTTAATGAATTTTTCTTTAGCCTATAGCGAATCCTTTCAGCACTAACCATACGTTCAAAGCATCCTTTACTTCCACAGGAGCAAATCTCTTCGTCACTGTAATCAACAGTCATGTGTCCAATTTCTCCAATAAGAGCATTTCTACCAGTAAGCACAACTTTATCAATATAGCATGAAGAAATTCCTGCTTCTGCATACATGACAACTGTTCTTTTATTGCGAAATTCTTCTTCAAGAAGAAGTGCATTTCCAGCCATTCTAACTAGATTTTCTACTATAATTTCCTGTTTTGGATACAATTTTTCAAGCCATTTTTTTATATTAATATTTCTGCCCCAATGTGGAGCCATCATAAAAAATCTGACAATACCACATTTTTGGTCTACAAATCCAGCAATTGCAAGACTTATACCATATAACTCCTCATGAGAGACTTCTGCATTTGCTAGAATCTCTTCAATGTGACCTGCAAGTTCTTTTTGAAATGTATCCAATGTATTTTTGTAAGTGGCAGGAATTTCTATTTCTAAGATACATTCATTTTTCATGGTCAAAATTGCAAAATGAATATAATTCTCTTCAAGTGATATACACAGTATTCTTTTATTACAAGAAAACGAATATAATTCTGGGCGTTTTCCACCAATATTTGTAGAATTTCCTTTACCTACTGAAACCAAAAGTCCTATTTCTTCAAAACTCTGCATAGCTTTTTTTACTGTAGGACGGCTAATTTTGGTTGCTTCACTGATATCATTGACTGATACCTCTGTTGAATTTCTAATGATGTCAAGTATTCGTTTCCGATTTAAATATTTTAAGTCTGAAGGCATGGATGCATTTTTTACATGTTTCTCTCTATTTCCCATAAGACTATATTTCCTTTCTTGTTACATTTCATTGGTCGTTACTTTTGTTTAAATATACGATATCATATTTTCTTAATCTTTTCCAGTTCTCTGAGTTGACAATTTAAAAATAAAGTTATAAAATAAAGTTACATAACTATATTACATAATATTGAGGGGGTTTCCAAAATGGAACTAAAACCAAATGTAAATCTTAGTATTTACGAGAAATGTTTTACTGCTGTTGATACACATACAGTTGGAGAATTTACACGTGTTGTGCTATCTGGATTTCCAGAATTACCAGGAGATACAATGATTGAAAAGAAAAAATATTTGGAAGAGAATTGTGACCAGTATCGTAAGGCGTTAATGTTTGAGCCTCGTGGGCATCATGATATGTTTGGTTCTATTGTTACTGAGCCAATTAATTCAGAAGCAGATTATGGAGTTATCTATATGGATACTGGTGGATATTTGAATATGTGTGGGCATGGAACTATTGGAACTGTTACTGCAATTATAGAAGCGAGACTTGTAGAAGCAAAAGAACCATATACAGAGGTTGTATTAGATGCACCTGCTGGTTTAATCCGTACAAAGGCAGAGGTAAAAGATGGTAAGGTTGTGAATGTAACATTAACAAATGTACCTGCATTTTTGTATAAGGAAAATTTAACTACTGTTATTGATTAAAAAATAGCTACGTACACTTGTGACTTTAGTCGTGAGTTAGTAGCTAAAGTAGTCAGCATATAGGGAAACTTATATGTAGAGATAGGATAGAGCTTATCCAATACTACTTGAATTGCTGGAAACCCCTAAAGCTAACCAAACTAAAACATAAGGATGAAATAAACCTAAGTGTGAAAGTTACGAAAGTAGAAAAAATTGGTTAGATGGTATAAGGTTAAATCCTAAGTACTTTAAAATGGGCAATCAGCAGGTAAGCTCCGAATAGGAGAAACTTCAACGACTATTCCTCTTGAGGGAAGTACATTACAAGCTATTGGTAGTGGAAGTGGGTAGACCTTAACGGATAATGCCGAAGGATAAGATATAGTCTGTGCTTGCATGAAAGTGTAAGAAGTTCATAAGAGAACTGCATAGGAAGTAGCGAACTTATGTGAACGACAACCTCAAAAATGATAAAAGTTAAGACTTATGGTTCTTACATATGCTATTTAAAAATAAATATAAAAACCTTTAAAATACTTGTTTTAAAAAATTTACCTTGTTAATATTAGGATGGGTGAGTAAAAATTGAAGTAGCTCAGATATGTATATTTAGTACAATACCATATAGTATGGTGTGTAAAATATAGACATCCAGTATTACATAATCATAAAAAACAAGTAAAGTGAGGTGATAGTAGTGGAAAAAGCTTATAAGTTTAGAATATATCCAAATAAAAAACAGCAAGAGCTAATTAACAAAACTTTTGGATGTTGTAGATTTGTATATAATAAATATCTTGCTAAAAAAATAGAAGTTTATGAAAGTGATAAAGAAAATTTTACTTATAAACAGTGTAGTTCTGATTTGACCAACTTAAAAAAAGAATTAGAGTGGCTTAAAGAACCTGACAAATTTTCACTACAAAACACCTTAAAAGATTTAGAAAACGCATATAAAAAATTCTTTAAGGAAAATGCAGGATTTCCTAAATTTAAATCAAAGAAAACTAATAGATTTTCATATAGAACTAACTTTACAAATGGAAATATTATGTACTGTAGTCAATATATAAAATTACCTAAACTTGGTATAGTTAAAGTAAGGGATAAACAAGTACCTCAAGGTAGAATACTTAATGCTACTGTATCCAAAGAACCAAGTGGTAAATATTATGTATCACTATGTTGTACTGATATAGATATTGAAGCATTTGAAAATACTAATAATCAGATAGGTTTAGATTTAGGAATTAAAGAGTTTTGTATCTCAAGTTGTGGAGACTTTATAGAAAATCCTAAGTATCTTAAGAAGTCATTAAACAAACTTGCTAAATTACAAAAAAAATTATCGAGAAAAACAATTGGTAGTTTAAATAGAAATAAAGCAAGGTTAAAAGTTGCAAGACTTCAAGAACATATAGCTAATCAAAGGAAGGATTTTCTACAAAAACTATCTACTAAATTAATACGAGAGAATGATATTATTTGCATAGAAGATTTACAAGTAAAGAATATGACTAGAAATCGTAAATTATCTCGCTTAATTTCTGATGTGTCATGGTCAGAATTTGTTTGTCAATTAGAATATAAGGCTAATTGGTATGGTAGACAAATTGTAAAGGTAGGTAAATTCTTTGCAAGTTCACAAATATGCAATAAATGTGGGTACAAAAACAAGGAAATTAAGGATTTAAATATAAGAGAATGGATTTGTCCTTGTTGTAATGAAACTCATGATAGAGATATAAATGCAAGTATAAATATACTAAAAGAAGGATTAAGACTAATAAGAGTTTAAAATAAATACTTATGTAAGAACCGTAGGAACTACGGGGATAGCCTGTGGAGAATTGGTAAGACATATTTTAGTATGCAAAATTCTATGAAGCAGGAACCCTGTGACTTTAGTCATGGGAGGTTCAGGGGAAAGAGATTACATATGATATTTCATTTGGAGGAAGTTTCTTTGCATTGTGTGATGTTACACAGTTTGGTATGGATGTAACACCTGAAAATATTCCATTTCTAACTGATTTTGGCATGAAATTGATTGAATATGCCAACAAAGAAAATGAAATTCAACATCCTGAATGTGATATTACTTCTGTTGACCTTGCTGAATTGTATTGTCCTACTTCAACACCTGGATGTGATATGAGAAACGTTGTAATCTTTGGTGATTATATGGCAGACCGTTCTCCATGTGGAACTGGGACGAGTGCTAAACTTGCTACACTTTATAAAAGAGGTAAAATTGGTATTGGAGAGCCTTTTGTGTATGAAAGCTTTATTGGTACTACATTTACAGGTGTAATCAAGGAAGAAGCAAAGGCTGGAGAGTATTCTGCAGTAATACCTAAAATCACAGGAAGTGCTTATGTAACAGGAGTATCTACTTATATTATTGATAATGATGACCCTTTGAAATATGGATTCCAGGTTTCAAAATAATATTTATTCTTTTAACTGTCAATTATTCTATTAGAATAAAGAGTTACATAGGTATAAGTTCTAGGTAAAATGAAATTATATCATACAAAACTTAGAAAAGTTATAATAATTTAAAATGAGGATTATTTTACATGAAATTGAAATCTTAGATGTAGACAATTAAGTAGGTTTGTATAAAACAAATTTATAAATTGTATATTAAAAAGACTGTAGATAAATTTGCTTCTATTCAAATCTATCTACAGTCTTTTATTTAATAATAAATCAATTCTATATATATTTTTATTAAATAATTTTGTGAAAGTTGTTTAATATTTTCTATTTGCCAGTATTAAGTATCCAAGGTTTTTCTATACCATTTTTTAATGAGTTATAGTTTACAATAAGCGTGTCATAGCTATTTTTAGCATCTTCATTGCTTACTACTTGTTTTTTATAATCAGTTAGAGTAATTAATCCTAAATCATATCTTAATTTAGTATTTTTTACTTGTTTTTCGGATAATTCAAGTTGTTTTTTAGTAATGTCAATTGTATCTTCTAAAGCAAGTAATTGAGCATAACTATCAATCAAGCCTTTTTTTAGAGCTTTTTTACTGTCTTCTAATGTTACTAAACCATTTTCAGTATTGTATTTTTGTTGAAGATAATTTGCATATGTAGTAAGTCCAGAAGCATAGGTCTGTCTTTCAAGATTGTATACCTCAACCTCTTTTTCATATCGCTCATAATCTTTTTTATACTTATCCATAAGAACCTTATATTCATCATCAGTCAAACCACCTTGTTCTGGTTTTGTAGGAGCAACTGGTCTTGTAAGATTAGGTCTATCTGGTAAATCTGCTTTATTCTCATCATCATCATTAAAACTTTCTTCAGTACGCTCCAAAATCAATTGGTCGTACTTTAAGTATTCATTTACTTTACCTTCCATATATGAATCAACTGAGCCACCTACTCTAAAAGATTCAAATCTATATTCCTTATCCAATTGATAATTATCTAAATTTATATTAGTCAATAACTTAAAATAGTCTTGATTATTTTTTAGTTCTTGAAGTTTAGCTTTTTGAGTATTTTGTAGTGTCTGAAGTTCAAGTTCAGCTGACTCAGTTTCTAATGATGTTACTAATCCTAACTCTTTTTTTAATTTCATATCTTTAATTTCTTTAGTTTTTATCTCAAGATTGTTTTTTATTTTATCCAACTCATTTTCTCTTGATACTAAATCATTGTATTTATTCGTAATATCATTTGCTATTTGGTCTTCCATAAACCCTTTTGCCTGTTCACTTTGATTTTTAAGAAGTCCGATTTGGTCGTATGGAAATGAGTTATCACTTCCAGTAAAACTATCAAACTCATCTTGTACTTCCAATTTCTCTTTTAACATTTTTATTTCTTCTGATTTCATCTTTAATTTATCACTATTTTTAATTGCTGCACTGACAGCTTCTCTAGCAGTTAAAATTTCCTTTTCAGATGTCCTTTTAGTTGAGTCATTCACGATAGAATTATCAACTTTACTTATAGAAGAAGTATTATCATTTGCATAAACTGGCATTAGGTTGGCTGTTATTATTCCAACACCGCATCCAATTGCAACTATTTTACTAACTTTTTTATTCAATACAATCACCCTCCATTCTATTTAAACTTTAGCTTTCAATTTTGGTTTCTTTATTATTTTTCTTTTTATATCACCTATTTTATCTGTTATTTTACCAAATATTTTAGGCATTTTGTCTGAAAACTTATCTTCCCATTTATCAAATATTAAGTATATAGTAGGTATAAGTACCAAAGTTATAAGTGTAGATACAGTCAGACCTCCCATTATAACTATAGCTAGTGGTTGCATTGTTTCTCCACCTTCACCAAGAGATAGCGCTGTTGGTAACATACCTAAAATTGTTGTTGCAGTTGTCATTAGAACTGGTCTTAATCTTGCTGCACAACCAATAGAAACCAATCCAATTAAATCATTGTTACGATTTGTTTTTCTAAGCTGTTCTATGTAGTCAATAAGAACTATACCATTGTTAACAACTATACCTATAAGTAAGATTATACCTAACATACCTACAGTACTTAAACTTTGCCCACTGACTAGCAGAGAAAGCACAACTCCAACAAATGCAAATGGAACGCAGAACATGATTATAAATGGTTTACTAAATGATTCAAACTGAGCTACCATTACCATGTAAACTAGTGCTATAGCTATAACCATTGAGAATCCAAGACTTGCCATAGATTCGTTCATCATTTCTGTTTCTCCACCAACACCAATAGAGTAATCTTTAGGAATTACCATCTTGTTAGTTTTTTCTAGTGCTAGTTTTGTAGCAGTACCAGCATCTACATTATCAAGTGTAGCAGTTATATTTACAGAGAAGTCTCCATCAGTTCTAGATATAGATTGTAGACCATCTGCCATTTTTATATCTGAAAAAGCACCAAGAGGAACTTCTTTTCCAGTAGCAGAGTTTACTTTTAATTGTTTTATATCTTCTAGATTATCAATACTGTCTGCTTTAAATTTTAAGTTTACATCAACTTTGTAATCATCAATTGTAGCAGTAGTAACTGAATCACCATTTATTGCTGTACGTAGTAATCCTGCTATTTCACCAGTGTTTACACCGTATTCTTGAGCTTTATGTTTGTCTATTGTAAATTGAGCTTCTTGTGTTGTATCTGTAAGAGAAGTCTCAACATTTCTAAATCCTTTTATTGAACTGAATTCTTTTTCAGCTTCTTTTCCTAATATTTTTAATACATCTAAATCAGGGCCTTTCATTTCTAATGTAAAGTCTGCTCCTGTGCTTCCACCCATGACGCTACTATTTTGGCTTACATTTATTTTACAATCTGGGACAGTAGCAACTCTATCAATTATTTCTTTTTCTATCTCATCAGTAGTTCTCTTTCTATTTTTTTGAGATTCTAATTCAATTGCTATATTTGCTGTATTGTTATTTGAATCTGATGTTAAAGTTGTTATTAAAGTTTTGACTTCTGGAATATCTGAAACTTTTTTCTCAGTCATAGATACATAATAATCATTAGATTCTAGACTAAGACCTTTTGGAAGTTCTATAGAAACAGCAAGTGCTCCCTTGTCGGCAGCAGGCATAAAGTCCATACCTATAAAGCTCATTCCAATTAAAGAAGCTATAAAAATAAGTAAACTTGATATTACTACTAAGCGTTGGTGTCTCAAGCATACACTTAGTAATCTTTTATACCCTTCACTTACTTTATCAAATATGGGACTGTCTTTTTCTTGCATCTTTTCGCTATTTTTACCTCTACTTAATTTTGCAAATACACTAGGAACAAGAGTAATTGCACCTATAAAAGAGAAGGCTAGGGAAGCTATAAGAGTTTTACCTAATGCTCCAAAAGTTATTTTAGCTATACCTTCTGTAAACATAATAGGTAAAAATATTGCTATAGTAGTCAATGTTGATGCAAGTATGGCATTGGTTACGGTTCTTGTACCTTCAATAGCACAATCATCAATACTCATACGACCACTTTTCCTATATTTAAATATATTTTCAATTACAACCGTAGCATTGTCAACAACCATACCAACTGAAATTACCAAGGAACTGGCAGTAATAAGGTTTAAACTTTCTCCTGTAAAGTAGAGAACTGCTATGGCTCCTATTATGGAAATTGGGATTGCTATGGCAACAACTAGTGAAGCTCTTACACTTTTTAAGAAAGCAAAGATTACCACAAAGGCAATAACAGCACTTATAAGCAAGTTACTCATTACACTGTTTATTGATTCACTTATGTACGAACTTGTATCGTTAGCAATTTTAATTTTAAATTGAGGATTTTCTTTATTTAATTCATCTACGTATTTATACGCATTTTGCATAACTTTTACAGTATTGGCATCTTGCTGTTTAGAAATATCTATTACTAAACTGTCTTTTCCATTATATCTATAAATACTGTCTTTGTCTGCATATCCATAATCTACACTACAAAGATTATCTAATCTAACTGTATTTCCACCCTTTACAGGAATTTGAATCTGTTTTATATCATCTAAAGATTCAAGTTTATCAATTGCTCTTAAAACTATTTTATCTTCACCTTGAGTAATTGAGCCATAAGGGTATGTTTTATTACTAGATGATAATATACCTTTTATAGTTGATAAACTAACTCCATAATTTGAAAGAACAGCTGGGTCAGCTATTACATTGACCTGTGCTTTTTCTCCACCTTTAAGGTCTGCTGATGTAACACCATCTATAGATTCTATTTTAGGTTGAATCACATCCTCAGCATATTTTCTCAATGCCTGTGAACTATTTTCATTTCCTCCAGATATAACAAGCTGACCTATAGCTTGTGCATTCATATCTAATTTTAGAACTGTTGGTTTAGCTGCATCATCTGGAAGACTAGTCTGTAATGCGTCAACTTTAGACCTAACATCGTTCATTATTTCATCTAAATTAGTTCCAAACTCAAATTGAGCAACTACCATAGAAACACTTTCTTGTGAACTTGATATGGTAGATTTTACGTTTGAAACAGCTGATAGACTTTCATCAACTTTTTGACTAACTTGTTCATCAACGTCTTGAGGACCAGCACCTGTCCAAGTAGTCATAACCATTACAACAGGTATTTCTATATCAGGCATTAGATTTATTGACATTTTCTTATATCCAATACCACCAAAAACTATTAATACCAAGAAAACCATTATGATTGTAAGAGGACGCTTAACAGAAGTTTGTATAAAATTCATAGTACTATTTCTCCTTTTCTACAGGAAATATCTTAGTTCCATCAGAAATAAGACTTATCCCCCCAATAACCACTGTATCTTTTTCGCTTACACCACTTTTGATTTCTATTTTATCCTCTGTTACAATTCCTGTTTGAACTAATTTTTTCTTTGCTATATTATCTTTGTTTGCTATGTATACATATTTCTTTCCTTTTTCTTCAAATATTGCTTTTTTAGGTATTGTAACAGCACCATTTTCTTTTTCAACACTTAAGTTTACTTGAGCAGACATTCCTGCTTTAAACTTGTTGTTTGTGTTAGTAACAAGCACTTTAACAGGATATAAAGATGTCTGAGGGTCAACTACTGAAGGTACATAATCTACCTTTCCTAAAATCCTTTGGTCTTCAATTATAACTTCTACATTTCCATCCTTCTTAAATTTACCTATGTCTGATTCTGCTACATTTAAATCAACTTCTAATATGTTAGGATTAGAAATAGTAAAAGCTGGCTGTGATTGTGTTATCATTTCTTTTGCATCAAAGTTTTTAGCAGTTATTGTACCATCTACTGGAGCTGTCAAAGTTAATTTATCTAAGTTACTCATTGCTAAATTATATGATACTTGAGCTTGGTCAAGTTGTTTTTTAGCAAGAGCCTTAGCTTGAGGTATACTCTTTGAAGTTGCTGTATCGTATGATCTTTGAGCAGAGTCTAGTTGTTGTTTTGATTGTTCTAAAGCAAATTCTATTTTTTTAAATTGGTCTAAACTAATTACTTCCTGCTCATAAAGAACCTTATTATTGTCATAATTCCTTTGAGATTCATCATATTGAATTTTTGCGTTATCAAGAGCTGTTTTTGCTTGATTTACTTGTGCTTCTAATGAACCACCAGTTGCACTTGAATAACTTGCTTTAGCCAAATCTAGTGCTGCCTTACTCTGTTTTACACTATTTTCTAAATCTGGACTGCTTATACTCAATAATTCATCTCCTTTTCTTACATTTTGCCCAAGTTTTACATAAACTTCTTGAACTGTGCCAACAGTCTGTGCAGTAACAGCTGTTTCATCTTTAACCTTTGTAGTTCCTGAGAAAGCATTTGTGTTTTCAATTTCTCCTCCTACTGCTTTTTGAACAGAAACTGCTATTGGTTTCTCGGGTTCAGGTTCTTCTGTTTTTCCACATCCAACTAAAAACAGTGAACTACACATTAAGAAAACTATTAAATATCTTTTCATATCTCCTCCTATTATATATTGCACACTAGCTTGTTGTAGAATTTAAAGTGTCTTATAATTTAAGTTTAGTTTTAGGCTAATTAAAAAACTTCCCTTTATTGGCAATTTATAATTCTCTAATTTGATTATAAATTTATAATTATTATGAGTCAATAACTTTTTCTTGTTTTAAATTTATTAATAGTTTATAATTTATACTATATAAATAACGAATGGTTTATTACATTATTTATTGAAGGGATGTTACAAAGATGGATAACAATAATATACTTAAAATAGCAGACTCTTTTTTAGATTTCTTATTTGTACTTGAAAATAATATATTTAAAGAAAGTGATTTGTTAAAGAAATTTCAAAATAACTCGGATATAATGAAAGCGTATTTTGAAGAATGTCCAATGGCTCCATCGCATGCTAAGGTAATCCTTTATCTTATGACATCGAACTCATCATCAATTTCTCAAATAGCTTCTAATTTAGGAATCTTAAAATCAAATATGACACCAATTATTGATAGATTGGTAGAACATGATTTAGTTAATAAATTTCCTGACCCAAAAGATAGAAGAATTCTTAGGGTGGAATTAACAGATAAGGCATTCGACTTATTTGATGCAGTAAAAGCTATCCTTAAAGAGTCTTTAGTAAAGAAACTATCAAATCTCTCTGAGGAGGAATTAACTTTATTAGATGAACATACACTGAAGTTATCAGAGATAGTAAAAAAATTAGGCTAGATGTAATTGTGGAAGTCATTGTTAACAAAGTTAAAAAATCGTAAAACAATAAATGTCAGTAGTATAATATAGAATATTATGCTACTGACATTTATTGTTTTATGAGTATTATTTAGTTATCAAACTCTATTTTCCAACTGAAATAACCGTTATCTGGATTCTTATTATATTTTAATGTAGCATCAAACTTATTGCCATTTTTAGATGTTAAGGATTTTACTTTGGTTTCACCTTTTTTTAAAATATTTTTGACCATTGTTTTATTAACTTTCTTTTTATAAAGACTTAAGTACTTATCATTTTTCCAAATAACGAATTTACATTCTTTATGATTTTTACAAGCAAACCCTTTATCAAATTCAAGTACATCACCCTGACAAACAGGACATTTACCAAGAGATGGATTATCATCTTTATTTTTACTTTCTTTTTTGTTATCAGAATCTTTTGATACAGCAACTTCTTTTTCAGTATTAGTCATACTCTTTTTCTGTTTTTTTTCTTTTATTTTAGTAAACTTTTTAGTTTTTGAATCAAAAGTATATGCTTCTGTATTTATGTTTTTTGAAGCATCGTGTTTTATAATATTGACATTTTGGTATATAAAATTAATGATATTAGTAAGATATTCCTTTCTAGTGTATTTGCCTTTTTGGATATCACTCAAACTTTTTTCAAGTTTTCCAGTGTAATCTACATCAAATAAATCTTTAACAGGAAAAATCTCAACTAAATTTTTTCCGAGGTCTGTTATAGAATAAGACTTTCCTTTTTTATTTACATATCCAACTTGGCTTATTTTCTTCAATACATCAGCACGTGTAGCTGATGTTCCTATAGAATATCCTGACAACACTGTTGTATCTTCTTCAGGTACATTTTTACCACAATTTTTCATAGCCTTTAAAAGTGTGTCCTCAGTATACGGCTTAGGAGGAGTAGTCTGTTTAGTTAAGGGCTTTACTTCTAATACATCTACAATATCATCTTTATTTACAAGTGGAAGTAAATCGTTTTTTTCTTCCTTATTATATACTTCAAGATATCCTTTTGATTTGAGTACTTTACCCTTTGTTAAAAAAGTGCAATTATCTACTTCAGTCTTAATTTCTGTATTCTCGTATTCAGCAGGGGGCATAAAGTTTGCTATAAACCTATCTTTTATAGCATCATAAACCAGTTGCTCATCTTTAGACAAGTTTTTGGGAATTATATAAGTAGGGATTATAGCACTATGGGAATCTACTTTAGAAGAATCAAAGACCCTTTTAGTTTTAGAAAATTTAATCTTAGTTTCATATTCAAGTCCAACTTTTAGTTTGTCTAAAGTTTGAGAAACCTTTGAAGTTAAACTTTCCTCTAAAAAAATAGAATCAGTTCTAGGATAAGTTATATATCCACCTTTACCATTACCCTCATAAAGAGATTGACAGACATTTAGGACCTTGTCAGAGGTAAAATTAGAATACTTAGAAGTTATATATCCTTGAAGTGATGTCAAACTAAAAAGTTTAGGTGCATATTCTTTTGACATAGTAACTTTTTTATCTAGTATTTTACCAGTTTCAGATTTAATTGAAGCTATAATTTTATTTGCATCTTCAAGTGTATCAAATTTACTTTCTTTGCCCTTAATATATTTACCTTTATATTCACCAGCCTCAGCTTTAAAATGACCTTCTATTTCATAATAAGTTTTAGGAACAAAATTTAGTATTTCCATGTCTCTGTCATAGACTAATTTAACTGTTGGAAGAATTACTCTACCTATATTTAATAATTTTCCATTTCCATATTTCAACGTAGCAACAGAAGTAAAATTTATTCCAATCAACCAATCAGTGATAAGTCTTGTGTATCCAGCGGCTTGAAGATTTCTCATTTCATCTTCATCTTTTAAGCTTTTTATACCTCTTGTAATATCTTCTGGCGTCCATTCATTTACTAAAATTCTTTTTACTGGTTTTTTATTGTTTGCAAGTAAAAATATTAGAAATGCTATGAGTTCTCCTTCTCGGTCATTATCAGTGGCATTTATTACATATTCTACATCTTTTCTATTCAAGAGTTTTTTCACAGTATTGAATTGTTTGGTTTTAGAACTATCAATCTTAAATTTAAACTTATCTTCAGGAACAAATGGAAAATTATTCATTTTCCAAGAACCAGAATATTTATCTTTATCATAATCCTTCATATCATATAATGATACTAAGTGCCCAACTGCATAAGTAATTATATAATCATTTCCTTCAAAGTAACCATCTTGTCTAGTCTTTGCACCCAGAAAGGATGCTATAGTTTTTGCAACAGATGGTTTCTCAGCAAGTACAAGTTTCATAAAAAATCCTCCTTTAAAACACTAATAATTATATTACCACAAAAAAATAAAAAACTTCAAGAGGTCGAAATTTAAGTTATAATATTTATAGAAAGTTGAAAGGAGATATAAAATGTACAATTTGAAAGTAAAAAAACTAAATGACGATGCTATAATACCTAATTTCGCTCACAAAGGTGATGCTGGTATGGATTTGTATTCTATAGAAGAGGTGGTAATACCTTCTGGAGAAACTAAACTTATTAAAACTGGAATATGTATAGAGCTTCCTACTATGACAGAAGCGCAGGTAAGACCTAGAAGTGGGCTTGCTTTAAAACATTCAATTACTGTGTTAAATACACCTGGAACTATTGATGAAGGTTATAGAGGAGAGCTTAAAATTATATTAATAAACCATGGGAAAAATGATTTTAAAGTTGAAAAACATATGAAAATTGCTCAAATGATAGTAAAACCTATCTATGATATTAATATAGAAGAAGTGAAAGAATTAAGTGATTCTGAAAGAGGAAAAGGTGGATTTGGTTCGACAGGATTTTAAAAAGTTACAAAAAAGTTAAAAAATATAGCCATCTTTTAAAAAAGCAAAAGATGGCTATATTACTAAGTTGCAGGCTATTGATGATTAAAATTCACTTATGGTAATTTATGGTAAATAAATATTACTATAGACAAATAGTTACAAATTTGTAATAATATTAATATAAAAGAAATAATTGATATTTTAATATAGTGTCAGTTATTTCTTTTATATTTAAAAAATGAATAAAGCTACTAGAAAAGAGGAGATGAGTGGAAAGTTATGAATTTTAATCAAAAGAGAATAGCAGCCAGCATAATGGCAACTGCGATAATAATGCCTACAATGGGAAACTTAGCATATGCTGATGAGTCTGGGGTAGAGAGTGTAAGTATAGAAAACAGAACAATAACAGGGAATGCAGTAAATTTTAGAAAAGGACCAAGTACAGACCATGAATCAATGGGGAAACTTTACAAAGGAGATAAAGTTGAGTATGTAGGAAAAGAAGGTTCTTGGGCAAAAGTTAAATATAATGGAAACACAGGTTATGTGCATGGAAATTATGTAGGAATAAATAACCTTGGAAATAGTAATGAAAGTAATGATGCTTCAGTTAAGTCAACAAAAGTTGTTACAGCAAAAGGGTTAAATTTTAGAACAGGACCAAGTACAAGTAGTTCTAAAATATCTACACTAGGATACGGTACTGAAGTTGGATACATATCTGAGTCAAATGGATGGTCAAAAATAAGTTCTAATGGTAGAGTGGGTTATGTTTCAAGTAAATACTTAGGAACTAGTATAAATGAATCTACAAATGGAAATACTGGCAGTAGTTCAAATGACCTTGTAAAGGACACAAAGGTTGTAACGGCAAAATCACTAAACCTTAGAACAGGACCAGGTACAGGTCACTCTAAAGTAGCTACATTAAGCTATGGAACTGAAGTTGGAAGTATTGCTGAAAATGGAGGATGGACAAAAGTAAATCATGACAATCAAACGGGATATGTGTCAAGTCAATATCTTGCTGAAAAAGGTTCTGTTGATACTTCAACTCCATCTGATTCAACTAACTCTCCAAGTCAGGGAGCTGATAGTGTAATAAGTTTTGCAAAGACTCTACTTGGAAAACCATATGTATGGGGAGCGGAAGGTCCAAATAGTTTTGACTGTTCTGGATTCACACAATACGTTATGAAAAAATCAGCAGGAGTTAGTATACCAAGAGTGTCTAGAGATCAAAGTAAGTATGGAACATATGTAAATAGAGGAGACCTTAGAAGTGGAGACTTAATATTCTTTGATACACAAGGGTCAAATAATGGTTCTGTAAGTCATGTTGGAATATACATAGGAAATGGAGATATGATACATGCATCTTCAGGTTCATCAAAAAAGGTAACAATATCTAATATAAATAGTAGTTACTATTCAAGTAGATATGTAAATGCAAGAAGAGTTTTATAATCATTTTTTATTATAGAGCTCAATAAATAGATTTTTCTTTATTGCTTATAATATAAAAACAGGTACAATATTGATAGTATTATAGATTATTATCTATGTTACTACTTAATTGGTACCTGCTTTTTTCTTTATTTTCTTTAAGTATAGAAAATAAACTATGTTTATTTTATTTTGTAAACTTTAACAAAAACAGTAAATTATAAATTATCAAATAATAGTAGTTTATATAAATAAAAATTTTAGAACATTTTTTGAGATTCTTCTAATTCGTAAGCATCCATTAAAGCTTCACCAAATCTTTGATAGTGAATTATTTCTCTTTGACCTAAGAATTTTAGTACTTCTATAACATCAACATCATCTGTTAAATTTATAAGTTGATAATAAGTTGCAAGTGCTTTTTGCTCAGCAGCCATATCTTCATGTAAATCAGTTACAGGGTTTGACATAACAGCAATAGGTCTTACATCAAATGGAACACCATTTGAATCTGTTGGATAAATTCCGTATCCATTTTGTGCATAGTTTGAACCAAGACCTGCAGCCTTTAATTCTTCTGGGCTTGCATCAGAAGTCAACTGATAAACCATAGTACATATAAGCTCAACGTGAGCTAGTTCTTCTGTACCAATATCTGTTAAAAGTGCACGCATATTGCCAGTAGGCATTGTATATCTTTGGCTTAAATATCTTAAAGATGCTGCAAGTTCTCCATTTGGTCCACCAAATTGAGTTATAAGAAATTTAGCCATTCTAGGGTCGCAAGTTTTTATATTAACTGGGTGTTGTATAGTTTTCTGATATATCCACATGAATTTTCAATCCTCCAATACTTGATGTCTAATAATTAAATTCTCTGTCCCAAGGCCAAGGTTGTTCAGCCCATTGCCAAGGGCATCTACTTGGAGCATACCCAAAGTTAGTTAAAGGACCGTATTTATTTTCGTAAGCGTATCTAGCTTGCGCAAATTGATTACATAATGAATTGTAAGTGTTGATAGCGTTTTTATCATCAGGGTGAGTGTCTAAATATAAGTTCATATCAACACATGCAAAAGATGTCTCCTGAATTTTTCTCATAAGTTCAGCTCTAGATGAATCTTTCATTATCTTCTACCTCCTCTATATTTTTTTGGCTTAGCATATAATTCTTTGTTGTACATTTCAGAATCTAATAGATTTAGTTCTGGAAATATAGTTCCAAATTTTAATGCATCAGAAAGGCAGTACATTTCTGTAAAAATTTGATTATTAACGTATGGTCTAGCTAAAGATGGACCACAATTCTTTTTAATATCTCTAGTTTTATTTTCCAAGATGAAAACCTCCTTGTTGTAAATAGATAGGTAACTCTATCTAGTGTATAATATTCAGTCATTTAAAAATCGTTACTCATAATAAAATATTAAATGAGAAAAATAAAAAAGATAATAAAAGAAAGAGGTTATTTATGTTATTATAAGTTTATGCGTTATTGAAAATTATAAATTATTTGTTGAAATTAAAGTGAAAATTATAGTATTTTATAGATGAAGGTAGACTTTTTTGTAAAATATTATTAACATAAATATACGAGGTGATTAAATGAGTGAGCTATCAGGAAAAGGCTGTGAAATTATAGTTCCTTTTGAGGAAAGACTTCCAGTAAGAGATATAGAAAAAAGTATAATAAAAAAATATAGAAAAAATTTATGGTCCAAGTTTATGAAAGCAATAAGAGATTACAAATTAGTTGAAGAAGGGGATAAGATAGCTGTAGCAATTTCTGGTGGAAAAGACAGTATTCTTATGGCTAAAATGTTTCAAGAGTTAAAAAGACATGGACAAGTTAATTTCGATGTTGAATTTATTGCTATGGACCCTGGATATCATGCAAATATAAGGCAATTACTTATAGATAATTGTGAGTATCTAAATATACCAATACATTTATTTGATTCAAGAATATTTGAGATAGCAGATGAGATAGCAAAAGATTATCCATGTTATATGTGTGCAAGAATGAGAAGAGGAGCATTATATTCAAAAGCAGAAGAGTTAGGATGTAATAAACTTGCATTAGGTCATCATTATGATGATGTAATAGAGACAACAATGCTTAATTTATTGTGTGCTGGTAATTTTAAAACAATGCTTCCTAAACTTAATTCTACTAATTTTGAAGGAATAAAAATCATAAGACCGCTTTATTATATAAGAGAAGAGCATATTATAAGATTTATTCAAAATAGTGGGATATGGCCATTAAATTGTGCATGTATGGTTGCTGCTAAAAAAACAGGAAACAAGAGATATGAGATAAAAGACTTAATAAAGAGCTTAGAGCCAAATTTTAAAAATGTAGAAAAATCTATATTTAAGGCGGCAGAAAATGTAAACCTTGATTCAATACTTGGTTGGCAACAAAATGGGGAGAAACATTCTTTCTTAGAAGATTTTGAATAAAAATAATTAAAAAGAATCACTATAAACAATTGGAAAGGGTGTTTATATTGAAAAGAGTATATATAGACTTTGAAATGAATATGCCAAATTCTAAATCAAAGAGGGCAGTATTGAATTCTGATATAATTGCAATTGGAGCAGTTATGTATGATGAAAAAACAAAAAATATTGATAAATTTAAATCTTTAATAAAGCCAGTGAGTAATGAAGAAGTGTATCCTCATATACAGGAATTAACACATATATCTTCAGAAGAATTGAAGAATGCACCAAGTTATGAAGAGGTCATGAGAAAGTTTAAAAAATGGCTAGGCATATTTTCTGATATTGAAGGAATATATACTTTTGGCAACTTAGATTTGACATGTTTCAATAATACTGATATTAGAAGTTCTAAGAAAAACAATCATCCAAGATTTGTAAATAATATTAGGGATTTATTTATAGATATAAAAGAAAAATATATAAATTGTGGTATGAGATGTATGAACTACATATCATTAAAAAATTTACTTGAGTTTGCCAATTTAGAGTTTAGTGGAGACGCTCATGACCCATTAAACGACGCATATAATTTATTTGTTTTAGATGAGGCAATCACAAATAATGTAGCAATACAAAATCTTTTGATAATACGAGATATAATAAGACCACCATTTAACGACATAAATTGTGATTTAGATAATTGTTTTAATAAATTTAAAGAGTCACTGTATAAAAAAGAAGGAAATTATAATATTGTAGATTTTTCTATTGAAATAATAAAAACTGTGAGAATGTACTTATCAACAATTATAAATATAAATATACAAAATTTAGAGGTTATGAAAGATGTAAGTAAGAAACTGGATACTATAGATAAACTGAAAGATATAGAAGAAGGTTATTTTTACTTATTGGAAGATGTATATTTTGATATGAAAGACTTACTAGAAGATTTAATGCTTTATAGAGTACATGAAGATGAGTATAAGTATGAGGTAGAAAATATAATAAGAATGTTTGATGAAGATTTATATAATGAAAAAATATATATAAATAAAGATAATAGTATAAATATTGTTAATAAGATATAGGAAATTATTAATAATACAGTAAAACTTGATGATTATGGTAATTTTTTATAAGATTAAAGTTAAATAGAGCTAAATTAATATAAAATAATAAAAAATGTAGAAGGTATGTGTACTTTCTGCATTTTTCATTATACATTATTTTAAGTTTAAGAAATGTAGCATAGGTTTTATAATTAATATATTTTATTGATATTTTATGATTGTAAAATTCAAAAACTACTTCTTGCGAAAGTAATTTATTTGTTGTATTATAATTTACATGAATATGTAAGACAATTAAAAGGTATTATTAGAGTAGATATATTCAAAATTTTAACTATTAGTTTATATATTAAAAAGATGAAAGGTAGGATGAAGTCATGGGTTTTAGAGAAGTAAAAATTGAGGAATTACAGTTTAATCCATTTACTAAGATTGGTAAAGAATGGTTGCTTATAACAGCTGGTAATTCAGAAAAATTTAACACAATGACTGCTAGCTGGGGTGGTGTTGGAGTATATTGGAGTAAAAATGTTGTTACAACTTACATAAGACCACAGAGATATACAAAGGAATTTGTAGATAATAATGATACATTTACAATTGCATTTTTTGATGAAACATACAGAGAAGCTTTAAATATTTGTGGAACTATTTCTGGTAGAGATATAAATAAAGTAGAAAAATCAGGACTTACACCATATTTTGTAGATGATACTGTAGCTTTTGAAGAAGCTAACATGATTATGGTATGCAAGAAATTATATCATGACTCTATGCCACCAGAAAATTTTGATGCCAAAGAAAATGATAAAAAGTGGTATCCAGAGAAAGATTATCATACTATGTATATTTCAGAAATTATAAAAGTTCTTGTAAAAGAATAGCTATAGTAAAAATATCTAAAAATAATTCATTATAAAGGGAATTAATATAACTTTTTATCGAGTATTTAATATGGATACTAATGACTAATCAGATGTTAATTATTAAATAGATACTATTGTAAAAGAAGATGAACTCCATTTGATAGGGTTCATCTTTTTATTTGTTCATGTAAAAGTAATTATCTGAATAAAAATATTTATTTGAAACACTCAAGTGTGTTTTATAAATATCTTTATGTTAATTAGAAGCTCAATTTATTACTTTTATAATAGCTTTGTTTTAACATAAATAACTTCAATATTAATTTTATTCAATATATTATTATAAAAGTATAAATATCACTTAATAAAAATATATATTGTATTAGGTATTTTAAATAAATTTTTTAAAGGGTGATTTATTATGGAAAGTATAACTAGTTATTTTAGAACAATATTATGTGTATTTATATGTTTATCGTCTGTATTTATATTTATTCAATTAGCTAGAGTATTCATTAATAATAAAAAGATTAATCAGAAGAATAAAATGAAAAAAGGATTTAGATATGATAGGGATTTAATTGAAGCTAGAAGAGAAGATGTGTATGTAAAAGACAATAATATTAATAAGAATAATAGCAACAATAGCAATAAAAAATTAAAAGAAGAAAAAGTATTCAAATATGACAATGGAGACCTATATAAAGGTGAGTTTGTTGATGGAAAGAAAAATGGATTTGGAATATATATTTTTTCAAGTAAGGAAAGATATGAAGGGCTGTGGAAAGATGATAAGATGCATGGAATAGGAAAGTATACTTATAGAGATGGTTCAACATATACAGGTGAATTTAAATACGGATTAAAAAATGGTTTGGGAAAATTAACATATCCAAATAATGATATTTATAAGGGCTATTTTTTAGATAATAAGAAAAATGGCAAAGGTGTATTATACAAAAATGATGGAAATAAACAGGCAGGAATATGGGAAGATGATGAACAGTGTAAAAATTTAGATTTTAAAGATTTAAACAATAAAGAAATAAATAATTTTTATCAGAATAGATTAAACAATCATAAAGTGAAAATTTAGCAATTATAAAAAAATAATCTTTATTTTAGTGAAAAAAATAATATATGTGTGTTGTAATTTGTAAAATCTTCCTATATCATATAAAATTAAGTATTGATTAGTCCATTACATAAATATAGAATATAAATATATCCACTTGATTATGCAAAATTCTATGAAGCAGGAACCTTGTAACTTTAGTCATGGGGGGTTCAGAATAAGGAGAAGAGATATGAATGAATATGTAGTTGTGGATTTAGAAACTACAGGTTTAGATCCATATAAAGGTTGTGAAATAATAGAAATAGGAATAACAGAAATAAAAAATGACGAAATTGTAAAAAACTATTCAAGGTTGATAAAACCTAAAGGTATAATTTCTTCATTTATAACAGAATTGACACATATAAGTAATGAAATGGTAGAAAACGAAGAGCCTCTAGAATTGGTTTTACCTAGATTCAGAAAATACATAGGCAATAGAACTATAATTGCACACAATGCAAAATTTGATTTAAAGTTTTTAAATTACTATCTTAGAATATTAGATTTGGAGCCAATAAACAATTATGTATGTACACTAGAATTATTAAAAAAATGTAAAAGTTATAAAGGAAAAAATAAGAAGCTTGAAACAGCTTGTGCTTATTACAATATAGAGAATATAAATGCTCATAGAGCTGACAGTGATACTTTAGCAACTGCAAAACTATTTTTGAAAATAAAAGATGAATATTAATCTTAAATAAAGAGAAAATTAGTGAAAATATCCTTTATAAAATTGACCCTTAAACTTACAATTTTGTTCTTTGATTTATTTTGTAGAACAATGTATAATGTACCTTAGTATGAAGAAGGGAGACTAAAATGGGTTATTACGATGATGATGATAATAATAAAATAAGACGTAAAAAAGTCAATAATAGTAAAGATAGTAATAAAAAATCTAAACATTCTTATACTTCGACAAATAAAAAAAATAAAAATTCTAAGACAAGTTCTAGTAAAAGAATGAGTGAAAAAGTAGATTCACAGAATCTTATAAAAAGAGAAAGAGATAGTTTTACAAGAGATAATGTAAGACCTTTAAATACAGATTATAATCAAAGAGAAAGAAGAAGAGTTGATTACAAGCAAAGAGAGAAAAAACTAAAAAGTAAAAAAAGAAAAAAACAAAAAAGGATTAAGATAGCTAGAGCATTGTTATCTATTATGCTAGTTGCATTGATTATACTTTCAGTATCAGGAGCAATATTTACAGTTTCAGCTATAAAAGGGTCGCCTGAAGTCACTAAAAAATTAATTAGGTCTAAATATATAAGTAGCGAGGTTGTAAGTATAAAGCAAATGCCAAATGATTTAAAACAGGCTATAGTTTCCATAGAAGATGAGAGATTTTATAAGCATAAAGGAGTAGATGTTATTTCTTTAGCTAGGTCAGTGCTTAATAATGTATTTACAGATACGACACAAGGTGGAAGTACTATAGATATGCAAGTTTCAAAAAATCTGCTTACCAGCGATGATAAAACTATGAAACGAAAAATAAGGGATATGTATAATGCTAAGCAGATGAATAAGATTATGACTAAGGATGAAATTCTTGAAGCATATTTAAATAATATGTATTTAGGTAAAAATGCATATGGAGCTGCAAAGGGAGCTGAAGTGTATTTTGGTAAAAAAGTTGGTGAGTTAAATTTAGCTGAATGTGCTATGTTAGCTGGTATGACGAATAATCCTGCAAGGTATATTGACCATGGAGAGGCTAAGAAGAGACAATTGATTGTGTTGTATAAGATGCATGAGCTCGGTTATATAACCGATAAGGAATATAGAATAGCAAAAGCTGATGATACTCCATTTAAATCAGAAATTGATTAAAATTATAATAAATATAGCGTTTTCAACAGTTTGAATAACTAAAAATTCAACAAAATGGGTGGTTTGCCACCAATTTGCCACCGAAGTTACAATTCGGTGGCAAATTAATTTATAATTTCTTCAAAAATATTCACTGTTTCAGTTTTCATTTTACTAGTTACATGAGAATAAGTGTCTATAGTAGTGGTAATTTTATTATGACTAAGTCTTTTTTGTATATCTCTAACAGAAGAATCAGTCTTAGGTGTTTTGTCTATATTCCTTTGTAAATAGAAATGGAACATAAAAAATTAAAATAAGTATTGATACTTCTACTATATCAGAATGAGTAATAGTTGTACCATATGTCAGACTAGAAGTCGATATAAGAAAAGAGGTATTATTTAAAGCGTGGATTACAGCACAAAACCATACATTTTTAGTCTTCATGTAGACATATCCTAAAAATATTGAAATTCCAAATATGTATATTGAGCGATATATTAAGCCTAATACTGGTGTTTCAGGTGTATATAATGTAAATATTAGAGGTAAATGCCATAAATTCCAACACATACTTAGTGCTATAACACCTATTTTTTTACCGAATCTGTCAAAACAAATATCTTGCAAAAAGCCTCTCCAACCATATTCTTCACCAAAAAAGAGATATATAGAGAAGAATGACATCATAAAGGAGAATATATAATTCAAAATACTCTCATAGTTAGGTTGATTTCCTTGCATTATCAGGCTAAATGATATTGGAATAATTTTGGAAAGCATGAAGTAAAAAATTAATAAAGAACCAATTTTAATATTTTTTATAAGATACAAATCTTTTACACTATCAGAATAAAGAATAATAAATAAACTACTTATAATAACTAATATAGTATTTAGTGATTGAAATTGCTGATTATTTATTAAGTTTAACAATTCAATAATAAGTAAAAATAAATAAATTAGAAAAAATAATATTATTAATGAATAAAACTTATATTTATCATTAGTCATTCCTTCTGTATAAAATTTTGCAATTGAAACTGAGGATAAGGGTAATATCATCATAAATAATCCAAAGTTTTCTGGGTCAATAAATTGTTTAAAATATAATAGAAAACCTAATAAATAAGTTAAGCCAAAAGTTATAGAAAAAAATATTATAATCTGAATTTTCTTTCTTTTTGTTTCGTCTTCAATATATATTGGATTTAATAAATTAATCCATTTATCTTGTAAATTCAATAGAAAAAACCTCCTTTAGATTAGGATTTTCTTTTTTTGTTAAATAAATAAATTAATAAAAATGCAATTCCAGTTCCAATTATTATTCCTACCATAGTATCTATTATCAATTTCTTAAATATAAAAAATGCTATAATTAGACCTAAAATATATCCCCCAAAATAGGTTGAAAGTTTTCTTTTCATACAATCACCAACTTATACTCTAATTTAGTTTATTTAATTAGAGTATAGCAGTGAAACAAGTACAAAGGGTATCTAAAATATTACAGATATTAACAAATGATATAAATTTATAGTAAAAATTGTAATAGTGCAATGAATGGAAATTGTCATACTAAAATATAAGAAATATTATAATCAAAATTACCAAAATACATTAATAGACATTAAAAGCATTCTAATAATAGAAGTGCTTTTGATGTCTATTTTATTAAAGTATAAATTATTAATGACAATGTTTAAAAATATTTAAAATGCTGTAAAACCTCCATCAACAGGCATAAATATACCAGTTACATTACTTGCTTCATCTGATGCTAAAAATAAGGTGTTTTAAAAAGGTTAGAGGGGAGGTGATTTTTAAGTACAGAGAAAATAGGTAAACTTACACACTATAGTATACTAGTAAAAGAGAAAAAATATCTAAGTTTTGAAATGAAAGAATTTTTGAAGAACATATGTAAAAATTCAATTTCAAGCTCAGTGTCAGCATTATATGGCAAAGATAAGCAAGTAGACGACAATACCTTAGATTTATTATAAGAAGATGAATAATCCTGTTAGTATATTAAATGCAGTGGTAAATTGTTTCAGTGTGCAAGTTGAGAATAGAGTATTGTTTTAAACACTATAGTGTGCTAAAATTTATTTGTATTTTGTAAACTTAAAAATAGATTTAGTTTTCTAGGGTTCCGCATTTTATAATGGTCAGGTCCAAGAGAAAACGCACGATTATTGTGTACACGGAAGGATAAAAGCCTGGGAGATATTTAATAATATTTCTTTAGGCTTTTTTATTTTTATATATTTTAAAATTTAGGAGGTATTCTAATGAAAAGATTTGTTATTGAGAATGAGTTTTGGAATTTGTTTCCCAATGCTAAGCTTGGAGTTGTTATTTGTCATGATATAGACAACTCTATAGGAAATGAAGAATATGAGAAAATGATTTTGCAGGGAGAAGAAGAAGCACTAAAATACTTGAAGGATTCAGAGTTTAGTAATAATCAAGTAATTAAAGTATGGAGAGAAGCATTTAAAAAGTTTAAAACGAAAAAAGGGGCAAGGTCATCTATTGAGGCATTATTAAAAAGAGTACATAATGGAAACAATATAGGAACTATTAACCCTTTAGTGGATATCTACAATTCTATCTCACTAAAATATGCATTACCTTGTGGAGGAGAAGATATAGATAAATTTATAGGAGATATTAGGTTAACTAGAGCAATTGGAAATGAGGAATTTATTCCATTGGGGACAGATGAAAATTCATCTCCATATGAAGGAGAGATAGTCTATAAAGATGATGAAGGAGCAATTTGTAGATGTTGGAATTGGCGTGAAGCAATAAGAACAATGCTTACTGAAAGTACAAACAATGCCTTTTTATGTATTGAATTAGTAGATGAAAGTAGATTTGAAGAATTTGAAAATGCTTTAAGTGAGTTAGCTAAAAGGATTCAAGAAAATTTAGGTGGTACATGTAAAATTTCAATTTTAGATATTAACAATAAAGAAGTATCAATAAATTAATATTGGAGGTGATATAGTGATGGGTAGTTTTAGCTATAAAGACATCTATGTTGAGGATGGAAAAAGGGTATTGGAAGTGAACATACTTCCTGAAAAGTACTGCAATTTTGACTGTATATTTTGTCCTATTGGAAGGTCGTATAATAAAGTAGATGTGCCTCAATCTTTTTATGATATGAATGATTCATTGAAAGAATTAGAAAGTATGATAGAAAAGAATAGAGCAGAACTAATTTTTATTAATTCAAAGGGAGAAGCTCTATTGAATGATAAAATTTGTGATATTATTGAATTAATAAAGAGAAAAAAAGTACCTGTACGATTACTTTCTAATGGGTATCTATTGGGTAAAGATGAATATATAAAAGTAGCCAATATGTGTGATGAAGTTGTTGGAGAGATAAAAACAATATCAGAAGAAGATTTTCAACGAATTCAAAGACCAATTGTAGGATATACTCTAGATGAATATATTTCAAATATGATTTTATTTAATAGACAGTATAGAGGAAAATTTATTTTAGATGTAACAGTTATCAAGGGATATAATGATAAGTCTATTGATAAGATGAAGAGTATTATTGCTGAATTATCTCCAGATAAAGTGATTGTTGAAAGAATGAATGATGAAAAGTTTAAGAAAAAGTTTAGTGTATCTGATGAAAGATTTAAAGAAATTTCAAAAGAATTGTGTAATATTAAAATTTAAACTAATTTGTTTAAGATTACTATTTAAAATAAGATTATTTGGTAATCTTATTTTATTATTAAAATTTATTTACTGATTAGTCTAGTCTATTTTGAAAAAAAGTATTATAATATCCTTTGTATGCAAATAGAGGCATTTTATGAAAAAAATTTAGTATAACAAAAATTACCATATATTGTTGTAATTAAATATCTAAAAAAGTAAAATATTTAGAAAATTATATTTCTAAATCTAACTTTTAATATAGTATAAAAATTAGAAAATTAACAAAAAATACAAAAATTCACATTTTTTTCATAAATTGTTTGACTAAAAAATTCACATGTTGTAGAATTATGTTAGCGGGAGTTTTGGGGGAGGTGTAAAGAATGATAAAAAAAATACCACAAGCAGAACTAAAAGTAATGAAATTTATTTGGAGAGTAGATGCTACAGTGACATCAAAAGATGTTATTGAAGCAATGGAACAAAAATATGGCTGGAAACAAACTACAACACTGACACTTTTATCAAGGCTAGTAAAAAGAGGATTCTTAGATGCTCAAAAAATAGACAGATATACACATTACACAATAGTGGTAAAACATAAAGAATATTTAAGCTTTGAGACAAAGGATTTCCTAAGCAATATACATGATGATTCTTTTACAAGCTTAATTTCAGCATTACATGAGGATGAAAATTTAGGCAGAGATAAGCTGGATTTTTTAGAAAGTTATTTTGATAATTTAAAGGATGAATAATTATATGCTATATGTCTTTGACAATCTTATACAGACAACTATTATATGTAGTCTTGGTATTTGTCTATTATTATTTTTGAAAAGATATGTGTTTAAGAATTTTAGTAAGAGATTTAATTATTATATTTGGTTGATAATAGTTTTTAGAATGTTACTTTTTCTATTTAATTATACAATAATGTATGAAGTAGAAGAACCTAAAAGAAATGTGATAGGAAATGATATTATTGACATTTCTACAGGTAATAATATTATGCTATATTTATCTTATTTATGGATACTTGTAACCATAGTCATTGCAGTTTATACATTTGTAAAGTATACAAAATTTAAAAATCTTGTTGTTGATCTATCTTATGATATTGAAGATAATGATGTAAACTGTATCTATAAAAATTTGTTGAAAGAATTAAATATAAAAAAGAAAATTGAGTTAAGAGGTTCTGATGAACTGATAAGTCCAGCAGGTATGGGATTATTTAAATCTTACATATTCTTACCAGATTATCCTTATAGTAAGGATGAGTTGACTTGGATTTTAAAACATGAATTAATGCATTTTAAGAATAAGGATATTTTGATAAAGTTTGCAGTGTTGTCTGTCAAAATAATATATTGGTTTAATCCACTTGTTTATATAATGAGTAATAAAGTAAATCTAGATTGTGAATTATGTTGTGATGAAAGTGTTTTGTCTGATTGTTCTTTAAAAGATAAGAAAGATTATGCATTAGCACTTATAAAGTCAATTAAATTGAGTAAAAATTATAATAGTGGTATTTTGACAACCGAATTTAATAAGACAAATTTAGAAAAGAGACTTGATAGCATTGTTAAGAAGAAGGGTAGAAATGGAATATTAGTATTATTAATTCTGTTTACATTATTCTCAGTTACATATTTTAATTTTGAAAGTATTAGTTTTGATAATCCAAATCCTTTAAGAAATATAGGTATTTTAGAAAAATCAGGAACAAATCTTAGAGGTGAAGGTGTGCTTTCAAATGGTTTTTATGTAGATTAAGGATAATATATATAGTAAATATAATAATTTGAGGAGGAATTTTAGATTGAGAAAAATGAAAAGAATTATGTTAATTGCAAGTTGTTTAATTTTAGTAGCTACTAGTATTGTGTCTGCAGACTCAAATACGATAGAAGAATCTAAGTTGTCTACATCTAATGAAGAGAAGGCGATAAGTTCATGTACTATATTAGGTTATGAGTTTACTTATGAAAATGCACCAAAATTTGCAAAAGAGGAATATGAAAAAAATTGTAAGGAGTTAAATATAACACCAGATAAAAATCATAAAATATTTATTACAGAGGATGTTATGGATATGTATAGTTTAGATGGATATAATGGTGTTACAAAAGATCCAACTTATATTGAATTTAAAGGTACATATTTTTTGGTTACAGGACCTAGGACCTATAGATTAGATATAGCAGCAAAATCATCTATTGTAGGATACAATAATACTAAAGAAGGTAATCCAGTTCATCTGGCACAGGTTTTATGTAATAAAATTAATGGTGCTGGTCTTGTAACAGATGGACAGTTTGGACCTGCTACATATAATGCTGTAAAATCATTGCAAGGTAGATTAGGTTTAACAAGAGATGGTGTTGTTGGAAAAAATACTTGGGAAGCAGCAGGATATGCACTTTAGATAAGGAACAATTACTACATAACAGAGAGTGTTCTAATATAACTTTTTAGAAATAATGTAATAAGAAACACTCTCTTTTATGTAGATACAAGATTATACTTCATCTATAATAAAAACTATTTTGAAGTTTTTGGATGTAAAATAAGTATAAATTGAGGTCTTATTTTAAAATGCCTTTTATATTTTACAATCACTTCCATATAACCCTGCTATCAATATCCCTAATCTTCTGACATCCAGTCAAAATCATAGTCTCACATAACTCATTTCTAACCTTCTCTATAAAAAACTCCACACCATCAAGACTACCACCAAAAGAAGCAGTAACAAAAGGTCTTCCCATCAAAACAGCATCAGCACCCAATCCAAGCATCTTAACTACATCAACACCGCTCCTAACACCACCATCAGCAAGTATTGTTATCTTTCCTTTTACAGCATTAGCTATATCTGGAAGTACCTCACAAGTACCAGGAGTATAATCAAGTACTCTTCCTCCGTGATTTGAAACGATAATAGCACTAGCACCAGACTCTACAGCCATCAAAGCATCATCTACAGTCATAATTCCTTTTATAATAAAAGGTAATCTAGTTGACTCAACTAATTCTCTAATTTCACTAATCGTCTTAGGAGAAAAAGGATTCTCTTGAAGTTGATTATTAATCAATCCACAAGCATCAAGGTCTACACCAACTGCAAATGCACCTGCCTCTTCAGATAATCTAATCTTTTCTATTATCTTTGAATTTTTCCAAGGCTTTATAAATACAATCCCATTTCCATCATTATCTTTTAATACATCTAAATTATTCAATAAAAAAGTGTCCACATTGGTATCACCAACCATAGCATAAATTCCAGAATTGGAACAACCTCTAACAACAGGTTCTATGTATTCTTTTTCAGAAACTTTACCTCCCATATTCAATACAGTACCTGATACAGGAGCAGCGAATATAGGAGAACTCATTTTTCTGCCAAATAATTCTATAGAAGTATCTGGATTTGAAACATTATGTATGACTCTCATATTTATCTTTATTTTTTCTAGGCTCTTTCTATTTTCAATAAAAGATGAGCCACTTCCTTTGCCTCCCATGCCAGGAACATTTCCAGCACAAGCTAATCCATTACAAATTTTACAGACTTTACATGTTCCATTAAAGTTCTCTCTAGCTGATTTTAACAATTCATTATAATTCATATAAAAATCCTCCTTTTTTATAATATTAAAATTGAGCATTACTATATTGAAAATATCTTAATTGTAAGTGTAGAAATGATATTATGATGAGTTAAACTAGATAATACATATTAGATATTTTTTATTGTTGTAGATACTTAAAGTATAGCATATGAACTGCATTAATTATAGAAAAATAAATAGTGCTTGTTTAAGTATACATTTTGAGAAACTTTAAAAGGACTATGTATAGATTTCTTTGAAAATCTATATATAGTCCTTAAATTTATGTCAATTCCTTTTTTATTAATGAATATATAATATAGAATACAATATACAAAAAAGTTTCTCAAAATGCTACGCCAATCCCCATTTACAGAGCAACATCATTATACTGTGTAAATTTGAATCAACAATATTTTCACCATATTTCACCATAAAATCATCTAATTGTGTGTCAATAAACGAATAATATCCACTTATACTATCAATGTAGGCAGTCATTAAGTGTATACATTCATCACTCTTGTCTTTATACATATATATCTCCCCCTATATACAATATATAAATTTAGATACAAAATCGTATCATATTAAATATTTGAGTATGTCACATCTATGCAGTTCTATATTTATATCATTATATTAATAGCTAAAGTGAGTTTTGACAATAGGTTTTGAAAAACTGGATATTTAAAGCGTAAACTTGGATTTTAATATAATTAATTAATGTAAATGTATGACGATATATGTATACATGATTTAATTAATTGAAGATATTATAAACAATTGCTTTTATTAAGGTTATTTAAGTGGTAGAATAACTTGGAGATTAATAATTATAAGGAGGATATAATATGAGTTTATATAAGTTTACATATGATGATAAGGAATATTTGTTAAAAGAGGAGAATTGTAGTGCTTTAATAAATGATGAAGAAAATCCAATTCAAGGAATAAGTGTTTCAAAAATAATTGATATACTTAATGAAGTAGATGAGGTTGATTTTGACATAGAATATTATCAAGAGGCATGTCCATTATGTCTAGAAGGAGTTAAAGAAAAGAAAAAATTCTTTCCTTTCTTAGAATATCATTTTTATATTTTTAGTAAAGATGGAAAATATGTAATAAGTAACATATCTAGTGATTATGAAGGATTATCTTTTAATAAATTATCAAGAGCAAATAAAGTTGATAATAGTTATATTGTGAGTGTGATAATTTGCGAAAATTGTCAGGATTATGTAATTCAGATAGAAAATTGTATAGTTTAATGTAAAGTATGTCTTAATTTAGGAGAAATTTCTAAATTGGGACACCGACTTTTTTATCAAATAGTATGGAAAATTACTAAATTTATGAGATAATGTAAGTCGGAGGTGAGTTACAATATATATTAAATGTTCGGAAGAGATAGATGATACAATTTTAGATTTAATGTTTAGGTTAACCTTGAATGAAAGATTATTGAATAATAATGATTTTATTGAAAATAAAATTGATGTAGTAAAGAATTCAATCGATTGCTATAAAATTGAACAAAATAGTTTGATGCTATTAAAATTAAATTTTTTGTTAGCTTTATTATATGGTATTCAAGGGCTTAGTGAAAAAATGAAAGAGTATATTTTGATTTCCTATAAATATATTAGTAAAGACTTACCTAAAGATTATAAGTTTCTAGCACGATTTTATTCACAAATAGCTATTTTAAGTTTTAAAAATGAAGATATAAATAATACAAAGCTACATATAGATAAATTTAATGTTATTTGTAATGATAATAATTGTTCAATTGAAGAGATTATTTTCAAATCACAACTTATTTATATTAAGGCAAGTAAGTGTATAGAGTCTTCTATAATAATTAAAGAGATAGAAGATTTATATATAAAGGTAAAAGAAATCAACGATTTTAATTGTAAAAAAATATATTTTTTTATTGTTGGTAAAATATATTTTTTATTTTTAGATGATGCTATAATTGCTAAAGTAAATTTTTTAAAAGCAAGAAAATATGCAGGTTTATTGAAGGACATGGAAGTATCTTCGTTATGTAATATAAAAATAGGTGAATGTGAGTGTTCATTTGAAAATTATGAAGGTTCAATAGAGTATTTTAATGAAGTAATAAGTAATAAAAAATATATAAATGTAGATACAATACAAAAATATAGAGCATCAAATAATATAACTAAAATATTAATAAAAACTAAAAACTATTCTGAGGCGATAAATAATTTAGCAAAATCTGAAGTATATTTAGAAAAAATTAAAAATCAAAATTTAAAAGAAGTTGAGAAGTTCGATTTATTTATAAGTTTAGCTATGTATTATGCAAAAAGTAATGAAAACTCATTTGAACAATCAATTTGTTATTTAGATAGAGCTAAAAATATATTAAGTATTATAAAAAATGAAGAAGAATATATAATGTATGATTTGGAAGTAGATTATCATCAAGTAAAGATATATTATAGTTTTGGAGATTATAATAGTGCATTAAATACAAGCAAAAAACTACTTGAGAAATCTAAAAATGCTAAAAATTATAATTATGTGAAGTTATCATATAAGAATATATATATGTGTTTTGAAAAACTTCAAGATTATGAAATGAGCATGAAATACTTTAAAATATATTATGAGTTAAAAATGATGTATGTAAAAGCTAGAAATAGAAACTATATAGATTCTTTAAATTATAGACACGAATATATTGAAAAAGAAATAAATAACATGAGAAAAGTAAAAATTGATTTAGATAAGAAAAAATATATGGACCATTTGACAAGTGCATATAATAGAAGTTTTCTGAATGATTTTTTAGAAATGCAGGAAGTAAGCGAATACAGTACTGCGTTTATGATAGATGTAGATTACTTTAAAGACTACAATGATACCTATGGGCATTATAATGGTGATATTGCTCTTAAAAATATAACTACAATAATAAAAAAATATCTAAAAAAAGACATGCTTATGATAAGGTATGGTGGAGAAGAATTTTTAGTACTGTCTGTATGTAAAGATTATAAAAAAAGTAAAATATTTGGAAGAAAGTTGTGTAGAATTGTAAAAAAATTTTTAAACAATAATTTAACTGTTAGTATTGGTATTGATACATGTAAAAATAGTAGTATAGATATAAGGGAAATAATTGGAAATGCGGATAAGGCCTTGTATAAAGCAAAACAAAGTGGAAGAAATAGATGCTTGCATTATCATGATTTTAAGAATTTTTAACTATTTAAATAGGATTGGTGATTTACTTGAAAGGATGTTCAATAGAAGATTTAAAGAGAAATATAAAAAAGATAGAATATGATATGTTGACTAAATTCTATCTAAATTTGACAGATTTAAACTACATCTTGGATTATCACAAAGAACTCTTAAATACAAACATAGAAGTTAAGAATAAAGTTTATGTTTTATATTTAATTAGTTTAATAAACTATATAAAAAAAGATAGGGAAGCATCATACAAATATTTGATAGATTCATTAAAGGATATTAAAAAATTGCCATTAAAAGAGAATGCAGAAATAATATCTAAGATTTATATCTATCTTACATTATCAGCTATTTCTATAAGAAAATATGATAAGGCAAGTAACTTTTATTTTTTAGCAAAAAAGATTATAAAACAATATCACTTAAATGAGTTGTTAGTCTTGTTTAATATGAATTTATGTGTAGAAATAAGTGCATTATATCAGACCAAAACGGACGTAATATCCTTAGTAGAGGAAGTATCTTTTTTTACAAATTTAAAAAACAAAACGCTTGTAAGTAGAGCAAACTATATATTTGGAAGAGTCTATCTATATTTATTTAATAACTTTATAAAGAGCATGGAGTATTTAATTGAATGCCTAAGGTTGGCTCAAGAAAATAACTTATATTCTATAGAAGCTTTTTGCAAATGTATAATAAGCTTGTGTTATTTGGAAAGTGGAAACAATATAGAAGCTATAAAATACATAAAGAATGTACTAGATGTTGCACACAATAATAATTCAATATCACTAACTGAAAGAGTTGCCATAAAAATAGACCTTATATGGGCGTATCTAAAGGAAGGTATGAACAAAGAAGCAGAAGATATCTTAGTAAATGCTATAAAATTGATGAAAGTTGTTGAAGGAGTATATAAAGATTATTTGTACTCATTTATATTTTTGTATTCAGCTGAAATTGAGTTAAAGAAAGATAATTTTAATTTTGAAATAGTAAATGCATATTTGATTTTATCAAAAAACATATATAAAAGCTTTGGAGATGTTTTTATATATAATTCTAAACTAGATTATATATATAAGTTGTATGGAGACTTATATATAAAATTTGGTAGTATAGATGAAGGTATAAGCTATTATCTAAAAGGCTTAAACTTAGTTAAAAAAAGTTCATTAAACCCTAAAAAAATGTCTATATTTTATGGACTAATAGCAAATGGATATGAACTAAAAAAAGATTTTAAACTAGCAATAGAATATTATAAAAGTATGGATTGGTACTCTGATAAGTGGGAAAAAAATAATTCCTATAAAACATCTCAGGGAATTCATAAACAATATGAACTTAGACAAAAACAAGAAAGTTTAAGGGCTCTTGTGGATAATAATAAAAAGTTAGAAAATGATATTTTAAAAGATGGACTTACTCAGCTATATAATAGAAGATATTTGGAAGAACAATTAGATTTATTTAATGGAGTCAGAGATAAAAATATGGTCGCAATATTGGTAGATATAGATTATTTTAAAAGTTACAATGATAACTATGGTCATCTAGCAGGAGATAAAGTTATAATTAAGGTAACTGATATTATAAGAAATGTATTTATAGATATTACAGAACACATAATTAGATACGGAGGCGAAGAAATCTTAATATTAGTGGATTCTATAAAATCAGTAAATATTGAAGAAATTAATAATATAGAATTATATATTAAAAGAGTCTTCAAACTTCTTGAATTTGAAGGTATTGAACATATGCATTCTAAAGTAAAAAAACATATAACTATAAGTGCTGGAGTAAGTATAAAAAGATGTCGTAGTAGAAAAGATGTTGAACTATTAATTGAAGATGCAGATAAAAAACTATATAAATCAAAAAAAGCAGGTAGAAATCAATATATTATAATTTAAAATTGAGGTGATTTTATTGAGAAAAAAAATAGGAATTATAGCCTCTGATATTGAATTAAAAGAAAGAATAGAAGAATTATATAGAGAAGATGTAGAAAATGGAACTTTAATAATCGACATACTTAATCTAGACTTAATGGAAAATCAAGGACGTATACTTGTTGAAAAAGGTGCACAAGCTATAATTGGTAGAGGTGGAGGTTATAGTCTAGTAATAGATACAGTAAATGTACCTGTTATACCAATGAATATGAAATCAACTGACCTCTTAAGGGCAATAGAAATAGCAAAGAGATATTCTAAAAAAGTAGTATTGATTCTTGGAGATAATGAGGTTTCTTTTGATTATGTTGGCTGGAGAAATGTTATAAGTACTGAAATAACCGAGGAATGGTTTGAATCTAAATATGAAATAAGAAGTAAGGTTGTAAAATATATAGACCAAAAAGATGAAGTAGTAATAGTAGGTGGAGGTCTAGCTTGTTCTTTTGCAAGACAATATGGCATTGATAGTGTATTTGCAACTGCGAGTGATGAATCTATAAGAGAAGCTGTTGAGTATTGTAAGAAATTATTAGATACATTAGGTGAAGAAAAATTTAATAATGAAGTCTTACGAAATATACTTGATGGTATAAAAGATGGAGTAATCGCTATAGATAGTAATGGTAGTATAATTTTATACAATGAAAGTGCAAAAAACATGCTTAAAGTGGAGAGAAAATGTGCACTTAATAAATACATACTAGATGTATTTCCCAAAATGGAGTGGATGTTAGACTGTTTACATGAAAAAAATGATGTAGAAGATAGAAAGATAAGAAATATAAATAGCTTAATTGTTAATACTAGAACTACATTGATAAAAGTAGACAATAGCACTTATGGAGTCTTAGGAATAATACAAGATATAACAAAATTACAAAACTTAGAAAGAAAAATAAGATTTGATTTAAATCAAAAAGGTCTCTATGCTAGATATACTTTTGATGATTTTTTATTTAAAGATAAATTAACTAAAGAATTTATTGAAGAAGCTAAAAAAATTGGAAAAAGTGATTATACAACTTTACTATATGGAGAAAGTGGGTCTGGTAAAGAAATTATAGCTCATAGTATACATAACATAAGTAGAAGAAAAGATAGACCTTTTGTTGCAATAAATTGCGCTACTATAGCAGAAAATTTGCTTGAAAGTGAACTTTTTGGATACGAAGAAGGTGCGTTTACTGGTGCTAGAAAAGGTGGAAAAAGAGGACTATTTGAACTTGCACATGGAGGGACTCTTTTCTTAGATGAAATAAATAGTCTATCCTTTAATATTCAGACAAAACTATTGAGAGTAATAGAGGAACGCCAAATAATGAGAATTGGTTCTGACTATATAATACCTTTGGATATAAGAATCATAGCAGCAACAAATGAATCTTTAACTGAAAAAATAGTTATGGGTACATTTAGAGCAGATTTATTTTACAGGTTGAGTAGTTTAGAGATAAATATTCCGCCTTTAAGAGATAGAAGAGAAGATATAATACCACTGTTCAATAATTTTGTAAATGAAGTATTAAAGGATGATGGTCTTAATGGAATAAACAGCATAGATGAAAATTTTGTTTTAACTGAAGATGAAATTAATAAGCTGTATAATTATAGTTGGCCTGGAAATGTAAGAGAATTGAAAACAATAGCCCAGAAATATGTTGTGACAGGAAAAATTAAATTGAGAAAAGAACGAGATTTTAAAACTCAAAAAGTAGAATCTAGCTCTGAAATAGACAAATTTAATTCTGAAACTACAGCCAGTGTAGAAATACAAGATGAAGTTGTAGATATAAGTAAGATAAATGATGGTAAGGTATGTATAGATGTAAAAGAGGTAAATAAGTATGTTGAAGAAAAAATAATAAGCATGCTTTTTGCTCAGGGGCTTTCCAAAAATGAAGTTGCACAAGTTCTTGGGATAAGTAGGACATCTTTATGGAAAAAGTATAACAAAAATCTTTAGATAGAAATACATATATATCATTTTAAAAATAATGTTAATTTTTTTAAACAAGTGTTAAAAAAAATTAACATTATTTTTTTGCAATTTTTTGTTTTTTTAGACAAGCATATATATTTACAAGAAAAATAACTAAAATACTTAATTTAATAATGAAAAAAATCAGAATTCTAAACAAAAGTAGTTTTACATAAAGTAAAATTTATTGGCATGCTAATTGCTTAATATATAATGTGAGAGGTAAATACAATTTTAGGGGTGATGGTATGAGTCAAAGTATGGTTGGTAAGCATGCAATGTGGCCAAAAGAAAACGATGTTATATTTAGCATATCTGGTAGAGCTCAAGCAGCAGAGAAGGCTTTAGGTATGGATAATGTAATAAATGCAACAATAGGCGCTCTAATGGATGATTCAGGAAAATTAATAACAATGAAAACTGTATATGAAGAATATAAGGCACTAGATAACTGTGAGATAGGTGCATATGCGGCTCTTGAAGGCCAGCCAGATTACTTAGAAGCAGTTAAAAAAGTATTTTTCAGAGATTACTTACCAGAAGGACATATAAGAGTATTAGCTTCACCAGGAGGAAGTGGTGCAATAAAATTGGCTGTATGGAACTATACTAATGAAGGTGATGAAGTTTTAACATCTGATTGGTTCTGGAGTCCATATGTAAGTATAGCTGAAGAAGCTAATAGAAAAGTAGTAAACTACCAATTGTTTGATGAAAATAGAAGATTTAATTTTGAGTCATTCAAAGAAAATTTTGTAAATATAGCAGAAAAACAAGATAGAGTTTTTACAATTATAAATACGCCAGCTCACAATCCAACTGGATATAGTGTTGCAGATGATGAATGGGATAAAATATTAGATTTATCAAAAGAAATCGCACAAGATAAAGATAAAAAGATAATATTTTTCGTAGATTCAGCATATATTGACTTTGCAGGTGATGATAATGTCTGTAGAAAGTTTTTTAAGAAGTTTTCTAATCTTCCTGAAAACGTTCTTGTATTGGTTGGATTCAGTATGTCAAAAGGATTTACAGCTTATGGTATGAGAATGGGAGCTATAATTTGTATATCTTCAAGTGAAGATGTAGCTGAAGAGTTCCATTATTCATGTGTTCATTCATGTAGAGCAAACTGGTCAAATTGTAATAGAAGTGCCATGGCAGTATTATCTAACATTGTAAATGACACTAAAAAATTCAAAGAATATGAAGATGAAAAAGAAATATACAAAAAAATGCTAACTAGAAGAGCAGATGTATTTGTAAAAGAAGCTGAAAGAGTAGGCTTAGAAATTCTTCCGTATATAGCAGGATTCTTTGTAAGTATACCATGTGATAATCCAAGAGAAGTATGTGAAGAATTAACTAAACATAATCTATTTGCAGTTCCATTAAAAATGGGCTTAAGATTTGCAGTTTGTGCAGTTTCAGAAGAAAAATGTAAGAAAGCCCCAAGTATTATAAAAGAAGCACTTGAAAGTTTAGAAGTAAAAATAAATAATTAATTTCATTGAACAAATTGGGTGGACTATGAATTTAATAATTGTAGATGGAGGGAATTTTATATGAAACAATTGATGACAGGTAATGAGGCAATTGCACGTGGAGCCTATGAGGCTGGTGTTAAATATGCATCCGCATATCCAGGGACTCCAAGTACAGAAATATTAGAAAATATAGCAACATATAAAGATGCAATAGTTGCAGAATGGGCTCCAAACGAAAAGGTAGCACTTGAGGCTGCTATAGGGGGTTCAATTGCAGGAGCAAGAACTATGGCTTCTATGAAACATGTTGGTGTAAATGTTGCAGCTGACCCGATATTTACTTATGCATATACAGGCGTAAATGGTGGTATGGTACTTATTACAGCAGATGAACCGGGAATGCATTCATCTCAAAATGAGCAAGACAATAGGATGTATGCAAAATTTGCAAAGATACCTTTATTTGAACCAGCAACTAGCCAAGAAGCTAAAGATATGATAAAGGAAGCGTTTGAAGTTAGTGAAAAATATGATACACCAGTTTTATATAGAGTTACAACAAGACTTTGTCATTCAAAAGGTTTAGTAGAATGTTATGATAGAGAAGAAGTTGAAATTAAAGAGTATACTAAAAATGCTAAAAAAATGGTAACTGTTCCAGCAAATGCTCAAATAAGAAGGGGCGTTGTTGAAGAAAGAATGGAAATTCTTAAAAAATTCTCAAATGAAACTGACTTAAACTATTATGAAATAAATGATACAAAAATAGGTGTTATAGCTTCAGGTATGTGCTGTAATTTTGCTAAAGAAGTCTTTGGAAAAAATGCATCATATATGAAGTTAGGATTTACAAATCCATTACCTTATGAAAAAATAAAAGAATTTGCAGATAAAGTTGATAAAATATATGTAATAGAAGAAAATGACCCATTTATAGAAGAACAAATAAAAGCATATGGAATAGATTGTATTGGAAAAGATGTAATGCCTCCATATGGAGAAATGACACCAGATGTTTTAAGAAAAGCTATATTTGGAAAAACAAATGATACTATAGAATACAAATCTGAATTAGTAACACCAAGACCACCAAGTTTCTGTGCAGGATGTCCACATAGAGGATTCTTCTATGAACTTGGAAAGAGAAAAAATTTAATAGTTGGTGGAGATATAGGATGTTATACTCTTGGATTTGCTCCTCCATATAATGGAATAGATTATGTTGTTTGTATGGGTTCTGCTTTTGGAACTGCACATGGAGCTCAAAAAGTTCTTAATATGAAGGAAGGAAACGAAAAAAGATTAGTAGGTGTACTTGGAGATTCAACTTTCTTCCATACAGGAATAAATGGTCTTTTAGATGTAGTTTACAATAGAGGAAATTCTATATCAGTTATATTAGACAATAGAATAACTGGAATGACAGGTCATCAAGAAAATCCAGGTTCAGGATATACTTTACAAGGAGCAAAAACTAAAGATGTTGACATAGAAGGATTAGTTAAAGCTTGCGGAATAGAGCATGTAAGAGTTATAGACCCTAACAATTTAAAAGAAGTAAATGAAGCATTAGATTGGGCTTTAGCTATAGAAGATGAACCATCAGTAATAATTACAAGATGGCCATGTGTACTTAAAAAATTCTCTAAAGAAGATATAGAAGAATTTAATAACCCATTTAAGACTAAGTGTAAGGTTGACCATGATAAATGTATTGGATGTAAATTATGTTTGAAAACTGGATGTCCAGCCCTATCATTTGATAAAGAAAATAAATTATCAAATATAGATAGAAATCAGTGTGTAGGATGTGGAGTATGTTCACAAGTTTGTCCAAAACAAGCAATAGTTAAGGAGGAAAAATAATATGACTAAGAGTATACTTTTGGTAGGTGTAGGAGGTCAAGGAACTATACTTGCTAGTAAATTATTAACTATGGGATTGATGGAAGCTGGATACGATGTAAAAATGAGTGAAATACATGGAATGAGTCAAAGAGGAGGTTCAGTTTCCTCACAAGTTAGATATGGAGATTGTGTATATTCTCCAGTTATAGAAATTGGTGGAGCAGATATATTAGTATCTTTTGAAAAAATGGAAGCTTTAAGATGGTTCAATTATCTAAAGCCAGAAGGAAAAGCTTTAGTAAACGACTATAGAATAGATTCTATGACTGTTTTAATCGGAGGAGCTGAATATCTAGAAAGTGATATAGATGCAGAGTTAAATAGATTAAATGCAAAAGTTATAAATGCAGCTGATAAAGCTGAAGAACTAGGAAATTCAAAAATAATGAACGTTATTTTATTAGGATGTCTAGTTAAATCTATGGAGTTAGAGTCTATTGATTGGGAAAAAATTATAAGTGAAAATGTTAAACCAAAATTTATTGAATTAAACATAAAAGCTTTCCATGAAGGTATGGAAATGGTTAGCAAATAGTTTATAATAGATATAGATAAACTATAGAAATTAAGGTGAAAGGAAGAAAATTATGACTTACAGAATATTAGCCATAAATCCAGGTTCTACTTCTACAAAAATAGCAGTATACGATGGAGAAGAACAAATTCTTGTGAAGACAATAGACCATCCAGCTGAAGAGATTGCAAAATATAATACAATACAAGACCAATTTGAAATGCGTAAAGAAGCTGTTTTGAATATTCTTGAAGAAAATAATATAGATTTAAAATCTCTTAGTGCAATAGTAGGAAGAGGTGGAGTTTTACCACCAGTAAAATCAGGAGCATATTTAGTAAATGAAGAAATGATTGATGTACTTAGACATAGACCAGTGCTTGAACATGCTTCTAACTTAGGAGCTGTTGTGGCACATGCAATATCAGAGCCACTTGGAATAAACTCATATATTTATGATTCTGTTGCAGTAGATGAGCTTATAGATGTAGCAAGAGTATCTGGACTTTGTGGAATGGATAGAGCAAGTACAGGGCATGCATTAAATACTAGAGCAATGGCTTTAAAATATGCTAAAGATAATGGGAAAGATTATAAGAGTTTAAACTTAATAGTAGCTCATATTGGTGGAGGAGTAAGTATTTATCTTCATGAAAATGGAAGAATGGTTGATATGTTATCTGATGATGAAGGGCCATTTTCTCCAGAAAGGTCAGGAAGAGTACCTGCTACAAAATTAGTGGCAGCTTGCTATTCAGGCAAATACTCAGAAAGAGAAATGACTAAAAAGATAAGAGGTAAAGGTGGTATAGTTTCATATCTAAATACTGTAGATGCTAGAGAAGTTGAAAAAATGATAGCAGAAGGAAATAAAGAAGCAAAAATTATTTATGAAGCAATGGCTTATCAATTAGCAAAAGGCATTGGAGAATTAGCAACTGTAGTAGATGGAAAAGTAGATGCTATAATTATAACAGGTGGAATTGCATATTCTGAAATGTTTACTTCAATGGTTAAAAAGAAGGTTGAATTTATAGCACCAGTAGAAATTATAGCAGGAGAAAATGAGCTAGAGTCACTTGCTTTTGGGACTTTAAGAGTATTAAATGGAGAAGAAGAAGCTAGAATTTATAGTGAAAATTAATAAGAACAACTAAAAATGTTTATATATTAAAAAGTGGTATATCCATTTTTATACACGAAAGCTTAGAACATAGGTAAAAGTGTATAAAATCTGGATTGCCACTTTTTTTGTGATTGAAATTTTATATTAAATTAATGAAGAGTTATGTAAAATTTTGTATTTATATATATATTTTATTGGTATTTATTGTTATTATTATTATGAGGAGTGATTTTTGATGGGAAAAATAAATTTAAAAAGTATGATAAGATTATTTTCAGGTTTCTTTATATTTGCAATTTCTTCTGTATTGATGATTAATGCACATGTTGGGCTTATGCCTTGGGATGTGCTTCATCAAGGTTTATCTATAAAATTAGGTATAACTATAGGTCAGGCATCTATAATGGTTGGAGTTATAATCGTTATATTGGATGCAGTTTTTGGTGAAAATATAGGATGGGGTACATTACTGAACATGACATTTATAGGAATATTTATTGATTTAGTAATATTTTCTGAAGTAATACCTCATGCAAGTAACACTTATGTAGGTGTCTTTATGGTTGTTATAGGAATTATCTTAGCAGCTATAGCAAGTTTTTTATATTTAGGTGTTTGCCTGGGAAGTGGACCAAGAGATGGTCTTATGATTGCACTTCAGAAGAAAACTAATAAATCAGTACGCCTTGTTAGAACAATTCTTGAAATACTAGCATTAGTTGTTGGTTGGTTATTAGGAGGTTCTGTAGGTATTGGTACGCTTGTAAGTGCATTAGGATTAGGATATGTACTACAAATAGTATTTAGGATGTTTAACTTTGATACAAAGTCACTTAAGCATAGATTTATTATAGATGATATAAAAGATTGGAAAGAGAAGAAAAGCGATGAACATAAATGTAAATCAAGTGTTGCAATAAAAAATGAGCAAAATTAAGTATACTAAAATATATTTATATTTTATCTAATTTATGTAAAGGTAAGGAGATTTGGAAATGGAATTATGGGATTTATATAATACTGATGGAATTAAAACAGGAAAGGTTATAGAAAGAGGTAATTCTATTGAAGAAGGCTATTATCATTTAGCAGTTGAAGTATGGATTTTAAATAGTAACTCTCAAATTTTAATTCAGAAAAGGTCTAAAAGTAAAAAGACATTGCCAAATATGTGGGGAATGACAACTGGATGTATTGTTTCTGGAGAAGAGAGTTTGGAAGGAGCAATTCGTGAAGCAAAGGAAGAAATAGGGATAGATATATCAAAAGATGAAATGAAGGTTTTTAGAAGTATGATTCATGATGATACACTTTGGGATGTATATTTTGTTAAGAAAGAGTATGATATATCAAAAGCTATTTTGCAAGAAGATGAAGTAAGTGATATAAAATGGGTAAGTACAGATAAAATAAGACAATTGATAAAGGATGGTTTGTTTTTTGAATATCCAGAAATATATGAATTACTATATGATATAGATAATAATAATTTAAACTTATGATGTGGAGCAGATTTTAGTATAAATATGATTGTATAGAATTATCTTCTCTAGATTTTAATATTGTTTTATGAAGAATTAATAAGTTATTTTTAAAGTTTTTCTGATTATTTTTTAGAATTAGAATAAAAAAGAGTAGCATTGTAAAGTCATAAAGATTTGGGGAGGATTTAAACTGTGGAAGATAACAAAGAATTGGCACGTGATGGTTCAAAATATAAAATTGTTTCTATATCTGTTGTAGTAATTATTTTAATTACATTCTGGTACATGTTAAATATGGTTCTTTTAACATTTATAATGACCTTTATTTTCTATAATTTACTTGTAGCCATAAGAAAGCGAATTAATAAAATTTCTTCTAGAATTATTCCTGATTCGCTGATAATTGTAGTGTTATACTTACTATTTGCTGTATTATTGGTATTGATTAGTTATGCAGTTGTACCAATAATTATAGTACAACTTACGGAGCTAAGTAGGATTTTTAGTGATTTTGATGTAAATCAATTTGCTCAATCTCTAGGACCAAAACTTTATCCTCTTGTTTCAAAGTTAGATTTTAATAAATATGTCTCACAGGCGGGGCTACTTATAGCATCAACAGCGACAAAGGTTGGAAGCTTTGGAGTAAACATATTATTAGGTTTCTTATTGAGTTTACTTCTTTTACTTGAAAAAAATGATATTAAAAAATTTGGAAATAAACTTGCAGATAGTAAGATTTCCTTCATTTATAATTCCCTTGTGTTTTTTGGAAAGAGTTTTGTGAAAAACTTTGGTGAAGTAATGAAAGTACAAGTGATGATTGCGTTTATAAACTCTGTTGTTTCTATGATTTTTTTAGGTTTCATGGGATTTCCTCAAATATGGGCTTTAGGATTTATGATTTTTGTATTAGGTCTTATTCCAGTGGCAGGTGTTATAGTATCGTTAATTCCATTAACTGTAATAGCTTTTAATATAGGTGGAATAACGAAAGTACTTGGAGTTTTGGCAATGATTTGTATAGTACATGCAGTAGAAACATACATATTGAATCCTAAATTGATGTCAAATAGAACAAAACTTCCAGTTTGTTTTGTGTTTATTATTTTACTTGTAGGAGAGCATTATCTAGGTGTATGGGGATTATTAATTGGAGTTCCAATATTCATGTTCCTTATGGATATTTTGGGTGTTAAATTTACTTCTAGATAATATTTTACAGCAATAATTTATTTGTGCATGTGACTTATGATTTGTTTAAAAAAGAACCTATGAATAGACGTCATTAATAAAAGAAGTCTATTTTATAGGTTCCATTTTGATTTCTATAAATACTATATAATTAAATAACAAGAAATTTATTTCATTTCAAAAGTTTCACAACTTGCATTTCCTGAATTTATATGAACTTTTTCAGCTTTACAAAGTTCATTTTTATTGTATTTACATTTTACAGCTTCACAATGAATATTGTCTGTATCAACTTGATTAGTATCATTAGAACGACTAGTTATTCCAGAAGTATATTTGTCTTCAAAAGAAGCACAATAAGTATTTCCTGTAGTAGTTGCTTGCATTCCATCTACTTTTATGCTACCAGCATAACAGTATCCACTAGTATTATAAGCACAATTAGTAGCGTCACAATTTAAATTATTATTTTTCATAAATAACCTCCTAAGTTTTATTTACACTTATTATGTGAAGTTATTTAAATTTTATACACCTATTTACAATTACATTTATCACATTTAACAACTACATCTTTTGAAGTTTCTCTTCCTAAATTTCTATTGATATGATATACATCTATATTTTCAGTTGAACCACATATAGAACATTTAAAATTGTTTTCTAGTAAAACTCTTTCTCTAAATAATTTCCAGTACATAGAATTGATGTAATCATTGTAATTCACCTTGAGGCATGTTTCAAGAAAATTTATGTATAGATTATCTAAATCTCCTGTATCTAACTCTGTATATTCTGGTTCAAAATATTCACAACACCCTCTAAAATCAGGTTTGGTATCAGAAATAACACATCTAATATCATATCTATAGTCTAGGCTAGGCCCCTTGAATAAAAGATGTGTGCAAAAAGAGCAAGATGTCTCTGGTAGATTTTTTTCAAGTTCATGTAATTTATTATTCATAAGTATTCCTCCAAAAAAATTTATTTTAAGTATATAAATGTGTAGATTATTTTAAAACTTTTATTTATTTATATTAGAAATACAGGATAAATATTCCAATAAAGAGTAAATACTTATTTATTTATGAATTGAATAAAAAGAGACAATCTCTAGCTTGAGACAGTCTCTTTTTATGATTTTTATATTAAAAGTTTAATCTAAGTGTAACTTTAGTTGATTTTAGTCAGCTAGTTTAACATCTGCCTTGTTTTTTAACTTTCTACCATAATAGACGGTTAAAACAGCATATAATACAGTAAAGATAGCAGCTAAAATATAGGATATATTTATACCTAAGTTAAATCCAATTTGAGCATTGAATATATAGCTAAATATGATAAAAGAATAAAACATACCTGGAATTAAGCTTATAATATAATTTTTTTCTTTTATTATAAGGTAGACTGTAATCATCGCAAATGCAAATATAGCGATGGTTTGATTACTCCATGAGAAGTATCTCCATAATATATTAAATCCAGAAGAACTAAGTTTTGCAAATATCAGAATTGCTATGACAGGAATAAATATGCATATTGATAGTATAACGCGATGTTTCTTTTCCTTTTGGTCATAATGAAAATAATCAGCAAGCATTAATCTTAGAGATCTTAAAGCTGTATCTCCAGAAGTTATTGGTAAAACGATAACACCTATTATTGCGATGATTCCACCAATAGAACCAAGTAAATCTCTTGCAACTAAGCCTATTACATCAGGAGAGCCTATCAATTCCTTAGGTATACCTTTATTGTAAATACCCATAGCAGCTGCAGCCCAAATCATTGCAATTAAACCTTCTAAAATCATCATGTTGTAAAAAGTAGTTTTTCCTTCTTTTTCATTTGAAACTGATCTTGCTATAAGAGTGGCTTGAGTTGAGTGGAATCCAGAAACTATACCACAAGCAACTGTAACGAAGAATGTAGGGATAAGAGGAATTCCATCAGGATGAATACCTTTCCAATTCGCAAGACTTAAATTAGCTAAATCATAACCCTGTGTAAATATTCCGATTCCAACACCAGCAGCAGATAAAAGTAGGATTGCTCCAAATATTGGATATACCTTTCCTATAATTTTATCAATTGGGAATAGTGTTGCACATAAGTAATATACAAAAATAATTCCGTAAACTATCCATACAACTGGATTATTTATAGTTGACTTCATGTTTAAGATTTGTGTAACAACCAAATCTCCAGGTGTGTAAATAAAAACTGCACCAACTAAAAGCATTAATAGGCAAAGGAATATATTATAGACTTGAAAGACTTTGTTACCTAAAAATCTACTGATAAGTGAAGGCATCTGCGCTCCTTTTTCTCTTATACTAATCATTCCACTCATATAGTCATGTAAAGCTCCTCCAAATACACAACCAATAGGGATTAGTATAAATGCTATTGGACCAAATAATATACCTTGGATAGGTCCTAGAATCGGTCCTGTACCAGCTATATTAAGCAATTCAATGAGACTATTCTTCCATTTTTTCATTGGAACGTAGTCTACACCATCACTCTGAGCAAGAGCAGGTGTTTTTCTGTCATCTGGGCTAAATACTTTTTCACAATAAGCACCATATAAAGCACCTCCTATTAGTAATATAGCCAATCCAATTAAGAACGTTGTCATAATATCACCCCATTTATAAAATTTTTTGGATTCTGTATACGTATTGAAATAACCTACCAATTCTATAAAATACTAAAAGTAATATAATTTCAGAAATTAATACATACACATAATCATGTACTTAGTATACATGTGTTTGGTAAAATTTTCAATATTATAGCAATAAAGAATATAAACAAAATTCTGATAATATTTTACAAAAAAATTAAAAAACATAAAAAATAGTTTAAATAGGTAAGTAAAAAAGATAAATCAATTGATAATGTAAATGTCTATATCTTAACAATATTAAGCGGTCTAAAATTCTTGAAGAAAGAATAGTCAAGTGATATAATGAGTTTACAGGTGTATATACACTAGTACATATAGAAAGCGGTGCGATTATGGATAAAGATTTAACATATCAAATCAAAGAGCTAAAGAAAGAAAAAAATGCAATAATACTTGCCCATTTTTATCAACCACCAGAAATACAAGAATTAGCAGATGCAGTTGGTGACTCATATTACTTAAGTGAAATTGCTAGAGATTGTAAAGAAGATGTGGTTGTATTTTGTGGGGTAAGATTTATGGGAGAAAGTGCTAAGATATTATCACCTGAGAAAACTGTATTAATGCCAGTAAGTAACGCTGGATGTGCTATGGCAGATATGGTAGATGAAGAAGGCGTGATAAAACTAAAACAACAGTATCCAAATGCTTTGGTTGTATGTTATATAAACTCTACAGCTAAAGTCAAGGCATATTGTGATGTTTCCGTTACATCGTCCAGTGCAATTAAAATATTAGAAAACATAGATAATAAAGAAATTATATTCCTTCCAGATAAAAACCTAGGAGGATATATTGCAGAGAAATTTCCAGATAAAGACTTTATATTTTGGGACGGATATTGTAAATACCACAACAATATAAAGGCTGAAGAAATAATTGAATTAAAAGATAAGTATAAAGATGCAGAAGTATTGGTACATCCAGAATGTAAAAAGGAAATAAGAGATTTAGGAGATTATGTAGGAAGTACATCAGGAATAATAAAATATGCTACTAATAGTGAAAATAAGAATTTTATAATAGCAACTGAAGAAGGGATATTACATGAATTAAAGAAAAAGAATCCTAATAAAAACTTTTATATCCCTGGAGGAAGAATACTATGTACGGATATGAAAAAGACAACATTAGAAAATTTATACAGTACACTTAAAAATATGGAAAATGAAGTTACTGTAGAAGATGAAATTATGGAAAAAGCTTTAAATTCACTGCTTAATATGCACAGATTAGCAGAAGGATAGAGGGATAGACTTATGAATTTAGAACAAGATGTTTTAATAGTTGGAAGTGGTGTTTCAGGATTATATTGTGCATTAAATTTAGAAAAAAATTTAAATGTATTAGTAGTATCAAAATCTACAATTGAAAACAATAATACATATCTTGCACAAGGGGGAATTTCAACTGCTAGAAATATTGATGATATAGAGTCTTTTGTGGAAGATACAATGAAGGCTGGACAGTATAAAAATAGAGTTGAAGCAGTACAAGTTCTTGCAGATGAATCTATTGAAAATGTAGGACAAATAGTAGATTATGGCATGCCTTTAGATAGAGAAAATGGAGAGATAGATTACACAAGAGAAGGAGCTCATAGTGTAAATAGAATAGTTCATAGTAAAGATAATACTGGAGAGGTTGTTTTTAAGACTTTATTAAAGGAAGCTAAAACTAGAGAAAATATAACTCTTATAGAAGATGCATATCTTTTAGATATATTAAAAGATGGTAATAAGTGTATTGGAGCTAGACTTTTTAAGTCTCAAAAAGAGATTCATGTTTTTTCAAAAGTGGTAGTTTTAGCAACAGGTGGAATAGGTGGGCTTTTTAAAAACTCTACTAACCAAAGACACCTTACAGGTGATGGAATCGCTATAGCTTTAAGAAATGATATAAAAATAGAGAACTTAGAGTATATTCAAATACATCCAACAGCTTTCTATGAAGAGAATAGTGAAGGTAGGAGAATGCTTATATCTGAATCACTAAGAGGAGAGGGAGCTAAACTTTTAAATAAAAATAAGGAAAGATTTGTCGATGAACTTCTTCCTAGAGATGTAGTTTCAAAAGCTATTTTTGAACAAATGGAAAAAGACAATTCACCTTATGTATATTTAGATGCAACACATTTAGGTAGTGAATACTTAATTAATAGATTTTCTTTTATTTACAATGAATGTCTAGCTAGAGGAACAGATATAACTAAAGAATACATAAAAGTATCACCTGCACAGCATTACTTTATGGGCGGAATACATGTCGATTTGGACTCAAAAACATCTATGGAAAATTTATATGCAGTTGGTGAAATTAGTTGTACAGGCGTTCATGGAGCAAATAGACTGGCAAGTAACTCTTTACTTGAAGGACTTGTATTTTCAAAGAGAGCAGCCAAAAATATAAACTCAGTTATGGACAATATAAAAGTTAAATTTATAGATATACCAGATATGGACATAGATATAGAAAAGATAAAAAAAGAGAATAGAATATTAGTTATAAAAGAAATTGAAAGAACAAGTGAGGATTTTGGCGATGAATTATTTGATTATTGATAGAATGATACAGGATGCTTTAGTAGAAGATGTGCCAAGTGAAGATATAACAACTAATTCTATTGTGGATGAAAATTCTAAGTCTACTGTAGATTTAATTTGTAAGCAAGATGGTATAGTAGCTGGTTTAGGTGTATTTAAGAGAGTGTTTGAGATTCTTGGAAGTGTAGATGTAGAGTTATATAAAAATGATGGTGATAAAGTAAAAAATCGTGAAAAGATAGCTGTATTAACTGGGAATACTAGAAATTTACTTGTAGGAGAACGTGTAGCATTAAATTATTTACAGAGAATGAGTGGTATAGCTACTACTACTAGTAAATATGTTGAAAAGCTTGAAGGTACAAATACAAAGTTGTTAGATAGTAGAAAAACGATACCTAATCTTAGAATATTAGATAAATATTCTGTCAAAGTAGGTGGAGGATGTAATCATAGATTTAATTTATCTGATGGAATATTGCTTAAAGACAACCATATTGGAGCTGCTGGTGGTGTTAAAAATGCAGTTGAACTAGCTAGAAAAAACACTTCCTTTGTCAGAAAAATAGAAGTAGAAGTGGAAACATTAGATATGGTAAAAGAAGCTCTAGAAGCAAAAGCAGATATAATAATGTTGGATAATATGAGCTTAGAAATGGCAAAACAAGCTGTAGATATTATAAATGGAAGAGCCATTGTAGAATTTTCTGGAAATGTGAATTTAGATACCATAGAATCTATAGGAAAAATTGGAGTGGATGTTGTTTCTGTAGGAGCACTTACACATTCTGTCAAAGCTCTCGATATAAGTATGAAAAATCTGAGAAATATATAAATTTGATATTGATATAAATTTAATTAAGATAGACTCCCTAAATTTACTTGATAAGTTTAAGGAGTCTATTTTTTATTTATTAAAATTAATAAGAATAGAAAAATGTTAATCAATAATTTAATAAATATAGATAAATACTATATATACTTTTAATGATATAGCTATTATCTATTTTACATATAAATATAGAAGAACTTATAATATAATTGTATATGTAAAAATTTGTATAAAATTTAGGAAAAAAATGGATGGAGGAATAAAAATGAAAGTAGCATATATCTTTAATAGTACTAATGTACATAAGATTTTAGACAAAATGATAATACCACAATTAGAACAAGGAACTCATGGAGTAGATGTTCTAGGGATGTTTTTCTTTATGGATAATACATTATTCTTATCGAAAGGAAATCCAATAGGAGAAAAACTAAGTGAATTACATAAAAAAACGGATATGATAATAATGGCTTGTGACCAATGTGCTATAGAGAGAGGTATAGAGAATAACTTGGTTGATGGGGCTACGATTGGATGCTTTCCAAACTTATATGCTTGTTTAGGTAGTGCAGGTGTAGACCAAGTCATAACATTATAAAACAGTTTGGTATACAATCCATGGGAAAACTTATTTTCTGTGGATTATTTTAAGTCAAGGATAAATTGTTTGAGTAGGGGATGAACAAATGTCTAAAGTTTTAGTTGAATTTATAAATACTTGACCATCTTGTGATGAGCATGGAGTGTTTATAAAAAAAATGTCAGAAAAATATACTGATAAATTGGAAGTGAAACTGTATCAGGCAGGTAAAGATTTTTCATATGTAAAAAAATATGGAATTATAACAAAAGGAACATTAATAATAAATCAGAAAAAGAAATATGACAGATTAAATAAAGATACAATTGAAAAGGCAATAGTAGAAGCTATAAATAATAGTTAAAAGTTTAAAAATTAGGAGTAGCAAAAATGAATATATTAGAAATTGTTTTAAATGGAGTTAAAGAGACGATAGTAGCTTCTATAGTTACATTGAATGGAGCATCAGGATGGCTTATGATAAGTTTCATATTGGCAGGTATACTCCACAATGTTTTAACTCCAAGAAGGTTTCAAAAACAACTTGGAAATAAGAAATTTTCTTCTTTGATTAAAAGTACTATATCAGGAATGTTTTTACCAATATGTAGTTGTGGGGTAATACCACTTGGTATAAGCATGTATTATTCAGGAGCATATTTAGGACCAGTACTTGCTTTTATGACATCAACTCCAATAATAAACCCAATAGCTGTAGTTCTTTGTCTAGGTCTTTTAGGACCTAAAGTTACAACTATTTATCTAATATCTGGTTTTTTAGTACCATTTTTAGTAGGATTTTTGGGAAATTGTTTTGGAAAAGAAGAATTATCTTTGCATAATGATTCAGATGAAGATGTAATAGAATTAGAAGAAGAAAAAAGAAGTTTTTTAGAAAATATGATTGATGGGCTTAAGTGGTCTTTTGGAGAGTTAGCTCTTACTATTAGTAAATATGTAGTAATGGGAATGCTTTTTGCAGGTTTTATAACAACAATTTTTCCAAATAGTATAATTCAAAAATATTTGGGGAATCCAGGTTTGCTATCACTTGGAAGTATAGCAATACTTGCATGTGTTATGTATGTATGTGCAGTAGGACATATTCCATTTATAGCAGCTCTTGTTGCAAGTGGAGCATCTCCTGGGATAGCGATAACATTTCTAATAGCTGGTGCAGCTACAAATTTACCAGAGCTTATAAGTATGTTTAAACTCATTGGAAAAAGGACTGTTATTATATATTCAGTAACTTTGACATTATCCTCAATAATAATTGGATACATAACAAATTTACTTTTAGTAAACAACAATTCAGTAAATTTAGATACAACAAATTCTTCAATACAGTTGGCAAATAAACTAATGTTAAATATACCAGATAGTTTTGAATATGTATGTACAATTTTAATTATTTTATTTGCATTTAAATCAATAATACCAAAGATGAAAGATGTCATAGGGAATAATGCTTAAAAAGATAGTTATAATATCCTGTGTAGTAGTTGCATTAATAGTTTTATCAAAAATAGTGGATGATAATCTTAAAGAAGATGCCTCTATTCCAAATGTGAATAAAGAAACATTAGAGTATTTTAGAAAAAATTATAAAGAAGATATAATAACTTGTGCTGAAGAAGATTTAAATAATGATGGAGAAAAAGATTTAGTAGTTATATATAAAAAAGGTAATAATTCAAATGAAATGGTAGTGGTAGTTTCTGATAAAAACAGCCATTATATAACAAAACCAATACCAGCACCTATAGAGAATCAAACCATAACTTTTAAAAATATTGATGATAAACCACCAATAGAAGTAATAGTGTCGGGTTCTAAGAATGGTAATGTAGGGTATGCAATTTATAGGGTAGAAGGCAACAAGTTTGTTGATTTATTTGGAGAAGATATGGACAAATGTTGTTAAAAATAAAAATAATACACAAAGGTGGGAAATTTAGATGAGAGTATCTAAGAAGATTCAAGCATTAATCTTAGTTAGTGTAATGGGGGCATCTATACTAACAGGCTGTAGTAGTAAACCAAAAGAGAAAGAAGAAGCAAAAGCTGGAAAGGATGATTATACAATAACAGTAGGGTATTATAACTGTGACCATATGACTGCTGGACCAGTAGCAGAAGCAGCTGGAATATATAAGGATTTAGGTCTTAATGTAAAAACTGTCGGAAATGGTAAAGTTCCTGAAGCTATGGCAGCAGGAAAAATGGATGCTGGTTATATAGGGACAAAAGGTCTAGTGGGAGCTATACCTAAAGGTTCACCAATAACAATAGCAGCTAACAATCATACTGGAGGTTCTGAATACTTAATAGTTTCAAAAGATATAAAAGAACCCAAAGATTTAGTAGGTAAAAAAATTGCAACAGACATGAGTGATTTTTTATGGACAAGTGATTATGGGCCAGAAACAGGTCTACCAACTGACCCATCAAAATATGAAATTGTAAATATGGATTCAGACAAAGATAAATATTTAGCTCTTAAAACTGGAAAAATACAAGCTTTTACATCTTGCGACCCTTGGGGTTCTGTAGCTGAAAATGATGGTGCAGGAAAAATAATAGCATCTACTCAATATAAAGAAAAAGCTAATGGTAAAGAATATAACTGTTGTTCATTCTCATTAAACAAAAACTTTATAAAAGAACATCCAGATTTAGCAAAAAAATTGGTTTTGGCTCATACAAAAGCAATAGAATACATATATACAAATCCAGCTGAAGCTGCTAAGATATTTGCAAAATATTATAATGTAGAAGAAGAAGTTGCACTTAGAACTATTTATAAAAAGACAGTTGGAGAAGGTAGAACGCTTACTTGGAAAGTTACAGGAGAAGAATATAAAAATAATTTACAAATGTATAAAGATTTAAAAGCATTAGATGATATACCTAAATATGAAGATACAATTGATACGAGCTTATTGGATTCTTGTGGAGCAGATGATTTTGATAAATTTATAAAAGAAAAAGTTAATCCAGAGTTTCCTGAAGGTATGAGTTATGAAGATTGGAAAGCAAAGGTATTATAAATAAATGGAGAATATAAAAAATATAATAATACTTTTTATTATTATTTTGGGAAGTATATTTATAATATTTTTTAATTTTGAAGATAAAGAAGAAATAGAAGGCAAACTAAGAATAGGGGTATCTGATGATACCTCTGGTTTTGTAATAAATTATATGGTAAATAGGGACTACTTTGAAAATATAAAAGTAAGTGATATAATGGATACTTTTACAATTAATGATTGCTGAGCAAGTACAATGCAATGGGCTCTGAGTTCAGAGGAAATAGATATAGCAATCATATGTAAAGATGCAGCAAAACAGTATGTAAATGCAACTAGTGGATTTGAAATTGTTGGTACAGTAGTTCAAAATTCAGATATATTTTTATTAAGTAAGAGTAATCCCAAAAAAATTGGAATCATTCAAAATAGAAATTACCAATCAGAATTAGTGAAGAAATACTATGGAAATGTAGAAATATCTCCGTTATTAGGGACTGCATTAGCATATGGATTAGAAAGCAATCTAGTAGATGGTGTTGTAATGGACTGTATAAAATCAATCGGATTAGAAGGAATAAGAAAACCTACAACTGAATTAGGTGATTATGATACTTATGTATTAGTTGTAAGCAAAGAATTTAAAAAAAGTAAAGGATATAGTGATTTTATAAAACTTTACAATAAAAGTGTTGATGCTTTAAATAATGAAGCTACATTTAAAAAAGCACTGAAACAGTACAAGAATATAAGAAATATAGATATGGAGGAAATAAGAGATTGGAAATTAAAATTTCTAAAGATAAAATAGATAAATTAACTAAGAAAAAATCTGATAGTGGTATGGATATTTTATATAAGATAATACTCTTAGTCATTATATTTTCAGTTTGGCATTTTGCAGCGAAAGATATAGGAAGTTCTTTACTACTTCCAATGCCAGTAGATGTAATAAAAGGTTTCTTTTATTGCATAACAGATATAGAGACAGTTACTAATCTTTTTATAACATTACAGAGAGTACTTAAAGGTTTTATGTATGCACTATTGTTTGGACTTCCAATAGGATTTATCATGGGATTTTCTAAAACTTTTGAAAAAGTTTTATCTCCAGTAGTAGATTCTGTAAGACAGGTTCCTATAATGGCATGGGTGCCTCTTACTATAGTATGGTTTGGTATAGGAGATGGGCCAACAATATTTTTAATAGCTTTTTCAGGCGTTTTTCCTATAATCTTAAATACTATTCAAGGTGTAAGAGCAATATCAAAAGATTATTATAATGCGGCTAGAAGTATGGGAGCATCACCAATTGTGATATTTACAAACGTAATAGTACCAGCGTCTCTTCCTGATATATTAACTGGTTCGAGAATTGCTATAAGTACAGGATGGATGTCTGTTATCTGAGCTGAGTTTATAGCTACGAGTGCCGGTCTCGGTTACTCAATGGTACAAGCTCAAACGTTAATGCATACAGATGTATTAATTGGGCTTATGATATTTGCAGCTTTAATAGGATTTATAATAGATAGAGTATTAAAGTTTGTAAATAAAATCCTTTGTAGATGGAGGTTTGCAGATTAATGAAGTTAAGCGTAAGAGATATAAATAAAACATTTGTAAATAATAAAGTACATACAAAGGTTTTAGAAGATATAAGCATAGATATAGAAAATGGTCAATTTGTTTGCCTTTTAGGGCCATCAGGATGTGGAAAGACTACTTTACTTACTATAATAGGAGGATTTCAAAAATCAGAAAGTGGAGATGTTTTTATAAATGATAAAAAAGTTAAAAAACCAGGTATAGATAGAGCTTTTATATTCCAAAATTACGCTTTATTTCCTTGGAAAACTATAAGAGGAAATGTTCTATTTCCTATGAAACAGCAGAAAATACAAAAGGAAAAAAGAGAAGAAATGTTAGAAGAACTCTTGGTGATGTCAGATTTAAAAGGAAAAGAAAAGTTATTTCCTCATCAATTATCAGGCGGAATGAAACAAAGAGTAGCTATGATAAGAGCCTTAGCATGCAATCCAGAAGTATTGTTAATGGATGAACCACTGGGAGCTGTTGACTTTCAAATGAGACAAAACTTACAAGAAGAGTTAGAAAGGATATGGATAAAAAAGAAAATAACTGCATTAATGGTAACTCATGATGTTGACGAAGCTGTATATATGAGTGATAGAGTTATAGTAATGTCAAGGGATAAAGGTAGAGTTATTGATGATATAAATATAGATATTCCAAGACCTAGAGTTAGAGGAAGCAAAAAATATGAAGAATATAAGACTAGATTAACTGATACTTTATCGAAGTGTTATGAGGTTTAAAGAGGAGTAGATATGAGTCAAATAGAAAAATACAATAGTTTGGATAATGTACAACAAAAAATAAGACTATCCATTATGGATGTGATAATAGATAAAGGTTCTAGTGCTACACTTAAAGAAGTGACTGAATGTATAAGTAATAATTTGAAATTAGAAAAAGAATATATAGAAAATACACTACAATATTTTATTGAGAAAAATATAATAGTTGTTGATGGAGATAGTATAAATTTTATATATCCTGTATCAGCATTACCAACTAATCATAAAGTAACTTTGAGCGATGGTAGAAGTTTCAGTGCAATGTGTGCAATAGATGCTATAGGAACTTCTTGTACATTTAATCAAGATGTAAGAATAAATTCTATGTGTAGTGTTACAGGTAAAGAAATAGAAATATTTATAAAAAACGAAAAAATTGAATATGTGAATAATCCACATTTAAGAGTGCTTCATATAAATCTTGATAAATATTCAAATTGGGCGGCAAGTTGCTGAAATATAATGAATTTCTTCTGGACGAAGAATGATTTTGATGCTTGGACAAAAGAAGCAGGATTATCGGATGATGAAGATGTATATTGCTTAGATATTAATGAAGCAATAGTAGAATCATATAAAATATTTAAACTTAAACAAAAAGTATTATTATAAATATAGATGAAAAACTAAAAATAACCTTTAACTAAAAATTTTAGACCATACTATCACTAGATACTTTTAGTATCAAGTATGTATATTAAATAGAATTTAAAGCTAAAGAGTTATTTTTAGTTTTTTTTATATATCTAAATAGCTCTATTAAGTATATATTTATTTATAACCTTTGCAACTCCATTTTCATTGTTAGTATCTGTAACATAATCAGCAATTTCTTTTATACTGTTACGTGCATTTCCCATAGCTACACCAAGACCTGCATACTTTATCATATGTTGGTCATTTTCTTCATCACCAACAGCAATAGCTTTTTCTATAGGAATATCTAAATTAGTACACAATGTCTTAAGGGCAGTTCCTTTGTTAGTGGTCTTACCTAAAAACTCTAGGTAAAAAGGAGCAGACCTTACTATAGTATATTTATTGAATAAATTTTTAGGTAGTTGTTGTATAATTTCTTCTAATCTTTCTGGTTCATCAACTATCATAATTTTGCAGATTTTAATAGATTCATCAATTTTATCTTTTTGTATATATTTAACGTCTATATCATTTAATTTCGCTTCATGAAGTGTATATTTGCCAGGGATTTCGTTTGGTGTAATTAAATTTGTCATTGTATTTATGTGTATTTTGGTATTATATTTTTTACAAACGTTATTATATATAAAATCAAAGTCATCTAAAGTCATCTCTACATCATGTATAATTTTTTCACTTTTAACTTCTTGAATAATGGCTCCATTAAAACATATAACATAATCACCTTCATCCGTTAAGTTTAATTGATTTAGAAGTCCTTTGACACCAGGAAGAGGTCTGCCCGTTGTTATAACAACTTTGGCTCCAGCCTTTTTTGCTTCTTGAATAGATTCAAAGACTTCAGGAGTAATCCTTTTTTGCGTGTTTAATATTGTTCCATCAATATCTAATGCGATTAATTTGTACATATCAGCCTCCAGTAAATTATATACTCAATTTTCCTGTGAAAACGTTGACACAACTAGTGTTGAACAAAATTTCAGTGGAAAATATGATTAGTTTTGTATACTATTATACCAAGAGATAAGCAATTTAGAAAGTTTAATAATATTAATTTTTGATAAAAATATCATCTATATAATATGTGTATTTAAAAAGTAGATTTTTAATTGTTTTATAAGTATTAATTATAAAAATGCTATCGTTTGCATTTTAGTATAGATACTAAGCTTTTATATAAGAGGGCAGTTTTTATATGAATGTTTTTCTAATAATTTATGTAGTAGTCAGTTTTATACCACAAAACATTGTAATTATATTAATCATATGTTATTATTCAACATGATTACAATGTAAAGAAGATTTAATATATATAATAATTTATAAGTTGGCACTAGATAGTATATAAAAATATGTATATCAAAGATATAAAAGTATGATATAAAGATATGAAATAAAGTTGTAAAGGAGTGTTTTAAATGAAGTTTTCACAATTTAAGTATGAAAGACCCAATTATGATAGTATAAAAAAAGAATTTTTGGAGTGCGTAGAAGATATAAAAAAATCCTGTAACTATGAAGAACAGCAAGAAAATATACATAAGATTAATTTATTGAGAAATAAAATAGAAACGTTGTCAAATATAGCATCAATAAGATACAGTATAGATACACTTAATAAATTCTATCAAGAGGAAAAAAATTACTGGGATGAATATCTGCCTTTGTATGAAGAATTAAATTCTTATTTTTATGATGCTGTAATAAATTCAAAGTTTAAATGTGATTTGATAAAAAAATTTGGGGAACAATTTTTCACAATAATAGACTATTCTCTAAAAAGTTTTTCTAAAGATATAATAAGTGAATTGCAAGAAGAAAATAAATTGTGCTCGGAGTATACTAAACTTTTAGCATCAGCACAAATAATGTTCGATGGAGAAGAAAGAAATTTATCTGGTATGGGAAAGTTTATGTATTCTAATTGTAGAAATACAAGAGAATTAGCCAACAAAGCGTATTATAATTTTTTTGAAGAAAACGAATCAAAATTTGATGACATATTTGATAAACTAGTCAAACTTAGAGATAAGATATCTAAAAAATTAGGCTTTGAAGATTTTGTAGAGCTTGGATATATTAGAATGATGAGAAGTGACTATAGAGAAGATATGGTAGAAAACGTTAGAAAGCAAGTATTAAAATATGTTGTTCCAATGGCTAATGAGCTTTATGAAAAACAGGTTAAAAGACTTGGTTTAGAAAACTTAAGCTACATAGATGAAGACGTGGAATTTTTAACAGGAAATGCAAGTTTAAAAGGCGATTCAAAATACATAATTCAGAATGGGCAAAGGATGTATAGTGAGCTTTCAAAAGAAACAGATGAATTTTTTAATTTTATGCTAGAAAATGAACTTATGGATTTAGAAACAAAGAAAGGTAAAGGAGCTGGAGGTTATTGTACCTACATACCAGATTACAAGTCGCCATTCATTTTTTCTAACTTTAATCAAACTTCTGATGACATAGATGTATTAACACATGAAGCAGGACATGCGTTCCAGTTATACATGTCTAGATGGATTGATATGCCAGAGATTAATTTTCCCACACTTGACAGTTGTGAAATTCATTCAATGAGTATGGAATTTATAACATGGCCATGGATGAATCTGTTTTTTAAAGAAGATACAGATAAATATAAATTTACTCACTTGTCGACAGCAGTCAAATTTATACCTTATGGAATAATTGTTGATGAATTTCAGCATTATGTTTATAAAAATCCTAATGAGGATAAGGCAAAAAGAAAAGAAAAATGGAGATATTTAGAGAAAAAATATTTACCTCATAGAAACTATGATAATAATTCTTTTTTAGAGCGAGGTTGTTGGTGGTTTAAGCAAGGTCATATATTTAAAAATCCATTTTATTACATAGACTATGTACTAGCTCAAGTTTGTGCATTACAATTTTGGAAAAAAATGATTCAAGATAGAGATGCAGGATGGCAAGATTATATAAATATTTGTAAAGTTGGAGGGACAAAATCATTTTTAGGTATTGTAAGTATGGGAAATTTATATTCACCATTTGATAATGACTGTATTAAGTCTATCATGGGTGATGTTAAATCTTGGTTTGATGAAGTAAATGATAGCAAATTATAAAAAATTATGAGAATTTCAGTGGGTAAAAGTAAAAAATTAAAAAATATGTAAAAATCAAAGATTTGCTGTGAAAATAGTTATATTTTTAATCAGTTTGAGAAAGTAAACCAAAAAAGGTTTGTACTTAAAAAAAAAAGAAAATACAGGAAATATGTAATATCAACACTTGGAAAAAAAAGTAAAAATGTATACAAAATACATATAAAAAAACTATTGCAAATTTTATAGAATGTTTATATACTTAAGTCAACAGAGATAGAAAAAAGCTATTTATAGAAAACAAAGGATAAATTGCTTAATTTTCAATTTTCTGATAACTTAATAATCCGGATGAAGAGTATGGGAGACTGCTTTATAAAAAAGCGACCGAAGGGACAAATTTAATCCTATTTACCCAAAAGATTAGATGAAATTCTCAGGTAAAAATGACTGTACTTGGACGGGGCTCTGAAAATGATTTTAACAGGGAAGACAAATTGGGAGATTTGTTTTTCCTGTTTTTTATTTATCAAGTAATAAATAAAAGATTGAAAGAGAGTAAAAAAATGATAATAATTACAAATAATCCGAAAGTAAGAGAAGAAGTTCAAGAAAGAGAAGTTTTGTTTAAAGACACAACTTATATTGGTATCTTAGAAGCAAGTAGAGATTTGATACATGAAGGATATGAACTTTTATCTCATCCACTCTATGGGAGTGTAAAACCAAATGAAACACCTTATAGAACTGTTATACTAAAGAGAGGAAATCGTTTGGATATAAACTCTTTAACCTTAATTGAAGAAGCAATCATCACTGCAAGTAAATTTCAGAATAATAAAAAGACTCCAAAATGGACAGAAAGTGTTCAAGACGACTTTAGGGTAATTGATTATGATATATTTTATAATACAATACAAAGAATGCAGTATGAATAAAAAAAATTGTTAAAAAATTATTAAAGCAGCCTAAATATTAAATCTAATTTAATATTAAATAAAATGAGAAATCTAATTGGGGAGGATAAGTCAAAATGGAAAATGTGTATGACTTAGTAATAATTGGTTCAGGACCAGCAGGGCTTGCAGCAGGGCTTTATGGGGCAAGAGCAAAGTTGAATACTCTAATCCTAGAAAAAGACAAAACTGGTGGGCAAATTGTAATAACACATGAAATTGCAAATTATCCAGGGTCAGTTCCAAATGCAACAGGACCAAGTCTAATAGCTAGAATGGTTGAACAATGTAAAGAGTTTGGAGCAGAAATTCTAAGAGATAACATTGTAGATACTGAGCTAGATGGAGATATAAAAGTTTTAAAAGGTCAAAAAGCAGAATATAGAGCTAAAGCAGTAATAATAGGAACAGGAGCAACTCCAAGAAAAATTGGTTGCCCAGGGGAAAAAGAACTTACTGGTAAAGGTGTTTCATATTGTGCAACTTGTGATGCAGACTTCTTTGAAGATTTTGAGGTATTTGTTGTAGGTGGAGGAGATAGTGCATTAGAAGAAGCAATGTATTTAACTAAATTTGCTAGAAAAGTAACAATTGTACATAGAAGACAAGGATTTAGATGTGCTAAGAGTGTTGAAGAAAAAGCAAAAGCGAATCCAAAGATAGAGTTCTTATTAGATACAGTAATAGAAGAAATCAAAGGTGATGGAATACTGGAGTCAGTTGTATTTAAAAATAAGATTACTGGAGAAACTCATGAATACTTTGCAGATGAAGAAGATGGAACAATGGGAGTATTTGTTTTCGTTGGATTAGATGCTCAAACTGATTTATTCAAAGGTAAAGTTGATATGGATGAAAAAGGTTATATAATAACTGATGAAGACATGAAAACTAACATACCAGGTGTATTTGCAGCAGGAGATTGTAGATCTAAAACTCTAAGACAGGTTGTAACTGCAACTAACGATGGAGCAATTGCATCTATAGTAGCTGAGAAATATATTGATGAAAAGTTTGGAAACTAAAAATCTGTAAATTAAATTTAATTAATATGTAAAATAAAATAAAAATTTCAAGGGGGAAAAATAAAATGTTAGATTTAGATAAGGCTACATTTGAAGAAGAAGTTTTAAACGCAGAAGGTTTTGTATTTGTTGATTTCTGGAGTGAAGGTTGTGAACCTTGTAAAGCATTAATGCCAGATGTTCATAAACTAGCTGAAACTTATGGGGATAAAATAAAATTCTGTAAGATGGATACAACAAAAGCTAGAAGATTAGCTATAAAACAAAAAGTATTAGGTCTTCCAACTATGGCTATATACAAAGATGGGGAAAAAGTAGACGAAGTTACTAAAGATGATGCTACAGTTCCTAATATAGAAGACATGATTAAAAAATATCTTTAAGATATTGCCAAAATATTAACAACAAAATAAAAATATATTTTAGTCTAAAGATAAAATAAAAAAAGGTTTTTTATATCTATGTTTGTTAAAAAAATAATTTTAAATAAAATAATTTTTTTACAGTAAATATTTTTAATAGTATAACAAATAGTTAAGACATAAAAATACTATACTATAAAAATATCTTTAAGATTTAAGATAAGTTATAAAATGATATAATTTTGAGAAAAACTCAAATGCATATACACAAATTAAATAACAGGAGGTGCAAGTATGCGTCTTGAATTAGGGAAAATCTTTATAAAAGATATTCAATTTGGTGATGTAACAGAAGTAAAAGATGGAGTATTATTCATCAATAAGCAAGAGATGCTACAAGAGATTGGTGGAGATGAGCATATAAAATCTATAGATATAGAATTAGCTCGTCCAGGTGAAAGCGTAAGAATAACACCTGTAAAAGATGTTATTGAGCCAAGAGTAAAAGTTGAAGGTAATGGGGGAATATTCCCAGGTATAATGTCTAAAGTTGACACTGTAGGAGAAGGAAAAACTCATGCTTTAAAAGGTGTAGCTGTTGTAACTACTGGAAAAATAGTAGGTTTCCAAGAAGGTATAGTAGACATGACTGGAGAAGGAGCTAAATACACTCCATTTTCTAAATTAAATAATGTTGTAGTAATAGCTGAACCTATTGATGGTTTAAAACAATACGCTCATGAAAAAGCTGTTAGAATGATAGGATTTAAAGCAGCAATGTATTTAGGAGAAGCAGCAAGAAATCTTACTCCAGATGAAGTTTCAGTATATGAAACTAAACCTCTTCTTGAGTCAATAAAAGAATATCCAGAACTTCCAAAAGTAGGATATGTTTACATGCTTCAAACTCAAGGATTATTACATGATACTTATGTATATGGAGTGGATGCAAAACAAATAGTACCAACTTTATTATATCCAACAGAATTAATGGACGGAGCAATTGTAAGTGGTAACTGTGTTTCTGCATGTGACAAAAACCCAAGTTATGTTCATATAAACAATGGAGTTGTTGAAGACTTATATGCAAGACATGGTAAAGATATAAACTTTGTAGGTGTAATTATAACTAATGAAAATGTTTACCTAGCAGACAAAGAAAGATCTTCAAACTGGACTTCTAAATTATGTAAGTACTTAGGATTAGATGCAGTTATAGTTTCACAAGAAGGTTTTGGAAATCCAGATACTGACCTTATAATGAACTGTAAGAAGATAGAAATGCAAGGTGTAAAAACTGTTATAGTTACAGATGAATATGCTGGACGTGATGGAGGTTCTCAATCACTTGCAGATGCAGATGAAAGAGCTGATGCTGTTGTAACAGGTGGAAATGCTAACCAAGTTGTAGTACTTCCTAAATTAGATAAAGTAATTGGTCATTTAGAAGTAGTAGATGTAATAGCTGGTGGTTCTGATGGAAGCTTAAAGGCTGATGGAACTATTGAAGTTGAAATACAAGCTATAACAGGTGCAACTAATGAAACAGGATTTGGTCATTTAACTGCTAAAGGATATTAAGAAGTATCTTATTAAACGATTGAGTAATGTTAATTAAACATATTATAGATAAATTATAATAAATGTTATAGATATAAAAAAATATATTACAAATATAATAAGGAGGATTATTATGAGTTTACTTAGTAATAAAAAGGTTCTTATAATAGGTGACCGTGATGGTATACCAGGACCTGCGATAGAAGAATGTGTAAAAACAGTAGAAGGAGCAGAGGTTGTTTTCTCATCTACAGAATGCTTTGTCTGAACTGCTGCTGGGGCTATGGACTTAGAAAATCAAAACAGAGTTAAAGAAGCTGCTGATAAATTCGGAGCTGAAAATGTTGTGATTTTACTAGGTGCTGCTGAAGCCGAAGCTGCAGGTCTTGCAGCCGAAACAGTAACTGCTGGGGATCCAACTTTCGCTGGACCACTTGCTGGAGTTGCTTTAGGATTAAGCGTTTACCATGTTGTAGAGGAACCAATGAAAGCTTTATTTGATGAAACTGTATATGAAGATCAAATAAGTATGATGGAAATGGTTTTAGAAGTTGAAGAAATAGAAGAAGAAATGTCTGGTATAAGAGAAGAATTTTGTAAATTTTAATGCCTAAAAGCAAAAGGGGTGAAACTAAGAGATGGGAAAACTAAAAGCGGTACATTATATTAATCAGTTCTTTGCTGGTATAGGTGGAGAAGAAAAAGCTGATACTAAGCCACATGTGGCAGAAACTTTACCTCCAATAAGTTTACAACTTGATAAATTATTAGGTGAAGATATTGAAATAGTTGGAACAGTAGTATGTGGAGATAGCTACTTCAATGAAAATATAGACAGTGCAAGTGAAGAAGTTTTAGGAATGATAAAAGGTTTTGAACCACAACTTTTCATAGCTGGTCCTGCATTTAATGCTGGTAGATATGGAGTTGCTGCTGGAACAATAACTAAAGTTGTAAAAGATGCTTTAAATATACCAGCCCTAACAGGTATGTATATTGAAAATCCAGGTGCAGATATGTTCAAAAAAGATGTTTATGTAGTAGAAACTTCTGATTCTGCAGCAGGTATGAGAAAAGCACTTCCTAAAATAGCAAAACTTGCAGTAAAACTTGCTAATGGAGAAGAAATTGGAACTCCTAAAGATGAAGGATACATAGCTAGAGGAATAAGAGTTAACTACTTCCATGAAGACAGAGGTTCTAAGAGAGCTGTTGACATGTTAGTTAAGAAAATAAAAGGTGAACCATTTGAAACTGAATACCCAATGCCAAACTTTGATAGAGTTGACCCAAGCAACGCTGTAAAAGATTTATCAAAATGCAAAATAGCTTTAGTTACTTCTGGTGGTATAGTTCCAAAAGGAAATCCAGATAGAATAGAGTCTTCTTCAGCTTCTAAATATGGAACTTATTCTATAGCAGGAGTTATGGACTTAACAGAAGAGACTTATGAAACTGCACATGGTGGATATGACCCAGTGTATGCAAATTTAGATGCAGATAGAGTATTACCTGTTGATGTTCTTAGAGATTTAGAAAAAGAAGGTGTAATTGGAAAATTACATGAAACTTTCTATACAACTGTAGGTAACGGTACATCTGTTGCAAACTCTAAAAAATATGCTTCTGAAATTGGAGCAGCATTAGTGGCTGATGGTGTAGATGCAGTAATATTAACTTCTACATGAGGTACTTGTACTCGTTGCGGTGCAACGATGGTAAAAGAAATAGAAAAAACTGGACTTCCAGTAGTTCATATGTGTACAGTAGTACCTATTTCATTAACAGTAGGGGCTAATAGAATAGTTCCAACTATAGCAATACCTCATCCACTTGGAAATCCAGCGCTTGACCCTACAGAAGAAAAAGCCTTAAGAAGAGGCCTTGTAGAAAAAGCATTAAACTCTTTAACTACAGAAGTAGATGGTCAAACAGTATTTGAAAAATAAAAATAACACACACATATATTATATAGATAAAAATATAAACACACACTAAAAATAAAAAATAACTATACACAAAAAAATAATATAGATTTCATGAATGGGTAAATTGGAGTTATTCATTCATGAAATCTTAAAAAATGCCAAAATACATAAACAATAATAGAATCAAATATACAACAAAACAAAAATAACAACAATTAGAGTCTTTAATTAAATTAAAAAATAAGTGTTCATAAAATTTATGGAGGTGCACAAAATGACTTATCCAGTTTTAAAAGGGGCAGGCTATGTACTTATTCATACTCCAGATATGATAGTGCAAAATGGAAGTACTTGTACAGTTGAAAGAGCAACAAATCCAGATTCAGAATTTTTAAAGGAAGTAAGCAATCATATAAGAAGTTATGAAGATGTAGTTAACTACATGCCAAATCAAGTTTATATAGGAAATAGAAGACCAGAGGAATTAAGAGATTTACCAATGCCATGGTGTGAACAAAAGATTGAGGGAAATAGAAATGGTAAGTTTGGAGAAATAATGCCTCAAGATGAGTTCATAGCTTTAATGCAAATAAGTGATGCATTTGATTTGGTAAAATTATCACAAGAATTTATTGATGAAGTAAAACCAAAAATCGAAAATAACTACCCTGAAATTGCTCCATTTGTAGGTAAATTAAAGGGTGATGATATAGAAGAAGGTAAAGAATTAGTAGCAACACACATAGCAGAAGGATTATACCATAATGGGAAATTCATTGGTTATGTAAAAAGAGCACATGATGTAGATGTTAACTTAAATGCCCATACAATGTTTGAAAATCTAGTAGTAAAAGCATCTGGAGTTTTATCTGCTATTCAAATGCTAAGACATAGCAAAATAGACCCTGCTGAAATAGATTATGTTATTGAGTGTTCAGAAGAAGCTTGTGGAGATATAAACCAAAGAGGTGGAGGAAACTTTGCTAAATCAATAGCTGAGATAGCAGGACTTCAAAATGCAACTGGTTCTGATACAAGAGGATTCTGTGCAGCACCAACACATGCATTAATTCAAGCTGCAGCTCTAGTAAAAGCTGGAATACACAAAAACGTAATGGTAGTAGCAGGTGGAGCAAGTGCTAAACTTGGAATGAATGCTAAGGACCATGTTAAAAAAGGACTTCCTGTACTTGAAGATGTTGTTGGAGGATTTGCAGTACTTGTATCTGAAAATGATGGTGTAAACCCAGTTATAAGAACTGATTTAACAGGTAAGCATACTGTTGGAACTGGTTCTTCACCTCAAGCAGTTATGACAGCACTTATAACTTCAGGTCTTGATAGAGCTAATTTAAAAATAACAGATGTTGATGTATACTCTGTTGAAATGCAAAACCCAGATATAACTAAGCCAGCAGGAGCAGGAGATGTTCCAGAAGCAAACTACAAAATGATAGGAGCACTTGCTGTTAAGCGTGGAGACTTAGAAAAGAAAGAGTTAAAAGACTTTGTTTCTAATAAAGGATTACCAGGATGGGCACCAACTCAAGGACATATACCATCAGGAGCTCCTTATATAGGATTTTTAATAGATGATTTAACTACAGGAGATAGAAATAGAGCTATGATAGTTGGAAAAGGTAGTTTATTCTTAGGAAGAATGACTAACTTATTTGATGGAGTATCTTTTATAGCTGAAAGAAATACAGGTGTTACTGAAGAGACTTCAGGAATATCTAAGGATGAGATTAAGAAGATAATAGCTGAATCTATGAAAAAACTAGCACTAGACATGTTAGAAGAATAGGGGTGAGGATATGTCAAAAAAAGTAATCGCAGATGTATTCTTAGAAGTAGCTAATGCAATAGAAAGCGGCGAATTTGGCAAAAAAGTAAAAATTGGTGTGACTACACTTGGAAGTGAACATGGTGTAGAGAACATGGTTAATGGTGCACAATTAGCAAAATCTAATTTATTTGATATAGTACTTATTGGACCAAAAGTAGAAACTGACCTTGAAGTAGTTGAAGTTAATGATGAAAAAGAAATGCATGTAAAAATGGAAGAATTATTAGATTCAGGATACATTGATGCTTGTGTTACTATGCATTATAATTTTCCAATAGGTGTATCTACAGTAGGTAGAGTTATAACTCCAGCTAAAGGAAAAGAAATGATACTTGCAACTACAACAGGAACAAGTGCTACTAATAGAATAGAAGCAATGGTGAGAAATGCCATTTATGGTATCGCTACAGCCAAATCAATGGGTAATAAATGCCCAAAAGTTGGAATACTTAATGTAGATGGGGCAAGACAAGTTGAGAAATGTTTAAAAGAATTAAAAGATAATGGATATGACATGGAATTTGCTGATTCAATTAGAGCAGATGGTGGGTGTGTAATGAGAGGTAATGATTTACTTGTAGGTGCTCCTGATGTTATGGTTACTGATACATTATCTGGAAATATATTTATGAAAGTATTTTCTTCATATACTACAGGTGGAGATTATGAAGCTCAAGGTTTTGGATATGGTCCTGGGGTTGGAGAAGACTATGATAGAAGAGTCCTTATAGTATCAAGAGCATCAGGTTCTCCAGTAGTAGCAAATGCACTAAAATACGCTTATGATGTTGTAAAGGGCGATATAAGTAATGTTGCAAGAAATGAATTTGCAAAAGTTAAAAAAGCAAAATTTGATGATATTATAGCTTCTCTTACTAAAAAAGAAGTTAAAGCTGAAAAAGTAGAAATTAAAATGCCAGATAAAGAGATTGTTACTCGTCAAATAGCTGGTGTTGACATAATGGACTTAGAAGATGCAGTATCTGAGTTGTGGAAAAATGGAATCTATGCTGAAAGTGGTATGGGTTGTACAGGTCCAATAGTTTTAGTAAATGAAGCTAAAGGTGATTTAGCAGTTGAAACTTTAATTAAAGCTGGATATACTGCAAAATAGGTAGGAGTATATTAAAAGATGTGACTTTCCAATTGATGAGTTTGGAAATGTTTATGTGTACTCTTTAAATATAAATTTATTTTTTAAGTGATAATTAAGTATTTACAAGGTTATGGTTTTGAAAATCATAACCTTATTTTTGTATTTTTTCTAAGAAAGATATATCTATTCTTAAATTACTTTTACAAAACCCTAAGATGTCTTTTTCTGATAAATTATTTAATTTAAATACAGTTGTAAATCTAGTTTCATTAAAAGGAATATTTAAATTATCCTTAATTTCTGTTTCTAATTTTTATCTACCTTTCTATTCCTCCATTTCTAATTACTTTTTTCTCATTTAAATAGTTCTATAAAAAAGTAATTAGAATTTAGACTATAAAAGAATATCTTGTTGTAGAGGATATTAATTAAGATTTATGTCTAAAGGAAAATTATTTAAGTATAGAGCATTTAGTCAAAAAAATAATCAATAAATCATATCAAAAAAAATTGATGTGACTGTTGACAAAGTAAGATTAGTATAGTACGATAAACACATCAAAAAAAATTGATATGAGAGGTGAAAAATGATGATTAACTATAAAAATGATGCAAAAATATTTAAAGCCCTTTGTGATGAAAAAAGGCTTTTAATTCTCGAACTTTTAAGGAGTGGCGAAAAATGTGCTTGTGTTTTAATTGATAAAATGAATATTGGTCAATCTGCACTATCTTATCACATGAAAATATTGTGTGAATCTGGCATAGTATCATCAAGACAAGATGGAAAATGGACACATTATAGCCTTAGTAAAAAGGGCAGTGAATATGCTAGTAAGCGTTTATTAGAAATCACAACACCTAATACAGATACAGAATCTTGCAAATAAAAGTCATCTACAGATGGCTTTTATTAAAAAAAACATATCAAATAAAATTGATATGAAAAATAGAATGGAGGAATTGTTTTGGAAATATTACAAATAGGCATACTGTTTTTTCAAGACCAAATTCTTGGCATGAAATGGCTAAATAGTTTTATTGGCAACACATTATCATTTTTAGGATTAGATAATACTACACGACTAGGTGGTAGTGTTCAATTCTTTTTTTATGATGTTATAAAAATCACTATACTATTATGTATTTTGATTTTTATTATATCTTATATACAAAGTTATTTTCCACCAGAAAGAAGCAAGAAAATTTTAGGTCGCTTTCATGGTATTGGAGCAAATATTGTTTCTGCGTTATTAGGGACAGTAACTCCATTTTGTTCCTGTTCTTCTATACCACTTTTTATAGGTTTTACAAGTGCAGGGCTTCCTTTAGGAGTTACTTTTTCTTTCTTGATTTCATCTCCTATGGTAGATTTGGGAAGTCTTGTACTCCTTATGAGTATATTTGGTGCAAAAGTTGCAATTGTTTATGTAATAGTTGGACTATTAATTGCAGTTATTGGTGGTACTATTATCGAAAAATTGCACATGGAAAAATATGTTGAAGACTTTATACAAAATGCAAGTCATGTAGATATTGATTCACCATCTTTGACACGAAAAGATAGAGTTCAATATGCGAAAGAACAAGTTAGTGAAACATTTAAAAAAGTATTCCCTTATATTTTAGTAGGGGTAGGAATTGGTGCTATAATTCACAACTGGATTCCAGAAACTTGGATAGAAACAATTCTAGGTAGTGACAATCCGTTTGGTGTTATTTTAGCAACATTGGTTGGTATTCCTATGTATGCAGATATTTTTGGAACAATACCTGTTGCAGAAGCATTGCTAATCAAGGGTGCACAATTAGGAACTGTACTTGCATTTATGATGGCTGTAACAACATTAAGTTTACCATCTATGATTATGCTTAAAAAAGCTGTAAAACCAAAACTACTTGCCTTATTTATAGCTATCTGTACAATTGGTATTATCGCTGTTGGTTATATGTTTAATGTTTTGCATACATTCTTAATATTATAAAAACTAGGAGGAAATTAATATGAAATTATTTGATAAAAAAGAAGAAAAAAAATCATGTTGCTGTAGTGGAAATTGTACATCAGAAACTATGGAACATGCAGAAATGACAAAGAAAAAAGATGGAATCAAAGTTCTAGGCTCTGGTTGTGCAAAATGTATCGCTTTAGAAAATGCAACACGTACAGCAATTTCAGAAATGAATTTAGATTTCAATATTGAGCACATAACTGATTTTACTCAAATTGCTAGCTATGGAGTAATGAGTACTCCTGCACTTGTTATAAATAGCAAGGTTGTATCATATGGTAAGGTCTTAACAATTGATGAAGTGAAAGCAATTATAGAAAGGGAAAAACATGGTAGCCTATAAACCCAAAGTAGCTTTTATCTGTGTTCATAACTCTTGTCGAAGTCAAATAGCAGAAGCATTAGGAAAGAAACTAGGTTTAGATATTTTTGAAAGTTATTCAGCAGGTACTGAAGTGAAGTCACAAATAAATCAAGATGCTGTACGTTTAATGAAAAAAATTTATAATATAGATATGGAAAAAGAACAATATTCAAAGCTACTAAAAGACATACCCGAAGTTGATATTATTATTACAATGGGGTGTAATGTAGAATGTCCATATCTTCCATGTATATATAGAGAAGATTGGGGACTGAATGACCCCACAGGAAAAAGTGATGAAGAATTTATCTTTGTGATAAATGAAATATTAGATAAAATATTGTTACTTTCCAAAAGAATCAAAATGAATAGTATTTATTAAAATCTCAACTTCTCTTTTTTATACAATTATCAATCTTGCTTATAAACAGTAAATTAGTAATATAATATTAAACTAGGCTCATATCAAACACTAAAAAAGTAGATAATGTTATTAAAATGCCTGAAAATACAATAAATAAAATAGATACAATATTTTATAATAATTTTGAAATTGAAAAGATGAAGAAATTGAAAAATATTTGGAGCAAATATTTCTTAATATAGCAAATATATATTAAATAGGAGTGTTGAAAATGTCTAAAATAATAGCATTTGTAGGAAGTCCAAGAAAAAATGGCAATGTAGATACAATAATTAATGAAATAATTAAAGGAGCAAACAAAAATAATGTTGATGTAAAAAAGTATTACTTAAATGATATGAATATTAAAGGTTGTCAGGGATGTTTATATTGTAGAAAAAATTATTCATGTTCACTTAAAGATGATATGATTCAAGTATATGAAGATATAAAAAAGGCTGAGTATGTAATTATAGGTTCACCAGTTTATATATGCCAGGTATCAGCTCAAACCAAGTTATTATTAGATAGACTTTATCCACTTACAACAATAGATAAAGGTAAACATATGCCTAGATTTGGAGATAAAAAACTAATTATGGTTTATACTCAAGCAGCACCTTTATCAATATTCTTTAAAAGATATTTTAGATATACAAGTAAGCATCTTAAAGGAATGGGTTTAAATCATTATAAAACTATAATTGCGACTAAAGCATTTGAAAAAAATTCAATTGAAAATAATACTAAAATATTAAAAAAAGCCTATAATCTTGGATTTAAAATATCAAAGTATATTAATATATAAAATCTATTTCAGATATTGACTGAAAGACGGTGAATATTATATAACAATTCACCATCTTTCTTATAATTGTTTTTGTAAATATTTTACTTGAAATTTTTATATGAAAATTTGAATTATCCACATAAACACTCTATTTATAAGCTATTTTATAACTAAAAAACATTCATTTTCAATATAGTCATAAGGAACGTGGTTTTTTTGCAAAGGCTTAATCAAATGTTTAATACTTCCATAAGGAACGACTTTATTATGTATCCCATATGCACATGATGTAGGTACTGAATTTTGATTAACCCACATATATAATGAAAAAAATCCTCATAAGTATTGACAGAACTTATGAATATAAATGTAATTTGCAATTATAAATATATCTTAGATAAAACTAATGAAATCTTAAAATAAAGTTAGAAAGATATGAAAAAATTTTAGAAATAAAGTATCTATTAGATAAAAAAGAACACTAATTAGTGATATAATATAATTGAGGTAAAATTTATTATTTGGAGGCAAAATCATGAGCAGAGTAAAAAAGGTAGTAGAATTATTGGAATCCAAAGGTCTTGATGCACTGTATTTAACAAAGAAGACCAATGTAAATTATATAAGTGGTTTTCCTGATGAGGAAGCATATGCAGTGATTTGTAAGGACGGAAATTTCTTAGTTACTGATAGTAGATATATGGAGCTTGCGGAAAATGTTTGCAAAGGCTTTGAAATTATAAATTGGCATAACTTTGATAGAAGTGTGGCAAAAGCAGTAAAAAGTGTGTGTGATAAAATAGGTATAAAGAAACTTGGATTTGAAAGAACTAATATAGTATTCGATAAATATGAGGAACTTAAAAATCTAATTGAGAAAGATAATGGAGAATTAATACCTACAGAAAATATTGTAGAGACATTAAGATACGTAAAAGATGAAGAAGAAATAAAGAATACAAGAAAAGCATGTGATATAGCAGATAAGGCATTAGAAGAATTGATTCCACACATAAAAGCTGGAGTTAGCGAAATTGAGCTGGCTACAAAATTGGAGTATTTCATGAAGATGAATGGAGCACAAAATATAGGCTTTGAGACTATATTGATATCAGGTGCAAAGACTTCGTTACTTCATGGTAAACCTAGTGATAAGATTATAGAAAAAGGCGACTTTGTACTTATAGACTACGGTGCTATGTATAATGGTTATATATCTGATACAACTAGAACTTTTGTAGTTGGAGAAGCTTCTGAAAAACAACTAGAGGTATATAATTTGGTTAAAGAAGCACAAAATGTAGGTGTTGAAAACATGAAAGTTGGTGTACATGCTACAATCCCAGATGCTGAGATAAGAAAAGTTGTCAAGAAATATGAAGATTATTATTATCAAGGTATAGGGCATGGAGTTGGTAGAGATGTTCATGAAGAACCTTTCATTGGTAATTATGGTGATAAAATTATAGAAGAGGGATGTATAATAACAATGGAACCAGGTATTTATTTCCCAGGATGGGGTGGAGTTAGAATAGAAGATACTGTTCTGATTACTAAAAATGGTCCAGAAAGACTTACTAAATTCCCTAAAGATTTGATGATTTTAGACAAATAATTTAATTTATATATATTTTTTTACATAAGACATAGCATAATCTCACCATTAAGCTCTCTTTACATATTATAGTAAAGGGGGCTTAGTTTTATTGTGAGAGGTGATAATATCTATGTATAAAAACCATAAATTTATAAAAAATATAAAAAAAGCCTGGTATAAAATCAAATTAATTGACAGATGTCTAATAATCGTAATGGCAATACTCATGTTTCAATCTATATACAATTTATTTGTTAATGAAGTGAATTCACAAGATACAACAACTATTGATGTGGTAGTAAGAACAACTTCAGCAGCTATATTTGGATATTTTTTAAGTGCTAATTTTATAAAGAAATCTTCGAGAAAGTATATAAATACTGATGTATCTTCAAATATTTTTGTAGATGAGAATTCATCTAATAAAGGTCAAGGACCAAATACAAATAATATAATGAATGTAAAAAATACCATTGGATTTACTTCAGATACTGATAATTATGAAAAGAAAGTGTCTGTTAATAAAATTGAAGGTATTGAAGAAGGAGAAACTAGTGAATTACAAATTATTATAGCTACTGTAATTTGTGTTGTAGCACTAATAGTACTTTTTGTTGTAAGGAATTTTACGACTACAGCTCCAGCTTCTTTAGGTACTATTTCACAGATGAGAGATTTTGTCTCAGGATGCGTGGGTTTTTTGTTAGGTTGTCCAAGTAGACCTGATTAAAAACATGATTATTAATTAAAAAATATTGTTAAAAGTATCAGTATAATAATATTTAAATGTAAATGTATACAATTATAATTTCTAAGATTATATATTTTATTTTTATACTGATACTCTAAAATATTTACAATGTTTTACTTAAATAAAATATTGTACTATCTAGTATAAAATAAAGCTAATTTATATGAATAGATGCCATATATTCAATAAAAAGTCTCATACTATGAGATATGTATTGATTTCTTCTCCAAAGAACACCAATGTTTGCAGTAATTGCACGCTCTAATGGAATTGAACAGAGATTTTCTGTATTTTGAAATATTTCTTTATACAATATTGTTGAAGCTAAGTCATTTTCTAACAAATAGCGTATAGTAGAAAGTTGGTTTGAATGTAAAATTATATTTGGTTTAGCTTTTTCAAGTCTTTTTGTTATAATCTTATAATGATAAGAACCTTCAGATAATATGACAAAAGGTACATTTTTTAACATATAATTTGAAATAATAGGTTGTTTTGCCAATTCATTTTTTGGATTTGTAACTAAATACAATTCTGTTTTGTAGATTGTTTTTGAATCTATATCATCATAAATATCACTATCAATTATGCCAATACAAAAATCGAGTGAAGATTCTTCAATCATTTTAGCTCCAACAAATGTTGGAACTTCGAAAATTTTAAGTTCTATATCTGGATAAATTACATTAAACCTAGGCAGTATCTTTGAAAGTAAAAAAGTACCTAAAACTGTAGGAATACCTATTTTCAGAGAGGCCTTTCTCTTTTTCCCTAAGTCTAGTGCATCACTTTGAAAGTCTTCAAATTGTCTCGTAAAATTTTTTGATTTATCTAAAAAAATCTTTCCTTCAGGAGTTAATTCTATCTTGTTGCCTATTCTGTAAAAAAGTTCAAAGCCAAGTTCTTTTTCTAATTCTTTAATAGCTAGTGTTATTGATGGCTGGGAAATATGGATACTTTCAGCAGCTTTAGTCATGTTTTTATATTTACAAACAGTCTGAAAATAATATAGATAATTTATGTTCATTGGATATTAATTCCTTTCATTTATGTATTAGTGACAAGTATATAATTAACGACAATATAAGTTTTGTATATTGTTGTAAAAAAATAGAATAGTTTTAAACTATCATATCATAAGTTTTTGATATTTTCAATCTATTAAGAATAGTGCTATTATTAAATTAACAAAAGAGAATAGCTGATATACTTTGACGATAATCAACTTACAATGTAGCTGTATCAACGAATATTAAAATTTTAACTATTTAAAAATAAGTAATTATTTTTGAAATTAAATTATTAACTAAATCGCAAAGAAAAAGATTAAGATTAATAAAAGAAAATTTTTTTAACTAGAAATGTTAATTTAATAACAAAATAGAGTTTTAGGGAGAAAGGGGAGATATATTTTTTAATAATAATTGTTAATTTAATAACGATGAAAGGGAGTGATTTAGTGAAGTTTGAGTTAATGGATTTTTTAATGAATCCTTTTGTACTTATGTTTGCTGCTGTAATTACAGGAATTTTATTTGGAAAGATTAAATTTGGGAAGTTTAATTTTGGGGTATCAGGAGCATTATTTACAGGATTATTTATTGGATGGCTTGCATATAGCTTGGGAAATTCAGTAATAGCAAAAGGAGAAACAGCAGCAGGATATAAGGCAGCAACTGTCATGATGGGAAATGGAATTATTTCTCCTGACTTCTTTGATTTCTTTTTAATCATATTTGTTGCAGCAGTTGGTTTATTGGCTGCAAAAGATATGAAAGCTGTATTAAAGAAGTATGGAGCAAGATTTGTAGTCTTAGGAGTTCTTATAACTTTTATAGGTGGTTCTATGACTTATGTAATGACTTTATTATCAAGCAATAAAGGAAGCAGTGCTTATGAAGTTTCTGGTGTTTATACAGGGGCATTAACAAGTTCACCTGGATTAGCTGCTGCTTTAGAAACAGCTGGTAAACATGCAGAAGATGTATCAAAAGAGTTTGAAAAAGCTTCAATAGAGGATAAAAAAGAAATTTTAAAGATTGTTGACCCAGAAGGAAAATTAGATGTAAAAACAACTACATCACTAACTCAAGAGCAAATAGATAAATATATTGCATATGCTGAAGCAGGTGTTGGTATAGGGCATGCAGTTGCATATCCTTTTGGAGTTTTAATAGTAATATTAGGTGTAAATTTCCTTCCAAAAATATTTAGGATGGACCTTAAAGAAGAAAGAAGAAAATATGAAAAAGAAATGAAGGAAGCAAGAGATAGCGTTGCAGGTAAAACGATACCAGAAGTTCCATTTAATATAATAACATTTTTCTTAACGTGTCTAGCTGGATATTTAGTAGGAGGAATACATGTATTTATGGGTCCGTTAGGATACTTCACACTAGGAGCTACAGGTGGTTCACTAATTGTATCTCTAGTACTTGGATATATAGGTAAGATAGGGGCAGTAAATTTTAGAATGGAAGAAAAGGTTTTAAACATTTTAAAACAAATAGGTCTAGTGTTTTTCTTAGCAATAGTTGGATTAAGATATGGTGGTAAAGTAGTTGATTCAATTATGACATCTGGTATGCATCTGGCTTTTGTAGCAATAGTAGTAGGTATTACAGCTATGATGATAGGATTCTTAGTTGGTAAATATATATTTAAATTAAACTGGATTTTACTATCTGGAGCTGTCTGTGGTGGTATGACATCAACTCCAGGTCTTGGAGCAGCTGTTGATGCTCTTGATAGTGATGACCCAGCAGCAGGATATGGAGCTACGTATCCATTTGCACTGTTAACTAAAGTTATATTGGTTATAGTTTTACACAAACTTCCAATGTAAATAAGACTTTATATGGGGGGATATTTATGAATAATGAAGGAGTATTTGAAGAATTAAGTGAAAGATTAAGAAATAAAAAGTTATGTGATTTAATTATGAATGCAGATGAAGCTGCTAAAATTATAAATGATGGGATGGTTGTTGGACTTAGTGGATTTACACCTTCAGGTTACCCAAAAGCGGTACCATTAGCAGTTTCAGAAAGAGCTAAAAGTGGAGAAAAAATAAAATTGACTGTGTATTCAGGTGCATCTTTAGGCCCAGAGGTAGATGGAGCATGGTCAGAAACAGGTATAATTGAAAGAAGGCTTCCTTATCAGACTAATTCTACACTTAGAAATAATATTAATAAAGGTGATGTCAATTATATAGATATGCATCTAAGTCATTCTACTCAATTTTTAAATTATGGGACTATACCTAAAGTAGATGTAGCTATAGTAGAAGCACTTGCAATAACTGAAAATGGGGATATTATACCTACTAGTGGGATAGGAAATTCACCATCTTTTATAAAAAGTGCAGATAAAGTGATAGTTGAAATAAATCTTGCAAAACCAATGGAAATGGAAGGAATGGCAGATATATATATTACAAAAAATCCTCCAAATAGAAAGCCAATAGAAATAAATCATCCTAAAGATAGAATTGGTACGACATATATACCTTGCGGATTAAATAAGATTGCAGGAATAGTAATCACTAATATGCAAGATAAGACACGTCCATTAGGTATTGTAGATGAAGCTTCAAAGAAAATATCAAATAATATTATTGCTTTTCTGAAAGAAGAAGTAAAGTCAGGTAGATTGTCAAAAAATCTACTTCCACTTCAATCTGGTGTAGGAAGTGTAGCCAATGCAGTTTTATATGGATTGTGTGAATCTGAATTTGAAAATCTAACTTGCTATACAGAGGTTGTACAGGATTCTATGTTAGATTTAATAAGAATGGGTAAGGTTACAATGGCATCTACTACATCTGTAAGCCCATCACCAGAAGGGTTAATAAAATTTGAAGAGGATATTGATTTCTTTAAGGATAAGATTATACTGAGACCTCAAGAGATTAGTAATAATCCAGAAATAGCTAGAAGAATTGGGGTAATTGCAATGAACACTGCAATTGAAGTTGATATTTATGGAAATGTAAACTCTACTCATATTATGGGTTCAAAGATGATGAATGGAATTGGTGGTTCTGGTGATTTTGCTAGAAATGGAGCAATAACTATATTTAGTACTGAGTCAATTGCAAAAAATGGTGATATATCATCAATAGTACCTATGGTGTCTCATGTAGACCACACTGAACATGATGTAATGGTAATTGTAACAGAACAAGGATATGCTGATTTAAGAGGTCTTGCACCTAGGGAAAGAGCTATAAAAATAATAGAAAATTGTGCTCATCCAGATTATAAAGAACAACTTAGAGATTATTTAAATAGAGCCTGTCAAAATGGAGCAAAACAAACTCCTCATATATTAGATGAAGCTTTATCATGGCATAGTAAATTTATGAGTACAGGTACAATGAAAAAGTCTGAAACTTTTAAAAGTGCATTATAAAAATATTTAATAAATTGGAGGCGGATTCAAAATGGAAAAAGCAGTAGAAAACTTTGAAGATTTAAGTAAGGAATACATTAATGGTTATATTGAGAGAGCTAGAAAAGCTCAAAGAGAGTTTGAATGTTATACTCAAGAACAAGTAGATAAAATAGTAAAGATAGTTGGGAAAGTAGTGTATTATAATGCTGAATACTTAGCTAAACTTGCTGTAGAAGAAACTGGAATGGGAGTATATGAAGACAAGGTAGCTAAAAATAAAAGTAAAGCAAAGGTTATATATAACAATCTAAAAGATAAAAAATCAGTTGGTATAATTGATATAGATAGAGAAACTGGAATAACAAAGGTAGCTAAACCAATTGGAGTAGTAGCGGCAATAACTCCTTGTACAAATCCAATCGTTACACCTATGAGTAATGCAATGTTTGCACTTAAAGGAAGAAATGCAATCATTATCACACCACACCATAAAGCCATTGGATGTAGTACTAAAACTGTTGATATGATTAATGAAGAATTAGAAAAAATAGGAGCACCAGAAAACTTAATACAAATACTTGACCAACAATCAAGAGAAAATACAAGAAATTTAATTTCATCAGCAGATGTAGTAATTGCTACTGGTGGAATGGGAATGGTGAAAGCGGCATACTCAAGTGGAAAACCAGCACTTGGAGTAGGTGCAGGAAATGTTCAATGTATTATAGATAGAGATGTAGATATTAAAGAAGCAGTGCCTAAAATAATAGCAGGAAGAATTTTTGACAACGGTATAATTTGTTCAGGAGAGCAATCAGTGATAGTAGCAGAAGAAATGTTTGATAAAGTAATGGATGAATTTAAAAATAATAAAGGTTTTATAGTTAGAGATAATGCACAGAAAGAAGCTTTTAGAAATGCTATGTTTATAAATAAAGCTATGAATAAAGATGCAGTAGGTCAATCTGTTCATGCAATTGCAAAAATTGCAGGTGTTGAAATTCCAGAAGATACAAAAATAATAGTAATAGAAGCTGATGGTCCAGGAGAAGAGGATATACTTGCAAAAGAAAAAATGTGTCCAGTTATATCTGCATATAAGTATAAAGATTTTGAAGAAGGTGTAGCTATTGCAAAAGCAAATTTAAATGTAGAAGGAAAAGGGCATAGTGTATCTATCCATTCAAATACAATTAAAAATATAGAATATGCAGGAGAAAATATAGAGGTATCAAGATTTGTTATTAATCAATGTTGTGCTACTAGTGCTGGAGGAAGTTTCTTTAATGGTCTTGCACCTACTAATACTCTAGGTTGTGGTTCTTGGGGAAATAACAGTATTTCTGAAAATCTTGATTATAAGCATTTAATTAACATTTCTAGAATTGCTTATTATATGCCAGAAAATGAAGTTCCTACAGATGAAGAACTTTGGGGATAGGATTTAGAAAAAATATTCATTCTAGATTAAGATAGGAATATATTTTAATTTAGAATGAATTTAAGACATAAATTAAATTTAAAGCAGAGTATTGTACTAAATTTTAAATATTAAGAAACAGACATAAGAAGGAAGTATTATAATTAACATAAATAAAAATTTTTATAAAAAAAAGGAGTGGTTTTATTATGGCATTAATGACAGGAGCTCAATATATTGAAAGTTTAAGAAAATTAAACACTAAGGTTTATATGTTTGGTGAAGAGGTTAAAAACTGGGTTGACCATCCTATGATTAGACCATCTATAAATTGTGTAGCAGCAACTTATGATTTAGCTCATGACCCAGAATATACAGACTTAATGACAGTTACTTCAAATATCACAGGCGAAAAAATAAATAGATTTGGGCATCTTCATCAAAGTACTGATGATTTAGTGAAAAAAGTAAAGATGCAAAGACTATGTGGTCAAAAAACAGCTTCTTGTTTCCAAAGATGTGTTGGTATGGACGCATTTAATGCAGTATATTCAACAACATTTGAATGTGATAAAGCTCATGGAACTAAGTACCATGATAATTTTGTAAAATACTTAACTTATATACAAGAAAACGATTTAGTAGTTGATGGTGCTATGACTGACCCTAAAGGAGATAGAGGATTGTCACCTAGTGCTCAACCTGACCCAGATATGTTCCTTCATATAGTAGAAAGAAGAGAAGATGGTATAGTTGTAAGAGGAGCAAAGGCACACCAAACTGGTTCAATAAATTCACATGAGCATCTTATAATGCCTACTATAAGTATGACAGAAGCAGATAAAGACTATGCGGTATCATTTGCAGTTCCTTCAGATGCTGAGGGTGTGTTCATGATTTATGGAAGACAATCTTGTGATACTAGAAAATTAGAAGAAGGCGCAGATGTTGATTTAGGAAATAAGGAATTTGGAGGTCAAGAAGCTTTAGTAGTATTTGACAATGTATTTGTTCCAAATGATAGAATTTTCTTATGTGGAGAGTGGGATTTCTCTGGTATGTTAGTTGAGAGATTTGCTGGATACCATAGACAAAGTTATGGTGGCTGTAAAGTAGGCGTAGGTGATGTAATAATAGGAGCAGCAGCTTTAGCAGCTGACTATAACGGAGCAAATAAAGCTTCACATATAAAAGATAAATTAATAGAAATGACTCACCTTAATGAAAGTTTATACTGTTGTGGTATAGCATGTTCATCAGAAGGACATAAGACAGAAGCTGGAAACTATCAAATAGATTTGCTTCTTGCAAATGTATGTAAGCAAAATGTAACTAGATTTCCTTATGAAATAGTGAGACTTGCAGAAGATATAGCTGGTGGTCTTATGGTTACTATGCCTTCAGAAAAAGACTTTAAATCAGACCTTAAAGTTGGAACAAGTGGAATGACTATTGGCGAAGTATGTAATAAGTATTTTAAAGCTTCTTCAGTGGCTTCAACAGAAGAAAGAATGAGAATTTTAAGATTCTTAGAAAATATATGTCTTGGTTCAGCAGCTGTTGGTTATAGAACTGAGTCAATGCATGGAGCAGGTTCACCACAAGCTCAGAGAATAATGATTTCAAGACAAGGAAATATAAGTCAAAAGAAAGAATTAGCTAAGACAATTGCAGGAATAAAAAAAGAGGAAGCTTTAAATTTATAAAAAGTTGATATGTAAAAGGGAAATATATATCAACATATATTAATTAATGAAAAAATATAGAGTATAAGAGATAATTATAAAATTATAGTGGTTTTTAATTAAACAAGGAAATTTTTTATAAGGAGAATTTACACATGACCTGTGGAGTTAGATTTTGTGGGGGCTGTAACCCTAGATACGAAAGAGGGAAGGCTCTTACAATAATCAAAGAGCACTTCAATGGTAGAGTAGATTTTAGTGTAGCACAAGAGAACGTGGAATATGATTTGTTACTTATAATTGGAGGATGCGCAACTTTATGCGCATCCTATCAACAATATAAAGTGAAAAATGAGTGTATTAAGATGTGGGATTTTAGCCATATAGAAAGAGTTATAAATATAATTGAATCAGCAATTTGTGAAACTTAAATAAGAGCTAAATGGGGGGATTTCATTGAATTGGCGAGAATTGTATCAAGAAAAATTATGTAGCGCTACAGAGGCCGTAAAGCATATTAAAAACGGGGATACTGTAGTATTTGCACATTGTGTAGGTGAGCCTCCTGCACTAGTAGAAGCTATGATTGAAAATGCTGAACAATACAAAGATGTTGAGATTAAACACATGGTAAGCTTAGGTAGTGGAGGATATACTTCTAAAGGAATGGAAGCTCATTTTAGAGTAAATCCAATGTTTGTAAGTGGAAATGTAAGAAAAGCAATTGAGAATGGAGATGGCGACTTTACACCTGCATTCTTCCATGAAGTACCAAAGCTAATTAGAGAAAAAAGAGTAAAATGTGATGTTGTTTTAGCACAGGTAACTCCACCAGATGAACATGGATACTGTAGTTTAGGGACATCAGTTGACTACACTTATGAGGCTATCAAGACTGCTAGAACAGTAATTGTTCAAGTAAATGACCAGTTTCCTAGAACTTATGGCGAAGTAGTTAATGTATCAGAGTTTGATTATATAGTTGAAAAGTCACAACCTTTATATGAGTTACAACCTGCGAAGATTGGAGAAGTAGAAGAAGCAATTGGTAAAAATTGTGCTTCATTAATTGAAGATGGTTCTACTTTACAACTTGGAATTGGCGGAATTCCAGATGCAGTTATGTTATTTTTGACAGATAAAAAGGACTTAGGAATTCACTCAGAAATGATTTCAGATGGAACTTTAGCTCTTTATGAAAAAGGAGTTATAAATGGCAAATATAAAAATTTTGATAAAGAGAAAATGACAGTTACCTTCTTAATGGGTACTAAAAAATTATACGATTTTGCAAATAATAACCCTGCAGTAGAAGTAAAACCTGTAGACTATGTAAATCATCCAGCAATTATAATGAAACAACATAAAATGGTTTCTATAAACTCTGCTATACAAGTTGATTTGATGGGACAGGTAGTTGCAGAAGCTATGGGTCTTAGACAGTTTAGTGGTGTTGGAGGTCAAGTTGATTTTATCCGTGGAGTATCTATGGGAGAAGATGGAAAGGCGATTATAGCTATGCCTTCAATAACTACAAAAAAGGATGGTACAGTAATTTCAAAAATCGTCTCTATTGTGGATGAAGGTGCACCTATAACAACATCAAGAAATGATGTTGATTACATTGTAACTGAATATGGTATAGCAGAGCTAAAAGGAAAGTCCCTTAGAGAAAGAGCAAGAAATTTAATTAATATAGCTCATCCAAGTGTAAGGGAAAGTCTAGCATTAGAATTTGAAAAAAGATTTAAGGAGAAATATTAATAATAGAGGGGTGTTAATAATGGAAGCACTTAGAGTAGTTCCAAAAATATTTTATTTCGATACATTTAAAGAATTCAACGAAGAATTTAAAATAGGAAAAAATGATTTAGTAATTACTAATGAATTTATATATGAGCCATATATGAAGCCTCTTGGAATAGATACAAATCTAATTTTCCAAGAAAAGTTTGGAACAGGTGAACCATCTGATGAAATGATAGATTCTATGACAAAAGAAATGAAAAAATATAATTTCGATAGAATTATTGCATTTGGAGGAGGCACAATAGTTGATATATGTAAGATATTAGCACTTGATGTTCCAGAAAAATCTATTGACTTATTTGAAGGAGAAGTAGCACCTAAAAAAATAAAAGAGTTAGTAGTAGTTCCTACAACATGTGGTACAGGTAGTGAAGTAACAAATGTAGCCATTGCAGAATTAAAATCTAAGCATACTAAAAAAGGGCTAGCAGTAGAAGAAACTTATGCGGACTATGCAGTGCTAATTCCAGAGACTGTAAAAGGATTACCTTATAAATTCTTTGTTACAAGTTCAGTGGATGCTCTTATACATGCGATTGAGTCTTATCTTTCTCCAAAAGCAAGTCCATTTACAGAGATGTATTCTTTACAAGCAATAAAAATGATTATGGATGGATACAAAAAGATAGTTGATAAAGGGGAAGAAGAGAGATTTAATCATCTTAGAGACTTTGTTCTTGCATCAAACTATGCAGGAATTGCTTTTGGAAATGCTGGTTGTGCAGCAGTTCATGCTTTATCTTATTCAATTGGTGGGGCTTTCCATGTTGCACATGGTGAAGCAAATTATCAGTTCTTTACTGAAGTGTTTAAGATGTATTCTAGAAAAAATCCTGATGGAAAAATCACAAAATGTACAAAAATTCTAGCAGATGCTCTTGAATGTGACCCTAATTGTGATGTTTATGGAGAATTAGAAGAGTTTTTAAATAAATTAATAGCTAAAAAAGCCTTAAGAGAATACGGAATGGTAGAAAGTCAAATTGATGAATTTACAGATAGTACAATTGCAAATCAACAAAGATTACTTGCTAATAATTATGTAGAGCTTAGCAGAGAAGAAATAAGAGAGATATTTGCAAATCTTTATTAATTATAAATTTCATTTATATGTATAGCTAAGATAAACAATGTTAATTATATTTATATAAAAATAAAAATGAGGGAACTTAAATTTAATTAAAGTTAAGTTCTCTTATTTTTATATGGAGTTAAATATAAGTATATTTTTGATTTAAAATATGCTTATATTTAAGTCTATTACTTTATTTGAAATAATTTGTAGAAATTCAAATTCCTTGACAGTAATAAGTAAGTAATTGTATAATCAAACTGCAATATATTAATAATATTAGTGAAAATGAAAGGATATAAACTATGTATAAATCAGAAAATTTTTCCAAAAAATCTGTGTTAATAAATTCATTTTTAAGTAAATTTTTAAAAATAGTTGGATGGGGCTTAGTAGGTTTGTTTACGTTATCAGCTCTAGTACTTTCAACTATTTCTATTATAATTGGATGGGCTGTAATACTTCCTATTCAAGTATGTGCAGTGTTTTTAATTATAGGAGGAGTTTGTATCTTTAAAGGTAAGAGATTAGGAGACCAAATTTCTCGTTATAAAAAATATTGTACAATCATAAGTAATAGAAATATTATTCCAGTAGAACTTATTGCCGAAAGTACATCTAAATCACTAAATTTTATAATAAAAGATGTGCAAAAAATGATAGATAAAAACTATTTTATAAATACTTATATTGATAAAAGAAGTAATCAAATTGTGTTGACAAATGAAGATTTCATTCCACCAAGATATGAAGATGTAGCATATGAAGTCAAAGAAGAAGAACAAACTGATGAGGTTAATGAAGTTGATACAATTATAAATAAAGGAATGGATTATTTAACACAAATAAAAGAAGCTAATAAAAATATTAAATCAGAGTCAATGTGTAATAAAATTGTACAAGTAGAGGATGTTACAGGGAAAATATTTGATGTTGTAAAACATGACCCATCAAAACTTACTCAAATACAAAAATTTATGGACTATTATCTTCCAACGACTTTAAAGCTGTTGAATTCATATCATACATTGGAAGAGCAAGGTATAGACAGAGAAAATATAACGACAACTATGGAAAGTATTGAAAATACAATGAGTACAATCGTAATAGCTTTTGAAAATCAATTAGACTATCTGTTTGAAGATGAAGCAATAGATATCTCTACAGACATTACTGTTTTAGAGAACATGTTAGTTCAAGAGGGATTAACGAGTGGTAAATTTTAACTTCAATATAAAAAATATTCTGTTATTTTTGAACAATTAAGTAGTCATAAAGTAAAAAATATGTGACATATAAGTTAATCAGTACTTTATAAAGGAAGAGGAGAGAAAGATATAATGAATAATCTAGATGATATACCAGTTATGCCAACTTTAACACTTGACCCATTTGGAGAAGAATCAAATACAAGTGATATAAATAATTCTGATATGTTAATGAAAAAGGATGAAAAAGACCCAGAAGAAGAAAAATTGTCTGAATCTGAACGTAAGATGGTAAAGGAATTTGCAGAAAAAATAGATATTACAAATACAAATATGATTTTACAATATGGAGCTGGTGCCCAAAAAAAGGTGGCAGGATTCTCTGAAACAGCTTTAAAGAGTGTTAAAACTAGAGATTTAGGAGAAGTTGGAGATATGCTTACAAATCTAGTTACTGATTTAAAAGCATTTTCAGCAGACGAAAAAGAACAGGGTGGTTTTTTAGGAATCTTTAAAAAGGCAAATAATAAAATTTCAAATCTAAAAACTAAGTATGATAGCGCAGAGGTAAATGTAGACAAAGTAAGCAAAGAACTTCAAAAACATCAGGTTAAAATATTAAAAGATATAGCTATGCTTGATAAGATGTATGAGTTGAACTTAGCTTACTCAAAAGAACTTACTATGTATATTATAGCAGGGAAACAAAAGTTAAAAGATATGAAAGAATACGAAATGCCAAAATTGAGAGAAAAGGCTAGATTATCTGGCTCAACAGAAGACGCTCAAGCTGTGAATGATATGGTTTCACTTTGTGACCGATTTGAAAAGAAGATTCATGACTTAGAATTAACTAGAATGGTATCGCTTCAAATGGCTCCACAGATAAGACTAGTTCAAAATAGTAATAATTTGATGGCAGAAAAGATTCAATCAACTATAGTAAATACAATTCCATTATGGAAAAATCAAATAGTACTTGCTCTTGGAATTTCTCACTTAAATCAAGCTATGAAAGCACAGCGTGAAGTTAGCAATATGACAAATGAGCTATTACTAAAAAATGCAGAAACTCTAAAGATGGGAACAATAGAAACAGCAAAAGAATCAGAAAGAGGAATTGTAGATATAGATACAATTAAGAAAACTAATCAATCTTTAATATCAACTATTGATGAAGTGGTTAAGATACAACATGATGGTAGAATAAAGAGACAAGAAGCAGAAGTTGAACTATCAAAAATAGAAAATGAACTTAAAAGCAAGCTTCTTGAATTTACAGTTAAATAAAAGAGTATATTAGAAAAAGGGTGTCTCAAAATAAACTTTTTAGTTCATTAGGCGCTCTTTTTGTATGAAATAAATATATTTTTATAATTTCAACAATAGAAAAGAAGCTTATCTCTGTTTCGAGACAGCCTCTTTTATTTATATTATAAATTTCTATTATCCTTTAACATAACATCATGAGCTCCACCTTCAACTATACTAGTAGAAGATACAAGTGTAAGCTTAGCATTCTTTTGAAGTTCAGGTATGCTAAGAGCTCCACAGTTACACATAGTAGAACGAACTTTACTTAAAGAAAGAGTTACATTGTCCTTTAAAGAACCAGCATAAGGTACATAAGAGTCAACACCTTCTTCAAAAGAAAGTTTCTTATCTCCACCAAGGTCATATCTTTGCCAGTTTCTAGCACGTGCAGAACCTTCTCCCCAGTATTCTTTCATATAACTACCATTTATATTAACTTTGTTAGTTGGACTCTCATCAAAACGAGAGAAATATCTACCAAGCATTATAAAATCTGCACCCATAGCTAAAGCTAAAGTTATATGATGGTCATAAACGATACCACCATCAGAACAAATTGGAATATAAATACCTGTTTTTTCAAAGTACTCATCTCTAGCTTGTGCAACTTCAATTATAGAAGTAGCTTGTCCACGTCCTATACCTTTTTGTTCACGAGTAATACATATAGAGCCACCACCAATACCAACTTTAACAAAGTCAGCACCAGCTTCAGCTAAGTAAAGGAATCCTTCACGGTCAACTACATTTCCAGCTCCAACCTTAACTGTATCACCATATTTTCCACGAATAAAATCAAGAGTTATTTTCTGCCATTCAGAAAAACCTTCTGAAGAATCTATACATAAAACATCAGCACCAGCTTCAACTAAAGCAGGAACACGTTCAGCGAAGTCTCTAGTATTGATACCAGCTCCAACTACATATCTTTTAGAAGAATCTAAAAGCTCAAGTGGATTTTCTTTATGAGAAGAGTAATCTTTACGGAATACCATATAAACAAGATTACCGTTGTCATCAAGTACAGGAAGAGAATTAAGCTTGTGGTCCCATATAATGTTGTTTGCTTCTTTTAAAGTAACGTCTTTGTTAGCATAAACTATGGATGACATAGGAGTCATAAATTCACTAACTTTGGTATCTAAATCCATACGACTTATACGATAATCACGACTTGCGACAATACCTAATAATTTACCAGTTGAAGTCCCATCTTCAGTAACAGCAACTGTAGAATGTCCAGTTTTTTCTTTTAATTCAAGTATGTCTTTTAGTGTATTCTCAGGTTTAATATTTGAATCACTTACAACAAAACCAGCTTTGTGAGATTTAACACGTGCTACCATAGCAGCTTCACTTTCAATACTTTGAGAACCGTATATAAATGAAATACCACCTTCTTTAGCAAGTGCAATAGCCATCTTGTCATCAGAAACAGATTGCATAATAGCAGAAGTCAAAGGTATATTCATATAAATATCTGCTTCCTCGCCTTTTTTAAATTTAGTAACAGGTGTTTTCAAACTTACATTAGCAGGTATACAATCAGTAGAAGAGAAACCTGGAACAAGAAGGTATTCACTGAAAGTATGTGATGGTGTATCAAAATAAAACGCCATTTTTTAATCACTCCTTATATTTTTATACTTTTTATAATTGATAGTATTAATTATAACTTATTCTTTAATTTTATTAAAGTATTTTGTCAAATATTGAGATTTTTGAAAAATTTAAACTATTTTCATTAAATTTGTTTAATATATATTGCTTTATAGGGTAATATTGTATAGTAGCTAATTAGAAATTAATATTTAGTTATCCATACATTATACTTATACACTTTATGTTGACAATATTGACATAGAGAGTACAAATATCAAAAGCACAGGTCAAATAAGTCTATATTAGTATATCCAAAAGTACCTCTAATAAAATTATTTAATTGAATTATTATTGGTTTTTCTATTAAAGTTAATTAATCACAAAGTAATGAAGTTATTCTAAGTATAAGTAACTTTAAAATAATAATGTTCTCACAATTAAGTAAATTATATAGAAATAATAGAAGAATATATATAATTTACAGAGTGTTTCTTTGTCAACAGTATCTAATCTAATGTATAAAATTATTAAATAACTTAAAAATACTAATATGTTTTAAAATACTACAGAAAAAAATATACAATATATAATAAAAAAGAATATTATAAATTTAAATATTTTATAAAAATAGTATTATTTGTAACACTAGATACTCTAAAGTACTACATAAATAAAGTTAAACAAAAACTAAAATGACAAATGTCATTATCTTAAGTGACATAGAAACGATTTCTTAAAGTTGTTACTAGAAAATATAAACTCTATAATAAAAGTATAACAAAAGGGAATCATATCGATATAGAATATAATTCAAATGGAGGTAAAATTATGAGCAGTTCTAATCAATCGACAATAAAGACATCTATACAGCGAATAGGAAAATTTTTAAGTGGTATGGTAATGCCAAACATAGGAGCTTTTATAGCATGGGGCCTTATAACAGCATTATTTATACCAACAGGGTGGATGCCTAATGAGAAATTAAGTACAATAGGTGACCCAATGATAAAATACCTTTTACCACTGTTGATAGCTTACACTGGTGGTAAAGCAATAGCAGGACAAAGAGGTGGAGTAATAGGTGCAGCAGCAGCGATGGGCGTAATCGTTGGAGCTGATATACCAATGTTTATCGGAGCTATGATAATGGGACCATTTGCAGGATGGATAATCAAGAAATTCGATAAATTTGTAGATGGTAAGATACCAACAGGATTTGAAATGTTAGTAAATAACTTTTCAATAGGTATAATAGGTATGCTTCTTGCAATATTAGGATTTTATGCAATAGGGCCAGCAATAGTAGCAGGTACAGCTCTTATAGAATCTGGAGTTCAATTTATAGTTAGCAAAAGTTTATTACCTTTAGTTTCAGCATTTATAGAGCCTGGAAAAGTATTGTTCTTAAACAATGCAATAAATCATGGTATATTAGGACCTATAGGTATAGCTGAAGCAAAAGAAGCAGGTAAATCTATAATGTTCTTATTAGAAAGTAACCCTGGACCAGGTTTAGGAGTTCTATTAGCATACTGGATGTTTAGTAGAGGAAGCGTAAAACAATCAGCACCAGGAGCTGTAATAATACATTTCTTTGGTGGTATACATGAAATATACTTCCCATACATCTTAATGAATCCAGTTTTAATATTAGCTACAATGGCAGGTGGAGCAGCAGGAATATTAACTTTCTCAATACTAGGAGCTGGACTTGTAGCAGCACCATCACCAGGAAGCATATTTGCACTTATGGCACTAGCACCAAAGGGAGAGTTACTTCCAGTCTTAGCAGGGGTTGCAGTGGCAACAGCTGTATCATTCTTGGTAGCAGCGCCATTTGTTAAGAGAGCTTCAGCAAATCAAAGTGAAGAAGATGGTACTTTAGAAGAAGCTAAAGCAAAAATGAGTGATATGAAATCTGCAAGTAAGAATTCTGATAAAAGTGTTGAAGAAAAGCAACTTGAAGTAAATGAAATTAAGAAGATTGTATTTGCATGTGATGCGGGAATGGGTTCTAGTGCAATGGGAGCTTCTAGATTTAAAAATAGAATAAAAAATTTAGATTTGAATATAGAAATTACAAATTCATCTGTCGATAATCTTCCAGATGATACACAAATAGTAGTAACTCATAATACACTAGTTGAAAGAGTAGCTAAGAATAATTCAAGTGTTGAGATAGTTTCAATAAACAACTTTTTAAATGACCCAAATTTAGATACATTATTTAAAAGATTAGAATCTAAATAAAAATAAAAAGTACCACTGATTAGGAGTGGATAATTTGAAAAAAAAGAAGATTACATCTAGACAAAAAAAGATAATACTAATGATAGTAGAAAATTCAAAAAAAAATATTCCAATAACTATTTCTGAGATTGCAGGAGAGTTGGATTTAAGTTCAAGAACTGTACTTAGAGATATGTCTGGAATTGAAAAATGGTTTGATGAAAATGATTTTAATTTTGTAAAAAAACCAGGAGTTGGATTGATTTTAGAAGAAAATATAGAAAATCAAAATTTTATAATCGAGTTGTTAGAAGAAGAGAAAATAGAAAAAGAATACAGTAAGGAAGAAAGAAATTTAATTATATTATCAAAGCTACTAATTTCTAATGAGCCAGTAAAATCTTATTATTTTGCAAAACTATTAAAAGTATCTGAAGGGGTATTGAATAATGATTTTGCATTAGCAAGTAAATGGTTGGAAAGATTTGATATTGAGCTTGTTAGAAAACCAGGGCTTGGTGTTTACCTAAAAGGTCAGGAAAAAAGCTTCAGAGAAGCATATGTAAATCTTATATATGATTCATTCAATGAAAAAGAAATATTAGATATGGTCAGAAATATAAGTGAGAATATACAGACAGATAAAGCAATAGAAATTTTAAGTGAAAATAGACTTTTAAACTTAATGGATAGATGCATAATAAGAAAAGTTGAAAGTACATTAACAAAGAAGCTTTCAGATTTAGATGTGAATTTAGCTGATAGTGCATATATAGGTCTTGTAGTTCATATTTCATTAGCTTTACAAAGGATAAAAAATGGTGAAAATATAACTATGGACAAAGAATTTCTAAAAGAATTATCTATGACAGAAGAGTTTAGATTAGCCCAAGAAATCGTAAATGGTATGGAAATAGACTTTAGTATGGATATACCATTAGATGAGGTTGGATATATAACCATGCACATCAGAGGTGCAAAGCAAAGGTCATCTTCAAATCATAAAGCCTTAAACTTAGATGATATAGAAGTGATGGACATTACAAACAAGATGATAGATTTAGCTGAAGATGAATTTAAAATAAGTCTTAAAAATGATGAGAGATTGTTTAAAGACCTAGCAAATCATTTAGGACCTTCTATAAATAGATTGAATATGGGATTAGAAATAAGGAATCCTCTTTTAGATGAAATAAAAAGTAAGTATTCATATGCCTATAATGGAGTTGAAAAAATTTCTAGAATAATAAAAGATAAGCTAAATATAAATTCAATACCTGAGTCTGAAATAGGGTATATTGCAATGCACTTTGCATCAGCTATAGAAAAAAATCTAATGATGTATACTAATATAAATCTTGTTGTAGCATGTCCTACTGGAATAGGGACATCAAGATTCTTATCAACTAAGATTGAAAATAAGTTTCCAAACTTAAATATACTTGAAACCATCTCAGCTATAAATATAGATGAAGATTATTTAAGGGAAAAAGATGTGGACTTAATTGTGTCTACAGTTGAGTTAAATACAAACTTAGATTATATATGTGTAGGTCCATTTATGAGCTTAGAAGATGAACAGATAATCAAGGAAAAAATAAAGTCTATAGCTCAAAATAAACTAATTAATTTAAATGTAAAAAACGATACTAAAAATAAGAATAAAGTTTATGAGCAGATAACAGAAAGCATGAATATAGGAAAAGATATTCTTCAATTTTTAGAGGAAGTTCAATTTGAAAAATTTAAAAGTAAAGATTTAAGTGAGCTTATTGTAGATTCATCAAAAATATTTGCAAAGTCTAGTGAAGATAGAATATCTATAAAAGAAGCATTAGAAGAAAGATTAAAAATCTCAATTCCATATATAGAAGAATCAAAAATTCTATTATTACATTGTATGAGTGAAAGAATAGATATTATGAAGTTAGCAATAATAAAGTTAGAAAACAAAATCATGCTAGATTCAAATGAAGAAATTGATAATGTAGTTTTTATGTTGCTTCCTAAAAATTCACCTAGCTATCAGAGGCAAATAATGAGTGAAATAAGTGGTTCACTAATAGATAATATAGTTTTTACTAATAAGATAAATAAATTTTATATAGAAGAGATGATATTAGAAGTAAAAGATATAGTTTTTAATTTTTATACAAACAGATTAAAAACATTTATAGATAAATAAAATTATATTAAAAAGGAAGGTTGATATTATGAGTAAAGTATTAAATGAGAATAATATATTTTTAGGATTAGATAGTGTTTCAAAGGAAGAAGCTATAACTTTAGCAGGAAGAAAATTAGTTGAAAATGGGTATGTAAAAGAAGAATATATACCAGCAATGTTAGAAAGAGAAAAAGTAATGACTACATATATGGGAATGGGTGTTGCTATTCCACATGGTGTAAATGAAGCTAAAAAAGAAATTTTATCTTCAGGAATAGTTATATTACAATTTCCTAATGGAATAGATTTTGATGGAGAAAAAGCGTACTTACTAATAGGGATAGCTGGTGTTGGAGATGAACATTTAGAGATATTATCTAATATAGCAATAGTTTTAGACGATGATTTAACAGAAAGACTAAAAAATTCAAATGACAAACAAGCTTTCATGGAAGCTTTTGCCAACTAATCTTAGGAGGAACTTAAAATGAAAAAGGCAATTCAGTTTGGAGCAGGAAATATTGGAAGAGGATTTATTGGAGGCTTATTAGTTAAATCAGGTTATCATGTAGTATTTGCTGATGTAAATGAAGAAATATTAAACGCAATAAATAAAGATAAAAAATACACTATACACATAAGGGATGTAGAATGTATAGATGAAGTAATTGATAATATAAGTGGAGTTTCATCTATAAAAGAAGAAATAATAGATGAGATTGTAGAGGCTGAAATAATAACTACAGCAGTTGGACCTTTAGTTTTAACTAAAATAGCTTCTACAATTGCAAAAGGTATAAAGACTAGAAAAGAAAATGGATTAACAGATAATCTAAATATAATAGCTTGCGAAAATGCAATATATGCAAGTTCTTCTCTAAAAGAGGAAGTTATTAAGTATTTAAGTAAGGAAGAAGTGGATTATTTAGAGATGTATGTTGGTTTCCCAAACTGTTCAGTTGATAGAATAGTTCCTCCAGGTAAAAATGAAAATCCTCTTGATGTAACAGTCGAAAATTTCTATGAATGGAATGTTGAAAAACAAGGATTTAAAGGAGAGATACCAAACATAGTTGGAATGAACTTAGCTGACAATCTTATGGCTTATATTGAACGTAAGTTGTTTACACTAAATACAGGACATGCTATAACAGCTTATATAGGCTATTTAAAAGGATATAAGACTATAGAAGAAAGTATAAAAGATGAATACATTTGTAATATAGTTAAAAATGCTATGATAGAAAGTGGAGAAGGATTAATTAAAAAATACAATTTTGATTCCAAAGCACACTATAAGTATATTGATAAGATTTTAAATAGATTTAAAAATCCATATCTTAATGACGATGTAGTTAGAGTTGGAAGAGAGCCATTAAGAAAATTAAGTGACAAAGATAGATTGATTAAACCTTTAATTACAGCAAAGTCATATGGATTATCAGTTGACAATTTGATTCTTGGAATAGGTGCAGCACTTCATTATAATAATAGTGAAGATGCTCAAAGTGTAGAATTACAAGAGTTGATAAAATTGAATGGGGTAAAAAAAGCCATTGCTAAAATATCTAATATAAATGATGATGAACTTTTAGATAATATTGAAAAAAGTTATACATTTATGGAAAATTTATAAATTTGCTTGAAAAATTGAGTGTTGATAAACTATTTATGGTATATTATTCTACACAGTTTGAATTATTTGTTGAATAATAGAGAATTATAATATATAATTAAAAAGAATAAATTAATATATTTACCTGTATATTTTTGATAATACGGTTCAAATGTTTCTACTAAGCTACCATTAATAGCTTGACTACAGGAGTGAAGAAGATATAGTTTATACTTATTTTAAATTATATATTAAGTTAATTACTTTGAATTTTAAGCTCCTGTCTATGATATAGACAGGAGCTTTTTTAGTATTTTAATATAAAATACTAGTAGTATAGATAGTAAAATTAGAGCAAATATAATTTTTTTATTAATATAATTTTAGAAAGGGTTAGGTGGGAGTTCAATGAAGGCTTTACAAGAAAAGATATTGAGAGAAGGCAGTGTTTCAGGAAATGACATACTAAAAGTTGATAGCTTTTTAAATCATCAAATTGACGTAGCTTTTTTAAATGAAATAGGAAGAGAGTTCAAAGAGAGATTTAAAGGAGAAAAGGTAGATAAAATATTTACAATAGAAGCTTCAGGAATAGCTATAGCATCAATTGTTTCGCAGTATTTTGATAATGCACCTGTAGTATTTGCAAAAAAATCGGAATCTAAAAACTTAGATAAAGACGTGTATGAAACTAATGTATATTCATTCACTAAGGCTAAGGAATACTCAGTTAAAGTTTCTAAAAAGTATATAAACAAAGGTGAAAAGATACTGATAGTAGATGATTTCTTGGCAAATGGAAGGGCTGCTCTTGGTCTTAAAGATTTAATTGAGCAAGCAGAAGCAAACTTAGTTGGAGTAGGAATTGTTATTGAAAAAGGTTTCCAAGCTGGAGGAGCACTTTTAAAGGCCAATAATGTAAGATTAGAATCTTTGGCAGTAGTAGAATCTATAGATAATGGAACTGTAAACTTTAGATAATTTATGATATTATATACTTGTGTTTAGCACATATTTTAATTATGTAATTATGGAGGATTTTTTTATGAGATTTTTTATAGACACAGCCAATATTGAAGAGATAAAAGAAGCAAATGATTTAGGTGTGATATGTGGAGTGACTACCAATCCATCACTAATAGCTAAAGAAGGTAGAGATTTTATAGAGGTAGTTAAAGAAATAAGCGAAATAGTAGATGGACCAATAAGTGCAGAAGTAATAAGTTTAGAGCATAAAGGAATGATAGAAGAAGCAGAAAAATTATCTAAGATACATAAAAATATAGTTATAAAAATACCTATGACAGCAGAAGGATTAAAAGCAGTAAAAGTACTATCAAGTAAAGGTATAAAAACTAACGTTACACTTATATTCTCTGCCGGACAAGCTCTTTTAGCTGCTAGAGCTGGTGCTACATATGTAAGTCCTTTTGTTGGAAGATTAGATGACATATCACAAAATGGTCTTGATTTAATTGAAGAAATCGTTGACATATTTAGTGTAAATAGTATTGAGGCTCAAATAATAGTTGCTAGTGTTAGAAATCCAATACATGTTTTACAGGCTGCTAGAATGGGAGCAGATATAGCAACAGTTCCTCTTAAAGTTATAAACCAAATGATTAAGCATCCTTTGACAGACAAAGGAATAGATAGCTTTATGAAGGATTGGGAAGGTGCTTCTTTAAAATTATAATTGTAAAGTGTGATTATAAGTATATTAAAGTGGCTATTATGGAAATTCTAAGTAATAAGGCTAGGCTATTTTGCCTAGTCTTATTTTGGTGTATAATATATTGAAATAGATTAATTTTTTAAGTGAGGAGGCGAAAAATGGATAAAATATTAAGAGAAATACAAAGAGAAGATAAAAAAAATCCATATACTGACCAAGAACTTGCTGAAATGTTAGACGTAGCTAGGTCTGAAGTTATAGCAGTCAGAAAGAAGAATAATATTTTAGATTCAAGAGAAAGAAGAAAAACAATATTAATAAAAGATATATCAAAAATTGTAAGTGAAAACCCTCATATGTCTGAAAGAAAAATAACTGAGATATTAATAGAAAATGGATATAACATATCAAGAAGTGCAGTGTCCAAACTGTTAAAAGAAGAAAATTTGAATCAGTCAAAGAGTGGTATTAAAGATAAAGAACCAGCATCATCGGGAAAGCATGTAAAGGTAAGTAAGGCTGTAGAAGAAGATGGATTTGAAGACTTGATAGGTATAAAAGGAAGCCTAAAAGAAAAGGTAAACTTAGCTAAGTCAGCAATAATGTATCCTCCTAATGGTCTTCATACTATAATATATGGAGAGACAGGTGTAGGAAAAAGTGAACTAGCTACATGTATGTATAAATATGCTGTAAAAAACAATATCAAAGAAGAGAACAGTCCATTTATAGTGTTTAACTGTGCAGATTATGCAGAAAATCCTAATTTATTGATAGCTCAACTTTTTGGAGTAGTAAAAGGTGCATATACAGGAGCCGATGCAAATAGAGAAGGTCTTGTAGAACAAGCTGATAATGGAATTTTATTTTTAGATGAAATTCATAGATTGCCTGCTGCTGGGCAAGAGATATTATTTTCATTAATAGATAGAGGAGAATTTAGAAGGTTAGGAGAAAGTAGTTCTACTAGAAAGGCAAATGTTCTCATAATAAGTGCTACAACAGAAAATCCAAATTCTAATTTACTTCAAACATTTAGAAGACGTATACCAATGGTAATAAATTTACCTAATATGAGTGAAAGACCGAAGTCTGAAAGATATGAAATAATAATAAAGTTTTTTGAAAGAGAAGCAAAACGAGTAAACAAGAATTTTATAATAACTAAAGAAGTTATGTGTGCACTTATGAATTATAAGTGTACTGGAAATATAGGTCAGTTAAAGAGTGATATACAAGTAACCTGTGCTAGGGCTTTTAGCAAATCAATATTTTCTAGCGATAAGGTAATTATAGATTTAGATAGTTTAAGAGATTATATAAAAAGTGGATATTATGATTGTAATTGTGAAAATGAAAAGTATTCTGAGTTCTCAGTTGAAGATATATATATAGATATTAGTGAATTGGTTAGTGGGAAAAATAGAATTTTATCAGATAATGAGATAAGTGAAATATACAATTATGCAGAAAAAGAACTTAAGGTTCTGGAGAGTAAATGTTTTTCTGAAGAAGAATTAAAAAATGCATTTATAGAAAAGTTAGATAAAAAGTTTAATGCTATTAAAAATAATAAAAACTTGTCTGACAGGAGAAGTAGAATAGACTGGGGTGGACAATTAAAAGAGTCTACACTAGAGATAATGGATAAGGTAATAATATTTATTAAAGAGCAGTTTAAACATGTAAATCAAGGGCTATATTTAGCTCTAGCAATTCACATCGAACATGCTATAGGTAGAATAAAAGATGGTAAACCTATAATAAATCCGAGTTTAGATAAAATAAAAGCATCAATGCCAATGGAATATGAGTTATCCAGATATATAATGGGTATAGTAGAAGACTTAACACAAGTTACATTTCCAGAAGATGAACTTGGATATTTAGCTTATTATATAAATAAATTTTGCTATAATGAGGAAAGTATAAAAGATAAAGTAAAAGTAGTAATAGTTACACATGGTAAAGTCGGTATTGAAATGTCTAATGTCGTAAACCATATTCTTGGTATAGAATGTACATTGGGTATAGAAATAGCACTTACGGATTCACCATCAGAAGGTATAGAACATGTATTAGAGGAACTTCGGAAGATAGAAGCTAGAAAAGGGATTCTAGTCCTAATTGATATGGGTTCTTTAGTAATTCTTGGTGATGAGGTTGAAAAAAGACTTGGTATTAGATGTAAAACCGTAAACAGAGTAGATACATTATTGGCAATGGAAGCAGGAAAACTTGCAACTATTGAAGGAAAAAGTTTAGATGGGATAATAGCGGATTTAAAGAAAAATAAAAATTATGCCATGATAAATACAAATAAGTTTAGTTATAGAAAAAATGAGTATGGGAAGAAAAATGTAATTATTACATTGTGCTTGAGTGGTGTAGGCACAGCTTTAAATTTAAAGGAGCATATAGAAAAACAAATTAAGGAGTATGATACTTCAATTGAAGTAAAGCCAATTGCTTTTTTAAATAATAATTTAGAAGAAGAGTTAAATGATATTGAAACTGAATATAATATTATTGCTATCTGTGGAACTATTGATATAGATTATAAAAATGTACCTTTTATCTCTTATAACGAGGTACTTGGAAAAAATGGTATTAATAAAGTTTTAGAACACTTAAATAATAAACAACCAGCTTTAAATAGTGATAATAAATTGGATAATTTAATACATGAAGATTTGATTTTATACAATTTTGAAGGAATTTCAAAGGAGTATATAATTGATACTCTTGTTTCAAAGCTTGAAGAAGGTGGATATGTAGATTCAAAGTATATCTTAAGTGTATATAAAAGAGAAGCTATGGGAAGTGTTGTAATGGGCTCAAAGGTAGCTGTACCACATGGTCTTCCAGAAAACGTTATAAAGCCTGCAATAGCCATAGCAAGATTAAATAAACCTATTGTATGGGATAATAAATTTATGGTAGATTTGGTAGTATTATTAGCACTTAAAGAAAACAATAAAAAAGAAATACGAAGCTTGTTTTCAAAAATTAATGACCAACATACTTTAGAGGTTCTATTAAATACTGAAGATAAAAATGAAATAAAAAAGATATTAAGTTAATTTTTAATATAAAAATGTAAAAATAAGGACAATTGATTTTAGTATGAGTTTTAAAATGGATTATTTTATCTAGTCAATTATTCAATATAAGGTTAATACCTTAAAATCAGCTTATTTGGTTTTATAGTGTTAGCCTTTTTTATTTACAGATAACTCAGTATAAGATAATGTTTATTAATATTTTTGTCATTTTATTTTTATAGTATTGTTATTATATATTAAAACATAAATATAGCACTAAAATATAAGTACATAGTAAGATTTTTGGTATGTTTAAAGATATGTTGCACATAGGTTTTAAAAAAAATCAAGATATTATTATATATAAATATAAAAAATATCTAAACTATTCCAAAATTAAAATATAGAAGCTATAATAAGGATAGGTTGCTATATTAAAAAATTAATTATTAATTATTTCTAATAACTAATAGAATAATTAAACCATCTTTTATAAATTGATAAAAATGGCTATCAAGTGTTTATTTTTTAAGGATTGATTATTATGAGATTAGTAATGAAAATACAATAATTTCCTATTTTCTTAAGTAATAGAGGGTAGTAGAAAATAACATTCTTGTATAAATAAAAATATTTAAATTATTATTAATCTAAATTTGTATTATACAATAACTTACTTGAAGCTTAAGTTAAATTCGAAATTTTAAAATTATTCATACATATTTAGATTTATTATTCAAGGGGATATATATTATATGAGTGTAAAAAGAAAAACATTAAACAGCGCACAAATGGTTAGAACAATAGCGATAGTATTCATAGTTATATGTTTTTTTATGGGTATAGTATGTTTTAAATACTATTGCAAATTGAGAAATACTGTGCAAGAAGAAAGTAGTAACTATCTTCAAGAAATATCTAATAGAATAGGGAGTAATGTGAGTAAGATTATTGATGACAGTTACTCTATATTAGATACAATAGCATTAATGATAAAAAATACAAATATAGATTCTTTTCATAAAGCAAAGCCTATGATGGATTCTCAAAAAAAATATTGGAATTGTCAAGATATTATGATGATTGATGAAAATGGAGTTGCATACAATTCTGATGGTAAATCAGTATCTCTTAGTAGTGACACATACCTTCAAGATGCTGTCATAAATAAGAAAGAGTCTATGTCTACATCACAAATGATAGATAATAAGGAATGTATAGTTTTTGCTGTACCACTAGATAGTGTGGTTATTGATAATAAAAATATAGTTGCACTTGCAATAAGTTACTCTCCTGAATCTTTTGATAAAGTGTTATCTATGACTTCATTTAATAATCAAGCATATTCACATATTATCAATAAAGATGGTACTGTTGTAGTTCGTTCGTCATCTCCTATTGCTGAAAAAACAGGGTATAATATACTGAGCACTATAAGTCAATCTAAGTTAGACTCTAATAGTGATTTTAATAAGATGAAAAATGATATAAACAATAATCTTAGTGGGCAAGTAGGATTTAAATTAAATGGTTCACATGAATATATGGTATATATTCCTATTGGACAGGAGGATTGGTACTTGTTAACTTTTGTGCCAGTATCTGTAGTAAATGCAAAGTCAAACTTACTGTTGAAGATTACATTATTATTATGTGGTTTTATAACACTAGCATTTGCAATTCTTACAATAGCTTTGATAATATCTTTTTATCGACATAAGAAGAACTTAGAGTATATTGCTTATGTAGATACTGTAACTAGAGGAAATACAATACAACGATTTTATAATATCTCAGATGAATTATTGAAACAATCATCTGAACAACATGCACTTGTATATATGAATATTGAAAAGTTTAAAATGCTAAATGACCAGTTTGGAAGAGAAGCTGGAGATTCTATATTACGTGGAGTATATGATGGCATAACATCTCTTTTAGCTCCTAATGAATGTATGGGAAGATTGTTTGCAGATAACTTCTGTATACTTATAACATATAGTGAAGACACTTCTCTAACTAAAAGATTTGAAGATTGGTATAATGCCATAATGAAAAATTCTGGAAAGTATGGGTTTGAATGGGCTTCTCTTTCTATGCAGTTTGGTGTTTTTATAATTACAGATACTTCTATGGAATTTCCATACATGGCAGACCGTGCAAAGCTTGCACTGCGTGATTCTACAAAAGATTTTAAAAATAATAAGATAAAGTACTCGATTTATAATGAAAAAGTTCGTCAACAATTAGTACGTGAAAAACAATTAGAAGATATGATGGAAAGTGCCTTAGAAGAAGGAGAATTCCAAGTATATCTACAGCCTAAATATATGACTGAAAATGAAAAAATAGGAGGGGCAGAGGCATTAGTCCGTTGGATTAGTAAGTCAGAGGGAATGATTTATCCAGATGCATTTATCCCATTATTTGAGAAAAATGGATTTATTGTAAACGTAGATTTATGGGTGTTTGAAAATGTCTGTATGACTTTGCAAAGATGGTTTGATGAAGGTAAAGATTTAGTAAAAATCTCTGTAAACTGTTCAAGGATTCAATTAAAAGATGAAAAATTTTTAGATAAGTATTATGAAATTTTCTCACGTTATAATGTACCTTCACAGTATATTGAGATTGAGCTGACAGAAAATATGGTATATGAAGACACTGAACGCCTATCTGCCATTATTGATGAAATTCATTCAATGGGATTTGGATGTTCTATGGATGATTTTGGAAGTGGATACTCTTCATTAAATCTTATACAGGATATACCTGTAGATACATTAAAATTAGATAAGATATTTTTTAGAAATACTAAAAACAACTATGGTCGTACTAAGTCTGTAGTAAGTAGTATCATTGGTATGGCGAAATCACTTTCCATGACTACTGTGGCAGAAGGTGTTGAAGATTATAATCAAGTAAAAATGCTAAAAGAAATAGGTTGTGACTATATTCAAGGTTATGTATTTGCAAAACCAATGCCAATTTCAAATTTTGAAGAACTTTTATTTGGGTTACCAAAAAATGATGAGGAGTGATACTATATGCTACAATGTTTGAAGCTTAAATGTTTAAAACGCTTTTATAAAATCAAACTATCCTTGGTATTAATTTTACTTAGTATTTTTGTAACTTTTATAACTTGTGGGTGTACAAAAAATGAAACAGAAGATATTCTAACACAAAAAGTAACCCAAGATAATCGAACTCCTATTACCATTTTGGTTAAGTATGCTTTTTCAATTAATAATTTTGAAAAGGCTGTTGAAGAAAAGTTTCCTAATATTGATATTGTTCAAGTTGGAAACTATACAGCTAATACTACTCTGGCAGAGGAATATAAAGCACGTCTAGAACATGATGATTTAACAGATATAGTTATGACTTGGCCACTAGATGTAGGAGAGGAATATTGGGATGACCGACTTATTGATTTGTCTGGTATGACTTTTACCAGTAAATATAATACATCTATGCTTAAACCTATTACTAGGGATGGAAAACTTTACTATTTACCAGGTCCTGCAACTATACGTGCTATTGTATATAATAAAACGTTATTCAAAGAACATGGTTGGGATGTACCTAAAAATTATAATGAGTTTATTGAACTATGTCAAAAAATTGAGAAGACAGGTATACGTTCATTACAATTGAGTCTTGGAAATAAAGAAGTTTTAGAGACGCCATTTATTGGTTTTAACTATGCAAATAGTTTTAGTAAACCTGAAGATGCTAAGTGGCTTGATAATTATAATAATGGAAATGGAAGTTTTGGCGACCAATTTAATACGTCTCTAGATGTTTTTCAAGAACTTATCCAAAAAGGTATACTAAAGAAGAATGATTTAAACCTACATTATCAAGATAGCCAAAACATGTTATTTACTCGTAAGTGTGCTATGACAGAAGATTCTAATTTATTGGCACGTTCAGGTTTTGCTCAAACTGGCTCTACTGATGAATTTGCACTGATGCCATTTTTTAGCCCTGGAGAAGATGGAGATTGGGCTAGATTATATATGGTTTGTTACATTGGTCTTAATAAAAATTTAACTGAATCAAAAAATAAAGAAAAATATGATTTAGTAATGCAGTTGATGAATTATATTAGTACGCCTGAAGGGCAAAAAGCATTGTCTAGTGATGCAGGTGGTATGTTCTCAAGTCTAAAGGGAATGTCATTACCAAGTGAACCTGAGATAGAACCTTTATTGCCAGCTTTAGAACATGGTAGATATGCTGTTTTTCCTACTTTTAAAAATACACAAGACTCGTTGCGTGATGGTCTTGCTGGAATGATAAATGGAACTTTAGATAAAAATGATGTTATAAAAATGGTGGATAAACAGAGCACCCTTTCTTCAAAAGCTGTAAGTCCTAAAATAATTGGAAATGCTAAAAAAGATTTCTCTATGATTGAAACAGGAAATATTATAACAGATGCGATGCGTGCTAAAAGTGGATGTGAAATTGCATTATTTTTAGATAATGGTAAAGATGGACGCTATAATGGTAAAGGAGTTAGTGCTAAGCTTTATAAAGGTGATATTACTACAACAGATATACAACGAATATTTCCTGATTTAAAGCATGGAGAGACTGGTACACTATGGAAGATAAGTATGACTGGTAAAGACCTTCTTAATACTTTAGAACATTCTATAACTGTGGATAACAATAGTAGTGGATGGTTTTATTATTTCTCTGGTCTTAAAATGGAGTACTCTCCAACAGATAAACCAGGTAAACGAATTAAAAAAATTACAACATCAGAAGGAGATTCTATAGATTTAAATAAATCATATTCAATTGCTGTTATGGACTATAGTGTTCCAGAGAAATATATTAAGAAGTGTGATAAGACGAACATTAAAGTTACTGATATAATAACAGAATATATAGAAAAACAGAAAAGTGTTTCTCCTAGTGAAGACCAAAGGTTTGTAATAGCAAAACCTTAACAACTTAAATTAAGATATATACAAGTAGAAGTTAATACAGGACAGTGAAAATATGTATTATAATAATTTATATAGTCCAAATAAATAGAATTATATAGTGAATATAAGAAATTAAAAACTGTAGGCAGGAAAATACCAATAATATGGTATTATAGTGATTTTCTAATATTTAAGCAGGTGTTATAACAACATAAAAGTTGGCATCTGCTTTTTATATTAAAATAATCCTGCAAGTGAAATAATAGGTTTATTTTACTTGCAGGAGCTGTATTAATTTAAATTGGTATCTATTTCAAGATAAATTTTTTATTGAATCTTATAACATCTATACATACTTTCGCCACTTTTAAATGAGAACTTAAAATAAATTTTGTCATTAGAAAAGTCTTTTTCTATAGCTACTAAATCTTGATTTTCTCCAGCTTTTCCTCCAGTACCAATTAAAAATACTTTTTTATCACTATCTATTTCTTGAACTGAACCCATGTATTTATAGTAGTCATCTATACTGTATGAATGATATTCAGTAACTTTTTTATTTTCTTCATCCAATTTTATTTTAACAACTCTTGTAGCTTGATTTTTTACACCATTATCATATAGAGTTATATATCCATCTTCTGTAATTCTAGCATTATGTTGTCTTGAGAATTTTTGATTATCTGTTAAGTTAAACTCATCTCCTAATCCTCCTAGTGTCCAAACAATTTCTCCTGTTTTTCTATCTAATTTTATAACTTCATCTAAATTTCTAAATGAACAAATTAAGTTTCCATCACTTGGGTCAATAGTCATAGAATTAAAATGTACATAATCTAAAGCTGAGTCACTTTTGTCGCTAAAAGTATTATTTTCAACACTTTCTGAATATAGTTTCTGGTTGTCAATGCTTTCCCACTGCCATACAACTTTTCCATCTTTTATTTCTTGTAATACACTATTTACCACATAAGGTGAATTCCCCTTACTTAAGTCTGATGAAATATTTGTTGCTTTAACTTTTTGATAACTAGAAACAATGTAGTGATTATCATTTATGTATATAAAGTCATGATTTTCTAATTCAGTGCCCGCCTCTATATTTTCACTTTTTTCCATAGTAATTTTATTTATTTCATTATAATTTTCATCTAAGATTACAAGATAAGTTGGTGAATATCCAACGGCATTTATTCTTTTTGTTGAGTCTTTATCTTGTAGTAAGTATCCATATCTAATTTTTCCATCCTCTGTAGTTATTTTTTTAAAGTCAAAAGGATTTGATTCAACTTCTTTATAAAAAACTATATTTCCATCATTGTCCAATTTAAATACAAAATTATGTTCTTCATTGTGTGTAGTAAGATAATAATCACCATCATAAGGGCTATTTGCAGTAACATTATATTTTAGAAAATTTTTTGAAAGAGAATTTATATAATAATTTCTATATGAATTTTCGTTTTTGTACATAACAGATATTTTTATTTTTGAAGAGCTATTTATTTCTTTCAATTCAAAAGTAGAATTTTTAGATATATCTATTTCTTTGTCATTTATTTTTACGATGCTTGCTTTATCATGACTTTTTATTGTTATGCTATTTTGATTAGTAGAATTAAGTTGCTTTACATTTTGACTATTAAAAATGCCTTCTTTAGAAAGTGTTATATTATAACCATTTATAGTAATATCTAGTGTTGGTTTTGATTTGTTTTGACTTGCAAAGACTCGATTTACAAATAATCCGAAAATGAATAATACACTGCATAAAAATACAATCTTAAATAAATTTTTTCTTTTCATAGTTTACCACCTTTTCATATTAAGTTTTCATATTGACAACTTGATTTTATTATATGAATAAAGAAAATAGATGAATTTATTTATGCCAAAAATGAATTTTATTGGACAATTATATGAAAATTCATTCATATAAAAATAGAATGATAGAGAAAATATAAAAAAGTAAATCATATTTAGAAAGAATAATTACATAAAATTATTATTAAACATAAAAAACCATTAATAAAAAACAAAAAAAACATTTCTGTAACAAAAAAAACCACAAAAAATATAAAAAAGTATGGTTAGTTAAGTGATTAACAAGTAAAAATTAAAATAAAAATTAAAAAAAATTTATCAATGAAAGTTAGGTAAAATCCTATAACAGAGTGGTATTTTAGGGAAAACATTTTCTTTCCTTTCACAAAAAAAGCCACTTTTTGGCACGCGACATGCTTTATATAAAGGCAAGAAAAACAAGATATAAGATAAGTGCAATTAGGAGGTGTAAATATGGAGTTTATAAATTTTGTAAGTGATAAAGTTATAAACCTTAAAATGGAGTGTAAAACAAAAGAAGATTTCTTTAAAGAAATACATAATAAAGTTTTTGAATTAGGCTTTGTAAAAGAAGAATTTGGAGAAAAAATATTAGGAAGAGAGAATGTATTTCCAACAGGTTTAAATCTAGGTGATTATGGAGTAGCCATACCACATACAGATGCAGAATATATAAAAGAGCAATTTATAGCAGTCTGTACTTTTAATGAACCAGTAGTATTTAGTTCTATGGAAGACCAAGATGAAAAAGTTCCTGTAAATTTAGCTTTTGTACTAGGACTTAATCAACCACATAGTCAATTATCTGTATTAACAGAGTTAATGGGAATTATGCAAAATAAAGAGTTAGTTGACAAGTTAATAAATTCTACTGACAAAGAAGAAGTTTTAAAGACAATAAAGTCTTTATAAAAATAAAAAATAAAAGTACTAAGAATAAAAAATAGAAAAATAAAATCATTGGGAGGAAATAAAAATGAAAAAAATATTAGTAGCATGTGGAGCAGGAATAGCAACATCAACAGTAGTTTGTGACAAGGTAGAGAGATTAGTTAAGGAAAATAATATACAAGCAGAAGTGATACAATGCAAAATAGCTGAGTGTGCAACAAAGCAAGATGGAGCAGATTTAATAGTATCTACAACTATATTACCAACAACTTATAATATACCAGCAATAAAAGCAACAGCGTATATAACTGGAGTAAATACAGCAGCATTAGATAAAAAAATATTAGATGCTTTAAAATAATCCTATCATAAATACATTGAAATCATATTTTATAAAACAGAAAAAGGAGGATTTATAAATGGATAAATTATTAGCAGTAGTACAATACATTTTAAACATGGGACCAACAGTAATACTACCAATAACAATTGTAGTCTTAGGAATGATATTTAGAATTAAGTTTACAAAAGCTCTAAAGTCAGGTCTTACAATTGGTATAGGGTTTGTGGGTATAAACTTAGTTGTAAACCTATTAACTTCAACACTAGGGCCAGCAGCTCAAGGAATGGTTGAAAGATTTGGACTTAACTTAACAGTAATAGATGTTGGTTGGCCAACAACAGCATCAGCAACATGGGCTTCACCAGTTGCACCAATATTAATACCAGTTTGTTTATTAGTAAACTTACTATTATTATACTTCAATAAAACAAAGATATTAAACGTTGATATATGGAACTATTGGCACTTTATAGTAGCAGGTGCAGTTGGATATATAGTAACAGGAAGTTATATTTGGGCTATATTCTGTGCGATATTAATGGAATTATTAGTACTATTTATTGCAGAAAAAACAGCCAAAAACGTCCAGGAATTTTACGATTTAGAAGGTATAGCATTACCAACTGGTTCAACAGCTTCATTTGCTCCACTTGGATATTTAGTAGGAAAATTTGTTGAAAAAATACCAGGAATAAATAAAATACAAGCAGACCCAGATTCTATACAAAAAAGATTTGGTATATTTGGAGAGCCAATGATGATGGGTATTATATTAGGTATAATACTTGGAGCACTTGCTGGATATGATGTAGCAGGAATATTCAATGTAGGTATATCAATGGGTGCAGTAATGTTACTTATGCCTAGAATGGTTAGAATATTAATGGAAGGTTTAATTCCAATTTCAGAATCAATAAGAGATTTCTTACAAGCAAAATATGGAGACAGAGAACTTTATATAGGACTAGATGCAGCAGTAGCAACTGGACATCCAGCAGTTATATCAACAGCTCTTATACTTGTTCCTATAACTTTATTCTTAGCTGTTATATTACCAGGAAATAAAGTTTTACCATTTGGAGACTTAGCGACAATACCATTCTATATGGCATTTATAGTATGCTTTAGAAAAGGTAATATAGTTCAATCAGTTATAACAGGAACTATAGTAATAGCTATATCACTTTACATGGCTACAAACTTTGCAGATGTTCATACACAATTATTACAACAAGCAGATATGATGCCAAAAGGAACAACAATGGTTACAAGTATAGATACAGGTGGTAACTTGCTAAAATGGGGAATATTGAAATTATCTCAATTAGTTTCTTCATTTGGAATATTCTAATATGTAGTTAATAGAGATTACTCTTTTTTAGTAAAGTATGCGAAAATTTAACATTTAGCAGCTACTAGAAAAGAGTAATATTTTTTATAAATTTTTAAAAAATACAAAATACAAGAGGAGGAGATTTATCGTGAAAGCAGCAGTATTACATGGCACAAATGATATGAGATTTGAAGATATAGAAATAAAACCATGTGAAAGTGATGAAGTAAAAATAAAAGTTATGGCAGCAGGAATATGTGGGTCAGATCCTCCAAGAGTATTAAAACATTGGAAATATCCAGTTCCAGCTATACCAGGACATGAATTTTCTGGAGTAATTGCTGAAGTTGGTAAGGATGTAAAGAATGTAAAAGTTGGAGATAGAGTAGTTGCAATTCCTTTTATACCTTGTAATGAATGTGAATATTGTAAAAGAGGATTATTTTCACTATGTGATGACCATGGAATGTTAGGAGCTAAGACTTTTGGAGCTTTTGCAGAGTATGCAAATATAAAAGCTACAAATGTATTACCAATAGGAGATATGGATTTTGAAGATGCAGCTATGATAGAGCCATTAGCAGTTGCTATGCATGGAGTACTTAATATAGGTGTTCAAGTTGGAGACACTGTAGCTGTAATGGGTAGTGGAACAATGGGACAATTAGTAATACAAGGACTTAAAATAGCAGGAGCAGGAAAAATTATAGCAGTTGATATATCTGATAATAAATTAAGAGAATCAAAGGAACTAGGGGCTGATATAATAATCAATGCTAAAGATGTTAACCCAGTAGAAAAAATAAAAGAACTTACTGATGGAAAAGGTGTTGATATAGCTCTTGAATGTGCAGGTTCAAAAATAACTCAAGAACAATGCTTACTTATAACTAAAAAGAAAAGTAAAATAGGATTTTTAGGAATAGCATATTCAGATATAACTTTATCAGAAGAAGCATTTGAAAATATATTTAGAAAAGAACTAGAATTAAAAGGTTTCTGGAATTCTTATTCAGCACCATTCCCAGGACAAGAATGGACTAAAGGAATCAACCTAGTTAATGAAGGAAAAATAAAATTAAAAGAAATGGTATCTCATAGATTTTCGCTTGAAGACACATACAAAGCGTTTGAGATGATAAGAGATAGAAAAGAAGAATTTAATAAGATATTAATTTTACCACAAGGGGTTGAAAAATAATGAAGGCAGTAGTTAAAACTAAACCAGGTTATGATAATGTAGAAGTCTTGGAAGTAGAAGAACCAAAAGCTACAGGAGACAAGGTTAAAATAAAAGTAGAATATAGTGGTATATGTGGTTCAGATATACATTCATTTAAAGGAGAATATGCAAATATAAAAGCTCCTGTAACATTAGGTCATGAATTTTCTGGAATTGTTGTAGAAATAGGAGAAGATGTTAAAAATATAAAAGTAGGAGATAGAGTTACATCAGAAACTACTTTTGCAACTTGTGAGAAATGTATATACTGTGCAACTAAAGATTATAACTTATGCTCAACTAGAAAAGGTATTGGTACTCAAGTAAATGGAAGTTTTGCTGAGTATGTATTATCAAGAGAGGAAAGTATACATGTGCTTCCTGAAAATGTATCTTTATTATCAGCAGCTCTTACAGAGCCACTAGCTTGTTGTGTTCATGCTGCTCTTGAAAAGACTACTATAGAAAGTAATGATACAGTTTTAATAATAGGACCAGGACCAATCGGTTTATTATTAGCTCAAGTTGTTAAATCTCAAGGTGCTACAGTTATAATGTCTGGAGTTACAAAGGATAAAGAAAGATTAGAAATAGCTAAAAATCTTGGTGTAGATAGAACAGTAAATGTAATGGAAGAAAATTTAGCAGATGTAATAAATGAAATGACTGATGGAAATGGAGTAAGTAAAGCCTTTGATTGTTCTGGATTTATGCCAGCAGTTAATGAAGCTTTAAGATTACTTAGAAAAAAAGGTACTTTTGTTCAAGTTGGAATATTTGCTAAGAAACTAAATGAAATGGACCAAGATGCGATAGTTCAAAGAGAATTACAATATATAGGAAGTAGATCACAAAAGCCTAGTTCTTGGATTATAGCATTGGATTTAATGAATAATGGAAAAGTAAATACAGAAGCTTTAGTTACAAGAACTGTTAGTTTAGACGAATTTAAAGAGGGTATTACAGCTTTAATGAACGGAGAAGAAATAAAAGTAGCAGTAAAATCTTAAAAAAACATTTGTATTATTTTAAAAAAAATTGTAAAATCTACTGTAGGATAAGAAATGTAAGGTCTTAAAAAATAACAGGAGGAAGAAAGTATGAGCACTCTTAGAGATCATTCTAATAACATTAGAAAAAACATAATAAAAATGGTTGCAGAAGCTAAAAGCGGACATCCAGGTGGTTCATTATCAATAGCTGACATATTGACAGTGTTGTATTTTGAGAAAATGAATGTATGTGTAGAAAATCCAAAAATGGATGATAGAGATAGATTTGTTCTATCAAAAGGTCATGCAGCACCAGCTTTATATGCCACATTAGCAGAAAAAGGATTTTTCCCAAAAGAAGAACTAATAACATTAAGAAAATTTGGTTCTAAATTACAAGGTCACCCAGACATGAAAAAAGTAGCAGGGATAGATATGTCTACTGGTTCTCTTGGTCAAGGTCTATCTGCAGCAAATGGTATGGCACTTGCAGGAAAATTAGATAACAAAGACTATACAGTGTATACTATATTAGGTGATGGAGAAATCCAAGAAGGTCAAATATGGGAAGCTGCAATGACAGCATCACATTACAAATTAGATAATTTAATTGCATTTGTTGACTTAAATGGATTACAAATAGATGGTTCTAATGAAGAAGTAATGAATGTAAATCCAGTAGATGACAAATTCAAATCTTTTGGATGGAATGTAATGGTAATAAATGGACATTCTTTTGAAGAAATAGGAAATGCAGTTGATGAAGCTAAAAAAGTTACAGGAAAACCAACTGTAATAATAGCTAAGACAGTAAAAGGTAAAGGTGTTTCATTTATGGAAAATAATGCTGCATGGCATGGAACAGCTCCAAATGCAGAACAAGCAGAACAAGCATTGAAAGATTTAGAAGGAGGTCTATAGGAATGGGAATAGCAACTAGAGAAGCTTACGGACAAGTGTTAAAAGAACTTGCAGAAAATAAAGATATAGTAGTATTAGATGCAGACTTAGGAAAAGCTACAAAAAGTATAACATTTAAAGAAGTTGCCCCAGATAGATTTTTTGATATGGGGATAGCAGAAGGTGACATGATTGGTACAGCAGCAGGTCTTGCTACTTGTGGGAAAATACCTTTTGCAAGTACTTTTGCAATATTTGCAGCAGGAAGAGGATATGAGCAAATAAGAAACTCTGTAGCATATCCAAATTTAAATGTTAAAATAGCAGCTACTCATGCAGGTGTAACAGTAGGAGAAGATGGTGGTAGCCATCAAGCTATAGAAGATATATCTTTAATGAGAGGTATACCAAATATGGTTGTATTAAATCCAGCAGATGCTTTAGAAGCAAGACAAGCTATACTTGCATCTATTGATTATAATGGACCTGTGTATATAAGATTAGGTAGAGCTGCAACTCCTGATATAAACAGTGAAAACTATAAATTTGAAATAGGAAAAGGAACTGTTTTAAGAGAAGGTTCTGATATAACAGTAATAGCTACAGGAATAATGGTAGCAAAAGCTTTAGAAGCAGCAGAAGAACTTGCTAAAGAAGGAGTAAACGTAGAAGTTATCAATATGCCTACAATAAAGCCACTAGATGAAGCATTAATAAAAGAGACTGCTAAGAAAACTGGAAAAGTAATTACAGCAGAGGAACACAGTATAATAGGTGGTTTAGGTTCAGCAGTATGTGAAGCTTTAGCAGAAACTAAAGATGTAGTGATTAGAAGAATTGGTGTTAAAGATGTATTTGGTCAATCAGGTACACCAGCTGATTTATTAAAACATTATGGATTAACTACAGAAGATATAGTAAAAAACATAAAAGAATTGTTATAGATATAAATATATCCAATTAACAAATTGATTTAATATAAATCAATTAAAGCTGTCTTAAAAATAGAAAGAAATTTCTACAATGGGACAGCTTTATTTTTACGGTACTTTATTTTTATGATAATTTAAAATATTATAAAGATAAGCAAACAAATTTATAAAAAGAGGTGTTGTTTAATGAAAATATCTATTGGATGCGACCATGGTGGTTATGAATTAAAGGAATATATAAAGGAAAACTTAATAAATAAAGGTATAGAAATTGAAGATGTAGGGACAAATTCAAAAGAAAGTGTTGATTTTCCAATATATGCAAAAAAGGTAAGCCAAAATGTTCAAAGTAAAAAATCAGATTTAGGTATACTTTGTTGTGGAACAGGGATTGGTATGTCTATTGCAGCAAATAAGTTTAAGGGAATTAGAGCTGCTGTTGTTTCAGATTGTTTTTCAGCTCAAGCTACTAGAGAACATAATAATACAAATGTACTTTGTTTAGGGGAAAGAATTATTGGAAAAGGATTGGCAATGAGAATTGTTGAAGAATGGTTAAATTCAAGTTATAATGGAGAAAGACATGCAAGAAGACTACAAATGATTGATGACATAGAAAAAGAAAACTTATAAGTATATAAAATTTATAACGAGGAGGAAAGTTATGTCTATTATTTGTGCTTCAATAATGTGTGCAGACCAAATGAAGTTAAAAAAGGAGTTAGAAGCTCTTGAAGAAGCAGATGTGAAACTACTTCATTGTGATGTTATGGATGGAATATTTGTTAAAAACTTGGCTATGGGTCCAGAACTATTAAAATCAATAAGTGAAAATACAACGATACCTTTAGATATTCATTTAGCTACAGAAACTCCAGATAAATATATTGATATGATGTCTTACATAAAACCAAAATATATTTCTTTTCATGTAGAATCAAGTGCAGATGTAAAAGCAGATATACAAAAGTTAAGAGATTATGGTATAGGACCAGTGCTAGCAATAAGTCCTCAAACAAGTGTGGATAAAATAGAAGAATATATAGGTTTGGTTGAGGGTATCTTAGTAATGACAGTAAATCCAGGATTTGCAGGTCAAAAGTTTAATCTTTCTGTGCTTGATAAGTTGGATAAACTTACAGAGATACTAAAAGATTATGATAATCCTCCATTTATAGAAGTTGATGGAAATATAAATAAAGATACTATCAAACTTATGAATGGTAAAAAAGTAGATGTATACGTTGTAGGTACTTCAGCTTTATTTAATGATAAACCTCCTATTTCATATAAAGATAAGATAAAAGAGCTAAAAGAAAGTATAAAGTAACTATGTGATAAAATTATAATAAATTTCTGTTTAATAGTGAAGAATTTAGATAGAAAAGAGAAATTTTACAATATTTAATAAAAATTTTAATTAAGTAAGGAGAATTTTTTATGGGTGACCTATATAAACTGCAAAATGGTACTGATATTAGAGGAATAGCATATGAAAATGATTCTAAGGAAGTTAATCTAACTGTAGAAGAAGTAAAAAAAATAGCTAAAGCATTTCATATTTGGCTAAAAGAAAAGACGAAGAAAGATAAGGTAACTGTTGCTATAGGAACTGATTCTAGAATAACAGGAAGCCAATTTAGAAATACTGTTATTGAAACTTTAACTAATGATAATTGTAATGTAATTGATTGTGATATTGCTACAACTCCAGCAATGTTTATGACAACTATTATGGATGGATACAATTCTGATGGGTCGATTATGATTACAGCTAGTCACTTACCATATTATTATAATGGTTTAAAGTTTTTTACAGAAAATGGTGGTCTAGAAAAAGTTGACATAAAAGAGATGTTGGATATAGCTGTTAAGAGTATTAGTGTAGATTGTGAAGAAGTAGATAAAAAAGGTGAAGTGGTAGTAAAAAATCTAATAGAAGATTACTCTAATTTATTAATAGATAAGATTAGAAAGGGTGTAAACTCAAGTAAAAACTATGAAAAGCCTTTTTCTGGGCTTAAGATATTAGTTGATGCAGGAAATGGAGCTGGAGGATTTTTTGCTGAAAAAGTTTTACACATACTGGGAGCAGATACAACAGGTAGTCAATTTTTGAACCCAGATGGTATGTTCCCAAATCATATACCAAATCCTGAAAATAAAGAAGCAATGGAAAGCATATGTAAAGCAGTAGTGGATAATAAGAGCGACTTAGGAATAATATTTGATACAGACGTAGATAGAGCTGCTATTGTAGGTAAAAATGGCAAACCAATAAATAAAAATGCCCTTATAGCTGTTATATCATCAATAATATTAGAAGAACATCCAAAAACAGCTATAGTAACTGATTCTATTACTTCAGAAGGTCTTGCTAAGTTCATAAATGAATTAGGAGGAAGACATCATAGGTTTAAAAGAGGATATAAAAATGTAATAAATGAAGCCATAAGATTAAACAGTGAAGGCGAAGAATGCCATTTAGCCATAGAGACATCTGGACATGCAGCATTAAAAGAAAATTATTTCTTAGATGATGGTGCATACCTAATAGCTAAAATTTTAATAAAAGTAGCAAAACTGTCTTTAGAAGACAAGACGATAGAAGAATTAATAGAAAATCTTGAAGAAGCAAAAGAAGAAAAAGAAGTTAGAATAGGCATTAATAAAGAAGATTTTAGACCATATGCAGAAGATATATTAAGAGATTTAGATTCTAATGTTGAAGGTATTGATGGATGGTCTGTTGCACCAAATAATTTCGAGGGTATAAGAGTTAATTGTGATGAATCAAATGGTGATGGATGGTTTTTACTTAGAATATCACTACATGAACCATTGTTGGCTTTAAATATTGAATCAAATAAGATTGGTGGAGCAGAACAAATTTATTCTAAGTTAAAAATTTTCTTAGAAAAATATGATTTAAAAGGTCTTTAAGATTAATAAAAAGCATATATTTATATTAAAGAATGGATGTAAATTTATACCTAAGATTACAAATATTACAAAATTGTAATCTTAGGTAACAGAGATGTAACTGATTATGGAAACTCTATGTGATATTATAAATACAGAGAGATGAAATACATGATGAATTATAGAGAAATATAATTTAAAATGTATTAATATCAAACCAAAAAGGTATAATCAAAAAAATATGTAAATATAAACCCCAACATTTAGAAAGAGACCTCCAAGGAGGTTTTTTTCTTTTTTAAAAACATACAATGTCATGATATAATAACTTTAGTTGAATGATAAGGGGATAATAATAATATGGTTAAAAGTGAATATATTAAGCGAGTTGAAGAATTTATAAATTCATATTTTGTAGAGAGAGATGTGAAAAAATGTATGTCTTTTTTTCATAAAAATATCTGTTGGGTTGGCACTGGAAAGTTTGAAGTAGGGAATAGTATAGAAGAAGTAGAACAGTTATTAAAGGCATATGTAAAACAGTCTCCAGAAGGTTTTAGCATAGAGAAATTATGGCTGGATAGTAGAGAATATTCAAAAAATTTATATATGGTGTTTGGCGAATATTTGGTTGGTAAGAAAACTAGGAAAGGCTATAATTTTCAAGTAGAAATAAGAGTAACCTATTTATGTATCGAATGTGAAGGGGAGATATTAATAAGTAGTGTTCATACTTCTGTTGCAAATGACTTACAGAAGGTAGGGGAGTATTTTCCAATAAGTTTGATGGAAGCAGAAAATAATAGATTAGAAGCAATTGTTCATGAAAAAACGAGGGAAATAGAAGCACAGAAAGTTATGTTAATAGAGGCAAATAAAAAACTACAGCAATTAGCCATCACTGATGAATTAACAGGTTTATTAAACCAGAGAGCAATTATTGGAAATATAAGAAAAGCTATTAAAGAAAATTTTAAACAATATGCAATAATGATAATTGATATAGATAATTTTAAAAGTGTAAATGACAATTATGGACACTTAATAGGTAATGAAGTTATAAGAGCGGTAGGTCATATGGTTCAATCATTTGAATCTCACTACTTATTTTCTGGAAGGTATGGTGGAGATGAGTTTATTATCTTATCAGAAAATATAGAGAAAGCACTGTATATAGAATCTAAGGTCCATAGTAATTTACTTGAATATAACTTCGAAGGTATAGGACATAAAATAACTGTAAGTATTGGTATCTCTGAGTGGAAAAATTTTAGTTCTTTCGAAATTTTTTTAAGTGAAGCAGACAAAAAATTATATAAAGCCAAAAAATTAGGCAAAGACAGGACTATATATTAACAAAGTTTTTTAGGTTGTAAGTTGCAATATAACTATTTTGTAATGTAATACAATTTGTAATGTAATACAAAATGACAGCTATCTTACAATTTACAACCTTATATAATTTTATATTAATTAATTTTTCTGAAAGTAAGCATTACCTTAAATAAATCAGCATCTATAATTATTTCCATGCTCGCATCTTCTAATTCAATTATATTTTGAGCTATTGATAAACCAAGACCAGAGCCATCGGTTTTTCTAGATATATCACCTCTTCTAAATCTTTCTAGCAGTTCTTCTGGTTTTAAATTTAATTTGTCATTTGAAATATTTTTAAATGTTAATATTATAGTTTCTTTTTCTACAAGCATATCTATATAGACTCTAGTATTTGGCATAGAGTATTTTAGTATATTGCTAATTAGATTCTCAAAAACTCTCCAAGTTTTTTTACCATCTATCATAGTAAATACAGCATGTTCTGGTGTTTCTATTATAAAATCTAAATCACTACTTTGAATTTTATCTTCAAACTCTACTGTACTCTGAATTAAAAGTTCCCTTATATCAGTTTTTGTTATATTAAATTCTACATCACCACTACTGAGTTTAGAAGCTTCAAATATATCTTCTATCAATAACTTTAATCTTTGTGCTTTTTTATCTAAAATACTTATATAATCATTTATAGTTTCTTTATCAAATTCATTATTTTTTAACATATCTACATAGCTTAATATAGATGTAAGTGGAGTTTTTAAGTCATGAGATACATTTGTGATAAGTTCTGTTTTCATCCTTTCATTTTTTATATTAGAATCTACAGCAGCTTCAAGACCATCTGTTATATTATTTATACTTTTGGATAAGTCAGATATTTCATCGTCTCCTATTACTTCTAGCTTGTATTTTAAATTTCCATTCTCAATATTTTTTATATTCTTTGATATGTTGTTTACATAATTAAACTTGGAAGCTAAAAAGTTATATATATAAAAGTGAAAAATTGTGTTTACAAGTGTAAATAAAATAACTATAGCTATTGCCTCAGTGTAATATATGTACATAAATAATATCAAAACTAGATATTGAATAACAGCTTGTATAACTATAGATATTAAAAATACTATAGCTAATTTTTTATTTATAGTTTTTCTATTATACATACTAAATAAGTTTGAAAAGAATATATATGTTATAGACATATCTTTTAGATTATAGCTATTATGTTTAATATTTTCATATATTATGTAGACTATAGATATAATGATAAAATTGTAGATTGTTAAATTAGTATTATAAAACATTTTAGTACTTGTAAATGCATGAAACCTTAAGAATAATAGTATCAAAATTAAGATAAGTGTAAGTTCTATTTTTACCTTAGAAAAAATATTTATGACATTTTCTAAGAATTTGACTTTAGTCTGTTTATTTTTTTTATACAATGTAAAACATAGTATAGTCAGTAAAAAACTTGATAGTATAATACCTATACAAAAAAACTGTAACTCTGTTTTTGATAAATGCAGAGAAGTGCCGAAAAAATAAAAGCAAGGTATAGCAAAGTCTCTATAATAATAGTTAATATTATAAACAAAGTTATTATTCAAATCATAAACTGCTTCAAATAATATAGAAACTAATAGAAATAGTAATAATAATAAAATAAATTTTGCTTTAGAGTCATTAATAATTAAGTTTTTCAATTTTGTAACCAATACCCCACACCACCTTTAAATATTTTGGTTCTTTTGGATTAATTTCAATTTTTTCTCGAATTCTTCTGATGTGAACAGCAACTGTTCTTTCACAGCTGAAAGCATCTTCATTCCAGACATTTTCATAAATCTCGCGAGAAGAGAAAATTTTACCTTTTCTTGATAGAAGAAGTGTAAGTATTTTATATTCAATAGGTGTCATTTTAACTTCCTCGCCATCTAAAGAAATTATTTTTGTATCTGTATTTAACTCTAGACCACCACTTTTTAGAATATAATTAGTATCCTTTGAATTGTTTAAATTGCTAAAATCGCCTAAATTTATATATCTTCTAAGTTGAGATTTTACTCGTGCAGTAAGTTCTAGTGGATTAAATGGTTTAGTTATATAGTCATCAGCACCCATGTTCAGACCTATAATTTTATCCATATCTTCTGATTTTGCAGACAAGAGTATTATAGGAATATTCTTTTTTTCTCTTATCTTAAGTGTAGTTTTAAGTCCATCTAAATTGGGCATCATTACATCCATTATTATTAATTTAACATCATTTCCAATCAATATATCTAATGCTTCCAATCCATCATATGCCTTTAAAATATTAAAGTTATCAGGTCTTAAATAGAATTCTATAGCATCAACTATTTCCTTATCATCATCCACAACCAATATATTTTGAATCAATTTATTAATCCCCCTTGAAATTTTATTTTAACCAATTTTTATTTTATACTAAAAACAGGTATTAGAAAACAGTAAGCATACTCATTATGAAATAAAACTAGTATTTTTATATTGCTAATGAATATAGTAAATGTTGAAGTATAGACGTCTATATTAATATGAACTTAAAAGTTTATGAAAGTGTTTAGTATAATTTATCACACTCCTTACCTTGTTTTAGATTTATTAATTTCTTAGGTATAAAGATATATTAACAAATATAAATAACAAATGAGTTTCATAATTATTAAGAATTTATAACAAATAATTATTTTGATGTAGTTCATTATAAATACATATAAAACATTTAAGAACAAAATTTATAGATTTTAAGGATAACATGTTTATATTCTTCAATTTAGATGTATTCATATGGTAGAATATAGGAAATAAACAAAGGAAGTGAGATTATCATGTCATATAAACTTACTAGAACATCTAAAAATACTATTTTATCAGAACCTTGGCTAAAATGGGCTATGGAGATTCAGAGTATTGCTCAATGTGGTTTAACATATTCAAAAGATGTATATGATATAGAACGATATGAACAGTTACGAAATATATCAGCAGAAATGTTGAGCTATAAAACTGATATTCCAATTGAAAAAATTAAATCCCTTTTTTGTAATGAACAAGGGTATCAAACTCCTAAATTAGATACGAGGGCAGCTATATTTAAAGATGGGAAAATACTACTTGTCCATGAAAATAATGGTAAGTGGTCTTTGCCTGGTGGATGGGTTGATGTGCTTGAATCTATCGAATCGAACACAGTGAAAGAAGTAAGAGAAGAATCTGGTCTTGAGGTAAAAGCAAAGAAAATTATTGCTATACAAGATAGAAATAAGCATAACATACCTACATACGCTTATGGAGTATGTAAAGTATTTGTACTTTGTGAGGTAATTAGTGGAGAATTTATAGAAAATATTGAAACAATTGGATTTGATTATTTTACAGTTGATGAATTACCTTTACTTGCAGAAGAAAAAAATACTCAAAAGCAAATAGAGATGTGCTTTGAAGCATATAGAGATAAGAATTGGGAAACAAAATTTGATTAGAATAAATATCATAAGTAAACGAGAAAAGGTAGTATAGCACAAAAAAGTGCTATATTACAAAATCTCAAATAAATATCTTTATCATGAATTAAGTTAAAATGAATATTATAAATTAGGAGTATGAAGTATAGCAGGGACGTTTTTATCACTAAGTAATTCATCAAATGATTTATGGTCAGATTTGTAGCCGATACCTTCTCTACATTCTAACTCGTCAACAAGCTTATATTGTTCACAAGCATTTTTTACTTTTTCATAATCTTCAGAAGAATGAGCTTTGTAAACTATCTTATTATTAAAAGTTATCTTATCAGCAAATTTGGGTTTTACAAAATATTTAACATCTTTTATCTGACCAGCATTATATAAATTTTGGATAACAGAACCATTTTTTAAATGTTGTAAATGGTCATCTAACTTGTAGGTATGTGCTATATGAGTTACACTTTTGAGATTTTCTTCAAAAGTGAGAGCAATTTTCTCCATATAATTGAAATCAGTATTACCATGTGTATTTTTTTCTGGTAATAATATTATATTTTCTCTTTTTACTCCAAGATTGTTAAGAGAAGCTAAAAATTCTCTATTTCTGTACTCTGATTTTTGTATGTCTGTAAGATTTTCATATTTTTTATATTTATTAAAAACAGATATACCACATCCAGTAGACACCAAAACTACAAATACATGATTTTTTCCTCTTTCTTTTATAGCGTTTACAATAGCACTTCCAGCCCACAATACTTCATCATCTTGATGTTGTACATAGAAGACAACATAATCTTTAAATTTTCTATTACTATAATTCACATAACTATTGAAACCTGTTAAAATCAAGCATAAAATTAAAATGATAGATAAAATTCCATACTTATTTATAGTAAATTTTTTATTCTTAAGTGTCATTTAATCATCTCCTGAAAGCTGTCTTAGTTATATTATCAAACAAAATCCTAAAAATTATTTCTCAAATCCTAAAAAATATAGAGTGGATTAATGGAATAAAATTTTTTTACTAGTTTAAAATTTAAAAAAATATTTATATGTAAAACTAATAAAAAGAATGGGGAATTGATAGGAATCTAGGCATAAATATAAAAAGTGCACATTGATATTTGTGCACTCCTTATTAGTATAATTGATTATTTGCTACAAAAACAGAGTCTTTTAAGTCCTAAAATACTTGATGCACCAGCTATCGTAGTTCCATAATAGTAAACTGGTTTATTCAATGATATAAAGTTTATGATTGAGTTATTACATAATGTACTTCCTGTACAAATGATTATCTCAGCCCAAGATATTACATCTTCATAATCTCGTATGCCATCTTCAATCTTAATATTGTACTGAATAGTATCTATAAACTCAGGATTTAAATCTAATACTCTAGTTTCAAAACAATCTTTAATATTATCAATTATAGCTGGTTGATATCCTATAATTGCTACTTTTGGATTATCAAATTCATTTTTTATAAATTTAGGAAAGTTCTTTGCGCATACTTCTGGCTCATTATTTTTACAGTGAATGGTTCTATCTGTCATGCCTAAGTACTTCATAACCGCATTTAATGATGCTATAAAAAGGCTTCTATCATGAGAGCTACCATGTAAATCTAATGATAGTATTTCTTTCAAAGAACCTTCAAATGTAGATGGTGTAGAAGTAAATGCTTGTCCTTTAGCTCCTTTAAAATCGGCTTCAAGCATTATTTCTTTACCAACTATAATTGGAAAATCTTTACGTTTGGTATTTCCAATTGCTTCTTTAGCAGATAGAGATTTAGATACAATACTTATCATATCCATATCTAAATTATATTTGTCAACGTGTTCTAATAAGTAATCTTTCAAGGTATCAAATATATTCATAGAAAAAAGACTCTCCTTTCTGTTTTACTTGTTCATTTAACTCAAAAATATGGTTTATTTTTCCATTATTCATTATTCCTATCTTATGAGCAAAAAACATTGCTTCAGAAATATCATGAGTAACATGAATCACTGTTGGTCTGTACTTTAAGTAAACATCTTTTAGTATTTTACTTATATGTTTTTTTGTAATATAATCTAATGAGCTCATAGGCTCATCTAGAAGTAATATGTCTGGCTCACCTATCAATGCACGTGCAAATGCAACTCGTTGTTTTTCTCCTCCACTTAAATTTTTAGGATACCTGTTTTTTATATTTTCTATCTGCATTAACTTAGATAAGTGATTAACTTTAAATATTTGCTCATCTTTAGATATTTTTCTCAATTTAAGTGGGAATCTTATATTATCTTCAACACTCATATTTGGAAAGAGTTCAAAGTTTTGATATACAAATCCTATATTTCTGTTTTCTGGAGGCAAATTTGATATTAAATTTTCTTTGTATCTTACATCACCTTTAGCAGATGAGTATCTTCCTGCTAATGTTTCTAGAAATAGAGTTTTACCTGAACCACTGGAGCCTAATAAAACAAAGTACTCGTGGTTATTAATGTTTAAACTATTTTTTTTTAACTTAAAATTAGGCAAATCAAGTGATAAATTTTTAATTTCCAACATATTAGTTTTCATCAACCTCTCTATTAAAAAATATCTCAAAGAACATCAAGCATGTAAGTGATATAAATATTAAAATTACAGCTATACCTATTGCAATATCTATATCACCAGTAGACATATTTAAATATATTGAAGTAGGTATAATTTCAGTTTTCATACGTGTAGACCCTGCTATCATAGCTACTGCACCAAATTCACCAAGTGCTCTTGACCAAGTCATTACAGTTGCAGATATTATTCCAATTTTTAGATTTGGAAGAATTACAAACTTAAATGCCTCCCAACTATTACATCCAAGAGTACGTGCAACAAATATCATTTTTTCATTACCTTCACTTAATGAAGTGTGAAGTATTTTAATAGTAAGTGGCAGATTTACAAATACCTGAGCTAAAACTATTCCTTGTCTTGTGAACACAAAATCAAGTTTAAGAATTTTGTAAATGGAATCTCCAATACCCATTCTACCAAACAAAAGTAAAAGAGCAATTCCTGATACTAGGTGAGGAAGAGACATCGGAAGATTTATTATCTGTATAATTAGTTTTTTAAATGGTAATTTAGTAATATGTAAAAAGTAAGCTGTTGGAACAGCTAATAAAAGACATAATATGGTAGATGTTAAAGATGTCTTGATGCTGAGTACTACTGCATATTGTACTTCCACTGAATTTAAACATATAGGAACATAACTCAGACCTTTGATTATTAGCATAAAAAGTGGGGATACAATAAATAAAAAAACTATAGCAAAAAATCCAGTGAGTAGTATAGTAAAAATTTTATTTCTCAAATTCAAGCACTACTTAACTGGTTCAAAACCATATTTTTTAAATATTTGTTTAGCTTCATCTGATGCTACATAATTTATAAATTTATTAGCTAAATCTTTTTTATCACTATAGTTTACAGTTCCTGCTGATATAATTTGGTCTATGTTTTTGTCTGGAGCAATTTCTATAACTTCTACATCATTATTACCAAAAACAGAGTCTTTTGTGGCTATTGTAGCATCTGCTTTACCTGATGTTAACTGTACAATCATTTCATTTACAGTTGCAGCTGTAGAAACAACATTATCATTTATAGATTTTAAATTATTTTTTTCAAGTATTTTTTGAGTAGTCTTACCTATAGCATTAGATTCTTTATCTCCGAAAATAAGTTTTATGCCATCTTTATTTAGATCTTCTAGTTTTTCAATATTAGCGGGATTTCCTTTAGGTACAACCATTGCAGGTGTATGATGTGCCACTGTTTTATGTTCACTTACAAGTTCTTTTTCAAATGCTTTTGAGTAAATTGGCTCAGAGCCAACAATAAATGCATCACCTTTGTGACTTGTTTCAATTTGGGCTATTAGTTGTGCAGAGCCTGCATAACTATATTCAATCTTTATATTATTTTCTTTCTCAAATTTTTGAGCTATTTCATCCATTGGCTTTTTTAAGCCTGCCCCTGAATAGACAAAAAGCGTTTCTTTTTCTTTTGAATCATTAGTTGTTATAACTTTAGTATTAGTTTCATTATTAACTTTCTTTTCTTTAGAATTACATGCAGTAATACTTAACGAAATAATCATAGCTAAAGCTAATACCGAAAATTTTTTTAACATAATATATTCCCCCTTAGTAATTAATGTAAATTCTTTTTCAGTATATCATATTAAGAAAACGATGTCTAAGTTTTTGTTATGTTTTATTATATTTTATAATGTTTAGTTATGTTTTGTTGTGTTAAAAAGATTTATTTGAGGGGGTAGATATAATATAGTGTCTAGATTGTAAAGAGTTTACTGTATTAATTATTGTTTAAAATTTCTAGTGTTAACTTAGTTCATATGAATTTAATTAATAAAATATGAACTAAGAGCTATTATGTAAAATAATTATAATCTATTGAATAAATTCAAATAATAAATTTATTTTTTATAAAAATATTATATATTATGGAATTAGAGTTTTAATCTTCTATTTAATTGATATAAAGTTTATATTTATTTTTTATAAAAATATGTTAAATATTTACATATTATAATATAATAAGTCATTTTTCTAGTGTATAATATATTATATGAAATAGGCGTTATAAAGCGTAAATCATAGAAATTTTTAAGTATAGAAGTATATTTTAATTGATAATGTATATAGGAGGAGGACAAAATTTGAGTACCATTATTTATGCCTATTTGATACCATTTATAGGATTGATTTTTTTGATATTTCTTATTAAAATGAATCATTTATTTAATAAGGAGCAGAGTAAATTGTTTATAATATCAATAGTGATTAATTTAATACTTATTATAGTTACATCTACTGATTACATAATATCAAAACAGACAAATTCATCACTATGGATGGTTCGTAGGATTACATCTTTTTTAAATTTTGCAATAAGTCCATTTATTCCTATTTTACTTATAAAGATATTTAAACAAAAAAAGGATACAATTATATTTTATTTGCCATTTTTGATAAATTTTATTATTTGTTTTTTTAGTATGTTTATTAAAATTATATTTTTTATAGATATAAATAATTATTATGAAAGAGGGTGTCTATTTTTTATACCTTCTTTTACAGTATTATTATATATTTTAATATTTATAATCAATCCAGTTACTTCTCATGTGCAAGAAAAGAGAATGGAACGTATTATTGTTACATCTATTGCTGTTACAATAATTGTAGGATTACTTTTAGAAATTTTTTATTACTATCATTTTCTAAGTTATGGGTTTTCAGCATTAGGACTTATTATTTATTACATACTACAAAATATTAATTTCTTTTCAAAAGATTCACTGACAGGAGCATACAATCGCCAAATGTATAATTATATGCTAGATAAAATTAATAATTCTTTAAATTGTGTGATTGCTCTTTTAGATATTAACAATTTCAAGTATATCAATGATAATTATGGGCATGATGAGGGCGATAAAGTATTAATTTTATTTGTTGATATTATTAATAAGAATGTTAAAGATATTGCATCTCTTTATCGTACAGGTGGAGATGAATTCATGTTGATATCAACTAAAGTAAATGAAGAAGTACTCTTAAATGCTCTTAATAAATCTAAGATACAGTTAGAAAAATATGACCTTAGTTTTGCATGTGGAGTAAGTGAATATAATAAAGAAGATGACCTTGAGGAAATACTACATATGGTTGATAAAAAAATGTATATAAATAAAAATCAAATTAAAAATCAAGAAAAAGAATAATTCCAAGTAAGAAATTCTTTGAAATTCTAAGAATAATTAAGTGAAATATATTTTAAATAAAAGCATGTATTTTTTAGTATGATTTTTAGTTTTTATCTCATTAGTAGTGGAAGAAAAAATATATTTTATAAAAAAGTTTTAAGTATATTAACAAAAAGTATCAAAAAAATTATATAGAATAAAAATGTTAAAAAACACTATAAAGTATATGAAAAAATAAATTAAATTTTTTTAGATGCAGATAAAGCACCTCTTTTTCTTAGTTTATCACACAAATAGGATATAGGATAATAGTCCTTAATTTAATCTCCTCATAGAATCAGTATGAGTCTAGAATACTATGAGGAGGCAACTATATCAATTTAATTTGTAGTATTGTAAATAAATTGATATAAGAAAGTATTTTCATTTCTTTATATTTGATATTATCATAAAATACTTTCTTTATGAGTCATTACAAATTCCAACAGCTACATTGATAAAAGGCAAGGGGATTATATTTGAAAAATATCCCATTAAATTAGAAGAATTCATTTTTACATAACTTAAAAAATCGCCTTAAGTTAAATCAAGACGATTTTAATAAATAAGTGGGTACTTCAAGTTATTTTAGATTTGTTATATTTCATTAAAAAATAAAACTCTGAAATGATAAGAATATATCAATTAATTTTCATCAAACATTTCTTAAAAGTAGATAAAACTAAAAAGGGTTTTCTAGAAAATAAAATCTATCTAATTATGTTTACTAATAACATAACTTGATGTAAATAATTTTCTACTATTTTTATCCGCTCTGTAGTATAAAATTACCTAATTGTGTATGTATAAAATCGTAATAATCATATGCACTACCAATATAGGTAGATAATATATGAGTGTGTCTATCTATATTATTTGTAAATGTACTATCATATCCCCCTAAAAAAATTTCATAAAAACAAAAAGAAAATATCTTTTTGGCAACTGGCTAACATAACTTATAAAAATTTTATAAGCCTTAGTCCCTATAGTTTTGCGTCACTAAATTTCTCTAGTTTTGCCGATTTAGTTTTACTCTACAATTATATAATACAACAGAATGAAGCATTATTCAATAGACTTATTTGAAAATTGAAAAATTTATGGATATGAAAAAATTATTTTTTCGAGAAAGATTAATGACCAATTAATTTCAACTTAGTATTAATATTAAAAGATATCTAAGTGGATAGAAGAATGTTTATAGCTAAATTGAATTGATATTATAGTATGACAACATCACCAAACTATGGAAGATATTTTAACAAGTTTAATATTAGAATAGTTATTTTTATTTGGAATTGTTCATAAAGTTTTAGGATTATGTGCAAAAATATAAATAACTAAATAAAAAAAGACTCTAAAAAGAGTCTTTTCCGAAAAATCTATATATTATAATATAGTTATATTTTCTGCTTGAGGACCTCTAGCGCCTTTAACTATATCAAAGCTTACTTTTTGACCTTCTTCTAATGATTTAAATCCTGAAGTTTGTATAGCTGAGAAATGAGCAAATACGTCATCTCCATTTTCTACTGATATAAATCCAAATCCTTTTTCGTTGTTGAACCATTTCACTATTCCATTATTCATTAAAAATACTCCTATTAACCTATATCAAGATATACTTGATTTAATTGTGTACTAACACAAATACTATTGTATCATAAATTAATAAAGATGTCTACTTAATTATATAATTTCCAGTTAATATTTAAAAATTATTATATTAATAGTTAGACAATGGAACATTAATTTTCTAAAGTAGCCATTTTTGGGGAAAGGGAAACTTTTTTTGAAATATAATATAATTATAACGGAAAAGTAATGTTTTTATAAAGATTAAGATTAGAATCTAAAACATTCATAATAATATATTTACCAAAATAATACAATATATCTTATATTATAACTATATAAATCATAGAAATCAATACTTAAACAGAGTGATATAGGTGTTTTAAAAAAAACAATATATTTATAATACAAAACTATCTTAAGCTCCTTTTCCCCAAAATAGGAGACTTTGATTAGTATTTAATAATATTATTTAAGATAATATTTAAGTATTATTTAAAAATACTTAAGTTTTAAAGCCTAGTTTATAAAGGTATTGTAAAAATGAAGCACTATAATCTGTAATAATTAAAACTTGATACTTTGAAAATAGTTTTGAATAGAGTAGTGAAATGTATAACCTATTGATTGTATATGGTGCTGATATTTTAAATATAAATCAAATTTATTTTTCTAATAAAGGTTTTAATGTATATACATATGAAATTGCTAAGGTTGAAATTGTGATAGTAAAAATATAGTTTTGAATTGTATAATTCTAGATGTTACATTACTAGACTCAGATGAATATAAGATGTGTAATGCTATAAAAGAAAAGTTTAAAATACATATAATATTTTATCTAATTATGTATATAGAGAAGAAAGAGTTCAAGAATTCTTAGCTGGAGGAGATGAGTATATGACAAAACCATATAGCTTAAAAGAACTTAAGCTTAGAATATATTTCCATATGAGGTAATATAAAAAGATTACATTAGTTTCTAATGTATTAAAGCTTTCATTTTTAGTAATAAATGTGAGCTTAAGAAAAGTGCTTTTGATGGAAAATCATTTATTTGACCATTATGTAGTTTGAAATATTATTGTTTATAGTTGGAAACAAAGAACGAATGTTCTTAAAATTAGAAATATATAATCAAATCTAGGAAATGCTTGATATTAGAAGATAACATATGGCACAGGTTCATATTACATAGATTAAGAGTAAAATTAATTCTTTAAGAAAAGAGCATTAATATATTCAGACTGTATAGGGAAAAGGATATAAGTTTGTTCTATAAGTGAGAAACTATAATTAATAAATAGTTTTTATTTAGTAGAGGTGTGGTCGATGTAATGAAAATTAAATTTTATGTATAAGTATGATAATAAGTACCAATATAACTTTTTAGATCAAATAATGGACTTTTAACTATAGGTGGTTATACTTTTTCTAAAAATAAACTTATTCTTATACAATAAATCAAAAACCAAATGAAGACAAAATAAAATCTATAGTCTACAATAATTTACATTAAAATATAAAAATATTGATTTTAGTTAAAAAGTATGTCTAGTAATTTATTTTACTATGTATACTAAAATAAATTACTAGACATACAAGGACATTGTGTTAATTTTGAAGTGTTCAAATTTAAAAATATATATACAAATAATAAAGAAAATAGACTTATAATTGTTAAAGTTTCTTATAACAGTAAAGACAAACTATTAGAAAATAGACTAAAGATATTTGTCTGATTCTTTATAGAAAGAAATAATTATATTTAGGAGTGATTATAATGCAAGCTAATATATTGATAATAGATGGAGATAAGGATAATTGCCAGGAATTGAAAAATTTTTTAGAAGGAAAAGGGATAAATGTTGATCTAGCATATAACTGTGAAGAAGCTATTACAAAATTATTTAGTAATAAATTTGATTTAATATTTTTAGAGATAATTTTAACTGATGGTGATGGCTGGACTTTTTGTAAAAAAATCAGAAATATAACGACTTGCCCAATTATTCATATGACTTGTATAAATAAAGTACAAAGTATTTTAAATGCTTTGGATTCTGGTGGAGATGATTATTTAACAAAGCCTTTAAATTTAGAAATATTATATGCAAAAGTAAAAGCACTTTTAAGAAGAGAGAATTTATATGTAAATAATAATAAACATAATACTGAGTTGGAGAATTATAATAGAAATAGTGGAGTTATAAAATTAGAAAATAAAATAATAAAATTAACTCCAATAGAGAATAAGTTATTAAACTTCTTTATGGAAAATCCTGAAAAGACATTAACTACTAAAGAGATATATGAACATGTATGGATGAATGAATATTTAGAGGATAACTATAGTGTGGTAGTTGCAGTAAATGGATTAAGAAAGAAAATAGAAAAAAATTATAAAAACCCTCAAAAGATTATAACAATAAGAAAAGCAGGATATTATTTTAATAAGGTATAAAGTTTTATAAACGCTACAATTGATGAAATTGAACAGTTGTTTAAATCTCAAGTTAAAAATTTTAGTGTATCAAAATTTAAGCATTGATTATTATAAGGTAACAACTGGAGAATGTTGTTACCTTCTTTTTGATAAATAAATATATTTAGATATCATCATATTGAAGTTATAATGTTACTAGAAGGGGAGCTAAATATAAACATTGTAAAATTACAAAATTTTTTATAGATAGCTTTAATTTTAACTAGGGGGAAAGTAAATTATGAACTTTAAGAAAGTAATATTTTTATTATTATCAACAGTAATATTAGGGAGGAGTTTTTCTATTAATATCTTTGCAAATAATTTTTTAGAAACGGATATATCAAATAGAAAAAATGTTTTGTTAGATTCAAATGTCAATAATCTTGATATATATTGGCGGTTACAATGGATACTTGGAATTTAATAATGATAATAGATTAAATGTAAAAAGTATTACTGGTAAGACTTCAAATTCTCCCACCTATGTAGAAAGATTAAAAAAAGGCAAGTCTAATGGAGGAGCAAGAATTTGTGATATAGTCATAAATGGAACTCAATTATAACATTTTAATTATAAATATATAAATTAAAATGTTATAGATAAAAATCAAATAAAACATTTAATATAATACTATTTGTAAAGAATTATATTTTTTCAATCAAACACAATATATTGAATAGTAATAAGACGAATGAAATTTATTCTGAAAAATAAAACTATATTATGTAATAAAAAATGGAAGTGTATTTGTAGTACACTTCTATCATTATAATTAAGCATTCTCATTTGGAGTGATTTTTTATTTTCCAAACAATATTATTTTTTCATCAATAATTATTAAATCAATCTCATTCTCTCTTAATGTTTATTTTGTAATATCAACAAGATTGTCTAAATCGAAATTTCTTGTAACTTACAGTTACTTTATAACTATAATTCTTTTAATATATAAGTTTTAAAATCATTAATATTATGTTTCTTTTTAATAAATATATTTTAATAAAATCTTTAGCAAGAATTAATTTTTAAAAGTAGAAAAAACTAAAAAGGATATTCTAGAAAATAATGTCTATCTAATTATATTTACTTACCAATACCATCACTTGATGCAAACATGATTCTACCACATTTTCTCCGTACTCTAGGATAAAATCATCTAGCTGTGTATCTATAAAATCACAATAATCATATGAACTAGCAATATAAGCAGTTAACATATGTGTACATCTATCCATTTTATCTCTAAACATATATATTATTATCCCCCTAAAAAACTTTCATAAAAACAAAAAGAAAATATCTTTTTGGCAACTGGCTGACATAACTTATAACTTATTTTATAAGTCTTAGTCCCTATAGCTTTGCGTCACTAAATTTCTCTAGTTTTGCCGATTTAGTTTTATTCTACAATTACAATAATACAATAGAATTAATTATTATTCAATAGACTTGTTTGAAAATTGAATAAATTTATATATATGAACGTTATTTTACTTTTGAAAAATAGACTAAATATGTAGAATGTATGGTAAAACTTCCCTAAAGAGAATGGTGAGGGAAAAATAATGTATAAATATACAATCGTTTATGATGGAGAGGTTGGCAAAATCTCTGCAACTGTATTTGGTTGGGGTATAATGATGGAAAAATATTAATATGTGATATAAAAGATTATGTACCAGGTCAGACAGAAAATTTATATGTTATAGGTGGAGGAGCATGCAATAAGATAAGTTCTATAACTAAAGAGAGATACACCATGATAAAAGGTAATGATAGATTTGATACACTTTACAAAGCACTAGATTTTATTAATAGATAGATTAGATACTATATAAAATAATTATGAAAATATGGGAAAATATGTTTAATATCGTTTTGATTAAGGTATAAATTTAAATAAATAGAATGATAAGGGGTGGATAAGATGTTAATAAATGATAAGAGTTTTTATCCAAATAATATTTATCCAACAATAGACTTTCCCAAGATAAAAAGACAATTAAAATCAATATACAAAAATGATTTATCAGATTGTGGAAGTATATGTATAATAGAAAGAAAAGAATATTCTGTAAGTATAAATAGTATAGGTGAGATAAATATATATTATGATTTAGAATATGAAGATAAGATACAGAGTATAGTTGACGAGATTGAGCAGTTATTCAAGTCTCAAGTTAAAAATTTTAGTATATCAAAACTTAAGAATTGATGATTAGAAGGTAACAACTGAAGATAGTTGTTACCTTCTTTATTGATTATATCAGCGTTTTATTATAAATAGTTTATATAGTTATATATTTCTTTCTAACTAAACAATGGGATACTATTGTTATAATGGATACTAATATTAATGATGTTATTGCAGTATCTAATCTTTTTATTAATAAACCCATTATTATGTATTCCAAGCCTATTAAATATTGATAAAACATCTCTAGTTTAATAGTTTTTTCTCTATCTATTTTTCCATATTTTAATTCTAATTTGTCAAAATATTTTTTCCTAAAATAGTTGAATTTATGTTTAGCTAAACCTTTTATTACATTCCCTATTATGAATATTATCCCCAAAAGTAAAAATAGTCCATTCCAAAAATTCATATTACATATCTCCTTTACAATATATTCTATTAATTAAAAACGATTTAAATAGGTCTTTTTAACAACATAAATTATATGGTATAATAAAAAAAGTAAAGATGCACTTCCAATACATCTTTACTAAGTCAACCTATATTAAAGAGAGCATTTTCCGTTATGGAGAATGCTTTTTTCATTTTTTCGAACAATATTTATTTCTGTGATGCAACGATTTCACTCCCTGCGTTACGATATTTTAATACACAGATAAGGGCAATAATCACCACTACAATAAGTGAAATAATCCCAATTTCGCCAACAAGATAGGGACGCATTTCACCGCCTATGGATTGGTCTAAAAGCAATTGTGCGACAAAGTTATGTACGAAATGAAGCCAAACAGCAGGCCATGTGCTCTTTGATTTCATACTTAAATAAAATCTCGAATAGGATACTGAGATACACATTAGTGCTAGAACTGGAAGTTGATACCAAAGTGGGATATCAGACATATATCCAACCACAAACAACGGGAAATGCCACAAAAACCAAATCACACCAGAAACAAAAGCACCTTTGTTAAACCCAAAGAGTTCATTAAGCTTTGGTACTAAGTAGCCACCCCAGCCTATTTCTTCACCCATTGCAGTGACAAAATAGATTGCCAGATATGTTAGCAACATACTTGGCGCTTTTATAAGAGTCAGAGCCATATTACCTACGATTACGCCCTTACCATAAATCAGCAAGTAGATACTATATGAGATTCCCCAATATGCTAATGGAATTAATATACCACCCAAAATATATTTCGCATGGCATCTTCTAAAGTTTACTCCATTATCGCCACGGTGGTATATCATACTTACAATAATGGCAGCAACACCAGGACACCACATAAGAAAGTAATTAAGTTGCAACATTCCGTGGACAATAATCAGGTAGTAGAAAATTGAGCTTAAAGCAAAACAAATAATAAGAAATAACAAAATTGATTTTTTTACTTTTTTCATGAAAAGACCTCCTCTAATTGTATGTAAGAGGATTATAACACTAAATTTGAAGTAGGTCAAATTAATTTGATATATATCAAATTAATAGGTTTTCAAGTCCTTTTATTGTTTTTTCAATTTCGTCACTATTTAGATGATAATAAACTCGTCCAGATTTCTTATCGATATTGACTAAATTTACTTGTAGCAGAACCGCCATATGATGTGAAATTGTCCCAGCAGATAATCCAAGCTTATTAGCTAATTCTAGGCTATACATTGGTTTATTTTTTAAAGAAATTAATATTTGAAACTTACTTTTATCTGAAAGTGCTTTTAGTTTAATTAATATGTTATCATCAATTTCTTTAGAGAAATCATTGTCACTAAATATATCTAAATTTAACAACCCAAAATAACGTTTTGTCTTTAAAACAATTTGAGACAAAGGATTTATGAAAGTTGGATAAATCGGAAGTCCTTCCCCTTGTTTTGATATCATATTTTCTTCTCTTGTGCTCTCAAGTAAAATGGAACATTTTGAAATTAGCGTTTCAATATCAATTTCGAGATATAATTTTTTACATACAGATAAATTTGAATTTATTAGTATAAAAAGTTTATTAATCAGCTCTTTAGGTGACTGATAGAATGAAAAGAATTTCCATTTTTCACTTTCATTAAAATCCGATACAGATAGAAATTCATAGAACTCTAAAGATGAAAGTTGTTTATTTATACTACTTTTTTCTGCGATAGCACAAATTAATTCAATAAAAATTTTCCTAAAATATTCATCAGATTTTTCTTCACTATCAAATAGCTCGAAATATTCTGCCACTAGAGCAACCATGAATGTATAGAAATTCTTTTCTTCATTAATGGCATTCTTAAAATAGAAATTGTAATCTCCATTTGTGGTCTTCATTTTGTCAAAAGAGGTAATTAGTTTCTCCCAATCAATCAAATGAGCATCGTATACTTTCTCGCCAGCAAAGCCCAACCCATTTAACTCTTCTATTAATTCTATTTTTGTTGTCGAAAAATTATTACAATAAGAAAGCAGTCCTAGTGTTTCAAGGTAGTAATTAAATTCACGATTAAAATTCATTTATTTATTCCTCCTTAGTTTGATGTTTGTGATAATTATATCATATATATCAAAAACTGTATAATTAAGATATAGGATAGATATTTGATGTACAATCATCTTCATATGAAAAGGGATGAGTGTATGAAGATAAATTAATTGAACTCGAATAACATTTTAAGAGTTTGAAAGAAAAAATTACAAATAGAGACATAATAAATAAAATGAAGGTATGAAATTATAACTTTTTCTACCTTCATTTTGTTTATTATTCTGAACATGTTAAAAAAATGAAATAAATTTGTATTCTATTTATATAAATTTTAATAGGATATGTATAGTACATAATATATAGGATGCACAAAAATAGAATTTAAATAAGTAGCTATTATTGCAGTGAAATAAATACTTCTAAGTCTATTTGGGTGGAAGAATGGTGGAAGAAAATTAGTAAAATATGATTCTTCCACCATTCTTCCACCATAAAAATAAAAACTGCTCAATAAGAATTAATATACATTAATTCAGCTGAATCCAATCAAAATACTTAAATGAAAGTAATCTGAAAACAACATAATTCAAATCAATTAATTCAAATAAACCTCAATTTATCTTAAATCTTAAGAAATATTTAAGATTTAGGATAATATTTTCTTAAGATTTATGTTCTATTATATAATTATAAGGGAAAGTTACAAAAATGTAAGCTAATGTAATATAACAATTTAGTCATTGTTGAGAAAGGGAGTGAAAGATATTGTATAATAGAGATAAGTATTATTATACAATAGAGGAAGTGAAAATATGTACAATATATTAGTAGTAGATGATGATAAAGAAATTGTTGATTCAATAGAAATATATCTTAAATCGGAAGGATTTAAAATATATAAAGCATATGATGGAATGAAAGCTTTGGAAATAATAACAGAGAATGACATTCATCTAATATTAATGGATATAATGATGCCTAAATTAGATGGAATCAAAGCAACTGTAAAAATACGAGAAGAAAGAAACATACCAATAATTTTAATTTCAGCAAAAAGTGAAGATACAGATAAAATAATGGGATTAAATATTGGAGCTGACGATTATATAACAAAGCCATTTAACTTATTAGAGCTTATAGCTAGAGTTAAATCAAACTTAAGACGATATGTAACTTTAGGCAATTACGAGGATACATGTAAAGAAATTTTAAAAAGTGGAGCTTTAGAATTAAATACACTAACAAAAGAAGTGAAAATTGATGGTGAAAATATAAAAATGACTCCGATTGAGTACAAAATCATTGAACTTCTTTTAGAAAATAAAGGACGAGTTTTTTCAATAGATGAGATATACGAAAAAGTATGGAATGAAGAAAGCTTTAATTCAGAAAATACAGTCGCAGTACATATTAGGCGAATAAGAGAAAAGATTGAAATAAATCCAAAAGAACCAAGATTTTTAAAGGTGGTGTGGGGAGTTGGTTATAAGATTGAAAAATTTTAGTGGAAAACTTATAAAAGAAAAAAGTTTAATATTTAATTGCATTTTGATTTTGGTCATTTTTACATTTACACAAATGTTAGGAATTCTTATATGTTTTAACTTTTTCTCCAATAGTTTAGTTTATTCTATGGGAATTATGCTTGTATTAAATTTTATATTATATAAAATACTGACAATGTAGATGAGGTGGACAAGTTGGAAAAATATAGAGCATTAAAGTTAGTCTCATTAATCATAATATCTATCTCATTTCCATTAACTATATTGTTGGTAACAATAGGACTTGCTGAACCTAAATACAATATACAAAAAACTTCTACAAAGAATGGAATTTTTAATATATCTGATGATTTTTATGACAGTAATATGTTTGATGGTGAGACAATCTCTAATTTATTATATAATTTTAAGCTATCTATAAGCAGTGGGTTAAGTAGGGAAGAAAAAATTAAATTAAATTATGAACGCTATCAAACAAGAGGTAATAGTACAGATTCAAATAGTATTGTTTCTGATTATAATAAAAGTGTAAAAAATATAAAAGATTCTACTGAATATTTAAGTTCTCTGAAAAATATAAAAATATACATTGTTAATACAAAGACAGGAGAATTTTATACAAATACAGAATATGGTTATTTAGAGGATTTTAAAAAAAATATTAAAGGCTATTGTGATATAGAGATAGTAAATGATGGAGAAAGAAGCTCATATACTAAAAAAATAAATGGAGAAAAATTTGAGCTAAATAATGTTAGTATGGAAATCAATGGAGGATATATGCCTTTTGAGGCATATGCATCTTTTCCCGAAGAACCAACTATAGATGATGGAATAGTATATACTAACTTTCAAATCTTTAAACAAGCTACAGAAAAAGTAAGATTATTTTTTGTAGCTAGTTTAAGTTTAGCAATTATATGTTTATTATCTATAATTTTATATAGTAGAATAAAATGCGAAGCTTTAAAAAGAAATAACATATTTTTATTAATATACAGTAAGATACCTATGGAATTTAATGTAATACTAGTATCTATTTCAATAGTACTTTTGATTATGTATGTTTTTAATGTATCTTATGATATTTATATCATGATGTTAGCTTTTATATCCTTATTGGTAGTATCAAACAATATATTTTTTATACATGTTCAATTGAGTTATTTGGAAAATAAAATATGCATATTTAAGTCGAGTATTATAGTAAGAGTGATTTTATGGTTAATAAAGACTGTAAAGGAGGTCATTAACGCTATAAGGAAAGTATCTTTAGCACGAAAAGTTATTATGATAGTGATAGCATCTTTAATTTTAATCATGGCGATTAGTACTCAAAGTACAAGTTTGGGATTAGTGGTTTCTATATGGATTTTTTTAGGATTTGCAATATATATAACTAAAAGACTTTCCTACCTTAGTTATGTAATAGAAGGTACCGAAAAGATAAAACAGGGCAAATTAGATTATAAGATACAAATTACAGGAAATGATAATTTTACGTCTTTAGCTGAAAATATAAATAATATTGGAGAAGGTCTTGATAAAGCAATAGAAGAGCAAGTAAAAAGTGAAAGAATGAAGTCTGACCTTATAACAAATGTATCTCATGATTTGAAAACTCCACTTACTTCTATAATAAATTATGTAGACTTGATTAAAAAAGAGGAATCTATACAACCAGACTATATAAATGACTATATAAATGTGCTTGAATCAAAGTCAAAAAGATTAAAACTATTAATAGAAGATTTATTTGAAGCTAGTAAAGTAAGTAGTGGTAATATAGAATTACAAATTAGTAAGATTGATTTAGTGCAACTATTAAGACAAAGTATAGGTGAGCTTGAAGAAAAATTATCTAAAAGTAATTTAGATATAAAACTAAATGTTCCAAATGACAAGGTATATATATGGGCAGATGGAAGAAGAATGTATAGAGTATTTGAAAATCTTTTATCTAATATAGCTAAATATTCTTTAGAAGGAACTAGAGTCTATATTGATGTATACGATTGTGATGAAAAGGTAAAAGTAACTATGAAAAATATATCTTCTTATGAATTAAATTTTGACCCAAGTGAGATTATGGAAAGATTTAAAAGGGCAGATGAATCAAGAAATACTGAAGGTAGTGGACTAGGACTTGCCATTGCAAGAGATTTAGTAAATTTACAAGGCGGAAAATTCTATATAGAAATAGATGGAGATTTGTTTAAAGCAAATTTAGAGTTTCAAAAATATGAAGAAGAACTAACAAGTTTGGATTGAGATAATATTTGAATATAAACATGTTTTTTATAAAGAGTATAAAAATTTTATTATAAGACATTAAAATATTGATAATAAAGGTTGAAATGTAAAAAACAGAATAGTTTTAAACTATTCTGTTTTTTACTTAAAATCGAGATAACAATAACTTAAAAATTGTAAGCATAATCTATAAAATAATTTTAAAATAGTTACTTAAAGATTATAGGATAATTCCAAATAAATATATAGATATAACACCTGTAACAATAGAAATTCCAATAGATTTAAACTTGTAAGCAACAAGAAGTACAACCAAAAAAGATATAATTTTAGGGTTTGATATAGATAAATATAAATTATCTCCATTAAAGAATACATCTTTAGCAGTCAAAGAAGTAAGTATTGCTACAGGTATAAATTTCATGATTTTTTTCAAAAACTCAGGCATTTCTTTTTTTGAGAAAATTAACATAGGAAGAACTCTTGGAAGATATGTAACAATATACATTCCAATTATAATACAAAGTATGTAATAATTATTATTCATAAGATTCCTCCTTTTTAGAGTGAGATTCTTCTATGAAGAAACCAATTAAAGATGCTAAAATTGAAGCAACTATTACTACTAAATTATTTTTAAATAATGTGTATAAGATAACCGAAATAATAATTGATGATATAAATACCACAATATAAATTTTATTTTTTATTTGAGAAACTATTAATGCTATAAACATAGAAGTCAATATGAAACCAGAAATAGAACTATCTATAGATATACTTTCTCCTAAAAATGCTCCAATAAAATTAGCTAAAACTGATGAAACTAAACAGAAGAAATTGAGATAAATTGCATTTTTATCAGACCAATTTCCAGTAGTAAATTTTTCATAATTCACTGCAAAAGTCTCATCTGTTATAGTATGACAAAATGGCAATATAAATTTTGGGCTTTTATTTTTTATGTACATATTCAAATTAGAACTCATTAGAAAATGTCTTAAATTAACAATAAATGTAGTCAAAACAATAGATGTTACACTTGCACCAGTAGAAATCATTGAAGCTGCAATAAATTGAGAGCTACCTCCAAATACTAGCGTTACCATTAGTGCTATCTGAAAAGGTGAAAGCCCAGATTTCTGTAATAGTATTCCTCCTACTATGCCTATAGGTATATAACCTAAAAATATTGGGATTGAAGCAACAAAACTTTCTCTTAATTGCTGAGATTTTTCCATGATAAATCACTCCTTTTGTTTTAATGTATTAAATATTAGTAAAACAGTAAAATAGATTGGTTGTATAATTGCAATCATACCTTAAAAATAAATTTGGATTAATATGTGGCTTACTATATAAAATTGAGTTAGTTATAAAATACTATCAAATTCTATACACTAGTTATTACAATGTAATAATCTATATTAATCTCTATAATTTAATTATTATCTGGTGTAATTTTATTGTAACAACAAAAAAAAATACACACAATTAAAATATTGTGTGCAATACAATTATCTTTTCTTCTCCAATAATCTTTTTAATACAGTAAGACCTGCTTTAAGTTCTTCTGTACTTTCTGTAGCGCATACAGCTATTCTTATTGCAGAAATAGGTTTTTCCTTTCCAACAGCAAAACGCTCAGATGCATAAACTTGTACACCTTCTTTAAGGGCTTGTATTTCAAGTTTTTCTGCCATTATATTATCAGGTAGAATCAACCATCTAAATATACACTCTTCACTTCCCAAAATATTATACTCAGATAAATACTGATTAATAATCTTGTTTCTTCTCCTTGCAGATTTGCGACGAGCATTGATTAGTTTATCAGCTTCTCCTGAACTAATCATACGATAAGCAATTTCTGTTAAAAAATAAGACTGAGATAAATTAATATTATATAATGCGCTTGATAATGCCTCTCTATACTGTTTAGGTGTAGAGATATATGCAAGGCGTAGACTAGGTGCAATAATTTTTGATAAACTCGTAATATAGATTGTTTGATTTGGTATGTAAGAAGCTACTGGATTTAAATGTGCTTCATTAAGCAAACTATGAATAGCATCTTCAATCACAATTAGATTGTATTTAGATGCAATATTTGCAATCATTTTTCGTCCACTTTGTGACATTATATGTGTAGTTGGATTTTGATAATCTGGTATTATGTATAAACCTTTGATATTCTCATTTTTGCAAGCATATAACAAGCCTTCTTCACTAATCTCTCTATTTTTTTGTTTAATTGGCACTAGTTGTATTCCAAGCATTTTAGCTGCTGTCTTTATTCCAGGATAAGTTAATGGGTCTACACCTATTTTATCTCCATGTTGAAATAGACCTGCTAAAATACCTACAATTGCATTTTGCCCACCACTTGCAGGAAGTAAGCTATCTGCTGTAGTTTCAAGACCAGCTCTATACATTAATTTGACAATAGCTTCTTTTTGCCACTTGGCACCATCTCTTTGGCCATATTGAAATATAGTTTTAAAATCTATTTCCTTAACTATATGTTTAAATAAAGTATTCATTTCTTCTAGTGTGAAATCTGGATTCATTGTGCCCATTTCAATAAATGTAATTTTATTATTGCTCGACATTAAGAATAAATTTGAACGAGTATCATAAGATACAAAGGTTCCACTTCCTGTAACTCCACTTGCTAATCCTTTTTTTTCACAAATTTTAAAAGCTCTAGAGATAGTACTGACATTAACATCTAAGAAATCTGCTAATTCACGCTGTGGTGGTAATTTAGTACCTGGCAACAAAATTCCACTGTTGATGTCTTGTTCTAATTGCTCTGCAATAGCTTTATATAATATTTGTCCTTTTGAAGGTCGTTTTGGTTTCCAATTCATAGGATAATTTTCAAAAGAATTAATTGGCATAAATTTTCACCTCTTATTATTAATTTAATTACTAACTTTATCTAAAACAATGAAGTTATGTTTTTAATTTTAGTTACTATTTGATAATTAAAAGTCACAGATTAATTATCAAATAGTTTTACAATATTCATTTTTAGTTTTATTATTAAGTTTTAGATTAAGTTAGTGTAATATAAATCATTTATAAAATATTGTATCATAAAAAGTTAGTAAGAGTTTTATATTAAAAATGATAGATGGAGCAGTCTTAAGCTAAACATTAGATTTGATGTATTAAGTATTATCCAAGAAAAGAGTACTAAATTTATATCTATAAATTAATGTTCTTATTTTCTAACTCTATTTCTAAGTTCTTGATAAATTTATTGAATTCTTCTGGATGTCTTTTTCCAAACAATACTCTTACAAGAGCTGAATTAATTTTTCCAAATAAATTTCTTTCACTTTCACTTTCAGTGAAAATAAGTTTTGTATTTTCTAAATCAATATGTATAAGTTCATATCTAGTTATAATACTTTCTCTGTTATTACTTGTTCTTATCTCATAGATTCTATTTTTTTCAAAACTAGTTATTTCAACTTTAAATCTTTTGTTATTTTTCTGTTGTACAAATGAGCCTACTGCCTTTTTTTCGCTAAAATTAGGAAAATTTAATCTTGCAGATTTTGTAAATATGTTAAATATATCTTTTGCAGAATATTTCAATAAGATTTCAGTTTTAAATGTATTCATATCGTTTTCCTCTCTGTATATAAATTTAATACTTGTAAATTAATTTTTAAGTTAAAATAGTATAGTATGCCAGATAAAAGCATGTAAAATTCATGTATATAGCTAAAATCATATGTGTATAAGATAAGCATTTATACTATTATATAAAAGTAAAATTTCAAAACAGAAAGTGTTAAAAGCATAATTTATAATAATTTTTATTGTTGAGTAGATATGTATTATTATATCTGATTGAATAAGTTTTTCAATTATAAATTTATAAATATTTTTACATTATAATTTAAATAAGGGATTAAATTATTTAAAGTTATAAATAGTCAATACATTTAGCGAATTACTAATTATACAAAATGTAAATGATTATCAAATTGTATAAATGCTAATAATGCCTAGTTATTTACAGGGTTTAAATGTCTAAAAATATTAAATTAAGTATGGCATGATAGTTGCTTATATAATTTATTAAGAAAGGAGTTATTAAGCATGGAGTTGAGAGATAAACTTGTAAACATCATAAATACAGAAAATAAAAAAGACCCATTAACAGATGTTCAAATAGCAAAGTTTTTAAGTACAACTAGAGAGAATATAACTAATTTAAGAAAAGAGCTTAATATAAGTAATTCAAGGCAAAGAAGATATCCTTATCTAAAGTCAGCAATTTCAGCTATATTACAAAAAAATAAAAATATTTCTATATCAGAAATTACAAGAGAATTGATGGCAGAAGGTTTTAATATATCAAGAAGAGTTGTAGAGGAACTTTTACCTAAAGAAAGTTTGGAAATGGATGTGGTAGAAGTACCTAAAGAAGAATCAAGCGATTCCTTTGAAACTCTAATAGGAAGTAATGGGAGTCTTAAAAATGCTGTAGAACAGGCTAAATCTGCTATATTGTATCCTCCTAAGGGCTTACCTACATTGATTGTAGGAGAAAGTGGAGTTGGTAAAAGTTTATTTTCTAAACATATGTATGAGTTTGCAAAGAAGAAAAAGGTAATAAAAGAAAGTTCAAATTTTGTTGTATTTAATTGTGCTGATTATAGTGACAATCCACAATTATTGTTATCTTTATTATTTGGATATAAAAAAGGTGCATTTACAGGAGCAGAGTATGATACACCAGGTCTTGTAGAAGAAGCTGATGAAGGAGTTTTATTCTTAGATGAAATACACAGATTGCCTCCAAAGGGTCAAGAAATACTATTTTCTATATTGGACAGAGGTAAATTTAGAAGATTAGGTGAATCCAATGCTGAAAGGAAAGTAAGTATTATGTTGATTGGAGCTACTACTGAAAATGTAGAGACTAATTTATTATTGACATTCAGAAGAAGAATACCAATGCTAATAACTTTGCCACCATTACATGATAGACTGCTAAAAGAGAAAATAGACCTTATATATAATATCTTTCAACAAGAGTGTAATAGAATAAATGCGAAAATATTTGTAGATAAAAATGTGATTGAAATACTTGCACTAAAAAAGTTTAGTGGAAACATAGGGCAATTACAAAATATGATTCAGGTTCTTTGTGCAAGGGCTTTTATGAAGTTTATAAATTCCAAAGATGAAGATAAAGAATCAATAGTAGTAGTAGATATAAATGAGGTTCTAAAACTTAAGGATTCTTTTAAAGATGCAGCATTTCAAGAGATTGAATATACAGAAATAAGAAAATATTTAAAAAATGCCATATTTATACCATTTAATTTAGATGAATCCTCAGCAAAGGGAGGTCTTTTGAGTGAGGAGTATATATTACCAGAAGATATATACAAAACAATTGAAAAAAAATATTATGATTTAAAATCTCTAGATATTGAAGATATAGATATAGAAAATATTTTATGGACTTTTATTTTAAATAGATTTGCTGATTTAAAGTTCAATCTTAATAGTGATGAAGAGCTTTTTTCAATGAGTGATTTAAATAGTTTTGTAAGTGATAATTTAGTCAAATTAGTTAAAGAACTTATGAATGATATAGTTGAAAAAAACACTAGCTTAGAAGTAAATAAAAATATGTTCAAATATCTAGCAATACACTTAGAAGAAGCTATAAAAAGAATTAAGCTAAATCAAAAAATAATAAATGTAAATTTAGAAAAAATAAGAAGTGATTTTTCAAAAGAATATGAAATTGGTAAAAGTTTTGCAATAAGAATTGAAGAAGCAGTTGGTATTAAGATTCCAGATGATGAAGTTGGATTTATAACACTCTATATAAAGTCAGCTCTAAAAAATGAAGTAAAAAAAGATAAAGTAGGATTAATAATAATTTCTCATGGACGTATAGCTACAGAGACTGTAAATGTGGTTAAAGAGCTTTTAGGAGTAAAGTTTCCTGTAGCTATAGATATGCCTTTAAATGAAAAACCAATAAATATATACAATAAGGCCGTAGAATTATCAAAAATAATAGACCAAGGAAAAGGAATATTATTTTTGGTAGATATTGGTTCACTTACAAACATAGGTCAAATAGTAAATAAGAGAACTAATATAAATACTAAAACTATTGATAGAGTAGATTTATTAATGGCATTAGAAGCAGCTAGAAAGGTTTCTATGGGGGATGAAGAATTAGATGAAATGTTTTTTTCTCTGTTAAAAGATAGGATGGGATATAACTATGAGTTAGAAAAACATATAGATAAAACAAATGCAATTGTAACCTTGTGTCTTACTGGAGAAGGAACTGCCAAGTATATAAGTAAAACATTAGAAGAAAAGTATGATAATACTAAATGTTATCAAATGAGTGCATTGGATGAAAATTTATTTTGTAAAATTGAAAATTTAAAGGAGACAAACAATATATTAGCTATTGTTGGGACAATAAATCCTAAGATACCAGGTATAAATTTTATCCCATATAATAAGGAACTTTTCAAAAATTTAGATATATACTTATCAAACTCAAAAAAACAAGAAGAGAAACCAATTAAAGCGTATGAAAGAATGCTTGATGAGGATTTAGTAATTTTTGAACCAGATATATATTTTAAAAAGGATTTATTAGAGTATATATGCTCAATTCTTATAAATAAAGGATATGTAGAAAAAGATTATTTGGATTCTGTTTTACATAGAGAAGAAATGCTTCCAACATATTCTAAAGGAGCTATAGGAGTACCTCATGGAGATTCCTCTACTGTAAATAGCACAAGGTTTGTTTTTGTTAAACTAAAAAATCCTATTGATTGGAGTGTAGGGAATATAAATTTTATATTTATGCCAGTTTTTAAGACTAATGATAAAGACATTGTTAAAAATGTCCTTGAGATATTAAAAGATGAAGAATTTATGAATAATGCTAAGCAGTGTTTTAATAAAGATGATTTCAGAAATATTATATTGGATAAATTTAAACATCTGTAGCTACAGCAAAAAATTGAGAGGAGTTAGGGTAATGAATGTAGATTTAATATCATTAGACCTAGAATCTAATGATTATGAAAGTGTTATTAAAGAATTAGGAAATAAAATGTACCAAAAAAAATACGTAAAAAACACATACATAAGTGCTGTATTAGAAAGGGAAAAGACATTACCAACAGGTCTTGATATTGGCGAAATGTGTGTTGCTATTCCACACACAGATTCAAAACATATAAATGAATCCAATGTAGCTGTAGGCATATTGAAAAAACCAGTAAAGTTTAATTCAATGATAGACCCAACAGATAGACTAGATGTAGAACTTGTATTCTTATTAGCAGTAAAGAATCCAGATTCACAAGTAAAACTGTTAAAAGATTTAATGTCAGTTTTTCAAAATATAAAACTATTAAAAAGCATAAAAAATGCATCAACAAAAGAAGAAGTAGCTCAATTATTGGATTTTATAGAATTATAGTGGAAGTCTATTCTAGAAATGAAAATGAAAATTTAAATAATCAAAAGTAAGTACATTTTTTAAATCAATTTAATCTATATAAAATAGAAACTTAAATTATAAAATTAGGAGGAAATTATTATGAAACAATTCAACGTATTATCAGTTTGTGGTTCAGGAACAGTTACATCATCAATGGTGGCAGGAAAATTAAAAGAAGTATTAGGGAGTAAGGGAATTTCTATTACAACAACAGAAGCTAGACCAACAGAAGCACTAAATTTGGCACAATCAGGAAGATTTGATTTTATAACATTTACCAGCCCACTTCAAACAGGTGATTATGGAATACCAACTATAAATGCATTTGCTTGCTTAACTGGTATAGGTGAAGATGCATTTTTTGAAGAGGTTTTAAGTGTTATTGAAGGAATAAACAAGTAATACTTGGGAGTGAATTATAGTATTTAAATCTATGATTTAGATACTATAATTAGTCTAAAACTTAATTAAATACTTATAAATAAACTGTTTTTTATATATTGTTGTAAATGAAAAACAACAGAAAAAAAGATAGGCATTTAAAAGTTATTTAATGAATCTGATAAGTATTTATAAATAGGGGGATAAAAGATGTTAGAATTTATGAAATCTATAATCGATACATTTGGTTCTGCAATTATAGTTCCAATTATAATATTCATAATAGCAAAGATATTTAAAGTGACTACTAAGAAATCGTTTCTTTCTGCTGTATATGCAGGAGTTGCTTTACAAGGTTTTACACTGATATTAAATTCTTTTACACCAATAATAACACCAGTTATTAATAGAATGGTTGAAGGTACAGGGGTAAATCTACCAGTTTTCGATGTAGGCTGGCAAGCTACATCATTGGTTGCATTTTCAACAAGTGCAGGAATGATATATTTAGGGCTTGGAATATTATTACAAACAATTTTATTTTTAATAAAATGGACAGACGTATTTCAGCCCTCAGATTTGTGGAATAATTACTCATATATGGTATGGGGAGCAATGGTTATAGGAGTAACAGGAAATTTTCCTTTGGGTATAGGTTGTATGGTTTTATTAAATTTATATAGTTTATTAATATCAGAATTAGTTGCAAAGAGATGGTCTAGTTACTATAGATATCCTAATTGTACAATAATAGCCATGCATAATGTTGAAGCTTCCGTATTTGCAGTGTTTGCAGACCCTATATACAATAAATTAGGATTAAACAAAATTAAGTTAAATCCTAAAGAATTAGAGAAAAAACTAGGATTTTTGGGTGAACCAATTACTTTAGGCCTTTTTTTAGGTATGTTTATTGGTATATTAGGTAATATGACAAGAATAACTACTATGGAAGCTTGGGGAGAAATAATGAAAGTGGGGATATCTACAAGTGCTGTTATGGCAATTTTCCCTAAAGTAGCAAGTATGTTTGCTCAGGCATTTGCACCTATAACAGAAGCTGCTAGAAAAATTATGCAAAAAGCTGGAAATCGTGAGTGGTATATAGCAGTAAATGATGCTGTTGGATATGGGGAACCAGCAACTCTAATATCAGGTCTTATCTTAATACCAATAATGCTTGTAGTAGCTATGATACTTCCTGGTAATAAGGTATTACCAGTTGTAGATTTATTGGCAATTCCATATATGGTACAAGGTCTAGTTGCTATACATAATGGTAATATCCCAAAAGTGTTAGTTTCAGGTATAATTTGGTTTGGTCTAGGATTATATATTTGCACATCTACAGCACCATTATTTACAGACATGGCTACAGGTATAGGGGTTGCTATACCAGCAGGGGCAATGTTAATAACAAGTTTCAATATATTAGGGAAACCTTTAATGGGATTAGTTTTCTTTGCATTTTTAAGTTCAAACCCAATTTATATAGGTCTTGCAGTTGTAAGTTACTTTATTTTATGGGCATTATTTAGAAAAAATAAAACAAGTATACTTGATTATTTAGAAAAACAAGCACTTAAAAATGTTGCAGAAGATTCTGTAGCAGTTTAAATTTATAAGTAATAAGAGAATAATAACTAAAGGAGTTTATAGCTGATTTTATATAAGTATCAGAGAATATTTGGTAAGTATTTAAATGAAATATAGATTCCTTTTTATTTTGTATATATTTATAATTTACTGTATTCTTATAGTCGACTTTTTAAAATTTGTTTTACTATTTAAAACATACTCTTTTATGTTTATACAATAATGTAATTTGATTTTATAAAATGTAATTCATATTAACAAAACACTTTGTATATAAGGTATTTGCTTGAATAAACTATTTGTTTTTTGTATGGCATAGATATTGCTATATATAAGTATATAGCATGAAAGGAGATATTTATATGGCAGATAAAATGAGAGCATCAGTATTATACAATGTAGGTGATGTTAGATATGAAATGGTTGATATACCAGAAATAGCAGAGAAAGAAGTACTTGTAAATGTAAAGTATGTTGGAATATGTGGTTCGGATTTACCTAGGTCTATGGTAAGTGGTCTGAGTGGAAATACGGCTTATCCACTAATTTTAGGTCATGAATTTTCTGGAGAAGTTGCTAAAGTTGGAGACAGAGTAAAAAATGTTAGGGTAGGAGATAGAGTAACTGTTGCCCCATTAGTACCTTGTAAAAAATGTGATTACTGTAAAAATGGTAATTTTGGTTTGTGTGATGATTATAATATAATTGGTACGAGAGTGAATGGAGCATTGGCAGAGTATGTGAGAGTACCTGAAGAACACATTTTAAAATTACCAGATACACTGGACTATGAAACTGCTGCTGGAATTGAACCAGCAACTATAGCTTATCATGGAATTTCAAAGTCGGATATTAAAGTAGGAGATAGTGTAGTTGTGTTAGGATGTGGTCCAATAGGTCAGTTTACTATACAATGGGCAAAGGTCTTTGGTGCATCTAAAATTATAGCTATTGATATTTTTGATGAAAAGTTAGAACTTTCTAAATCTCTAGGGGCAAATTATACATTGAATTCAAAAGAAGTAAATGTAATTAAAGAAATAAAAAAAATAACAAATGAGGGTGCTGATGTTGTTATAGAAACTGCTGGTAGTAGGTTTACACAAGAGCAATCTTTGCTCATAGCAAAAAAAAGAGGGAAAATAGTCTTTGTGGGAATATCACACACAGAACTACCACTTAGTGTAGAAGCTACTGAGTGTATATTACGTGGAGAACTTACTTTGCAAGGTTCTTGGAATTCATATACAAGTCCTTATCCTGGAAGGGCGTGGACAGCAACATTGGATTTTATGGAAAAGGGTGATATTGTTTTTACACCAATGATTTCACACAAAATAGGTCTTAATGAAGTAGGAGACTTTTTAAGCAAAATGAGCAAGAGAGAGATTAATTTCAATAAAATCCTAGTAGAGATATAAACATTAAACAAATATAAAAAATAATTAAACTCTATAATTCGGATATTAGATAAAATAAAAATAATTTTTCTAAACAAACTATAGGAGGAAGAAAAATGTTAGAAAGTTTAAAAGAAGAGGTATTAAAAGCAAATTTAGAATTACCTGCAAAAGGACTAATTACTTATACTTGGGGAAATGTAAGTGGCATAGACAGAGAAAAAGGATTGGTAGTGATAAAACCAAGTGGTGTAGAGTACAGTAGTATGACTGTAGAAGATATGGTAGTTGTTGATTTAGAAGGAAATATAATTGATGGTAAATTAAAACCGTCCTCAGATACTCCTACTCATCTCGTTTTATATAAAGAGTTTGAAGAATTAGGAGGAATAGTACATACACATTCAAGCTGGGCAACGATTTGGGCTCAGATAGGAAAATCTATACCAGCATGTGGTACTACTCATGCAGATTATTTTTATGGAAGTATACCATGTACCAGAAAAATGATTAGAGAAGAAATTTGCAATGATTATGAAAAGGAAACTGGAAATGTAATTGTCGAAGAGTTTATAGGTAAAAATCCAATTTATTGTCCAGGAATAATTGTGAATGACCATGGTCCTTTTACATGGGGCAAAAATGCAAAAGAGGCTGTACATAATGCAGTAGTTTTGGAAGAAGTTTCAAAAATGGCCTATTATACAGAATTAATGAGTCCTGACAATATTATGGATAAAGTGCTTATGAATAAACATTTTTCGAGAAAACATGGAAAAAATGCATACTATGGTCAAAAATGATTATCTGGAGGTAAATTATGCTGGAGTCTTTAAAGGTCAAAATTGTGAAAATAGCAATTAAAGCAGAACATTATGGTTTATGTAAAGAAAAGGCTGGTAATTTTAGTATTAGAGATAGAGAGACTGGATATGTTCTTATAACACCTTCAGGTATAGGGAGAGAAGAATTGAAAATTGAGCATATTTGTGTGTTGGATTTAGATGGTAATGTAATAGAAGTAAAGAAAGGTATTAAACCGAGTAGTGAGGTATTGATGCATATTGAAATATATAAAGTAAGAGACAATGTAAATGCTATATCACATACTCACTCTTTATATGCAACATCATTTTCGGTAGCAAAGAAACCTATTATACCAATTGTATATGAATCTGTTAATTATGGTGGTTATGTGGATATTGCTCCATATGAGAGACCAGGAACTTTGAAACTAGCTAAAAATGTTTCAAAATTATTGCTAGATACAGATGCATGTTTATTAGAAAGACATGGATTAACAACTGTAGGTAATGACTTAGAAGAGGCATTTTTAAAATCAAGATATGTAGAAGAGGTAGCAGAAATATATTATAGGTCTTTAATGTTAAATCAGTTTAAGGAGCCTGAAGTATTAGATATTGATGAATTTAAATCATGGGAATATCCAGAAGAAGTAAAATTTTAATATAGATAATTTACATTAAGAAGATTAATTAAAGTCTAGATATGCTATTTATATGAATTAGTGTTTTTTGTAAATATATTTAGTATACTTTTTAAACAAATATAGAATTCCAAAGTCATATAAATTTGACTTGGAATTCTATATTTGTTATTTATGCATTATTTTTTAACTGGTTTTCTGGCGAATTTATATATTCAAAGTATTTTTTTGTTTCAGACACTATTATCGGAGATAGTGCAAGTAAAGCTATTAGGTTAGGTATTGCCATAAGTCCATTTACAATATCGGCAATTATCCAAACAACTTCTAATTTTAAGAATGCACCTAAAAGTACCATAGCGACAAATACAGTTCTATATCCATTCATACCTTTTACACCAAATAGGAATTCAAAGCATCTTTCTCCATAATAACTCCAACCTAAAATTGTAGTAAATGCAAATAATGTCAAACTAACTGTAAGTAATATTGGTCCAAATGTAGGAATTGCTCCATTAAAAGCTGCTTGTGTCATAACAGCTCCATTAAGGTCAGAACACCATACTCCTGAAATAACAAGAGAGAATCCAGTAAGAGTACAGATTATAATAGTATCTATAAAAGTACCTGTCATAGATATAAGACCTTGTTCTGCTGGCCATTCAGTTTTAGCCGCAGCTGCAGCTATTGGAGCACTACCTAGACCAGATTCGTTTGAAAATACACCACGAGCTATACCATTTCTAATAGCCAGTGAAATAGTTGCTCCTAGGAAACCACCAGTTGCAGCAGTAGTTGTAAAAGCACTTTTAATTATTAACATAAAAGTTTCTGGTATCTTGTTCCAAAAAGATATTAAAATGATTCCACAGATTACAATGTATATAACAGCCATAAAAGGTACTATCTTAGTAGCTACATTAGATATACTTTTAAGACCTCCAAATACGACTAACGCTACAAATACTGCTAATATAACACCTGTGATTCTAGGGTCTACACCAAAGCTGCTATTTATCGCATCTGTTATTGAATTTACTTGGGTAAAAGTACCTATTCCTAAAAGTGCAACCAATATACCACTTATAGCGAAAAATATTGCAAGAGGTCTCCATTTTTCACCCATACCATTTACTATGTAATACATTGGTCCACCAGATACTTGACCATTTTTGTCTTTAGTTCTATATTTTATTGCAAGAACACCTTCTGAATACTTAGTAGCCATTCCAAAGAATGCTGCTATCCACATCCAAAAAAGAGCACCAGGTCCACCAGCTTTAATAGCTGTAGCAACACCAACAATATTACCAGTACCAACTGTAGCAGCTAGTGCAGTACATAAGGCTGCAAAACTTGAAACATCACCACTACCTTTGTTTTCAGCAGAGAAGATTAATTTAAGAGCTCTTGGAAGTTTAGTTATCTGTATAACTCCAAGTTTAACAGTAAGTAATATACCAGTACCAACTAGTAGTACTAGCAAGGGTGGTCCCCAAATAAAAGCATCAACTTTGTTTAAAATATCAATTAGATTCATAAAAACACTCCCTCATTTTTTTGCTTTGTACAATCAATAGAATTTTTAATGAAGTAATTGACAGGAAATAAGTATAATTTATTATAATTTCTAGTGTAATAAAAAAAGCTAAATCTAAAAAAGATTCAGCTCTGGATATACACTAATTAGCAACCAAAATAAAAGTATTAATAATACTGATTTTGGTAGATAATCCCTGTCCTTTTGCCTGAGAGATTGAGCATAAAAGCCTTGCCCCTTCGGCGCCCATAATGGGTCTCTCCAGAGTTCCGTAAATTTTACAGTCCTACTTTTAAAAAGTACCTGAGAGTGTTACTCCTTCGGTGTGCTATATAGCAACTCTTCTATAAAATCTTAACCGGATATTGATTTGTCATAGCTTATTGTATTAATAATATTAATATAAGTTTTTATGTTTTGTCAACTGAAAAATTAAAAAATAGTAAAAAAATATAAAAATGTAAGTCTAATTACGAATTATAAATTTAAAAATATAAGTAATATACGTGAAAATGGATATCGTAATAAGCATACAAATTAGGCATAAAACAAGTTTTAAATAAAAAAATCTTAAATAATTAATTAGATATGATTAAATTATGGTAATATTATAGTTACGATATTAAGAAAGGTTCTATTTATTTAGATTTTAAGTGTAATATGAGATTGAATATAGAGAAAGGAAGTATTTTTAGATGGGAAAAGTATTAGTACTAGCAGAAAAACCTTCTGTTGGAAGAGATATAGCAAAAGTTTTGGGTTCAAAAAATGAAAAAAATGGGTATATAGAGGGTCCAAAGTATGTGGTTACTTGGGCATTAGGCCATTTGGTTACGCTTGCCGACCCTGAAAGTTATGGAGAAAAATATAAATCATGGAGCTTAGAAGACTTGCCAATACTTCCTAAGCACCTAAAGACTGTTGTAATAAAAAAGAGTGGAAAACAGTTTAATACAGTCAAAGCTCAAATGAATAGAAATGATATAGATGAAATAGTTATAGCAACAGATGCAGGTCGTGAGGGAGAGCTTGTAGCAAGATGGATAATAGAAAAATCACAAGTAAAAAAGCCTCTAAAACGTCTTTGGATTTCATCAAGTACAGATAAAGCGATAAAAGAAGGTTTTGCAAAATTAAAAAATGGAAAAGAATATGAAAATCTATATCATTCAGCAATAGCACGAGCAGAAGCTGACTGGATTATTGGAATAAATGCAACTAGAGCTTTGACAACAAAGTATAATGCACAACTTTCTTGTGGAAGAGTTCAGACACCTACTCTTGCTATGTTACTTAAGAGAGAAGAGGAAATAAGAAATTTTAAATCAAAAGAGTATTATGGAATAGAGTTAATTGCTACAAAGGGAAATTCAGATATAAAGTTTATTTGGAGTGATAAAAATAATAACTCTTCAACATTTAGTAAAGAAAAGATAGAGTCTATATTAAAAAAGGTTAAAAATTTAGATATAAAAATATCTGAAGTAAGCAAATCGTATAAGAAAAAATATTCACCTGCATTATATGATTTAACAGAGTTGCAAAGAGATGCAAATAAAATGTTTGGATTCTCAGCAAAAGAAACTTTATCTATAATGCAAAAACTATATGAGCATCATAAAGTACTTACTTATCCTAGAACTGATTCTAGATATTTAACATCAGATATTGTTGGAACATTAAAAGACAGGATAAAAGCTGTAAATGTTAGTGATTATTCAAAAATATGTAATAAATTATTAAAAAGCAATATTACAGCTAATAAATCTTTTGTTGATAATTCAAAGGTAACAGACCATCATGCAATAATACCAACAGAGCAGAAGGTATTTATGAGTGATTTTAGTGATAAAGAGCGAAAAATATATAATCTTGTAGTAAAAAGATTTTTAGCAGTATTGTCTCCTCCTTTTGAATATGAACAGACAACTATAAATGCAAATGTAGAAGGAGAAGTATTTAAAGCGAAGGGAAACAAAGTAATCAATTTAGGTTGGAAGGAAAGTTATAAGGATATTGAGGATGAAGATGTGTATGAAAGTATCCCAAATGTTTTAGAAAAGGATGTACTTAAAGTTAAGGAACTAAAGATGACTTCAGGTAAAACAAATCCACCTCCATACTTAAATGAGGGGACACTATTAACAGCTATGGAAAAAAATGGGCTTGGCACAGTTGCTACAAGAGCAGATATAATAGAAAAATTATTCAATTCATTTTTAATGGAAAAGAAAAATAAAGATATATATATAACATCAAAAGGTAGACAATTATTAGATTTAGTTCCAGTAGATTTGAAAACACCAGAACTTACAGCTTCATGGGAAAAAAAATTGCTGGAGATTTCAAAGGGAAAACTTAATAAAAATACATTTATAAATGACATGAAAGATTATTCAAAAGACATTGTCTTAGAAGTAAAAAATAGTGCTAATAAATTTAAGCATGACAACTTAACTAAAAATAGATGTCCAGAATGTGGTAAATTTATGCTAGAGGTAAATGGTAAGAAAGGTAAAATGTTGATTTGTGAAGATAGAGAATGTAATACTAGAAAAACTATATCACAAGTAACTAATTCAAGATGTCCTAATTGTCATAAAAAATTAGAACTTCGTGGAGAAGGAGAGGGAAGAGTCTTCACTTGTAGTTGTGGATATAGAGAAAAAATGTCATCTTTCAATAAAAGAAAGCAGGAAGAAAAAAAGAAAGCATCAAAAAAAGATGTAAATCAATACTTAAAAAATCAAAACAAAAATCAAGAAACATTTAACAATCCATTTGCAGAAGCACTAGCTAAATTGAAAAATAAATAATTTTTATGTTATTATTATACACAATTAGAACTTTAACTATATATTAGTTATATGTACTGATATAATATAGTGTATAATTTAGGCATGAAAGTAGGGCTGTTGAATGGATTTGAATGAAATATTTGAATATTATTGTAAAAAATGTGAGAATACATGGAATAATTCAAGTGTTGAATTATCTGAGAATATAGAAATATATAGTAAAAATTCGCAAAAAAAGAGTGAAAAAGAACTGGATAAATTGATAGATACATTAGCACTTCATTTAGAAAAATATCCAAGTGATTTTGTATTAAGAAGAATGTGGGTAAAAAAAGGTGAGGTTTTCTTACAAAAAACCTTAGAAAAAGAAAATATCTTTAAGTTAGAAAAAATGGATATTGAAGATAGAAAAAAATTTTTAGATATAACAAAACAGTTTATTAGAGATGCCAGAGAATTTGATGATGCTTTGCCTGTAGGTGATATTATGCAAGCTATGAGAAATGTATGGATTTCAAATGCATTACAATTATTGTTTGGTAAAGAAGTCTATTATTCTAAAGCCAACTTTGCATATAGCATGTTATATCCATATACAGATAATTATTTAGATGATACAAATATAAATGAAACTGATAAGGTTTTATTTAATAGCTGGTTAAAAAAAAGGCTACTGGGAGAAAAAATTAAAACTAATAATCATCATGAAAGTAAAGTATCTCAAATGATAGACTATATTGAAAGTGTTTATCCTAGAAAAAAATTTAAAGAAGTATATGAGTCACTATTATTAATATTTAAAAGTCAAGTGAAGAGTTTAAGACAACAAGATATAGAAAGTTATTTGTGTAAAGAAGAATTATTATCCATTTCTATTGAAAAAGGTGGTTCCTCTGTTTTAGTAGATGGATACTTAATAAGCGGACTGATGACAAAGGAAGAAGTAGAGTTTTGCATTGGATATGGTTTTTTATTACAGATATCAGATGACTTACAGGATATAAAAGAAGATTTAAAATACAATCATAAAACTGTTATGACAGAAACAGCAAAAAATGGAACTTTAGATAAAATTGCAAATAAATTAATAAATTTTACTATTGAATTAATAGATAGTTTTAAAATTAATGATAAAAATGAATCTGTAATAAGTATGGTAAAGAATGATTGCTTAATGTTGATTTTATTTTCTGTAGTGTATAATGCTGAATTTTTTTCTAAAGAATATATAAAAGAAATAGAGAAATTTATTCCATATACAATATCTTATTCATTAGATATTAAAGAAAAAATAAAGAAAAAATTTAAAAATGTAGATGTTTTAAATAATGAAAACGAATATAAAGAAATGATTGATATTATCTGTAAAGATTAGAAAAAAGAGGCTGTCTCAAAATAGAGAAGCCTCTTTTTCATTGTTGAAATGATGAAAATATATTTAAATAAAAATACAAAAATTAATTTATTTAAATGCAGTAATAATACCATTATCGTGTAGATTTTTTATGATTGTAGCTGCAATAGGAAATCCAAATAATCCAGCTATTCCAAAAAGTTGAGCTCCAACAAACATACACATTAAGGTTATTAAAGGATATAGACCAATTTGGTGTCCTACTACCTTTGGTTCTAGTATTTGTCTAACAACAGTTATAATGATATATAGTATTAGAAGCCCTACTGCTAAGTGGATATTACCATTAATTAATGAAATAATCATCCAAGGTGTCAAAATACTTCCTGTCCCTAAGACTGGTAAAATATCAACAAGTGCTATTATGACAGCTACAGTAAATGAATTTTCAACTCTCAGGATATTAAGTCCAATAAGTAGTTCTATAAATGTCACTGATAGTAGTATTGCGTAGGCTTTTAATAGTTTTAAAAGAGCATTAATGCTACTATTTTTTATATTTATTATCATTAATTGACTTTTTTCTGGAAATTGTTTTAAGATAAAATTTACTATTTTTTGATAGTCAAAAGTAAAGAAAAAAGAAGCAATTAAAGTAATAATAAGTTTTAGCATAAATGCAGGTGTTTTGCTTGCAATACTTGCGATGGCATTAAGTGCATTTGTTGAAACAGAGGCTACTAAAGACATCATTGATTGGCTTATATTATCCCAACCAAGTATCAATGCTAGGTTAACATTCGGTGTACTAGCATCTATTTTAGAAAATAAAGTATTTAGTGTTGGCTGTATATTTGATTTATATATTTCAGGAAGCCTAAAAAATATATCACTTACACTTGTAAATATTTTTGCACCAAAACTAACTAATAAAAATATGCATAATCCATAAAAAGCTAAAAGTACTACTACAGAAATAAATGTACGATTTAGGTTTGTACTATCTGTAATAAGTCTTATAATAGGTCTTAAGATGGATGCAATTATAAAACTAATTACAAAAGGCATCAACAATGGTAATAAGAACTTTAACGCAATATATACAATACTTGCTATTAAGACAACATATGTAAATTTAATTATAAAATTCTTTTGCTTTTGAATGTCCATAATATAAAACCTCCAATGTATTTGATATTATTCTAAATATGGTCTTTTTTACATAAAATATACTACTGTATATTGATTATAAACTATAAAGCTTCTGCAAAGTAAATAAATTATGTAAAATTTAGGTTAATTTTGTATAAAGATATACTTTTATATTTTACAATTGCTAACCAAATACTAAAAAATATTTTAAATAAACAATATGAAATTGTGATAAAATTAATTTATAAATATTAAACAGAAGGACAATAGATAGTTTTTAAGAGGTGGTAAGATGAAAAACTTTAGAGATTTAGGTGGTAATAAAACAGAAGATGGTAGGATTGTAAAGTATGGTTTATTTTATAGGTCTGCAAAACTATCAAATCTAAGTAAGAACGATATAAAGATTTTAAAAGAATTAAATATTAAATATATATTTGATTATAGAAGTGATGAAGAAGCTCGTAAACATCCATCAACAATAATATCAAATATAAAAAATATAAGAATTCCAGCTATGAGAGAGCTAGAAGAATCGGGAGGGAGTTTTGGCTCTATTGAAGATATGATTGATGGATTGTTTGAAAAAGATGGTGCGTTTAATATGTTAAATAATAGTTACTATAATTTACCTGTAAATAATCCATCCTATAAAAAATTAGTAGAACTCATAAAGGACTATTCTAATTTACCAATATTAAATCATTGTACAGCAGGCAAAGATAGAACTGGGGTAGGTAGTGCTATAATTCTTATGATTTTAGGTGTATCAAAAGAGAATATAATGAAAGATTATCTAAAAAGTAATGAATTTGCAGATAAAGAAATAGAACGATTTATAGAATATAAGCCTAAATTTAAAGTAATTCCAAAAGAAAAATTAAATTATATATTTGGTGTAAATGAAGAATATATGAAAACTGCTTTTAGAAGAATTGATGAAGAATACAGTAGTGTGGAAAAATATTTATATGGAGAATTTAATTTAGATAAAGAAGAAATAAAAAAATTAAGAAATCAATATCTAGAGTAAAAGGTGATTTTATGAGTTTAAATATAACAGCAAGACAGATAAGTATAATAAAAATCCTGTTAAATTCTAAAGATACAATTAGTGGACTTGCCTTAAGTCAAGAAATAGGATGTTCTTCAAAAACTATACAAAATGAAATAAAGGATATTAATAAACAGCTTAAAAATGGTAAAATTCTATCAATACGAGGTGTTGGTTATAAACTAGAGGGAAGTTTTGATGAAGTAAATTTAAATAGTAATCTGTATGATGATGTAGATAGGGTAGAATATATAATCCGAAAAATATTAACCTTGAGTAATGAAGAAAAAAATACTATAAGGCTTGAAGATTTAGCAGATTCTATGTATGTAAGCGTTTCAACAGTAAAAAATGATTTAAAAGAAGTAAAAAGAATATTGGAAAAATATTCAATTTCAATTAAGTCCAAGCATAAGCAAGGTATCTGTATTTCTGAAAGTGAAGACAGGATATTAAATTGTATAATTGATTTGAGTAACAAGAGAGACAATCAGTTGACTCTAAATGATTTTTTAAATAATGATATAAAAGAAAAAAGATTAATAAAAAAAAATGTTACTAGATATATTAAATGAAAATGGGTTGGTATTAACTGATGTAGAATTTAAAAATGTGTTGAATAACATACTGGTTATGTTAAGTAGACATAAATGTGACGAAAAAGAATTTATAGAGAGTTTTGTAGAAAATTATAGCAATAAAAGAAGTTCAATTCTAGAAAATGAACAAAACAAAGAAATTATAATAAACTCAATAAAAACCTTTTGTAAAAATTTAAAATTGGCTACATCAATAGATATAAGTCGTGATGAGATATTTGAGGAATTTTTATATAAGCATATTAGTAGTCTGTGTAAAAAAATAAAGCTAGGTATAAATCAATCACCTATAATAGCTCAAGATATCAAAATAAAATATCCATTTGCTTTTGAACTAGCTAATATAGCTAAAAAAACAATAGAAAAAGATTTAAATATAGAAATCAATGAGGATGAGGTTGCAAACATAGCTCTACATATAGGAGGAGCTGTTGAAAGGGCATCTTATAACAATAAAGATAAGGTTTTCAAGACGATAATAGTTTGTACATCAGGGATAGGTACATCAATGTTAATAAAGGCTAAATTGGAAAATATATTCAAAGAAAAACTGGAAATATTAAAGGTCATTCCTTCATACTTAGTTGAATATATAAAAGTTATAGATGTTGATTTTGTAATATCTACTGTTCCTGTTGAAATAGGAGATATACCAGTAATAAATATATCTCCAATTTTAAGTGAAAAAGAAATTAAATTAATTGAAAAATATATAGAAACAGGAAATATATATTTAGATTTAGATATAAAAAATTTGCTTGACAATGAGTTGTTTTTTACTAATTTAAATTTTAAAAGTAAAGAAGAAGTTATAGATTTTATGGCGAGTAAACTTGTACAAAAAGGTTATATAGATGATGATATGAAAAATTCTTATTTTGAAAGAGAAAAAATAGCTACAACTGAAATAGGAAATATGGTAACCATACCACATGGAGCGATTGGAAAAGTTTTTGAAAACAAGATAGCAATTGGTATATTAAAGACTCCTATTGCTTGGGAAATATCGGATGTTCGTTTAATAATAATGTTAGCACTCGATAAGGACAAAATATTAGATTATGAAGTTATATTTTCAAATATATATAAAAGAGTAGATTCTATAGCAAAAGTTATAAGTATATGTGAAAATAGTAATTTTGAAAAGTTTGTAAACCTATTTAAGTAGAGATATATAATATAGCATTGCATATACACCTATAAGTTTGGATAATATAAAACTAAATAAAATAAAAACGATAAATTTCTCTTTTAATTAAGAGAAATTTTTTGACTTTCAGAGATATTAATATGAAGTTAAGATATAAATATAAAGTAAATAAATAAAAAAGAGGTGGCAAGATGATTTATACAGTGACATTAAATCCATCAATAGATTATATAGTTAAACTAGATAAATTAAATACAGGGAGTACAAATCGTGTAAATGAAGAATACGTTTATCCAGGAGGAAAGGGTATAAATGTATCTCGTATACTTAAAGAACTTGGGAATGATAATACATCTTTAGGTTTTATAAGTGGTTTTACTGGAGAATATATAATAAAAACATTAGAAGAAAAAAATTTAAAGACAGATTTTATAAGGTTAAAAAATGGTTTTACAAGGATAAATGTAAAAATAAAAGAATCAGAAGAAACTGAGATTAATGGGCAAGGACCAAATATAGATGACAAATATATTGACTTGTTGTATAAAAAACTAGATAAATTAAATCAAAATGATATTTTAATATTGGCAGGGAGTATTCCATCCACTTTAGATGAAAAACTATATGAAAATATAATGTCTAGATTAGAAGGAAAAAATATAAAAGTTGTAGTAGATGCAACTAAAAAGCTCCTTCTTAATGTTTTAAAATATAATCCTTTTCTAATTAAGCCTAATAGTGATGAATTAGAAGATTTATTTGATGTTAAATTAAACTCAAATGAAGACATAGTAAAATATGCTAGAAAGTTAAAGAAAATGGGTGCCATAAATGTTTTAGTATCAATGGGAAAAGATGGGGCATTGTTGGTTACAGAAGAAGATGAGGTACTTATAAGTAATGTACCTAAAGGAAAAGTTAAAAATTCTGTAGGAGCAGGTGATTCAATGGTGGCAGGATTTATATCTGGATATTTAAATACAGGCAAATATGATTATGCTCTTAAACTAGGAGCAGCATCAGGTAGTGCAACTGCTTTTTCGTATGACTTAGCTAAAAGAGAATACATTGATGAATTGGTAAATGAAATATCTGTAAATAGATTTTAAAATATTTAAAAATATATAGAAAGGAAATTAGGAATTATGAAAATTATAGATTTATTAGATGAAAAATCAATTAAGTTAAATTTAAAGTCAAAAAACAAGTCAGAAGCAATAGAAGAATTAGTTGAATTAGTTGCAAACAGTGGCAACTTAAAAGATAAAGAAACTTACAAAAAAGCTATTTTAGCTCGTGAGGAAATGAGTACAACAGGAATTGGAGAAGGTGTAGCTATTCCTCATGCTAAGAATACATCAGTTACTAAAGCTTGTATAGCAGCAGCAATATCAAAAGAAGGTATAGACTATGAATCATTTGATGGAAGCTTATCAAATCTATTTTTTATGATAGCTGCACCAGATGGAGCTAATAATACCCATCTAGAAGTATTATCAAGATTATCTACAATACTTATGGATGAAGATTTTAGAAACAAACTTATAAATTCAACTTCTGAAAAAGAATTTAAGGAAATAATAGATAAAAAAGAGAGAGAGAAGTTCAGCGAAGAATATCAAGATGAAATAATTAGTGAAGAAAAGATAGTAGATGTTAAAAATAAAAGTATTAATAAATATCCTAAAGTTTTGGCAGTAACAGCATGCCCAACTGGAATAGCACATACATTTATGGCAGCTGAAAGTTTAAGTAAAATGGCTGAAAGTAAAGGGATATCAATAAAAGTAGAAACTAATGGTTCAGCAGGTGTTAAAAATAGACTTACAAAAGAAGAGATAGAAAATGCAACATGTATAATAGTGGCAGCAGATAAAAATGTTGAAATGGCTAGATTCAATGGAAAAAAGGTCATAAAAACTAAGGTAGCTGATGGTATACACAAAGCAGAGGAACTTATAGATAAAGCTGTAAATGGAGATGCTCCAATCTATCATGGAGGAGAGATAAATCACAACGAATCAAATGAAGAAAGTGAAAGTGGATTTAGAAAAGTGTACAAACACTTAATGAATGGTGTATCTAACATGTTACCATTTGTTATTGGTGGAGGAATACTTATAGCCATAGCATTTTTACTTGATGATTATTCTATTGACCCTTCACATTTTGGCTCAAATACGCCAACAGCAGCCTTTTTTAAAGGAATAGGAGATAAAGCTTTTGGATTTATGTTACCTGTACTTGCTGGATATATAGCATATTCTATATCTGATAGACCAGCATTTGTTGTAGGTTTTGTAGGAGGAGCTCTTGCAGGTGATGGTGGTTCAGGTTTTTTAGGTGCATTACTTGCAGGTTTTATAGCAGGCTATTTAGTAGAAGGGCTTAAGAAAATATTTAGTGTATTACCAACTTCATTGGAAGGAATAAAACCAGTGTTATTATACCCTCTATTTGGAACACTTTTGATGGGTATTATAATGACATTTTTAGTAATACCTCCAGTCACAGCTATTAATAACGCAATGGTTGGATTTTTAAATGGTTTAGGAGGAACTTCAAAAATAGTTTTAGGATTAGTTTTAGGTGGAATGATGGCTGTCGATATGGGTGGACCTGTAAATAAAGCAGCATATGTTTTTGGGGTTGCATCACTTGAATCAGGACAATTTGAAATAATGGCAGCAGTAATGGCTGGTGGAATGGTTCCACCTCTTGCTATAGCTCTTGCAACTACATTTTTTAAAAATAGATTTACAAAAGAAGAAAGAGATTCTGGTAAAGTTAACTATGTAATGGGATTATCTTTTGTAACTGAAGGAGCGATACCTTTTGCAGCTGGAGACCCGCTTCATGTTATTCCAGCCTGTGTTGGCGGTTCAGCAGTAGCAGGAGCACTTAGTATGTTGTTTAATGCAGCTCTTCGTGCACCTCATGGAGGAGTATTTGTTATACCAGTAGTTACTCATCCACTTGGATATATATTATCTATAGCAATAGGTGCTGTGGTTGGAATGATGCTTTTAGCATTACTTAAAAAACCATTAAATCAAGAAGCATAGTAAATAAAGATTATTTAACAATTAAAAATGTTATGTTTTATAAAAATTAATATATTACTGAATTATTCTAAAGTAGGAAATTTATATAAAAGTGAACTTTGATATTCAAAGTTCACTTTTTGTGTAAAGGTATATTAATAGCTTCATAATTTTTAACATATAAGTTAAATTTTTTAACTAAACTATTAATTATTTATAGAAAATAAAGATAAATTTAGCAAAATAGTATTAATTTCAAAAATAAATAAATTATAAAGAAAGTATAGAAAAAAAGAATGTTGCTGTCGAATTACATAGAGAAAAGCAATAAAAAACCTTTTCAAATTATGATATTATGTTTTAGTAAGTAAAAATATAGGAAGAGGGAGTGTTATTTTTGAAATTAAAAAGTAAAAAAGTATTCTCATTATTATTGACATTAGTTTTAGGAACAACAATGTTAGTTGGCTGTTCAAGTAAAGATGGTGAAACTACAAAAGAAGATACTTCTAAAAAAGATAAAGGGACTTTAAATGTAGGTGTATCAGTAGAATATGCACCATGGTGTTATAAAGAAAATGATGAAAATAAAGGTTTTGAAATTGATGTATGGAAGGAAATATCAAAAAGAACTGGTTATAAAGTAGAGTTTAAAACTGCTAAATTTAGTGGGCTTATGGGCATGTTAGACGCTGGTAAAGTTGACACAGTAGCACACCAAATGTCAACTACTCCTGAAAGAGTAGAAAAATATGATTTTTCAGATACTTACGCATATAGTAAGTATAAGTTTATAGTACCAGAGGATAGTACTATAAGTAAGATAGAAGACGTAAAAGGTAAAAAGGTAGGGTGTGTTCTAGGTGGTAATGGAGAAAAAACTATAAGAGATTTAAATGAAAAACATAACTTAGGGATTGATATAGTTACATATGATGGAGTACCTATGGAAAAGGATGTAGAAAATGGAAGAATTGATGTTGCATGGCTTTCAGAAGTTAAAGCTAAAACAACTATAGAACAAGGTAAACTTAAATTAAAGGTTGCAGATATAGATACTGGTGTATATGAAGTAAATCAATATCCATTTAGAAAAGAAGAAAAAAGTAAAGTCATTATAGAGGACGTAAATAAGGCTATAAAAGCAATGCATGAAGATGGAACATTTACAAAATTATCTGAAAAGTGGTTTGGCTTAGACACAACTAAGGAAAATTAATTGGAGGTTAAGGATGCAAGTATTTGATTTTGGATTTGCAGCAGATATATTTCCATTAATATTAAAATATTTGACAGTAACATTTAAAATGTCTCTGTTATCTTTGGGATTGGGAATTGTTATAGCTTTACTCATAGCATTAATTGTAGATGCTAAAGTTCCTATTTTAAAAACAGTATCAAGAATATATATATCATTTTTTAGAGGTACTCCTCTTGCTGCTCAACTTTTCTTTATATACTTTGGTCTAATTCAATTAGTACCAGAACTTAAAGCATTGGAATCATTTTCAGCAGCAGTAATAGTAATTGGTTTAAATTCTTCTGCTTATTTTGCAGAGAGTTTAAGAGGTGCTATAACATCTGTAGATAAAGGTCAAATAGATGCAAGTCTAGCATTTGGAATGACGTATGTACAAACAATGAAAAGAATTGTCTTACCACAAGCTATAAGGGTTGCAATCCCACCTTTTACAAATACTTTTGCAGATATTATAAAAGGAACTTCTCTTGCTTTTACTATTGGGGTTACAGAAATTATGGCAGTTGCCCAATCGGAAGCAGCAGCAAGTTATAAATATTTAGAAGCTTTTACTTGTGTAATAGTAGTATACTGGATTGTAAATCTTATATTAGGTTTTGTTCAGACCAACCTAGAAGAAAGACTTAGTGAAGTATATTAAATATTATAAGAGATATTCATAAAATTGTGTAGATGTGTTTTGTTATTAAATATTACTGGAAAATTTGATTTCCAGTAATATTTTTTTGTAACTAGAAAAAGTTAATCAAAGGCTCTGGAATTTCTATTTTGTAAAATTTTTAGATTTTATACACTAAATTTTGCCATGTGTTCTTAAATGTATTGACTTAATTATATAGTTATTTCTATTTATATATTAAGTAATGTAACAGTTTATTTATTACAATAATATATTTATTTTTATGTTATTTATAATAAATAAACTTGATGATGGGAAAACTATTATTATTTAATATGTAAAGGAGTATTTTAAATGAACGAATCGTATTGGTTTTTAAATTCAAATCCAAAGGAATATAAAAAGTTAGGCGAAAATATAAAAGTAGAGTGCCTTATAGTAGGTGGAGGAATAACTGGATTGACAACTGCATATTTATTAGCAAAAGAGGGGAAAAAAGTAGCACTTGTTGAAGCTGATAAAATAGGATATGGAACTTCAGGAAGAAATACTGGTAAGGTAACTTGTCAGCATGACATATTTTATTCTAAGATAGAGAAAAAATATGGATTAGATAAAGCAAAATCATATTATAATGCAAATAATGAAGCTCTAAACTTAATTGAGCAAATAATAAAAGAGAATAATATCAAATGTGATTTTAAAAGAGAACCATCTTTTGTATTTACAGAAAAAGAAGAAACTATAAAAGACATAAAGGATGAATATCGTACATGCAAGAAAATAGGAGTAGATTGTGAGTATCATGAAACTATATCAGATATTCCATTAGACATAAAGGGAGCTATTAGTTTCACTAATCAAGGTCAATTTAATCCAAAGAAGTATATTGATGGATTAGCAGAAATGGCAGTACATTTAGGTGTAAAAATATATGAAGAGACACCAGTAGTAGATTTAGAAAAAGGGAAAATATGTAGAGTTAAGACAAGAGAAAATAATATAATAGAAGCTGAAAATGTTATAATTTCATCTCATAGTCCATGGTATGATGGGTTGAATTTTTATTTTGCAAAAGAATATGCAGAACGTGCTTACTTAATGGCAGCAGTTTTAGAAAATAAATTACCAGATGGTATGTTTATAAGTATAGATGACCCATCAATAACTTTTAGACAATATAATGATGGAAATGAAAATTTACTAATTTTTGGAGGAGGAGACCATAAAGTTGGTCAGGGAGGAACTGAAAAAGACATATTTGATGACTTAGAACATTATGGAAAAAAGATATTTAAGGTAAAAGATTTTAAATGCAAATGGTCAGCTCAAGATAATATGAGTTTCGATAATGTTCCTTATATAGGTTATATTAATAAAAGGGAAAATAATATTTATGTGGCTACAGGATTCTCTAAATGGGGAATTACTAATGGAACTGTTGCAGGAATAATAATAAAGGATTTGATAATAAACAGTAATTCCAATTATAAGGATACTTTTAATCCATCAAGATTAGGAAGTTATTTTTCAAAAGACTTTATAAAGGAAAATGCTAATGTAGCAATGAATTATGTAAGTGGAAAGTTAAAAATAGGTAGTGGAGATATGCCTAAAAATAATGGAGAAGGAAAGATTGTTAATATTGATGGAAAAAGGTATGGTGTGTATAAAGATGATATAGGAGATTTTTATATTGTAGATACTACATGTACTCATTTAGGATGTGAACTTAATTTTAATAGTGAAGAAAAAACATGGGATTGTCCATGTCATGGTTCTAGATTCGACTATAAGGGAAATATACTTGAAGGACCAGCTCTTAAGCCATTAAAGCTTTATGGACATGGTGATAATGATGTTAATCCTAAGCTATTATAGAATTGTTTTAGAAAGGTAAAGTGTGTATGAATAAACTTTTAAAACCAATAACTATATTATTATATATAGTATATGTTGTCTGTGCTATATTTTTTGCTATAAATAGGGCTTTTGGAAGTGTAGGATTAGTAGCAATCAGCTTAATTGGTACTTTTATACTTAGACTTTTAAATAAGCATAATGAAAGACTTTTAAGCAAAGAACTATATATTGTTCTTGCCTTATTTATAATGTTTTCATCATTGTTGGGAACTTGTTTTAATTTTTACGATATAAATTATTACGATGATTTTTTACATTTATGGTCAGGGATAATATCTAGTATTGTAGCATTTTCTATGATTAGATATTTTTATATACAAAAAGATATAAGCAAAATGAGCAAAATATTTTTAGTCATATTTGTATTTATGTTTAGTATGGGAGTAGCTAGTTTGTGGGAAATAGGTGAATTTTTAATGGATACTTTTATTGGCACTACGACGCAAGCTGGTGGATTAGAAGATACTATGATTGATATGATAGATGCTTTAATAGGTACAATTATAACTATCCCTTTTATAGTAAAAAAATCTAACATATAGATTTAAATTTTTTTATATTAATTATAATGGATTTGATTAATCATATAGTTTCAGGGTTTATATGATTAATTAAGTCCTTTTTTGTGATGATTATTAGATATATTTATTATGACTTTTAGTGTAAAAGATTTAAAAATACGATATTTTATAAAAACATGATATAATTACTATGAAATAAATGCTACATTGTAAGTATGAAAATGCATTAGATAGAAATTTCATAAGTGTACAAGTATAAAAAGTAATTTGTGTAAATAAAACTTTATAGTCATAGAAATATAAAAAATTAAAGGATTTATAGGAATAGTAAATATTTTATGTGATAATATAAAATAGTAGATAAAGTATTAGGAGGAACATTGAGTGTTAAAAAAGTGGTTTGGTATTATGAAAAAAAGACAAAAAAGTGATGCAGTAAAAGAAGAAGGTGAAATAATATTAAAAAACAAAAAAATATCGTCCGAAGAAAAGTCAATAGATGAAGAAGAAAAGACATTAATCAATAAAGACAAAACTATAAATAAAGAAGATGGAGTTTTAGAACAAGAAAGATTAATATTGAATGAAACATCATTTACAGAAGACGTAATGGCTAATATTGATAACGAAATATTAACTAAAGTGGAAGTAGTGGGTGATGATAATAAAATAGTAGAAAGAATAGTAGAGGAAGAGTGGTTAGTTAGCAAAAAGACTATAGAATCAGATGAAAAAGAAGTGTTTATTACTGATAAAAACATGAACTTATGTAAAAAAGAAGTTCAAATTGAAAGTGAAAAAACAAATTTAAAGAGATTTGAAGAATTTAACCAAAATGAAAGTAATAATATAGTAAAAGATATTATTGAAAAAAAAGAAATAAGTGAATGCTTGACAGAAGAAGATTTAGATTACATAAAAGAAATAAAAATAAAAAGAGGAAAAAGTATAAAAGCAATAAACTTGTATACTAAAGAAGAGAAGATTTTCGATACCCATATACAGTGTAGCAAAAGCCTTAAAATACCACTAGGATATATAAGAGAAAATTTAAAATATGGATATATGGATTACTTTGGAGATGCAATAAACTATTTAAGTAAAGTGTTAAATGTGGAAGAGTATTGTAAAAATGAATGGAGCTATTTAGAAAATAATAAATCTCCATCTGAGATATTTAATATTCTCAATGATAAAATATTTAGTACAAGACTTTCTGATAAAAAGAGAAATGAAATTTTGACCAATGATAAAATTGAAGCATTAAAAATGAATTATAAATTTGAATGTATCGATGAAGAATATGATGAATATTTTAAAAAATATAAGTCTATAATCAAAAGAGGTGGAAAGAAAAAGATTGAACTAGTAAATAAAAAAGGTGAAGTATTAGAGATATTTAAATCTTTAGAAGAATGTTCTATTTATTTACAAAAAGAAAAAAATGAAGTTATACAGATGTTAAAGTATGGAGATACAAAAGTAGGAAGAAATTTTATAAGATATAGTTTGAGAAATATTTAATTTCATTTTAAATTCATGAGAGTTTCATTTCTGATTCACACATTTAATATTATTTTAATGTAAAATAATAAAAGTGAAGTATTGTACAATCAAAATTAAGGAGGATATTAATGTCTGAAGAAAAAAATCCAAAAGAAAATACATTAGATGAAATTAAAAAATCAGATAATGTAAGTTCTAAAAAAGATGATGTGTCAGATAAAAAGAGCACTGACAACAAAGTCAAAAAAAGAGAAATAAAATTAAATAATAAAACACTTAAAGCAGTTGTAGCAATTGTAGCAGTAGGAGCTATATGCCTAGGTGGAGGTTACATTTCTGGCAAAGAAGCTGGAAGAAAGTTACCAGCTACTTCAAAACACTACAATAGTAATGAAGTAGTGGCTACTATTGGAGACAAAAAAATAACAGGTGAGATGCTAAGAAAAAGAATGGAGCCATTATTTTATTTGAATGCAAAGACTACTATGAGTGATGACGAAATACGTTCATATGAATCAAATATGATTGAGACTATGATTACATCTGATATACTATCTACTGAAGCAACAAAAGAAAAAATAAGTATAACGGATGATGAACTAGATGCTCAATATAATAATTTAATGACTAGTATAGAATCTGCAATGGGTATGACTAAAGAAGAGTTTTTAAAACAGTTTGATTTGACTGAAAAATATATAAAAGATGATATGAAAAAAGAACTAATAGCATCAAAATATTTAAATGAAAAAGCAAAAGTGACTGATAAAGAAGCTGAGAATTATTACGATAAAAACAAGAGCAATTATTTACAAGTTAGAGCTTCACATATTTTAATAAAAACTGTTGATGATAAAGGTAAACAAGTTAGTGATAGTAAAAAAGCTGAACTTAAAAAAGAGGCTGAGGAAATACTTAAAAAAGCTCAAGCTGGAGAAGATTTTGCCACTTTAGCTAAAAAGTATTCTGAAGACAGTAGTGCAGAATCAGGTGGAGATTTAGGTTTCTTTGGTAAAGGTCAGATGGTAGAGTCTTTTGAAAAAGCTGCATTTGCATTGAAAAAAGGCGAAATATCTAGCAAACTTGTAGAAAGTGATTATGGATATCATATAATTAAGAAAACGGATGAGAAATATCAACCTTTTGAAGAAATAAAATCAGATTTAGTAAGTAGTCTAACATCAGAAAAACAAAATTTACTTATAAAAAACTTAAAAGAAAAAGATAAAGTTAAAATTACAGATAAATATCAAATGAAAGCTAAACAATAAATTAAGTCAATTTATTAAAAAAAGAAAGTTTTGATATATAGATAAAAGCTATTTTAAATACTCCATATTGAGAATTTAAAATAGCTTTTGTTATTTTAGAATAAAAACAATTTACATATATGAATTGATAAAAAAATAACTTGCAAAAAACATTAATAGAAAATATTTTGAATTTGAATTATTTAAATGAAAATAAGTAAAAATCAAAAAAATAAATACAAAAAGAATCAAATATTAAAGATATTATTTAAATATATATATATTAATATTTTCGCCTGAAAATACTGTAAAAATAATATTTTTCATAATTTTAAAAATAATAATAAAAAAATGAAAATACTGATGATATTCTATTGAGTAAACGTAAAAAAGATGATATTATAAGTATGTACTAAAATGATTAAAGTAATCTTAGTACTAAATTTAACTATAAAAAACAATGAGGGGGCGTTTTTTTTATGTCAAATACAGAAAGCGTATCTAAAAAAGGTGGTCATCCTAAGAGTTTTTGGCTTATTTGCATGACAATTTTATGGGAGAGATTTAGTTATTATGGTTTAACAGCTTTATTGGTATTATTTTTTACAGCAAGCATAGCTCAAGGTGGTTTAGGCCTTTCTACTCAAGAAGCAACATCTATGTTTGGGTTATTTACAGGTCTTATATATCTTACACCATTAGTTGGTGGCTGGTTAGCAGATAAAGTTTTAGGTCAACAAAAATGTATTTCTATAGGTGCACTTTTAATAGCAATAGGTGACTTCGTACTATTCGCTTCATCAACATCTATTGCAATGGTTTGGGTAGGCCTATCAATAATCATTTTAGGAAATGGTTTTTTTAAATCAAGTTGTTCAAATATAGTTGGGGATATATATCCTAAAACTGATGTGTCAAGAAAAGATGCAGCATACAGTTTATTCTATATGGCAGTAAATGTAGGAGCATTTATAGCCCCAATAATATGTGGATTACTTTCTGACAATGTCTTTGCAGTAAGAGGAGCAAGTGGAGATATAGTATCTTATGGATATAAGATGGCATTTTTAATTTGTGGTATAGGTATGATGTTAGGTATGATTATATTTACACTTCTTGCACCAAAATTACTAAAAGAAATTGGAAAACATCCTGTTACTAAAGGAAATAAAGGTGAAAAAATTGAGTATGGACCACTTACTAAGTTGGAGAAAAATAGAATAATAGCAATGGTTGTTTTGTTTTTATTTGTGGTCTTATTCTGGACAGCATACTATCAAACACAAAGTTCGTTTATGATTTATGTAAGGGATAATGTAAATAGAACTATATTTGGATTTGAGATGCCAGTAGCATGGCTTACATCATTAAATGCTATATTATGTGTAGCTTTATGCCCAGTATTGGCAGCTTTATGGGTTAAACTATCTAATACCAAAAGAGGTGACTTTTCTATTCCAGTTAAAATGGGATTAGGAATGATAATAATGGGTGTTGGTTTTATAGTGATGGTATTTGCTACATTAGCTAATGGTCCAAATGGAATGGTGAAGGCTAGCATGTTGTTTATATTAGTAACTTATATATTTACAACAGTAGGTGAATTGTTTTTATCTCCTATAGGACTTGCGATGTTTAATAAATTAGCTCCAGCTAAGTATGCTACATTATCTATGGGAGCATGGTATTTAACAAGTTTCTTTGCGAGTTTATTATCAGGAAAGATTGCTGGATTTACGGCTACACTTGGTTTTTTACAGATATTTGGAGGAATAGCATCAGTATTAATAATATTTGGTTTAATATTGCTGGGAATAAGAAATATATTAACAAAATTAATGGCTATGGATTTACTAACAAAAGAAGAATAATTCATGCTGAATTAGTATAAATAAAGGAAATTACATTTAAATATAAAATAAAATGTAATTTCCTCTTTAATTATGAAAAAAAGCTTTACACAGATAGATATTATAATTAAAATTATAATTGTGATAATTAGAGTGTATAAGATTTATATAAATTATATGAAAAATATTTATGTAATAAACTTTACATACTTATATATTTAGTTATTCAAACTATTATTTTGAGGAGGTCTTATTGTGAATATAAAAGACAGATTAAGTGAATTAAGAAGACTTATGGAAGAAAAAAACATAGATGCCTATATGATTCCATCTTCTGATAATCATCAAAGCGAATATGTAGGAGATTACTTCAAATCAAGAGAATTTATATCAGGATTTAATGGTTCAGCTGGTACAGTTATTGTTACTAAAGATGAAGCTGGATTATGGACAGATGGAAGATATTTCATACAGGCAGAGTCTCAATTAGAAGGAAGTACAATAAAATTATTCAAAATGGGACAAGAAGGTTGCCCAACTACAGATGAATATTTATATACAAATATTCCTGAAGGTGGAACTTTAGGGTTTGATGGTAGAGTTATATGTGCTAGAGAAGGAGCTACATTAGCTGAAAAATTATCTAAAAAAGGAATAAAGGTAGAATACCAATATGATTTAATAGATAGTGTATGGAAAGATAGACCTGCTTTATCAGACAGTAAGGCATTTTTATTAGATGTTAAATACTGTGGAGAAAGCTTCAGTTCAAAATTAGCTAGATTAAGAGAAAAAATGAGTGAAAAAGGTACTTCTACTCATGTAATAACTACTCTTGATGATATAGCATGGTTATTCAATATAAGAGGTGGAGATGTTAAATACAATCCAGTTGTACTTTCTTATGCAGTAATAACTTTAAAAGAAGTTTACTTATTTGTTGATGAAAGCAAGTTAAATGAAGAAATATTAAATGAACTAGCTAAAGAAAATGTTCAAATAAAACCATATAATGATGTATATGAGTTTGTAAAATCTATAGACAAAGCTGAAAAAGTTTTAGTAGATGGAACTAAACTTAACTATGCTATTTACAATAATATACCTTGTGAAGTTGAGAAGGTTGATGAATTTAATCCAGTGATGTTCTTTAAAGCACAAAAAAATGAGATAGAATTAGAAAATATAAGAAACTCACATATTAAAGATGGTGTAGCTTTCACTAAATTCATGTACTGGTTAAAGAAAAATGTAGGTAAAATGGAAATAACTGAAATAAGTGCTACTGAAAAATTAGAGAACTTAAGAAGAGAACAAGAAGGTTTCTTTGAGCCAAGTTTCAATACAATTGCTGCATATAAAGAGCATGCTGCTATGATGCACTATAGTGCAACTCCAGAATCAAACTATAAGTTAGAAGCTGAAGGATTATTCTTAGTAGATTCAGGTGGACAATATTATGATGGAACTACTGATATAACTAGAACTACAGTATTAGGACCTATAAGTGATGAATTAAAATTACACTTTACTTCTGTAGCAAGAGGTATGATAAATCTTTCTAAAGTTAAGTTTTTACATGGTTGTAGAGGTTATAATCTAGATATATTATCTAGAAGTTGTATGTGGAATATGGGAATAGATTATCAATGTGGAACTGGACATGGTATAGGATTTGTGTTAAATGTTCATGAAGCACCAAATGGATTTAGATGGAGAGTAGTACCTGAAAGATTTGATAGTGCAGTTCTTGAAGAAGGAATGGTAACTACTAATGAACCAGGTATATATATAGAAGGTTCTCATGGTATAAGAACAGAGAATGAAATAGTAGTTAGAAAAGCTGAAAAGAATTTCTACGGTCAATTTATGGAATTTGAAGTTGTTACATTAGCTCCTATTGATTTAGATGGTATAGTTCCAGAATTAATGAATCAAGATGAAAAAGATTATTTAAACTGGTATCATAAACTAGTTTATGATAAAATATCTTCTTTCTTAACTGACGAAGAAAGAGAATGGTTAAAAGTGTATACTAGAGCTATATAGTTTGTAACTAAATATAATAAAAAATCGAGGTATACAATATCTCGATTTTTTATTACATTTTTATTCAATTTAGAAAAATTTCTTAATTTGATAATTCTACTAATTTTTTGTTCATTATAAGTAATATAATTCCAAAGAGTAATAAGAATGATGGTATCACTATGAATACTTGCAACATCCCAAGTTGGTCTATGATAGCTTGTGTATAACCAGACAATTTATTTGCAGCAAATTTACCTAAAAACCAAACTCCCATTAAAAATGAAATATATTTTTCAGGTGAAAGTTTATTTACCATACCATATCCAACTGGAGAAAAACAAATTTCTCCTATACTTTGGAATGTTAAAAATCCAACTACCCAAAACACACTTGCTTTATGGATAGAATTATGGTCTGTTCCTGTTTGTATAACTGCTACTATCATAAATAAAAACGCTATAGCCAGGAGTATAAATCCTAGACTCATCTTCTTAGGTACACTTAAATCACCTTTAGTAGTCTGAGATAGTTTTACCCATACTAGAGCAGATATAGGTCCAAGAATGACACAAAGAAGACCATTGTATGAATCTATCCATGAAGTTGGGATTTGAAAATTACCAACAGTAAGATTTATGTGTTCCTTTGTGTATAAGGCAATAGACATAGATGCTTGATTATATGCTATCCAAAAAAATACTGTAAAGAAAGCCAAAACTAATATTACTACTATTCTTTTTTTCTCAATTAAAGTTAATGGTTTTGAAGCGAGAATTTTTTTATATTCTAGCGATTTCTTTATAGATTCTTTCCCATCACTGAATCCGTTATCTAAAGATTTATAAAACTTTTTGTTCCCAACTATGAAAAATAATAAACCTATTAGAACAGTAATTGAGGAAAATAAGAATACATATCTATAGCCATACATACTTATAGAAGCACCACTTTTCATAGCAAACCATTCGTTAGCAACTAAACCACATACCAAAGGTCCAAATAATGTTCCTAAATTAGTAGCCATATATGTAATAGAGAAGGCTCCATCTTTTCTTGGGTCATCATTAGTATAAAGATTTCCGACTAAAGTGTGTAGATTTCCTTTATAAAAGCCTATTCCTAATCCAGATAAGAATATCATGATATTTATATCCGTTTTACTATCTGCTAAATATCCTAGGAAATAACCAATTGAAACCATTATCATTCCGAGTATAATACAGTTTTTAGGACCTAAAAATCTATCACTGACCCATCCACCAATAACTGGAGAAAAATAAGTCCATGCCAAAAAAGATGCAAGCATTGATGCAGATTCTGCTGGTGTTAATCCCAAACCACCTTTAGATACTTGTTCAGCTAAAAACAATAATAATACCAACTTCATACCATAGTATGCAAGTCCTACAAAGGTAAATATCGAACAACAGAAATATAAATCCTTAGGTTGTTTAAGTTTTTCTTGAGTTTTTGAAACTGACATATGTCTAGAACCTCCAGATAAAGAATTTAACAAAAATTTACCATACTATATGAGTATATGTTTTTTTAATAGAGACGTCAACTTAAGAGATAATTTAATTAAGTTGCAAGATATGTAAAAATAGTATCATTTTTATATATTCAGTAATATTTTTTTATGAGAATATATGTTATTATTATATTAAAATACAACATATTATGGAAAGGATATGCCAATTTAGTAGTTAGATTGATTGTTTGGCAGGTGGGATGAGCTATGATAAGAAAGAAATCTGAATTACAAGTAGAAGTAAAGGAAAATTTGAATGGTGGTATTGGAAAAGTTAGGCTTGAAAACATAATACAAAATGAAGAGCTTAAAGGAAAAGGAAGACTATTTAAAAGAATAGCTTTACCAGCAGGAAGTTCAATTGGTGTGCATGACCATACAACGGATTTTGAAGTATATTATATATTAAAAGGAAAAGGAAAAGTATTTGATAATGGGGAGTTTATAGAAGTTAATGAGGGTGATGTAGTGTATACAGCTGATGGTGCAAAACATTCTATAGAGAATATAGGAGAAGAAGAACTTGAATTTGTAGCGCTAGTTTTATATATGTAAAATATGGAGGAGGAGTCATGACAAGCAAGATAGAAGAAATTAAGGACAAGATAAATAGATTTTGCAACTCCAATTTGAATCAAGAATATAAAGATATAAGTTTTAAAATTTTGCAAAACCTTTTAGATAATAACAAAGAGATAATTCATTCTTCTAGGGCTGATATATGGTCTTCAGCTATACTAAATATAGTTTTGGAGCAAAATCTTTTATATAATAAGAAGCATCCATTACATATAACAAAAAAAGAATTTTCAAAACAAATAGGTGTTTCTTTAAACACTATAAATAATAAATCATCTTTGATAAAGGAAGTTTGTAACATTGACTTCTTAAATCAAGATACTATAGCTATTTCTAATGTAGAATTTTGGGTAAAAGAGACGAATTCTAAGACAAAGTCTATAGATTTAGATTTAGAAAAGAAGAAAATATTGTATAAAAGATATATTAAGCTATCACAAGATGCTAATAGTAATATTGAATCAATTAGGTATATGGAAGAAGCCGTAAATACTGGAAAAAGTATGATTACTAAAGAAGATAAAGAGCTTGGATTTTGGAAAGGTCTATCCACTAGAGCCTATATGATAGCGCTTGAATCTCTTGCTAGGAAGTTAGAAAGTATTGATAACTTAAAGGAATCAAAAAAAGTATTAGAGTATTTAATAGGAATTAATCCTAGTGATGAGCAGGGAATAAGATATAAGTTGTTAAATATATTGATTAGATTAAATGATAGGACTTCAATAAATAAATTATTTGAGCTTTATAAAGAAGAAAAATCTGCTACATGGATGTACAGCAAAGCTCTTTATTACTTTAAAAACAAAAATGTGTTTTTAGCAAATGACTCTATTAAGGTTGCTAAAAGTAAAAATAAGTATATCGGATTATATTTGTTAGACTGGCGAAATGCCTTTGGTAGAGAATTTGTTACAGAAGAAGAAAAGGCTGAAGCGGTATATTATTATGATGAAAATATAGTTCTTTGGAATGAAGTCAAAGGTTCAATAGATTGGTTGTTAAAAAAAATGTTGGAATTTTCATAAAAAAAACTACTCCTTACTTTTATATAAGTAAAAGGAGTAGTTTTTAATTTATACATCTAGTTTTAAATCTCCTGCTTTTATTAACCCTTTTTTTCTCATAAATTCTGAAATTAGTAAGGTTACAATAGCAGGAAGTATAAAGTTAAGTAAAAGTATACCAATCCACATAGTTGTACCTCCTTTTCCAGCACTTTGCATAGCAGTTACTGTTCCAAATTGTCCAACCAATCCACAAGTACCCATACCTGAGCCAATAGGAATATTCTCCATTTTAAATATTGTTGTAGACAATGGGCCAAGTAATATTGAAGCAACAGTAGGTGGTATCCAAATTTTCCAGTTTTTTATTATATTAGGAACTTGAAGCATAGATGTACCAAGTCCTTGTGCCACTAGACCTCCTACTCCGTTTTCTCTAAAGCTCATAACAGCAAAACCTATCATTTGGCAACAACAACCAACAGTTGCCGCTCCACCAGCAAGACCTCCTAAACTAAGCATCATACAAATAGCTGCACTACTTATAGGTAATGTAAGAGCTATTCCAACAAGTGCAGATACTAGAGCGCCCATTATTATAGGTTGCATAGTTGTAGCTTGCATTATTATGTTTCCAAATGAAGTCATAAATGCAGAAACAGCTGGTCCAATAAGTTGTGCTACAAGTACTCCAATTAGTATTGTTACAGCAGGTGTAACCAATATATCTACCTTTGTTTCTTTTGAAACTAATTTTCCAATCTCTACTGCAAAAAGTGTAGCAACAAATGCTCCAACAGGACCTCCCAATTCGTTACCACAAGCTCCAACAAGTGCACAAGAAAATAGTACAAGTGGAGGTGCTTGAAGCCCATAGGCAATAGCCACTGCTATAGCTGGACCAGTAACCTGTTTAGCAAGAGGACTTATAATTTCAGTAAAAAGAGAAATGTTGAAGTTGTCTCCTAATGTGTTAAAAATTGTTCCAATTAAAAGGGAAGAAAAAAGACCGAGTGCCATGTAACTTAACGCATCAATAAGATACCTTTGAACAGAAATTTCAATATTTTTTCTTTTAGCGAATGATTTGAAATCTTTTTTTTTGTAATTGATTTCCAATTTAAAGTCCTCCTCATATAATACAAGTATAAATTTCTTTTGAATTAATTATATAACTTTTTAGCTGACAAGACAAATGTTATTTCACTAAAATTAGACTATTGTAATAGTAAGAAATTAACACTAATTTTAGTTTTAAATTTTAAATTTATGGTTTATAATTAATATAGGGATATTCTGAAATATAATAATTTTCCAGTTTATGCCAATGTTTAACTTAGGTAGATTGCTTACAAAACAAATGATTATATATTAGGCTAAAGGAAGTGGATAGATGAGATTTGTAGAAAATAAGAAATACAGAAAAATTGCCATAATTATATCTATTCCTATATTGCTTGTTGCGCAGTACTACCTTTTTAAATTTGGAATACTTAGACCAATGGTAAAGGGAGTAGAAATCGAAATTGTAGATGGGGAATATGTTAAAGATTTAGATAAATATGTAGTAAAATTAAATGAAACAGTTACTTTGTCTACTGGTGAATATATTAAAGTTCCTTCATATGCTAAAGACCCAAATATTTGGTTTAATGTGTTGGATAATTCAGGGACTTTAAAAATAGATGGAAATAAGATGACAGCATTAAAGGTTGGGTATTCTTCTGTGGGTATAATGAAAAATTCAAGAGTGTTAAAAAAAGCTACTATAAAAGTAGTAGACCCAGAAGTAGAATCACTAGATATGGAGATTAATGGGGATTTAAAACATGTTGGTGATAGTGCTACTATAGAAAGTACAATAGAGGTTGATTATGATAAATTTAAAAAATCATATAAACCTATTTATAAGAGTAGTAATGAAGATGTTCTAAAAATTAAAGGAAATACAGTAAGTGCAGTTGGAGTTGGAAAAGCTACAATATATGCTAAGTGTGGAAACAAAGAAGTAGAGAGAACCTTTAGAATTCAAGCTATAGTTGCGGAAATAAATATGAATGATGTAAAAATAGAAGTTGACCAAAATGAAAAATTAAAACCGGATATAATAACTTCTCCACCTGGTTTAAAGGCACCAACAATATATTATGAGTTAGCAGATTCAAAATTACCTGTAGAAAGAGCAATAAGTCTAAGTAATGATGGAAATATTGTAGGGCTTAGAGAAGGTAAGGAAAGAGTAAGAATAACTTGTGGAGATAAATCTAAAATAATAACTGTAACAGTAGTTAAAGAAACTATAACGAATGACTATATACAAAACTTAGTAGGGTCACATAAAATAGTAAATAATAAAATTATCATTAAGCTTGAGTGGGACTATATGAAAGATGTCTTTGATTATGATATATACCTTAAAGACAAATTGTCAGGAGAATCATTTAAGAAAATCAAATCTATAACTATAAATGAAAGTGATTTAGGAAAATCACAAAAGGTATATGCTACTATAGAAGTAGATATAAAAGATAATCAAAATTTAGATTTTGATATTTATGTTGTAGGTAAGAAAGATTCAGATACAACTAAGCCAAGTAATGTCATAAATATTACTAATGGAAATGGAAATTCAACTAATGATAATAATATTCAAGATATGAAGGTTGAAAACATATCAGCTAATGTTGATAGAGATAACAATGTTATTAGAGTTAACTGGAGTAGTGTATCTCATAAGGGTTGTACCTATAGTATATATGTAAAAAATAATACTAATGGAGATGGAGACTTTACACTGTATCAAAGTGATATACAAGGTAATGAGCATACTATAAATATTCCTGAGGGAGACTTAAATCTAGATATTTATGTTGTTGCAAATTATGAAGGAAAAAACTCTCAAAATAGTGATGTTATAAATGTAAGATAGATTTGTATACAGATTAAGAGTGTCAAGTTTGTGATTTATTGAAAAATTAAATTAAAAAAAGAGGATAGTATGAGAATATGAACATCACTCCATTTAGTAGAATTTCACAGTATCTTGTTTACTGTGTCTACTAAATAGAGTATTGTTAAACAATCATACTATCCTTTTTTATATAGGGGTTTCAAATTTTTAGTGTTAAAAGTATTTTTTGCTAACTAACACCATCTTAGATTGACTTTAATGCAGCTTCTATTGCATGTATTAGTGTTGTATCAAATAGTGGAATAGAAGTATCATTTTGTTTAATTAGAAGATCTATTTCTGTACATCCTAATATGATACCATCTACACCTTGTTTGCCAAGCTTATCTATAATTGATAAGAAAGCTTTTTTTGAAGAGTCAGATACAATTCCTACACAAAGTTCATTAAATATTGTATTGTTTACTATTATACGGTCTTCTTCGTTTGGAATTAAAACCTCAATCCCATTATTAATAATTATGTTTTTATAAAAATCTTGCTCCATTGTATATTTAGTACCCAATAAAGCTACTTTTTTTATTCCTTTTTCCTTCAATACTTCAGCAGTTACATTTGCTATGTTTATTAATGGGATATGTATCTTTTCTTGTATTTTATCTGCTACCTTATGCATAGTATTAGTACATATAACAATAAAATCTGCACCTGCATCTTGTAATTTAATTGCAGCATCAGATAGAATTTCAGCACTTTTTTCCCAATTTCCGCTAGACTGGCATTCTTCAATTTCTTGAAAATCTACACTGTAAAGTATACACTTAGAAGAATGTAGTCCACCTAATCTTTCTTTTATTACTGTATTAATAACTTGGTAATATGTAATGGTACTTTCCCAACTCATACCACCAATTAAGCCTATAGTCTTCATATTTATACCTCTCTTATTCTGTTTATTTTGAAATAGCTATTTACAAATACAAGTATAGCATCTAAAATATAAGCATACAATAATAAAATTGTATGGAGGACAATTATATTAAAAGGAGTAATTATATGCCAATAAATTCATTTGAAAACTATCCTATGACATGGAAACCAAAATTAAATAATCGAAAACCACCAATATATAAAACTTTGGCAATGTTATTAGAAGAAGATATTAAAATAGGAAATTTAAATCCTGGAGATAAGTTACCACCACAACGAGAATTAGCAGATTTTCTAGATTTGAATTTAAGTACAATAACACGAGCATTTAAACTTTGTGAAGAGAAGGGGTTAATATGTGCAAAAGTAGGAAAAGGAACTTTTATTTCTTCTGATGTAAATGTAAGTAATACATTATTATATCAAACAGAATCAAAAGATATAATTGAACTAGGTACAGTGCATCCTCCTTATGAGCAAAATACATATATCATTGATTTTATTAAAAATGTACTAAAACAACCAGAAATGGATAGATTTTTACAATACATGTCTCCTTCTGGTACATATATGCAAAAAAAATCAATTGCAAAATGGATAGAAAGAAACAATGTATATACTAGTGAAGAAAATATACTACTATCTACAGGTAGTCAGAATGCTATATGTGCAACTTTACTAGGACTATTTAAAGCTGGAGATAGAATTGCTACAGATTCTTTGAGTTTTTCTGGAATTAAATCAATAGCTAAAATGATAGGTATTCAATTGATTCCAATTCCTCAAGAAAATAATGAAATGTCAATAGAATCTCTCGAAAGTTATTGTAAAAATGAAAATATAAAAGGCATATATCTTATACCAGACTATCATAATCCAACAACACATTCTATGTCTAATTTATCTCGCAAAAAAATTGCAGAGATAGCAAAAAAGTATAATATAATAATTATTGAAGATGCAATAAATAGTATTCTTAGACCTAATATACAAACTCCTATATTTTCTTTAGCTAGTAACAATACTGTATATATTTTTAGTACATCTAAGTTTTTATGTGCTGGTCTTAGAATAGCATTTGTAGTTGCTCCAAAACGCTATATAGAAAACTTAGAAAAGGCACTATATAATATGAATCTAATGGTTTCTCCATTTACTGCGGAAATAGTACACCGTTTATTGTATTCTCCTATTATAGATAAAATTATAGAAGAGAAAAAAGATGCAATTGTAGAAAGAAATAAAATTGCTGATAAAATTTTATCAAATTATAATTTAATTGGTGATAAAAATTGTAGTTTTCGTTGGTTACTTCTTCCTGATGAATTAGATGGAAAGTCATTTGAAATATGTGCAAAAAATCTAGGCGTTCAAGTATATTGTGCTGAACGTTTTTCAGTTGGTAATTCTACAGTACCAAAAGCAATTCGTATTTGTGTAACAGCTCCAAAAGATATAGAAGAATTGGAAAAAGGGCTGAATATAATAAAGTCACTTCTTAAGAGCCAGAGTTACTTTACTATGATTTAATTAAATAAATAAAAAAGCGGAGAAATTTATTATAATAAACCTCCGCTTTTATTATTTAATGAAATACTTTATTTTCTATTAAAATTTTAACTTTAATAATCTTGAAAAAATAATCATTTTATGATAAAATAATTCTTAAAAATAGAAAAAATTAATCATTTGTTAAAAAAAATGCATAATATATTGTAATTTATTGACGAAAGTGGAAAAATATTCACAAATGTGTAAAATAACAGAAAAAATGCAAAAATAAGTTCAATTTCATTTGTTATAAAATCTATATGGCAAAGTTAAATCTGCCTATCAGAATGATATAAACACATCAGAAAGGAGGATGCTATCAAATAATATGAGTAAGTTAATTTTGATAGCGAAGAATTATGAATGAACAAACTAGAATATCCTTAGAGAGAGCTGCTGAACTAAAATCAAAAATTGATGATTATATTCAGGCTAGAAAAACTATTAACAGAGGTCTTGAAAAAGAAGAAGAGATAAATAAACGAAAACAGAAAATATTAAATTTATTAAATGGAACAGAAGAAGATTGGAATAACTACAAATGGCAATTATCAAATAGAATAACAGATGTAGATACTTTATCAAAGATTATCACTCTGACTAAAAAAGAAAAAGAATATATAAAAGAGGTTGGTACTCAATTTAGATGGGCTATATCTCCATATTATTTGAGTCTGATAGACCCAGAAGACATATGTGACCCGATAAAATTGCTGTCCATACCAACACATATAGAATTAGAAGATGAACAAGAAGATTTAGACCCAATGGGAGAAGAGTACACAAATCCAGCAGGGTGTATAACAAGAAGATATCCAGATAGACTAATAATAAATGTAACAAATGAGTGTGCTATGTATTGTAGACACTGTCAAAGAAGAAGAAATATTGGTCAACAAGATTCTCATAAGTCAAAAGCTATTATCCAAGAGTCTATAGACTACATTAGAGAGAATGAAGAAATAAGGGATGTATTGGTGACTGGAGGAGATGCTCTTACATTAAAAGATGATTATTTAGAATGGATTCTTAGCCAACTTAAAGAAATACCACATGTTGATTATGTTAGATTAGGTACTAGAACTCTTGTTACAATGCCACAAAGAATTACAGATGAATTTTGTAACATGCTAAAAAAATATCATCCTATATATATAAATACACATTTCAACCATCCAATGGAAATAACTAAAGAGTCTAAAGAAGCTTGTGAGAAGCTAGCAAATGCAGGAGTTCCATTAGGGAATCAAGCAGTATTATTGAATGGTATAAACAATGATAAATTTGTAATGAGATGTTTAAATCAAGAATTACTAAAAATAAGAGTAAAACCGTATTATATATTCCAAAGTAAGCATGTAAAGGGAACAAAACATTTTAACACATCAGTAGATGATGGTCTTGAAATAATGGAATATCTGAGAGGATACACATCAGGAATGGCTATACCAACATATATAGTTAACGCTCCAAAAGGAGGAGGAAAGACTCCATTACTTCCACAATACCTTGTATCAAAAGGAACAGATTATGTTATGCTTAGAACATGGGAAGGCAAAGTTGTAAAAATGGAAGATGAACCTGCTGTAGATATAAAGAAACTTATAAAAGAGCAAGCACAGGATTAATAAATATTTAAATTGCAAAAAAAGAAACAACTTTAAAATAAAAATAAAATGGATGCTAAATTTATACCAATTTGCATCCATTTTTTATTAGTTATTTATTATTTTGTTGTTGATTAACTAATTCAAGATATCCACTTGGGTGGAAGTAATATATCTCAGAAGTATTTTCATTTACAAAGTAACCAATGTCACCATCTGCATCTGGTAAAAATACATAACCATTAAGATTTTTAGCTTTTAATGCTTCGAAATCGCTAGCATTTCCTTGATATATGTAATCAACTTCATTGTTGTATTTTACTAAAAGTTCTTTAGCTTGTTCTTGAGTCAATTTAGTATTTTGGCTTACAGGAACATCCTTTTGAGAATCGGCATAAGAAGATTCATTTACTGGTGCAGTTAATAACAAACAAGATAAAACTAATAAAGATATAAGTGCTTTTTTCATACTAAAACCCTCTTTCGTGTTTAATTATATAAGATTCATTACTTAATAATATTGTATGTTTCCTATAATTAAATATTACCATTAAAGAGAATAATATTACAGTTACACAGCTGTAACCTTTGATTACAAAATCGTAATTAAATTGTATTTTTATTCCATCTGTATTTTATCATGTCTACGATTTACAAATTCACAGAAATATATCTTTATAACACCCATCACAGGGGCTGATAGAATCATGCCAGGTATACCAAAGAACCCTCCTCCAACAGTAACTGCTAGTATTGTAAAAAATGGACTAAGACCTAGTTGTCCACCTACGATTTTTGGTTCTATAAATGTAACTTCAACTTGCTGAATTATTATTAAATAAATCAAAGAAGTTAGTGCAGTTGTTGGGTTGGAGAATAAATTAATTATTACAACTGGTGCCATACCTATTACTGGACCAAAATATGGAACCATATTCATAACACCCATAAGTGTGCCAAATAACAGCGCATATTCAGATTTTAAAAAGTAAAGACCAATTCCAGAAAGTAACCCAACTATAAAAGAATCTAGAATCTTGCCTGTAAAGTATTTACCAATATTTAAATTTAAGCTCTGACATAACTCTATTATAAAATCTCCATATTTTTTACCTAAAGAAATATAAACTATTTTCTTTGTAAATAATAAGAATTTTTCTTTTTCTAATAATATATAGAAACAAATTATAAAACCTAAAAGGAATTGCACTATAAATTTTCCAACAGAGAATGTAGTACTAAATATTCCTCCAAGTGAGCCAATAAGCAAGTTACTAAACTTAGGCATTACACTCATAATTTTGTCGCCATATTCTTTTAATGTATTAGGGTCTACTGATTGTAAACTTTTACCTAAATCAAATAGGAACTGCTCCGTTTTATTTATATATGTAGGAACCTGAGATACCAAATCAGTTAAACTATTCACTATGGATGGAACTGTAAATAGTATAAAGGCAATTAATATAACTATTAGTACACCATAAGTAAGAAGTAAAGAGTATATTCTCTTAAAATTTAGTTTACTTTCCAAAAACTTTACTAGTGGATTGAATATATATGCTAATATAAATGCTATTATAAATGGTGTAAGCAGTGACATTAATAAACTTACCATTCCAAAAAAATATTTATAGTTATCAATAACTTTAATCAAGATGTATGAAACAACCACAGTAAGTACAATATTTAAATAAATTTTCTTGTCTTGCAAAATAACACAACCTTTCTTATATTTGTTAAATTTAAATATATCTAAATTTAAGTTCAAGTTAACATTTATAGCTTATTATACAATAAAAAGCAGTATTAATATAGTATGATTAATATGAAATTATAAATACATTAAAATTTTATATTTATGATTAAAAATAATGAAAATTAATTAAGTTATGTCTATATATAACTTAATTCTAAAAAAAGTGATGTCTTTAATTAAAATAAGTTTGTTATAATCTAAAATTTGTATAAGAAGTTATCTTTTTTTATTTTTTAAAATATATATTTCATTTAATTATGACAAATAAAGATAAAAATTAAATATTTTAGAGGTAATTTTACTTTGATATAGAATTTTAGAATAATGCTATACAAATGTATTGTATTATTATTTTTTATATTAAAAATAGTAATAACGTATCTATATACATTTAGAAAATTATTGTTTAGAAGGAGTAGAACTTATGATAAAAAAAGAAATAGGTAATTTTAAAGGTACTAGTGATTATGTGGTATCACCAGAATTAATGGCATCAGTTAACGTTGCTATTGCTCTTGAAAAACCACTTTTGATTAAAGGCGAGCCTGGGACAGGTAAGACTATGCTTGCACAAGCAATTTCGAATGAACTAAAAAAAGATTTAGTAATTTGGAATATAAAGTCGACTACAAAAGCTCAAGATGGTCTTTATGTATATGATACTGTTCAAAGACTCTATGATAGTCAATTTGGAGGAGAAGGAGTAGATGATATTAGTAAGTATATAAAACATGGTAAATTAGGGGAGGCATTTAGTTCAAAACAACAAGTAATTCTTTTAATAGATGAAATAGATAAAGCAGACCTAGAATTTCCAAACGATCTACTTTGGGAATTAGATAAAATGGAGTTTTACATAAATGAAACAAAAGAAACTGTAAAGGCTAAACAAAGACCAATAGTTATTATAACTTCAAATGCAGAAAAAGAACTTCCAGATGCATTTTTAAGAAGATGTATATTCCATTATATAGAATTTCCTGATAGAGAAATGATGGAAGAAATAGTCAAAGTACATTTCGATAAAGTAGAAGAACATCTATTAGAACAAGTAATGACTACTTTTTATTGGATTAGAAGCTTAAAAGAGATACAAAAAAAACCTAGTACATCTGAATTAATAGATTGGATACAAGCATTAACTTTGAGTGGAATTCCTATTGAAAAAATAGAGCAAGAAGTTCCTTTTGCAGGAATACTGCTTAAAAATAACGAGGATATTGAATCTATGCAAAGACGTTTGTAGTTAATAGGAGCTGGATAATTATGTTTATTAAATTTTTTTATTTATTGAGGGCAAGAGGATTAGAAGTATCTTTAAATGAGTGGATGACTTTAATTGAAGCACTGGATAAAGGTCTTTGTTATTCAAGCTTTTCAAATTTTTATTATCTTTGTAGAATGATTTTAATAAAAAGTGAAAGTAATTTTGATAAGTTTGATGCAGTGTTCTTAGAGTATTTTAAAGGAATAGAGCACCAAGAAGAAATTCCAGAAGAAATTATGAATTGGCTTAATAAAGCAGATATAATTCTAGAAGAATTTGAAAGAGTGGAGCAAAATTCAAATATAAATCTTGATGACTTGAGGGCTAAACTGGAAGAACGTATAAAAGAGCAAGATTCTCCACATAATGGAGGAAATTATTGGATAGGTACAGGAGGTACTTCTGAATTAGGTCATTCAGGAAAGGGACAAACTGGTATACGTATAGGGGGAAATTCAACCTATGGAAGAGCTGTTTTGGAAGTCGCAGGAGAAAGAAAATATAGAGATTTTAGAGATGATGAAGTTTTAAATATGCGTCAATTTCAAGTTGCCCTAAAAAGGCTTCGTCAATTCTCTACTAAAATAGATGCACCAAAAACAGAACTTGACTTAGATAAGACTATTGAAGAGACTTGTAATAATGCTGGGTATTTGAAGTTATTTTTTGAGAAGCCTAGAAAAAATACAGTGAAGCTTTTATTACTTATGGACTCAGGTGGCTCAATGAGGGGATATAGCACTTTATGTAATACATTATTCCAGTCTGTAAGTAAATCAAATCATTTTAAAGATGTAAAAGTATATTATTTTCACAACTGTCTTTATGACAGATTATTTACAACACCTGAATGTTGGTTAAGTAAGTCTATTGATACTGAATGGATATTACAAAATATAGATAAAAACTATAAAGTTATAATTGTGGGAGATGCTTCTATGTCACCTTCTGAGTTACTTAATATTGGTGGTAATTATCGTGGACCATATAATTATACTCCTGGAATAGAATGGCTAAAAAGATTTAAAAGAAAGTACAGTAAAATTGTATGGTTGAATCCAGAGTTGAGAGATGGATGGGATTCAATTAGTTATTGGTATCAGACTCAAAGATTAATACAAAGTGAATTCAATATGTTTCCATTAACTGTAAAAGGCTTGGAGAAAGCATTAAAAAATTTAATGGTGTCAAGATAAAATAAAGAATGATGGTATAATTTATTAAAAATTGTACCATCATTCTTTATTTTAGATTAGTCGCTAGAAAAGTAGAAGTATTTATGAATAGCATTGAGGAGTATAATTGAAATTCAAAAATTATACACTACGATACATTTTAGACCTACAGAAAACATATACATTAATAATAATTTTAGAAATCGAGGTGATTATAATAAATTATGAATTAATTGTAAAATACAATGGAGATATATTGAGGTTAGAACAAGAATTAGGTGTTTCAGTAGAGATACTTAATTCATCATATGCAATAATAACATCAAGTAATGAAGAAGATATAAATACACTTTTGACTTATCCAGAAATTGAATTTATAGAAAAACCTTTCATATTACAAACTCAAGATGTGCAAAGTTTCTCAAGCACAGGAATAACAGGTTTTAAGAATAGAACTGGTTTAACTGGAAAAGGAACTATAATTGGTATAATCGATTCGGGAATAGATTATACTCTACCTGTATTTAGAGATAGTGATGGAAGGTCTAAAATATTATATTATTGGGATCAATCTATTCAGGGAAATCCACCAGAAGGTTTTAGAGAGGGTACATTATATACTAATGAAGATATAAATAATGCAATAGCTGGAAATATGTATATACCTATTTCAACAACTAGTTTACATGGGACACATGTTGGAGGTATTTGTGCAACTATTGCAAGTGATGCTAGGATAATAGTGGTGAGGGTTGGAAATATACAGACAGATGTTTTTTCAAGAAGTACAGAATTTATGAGGGCAATTAAATTTATTTTAGATAGAGCATTAGAATTAAGAATGCCTGTTACATTAAACATAAGTTATGGAAGTAATGAAGGTTCGCATAGAGGAACATCCTTATTTGAACAATATATAGATGATATGTGTTTATTTTGGAAGAATAATATAGTTGTAGCGGCTGGAAATAATGCAGATAAAGGTGGTCATAAGAGAATTAGATTACAGAATAATACTGCAGAAGAAGTAGAGTTTGTAGTTGGAGAAGGGGAACGTATATTAAATATAAATATATGGCCAGACTTTGTTGATGATTTTAGTGTACATTTGGTAAGCCCATCAAATAGTCAAACACAATCAATTTCTCTGACTTCAGGTGAAATAAGAAATACTTTGGGTGAAACTAGGGTAACTGGTTATTTTTATCCTATAGCTCCATATTCTCTTACAAGGAGAGTTACCTTACAACTAAGTTCAAATACACAAATAAACCCAGGTTTGTGGAGAATTGTATTTGAGCCAATAGACATTGTAACTGGAAATGTAAATATATATTTGCCAACTTCTGAAGGATTAAATAGAAATACTAGATTTCTTATTCCAACTCAAGAACTTACTGTAACGGTTCCTGGGACAGCAAGTAGAGTTATAACAGTAGGCAGTTTCAATTCAAGAACAGATATAGTATCCATATTTTCTGGAGAAGGAGATACACAACTAGGTGTATTTAAGCCAGATTTATTGGCTCCAGGAGAAGATATAATATCATTTTTACCAGGAGGTACAAGTGGCGCATTAAGTGGAACTAGTATGGCTACTCCTCATGTTACAGGTGTTTGTTCATTGTTTATGGAGTGGGGAATTGTAAATGGAAATGATTTATTTTTATATTCTCAGAAATTAAGAGCACTACTTTTAAGAGGGGCAAGAAGGCTAAGTAATCAATCCTATCCAAATAATTCATCAGGATTTGGGTTTTTAAATTTAGCAGATATAGATTTGTACACTCTATCTAGTATAAATCAAGATTTAGAGACCGATGATATTGGATATAGAAGTATTAATAAATCATTTAAAGATGAAGAAAATAATTATAAACTTGTAGATGGTTATAATAACAATATAAAAAATGATATTAAATCAGATAGTTTTTGCAATGAGGATATGAATAGGCAAAGTGGAATTTTAGCAGGAATAAATATAATTCATACTCCTGAATTTGAAGGAGAATTAAATGCTTTAGGTATGGGTTCTGGTTTTATTAAATTAAGTGATTCATTAGGCATACTACCTATAGATGCTTCTGATTATAACAGTATACAAAGAATATTGGAACTTCCATCGATTATAAGGTCAGAATCAACTATAAAGATGTCATTACTTGGAACCATTAACCAAGGAACTTTTGGTGGTATAGTTGCAACAGAAGAGATAGGTGTAAATTTCTTTAAAAACAATCCAAACATTACGATAACAGGAAGAGGTACTCTAATAGCAATTGCAGATACAGGAATAGACTATCTACACAGAGATTTTATTTATCCAGATGGAACTTCAAAGATAGTATATTTATGGGATCAAACAAAAGAAGGAAGCCCACCTGAAGGTTTTTATATTGGAACAGAATACACACGAGAAGATATAAATAGAGCTATAGCAGACAATGACCCTAGTTTATCTCAGGATGAAGTTGGCCAAGGAACGATGTTAAGTGGTATATGTGCAGGACTGGGAAATGTAAATAGTGAATATGCAGGAATAGCAGAAGATGCTGAACTGATAATAATAAAACTTGGTAAGCTAGATGGTTTTTATAATAGTGCAATGCTATTTGCTGCATCTCAGTATGCATATAAAAAAGCTTTTGAACTTGGAAGACCATTGGTTATAAATGTATCTTTGGGTAGTAGCAGTCTAGCTGGCTTAACTAATAGAAGTAATAGTGAAAAAGCATTCTTTACTAGAGGTTTATGTATAACAGCAGGGGCAGGAAATGAGGGCAATACACAAACACATACATCTGGAAGTATACCACATGCAGGAGGTTCTGTTGATATTGAGTTGGAGTTAAGTGAAGATGAAGAAGAACTATCATTAGAGCTTTGGTTAAACAAGCCAGATAAGGCAGATGTAATAATAGTATCGCCTTCAGGTGAAGAGAGTAAAAGTGTCGGTGTATCAAGTTACAATAGAGTGACTGGTTTATTTGATTTAGAAGGAACTGATTATTTCATAACATATGTATACCCAACTACTTTTTCAGGTCAGCAGTTTACTAATATTACTTTGAAAAATGCTAAAAGAGGAGTATGGAAAATTAGACTAGTTGGAGTTTATATTATAAATGGTATATACAATTTATACTTGCCAAACAGAGTGCTTTTAAAAAGTGGAACTAGATTTAGACAGGTTGACCCTTTTTATACTATAAATTATCCTGCCATTCAAGATGATTTAATAACTGTAGGAGCATATAACACTATTAATAATAGTTTATGGCAAAGTTCATCAAGAGGTCCAACTATCGAAAATAGATTGAAGCCAGATTTAGTAGCACCAGGAGTGAGTATAATCGCCGCTTATCCTGGCAATACATACGCAACTATAACTGGTACAGCAGCAGCGAGTGCACATGTTGCAGGAGCTGCTGCAATGTATTTTCAATATACTTTTGCTGATGGAAGATATCCAAATCAAGCATATGTTCAAAAAGTAAAAACATTTATGCAAGCTGGAGCTAGAAAAAATTCAAATACAGTGTATCCAAATACAAGTGCTGGATATGGAGCATTAGATGTTAGGGGCATGTTTGATGTATTAAGGTAGGGGGGGAGTTATGGAAAAATCTTATTGTATAATTTATCAAGGTGATATAGAGACTGCACTCCAAGAAAATGGTATAAATAGGTATATGGTTTTAAATAGTCAGCTTGTAGTAATATATGTACCTATAGATTTTGATGAAACTATTTTAAATAACATATTGCAAGTAGCGTGGTGGGAGGAATCTGCCCCTATGAGTAGTTTGATTGATATAACTAACAATGTAAATAATGGAGAAACTATTACCACAGCTGCTGAAACTGAGTATATATATGAAAATCCATACAATGATATAACAGGAAGAGGAATTTTGTTGGCAGTTATAGATTCAGGCATAGATTACTTGCATCCTGATTTTATAAATGCAGATGGAAGTAGTAAAGTTTTAAGTTTATGGGATCAAGAAGCAAATACAAATCCACCACCAGAAGGTTTTATTTTTGGAAGTGAATTTACAAGAAGTGAGTTAAATATAGCCATAAGTAGAAATGATGGGAGTTTAAGCCAAGATAATATAGGTACTGGAACTTTAGCTTCTGGTATATTGGTTGGAAATGGGAGGGTAAATTCACAATATAGAGGTATTACTACAGAATCGGACTTAATAGTGGTTAAATTAAAATCATATACAGATACTTATTATGCTGGAAGGATAAATTACAGTGTTTCGGATTTTCTAGCAGCTATAACATATGTTACTAATATAGCAAGGACAGAAAATAAGCCTATAATAATAAATTTAACTATTGGAGTTAAATCAGGTGCTGTAGCAACTACTTCTATATTAGATACTTTTAATATCTTGAGTAGTGCTGGCGTAGTAGTAGTGAGTGGTGCAGGGAATCAAGGCAATACAGATATTCATTATTCTGGTAGATTTAACAGTGTAGGTGAAGTGCAAGATGTAATAATACAAGATGGAGATGATTATGCACTTGATATAACACTAAACACAAATGGCCCAGATAAAATAGGCGCACAAATAATATCTCCTTCAGGTGAAGTTAGCCATGATATAAGATATTCTCCAGATTTTTATGTATATAGAGGAAAATTTAACTTAGAAAATACTACTTATGCAATGCGATTTATTTATCCATATATTACTTCTGGAAAAGAAAACCTGGAGATAAAATTAAGCGATATAAAGCCTGGAGTATGGACTTTAAGATTGACTTCGGAACTTGTAATAGGAGGAGAATATGATATATATTTACCAAATAAAAACCTGATAGCTCCAGATACAAGATTTTTAGACCCTGATTCAATTGCTACAATAACTATGTACGCTGCTAGTGATGATGTAATCACAGTTGGCACATTTAATAATAAAACTGATAGTATGTGGATTGGTTCTTCAAAAGGGCCAATTAGAGGAAGAGGAATTAAACCAGATATAGTAGCGCCAGGTGTAGATATAATATCTACATATAAAAACGGGACATATAATACAGGCACAGGTACAGGCATTAGTAGTTCTATAGTTAGTGGTGTCTTAGCTTTATTAATGGAATACTTAGAAAAACAAGATAATATACCAAGGTTATCATTATTTACACAAGTTTTAAAAACGTATTTAATACTGGGAGCTACAAAACTTGATATATATACATATCCTAATGTATCACAAGGATATGGAATTTTAGATTTGAAAAATACAATTCAACAGATAGCAAATACCTTGTAAATAAAAAATTATATTTTATGAATAGTTGAATTTTGTTATATAGTTTATATATTAAAAAATGGTATCAGAAATCAATATTAAAATAAAAAAATAGTTGTATATTCTTTGTATAGGAAATAAAAATTTTGTATAAAAATAGGAATTAATTTTGTATTTTAAATATATATTATTAATTTAAAATCATTATAACTTCGACTTATGAATTTAATTTGAAAAATTGCTAAAACTATTACAAAATAAATAATAGAGGTGATAGTTTTGGAAAATAAAAAAGCAAGAGCATTAAAAGGAAAAGATAATAAAAGACTTAGAAGTCCACTTTTAGTTGGAAATGAGTCAACAGCAGCATGGGCTGATGTTGAAAAATTAAAACCTCATAGTAAAGTTTCAATACCTTCACTTAATAGTGTTGAAGAAGCAAAAGATTGGGTTGACAATGGAAGTAAGTTATAAAAGTTATAAGATTAAATAATGAAAATGAGTATTTATTGTGATTTTGTAGAGTAGTATGCTTTGAAGGTTTATATTGCTTTGAAGATTTGTAGTTAGTTTAATGAGCAGGGTACTACTCTACTTTTTTTATAAACATCAATAAGTATCAATTATATAAATTTATTGACTAAAAATTTATAAATTGGTATAATTTTGTTAATTAGCGGAAATAATATAAGATAAATACTGTGAAGAGAAGAGTAGATATAAAATGTAGTTTTAGCGAGTTGAGGATGGTGAGAGCTCAATACGAGGTTTATATTGAAGAACATCTTGGAGTTTCTAATCGAAAGCTTGTTTAGTAAGTAGACTTAGACGGAAGGCACCGTTATAGGCTTTAAGCATTGCTTAACTAAGAGGTCATTTATGACAATTAGGGTGGTACCGCGAGAGTAATAGTCTTTCGTCCCTTTATATAGGGATGAAGGGCTTTTTTTATTGAAATTATATTTAGAAGAAATTAATAACAATTATACTAGGAGGATTTAAAATGCAAAAGGAATTTATAACAGTAAAAGAATTGTACAGAGACAAAGAGCAGTACATAGGAAAAACTGTAAAAGTAGCTGGATGGATAAGAACATCTAGAGTATCTAAGAACTTTGGATTTATAGAGTTAAACGACGGAAGTTTCTTTAAAAATATGCAAATAGTATTTGATGAGAAAGTAGAAAATTTCAAAGAAATAGGGAAATTAGCAATAAGTTCATCTATACTTGTAGAAGGAGAATTAGTGTCTACAGAAGGAGCTAAACAACCAGTAGAGATACATGCAAAAAGTATAGTAGTAGAAGGCGAATCAGATAGTTCATACCCACTACAAAAGAAAAGACATACACTTGAATATCTAAGAACAATAGCACATTTAAGACCAAGAAGTAATACTTTTTCAGCTGTATTTAGAGTAAGATCAATAGCTGCATATGCTGTACACAAATTTTTCCAAGAAAGAAACTTTGTATATGCACATTCTCCAATCATAACAGGTAGTGACTGTGAAGGTGCAGGTGAAATGTTTAGAATAACAACTATGGATTTAAATGATATTCCAAAAACTGAAGATGGAAAAATAGACTATGCTCAAGATTTCTTTGGAAAAGAATCCAATTTAACAGTTAGTGGGCAATTAAATGCCGAAATAATGGCACTTTCTTTTAGAAATGTTTACACTTTTGGACCTACATTTAGAGCTGAGAACTCTTACACAGGAAGACATGCTTCAGAATTCTGGATGATAGAGCCAGAAATAGTTTTTGCGGACCTTGAAGATAACATGGAACTTGCAGAAGACATGATAAAATATGTTATAAGTTATGTTTTAGAAAATGCTCCTGAAGAAATGGAATTCTTTAATAGTTTTATAGATAAAGGCTTGTTAGAAAGATTAAATAAGATAGTAAACTCTGAATTTGTTAGAATAACATATACTAAAGCAGTAGAGTTATTGATTGAGTCAGGTCATGAATTTGAGTATCCAGTTGAGTGGGGATGTGACCTTCAAACTGAGCATGAAAGATATATAACAGAGCAAATATACAATTGTCCAGTATTTGTAACAGATTATCCAAAAGATATAAAAGCATTCTATATGAGAATGAATGAAGATGGTAAAACTGTTAGAGCAATGGATTTATTGGTTCCTGGTGTTGGAGAAATAGTAGGAGGTTCTCAAAGAGAAGAAAGAGAAGATGTTTTACTAGATAGAATTCATGAAATGGGATTAAGAGAAGAAGATTACTGGTGGTATCTAGAACTTAGAAAATTTGGTACTGCTACTCACTCTGGATTTGGTCTTGGTTTTGAAAGAATAATTATGTATATGACAGGTATGTCTAATATAAGAGACGTTATACCTTTCCCAAGAACTCCTAAAAATGCTGAATTCTAATAGTTATAAATTATAGTATAACTATATAATTTTAGGCATAAAAATAGTAAATAACTTGTATATTATCTAGTTTGGATATATGCAAGTTATTTTTATTATATTTGTAAATATATGATTTAATTAATTCTATTTTGCAATACAACATAATAAAATATTAGCGTTGGGAGGGGATAAGATGTGTGAATTTTGCTTTATTGAATTTAATGTGGATAATGTAGAGGTATTTGATAGGATTAAGAATTTATTTTCCTATATAGCAAATATAAAAAATGATTGTATACAAATTAATGATTTAGAATATTATATTTTAGAAAGAGTAGATGAATTTTATTATAAAGAAGAATTAGATTATTTTTGGTGGCCAACAGAGGAAGAAAATAAAATATTTTGGGAGAAATATAAACTGTTGGATGAAGAAAAAAGACAAGAGCATTTGAACTCTGTTCCATGGGATTTTGAAACTGTATTTTCTGAAATTGGTATAGGTGATTATACAATAGAAGGCTGTAAAATGATTGGAGAAAAAACTTCAAAACTTTATTTTAATCCCATAGGATATCCTTATGGAGGGAGTGAAGTGCTTCAAGAAGCATTAAAAGCTTTTGGAGTAGTTATAGTTAATGTGCTAGGATAACGTTTGTTATGATATACTATAAATGATAAAGCGATTTTGGAAAATTATAAAAATAAATGCGATTTACAGACTGGTTTTATACTAAAAGATATAAGGGGATAGTATAAAAATATATAGGATGTTAAATACAAAAAATTATTTATTGTATTATCTATCATACAGTAGGCTTTATCATTATCATGAGGGGGAGTAATAATGTCTAAGAAATGGTTGTTTATGGTTTTAGGTTTAGTACTTATATGCACAGGTTGTACAAAAAATAACTCTAAAAGTAGTCAGAATAAAGGAGATAATTCTCTTATACTATTAAAGAGTGATGAGGATAATTCTGATGGTATGACAGATGTGTATATAAATACACAAGGTAAGGATGAAGAAAAAATAGCATCAGATATACCTATAGATACAAAGAGAGATTATATAAGTGGAGAGCAATCAATATTAATTCAGGATAAAGAAAATAATTTGTATAAATATAATTTAAAGAAAGAAAAGGAAAAATTAGCATCAGACTTAATTTCTGGTGAACTTAATTCATATGAATTTATTCCTTATTCAAAGACTATGGCATACATATCATCAGAAAATTCTTTGTATGTAAAGTATGATGGAAAAGATAAAGAAAAAGTAGCCAATGATGTTGTATTATACAAGGTATCTCAAGATGGAAAGTATATATATTATGTTAATACAGATGAAGAGTTGTATCTATATAAAGAAAATGAGGATAAAGAGAAGATATCAACTGATATAAAAAGTTTTGATATTATAAACAATAAAGGTGATGTAATATTTATAAATAATGATGATAACTTATATTTAAAAAGCTTAGATAAAAATGATAAAGTTAAGATTAGTTCAGATGTATCGAATTTATGGGTAGTAAAATCTAATGATGAAGATATTATGTATATAAGTGAGTATAATTATAAGGATTTAAAAGGAGAATTGTATCTATACAAAAATGGTACAAGTGAAAAAATAGCATCAGATATTAGGTCTTATAGATATAGAGATAATAAATTTTATTTTATAAATAGTGATGATGAATTATATGAAAAAGAAGTAGGGAAAGATGAATCTAAGAAAATAAAATCAGACATTGATTATATAAGTTTAATTAAGGATGGTATTGTATTTAGAAATTCTGATGGAGATATATATGTCAAAAAAAATAATAAAGAAGAAGAAAAAATAGGAAATGACATGAAAGAAAACTCTAATTTATCTATTATTAATGATGATAAATTACTCTATATTAAATCGAGTGGTGAGCTATTTTTAGATAAAGATAAGATAGCAAGTGATGTGATTGGTTATTCATTTAATTCAGAGAACATAGTATATTCTACTCAAAATAAGGAAATACATTTTTATAATATGAAAACTAAGAAAGATAAAGTTGAAATGAGTAATATACAAAAATATTCAGAGATTTATTTAGAAAATGAATTGATTTATTCTAAAAATTTAGAGCCAAAAGATTTAATTGGTTTTTGGAAAGCTGATGAGTATAATATATTTGAATTTGAAAAACCTGACAAAATAAAACTTTATAGTAAAAATCAAGAAGAAAGTAATTATACAATCAAATATGAAGTGGAAAGTTCAGATAGCAATAGTATGGTATTAAAAAGTAAGGATAACTCATCAAATGAAAAACTTTCTGTAACTAGATATAATAGCAATGAAATTTCATTAGAAGCTGACAATGTAAGTGGTACACTTAATAAAATTTCCAAAGAAGAAGCTGATAAATTTATTAAAAGTATAAATAATGGAACAAATGATGAGAGTGATAAAGAAAAAAATGATACAAAAAACAGTAAAAATAATTCAAGTTCTAACTCTAACTCAAAAAATAGAGAAGTAAGTTATGACGATGATTATATTATATATGATAGTGATTCAAGAGTTTTGACTAGAGAAGAACTAGAGGGTTATAGTAAAGGAGAGTTAGCCTATATAAGAAATGAAATATTTGCAAGATATGGGTATGTGTTTAAAGAAGAGCCATATAAGAGTTATTTTAGTAATAAATCATGGTATCAGCCAGATTATGATATAGGAGCTGACACAGATGTATTAAACTCTATAGAAAAACAAAATATTTCATTGATTAAAGAAATGGAAAATTAACCAATAATAGATTTGAAAATATAACTTAGATTTAATAATATAATTTATAAATATTAAAGTTCAAGAACAACTAATATTCTAAAAATAATAAACCTATAAGTGAAACTCAAGTTTAAAAGTCTAACTTATAGGTTTATTTAATAGTATTTAACTATTGTAAATATAGAATATTTTTGCTAAAAAATTTACATATGAAGGATTAATATTTTTATGTATATATTCTTTAATAAAATGCAACGCAATTACGTCCTTGTTCTTTTGCAGTATATAGAGCCTTATCGCAGTGATTTATAAATTCTTTCAATGTGATTTTTTCTTCAATTTTTTTTGTGTAAACTCCAATACTAACAGTTACACATTTTGAAGGAATATCATTGCGTTCAAAATTGCAATACTCTATAGTTTTTCGTAAACATTCTGATTTAAGTTTAGCATCTTCCTCATCACAGTTGAAAATGCATATAAAAAATTCCTCACCGCCATATCTTATAGCATGTGCATTTTCATAATTTGTAAAATCTAAAATTACTTTAGCGATATTTTGCAAGCAATAGTCTCCTTTTTGATGACCATAAGTGTCATTGAATTGTTTAAAGTAATCAATGTCTAGCATCATTCCAGTTATAGGTCCTTGATTTGAATGGCTGATTAATTTTTTTTGTAGAATATCTTCAAGATATCTACGATTATTCATTTTAGTTAGGTCATCTATCATAACTTTATGGTTAAGTAAATTATTGATATGATATATTTCTTCATATTGTTGACGAATTAAAAGTTTGTCATAATAAGTAAATACACGGCTTCTATATAACATTGTAGAAACAAAAACGGCAAGTGATGTTATAAAAAATGTGTTAACAATATTACTAAACTCATTACCTGGTATAGTCTGAATTCCAGGTAAGAAAAAATTAAGAAACAAAAAACAACCTCCAAAAACGATTATTGATTCTCCAAATTTTAATACTGAAAAAGCAGCAGCAGCTAACATAATGTAACTAAATACACTTAAGTCATTTCCACCTAATTGGTCAAGCAGAGTGATTACACATCCCCATAGGCAGAAAAAGGTTACATAGATTACCCATAAGTTTATATAAAAAGTATAACAGTCCTTTTTTTTATTCCAAAGATAAGAAAATACAAACATAAATATTGAAGATACAGAAAATAATGATATGTACATATAAAAATACCATTGACGTCTTGGAGTGGCAAAAGGCCCACCTTCTCTAGCTGATATTGATATCATCATAATTATTTGAGATATTATTATTATTATACAAATAACTTTTCCAGTATGATAAAGATAATTGCAAAGTTCTTTTTCAACATTTTCTTTATGTTCTTTGTCTAGAGGAAATCCAAAAAATTTTTTTAATTTTTCTAAGTTCATATAAGCCTCCATTAAAAATAAAACATAAAAATAAGTATTCCTTTTCTTTTCTTAGATACTTGGAATACTTTATTTATAACTTAATTATATCAAAATATATTATGTGTAACAATCTAAAATTGTGTTAGATTGTATTTGTTAGTTAATATTAAGTGATTTTTTGATTAGTATTTTATTATAATTAAGTTTTGTAGACATATTTGTAATTAATATATTACATAAATGATAATAGATATAAATTTAAAAGTATTTTAATTTTATTTTGTAATCGTTGCAAATTTTTCTCCTACTAGAATTAGAGGTCTAGTGCTTTCAAGGTGTTATATTGTTTAGACTTTAGTTATATATAAATTAGTAAAATGGCAATTCATTATAAATTATTTTTTAAAAATAAATGGTGGAAAAATCTAACTTGCCACCATCTTGCCACCGAAAATAAAGAATAGAATAAATTTAAATTAAGCATAATAAAACATAAACAACAAAACTGACATTAATAAATTACTGAAATACCAACACTTGTTAAAAAATAAGAACAATAAACAAATAAAATAGATAAATATATCCAATTAAGGTATAATTAAGTTTTATATGATATAGTTATATTTGATAATTTACAACAGTAAAACTTGGAGGGAAAAAATGGATGAAAAAAAAATAAATAATATGAATTATTCACATAATAACTATTCTAAAACAACAGGCGAACCAACTAGAAAAATAAAAAATAACAACTTCACGCTCAAAAGTAAAGAAGAAAAAATTTGTCCTAGTTGTAGGAAAGAAAGTAATTCTAAAGATAATTACTGTAAATTTTGTGGAAATGAGCTTTATGAAATAGCATCCTTAAGACCATTTGAAACAAAACTGGACTTAAAATCTAAAATAAAAGAACTTTCATATCATGCAAATACAAGAGGAATACTTTTAACAACCTTTACAACTGTATTTATATTATTTATTATTGCATTGATATTTAAAGCTGTAATAACTATTCAATTTAATGACATTAGTTATTTGATAAATCCAGCACATATAATTCTAGCCCTTAACCTAGGTCAAATTAGTGTAGCTATGTCTACTATGATGGGCTCTGGATTTATAAATGCTAATATAGGTTTATTAATATTACTCATAATCCCTATTCTAGGATTAATAATATCAAATTTAATTTTTATGAGAAAAAGATGTAAAGATTCAAAAACTACATTAGCGAATTCTTTAGGGGTTGGAATTCTTTATGGATTAATTTTAGCTATTCTATCTATTTTTACTAATGTAAAAACTGGTTCACATAGTATGTTAGAATATGGCTATGCACTAGAGTATAGCTATCAGTTTTTTAGTGTCCTTTTAAATGGATTTGTATTAGGATTTATATGTACATACATAACTGCTTACAAAAAGAGCTATGAAAAGGAAAATATGTACATGTCTCTTTTTTCAAATTCTATAAAGATATTTATATTAGGCTATGTTTTAGTATTAGCAATACTATTTGTATTAACTATATCTGATAGTAGTTACTTAAATGAATTAGATATGAGTAGTTACTCAAATGGAGCAAATTTATTTGCTATATTACCACAAATAGCTAGTTATATGTGGGCTTTTGCAAATGGAATTTCAGTAACTATAATAAATTCAACAGTATCAATATTTAGTTTAGGTTCATCATCTCTATTTGGAGATACTAAATTAATGTTTTATGCGATGGGGGCTTTGTCTGCATTAATACTATTATTAAATGGATATAAATTGAGATTTAAATATAGTACAGATAATATCAAGCCTGTAATAATGTTTAGTGTGTATTATGCATTTTTAATGGGTATGCTGGCCTTATTTAGCACATTTATACTTGATAGTAATATTAATTTCTTTAATACAACTAGTTATGGAGCAACTTTAATAATGCAATTCAAAGTATTCCAAACTATTATAATTTCATTTATATATAGTTTTGTGGTATCTTTAATAGGGTATAAGCTAAATTCAGCTGATTAAATATGATTGGAGGAAATTTCTATGGAAGAAAATACTAAAAATACAGTAGATGATAAATTTTCTAAAGTTAAGAAAAAATTTGGTAATGGAAAATTTAAAGTTGAATTATATAAAGAGAAATCAAAGCTAAATAGAGAGATTGATGATATTCAAGAAAAGAAAGCAAAGATATTCTTGGAAATGGGAATATTAACATATCAAAAAATTAGAGAAGATTCTATTGATGATGAGAGTTTTGACAAGTTTTGTGATGAGTTACTAGAACTTGACAAGATAATCTATGAAAAAAATATGGAAATTAACGAAATGGAAAACGCAGAGAGTAATGTAACTTGCGAATGTGGTTATGTTGGAAATGTAAATGATAAATATTGTGCGGAATGTGGTAAAAAATTTGAGTTAGAAAATGAATATGGTGATTTTATAGTTTGTGGTTACTGTCAAAGTGAAATAGATTCAGAGTCTGAATTTTGTCCTTGCTGTGGTAGAAAAATTATAATGGAGTTAGAATAATATTGGGAAACCTATGTACAGTGTGCATGGGTTTTTTTATTGAAATCATTTAAAGGTAGCATTTATAAGAGCATTTATAGAAAATGAAAATAAATACCGAAAAAATGAAATAAAATTTCTTTTATGAATAAAAAATAGGCTTATATATGGAATAAACTAGTAAAAATATAGAGTTGACAAAAAAATATGAAAAAATATTGCAAAGAAAAAGTTTTCATGTTATTATTAATACATAAATCAAGAAAATAAATTTCAGAAATGAGGTAATTGAAAAAATGCTAGATAAGGTGAAGGGTAGATTAATAGTATCATGTCAAGCTTTAGAAAATGAACCTCTTCATAGCCCTTTTATAATGGGTAGAATGGCTAAAGCTGCTATGGAAGGTGGAGCTGTTGGAATTAGAGCTCAAGGAGTTGATGATATTATTGAAATAAAAAAAGTTACTGGACTTCCTGTTATAGGTATTATAAAAAGAAACTATGAAGATTCAGATATATATATAACACCAACTAAAAAGGAAGTTGATGAGCTTTTGACAACTGAGTGTGAGATGATAGCTTTAGATGCTACTAATAGAGTTAGACCAAATAATGAAGACTTAAAGGAAATTATAAAGTATATAAAAGAAAATGGGGTCTTAGTAATGGCAGATATATCAAACTATGATGAAGCTATCAAAGCTCAAGAATATGGTGTGGATTGTGTTTCAACTACACTATCTGGGTATACTCCATATACAAAAGTTTTAGAAGGACCAGATTTTGCATTGATGGAAAGATTAGTTAAAGACTTAGAAATACCTGTAATAGCAGAAGGAAAAGTAAATACTCCTCAAGATTTAAAGAAGGTATTTGAATTAGGTGTTTATTCATCAGTTGTAGGTTCAGCAATAACAAGACCACAATTAATAACAGAAAAGTTTGTTAAAGCAATTGAAATTAATTAAAAATTAATTTATAAATTAAAAATTTATTATATTTAACTATATTTGAAAATTAAAATTGGAGGTAAAGATATGAGAACAACAGATATGAAGGGAATTTATTCAGCATTATTGGTTTCATTTGATAAGGAAGGAAATATAAACGAAAAAGGGTTAAGACAGATAATTAGACATAACATAGATGTTTGCAAAATAGATGGTCTTTATGTAGGGGGAAGTACAGGAGAAAATTTCATGCTTTCAACTGATGAGAAGAAAAAAATATTTGAAATAGCTAAAGATGAAGTGAAAGAAGAAATAAAATTAATAGCTCAAGTTGGTTCAGTTAATTTAAAAGAAGCTGTGGAACTTGCTAAATTTACAACTGACTTAGGATATGATGCTATAAGTGCTGTTACACCTTTTTACTATAAATTTGATTTTGAAGAAATAAAACACTATTACAATACAATCATAAATTCTGTAGATAATAGATTAATAATATATTCTATACCATTTTTAACTGGTGTTGATATGAGTCTAGACCAATTTGGAGAATTATTTGAAAACGAAAAAATAATAGGTGTTAAGTTTACAGCAGCAGATTTCTACCTATTAGAAAGAATGAGAAAAACATTCCCAAATAAATTAATATTTGCAGGATTTGATGAAATGATGTTACCAGCTACTGTTTTAGGTGTAGATGGAGCAATTGGTTCTACATTTAATGTAAACGGTATCAGAGCTAGACAAATATTTGAATTAACTAAAAATGAAAAAATATCAGAAGCACTTGAAGTACAGCATGTGACTAATGATTTAATAACAGATATATTAGGAAATGGTCTATATCAAACAATTAAATTACTACTTGAAGAGCAAGGTGTCGAAGCTGGATATTGTAGACAACCTATGAAAGAAGCAACTGATGAAATGAAATCAAGAGCAAAAGAAATATACAGAAAGTATTTTTAATAAAATACTTTTAGTATGGGAGGATTAATAAAATGGTAGGATTTACTTGGATAGATTTTGCAATACTGGTAGTTTACTTATTGGCAGTTTTATTTGCAGGATTGTTATTTTCAAAAAAGGAAATGAAGGGAAAAGAGTTCTTCAAAGGTGATGGAACTATTCCATGGTGGGTTACATCAGTATCAATATTTGCCACATTATTAAGTCCAATATCGTTTTTATCATTAGCAGGTAATTCTTATGGTGGAACTTGGATTTTATGGTTTGCACAGTTAGGTATGTTTATAGCTATACCTTTAACAATAAAATTTTTCTTACCTTTGTACAGTAGGTTAGAAATAGATACAGCATATGAATATTTAGAAATGAGATACGAAAGTAAAGGTCTTAGAGTACTTGGAGCTTTGATGTTTATAATATATCAAATAGGACGTATGTCTATCATAATGTATCTTCCATCAGTGGTTCTAGCTGGTCTTACAGGAATACCTGTAAATGTATTGATAGTAGTTATGGGTGTAATAGCAATAATTTATTCATATACAGGTGGATTAAAAGCTGTTTTATGGACCGATTTTATACAAGGCATGGTACTAATTGTAGGTGTTACAGGTACATTGTTCTATTTAATAGCAAGTATAAATGGTGGTTTTGGAACAGTAATGGATACACTTACAAGTGGACATAAATTCTTAGCAACTAATGAAGTTATGTTTGATAAAAATATACTATCTACAAGTGCTTTTATAATATTTGTGGGAGCTGGTCTTAATACTTTTTCATCATATGTATCAAGTCAAGATATAGTTCAAAGATTTACTACAACAACTGATATAAAGCAACTTAACAAAATGACATATGGAAATGGTGTTTTATCAATGGGACTTGCAACAGTGTTTTATCTAATTGGAACTTGTTTATTTATATACTATACTCAAAATCCAGATTTAGCTCAAACAGTTCAACAAGACCAAGTATTTGCATCATATATAGCTTATGAATTACCAGTAGGTATAACAGGAATACTACTTGCAGCAATATATGCAGCATCTCAATCAACTTTATCAACAGGGCTTAATTCAGTTGCTACAAGTTGGACTTTAGATATACAAACTATAATAACAAAAGATATAAGTATGGAAAGACAAACTAAGATAGCACAATATATATCATTAGGCGTAGGTATACTTTCTATAGTTGTTGCAATAATCTTAGCAAATGGAGAAATAAAGTCAGCATACGAATGGTTCAATAGTTTCATGGGGCTAGTTTTAGGAGTTCTAGCAGGAGTATTTGTACTTGGAGCATTTTGTAAAAAAGCAACTAAAATGGGAGCCTATGTTGGATTTATAGTATCAGCAATCTTAGTTGTTTATCTAAAATATCGTATGCCAGAAGTAAGTTCTTGGGCATATTCTTTAATAACAATAACTACTTCTGTAGTGATTGGTACAATAGTTAGTGCAATAGAAGCTAAAGTTAAAGCAAAAGTATCTTTACCAAGAGCTGAAACTACTGTTTATTATGAAAAATAATATGATATTTAAATGATAAATTGTCTTATAGAGTGATTAGATAAATAATTTAGTTGCTCTATAAGACTGTATAATACAATTTATATGTAAAAGTATAAAAATAAAGTGTATTTAAAATTATATAGGGAGACAATGCTTATGATATTTGGAAATATAAATCATAGTAAGACATATTCAACATTACATGAAGATTTACTTAGATGTTTCGAATATGCTAAAGACAATTCATTGATAGATTATGAAAAAGGTACTTATACAATAGATGGTGATGATGTTTTTGTGAATATTGTAGAGTATAAAACTTGTGAAAAAGAAGAAAGATTCTGGGAAGCTCATAAGAAGTATATAGATGTACATTTGATGCTTGATGGATGTGAAAGAATAGATTTAAATTTTATAGAAAACTTAGAACAAAAAGAATACGAAGAAGAGGGTGATTTTTTACCTCTTGATGGAAAAAACAATGGATATGTAGAACTTAGAAAAAATGATTTTTTAGTGTGTTATCCAGAAGATGCTCACATGACAGCTATAAAAGTTTTAGAAAAAGAAAATATCAAAAAAGCTATTTTTAAGGTTTTGGTTAGATAATGAGAATTTATACAACCACTAAGGCTGAAAATAGTGATTTAACTTTCAGCGATTAGTGATATTTCGTAAATTTTAGTTAGATTACTATTTTCAGCCTTAGTTTTTTATAGTATAAATTGGAAGTAATGAAAAGATTAAAACTTATAAAGGAGTTAAATCATGGATAATATAGATGTATTTTTATTAATAGGACAAAGCAATGCTAGAGGCTTAGGAAACCAAAAAGAGAGTGTCATTCCAAATGAAAATTGTTTTGAATATTTGAGTACTGATGAAATTATAAATATGAGATGCGAGCTAGAAACTTCAGAAGGTGATGGTACTATAGCACCTGCATTTTCAAATGAATGGAATAAGCTTACTGGGAATAAAGTTTGTTTTATTCACAATGCAAAAGATGGGTCAAGAATAAAAAATTGGAATCATGATAATAACTGGTTTCTAAATGATACTATAGAAAAATTTAATGCAGGATGTAGTAGTTTAAGCAAACATTATAATATAGAAAATAAGTATGTTATTTGGATTCAAGGTGAAAGTGATGCAAAATATGGTAGTGATACTTTATACTATAAAGAAAGCCTAAAAAAGATTGCATATAGACTTAAAGAAGAATGTATGATTGATAAAATGTTTGTGAGCTTAACTGGTTACTGGCTTGGAGAAGAGGAATATTTTATTAGAACAAGACGAATTGCAGCAGCACAAGAATCTGCTTGTAATGAATGTGATATACTGTGTGTAGGAAGTAAAATTGCTATGCAATTTCATGATAAAGGTCTAACTATTGATGATGTTCATTATACTCAAGAAGGTCTTAATATGTTAGGAGAAGACTTATGTAAGAATATTTATAAATATCATACAACTAAGGAAAAAAATATATTAAGTGATACAATAGATTTATCAGAATCAAGAAAATATATCTGTGAATTGGAAAAGATAAATAAAAAATTTGTGTAATATAAGAGTTTAAGTAGTAATGTTAATTTATAAAAATAATTTGTATGGAGATATGTTATGAAAAATTACGTTTGTATAGATGTTGGAGGTACTTCAATAAAATATGGGTTTATTAGAGAAGATGGATTTATAATTGATAAATCAAGTATGGATACTGAAGCAAAAGAAAAAGGTGGAGAAGGAATACTATCTAAAATAAAACAGATAGTAAAAAAATATATAGAAGAAAATGATATAAGTGGTATATGTATATCAACTGCAGGTATGGTTGACCCAGTTGAAGGTAAGATATTATTTGCATTAGAAGAGCTAATTCCAAACTATAAAGGTATGGAATTAAAAAAAGAGATAGAAAAAGAATTTAATATAAAATGTGAAGTTGAAAATGATGTTAATTGTGCTGGGCTTGGCGAAATGTGGATTGGAGCAGGAAAGGGTGCAACATCTTCTATATGCTTGACAATAGGTACTGGAATTGGTGGTTGTGTTATAATAAACAATAAACTAATAAATGGATTTAGTAATAGTGCTGGTGAAGTAGGATATATGAATATAAATGGAAGTTCTTTTCAAGAATTAGCATCTACTAGTAGTCTAATTAAAAAAGTAGCAAAAATAAAGAATTTGAATGAAAATGACCTAAATGGAAAAATAATTTTCGATTTAGCAAGGAATAATGACGAAGATTGTTTAAAAGAACTCAATAGTATGATAAAATCATTAGCAGTTGGAATCGCAAATATTTGTTATGTAATAAATCCAGAAGTAGTAATTTTAGGTGGTGGAATTATGGCGCAAGAGGAATTTCTAAAACCTAAAATAGACAAAGCATTAAAGGAGGTTCTTATAGATAGAGTTTATAAAAATACTAATGTAGAATTTGCAAAGAGACAAAATGACGCAGGAATGCTTGGGGCATTATATAATTTTTTAAATAAAATATAAAGAATAGAAGGGTTTTTAATGAGTATTTTAGAACAATTGGAATCACCAACTTTTAAAGTTACAAAGTCAGATAAATTATTGATAGCTTATATAAAAGAGAATATAGAGGATGTATTTTATAAGCCTATATCACAAATAGCAAAAGAGAGTAATATTGGTGAAGCAACTATAACTAGATTTGTAAAAAAGATGAATTTTAATGGATTACAGGATTTCAAGGTTACTTTAGCACAAGAGATATCAACCATTAACAAAAAGAATATTATAAATAAAAATATACAAAATGATGAGCCAGCGTTGGATACAGCAAAGAAACTTTTAAATTCAAATATAACTACTTTAGAGAATACAGTAGAGATAATTAATAGTAATGATGTACACAATTGTGCAAGACTTATAATAAATGCTAAGAAAGTTTATTTTATAGGTATTGGATATTCTGGTATAATAGCACAGGATTCAAACTATAAATTTATGAGAATAGGGCTTAATTGTGTGAGCTTTGATAGTAGCCATACAATGATAATGATGTCTTCCATAATGGAAGAAGGCGATTTAATAGTAGCAATTTCACATTCTGGTGAGACTGAGGAAATTATAAAAACTGTAAAGCTTGCAAGAGCTAATAATGCTAAAATTATATCAATTACTGAAAATAAAAACTCTGAATTAAAGGATATTTCAGATGTGCATTTATCTTACGTATCAGGGGAAACTGTACTTGAAACTGGTTCAATATCTTCCAAATTAGCACAATTTTTCATCATTGATTTAGTATATACACAGGTAGTAAAAGAACTTTCTAATGAAGCTATTGAAAGGAAGATTAAAACTACAAATGCTATAAAATTGTTTAAAAATGAATAAAATAAGAAATTTGTAATGTTTTATAGAGCTTTCTTAAAAATTTAGGAATGGAGAGATATTACATGTCTAAATTAAAAGATTATAATATTGATAAAGTAATGATTTTTAATAATTTATGCACTGAAACAAAGAATCAACTTAAGGAAAAAGCTAAACTAAAAAGATTACAAAAAAAAGAAATTTTATTTTATGAAAAAGATAGCTTGGACAGTGTTTATGTACTTTTAGATGGAAAAGTGTCTATTTTTAAGATAAGTGAAAATGGTGAGAGAAAAGTAATTTTTATATTGAATAGTGGCGAAATTATAAATGATATTACATTTGACTATACTAAAAATTCTACTGTTGGATGTGAGGCATTTGAAAATTCAATAGTAGCTTATTACAGCATGGAAGAATTCTTAGAAATTATGCAAAGTGATTTTCAACTTACAAAAGATATTATTTCATATATGGAAAGACGAATAAGACGTCTATACAGACAATTAAAAAATTCAATATCTATAAAAGTAGACAAAAAGCTTGCAGCAAAATTATATAGATTAAGTAAAGAGTTTGGAGTTTGCTATGGTGAATGGACTTTAATAAATGTAAATATTACAGTTACATATTTAGCTGATATGCTTGGCTGTAAAAGAGAGACTGTTTCTAGAATGATAAAAGTATTGCAAAAAGAAGAGCTTATAAAAATTGATAATAAAGGTTTTTATGTTAAGAAAATGGAACTGTCAAAATACTTTAAAAACAATTAATTATAACTAAATAAAGGTATTATTAAGAGAATCTATTTATAGGTTCTTTTTTATTGTGTAATTTATCAATATTTGTATTAACTTTATTGAAACAGCTGAATTCTGATAGTATAATTAGTTTAACAATAAAAAGTGAATATGCAAATGTTAATACAGTGTCTATATGCAGAAAAGGATGTGTCAAAATGAAAAATAAAAAATTCGTAAGCTATGCTTTAGGTTTTATTTTTATATGTATGTTTGTGATGATTTCACTTTGGGATTTTACTTGTAATGTCAATTTATTGGTGGAAAAAAATAAAAAAATGCACTTAGAAGAGTTATCATCTCAAAGTTCAAATACTATAAATGTCAAGCTTAATTCATTAATACGATTTATGAATGGTATTTCTAAAACTATTTCAGATTCAGAAAGTATGAAGAAGGAAGAAGTAATAAAAGTATTAAATGATGTATCAAAAGAATCTAATTTTGAAAGAATTTATATTGCATATCCAGATGGCACAGTTTATAAAGATAATAAAAAAATAGATAATATATCACAACAAAGTTATTTTAAGAAAGCAATGAAAGGTGAAAGTAATATTTCTGAAATTATAAGCTCACCTATAAACAATGAAACTAGTTTTATTGTAGCATCTCCTATATATAAAAATGATGAAGTAATAGGGGTATTGTATGGTTCTTATAGTACAAGTATATTAAGTGAATTTATAGATGGAAATAGTTTTAATGGAGAAGGTAGTACATATGTTTTTGAAAAATCAGGAAAGCTTATCTTAAAATCTACTCAAATAAAAACTAATGATGACATAGATAATATTAGTGATTTTTTTAACTCAATTTCTATTGAAGAAGATTATAATTATAAGAAGTTTAATGAAGATATATCAAAGAAGAAAAGTGGATTCATAGAATATAAATTTAATGGAAAAGATAAATATGCTACATATACTCAGGTTGGTGTAAATGATTGGTATACTTTATCTTTTATTCCAAAATCTTTAGTACTGAAAGATATTTCAGAAATAAACAAACTTGCAATTATACTAACACTTAAAAACTTCATAGCACTTTTAGTTTTGATTTTAATTGTATTTTATAAGGAAAAGAAATCAAAAGATAGACTTGTAAAAGCTAACTTAGAAATATCTTCACTTACCAATAATATACCTGGAGGGGTTTTTAAGTGTACAGTAGGGACAAAATATGAATTTGTATTTTTAAGTGATGGATTTATAGACCTTTTTGAATATACTAAAGAAGAGATAAAATCTATATTTAACAATAATTTTTATGATGTAATTTACAAAGGTGATATAGATAGAGTAAAGAAGGAGTTTGAGTTTCAATTATTGGAGTCAAAGGTAGTTGAGGTAAAATATAGAATGATTACTAAGAATGGAAATTTTGTATGGGTTGTAAATAAGTGTGAACTTATAAAAGATTCTGATGGAAAAGAGTACTTGTATTGTGTGCTAGTTGATATAACAGATTTGAAAAGAACAGAAGAAGAGTTGAAGATTAATGAAGAAAGGCTTAGGATTGCGCTATCTAAGACTTCTAATATAGTGTTTGACTATGATGTTAAAACAAAGTTTATACATAATTCTAGTGATGTTTCTTCAATATATGGATTAACAAAAAATGTTAGAAATTCAATAGACTATTTTGTAAATTCAGAGATAATACACAATGATTTTGTTGATGTTTTTAAGGAATCTTTTAATAAGATAGAAAAAGGTGAAGAAAGTGTAGTATCTGTAATAAAGATAAAGCAAGTTAATGGCGAATACATATGGAATAGAATGACTTTAACTAATATATTTAGTGAAACGGATATGCCAGTTAAAGCAATCGGATTATTAGAAGATATAAATGAGCAGAAAAAAGTTGAAATGCAATACAATCAAGAAGAGCAGTATAGAAAAGCTATGTTATCTGAAGCAATTGCAATATATGAAGTTAATTTTTCTCAAGATAAAATTATATCAAGTAATATAGATTCTAAGAGGAATCTAAATTTAAGAGTTGATGGTAATTATTCTGAAGTAATAAAGAGTATTGTTGATGATATAATATTTATTTTAGATAAAGAAAATTTTAAAAATATGTTTTATCCTGAAAATGTTTTGGATTCATACAGTAAAGGAGTAAATGAGTTGAAATTAGAATATCGTAGGTGCGACAATAGTGAGCAGGTTTTTTGGGAACTTTGCACAATGCATTTATTTAAAGACTCTCAATGCAATCAACTTAAAGGCTTTGCATATATTAAAGATATAGACAAGCAGAAGAAAGATGAGATAGAACTTAAATTTAAAGCTGAACGCGATATGCTAACAGGAATTTATAATAAAGGTACAACAGAAATTTTAATAAAGCGACTTCTTAACCTAGAAAATACAAAAAAAAATAGCCATGCATTTTTTATTATTGATTTAGATGATTTTAAATCTATCAATGACAGTTTAGGTCATGTTTTTGGTGATAAAGTTTTGGTTGAAGTTTCAAAAAAATTAAATTCCATTTTTAGAGAAGATGATATAATTGGGCGTGTTGGTGGAGACGAGTTTGTAGTTTTTATGAAAAACATGAAAGATATAAAATCCATTGAAAATAAGGCAATTGAGCTATGTAATGCATTTAGAAATTATTATACTGGAGAAAATAAGTCATATAAAGTTTCTTGTAGTATAGGAATATCTGTCATGCCACATCATGGAACAACTTTTATTGAGTTGTATAAAAAAGCAGATAAGGCTCTTTATTATTCAAAAAATCAAGGAAAGGACAGATTTATTATATTTAATGATTCTATTTAAATTCTCAAATATAAAACAATTGTTTGTACACTTTAGTTAAACATTGCATAAAATTAAATAAAAATAAATTAATTGTCTTCATATGATTTAGTCATAAAAGGAGTGGTACTATGAAGAAAAAATATAGATTTGTTATTACTTTGGTTGTTTTTTTACTTTTATTAAATACATCATTGGTTTTAGGCGATTCTAATAAAGAAAAAGTGAGAGTTGGATATTGGCCTAGTTATGGTATTTCCGTTACAAAAGATGGCAACTTGTATGGATATACCTATGATTATCTTAATGCAATAGCTAAGATAAATAACTGGGAATTAGAATATATACCTTGTGGATGGGGACAAGGACTAGAAATGCTCAAAGAGGGAAAAATTGATATATTTGGAGCATTGCAAAAAAGTGAAGAGCGTGAAAAATATTATGACTATACAGATTTAAATTTTGGATATGAATATGGGGCATTATATGTAAATGATAAAAACGATAGTATATCATATAATAATTTAAAAGAAATTGATGGAAAAATAGTGGGCACCGTATCGGATAATCATTTTAAGAGTATATTTGATGAATACTGTAAAAAAAATAAAATATCTGTAAAATATAAATACATAGAAGGCTCAGAAGAACTTGAAAAAGAACTTGAAAAAGGAACTATTGATATGTTACTTACCGGCAGTATAAGAGATATGCCAAATACAAAGGTAGTTTTACGCTTTTCATCAGAACCTATATACTATGCAACGACTAAAGGTAATAAGAGGATACTAGATGGCTTAAATTATGCATTAGGTGAGATAAAGAGAGAAGATATATATTATGATGGTAATTTATTTAATAAACATTACAAAGATACTTCAATAGCTTCAGAAGGATTCACTTCAGAAGAGAAAGAGTACATAAAGAAACATCCTACAATAAAAGTTGTATCTGGCACAGATACATTGCCATTATCTTTTTATGATAAAAATACAAATTCTTATAAAGGAATATCAATAGAGATATTAAAATCAATTTCTAAAAACTCTGGTCTAAAATTTGAATATGTAAAAGTAGAAAATTTTTCAGAAGGACTAAAAATGGTTGAAAATGGCGAGGCAGATATATGTGCAAATATGTTTATGTCGCGGAGCACTGAGTTAGAGCACAACATTGTATTTACTGATGGATATCTTGAAACTACTATGTTAGGTATAGCAAAAAGCGATGTTAGAATGGATGAAAAAACTAAGGTTGCAATGATAAAATGGACAGGAATAGAGTCATTTGTAAAAGAGTATTATCCAAATCAAGAAGTTATTTTTTATCCAAGTGCTAAGAAATGTATAGAAGCCATAAAAAAAGGAGAATGTGATATATTTATTGGAAGTAATTATATATTAAATAATATAATTAATACTGAAGAATTTGATGGTCTTATGTTTATGCCTATTAAAAATCAAGTTGTAGATATTGGTATAGGTGTTTCTGGAAAAACAAACTCTACATTATTGTCAATACTTAATAAATCTATTAGTAAAGTTACAGAAGAGGAAGTGGCAATTGCAGTTACAGGTAGCACAAAATATTTAGAACATGAAGTTACAATGTTAGATTTTATACAACATAATATGATAGTATTTATTTTAATGATAGCATTTATTGTATTTATCATTTCTGTAATATTTATTTTAAATTATAAGATACAGGTAGAAAGATTAGAAAATGTAGCTTATGTCGATGAAGTAACAGGTATAAGAAGTTTATTGAAGTTTAAAATTGATGCTAATAAGCTTTTTGAAAAATATGGAGTAGATAACTTTGCTATATATTATATTAATATAGATAAATTTAAATATATAAATGACATGTTTGGTTTTGAGTTTGGAGATAATATTCTAAAGTACATAGCAACAAAAATAGGAAAGAGCCTTTTTAAAGATGAGATATATGCAAGACTATCAGATGATAGATTTATTGTAATGGTAAAGAAAAATACCATAGAAAAGCTAAGAAGAAGAGCAATAGATTTCTTTGAAACTGTTAATAATGATAAAGAAAGTACATTCAAAATAGATATAATACTTAAATGTGGAGCATATTTAATTAATAAAGATGATGTTAATATTGATGTAATGATTGACAGGGCTAAGATAGCTTGTCAAACAATAGAAACTAACTATAAAAGTAAAATAGCATTTTATGATGATAAAATAAGGCTTTCTATATTGCGTGAAAAAGAGATTGAAAATAATATGGACAATGCACTTTTGAATGAAGAGTTTGTAATTTACTTACAACCTAAATTTAATCTAAAAACAGGTGAAATTATAGGTTCAGAAGCTCTTGTTCGTTGGATGCATCCAACTAAAGGGATTATTCCTCCTAGTGATTTTATTCCTTTATTTGAAAAAAATGGTTTTATAGAAAAACTTGACCTATATGTCTGGGATAAGGTATTTAATGTAATGGCAAGATGGTTAGAAAATGGATTAGAAGTGTCACCAATTTCTATGAACGTTTCAAGAATTCATCTAAGTAATAGAAATATAGTAGCCAGTTTAACTTCTTTAATAAAGAAGTATAATGTACCCACATACCTTATTGAACTTGAACTGACTGAAAGTTTATTTTTATCGAATATAAGTGTTCTTTTAGATATACTAAATGATTTACATGATATTGGATTTATTGTATCTATGGATGATTTCGGAAGTGGATATTCTTCTCTTAGCCTTTTAAAAAAATTATCAATTGATGTATTGAAAATTGATAGAGAATTTTTAAATGAGACTATTACATCTATACGTGGAGAAAAAGTTATAAAGAATATAATTAAATTAGGTAAAGATTTAGATATGATAATTGTTGCTGAAGGAATAGAAACTGAAAGTCAATTAAATTTATTAAAAAATGCAGGTTGTGATATTGGACAAGGATATTACTTTGCAAAGCCTATGGATATAGAATCTTTTGAAAAACTTGTATTTAAGTGATTAGATTTTTAATTGAATAATATAAATATTATAAAAATATTAATAGAGCTTATTAAACTCTATTAATATTTTTTTTTATTATTTTTGAAACTGTGATAATTATCACAGAAGTATAGAGCATAAAGTGTTAAGATTTAAACAAGATAATAAGTAAGTAAAACTAAAATATAAGAAAGGTGATAAAAATGAAATTAAAATTAGATTCATCTAAATTCAATGAAGGTCTGAAGCATCTAAAAAAAGATTACAAGATATTTGCACCAGTTTTAATACCATTTAAAGGTACTTTTTCAGATACTGACACTGTAAGATACAAAGAGGTAAACGATTTCGAAGAAATGGAGTTTGCTCAGAAGGCAAATTTTTCACCAAAAGAAGTGGTGCTTCCTATAAATCAAGTCCTATTTTATTTTACTGAAAAAGAGTTTAAGGAAAGCGATTTAGACGATAAGAAAATTTTAATTTTCTTGAGAGCTTGTGACATAAATGGAATAAAGAGACTTGATGAAATATATCTAAATAATGGAGAAGAAAAAGATTATTTTTATAAGAATATTAGGGATAAAGTAAAATTTGCACTTGTAGGATGTAAAGAAAGTTTTAGAAACTGTTTTTGTGTAAGTATGGATTCTAATAAAACTGATAATTATTCAATTGGACTAAATATAGAAGGAGATGCTCTATATTTAGATATAAAAGATAGTGAATTTGAGGTATTTAATGGAGAACCAACTGAATTTAATATTAACTATGTAACTGAAAATTTAATTTCTGTAGATGTACCAGAGAATATTGATTCAAATGAAATGATAGGAAATTCAATATGGGATGAATATGATACAAGATGTATTGGATGTGGAAGATGTAATTTTGTATGTCCAACTTGTTCATGTTTTACAATGCAGGATATTTTTTATAAGGAAAATGAAAATGTAGGTGAAAGAAGAAGAGTTTGGGCTTCATGTCAAGTAGATGGTTATACAGATATAGCAGGTGGAAATTCTTTTAGAAAAAAACAAGGTGAAAGAATGAGATTTAAAGCTATGCATAAAATAAATGATTTCAAAAAAAGATTTGGATATCATATGTGTGTTGGATGTGGAAGATGTGACGATGCCTGTCCACAATATATATCATTTTCAAAATGTATAGAAAAAATAAATGATTTAGTAACTAGTAAGGAGGAAATATAAATGAATTCATATATACCAGTAAGTGCAAAAATACTAAATATAATTAAACATACTGATAAAGAATGGACTTTTAGAGTAAATTGCAATACAAAAGGGGTATTGCCTGGAAAATTCTATGAAATATCTATACCTAAATATGGTGAAAGTCCAATATCAGTATCAGGGTATGGAGAAGACTATATTGACTTTACAATAAGAAACGTAGGGAAAGTTACTAGTGAGTTATTTAATTATAAAGAAGGAGATTCTTTTTTTATAAGAGGACCTTATGGAAATGGGTTTGATGTATCTCTTTATGAAGGAAGAGAAGTTGTAGTAGTAGCAGGAGGAAGTGCCTTAGCACCTGTAAGAGGAATAGTTGAACATTTTTATAACAATAAAGAAAAATGTGAGAATTTTAAGTTAATAGTAGGATTTAAATCACCAAAAGATGTTTTATTTGCAGATGATTTAAAAAGATGGAGCGAAAAACTTGATGTTTTAGTTACTGTAGATGGAGCAGATGAAGGATATAGCGGAAACGTAGGATTAGTAACAAAATACATACCAGAATTGGATATAAAAGATATAAATAATACTTCTGCAATTGTAGTTGGACCTCCAATGATGATGAAATTTACAGTAGGAGAATTTCTAAAAAGAGATTTAGATGAAAAGAATATTTGGGTTTCTTATGAAAGAAAAATGTGTTGTGGAATAGGTAAATGTGGACACTGTAAGATGGATGATACTTATATATGTTTAGATGGACCAGTATTTGATTATTCATATGCTAAAAATCTTATTGATTAGGGGGCGAAATTTGTGATAAGAGATTTAAATACTAAAAAGGTAATGAAAAATGCTTATAGAATTACAAAAACAAAATATAAAACTTCTTTAAGAGTTAGAGTACCAGGAGGTCTTATTGACCCTGAAAGTTTAACTATAGTTTCTAAAATTGCAAGCGAATATGGTAATGGCCAGATACACATAACTACTAGACAGGGATTTGAAATATTAGGGATAGATATGGAAGATATGGAAGAAATAAATAAAATTATACAACCTGTCATTGAAAAAATGAATATAAATCAAGATGAGAAAAATGCAGGATATCCAGCAGCAGGTACAAGAAATATAGCAGCATGTATAGGAAATAAGGTCTGTCCAAAAGCTCAGTATAATACAACTGAATTTGCTAAAAGAATAGAAAAAGCAATATTCCCAAATGATTTACATTTTAAAGTAGCTTTAACTGGATGTCCAAATGATTGTATAAAAGCTAGAATGAATGACTTTGGAATTATTGGTATGGCTTTACCAGTATATGAAAAAGATAGATGTGTAAATTGTGGAGCATGTGTAAAAAAATGTTCTAAAATATCTGTTGGAGCGTTAAAAACAGAAAATAATAAAGTTGTAAGAGATGGAGATAAGTGCATAGGTTGTGGAGAATGTGTGCTGAATTGTCCAACAAATGCATGGACTAGAGATGAGAAAAAATACTATCGATTAGCCATAATGGGTAGAACAGGAAAGAAAAATCCTAGATTAGCAGAAGATTTTCTTTTATGGGCAGATGAAGATAGCATAATAAAGATAATACTTAATACCTATAAATATGTAGAAAAGTATATAGATAAAGATGCACCAGGAGGAAAAGAGCATATAGGATATATAATTGATAGAACAGGTTTTATGGAGTTTAAAAAATGGGCACTTGAAGGTGTGAAACTTCCAGAAATAACTAAGATGCATGAAAATATATATTGGAGTGGTGTTAAATATCTATAAATCAAGTAATGTATATATTTGAGTGAATTAAAAATCAAATAGAAAGAAGAGGGAATTATGCATAAAGAGACTTTGGATAAATTAACTAATGCAGCTATAAATAAGATAAATTTATTAAATACGAGTAAAGTAAAATATTTAGTATCTTCTGCGTTTGCAGGCCTTTATGTAGGTATAGGTATACTTTTAATATTTACCATTGGAGGACTTTTGACTGATGCAGGTTCACCTATGACTAAGATAGTAATGGGATTATCATTTGCAATAGCACTTAGTTTGGTTGTAATGACAGGGACAGAATTATTTACTGGTAATAATATGGTCATGTCTGCTGGTATGTTAAATAAAGGTGTTAGTATAAAAGATACTTCTAAGATATGGATATACAGTTGGATAGGAAATTTAATAGGAGCCTTGATTTTAGGTCTTATATTTGTAGGAACTGGTTTAGTAGATAAAGGACCTGTGGCTGAATTTTTTGCAAATACAGCAGCTAGTAAAGCTTCTATGCCATTTATGGCTCTTTTCTTTAGGGGAATTTTATGTAATATTCTAGTATGCGTGTCAGTGTTATGTTCATTTAGAACTAATAGTGATAGTGCAAAGATAATTATGATATTCTTATGTTTATTTGCTTTTATAACATCAGGTTTTGAGCATAGTGTAGCAAATATGACAATTTATAGTGTTTCATTATTTTCACCAGCAATAAACACTGTTAGTATTGGAGGAGCTATTTATAATTTAGTAGCTGTGACACTTGGAAATATTGTTGGAGGAGCTTTATTTATGGGGCTTGGTACCTATATATTAGGGAAAGAAAAACTTAAATAAATTTATTGTATAAACAATATAACTCTCTTAATAAATTATAATTTTACTATTATTAGGAGAGTTATTTTTATTTTTTGAAAAAATATTTGAAAGAGAAAATATATGGGAGCATGTGAATATATATAGTATATGTATATAATAAAGTGTGTAATAAAATGAATTATATATAGTATTTAATCTATAAATATTAGAATCCTTCCGGAAAAAAGGCGATTTTGAATAAGGGGATAAATGTGATAAAATGGGTTTTGTTGAAATTTTTAGGGGGGATATGATGACAAAGAAACTGGTAATATCAAAAACAAAATTATTTATTTTTATAATAGCATTTATTTCTATATTTATATATCTATTTGGAAGTAAAAATACACTAATAGGTGTAGGTATAGTAACAGCTATGTTGACTCTTTTAGAAAGAGACTTAACTATTTCTCCAATTAAAAATTTACTAAAATATTTATCAATAAATATAATTTTAGGAGTATTATCATTTTTTGCAGTACAAAATATGTATTTAGGAATTTTATTAAATTTTATAGCATTATTCATAATAGGGTATGTATTTAGTTATGACTTAAAAAGAGCAGTGTATGTGCCTTTTGGTCTAATGTATATATTTATGGTAAGTATACCTGTAGGGATAAGTGAATTTCCTATGAGATTATTAGCCTTAGCTATTGGAGCAGTTACAATAATGGTTGCCCAGTTTGTTATGAACAGAAATAGAATGAAAAATGTTGGTGATAAAGAGCTAATATCTATATGCAATGAACTGTTAGAAAAAATTAGTTTTTTAAAAAATATCATTAATGATGATAATTCTATAGATAAATCTAATATTAGAAAAATAGATAGTTGTAATTATAGAGTAAACTCTATATCCAAAAGTCTTAAAATGGTTATTTTTGATAACAGAAAAGATGACTTTTATATTAGTATTAAAGGTATAGACATAATAAATATTTTATTTTCATTAGAAAGAATAAATTTAATACTCGATAGATATAAAAAAGATAGTAAAGAATTTGAGGATGAAGATATAAAAAATATTTTAGAAGAAAGTAATAAAAATAGTAAAGCAGATATATTAGCTGTAGGGCTTAAAGAAGTAAACTATATTAAGATGTGCTTAGAAAATAAGGATACAATAACAGATAAAGAGATTTTAGGATTTAGAGATTATGTTATTGCCCAAGATACTAAAAATATAAATTTAAAAGAAATTTATAGTGTATTAGAAAATTTATATGAATTTTTGGTAGATTATAAAAAAGTAAAAACAAGAGATGAAAAAAAGGCTGAAAAAAAATCAAAGATACCTAAGGAATTTAAACGACTATCAGTATACAAGAAAAATTTTAATTTAAACTCTATAAGATTTTCTTATGCAATAAAGATTGCTTTAGCTACAGCTATAGCTGGATTTATTATGGATTATTTCCACTTAAGAGATGGAAGATGGATAATGTTAACTGTATTCTCATTAACACAACCTTATGCAGAAAATTGTATCCAAAGGTCTAGAAAAAGAATAGAAGGTACACTTGTGGGAGCTATAATATTTATTGTATTATTTTCAATAATAAAAGATAGTACATTAAGGTCATTAATAGTTCTTTTAGCAGGATATATAAACTCATATGTAGTTGATTATAGAAAATTAATGATGTGTGTAACTGTTTCAGCTCTTGGCTCAGCAGTAGTTATGGGAGACCCAAATGTTTTAACTATAAGTAGGATTTCATATGTGGCATTAGGAGCTATTATTGCATTAATAGTAAATAAGTTTATATTGCCATATGATGCTAAGACTGGTTATCAGCATGTTATAGACATGTATAAAGGAATAGTTAAAAATATAATTGATGAAGTTAATAATTCTATAGAAAATGTTAATAATGCTTACTATATAAAAAATTTATTATTGGTACCATCACTTATTGAAGACAGAATTATGTTAATAAATGCTATATATAAAGATAAACATCAAGAAGATTTTTTGGAAAATCAGAAATTACTAATAAGCAATATGTATAATCTGTATATAAATATTAATAAAAATAAAATTAAAGATGAGGATGTAGAAAAAATATTAAGAGATACTAATTATATTTCAAATTACAATGCAAATAAGTATGATGAAGGTAGAATGACACTTTTAGAAAGTATTAAAAATTCTAAAAATATAGGTGACAAGATAATTTATCTAAATTTACTACAGACTTTAAATGGTGTCAAAGAAATGTATAGAATAAGTGATATCACTAGAGTTTCAATGGAACAAACAGCATAGATATTTGATTTAATTAAACCAAGAAATAGTCATATATTAAAAAAAGTATATGACTATTTCTTTTATAGAAGATTAAAAAAATAGTATATAAAAAACAAAAAACATATATTTATGAATTTTATATGAAAATAGTTAAAATATTGATTTTTTTCATTGGTTGAAAAAACAATTTACTTAGGATAAACTATAATAGTATTCAAATATTATGGGGGTTAGATTTATGAGTAAAGATGTAAAGGTAAAACGTAATAAGAAATATGATACATTTAGTATAACTATGGAACTTGAGAGACCTTTACTTTATGATGAGGTTGAAAACAAAGATGATAAAAATAATAATAATAAAAAATTTAATATAAAGAAAAAGATATTTAAGGGAATAGGTATACTATTTGTATTGATTTTGCTTGGTTTTTTCATATGGATAAACAAAACATACGAACCTCAAAAACTAGCAAAAGAAGCTTTGGTTAGTAATAGCAAAGTCGAGGTAACTGTAAATGGAAATATTTCATTTACACCAAAAGGAAAAAAAGTTTCTAAGGGTTTTATTTTCTATCCAGGAGCTAAAGTAGAGATAGAATCTTATGCACCACTTGCTAGAAAAATAGCAGAAAGTGGATATGAGGTAGTAATTGTAAAGATGCCACTTAATATAGCCCTACTTGGAACCAACAAAGCTCAGAAAGTTATGGATTCTTACAACAATATAGAGCATTGGGTAATAGGAGGTCATTCATTAGGAGGAGTTGCAGCATCAAATTTTGCACGTGATAATAAATTAATTGATGGAGTTGTATTTTTATCTTCTTATCCAATGGGTGATGATTTGAAACAGCTAGGCAAAAAAGTTATATCTATATGGGGAAGTAAAGATGGTGTAGTCAATTTTAAAAGTCTTGTAGAATCAAAACAAAAACTTCCTGATGATACAACTTATGTTGAGATTGAAGGTGGAAATCATGCACAATTTGGAGATTATGGAAAACAAAAAGGAGATAATGATGCTATTATAAGTCAAGAAAAACAACTTAACATCACTGCTGATAGTATTATTAAATTTTTAAAGAATATATCTTAAACTAAAATTTAAAGTCTATAATTATATAAAGTATTATTTTAATTAAATATTAATAATATAATAGAATGAAGATTTGATTACAAGGGGGATTTTAATATGGAATATGATATGCCACTTTATAGACCACCAAGTGAGGCTTATAGTCTTATAATACAAGTCACGCTAGGATGTTCTCATAACAAATGTACATTTTGTAGTATGTACAAATCGAAAAAATTTAAAATAAAGCCATTAGAAGTAATAAAAAATGAAATTGATATATTTAGAAGACATTATAAACATGTAGAAAGAATATTCTTAGCAGATGGTGATGCATTGATAATACCAATGGAGAAACTAAGAGATATAATATTATATATAAAAGAAGTTTTTCCAGAATGTGAAAGAATTACTTTATATGGTTCTCCTAAATCTATAGAGAAAAAATCTGATGATGAACTTAAAGAGTTAAGAAAACTTGGCGTTAAGATGATTTACCTAGGGCTTGAAAGTGGAAATGATGATGTATTAGAAGATATTAAAAAAGGATTCAACAGTGAACAATTAATAAAAGTTGGTAGAAAAGTTAAAAAAAGTGGTATCAAATTATCATCTACAGTAATAGCAGGTATTGGAGGAACTAAAAAAACACATCAGCATGCAGTTGATACTGGAAAAATGCTAGGTGCAATTTCACCAGATTATGTGGGTGTACTTAGCTTAATGGTAGAGCCTAATACTGAACTTTACGATTTACTTCAAGCAGGAGAGTTTACAATATTAGAAGATAAATCTGTATTACAAGAAATTAAAGAGATGATAAAAAACATAGATGCCAGTGAAAAGATTGTATTTAGAAGTAATCACGCCTCAAATTATGTTAACTTAAAAGGTATATTACCTGATGATAAGCAACGTTTAATTGATGAGATTGATTACTATCTAAGTAATCAAAAACTAAAAAGAGAAGAATATAGAAGATTGTAGTTTTTGCCTATCAATATATATTAATTGGTAAGTAAAATATTAAAATTGTTTAGACTGAAAAAAACATGCTACATTAATAGCTGATTGCTATTAATGTAGCATGTTTTTTTAAAAATATAGAGAAATTATTCATAGAAAAAATCTATTAATAATGATTAAAATATGCACTAGTTTAATAGGTTTCCACGCATTATAATAAAGACATAAATTTAATTTACAAAAACTATAAATATAAAATGTGTGGAGGAATAGAAATGAATAAATATCAAAATATCTTTGAACCATTAACTATAAAAAGGATGAATGTAAAAAATAGAATAGTTATGCCACCAATGGGGACAAATTTTGGTGGTGAAAGTGGAGAGTTTAAAGATGAGCATATAAAGTATTATGAACAAAGAGCAAAAGGAGGGACAGGACTTATAATAGTAGAAAATGCTTGTGTAGATTTTCCTTTAGGCTCTAATGGAACAACACAGATAAGAATAGACCATGATAAATATATACCTGCTTTATATAAGTTAACAGAGACCTTACATAAGTATGATACATGTGTAGCAATACAAATTAATCATTCAGGAGCTTCTGCTGTACCAGAGAGAATAGAAGGCTTAGTTCCTGTATCTTCTTCAAATATACCTTCAAAAAAGGGAGGAGCAATTCCTAGAGAATTAGATGTAGAAGAAATTTTTAATATTGCAAAAAAATATGGAGAGGCAGCTAAAAGAGCTCAAATAGCAGGTTTTGATGCAGTTGAGATACATGCAGGGCATTCATACTTAATAAGTCAATTTTTATCTCCAATTTATAATAAACGTACTGACGATTTTGGTGGAAATATTGAAAATAGAACCAAATTTGCAAAACTAGTGATTGATAAAGTCAGAGAAGAAGTAGGTCCATTATTTCCAATATCTTTAAGGATAAGTGCTGATGAATTTATGGATGGAGGAAATACTTTGGATGATACTCTAAAACTTCTAGAATATTTAGATGAAGAAGTAGATATATACAATGTATCAGTAGCATTAAATGACTCTATACAATTTCAGATAGATAAGATGACATTGGAAGATGGATGGCGTTCATACATATCTAAAGCAATTAAAGAAAAATTTGGCAGACCAACAATAGTAACAGGAAATATAAGAAATCCAGAAATAGCATCAAAAATACTTGAAAATGCTGAAGCAGATTTTATAGGTATTGGTAGAGGTCTCATAGCTGATTCTAATTGGGTTAAAAAAGTACAAAGTGGTGAAGAAGGTTCAATAAGAAATTGTATTTCATGTAATATAGGATGTGCAGGTAATAGGATTGGGGCAAATAGACCTATTAGATGTACAGTAAATCCTGATTTGATAAATGGAGAGGAATATAAGCAAAGGAAGGTAAACAAAAAAACAAATGTAGTTGTTATAGGAGGAGGCACAGCTGGTCTTGAAGCAGCAGCTACAGCAGCAGAAGTAGGGTGTAATGTATTTTTAGTAGAAGAAAAGGACGAGATAGGTGGACTTGCTAAATTAATATCAACTTTTCCAGACAAAAGGAGAATATATGATTTTCCAGATTACTTGATTAAAAGAGTTAATGAATTAAAAAATTTAATTATATTTAAAAATAAAAAAGCAGATATTAGATTTGTGGAAAATTTAAAACCAGATATAATTGTAAACGCTACTGGTTCAAGACCATTACTTCCTCCAATAACTGGATTACTGGATAGGATAGACAAAGATGGAGAAAATATAAGTTCAATATTCAAACTGTTTGATGATATAGAATCTTTTAGAACGAGAGATTTGAAAGGTAAAAAAGTAGTAGTTGTTGGAGGCGGTGCTGTTGGGCTAGATGTTGTAGAATTCTTTTCAGAAAACAAAGCTAAAACTTGTATAGTTGAGATGCTACCAGTAGTAGGAAAAGATTTAGACCCTATAACGAAGGTGACAATGAATAAAATGTTAAAAGATTATAATGTTGATGTATACACAAATACACGATTATTAGAAGTTGGAAAAGATACTTTCAAAGTAAAGAAAGGTGAAGAAGAATTTTTACTAGATTTTGATTATGGATTTATATGCCTAGGCATGAGTTCTAATAAACCAATTTTAAATGATTTAAAGGAATACTTTGAACCAAGAAATGTGGAAATTCTAAATATAGGTGATAGTAAAATAGCTAGAAGAATAATAGACGGAGTTAGAGAAGGAAGAAATATAATAACAACATTAGAAAAATTAAATCTTTTATAGATAGTAAAAAGTAAAGTAACTCTCTACAAAGTTACTTTACTTTTTAGTTTTGACTTTAATACTATTTTAATTTCTGATATATTAAAAACAATACAGTAGTTCTAAATAATCTCTTACAAAAAATCAATAAAATGAAGCTTAAGAATAAATATTAATAAAATATTAAACTAATTTATCAATATTTCCTGATTGAATATACTGAATGTTTGATTGAATTTTTTTGTATGGCCAATTCCACCATTTAATTTCTAATAACTTTGAAATTGTATCATCACTAAATCTTTTTTTTATAACTTTTGCAGGTATGCCTCCAACAATAGAATATGGTGGAACATCATTAGTAACTACGGCTCTTGTTCCAATAATTGCACCATCACCAATATGTACTCCTGACATAATTATAGAATCATATCCTATCCATACATCATTTCCAATTACAATATCGCCTTTATTATCCCACGCATCTGTTATATGGCTGACATCTAATCCCCATTCTTCATAAAAGATAGGAAATGTATAAGTAGACTGTGATTTCATTGTATGATTTCCACTAGTCATTAAAAATTTTGAATTACATGCTATTGAGCAAAACTTACCAATTATTAATTTATCGTTATTTATAGGGTAATGATATAATACATTGTTTTTCTCAAAATCTCTTGGGTCATTATAAAAGTCATTATATATTGTATAATCTCCAACTTCTATATTTTCTCTTGTGATTACATTTCTAAGGTATACAGTTTGATAATCATTACTTCTTGGGTATATTTTATTTGAATTTGGAATAGTCATGTTTGAATCTCTCCTTTATAATATGATGTTTTGACTATTCCATTATTACAATACATCTCTTCACAGAATCACTCCTTAAATAGTATTTATATTTAACTTTATAATCCATATATTTTATATTTAAAACAGACTTTTGACTATGTAGCATATTATAACAATTATACATTTAGTTGATTATATATCAAGATACTAAAACTTGCAACTACTTAATATATTAAATAAAAAATAATTTTTAATTTGAATAGCATGAGTATTTGAGAGGGAACTAATTTTTATAGTGATTTGACTATAATATCTTGTATATGGTAGAATTATGCTTATATAAATATTTATTTAGTATTTGTATAAACTTATTATCCATGTTATGTAAATGGACAGTATTTATATGTACTTATTTTTAGGAGGTTTTATTATGAGTCGACTAGAGAGACTCGAAATGAAGAATGTAGAAACTAAGCATTTACAACAATTCAATCAATTATTACGTTACGTATTTCAAGTGACAAATCAAGATTTACAACAAGTAGGCTGGGAGGAAAGAGAAATAACTCTTGCTAAACTACCTGTATTAAGACAAGCTGATGTACTTGGTTGGTTTGATGAAGATAAACTAGTATCTCAAATAGCTGTTTATCCATTCAAAATCAATATATTTGGTAAAGAATATGATATGGGCGGTCTTACTGGTGTTGGAACATATCCAGAATATTCTAATCTAGGTCTTATGGATAAACTAATGAGACAAGCATTAGCAGATATGAGAGAAAGAAAACAATCTATATCTTACTTATTTCCATACTCAATTCCATACTATCGCCGTAAGGGATGGGAAATAATATCTGATAAAATATCTTTTGAAATTAAAGATACCCAGTTACCAAAGACAAAAGCTGTTTTAGGAGAAGTTGAACGTGTAAGCATAGAACATAAAGATATACGAAATGTATATGAACGTTTTTCTAAAATGAACCATGCTTGTATGATTAGAAGTGAATTAGCTTGGGAAGAATATTGGCGTTGGGATTTAGAAGAACTCACTTGTGCTATTTATTATGATAAAAATCGTAATGCACAAGGTTATGTGTTGTATTGGATTTCTGAAGAGATATTCTATATTAAAGAGATGGTATTTGTAGAAGAAGAAGCGCGTACAGGATTATGGAATTTTATAAGTGCCCATTTTTCTATGATAAATAAAGTAGTTGGCAATACCTATACAGATGAACCATTGGCATTTTTACTTGAAGATGGGGATATTGAAGAAAATATAAAACCATATTTTATGGGAAGAATTGTTGATATAGAACAATTTATAAGTCAGTATCCATTTAGAAGACAAGAAAGTGATATAAAATTAGTTTTTCAGTTGAAAGACCCTTTACTAGATTGGAATACAGGAGTATTTACATTAAATGTTTCTAAAGATGGGAAAGGTATCTTAACTGTTGGTGGTGATAAGGCTGATTTGGCGGTTGATATACAGACACTTACAACCATGTTACTTAGCTACAAAAGACCAACGTATCTTCATAAAATAAAGAGAATCATTTGTGATAAAGATATAGTAGATTTACTAGAAAATCTTATTGAGCGTGAAAATCCATATTTTTCAGACTATTTTTAATAAATTTTAAAATTTACCTGGGATTGTATCATATTATATGATACAATCCCTTTTCTAATTCGTTTTTAGTTTTTATCTATCAAATTATTGGTCTTGCTATAATTAATAACAAAATTCTTAAATCTACTAACAGCAGGAGTTAAATATTTATTTTTTATTGTAGCTAAATATATGTATCTTTCGTGTATTGGGTTTTTTATTGACAAAATTTTTACATTGAAGTATTTAAGTGCAAAGATATTTGGAACAACAGCTATTCCATAGTTAATAGAGACTAATCCTGCAACGGCAGTATCTTCTTCTGTCTCACATACAATTTGAGGCTTTACATTGACTTTTTCAAATAACTTATCAATAATTGGTCTAATCCCACTATCCTCGCTGAAGAATATAAAAGGATAATCTTCTGTATCTTTTAAATCTACGCTATCATTTGATGCTAAAGGATGGCTATATGGTACTATTACAACCAGTTCTTCTTGAAGTATAGCTGTAAAATCTATATTGGGTTCATTTGGAACAAAAGAACAAAATGCTAAGTCAAATTTCTCGTCTTTTAAACCCTGTATAATCTTTTTTGTAGTACCTTGACCAAAGGAAAAAGAGATATTTTTATTTGGTTCTTGCTCTAAAAAACTACCAAGCATATTTGGAATGAAGTGAGCCCCTAATGTGTAAATAAATCCCAGGTCTACAACACCTTTTGATATACTAGTATATTCTCTAAGTTTTTTTTCTCCTCTTTCTAATTCACCTAATGCTTTATCAACATATGTTAGAAAAAATTTACCGTATTTAGTAAGACGAACATTTCTGCCTTGCTTTTCAAATAAAAAAGTACCCAATTCTTTTTCAAGAGCTGATATAGCATGACTTAAGCTTGGTTGAGTTATAGATAATTGAGTAGCTGCTTTTGTATAGTGTTCAACTTTAGCTAAAACTCTGAAGTAATGCAAATGATTTAGGTTCATTGATATTCAATCCCTTCATAAGTAGTGAAATTCGAGCTATTTCTACATAATTATACCATAATTTATAGATTAATTCTATTAACATCGAGAATAATATGCATTATATTAAATTCAACTTAAAGAATATTATGAAAATTATAAGATACTATAGCAAATTTAATTGTAAATACATTTAATATATGAGACTTATTATATGTAGGAAATGAGAATATTCAGTAGTGAATATTTTTCTATAACAGATTGTTATAAAAAGTAGAATAAATATTATTTTTAATCTAGTATTGTTATAATGTATATTATTTTTACTGTATAATAGAATTATAGAGAAAAAAGAATCTAAAATCCCATAGGATTTTTATGTATGGAGGAAACTATGAATAAGATAGTTCAAGTAAAAAATATTAATATAGGAGAAGGTATACCTAAGATTTGTGTTCCAATTATAGGGAAAAATAAAGAAGATATTATGAAAGAGGTTAAAATATTAAAAGAAACTTGTTTGGATATTATAGAGTGGCGTGTTGATTTTTTTGAAAATGTAGAAAATATTCAAGAAGTTAAGGAGATACTTTATGAATTGAGAAGTTACATATCTGATGTGCCTTTATTATTTACATTTAGAAGTGTAGTGGAAGGGGGAGAAAAACTAATATCAAAAGATTATTATATTACATTAAATAAAGAGATTTCTAATACAGGATTGGTAGATTTAATAGATGTAGAATTATTTATAGGAGATGAAGTTGTAAATGAAATAGTTGATTTTGCTCATAAAAAAGAAATTAAAGTAATCATTTCTAATCATGACTTTTATAAAACACCAAAAAAAGAAGAGATAATATCACGATTATGTAGAATGCAGGAATTAGGAGCAGATTTGCCCAAAATAGCTGTTATGCCACAAAATGAAAATGATGTGTTAGTGTTACTTGAAGCTACAAATGAAATGTCTAGAGTTTATGCAGATAGACCAATAATAACAATGTCCATGTCAGGAATGGGAGTTATAAGTAGATTGTGTGGAGAAATATTTGGTTCTGCATTGACTTTTGGAGCTTCTAAGAAAAGTTCAGCTCCAGGACAAATATCATTTAAAGAGTTAAGTTCAGTACTTAGTTTATTACATAAGAGTATTAAATGATTTAAAAAAAGAAAAGTAATATCTTATAAATCAACTATGGCATATTTGAAATATGCCATTAAAACACTATAAATTATATATGTAATACAAAAGTATTACTCTGTTTTTTGAGTATTGTACATTACAACACTTGTATCTATCATCATCAATTACACTAGAATGTATAGGATACTTATTTTCGTTTAACCAATATTTTTGCATATTCTTTGTCCAGGATTTTGGGAATTTAAATACTTTTTTGTTTATTATAATGTCTTCATCTTCAAAAATATTAACTTCTCTTTCAATTTTTATTTTTCTACTATATATTTTATTGATAGATTCTTTATCTAGTTTTACATCCCTATACATATCAGGACAATAACAACAAACATAACTCCTGTTTTTTCGACGTTTAAATTTTACAATCTTTTCTATACTAATTTCTAGTTTTTCTTTATTGTCTTTTATAAATTTAATATCTTCTATATTGTCACTTGAAAAAAGTTCTGTCAATCTTAGAGTATCTACAGTTTCTCTAATTATCTGTTTCTTATAAGAGCAGAGCTCATTTCCCAAAATAAGGTTTAATTTATTAAGTATGTAGTCATTTTTATATTTAAACATCTTGATTTTTTCTAATTCAGAGTTATCTTTAAATTTTAACTTTTCATACCTAAAAGTTATTTTGCTAAAAAGAGTATATTCTACATCGATATATTCTTTTGCAATCTTAAATTTATCGCTACCTTCAATCACAATCATAGCCTATCCCCAATCGTTTTATATTAAAATAAGGCCATAGAACATGGTCTAATAGTGCTAATTAGCACTATAAGACAATGTTAACACAAAAAGACAAAAAAAGGTTATTTATTTCAAATAACCTTTTTGTTTATACAGAATATAAAGAATCATATTCTATTCTTTTTTATTATATCTATAATCTGCGATATCAGATTTAACTCTCTCGAATTTAAGTCTTTTAATTCTTCATTTATATCATTTTCTAAATATGTCTTTCCAATGGGAGTAACGTCTTTTATAAGAGTATCTGCAGAGATATTCAATACACTTACAAATTTTATGAATGTTTTAAGACTTGGATTCTTCTTACCACTTTCTATTTGATTTATATACCAAGGTGATACTCCAACCATATTTGCAAACTCTTTTGAAGTTAAATTCGCTTTTTTACGTTCTTCTTTAAGTCTTTTACCTATATAATTCATTACTGTCATTACTTTCCTCACTTATATTTCCTTGTATTTAATAATGCATTTTATTAACTCTAACATTGCTGCTTGTTCTTTTTCAGTTAATTTATTAATTATTTCATAACATTCCAAAGGTATAGAGTTATCAACGCCTTCTGCTGTAATAATATTTGCAAATAACAATTCAAGTGGTATATTCAGAGCAGTAGCGATTTTCATTATAATATTGATGGATGTATTTGTTTCAGCTCTTTCAATCTGACCAATATATGTTGTATGTAAACCTGCTTTTTCTGCTAGAAACTCTTGACTATATCCCAGTTTTGTTCTATAGACTTTTATTCTATCTCCTATTATTTTTCCTATATTTGCCAATTATTATCCCTCCACCTTAGATTATATTCATAGTTTAAGTTGTTTTATATAGACTATTTATACTTTTTTAGTCTGAATATAGACTATATATGTTTTTAAACTGAAATATGTGCTATTTATTTTGCATAGTCTGTATCTACAATAAACAAATATGGATAAATCACATTCCTAATTAGACAAATATTTTTTATAATTTCATACCCGTACTACAATAATAAAACGAATTAATAATATGTTAATTATAGCATTTTTTATTGCAATTACATATTATATATGTAGAATATATTTTGAAAATTTAAATAATTTTGTATTTGATAATATTAGAAGATTGAAGTATCTAGAAAACTTTTTGATAAGTACCTAGAATCTGATTATTATGCTAGTAAAACTGATATTTTTAAATATAATAAATAGAAGTAAAATAGAAAAGTGATTAAAATAGAAGATAATTTATACAAGAATATTTCAAAAAAAATATAATTAAATAAATAATAAAATGTGTGATATTAGTTTCGATAATAAAAAAATAAATATACAAATCTTTATAAACATAGGTTATATGTAATATTATGGTAGAGTAATAATTTCATAAAAATATTTAATAAATATAAATTAAGTTATATTTGTATATATTGTAGTTCAATAGTGATATAATAATAAAAAAAATTTTTAAAGAGAGAGAGATTACATATGAAAAAACTTGAAGAGATATTAGAGTATAATAAATCATTTGTAGAGAACAAAGAATATGAAAAATATGCTACATCAAAACATCCAAATAAAAAAATAGTAGTTTTATCTTGTATGGACACAAGATTAACTGAACTTTTACCTAAAGCTATGAATTTAAAAAATGGAGATGTAAAGCTAATAAAAAATGCAGGAGCTACCATAATGCATCCTTTTGGTAGTATTATGAGAAGTATTCTAGTTGCAATTTACGAATTTGATGTAGATGAGGTTATAGTTGTAGGGCATCATGGATGTGGTATGTGTAATGTTGATACAGATAAATTGCTTAGTAAAATTTTAGATAGAGGGGTATCTAATGATGTGATACTTACACTTCGTAGTGCTGGAATTGATACAAAACAATGGCTACATGGATTTGATTCTGCAGAAGAATCTGTAAAAGATAGCATTAATTTAATAAAAGAACATCCTTTGATTCCAAAAGGAATTATTGTACATGGCTTAATAATTTCACCAGAAACTGGAAAATTAGATATCGTTGTAAATGGTTATGAGAATAAATAGAATATTATAGTAGTATATAAGCAATATAGTGTTGTATAAAACGTTGTTTCAAATTTATTTTGGAACAACTTTTTTATTTGAAAATATATGAAAAGGTTTATTTTAAGCTTTTCAATAAAGAAAATATAAGTAGCTAGCTAATTAAAAAACTTACTATTATTTATTAAAATTATAACTAAATAGTACAAAAATATTTAATAAATGAAATTTATATGAATTTTTTATAAATATATTGAAAAAAAGTATACGATATAGTAGAATAACACTTAGCCGACTAAGTAATATAAAAATAAGGAGGGGAAGTATGAATAGTAATTCTGAAGAAAGATTGAATGATGTTTTCTTGCAATTAATGCGAATATATTTTATAAGAACTCATTTTTATTTTGATAAATTAGGCTTATATCATGGTCAGCCACAAATACTTTTTTCACTAAAAATGAAGAATGGCCAAAGTCAAAAAGAATTAGCAGATAAAAGAAAAGTGAAAGCATCCACTACTACAGTTATGATAAAAAGAATGGAAAAAGCTGGACTTGTAGAGAGAAAACAAGATGAAAAGGACCAAAGAGTATCTAGGATTTTTTTGACAGATAAAGGATTAGAAACATGTAATAAAGTCGAGGAATTCAATCAGGAGCTAGAAAGAGAATTCTTTTTAGGATTTAGTGAAGAAGAAAAGATAGTACTTAGAAGACTCTTAATGCAAGTAAGAGATAATTTGAAAGCAGGATGTCATAAACATGAGGATGAAAAATATTTTTAAATTTTGAAATAATATTTTTCAATTTAATGTCATTAGACTAATTAATATTACAGAAGGGAAGAAATGTATGTTTAAATTAATTAAATATTTAAAGAAGTCAGCATTACCAATAGTGGTAATAGTATGTCTATTGGTAGTTCAAGCAGTATGTGACCTTTCTTTACCAGAATACACATCCAATATAGTAAATATAGGTATACAACAAGGTGGAGTAGAAAACTCTGTTCCATCTGTGATTAGAAAGGGAGAATTGGATAAAATTACTTTATTCATGGATAAAAGTAGTAAGGATAAAGTATTAGATAATTATACTTTATTGAATAAAGAAGATTATAGTAAGTATAAAGATGAGTATCCAGGTCTAAAAGAAGAATCTCTTTATGAGTTAAATACTAAAGATAAAGATACTATAGATGATTTAAATTCTATCTTTGGTAAAGCTATTTTAATAGTAGTGGGACTTGAAGGTGATAGTAAAGAAGTAAAAGCGATGAAAGAACAGCTAATGAGTCAACTTCCACCACAAGCTACTCAAGGTGGAGATATTGATGTGTTTAAGTTGTTATCAGCAATGCCAAAAGAGCAATTAGATACATTAACTAAAGAGATGAGTAAAGGTTTTGAAGATATGCCAGAAAGTATGATAACACAAAGTTCTGTATCATATGTAAAGGCAGAGTATGAGAAAATAGGAATTGATACAGAAAAAACTCAAAATAACTATATATTACTTACTGGTGCAAAAATGCTTGGTATAGCTATGATTAGTATGGTAGCTACAATAACAGTAGGATTCTTAGCAGCAAGAGTAGCAGCAAGTGTAGGTAGAAATCTAAGAAGTGGAGTTTTTAGAAAAGTTATGTCATTCTCAAATACTGAGATGAATGAGTTTTCTACAGCCTCATTAATTACTCGTAGTACAAATGATATTCAACAAATACAAATGTTGATGGTTATGTTACTTAGAATAGTATTCTATGCACCTATAATGGCTATAGGTGGAGTAATAAAAGTTTTAAATACAAATACTTCAATGGCATGGATTATAGCAGTAGCAGTAGTTGCTATTTTATCATTAATAGTAGTGTTATTCTCAGTGGTTATGCCTAAGTTCAAACTAGTTCAAAAGCTTGTTGATAAGTTAAACTTAGTCAGTCGTGAAATAATAACTGGTATACCAGTCATTAGAGCTTTTAGTACTGAAAAACATGAAGAAGAAAGATTTGATGAAGCAAATAAAAACTTAACTAAAACAAATCTTTTTGTAAATAGAGTTATGACGTGTATGATGCCTGCTATGATGCTTATAATGAACCTTATCACAGTTCTTATAGTTTGGAGAGGTGCATACAGTGTTGATTCTGGGGCAATGCAAGTTGGAGATATGATGGCATTTATACAGTATACAATGCAGATAATAATGTCATTCTTGATGATATCAATGGTATCTATTATGCTTCCAAGAGCATCTGTTTCAGCTACACGTATAGATGAAGTAATAGTATCAGATATAAGTATTAAAGACCCTCAAAAAACAGAAGTGCAAGAATTTAAAGAAGATAAAAAAGGTCTTGTTGAATTTAAAAATGTTTCATTTATGTATCCAGATGCAGAAGAACCTATATTGACAGACATATCCTTTACAGCAAAACCAGGAGAAACAACTGCGTTTATAGGAAGCACTGGTAGTGGTAAGTCAACTCTTATAAATTTAATTCCTCGTTTCTTTGATGTTACAGAGGGAGAAATATTACTTGATGGAGTTAATATAAAAAATGTTTCTCAACATGACTTAAGAGAAAAAATTGGATATGTACCTCAAAAAGGAGTATTATTCTCTGGTACTATAGAATCCAACTTAAAATATGGTAGAAAAGACGCAACAGATGAAGAAATGAGAACTGCAGCTGAAATAGCTCAAGCTACAGAATTTATTGATTCTAAACCAGAAGCTTTTAAAACTGAAATTTCTCAAGGTGGAACAAATGTATCTGGAGGTCAAAAACAAAGACTTTCTATTGCAAGAGCAATAGCAAAAAATCCAGAAGTGTATATATTTGATGATAGTTTTTCCGCTCTTGACTTAAAAACGGATGCAGCTCTTCGTAAGGCTTTAAAATCACAAACTGCTGAAAGTACAGTACTGATAGTTGCACAAAGAATTAGCACCATCCTACATGCAGAACAAATTATTGTTTTAAATGAAGGAAAAATAGTTGGAATAGGAACACATAAAGAGCTTCTAAAAAATTGCGAAGTTTATGAGCAAATAGCTTTATCACAACTTTCAAAGGAGGAGCTAGGTAATGAGTAGAATGGGAAAAGGTCCTATGGGAAAATCTATGGGAGCAGGGCAAAAAGCAAATGATTTTAAAGGAACTATGCGAAAACTAATTGCATATTTATCTAAATTTAAAATATCAATAATTTTGGTAATTGTATTTGCTATTGGAAGTGCATCATTTTCTATAGTAGGTCCAAAAATCTTAGGTAAAGCAACTACAAAGATATTTGAAGGATTAGTGAGCAAAGTTTCTGGAGGTAATGTAGGTATAGATTTTGATGCAATTGGAAAAATCTTAGCATTTTTACTTTGCCTTTACTTGATAAGTGCATTATTCTCTTTTATACAAGGATTCATAATGAGTGGAATTTCTCAAAAAGTATCCTATAATTTAAGAAAAGAGATTTCAGTAAAATTGGATAGATTGCCAATGAAATATTTTGATACTAAGACACATGGTGAAATATTATCAAGAATTACGAATGATATAGATACTTTAAGCCAAAGTTTAAATCAAAGTATGACACAACTTATAACATCAGTGACAACTATGATAGGTGTTTTGATAATGATGTTATCTATAAGTGGTATTATGACATTGGTAGCAATTTTAATATTGCCAATATCAATGTTTGTAATTTCAAGAATAGTAAAGAAATCACAAAAATACTTTAGGTCTCAACAAGAATATTTAGGAAATGTAAATGGTCAGGTTGAGGAAACTTACAGTGGTCAAACAATAGTAAAAGCATTTAACCGTGAAGAAGAAGTAATTGAAGAGTTTGATAAATTAAATGATAATTTGTATAATTCAGCATGGAAATCTCAATTTTTATCAGGTATAATGCAACCACTTATGATGTTTATTGGAAATTTAGGATATGTAATGGTATCAATCTTAGGAGGTTGGCTTGCAATTAAGAAAACAATTGAGGTTGGAGACATACAATCATTTATACAATATGTAAGAAACTTTACACAACCTATGACTCAAATTGCACAGGTTGCTAACTTACTACAATCAACAGCAGCAGCTTCAGAAAGAGTATTTGAGTTTTTAGAAGAGGAAGAAGAAGACCAAATTGTTGAAAATGCAGTTTCAATAGATGGTTTAGAAGGAAAAATTGATTTTGAAAATGTCAACTTTGGATATAATCCAAACAAGACTATAATAAATGATTTTTCAGTAAATGTTAAACCAGGTCAAAAAGTTGCCATTGTTGGTCCTACAGGAGCAGGTAAAACTACAATAGTTAAACTTTTAATGAGATTTTATGATGTTAATAGTGGTGCAATATTGATTGATGGTCATAATATTAAAGATTTCAATCGTAGTGAACTTAGAGAAATGTTTGGTATGGTTCTTCAAGATACATGGTTATTTAGTGGTTCCATTATGGAAAATATAAGATATGGTAAGTTAAATGCTACAGATGAAGAAGTTATAGAGGCTGCTAAATCTGCACATGTTCATAGATTTATCAAGACATTGCCAGATGGATATAAGATGAAACTAAATGAAGAAGCAAGTAATGTTTCTCAAGGTCAAAAACAATTATTGACTATAGCTCGTGCTATTTTAGCTGACCCTAAAATCCTAATACTAGATGAAGCTACAAGTTCTGTTGATACTAGAACAGAAGTATTGATTCAAAAAGCTATGGATAATCTTATGGAAGGTAGAACAAGCTTTGTTATAGCTCATAGATTATCAACTATACGTGATGCTGATATGATTCTTGTTATGAATGAAGGCGATATAGTTGAACAAGGAAATCATGAGGAACTTCTAAAGAAAGGCGGATTCTATGCCAATCTTTACAATTCTCAATTTGAAGAAGATGAAGCAATGTAACAAAAAATTGATTTAGAATAGATGTATAATTCATTAAGATAAACTAAATAGATAAGATTATATTTTATAAGTATAGTCTTATCTATTATTTTATGTCTTTACAAAGTATGTATTTTATTATACTATGTAATAAGGAAAATGTTGGAGGTGGTTATCAAAATGTATATTTAATCATATTCTTTAAATTTTATTGTAAATGAAATTTAATTTTAATAGTTAATGATTGTATAAAAGTGTATATTTCTATTGCTTTTATTAATCATGTAAAAAACTACTTAAATTTAAGAATTGGATTAAATATAATATGGTAATTGCATATGAGTCAATTAAATTGACATATTTTTAATATATATTTAGAATTTTAATCCTTCTTATGATATAAGTAGCTTGTTTGTATTACTTAGATTTGTAAGGAGTTTTTTTATTGAAAAAACTACATAATATAATTGAGAGGGGGTGTATGAAAGTGATTTTTTCTATAAGATTGAGAAAATAATGCACGATTATGGTTATTATAATGTTAAATTAGAAGTGTCATTTAAGGATAAGATAAAAATAGAATTCTTGATGAATTTAATTATAGAGCCATAATCTCGTGCTATATATTAAATAAAAATAGCAGATAAGGAGAATATGGATATGGCAAAAAAAGGAATAATAGTAGGACTAAATATAAATAATAAATCTGAGGATTTTAATGAACTGATGATTGAACTTGAAAACTTATGTTCAGCATGTGATATTGATGTTGTGGGAAGTGTAACTCAAAATGCAAAGCAAGTCAATAGAGCATATTATATTGGGGCAGGTAAAGTAGATGAATTATTAAACTTAATAAAGAAAGAAAATACAGATATAGTTGTATTTTATAATGAACTTTCTACATCACAACTCAAAAACCTTGAAGAAAAGCTTAATTGCGAAATTATAGATAGAACAGCATTAATACTTGATATATTTGCACAGAGAGCAAAAACTAGAGAAGCTAAACTTCAAGTAGAAGTTGCTAGTTTAAAATATATGCTACCAAGGCTTATAGGTTCAAATGAAAATTTAGGACGTCAAAGTGGTGGTGTTGGTACTAAAAATAGAGGTTCTGGTGAGAAAAAGTTAGAACTTGACCGTAGAAGAATAGAAGAAAAGATAACTTCTCTAAATAGGGAGCTGGATGATTTAAAGTTTCAAAGAGAAACCCAAAGAAGTATGAGGAGAAAATCAAATTTACCAAATGTTGCTTTAGTTGGTTATACAAATGCAGGTAAATCTTCAATCATGAATAAATTAGTAGATACATTTAAAAATTCTGAAGAAAAGAAAGTCTTTGAGAAAAACATGTTATTTGCTACATTGGAGACCTCTGTTAGAAATATAGTTCTTTCAAATAATAAAGAATTTTTACTATCTGATACTGTTGGGTTTGTGAGTAACCTACCACATGATTTAGTAAAGGCATTTAGGTCAACATTAGAAGAAGCATGTGAAGCAGATGTATTATTACATGTTATTGATATTTCAAATCCAAGCTACAAAAATCATATTAAAGTAACTGAAGATACTTTAAAACAAATAGGTGCAGATGGTATACCTATGATACATGTGTATAATAAGGTTGATTTAATGGATGAAGAAGCTTTAAATAATATTGTAGACGATATAGATGGAATCTTTGTTTCAGTAAAAAAAGACATAAATATTGACAAAATGATAAAATGTATTTGTGATAGTATATTTAAGGATTATATAAGATGTAAGGTTTTAATTCCATATAATGAAGGGCATGTAGCTTCCTATTTTAATGATAATGCAAGTATAATAAGCACAGAATATACAGAAGAAGGAACTGTTTTAGAAGTTGAATGTAGTGATATAGAGTATAATAAGTATAAAAAATATATTTTAGAGTAGATTTTAAAAAATAATATAACTTAAAATGTATTTAATGTAAATAGCTTAAATTTGAGTTAAATTATACCTATAAAATATAAATATAGATTAGGGATTCCTAAGAAACCCTAATCTATATGATAATTGTCCTGTGAAAAATCAAAATTCACCTTTGTAAGTTATATGAAGCATACTCGTTTATTCTACTGGCATGGTTGTGTTAGTTACTATTCATATATAACTTTTGTATATGACATCCTTTCCTGCTGATTTGTTAGTATCAATATCTACATGACACAAGCGTCCATTACCAAAACGGACAAGGTTCCACTGGTGGTCATTTTATGTGCTGTGAACATAATAACATTCAATCCCTATAGCGTCTTATTATTTGTAACAAAAATAAAATTATTGACATAATAGTAATTAGTTACTATAATAAAAAGTAACTAATTACTATTTATAAACAGTGATGGAACGTCTAAGAATTAGCATATAGAGAGGGACAAAAAATGGATATAGAAACTTTAATGAAAAAAATTGTTGTGGATGATGAGAGTAGGAAACAAGCTATATTTGCAAATCTATTTGTAATGCAAAATAAACTTCAAACTGCATGTGACAAGTTAGACCCAGAACTTACAATGAAACAATGGTTACTTTTAGCACTTGCAGAATCTATAGATGAGACTGTGACACTGACTAAGCTTGGAGAGCTTATGGGATGCTCACGACAAAATGTAAAGAAATTAGCTGTTGCTTTAGAAAAAAAAGGGTTTGTACAAATTGAAAAAAATGAAAAAGATTCAAGAGCTACTTGCCTTTTAACAAAGGATAGAGTAGAAGAGTATTCAGAAAGAGTAAGAGATATGCAAATTAAAGTATTAGAGCTTTTATTTAAAGATTTTACAGAAAAAGAAGTAGAACAATTATTTTTTGGAATTATGAAATTAAGCAGAGGAATTGAGTATGTAAGAGATTATGTAGAAGATAATAATTTATAAAATAGATAAGTGAGAAATCAACTTTGTATGACATCAAAAGGAGATAATTTATGAAAAATACAGTAGTGATTTATAAAAGTAAATATGGATCAACAAAAAAATATGCTAAATGGTTTTCAGAATTATTGATTTGTGACAGTTTTGAGATTAAAGATATAAACATAGAAAAAATTATGAAATACGATACTATTATCTTAGGAGGAGGTCTTTATGCTTGTAATATAGCAGGAATTTCTTTTCTAAAAAAGCATTATAAAGAATTAAAAGGAAAAAACCTAATAGTTTTTGGTGTAGGAGCATCTCCATATAGTGATGAAGTACTAAAAAAATTAAGGGAAGTTAACTTTAAGGAAGAATTAGATGGAGTTCCATGTTTTTACTGTCGTGGAGAATGGGATGAAACAAAAATGTCGTGGATAGATAGTACACTTTGTAGTTTTTTAAAAAAAGCTATAGCGAAACAAGAGCGTAAAGGACTTAAACCAGTAGAAGCACCTTTGTTGTCAGGAGAAGTTTTTGAATGGTGTGATAAAGAATACTTAAAGCCAATACTTGAATATGTAGACAACATTAAAAGTACAAATTTATAATTATCTTTAAACATGATAAGTTATGAAAATACATTAGAGCATATTTACAAAATAATTTTATGAATAACGACATATAGTTTGATTATTTCTAATATTGTTATAATTTATAATTCATTTAATTTAAAAATACGATTACTAGCCTATTTATTTAATGAAAGGGGCTTTTTTTATTGGTAAATTTATGTTATATTTATGTGAATTTCTTAGGTTATAAATTAGTAAAATAAAAGTGTATCGAATTTCAACAATAACATAAAATAGAAGAATTCTTAAAGAAGGGATTTTAAATAATGGATATAAAGAAGTTAGTGATAATGCAAAGACAATATTATAATACAGGTAAAACTAGAGATATATCGTTTCGTCTAGAAAAGTTAAAAAGGTTGAAGTCAGTCGTATTAGAAAATGAAGAAAAAATACTTTTTGCATTAAAGAAAGATTTAAATAAGTCAAACTTTGAAGGCTTTATGACAGAAATAGGTATGTTTTATAGTGAACTTGATTTTGCTATAAAAAACATAAGAAAATGGAGTAAGACAAAAAGAGTTAACTCAAGTATGGTTAACTTTCCATCTATATCCAAGATTATTCCACAACCTTATGGCATTACACTCATAATGTCACCATGGAATTATCCTTTCCAATTAGCACTTATACCATTAGTCTGGTCAGTAGCAGCTGGTAATTGTGTTATATTGAAGACTTCTGAATACTCTGTGTCAACATCTAGTATAGTTAAAGAGATAATTGAAAATACTTTTTCAAGAGAATATGTTGCAGTTGTTCAAGGGAATCAAGAAGAAAGTGAAAAATTACTATTAGAAAGGTTTGACTATATATTTTTTACAGGAAGTACTAATGTTGGTAAAATAGTAATGAAATCAGCATCAGAATATTTGACTCCTACAACTTTAGAGCTTGGAGGAAAAAGCCCTTGTATTATTTTAAAAGATGCAGATATAGAGCTTACTGCAAAAAGGCTTACATGGGGAAAACTAATAAATGCAGGGCAAACTTGTGTAGCACCAGATTACGTATTAGTACATGAAGATAGGAAAGATGAATTAATAGAAAAAATAAAATATTATATTATTAAATATTTTGGAGATAATCCATGTAATAATGAACAATTTCCTAAAATTATAAATGAAAGACATTTTAATCGTATAGTATCTCTTATTGATACAGACAAAGTAGTATATGGTGGAGTTTGCAATAATAAGAAATTAAAAATAGAGCCAACTATAGTAGATAATGTTAATTGGGATGACAATATAATGAAGGAAGAAATATTTGGACCTATATTTCCTATTTTAACTTATAAAAACTTGGATGAAGTTATACAAGAAATTATACAGAGACCAAATCCATTGGCGCTTTATATTTTTACAAAAAATAAGAAGCTAGAAAATAAAATTTTAGAAATGATTCCAGCAGGTGGATGTTGTATTAATGATACAATTACACATATAGCTACGAATTACTTACCATTTGGTGGAGTTGGAGAGAGCGGTATGGGCTCATATCATGGAAAAGCTGGGTTTGATACCTTTACTCACTATAAGAGTGTCTTAAAAAAATTAAATTTAGATATTCCTATTAGATATGCACCATATAATGATAAATTAATTAAGATTCTTAAGAAAATAATGTAGATTATATTGTAGAAAAATGAATATAAATAAAATTGAAAACTTGTATTCTAATTATACTTTATAGAATTTAAAATTTAAATTTGCTATATTTGTTATAAAAATAGTGATTTTGTGATAAAATTTAACTATATAGAAATAAGGAGGAAAAAATGAAAATTAATTGGAATACAAAGTACACAACAATAGCAATTTACACATTTATAATAGCTGCTTGTAGTATAATATTTTATCTAGTATCATCACAAATCGATGTATTTTCTAATAATTTAGATGCTATATTTACAACTTTACAGCCTTTTATAATAGGATTTGCTATTGCATATCTTCTTAATTTTATTTTAAAATTTTATGAAGATAGAGTTTTTATAAAAAGTGAGAAATTAAAAAGCCTAAAACAAAAATCAAAAAGAGGATTGGGTCTTTTATTAACATATGCAACAGCCGCATTGATACTTTACTTGTTTATGTATTTCGTATTGCCTCAAGTAATTGAGAGTATTGTTGGACTAGCAAATGATATACCTATGTATGTAAATAATGCAACTAAGCTTATTGATAAATTAATGACTGATTTAAATCTTGATGAACAATACTTCAATTTGGCAGTAGATAAATGGAATGAATTTGTTGCATATATTATAAAGTTTGTAACAGATTTAATACCAATATTAGGAAATATGCTAAAGAATGTAGCTTCTAGTATATGGAATATTGTACTAGGATTGATTGTTTCAGTATATTTACTAATTGATAAAGAAAAATTCTATGGATTAAGTAAAAAAATAACTTATGCAGTATTTACAGAGACACAAGCTGCTAGAATTTTAGAATTGACTCATAGAAGTAACTATACATTTGGAAGATTTTTAGGTGGTAAGATATTAGATTCATTTATTATAGGTATTCTAACATTTGTAATACTTACAATAGTTAAAATGCCATATACATTATTAATATCAGTTATAATTGGTATTACAAATATCATACCTTTCTTTGGACCTTTATTTGGAGCAATACCATCTACACTAATAGTAATGTTTGTATCTCCTATAAAAGCTTTATGGTTATTGTTAATTATATTAATAATACAACAAATAGATGGCAATATTATAGGACCTAAAATACTTGGAGATTCAATTGGTATATCTGCATTTTGGATTTTATTCTCATTGTTAGTTGCAGGAAAACTATTAGGTTTTGTTGGAATGGTTATAGGAGTTCCAATGTTTGCTGTAATTTATTCTATAATTAAAGATGTTGTTGAAGGTAAATTGGATAAAAAAGGATTACCAACAGATACTTCCGATTATATGTAGCTAAAAAAAGATATTATGTGTAATTAAAAATATATAAATTAAGAAATATTTAAAGCACTGAGAAAGTTAAACTCTTGGTGCTTTTTAGATATAAAATCATTATAGAAGAGGTGTTTTTTGTGGCATTTATACAATGTAAATTTAAATCTAAATATACAGGAGGAGAAACCGATGTAATTGTAGTTCTACCTGTAGCAAATGGAAAAGAACTTTTTAGTGGTAAAGAGATATATGATTTTGAAGGTAAGTTTAAAACATTGTACTTATTTCATGGATTAGAAGATGACCAAAGCTCATGGATTAGATATACTAATGTAGAACATTATGCTAAAAATAAAAATATAGCTCTCGTAATACCAAGAGTAGAAACTAGTTTTTACACAGATATGGTGTATGGACACAAATATTTTACTTTTGTAAGTGAGGAATTACCTAAATTTGTTAGAGCTATATTTCCTTTGTCAGATAAGAGAGAAGATAACTTTGTAGCTGGAATGTCCATGGGAGGATATGGTGCTTTAAAGTTAGCACTTTCAAAACCAAAAGAATTTTCAGCAGTTGCAAGTTTTTCTGGTTCGCCTGATATGATTCATGAGTTAGAAAATCAACAAATAGAAACTAATGCAGATATTCTATTTCATGATTTTGGAAGACCAGAAGATGCTAGAAATAGCGATAATGATTTACTTTACATACTTAAGAATCTTAAAGAAAGAAATGAAGATATTCCTAAAATTTATCAATTCTGTGGTGATAGAGATTTTTTATATGAAAACAATCAGACATTTAAGAAATATGCAGAGTCTTTAAATATAGATGTTGTATATGAAGAGTGTGTTGGAGGCCATGAATGGCGTCTTTGGAATTTATGGATAAAGAAATTTATAGATATGATTGTGTAGGATATTTATAGTATTAAGAAAAAATACTATAAGATATTTTTTAATATAATAAAGACTGAAATTTTAACACCTAATTACGATTTTAAAATTTCAGTCCCTAAGAATCCGATAAAATTTTATTAGGTTCTTATGCGAGTTATTATAGGAGTGAAGTTATCAACTATATCTATATAGTATTTACTCAGTTCCTCTAAAATATCTTCACATAAATCGGTGCTATGACCAAGGTTAATGAGGAATTGTTTTGTAAAATACTTTATTACTGCTTGAGAAGAGATATCATACTTGTGTGAAATATAAACCCTAATTATCTCAGGCTTCATAGCAAGTATACCAATACAAGAAAGTATTAATTCATCATGTTCTATAGATTCTTTATCATTAACATATCTCTTCATTACCATCTCAGTTACACTTCGTTGATAGCTTAAAATAGCTTCTTCATAAGCTATATCTAAATAAAAATTCCTGTACGCTTCATTTTTTAGCAGAAAACAAAGGTCAGCATTCATAGCAAGAAAGAACATCATCATAGTGCCCTCTTCATGATAGTTATAGATTAAAGACTGCATTTCATCTCTTATATCTTCATATATTATAGCCCCTATTTCGCTTTTACTTGAGAAGTAATAACTTATTAGACCTAAATTTATATTAGCTCTTTCTGCAATTTGCCTAGTTGTCGTTTTATGATAACCTTGTTCAAAAAATAATTCTCTAGCAGCACTTACAATACTAGCTTTTGTTTCTTTTCCCTTTTCTGATTTTGACATATTTACTGTATATACCTCTCTTTTCAATCTTTTTTTGAAAATTTGCTAACTATAAATATTGTAATAGAACCACCTATTATAGGAATTAAAATTCTGTCAAAGACAGTAAGAATGCCAACCATATTTAATAATGCCAATATCACACTTACTATAACAGCATAGATAGCACCTTTTTTTGTAGCACCTTTCCAGGAAAGGCCAATTACAAATGGTGCAAATATCACGCCTGTACATAATGGTGCTGGCCAAAATAATAGTTCTAATAAACTATCAAACTTAAGTGCTATAATTGCACCTGCTACAGCTGTTAAAGCTGAAGCAATTTGAGAATATTTTAGAGTATTTTTCAAGTCATTAAATTCTATATCAGGATGTAATAATTTGTTATAAATATCTCTTGATATGATAGCACTCATCGAAGTCATTAATGAATCTGCAGTAGACATTATGGCAGCTAATATAGCAGCTAAGAATAATACAGAAATTAAAGGTGGTAAAGTTGTTGATATCATTTGAGGTAAAACCTGGACAGATGATATGTTTGGAAATAAACTACCACCAATAGCTCCAATTATTCCTATAGGAAAAGCAAGAAACAAAAGTATAAATCCTGCAATTATACTGCTTTTAACTGCATTTTTAGCATTATCAGCACATTGATATCTTAAAAAACTTTCATAAGAAAATATTGAGCCTAAAACTAATGGTAAAACTGTATACATAAAATCACTAATCGATTTATTTCCTGGAAAGAATGGTTCTTTTACCATTGATTGTAACATAAGTAAAGGGTTGTCGCCAACTAATTTTAAGCTTATATAAGCTACTATTGGCAAAAACACAACACAAATAGCAAGTTGAATAAATGCTGATACTGCAACTCCCCACATTCCCGATGTATAAGTATATATAATGATTACTATTACTCCTATGATTACTGCTACATCGTAAGGAATACCAAATGCAGTAGATACAGAACCAAAAGAGATTAATTGACTGCCCATAATGGCTAATATTGATATTGGTGTTACAAGACTTTGATAAGCTCTTAAAAATATACTATGACCATATCTAGTTTCAATATAATCTGCAGGAGTTATATCACAAGATAAACTTCTTAACTTTCCTGCAAAAAATGCGTTTACAAAACAAGCTAAAGAAGCTCCTATAGTAGAATACATACCAACCCACAATCCTCTTTCAGCTCCCCATTGAACTCCACCTACTAAGCACCCTCCACCAAAAGATGTAGCAGCGATAGTTGCGGCGAGGATGGGTAAAGGAAGATTTCTACCTGCAATTAAGAAATCGGATGCCGTTTTAACTTTTTTAGAAAAATAAAAACCAATCCATATGTATACTGCACACGTAGCAATTAAAAGTAACATAGTTTCTTCTCCTTTATAAAATATTTTTAATAAAATTTATAAAATATATTTAAAATATATTTTATATAAAAGTAGTACAATATTTGTTTTTATTAGTTTTGGATTAGTATAGCTATAATAACTTATGATACTATGTAGAATTACATAAAAAGAAAAAATTGAAAATTCTGAAATTAATGTTTGTAATGATGTTCGTCTGATAGATTCTTTTTGTAATTGTAACATGCTTTTATTTTTAAATCAATAGTACATGTATAAAAATTAAATAAATTTAAAGAGATAAAAATTATTTTTAAAATCTAGATGTAGTATGAAAATATCTTAATAAAATTATTCTTGAATAATATTATAAAAAATTAAAATTACTAAGAATCTGATAAAATAATTTGAAATATATGTTTTGATGACATTTTAAAGCAGTAAAACAATAAAAAACAAATGTAAATTAACTTAAATGGGCTTTTTACTTAAATCTAAGAGCAAAAAATAAAATCAAAAAAGTGTTTGACAATTATGAATTTTGAGAATATAATTAAATTAAAATTATACACATATAAAATTTAAAACCAAATCAAGAAAAAAATATTTGAAGTTTGGAAGAAGAAATATTATACGTGAATAATGAAAAGTGATTAAATTTTATAAGGGAGGGGTAGATGTGAGTAGTCAAGAAAGCAAACCAAAAGGAAATCTTATATCGAATTTTAGAGATGATATGAGAGACCCTAAGAAGAGAGCAATATACACATATTCAAGCTCTATAAACCTAGCATACAATTTTATAGGTTACTTTGTATCAACAGTAACAAATATCTTTTTAACTGATGTAGCAAAACTTGGTGTAATTATGGCAGGTGGTATGCAAATTGTACAATCTTTCATAAAAATTGCTGTAGCTCCTATAACAGGTACAGTATTTGACAAACAACCATTCAAAAAAGGAAAATATTATCCATGGCTTAGATATACACCCGCAGCATTAGCATTGACATATGGTATATTTTTCATAGTCCCATTGATGAAAATAAGTCCAGCATTACTTTTACCTTTAATGACCGCTTTATTATTAATAGCATCTTGTGCTCAACAGGTAGTTTTTACTATAATTTATGCTATTTACCCTGTGGTTGCTAAAACGCCTAGAGACAGAGTTATAGGCTCAACTACTACGAATATATTTAAAGAAGTTGGTAAATTCTTAGTAGGTTTTTCATATCCGTTATTATTAGTTTTATTTGCAGATGTATTAGGTGGAGAAGGAATGGGTTATTTAGGTACTTATCTATTCTTTGCAGCAGGATGTCTTTTAGTATTTTGGTTTTCTTCAACAGAGATAATAAGATCTGGTGCAGAAGATGAGGTTCTTCAAAAAGAAGAAAAACCAAAGATTAAAGCAAGTGAAATGGCAAAAGCTCTATTTACTAACGTTCCACTTATGATGGCATTTTGTCTAGAATTTCTTATATGTATAAGATCTATAGGATTAGGACCTTTAGCTCCATATTATTTTAAATATGTAATAGAAGATGAACGTGGATTAGCTGTATTTTTAGCAATAATGCCTTTAGTAAGTGTAGCGTTCATGTTTTTCGCACCAATATTTATAAAAATCTGTAGAGAGCAAAAATTAGCATCAATAATTTCTTTTTCTATATGTGCAATATGTCACTTGTTGGTTGCATGGACTCCTTGGGGAAAGACTACTTTAGGTGTAACTATGTTACTGGCAATTGGTGGTGGTTTTTCAAATGTAGTATCAATAATAAATCTTAACTTCTTTGCTGGTTCTTGTGATTATGGACACTGGAAATCAGGAAGAGACTTACCTGGTCTAAGTATGTCACTATATCCAGTTGCAATACAAGTAGGTGTATTACTTGCAACTACTATAAGAACAATTTTGATGAATTCAATGGGATATCAAGCTGATATGGTAGTTACAGAAGCAGTTAAAAGTGGTTTCATAAATATGATTTCTTATTCTATGGCAATCCCTTTAATAATAGCTGTTGTTATAGCCATCTTATATCCAGTGAGTGACAAGAAACTAAATCAAATAAGAGAAGAATTAAATCAAAGAAATGCCTAATTACCTAATTAAAAGAGATTTAAATAGATGATTAATTTTAAGATATTAAAGTAAGTAGACGCAATGGCGTTTATATAAATGAAAATACATATATAGAGGGGGCTTTTAAAAATGATAGAAAAATTATTGAGAAATACAGTAAAAGAGTTACATCAATACGTTCCAGGTGAACCAATAGAAAAAGTTAAAGAGAAATATGGTGTAAAAGAAATAATAAAACTAGCTTCAAATGAAAATCCTCTAGGACCATCACCAAAAGCAATGGAAGCTATGATTGAAATGCTAAAACAAGGTCAACTTTATCCAGAACCAGAAGCGAATGAACTTAGAAGAAAATTAGCTGACAAGTTAGATTTAAAACCAGAAAACTTTATTGTTGCTAATGGTGCGGATAACGTTATCACGCTAATAGGTGAAGCTTTTATCAATAGAGGGGATGAGGTTATATACTGTGACCCAACATTCCCATCATATAGAACTGCAACTGTAAAAAATGAAGGAATACCAGTAGAAGTACCTTTAACAAAAGACTATAAATATGATTTACAAGGCATATTAGACAAGATTACAGATAAGACAAAATTAATATGTGTATGTAATCCTAATAATCCAACAGGAACAATTGTAGATGATAAAGAGTTAGAAGCATTTTTAAAGAAAGTACCTGAAAATATTATAACTATATTGGATGAAGCATATATAGAATTTTTAACAGTACCTAATTATGTAGATGGACTTAAGTATGTAAGAGAAAATTACAATGTTATAGTAACAAGAACTTTCTCTAAAATATATGGTCTTGCAGGTCTTAGAGTAGGATATGGTATTGCTAAAGATGAGATAATAAGAACTTTATTTACAGTAAAAGAGCCTTTCTCTGCAAATCGTGTTGCTATAAGTGGAGCAACAGCAGCACTTGATGATGATGAATTTATAAAAGAAACATATGACTTGAATAGAGCTGGAATGGCTTATTTTAAGGAAGAGTTCGCAAAAATGGGATTTGATGTTGTAGATTCACAATCAAACTTCCTTTATGTAGACATGAAAACAGATATACCAAAGCTATTTGAAGATTTGAAAAAAAGAGGTTTTGTAATAAGACCAAATGCTACACATGCACGTGTAAGTATTGGAACTATGGAAGAAAACCAAAAATTTGTAGCAGTTTTAAAGGAAATATTAAATCTTAAAGAAGAACCAAGCATTGGATAATAGATAGAAATATTACGAAATGGGGTGTAGATATGAGCTTAAAAATAAACGCAGAGAGATGTAAAAGTTGTGAATACTGCGTTATATCTTGTAAAAAAGGAGCATTAAAAATATCAGATAACATAAATAAAGAAGGATATGCTCATGTAGAAGTTGATGAAAGTAAATGCATACTTTGTGGAATTTGCTATCAAGTGTGTCCAGATAATGTTTTTGAAATAATTAAAGAAGAAGCATGTCAAGAGGCTTAGAAGGAGTTGGGATAATATGAAAAAGATGTGGAAGGGGAACCACGCCATTGCAGAAGCAGCTCTAAGAGGTGGTTGTGAGTTTTATGCAGGATATCCAATTACACCTCAAACAGAGGTAATGGAATTTTTATCACATAGAATGTCTGAACTTGGAAGAACTTTTATACAATCTGAAAATGAAATGGCTGCTATATATATGGTGTATGGAGCATATGCAAGTGGAATGAGGTCTATGACAAGTTCTTCAGGACCAGGAATATCTTTAAAACAAGAAGGAATTTCATATTTATGTGCAAATCACTATCCTTGTGTAATCGTAAATGTACAAAGATGGGGGCCTGGACTTGGTTCGCTAGATTCAGCACAGACAGATTATTTAAGGGATACTAGAGGGGGAGGAAATGGAGATTATCATTTAATTGTTTATGCACCAAACAGTATCCAAGAAACTGTAGATTTAATGTATAATTCGTTTGATGTAGCGGAGAAATACAGAGTGCCTGTTGAAATTTTGACAGAAGCGGCTTTAGGTCAAATGATGGAACCGGTAGAGTTTCCAGAGTTCAAGAAGAGAGAAGAAGATTTAGGTTGGACTTATGATGGAAGTAATAGAGACCATGCAAAAGTTGCAGATAATCAAAAACCAGCTTTTTGTATGGAAAAGCGTATGAGAATAACTGAAAATGAACAACAATGGGAAGATTATCAAGTCGAAGATGCGGAATATGTGTTTGTAGCGTTCGGTATACCATCAAGAACAACTATGAATGCTGTTAGAAGACTTAGAGAACAAGGTGAAAAAGTTGGAATAATAAGACCAATAACAGTGTGGCCATTCCCATATAAGGCATTTGAAAAGGTAAATAAGAATGTAAAAGGATTTATTTCAGTAGAGTCAACAGATACAGGTCAGTTAGTAGAAGATGTTGCTTTAGCTTCAAAGAAAGTATGTAAAGAAAATGTGCCTGTTTATGGATTATTCAGTGGAAATCATATACCAAAAACACTGCAAGTAATGGACACTTATAGCAAAATAAAATCTGGCGAAATCAAGGAGGTGTTCTAATATGGCTACAGAAAAGTTAACACCTAGCGTTGTTTCAATACCAAACAAATTTTGCCCAGGTTGTGGTCATGGAATAGTAAACCGTATAATAGCAGAAGTAATAGAAGAACATGGATATGAAAAAAATCATGTATTAACTTTAGGAGTTGGTTGTGTTTGTAATATGAATTTTAGCTGGAATGGAGATAAGATGCAAACTGCACATGGTAGAGCTTCATCCACAGCTATAGGAATTAAAGTAGCACTTCCAGAAACATTAGTAATGACTTATCAAGGTGATGGAGATGCTTATGTTATAGGTCTTTCTGAAACTTTAAATACTGCATATAGAAATCATAATGTGACTGTATTTGTAATAAATAACAATAACTTTGCTATGACTGGCGGACAGATGTCATGGACTACTATGCCAGGTCAAGTTACAACAACAAGTGTAGATGGAAGAGATATAAAAACTACTGGTAGCCCATTAAAAGTTCCTGAAATGATGGCAGACTTCTTTGATGTAGCGTATGTAGCAAGAGGTTCAGTTCATAGTCCAAAAGAAATAATTAATCTAAAAAAATATATAAAAAATGCAATAGAAGCTCAATTGAATGGAGAGGGGTATTCATTAGTTGAAATATTAGCACCTTGTCCAACTAACTGGGGTGTATCATTAGAGAAATCTATCAAGTGGATGGAAGAAGAAATAGTGCCATATTACACTCTTGGCGAATTTAAGCAAAGGGATGGTGAATAATTATGGAAAAAGAGTTAGTATTTGCAGGATTTGGTGGTCAAGGAGTTTTAACTCTTGGTCTAATTGTAGCTGAGTCAGCACTTGAATTAGGAAAACAAGTAACTTGGATGCCTGCATATGGTCCAACTATGAGAGGTGGAAAAGCATATAGTGTAGTAAAGTTTTCTGATGAGAGTATAGGTGGACCTGATATGGAAGAAATAGACGTTTTAGTAGCAATGAATAAGCCATCTTTAGATTATATAAATTTAGTTAAAGAAGGTGGAACAGTAGTTATTAATACATCTGTAATAGATGATGATATAGCATTAAGAGAAGATATAAATGCAGTTAAAATAAATTGTCAAGAATTAGCTCAAAAAGTAAACAATCCCAAAGCAGCAAATATAGTAGTGCTTGGAGCATTAATTGCGAAAACTGGATTATTTGAAAAAGAATTAGCTTTAAAAACTATGTGTGATTTCTTTGAAGAAAAAGGAAAAGGTAAATTCAATATTCAAAATGAAGCAGCATTCATGGAAGGCTATAATAACGCCATTTAATAAATTACCCTTATCTTAAATGATTTATCTCAAGATTTAATAATCCTTAGTGCCAAGAGAAGTTTCATCTTGAGATAAAATTCATTTAAAATCACAACTATGAAAATATAGGAGAGTGAATTTATGAGCTTGGAAAAACTTATTAGACCAAAGAGCATTGCTATAGTAGGAGTTACTGATAAGCTTGGTTTTGGTAGAAGTGCAGCACTTAGTATAGTAAAAAGTAAAGATACAGATAGAGTATATTATGTAAATCCCAAAAGAGATGAATTATTTGGAAGAAAATGCTATAAAACGATACAAGAAGTACCAGAAGTAGTAGATTGTGTAGTAGTATGCACACCTAGAAATATAGTTCCATCTGTATTAAAAGATTCTGGAGAATTGGGAACAAAAGCAGCTGTAGTATATGCTAGCGGATTTGCAGAAGAAGGAACAGAAGAAGGCATAGATTTAGAAAATCAACTTATAGAAATATCAAATACATATGATATGAAAATATTAGGTCCAAATTGTATGGGATTATTAAATTGTATAGATAAAGTTAACCTTTGGGCAGGAGGTTCTAAATGGGATTTAGATACCAAAAAACCTGGCATAGGAATTGTAGGTCAAAGTGGATTTATAACGGCAGAGATTGTTTCAAGTGATTATTTTAATATATCTTATGGTTTCTCAACAGGAAATGGAAATATAGTTACGCTAGAAGATGCTGTTGACTTCCTTGTAGATGATAATTATGCATCAGTAATAGCCATCTATCTTGAAGGTTTAAAAAATCCTCGAAAATTTATAGATGCTCTAAAAAGAGCTGCACAAAAAAGAAAGCCAGTAATAATATTGAAATCAGGAAGGTCAGAAAAGGGAGCTATTTCGGCTGCTTCTCACACAGGAAACTTAGCTGGTTCAAGTAAAGCCTTTGAAAGTATTTTCGAAAAATATGGAGTAATTTCTGTGGAGAATCTGGAACAATTTATGTGTTTAGCACAAGCTTTTAGTGTTCTAGATGGTAATTTACCTACAAATTCTAATTTTGCAGCAATAAACTTCTCAGGAGGAGAAAATACTATTTGTGCAGATTTAGCAGAAGAAAATGGTGTAGAACTTGCAGAAATATCTTTTGAAACTAAAGAAGAAATGAAAAAATATCTTCCAGGATTTGCAACACCTAAAAATCCACTAGATGCCACAACTGCATTATTCCATGAAAAGGATATGATAGTAGGTCTATTACATACATTTGAAAAAGATGATAGAGTCGGATTTACTATGGTAGGAGCAAATATAAGAGATGAAGAAAATGAAATGCATGAGACACTTTGTCAAGCTGTAAGTGAAGCAAGAGAGCAAGGATTAAAGAAGCCTGTGTTTGCAGTTCCTACACTTGAAGGAAATAGATATCTAAATTATAGAACTAGATTAGAAAACAATCAAGTGCCTATAATGTCATCAGTTGGAACTACATTTACTTGTTTTAATAAAATGGCTAAATTTGTAGATTATGATTATTCAAAGAGAACACTAGAATTTGAGGCTGTTAAGAAAAGAGAATCAAATAATGTAGTAGCTCTATCAGAGTTAGATAGTAAGATTGAGATGAAGAAGTATGGAGTACCAGTACCAGGGCAAGGTAATGCAAAAAGCATTGATGAATTAGATGAAATCTTAAAATACATTAACTATCCTGTTGTTTTAAAAATAAATTCTTCCGAAATATTGCATAAATCTGATGTTGGAGGAGTTAAAATAGGAATTAAAAATAGAGATGAGGCAATAAATGCATATAATGAGATTTTAGCTAATGTAAAAAAAGAAAAACCAGATGCTAAAATTGATGGTATATTAGTTCAAGAAATGGTAGAAAGTGGTATAGAAATTATTATTGGTATAACTAATGATGACCAATTTGGTCCAATGTTGCTAGTTGGTTTAGGAGGAGTATTTGTAGAAGTATTTAAAGATACTACTTTATATCCATTACCTATAAATCATGATGAAGCTATGATGATGCTTAGAAAATTGAAGTCATTTAAGCTTTTAAATGGATATAGAGGAAGCGAGCCTTGTGATGTTGAAGCTCTTGCAGATATGATGGTTAAGTTAGGAAAATATGCTTATGAAAATAAAGATGAGGTTAAGGAAATAGATTTAAATCCAGTGTTTGTATATCCTAAGGGAAAAGGTGTATGTGCAGTAGATGCTTTAATAGTTAAATATAAATAGTTCATAAGTTTTGGTATTCAACCATAATCAAAGTACTGGCTGAAAATCACATTTATAAATTAAGTAGTGTGATTTTCAGTCACCCCAAATTTAAAATTTAAGTATCTTAAAGTAAAAATAGATTTTTAAAAATTATAAAATAGAACTGTATAAACAATAAAATACTACATATAAAACGAATAATAAAAGGTGTTTTAATTAGAAGAATCAATCTTGATTTTCATTAAAACACCTTCTTTATTATATCGAAAAGTCTTAAATATTATATTGTTACAGGTGGATTTGTTGGGGCTGCATATGTACGATTAGCAAATTCTTGGTCAACAAAGAATAGCCCACCTTCTCCAGCAAGTTTAACACGCTTTATATTGTCTTCACAATTTGTTTCTTCCTCTGCTTGTTCAGATATAAACCAAAGTAAGAACTGAGAAGTTCTAAAGTCTGCCTCAGAGTTTGCTACAGCTGCTAAATTGTTTATTAAAGATGTAACCTTTTTTTCATGAGCTAATGTACGCTCAAGAATATCCATTGCAGAAGTAAAGTCTGAATCTGGCATTGGGATAGCATCAAGTTGAACTTTTCCTCCTACATTATGTAAATATTTGTAGAAAAACATAGCATGGTCTGTCTCTTCTTTATATTGAACATAAAACCAATTAGAAAATCCTTTAAGTCCTTCTGCTTCAAGGTAAGAAGACATAGAAAGATAAAGATATGCAGAATATAATTCATGGTTAATCTGCTCATTAAGTAATTTTTCCATTTTAGCTGAAATCATTTTCATACCTCCAAATTTTAAACGCTCTTATAAAATATAATAATATTAAATGGAAAAATATTCAATAAGAGTATTTAAATATTTTATATATTTAATAAAAATTTATACTACCATTAAAAAATTTGTAGCTAACAATAGCTATAGAGCCGATTAATGGTGCATTTGCTCCAAAATTTGAATGTTTTACATTTATTTTTTTATATTTAGAAAAACTTGCCGAAGCAGTTAATTTTTTTAATAATGTATTTTCTATGAATGTACCTGGTATATTAAAGTCGTAACCTATTATTATAGAGCTACAATCAATCAATGTAAGTGTATTTACCAATGCATATGATACATATGTACAAAATTCATCAAGCAAAAACATGGCAAGAGTATCTTTATTATTTGCTTCATCTATTAACTTTACTAAAGAAAAATTTTTACAGTTAATTAATGGAGAGTTGGGATAAATATGGCTCAATGAGTCAATTCTTTTAATTAGATTACTAACACTTGTGTAATAATCTAAGCATCCATTATTACCACAGCTACATAATGGGCCACTAAAATTAATAGATGTATGTCCTATTTCTCCGCTTTGACCTAGATTACCAGTATGAAGTCTATTTTCTAGTACCAGACCAGCTCCGATACCATTCATTATATGTAAGTATATATAATTTGATATATCTTTACCCAAACCATACATTTTTTCAGCTAAGGCACCTGAATTAGCATCATTTATCAAAAATATTGGCAAATCGGACATTTCCTCTATAAAATTTACTATATTTAAATTTGATACATTTCCAAAGTCTGGAGGATTTAATATAATACCATTTATATTATCTACTGGACCTATTGAAGAAATACCAATTCCAATTATATCTCTCTTATTATTCTTCATTATTTTAGTAAACATCCTTTTGATTATATCTTTTAAAACATCGTTTGATAGATATTTAGGGTAAGTTTCAGAAAGTTGTTTTACAATATTACCTTTCAAATCTGCAATAATTACCTTACATATATTTCTTCTTATCAGAATTCCACAAATACAAGGTGAGATATTAGAAATATCCAATAAAATAGGTTTACGGCCTGATGAATGTGCATTTAAAGTTGATGATTCTATTTCTTTAATCATATTTTCATTAATAAGTTCCGTGACTAGATTTGATAAAGTCATTTTGGTAAGTCCTGTAGACTTTGCTAAATCAACCCTAGACATAGGTGTATTTGTAGAAAGTAATTTCAATATTATTAACTTATTTTTAATTTTTACATCTTTTATGTTAGAACCTTGCTTGTTGCTCATCGTAAATCTCCTTAAATAAAGTTAAGTGTTTTATTTATTTTCAAGCATACTATTACTTTATACTAGAATAACGTTTTTTTACTTGAAAATACCATTACTTAGAATATATCACATTATATATCATAAGACATATAAAAATATGTTAGAATTAAATTAAAAGTGAAAAAGTGAATTGACATATGATATATGGATAAATAATAAATACTTAATCACAAAGCCTGACACATAATAAATTTGATAGAAGGTGTATTTTTAATGACATTAATAAAGTATTTACTTAATAATGTATAGATTATGTAAATATGCAGTCTATATTGTTGTATACAATAAATTTTCATTTTGTAAAGAAATACAATAAATATAAGATATAAATGTCGATTTTTATTACAAATTGTTACCAAATATATGTACACCTGAACTAAAATCTTGGAAATTGTAACTAAAATGTAAATTTTTCCTCTAATCTATCTAATATTATGGAAACTTTTTGTAATTTATGATATAATAACAAATATATAATTATTAAATTATAATAAATGACTATAGCGTAGATTTAGTACTATGCTATAGTCATTTTTGAATTAAACTTGATATATCAAGGGGGAAGAATATGAGAACAATTAAAAGAGTTTTAGCATTAGGTCTAACATTAGCTATATTTCTAATAAATGTACCTAATGTAAATGCATTAACATCAGATACTATTAAAGGTAACAATATATATGAGACAGCTGGATTAATAGCAGACAAGAAGAATTATGATACAGCGATTATGGTAAATATGGATAGTTCAATAGCAGATGGTCTTTCGGCAAGTGGTCTTGCTGGTGCTGTTGATGCTCCAATTTTGCTTGCACAAAAAAACAACATCCCAAATGAAACGAAACAACGATTAAAAAATGTCAAAAAAATATACATAATAGGTAAAGAATTATCGATAAGTAAGTCAGTAGAAACTGAACTTAAAAAAACAGGAGCACAAGTAACTAGATTAGGTGGAGATGACAGAATAAAGACTAGTTATAGCGTTGCTAAAGAGGTAAGTAGTATTAAAAAAGTTGATGAAGTGATATTAACTAATGCATATAAAGGAGAAGCTGATACTATAAGTGCAGCACCTGTGTCAGTAAGAGACGTAGCTCCTATAGTACTTACAGATGGGAAAAGTGTTCCTTTTTCAACAAGTGATGTAAAATCATATGCAGTAGGTGGAAGTATCTCTATGAGTACTAGTTTAGTTAATAAGACCAACTCTAAAAGACTTGGTGGTTCAGATAGATATGACACAAATAAGAAAGTTATAAAAGAATTTTATCCAGATGCATCAGAATTTTATTTAAGCGATGGATATGATTTAGTAAATGCACTTACAGGTTCTACAATTGCTAAAGAAAATCCAATTGTGTTGGTGTCAGAAAGTAGTGATAAATCTATATTAGCAGGAGCAGACAAAATTACTAGATTAGGTACAATAAGTGATAGCATATATAATAAATGTGTTTCTGCTGCACAGAATAATGGTGACTCATCTACAAAAGGTGATTCTCCTATGAAAAATGAGACAAGCATATTAGGTGAACCAACAGCTAGTTTAGAGGCTTGTTTAAAATGGGCTAAATCTAAAAGAGCTAATGATTTATTTATAGAATTAATACCAATACTGTATGATACTGCTGTTCAAGAAGGTGTAAATCCTGTATTAGCAGTAGCTCAATCTGCAAAAGAAACTGGTTTCTGTAATTTTGGTGGGGTATTAGATGCATCATTCAAGAATCCTTGTGGACTTAAGACTTCTTCAGGAGGTTCTGATACTGATAAGAATGCCCACTCAAGATTTGATACGTGGGAAGAAGGAATATTAGCTCAAATTCAACATTTATGTTTATATGCAGGACAAGATGGTTATCCACTTTCAAATCCAGTAGACCCTAGACATGAAAAATCTTTACTTGGGAAAGCTAAAACAGTTGAAGGTCTTTCTAATAATTGGGCTGGAGGTCAATATGGACAAGATTTAGTTAGAATGATGGGGGAAATTGAAGCTACAAAGTAATTAAAGCATTAATTTAAGATATGCTTATTAAAGCTTATCAAATAGCAGACAAATAAGGAATGATTATTGTGAAAAAGAATAATATTTTTAGTATCATATTTCCCACAATTATAATGATATTAATGTTTTTAACCTTTGCTACAGATATATTTAATATACCAAATGTTCAAGCTAAAGGGATTTTCGTAATAGGGATGGTATTAATTTTTCCAGTTGCCTTTTTAATACAGGGGATAGTTTGTGTATTAAATAAAACTAATTGGATTTTATCACTTGTAGTGTCTTTAGTAACTTATATAATATTAATGTATATATTTTTAAATGATTCAGCATATGTATATGTTTTACTTTATGCAGGTTTCTATATGATTGGGCATATAACTGGTAAACTCTATTACAAAATTAAGACTTTTAAAAGTTAAATAAAAAAGCGTATGAAAGAGAAGTGTCTTTAATGATTTTCTAAAATCAAAAATAGATGCTTCTTTTTTATGTAAAAGTATGTAAATAAAATTTAACTCTTATAATATTCTTTTAACACTTGTATACAATGAACTCGTAGTATAATTGAGATAGACAAAATAAAGGGAGGGATAATATGAATTTAATAGATAATCATATTCATACTAATTTTTCAAGTGATGGAAAGGATTCAATGGAAGATACAATAAAAAAAGCTATAAGTATTGGTGTTAGATATTTAACTTTTACAGACCATTTAGAGCATGATGAAGATAGAGGTTTTTGCATTAATTATAATGACTATGTTCCAGTGTTCAATAAATTCAAAGAAAAGTATAAAAAGGACATAGAGTTATTATTAGGAGTTGAAGTTGGTTATAGAAAACATCTAAAAAATGAAATAGAGGAAATAATAAATTCTAATCCTTTTGATTTCGTATTGTGTTCAACTCATACAATTGATAATGTACCTGTTCCATCAAAAGAGTATTTTAAAGGCCTTAGCAAAAAAGATGCATATTATAAATATTTTAATAGTATACTTGAAACTAATCGTGAATTTAGAGACTATAATATATATGGGCATTTAGATTATATATCTAGATATGGAATCTATTCAGATAATAGAGTTATATACAATGATTTTAAAGATGTTATTGATGAAGTTTTGAAGTCAATAATCAATAATGGAAGTGGTATAGAGCTAAATACTTCTGGCTATAGATATGGATTAAATGCTATACATCCAAATGAAGATATATTAAAAAGATATAAAGAGCTTGGAGGGTTTATAGTTACTGTAGGTTCCGATTCTCACAGAGTAGAAGATATATGTAAAGATTTTGATGTGGCCTATGATATGCTTAAGTATCTTGATTTTAAATATGTATCTTTATTTAAAGAAAGAGAAACTTATTTTGTAAATATAGAAAAAGTTAAATCTAACAATATAGCTTAGAGTATGTTTTGAAATTAATTAACAGATAGTAAAAAAGTTAATAGTATAATATTGTATCCTCTAGAAAAATACTAGAGGTTTTTATTTTGCAAAAATAACTATATAGAATTAAATTCAATAAGATAATTTATTTTAAATTGGCTAGAATATCGTTAATATATTTTACTATTATATATTTTTATTGTGATATAATAGTAAAATATATTAACCTATCTTTAAATTATGTAAATTATTATAAAGGAGGGAGAAAATTAAATTGTCTAATAAAAATAAAGAGAGTGTAAATTTAAGCAATCCAATCAAAAAAACTACTCAAAAAAAATTAACAAAAGAAGCTATATTACATATACCTATGAGCAACTATGCCTATGGTTATGATAAAGAAACATTACATATAAGACTTAGAACTAAAAAAAATGAAGCAAAAAAAGTAATTTTAAGAATAGGAGACCAATATGTATGGGATAAAGGTGGTGCAGGAGGAGGAAATTTAAATGCATCTGGAATTGGCTGGTCTGGTGGCTCAAATATAATAATGGATAAAGAATTGGAAACCGAATTATTTGATTACTGGATAGCTAAGTGCAAACCCTTAAATAAACGCTCAAGATATGGGTTTATAGTAGAAGGTCAAGAAGAAAAGATTCTATTCACAGAAAAAAGAATAATAGAGTTGGGAAATGAAAGTTATGAGAAAGAATTGTGCGAAATAAGTAATTTTTTTGGATATCCATATTTAAATTATATAGATATACCCAAGGTACCAAATTGGGTGAAAGAAACTGTTTGGTACCAGATATTCCCAGATAGATTTGCAAATGGTGACCCATCTATAAATCCAGAAGGAGTGGACGAATGGGGAGCTATTCCAACAAGAGATAATTTTACAGGTGGAGATTTACAAGGTGTGATAGAACACTTAGATTATTTGAGTGATTTAGGGATAAATGGAATTTATTTTTGCCCTATTACAGTTGGAAATACAAATCATAGATACGATACGATAGATTATATGGAGATAGACCCTTTATTAGGGAATAAAGAGACTTTAAAAAAACTAATAAAAGAAGCTCATAAGAGAAATATAAAAATAATGTTGGATGCTGTTTTTAATCATATAGGATATTATTCTAAACAGTGGCAAGATGTAGTTAAAAATAAGGAAAACTCCAGATACAAAGAGTGGTTTTATATAAAAGATATGAGTAAAATTGATACTCCAATAGAACAAATAGATGAAAAAAACATACCCTATGAGACCTTTGGATGTGAAAAATATATGCCTAAACTTAATACAGAAAATTCAGAAGTAATAGAATACTTATTGAGTGTAGGTAAGTACTGGATACAAGAATTTGATATAGATGCATGGAGATTGGATGTCTCAAATGAAGTAGACCATGTTTTTTGGAGAAAGTTTAGAGAAGAAATTAAAAAAATAAAACCAGAGGTATATATACTGGGAGAAATTTGGCATGGTAGTTTACCATGGTTAATGGGTGACCAATTTGATTCAGTTATGAACTATTTGATGTCAGAAGCTATGAAAAAATTCTTTTGTACAGATGAGATAAATGCTGAAGAATTTAAATACATGATAAATGATATAATGGTAAGTTATCCAATGCAAGTTAGTGAAGTTACTTTTAATTTACTTGGAAGCCATGATACTACAAGGATACTGAATTATGCTAGTGGAAATATTGATAGAGTTAAACTCGCATATTTGTTTATGTTTATACAATCAGGGAGTCCTTGTATATACTATGGTGACGAAATTGGAATGGAAGGAGAACTAAGTTCAATATCTGAAGGACAAAGAAAATGTATGGAATGGAATGAAGAAAAATGGAATAAGGATATATTTGATTTTATGAAGAAGATTATTAGACTTCGTAAAGAAAATAAAGAACTTAGGTCTATGTCTAATGAATGGGTATTAGTAGATAAGGAAAATGGAACAATTTTATTAAGAAAAGAATCCATTTCTGTAATAATAAATAATTCATCTAGAGATATAACTTTAAAATTGCCAGATTATTTGGCAAATAGAAAATCAAAAGATTTATATGAAGAAAAAATAGTAGATTTAAAAGAAGAAATAATATTAAAAAAATACAAGTTCCTCATTTTAAAATAATATAAAAACGTATTTATTTTAGAGTTCATGATAATTTCATGATAAAGTTTTATACTATTAAAAAAACATTATTAATCATGATAATCAAATGCAGTACAATTTTATAAAGAAACTATTTGTAGTAAAATAAATGAAGTAAATTTTTTATTTGAATAAAAATAAATGTTAACACTTCTAATCATTCTGTAATTTAGTAAAAACAAGTAATTACTGAATAGGTAGGAGGAAGTAAAGATATGAATGACTATAAAGATCATATAGTTATAGTAAAATCTGGGGTTGTAAATCTAATTTTGGGAGTTACATTTTTATTAATTGGAATTATTATAAATGTATTTCTTGTATATATTAAATTATATTATATAGTGCTAATTACTTTTGTATTTACAATGTATGGATTAGCTTCAATTATCAATTATATGAGAAAGTATATTATTTTTGACTTACATAGTATTAAAGTTCGTAAATGTATGGGAAGTGAAAAAGAGTATTCATATCATGATATCACTAAAATTTCAATAAATAACAAGAAGCAAGGGTGTCCAGTCAAGATATATGTGGATAAAAATAAAATTGTAACTTTTTTTATATCTGATAAAAATTATATGTCTGCTATAGCTGAAATGAAGCGAAGAGGGTTACCTTTTGATAATAAAGCCATAGACTATATATCAGATACTCCATTATGGATTCCAATTTCATATAATGAAATTAAAGAGTTTTGTAATGAAGCTTCACGAAAACTTGAAAATCAGATTCAGGAAAATCTATATAAAATAGAAAAAGAGTTGGAAACAGATATATCTTTTTCTTTTGGTATAGATGTTCAACAAAATCCGTTCATATGTGTATTTTTAGTGTGTGTTATGAAGAATGAAAACTATACAAAATTTGCAAAAAAATACAGGGGAAAAGAAGCATGGGCTATATTTCCAGTGTATATGGTTGGACCAAAATTGTATAAAAAAGAAATTGAAAAAGGAAAATTTATTTGTAACATAAACTATTTAAATGCTTTTTCTGGAGTAATGTGGTCGAATTTTTGTAGAACGATAAAAAAACAAGGTGTACAAGAAAGTAAAATGGAAATGGATTTTGAATTAAAGACTAAATTAGAATAGATAATTCCATAAAAAATATCTTAAATACAAGAGATAGGATATAAAATAAATTGATTATTAGTTTAAAAAATTCTTGTAGAAAGAGGAAATAAGAATGATTGAAGCATTTATATTTGATTTAGATGGTGTAATTACAGATACTGCATACTATCACTATATGGCTTGGAAAAAACTAGCACATAATGTTGGTATAGATATAGATACAAAATTTAATGAATCTTTAAAAGGAATAAGCAGAATGGAGTCGTTGGATAGAATATTAGAATTTGGAAATAAAAAATACTTATTTTCAGAAGAAGAAAAATTGAAAATGGCTGAAGAAAAAAATAATAATTATGTATCATTAATAGATGAGATAAATTCAAATGATATTTTGCCTGGAATAGAAAGTTTGTTAAGTGATATAAAATCTAATAATATAAAAATAGGCTTATCTTCTGCAAGTAAGAATGCAACAAATGTATTAAATCATTTGGGTATAAGTGATAAATTTGATTTTATAGCTGATGCAGGAAAATGTAAAAATAGCAAACCACATCCAGATATATTTCTTATGTCAGCAAAAGGACTTGATGTAAATCCCCAAAATTGTATAGGAATAGAAGATGCAAATGCAGGGATAGATGCTATAAACTCTGCTAATATGTTTTCTGTTGGAGTTGGAAACTATGAGAATTTAAAAAAAGCAAATTTAGTTGTAGAATCAACAAGTCAATTAAATTTTGAATATATACAAGAAAAGTATAATGAGTATATGGTTAGGAGAATTATATGAAATGTTTATTTAATAATATAGATGAATGGAAGATTACACAAGACAAAATTGAAATCAAAGAAAATAGATTAGCAGAATCTATAATGAGTATAGGTAATGGTTACATGGGTATGAGAGGAAACTATGAGGAAAACTATAGTGGAGATACTCATAAGGGTTCTTATATAGCTGGAGTATGGTTTCCAGATAAAACTCGTGTTGGATGGTGGAAAAATGGATATCCAGAGTACTTTGGTAAAATTCCTAATTCAGTCAACTATATAGGGATAAGAATTTTCATAGATGATGTAGAATTAGATTTAGCAAAATGTAAAATTGAAGATTTTTATAGAGAACTAGATATGAAAAATGGTATTTTAAATCGTAGATTTATTGTACACATAAATAATAAAAAATTTGAAGTTAACATTACTAGATTTTTAAGCATATCAGTTAAGGAGTTAGCAGTAATTAAATACAGTATAAAAGCATTAAATTCTGATGCTAAAATAAAGTTCATACCATATTTAGATTCAAACATAAAAAATGAAGATTCAAATTATGAGGAAGAGTTTTGGAATGGAGTTTCTTCAAGTTCTTTAGAATATCAAGGAAGCATACTTTCTAGAACAAAGGAAAATGCATTTAATACACCAGTATTTACTGTGGGTGCAATGATGCATATTAAGGCAAGTGGTAAGATAAAAGACATATCTCATACAAATGACTATAATTACTGTGAGAATTCAATAACAATGGATATTCTAAAAAATGAGGTTGCTAGTATAGAAAAATATGTATCTATAACTTCAACTAGAGATTATAAGGAAAGTGAGTTATTAAGAAAATGTGAAGATATTTTAAATAGAGAAATACCTAAAGGTTATAATGATATATTAAATGAACATATCAAATTATGGAATGAAAGATGGCAAAGTGCAGATGTAAAAATAAATGGAGATAAAAGCAGTCAACAAGGCATACGATACAATTTATTTCAACTATTTTCAACATATTATGGAGAAGATTCAAGATTGAATATAGGTCCAAAAGGCTTTACTGGAGAAAAGTATGGAGGGGCTACTTATTGGGATACAGAAGCATTTTGTGTTCCAGTATATCTAGGGGTAGCAGATAAGAAAGTAACTAGAAACCTTCTGGAATATAGATATAATCAATTGGAGCAAGCAAAAGATAATGCAAAAAAACTAGGACTTAAAGGTGCCTTATATCCAATGGTTACATTTGATGGAGTAGAATGCCATAATGAGTGGGAGATAACATTTGAAGAAATACACCGAAATGGAAGTATCGTATATGCAATATATAATTATACAAATTATACAGGTGACTTTGAATACATAAAAGAAAAAGGAATAGATGTAATAATAGAAATAGCTAGATTTTGGGCTAGTAGAGTTCACTTATCTATAAAAAAAGATTTGTATATGATACATGGTGTAACAGGTCCAAACGAGTTTGAGAACAATGTCAATAATAATTGGTATACTAATTATATAGCTAAGTGGTGCTTAGAATATGCTGTAGAAAATGTATTAAAATTAGAAATAGAATATAGTGAATGTATTGACAGAAACAGTGTAACTAAAGAAGAAGTTGAGCTATGGCAAATGATATCAAAAAAAATCTATCTGCCATATGATGATGAGTTAAAAATAATAGTTCAAAATGATAATTTTTTAGATAAAGAATTTATAGAAGTAAAAGATTTGCCAAAAGAAAATCTTCCTCTTAATCAAAACTGGTCCTGGGATAGGATTCTTAGGTCTTGTTTTATAAAACAAGCAGATGTATTACAAGGAATTTACTATTTTGGAAATAGATTTACTAAAGAAGAAAAAAAGAGAAATTTTGATTTCTATGAAAAATATACTGTACATGAATCTTCTTTATCTTCTAGTATTTATTCCATTATTGCTTCTGAAGTAGATGACTTAGAAAAAGCTTATGAATTATACTCAAGAACTGCTAGACTTGATTTAGATAACTATAATAATGATACCAATGATGGACTTCATATAACTTCGATGTCTGGTTCATGGCTTTCCATTGTACATGGATTTGCAGGTATGAGGACATGGGATGAGACTTTATCTTTTGACCCTAAATTACCTAAAGAATGGAGAAGTTATTCTTTCAATATAAATTATAGAGATAATATTATTAATGTAGATGTATGTAGTGATTTAATTAAAATAGAAAATTTAAAAGGTAAACCAATAAAAATTATTGTATATGGTAAAAAATATATATTAGAAAAATATATAAAAATTGATAGAAATAAATTTAAATAATATTTTTATTATGTAAATAGTTAAAATAAGTTTATCTAATTATGAATTTATTTTAACTATTTTTGTTTAATAGAAAACTATATATTATAACAATAATCGTGCTTTTGGTTAAATATATTTCATAAATCTTCATAAAATCTTCATAATTTCGTAAAGAAGATGTAACAAAAATAAGATATATTGTATTCAGCAGATAAATAAGGGAGGACAATAATTATGAAGAATAAAAAATTCATTGTTATAATACTGATAATATCAGTTTTAATAGGTGTAGGAGTAAAAGAATATTTCACTAGAGATATAAATAAGGAAGATATAGAGGTCAGTAAGTATATAAAATATGCTGATTTGGCAAGTAAAAATAATGTACAAGTTAACTGGAAGCATGTAGCTTCTATTGTTGCTGTATTGAATAAAAATAACTTGAAAGATATTAAAGATTCACAAATAAAAGAAGTATCAGATTTATTTGTTAAAAATTTTTCTAAAAATAATAAAATAAATAAATTAAGTAATGTTCTGGATGAGTTAGAATTTAGTAATAAACAAAAAAGATTGGTTGATAATTATATTGATGAGCTTAAGGAGTATGGCATAAAGCCAGAAAGATTGAAGTCTGATACACAGTATATGAAGTTTATAAACGAAATTAAAGCAGAAGCTATACAAAATTACGAAGATTATAAAATACTTCCATCTATAACTATTGCGCAAGCTATAATCGAATCTAGCTGGGGCAAGTCAACTTTAGCAAAACAACATAATAATCTATTTGGTATAAAGGCGGATGCTTCTTGGAAAGGGAAATCAGTGACTTTAGAAACAAAAGAACATTTAGATACAATTATAGATGATAAATTTAGAATATATGATGATAAAAATGAATCTATAAAAGACCATGCAAAATTTTTGGCTACAAATAAAAGATATAAAACCAATGGTGTGTTTGACGCAAAAACGTATATATATCAAGCTAAAGCATTAGAAAAAGCTGGTTATAGTACTGCAAAGGATGAAAATGGAAATAGCATATATGCAGAACGTTTAATAGAACTAATTCAACAATATAATCTTCAATTAATAGATAGTGAAATTCAAAGTGAAATGTAACTTTGACGTAACATAAGGATGATATATTTATCGAGGAGGTGGCTTTTATGAAAAAAATAGTCTCGATATTTATAAGTTGTATGGTTGTTGTAACTACTCTTACTGGATGTAGTAGTGGTGAGGTGGCTAATAGCACATCATCCATGTATAGTGTTAAAAATTTGGATTTTAGCTTTGAAGTGAAACCTGAAACCTTTGAGGTATCAGTTGAATCCGGTGGTTCAAAAGAAAAGATATCTGAACCATCAAAAGAAAGGAAGGTATCAAATTTTAAAAAGACGAGTACACAAGCATCGTGGACATATCCTGATGAAAACATAGACATAAATATAAAAAAAGAGGACAATTATTTAGATGTAAATATTAAATCTAACTCAGAAAAAGAAACGAGCTTTAATTGGCCTAAAGTTGAAGGTGAAAGCTATGTACTACCACTTTATGAAGGTAAGTTTATTCCAAGTAATGATAAGTACTGGAAAGAGCATTTAAATGAATCAACTTATAATGTTATAGAATCTTTTTCAATGCAATTCTTTGCAGTAAACAAGGCAAAATATTCTGTGCTCTATATTATTGAAAATGAATTCAATAATGAAATTGAATTTAGTTCTAAAGATAAGATTAATTTTACATTTAAACATGAATATCCAAGTATCAATAAAAATAAAGAATATGGATTTAAAGTATATTTGACTAATAAAAATATTACAGATGTAGCAAAAACTTATAAAAACTATATAGTTGATAAAGGAGAGTTTAAAACATTAAAAGAAAAATCTAAGGAAAATAAGAATATTGAAAAGCTTTATGGAGCACCACAAATTTATTTTGGAGATAAATCTATAATAACAATAAATGATATTAAATGGAATAAATTAAAAGAAAACTTATCAGATGATTTGGTTAATTGGATGAAAGAACTTTTAAGTATGAAGCCTGATGATAGTGAATTTATAGAAGTGATTAATCAAATAAAAACTCAAGATTATATAGATAAATATCAAAAGAATCAAATAGTTCAAGTATTTAATGAAGTTATGCAGATGAATACTTTTTATAATGACAAAGTTTTTAACAGCAAGGATAAAGAGATAAAAAAAGTACTAGATAAAGGTATATCTAAATTAAATAGAGTAGAACTTATAGAATTTAACAAGAAGTTATTAAAATCAAAGTTGGGAGACAGTGTGAATAATGTTGATACATGGGCAAAGTATAATACAATTGATGTAATTAATGATATCAATAAATCTGGTATTAAAAATGCTTGGATAGGCTTTGATGATATGGAAGAGGGTTATATATCCCCAGAGATGGTTAAAAGAGCTAATGATTTAGGGTATCTAGTAGGACCATATGATTCATATCATTCTATACACAAGCCAGGGGAAGAAAAATGGAGTACGGCGTCATTTAAGGATAAATCTCTATATGAAAATGCTACTATAGAAAATAAAAAAGGTGAAAAAGAAACTGGATTTCAAGGAGAAGGAAGAAAGCTAAACCCTACATTGTCTTTACCAAGTGTGAAAGAGAGAGTACAAAGTATATTGGAAGAAGGATATAAATTTAATTCTTGGTTTATAGATTGTGATGCTACAGGTGAAATCTATGATGATTATTCTCAAAATCACATAACAACTCAAGCACAAGATTTAAAGGCTAGACTTGAAAGGATGTCATATATAAGAGATAATGCAAATATGGTTATAGGTTCAGAAGGTGGAAATGATTTTTCAAGTAGCACTATAGCATTTGCACATGGACTTGAGACACCAGCATTTGCTTGGGTAGATAAAGATATGAGTAAGAATAAAGAAAGTGAATATTATGTTGGTAAATACTATTCTCCAACAGGAGGAGTACCAGAAGTATTTTCAAAACAGATACCTGTAAAAGAGAAATATAAAAAAATATTTATAGACCCAGTTTACTCTCTGCCTTTATTCAGATTAGTTTATAATGATTCTGTTATATCTTCTCATCAGTGGTTATGGGGAACTTTCAAAATTAAGGACGAAGTTGGAAGTAGAATGATGAGAGAAGTATTGTATAATACACCACCTATGTATTATATAGATAGAACTGAATGGGAAAAACACAAAGATGAAATAGTTTCTCATAATAAAATATGGTCAGAGTTTAATAAAAAGGCTATTAAAAAAGAAATGACAGACTTTAAATTTATTTCTGAGGATAGATTAGTTCAAATGACTGAATATGGAGAAGATTTAAAGGTAGTAGCTAATTTCTCTCAAAAGGATGTCAAGTATAAGGATGAAGTTATAAAAGCAAATTCTCTGGTAATATATGATGAAGATAATAAAGTTGTATATAAACCAGAACAATAGATTTAATGAAAATAAAGATTGTTTAGATTTTAAGTGAAAAACAATATAATATTTATTTAGTTTATATTAAAATAGTGGCTATATTAATCTTAATAATTGATATAGTCACTATTATTTATATCTTTTTTAGTATATGACTCTAAAGTAAAATATTCAAAAATTCGATTTTGTATTTCTGATTTATCTTCAGTAGCTGATTTTATTTTAGAAATTATAGATAAAGTTCATATATATCGAAAATAAATAAACATTATGTCAAATGGCCATTCTGAAATAAGAATCAATCTAGTCATTTGACTTTAAAAATATTTTTGAAAAAATGTCAAAATGGATGTTTTTAGTTATAATATGATTTTATTATGATATTTCGTTCTTATATAGATGCTTAGCAAGAATTGAGATTAATAGCATAATTATAAACATACATATTATAGGTATATAAACTTTAAGACTAAAAACTTCAAATAATTTACCATGCATAATTTGACCAACTGGGGCAACACATTGTGATACAGCTGTAATAGTGGCCATTACCTTTCCCAATAATTCATTAGGCGTTTGTTTTTGAACAATAGTTAGAACAAATACAGCAATAATTGTCATAGACATAGCTACAGGTATAATACAAATAAATAGTAGTATAAAAGATGGATAATATCCTAGTCTGAGCATTGAAGGTGAAATTGAAATAGCCATTGGTATCATCAGAATACTAATTAGCATTAACCAGCGATATAGTGTATTCATCTTCATTTTTTTTGCAAATAAGCCTATTGAAAGTGCACCTAAAACACTGCTAAATTCGATAATTCCTATTCCTATACCATACATATTATTACTACTGTTCATCGTTACACGTAAAATATATTGTATTCCTACAAGTAAAAATGGAGTTAAAAATAAATTTAAAGAAGCTGCCAGAATCATAGCTTTACTAATATAAGGTTGTTTTATGATATAAGAGAACCCTTTTTTCATGTCACTAACTATGGTCATTACTATATCTCCATTAAGCTCTCTTTTATTAAAAGGTATATAAATAAATATCTCCATCACTGCTGATAGAAAAAATGAAATGCAGCTTATAATAAGAAGCATCTTAATTCCAATAAGACCATATAAAAAACCTCCAAGTACAGGAGCAAACATACTTGAAAGTGCACCTATTCCATTTACAATTCCATTTGCTTGTTCTAAATCTTTTTCATTTACTATTAAAGGTATGCTTGCCTGTACAGTAGGTTGATACATACAACTAATAATAGATAGGAGTATCATAACAATTCCAATCAATACAATAGAATCATTTAGAGTAGAAAAAAGACAGATAAAAATGAGAATAATTATAGAACTCATAAAATCAAATATAACCATTAGATTTCTACGATTGAATCTATCAGCTATTGCACCACCAATTGGGGACAATAGAAGTGGAATATTTGATATTGCATATAAAGTTGCAAATATATCTGCACGACCTGTTATATCTAAAATATAAGTAGAAAGAGCAAATCTTAATAATGATGAACCCAGTATAGATATAATTTGACCAAGTACCATAAGGTTAAAGTTTTTGTTAAAAGAATTATTTATTTTATCTAAATTTTGCATTTATAGAACACCTCTCTTTTTTTATGACTGACCGTCAGTCTATTAACATTATAATAAACTATATCCAAAAAGTCAATAGTATATATCCAATGAAAAATTTTAAGATAAGTTTTTACTGTTAATATAGAAATCAATATATATGAAAGATTATTATGTCTTAAAAAGGATAAGAGCTATATGGTGAATAATCAAAAATGGGTAATTTAGAAGAGTTTTTATGAATAGTATTAATATATAGATATAGGGAGATTGATGTGATTATGTATGAAAATAATAAGGTAATCTATAATTTTGAAAGATGTGAAAGACTAGAAAATACTTTTTATCTATCTCAATTTAATACATATAAAAATTTTAAGTTAGCTTCTAAAAAATCCATAGTAAATTCATTGGAGACATCTGTTTGTAATATGAATATTCATAATATAAGTCTTGTTGATACGATGGAGTGTGTATCATTAGAAGATGAGCAAATGACGGGAAAGAAGTTAATTTTAGTTGGTGATATAGATACTAATGTGATACTAGATTATGTGGGAAATAAGAGAAATAGAAGCTCTAATAAGAGAAATATACTTAAGTTAAAAATACCTTTTAGTACATTTATACAAATGCCTAGAAGAATAGAAAATAAAGAGAAAATTAATTTAAAGTATCTTATACAAGATATGACATCGTCTATTTTAGATGATAATAATTTATTTATTAGTGTGACTGCAATTATAAGTTATGAAAATAGTTCTAAAATGGAGTAATCTTTAAATTATAGAAAGGTGGATGCAATGAGAATAACTAAAACTACTTTTAATGATGTCTTTTCAAATGATATAAGTGGAAGTATTTTAAAAGTAGAAAAATATGTTGATAAAAAATGTGCATCTGTATTCGAAATTTTGACTTATACTATTATTGTTACAAATACGAGTAGATATAAAACAGGAAATATATTTTTTAAAGATTATATTTCTAAATATATAGAATTTATAAATAATACTGTAAAAGTTAATGGTATTATAAAATGTGGATTAGACCCACAACAAGGTTTCTACATAGGAAAAATAGATGCTAATTGTAAAAAAATAATATCTTTTAAGAGTGTAGTTTTGCCAAATTCAGCATATAGAGTTATAAAAAACAACGCTAATATATACTATTATTATAAGTGTACCCTAGATAAATTTCCAACAAGAATATCAGTAGAAAGCAATAGTGTTTATACCAATATAAACAAAACTGTATTTAAGCAGTTGAATATAAGTAATTCTTTAAAGATGCCTAAAAACCTAAAAGATATATTAAAAGTAAACATAAATAGTAAGATACTTGATGTTAAACCTATAAAAAATCCTACAAACAAAGGAAAAGATTTAAAACTGTGTAATTTAATAGTTTTTGGTAGTATAGAATTTGAAATGGACTATAGTTGTAGAAATAGGAGTAAGTTCAAAGTAGTGAACAAGTCTGATAATATTCAGAAAGAAAAGGGTTATGATAATGATTTACAAAATAATAATGAAAATGTAAGTGACTGTAAGAAACAAACAAGTTTTAATGAGAATAAAGTAAAAAATATAACAAAAACTTTTGGATTTTCTTGTTTTATTTGTTCACCAGTTGGAATAGTTTATGAGGATATGAAAAATATAAATGTAAAAATTGAACATACATCAATAAATGAGTTAAATACAGATGAATTATTTATAAATACATCACTTTTATTGTATTATTAACTCTTCAAAGCTAAAATTTATTAAACTAGTATTTTATTAAATAAAAAAACATAGATATTGATATATATTGTATATACAAATAATTAATAGAAATTCTTAATTTTAAGTAATTCTAAATAATAAGTATAATATAATATTTTAAAAGTGTAGATTTATGATAAAATAAGACAAATATGTTAAAAAAATGATAATCACAGAGAACTTTTGCCTTCTTCAATTAATATATTATTATTAGTAATAACTTTAAAATTATATTACTATTATATAAAAATTGGCTTAAAAGAAGGTGAAAAAAGTAAATGAAAATATGCATAACAGTAGGTCATAGTATACTAAAGGGTGGCAAAAGTACAGGTGTAAGTAGCATAGTTGATGAATATAACTATAACAAAAAATTAGCTCCTATGTTAGCTGAGATGCTTATAAGTCAAGGTAATACAGTAGATGTAATAGTTTGTCCAGAAAGACATTTTATGTCAGAAAGAGAAGAATTTTTTTATAGAGTTCCAAAAGTAAATAGTGGTAAATACGATTTATTAGTAGAGCTACATTTAAATAAAGGTGATGGAACAAAACTTGGGACAGAAGTGCTTTATTATGGTAATGAAGGGTTAGAATATGCCAAAAGAGTATCTAATAAACTTGGAGAATTATTTGAAAATAGAGGAGCTAAAAAAAGAGAAAATTTATATATATTGAGAAATACAAATCCAGTTGCAATACAAATTGAAAGTTTTTTCTGTGATAATGTGAATGATTGTAATAAAGCAAATGAAGCAGGTTATGATTGTATAGCAAGATTAATTACAGAAGGTATATTGAATAAAGATATAAGTATGTGAGATTATGGCGATTTAGGTGTTGATTAATACCTTTCAATTTTAGATACAAACTAAAACACAATATATTAGTATAATTTAAACTTGCGAAAGACATGTTATTTTGGTTATTAACAAGAAATACCCCTTGAAAGTATTGATTTATCAATATATTCAAGGGGTATTTAAATACAGAAATCTAGCTTGTTTAGAGCTAAACTATAGCTTTATATAATATCTATTTTATGTTAAATATAATAAATAATATAAAAATGTTATAACCTTGTATTATAATAATATAATGTAGAAAAATATAAGAGATAAGATAAATATGACAAGGTGGTAATATATGAAATATACATTTGAAAGTTTTAAGTTAGATGAAAAGATACTTAAGTCCTTAAAAAATTTAGGATATAATATACCTTCTAGAGTACAAATAGAGGTTATTCCAAAATTATTAGATGGTCAAAACATAGCAGTGAAATCAAAAACAGGAAGTGGAAAAACAGCAAGCTTTGCGATACCTGTATGTGAAAATATAGATGTAGAACACAATAATATTCAAGCACTTATAGTTGTCCCAACAAGAGAACTAGCATTACAAGTAAAAGATGAGATATCAGGGATAGGAAGATTAAAGAAGGTGAGATGTAGTGCTATATTTGGTAAACAACCTATAAAAGAACAAATAGCAGAATTAAAGCAAAGGGTTCATATTGTTGTAGCTACTCCAGGTAGAATAATTGACCATATAAATAAAGGTACTATTAAGTTGGAAAACATAAAGTATTTAGTAATAGATGAAGCTGATAAGATGTTTAATAAAGGTTTTGTTGAACAAATGGAAAAAATATTATCGAATTTGCCTAAAGAAAAAACGATAGGGCTTTTTTCAGCTACAATGAATGAAGAGATAAGATATATATGTGAAAAATATATGCTAAACTATAATATTATAAATATAGATGAAAATGAAGATAAAAACAATGAGAAAATAAAACAAATAGATGATAAAATAGTAAAATCGAATGAAAGAGATAAGTATGTAATTTTAAAAGAGTTAATATACAGTGAGAATCCAAAGAGTGTAATAATTTTTTGTAATACTAGAGAAAAAGTATCTAGATTATATAATAAAATGAGTAAAGATGGTTTTTTGGTAAGGCAGTTACATGCTGATTTATCACAAGAAAAAAGAATCTTTGTGATTAAGGATTTTAAAGATTTAAAGTTCAATGTATTAGTTAGCAGTGATGTAGCATCTAGAGGAATACATATTGATGATATTTCCTTAGTTGTAAACTATGATGTACCTTATGATAAAGAAAACTACATACATAGAATAGGTAGAACTGGAAGAAAAGGAAGTAGTGGAAAAGCCATTACTATAGTAGATATACAAGATGAAAAATATCTGGATGGAATACAAGAATATATAGGATATAAAATAGATGAAATACCTACAATAGAAAAAAATAGAATTATGTTAGGTAAAAGATTGTTTAATGAATATTCAAAAGACCTTTTAAAAGAAGCATTAAAAAGAAAGAAAGTCAGTAAAAGTTATCAAAAAGGAAAAGATACAAAACTAAATTCAGAAGATGAAGTGGTAAGATTATATTTAAATGCTGGGAAAAAAAAGAAAATAAGAGTTTTAGATATAGTTGGGGCGTTTAGCAACCTAAAAGGAGTTACTAATGATGATATAGGTGTAATAGAAGTTCAAGATTTGTGTTCATATGTAGATATATTGAATTATAAAGGAGATTTAATATCAAAAAAATATAAAGAAATACCTATAAAGAAAAAGATAGTTAAAGTAAAGAGAGATATGAGATAGTTGAAGTTAAGAATGTGAATTAAGTTTAATAAAATAAAATAATTTTATATTTTTAAAAAATTATTAAGTTACAAAACTTTAAAAAGTAAGCTATAATGGTCTTAAATGTTTATAACAATAGTCACTATGAATATAAGTTATAAACATGTATTTATAAAGATACTGGAGGAGGGGAATATATGGCATATTTTACCTATAATGACAAGAAATGCTACTATAACGAGATAGGAGAGGGTACACCATTACTTTTTTTACATGGTAATACTGCTTCTTCTAAAATGTTTAATGAAGTAGTTGATTTTTATAAAGATGAATATAAGGTAATATTAATAGATTTTGTAGGTCATGGTCAATCTGAAATGGTAGATAAATTCTCTGTAGATTTATGGTTTGATGAGTCTATGCAAGTTATATGCTTTTTAGAAAAAATGAATTATAAAAAGGTGAATATAATTGGCAGTAGTGGAGGGGCTCTTGTAGCATTAAATGTTGCTCTTGAAAGACCTGACTTAGTTAATAAAGTAATAGCAGACAGTTTTGAGGGAGAAGTTCCTTTAGAATCATTTGTAAAAAACGTGAAAACAGAGCGTGAAGAATCAAAAAAAGATGATGGTGCAAAAGCTTTTTATATTTATAATCAAGGAGACAACTGGGAAAAAGTTATAGATAATGATACAGAAGCTATTTTTGAACACTATAAAACTATAGGTAAATTTTTTCATAAACCTCTAGAAACTATGCAACCAGATGTACTTTTAACAGGAAGTAAAGAAGATGAATTTGTATCTTTAGTATCTCATGATTTTTTTGAAAATACTTTTTCAGCAATTCTTAAAAAAATTAAAAATGGTAAAATGCACTTGTTTGATAAAGGTGGTCATCCAGCTATCTTATCAAATGGCTTAAGTTTTGCAAATGTAGCAAAGAAATTTTTAAAAGAATAATTTAATAATACGATTATTTAAAGTTTTAGGATTTACATAAAATGTAGCTTAACTATATAAATTTTAGAATAAATTTATATAGTTAAGCTTTAAGATTAAATACTTTAATTAAATAAATCTATTATCTCATCATCAGACAAACTTTTCAAGACACCTTCATTGGATAATTCTCCATTTATAAATTGGTTTATAAGTTCTTTTTTACTTTCCTGTAATTTTATTATTTTTTCTTCTATAGTTCCTTTAGCAATTAATTTTATAACTTGTACTGAATTTTTTTGCCCAAATCTATGAGCTCTATCACTAGCTTGATTTTCCACCGATGGATTCCACCATGGGTCAAAGTGAATTACCATATCAGCAGATGTAAGGTTTAAACCAGTTCCACCTGCTTTTAAAGATATTAAAAAAACTTTTTTATCCGTACTTGTATTAAATGTATCTACGAGTTCAAGTCTTTCTTTAGCATTAGTCTTGCCATCTATATAATGGTATTCAATTTTGTACTTATCAAGTTCTTTACTTATGTTTTTAAGTACAGATGTAAATTGTGAAAACAGTAATATCTTGTGGTTTTCATTTATACTATCTCTAAGTATTTCTAAACATGTTTCAATTTTTGAACTTTTTTTACTGTAATCTTTTACTACTATACTTGGGTCTAAACAAAGCTGTCTTAGTTTTGTTAAATAGGAAAATATAACTATTTTATCTTTTTTTAGATTTTTATCTTTTATTTTATCTTGTATATCTTTTGCATATACACTATATACCTTTTTCTGTTCTTTATTTAGCTCTACAAAAAAGTTTTTCTCAATTTTATCTGGAAGCTCTTTCATAACTTGTTTTTTGCTTCTTCTAAGAATAAAAGGTTTTATCAGTTTTTTTAAATTTTTAACATTATCTTCTTTATTTATGAATAGCTCTTGAAATTTTGTTTTACTATATAAATAACCAGGCATTATAAAATCAAATATAGACCACAATTCTAGCAAATTATTTTCCATAGGTGTGCCAGTAAGTGCAAATTTATTTTCTGCATTTATACTTTTTACAGATTCAGTTACTAAAGCTACTGGATTTTTGATATTTTGAGCCTCATCTATTATACAATAATCAAACTTTATTTCACTATATTTTTCTAAATCATTTCTAAGAGTTCCATATGTTGTAAGTATTACGTCGAAATTTTGTAACTCCATAAAACATTTCTCTCTATCTCTCTTACTTCCATGTATCAATAAAACTTTTATATCTGGAGCAAACTTTTCAAATTCATTTTTCCAATTATAAATAAGTGATGTGGGTGTAACAATAAGACTTTTTTTGTTGGATAATGATAATAAAAATGCAATAGTCTGTATTGTCTTACCAAGGCCCATTTCATCAGCTAGTATACCACCGAATTTATAATAATCTAAAACTTTAAACCAATTAAAACCATTTATTTGGTAGTCACGAAGGTCTGCTTTTAAATTGTTTGGAATATCTAAATTTATACTATCAAAATTTCTAAATTTTTCACAAATGCTGTCTAATTCTTTTTTGCCCTCTATAAATTTTAAATTTTTACCTTTTATCATGTCATTTATATATAGAGCTTTATTATTATGAATTTTGTTGTTTTTTGATTTATCTATTATATCTAGATTTTCAACTAATTCAAAAAAATCTTTTGTTTCTCTCTCTGATAAGTCTATAAAATTTCCATCTTTAAGCTTATAAAAAGTACGTTTCTCTTGAAAAGCTTTCAGAATAGACTTGTACTCTTTTGGATTTATATCAGATATATTAAAATTAAATTCTAAATAATTTTGATTAGTTTGATTAATTGAAGCTTGAATTGATGAAGAATTATATATCTTTTTCAATTTAAACTTCTCAGAATAATATATATCTCCAAATTCTTTTAAAGATTCTAATTGTGAATCTAAAAATGTAAATAGGTCATAATCACTTCCTTTAAATACATAACTGTTATTTTCTTTTACAAATTGCGAAGAAGTTATTTTATTTTCAATTTTAGCTTCTTTTTGTGTGTTGGGAAGTATAAACTTTTTCTCTTCATTGTCATATATATACTTTATATCACAACAGATGTTTCCATCAATCATATCAAAGTAAAATTCAGCTTTAAAATCTTTTGTTATATTATTTGTTATATTATCATCTAAATAGACTTCTTGAGATATAGCTCTTAATTTAGGTACTAACAATCCTAAAACATCTTTAGAATCTTCTTTATCAAACTTTAATTCTTTAGATTTTGATAATACTTGATAGATTTTTGAATAATCATGAGCTTTTTTATGTGATAACAAGTATAGATTACCATCATATAAAAGTACATCATTTTTTTTAGTAAGTGGAACAGGTAGTGAATCTTGAGAAGATAAGACTATTTTATCTTCTATATTTTTAAAATTAAACTTTACTGGCAAAGCATCCTTTAATATTCTTGGATGGTATTCTTTTTTAGAAAAAATAAGGGTAAAATCTTTGTATTCAATAGCATTTAAAAACTGTTTTAAAGAACTTGCATTTATCTCCATAAACTTTTTTGAATATGATGAAGAAAAATTGTATGAAAGATTTGTACCATATTCTTCTATAATATCTACTAATTTCTCGTCTTCATCAGCAAAATAATGAATGTTAGGATTGTAAATAAATTTTTTCCCAAAATCTAATTCATATCCATTAAGTTTTGAATATGCAAATTCAGTAATATTTTTTAGAATATACATCTTATCAATTCCAATTTTAAATTCAGCAATTGCTTTATTTGAATCAACATTTATTAATACATCTAAATTAACTCTTTCTTTTTTAGTATTATCTAAAAAAGAAAGCAATTGCTTACTTAAGTCTAAGTTAGTTTTAGAATTAGTATTAGAAATTTTATCCTTATTATCACCTAATATGTCTATTAAAATAGGAGGAACATCTTTTTTATTTTTTATTTGTTTTAAGCTTTTTATAACAATAGCAACTATATGTTTACATATAAAAAGTCTTTGATTTGTACCTTTTGATTGACAATCAGCACAGCTACAGTCATTTTCAATTATCTTAAAGTGTCTTATATCTATAGTTATTGAACTAAAGTAAAAGCTATAATTATCTTCAGAATTTACTCCACCACGAAATGTCAACAGATTATTTTGTAGGTCATCAATATCTATGTCTATATAATCAACCAACTGATTAGTGTAGTATTTTACACCTCTTGACCACCTTGATGGTTCTGTATTTCTTTTTATTAATTTATATATCATATCTATTTTCATTTTATTCACCTTACCTCACTGTATATATTATAATCTAAATGCATTTAATTTACACTCTAAATCTGTAGCTTAAATTAAAGTATATATAAATAGCTTTTATCTATCATAAGATACATGTAAATAATAATTTACTATTAGATTTTTATCATATTATCTTATAAACTATGAATTAAAAATAATTATCTAAATAAATATTAAAAATATAAAGCTTTATTATTAAAATATTCTTGATATTATAATATATAGGATTTAAAGTATGATATTTGAATAAAAAGAATGTATAATAAGTTTAATAATTATATTTATTATTGGGAAAGGAGAGTGTCGATATGAATAATTGTAACTTGCTTAAAGCTAAAATACCATGTGAAGAAACTGGTATAGAAATAAAGAGAACTTTGTGTGATATTTGTTCTCCAGGAGTACATTGTGGAATTGATGCATATGTTAAAGATGGTAAAATAATAAAAATAGAAGGTACAAAAGAACATCCAATGAATAAGGGATTGTTATGTACGAAAGGTCTTTGTAATAGGGAGTATATCTATAGAGAAGATAGAATAAAGACACCACTAAAGAGAATTGGTAAAAGAGGTGAAGGTAAGTTTAAGCCAATATCATGGGAAGAGGCTTATAGTGAAATAGGAGAGAGGTTAAATAAAATAAAGAGTGATTATGGAGCAAAACATGTGGCATTTTTTACAGGTTATGGAAAATGGTATAGACCGTTTTTACAAAGGTTTGCATCTTCATTTGGTTCTCCTAACTACGGTACAGAATCTAGCTCATGCTCAACATCTGCACAGATGGCTGGAAATGTTGCTACTGGGAGAAACTTTACAATGCAAGATATGGAAAATACAAAGACTTACTTAGGGTGGGGATTTAATCCATACTACTCTAAATTTTTAAATAGTGTAAATCTAACAAAATTAAAAGAAAAAGGTGTAAAATTTATAATTGTAGACCCTAGAATAACACCAACAACTCAAAAAGTAGCAGACCTTCATTTGAGAGTTAAACCTGGGACTGATGGAGCTTTAGCTCTTGGGATGGCAAATCTATTTATACAAAGAGATTTAATAGATAAAGAATACATAGAAAAACATGTACATGGATTTAATGAATATAAAGAATATGTAAAGTCATTTGATTTAGATACTGTAAGTAAGATTACAGGAGTTTCTAAGGATGACATAGCAAAGGCAGTAGATATGTTGTCGCAAGGTCCGTTTTGCATAAATGAAAGCGCAGCTCCAATAGTGCATCATCAAAATGGATTTCAAAACTATAGAGCAATGATGTCTTTATCTGCTATAACAGGTAATTATGATAGAGTAGGTGGTAATATACCAAAACAAGATTATTTTGCTGGTAAGTTAGGTGGATTTCAGGCACTAGAAAAAGAGTTTGTGAAAGAAGTTCTACCTAAAAATATAAATGAAAGAATTGGTGGAGAAAGGTTTCCTCTATGGAATGAGATGGTGACTCAGTTTCAAGCGATGGATTTAACAAGACAAATAGAAGAAAAAACACCATATGAAATAAAAGCTTTATTTTGTCATGGCATAAATGCTAGAATGTTTCCTAATTCGGGTAGACTTTTTAAAGCATTAGATACTGTAGATTTTTTTGTAAATATAGATTTATTTATGACAGACGCATCAAAATATGCAGATATACTTTTACCTGCATGTACATCTTTTGAAAGAGAAGAATGTAAGAGTTATCCAGGTGGATATATTACATATACTAAAAAAGTCATTGATACATTATATGATTCAAAATCAGACGTAGAAATACTTTCAGATTTAGCAAATGTTATGGAGATAGATGATGATTTATTAAAGGCAGGTTATGAAGTAAGTATAAGACATATGTTCAAAGATACCTGTGTGGATGTGGACAAACTTAAAGAAAGTGATTTACCATTAAAATGTAAAGATTTTAAACCATACATAGTGGGTTCATATACAAGAGATGGATATGATACGAGTACATCTAAGTTTGAATTGAAATCTGTAATTATTGAAAAATACAAAGATTTTGGACTAGATGCACTACCAACATATACAGGATTTAATGATGATATAGATAATGATTATACTCATCTATTGACATCTGGAGCAAGAATTCCAAATGCACTACATTCAAGACTTCATGATGTCAAACTTTCAAGACTATTAAAAAATGAAGCTAGTTGCGATATTTCTAGTTTAGATGCAAAAGAATTGGATGTTATCAGTGGAGATTATATAAAAATAACTACTAAAATAGGAAGTTTAAATGTAAAAGTTAATGTTACAGACAGAGTCTTATACAGAAATATACATATGTATCATGGATACAGAGAAGCTGATGTAAATAGCATTATTTGTGATAATTTTGACCCTTATAGTGGATTCCCTGCATATAGAAGTTGTAAGTGTAAGATTGAAAAGATAAATAGATAGATGGAGGGATATAATGAAAAGTTTATTTAAATTTAATAAAGAATTATGTACAGCATGTGGAGCATGTTTACTTGCTTGTGTAGACCAAAATGATAATGATATAGATAATGGCGAACTTTTTAGACGTGTATTTACAATGGAAGATGGTGAAAATATAGAATATTTTTCGTTAGCATGTATTCATTGTGATGAGCCAAAATGTTTGGATATATGTCCTAAAGACTGTTTTAAAAAAGAAGATGGGTTTGTTTTATTGGATAATCAAAACTGTATAGGATGTAAACTTTGTGAAAAAGCTTGTGAATATGGAGCTTTGAATTATGGCAAGGATGGCAAGGCAAATAAGTGTAATGGGTGTGTTGAAAGACATGAATGTGGTATGGATTTACCTTGTGTAATGGTATGTCCTACAGGAGCATTAAAATTTAATAAATAAATCAAATATAAATAGCGACTTGCACTTAGATGTAAGATGTTTTTTATGAAAGGCTACATTGAGTTTGTATTATAACAAACTTAATGTAGTTTTTTTTATGGATATAGTTGGATACTATAATATGGTTATTGGAGATAGTTTTTTGCTATTGGACAAAGAATGGAAAACATATTAAACTTATGTTGTTCAAAGTCGAAGTATAATATAATAAATAGAAAATTGTATTATATTTGTAGTATATAAATAAGGGGTATTGAAATGGAAAACACAAATACATTAATTTTAAAAAATATTACTCATTATTATCAATCTAAAAATGGAGAACGTATACATGCTATTAATGATATAGACCTTTCTGTAAAAAAAGGAGAGTTTTTAGCTATTGTTGGTTCTAGTGGATGTGGAAAAAGTACACTTTTAAACATAATGTGTGGTATGTTAAAACCTACAAAAGGAGAAGTCTTAATTGACGGAAAACCATTGCATTTTGGGAAACATAAAATAGGATACATATCACAAATGGATACTTTACTTCCTTGGAGAAAGATAGTTGATAATATTGCTCTTGGTCTTGAGATAAGGGGAGAAGACAAAAAACATAGAATAAAATTGGCAAAAGAGCTTATGCAAACTAGTGGTTTAGCTGGTTTTGAGGAAAAATATCCATATGAGCTTTCTGGAGGGATGAGAAAAAGAGCGATTATAATGCGTGCTTTAGCACAAGACCCAGATGTTATTTTTATGGATGAACCATTTGGTCCATTAGATGTATTTACAAGAGAATTGCTACAGGATGAAATTCTAAATATTTGGGAAAAAAGAAAAAATACTATTGTGTATATTACTCATGATATATCAGAAGCAATAACATTGGCAGATAGAATTATACTTATGAGTTACAGACCTTCATCTATTAAATCAGAATATATTGTAGATTTACCTAGGCCACGTAATAATATAGAAAGTAAATCAAGCCCTCAATTTATAGAATTAGAAAAGCAAATTTGGGATGATATAAAGTCTGAAGTAATAAAAGGAAGAAAAGAGGAGATGGGTGAGTATGGAGCTTAAAAAAATACTAAAAAAATGTTATTGTTTAATTTTTATAGTGATATTTTTAATGGTCTGGGAATATCTATCTGACAATAATCTCATTAATACTTTTTTCTTTAGTTCACCATTAAACATCATAAAAGATTTAATAGCTATGTTTAATACAGGTGAAATATGGCCTCATATTTATATAACATTAAAAGCTTCATTATTTGGTTTGTTTTATGGTGTAGTATTTGGCGTAATAATAGCATTTTTATTTGGAAATATACCACTTTTAGCAGACATATTCGACCCAATATTAGTAGGATTATATGGATTACCAAAACTATCACTTGGGCCTTTATTTATAATTTGGTTTGGAATAGGGTTACAAGCCAAAATTTTTATGGCTGCAATAATGGTGTTCTTTTTGGTGTTTTTTAATGCGTATGCAGGTTTTAAAAATGTAGATATAAATTTAATAAATACATTAAAAATTATGGGTGCATCCAAGTTGCAAATTATACAAAAAGTAATATTACCTTCCTGTGTTCCTTGGATTATGGCTAGTTTACGTTCAGGAGCAGGAGCTTCGGTTTTAGGTGCAATAGTTGGAGAATATTTAGGTTCTAATCAGGGTTTAGGATGGATGGTGCAAGCAGCTGGAGGAGTTTACAATATTACAAGAGTACTATCTTGTATCTTTTTAATGATGTTTATAATGTCAATGCTTGATTATATATTAAAACATGTGGAAAAAAGAATTTTAAGATGGAGAGAGAGTATTGACTAAAAAATAATGTGAGGAGAGAAAATATGAAAAAGTTTATTTCAATTTTATTATGTGGTGTTATGTTATTAGGCATGGTTGCTTGTAGCTCTGGAAAAGAAGAAGACAAGAGTTCAAACAATGGTAAAAAAGAAACAAAACAATTAGAAAAGGTTAAAGTATCTGAACCAGTTAGAGGTGAGCTTTGGGGACCAGCATACTTAGCAAAAGCACTAGGATTCTTTGAAGAAGAAGGTTTAGATGTGGAATTTGTTACAGTTCAAAGTGATATGCCAACAGCACCAGTGTTATCTGGTGATGCTCAATTTGGTCTATATGGGCCAGAAATGATTTTAGGTTTTAATGAAAAAAATCAAGGTACTAAGTTATTACTTTCAACTACACAAAAATATCCATATTCATTTGTGGTAGCACCAAAATATAGTAGCGTAAAAGATATGAAAGGTAAAACTATAAATGGGGCTGATAGTGGTTCATCTCCTAGAGCATTTGTACGTTCTGTGTTAAAAGAAAATGGTCTTAATCCAGATACTGATGCTACATATGTAAATCTTCCCAACTCAGCATTAGTTGCAGCTTTGGAAAAAGAAGATGTTGCAGGTAGTTATGTATCTCCGTCTGCTCGTAAAATTGTACTTGATGCAGGTAATAAGTTAGTTGAAGATATATATAATCCAGAAGTTCATAAAAAATTAATTGGTTCTGAAAATTATGAAATGTATATAACATTTACTACAGACAAATACATAAAAGAAAATCCAGAAACAGTACAAAAATATGTAAATGCTATATATAAAGCTATATTATGGACAAATGAAAATTCTGCAGAAAAAATAATAGAAACATTGAAACCATTATTCCCAGGAAATGAAATGCTTGAAGATTCTGTAAAAGAAATAAAAGATAATAATATATATTCTAAAGATGGAAGTTTCACTGATGATGGGTATGCAGCTATAAATAGAATGTCTATGGCTTCAGGTGTTATTAAACAAGAAATACCTCGTGAAAAGGCTATAGATGATACTTTCTTAAAAGATGCTCAAAAAAATGTTAAGTTAGATAAATAGACACAGAGAAAGAAATTGCCTTAAAAGTTGAAATTTTTAAGGTGATTTTTTCTATGTTACTATAATAACTTATCAAACAATATATTAAATTAGGAGATGATGATGATGGAATTGACTTCTGCTGAAAGAATGAAGGCATTAATGAATAAAGAAAAGTTAGACCGTATACCAGTTAATCCAAACGTTACTTTATATGCTGCTAACATTTCAAATTATTCTTCAAAAGAATATTATATGGAACCTGAAAAAGCTTTTAAAGCTCAAATGTGTTCAATAAATTTACATAAGTACGATGCTACTCCAGGTTATGCTATTCCAGAATGGCAAACTTGGGATTTTGGTGGTGAATTAATGTTTTCAGAAACTCCAAGAATAAGATTGCCAAAAGTAATAAGAAGACCTATAGAGGATATAAAAGATGTTAAAAATCTAAAAATGCCTGATGTAGACACTGCACCATCAGCAATTAGGTCTTTGAAATTTGCTAAAATATGTGTGGAAAATGGGTTTGGATTTTCCGTTCCATCAGGTTCTCCATTTGGTGGAGTACAAAGTATTTTAGGAACAGAACTATTATTAAAATCCTTAAGAAAAGACCCTGAAGTAATACATCATCTTCTTAGGATGGTGACTGATTACATGATGGCAATAACAAAGAAAAGCATAGATATATTTGGTGTAGAAAAAATATCAACATTTTCAGCATATCCTATGGAATCTCATGGAATTATTTCTTCAAAAGATTTTGAAAGATTCTCTATTCCATATATAAAAGAGATTCAAGATATGTATCAAGCATGGGGTATTAAGAAATGGATAGTACATCTTTGTGGAGACCATAAGGAAAATTTAAAATACTGGACAAACGAATTAAAATTACCAAGCAGAACTGTATTTACATTAGGTTATGAGATGGATATGAGGGAGACAGCAGAAATTTTGGGTGATGAATACATTATTGGTGGAAATGTAAGGAATTCTATTATACATTCAGGCAAACCTGAAGATGTATATGAAGAGAGTAGAAAAGCAATTGAACAAATGAAATATTCTCCAGGAGGATTTATATTGATGCCAGATTGTGCATTAACTCCTCTTGCTCCAGCATGTAATGTACAAGCTATGGTAAGAGCAGTAGAAGATTTTGGAAGATATGATTAAGATATTTATATTGATATTATGGAATAGACTCTTTGAATATATGTTAGTTAGTAAATAGATTTTTCATATTAGACAAAAAATAATAAAAATATTAAATTTAAGATAAGATAAATTATTTTGACATAAAAGTATTTTAAAACTGACTTTATAGTTACTATTATTGTTCAGTTTTAAACATTGGAAAAATGAAAATTAAATTGGTTAAGGGGGAAATATATATGAGTAAAGAAAAAGAGGAATTGTTAAAAAAATTAGCTTATAACGTAGTTGAGATGGAAGAAGAACAAGTAGTAGAGATAGCAAAAGAGTATTTAAAACAAGATTTTGACGCATTTGAAGGAATAGATAAGGGGCTTTCTGTTGGAATGCAAAGAGCTGGTGAGTTGTATGAAGAAGAAGAATATTATGTTCCAGAACTACTTTTATGTTCAGATGCAATGAATGCAGGTATTGATGTTTTAAAACCTCACATTAAAAAAGAAGATTCAAAAAAAACTGGAAAAATAGTAATGGGTGTTGTGCAAGGTGATACTCATGATATTGGAAAAAATATAGTAAAAATAATGTTAGAAACAGCTGGATTTGAAGTTTACGATTTAGGAAGAGATATACCTATGAGTGAATTTGTTGAAAAAGCTAAGGAAGTAAATGCTGATATCATAGCAATGTCTACTCTTATGACTACAACTATGGATAATATGGAAGTTTTAATAGAAGATTTAAAAGGTCAGGGGATAAGAGATAGTTTCAAAATAATGATAGGTGGTGGTCCTATATCTGAAAGCTATGCTAAAAAGATAGGTGCAGATGGATATTCACCATCAGCAGCAAAAGCTGTTGAATTAGCAAAAAAATTAGTATCCTAAGCGTTATTTATATTATATAAAAAGGATGGTAAATTAATTTGTATACTTGCAAAGAGAGATTATTGAAGGTTTTAAATAGAGAGTCTGTTGATAGACCTCCTTGTATTTGCCCTGGTGGTATGATGAACATGGTTGTAGAAGATGTGATGGATATGAAAGGAATAAGTTGGCCTGATGCACATTTTGATGCTATTAAAATGGCAGAACTCACTTATGGTATCTATGAAAATGATGGTTTTGAAAATTGTGGAGTACCATTTTGTATGACTATAGAAGCTGAGGCAATGGGAGCTAAAGTTGATTTTGGAACTAAAATTACAGAGCCTAGAGTAAACTTTTATCCTATGGACACAATATCTGATTACGTAAAATTAAAAGAACTTGATGTAAATATTGGACGAGCAAAAGTTGTTATAGATGCAATTAAGTATTTAAAAACTAAAGATAGTGATGTACCTATCATTGCTAATGTAGTTGGTCCAATAAGCGTTGCAACATCTTTAATTGAACCTACTATATTTTATAGAGAATTAAGAAAAGATAGAGAAAATGTTCATAAGTTTTTAGAGTTTGTTACAGAAAATATAATTAAATTTGCAAAGGCACAAATTGAAGCTGGTGCAGATTTAATAGCTATTGCTGACCCAAGTGCTACAGGAGAAATACTTGGACCTAAAAAATTTGAAGAATTTGTGGTTCCATATATAAATAGAATTTTAGATTCATTAAATGAAGAAGACAATAATATTCCAAGCATAGTACATATTTGTGGAAGATTAAAAACTATATATCCTCAATTGAATAGTATTCATAGTTTAGGTATAAGTTTTGATTCAATAACTGATGAAAAACAGGTTGTATTAAATGTTCCTAACAAAGCAATTATTGGTAATGTAAGCACATATGCCCTTGAATATGGAACTGAGGATAAGGTTGGAGAAATAGGAAGAAGATGTATAAAGAATGGTATAAATATTTTATCTCCAGCATGTGGAATAGGAGCTAGGACTCCAATTAAAAATATACAATCAATGGTTCTAAGTGCACGAGAAAGTGAATGTTAAGCATATGGTAGGTGTCAAAATGTACATATTAACTGTAAATGATGGATATGGAGAAAAAAAAAGATTAAAGTTTGATTCTGGAAAAAATTTGTTAGAAATTTTAAAAGAAAATGGAATAATGATTGAAAACCCTTGTGCAGGTAAAGGGTATTGTGGAAAATGTAAAGTTAAAATCTTAAGTAATATTAAAGATAAGAATTTAGAGGAACAAAGAAGGTTTTTAAGTGAGGAAGAAGTTTTAGATAATATTAGGTTAGCATGTTTATATCAAGTAGATGGAGATATTGATATAGAATTGTTGCATGATGAAAAAAAGGTAGAAGTATTAGATGAAGGTTATATGCCTAAGTTTGATTTAAATCCTGCTGTAAGAAAAGAATGTAAGATATTTTCAGAAAAGTCTCTTTTACAAAGTGACGCAGTAGAAAAATTATTATTAGAAGATAAAGAAAGTTTACCCTTAAATGTAATAAAAAGGTTTTCTAACTTAAAAGAAGGAGAGACCTATACAATAACTAGATATGATGGAAAGATTATATCCATAGAAAATGGAGATACAAGAAGTTTGATATATGGATTTGCAGTTGATATTGGTACAACTACTATGGTGGTATCATTAATAGATTTAAATACTGGCAAAGAAATTAAAAGTGCTTCTTCTATAAATCCTCAAAAAAGCTATGGGTTGGATGTATTATCAAGAATTAATTTTGCATCAAAAGAGAAAAATGGAGCAGAAATTCTAAGTAAAGTGGTTGTTGAATGTTTAAATAATCTATTTAATTATTTGTGTGAGGATAATAAAATAGCAAAGGAAAACATTTATGATATATCAATTGCTGCAAATACTACAATGTTACATTTACTCTTAGGAATAAATCCTAAAAGTTTAGGAGTAAATCCATATAGACCGATGTTTAAAGATAGTAAGACTTTTTTAGCTTCAGATATAGGTCTAGAAGTATCAAATTATACAAGGCTTTACTGCTTACCAAGTGTGTCTGCATTTATAGGTGCTGATATTACTGCAGGTGCTATTGTCACAAATTTAAAAAAAGTAAATCAGAAGATACTTTTCATAGACATAGGAACTAATGGAGAAATGATTTTATCTGATTGTGGAAAGTTAATCGCATGTTCATGTGCTGCCGGACCAGCATTAGAAGGAATGAATATAACTTGTGGAGTACGAGCAGGTGAGGGAGCTATTGAGGGAATAAGTATTAAAGATGAGGGGATACAAATAGATATTATAGGACAGGGAAACCCAAATGGTATTTGTGGAAGTGGTATTTTAGATTCTATATCTGAAATATACAAAGCGGGTCTGATTAATAAGAGCGGAAGAGTAAAGAAAAAAGATGATTTTAATGAGGATAAATTTCTTAAAAATCTTTTGGTAGAGGATGGCAAAAAGAGAAGTATAGTATTATCTAAAAAACATAACATATATATTACTCAAAATGATATTAGACAAGTTCAGCTAGCAAAAGGAGCTATTTTATCTGGTATTTTATCTATGTTACATAATTTAAAATTAAATCCTAGAGATATTGACAAAGTAATAATAGCAGGTCAATTTGGAGCACATTTAAAGGTTGAAAGTATTGTTGGTGTAGGAATGGTTCCTATAGAATTTAAAGATAAAATTAGTTATATTGGAAATTCTTCTAAAAGTGGTGCAATTTTATGCCTTTTAGATATATCAAAAAGAGCTGAAGTAAATGATGTTTTGAAAACATGTGATTACTTAGAATTATCATTACTAGAAGATTATGAACGTTTATTTGCAAGTTGTTTAAGCTTTGATATAAGTAAGTTGAGTAAATAAGTAAGTGGAGGTGAGTTAAAATTAAAGAAAAATACAATTTTAAATGTACATATGATACTACAGGAATGGAAGAGTTAAAATTTCTAAAGGAAAATAATCTAAAAATACCAGACGTTTATCTAAAATGTGATGAAATGGTAAAGGCTACAAAACTTTTAAAAGAAAGTACAAAAAATAGAGTTTGTTATCTTCCATTATGTGACACTATGTGTGCACAAAGTTTAGGGGCAAATATTTTAATTGATGAATTGAGTACACCAAGAGTAAAAAGCTATAAATACAATGATATTGAAGAATTATTAAATCTTAAAAAAGTTCATTTAGATGAAGTAGAAGCTAATGAAGCATTAAAGGCAATAAAAAAATTATCATCTGAAAACGAAGATGTTATTTTAAGTATTGAAGGTCCAATTACTATTTTGAGTAGCTTAATAGACTTAACGACTATAGTAAAAGCTTTAAAAAATAGAAAAAATGATTTATACAAAATTCTAGAATATGTAAAAGATTTTATTGTAGAGTATGCTGTTAAAGGAGTAGAATCTGGAGCTAAAATTATATCTTATGCTGACCCAACTGGAAATATGGATATTTTAGGTAAGAGAACTTTTTGTAACTTAAGTAGTGATATAACTATAGAGATATTTAAAGAACTACAACAGAAAATAAATGGTAAAGCAAGTATACATATATGTGGAAGAACAACAACTTCACTTTTGAATTTAGGGCTTATGGAAATTGAAGAACTTAACTTTAATAATAATATGACTTATGCAGATGTTTTATTGAAAGAAGATTTATGTAAAGGAAGAATATTTGGGCAAAATTGTATTAAAAATACTAATAAAAGTGTATTCAATGAAAAGATATATACAGTCAGCATATTATAAGCATTTTAACTTTGAAGTAATATAAATTTTAATTATTGGGGCGTGTTGAGATGAAAATATTAAAAGATGAATTAACACCTAAAGAAAGGGCGATTTTATATAAGTCAGGAAAAGAAGTTGATAGATTACCATGTTCATTTTCTTTATCTGAAACAGCACCTGTTATGTATGGATTAAATATAAGTGATTATTATTATTCCTCAGAAATGATGATTGAAATGGAACGAAACTTGGCAAGAGATTTTAATGTAGATTCTATGGGCGTAGGTTTAGGTCTTAGAGGCATAGGAGAAGCCCTTGGTTCTAAGTTAAAATATCCTAAGGATTCAGTCTCTTTTATAGTTGAGCCTATACTCAAAGATTATTCAATGCTTGATTCTTTAGATATAATAGACCCTTATAAAGATGGGAGAATGCCAGCTATTATAGAAGCATTAAAAGTCTTAACAGATGAATTTTCAAATGAAAGATTTATAGGTTCAAGTTTAGCAGGTCCAATAAGTAATGTTGTAGCTATAAGAGGAGCTGAGAATATACTAAAAGATACTGTTAAAAATAAAGAAAATTTACATAAACTTTTAAAATATACAGTAAAATGCATGTTAAGATACACAGAAGTAATTTATAAAGAATGTGGGTCAAGTGTCAGTCTAGCTGAACCAGTAGCTTCGTCTAATCTGATAAGCTTAGTGCAGTTTAAGGAATTTGTAAAACCGTATTTAGAAGAATTCGTACTAGGAGTTAAAGAAATTACAGGTTCAGCACCATCTATACATATATGTGGAAAGACTAAAGACAGATGGCAAGATTTAGTTGATGTAGGTCTTTCTGCGTTTAGTGTTGATAATTGCGAGGATTTAGAAGAGGTTAAAAAAGCAATTGGAAACAGTATGGGTATCTCTGGAAATGTACCACCAGTAGAAATTATGAGAAATGGAAGTATTAATGATGTAATGGAATCAGTAAAGGAATGTATCTTAAAGGCAAGTGACAATCCATGTGGATTTACGTTATCTCCTGGTTGCCAAATTCCAGTAGGAACTCCTATTGAGAACATACATGCATTTATGAATGCTGCTAGAATGTACAGTAAAAATGCTGTAAAAGGCAAATTATGTACTTTTTAAAAATTAATAAAAATATCATTGGAGGAAGTCATGAAAATTAAAAAATTAATCAGTTTATCACTAATAGCTATACTATCATTATCATTAGTAGCATGTTCTGGAAATGATAATGAAAAAAAAGAAAGTGAGTCTGCTAAAAAAGAAGTAAAAACTGTTAAAGTAGGTACATCTGACCCTATTATAAAAGAAATGTTAGATGCAGTACAAAAAGATTATTTAAATGATGGTTATAAAATGGAAGTTACTCTTTTTGATGGAGATATAATAAGTCCAAATAGTGGAGTTGCTGAAGGAACTTTAGATGCCAATTTCTATCAACATAGTGCGTTTTTAGAGCAATTTAATAAAGATAAAGGTACAAATTTGTCAGCAGTAGGAGAGCCTATTTATTATTCAAAAATGGGTGTATACTCAGATAAATTAAAAAGCTTAAATGATGTTAAAGATAATATGAAAGTTGCTATACCATCAGATGCAACTAATAAATCAAGAGCATTAGTTTTATTAGCAGATGAAGGTTTAATTAAATTAAAAGATGGTGTCAAAACTTATAGTCCTTTAGAGGTAGTTGAAAATAAACACAATCTAGAATTTATAGAAATGGATACTGTAAAAATTCCAAGTGCACTTCCAGATGTAGATTTAGGAGTGGTTAGAGCAATACAAATAATGAAATCTGACAAAGACCCAGAAAGTGCTTTAGCTTTTGATGAGCATGGGGCAGAATATGGTATAGTTTTAGCTACTAAAAGTGAAAATAAAGACCAAGAATGGGCTAAAGCTTTAGCTAAAGAGTTAAAAGGAGAAAAAGTAAAAGCTATAATAGAAAAAAATTATGGTACTACATCAGTTCTCATAGAAGATAAATAATATAATTTTTAGATTTAACTATTTAAAAGAATTAAGCTGTTTTATGTGTGTATAAAAAACAGCTTAATTCTATGTGAAAAATTTGAGGTGATTATTTGATAAATATATCTAAATTGTATAAGTCTTTTGGAAGTTTAGATGTGTTAAAAGATATATCTCTTTCTATAGAGCAAGGCGAAATATTTGGTTTGATAGGGAAAAGTGGTGCTGGGAAATCCACACTTTTAAGGTGTATAAATCTATTAGAAGATTATGAAAAGGGTGAGATTTTAGTAGATGGGTGTGAAATAAAAAACAATTCACATCGTAAAATTAGAGAGTACAGAAAGAATATAGGAATGATATTTCAACATTTTTCTCTATTAGAAAGACAAAATGTATATAATAATATAGCTATTCCAATGAAGTGTTGGGGATATAAAAAAGATGAAATAGAAAAAAAAGTAATGGAACTTGTAAAAATAGTAGGTATAGAAGATAAGATATATCAAAAGCCTAAAGAATTGAGTGGAGGACAACGTCAGAGAGTTGCTATAGCTAGAGCTTTATCACTGGAGCCTAAAATTTTACTTAGTGACGAAGCTACATCTGCACTTGACCCAGAAACTACAAAATCTATACTATCACTTTTGAGAGAAATAAATGAAAGACTAAACATAACTATAGTATTAGTCACTCATCAAATGGATGTTATTAGAGAAATATGTAATAGAGTAGCTATATTAGAATATGGAAAGATAGCTGCATTGGGAGATGTCCAAAAGCTATTCTTGAATCAACCAGACTGCTTAAAGAGACTTTTAGGAGAGCAATCGGAGATTATGCCAGAAGAAGGTGTAAATATAAGAATATTATTTAAACAGGATAAAGCTAAAAATACATTGATTCCAGAAATGGCAAAACAAATTCCAGTTAATTTTTCAATTGTGTCTTCTAAGCTAGAAAAATTCAGAGATGATATTATAGGTACCACTGTTATAAACATGGATGCTAAAGATAAAAAAATAATTAGTGAGTATTTAAATAGTAGATGCATAATTTGGGAGGCTTTAGATAATGGATAATCCAAGTCTTGTAATAAATAAAATAATAATTCCTGCAGTATTTGATACTATTTATATGGTTACATGGGCTACTGTTATATCTTCTATAATCGGTTTTATATTAGCTATTATACTAGTAGAAACTTCAAATGAAGGACTTAGACCTAATAAATACATATATAAGATTTTAGATTTGATGATAAATATAATTAGGTCATTTCCATTTATCATATTGGCGGTGTCTATAACTCCAATTACAAGATTTGTAGTAGGTACTTCTATTGGAAAACAAGCAGCTATGTTACCTCTTATAATAGTTGCATCTCCATTTATAGCTAGATTAATTGAAAGTAATCTTAGAGAAGTTGATAAAGGTATGATTGAAGCAGCTAAATCTTTTGGTGCTTCAAATTTACAAATATTGTTTAGTATTATGTTTAGAGAAGCTATACCATCTATATGTTCAAGTATAACTCTTGCAACCGTATCAATACTTGGTAGTTCTGCTATGGCAGGAGCATTAGGGGCAGGAGGCTTGGGGTCAGTTGCTCTGATATATGGTTATCAAACATTTAACGATACTATAATGTATGGAACTGTAATTATAATAATTATAATGGTTCAAGTGATTCAAACTGTTGGAAATGTATTATATACAAAATTGAAATAAAATTAGATTTAAAAGGAGAGAACAAACTATGAAAAAGCTTAAGTTAATTATTATGCTTGTTTTAGCATCATCACTTTTAATTACAGGATGTTCATCAGGAAATAATAAAAATAAAGAAGAACAAAAAACTATAAGAGTTGCCACATCAGGAACGTATTTCCCTTTTGCTTTTAAAGAGAAGGATAAACTTAAAGGATTTGAAGTAGATTTCTGGGACGAATTTTCTAAACGAACTAATTGTAAAGTTGAATGGGTATTAACTGATTTTAGTGGATTATTTGGATTATTAGAAGCTGATAAAGCGGATGTAGTATCTGCTCAACTTACTGCAACACCTGAAAGAAAGGAAAAATATGGCTTTTCAGATGCTTATAATTATAGTGGAACAAATATTATTGTTAGAAAAGATGATAATAGTATAAAATCAATAGATGATTTAGTTGGTAAAAAGGTAGGCGTGGGTACTGGAGCAGTGGCAAATGAAATACTAAAAGAAAAGTATCCAAATGGCGAAATAAAAATAGTAAATTATTCAAGTGCAACTCTTAAAGGGAACTATCAAGATCTAGAAATGGGAAGATTAGATGCAGTGGTTGCACAGGATGTTGAGGCTTTAATAGCCATAAAAGAACAAAAATTAAATCTTAAAATGGTAGAACCTCCAATTCAATTTGGTGCTTGTTCTTTTGCACTTCAAAAAAATGAAAAAGGTGAAGAATGGACAAAAGAAATAAATAAAGTAATTGCAGATATGCACAAAGGTGGAACTTTGACTAAAATATCTGAAACTTGGCTAGGAAAGGATATCACTAAGGAGCCTACTAATGAGTAATTTTAACTTTGAATTTTGTCTAAGTATATTTCCATTTTTAATTAAAGCCTTGGGAATAACAATACTAATATCTATTGTTGCGTTTTTCATATCAATATTATTAGGTGTGATACTTGCATTTTTTACACAGACAAAGTCAAAAATTTTGAAATATATAACTAAGGTGTATATCTCATTCTTTAGAGGAACGCCACTTTTAATTCAAATATTTTTCTTTTACTTCGGATTTCCGATGGTATTTTCTTTTATGAAAGATTGCTCACCTTATTTAGCAATAGTGATTTGTTTAGGGGTAAACTCATCTGCATATATGGCAGAAATTATACGAGCATCTATTGAGAGTGTTGATAAAGGACAACAAGAAGCCTGCTATGCTTTTGGATTAAGTAAATATCAATCAATGGTTAAAATAATCTTACCTCAAGCAGCTACATCTGCAGTACCTCCTATTGTAAGTTGTACACTAGATATAATTAAGGGTTCTTCTTTAGGTTTAACTATAGGAATACAGGATTTGATGGGAGTAGCTCAAGTAGAAGCTGCTTCGAGTTTTAAGTTTTTTGAGATATATATGATAACGATACTAATTTATTGGGCGGTATCTATAGTATTAAGTAATATACAAAGTAAGGTTGAAAAAAGGATAGGAAAAGCATATTAGATTTTAGTGTTTAAAGATAGGTTATACAGATATGTTCCCTCTTGTAAATAAATTTTTAATTTTAGAAAAAATGAATTTAGTAGTCTAAATATCAAAAAAAATATGGTATCAAAAGGGTCTATATAATCAATTGATAAAATAGTTTTTTTCTATTGGAAAAATAAAGAAAATTCTATTATAATTTAACATGTGACAAAAGCTTGCAAAAAACAACATTAAGTGAGGGGGACTTATTTTATGATTTTTAGTATGAAATATTTTTTAGAATTATTTCCAATAATAATGAAATCGTTCAATGTGACTGTGATTTTGGCAATAAGTTCATTAATATTTTCGTTAATTATAGGTACAATAGTAGCGTTATCATCTTATTACAAAGTGAAAGTATTGAATCAAATATGTAAAGTATATGTATCTATCTTTAGAGGTACACCTCTTATGCCACAGTTATTCTTTCTATATTTTGGACTGGCATATATGAGCGATTTTGTTAAAAATATGGACCCAGTATTTGCAACATCTATAGTACTTAGCTTAAATATGGGAGCTTATATGTCTGAAACGATAAGGGCATCCATACTTTCAATTGATAAAGGTCAGATAGAAGCAGCATATGCAATGGGATTAACAAATTTACAAACAATGAAAAGGATAGTGATACCACAGGCTGTAAGAGTTGCATTGCCATCATTATTCAATAATTTCATAGATTTAATTAAAGGGTCTTCTGTAGCTTTTGTTGTTGGAGTAAATGATATAATGGGTGCTGCTAAATCACAAGGAGCATTGAGTTTTAAGTTTTTTGAAGTATATGGAGCAGTTATGGTGATTTATTGGTGTATAATAACTCCTTTAGGATGGGGACAAAAAAAATTAGAGAAGAAAATAAGCAATTATTAGAGTATTAAAAAAATACATATAAAGTATTTTTACATAAAAATGGTGTGAGGAGAAGAGATATGATAAAAAGAAATATTATAAAATGTTTAGTAGCAGTTTTAGCATTAACAGTTGTAACTACTGGTTGTTCAAAAAAAGAGGAAGTAAAGAATGAAAAAGTTATAACTGTAGCTTCATCTAATTCAGCTGACCCATATTCTTATGTTGATAATGGTGAGCATAAAGGTTTTGAAGTTGATATGTGGAAAGAGATTGGTAAAAGAAGTGGATATGAAATAAAAATGGAGCCAACAGGTTTTAGTTCTATATTTGGTATGTTAGATTCTGGTAAAGTTGATGTAGCAGCCAACTTCTTTGGAATGTCTAAAGAAAGATTAGAAAAATACGATGCTTCTATACCTTATGGTTCTGATGCTGTATGTATAGCTGTAAAAGATGGGAACAATGAAATTAATAAGCTTGAAGATTTAAAAGGAAAAGTTGTAGCAATTTCAGAAGGTTCTCAAGGTCAACAGGTTGCAGCTAGTGTTAATAAAGACAATTTATTTGAAGAAAAGGTTTATGGTGATGGAACTAATGGTATTCAAGATTTAGATTTAGGAAGAGTTAGTGCATGGATTGATGCGGAACTTACTGTTGTAGGTGATGCTAAAAAAGCTAACATGAAGATAAGAGTATTAGATGATAAATTATCAGTTACTAATATAGCATATTTCTTTAAGAAAAATGATGAAAAATCTAAAACTATAAAAGAAGATGTAAACAAAGCAATAGAGGAAATGCTTGCAGATGGAACAGTGAAAAAAATATCTGAAAAATGGTTTGGAATGGATGTAAGTGCTGATATACAAAAATAAGTACTCCAAAATTAAAATATAAAGTTTTGATAACTATAGATAAGTATACTAAATTTATCTATAGTTATCTGTGTATTACAATGTATTTCTATTAGTCTTTATAAATAAAAATAAGTTATGGAGGTATTTCAAATGATTGAAACTAAAATAAAATCTATCGCACTAAAAAATATGGAAAAAATCATAAAAATAAGACGACAGATACACAGTAATCCAGAGTTGGCATTTAAAGAATTTAAAACATCCAAACTTATAAAAGAAGAACTAGATAAACTTGATATAGAGTATATAGATGTTGCTGGTACAGGAGTATTAGCTACTATAAAAGGAAAAAATATTAGTGGTAAAACTATACTACTTAGAGCGGATATGGATGCTCTTCCAATAAAAGAGGAAAATGATTTAGAATTTAAATCAATAAATGATAATATGCATGCTTGTGGGCATGATGCACATGTTTCATGGTTGTTAGGAACAGCAATGATTTTAAATGATATAAAAGAAGAACTGAATGGAAATGTAAAGTTACTATTTCAACCTGGTGAAGAAAAAGGTGGTTCTGATATTGTAATTAAAGAAAATGTACTTGAAGGTGTAGATGTATTAGCAGCTGGTCATTGTTGGCCAACTATTGAATCAGGAAAAATTGGAATAGCTAGAAATTGTGCTATGGCAGCAACTAATACTTTCGAAATAACAATAATCGGCAAGGGTGGACATGGAGCAGAACCTCACAATTGTATAGACCCAATTGCAGTTGGAAATGCAGTATATTCATCTATTCAACAGATAGTTTCGAGAAAAATTGACCCAGTTGTACCAGTAGTAGTGTCTGTTTGTTCTTTTAATTCTGGTGTTTCTAAAAATATAATACCAGATGAGTGTACACTTCAAGGAACTATTAGAGCGGTAAGTCAGGAAAAAGTGATTGAAGTAAGTAAGATTCTAGAAAACATAGTAAGAAGTGTATGTAAAGCACATGGAGCAGATTGCAAGTTTGAAAAGAGTGCTGGAGGAGATGCTGTTATAAATGATAAAAATATGATAGAACTGGGAAGAAAAAGCGCTTGCAAAATACTTGGAGATGAGAATGTTGAAATGATTGATTTCCCTGCAATGACAGGAGAAGATTTCGCTATTTATATGAAAGAAAAACCTGGTTTATTTATGTATATAGGTGTAGGAAATAAAGAAAAAAATATAAACTATAGATTGCACAATAATAAATTTGATATAGATGAAAAATGCTTGAGCGTAGCATCTTCCTTATTATCTCAGCTTGCAGTAGATTATTTATGTCAATTTTAGAGTATATTTATAAAATATATTTAGTCTGTTTTTAAAATTAATACTAATATATTAATTTTGATATCGAATATATTATTTATTATATTTATTAAAAAGGTGGATAACAATGATAAAAGTAGAAAATTTGCATAAAAATTTTAAAGGGACAGAAGTTCTTAAAGGTATAAATCTAGAGATAAATCAAAGTGAAGTAGTAGCTATACTTGGTCCATCTGGTACAGGTAAATCTACACTACTTAGATGTTTAAATTATCTAGTTGAGCCTACAAAAGGAAAGATAATGATTGGAGATGTAAAGGTAGATGTAGAAAAAGCAACAAAAAAAGATATAGCAAATTTAAGAAAACATACATCTATGGTATTTCAGAATTATAACTTATTTAAAAATAAAACAGCACTAGAAAATGTAATGGAGGCATTAATAGTAGTACATAAAAAAAGTAAACAAGAAGCTAAAGAGATATCTTTAAAATTAATAGACAAAGTAGGTATGTTGGATAGAAAAGATTTTTATCCATCAAAATTATCTGGAGGTCAACAACAAAGAATAGGTATAGCTAGAGCTATGGCAGTAAATCCAAATGTAATATTATTTGATGAGCCAACATCAGCACTTGACCCAGAACTTGTTGGAGAAGTGTTAAGTGTTATAAAATCACTTGCAAAAGAAGGAATAACAATGCTTATTGTAACTCATGAAATAAATTTTGCAAAAGAAGTTGCTGATAAAATCATATTTATGGATAATGGTGTAATAGCTGAAGAAGGAACTCCTAATGAGATATTTAATAATCCTAAAAACGAAAGAACTGCAAAATTTTTAAATATCATTAGGAAAGAAGAAGCATTTAATTAAAAAAAGTATAAGTTAATTATTTTAAGATATATAAAATACTCCTATTAAATTTATAAGTTAGATAATAGATTTAATAGGAGTATTTTTTTATTCTTAGATTTATTATTTAATTTTAAATTAGAAATACAACTTATTTGCCTTTGGTTTTAAAAATATTATAAAATATTTAAATACATAAAAAAACAATGTTTGATAAAATATCATACGTATTTACAATAACATCTTAATGAAATAGTACAATGCAGTAATTAAAGTGACTATACTGAAATTTTATCTTAAATTATAAATTATTAAACTTGAGAATAATTAAACTGTATTATATATATTTTTTTATCTTGTTTATTTTATTGAAATTGATATAGAAAAAAAGTTTTAAAAGTAGAATTTTATTAAGATTTATATATAGATATGAACTATTAGAAAAATATTAAAGATACAAAAAAACTATAGAAATTGACATATATTCCAGTATTTGCTAAAGTAGCTGTTGGGGAAAATTACAAAAATTATTAATGCGCATTAGATAATTTACTTTAATTTTTTTAGAGTTTTGGGTAATTTATAATATAAAACATTAGAAGGGAAAATATAAATGAGGGACTTTTTAAAAAATTATAAGTCATCAATTATACTTTTATCATGTACCATAATAGGAGCAATAGTAGGATTAGTACTTGGTCCAAAAGCTTCAATACTAAAACCATTTGGAGATTTATTTATAAATGCTCTATTAATGATAGTAGTACCATTAGTGTTTCTTAGTGTTTCTTCAGGTGTTGCTAGTGTAAAAAACATGGAACGCTTCGAAAAAATAATGAAGAATACAGCTATAGTATTTATGGGAACAACACTTGTAATTGCAGTTTTAGGTATTACATCTGCATTATTATTTAATCCATTTAAAGGATTAGATGTATCGAGTGTAAAAAGTTTAATGGTGGCTCAAGATGCAGAAACTTTAGAATCGAAAGGAACATTATTAGACCAAGTAGTATCAAGTATTACAGTTAAAAATTTTGGAGATTTATTTTCTAGTAGTAATTTATTACAATTAGTTATATTTGCAGTTTTAGTTGGAACAGCAATAGCTATGATGGGGGATAGGGGAAATACTATAAGAAAGCTCTTATCAGAAGGAACAGAAGCAATATTAAAAGTAGTAAGTATAGTCATGTTTTATGCTCCTATAGGGTTAGGCTGTTATACAGCTACAATAATTGGAGAACTTGGAAGTAAAATAATTCAAGGATATGTAAGGGTGTTTTTAATTTATTCTATAACAGCAGCACTGTATTTCTTATTATTTTACAGTTTATATGCTTTTCTATCTGCAGGAAAACAAGGGTTTAGGCAATTCTGGAAGAATGCTATAAAACCAATAGCAACAGCATTAGCTACTTCTTCGAGTTCAGCATGTATACCATCAAACTTAGAAGCTAGTAAAAATATAGGAGTTCCTGATGATATATCAGAAACAGTTATACCTCTTGGAATAAATATACATAAAGATGGGTCAGTTTTAGCAGTAATAATAAAAGTTGCATTTTTATCAGGTATTTTAGGTAGTGGTATGGCAAATCCAGCAACAATAGGTCAATTATTTGTAACCGTATTTGTTGTTGGAGTATTTATGGCTCCTGTAGCAGGTGGCTGACTTATCGGTGAGATGCTCGTGGTTAGCATCTTCGGATTTCCAGTGGAAGCAATTCCATTGTTGACAGTTATAACTACTATAACTGATATTCCTAATACTATATTAAATACAACTGGAAATACAGTAACATCAATGTTAGTTGCAAGATTAGTGGAAGGAAAAGATTGGCTTATAGATAAAACATCATTTACTACAAAAAAAATAAGCTAATTATAAAATTAATTAATATATATAGTTAATAGATATCTTAATTTTGATGAATTAGATATCTATTAACTTTTTGAATAAAAATGTAAATTTAAGATTCAAATATAATATTTATACTTTGAATCTTAAGTTTATATAATATCTTAAAATAGATAAAATTTAAATATATATTTTATTTTTGAAAACAGAATATTTCAAACTTATTTTTATTGAAATATAACAAACCTTCATCTCTCATCTTACCAAGCTCTCTTGACATAGAACTTCTATCAACACACAAAAAGTCAGCCATTTCATTTCTTGAAAAAGGAATTGTAAACTTGTTGCTACCTGTTTGCTCTATTTGTCGTGAAAAATACATAAGTAATTTTTCACGAGTAGTTTTACGAGAAAGTAATTCTATTTTATTGTGAAGTAAAATATTCTTTTCAGCTATTAATTGTAGCATGTTTTCAATTAATCTATTATGAAATACACATGTAGATGAACAAATACCAGTTACACTTTTAAACTTTATAAATAAAACTTCGCAAGAAGATGTTGTAGTTACTGTGACATTGCTTTTATGTAGTCTAGTACATGCAAATACTTCTCCAAATAAATCTCCAGGTAAGAGCTCAGCTACAATATTCCTATTACCTTCAATGTCTTCTTTTATTATATGTGCACTTCCTTTAAGCATAATTCCAATAGAAGTAACTTCACTTCCAACTGAGAATATTATGCTATCCTTTGGATAAATCTTATCAACAACACCTAGACATTCTAACATTGCTTCAAGTTCGTCGTTTTTAATTCCTTCAAAGAGAGGAATTTTTTTTAGCAGATTTATATGTTTTTCTAAAAATTTTTTCAAATAATCACTTCCTTGTTGCATATGCAACCGATAATTTGTTTTTATTGTACTATACTAAATTTATAAAAGCAAGGAGATATAAAAATCATACTACAAAAACTTTGAAAAAAGATGTAGGTTTTAAAAATAAATATCTAAGAAATTAATACTTTAAATTAAAAAAATTTTATGAGGTGATATAAATGATGAGAAAAATAATTAAAATTGATGGGGAAAAATGTAATGGTTGCGGACTATGTGTTGAAGCTTGTCATGAAGAAGCTATAGGAATGGTAAATGGAAAAGCAAAACTTTTAAGAGATGATTATTGTGATGGTCTAGGAGATTGTCTACCAACTTGTCCAACAAATGCTATTTCATTTGAGTATAGAGAAGCTGCAGAGTATGATGAAGCAGCAGTAAAAGCAAACATGGAAGCCAAGAAAGCACAAAAGACAAATCTAGCGTGTGGATGTCCAGGTTCTCAGTCTAAATCTATAAATAGAGAAGTTTCAGATAGTAAACAGATAAACAATAATGTAGTAGTTGAAGCACAAGGGTCTCAGCTTAATCAGTGGCCAGTGCAAATAAAACTGGTACCAGCTAATGCATCATATTTAAAAAATGCAAGTCTTTTAATAGCAGCAGATTGCACAGCATATGCATATGGAAATTTCCATAATAAGTTTATGAAAAACAAAGTTACATTAATTGGTTGTCCTAAACTTGATGAAGTAGATTATGCTGAAAAACTTACAGAGATTTTAAAAGTGAATGATATTAAAAATATAGTAGTAACACGTATGGAAGTTCCTTGTTGTGGTGGTATAGTAAATGCTGTTAAGACAGCACTACAAAACAGTGGAAAGATGATACCATGGCAAATAGTTACTATATCTGTAGATGGAAAAATAGTAGATGAAGAAATTTAATTAAGTTAATTACAAAAAATATAATAAATTTTAATAAATAAAAAGGGAGGAATAAAGATGGAGAATATGTTTTGTTTTCAATGTGAACAAACAGCAGGAGGTAAAGGATGTACTATAAATGGAGTATGTGGTAAAAAGGGGGGTACAGCCAATTTACAAGATGAACTTACAGGAGTATTAATTGGTCTTTCAAGAGCAACAATTGGAAATAAAAATAGACCAACAAGTGAAACAGATAAAGTTATGATAGAGGGATTATTTACTACCATAACAAATGTAAGTTTTGATGATGAAGCTATAAAAAGACAAATTGAAAAAACTGAGATAGAAAAAAGTAAACTTGTACCTAGATGTTCAGACTGTGCAACAACTTGTAGTAGAAATGATAACTATGATATGAAGGATTTATGGAGTGATAATGAAGATATACGTTCATTAAAATCATTAATTCTGTTTGGTCTAAGAGGTATGGCTGCTTATGCATACCATGCAATGGTACTTGGTTATACAGACAAAGAAGTAAATGAATTTTTCTATGAAGGATTAATAGCTGTTGGAGGGGACTTGTCTATTGACGAACTTTTAGGATTGGTTATGAAAACTGGAGAAATAAACTTAAAATGTATGGAATTACTTGATAGAGCAAATACTGAAACTTATGGAACACCAGAGCCAACTCAAGTACCTATGAAAATTGAGAAAGGACCATTCATAGTAGTTACAGGACATGACCTTTATGATTTACACAAATTATTAGAACAAACAAAAGATAAGGGAATAAATATATATACTCATGGAGAGTTATTACCAGCACATGCATATCCAAAATTAAAAGAATATAAGCATCTAAAAGGAAACTTTGGTACAGCATGGCAAAATCAACAAAAAGAGTTTGATAATATTCCTGCTCCAATACTATTTACAACAAACTGTTTAATGCCTGTTAAAGATAGTTATAGAGATAGAGTATTTACTACAGAAGTAGTTGCTTATCCAGGTATGATTCATATTGATGAAGACAAAGACTTTTCTAGTGTAATAGAAAAATCTCTTGAACTTGGTGGATATAAAGAAGATGTTCATATGACTGGTATTAATGGAGGAGACACATTAACTACTGGTTTTGCAAGAGGTACAGTTTCATCTGTACAAGATAAAGTAATAGATGCTGTGAAAAGTGGAGATATAAGACACTTTTTATTAGTTGGAGGTTGTGATGGTGCAAAACCTGGAAGAAATTATTACACTGAATTTGTAAAGCAAGCTCCTAAAGATACTGTTATATTGACACTTGCATGTGGAAAATATAGATTTAATGATTTAGACCTTGGAGAAATCGGTGGTTTACCACGTTTAATGGATATGGGACAATGTAATGATGCTTATAGTGCAATCCAAGTGGCAGTTTCATTGGCAAATGCTTTTGACTGTGGAGTAAATGAGTTGCCTCTTAGCATGGTATTATCATGGTATGAACAAAAGGCAGTTTGTATACTTCTTACATTACTTCATTTAGGCATTAAAAATATCTATATAGGACCTTCTTTACCAGCATTCTTATCTCAGAATGTATTAGATATATTGGTTGACAAATTTGCATTAACTCCTATATCTACTCCAGAAGAAGATATGAAGAAAATACTAGGATAAAGAAAATAAATATATTTAAGAAGAGAAGTATTTGTAATTAAAATATTTTTAAATATAAGCAATTAAAATAAATAAGAGTTGTCTTTACTTAAAAGATAACTCTTATTTATTTTTTATAATATATTAAGGTACAGAAATTATTTTAATACGTCAATTTTATTACTTATAATATCTAAAACAAATACGATATTCTATAATATTTATTTTAGATATTATAAGGTATGTACAGTACAAAGCACTTTAAATATCGAAATGGTAACATCGTTATATAGAACTTGCATAAAATATATATACTATAATGAAATTATTTTAACCGAAATTTAAAATCAATAAGGTATTTTATGTGGGGGTATATGTATATGAAGAATTCTAATTTTAATATATTAACTTTTGATGGTGGGGGATTAAGAGGAGCATTGAGTATAGCTATACTTGAGAGAATGGTAAATGAGTATCCAAATTTATTAGATAATATAAATATGTTTGGAGGTACGTCTACAGGAAGTTTAATAGCATTAGGTCTTGCGTATGGTGTAAGTCCAAAAGACATAAAAGAACTCTATTCAATAGAAAATTCAAAGCATATTTTCAGTAAAAGTTATGCAGAAATGCTGAGACCGAAGTATGAAAATAAAAATTTAAAAGAAGTTTTACTAAGTATATTTCCAGAAGAACTAGAATTAAAAGACTTAAAAAAATTAGTAATGATACCAAGTTTTTATATAGGAAATGAAGAAAACTCATGGAAACCAGTTTTTTATAATAATATGCCAAGTTCTCTTACAAAGACTAGTAAAGTTATAGATGTAGCAATGGCAAGTAGTGCTGCTCCAGTGTTTTTTCCAACGTATAATCGACATATTGATGGTGGAATAATAGCAACTGACCCAAGTTTAGCATGTATAATTCATGCCATTGATAGTGGGCTTAAGCTTAAAAATACAAGACTTTTTTCAATAGGAACTGGATATGTATATAATAGTATAAAGGCAGATACTACTGAATGGGGAGCTATTGATTGGATAATTAATAAAGAACCCGATTTACCAATTATATCTATAACATTAGAAGGAAATTCTCAAATGAGCCAGTTGTTTTCTCAAAAGCTTCTTGGAGATAATTACTATAGACTAAATCCCAAAATGGAAAAAGATGTGGCTATGGATAATTATGATGAGTTAGAATACTTGATATCTTTGGGAGAAAATTGTGACATAAAAGATGCTTTTGGATGGATAAATAAAAAAAGTTTTTATAGAAAATAGATTTAATGTAGAATTATATTTATAAGAACTATTTTATCAATTGGATAAAAACAATAAAATACAAGATTATTAACCTACTTCTTAGGGAATAAATAAAATATAATTTTTTTTAAGGAGTGATAAAAATGATAAAACTTGCTACTTTTGCAGGTGGATGTTTTTGGTGTATGGTGAAGCCTTTTGATAAATATGATGGGGTTATAAAGGTAATTTCTGGATATATAGGTGGTCATGTTGAAAATCCTACATATCAAGAGGTATGTTCAGGAACAACTGGTCATGTAGAAGCTATTCAAATAACTTATGATGATGACATAATAAGCTATGATGAACTACTAAATATATTTTGGAAACAGATTAATCCTACAGATGATGGTGGGCAATTTGGTGACAGGGGAACTCAATATAAGACTGCTATATTTTATCATGATGAAGAACAAAAAAATATAGCTTTAAAATCAAAAGAAAATTTGGAAAATAGTAAAATATTCGATAGTGAAATAGTAACTGCTATAATTCCAGCAACTAAATTTTATGAGGCAGAAGAAAATCATCAAGATTATTATAAAAAAAGACCATTAAACTATAATATGTATTATAAAGGTTCAGGTAGATATAATTTTGTAAAAAGTCACTGGGATGGAAACAATATAAATAGAGAAGAATTAAAAAAGACTTTAACTCCTATACAATTTGAAGTTACTCAAAACGATATGACAGAGGTACCTTTTGAAAATGAATACTATGATAATGATAAAGAAGGGATTTATGTTGATATTGTAAGTGGAGAAGTTTTATTTTCATCAAAAGATAAATTTGATGCAGGATGTGGATGGCCAAGTTTTTCAAAGCCAGTAATAGATAAATCTATAGTTGAGAGAAGTGATTTCTCACAAGGTATGTATAGAGTTGAAGTAAGAAGTGCTAAAGGGAATTCTCACTTAGGTCATGTATTTGATGATGGACCAAAAGAAATTGGAGGTTTAAGATACTGCATAAATTCTGCCTCTCTTAAATTTATACCTAAAGAAGAGATGGAAGGTTTAGGATATGGAGAATATCTCAAACTTTTTAAATAATTAAAGTTATTTATTATAAGCTTAGATAAAAGATGAAAATATATATTTTCATCTTTTGTTTTTTTGTCAATAATATGATAAATTATTAATTGTAATCTTATAATTTATATTGATAGATTAAGAATTTAATTTTGAAAGAGAGAAAACAAATGAATTTAAAAGACTTTAATGGAAAGAGATTAAAATCAGCTAGAACTTTTAGAGCAAAGACTATAGAACAGTTATCCAATGAAACTAAAATAAATAAGAAAGATTTGAAGGCTTTTGAAGAAAATAAATATATTCCTAATATGGAAAATACATTAAAATTATCAAATGTATTAAATTTTCCAAAAGAGTATTTTTATAGAAATGAAAATATGAATGTTATTGTTGAGGATAGTCATTTTAATCCTCAATCTAAACTGCCTAGAGTAGAAGAAATTTCTTATAGAGAAAAAATGATAATTATTCATAAAATATACTCATTTATGGAGAGTTATATTAAGTTTCCAAAAGAAAATTTACCAAATAAAAGAATAATGGCGGATACTAATATAAATGATATAGAAAGCCTTGCATATAAAACTAGAGAGTTTTGGAATTTAAATAAAAGTCCAATAGTAAATATGGTAAACTTACTAGAATCTAATGGAATTATAATATCAGGTATGAATGTAGATAAAAAAGGGGCGACAATCTTTACTCAAAAACAGAGAATTGGGAAAGAAGTTAAATACTTAATATCTCTTGGAAATGACAAAAAATCAGCAGCAATTAGAAATTATAATTTGGCATATGAGCTTGGCTATATAGTATCAAGTGAATTAAAAATACCAAATAAACAATTTTCAGCAGATGAGTATGCCTGTGCATTTTTATTACCTAAAGAGACTTTTTTGGAAGATTTAAGTCATCCAGAAGATGTGGACTATTATGTAGAATTAAAAAAGAAGTGGATTGTACCTATATCTGCTATGATTTTTAGAGCATATAATCTAGGAAAGATAAATTACAAAAAATACAATTATCTTATGAATGAGATGGATAAAAGAGGATGGTTAGTAGAAGAACCACTAGATAAAATGAAAGGCTCAAGCCCAACATATTTAAAAAAAGCAGTCGAATTATTGATAGAAAATAAAATAATGAGTACAAATAGTATAGTATCAAGTTTAGAAGAATTTGGAATAAATCTTTATCCAGAAGATTTAGAATTGTTGATGGGATTAAAAAAAGGATTCCTATCTCAAAATATAAATAAAAAAAGCAAAGTTATAAAATTTGGTGAAAAAAAGTAGATTGATATTTTAGTATTAAAATTAAAAGCAGGTATAAATAACTTGAACATTAACTTAGTTAATCTATTTTTGTTATGAGTATTTACCTGCTTTTAGTTAAAATTTTAAATACAATATTGCTCTAAAGCTATATTATTTTATTATCAATTTAAAGATTCTCAGCAACTTTAATGTATTTTTTTAAAATATCACATGACTTATTGAATTTATCTTGTTCATTCTCAGTTAAGTTTATTTCTACTATAGATTCAACTCCATTTGCACCAATTATAGCAGGCACACCAGCAAATACATTGTCTTGTCCATATTCACCATTAAGTAAAGTTGAGACAGGTATAATTTTTCTTTCATTGTGGAATATAGTTTTTACTATTTCTGTTAGGGCCGTTCCAATACCAAATTCAGTAGAGCCTTTACCGTAAAGAACATCCCAACCAGCTCTTGCTGTTTTTTCAGTTAATTCATCTAAATTTAATTTACCATAAGTATTGGGATTTTCTTTAATAATATCAAATAATGGTTTACCACCAACTGAAACATGAGACCAAGGAACCATTTGAGAATCTCCATGTTCGCCCATAGAATAAGCTTGTATTGATTGTTGAGGAATATTTGTTGTCTCTGCCAAAAGCCTTCTAAGTCTTGAGGAGTCAAGTGCAGTACCTGTACCTAAAACTTTATTTTTAGGGAAACCAGAAGTCTTCCATATATAGTCAGTAATTACATCTACTGGATTTGAAATTACAATGAATATCCCATCAAATCCAGCTTTAACAATAGGCTTTATTATCGTCTTTATAACATTAATTGTAGATTCAAGTGTATCTAATCTAGTCTGATTTTTTTCAGGTAACGGACCAGCACTTATCACTACAATATCAGAATCTTTACAATCATCAAGTGAGCCACTCTTTATTTTTATAGCATGTTTCAGATAAGAAACTGCATCAGCTAAATCTAAAGCTTGAGCTTTTGATTTGCTTTCATCTATATCGACCATTAGTAACTCATCACAAACCCCTTGAGTTACCAAGCTAAATCCACAATGCGAACCAACGTGGCCAGTTCCAATTATTGATACTTTCCTAGGTTTTATTGCCAAGTTTAACATCTCCTTACACTTTGTTTTATGTATACATATTATGATACTCTACGATAATCATAGAGTTATATAAATTATTTAGATAAAACTACTTTAAAATAATTTTGAATCTAAAGTGTTTTTGAAAGTGCAATATGCTCTCTTAAAACAGAGCAAGATTTACTAAATTCATTTTGTTCCTCTTCAGATAGATTGATTTCAATGATTTCTTCTATACCATCTTTTCCGATAACACAAGGAACACCTGCAAATACATCTGTTTCATTGTATTGACCTTCTAATAGAGTAGAAATTGGTAGAATTTTTTTCTCATTATGTAATATAGCTTTTACAATTTCTACTAAAGCAGTACCTATTCCAAATTCTGTGCAATCTTTACCATTTATTATACTTATGCCTATTTTTTTATTTTTTTCAACTATTGACGGCAAATCTAACTTTCCATAAGTGTTTGGATTGTCCTTTATCATGTCTAAGATTGGTTTACCACCAATTGAAACATGAGACCAAGGAACCATTTGAGAATCTCCATGTTCACCCATAGAATAAGCTTGTATTGACTGTTGAGCTATTCCAGTTTCTTCAGATAGAAGTCTTCTAAGTCTTGTCGAATCTAAAGCTGTACCAGTTCCAATAACTTTATTTTTAGGAAAACCAGATTTTTCCCAAATATAATTTGTAACTACATCAACAGGATTAGATATGACTATAAATATGCCGTCGAAACCAGAATTAATTATAGGTTCTACTATAGATTTTATCATTCCAATGGTTGGTCTTAGTAGGTCTAATCTAGTTGTATTTTGTCTACGTAAAGGTCCTTCTGAAGAGTCAGCAACACTTATTACTACTATATCTGAATCTTGACAGTCAGCAAAAGTTCCCTTTTCTATAGATACTTTATGTGGTAAATAAGAAACTGCATCAGCTAAATCTAAAGCTTGAGCTTTTGCTTTAGCCTCATCTATATCAATCATAAAGAGCTCATCACAAACTCCTTGAGTTATCAAACTAAATCCACAATGAGAGCCAACATGTCCTGACCCCACAATAGATATTTTTCTTGGCTTTATTGCCATTTTAAATCACTCCCCCTAAAACAACGACACATTTATAAGAAAATTATAATGTTATTAAAAGCTGTTTTTATATATTTAAATATTCTATTATTTCAGAAAATTTATTTAATATGATTTTATACTAAAATTTTTAAAAAAGCAATGTTAATGTACTTTATATTAATGAATGTTAAGTAATATATGTATATTAAAAATTATTAATACGTATTAAAATATGTAATGTCACTTATATTTAAAACATTTATGAGTTAAAAGATGCGTACAAATAATAATGATATTGGTTGATAATGAGACTAAGTTGAGGTATACTATTTCTTCAAATTAAAAAATAAAGGAGAAAATATATTATGAATGGCTATACAAAGGAAGAATTGATAGAAGCACTGAGAGTGGTATCTTCAAGCATTATTAATTGTGAAAAAGTACAACCAAAATTTGCAGAAGGTACTTCTCAACATTCCCTTCTTAGAAATAGAATAAAAGCCTTATATATTTCTAAGTTATTGATAGAATCTAAAGATATTATAGATAAATATACGAAAGAAGAATTAATAGAAGCTTTACCACCTGTAAATTCAATTATTAGCAAATGTGAAAAAGGACAGATAAAGTTTTCTGAGGGGACCTCTCATCATACACGCTTTAAGAATATTATAAAAGCAATGTATATTTCAAAATCATTAATAACAGATGAGATTAGTAAAAGAGATTAAAGCTTATTTTGTAATTTAACATGTTTTAATATACTTTTTATTATATTAAGAAAATAAGTAAGAATACATGTTATGAAATATTGGAATAATATACAATTATAAATTTGTTAACACTAATATCTATATGTTAAAATATAGTAGAAGATGATTTTTAAAGAATTAGTATGAGTTCTATTTTAATACAATTAAATTAAGTATAGCTTGAAATTTGTATTTAAAAAGTAAAGTAGTCTAGAATTAAGAAAATGGAGATAGAATTAAAATGGAAAAGTTATATTATACAGACCAGTATATAAGAGATTTTACAGCAGAAATAATTGAAATAAAAGAAGTAGAAAATAATTATCATGTTTTGTTAGATAAGACAGCGTTTTTTCCTGGGGGAGGAGGTCAGTTTGGAGACCTAGGAAGAATAGATAATTATGATGTAATAAGTGTGTATGAAGATGGGAAAAAAGTATATCATGTGTTAGACAAAAAACCTATAAAGATACATAAGGTAAAGTGTAGTATTGATTGGGATAGAAGAGAAGATGGAATGCATCAACATTTTGGACAACACGTATTATCTGGATGTTTTTTTAAAACCTTTAATGCAAATACGACAGGTTTTCATCTTGGAAATGAGTATAGTACAGTAGATATAGAAGGTAATTTAGATGAGGATAAAATTAGGGAGATAGAGTTACTTGCCAATGAAATTATTCGTCAGAATATACAGGTAGAGACATTACTTCCAACAAAGAAAGAATTAAAAAAAATTTGGATAAGACGTGATTTACCAAATACTGATGAAGAGATAAGAGTAGTAAAAATAGGTGATTTAGATACGAATGCATGTTGTGGAGTGCATCCAAAATCAACTGGCGAATTGAGAATGATAAAAATAAAGAAATGGGAAAAGCATAAGTCAAGTACAAGAATAGAATTTTTAGCAGGTAAAAGGGCAGTAGATGAAGTATTAAAAAGGGATATATATTTAACTAAAATATGTAGATATTTGAGTTGTAGTGAAGAAGATGCTATAAATGGTATCGTAAATTTAAACAATAAAGTAGAAGAAGCTCTAAGTAAAAAAAGAAAACTTGAAGAAGTAGTAGCTAACTATCAAGTTAAAGAAATGATTGAAAATGCAAGTAAAATTGATACTGTTTCAGTTATTAAAAAGGTCTATGATAATGAAGATTTAAAATATGTAAATAAAATAGCAAATAAGATTACAGAAGATGAAAATAAGATTGCACTATTAGCGGTTAAGTTTGAGGATAAAATAAACCTAGTTTTTGCATGTTCTAAAAATTTGAAAAACATTAACATGGGAAGTTTATTAAAAGACGCAATAAGCCTTATAGATGGTAAAGGTGGAGGAAGTCAAGTATTAGCTCAAGGTGGAGGAAAAAATAATGGGAATTTGGAAGCTACATTTGACTATGCATTTATGAAGATAGAAAAGACACTATAAATATATTTAAGCAAAAACATCAATGTAATAAAATAGATATGGGGGAATAAATATGGAGCAACAAAAGGATTACATAGAGTTATACGAAAATGAAGAATTGATAGAGATAAGGGAAGCTCGTATAGATGATTTGGATGTAATAGCAAAATTTAACTATAATTTAGCTAAAGAAACTGAAGGAAAAGAGCTTGATATGGATGTTCTTACTAAAGGTGTAAAAGCATTATTGTTAGATGAAAGAAAAGGTAAATATCATGTCTATACAGTGTTTGATAAGGTTGTTGCACAGATTATGTATACATATGAGTGGAGCGATTGGAGAAATGGAAATTTTCTTTGGATTCAGAGCGTATACGTAGAGAAAGAATATAGAAGAAAAGGTATCTTTAATTATTTATTTAATTATATAAAAAATATGTGTGATAGAGATGAAAATATTGTTGGAATGAGATTATATGTAGAAAAAGAAAACATAAATGCAAAAGCAACATATGAGTCTTTAAATATGTATGAGTGTGATTATAATATGTATGAATATGAGGTAATACACTAGTAATATAAACCTATAATATTATAGGCGTTATTAGTATATTGATAATTATGTGAAATAAATCTGATATTATAATTATAATTTTTAGGGGGTATAAAAATGGACGTTTTCAAAGGAATGTTTTATGTATTTTTATTTTTAGATTTAGTATCAATATTTTGCTTCTTTTTTAATAAAGGAAAAATAGCATCTAATAAAATTATATTTAATGCAATAGGAGTACTTACATTTGTACTTTGTTTTATGCTTTTTAGTTATTATCCAAATAATAATATTCTTGGTAAATTTATTGCATCTATATTTTTTATATTTGGGATTGCTGGGGTTATGTTAAAAGAGAAAAACTTTTTATATGCTAGACTTCTTTTAACCTTGGTTATTGTTTCTTCTACACTTATATTGTTCGTTGTTCAATAGGAGATATTTGTATAAGAATTTGTTAAGGTCTACACTTTTAAGTGTAGGCTTTTTTATGTTTTTAATAAATATTTAAGAAAATTTTAAGAAAATTTTAAAATCGTCTTAAATATTTATTGTTACCATTTAAATATTAAGAGAGAAGGTGCTTATCAGTGGTAGAAAATAAAAAATTAGAAAAATTCTTGCTATCAATTGTATATATAATATTTTTTGTATATATTCTAGTGCTTATAAGAATAATTTTATTTAAAGATGTACCAATTTACACTATTTCCAAAGGAATATTTAGGTCTGTAAATTTAATCCCATTTTACACAATATGGGAATTTATCACAGACAGTAATATTAGCTTTATGAGAGCTATTGCAAATATCCTAGGAAATGTATGCATATTTATTCCGATGGGAATTTTCTTTCCTATATTATTTAAAAAGTTAAGTAAAAGAAACATTTTTACAGTAATTGTATTTATTAGTTTAGCATTTGAAGCAATACAATATATTTTTGCTCTTGGAAGTAGTGATATAGACGATATTATTTTAAATTCATTGGGTGGTATAATTGGTATTACTATTTACATAAATATGACTAAATTATTTCCTAATAATATAACAAAATTCAAGGCTATAATAGGTACTAGCTTGGTTTTAGGAGTTATAGGATTAGGAATTATTTCTATAAATTATCAAGATTTACTAAAGCTTAGATTTAAACCAGATAAAAAAGTATCAAAAATATTAATTGAAGAAAATAAAGAAATAATTAAAGATATAAATAAAGATGAAGTGGACATAATTGGTACATTTGAGAACTTTGAAAAAGGCGCAATAACCATTAAAACAGGTTCTAGTAATAGAGTTAAGAGACCAGAAAATATAATTGATAGTAATGGAAACATAAGAATTTATTTAAATGAAAATACAAGATTAGTATCCTATGTTATTACTGAAGAATCAAAAAGTGACATAGTTAAATATCAGGAATTTGATGTGAAGAATTTACCCTTGTTAAGGAAATATGATGCATTTTATGTTTGGATTGATAAAGAAAACCAATCAAAAGATAAACATGGAATTGTGGCTAGTAAATTGTTAATTGGATTGAATGAATAGGATATTAATTAAAAATAAAAGAATAACAAATATAAAAAACGAAAAAACTATTTCTATAATTATTTTTACATTATGCATAAAATAAGACAACTTAGTGAAGGAGTAGAGATAAATTATGGAAATAATAAGGTATATCTTATACTTTTTTATATATTCTTTTTTAGGATGGATAGTAGAAAGTATAGGATGTTCTATAGCAAGTAAAAGAATAATTAATAGAGGCTTTTTAAATGGTCCAATATGTCCTGTTTATGGCTTTGGAGCAGTAATTGTAATATCACTATTGGGAAGGTTTGATAATATAATCATAATATTTCTCTTAGGTATGATTTTAACTACAATATTAGAATACTTTACAGGATTTATTCTAGAAACCTTATTTCATGCAAAATGGTGGGATTATTCTGACAGAAAATTCAATATAAAGGGTAGAATATGTTTAAAAAATGCAATATACTTTGGTATAATGTCTGTTTTAATAATAAAATTAATACATCCATTTATAAAGTATTTTGTAGGAACAATTCCATATAGAATATTAATATCAATAGCTGTAGTTACAACACTTTGGACTATGCTTGATTTGATTGTTACTATTATAACACTTAAAAAATTGGATATAAAGTTAAGCTTGCTAGATGAGATAATTACAGACCTTAATGATATAAATGTGAAGCTTGATAAATTTGATAGAGGAGAGATACAGTCTTTATTTAAAACAGTAAATAATGATGAATTAGAAACTAGAGAAAAAATAAACAAAATAAACAGTAAATTAGACCGTATAGAATCCAATATCATATTACAAAAAAGAGTTATCAAAGCTTTCCCATATATAAAACATAAAAAACAACAAGAGCAATTAGAGCATTTTAAAGAGATTATTAGGGAGAGTAAAAGATGATTATATAATTTAATAAAAAATAAACAGAATAATAGTATTTATAAGTTGATTTGCAAAGGACTCTATAAAAATAGAATAGAGTCCTTTATTTTTTGTGGAATAATGTTTATTTGATAAGAATAAAATATATTGTTTCTGAATAACAAATATTTTGAAAATTATAAAAACATATATTGACAATTTGTGCCAAAGATAATAACATTAAGTATATAAAGAATTTTATACGAGAATATCTTTATAAATCGCAATAATTTTAAAACATAAATCTATTTAAAGAGGGGATGATTTGCCAATGAGCGAGATAACTAGTCAAATGATAAGTACAGAAGAAAAAAAATATGTTGCTAAAACTCAAAAAATACCTTACTATCCAGTAGCATTTAAATCAGGTGATGGTGCAATGTTATATGATTATGAAGGTAATGAGTATGTTGATTTTTTAGCAAGTGCAGGCTCTGCGAATGTAGGTCATGGAAATAAGGAAATCTCACAAGCAGTTAAAGAACAAATGGATGATATTACACAATATACACTTGCGTATTTCCATAGTGATCCTCCTGTAAAATTAGCTGAGAAGCTTGTGGAAATAGCCCCTGGAGATAATGATAAAAAAGTATTATACAGTGCAACAGGTTCTGCTTGTATAGATGCTGCTATAAAACTAGCAAGAGGGTATACTGGAAGAACAAAAATAATATCTATGTATGAATCTTATCATGGAAGTACTTATGGAGCTATATCTATATCTGCATTAAGTACAAATATGAGAAGAAAAATGGGTCCATTATTACCAGAAGTTTATCACTTCCACTATCCTGATAAAAATAGAACAGCTAAAGAATGTTTAGATGAGATAGAATATGCTTTTGCACACTATCTACCAGCAGAAGAAGTAGCTGCAATATTTATAGAACCGATTGCAGGAGATGCAGGAATAATAGTGCCTCCAGTAGAGTGGGTACAAGGTTTAAGTAAAATATGTAAAGAAAATGGAATACTACTTATAAGTGATGAAATACAACAAGGTATGGGAAGAACAGGTAAGTGGTTTGGTATAGAAAATTTTGGTGTTGAAGCAGACCTTCTAGTTCTTGGAAAATCTGTTGGAGGTGGATTACCTTTAGGAGCAGTTGTTGGAAGAACTGAGATAATGCAAAGTCTTGATGCACCAGCACATCTATTTACTTTAGCTGGAAATACAACAGTATGTGTAGCTGCTTTAAAATCTATAGAAATAATCGAAAGAGAAAACTTACTTCAAAAGAGTATAGAAATGGGAGATTATATTAAAGCAGGATTTGAGAAATTAAGAGAAAAATACGATATAATTGGAGAAATAAGAGCTTTAGGGTTATCTATAGGAGTTGATATAGTTAAAGGAAATGGTTCTAATGAAAAAAATCCAGATGCTACAGCTAAGATATGCTACAGATGTATACAAACTGGTTTAATAATGATATTCTTAGGACAATCTACTTTAAGAGTACAACCTCCTCTAGTAATAACTAAGGAACAAGTAGATAAAGCAATGAGCATCATAGATTCTGCAATAGATGATTACTTAAATGGTAGAATTGGTGATGAAGTATATGAAGTAACTCAAGGTTGGTAAAATAAATATTAAATAAAAATAAGAGTTATCTCAGTTTTAGAAAGTGATTTCTGAAATGAGATAACTCTTTTAAATTACCCACAAGTAAGAAGATTAGTTGATTCATTAAGGGTCATGTTTTGGATGTCATTCTTGTGAGCATCAGAAACAGTATTACGAGAATAGTTACCTTTGCTCGTATTATCTGTCAATTTAGTTATAATTAAGATTGCTAAAAGAATAAAAATTACTGTGTATAAAGCAATAACATAAGGTTTTCTTTTATATTTATATTTGTTGTTAAAAAAAGAATGACCATAATTATTTTTATTAACTTTAGATTTATTGGTATTTGTATTCTTTTTCTTGTTACTTTTCTTTTTATCATCCTTTTTTCTATTTTTAGGGTAAGGAATGACTTTGTGTGTATTATCAAGTTTGATATTTTTATTTTTTTGAATATTGCTTTCTAGGCTAGCTTTTTTTTCTCCAAATTGAATAGTTTTATTGGTATTGTTGTTATCTTTCAATGTTAATCTCCCTCCCTTAAACTTTCCCTTTAGATAATATTACTACTAACCTATAGAATATACAATAAATAATATATAAGTAACAAAATTTTATAAGTATAAATCTCTTTCTCCACGCTCTAAGGCAGTCATATTGTTAGATACTATGTTTCTTATATCTTCTCTTTCTATCTTAGCTATTTCTTCTGTGATAAGTTTTTTGCCCATAGCTTTAAGCTCATCATCACCATAATCAATTAGAAATTCATTTAATGTAGTAAGAGCATTTGGTGTACAGACATTGTGGATTTGGCGGCTTTTAGCTAAGCTCATAAATCTATCTCCAGTTCTACCTTTGCGATAACAAGCTGTACAATAACTAGGGATATATCCATCAGTTATTAATTCTTTAAGCACTTCTACAGGGCTTCTATGGTCTCCAACTTCGAATTGTTCTGTATTGTCACCATCTTCATATGCTTTATATCCTCCAACACCTGTCAGAGAACCTGCACTGACTTGTGATACACCATACTTTAGCAATTCATTTCTCATATCAGCAGTTTCTCTAGTGGACATTATGATTCCAGTAAAAGGAACAGCTAATCTAGTTATAGCTACTATTTTTTTGAACATATCGTCAGAAACTAAGTGAGGAAAATCTTCTAAACTCATTCCTTCAGCTTTTTTTAATCTAGGGAAAGATATAGTATGGAATCCTACTCCAAATTTTTCCTCTAAGTGCTCATTGTGCATCATAAGTCCTAGAACCTCAAATTTTGGGTCAGATAGACCAAATAAGACTCCAGCACCAACATCATCAACACCAGCTTCCATAGCTCTATCAAAAGCTGTTAAATGGTAATAGTAGTCATTTTTTATAGATTGACCATGCATTTTTATAAATGTTGGTTTATGATAAGTTTCTTGGAACAATATATAAGTTCCTATTCCTTTTTCTTTTAGTAACTTGTATTCATCTACGCTTGTAGCAGCTATGTTAACGTTTACCCTTCTTATATTTCCATTTTCGTTATATGTTGAGTAAATTGCATCTAAGCAATCTAAAATATAATTTATATCACAGTTCTTAGGGTCTTCACCGGCCTCTAGAGCAAGTCTTTTATGACCCATTTTTTCTAGTATTTTAACCTCTTCTTTTACTTCATCCATAGTAAGTTTTTTTCTTTTAAATTTGTTGCATGTACTGAAACCACAGTAAACACATTCATTTACACAGTAGTTTGATACATAAAGAGGGGCAAATAAAACCACTCTATTACCATATATTTCGTTTTTTATTTGCCCAGCTATACTAAATAATTTATCTAGTTGTTTTTTATCTTCTACTTCAAGAAGAGTAGCTATATCTTTATAACTAAGTTTTTCCCTTCTATCAGCCTTATCAAGTACCTTTTCAATATCATCATAAGTTGAATTTTTTGCATCCTCTAACAAAGAATTAATCAGTTCATGTTTTATGAACATTTACAAACGCCTCCATTCAATATTATCACCACGAGAATAGTCGACTTTAAGTCCTAGTGACTTGATGTTTTCTTCTAAACTTTCGTGATACTCACAAGCTTCTTGACCAGTAAAGGCTTTGTTATCATAAAGAGAATATTGTTTTCTAAATTCTTGAGGAGAAAGGTTTGGCATAATTACATTACAGCCAGCTAAAAGACCTGCATTTCTACCACTAGGGTTTATAGATGCAAGGGCTGTTGTAGCAGGTAATAAAACTTTTGGAAGTAGAAGTCTTGTAATTGAAAGCATAAGTAATGTCTTTTCTAAATCTCCATGTTTATAATCTTTAAATATTGTATCATGGTGTGGAATAAAAGGTCCTATCCCAACCATATGAGGATTTAATTCTTTTAGATATAATAAATCACGAACAAGGTCCTCATTGGTTTGAAATGGTGATTCAACCATAAATCCAGCACCTACTTGATAACCAATTTCCTTAAGGTTTTTTAGGCATTCCTTTCTAGTTTTAAGTTCAATGTTTGGCGGATGTAATTTTTTATAATGACTGTCTGTAGCAGTTTCATGTCTTAAAAGATATCTGTCTGCACCACTTAAAAAGTATTTTTTATATGAGTCATAACTCTTTTCTCCTAATGATAGTGTTATGGCACAATCCTCATATTTATTTTTTATGCTAGAAACAATTTCACATATTTTATCATCATTAAAATATGTATCTTCACCACCCTGCAAAACGAATGTTCTATATCCTATTTTATAACCTATATCACAACATTCAAGTATTTCATCAAGTGAAAGTCTGTATCTTGTGATATTTTTATTAGAAGATTGTATTCCACAATAGTAGCAATTATTTTTACAATAGTTTGTAAGTTCTATAAGTCCTCTCAAATAGATTATATTTCCATAATGTTTATTCCTCATGTCGCTAGCTTGCTTATAAAGATAGTTTCTTAAATTTTGTTCAAAGTTATATTCTTCATTGTCGATATTTTCTATTAAATATAGTAGTTCATCAAAGCTTAATGAATTTATGCTGTAAAGTTTATCTATAAAGTATTTAATCTTATTTTTAGTCATATACAAATATGTAATTATTAAATATAGTTAAATTTTTAGTAATTGAAAAGTTCAAGTGATCTTTCTAAAATACCTTTTACATATGCTATTAAAATACCATAGTTTACTATAGGTACATTGAAAGATTTTGCCTTTTCTATTCTAGATAACATTCCAGCTCTATTCATCATACAAGCTCCACAATGAACTACAAGTGCATATTTATTTATATCTTCAGTGAAGGATACTCCGGAACTAAATTCAAAAGTAATATTTTTACCAGTTTTCTTTCTAATCATGTTAGGAATCTTTACTGTTCCAATATCATCAGTCTGTCTGTGATGAGTACAACCCTCAGCCATCAAGACTTTATCACCATCTTTTAAATTTTCTAAAGCATAAGCGCCATTAATTAATTCTTTAAGGTCTCCCTTTTGTCTAGCAAATAATATAGAAAAAGATGTAAGAGGAATATCTTTTGGAGTATCTTTATCTACCTTTGGAAATACTTGAGAGTCAGTAATAACAAGTTTTGGTTTTTTGCCTAAGCTAGATAGAGTTTCTTTTAAACTATCTTCCTTTGTAACGATAGAAATTGCCCCAGTATCTAAAATATCCCTTATAACTTGCTGTTGAGGAAGTATAAGTCTTCCCTTTGGGGCTGCTTTATCTATTGGAACTACTAAAACAACTAAATCATTTGGTTCAATTAAATCTGATACCAATTTAAACTCAGTACTGTCTTTAGGCAAGACTCTTATTATTTCATTCTTTAAATCTTCAATTCCAATTTTATCTGTTGATGAGACAGAAACAACTGGACATTTAACTTTATTCTTAGTTAAGTCTAAAATTTCAGAGTGATTTTTGATTGTATCAATCTTGTTAAGAACTAAAATATGAGGTATATTCTTATCACTAAACTTTTCAATTAGTGTTAAATCTTCTTTTGATATACCAATTTGGCAATCAACTACTAGTAAAGCTATATCTGTTTTTTCCAAAACATCTAATGATTTACTTATTCTAAGTTCACCAAGTTCACCAACATCGTCAAGACCGGCAGTATCTATAAGAACACAAGGTCCTATAGGAAGGATTTCCATTGGTCTAAATACTGGGTCTGTAGTAGTTCCAGCAACATCTGACACTATTGCAGCACTTTGATTTGTTATAGCATTTATTATGCTAGATTTACCTGCATTTCTTTTACCAAAGAGACCTATATGTACTCTTATTGATTGTGGAGTAGAATTTAGACTCATTTGTACTCACCACCTTAAATTTCTTTTTTTGATATACTAGTTTTTACAGATACATGAGGTATGTTTCCCAATTTACCAGTCAAACTATTGATAGTATCCATTTCGCCAACAACTGCTATACATACAATCGATACACCTTCTTCTTCACAAGGAATTCCCATTCTGCCTTTAATAATACCTTTAAAACCTGACACAACCTCATTAAATTTAAGCTGACATTCTTTTGGCTCTTCTAAAATAGCACTTATGACTGCAACCTTTTTCATAAATATCCTCCTAACTCAGAAAATATGTCTTAAACAAATCCAAAATCAAAAAACTTTTCTTTTAAAGAAAAGTTTCTACAAAAGAAAAGTTATTAATTACACAAGTATAATGTGCTATATTAAACTATTTCCTTACAGATTAGATAACTCTTTTCTGGTAGGGTTAGCTTGTAAAAATTTAATTTAACAACAATTAACTAAAGAAAATTGAAGCTACTTATATAATAGTAGTAAATTTAAATTAAGTCTATAGAAAAACCAATTTTTGTATAAAAATAAAACTTAAATTTGGTTATTTGTTAAGAAATGACTTTAGTAAAATTTGTATTTAATTATTTTTTAAGCATATAGTTTATAAGCAATTTTAGAGTGTTTTCGATAGCTTCTATATGAGTCCTTTCATAGTGGTGACTATTGTTTGTTCCAGGACCAACACATGCTATTTGAACGTCTTCTCCCCAACGAATAGCTTCTGAAGCATCTGAACCATAGAAAGTAAATACATCGACAGTGTAGTCTAAATTATTGTCTTCTGCAACATCGACAAGCTTGTTTCTTAAATTAAAATCATACAATGATAAATTATCTTTTGCAACTATAGTCACACCATGTTCACTAGATGTTTGACTTGGTCCAGTTGGTGCTATATCTATTGCTACAAATTCTCTTGTTTTTTCAGGTAAAGCTTTAGAAACACCATGTCCAATTTCTTCGTAATTACTTATATAAAAATTGGTAGTATGTTTAGGTGTTAAGTTATTTTCCTTAAAATATCTGCATATTTCAAGAACCATTGCTACAGCTGCTTTATTATCTATATATCTAGATTTTATAAAACCAGATTCTGTAGCTTCAAAACGGTGGTCTAGACATACAAAATCTCCAACACTTATTCCTAAATCTAATACATCTTGCTTTGTAAATACTTTTTCATCAAGTCGGATAATCATTGTTTCTTCATTTCTTTCTGATGCAGCTTTTGTTTGACCATATATATGAGTAGAAGCGTATTTAAATACAACACTTCCTCTAATTTTTTTACCTTTTCTAGTTATAATAGTACAGTTTTCACCTTCTATAGCAGCCCAACATCCACCACCAACTTTATGGTATTTAAGAGTACCATCAGATGATATTTCTTTTACCATAGCTCCAAGTGTATCCATATGTGCAGATATTGTTATTTGATTTGAATCATCTTCACCAGGAAGAGTAGCTATAAGTGCACCTTTTTTTGTAAGAATAGTATTAAGACCTAATGATTCAAAATCTTTTTTACTTTCTAAAACTGCATTTTCAGTATATCCAGCTGGACTTGGGATATCTAAATATTTTTTCATTAAATTTATAGTATTAGTTAAATTTAAATTCATATTATTTCCTCCTAAAAAATATATATTCATACAAATTATAACATAAATACGAATGTTCTGAAAACTAAAAATGAAAGAAAAAAATCTAAACGTATTTAAAAAAAAAGTATATAAAATAAATTTAATTTATATTATATAGATTTAAAGTAAAAATAGTTTTATTACATAATTAATAAAGATAAATATAAAACAAAACGAATAAATAAATAAAATATTTAGTTTAATTATCTTTACAAATAAAAATTTTAGTAATAGAATAATTGTTGAAAAAGATTTTAAATTCAGATTATTCATTTCTAAAGTAATTAATCTGCAAACCTTTATTAATATATGTAAATAGTTAGGTATATATGTATTTAATTAGCACAATATAGATAAAAATATTTATTTTAATTGTTTATTTTCTGAAGAAAAGGTCTTTATTAGGAATCATAAAAAATAAAATTAATTAGGAAAAGAGAGGATGTGTATAATGTGATTGAGAATGGATTTGTATATTGTAGTTTCTTGGTTGTATTTGTAGGTGTAATTTTTTTTATGGTAGATAAATTGAAGTGGAAAATATTTGATGTCATCAATCCGATGCTTTTAATCTACTTAGGAGCAGCTATACTAGCATCATTTGGTTTGTTTGCACAAAATGATGATGTTGGAACGTATCAAAATATAATAACAGTAAATTTTTTGCCATTAATGTTAGTGTTCTTGTTAATTCAATGTGATTTAAGAAAAATATTAAAAATGGGTCCTAAAATGTTATTATCGTTTTTCTGTGCTACATTTACATTTATGCTTGGATTTGTCATAGCATTTATAATTTTTAAAGGTTCAATGGGTGCAGATTCATGGAAAATTCTTGGGGCAGCATCTGGTTCATGGATAGGTGGCTCATCAAATATGATTGCAGCAGCTAATGCTCTAGGAGTTGCGGAAGAAGGTCTTAGCTATGCAATACTTATGGGTTCTATAGGATATACAGTATGGATGTCTGTTTGTCTAATGTCTGTAAAATTTGGTCCTAAATTTAATAAATGGACAAAGTGTGACACAAGTTTTATAGATGAGGTTACATCAAAGCTTGAAAAAGAAAATAAAGATAATACAGCACCTACATTTGTAGAACTTATGACTTTACTTTCTGTTGGATTTGGAGTAGCAGCTTTCGCACAAATTGTATCTAAGATACTTCCAACTTCAGGTATACTTAATGAAACTATGTGGGTAGTACTTGTTGCATCTACAGTATCAATATTATTAGGTATGACTAAAATATCAAAACTTAAGGGAAGTACATTAGTAGGAAATGTGTTTATGTATTTACTTCTTGCAGCTACAGGTAGTAAAGCAAATTTCTTTGGGTTGTCAGAAGCTCCTGTTTACATAATGTTTGGTTTAGTAGTAGTTCTTGTACATGCTATTTCATTTATAGGACTTGCGAAACTGTTTAAGCTGGACCTATTTACTTGTGAGGTAGGAAGTATAGCTAATATAGGAGGAGTAACTACAGCTCCTATGATTGCTGGAGTTCATAATCCAGTATTAATACCAGTAGGTGTGCTTATGGGACTTTTAGGAAATGTCATAGGTACTTATTGTGCTCTTATGGTAACTCAAATATTACATATGTTAGCTTAATAAAAAATAATACAGAATTAATGATTTTATATAAGAAAAGTCATCTCAATTTAAGTGTAAGCTTTTATGAGATGACTTTTTTGTTTGACAATATAATTCGTTTAAAAAATATATTTTGACATATTTAGTGCATAATATTGGAAAATTTACTAGAATCGAGATATATTTAATTTTTGTATTGAATCGAACGTCTGTATGATGTATAATAAGTATATAGAACGAATGTTTGCAGAACGGGTGTTTTTTGAATTTATTTTAATAATTTATGAATATATACCAGAATACATAAATATATTTAAATATAAAGATTAAAAAGAATTTAAAGGAGTGTTGATAACTTATGATAATTCCATCAAGAAGAATACAAGATATAACATTAACAAATTTAAAAAATGGTGAAGTAACTTTAATTGAATTGGATGAAATATATAAGAAGATGGGATTTTTATTTGTTGTTAGTGAAGGCAAATTGAAAAAGATAAAAAAGGAGAATCATCATTAGAAATGAATGAAATAATAAATATTATAATAGTTTATAAAACCTAACTTATGTAGAATATAAATACTTAAGTTAGGTTTTTTTGTGATAAAGTTTATAATTAGTTGATTTTATAACCTAAGTAATAGTTTTAAATAAAGAGTAGATAAGTTTAAATTTTAATAAGTATTATATTACATAAGAGGTGATATTATTATGAAAATAGTAACCTACAATATTCATAAAGGCATGGATTCAAATAATAGATTAACTTTAACTAAAATGGGAATATATTTGAAAAAATTGGATTGTGATGTAATTTGTTTGCAAGAAGTATTATATCCTCAATTTTTAGCTTTAAAAACTGTTTTAAATATGGATGGTGTATTTGCTACAAATGTGAAAAAAGTAAGTATGATATATGGTATTTGCACATTTACAAAATTTAAAATATTAAATAGCAATCATTTTTTCTTAACTAGCAAAAAAGAACAACGAGGGGCACTTTGTATAACTATAGATGCATATGCAAGAATTATAAATGTAATAAATACTCACTTGGGGCTTGATAGACAAGAAAGAGCAAAACAATTGGATGAAATAATAGATTATAGGAATAGATTAGTAGGTATAGTTGTTTTGTGTGGTGACTTTAATGAGAAAAATGTCTTTTTAAGCATGTTCAATGATATGGCCATTTCACTAAACAAGTCTTATTTACCAACATTTGAAAAATCAAAATCTAGAATAGATTACATTTTTGTTAATAAAAATGTTGAATTAAAAGGATATGAAGTAGAAAAAGTTTACCTATCAGACCATTATCCTGTAATAGGTTATATTTAAATTCTAATATAAATCAAGTTAATTATTATAAAACCCTTAATTTTTTTATTAAGAAATAATAAAAAAATATAATAAAAAAATATCAAAAATAAAACTAATTATAAGACATAAATTTACAATAAAGTTACATTTGATTAAATTCCTTGTTTAAAAAAAGCTATTCAAATATAATCTAAAGTAGTTTTGAAATGGAAACTCTATCAGGCAAAATTAAGAGTGTTAAAATGAGGTGAAGTTATGGGCAGAAGTGCAACAAGGGTTTCAAGATTAGGAAAAGAAAGAAAGAGAAATCTTATAATAGTATTAGCAATTTTAGTTGTAGCTATAGGAGGATTTACTTATTTTTTTAATAACAAATTTCTGTATAATGGGAAAATCGCTAAAAATGTGTATATAGAAGGAGTAAATGTATCTGACATGACTAAAGAAGAAGCATTAAAAGCTATAACAGGTAAGTATACTCCAGAAGATTTAAATCTTAGCTATGATGGGAAAAAATATACGATATCTCCAAAAGATATTGATTTAAGATATAATACAGAAGAAGTTGTAAAAAATGCGTATGAGACTACAAAAAAAGGCTCTTACTTTCAAAACTTAAAAAAATATATTGATATAAGAATAAATAAACTAGCTCTAAAAATAGAATCCAGTTATGATGAAGCAAAGCTTAGTTCTAAAGTATCTTCTATAGCAGACAGTATTAATGTCAAAATGAAAAATGCATCTATTAGTGTTGGAAGTGGAGGATTGAATTACACAGATTCTGTTGTGGGCAGAGAGTTCGATTTATCAGCAAACAAAGAATCTATATATGATATGATAAAAAATAAAGAGCATAAATCTTTAGAACTTAAAGTAAATCTTCAAAAACCAGATATAACAACTGAACAAGTAAAAACTGTGAATTCTGTTATAGGTCAATATTCAACTACTTATTCTCAGGCCGTGGAAGGTAGGTCGTATAATGTAGGTCTGTCAGCAAGAAAAACTAGCGATGTATTACTGATGCCAGGTGAAGAGTTTTCATATAATAAACTTACAGGACCTAGTAACAAAGCTAATGGATATAAGGATGCACCAGTTATAGTTTATGGAAAATTAGAGCAATCAGCAGGCGGAGGTGTTTGTCAGACATCTTCAACAGTTTATAATGCTGCTCTTATTTCAGGAATGGAAATAACTCAAGTTACAAATCATTCATCTGCATCAACTTATGTACCTAAAGGAAGAGATGCTACTGTGAGTGATGGTGGATTAAATTTAAAGTTTAAAAATCCATATAACCATCCTGTATATATTAAAAACTATGCAGGTGGAGGAAGTGTGTCATCAGTAATATATGGTAACTCTAGTGACAAACCTAATATATCGATAGAAGTGAAGCAGACTGGGCAAAATAAGTATTCTACATATAGAATATTTAAAGATTCAAATGGAAAAGTCATAAAAAAAGAACATATATCAAATAGTTCCTATAAAGAATTAAAAAAATAAATCATTTTTTAAAGTGATATTTATACAAAAAAACAAGGAAGCCTCTGACTTTCTTGTTTTTTTTGTATAAAAGTAACATTATTGATTCTTGTTTTGATATTAGAGTCATTAATATATAGAAAATATTCCTATATATTGGTATAATTGTAAATAGATTTAGTTATATAAAATGTATGAGGAGGTGACATGGTTGAATTTTATAGGCAATAGATATGAGGTAGTAAATTCTGATGACGTTTTAGAAATTAACAAAATCTATAAAGCTAGAGATGTTTTTTACAGAAAAAATGTGCTAATAAAAGTCATAAAGCACAATAATTATATCTGTGAGGATTTTGTTTCAAATTTAATTGATGAAAGTACTGCTTTAGATGAAATAAACTCTCCTTATATACTAAAAATAATAGATGTTGGAATTCATTGTACAGAAGAAACAACACTGTATTACGTTGTAAGTGAAGACTTTAATGGTATTGGGCTAGATGAATTAATTCTAGGTAATTATCTTCATTTAGAAGCAATTGTAAATATAATGATACAAGTTTTAAAAGCTTTAGAAATGATACATAGAAATCATTCATATCATGGCAGTTTAAAATCAAGTAGTATAATAGTAGATACAGAATATAATATCAAAATTTGTGACTTTGGAATTACAAAAGCAAATAATGGGGTTAATACAAGAAGCTATGGAAATAGAAGATATTTATGTCCACATCAACTATGTATAAATTATACCGATAAAGAAAGTGATTTTTTTGCAACAGGACTTATTTTATTTGAGTCTATATTTAAAAAATTACCTTTTGGAGAATCAAATTCAGAAGAAAAAATATTACAATCTATTGATAAAGGCTTAGATTGGAATAGTATAAAAGCAATTAATGGAAATATAGAACTTATAAATGTTATAAAGAGGCTTCTTGGTAGAAATAATAAGTATACTAGGGCCAATGATATTATTGTTGATTTAAGTAAAGTGATGTATGAAAAAGCATATATAGAAGTTGAAGATGAAAAGAAGGAAGAGAAACGAGATAAAGTCGTACAGGTAAAAAAAGAAGAAAAAATTAAAGTGAGAAAGAAATTACATAAAAAACTTGTTGTTGCTGGTCTAGCAATAGTCATGATTTCGATGATTATTATTAGTTCTATAATATAAAAATTATATATTACATATTTTAAAATCAATATCTATAAATAATATACATATAGATGTAAAATTTAACGTATTCATAAATAATGAGAGGAAGTGGTTATTATGTTAGCAAAAAATAATGAGGTATCAAATATCTAAGCATATTTTAACAAATAGCCACCTGCTTTTGTAGTTTAGAATAAAAAGCTGGGGCTAAAGGTCACAGCTTTTTTGCTACTTTTTAAAGGCAGGAGCATATTAAAAAGGAGCAAAGTATGAGTAAAATAAAAATAATAGCAAGTAATAAGTGTTGGATTGAAGATATAGCAAAGAGACAACTTGAAGATATTTCAAGCTTAAATGGAGTTTTAAAAGTAGTAGGATTACCTGATTTACATGCAGGTAAAATACCTGTGGGTTTAGCTGTTGAAACTAGAGATATTATTTATCCACATATAATTGGAAATGATATAGGGTGTGGAATGACTTTGTTTAAAACTGGGATTTTAAAAAAGAAATTTAAAAAAGACAGATGGATTAAGTCTCTTGGCAAGATTAAAGACTTATCTGATATAGAAATAACAAATAGATATGAAGAAGAAAGTCCAATTTTAAATTTAGGAACTATTGGAAGTGGAAATCATTTTGTAGAATTTCAATGTGTAAATGAGGTCTATAATAAAGAAAAATTTGAAAAATTAAGATTTTCAGAGGATGATATAATGATGCTGGTTCACTGTGGCTCAAGAAATTATGGAGAGACTATTTTGAACAAATTTTATAATAAAGATGGTATCGAGGTTGAAAGTGAGAAAGCAAGAGATTATATGGAAAATCATGATAAGGCTTTAATTTGGGCAGAGCGTAATCGTGAAGTTATCAGTAAAAAAATTATGCAGTCAATAGGTACATCTGGAAATCTCAAAAAGATATTATCTATAAATCATAATTTTATAGAGAAAAGGGAAGATAAATTTATACATAGAAAAGGTACTGTTTCGAGTGAAAGTGGAGCTGTAATTATACCAGGTTCAAGAGGTAGTTTATCATATATAGTTATGCCTACTGAAAATACAGAGATATCTTTATACTCTCTGTCACATGGAGCAGGTAGAAAATGGTCTCGTTCAATTTGTAAATCTCGCCTTAAAAACAAGTATAATAAAGATACCATAAAACAAACTAAATTTAAAAGTCATATTCTATGTAATGATATAAATTTATTATTTCAAGAAGCTCCAGAAGCATATAAAAACATAGAGCAAATTATTGAAAGTTTGATAGAATATAAACTTATTCAAGTGGTGGCAACTATGAAACCACTGATTACTTATAAAGGTTAATTTTCAAAGTCAAAAAAGGTTAAAACCATATTAGATTATAAATAGCTGATTTTATTAGAACATGTAAAAGTGTTTTACTATTATCAGCTATTTTTTATGGGGTTATCAACCAGAATTTTTAATACGTTACACTTGCTTAGCTCTTTTGTTGGAAGCAGATTGACAGGCTTATTATGTGCTAATAAATAAGAGTATAAGCACTATTTTTATTTTAATAGCAAGTGTTGTAGGTATTTTTATTATGAAAAAACATCAATGAAATTATTTTTATTGACATGAAGATGGAATTTATGAAATAATATTAGGAGCACTAAGATAAATAATTAAGTAAAAATAGAAAAGGAGCAGTTTTTTATGAAGAAAAATACTAATAGTAATGAGTCCGGGGTTAAACTTCTTAATAAATAAGGAGTTTGATGCATAATAACTCCTTATTTATTAAGTCGTTCACAAAATAACTATTATCAAAGTAAATGATAAGGTAATTTAAAAGCCTATGACTTATAAATAAAGGAGAAAAAATAATGAATAGTAATACATTTGAAAGATTACAACTAAACGAAGTTAAAGAGTTAATAAAAGCATATTGTGTAAGTTCACTTGGAAAAAATCTGATAGATAAATTAACTCCTAGTGGTAATATTGGAGTAGTAAGAAGAAAGTTAGCAGAAAATAAAGAAGCTAGAAAGATAATTGAAAATAGCAATCATATACCACTTGAAGGATTATTTAATGCAGGTTCTACAATAGATAAAATTGAAAAAGGAATGATAATAGAACCAATTGAACTTATAAATATTGAAGATTTTTTAAGAGGATGTAGGAAGATTAAAGCTTTTATGCTAGAAAAAGAATTTTATTCGCCTACATTAAGTTCTTATGCTTTAAATATAACAGAATGTAAAAATATAGAAGATGAGATAAATTACTGTATAAAATCGAATAAAGTCGATTCTAATGCTAGTAAAGAATTAAAAAAAGTAAGACGAAATATAGAAATTACAGAAGGCAAAATAAAAGATAGATTAAATAAATTTATAACATCAACTATAAATAAAAAGTATATACAAGAGCTTATAATAAGTAAAAGAAATGATAGATATGTAATACCAATTAAATCCTCATATAAAAATGAGGTTGATGGGACTATATTAGATACATCATCAAAAGGAAATACTGTATTTATTGAGCCTAGAAGTATTTCAAATTTAAGTACAGAGTTGACTATGTTAAAAGCTGATGAGACTATTGAAGAATATAAAATACTATCTTATTTAACAGAACTTATATTTGATAAGATAAATCAGATAAAATTGAATATAGAAATACTTTCTGAATATGATATGGTATTTGCAAAAGCTAAGTATAGTCAAAAAATAAAAGGTATTACTCCAAAAATAAATAATAATGGATATATAAAAATAATTAAAGGAAAACATCCACTTCTAACAGGAGATGTAGTACCTTTAGATTTTGAAATAGGCAGAGATTATAGGAGTCTTGTAATAACAGGACCTAATGCAGGAGGAAAAACTGTAACTCTTAAGACTGTTGGACTATTAACTTTAATGGTGCAATGTGGATTTGATGTTTCTGCAAAAGAAGGTAGTGAATTTAGTGTATTTGAAAAAGTTTTTGTGGATATAGGAGATAATCAAAGTATTGAAAATGCATTAAGTACTTTTTCATCACACATAAAAAATATCGCAGAGATTATGAGTTTATCAAATAACTCTACTCTTGTTCTATTTGATGAGATAGGAAGTGGAACTGAACCTAATGAAGGTTCAGGATTAGCAATATCATTATTAGAAGAGTTTTATAGAATGGGATGTATAACGATAGCATCAACTCATTATGGAGAAATAAAGAAGTTTGCTAACTTACATCCAGAGTTCGAAAATGCTGGTATGATGTTTGATAAAGAAACTCTAGAACCAATGTATAAGCTAACTATAGGAAAATCTGAAGATAGTAATGCTCTTTTTATTTCAAAAAAAATGGGGATAAAAAATAGAGTATTAGAGAGAGCTAAAGAATATATAATTGATAGAAGCTACAATTTAGATTTAGTTAAAAGAAGTAAACTACAATCTAATGTTGAAGACAGTAATAATTCTGAAATTATTCCAAACTATACAGATTATAATATAGGAGATAAAGTAAAATTATTAGATGAAAATGATTTTGGAGTTGTATATAAACCAATAGACAAGTTTAATAATGTAGAAGTATTATTTAAAGATAATTTTATTTCAGTAAACATAAAAAGATTGCAGCTTAGCATAAAAGCATCAGAATTATATCCAGAAGGATATGACTTGGATACATTGTTTACTAGTTTTGAGGATAGAAAATTAGAAAAAGATATTCAGAGAGGTTCGAAGAAAGCTCTTAAAAAGATTCAGAAAGAAATTAGAGAGAATAGAAAACAAATATAAAAATATAAAAGAAGCTATCTAAATATAAAATTTTATTTTTAGATAGCTTTTTTATTAACATATCTTCATAAATCCAATGACCAACAGGATTAAACCACTTAACCAAGATAAGTTCAAATTTATTTTTTTAACAAATATATTTCCTAGTAAACAACCAAGTAAAACTGCAATTACGTTTGATAGTAAAGAAAATAGAATAACTTGTATATAATTTACACCTACAAGACCACTACCAAATCCAATCGCTAATCCATCTAAACTTAGAGCAATAGCAAGTGTAAATGCTTCAGCAGACTTAATTATTTTAGATTTACTTGTATCTAAAGTATCAGGTTCAATACTTACATTAAAATTCAATTTAAGGTCTAACATATTAAGTTTATAATTTTTTGAATGTATGGATTTTTTCTTAAAATAAGATTTAAAAAAGCTTTCAATTAGTCGAGCACTTCCTAATAAAAATAAGATAAAAAAACATATTAGCATTGTTATGTTTTGAGGTAAAAAATCTCTAACTATTGTACCTGCAAAAAGTGATATTGCCAAAATAGTTGAGCAAACTACACTAATAATTATATTTGAATATAAAGGAACTTTAACTTTATTTACGCCATATCCAAAACTTGTTACAAAGGCATCTATACAAAGAGAAGTTACTAATAAAATTGATTCAATCACAGTAGATTAACATCCTTTCTCTTAAATTTTGTACTATATTAGTTATAGTATTGTAAAAATGGATAAATTGTTACAGATAAACCAATAAATTGTTGATAAAATTTCAACATCATACAACACCTAAATAACAAATAAATCATATTAATAATATAAAACCAATCATAATAAAGCAGGTGAAAATAATGGAACAACACAGTGAGGTTGGGAACTTCGGGGATTTATTGAAAATTTTACTAGAAGAAAAATCAGTCTCAATGGGAGAATTGAGTAAAAAAAGTGGAATTGATAAAGCCACTATATCTCGTATAGCTAATAATAAGCAAAAACCAAATATAAATCATTTGGAAAAGATAGCAATACATTTAAATATTAATCTAGAAGAACTACTACAAGCATCAGGATATGAATTTAGGAACAATAATAATCAAATATTTAATACAGATAGTGATTTCAGTAATTTTGATGATATTCTTGGATTTGCAAATTTAATCAATGATAAGAGTTTTAATGGAAATATTGAAAAAGAATTGAGTAAGTGTAAATTATATGTACAGACAGATGAAGGTAAAAAACTACTTTTTGATAATTTTAATAAAAAGATAGATTCTATTGAAAAGCAAGGTCAATTTACAGATAGATTAAGAAAAATGTATGCTGACTTTTGTACAGAAGGACTTACAATAAAGAAATATTTATTGATTGGAAGTATGTTACTTTATTTTGTAATATCAACGGATGTTATTCCAGATTTTGTATTTCCAATAGGGTTTATGGATGATTTAGTAGCACTAAATATAGTTACTAAATTGCTTAAAAATGATAAGTAAATTTAAATTTGTATTTATTGTGTAAAGAAATGAAAATATAGATAAAATTCACTCTCTTATTTGTAAGTAACATACTAAAATTTTAAAACGAACAATTTAATATATATTTTGTAAGTATTTAAGTATATAAAATAAAATAATATCCAAACTAATACAAAATAGTAATAATTGTTTTGTACTGGAGGATATTTATGAATTGTAAATGGATATCTAAAAAAGATGGAAAAAAGTGCGATAGAGAAGCAGATTCTTCTGGATATTGTATCTTTCATAAAGAACATAAGTCTGATAAAGATATACAACTAATGATGGATACTATTTATAAAGAAGAAATCAGTGAATTCAATGGGTTTATATTTGAAAATGAATTTAATGCAGAGGAAATATTAACTTATGATTATAAAAGACTGAATTTTTCTGAAGTAATATTTAAAAAGAAAGTAAATTTTAAAAAATACATTTTTAAAAAGAATGTTATTTTTAACTATACAGAATTTAAAGAGAGTGTATTTTTTAATGGATGTGTATTCCTAGAAAACTGTGATTTTAATAAAACAAGATTCAGCAAAGCCTATGTAAATGACCGTATATTTGAAAAAGTAAAATTTAAAGGGCCTGACTTAGTAGTTAATAATGTAGAAAACTTTCCTCGAATGGATGGAATCATTTTTAGCACCTGTACAAAATTTGTACTAAAAAATGTTGAGTATGGTAAAAGTGAGTATAAGCATGGAAAGATAAATTATAGAATAGCTAGAAATCAAGCAACAAGAATCGGAGAATACGAAATGATAGGATTTTATTATTATAAGGAAAGGATTTATAGTAGTAAAATAATGAAACGCTCTGATTATCCTACTTTCAGTGACTATTTAGTTGAAAAGTTTTTTGACCAAATAGCACGCTATACTACAGGTTATGGAGAAAAGCCATGGAATATATTGTTAGTGATTATAGTAATAATAAGTGTTTTTGCCTTATTATACTTATTTGTAGGTATAGAAAGTTCAAATAGTACACTTGTAGCTTTAAATATAAATAACATAGGCAATTATTCATTAAGTGAGATTTTCAGAATGTATATAGACTTATGGTATTTTAGTATGGCTACATTTAGTACAGTGGGATATGGAGATATGGTTGCTACAAGTTTAATTGGGAAGGCTTTAGCAGGAATAGAAGTATTTTTTGGAGTTACAATAGGAGCAATTTGGGCATCTGTAATTATTAAAAGGATGATAAGATAATATCTGTTTAAATATGGATAGGTATTAATTACTAGATATAAATTGGACTAAATAGGGAAAATTTAAATATAAATATACTTAATAATCCAAGAAGGTGAAAAATTTGAAAAATGCAATAAAAAAAATTATAGCATTAGCCATGATACTAGTTTTTATAATACCAACTTATTCATATGCAGATGAAAAATCTGTAGACAAATACTCAAAAACATCTATACTTATAGACCAAGAGACAGGTAGAGTTTTATATAGTAAAGAACCTGATATGAAGGTACCACTAGCTAGTTTAAGTAAGATGATGACTTTTTTACTTGCAATAGAAGCTATTGAAAATAAAGAAGTAAAAGAAACTGATGTAGTAAAAATAGACAAGTCTATTGCATCAGTAAAAGGTTCAAGCTATAAACTTAAAGATGGTGAAGAAGTGCCACTTATAGAGCTTATGAGAGGTCTTATGATTGTATCAGGAAATGATGCGGCAATTGCTATAGCAAAACATATTTGTAAAACTAAGGAAGCATTTGTAGATAGAATGAATAAAAAAGCAAAAGAAATAGGGATGACTAATACACATTTTCTAAACCCAAATGGTCTTCCAATATACGATTTGAGTAATCCAAAACAACCAGCGAAAGAAAATAAATCTACTGCAAGGGATATAGCTATTCTTGGAAAATACATGTTTGACCATTATGAAAAACAAGTAACAGCTATAACTGATATGGAGACATATACAAATTCAGATAGAAGTTTTGAAAAAAGCAATACAAATGCATTATTAAGAATTATACCAGAAGTAGATGGTATAAAAACTGGATATACTGGTAATGCTGGATATTGCTTATCATTTTCTATGATTGTAGACAAAAATGATAAAAACGAGAAAAAACGTAGAGTAATAGGTGTAGTATTGGGTGCTAATCACAAAAATAAAAGAACGTCTGCTTCTTTAGCACTACTGAAATATGGAAAAGAAAATTTCAATATGAAAAAAGTAATTGAAAAAGATAGTTTTATAGGTAAGAAATATATAAAAGGAATGAAAGAATTAGAGGTTACTTTAAAGGCCAAAGATGAACTTTATACAATATTAAAAGATGATGAAAGTATAAAATCGGAAGTAAAGATTAAAAATATAGAATATCCTGTTAAAAAAGGTGATACTATGGGTACTATAAAATACTATACTAACTCAGGTGACTTACTTGGAAGTGTAGATATAGTAAGTAATAATAGTGTAGACAATGTATCATTAAAAACAAAATTAAAAATGAAACTTGCAAATTAAATTCAAAAAAATGGTATAAAATACACAAAAAAATATAAAAATAGAAAATATGGAAAAAATATTGTTATTTTTTCACCTCTATGATATACTACTAGAGGTGAAAAAATAAAATAAATCACACACAGCATTGGGATCCTTAAAAGGTGCCTATTACATGGTTTTTTAGGGAGAAGATCAAGCTGGAGGTATAAAACCAGGAGGTAGAATATGTCAGTAATATCAATGAAACAATTATTAGAAGCAGGTGTTCACTTCGGTCATCAAACAAGAAGATGGAACCCTAAGATGGCTAAGTATATATTCACAGAAAGAAATGGAATATATATAATCGACTTACAAAAAACAGTTAAAAAAGTTGAAGAAGCTTACAAATTCACTAAAGAAGTAGCTGAAACAGGAAAGCCAATCTTATTCGTAGGAACTAAAAAACAAGCTCAAGATGCAATAAAAGATGAAGCTGAAAGATGTGGAATGTACTTTGTTAATGAGAGATGGTTAGGTGGAATGTTAACAAACCACAAAACTATAAAAACTAGAATAAATAAATTAAGAGAATTAGAAAAAATGGAAGAAGAAGGTGTATTTAATGTTCTTCCTAAAAAAGAAGTTATAAAATTAAGAGCTGAAAAAGAAAAACTAGAAAAATACTTAGGTGGAATAAAAGACATGCCTGAATTACCAGGTGCAATGTTCGTAGTTGACCCAAGAAAAGAAAACATAGCTATCCAAGAAGCTCATAGATTAGGTATACCAGTAGTTGGTATAGTTGATACTAACTGTGACCCAGAGCAATTAGACTTTGCTATACCAGGAAATGATGACGCTATAAGAGCCGTAAAATTAATAACTGGTGCTATGGCAACAGCTGTAATCGAAGGTAGACAAGGTGCTGAAGAAGAAGTAGCTGAAGACCAAGAATAATAATTTGACAATTAAATGGTAAGGGTCGCCCTTACCATTTATAATATGGAATAGAATAAGTAGGAGGAAACTTAAAAAATGGCTAATATAACTGCTCAAATGGTAAAAGAGTTAAGAGAGAGTACAGGCGCAGGAATGATGGACTGCAAGAAAGCTTTACAAGAAGCTGAAGGAAATATGGAAAAAGCAGTAGATTTATTAAGAGAAAAAGGATTATCAAAAGCTGCTAAAAAAGCTGGTAGAGTTGCTGCTGAAGGTCTAGTTGCAATAGAAATGAACGATGATAATACAGTTGCTTCTATGGTAGAAGTTAACTCAGAAACAGATTTCGTTGCTAAAAATGAAGACTTCAAAGTATTCGTTAAAGATGCTGCTTGTATGGCATTAGCTACTGATAAAGAAGATATAGCTTCTTTATTAGGTGAGACTCATAGAGAAGGAATAACTTTACAAGAAGTTTTAAATAATAGAGTTGCAAAAATCGGTGAAAAATTAGACTTTAGAAGATTTGCTAAAGTTGTAACTAATGGACAAGTTGCTGGATACATCCATGGTGGTGGAAAAATAGGTGTTCTTGTTGAAATGGAAACAGAAGCTAGAGATGCTAAAGTTTTAGAATTAGGTAAAGATGTAGCTATGCAAGTTGCTGCTATGAATCCTAAGTATGTTTCAAGAGACGAAGTAGATGCTGAATACATAGCACATGAAACAGAAGTATTAACTCAACAAGCTTTAAATGAAGGAAAGCCAGCTAATATAGTTGAAAAAATGGTTAAAGGAAGATTAGAAAAAGAATTAAAAGAAGTTTGTTTATTAGAGCAAACTTTCGTTAAAAATCCAGATATAACTGTTAAACAATTAGTTGCTGATGTTGCTAAAGCAGTAGGTTCTGATATAAAAGTTGTTAAAGTTGTGAGATTCGAAGTTGGTGAAGGTATACAAAAGAGAGAAGAAAACTTTGCAGAAGAAGTTGCGAAGCAACTTAAGTAATAACCAAAGAGAGAACACGCAGGTGTTCTCTTTTTTAAAAAATAGAAAAAAATGGATATGAAGGATTGAAATAGGAGGTTTCTGATGGATAAACCAATGTACAAAAGGGTATTGTTAAAATTAAGTGGAGAAGCATTAGCTGGAGAAAGAGGTTTTGGTATAAATAATGATGTAGTTAATGATATTGCTATTGCTATTAAAAAAATACAAGAAATAGGTGTTGAAGTAGCTGTAGTAGTAGGTGGAGGAAACTTCTGGAGAGGTAGAACTAGCGAAGGAATGGACAGAACTACTGCTGATTATATAGGAATGTTAGCTACAGTCATGAATGCGATGGCATTACAAGATGCACTAGAAAATATAGAGGTTGCTACAAGAGTTCAAACTGCTATAGATATGAGACAAATTGCAGAGCCATATATAAGAAGAAGAGCAGTTAGACATTTAGAAAAGGAAAGAGTTGTTATATTTGGTGCAGGAACAGGAAACCCTTACTTTACAACAGATACAACTGCTGCTTTACGTGCTGCTGAAATGGAAGCAGAAGTTATCCTGTTAGCTAAAAATGTTGATGCAGTATATGACAAGGATCCAAAAGTACATGCAGATGCTAAGAAATTTACAGAATTAAGTTATATGGAAGTTATACAAAAAGAATTAAAAGTAATGGACTCTACAGCTACATCTTTATGTATGGATAATAAGATTCCAATAAAGGTATTTGAGCTTACAACAGAGAATATAATAAGAGCAGTAAAAGGTGAAAATATAGGTACTACTGTAAAATAATGAAGAATGAAGGAGGAGTAAAATTATGAAACTAGAAATACATAAGCAGTTAGAAGAAAAAATGAATGGGACAATTGATGCTCTGAAGTTTGAATTTGGGACTATAAGAGCAGGAAGAGCTAATGCACAAATGTTAGACAAGATAAGAGTTGATTATTATGGAACTCCAACTCCGATAAATCAAATTGGTGCTATATCTGTACCAGAACCAAGAGTATTAATGATATCTCCTTGGGATAAATCTGCTATGCATGAAATAGAAAAAGCTATATCTAATTCAGATTTAGGATTAAATCCATCAAATGATGGTGAAGTTATAAGACTTTCTGTACCTGCTTTAACAGAAGAAAGAAGAAAAGAATTAGCTAAAAAAGCTAGTAAAGCTGCAGAAGAGTTTAAAGTTAGAATAAGAAATGAAAGAAGAGACGCCAATGAAAAGATTAAGAAAATGGAAAAAGGCGGAGAATTAACTGAAGACGAGTCAAAAAAGGCACAAGATGAAGTTCAAAAAATGACTGATAAATTTATAAAAGAAATAGATGCATTATTATCTAAAAAAGAAAAGGATATAATGGAGGTATAATATTGAAAAAATATTATAACCTTTTAGGTCTTCATGTAGATGAGGTAAAACAATATTTTGACGAACAAAATGTAAATTATACCATAAAATCTATTGAAGGCAAAAAGGATAAAGATAAACTTGTAGTTCCTAGAGTTATAAAAATATCTGAGATAGGTGATAATGTAGAACTAATAATCACATACTTTTCTGACTCCTTAATTTAAGGAGTCAGAACAATATTGGAGGCAAAATATGAATAACAACATTATGTATGACATAGACTTAAATAACATACCTACTCATATTGCTATTATAATGGATGGGAATGGAAGATGGGCAAAATCTAGATTTCTTCCAAGAACTGCAGGACATAAGGCTGGAGTAGAAACTATAAGAGATATAGTAAAAGAATGCTCAAATTTAGGAGTTAAGCACTTAACATTATATGCATTTTCAACAGAAAATTGGAAGAGACCAAAAATTGAAGTTGATACACTTATGAACTTATTATCTACATACTTAAAAAATGAAATAGCTGAGCTTCATCAAAATAATGTAAAAGTGACAGCTATAGGAGATATAAGTGCTTTACCAAAAACTTGTATAAGAGAATTAAACTCAGCTAAGGAAATGACAAAAGACAATACAGGAGTTAATTTAAATTTAGCATTAAACTATGGAAGTAGGGCAGATATAAAAAATGCTCTTATAGATATAGTAAAAAATTGTGAAAGTGGTAAAATAGATATAAACAATATTGATGAAGATATTATAAAAAACTATTTAAGCACAAAGTCTATACCAGATCCAGACTTGGTAATAAGAACAAGTGGTGAACAAAGATTGAGTAACTTTTTACTTTGGGAAGTTGCTTATTCTGAGTTTTATTTCACTGATATACATTGGCCTGATTTTAATAAAAAAGAATTACAAAAGGCTATTTATATATATCAAAAAAGAGATAGAAGATTTGGAGGACTTAAGTAAGGAGATTATTTTATGCTTACAAGAATTATTGCTTCACTAGCTCTGGTTCCATTATTTCTATTTGTTGTATATGGAGGAATTCCTTTATATATAGCTGAGATGGCAATAGTTTATATTGCATTACATGAGTTTTATAAGGCATTTAAAATAAAAGATATACATCCAATCTTTGTTATCGGATATATATTTTCTATTTATTTAGCTGTAAAAAATATTTTTAACTTACCATTAGAGTATACTTATGCAATGATTTTCATTTTATTTTTAGCAGGTATAATTTATATGTTGATGGGCAAAAACAATGTTATAGATGTTTCGATTACGTTTTTAGGAATTTTTTATATAGGAGTGTTTTTAGATTTTATAGTTATAACTATAAATAGTTTTGAAAAAGGAAATATCTATGTATGGCTTATATTTGTTATATCTTTTATGACAGATATATTTGCATATTTTAGTGGCTATTTACTTGGAAAACATAAATTAATTCCTAAAGTGAGTCCTAAAAAGACTGTAGAAGGAGCTATTGGAGGAATAATAGGAAGTACACTTTGTTGTATTTTATTTGGATATTTATTTGGTATTGATTTGCTTCAATTAGCAATAATAGGAAGCATAGGAAGTATAATAGCTCAATTAGGAGATTTATTTGCATCTTCTATAAAGAGATATGTAGGGATAAAGGATTATGGAAAGATAATACCTGGTCATGGGGGTATATTAGATAGATTCGATAGTGTTATATTAGTTGCACCTTTTGTGTATAGTGCTATCAAATTTTTTATTAGATAAGATTGGTTGGTTTTAAAAGGGCAGTCTATAATTGCTAGTAATGAAAATAGCTATGTAACTTCTAAAAGCAGAGAAATTCTGCGATTGTTTAGTTACATGGCTATTTTCATTGTTTAATGTTTTAGAGGATATAATTTAGGAATTGTATAAAAATATGTATTACTTTATCAAACTGTACTATATTTGTAGTATACATGTTTTATATGCGAGAATTGCAATTAAAAAATATTTTTTTGTTTAATAATATTGATATTCTTAACTTTATTATCTTTTTATAATACATATATCTAAATATAACTAATTTATTACCCATTTATAAATTTTATTTTTAGACATAATTAATAATAGATAAGTAGATTATTGTTTTAATTTCGGGAATATAAGTACAGCTTAAGTAATATCTTAAAAAAAAGGAATATATTTCCATAATATGATAAAATAAACTCAAAGAGTTAAATTCTAGGTAAATGGTACTTTAATTATTTATTAAAAAGATTAGATATTCCATCTTCAATGTCATTTAGTTGATAATTAAATTTAAAGCAGAATGATATTTAAAAATAGCTTTTGAATTAGGTCATGATTTATTATACACATAAAAATTTTCAGAAATATAAAATATGAGTAAAAAATAGTAGATAAATATTTATTTCAAAAAGTTTGAAATTTGAGGGGGATGGATTAATGGAAATGTCAACTAATAATATTATAGATAAATTAACGAATTTAAATGGGAATTACAATTTTAGAATGATGCTTTCAAACCTAGAAAATCAGAAGAATCAATATGGGATTATGTTTATTGGAATTGATGATTTTGAGCAGATTAATAATTTATATTCTTATTCATTTGGAGATAGAGTTTTAAAAAGATTTTCTAGAGCTATTTTACCTTTTTTACCTGAAGATGTAAGTTTATATAGATTGGATGGAAATGGATTTGGGGTATTGTATCCAAATGGAGATTGTTATGAATTAATAAAACTATTTAATAGGTTTCAATATGTAGCACAATGTATAAAACAGATTAATGGACATGCTATTTCATTTACCATATCAGGAAGTGTTTGCTTTTATCCGAAAGATGGTACAGAATGTGATATATTGTACCAAAATGCACGTGTTACATTTGAGAAAGCAAAAAAACAAGGAAAAAAGACTCTGCTTGTCTATTCAAAGGATAAGTTAAATTTTTCTCAGTATTCTATAAATTTGATAGAGTATCTAAGAGAAAGTGTATTAAATGATTTTGAAGGATTTTATTTAAATTACCAGCCACTTATTTTTACTAATAATAAGAAACTACATGGATGTGAAGTATTGCTTCGTTGGAAGAATCCTAATTTTGAAATGAAACTTGGGCCAACTGAATTTATACCTTTTTTAGAATCTTCTGGGCTTATGGATAAAGTTAGTCAATGGGTAATTAGAACTGCTTTAAAACAATTGAATATATGGATAAAATATATGCCAAATTTTAAGATGAACATAAATGTATCATATCAACAGCTTGAAGACCCTAATTTCAAGTTCTTTATTTTAGATACTATAAAAAAACAATGTCTGTCACCATCTCTAATTACATTGGAATTGACAGAAGATAATAATATAAAAAAAATAGAAGAAATAAGACATTCTTTTGACTTTCTTCGAAGTCAAGGTATTAAGATTAGCTTTGATAGTTTTGGAGCAAAACATTCTTCCTTAGAAATTTTTCGTGAATTAAGTGCAGATTCTTTAAAAATTAATCATACTCTTTTAGATCGTATTACATATGATGTAACAGACCAAAAAATCGTTTCACAAATTATTAATCTGTGTCATAGCATGAATATGACAGTTTATGTTGAAGGAATTGAAGATAAAGAAACTTTAAAAATTATTGAACAGATGAGACCAGAAATACTACAAGGATTTTATTATAAAGAGCCTATAGATGCAGACAAGTTTTATGAATATTACTTTGAAAAAGATGTTGATTCATTTAATTATCAGGAAGATATTATATCAAAAGACACTTCCTTAGAAAAAGAAAAAAGTATGGTATACTCTGCACTCAATCCAACTCATCCAATAAATGTAAAAGAACTCGTAGATAATGCTTACGCAGGTATATTTCAAGTTGGAATGGATCATGAATTTACTTTTCTTACATGTAATGAAGGGTATCGTAGAATGCTTGGTTATACGATTAAGGAGATGGAAGCAAAATTTAAGAATCAAGCATTAGGATTTGTGCATCCAGACGATATAGAATACGTCAATTATGAAATTAGAAGACAACTTGGAATTAGTGATATAGTAACTATTGAATTTAGGGTAGTAAAATCTGACGGAACACCTATCTGGATACTTGGAACTGGTAATGTTGTAAGAGGGAAAGAAGGCTTTAAGAGTTTAGTTGTAGTTATCATAGAAAATGATAGGCTTAAGAAACGGTCTTTAGAGATGGAAGAATCATATTGGAAATATAGAAGAGTTTTAGATAATATTCCTGCATGTGTAAAATGTATTCGTTTTGATGAAGATTTTACCTTAGATTATATTTCTCCTAGCTTTATATCATTAATAGGTTATACAGAAAAAGAAATAAAAAATAAGTTTGATGGAAAGTATATTGATTTAATCTTTGAAGAAGATAGAAAAAATGTCCTTAGTGATATAATAAGTCAAGTTAATTTTAAAGGTATAGTTACACTTCACTATCGTATTAGATGCAAAAATAATCGTTTGATTTCTTTAGAAACAATTTCTAGATTATGTAAAAATGATAAGGATGGAAAGCAGTATTTTTATTCAAGTATAGTAGATGTAACAGATGAAACTTATGAGGAAAAAGATAAAAAATCTGATAACTTAGCTAGTCGATATCAGAATGCATTAAAACAATGGGGTGACATTTTATTTGAATATAATTTTAAAGATAATACAATCATATTTTCTGATAATTATTATAATATATTTCAAGTAGAACCAAAAGGAACAATTACTGAACAGTTATCAAATATTTATAAAGAAGATTGTAAGACCTTACTTGATGCTTTAGAAGAGGCACATAGAGGTAATAAGCCAGAAGCAATAGAAATACGTATACTCTCTAAAAATGATGTGCACTTGTGGTGTTCTATAGTCTTTAATGAACCAGATAAGATTGGAGATACTGCTATATCAATACTAGGAAAGATAAGAAATATAGATGAAGAGAAGAAGGAGTATAATAAATTAATTGAACAATCTCAAAATGATTTAATGACAGGATTGTTGAATAAAAGTACCACTGAGGAAAAAATTAGAGATATATTGCTATCAAATTATAAAAATAGGAGATATGCCCTATTTATGATTGATGTAGACAATTTTAAATATGTTAATGATACTATGGGACATGTATTTGGAGATAAAATATTAATTGATTTAGCTGAATGTTTAAAAAGAAGTTTTAGAAAAACAGATATAGTTGGTCGTGTAGGAGGTGATGAATTTATAGCATTTATGGAATACAATGGAGATAGGGAAATTATTCAAAATAAAAGTCTGGATATATTAAAAACATTGGATAGTACATTTACATATGATGATTTATATTTTGGAATAAGTGTTAGTATAGGAATCTCTGTATATCCAGAAGATGGAGAACAGTTTTATGAGTTATATCATCATGCAGATAGTGCTTTATATAGAGCAAAAGAAGAAGGTAAAAACACATATTGTATGTTTTCTATCTAAAGACAAAATATATACTATCAAAGATTAGTCTATTTTAGACATATAGATGATAGATTTATTTGAGATAAATACATATTACTGCAAAGTATACAATCATTTTTTATAGCTGATTGGTCAATTGCAAATTATATAGATATATTATAATTGAGGTAACAATAATGAAGAAAAAATATGATTTTTTAATTTATGCTGCTATTTGGCTAGTTGCTATTATTATTTTTATATTTTCTCTATACAATAGTATAGAACATATTAAAATTATAAATTATACTAGTACTATTCGCAGTGAAACTGAAAAGGTTGTTAAACAAGAATTGAATAATAAAAGAAATGATAAGTTGATAAAAGAATTAGATAGTATTTTAATAGAGCTAAGAACTGGTAAGGGTGAACTTGGATTGCAAAGGTGTGATAATAAAGAATTTCAAGAAAAATTAATTCAAATGGATACTATGTGGAAATCTATGAAAAAAGAAATTATAAAAGTTAGAAATGGAGGTTCAGGTGATAAATTATACAAATTGAGCGAAACATATTCTTCGTTATCTAATCAAGTTGTTTTTATATCTGAAAAACATTCTGACATAAAATTACATTCTTTCGCTACTACATTAGTTATTTATCTTACAATATCAATAATAAGTATCTTGATTTGGGAGTATTATAATAAAAGAAAATTTGACGAAATATTTTATACTGATAATTTGACAAAAATAAAAAACCAAGTTGCATTTGAAAATCGAGCTATGGAGATTTTACATCATGCATATAAGGGAGAGTATGTACTATTAAATATTGATATTGACAATTTTAAATATATTAATGATGTACATGGATATGAATATGGAGATAAAGTTTTAATAATAGTTGCAACTGCACTTTCCAAAACCTTTAATACTAAAGAAACTTGTGCAAGAGTTGGTTCAGATAATTTTGTAATACTTGCAAAATATAGAGATTCTCTCTTAGATGAGATTATTAAGATTCTGACTGAGGCCATAATATCTGAATTAAATATGAATGTAACTCAAACTATATCTTATTGTATAGGTGCATATTTAGTTGAAGTTGATAAATTGGATTATAAATCTATCAATTCTATAATGGATAAGGCAAATATTGCCCATAAGGTAAGTAAAAAGAGAGGAATTTCCTCTACAGTATGGTATAATGAAAACCTGCTAAAGCAATTACAAATGGAAAATAATATTTATAATCATATGCATAAAGCACTAGAAAATGAAGAATTCCATATGTATTTGCAACCTAAATTTCAAATATCTTCTTTAAATGTTGTGAGTGCAGAAGCACTTGTACGATGGTTTTCTCCAGAGCTTGGCTTTCTGTCACCAGATAAATTCATTCCATTATTTGAAAAAAGTGGATTTATTATTGAATTAGATTTTTATATGTTAAAGAAAGCATGTTCATTTATAAAAAAAACATTTATGAAAAAAAATCAATATACTTATCCTATTGCAGTTAATTTTTCAAGAGTTACTATTTACCAAAATGATTTCTACCAAAGATTTTTAGATATTGTTAGGGAATATGAAATTCCTTTTAAGTATATAGAAATAGAGGTAACTGAAAGTGCTTTTAATGAAATATCCAAGCCAGTTATTTCAATTTTAGATAAGCTTAGAAAGTTGGGCTTTTTAATTTCTATGGATGATTTTGGTTCAGGATACTCTTCATTAAGTCTTTTATGTTCTTTATCGATTAATGGCTTGAAGTTAGATAAAAGCCTACTTAAAGAAACCTTTAATAGAGAGAAAGTATATAGTATTATTCAATGTATTATTGAAATGTCACATCGTATAGACATGTCTGTTGTATGTGAAGGTATTGAAACTAAAAAAGACTTAGACTTTTTAAAAACAATTAAATGTGATGTAGGGCAGGGATTTTATTTCTCTAAGCCTATAGAAGAAAAAGAATTTTTTAATAAATATGTAATTGGAAAATAATAGAATTATTTTTTCTACTAATTTATACATTGAATTATTTTGTATCTTATTAAATAACTCAATGCATATTTATGTAGGTCAAAAAATATAAATCACTTAAAACGGTTTTTATATTTATATAAAAATTCTTCTATATTTTTTGATTGTTCCCATATTTCAATTGCATCTATATCTAGTAAATAAAGGATAGAATCATTTACAAGCTCAACATACTCACCATCTTCCGAACCAAGTGCATGTCTTTCAATTTTTAATCCTTTTTCCTTATAATATCTTTTTGTTTCTCTATATAGTGATTCTCGTTTTTGTATATAGTCCTTTACTTCATTGTTTGGAAAGTTATATGAATCTACCAATGTTTCACCATTTATAAAAGTTTTTTCAGTAGCAATTTTTTCATCCCAACAATGAATTTCATCCCAGCTAAAAAATATCTCAGTTCCATCTGGTATGAATGAAAATCTAGTGATAATGTATAAATAGTTATTGAAATTTACTTCATAATATTCAGGAATATCTTCAAATTCAATATAGTAATTTGTATAATTAAAATTGCTACTCTCTTTTTTTACAAATGGTATTTTCTCAATAAATTTATATATTGATTGTTCATTTTTAAAAATTCCTATATCATAACTTTTTTCAAATTGATTAATCTTTAATAAATATGGCATATTTTCTCCTTTTTTCTGAACTATGATTTTAAAAATTTTAATTAAATGTTTTTATATACTTTATATCATATTATAATAATGAGTTTTAAATCAATAGAACAGTATGTATTTTTTATATAGATATTTTTCTAGTTTTGTAATGTCCAGTATTCATAACCAAATATACTTTTTCTTTTACAGAGTTGGACTAATTTGTTTTTATTTGTTGATTTGTACATTTTATTGGAAACTTTCATTCTTTTTATTTCATTACCTACCTCTATTTTAAAATAGTGTTCCTTTCCAGAACGAGAAGAAATACTTACTTTATCAATAACCTTTACAAATTCAGTTTTGGGGTTGTCCAATGTAGCAATATAATTTAAAGCTGGTGTTGTAGAAAAACTAAGGATGAATGTAGAAAAGAGAACCAATAGGATAATAAATTTTGTTTCTCTTATTTTTTTTGAAATTAACATTAGAACATAAGGTACAAATAATATTATCATATAAATGAAAACAAAACTGAATTTCTCTTTTGTCGATGTATATAATAAATTTGTTGATAGAAGAAGAAGCATTATTGATAATACACATGCAGTGAAAGGAAATGGTATATAATATTTTCTTAAATTTCTTTTTTTAGGCATTTCCATTGGCATTTTAGGATATAGTAATAAATACATTATCCAACAAAATAATGAGACAAATATGTGTATGGAGAATTTGATTTTTGTGGGAAGAAAAAAAGCAATAAAAGCAAGTGTTGTTAGAGTATAACGAATGATATGAGCAATATTTCTTTCTTTTTCTATGACAGTCAAATCCCAATGATTTTTTATAAACTCGAGTTTTCTTTTTTGAGTCTGATTCATTTAATCATCTCCTGTGAGTAGTATAGTTTTTGAATCTATTACTTTGATTTATTTTAACATATTTATGTTTATTAAACTATAATTGACATCTATATTATATAAAGAATTATTTATCTAAATAGATGAAAATTTTCCAAAATAGATAAAATGTGATAGAATATATTTTGCGAGGTGATAACATGATTTCATACGCTCCACTATGGAAATTATTAATTGATAGAAAAATAAAGAAAATGGAATTTGTAAATATATCAGGTATAAGTATTTCTGTTTTAGGTAGATTAGGAAATGATAAATCTGTTTCTATGGATACGATGGAAAAGATATGTCTAGCACTAGACTGTAAAATAGAGGATGTTGTTGAAATAAAAAGAGACATTTAGGGATGCTAAAACATTTTACAATACTTTATAAAATATAAAAACAATAGATTAATTTTAGTTTGTAGAATACTATATGAAATTTCTATGAATAGTAAAAATAATTGTTTTAGTAGTGTTATAATGTTCTGATAGGGTATATTTATTATTAGAAAGGATTATTATATGAAGAAGATATCAATTTTAGGTTCTACAGGCTCTATAGGTAAACAAACTTTGGATGTAGTTAGAGAAAATAGAGATAAGTTTGAGATAGTTGCAATATCAGCTAATAGTAATATTGAGTTATTATTAGAACAAATAGTAGAATTTAAACCTAAATATGTAACAGTTTTTGAGGAAGACAAGGCATTAAAATTAAAAGAAATGTTGTCAAAAAATATAGAAATAGAAGTTTTAACAGGTATGGAAGGATTAAAAATAATATCATCACTTGATGAAGTTGATGTACTTCTAACTGCTGTTGTGGGAATGATAGGCTTAGTTCCAACTCTTTGTGCTATAAAGAAGGGAATAGACATAGCATTAGCGAATAAAGAAACGTTAGTAACTGCTGGAGAACTTGTAATGAGAGAGGCAGAAAAATATAATGTAAATATTCTACCTGTTGATAGTGAACATAGTGCTATATTTCAATGTTTAAATGGAGAAAATAAAAAAAACATAGAAAAGATAATACTTACAGCCTCTGGTGGTCCATTTAGAGGAAAGAAAAAAAATGAACTTATAAATATAACTAAAAATGAAGCTTTAAAGCATCCAAATTGGAGTATGGGGAGAAAGATAAGTATTGATTCTTCAACACTTATGAATAAAGGTCTTGAAGTTATAGAAGCTAAGTGGCTATTTGGGGTAGAACAAGAAAATATAGATGTAGTAGTTCATCCACAAAGTATAATCCATTCAATGGTACAGTATACAGATAGCTCAATAATAGCACAATTAGGATGCCCAGATATGAGACTACCAATACAGTATGCTCTTACATATCCAGATAGAATGGAAAGTAACTTTGAAAGAATGAATTTTTCAAAATTTAGTACTTTAACTTTTGAAGAACCAGATTTGGAAACTTTTCCATGTTTAAAATTGGCTTATGAGTGTTTAAAAATGGGAGGAACTTATTCTTCTGTTCTAAATTCAGCAAATGAAGTTTTGGTAAGTGAATTTTTAGAGGATAAAATTGGTTTCTATGACATACCATATTACATAGAGAAGACTTTAGAAGTTCATAGTAGCATAAGTAAACCAACATTAGAGGAAATTTTAGAAACAGATAGATGGAGTAGAGCTTATGTTACAAATCTGATAAAAAAATAGGAAGGTGAATTTATGACTATAATAGCTGCATTAATACTATTTAGTATAATTGTATTAATACATGAGTTAGGACATTTTATATTTGCAAAAAGAAGTGGTATAAAGGTAAATGAGTTTTCTATAGGGATGGGACCTAAGATATATAGTGTAAAAAAAGATACTGAGTATTCTATAAGAGCACTTCCGATTGGTGGGTATGTAAGTATGGAAGGCGAAGATGAAGAACAAGTAAGTCCAAATTCTTTTGGAAATAAATCTATATTACAAAGATTTAGTACTATTGTAGCAGGGCCAATATTTAATATAATATTAGCAGCGATACTTTTGGTACCAGTATTCTTATATATAGGTTCTCCAACCACTCAATTAGGAAAGATAATGCCAAATACTCCTGCACAATCTGTAGGACTTCAAGTAGGGGATAAGATAAATAAAATTAATGGTAATTCTGTTAAGACTTGGGATGAAGTTGCAAATATAATAAATACTTCCTCTGGTGGAGAATTGAAACTTAGTATAACTAGAGATGGAAGTGACAAAGTTATAAATGTAACACCTAAAAACAACAATGGAAAGTATGAAATAGGAATTCAGCCTCAAAGAGAAAAAGATTTTTTTGGTTCAATTGTAAATGCATGTAAAACTACTGTAGATATGACAAAGCAAATGTTGACATTCTTAGGTCAAATGATTACAGGACGTGTTCCAGGAGGAATTGGTAATGCTGTTGCAGGACCAGTAGGTGTTATTGGTATGGTATCAGATGCAGCTCGTACAGGTATCATAAATGTAGTGTATTTAGCTGCTATAATAAGTTTAAATTTAGGTATAGTAAATCTATTGCCAATACCAGCCCTTGATGGATGGAGAATACTTATGTTATTACTAGAAGCAGTTAGAGGTGGTAAAAAACTTGACCCAAATAAAGAAGGTATGATAAATGTGGTTGGTTTTGGAGCTTTGATGTTATTTATGCTTTTTATCACATATAAAGATATATTAAGGTTATTTCAATAATTTAGTTTTTTATAAAGATTAAGAAAAGGGCTATGTAGTTTTAAGTAAGAATAAATAAGTTTCAATATATGAAATTTATTCTTATTTATTTAACTATATAGCTTTTTAATTTATAATATATATATGTAGATTAGAGTATTTTTAATAGTTAAATAGAGTTAATATAAAATAATATATAGAGGTGGAATATGAGTTACGAAAGAAGAAAAACTAGAGAAGTAAGTGTAGGAAGTATAAAAACAGGAGGAGAGAATCCTATAAGTATACAATCTATGACAAACACTGATACAAGAGATGCAGATGCTACAATAGCTCAAATAAAGAGATTAGAGGAAGCTGGTTGTGATATTGTTAGAGTGGCTGTTCCTGATATTAAAGCAGCTAAGAATATAGGTAAGATAAAGTCTAGTGTAAATATACCTATTATAGCTGATATACATTTTGATTATAAGTTGGCTCTTGAAGCTATAGAACAAGGTGCTGATGGAATTAGAATAAATCCTGGTAACATTGGAAACGTAGAAAGAGTTAAAGCTGTAGTTGAGAAATGTAAGGAAAAAAATTTAAAAATTAGAATTGGAGTTAATGGTGGTTCTTTAGAAAAAGAACTTTTAAAAAAGTATGGTTCTGCAACAGCTGAAGCATTAGTTGAAAGTGCTATGGGACATATTAAGATTCTTGAAGATTTAGATTTTTATAATATCGTTATATCTCTAAAATCATCTGATATTTATAAAACTGTTGATGCATATGAATTAATATCAAAAAAAGTTGATTATCCTCTTCATGTTGGAATCACAGAATCTGGAAGTGTCCATAAAGGAACAATAAAATCTTCTATAGGTGTAGGAGCACTCCTTCTTAAAGGAATTGGAGATACTGTTAGAATATCTTTGACAGGTGACCCAGTTGAAGAGGTTGTTGTTGGTAAACAAATTTTAAGAAGTTTGGGTCTTTTGAATGATAAGATTAAGGTTATATCATGTCCTACATGTGGTAGATGTAATATAGATTTAATTGGTGTTGTAAATGAGGTTGAACAAAAGATTGGTAATATGGAAAAAGATATTACTGTTGCAATTATGGGATGTGCTGTAAATGGACCTGGTGAGGCTAGAGAAGCAGATATAGGTATTGCTGGTGGTAAAGGTGAAGGTCTTTTATTTAAAAAAGGCGAAATAGTGAGAATGATTGATGGAGACAAGTTAGTTGATGAGTTACTAGAAGAGATTGATAAGTTATAGTATACAATCGAGAGATGTTAATTGGCTAGATTTTTTAATATTTTTAGAATAGGTTTTTTCTAGAATATTTAATCATCTAGCCATTTTTAATTTGATAAATCTTAAAAAATATAAGGAATCTATATTCTAATTTAATTATATATACATGACCTAAGCTCTATTCTAGATTTATGAAAATAAAATAAAATTTAATATAATGAAAAAATACTGGGATAATGTTGAATTTTATTTGCCATTGTGATAAAATTTAATTACTAAAATTACTGGAATATTATGTAAATGTAAGTCTTAATATTTTTGGTAAATTATTTTAGTATAAATTAATAAAAGAAAGGGGGAAGAACTATGAAATATAGAAAAATATTTAGTTTACCCATTTTAGTTGTTGCCTTGTTGATTATTGGAACTACAACAACATTTTCTCTTAATACAACCAATTCAGAAGGAATAAATTCATACTCAGAAAATACACAAAGTACTACAACACATAAAGTCTCATATACTTCAAATAGTAAAGGTCTTGTTTATAACAAAAATATTCCACTATTTATAAATAATAGCAAAGTACAGTATGATGATAGTCCATACCATTGGCCTAGTAATGTTATAAATTTAACAAATGCCAGTAAAAAGGCAATTATGGACTATGAAATTACATGTTTAGCATATGATAAAAATGGAAAACCACTTGAGTTGTATTGGGATGCTCAAAATGTAGCAACAAATGGCGAAGTAGGAAGTGTTGGATTTAGTCCAGATGGTGTAGACTATGGCATTGTAGCAGGAATATCTCCTGTGTCTCCAAAATCATATTCACATATTTATAGAAAAATGCAACAACAACCACCAAAGGATATAATAAGTATGTTTGAAAAACAACAAGGTAAGGCATGGGTAGAAAAATGGCTGAAAGAATGGCAGCAAATGGAGAAAGAATATGCAAAGAAAAATGCAATAAAATCAGGAAATAAGCAAGATGAAGCTTTTCTATTGTTTGACAAATGGAAACAATCAACTGGAGAGCATGATGTAAAGTATATAATATCATGTGTAAAACAAGTAACATTTAATGATGGTAGTGTGTGGAAAAATTCAGCATATGAGAATTGGTTGAAAGGTTTTCAAGGAAAATCAGTGGCTACTAGTATATTAGAAAATTACTATAAGTAATATTTGATGAAATTAAAATTAAGTAGGCATTTAGCTAATACTAAGCTGGTTAAATTTCCAATGATTTAGTTGGGAATATAAATTACACAAAGATATTTTGATTCTAATAAAATGAATTATATATAAGATTATGGGCATGTATCAGATTTTGATATGTGCTTTTTTATTTTAAAATCTTAGATAAAATATTTATCAAAGATGATGAAAATATTTGTAATAGAATAGTTAGAAGTGAAAATATTATATAGATATTATAAGGCGAAATAGTTATATTCTATAATTGTACAATAGAATGTATTGTTATTTAACATATTTGCTTTAAAATCAAATAAAATTAGAAATATAAGCTCTATTTTACATCCAAAATATACATAGTTTCAAATTATATGTAAGCAATTTGATTGAAATAATTTATTTAACTTAACAAACAACTGACTTAACACCAGCTGTTTGTTAATAGAGTTTTGAATTGTAGTACTTAATATGGATATAATTCATAATAGGTTAATAATAAATCGACCATTTTGCCATAACTCTGAGTACCTTCAGCGACACCATTAGCTTTTAAATAAGAATTATTAAACTCATTAGAAATTTCATTGATTTTACCTTCATATTTTTGCCAGAATTCACTTTGGTTTTTTAAATCTCTACGAACAGAATCTGAAATACCAGCAGAAATTTCAATATAGGCATCATAATCAACTGTACTTAATGCAGAAGCAGTATGATTTAAAGCTAGAATATAACCAGAATAGTTAAAATCAATATTAGGGTGTTTTATAGAAGTAAGATACGCTATAAAATTAGCTTCATCTTCACTAGCAAATCCCCTTTGATGTGCCATCTCATGTTCAACTGTACAAGGAATATACAAGTCAGGTATTGCTACATTTACATTTGCTTCGCCTGTAAAAGGAAAATATATACCAGTTATTCCTGTATAACACATAAGATTTGATGAAATAATATATTTAGCCTTAGAATAATTGCCACTAACACTAGGTAATATATCTAGAATATTATCATAGCCTAGTTGAGCTCTATTTATGACACCTTTATAATCTGTATTATATTTTACAACACCATTCTTATCTTGTAATGTGAGTTTTCTAGTTTTATTTGACTTAGTTACGAGGAATTTATATAGTCTAGCAAGCTCGTTAACACTATGTTGTTTTGATTGAATAGAGCTATTGTTTTTTAAATTATATTGATTTATGAGGGTAGTTTCAAGTGGAATTCTATTATAGTTTATCCCCCAAAGCACTATAAAAAGAAAGTATACTATTGATACAATGGATAATATATTTAAAATAGCATTTTTCAAAAATGTTTTTAAATTTTTTTTCTTATTAAAAATCGTAAATATAGTAGAACATAAAAATAAAAAGACAGATATAACGATTATGTACATTGTAATTTCATAGAGAGAAAATGGAAAAATTCCTGAAATTTTACTCAGTATTTGTATAATTGTTTTGTCTATGATTTGAGAGTAATATTTTTCAACAATATGTGGAATTTTACTTGCTATAAAATTTAAAAGTAAAGCAATAGGAAAAAGAATTAAAGAAAAATATTTTGCTTTTTTGTTCATATTTCACCTCACAGAATCTAGTTTATATAAAACTATTATATATCACTTGGAGATAGATTGTAAAATAAGTATAGATATATGTATTTATAACTTTATACTAAATAAATGATAAGTTATAATATATTAATATGAATAAACAATATGTATACAACTAATAATAATAAAAAATATTAATTATATAAGGAGTAGATAAAAACATGGTAATAAAACTTACTAAAGACAATTTTAATTTTAGATTCAAGCAATATGAAGGTATGTTTTTTCATGCTGAAGTAACTGAAAGGGAAGAGTCAATTAGATATAAAATAACTAAGGATGAAGACGGCACAGAGCTAAAAGAATTTGGAAATACACATATAAAAGAGAATATGATATATGTGCCTCAAATAGAAGCATACATAGATTTAAAAGGTATAAAATAAGACTTAGAAAGTTTTAAATAAGAAAGTTTAAAAGGGGGAATCTAATATGAGTAATGCTATAGATATAACAATAAGACCTATAAGAAGAGAAGATGCACAAGCTGTTAATGAAATGAGAAGAGCATATGGTGTTATGAGAAATACTTTGGCTTTAATGAGTGACAGAGTGGATAAAACGACAGCTATGCTGGATTCTTTAGGAGAAAATGATTACATGTTTGTAGCTGAAATTGATAATAATGGAGAAAAAACTGTAATAGGTTTTGCTGGTTTACATGTAAATTCTTCTCCAAGATTAAGACATAGTGCAGAATTAGGTATAACTGTCAATGAGAACTATCATAGAAGAGGAGTAGGAAAAAAACTTATAGAACAGCTTTTAGATATAGCAGACAATTGGATTATGTTAGCTAGAGTAGGATTAGAAGTAATTGTGGACAATGAAAAAGGATTAAATTTATATAAAAAATTAGGCTTTGAAGTAGAGGGTATTAAAAGATATGCTGTAATTAGAGATGGAAAGTTTGAAGATATCTATATTATGGGAAGATATAATAAAAATTTAATTTAAAGAAGTAAGTAGTAATAGAGAAGTAGAATAAATTGTCTTTAATAGAGGTTTTTCATTAAAGATAATTTATTCTACTTCTCTATTGTATTAAAAAACTTATTTTTAAATGCTTACAAAAACATTCTATATACAAATAAAATTATTAGCAATATCAAAGCTATTTTGAAAGCTAGACTGGCAACAGTCTTGATAATTTTTACAGAAACACCTATAGCAACTATAGCAAATACTATTTTAAAGAGTAAATCTATATCCATATTTAAGCCTCCTATTCTATAATACATATAGATATTATTGACAAATATCTAGGAAAAAATTCCATCAATATACTACAATAAAATGTTTATATTTGTAATTTATTGAATATGTTATTATATAATACATAAAAGAATAAATCAAGACAACAATAAAATACTTATAAAAGGTATAGATATAACTGAAAATAGTGTTGTAAAAAACACACATTGTGAAGCAAGTGTTATATTAGAATCATATTGATTAGCCATTATAGCAGTATTTGCAGCAGCAGGCATGGAAGAAATTACTACTGGTATAGCTAAAATCATATTATCATTTACCCATCCCTTTAGAATAAAATATACAATTACAGGAAGTATCAATAATCTTATAAAAGTGACTAGATATAATTTTTTATTGACAAAACAATCTAGAGCTGAAGAATTAGCAAGTAAACTTCCAATGATAATCATGGATATTGGCGTAGTGATATTTCCTAACATCTTAAGTGGGTCATTTATAAATTGAGGTAATCTAAGCCCTGTCACGAATAAAAAAAGTCCAATAACCACAGCTACTGTAGCAGGGCTTATAAGTGATTTCATTGAAAAACCTTTGTTTGTACTACCTTTAGATAGAAGGTAAATTCCTAAAGTAAAAGAAAACAAGTTAAATGGTAAATTGAATATCGCAGTATAGAATATCGCTTCATGACCTAGAACAGCTTCAATTACAGGATAGCCCATAAAAGCAACATTTGAAAAAACAACTATATACTGATATATCCCCAAATCTTTTTCATTGTCACATTTCAAAATGTATTTTAATAAAAATGCAATTATAATTGAGACTATATACATAATCAGAGATGTAAATAATAACAATAGTATTTTTTGTATCATTTTATTATCAAAGTTAATTTGCATGGAGCTAATTATCATTGATGGCAAAAAAACCGTCATTGTTAAATTTGAAAGCTTAGATGTGCAGTGGTCATCTAATAAGTTGAATTTTCTGACAAAATATCCGACTAAAATAATTATAAATAAAACTGCTACTTGAATAAAAATGTTGCTGAAATTCATAAAATGTCCCCTCCCTATATATACATTATATACCAATTATATAATAAAATCTAATGATTATAAAATTTAAAATCTAATGTTACAATATAGTGACAAAAGGTAAAAATTCAATATTATAGCATTAATTATGGATTATAATGTATAATAATGTTTGAGAGAATATATTTTATAAAATGGGTAGGTAGCTAATAATGAAAAATACAAAATTTTCTATAAAAAAAATAAAAAATATATCCAGTGACCCTAAAGTTGTACACACTAAAGGGGCTCTTCTTGAAAAGATGGGTAAGACAGAAAGTGCAATAGAATTATATAAGAGTGCAGCATTGGATAATTATGTAAAGTCTCAATACACTTTGGGGAATATATATGAAAGTAAGAAACAGTTTAAAGAAGCAGAAAAATGGTACTCAATGGCATATAAAAGTGGAAGTGATGATGCTGCTTTTGATTTAGGTAATATGTATTATAGATTAGATGGTTACGAGTATGCTATATATTGGTATGAAAAGATAGCAACGCTAGGGTATTTACAAGCACAAAATAATTTGGGTGTATGCCATTTTAAAATGAAAGATTTTATAAGATGTGAAAAATGGTTAAAAGAAGCAGCAGACAATAACCTAGGTAAAGCTTGTTTTAATTTAGGAGTATTATATACTTTTTTAGAAAAAGATGATGATGCATATGAATATTATAAAAAAGGTTCTGTACTCTTAGATGATGATGCAAAATATAATTTAGCAATATTAAATGGGAAAAAGAAAGATAATAAATCAACAGTAAGTTTATATAAGCAATTATACAAATCAGGTCATATAAAAGGTTGTTTTAATTTAGGTATGATTATGGAAATAAATGATAATCTAGAAGAAGCAGAGAGGTATTATAAAAAGAGTGCAGATAGAGAAGATGTAAAATCTGAATACAGACTTGCATATGTATATGATAGAAAAGAAGAATTAGGAGATGCAATTTATTATTATGAGAAGGCAATAGAAAAAAATCATACACTTTCTAAATATAGACTTGCTAACCTATATAATAGGGAGAATGATATAGAAAAAGCAAAAACTTATTATAAAATGGCCGCAGAAGATGACATAACAGAGGCAAAAAATAATCTAGCAGGTATATATTTTGAAGAAAAAGATTATGAAAATGCTATTAAATATTATGAAGATGCTATAGCCGTTGGATGCAAAAGCTCCCTTGAAAATCTTGGAGATTTATATTATCAAAATCAAGACATAGAAAAAGCGATTTTGTATTATTCAAGGATTCCAAATAATGCATCTTGTCAAATCAAATTAGGAAACATCTATGAAGATTTAAACAATATCGAAGAAGCTATAATTTGGTACAAAAAAGCATCTGAAAATGGAGATACTAGGTCTAGCTATAGATTGGGATGCATATATGAAAATCTAGGTAACACAAAAAATGCTAGAAAATATTTTGAGATGGCAAGTAGCAAAAACCATATGAATGCTCGTATACACTTAGGTAGAATTTATTTCAGAGAAGGAAAATTGGAAGAAGCCAAAATGATGTTTGATACACCCGCTAATGAAAATAATGTGTATGCTCAACATATGGTAGGATTAATTTATGATATGTTTTATAAAGATTATGTAAATTCTAAGTTTTGGTATGAAAAGTCTAGAGCACAAGGCTGTGTTGAATCAATATATAATTTAGGACAAATTTATTTGAAATTAAATGATGATGTAGAAGCCGAGAAATATTATAAAGAAGGTATTAAATATGGAAGTAAGAAGTGTGAGTATATGCTTGCAGGTCTTTATTACAAAAAAAGTTTAGATATGTATACTTCTTTAGCTAATGAAGAATATGATAATTGTGAAGAGATAGTAGAAGATTTTCCTAATTTAAATATAAATTTTGATGAAGTATTAATTCCTCCATTTAAGCTACAAGAAGAAGTAATTGACGAAGAAGAGTATGTGCCTATTTATATATTAAATATAAAAGAGAGTCTAGATTCAATGTTAGAAGGTCTTGAAACTGAAATGATTATAGATGAAGAACATGATAATTAAAAAACTTTATAAGAGTATATAGATTTAAATGTATAAAAGCCCTTAGAATAAATGAAGTCAATTTATTCTAAGGGCTTTTTTTATTAATATTTTATAATAGCTTATTTCTTGACATGAAAAATGTAATCACTATACATATTATAGAGGTAATAAGAAGAATAATCCAAAATCCATTTGGATTATTAGAAAATGGCATATTTATAACATTCATACCAAAAAATCCTGATATTATTGTAGGTATTGAGAAAATTAGTGTAACTACTGTTAAAATTTGCATAACATTATTTTGATTATTACTTATAATTGCGCTGAAAGCATCCATAATTCTACTCAATATATCTCCATATATTTTAGCCATATCAAGAGCCTGTCTATTTTCGACTATAACATCTTCTAATAGGTCTTCATCGTCTGGGTATTTCTTTATACCAGCAGTTCTAACCATCTTGTTTAAAACCAGTTCATTAGATTTTAGTGAAGTAGAGAAGTATACCAAAGACTTTTCTAATTCCAATAACTGAACCAATTCTCTGTTTTTCATTGATTTGTAAATTTCTCGCTCTATTATGATTGTCATTTTATTTATTTTTCTTAAGTAATGCAAGTAATAAGCTGCATTTTTGTGAAGAATCTGAAGTAAAAAGCGAGTTTTTTTAAATGTAAAGAAATCTTTAATATGACCAACTATAAAGTCGTTTAAAATCTTAGTTTGTGCATTACAAACTGTTATAATAGCTTCTTTAGTTATTATAATACCTAGGGGTATTGTAGTATAATGAGAAGAATTAGAGTCACTTTCGTCTACTGGTATATCTATAAGTATAAGAGTATGATTGTCTTCAACATCTATTCTTGAGCGTTCTTCTTCATCTAGTGCAGATTCTATATTTTCTACATCTATATTTAATAAATTAGAAATTTCGTTGATTTCACTATGATTAGGTTCAACAAGATTTATCCAACAGCCATCTTCAAAAAAACTAAGTTTCTCTAGTTTTGAATCTATAGTTTTGTAATATCTTATCATGGCAACACATCCTTTATTCAGTTTTATATAAATCTCATCATTTAATAGTATCTATTAATTAGCTAATTTATATAACTGAATATATGTATTAGTTTTAATTTTAGATATTATTAAGTGATGAGATTGTGAAAAATTCTCTCCGCAACGGACTAGTATCCATTGCCCATCACTCTCCTTATTTATTATTTTATAGATACCTAAGTACGAAATTCGTATTTTAAGCACTCTTTAATATAATACCTTTTCCAGGTATATAAATCAAGTTTTGATTTGATTAAATAATATTTTTACCAAAATTTACATGCAAAATATAGAGGTTATATTTAATTTAAATAAAGAATATATATATTCTGAGTGAAAATATTAAATATATTAAAAAAATAAGTGTGTATTCATATATTTACTTATTTACAATAATATATTTAAAAAGGGTATTTTATTTATAGTTTGTAAGGAAAATAAGAGTACCATAAATATAAGAGAATGAGAGGGTATTGAGATATGAGTGAATTTAAAGAAATTGTGGCAGAAGAGATTAAAAACAACCCATTTGGATTGATAGGCAAAGATTGGACACTTATAACAGCAGAAAAAGAAGGTAAAGTAAATACTATGACTGCTAGTTGGGGTGGTCTTGGAGTTATGTGGGGAAAAGATGTTGCCTTTGTAGTAATAAGACCACAGCGTTATACTAAGGAATTTATAGATAATACAGATAAATTTTCTCTTACTTTTTTTGAGGAAGATTTCCGTAAAGAGCTTTCATATTGTGGAAAAGTATCTGGTAGAGAAGAAGATAAGATATCACAGATTGGATTTAATATAGAATACTTAAATAATACACCTTATTTTAAAGAAGCAAAGATGGCTATTATATGTAAAAAAATGTATAGTCAGAAAATCGAGCCTCAATGTTTTATTGCTGAAGGCATAGATGGAAGATGGTATCCACAAAAGGATTATCACACTTTGTATATAGCTGAAATAACTAATGTGCTTGTAAAAGAAGATTAAATATAAGACTACTATTACATTGAGTTGAATAGAAGAATAGTAAAAATAGATTGACATATAAAAGTATATAAAAAAGCTAAGGAAGTAAATATGTTAATAAAGATTAATCAATAACATATTTAAACTCCTTAGCTTGATAAAATTTTAAATTATAATTTTTTAAATTACAACTCAGAAATTAATTCATTGATAACATCTTCAACAGTGCTTAACTTGTCAATCTTATATGCATCATTTCCACAAAATAAAAGTGAATTTTCCACATCTCCTTTAACTGCATTGATTAAAGCTTGGGAAATACAGTAAGGAGTTTCTTTTGGGTTACAAGGAATCAAGCAATTGTAACATTTTGTTATTTCTGGACGAGTTATTTTAACTTCTTCTATAAATTTATTTCTTATAGCACGTCCAGGAAGGCCTACAGGGCTTTTAACTATATGAACATCGTCTTCACTAGCATTTATGTATGCCATTTTAAAGTTCTCATGTGCATCACATTCATAAGTAGCAACAAATCTTGTACCCACTTGCACACCACTGGCTCCCATGTCTATATATTTTTTAACATCACTGCTAGATGTTATACCACCAGCAGCAACAACCGGAATATTTCTACCAAATTTTTCTCCATAAGTATTTGCAACTTTTAAAATTTCAACAAATTCCTTATCATAGTCTATAGAATCTATGTTATCAAGTTCCTCATTAGAGTATCCAAGGTGACCACCAGCTTTTGGACCTTCAACAACTATTAAGTCAGCAGTAGTTTTTTCTTTCCTATCCCACATTTTTAAAATTACACTAGCAGCTTTTGCAGTTGAAACTATAGGAGCTATTTTTACATTACTTCCTTTTACTAATGATGGTAGCTTATTAGGTAATCCAGCTCCGGATATTATAAGGTCTACACCAGCTTTAACAGCTTCTTTTACGTATGTTTCATATTCTTTCATAGCCACCATAAAATTAATACCAATAATACCACCATTTGAGATTTCTTTAGCTCTAGAAATATGTTTTTTTATAGCTCTTAAATTTGCATTTATAGTGTTAGTTTCAAAATCTTCCTCATCGTATCCAATTTGAACCCCAGAAATTACACCAACACCACCAAGCTTAGCAACTGCACCAGCTAATGATGATCTAGATATACCAACGCCCATTCCACCTTGAATTATCGGAACTTTTGCAACTAAATCTCTAATTATTAACTCTTTTATGATAATCCCTCCTCAATGTAAACATGTTTAAAGAACTAGATTATAATACTTAATATTATTACCTAGTCCTAATTATTATACTACAAATTATAATAAAAGAGTAGTTATATTTTATAGATGAGATGATAATTATATAATATTTAAAACAGCTCCATTAGAATCACAACATAACTCTTTTATTTCCCAATCAGATTTTAATTTTGATAGGTAAGCTTTCATATTATCTACAAAACTATCATCATTTTCTTTTATTAAAGACATTATAGTAGGGCCAGCTCCACTTAAAAAGACTCCAATACTATTTAATTGCTCAGATTTTTCAACAATATCACTGTAGTTTTCAATCAGAGTTCCTCTATAATCTTGATGTAATTTATCTTGACAAGCTACTTTAAGAAGGTCAAAGTTTTTGTTTAGTAGAGCCGATACAAGTAAAGCAACTCTGCTAACATTGAATACACCATCAGAATATGGTATTTCTTTTGGTAAAACACCCCTAGCTTTTTCAGTTGATAACTTAAAATTAGGTATCATTGCACAAAATTTAAGCTCATTAGGAATTTCTATAATATCATAGTGTATATTCTCGTTATCAGTCACAGAGACAATCATATTTCCTAAAATTGCAGGAGCAACATTATCTGGATGACCTTCTATTTCTGATGCTATATTTAGCAATTGACATTTGTCTAAATTAGCATTTGATAGAGCATTTGCTGCTATAACACCAGCTACTATGCAAGATGCACTACTACCAAGACCTCTACAAATAGGTACCTCGCTTTGAATTTTTATTTTGATACCAGTAGGTATTTTGCCTGGCTTAACTCTATCAAAAAAGTACTTCATAGATGTATAAACTAAGTTATTTTCGTTTTTATAGGCATCTTCACAGCCCTCTATTTCAAGACCACTTTCGATTTCTTCAATATAAAATTTATTATATATATTTAATGCAATTCCAAGACAATCAAATCCTGGACCTATATTAGCACTTGTTGCAGGAACTATAATCTCTAACATAATAATCACCTATACTTTCAAGAATTTTTTTATAGCTAGTTTTAATTCATCTTTTTCACAAATATCTTTATGTAGTATTTCTGCATCTTTAAGATTTTTAATAGGTTTTGGTATATCTATTTTAGAAATACTTGATAATCTATCAATTATAGCAAAGTCATCAAGCTTTTCAAAATCACAATCTATAGATTTTAGAACATCTTCAGAAAACTTAAATGGACTTGCAGTACTTACAATAACAGTTTTTGTGTTATCAGAAGTTTCTTTTTTGTACTTTTCATAACAATTGTATGCAACAGCAGTATGAGTATCTATTAAATAATTATAATTTTTAAATACGCTATTTATTGTTTCTTTAACTTCTTCTTCGTTTGAATATTCCCCATAAAATGAAGATAGATTTTTTTCCATATCTTCGTTTATTTTGTAGATTCCATTATTGTTAAGGTCTGATAGTAGTTTATTTACAATGTCAGTATTTCTATTTGATATCTCAAACAACAATCTTTCTAAATTACTAGATATTAATATATCCATAGAAGGAGAAGAAGTTAATTTTAATGTTCTATTTTTATCATAAACACCAGTTTTAAAGAAATCATAAAGAACATTATTATCATTTGATGCACATATTAATTTGTTTATTGGAAGACCCATTTGTTTAGCATAATATCCAGCTAAAATATTACCAAAATTACCAGTTGGGACAACAAAATTTATTTTATCATTTAACTTTATCTCTCCATTATCAACTAATTTCATATATGAATAAAAATAATATGCAACTTGTGGAAGAAGTCTTCCTATATTAATTGAATTAGCAGAAGATAATATATAGTTATTATCTAATAAATTTTGATTAAATTCTTTGTCAGAGAAAATTTCCTTTACACCAGATTGTGCATCGTCAAAATTTCCTTTTATACCAACTACATATGTATTTTTTCCAGTCTGAGTCTTCATTTGAAGCTTTTGTACTGCACTTACACCATCTTCTGGGAAGAATACAATTATCTTTATCTTATCAATATCCTTAAATCCCTCAAGTGCAGCTTTTCCTGTATCTCCAGATGTAGCTGTAAGAATTACAACATCTTTATCTAAATTATCTTTCTTAATAGATGTTTTAAGAAGATGAGGCATTATAGTAAGTGCCATATCTTTAAATGCTAAAGTTGGTCCATGATATAATTCCAAGAAATAAGTATCATTTACTTTATTTAATGGAGCTATACTAGTGCAATCAAACTTTTCATCATATGCATTTTCTATACAGCCCTTAATCTCATCTTCAGTAAAATTACATAAAAATTTACTAAGTACAAAAAATGCTATCTGAGAATACGTTAAATTCACTAAATCTATAAGTTCATTTTCAACATTTGGAAATTCACTTGGGACATAAAGACCACCATCATTTGAGATTCCCTTTATTATTGCTTGCGATGCAGTTACTTTTTCTTTGGTGCCTCTTGTACTTGAATAATACATTTCTATAACCCTCCATATATTTTAAATTTTTAATTAGCTAATTAAGTTAAGTACAGAATATTTTAAAAATTGGTTTTAGGTAATAAAAAAAGACCCTCATCCCTAAAAAGGGACGAGAATCTGTTTCCCGCGGTTCCACCCAAATTGATTTAAAAAAATCCACTTGATACTTTAACGTAAGTAATAAAAACGTCTATTCCTACTAAAATCATTGAGATAACTTCAGATAGAAGCTCATAGGTAGTTTTCAATCTTTCTAATTAGGGAAACATTTCAGCTAATAGTTTCCTTCTCTGGTAACCGATTCAGATTTACTCTTCCTAATCAAAGCCTTTCAATATTCTTAATATTATTAATTATTCTAGATTATAAAACAGACAAAGTCAAGCATTAATATAAAAATTTGGAAAAAATGTTTTTTAAATTGTAAAAAAATTGTAATCAAATTGAGTCAAATAAAAATATTTTTTTAACTTTTTTTAAATTCTTGGGAATCTGGATTTTCATAGTAGTGAATCTGTTTTTAATATAATTAATTAAGAGAGAACAGTTACATCTCTGTAATATTACAGTTTTATATTACACTATATTACAAAAAAAGTTTACAAAACTTTAATTTGAAAAATGTAATTATATGGTATATGATATAAATATAAGCAAATAATGTTAATATTTAAACTATTAATCGTAATTGACTTAATAAAAGTATATAATTAATAATATTTAATTTGAAGAAATTGTTAATGTAAAATTACAGCTATATTCAAATTAAATTCACAAGTATTTCACATAATAATAGTATACTGTAAACAAAAGGAGGTATTAAATATGGGAATAGTACTTATAACAGCAGCATTAGTTTTGGTTATGTATGGACTTTCAATTCTATCATATATATCAGAGAACAATATATTAGAAGACACTGTAAATGATAACCAATAAGGTTTTAAATTATATAAATGAGTAAGAACTGTAAATAAAAGTCAATTTTATTTGCAGTTTTTTTATATATTTGCAAAATAAAGTTAACTAATAAAAAATAATCATTATATTTAAATAAAGAATTATTAACTTTTAAACGAATGCTTTTTATCAACCAATAAAAAATAATGTTTTATTTATAGTATATATGGATAATAATAGTAAAGTATAAAGATAATGAGAATAATATATAAGAAATAATAATATAAAGAGAGGTAAAACGTTATGGTAGATATCATTGTAATTGGTGCTGGTCCAGCAGGTTTAACTTCAGCAATTTATGCTATGAGAGCAGGATTAAGTGTTACAGTATTTGAAAAAAGTATTTATGGAGGTCAAGTTGCAAGTACCTCTGAGGTAGAAAATTATCCAGCAGTTCAAAAAATTTCTGGGGTAGAATTTTCTAATAATATATACAATCAAGCTGTTGCTCAAGGTGTTGACATTCAGTTTGATGAAGTTGAAGAGATAAACTTAGAAGGAAAGATAAAGGTTGTAAAGACATCTTCAGGTGAGCATAAAGCAAAGGCTGTTATTCTTGCAAATGGAGTTGAAAGACGTAAACTAGGTTGTGTTGGAGAAGAAAAATTTACAGGTAGAGGGGTATCTTATTGTGCCACATGTGATGGGGCATTTTTTAAAGATAAAGAAGTAGCTATAGTAGGTGGAGGAAATACTGCTTTAGAAGATGCTTTATTTTTAGCCAATAATTGTACAAAAGTGTATTTAATTCACAGAAGAGATAGCTTTAGAGGTGAAGAAGTACTGGAGAAATCCGTGAAGGCAAGAAAGAATATTGAGATACTTTATAGTCATGGTGTAGAAAAAATAGAAGGAGAAAAGACTGTATCAAAAATAGAAGTAAAGAATTTAAAAACTGAAGAGAAAAGAATCATAGATGTGAGTGGTATTTTCATTGCTATAGGTCTTAAACCTAATAATAAAATGTTTGAAAATGTTCTTGACTTGGATGAAGGTGGGTATATAATTTCAGACGAATCTTGTACAACATCGGTAGAAGGTGTATATGTAGCAGGAGATAGTAGAACTAAATTTTTACGCCAGATAATAACAGCAGCATCAGATGGAGCAATCGCAGCTGTTCAAGCAGCTAATTATATAAATATTGAATAATATAAATTTAAAATAAAAATAGCCATATATACTTAAAGATATCTTTTAGTATATATGGCTATTTTAGTAACTAGAGATAAATATATGTTCTATTTACCTTGTCTAGATTTATTATATCTTAATCTATCATGTTCATTTAAGAATCTTTTTCTAAGTCTTATAGAATCAGGTGTAATTTCAACTAATTCATCATCTTCTATAAATTCTAGAGCTTCTTCAAGAGTAAATATTCTAGGAGGAGATAATTTTATAGCATCATCTGAACCAGAAGCACGAACGTTACTCATTTTCTTATTTTTACAAGGATTGACTACCATATCATCTTTTCTAGAATTCATACCGATTATCATACCTTCATAAACTTCTACACCAGGGTCTACAAACATTACTGCTCTATCACTTAAAGCATTAAGAGAATAACCCATAGTAACACCAGGTCCTTGTGCTATTAAAACACCATTTCCTCTTGAAGGTATTTCTCCTTTGAATTCTTCAAATTTTTCGAATGAACGAACTAGAGTACCTTCTCCACGAGTTGCATTTATAAATTCACTTCTATATCCTAAAAGACCACGAGTAGGTGCTAAGAATTCTATTTTTACATAGTCTCCTTCTATTGACATAGATTCCATCATACCTTTTCTTAAGTTCAATTCGTTTATAATAGTACCAGAATAAACTTCAGGACAGTTTACAACAACTCTTTCTACTGGTTCCATTAGTTTTCCATCTTCTTTATGCATTAAAACCTCAGGTTTAGAAACACCAATTTCATAACCTTCACGTCTCATATTTTCAAGTAGTATAGATAAGTGAAGTTCTCCACGTCCAGAAACTTTATATCCATCAGTAGTTTCAAGAGGTTCAACTTTAAGCCCTACATTTACTTCAAGTTCTTTTTCAAGTCTATCTTTTAAATGTCTAGTTGTAACGAATTTTCCACTTTTTCCAACAAATGGAGAGTCGTTTACCAAGAAGTTCATTGAAAGAGTAGGTTCTTCTATTCTTATCATCTCCATAGGTAGTGGATTATCTAAATCACATAGAGTTTCTCCTATAGATATATCTGGTATACCAGATATAACTACTATTTCTCCACTAGTAGCTTCATCAACTTCAACTTGTTTTAAACCTTCATATACAGAAAGTTTTGATACTTTTCCTTTAGATATAGCAGAATCTTCTCTACATATAGCAACTTGTGTATTACTTTTAAGAGTACCTTTATAAATTCTACCTATACCAAGTCTACCTACATAATCATCATATGCAAGAGCTGATATTTGGAATTGTAGAGGTTCATTGTCGTAATCAGGATAAGCCTCAACATGATTTACAATAGTTTTAAATAGAGGAGAAAGGTCTTCACTATCATCATCCATTTCAAGTTTAGCTATACCTTGTTTAGCTATACCATAAATTATAGGGAATTCACATTGTTCATCTGTTGCATTTAAGTCTACAAATAAATCGAAAACTTCATTAACTACTTCTTCCGCTCTTTGGTCTTTTTTATCAATCTTGTTTATAAATAATATTGGTTTTAAACCGAACTCTAAAGATTTTTGTAAAACGAATCTAGTTTGAGGCATTGGGCCTTCACTAGCATCAACTAATAAAATAACTGTGTCAACAGTTTTCATAACACGCTCAACTTCAGAAGAAAAGTCGCTATGTCCTGGAGTATCAACTATGTTTATTTTGTAATCTTCATAGTTTATTGCGCAGTTTTTTGAATATATAGTTATGCCTCTTTCTTTTTCAAGGTCGTTACTGTCCATAACGCAGTCTTTAACTACTTCGTTCTTTCTAAAAACACCACTTTGAGAAAGGAAAGCATCAACCAATGTTGACTTTCCAGCATCAACGTGGGCTATAACTGCGATATTTATAATTTTATGTTTTTGTGACATTTTTGTTGCTCCCTTCGATTAAAATAACTTACTAATTATATCACAATATACTATTAGGTACAAGGAGAAATAGATTAAAATGTATTAATATAGCTTAAATTGAGCAAAAATGCTAGTTTTGTATGTAAAAATTTATTCTGTTTAAAAAAAGTTTTTAGACAAATAATAACTTTATAAATGAAAATATTAATAAAAAGCAAAGGGTGATATATGTTGGAAGTAACCAAAATAATAATCAAGTATTTCGCTAGTGAAAGTGATACTTTCTTAAAAGAAGAGATTTGTAATTTTGATGAACTATTAGAATGGTCTCATAAATTTATTGAAGGCAAAAAGACAGAAGATGTTTTATATATAAAATCTAAAGAAAACTACAAAGTAAATGTAATTAAATCTTTAGAAATTAAAGAATTAGAAATAATAAGAAAACAGCAAATACCACCATACATGTAGTACTAAAAAACTATAAGATGGCTATATAATGTTGATAATATGATAAAAATGGAATATATGGAAATAATTTATAACAAAAAAGATTTTTATAAATTTTATATTTGGGTATAAAATTATTAATTAGACATTAATTAGGAGGAACTTAAATATGATAAGAGTATGTCCAAACTGTTCAAATGTGGATGTAAATAAGTTAAAAACTTTAGTTGGAGAAGAAAATGTAAAGACTGGTTGTATAGGTCAATGTAGAGCATTTAAAAAAGAAGCTGTTGGAATAATAGACAATGAGCTTGAAATAAAAGAAACAGAAGCAGAATTCTTCGAAGCATGTAAGGAATAAACTATAAATAGAATATAAATTATAAGAAATAGAGTATATAAATTGTACAAACATTAAACAATTTATATACTCTATTTTTATGTATATATTTAATTATGAGTATACTTTTCTAGTAAATACAAATAAATATAACTAATAAATTTATTTATTAAAAAAATATTGATTAAATATACCTATAGGGGGTATAATGTAAAATATAGATTTCTAAATAAACAATTTATCAAGAGTACATATCAAAGTAAATAGTTATAAATTGATTGAAAATATGTTGAAAGAAAGGAAGGAATTATTATGAGTTCAAATAAAGTAGTAGAAAGCTATAAAATTACAGGTATGACATGTGCAGCTTGTGCAAAGGCAGTAGAAAGAGTAACCAAGAAAATGGATGGAGTATATGACCAAAGCGTAAATATAGCTACTGAAAAACTGAAAATAGAATATGACAATTCTAAAGTTAGCTTTGATGATATAAAACAGGTTGTAGAAAAAGCTGGATATGGAATTATAAAGGAAGAAAGCAATAAAAAGATTGATATGAAAATTCATGGAATGACATGTGCAGCTTGTGCAAAAGCTGTAGAAAGAGTAGTAAAAAAATTGGATGGAGTAGAGAGTATTAGTGTAAATATAGCAACAGATAAAGCTAATATAGACTACAATCCATCAAAGGTAAAATTATCTCAAATAAAAGCAGCTATTGAAAAAGCTGGATATAAGCCAATAGAAGAGGTAAGAGATAAGGTTGATGTAGATGAAGATAAATTAAGAAAAGAAAAAGAAATGAAGTCTTTATTTGTTAAATTTATAGTAGCAATAGTATTTGCAGTACCATTGTTTTATATAGCAATGGGACCTATGATAATAAAGCCTATAGGACCATGGCCTTTGCCAGAAATTATAAATCCTATGATGAATACTTTGAATTATGCATTAATTCAACTAGTTTTAGTAATACCAGTAATGATAGCTGGATATAAATTTTATATAAATGGATTTAAAGCACTTTTTTCATTAAGTCCTAATATGGACTCTTTAGTTGCAATTGGGACACTAGCAGCATTTTTGTATAGCTTATACACAACAATACAAATAGCAAATGGTCAAATTCAAGGTATGCACCATCATCAGTTGTATTATGAAAGTGCAGGAATAATAATAGCACTTATTTTACTTGGTAAATATCTGGAATCAAAATCAAAAGGAAAAACATCAGAAGCAATTAAAAAACTTATGGGATTACAGCCCAAAACTGCAATAGTATTAGTTGATGGTAAAGAAGTAGAAACTCCTATAGAAGAAGTAGAAATAGGAGATATAATATTAGTAAAACCAGGAACTAAAATACCTGTGGATGGAGTTGTAATAGAAGGGTATACATCAGTTGATGAATCAATGCTTACTGGTGAAAGTATACCAGTAGAGAAGAACGTTGGAAGTAGAGTTACAGGAGCTAGTATAAATAAAAATGGTGTTATTAGGTTTAAGGCTGAAAAAATTGGTGGAGATACAGCTCTTGCTCAGATAATAAAATTAGTTGAAGATGCTCAAGGTACAAAGGCACCTATTGCCAAACTTGCAGATACTGTGTCTGGATATTTTGTACCAATAGTAATTGCAATAGCAGTAGTGGCGTCATTATTGTGGTTTTTAGTAGGTGGAAAAGATATAGTCTTTGTACTTACTATATTTATATCAGTACTTGTAATTGCTTGTCCTTGTGCATTAGGCTTAGCAACACCAACTGCTATAATGGTTGGGACTGGAAAAGGTGCAGAAAATGGTATATTGATAAAAGGTGGAGAGGCACTAGAATCTGCACATAAAGTAAATACAGTAATATTTGATAAAACAGGAACAATAACAGAAGGAAAACCAAAGGTAACAGATATTGTATTAAATAATGTGGAAGAAGAATATCTTATTAAGATTGCTTCAAGTGCAGAAAAAGGTTCAGAACATCCACTTGGGGAAGCGATAGTTAAATATGGAGAAGAAGAAAATATAAAATTAGAAAAGGTTGATGATTTTAAAGCTATACCAGGTGCTGGTATACAAGTTATTATCAATAACGAAAATATATTACTTGGAAATAAAAAACTTATGAATGACAATAATATTGTCCTTGAAGCTTTAGAAGAAAAATCTAATGTATTGGCAAGTCAAGGTAAAACACCTATGTATATAGCTGTAGATGGAAAGTTAGCAGGAATAATTGCAGTGGCAGATGTAGTTAAAGAAAGTAGTAAAAAAGCAATAGAGATTCTTCATGATATGGGAATAAAAGTTGCAATGGTTACTGGAGATAATGTAAAAACTGCAAATGCTATAGCAACTCAAGTAGGTATAGATATGGTTTTAGCAGAAGTTTTGCCAGAAGATAAATCAAAAGAAGTTGAAAAGTTACAAAATCAAGGTAAGTTTGTTGCAATGGTGGGGGATGGAATAAATGATGCTCCAGCCCTTGCGAAAGCAGATATAGGAATAGCAATAGGTAGTGGAACAGATGTAGCGATTGAGTCTGCCGATATAGTGCTTATGAAGAGTGACTTGATGGATGTTCCAACAGCAATTAAACTTAGTCATGAAACTATAAAAAATATAAAACAAAATCTATTTTGGGCATTTGGATATAATACGATTGGTATACCTGTAGCAGCTGGATTGTTGTATGTATTTGGAGGACCTCTATTAAACCCAATGATTGCAGCAGCAGCTATGAGTTTAAGTTCAGTTTCAGTTGTTTCAAATGCACTTAGACTTAAAAATTTCAAGGCATATAAAAGAAACTAGATTAATAAGTTAAATAAAATGTATAAAAAAGAGCTATCTTTAAATTAAAAGAATTAATTTACAAATTAAGATAGCTCTTTTTTCATGTAAAATTCACAACAATGAGATAAAATATAAGTAATATAGGAAATTTTAAATAAAATAGAAAGGATTGATAGAATGAACTCGTCAATACTTGTAATTGAAGATGATTCAAATATACAAGAATTAATATCAGAATTTTTAAGTGCAGAAGGTTATCAAGTTGATACAGCTAATGATGGATTGGAAGGTATACAAAAGTTTAAACAAGGAAGTTATGATTTAGTAATATTAGATATAATGATGCCAAATCTAGATGGTTATGGGGTTTGTAAAATGATAAGAAAATCATCAAGCGTTCCAATTATATTTTTGACTGCTTTGAATGATGAAGGGGACCAACTTAAAGGGTTTGATTTAGAATGTGATGACTATATAACAAAGCCATTTTCATTTAATCTTCTTATAAAAAGAGTAGAAGCTATATTAAGAAGAAGTAACAAAACTATAAATGATAAATTTATAGTTTTTGAAAAATTAAAGCTTGATTTAAACACATATATAGCTGAGATAGATGGAGAACCTATAGAGCTTACACTAAAAGAATTTAATATATTGAAAGCTCTGATAGAGAAGTATCCTCAGGTTATAACTAGAGAAGGTCTTTTGGATAGTATATGGGGTTATGACTACTATGGAGATACTAGAATTGTTGATGCACATATAAAAAATATAAGAAAAAAAATATCATTACCATATATTAAAACTGTAAAAGGGATAGGATATACACTTGAGAAGGATATTTGATAAGTGGGAAAAGTTAAGCATAAAATATAAGTTATTTTCTATAACGACATCATTATTAATAGCATTAGCTTTAATAATATATCTAATTTTATATTTTTTATTGCCATCATATTATCATGAGTATAAAATTGAGTCTCTTCAAGAGAGTTTAAAATCTTTAGTAGATAGTTCAATTCACTTTGATACATATACTTTAGAAGAAAGACTTTATTATATGGCTAAAGACCAAAATCTAGCTATTTTATTAAAAGATAGTCAAGGAAAAATTGTATATGGAAAAAATGAAGTAGTTATTTTAAGATATAGTAAGTACATGATTAATAGTATTGAGGATGAATACAGAACATCTATACCTATATATACTAAAGATGCAAAAGATGGGCCATATACTTTAGAACTCGTTATGCCATTACAGCCAATTGATGAAGCAAACGAAGTTATAAGAAAGTTAATGCCATACATCATATCAATAGCGATATTAATAGCAATTATTGGAGCCTATATATATTCAATTGTAATAACAAAACCTCTTATAAATATAATAGAGAGTGAGAGAGAACAAGAATATAGAAGAAAGGATTTTGTCGCCACAATATCACATGAACTAAAAACTCCAATAACCATAATAAGTGGTCAAATTGAAGGTATGATTTATAGTGTAGGAAAGTATAAAGATAGGGATACTTATCTGAAAAAATCATATGAATGTACGCAAGAATTAAAAGATTTAGTAAATGAAATGATAGAAGTTTCAAAATCAGAGATACTTGAAAAAGATTTGAAATTGGTATCAATAAATATAACTGAGCTTTTAAATAGATTGGTAAAAAGACAAGTATTTTTAATAGAAGAAAAACATATGAAAACTATTTTAAATATAGAAGAAAACCTAGAAGTTAAAGCAGACCAAGAGAGAATAACTAAGGCAATTAATAATATAATAAATAATGCCATAAAATATTCTCCTGAGGGTTCAGAGCTTATAATTAGACTTTATGATAAAAATAAACGCATAAATAAAAAGACTTCTAATCAAAGAGTAGTTTTAGAAATTGAAAATACTGGTGTGACTATAGAGAAACGTTACTTGGAAGAGATATTTAATCCATTTTATAGAATAGAAAAATCTCGCTCAAGAAAAACTGGAGGAAGTGGGCTTGGACTTTATATAGTTAGTCAAATTTTTAAAAGTCATGGGTTTGATTATAGTATAAAAAACAAAGAAAACTCTGTAGTATTTACAGTTGAATTTAAAAGTTGATTTGTTTATATAAATAATATAAGTTTCAATAATAGTTCATTTTAAAATCATGAAAAATTCATACTAAAAATGTATTATATAAATATAAATAAAAGAAGTTTTAAACCATAAAATACACCAAACTATAATGATGAGATTCCCTTACATCCTCCATATAAGTCATCATTATAGTAATCCCAACAATTAAGTTACTGTGAATTTAAAAAATAACATCAAGTATATAATTTATGCTTGATGTTATTTTTATTTTGAAACAAAAAATATCTAATCTATTGAAATTTATATATTTAGATACTTTTAAATTACATTTAATGACTTAAAAATTATAATTGATATTACAAATAAATATATGCACTTTGGGAAAAATAAATATAAGAAATATTATATTTACAGAGGAGGTAGTTTTGATGGATAGATTAAAAAGAGACATGAAAAATATGAAAGAAGATATAAAAGAAGGTGTTAAAAAGACAGCTTATGTAATGAAGAATACTGCTGAGGATTTAAAAGATGATGCACAAGGTGCTATGGTAAATTTAGAAATGAAAAAAGATGAGATGATGGAAAGATACGAGCAAAAAAAATTTGCTAAAGAAATAGAAAAGCAAATGAAAGATGAAATGAAATAAGACTTTATTTATCTATAATACATTTATTCTGCTAATATATTAAAGTGAATAGTATTATTAAATTGTTTGTTAAAGAAATAGACTTTCTAAAAATAACTGTATTATATTTAGAAAGTCTATTTCAGATTAATTTTAACCATTAAATTCAATTATAAAATGATTGTTGTAGAATTAGGTTTTTTAAGGATATTTACAAAACAATAATATATATTTAGGTGTAAATATATAAAATCTGTAATTGAGTTTATAAAACATTTACATTAAATTCGGCTAAAGTATTTACTATATCAGGAGTAGGAGATTTTTCTGTAATTATAGAACTAATATCTTCTAAATGAGCAAATTTGAAGTTTCCATCAAATTTAAATTTTTTATCTTCCATAACTATAAACACTTTCTTACTTGAATTTATTATAGCTTTTTTTGTAAGACCATCTTCAATTTCAAAAGTTGTAAGTGAAGAGTTGAATACATCTACACCACAGCTACCCATAAAAGTCTTGTCAAATTTATATTTTGATATAAAGTCTATAGTTGGAGTACCAACAAAGCCATCTAAGCTAAGATTTAATAAACCCCCAGTAGAAATTATATTTAAATTATTTGGTTTTGAAGTAACTACATTTAGTATATCCAACATATTTGTGACCAGTGTTACCTTTTTTTTGCTTTCAGCTAAAAGTTTTGCAAGTAATATATTAATTGTAGAGATGTCTAAAAATATAGTTTCTCTATCCATAATTAGATTAAATGCTTTTTCTGCTATTATTTTTTTTGTTGGAATGTTGATTTCTTTTCTATCTTTTGTATCTTGATTTTCTAGAGTTTCTCTGGCTAATACAGCCCCACCATAAATTCTTCGTATTGAAGATATTTTTTCTATATTTTTTAAATCTTTTCTTATACAATCTTCTGTAACATTAAACTTAGAACTGAGTTCTTTTACAGTAACTCTGCCTTCTTTTTTTAGGATATTTAATATAGCTTGAATCCTTTCTTCTGCAAACATTTTTTCCCTCTTTTCCTAATGTAGTATTATAGTAAATATTATAAGATAAAATACAATATATCAACTATTTTAACATGGAATACAAAATTAATTTAATATAAAAAGTATATTTTTACTAATTATCTGTTTAGAATTTAATAAATAAAGAGATTATAAAATTAAAAAAAATCAAAACAATAATAAAAAAGATAAAACAATAATAAAATTATTGAAAATAATACCAAATCAATATATAATAAGAATAAATAAAGATTAAAGGGGGATATTTTAATGCAACTAATCTTAGATACAGGTAATGTGGAGGAGATTAAGGAATTATGTACTTGTTTACCAATAGATGGTGTAACTACAAATCCAAGTATTGTCTCAAAAGAAAAAAAGAATTTTAAGCAACTTATAAATGAGATAGGTGAGATTATAGGTGAGGATATGCCTATACATGCTCAAGTGCTAAGTACAAAGTATGAAGAAATATTAGAAGAGGCATTATATATAAGTAGTTTGAGAAAAAATATATATGTAAAAATACCTGTAACACAAGACGGTTTAAGAGCTATAAAAGACCTTCATAAAAAAGGGATAAAAATAACTGCTACTGCAATATTTACAGCACATCAAGGTTTTCTAGCTGCAAAAGCTGGAGCAAATTATATTGCGCCTTATGTAAATAGACTTGATAATATATCTGGCGATGGAGTATCCATGGTTTCAAAGCTTATAAAAATAATAGATACCTATAAAATGGATACAAAAGTACTTGCCGCTAGTTTTAAAAATGCACAGCAAGTTATAGAATTAATGCAACATGGAGTACATAGCGTTACAGTACCATATGATATATGTAAAGCTATGATGAATCACCCATTGACAGACTGGAGTGTAGATAAGTTTATAGAAGATTGGGAGAATACTTTTGGAAAAGGTAGTAAAACAAATAATCTTTAGTATTATGATTAAAAAGTAGTTTTATACACAATTATATAAGTAGACTTGTATGAAAAGATGAAAATATGAATTTTTTTTAATAATCCAAGCTATTATTATTTTAAGTTAATTCATATTTTCATCTTTTTTAGATTTCTAAACCTATAAGTTTCCACCATGGGAATGTCACACATATTATTATAAAATAAGTTAAAGGAATCAGAGTTAAACCATACTTAAAAATAACCTTGCTATTATATAGATTTTCACCATGCCCAACCATTATTGTGGCATGATGGAATGGTAATATGTATTGTATACTTACTATAATGTAGACAAATAGACACAAAGTAATGCTATTTTCTCTTAGTATGTGCAAACTACCAAGTAATGGTATTACCACAGATGATGTAGTAACAGCACTTCCTAGACATATGTTCAATACTATTGTCAGAGTTATTAAAAATAAGATTGAAATAATTTCTGAAGAGTTTGGTATAAACCTTATCAGATAATTTCCCATTATATCTACAACTCCAGAGTACTTTAATACTCCTCCAATTGAAAATGCTGCTATGAAAAAAATAAGTACTTTCCAATTTATTTCTTTTAAAGTATTGAATCCAACTATTTTTCTCAGTGATAAAAGAAGTACACAAATTGACATTATAATTAGAGTATTTACGTTATGCATAAACTGGGTTAAAAACATAAAAAACATTATTCCTAGGCACAAAAAAGTATATTTTTGTTCTTTATTTAATAAATTAAATTCCTTTTTAAAATTAGAATATGAAAACTGAAATTTATTGGAATCAAGATTTCCATGAGAAATAAATTCTATTGAAGATAATTCTTTTTTAAAGATAAAAATAAATAAAAAATAAGTTATAAAACATGTAATTATGGTTGGAACAGACATATAAAAAGCCCATTGACCCCAATTTATATCACAGTTTCCAAGTTCTAATACAACATAGTTTAAAAGAGTATCCCCATTTATAAAAAACATTGATGTAAATGTAGATGCTGTAAATATGCTAAACAAAAGTATAGATTTTGAATCTTCAGTTATTTTCTGCTCTTTTAAAAACTCTTTGTAAAAAGCTGATACTAGAATAACCCTTGGAAATGGTTGTGGGATAAAAAATATTAACAGTATACCCAAAATATATGATAAAAGAATCATTTTTTTAGGTGTATCTACAATATTTAAAATTAGTTTTTCAGAAATAATCTTTGCAACTCCTGTTTTTGTAACTGCATTAGTAATTATGTAGGCAAGAATTATTATATAAAAATTCTCTGTAAATAAAAATTGTAAAATTATACTTAAGGGTGCAATGTTAAAAATAAATGCTAGAATTACAAAAAATAATGCAACCACAGTTTTTTCAACAGAATCTATGGCCCATATTAATATTGTTAAAAAAGATAAGCATATAGAAAATTTTATATTAAAACTGTAATTAAGAGAGAAGTAGAGAATTATTGTAATTATAACAGTCATATAAAATTGTTTTGGCTTAAGAATAATACCCATTTTCATATTCACCTCCATAACTTATTATATCATAATGAAGGTAAATACATTGTATCAAAAGCTTGTTTATTGATTATCTGATTTACAAAAACTTTAATTTTCTGAGAGTCTTTATGAGTTATAGTTAAATCTTTCACTTTATTTTTCTAAATAAAAAATTTATCAATTTATTATAATATAATCTTAGACTAAGCTTTATATTTCAATTATAAATAAATTGTATTAAAATATCATATATTTTTCGAAAATGTAAAGAATATAATTATAATCTGAATTAAAGAAATTAATACTTAATATAATCGAATATTAATACAAAATCAGTATAATATATACGTATATATTGACAAAATTAACTATATAAATTAAAATAATATTCGTAAAGAAAAAATAATGTTTTGTATTGTATAACATATAATTTTGACAATATGGGTCATAAGTTTCTACCGGAATACCGTAAATATTCTGACTATGTATACTATTATTTAGTTAATTAAATATTTAATTAATTGAATTATGAAGGATACGGCTCAGCTTATCAATTACTGTGTCGTTTTTTTGTAAAATTTAATAGGAGGTGTTGTTATGCAAACAACAAACAGTAGTACCATGCAGAAACTTTTTCCAATTTTGACTAATAAAAATGTCGATATGAAGAAGGAAGTAATTGCAGGAGTAACTACTTTTTTAACTATGGCTTATATAATAGCTGTAAATCCAAATATTTTATCTGAAACAGGTATGCCAGCAGGTGCACTTGTTACAGGGACATGTTTAGCAGCAGCATTTGGATGTATTTTAATGGGTGTAGTTGCAAATCTTCCTTTTGCTTTAGCATCAGGCATGGGTCTTAATGCATTTTTTGCATATACAGTAGTTTTACAAATGGGTGTTCCTTGGGAAGTGGCTCTTACAGCAGTATTTGTAGAAGGTATTATTTTTATAGTGTTATCAGTAAGTGGAGTTCGTGAGGCTGTTGTAAATGCAATACCAAAAAATATGAAATTAGCTGTTACAGGTGGTATTGGTATATTTATTGCACTTATAGGTTTAGTAAATAGCGGAATTGTTATTGGAGACCAAGCTACTCTTATCAAAATGGGTAGATTTACACCAGCAGTAATAATAACTTGTATAGGGTTAATAATTATTGCCGTATTAGATAAAAAAAGAGTTAAAGGTTCTATACTTTTTGGAATAGTAGTAAGTTCATTACTTGCTTGGGGATTTGCTTTTATGAATCCAGAGTATGCACAAAAATTAGGTATATATTTACCTGGTGGATTATTTAAATTTGAAAGTTTAGCACCAATAGCAGGTAAAATAGATTTAGGATATGTATTACATCCAACAAATATAGGTGGATTTTTAGTAGTAGTTTGTACGTTCTTATTTGTTGATTTCTTTGATACAGTAGGTACATTGGTTGGTGTTTGCTCTAAAGCAAATATGTTAGACGAAAAAGGAAATGTTCCTAATGTAGGTAGAGCTTTACTTACAGATGCAGTTGCAACTACAGTAGGTGCAGGACTTGGAGTATCTACAGTTACAACTTATGTTGAAAGTTCAACAGGAGTTATAGCAGGTGGAAGAACTGGATGGACAGCAGTAACAGTTGGTATTTTATTCTTGGCTGCAATGTTTTTCTCTCCTGTATTTATAGCAATTCCATCATGTGCTACAGCACCAGCTTTAATATATGTTGGATACTTAATGCTTGGTACAGTTAAAGATATCGAGTTTGATAATATAACTGAAGGTGTACCAGCGTTTGTTACGATTGCTTGTATGGCATTAACTTATAGTATAGGTGATGGTTTGACTTTAGGTATATTAACTTATGTTTTCGTAAATGTATTTTACAATATATTTGGAGCTAAAAAGGCAGAGGACAAGAAACATGTTTCTATAGTAATGATTGTTTTGGCTATATTATTTATAATAAAACTTTGGCTATTATAATAGATATTATTTAAAAAGTTAATTTAATAAAATAAAGAGCTATAATTTCTCATATGTTTTGATGAGAAATTATAGCTCTTTCGTATTCATTAGACTATTTAATTGTATCTATTAGTTTTCCATTTTGTAAAGTTTTAGGCGTAATTGTTATATTGAATTCTTTTTGTAAATCCTTTATAATATCTAATTCTTGTTTTGTTACTATTGAGATTGTATTACCACTTCGATTTCCTCTAGCAGTTCGACCACATCTATGCAAGTACTCATTTTTACTTTTTGGAAAATCTAAATTAAAAACATGACTTACATCTACTATATCCAGTCCACGAGCAGATAAATCAGTTGTAATCAAAACTTTTGCTTTTCCAATTTTAAATTTATTTATTGCATTTTTTCTATCTTCTTTTGCCATATTTCCAAAAATCCCTATTGCTTTATAGTTATGATAATTTAGTTTTGATACTAAAACTTCTATATTTTTTTCATTATTTACAAATACAATTGCTCTTTTTGGATTTGTGGCAGCTAATGTCTTTCTAAGAAAAGTGAACTTATCTCTTATCTCACCTAATAAATATGAGTGATTTATATTAGGATTTATTTGTGACTTTTCTTTCGTCTTTATTATTTCAAATTCTTTCATAATTTTATCACAAACTTTTATAGTATTATCAGTAAGGCTTGCAGAGCATCCTATAATTTGTCTATCTTTTAATGTAGTTCTTATTATATCTTCTATACAAGTTATATTTTTTCCATTTAATAGATTGTCCACTTCATCTAAGACAATAGTTTTTATATTATGCGATTTTAATTTCTTTTGTTTTATTAAGTCTAAAACTCTTCCACAAGAGCCGATTACTATATGTGGTTTTATTGTTTTTATATTTTTTATTTGTTTTTGTATATTTACTTCCCCGATTAAAGCTAAAGAGGTCAAAGGAATTTCTGAGTTTTTAGCTAATAATTCCACTTGATTTGTAATCTGCATTACTAATTCATGTGTAGGTGCAAGTATAAGAGCTTGTGTCTCTCTTTTTGACGTATCAATTTTTTCACATATAGGTAGAAGGTATGCTAGTGTTTTCCCTGTACCAGTCTGAGAGTTAATCAATAAATCTTTATTTTGTATTATATTTTCTATAGCAAGTGATTGAACTTCTGTTGGAGAAGTTATGTCTTGTTTTTTAAGCCCATCTATTAGAGTAGAACTTATTTTTAATTGTTCAAATGTATTCATGTTTTGCTCCTTCTATTTAATCATTATATTATTATAGTCAACTATTTTTTATTATACATTGTTTAGGCAAATCGAACTATACATTCTTTTATAATTATGTGCAATTTAGAATTAAATATAATTTGTATTTCTATATTTCTGATGATTTTGTATTGTATAAACTTTAAAAATAAACAAATAAAAGTTGTAATTATTTGATATTTGTTATATATTATATATAACAAATATCAAAACTATAATTAAGGAGGAAAATTATGTTAAAGATAATCAATGTATCTAAATCATATAAAAATAAAAAAGTAGTAAATAATGTTTCTTTTGATGTAAATGATGGAGAACTTTTTGGGTTTATAGGTCATAATGGAGCAGGTAAAACTACTACTATTAAAGCAATAGTTGGGATACACGATTTTGAAGAGGGAGAGGTACTTGTAAATTCTAAATCTATAAAAAAACAGCCTGTTGAATGTAAAAAAGAAATGGCATATATACCTGATAATCCAGATTTATATGAATCATTAACTGGAGTACAATATCTCAATTTTATAGCAGATATATTTGAAGTTGATAAAAATGAAAGAGAAGAGTTAATAAAATATTATTCAAGTAAGTTTGAACTTAATAAAGCATTAGGGGATTTAATATCTTCATATTCACATGGTATGAAACAAAAATTAGCCATAATTTCAGCCTTAATACATAATCCAAAAATTTTAATTCTTGATGAACCTTTTGTAGGTCTCGACCCAAAAGCATCATTTATATTGAAAGAGATTATGAAGGAGTTTTGTGAAAAAGGTGGTTGTATATTTTTCTCAACACACGTTTTAGAAGTTGCTGAAAAAATTTGTGATAAGATTGCCATAATAAAAGATGGAAATATAATTGCCTATGGAACTACAGAAGAAGTTAAAGGAAGTAATTCACTTGAAAGTATCTTTATGGAATTAATAGAAAAATAAAATGTTTTTTATACAATATAGTATCTAAAGTGAGGAATGATAAAATATGAGCAATCTAAGTATATTAATAAAAACTAATATAATAAATGAATTTAAATTAAATGCCTTAAAAAAAGCAGATGGCAGAGAAAAGCAAAAAATAATAGGAATGGTATTTTCGATTATTATTATAGCAGGTCTGTTGATTTTTTATGTAACTAGTTTAAGTCTTTATTTAGTTGATATTTTGAAACAAATAAATCAAATGGAAATGTTACTGATATTTGGATTTGGACTATCAACATTGACAACAATTGTTACATCATTATACAAAACTTCATCATATCTATTTCAAGCAAAAGATTTAGACCTCTTGACTAGTTTACCAATAAAAGAATCTACTGTATTAGCAAGTAAAATAGTGATGCTAATTGGAGCAAACTATTTATTTTCTTCAATATGTATGATTATACCAGCAGTAGTTTATTTTTTAAATTCTGATGTAAGTATAACCTATTTCCCTTATTTAATATTATTATTTTTAGCTTTGCCTTTATTACCAATAGTTGTTTCATCAATAATTTTTCTATTTATAGGGCAGATATCATCAAGAATAAAATATAAAAATTTAGTGTTAATCATAGGTAATGTTATATTGATTCTATTTTATACTCTATTTATGTCAAAATTGAATTCTATATCAGTTGAAATGTTAAAAAATAGTGCATCTATTTCAGAGACTATTAGAAAAATATATCCACCTACATATTATTTTGTTGATGCTCTTAAAACAGGAAGTATAACTTCATTTTTGGTATTTATAGCAATATCAATAATACCATTTTTTATGTTTGTAACTTTATTTGCTAAAAGATTTAAAAATATAAATTCTAAGATGCGTGAAAGTTATAAATCAAAAAGTTATGAATTCAAGAGTCAAAAAATTTCAAGACCATCAAAAGCTCTATTAAAAAAGGAGTTTAAGAGATATTCTTCTTCATTCATCTACTTTTTAAATTCGTCTGTTGGTCTGTTATTTCTAATAGTAGGGACAATTTTAATATTAGTATTTGGTGCAGATAAAATGGCTGAATTACTAAAAATGAATATTGATTTTAGCCTTATAAAAATGCAGTTATTAGGTGTAATATTCTTTATAATAGTAATGAATTGTACAACATATTGTTCGATTTCTTTTGAAGGAAAAAATCTATGGATATTAAAGTCTTCTCCAATAGATGAGAAAGAAATATTCTGGTCAAAGATATTGATGAATTTTTTATTAAATGCACCATTATCTATTTTATGTCTAATACTGGTATCTATAAGATTAGGTTTTGAAGTTCAATTTATTATTGTATCAATTTGTCTAATTACAAGTCTTTCAATGTTTGTAGCTTTGATGGGTTTATTAACAAATTTATTATATCCAAACCTTGATTGGAAAAATGAAGTGGCTGTGGTAAAGAGAAGTGCAAGTATGATAGTTACAATGTTAGCATCATTAGTATATATAGTTATACTTGGAGGTATCTATATATTACTGGGAATTTCATTTTTAAATATGTATATTGTTTTAGCAAGTGTGCTTACATTAATATTAGATTTTATGATATGGAGAATTATTTCTACTAAAGGAGTAAAAATATTTAAAAGTTTGTAGATGTGTTTGTGTCTAATAGAGACTTATTTTTTTTAGTATTGCAAAGAATATGTTAAGTAGTATACTATGATATAGTGATATGAAAAAATTTAGGAGAAAATGAATGAGAAAACTATCCAAAAAAGAAAAAGATTTTATTCAATATGGATTTTTACTATTTTTGATATGTATTACTACTTATTTAGTGTTAACTACTTTAGATATAAAACTAATACCTAAAATTATAAGGCTAGTAAATAAGGCTTATATATTCTTTGGAATATTAATAATATTAGTATATATGCTAATTGAAGCTATTGTAACTCATTTGATAATAAATGCAGTTCAAAAAACAAAAGTAAAATTTATTGGTATTAAAATGGCTACAATGGGATTTTACTATAATTTAGTTACTCCATTTGCATCTGGAAGTCAACCCATGCAAATATATGCACTTACAAAATATGATGTGAGTCTTAGTAAGTCAGTAGCTATAGTTACTAATAAGACAGTGGTATTTCAAAGTACAGTTACTCTGTTTTGTGGAATTTTAATTTTGTTAAATAAGTCATTATTAATGCAACAAGTACATTCTGTTAGAGTTTTAATAACAGTTGGTATGATTATGAATGTAAGTATGTTGTTAGGTGGACTACTAATAGTATTTAGTCCCAAACAAGTAAAAATGGTAGCAGAAATTTTGATTAATCTTTTATCTAAATTTAAGACGTTTAAATTCTTAGATTCAAAACGTGATAGAGTAAATCATTATATTGATGATTATAATTACTCTATAAAAATATTTATCAAAAATGTGAGAGTTTTAGTTTTAAGTATATTACTTACTGTATTACAACTAATCGCGTATTTTAGTATAGTCTATTGTGTGTATAAAGCTTCAAATTTAAAAGGAGTATCTTATATACATATAATGACACTACAAGTATTTTTGTATATGGCAATATCACCAGTACCAACACCAGGAAATGTTGGAGCAAATGAGGTTACATTCTTTACTATGTTTTCAAAAATAATTCCAAAAGAGTTATTAGGGTATTCAGTACTCTTATATAGTGGGTTTGTATATTATTTTATATTAATAATTTCAGGTATATTTACGTTTAGGACGCATTATACATTAAATAGTTGGAAAGAAGAAGAAATAGTAAATTCTAATTTAGAAGAAGTCATTGAAAAATTTAATTAGCAAAATAATTAGGGAAATTCTAGATATAAATATAGTGTTAAATAAGCTATATTGTATTGAGAAATTTCCCTTTTTTGATTAAAATTATAGAAATTTGAAATAATAAGTAATAAATAGAAAAATTTATATTGTTTTGAAAGGAGAAAATATGAAAAAAGATAGAAAAGATGAAAATAAAAGTAAGATTTTTAGAATGAAAAAAAATCTTGATAATAAACTTGAAGTAGCTGAAGAATTACAACCAAATAAAAATATAGGAAGTATGCTTGGATATAGAATAGATAAGAAAAAAATGAATAGACCAAGCTAATGAAAATGTTGAAAATAGTACATTTTAAAAAAAATATATAATGAAATGTTTTATTGTTAAATTTAAAGTTATTTTAATAAGAAAAAAAGTCGAAAAATATCTAAAAAAGATATACATATAAATAATGCTATTATATATATACTATAAACTTGACAAAATCAACCTTTTAACGACTGGTAAAAAATATTAAAATTATATAAGCGTTATTTAATTATCAAAAATGAAGGTTAAGTTGCAGAGTCCAAAAAATATGATTGATAACATTTATTTGTGTGCTATAATTATATAGTAAAATGAATAAACGAGTATGTCATATAATGCATGCATATTGGGAGGAGAGACTGACATGGAATCATCTATACACACAATTGCCAGTAATAATTTATTGGTGATTTTTGCTGTTGTAAGTATAACTGGAATAATTTGTAGCAAGCTTAGCGAGATATTGAAAGTTCCTGATGTTGTACTATTTTTACTTGTAGGAATTCTAATAGGACCATCATTTTTAAAATTTATAGATATTCGCGGATTTCAAATAGAAAATCAACTAATACTTACATTTGGTTCTGCATTTATCTTATACTTAGGTGGAAAAGAAATAAGTTTAAAAGTGTTGAGAAATGTAAAGATATCTGTATTCTTACTAGCTACTTTAGGAGTTGTGATATCTGCTTTTATAATGCAACAAGTAATAAGCTTTGCTTTTGGAATAAGTGCAATGACTGCTTTATTAGCAGGAACTATAATAGCATCAACAGACCCAGCTACTCTTGTACCTATATTTAATCAGGTAAAAATAAAGGATAGAGTAAAACAAACTGTAATAAGTGAATCAGCTTTTAATGATGCAACAGGAGCTATATTAACATCAGCAGTGTTAGCTGTAATTTTATCAAATAAATTTTCATTAAGTGAAAATATTTATGAATTAGGAACAATGGTTATTGTCGGAGTTGTGATTGGTTTAATTACAGGAATACTGCTTTTGAAATTGGTTAATGATAAACCATATGGAATATTCAAAGATTTTGCACCAATAATATCTGTTATTTCAGTTGTAGTTGCGTATGAATTATCTACAAAATTAGGTGGAAGTGGATACATGTCTTGCTTTATTGTAGGTATAATAACTGGGAATAAGAAAAACTTTAGAATTTGGTTAAGTCAAAAATCTTACGATGCAGATTTCTATGTTGCTGAAACTTTAGGTACTATTTGTCGTATGGCAATATTTATAATATTAGGTAGCCAAGTTAATTTAGCTCAATTAGGTAAATATTTTGTGCCATCTGTAATTACAGTACTAGTTTTAATGTTTATAGCAAGACCACTTTGTGTTTTAGTTTGTACACTTGTGGATAGAGAAGCAAAATGGAGTAAAAATGAAATGTTATTTATGATGTGGGTAAGGGAAACTGGAGTAATACCAGCTGCACTTTGTGGTATCATTTCAGCAATGAAAGTTCCTGGATACGAAGTAATTTCATCAGTAGTATTTATGACTATACTAATCACATTAGTAATACAAGGAAGTACTACAAAATTGGTAGCTAAAAAACTTGGATTATTAGAAGAAGAAGTGATAAATATAAGTGAAAAAGTATCAACTTTTTAAAATTTCACTTTAAATAATACACAATAATGGCTATTTTAAAATTATCTAATGATAATTATTGAAATAGTCATTTTTTATGTAGAACTAATTTACAGAATTTACATATTGGATATATTTATTATCAAAATTTGTTGAAGCTATGATATAATTAGTTGTATTTAAAATAAGAATAGCAAATAAGGGAGGAAATTTATGTTTACGGTTATGGATATTGTACAGCCAAATACAGTAGAAGAAGCGTACTCAATTTTAAATAAAAGAAAAACTAATCAGGTGATTGGTGGAAGTGCTTTTTTAAGAATGGGGAAAAAAAGAATAGGGACAGGAATAGAATTATCTAATTTAAATTTAGATTATATAAAAGAAGATGAAAACTATATTGAGATTGGTTCTATGACTACTTTTAGAACATTAGAGATAAGTCCAATAATCAAAAAAAATTTTGGACAAATAATAGAGAATTCAGTTAAAGATATAATAGGAATTCAGTTTAGAAATGTAGTAACGGTTGGAGCTACAGTATTTTCTAAATATGGTTTTTCTGACTTGATAGTAGCATTACTTTCATTAGATACAGAAGTAGAATTATATAAGGCTGGAAGGATTAGTCTTGAAGATTTTCTTAATAGAGATTATGAGAAAGATTTACTAATTAAGGTATATATAAAGAAGACAAATAAAAATGCTTCTTATAAATCACTGAGAAATGCAAAGAGTGATTATCCTCTCTTAAATGTATCTGTATCAAAACACATGGGAAAATTTAAATTATGTGTAGGTGCAAGACCTCAAAAAGCTATGATTGCAAAACAAGCTAGTGAATTCCTATCTAATAATGAAGTTAATGAAGTTAATATAGATAAAGCAATAGAAATAGCATCAGAAGAATTAACTTTTGGTTCTAATATGAGAGCATCTAGGGATTATAGAAAAGCTATGAGTAAAGTACTTTTAAAAAGAGCTATAATGGAGGTTATTTAATAATGTTAGTGAAGCTTAATATAAATGGAAAGAAAAAAAGTGTAGATATAGAGCCAGAAGAATATCTAGTTGACACTTTGAGAAAAGTTGGTAATCTGAGTGTAAAAAGAGGTTGTGACACAGGATGCTGTGGTCTCTGTACAGTTTTAATTGATAAGAAACCTACATTATCTTGTGCAACATTAACGTTGAGGGTTTTAAATAAAGAAATAACTACAATTGAAGGTTTAGAAAATGAAGTTAGAGAATTTAGTGAGGTTTTGGTAAAAGAGGGAGCTGAACAGTGTGGCTTCTGTTCTCCTGGCTTTATACTTACTGTACTTGCAATGAAAGATGAGCTTGAAAATCCTACAGATGAAGAAATAAAACATTATCTGACAGGAAATCTATGTAGATGTACAGGGTATATGGGACAGTTAAGAGCTATCAAAACTTATCTGGAGGTAAAGTAGAACATGAATATAGTTGGAAAAGGAATCAAAAAAATAGATGGAATGAGTATCACAACAGGGAAACCTGTATATACAGATGATTTATCAGCAAAAGATGCTTTGGTGGTAAAGATACTTAGAAGTCCTCATGCTTATGCAAAGATAAAAGATATAGATACATCAAAGGCAGAAATGGTCGATGGTGTTGAATGTGTTTTAACATATAAAGATGTACCAAAATCTAGATTTACACTTGCTGGTCAAACATATCCAGAACCATCTCCATATGATAGATTAATTCTTGAAGATGTTGTGAGGTATGTAGGTGATGAAGTAGCTATAGTTGCAGCTGTAGATGAAAAAACAGCAATTAAAGCAATGAATCTTATCAAGGTAAAGTATGAAGTACTTACACCTGTTTTGGATTTTGAAGAGGCAATGGGAAATAAAGCTATAGTGCATGATGAAGATAGACATTGTAACTTTGACATAGGTATGCAGAGAGAAAATAATATAGTATCACATCATGATTATACAAAAGGTGATATTGAAAAAGTATTAAGTAATTGTGATATAGTGATTGAAGAAACTTACTATACTCAAGCTCAAGCACATGCAATGATGGAAACATATAGAGCCTACAATTACTTGGACCATACTGGAAGATTGGTTGTAGTAAGTTCAACTCAAATACCATTTCATGTTAAAAGACATTTATCTCGTGCTTTAGAGCTACCAGCTAGTAAAATTAGAGTTATAAAACCTAGAATTGGCGGCGGGTTTGGCGGAAAACAAACTGCATGTGTGGAGATTTTTTCGGCAATTGTAACTTTAAAAACAGGTAAACCAGCTAAAATAATTTATGATAGAAAAGAAACTTTCAATTGTTCAACAAGTAGACACGCAATGAGATTAAAGGTTAGGTTAGGTGCTACTAATGATGGAATAATAAAAGCTATAGATATAAATGCACTTTCTGATACAGGTGCATATGGAGAGCATGCCTCTACAACTATTGGTTTGGTTGGAGAAAAAACTTTACCAATGTATAATAAAGTTGAAGCAACAAGATTTATTGCAGATGTAGTATACACTAATAAAATGCCAGCAGGAGCACTTAGAGGATATGGAGCTTCTCAAGGATGTTTTGCTGTTGAATCAACTATAAATATGCTTGCTGATAAATTAAACATGGACCCAACAGATTTAAGATTAAAAAATGTAGTAACACAAGGTGAAACTACATTTGCATATGGAAAAACTTTAAATAGTGTGGATTTAGTAAAATGTATAAATAAGGGCAAAGAGCTTATTGGATGGGATGAAAAATATCCTTGTAAACATCTTGATAATGGAAAAATTAGAAGTGTAGGTATGGGAATTACTATGCAAGGGTCTGGTATACAAGGTCTTGACAAGTCTTCAGCTGAAATTAAATTAAATGACTGTGGAGATTATACACTTATGATAGGTTCTACTGATATGGGTACAGGAAGTGACACAATCCTAGCTCAAATGGCTGCTGAAGTACTTGAAACAAGTATCGAAAATATAACAGTCATATCAGCTGATACTGATTTGGTTCCATATGACCCAGGTTCATATGCTTCAAGTACTACCTATGTAACTGGTATGGCAGTAGTTAAAGCTGCTCAAGATTTAAGGGGAAAAATAATTTCTGCTGGAGCAACTAAACTGGGTGTTGATAAAGATGAAGTAGAATTTGATGGTGTAAACTTAACTAGCAAAAAAGGTAGTACATTATTGTTTGATATAGCAGTAGATTCTACAATTGGACCAGATACTAATCAATTGATAGGTTTTGCTTCTCATGGTAGTCCAGTATCTCCACCTCCTTTTATAGCTGGTTTTGCAGAAACTGAAATCGACAAAGAAACTGGTAAGGTTGATTTAGTAAATTATGTAGCTATAGTAGATTGTGGAACAGTTATAAATAAAAATCTAGCTAAGATACAAGTTGAAGGTGGAATTGTTCAAGGGATTGGGATGGCGTTATTTGAAGAAGTTAGATATACAGAAAAAGGTAGTATGGATACAAATACATTTATGCAATATAAAATTCCAGCTAGATGTGATATTGGAAATGTAGAAGTAGATTTTGTTGAAACTTATGAACCAACAGGACCATTTGGCGCTAAGTCGGTTGGAGAAGTTGTTATAAATACACCTTTGCCAGCAATACAAGAAGCCGTATTTAATGGTGTTGGTGTGAGAATAAATACACTTCCTATTACACCTGAAAAAGTATTTATGGCTATGAATAAATAATTATTTATGAAGATTTTAGACTAGTTTTACATGTTAAACAACCAGTTATGTCATACCTGTTGAAAGATATTTAATAAGTAGTTATTATAATATTATGAATTTTACTTATAAAATATAAAATTAACTAAGGGGATGATGTTTTGGCTGGAAATCTAAATAACATGAGAGCAGTAAATAATTTTAGAGGAGATAAAAACATTTTAGAATGTTTAGTCAGCTTTGAGGGTCGTTCGATAAGTCAGAGAAAAGTAAGAGTGTTTTTTAAGGAAAAGCAAAACCAAATAGAAATTGACTTTGCAGAAGAGGAAATTTCTAAACTTGTTGAAAATGTTGTTTTAAATACATCATATCAAGAAATGCTGTATGATGAGATAGAAAAACAATTAGAAATTGATTGTGTAGGTACTTGGATGATATTATCTAAATTAAAAGATAGCAGAGTTCATTGATTTTGACATAAATTATTAGAGCCTAATTTTAAGGCTCTTTTTTAATGTTTTTATAGAATAATAGAAAATTAAAATTGAATTTGTATACAATAATTATAACATATATTTAAAATATAGCTATTTGAGTTTATATGTATCATATTGTATAATATAAATTGAATTAATAAAATAGTTCGTTAAAATAATTTGTTTATATAAAATAACTGTTTAAGTTTATAGAATTTGTATAAAATAAAGTTATATTATTAATTTTTAGCAAGAAAATTTTTACTAGGAGACAGATATGAGAAGAAAGAGTATTAATATAGCATTAACAGCAGTTGTTACAGCAATTTATGCGGTTTTAACCCTGTCATTGGGATTTATAAGTTATGGTCCAATACAATTTAGAGTAGCAGAGATTATGATGCTTTTAGCGTTTTTAGATAAAGGATACATAGTAGGTCTTACATTAGGATGTTTTTTAGCAAATGTTATAGGTCCATACGGTGTACCTGATATAGTATTTGGGACATTAGCTACATTTATAAGTGGGAGTTTGATTTATTTTACTAGAAAAATAAGTGGACAAAGTAAGGGTACATTGATTATAGCTTCTATATGGCCAACTATCGTAAATGCAGTTGTAGTTGGATTGATGTTAAACATATTTTTTGGACTTCCTTTGATTTTATCTATGATACAGGTAGGTTTTGGAGAATTTGTGGTTGTGACAGTAGTTGGAGTACCATTTTTTAGTTTTTTAATGAAAAAATATAAGAATGTCATTGATATTAAATTTTAAAAAATACACTATCATTTCATAGATTAAGATTAGTATTAATAATGAGGGGGATTTTATTTGTCAAAGATAAAAAGATTGACTGATGTTTGGACATATATTAATGATAAGCAGAAGTTTACAATCAAAGAGTTGTCAGAAGAGTTTAATCTTTCAACTAAGACTATTCAACGATACTTGACAGAATTAAACGAAATGGGACTTCCAATTCAGACAGAAAAGGGTAGGAATGGAGGGTATAGGGTTTTAAATAATAGTTATATACCTCCTGTTGTATTTACAGAAATAGAAGTCATGTCTATCTTCTTTGCCCTTAAATCACTTCAAATTTATAAGTCAATGATAATAGATAAAGAAATTGATTCTATAATAAGAAAAATAAGTTATGAGCGTAAAAGCAGTATAAAAGAAGGGATAGATAATATAAAAAATTATATTGAGTTTATACCTAATGAAGGAAGGTATAAAAGTAGTGATATAGTTGAAATTTTTAGAGCTTCCTCAGAGTCCTGCATTTTAAATATTAAATATAAGTCTGGAAATCAATTATTAGAGAAAAATGTATGCCCTATGGGTATATTTTTAAAGAGGTGTGTGTGGTTTACACCTGTATATGATTATGAAAGTGATAAGATTATATTAATTTGTATGGAAAATGTGATTGAATTTAAAAGGATAGGTAAGAGTAAAAAGAAAAATATAAGTTTGAAAGAGTGGATAGATACAGTATATGTGAAAGCATATGAAAATATGTCATTTACTAAAAAATTTGGTGAAAGTATTAAACTATGTGTACTATTAACTAAAGAAGGTATATCCAAAATAAAGAATAATTCTTATGATTTAGATGTAGAAATAAAGGAAGATGGTAGTGGTCTAATTGATACATTCATAGAGCAAGGTGAAATAGATTGGTATGTATCTACTTTATTTTCAATAGGTAAAGATGCAAGAGTGATAGAGCCAAAATTTATAAATAAATTGCTTTATGACAAGGCTAAAGAGTTAAAATATTTTTTTGAAGAAAATATGTTATAATATTTAAAATGTTAAAACCAAATAATTATTAAGGAGATATGTATGATAATGGAAGATTTTAATAAGAATGCTAAGATAATTGGTATTGGAACTGAAGGTATTAATATAATAAATGAAATAGAAGAAAAAATAAAAGAAAATGTAGACATAGAAAGAATTAATATAAATCAAGAAGTTGAAAAAGAATATGTCAGAAGCCTTTTAGATGGAGTAGAGATATTATTTTTAGCATATTCAACTGAAGACAAACAAAGTAGAGAGATTATAAAAGCTATTTCATATATGTCAAATGAAAGAAGAATTTTATCTATAGGAATGAATTGTTCAGAGAAGGAAAATAAAGAAGATTTAGAACTTGGGAGAGAATTTAAAATCAATAATGATAATATCTTTAAATTTGTTGATTTAATGAATATTATGATAGAGTCTATTTCGGATTCCTGTATGATAAATATAGATATAACTGATTTAAAGGAAGCTATTATAGGAGATAAGGGAATTAAGTATTCTTTTGAAGAATTTGAAGATACAAAAGAATATAGTGACATAGCTAACGTTTTATTTGAAAAAATGGAGTATTTAGGTGAAGAATTCATAAACAAAAAAGGCATTGTATTTGTTGAAGGAAATATGGACTTTTCTCTAGTAGAATTGAATGATTTAATAAATAATATTCAAAGTAAAATAGAAGAAAAATATGAAGTGATATTTTCTTTATACTTAAAAGAAAATTTAGACGGAAAGATTAAAGTTGCTTTGTTATATAATTAGTATGTTTTAGATATTAAGGAGAAAGATATGTCTGAAAATATAAGAGTTACAGAATATTGGTTAATGGAAGAATTTTTTTATCAGGAAACAGATACACCACAAGTTTTTAGAGAAGAAAGTATAATTGCACTTGGTTTTGATATAAAAATAAATTTAAAAGAAGTACTCAATATGGGAAAAAAATCAGAAAAATATATCAATGACAACTGTAATGACAAAGACTTTATAAAAAGGTTTATGTCAATTAAAAAGGGTGATTACTTTTTATATAAGGCATATCAAAATATAGAAGAAAAAATTAAATGTAGTGTATCTATTGGTATAGTTGAAGAAAGCTTTGAAAATGGTTATGAATTAAGTCATATTTTGGGGCATACATTACCAGTAAAATGGATGTACAATTTTGATACAGTTTCAAGTTGCAAAGCATATACAAGTGAGTTTTATAAATTAAGTAATGATGATATTAGTCCATACTTAGAAATTATTAAGTTACAAGATGAGAAATCATTGAGAAAAATGATAGAAGCGAGTGACAATAATAAATGGTATCTAAAAAACTATTATTATAAAAATGTAGATAAATGTATAGACAATGAAGAGCTATTTATTCAGCCTACTAATATAGAGCAATTAGAATATCTGAAAAATATAAATACAGATGATTATATCTTATTACATAATAGTGAGAAAGTAATCTGTGAGAATGACCATACAATGAAGAGTATATTTGGGGTATGTCAAGTCATGGAAGGATTCGATAAAGAGAAGATAAGTATTTTAGAAGGTGGATATTATCTACCTGTTAAGTGGATAGAGTATGAAAAAGAAAATATAGATGGGAACGCTTGGGTTATATTTGAAAATAATAGTTTAGTTGAAAAATACACAAAAAGGTTTGCTAATAAAATGCCTTTAAATACTATATTTTATGGCCCCCCAGGAACTGGTAAAACATATAATGCAAAACAAATAGTTTATAATCTGATAAATGAAACTAATTTAAAAAATCGAGATTATATAAGTAATGTAAATTATAGAAATAATGTGGAATTTTGTACATTTCATCAATCATATGGATATGAGGAGTTTATAGAAGGGCTAAAGTCTGATGGTAAGGGAAATTTCAAACCAGAGGATGGAATATTAAAGGATATATCTATAGAAGCATGTTATGATGCATTGAAGTTTGAAAAAAAGTTGAATCTTGAGTTGGAAAAAAATAATTTGACTTTAGAAGAGATAAAAGCTAGAAAAAAGAAATTGATATTAGAAAATATAGAGTTTAGTGACAGTTTTAATTTTGAAGAATCAGAAAGCTATGTTTTAATAATAGATGAAATTAATAGAGGAAATATATCTAAAATATTTGGTGAGTTAATAACATTACTTGAGGAAGATAAAAGACTCACTAAATCAAATCAAACTATTGTCAAGTTACCATATTCAAAAGAAAAATTTTCTTTACCTCCAAATTTGTATATAGTTGGAACTATGAATACATCAGATAAATCAATAGCGCTCTTAGATATAGCTTTGAGAAGAAGATTTAGTTTTGAAGAAATTATGCCAGATTATGATTTATTGTCTACTGTAGATGGTATAGATGTTAAAAGTATGCTATATACAATTAATAAAAGGATAGAGTTTTTATATGATAGAGACCATGTTATTGGACAAGCTTACTTACTTAATGTAGATAATATTGATGATATAGTGTCAGTATTTAGAAGTAAAATAATACCACTCCTTCAAGAGTATTTTTATTATGATTCAGAAAAAATAGGTCTTATTTTAGGTGGTATAGGAAAAGATGAAAAAGATAAATATATTGTTTACAAAGAAGAACTTATGGCCTCTGAATTGTTTAAAAAAAATAATACATCTGTGATTGAAAATAAAGTTAACTATTGTATAAAGCAAAACATATCTAGTGAGGAGTTAAAAAATATATATGAGTAAAAATATATATGTTAAAGAAACTTACGAATGGATAAGAGTAGGTAATGGTGAAAATGAGCTTACAGAAATTGAATATGAAAAATTGCTTAAATATATAGATAATAATAATGATGTATTAAAGAGTAATATAATAGATATTAAGTAAAAAACTTAGATTTATAAACTATGTAGGTGTCATATGCTTTGAAAATGTAATACTTGAAGTACTTCCAAAATTGTCATTAAGTGATAATCTTGTAAAAGACAGAGAAATGTTATTACAGATGCTTTCTATATGTAATAAAATTCCAATTATAATGAATGAAAGCATAAGATTAAGTTTAAAAAATTATAATCTTTTAAATTTCTTTGTTATGTATTTTATTGAAAATATGCAAACACAAATTAAAAGAGGAATTCACTTTGAATATGTAAATAAAATAGAAAATTCAAATGTTATAAGAGGTAAAATATTATTGAGTACATATGCAAGAGAAAAAGGTATCTCCCCAATGAAAATAAAATGTGAGTACGATGAATATAGTGAAAATAATTTCTTGAATCAAGTTCTTAAAAAAGCATGTGTATCTATTTTATGTAGAATAAATGATAACTTAATTCAAAGTAAGATTAAAAAAATTTTGAGTTATTTTCAAAATGTAGACCTAATTTATGTAGATAAAGAAAAACTATTAGATTATAAATTTTATAAAAATAATGATAGATTTAAAGATTGTTATTTGTTGGCTAGGCTTATACTTCTAAATTTATCTATGGATAATAGTCAAAACAATCAAGAGGCCTTTTCTATATTATTTGAAATAAATACTTTATATGAAGAATATATAGGTGTCTTAATAAAAAATATATGGGATAATTCATTTAGAGAAACTTATATACAAGATAAGAGTAAATTTCTTTTAAAAAATGAACAAACAGGAAAGAAAAATTTTAATCTAAGACCAGATATAGTATTATATGATTTAAAAGATGAATATGAAATTATAATTGATACAAAATGGAAGGCTATTGAAGTAGATTCAAATGTTTTTTATAGGTCAAGTGATATATATCAGATGTATGCATACATAACAACCTATGAAAATGCAAAAAGATGCATATTGTTATATCCTTGTATTCAAAAGGATAAAAATTATAGTTCTTGGAAATTATCAGAATCATTTAAAGGTAAATTTATAGAAGCAAAAACTGTGAGATTAGATGATGTGAAAAACACAAAAGATGATTTGAAAAAAATAATTTTTAATTATAAATTTTAGAAATAAGAATTATAAAAATAATAAAAATACTTTAAAAAAGGGTAAATATGATTCTATACGTATAGAAAAATTTCTGATGTATAGAAAAAAATTTATAAAAATCTTAAATTTAAAATTTTGAAAAGTATTTATATGTAAAGTGTGGCATTCTAATTGCTTGTTTAATATAGGATGTGCGTAAGATTAAGAAAGGTATATCTACTAATTTGCGATTTGGGAGATATACTTTTTATTAATCTTAACTTGAAAAATAAAATATTATTAAATTATAACTAAACTTTTCTGTTATGATATAATTAAATAGATAATTTGAAGGATTATTATATAGAATACTTATTTGGAGTTGATATTTTATGGATAAACACAGTGATTCAGTAATGTATGGTGGAATGGAAGTATACAATATTTGGGGGACAACAACAGTAGACTCTATAATTGGAGATTCTGATGTAATGCGTGCTCTAAAAAATAGAATTCGCAAAATTGGAAATAGTGATTCTACTGTAGCTATAACTGGAGAAAGTGGTACTGGAAAAGAGTTAATAGCAAGGGCCATTCATCTCGCAGGAAACAGAGGGAATAAAACATTCGTTGCTATAAACTGTGCTGCTATACCAGAACCTCTACTGGAAAGTGAACTTTTTGGATATACAAAAGGAGCTTTTAGTGGAGCAGATTCAAAAGGTAAGATTGGTAAATTTGAATTGGCTAATGGTGGAGTTGTATTTCTAGATGAGATAGGAGATATGCCAATTCAACTACAATCGAAGTTATTGAGAGTGTTACAGGAAAAAAAGTTTACGAGAATAGGCTCAAACGAACTGATTGATATAGATGTTAGAATCATATCAGCTACTAATAGAGACTTATTTGAATTGGTTAAAGAAAATAAATTTAGAGAAGACTTATACTATAGATTAAACGTAATACCTCTAGAAGTACCTCCACTTAGAGAAAGAGGAGACGATATACAAATACTAATAAATAATTTTATAGATAAATATTCCAGAAAAATGAAGAAAAATGTGTACCATATAGAACCAGATGTAGAGCAAATGTTGCTTAAATATCCTTGGCCAGGGAATATTAGAGAGTTGGAAAACACTATAGAATTAGCCTTAAATCTCCTTGAAGAAGATGGAATAATACATAAAGGCATAATAAACAGAAAGATAATTGAATATTTTAAGCTAAACAATATAAATATAAAACTACTTGAGGAAAATGACTATGAGATAAGTATGGAACAAGAGATACTTACGCTTGAAGAGTTTGAAAGAGCATATATAAAGAAAGTGTTGAAGTTTTATGGTAATGATACTAAGTCTAAAAAGTTAGCTGCTAAAAAACTTGGAATATCATTAGCCACTTTATACAGAAAAATAGATGTATAATAATTAACTTTTTAATTCTCAATTCTAAAATTTGAAATTATAAAATTGATAAAAAACACTTGGAAAATAATTTTCCAAGTGTTTTTTTGTGTAATAGTATTTTATTATCCAAAAATAAAAAAAATTTAAAAGAATTAAAAAAAATAAATGCTTTATCAAATTATCAAATACTAACAAATATAATAAAATTTATATGTGTAAAACAATTCTGTTAAAAAATTGGCATTATAATTGCTTCATAGTAAATTGAGATGACAAAATAAAAAAAGAAAGGATGTTGTATGAGATAATAATAACTGTCATTAAAAAATAGTTGGGAGTGATAACCTTGAGTAAATATCAAAAAAGTGTTTCTATGTTTGATATTGATGGAAGGCCACCAATTTTAAAGTGTCTGCCACTATCAATGCAACATATATTAGCAATGATAGTTGGAACTGTTACAGTACCTATAGTCGTAGGAGGAGCTGTGGGTGTTAGCCCTACGCAAATAACGCTTTTAGTCCAATATGCATTAATAATAGCTGGCATATCGACACTTATACAACTATATCCAATAGGAAATATTGGTTCAAGATTGCCTATAATTTTTGGAGTTGGATTTACTTATGTACCAACACTTGTAGCAGTTGGAGGAAATTACGGACTAGCAAGCATTTTGGGTGCACAACTAATAGGGGGAGTTGCTACAGTATTAATAGGATTATTTATAAAAAAGATAAGAAGATTTTTTCCTAATATAGTTGCAGGAACAGTAGTTTTTACAATTGGATTATCTTTATATCCTATAGCAATAAATTATATGGCAGGTGGTGTAAATAGCCCTACTTATGGCTCTATGCAAAATTGGGCAGTAGCAGCTATAACACTAGTGGTAGTTATAGGTCTTAGTCAATTTGCGAAAGGGTATGCAAAACTGGCGGCAATATTTTTGGGAATTATAGTTGGATATTGTGTATCTTTAGTTTTGGGTATAATAAATTTTGACCCTATTAGAGAGGCAGCTTGGTTTGCAGTACCTAAACCACTTGAATTTGGATTAGAATTTGATATGCCTGTAGTAATATCAGTAGTAATTGTAAGTATAATCAATGCTGTTCAAGCAATTGGAGATTTATCAGCTACTACAATGGGAGGTATGGACAGGGATATTACAGATAAAGAATTATCAAGTGGAGTAATAGGAAGTGGAATTTGTACTATGATAGGAGCTTTGTTTGGAGGTTTGCCACCATCATCATATAGCCAAAACGTGGGGATGGTAGCTATGAACAAAGTAATAAGTAGATTTGTGCTTGGAATAGCTGGTATATTTATGTTATTGTCGGGGTTTGTACCTAAATTTGGTGCATTAATGACTACTATACCATATTCAGTTTTGGGAGGAGCTACAATATCTATATTTAGTATGATAACAATGACAGGTATAAAGTTAATTATTACAGAAGAGTTGTCATCAAGAAATATTACCATTGTTGGTTTGGCAATTGCTTTAGGCATGGGAATAACATCAGTCCCAGCAGCCCAAGAAGCATTTCCTTCATTTGTAAAGTTAGTATTTGGAGAATCTCCAATAGTAATTGCAACATTGGTTGCATTCGTTTTAAATCTAATAATACCAAATAAAAGCCTAGAGGATGAGGCTAAAGAAAGAGCTGTTATGGAAGAGGCCAATTAAGATATGATAATTTGAAAGGGTTGTTTAAATTATTTATTATGAGATTGTTAGATTATTTTTGATAGCTATTCATTTTAATAAAAAATTTATCAAAAAAATGTATACCAGACAATTAATATTTATTCAAAAAGAAAATCGGGGAGGGTATATTTGTTAATTTTTTATAAAAATAGCTCAGTTTAGCTGTGTTTATCGGTTGAGCAATAAATTCATGGTCATAAAAATATTTATAGAAAATAATTATAAAAATATTTAGTCAAGATATTTATGTATGGGAGGATTTATTTTATGAAAACACGTAATACTTCAAAATATGATGTCGATGGGATACCACCACTAAAGGAATCAATACCTTTAGCTTTACAACATCTGTTAGCAATGATAGTAGGAAACATGGTACCTGCGATATTAATAGCAAACGTGGTAGGACTTAACCAGGGGCAAGCGACAATGTTGATTCAAGGTTCTATGTTAGCAGCAGGTTTGGCAACGTTTTTACAATTATATCCAATACCTTTATTTAAAGGATTTAAGTTAGGTTCAAGATTACCTGTAATGATGGGAATGAGTTATGTATTTTTAGGAGCCTGTCTTTCAGTAGCAGCTAAGGATGGTTTAGCAGCTCTATTTGGAGCACAGATTGCTGCTGGGGTAATCGTATTCTTTGTAGGATTTGGAGTTAAGAAAATTAGACATATATTCACTCCAATAGTTTCTGGAACAATAATAGCATGTATGGGACTTGGATTATTTGCAACTGCTATAAAGAATTTAGCAGGTGGAGAAGGGGCAGAAACGTTTGGAAGCCCAGTAAACTTTACAGTAGGAGTTATAGTTGCTTTTGTAATAATAATGATAAATAAATACGGTAAGGGTCTAGTAAAAAATTCTTCAATATTAATAGGAATATTAGTAGGTTATGCTATATCTTTAGTTTTAGGATTGGTTGATTTCTCAGCAGTTCAAGGAGCAGCTATAGTATCTTTACCAACACCAGCAGCTTTCGGATTAGAGTTTAGACCAGAGTTAATAGTAATGTTTACTATTATTTACATAATAGGTATAGCTGATATGATGGGTGCATGTACAATAGCTACAATAGGAGCAATGGATAGAGAGGTAACTGACGAAGAGTTATCATCAGTTGTTTTAGGAAATTCTATAACTTCTATAATTTCATCATTATTTGCAGCTCTTCCAACTGGAGTGTTTAGCCAAAATACAGTAATAGTATCTATGAATAAAGTTACAAGTAGATTTGTAATAGCACTTGGCGCACTTGTATTGTTACTAGCAGGAATATCTCCAGCATTAGGTGCAATAATGACAACTATACCATCTTGTGTTGTTGGTGGAGCAACGTTAGTTGTATTCTCATCAATAGCAATGTCTGGTTTCTCTATTATGAGTATGGATGGATTTACTGAAGAAAACAATCTTATAGCAGGAGTATCTATAGCAACAAGTATGGGTCTTACAACTGCACCACAAGTTTTAGACCAATTCCCAGCAACAATTGGAACTGTCCTTGGAGGGTCAAGTATAGTTTCTGGAGCAATAATAGCTATATTACTTCAAACATTATTTAAATTAAAATCAAGTAAAAAGTCTGAAAACGTTACTTCAAACCTTGAGGAAAATATTGGATAAATGTATTAGATATGATATGAGAAAGCCATATGATAAAATGTTGTAATGAAAGTATTAATAAGGGGGATTTAAGATGATTGATATACTAATAAAAAATGCAATAGTTGTTACAGTTAATAAAGATAGAGAAGTCATATTTGATGGAGCAATAGCTATTCAAGGCGACAGAATTTTAGATATAGGAAATACAGCTGATATTGAGCCAAAGTATCTTGATGCTAAAAAGGTTATAGATGCTAATGGAAAAGTGATATTCCCTGGTTTTATAAATACTCATAATCATTTATTCCAAGTGTTATTAAAAGGTTTAGGTGATGATATGGCACTTCATGAGTGGTTAAATACAATGATGTTTCCATCAGCAAAATTCTTAACAGAGCAAGATACTTATGATGCTGCAATGCTTGGATGTATGGAAGGTTTAAAAAGTGGTATAACTACAATGGTTGATTATATGCATACACATAATAGACCAGGTCTTACAGATGGAATAGTAAAAGCATATAAAGATTTAGGTATAAGAGGAGTTGTAGGTAGAGGCTGTATAGACTTAGGTATTCATAAAGAGCTTATAGAAGATGTGGAAACGGTTGAAAAAGACCTGAGAAGGGTATTTGATAAATATCATAACTCAGAAAATGGAAGAATAAAAATCTGTGTAGCACCTTCTTCAATGTGGGCTATATCTGAAGAAATGGGTAAAATGCTTTGGAATATAGTTAAAGAATATGACTCATATTTTACAGTTCATATATCTGAAACAGAATTTGCAAGAACAGCAACAAAGGATATACATGGAGAAATCGATATAAAATTACTTGAAAAATGGGGTATAGTAGGTCCAGAAGTTGTAGCAGTACACTGTGTATGCGTAACTGATGAAGACATGGAAATGCTTAAAAAGTACGATATAAAAGTTTCTCATAATGTGGCAAGTAATATGTACCTTGCTTCTGGGGTTGCACCTGTTCCAGAAATGTTAAAGAAAGGTATAAATGTAAGTTTAGGTCTTGATGGTGCAGCAAGTAATAATGCACAAGATATGATAGAGCTTATGAAACTAACAGCTTTACAACATAAAGTAAATAATTGTGACCCTCTTGCTATTTCTGCAGAAAAAGTTCTTGAAATGGCTACAATAGAGGGAGCAAGAACTCTTAGAATGGAAGATGAAATAGGTTCTTTGGAGACTGGAAAAAAAGCTGACTTAGTAATATTTAACTCAATGCTTTCTCCAAAATCAATACCTCTTCACAATCCTGTATCGACTTTGGTATACTCAGCTAGTATGCATAATGTAGAAAGTGTCCTAGTTGATGGAAATATAATACTTGAAAATGGAAAAGTAACTACAATCGAAAGTGAAGAACAAGTATTATTGAATGCACAACATGCAGCAGAAGAATTATGTAAGAGAGCTAATGTAACTAATAGAATGGAAGGGCATAAGTGGAATAGCTTATACTAATATTAAAATGAGATTGTAATAATATTCTATTACAACATTAGTTTATCTGTAGGAGGAGAAAATGGAAAAAATAAAATTAAATATTAATGATTACATGTATGAAATAGAAGTTGAAAAGAGTGAAACCCTTTTACATGTACTTCGTGAAAAATTAAATCTAACTGGAGCGAAACAAGGTTGTAATAGTGGCAGTTGTGGAGCATGTAAAGTTTTGATAGATGGAGTTGACGTTAAATCTTGTAAACTTCTTGCAAGAAACTGCGAAGGTAAAGTTATATACACTATAGAAAGTTTTGCTAATGGAGAAAATCTTCATCCAATACAAGAAGCTTTTATAGAAGTTGGAGCTGTGCAATGTGGGTATTGTACTCCTGGTATGATTATAACTACACAAGCTCTTTTAAATAGAAATGCATCTCCTAATGAGGATGAAATTAGAGAGGCCTTTAAAGAAAATCTCTGTAGATGCACAGGATATGTGAAAATTATAGAAGCTGTAAAATTATCTGCAGCTAGATTAGGGGGTAGATAATTATGGAAAAAGTAATAGGAAAATCATACCCTCTAAAAGATGCAGCTTTAAAAGTCACTGGTCAAATGAAATATGTGGCTGATATGAAACCACAGAATGTGCTTCATGCTAAAATGCTTTTAAGTCCTGTAGCACATGCAAAGATAAAAAGTATAGATATAAGTGAAGCAGAGAAAGTAGTCGGTGTTAGAGCTATAGCTACTCATCTTAATACATCACAAAGAAAATACAACGGTTCTTTGAGATTCTATGAACATAATATACCTGAAAACGAAGTTATATTTTCAGATACAGTTAGATTTGTTGGTGACCGTGTTGCAGCAGTAGCAGCAGAAACGCCAGAAATAGCAGAGAAAGCTGTAAATCTTATAAAAGTAGAATATGAAGAATTACCAGCTGTATTTACTATACAGGATGCAATAAAAGAAAATGCTATATGTATACATGGGGATTCAAATATAGTTTCCCAAAACAACATAAATGGAGGAGATGTAGAAAAAGGATTCGAAGAATGTGATTATATATTTGAAGATGAATACTCTACTCCAGCGATACATCATAGTGCAATAGAGACTCACAGTGTAATTGCACACTATGATTATAATGATAAGCTAACTGTACATACACCTTGCCAAAATACATTTGGATTTAGAATAATACTATCTCAAATTTTTGGGATGTCACTAAATAAAATAAGAGTTATAAGACCTGCTATTGGAGGTTCATTTGGTGGAAAATTAGAACTTACAATTGAACCAGTAGCAGCAGCATTATCAAAAATGACTAGAAGACCAGTTAAAATGGTTCTTACAAGAAAAGAATCTATGATATCAACAAGAACTCGTCATGGGTCTTTTGTAAAATTAAAAACTGGTGTAAATAAAGATGGAGAAGTAATAGCACAAGATATAAAAATATATACAAATACAGGAGCTTATGCATCAAGTGCTTTAAATGTTATAGGTGCACTTAGCCATAAAGTATTTAAGGTTTATAAAATACCAAATATAAAATTTACTGGAATGCCTGTGTATACAAATACACCAATAGCAGGAGCTATGAGAGGATATGGTTCACCTCAGATATTTATGGCTCAACAGGCTCAATTTGCTAAGATAGCTAAGGAAATAGGTATGGATTTAGTTGATTTCCAAAATAAAAATGCAGTAGAGCCAGATGATGTTGATATAATTTTCCATGGTTCTCTTGGAAATCCTAGAGTATTGGATTGTATAGAACAAGGTAAGAAAATGTTCAAGTGGGATGAAAAGAAAAATCTTCCAAAAGAAGAAGGAAAATATTTAAGAGGTATAGGTATGGCAATAGGTGCACATGGTAACGGAGTTTTTGGTGCACATAGGGACGTCGTTACATTGACTCTTAAATTAAATGAAGATGGTACATTGACACTACTTACAGGAGCACATGATATGGGTAATGGTGTTGTAACTATGCAAACAATGATGGTAGCTGAAGTTTTAGGAATAACACCTGATAAAGTTGATACATTTGAAACTGACACTGATGCATGTACATTCAATCTTGGAGATTATGCGAGTAGAGGTGTGTTTGTAGAAGGTGGAGGAGCTAAAAAGACAGCAGAAAAATTAAAAACACTTATATTAGAAGAAGCAGAAAAACTACTTGAAACATCGAGAGATGAATTATATTTAGATGGTGGATATGTAATTAGTAAGCTTGATGAAAATATCAAAGCATCATTGTCTGATGTTGCAGTATATAGTCAAAGTAAGTCTTTAAGAGAATTGACTGTTGTTGAAGACTATTCTTCTCCAGCTGGACTTACTTCATATGGTGTACATTTTGCTGAAGTTTTAGTAGATAAAGAAACTAAGGATATTAAAGTGGTTGATTTTGTAGCTGTACATGATGTTGGTAGAGTTATAAATCCTCTAAACTTAGAAGGTCAATTAGAAGGTGGAATTCATATGGGTCTAGGTTATGCATTAAGTGAAGAGTTGGCATTTGATGAGCAAGGTAGACCTAAAGCTACTGATTTTAAAACATATAAATTATTTAGAACTGTAGATATGCCAAAGTGTCAAGTTGCATTTGTAAATGGTTATGAAAAAGCTGGACCTTTTGGTGGTAAGAGTATTGGAGAATGTGCTGTTGTACCAGTTGCACCAGCTGTTGCAAATGCAGTATACAATGCAACTAATGTAGAAATACATTCATTACCAATAAAATTAAAGTAATAGAAGTTAAAGTAGAAATAAAAATTTATTGTATTGTAAATGGATAATAAAAATAGATTTATTTGATGAGGAGATATTGTTATGGCAAAGATATTAGGTATCTGTGGAAGTCCACGTAAAGGAGCAACAGAATATGCAGTATTAGAAGCTTTGAAAGAAGCTGAAACTATACCTGGTATAGAAACGGAGTATTGGTCAGTTAGAGGGAAAAAAATAAGTCCTTGTGTACATTGTGATGCATGTATAAGAAAAGAAACTATGTGTATCATAAAAGATGATATACAAGAATTAGAGCAAAAAATATTAGAAGCAGATGGAATTATAGTAGGTTCTCCAGTATATGATATGAATATAACTGCTCAACTTACAGCAGTATTTAACAGGCTTCGTCCAATGTATTTAGTACATCCAGGAAAGCTTCAAAATAAGATTGGGGCAGCAATAACTACTGGTGGAACTAGATATGGTGGTCAAGAACTTACAAAACTTCCTATAATAAATTTCTTCCTAATGCATGAAATGTTAGTATCTGGAGGTTTAGGTGGATGTTATATAGGTGGTACAATATGGAGTAAAGATGGAAAAGCAAAAGGTGCCCAAGAGGACGAGACAGGTATGGATACTGTAAAAAGACTTGGAAAAGGAGCAGCAGAAGCTGTTATGGTTTCTAAGTTTGGTCTTGAAAAATGGAATGTTGTAAAAGAGGAATTGGATGTTAAAAAAGACGAGAAGTCACCTCTTAGAGACCATTAAAAACTTATTATATTATGAATATGTAAATAGTGATGTAATAGATTATTGCATCACTATTTATGTTTTAATTTAGATTTTATAGATTTGATATTAAAAATGTACAAACAGAGTATTTTAAGAATTGTTTTTAAATTTTAAAAATGAGAATTAAAAAGTGAGAAGATAGAAAAGGTTTTTCAGTTATTAAATTCCACACACATTGTATTAACTAAAGGTAGATAAGAAAAAACAATAAAAGCATTGCAATTTCTATATTAAACAGTCATAGAAAAATATCCAACATATATTTAGTGTTGGCATGTTAATTGCTTATATATTAAAGTATAAAAATTTAACAATAATTTGGAGGTATTTTAGATGTTAAAAGAGATTAAATGGAAAGTAAATAATTTGCCAAAAGGTGACAAGGAAAATTGTATTAAATTCTTAAATGAAGAAGAAATAACTAAGGTTAGAAATTTTCATAAAAGCTTTCCTCAATATAAAGAAACTCCATTAGCAAACCTAGAAGGTTTAGCAAAAAAATTAGGAGTTGCAGGAGTATATGTTAAAGATGAATCTTATAGATTTGGATTAAATGCATTTAAAGTTTTAGGTGGTTCTTACTCTATGGGTAAATATTTAGCTCAAAGATTAGATACAGATATATCTGAATTAGGATATGATAAATTAACTTCAGATGAAATAAAAGAAAAATTAGGAGAAATAACTTTCTTTACAGCTACAGATGGAAATCATGGTAGAGGAGTTGCTTGGACAGCTAATAAATTAGGTCAAAAATCTGTTGTGTTAATGCCAAAAGGTTCTTCTGAATTTAGATTAAATAAAATCAAAGGAGAAGGAGCAGACGCTAGTATAACAGACTTAAACTATGATGATGCAGTAAGATTAGCTAATGACTATGCAGAAGCTGATGACCATGGAGTAATGGTTCAAGATACAGCATGGGATGGATATGAAGAAATACCAGCATGGATAATGCAAGGATATGGAACTATGGCTCAAGAAGCGATAGAGCAATTAAAAGAATATGGAGTAGATAGACCAACACATGTATTTGTGCAAGCAGGAGTTGGTTCACTTGCTGGAGCAGTTCAAGGATATGTTGCTTCAATATACGATGAATGCCCAATAACAGTAGTAGTAGAAGCTGATGAAGCTGATTGTTACTATAAATCAGCAGAAGCAGGAGATGGAAAGCCAAGATTTGTTGGAGGAGATATGCCAACTATAATGGCTGGTCTTGCTTGTGGAGAGCCAAATACTATAGGATTTGAAGTATTAAAAAATCATGCTGCAGCATTTGTTTCAGCACCAGACTGGGTTTCTGCTAAAGGTATGAGAACATTAGGTAATCCTTTAAATGGGGATGCAAAGGTAATCTCTGGAGAATCTGGAGCAGTCACAACTGGTCTTTTAATAGCAGCTATGGAAAGAGAAGATTTAGCAGACTTAAGAAAAGATTTAAAATTAGATGAAAATTCAAGAATACTTTTAATAAGTACAGAGGGAGACACTGACCCTGATAAATACAGAAGTATAGTTTGGGATGGAGAATATCCAAGTATATAAATAATGATTAAAATATCATTATTAAGTAGCAATTTACATATTTAGAAGATATATAAATTTTAAAATTTAGAAAATATATAATACATACATTATAAAAAATCTAGGGGGATAATGAAATGTTAAATGAACAAAGAAAACAAGAAGTAACTGAAATATGCCAAAAATTAATTCAAAATCCTAGTTCTTCTGGAAATGAAGAAGGCGTTGTAAAAGCAATAGAAGAATCTTTTGCAAAATTAGGTTTTGACAGTTGGTCAAGAGACAGATATGGGAATATAGTAGGATGCATAAAAGGAAACAAACCAGGTAAGAAAATATTATTTGATGGTCATATAGACACAGTTCCAGTTCCAGACGAAAGTAAATGGAGTGTTCCTCCTTTTGAAGGAAGAATAGTAGATGGCAAAATATATGGTAGGGGAACTTCTGACATGAAAGGTCAATATACAGCAATGATGTCAGCAGTTGCATACTTTGCAAAAGATACTAATAAAGACTTTGAAGGTGAATTATACGTAGCAGGAGTTGTTCATGAAGAAATATTTGAAGGAGTTTCAGCTAGAGAAATAAGTAAGGCTGTTGAACCTGATTATGTTGTAATAGGTGAATCCTCAGAATTAAACTTAAAGATTGGTCAAAGAGGTAGAGGAGAAATAGTAGTAGAAACTTTTGGAAAACCAGCTCACTCTGCTAATCCAGAAAAAGGTGTAAATGCAGTTTATAAAATGGCTAATGTAATCCAAAAGATACAACAATTAGTACCTCCAACTCATCCAGTTTTAGGTGATGGAATACTAGTTTTAACAGATATAAAATCTTCTCCATATCCAGGGGCTTCAGTAGTGCCAGATTACTGTAAAGCAACTTTTGACAGAAGATTATTAGTTGGAGAAACAAGAGAAGGAGTATTAGCTCCAATACAAGCATTACTAGATGAAATGATGAAAGAAGATGCAGAATTAAATGCAAAAGTTTCTTATGCAGTTGAAAAAGCTGATTGTTATACAGGAAATACTATAGAAAGTGAAAGATTCTTCCCAGGTTGGTTATATGACGAAGAGGATGAATTTGTTCAAGCAGCATATAAAGGATTAAAAGAAGCTGGAATAGATTCAGAAATAACTCAATACTCATTCTGTACAAATGGAAGCCATTATGCAGGTGAAGCTGGAATAAAAACAATAGGATTTGGTCCTTCTAAAGAGAATCTTGCTCACACAATAGATGAATATATCGAGCAAGAACAATTATTTATAGGAACAGAAGGTTACTATGGAATATTAAAATCTGTATATGGTAAATAATATTTAGTTCACAATAAATTATTTAAATATAGTCTAGGGGTGCTAATGTAGCACCTTTAGAAAATACAACTGCATTTGGATAAGGGTACTTAAAAAATACTTTAAAGCTTAAAAGTTAGGAGGTATATATGGGAACAATACTAAGAGGTGGAACTATAGTTACCTCTGATAAAACTTATATAAGTGATTTAAGGATAGAAGATGAGAAGATAGTTGAAATAGGAAATAATCTAGAAATAAATGATGATAAGGTTATTGATGCTACAGGTAGAATTGTAATTCCTGGAGGAATAGATACACATACTCATTTTGATATGAATGCAGGTGCTATTATTACTGCTGATAATTTTGAAACAGGAACAAGAGCAGCTATAGCTGGAGGAACCACTACTATACTGGATTTTGCAGAAGCTAGTGAAGGTGAGAATCTGCTACAAGGTGTAGAGACATATCATAAAAAAGCAAGAGGAAATTGTTATTGTGATTACGGATTTCATATGACAATTACATGTCTAGATAAAGATACCTTTGCTCATATGGAAAAGCTTATTTCAGATGGAATAGTATCTTTTAAGATGTATATGGCATATGATGGCATGAAAGTAGATGATGGAACAATATATAAGGTTTTAAAGAAAGCTAAAGATTTAGGCTGTATAGTTGAATTTCATTGTGAAAATGGCGATTTACTAGATGTATTGATAGAAGAAAATATACAAAATGGTAATTTAGAGCCCAAATATCATCCGCTTACAAGACCTAATATAGTTGAAAAAGAATCTGTTTCAAGACTTGCTGATATAACTAAATTATCAAACTCAAAATCCTATGTAGTTCATTTAAGTTGTAAAGAGTCGCTTGAGACTGTGAAAATTGCTAGAGAAAAAAATATAGATATGATAGTAGAAACATGTCCACAGTATCTACTATTAGAAGACGATTTATATGATAAGGCTGAATTTGAGGGTGCTAAATATGTAATGTCTCCTCCTTTAAGAAAAAAAGAAGATATAAGTTATCTTTGGGAAGGGTTAGCTAATGGAGATATCCAAACAGTTGGCACAGACCATTGTTCATTTAATTTTAAGGGGCAAAAAGATTTGGGACTTAATGATTTTAGTAAGATACCAAATGGAGCACCTGGTGTTGAACATAGGTTATCTCTTTTATATACATATGGAGTTTTAGAAAATAAAATAAGTGCAAATAAATTTGTAGAAGTAACTTCTACAAATGCTGCAAAAATATTTGGGATGTATCCTAAAAAAGGTGAAATAGCTGTAGGAAGTGATGCAGATATAGTTATTTTAAATATTGATAAAGAAGAAACAATTAGTTATCAAACTCAAAAACAAAATGTAGATTATACTCCATATGAGGGGTTTAATGTTAGATGTAAAGTAGAAGATGTGTTTTTGAGAGGAAACCATGTAGTGCAAAGTTGTAATATTAAAGAACAGGCAATAGGTCAATACATTAAAAGAAAAATTACTAAATAATGCGGGGGGAAATAAGAATGATGGATATACTTATTAAGAATGCCATAATAGTAACTGTAAATAAAGAGAGAGAAGTTATTTTTGATGGGGCATTAGTAGTAAAAGATAACAAGATTGCTGATATTGGGAACTCTAAAGAAATAGAAAGTAAATATACAGACGTTAAAAAAGTGATAGATGCTAAAGGTAAAGTTTTATTCCCAGGTTTTATAAATACACATACTCATTTATTCCAAACTTTATTAAAAGGATTGGGAGATGATATGGTACTTAAAGATTGGCTAGAAACTATGACGTTTCCAGCAGCTAACTATTTAGAACCAAAAGATACTTATGATGCTGCAATGCTTGGATGTATTGAAGGTCTTAGAAGTGGTATAACGACTATGGTTGACTATATGTATCCTCACAGTAAGCCAGGTCTTTGTGATGGAATAATAGATGCTTATAAAGAATTAGGAATAAGAGGAATACTTGGAAGAGGATGTATGAATACTGGTGCTCAATTTGGAGTTCATCCTGGAATAATGCAAGATGTAGAAACGGTTGAAAAAGATGTAAGAAGATTATTTGAAAAACACCATAACACAGAAAATGGAAGAATCAAAATAGGAGTAGCTCCAGCAGCAATATGGTCAAATTCTCAAGAAATGCTTGAGATGCTATGGAGAGTAGTAAAAGAATACGATGATGCTTTATTTACAGTACATATATCAGAAACTCCTTTTGATAGAGAAGCAGCAAAAGAATTGCATGGGCAATATGACATAGATGTTTTAGAGAAATTAGGAATACTTGGACCAAACGTACTTATGGTGCATTGTGTGTATTTAACTGAAAAGGATATGGAACTTACTAAAAAATATGACATGAAAGTATCTCATAATACAGCAAGTAATATGTACTTATCTTCAGGTGTTGCACCAGTACCAGAAATGCTTAAAAAAGGAATAACTGTTAGTTTAGGAGTAGATGGAGCTGCTAGTAATAACTCTCAAGATATGCTTGAGCTTATGAAATTAACAGCACTTCAACATAAAGTTAATAAGTGTGACCCATTAGCAATGTCAGCAGAAAAAGTTCTTGAGTTAGCAACTATAGATGGGGCAAGAGCTATTGGAATGGAAGATGAGATAGGTTCATTAGAGATAGGTAAGAAAGCAGATTTACTAATATTTAATCCAATGCTTTCACCAAAAGCAATACCTATGCATAATCCAGTATCTACATTAGTATATTCTTCTAGTATGAAAAATATAGAGAGTGTTATAGTAGATGGAAATATAATAATGGAAGATTCAAAGATATTAACAGCTAATGAAGAAAAAGCACTAAAAGATGCTCAAGATACAGCTGAGAGACTTTGTGTAAGAGGAACTATAAAGAATAGAATGGAAGGTCATATATGGAATAGTCTTTATTAATAAATTTGATTTTATTTATAAAGGAGTATAATAAAAACTTTAGCTTAAAAATATGAGTTTTGAGGTGATTTATTTGATTATCAAATGTACCATAAATAATAAAGAAAAAGAATTAAGTATAAGACCAGATGAGTTTTTAGCAGATACACTAAGAGAAAATGGATATGTAAGTGTTAAAAAAGGATGCGATACAGGCTCATGTGGATTATGTACAGTAATGGTTAATGACAAGGCAGTACTTTCTTGTAATTATCTTACAGCAAGAGTAGATGGTCAACATATTACAACACTTGAAGGTGTCTTGGATGAAGCAAAGAAATTTGGGGATTTTCTTGCAGATGAAGGAGCTGACCAATGTGGATTTTGTGCTCCTGGATTTATAATGATGGTTTTGGCTATGAAAAGAGAGCTTCAAAATCCAACAGAAGAAGAAGTTATAGATTATGTAAATGGAAACCTTTGTAGATGTACAGGATATAAAGGTCAATTAAGAGCAATACATAAATATTTGAACACTTAAGTTTTTAAGTGAAAATTAAATTGATATGGGGAGAGAATATGATAACTATAAAGGAATATGTAGTTCCAAAAAGTTTAGATGAAGCTTATGAACTGCTAATATCAAGAAAAAACAACATAATACTTGGAGGCTGCGGATTTTTAAAGCTAGGTAGTAAAAATATTGGCTCAGCAATAGATTTAAAAGACTTGGCTTTGGATTATATAAATGAAACTGATGATAGCATATTAGTCGGAGCAGATACAAGTTTAAGAACTTTAGAATTAAATAAGGTTATTAAAAATTACTGTAGTGGAGTAATTTCAAACGCTGTTTCTAATATAGTAGGAGTTCAATTTAGAAGTGGAGCTAGAGTAGGAGCTAGTGTATTTGCTAAATATGGATTTTCAGATTTAATACCTTCATTACTAGTAGTAGATGCAAAGGTTAAGTTATATAAAAAAGGGGTTATGAACTTAGCTGATTTTTTAGAAAGTGAGCTTGAAAAAGATATATTAATAGAAATTATATTACCTAAAAAGAATGCTACAGGTGTATTTGATTCTATAAGAAAATGTACAGGTGATTTTGCAGTATTAAATGGAGCAATGTTAAAAGAAGGAAGTACTTATAAAGTTGCAATAGGAGCTAGACCAAGAAGAGCAAAAATTGCCTATAAAGCAAGTGAAATACTAAGCTTAGAAAATGATATAGAAAAAGCTGGAGAAGCATCAAGTGAAGAACTTTCATTTGGAAGCAACATAAGAGGAAGTAAAGAGTATAGAAAAGATATGGCAAAAGCTTTAGTAGTAAGAATGTATAATAGTATTGGAGGTGAGTGTGATGGTAAATAAAGAAGTAAGAAAAATAGATAGTGAAGCCATTGTTACTGGAAAACCAATATATACAGAAGATTTAATCTTTCATAAAGATGTTTTGACTATTAAACTTCTTAGAAGTCCACATGCTTTTGCAAAGATAAAAAACATCGATATAAAAAATGCATTAAAAGTAAAAGGTGTAGTAAATATATTCACTTACAAAGATGTGCCAAATTATAGATATTCAATGGTTGGTGAATCATATCCAGAAGCATCACCTCATGACCAATTAATACTGGAAGATATAGTTAGATATGTAGGAGACGAGGTTGCTATAATAGCTGCCGAGGATGAAAGAGCTGCTATTAAAGCTATGAAACTTATAAAAGTTGAATATGAAGTAATGACTCCTATATTGGATGCAAGGGAATCAGAAGGAAATAAAATTTTAATACATGAAGAAGATGATTTATTTTGTCCATTTGATTTTGGATTGGATGCTACAAAAAACATCGTATCAAGAGAGAAAATGGGCAAAGGGGATGTAGAAAAAGAGTTTAAAGAGAGTGATGTAATAGTAGAACATTCTTATATGACTCAATCACAAGCCCATTGTATGATGGAGACTCATAGAGCTTATACGTATATAGATACGAATGGTAGATTAGTAGTAACTTCTGCAAACCAATCGGCTTATCATATGAGAAGACAGGTTTCTAGAGCATTAGGTATACCTCTTTCAAAAGTGAGAGTAATAAAGCCAAGGATAGGTGGAGGTTTTGGTGGAAAAAATATAGCTGTAACAGAGATATATGCGTCATTTGTGACTTGGATGACGAAAAGACCAGCAAAGCTTATTTATACTAGAGAAGAAACTTTTGCAATGACTAATACTAGACATCAGATGTTTTTTGATATAAAGATTGGGTCAGATAAAGAAGGAAATATAAAAGCTATAGATATGAAAGCTTTGAACAATACAGGTGCTTATGGTGATAATGGACCTTCAGTTTGTTCTGAGTCAGGGCATAATGTACTTCCAACATATAATAATGTACCTGCAATAAAATTTGATGGAAGAACTGTATATACTAATTTAGTTCCAGGGGGAGCATTAAGAGGATACGGAGCAACACAAGGTACATTCGCACTTGATTGTGCAATTGATGAATTAGCACATAAACTTAAGATGGACCCAACAGAAATAAAATTGAAAAATATTATAAAAAAGCAAACTGAAGGCGGAATAATGAATTTTCCAATAAGAAGTTGTGCACTTGATGAATGTATAATTAGAGGAAAGAAACTTATTGGATGGGATGAAAAATATCCTGTCAGAGAGATTGGAAACAACAAAGTAAGAGCTGTTGGGATGTCTGTGGGAACTCATGGTTCTGGTATAGCTAACATAGATATGGCAATAGTAAACATGAGAATGGATGAAGATGGAACTTATAAATTGTTTTCTGGGTCTTCAGACTTAGGAACTGGTTCTGACACAATACTTGCACAAATAGCTGCAAAAGCATTGAATACATCCATTGACAGAATTTCAGTTTATACAGGAGATACAGATATGTGTCCATATGATACTGGCGCATATGCTTCTTGTACTACTTATGTAACTGGAAATGCTACAATAAAATCTGCTGAAAGTTTAAAACAAAAGATATTAAAAGTAGCACAGAAGAAACTAGAATTACCAATAGATGATTTAATTTTATATGAGGATAGAGTCTGTTATAGTGAAGATGTAGATAAGTTTGTTCTATTAAGTGAATTAGGAAGAGAATCTGTTGGTGGTGGAAATCAAGAGGTTTTATATTCATCTGAATCCTATGGTATACAAGAGAGTGCTAAGCCATTCTTAGCAGGATTTGCTGAAATCGAGTTAGACAAAACAACAGGAGAGTTTAAAGTAATAAATTATGCTTGCTCTACTGATTGTGGTACAGTTATGAATCCTGCACTTGCTAGAATACAAGTTGAAGGCGGTGTAACTCAAGGTATAGGGCTTGCAATGTATGAAGACCCTAGACATGGTTCTGATGGAAAGCTTCAGACTTCTAACTTATTACAATATAAAGTTCCAACAAAAAAAGATATAGGAAATATATTTGTTGATTTTGTAGATAGTTATGACCCAACAGGCCCATATGGAGCTAAATCTTTAGGAGAAATAGTTATTCATACACCTGCACCAGCAATAGCAAATGCAATATACAATGCTACTGGAGTTCGTGTAAGAGAACTTCCTATAACTTCTGAGAAGGTTTATATGGCTATGAAAAAATTAAATCAGGGAGGTAAATAAATGATTGCTATAAAAAGTAAATACTTAATATCTTCTGCTGATGAAATATATACAAATTATGCTGTTGTAGTAGAAAATGACATTATAAAAGATATATTACCAAATGAAGAAGTTGAAATAAAGTACACAAATATTGAAAAAATAATAGATAAATCAGATGCTATAGTAATGCCAGGATTCATCAATGGTCATATGCATCAATATGGAGTGCTTTCTAGAGGAATACCAGCAAATGTACATTTTACTGATTTTGAAGGTTTCTTAAATGACTATTGGTGGCCATTTATAGAAAATAGAATAGGATTAAAAGAAGTAAAGGCCACAACTAAAGCATCAGCAATAGAGCTTATAGAATCTGGTGTAGTAGCTTTTTGTGATACTCTAGAAGCTCCAAATACAGAAGTAGGAACTTTAATTGAGCAAGGTAAAATACTAGAAGAGATAGGGATGAAAGCGATTTTATCCCTAGAAAGCTGTGAAAGAATAAGTTACGAAAATGGGCTTAGATGTTTAGATGAAAATTCTAATTTGATAAAGTGGAGCAGAGAAAATAGTAAATTAATAAATGGAATAATGTGTACTCATACAAGTTTCACATGTTCAGATAAATTTATTAAAAAAGCTAAAGAAGATGCAAAAAAATTAGATGCACCAATGCAATTCCATTTATGTGAGAGTATATATGAACCAAACTATGCTGAAAAACATTTTGGTAAAAAAGCAGTTGAATACTATAATGATTTAGAGATATTAGATGAAACTGTATTAGCTTCTCAGTGTGTAAAAGTAAATGATGAAGAAATAGATATATTAAAAGAGAAGGGTGTAAAAGTGGTTCATATGCCTCTTAGCAACTGTGAAGTTGGTGGAGGTTTTTCTCCAGTACCAAAAATGATTAAAAAAGGTATAAAAGTAGCACTTGGTACAGATGGATATATAAATGATTTTTTTGAAGTTATGAGAGGTGCATTTTTAATGCACAAATCAGTCGAAGAAGATGCATCTGTAATGCCAGCCAATTTAGTATTTAAGATGGCAACTGAGCATGGTGCCCATGCATTAGGTCTTCAAAAATCTGGTAAAATAGTAGTTGGTAATAAGGCTGATATAATAGTTATGGAAGATGAATTCAAGACTCCTGTGACTCTTGATAATATATTTGACCAGATAGTAGTACAAGGCAAAAAAGAATTTATATCAAATGTATACATAGATGGTAGACATATTTTAAAAGAAAAACAGTTAGTTGATTTAGATAAAAAAGCTATTGTTAAAGAGATGAAAGAAGTTGCTTGCGAATTTTGGAAATTTTAATGAATGTAAATATAAATCAATGTAAATATAAATGAAAAGGGGAAGCAGATAATGTACAATTTTTTAGGTAAAGAATTAAAATCACCACTTATAATAGGTTCAGGACCATTAACATATAGTGCAGCTGGATGTAAAATATTAAGTGATGCAGGAGCAGGGGCAGTTGTTACTAAGACTATAAGAAAAGAAAGAGCTATAAATCCAGCACCACATATGGTTAGAAATACAGCTAATGCTCTTTTAAATAATGAGAAATGGACAGATTTTGAACCAGAACAATGGATAGATTTTGAAATACCACAAATGAAAAAAGATGGGACTGTCTGTATAGCTTCAATAGGTCATACAATCGAAGAAAGTAGTGAATTAGTAGAGAAAGTTGCAAATGCAGGAGCTGACTTTATTGAATTAGTATCTTATGACTATAGAGATTTGATACCAATGCTTAAAGATGCTAAAGAAAAAGTAAATATACCAGTAATAGTTAAACTTCCTCCTATGATAGATGAAATAGGAGCTTTTGCTAAAAAATTAGAAGAAGCAGGAGCAGATGCAATAACTGCTTGTGATTCTGTAGGACCAGCATTTAGAATAGACATAGAAACTGGTCAACCTTTATTAGGTGGAAATGGAATAGGATATCTAAGTGGAGAAACTATCAAGCCAATAACTTTACAAAGAATCTATGAAATAAAAAAAGAAGTTAATATACCAATAATTGGTTTAGGTGGATGTGTTAGTGGAGATGATGCCTTAGAAATGATTATGGCAGGTGCTGACTTTGTTGGTATATGTTCAGTGGTAATTTTAAAAGGTGCACAAGTAATATCTAAAATACATGATGATTTAAAATCTAACCTTAGTAGACTAGGGTATAACACTATAGAAAATGCTTGTGGTATAGTACATAAGCATATGGGCGATGTAAATGAAAGACTTAGCTTTGAATTTACTTATGATGAAGAAAAATGTACTAAATGTAAGATGTGTGAGAGAGTCTGTGCATATCAAGCAAGAAAATTAAGCGATAAGATGGAGTTAAATGAAGAAGAGTGTAGATATTGTGGTCTTTGCATATCAGTTTGTAAACCAAAAGCACTTGGAAGAAAAATTTCATGTTCAGAATTGAATGCATAGGTTTTTTATAAAGAATAATTAAAAAATAAAACTTTAGATAGAAATAAAAGTAGGTGTCTCAAAATTAACTTTTTAGTTCATGAGGCACTCTTTTTTGTATAAAATCAAATATATTTTCATCATTTTCAACAATAAAAAAGAGCCTTATCTATATTTTGAGTTAGTCTCTTTTAGTTTATTTGTAATTGTTTTATATTTTGATTAATTATTAATAACTTTTTTATAGATATGTTAACATTGTATAGCATTTGTATAAAATGTTATAATAATTAATAGGGATGGTGATGTAAGTGCAAGATAAGATTTTAGAATTATTACATATTATAAATAAAGATGTAGTTAGTATAAAAGATGATATGTCTGAAGTAAAACAGGAAATAAAAGTGTTAAAGGACAATATGTCTGAAGTAAAACAGGAAATAACAGTGTTAAAGGACGATATGTCTGAAGTAAAACAGGAAATAACAGTGTTAAAGGGCGACATGTCCGAAGTAAAACAAGAGATAACTGCGTTAAAGGACGACATGTCTGAAGTAAAACAAGAGATAAATATATTAAAAGAAGATATGTCTGAAGTAAAGCAAGAAATAAATGTATTAAAAAAAGATATGTCTAAAATAAAACAAGAGATGAATATAATAAAGAAAGATATATCTGAAGTGAAACAAGAAGTAAACATAATGAAAAAAGAAATGAATGGATTAAAACAGGAAATAAGCGTAGTAAAAGAAGATATGTCTGGAATAAGACAAGAAATGACTATAATGAAAGAAGATATATCTGGAGTTAAATCAGAAACGAACTCTATGCAAAATAAAATAGACAGTATTAGTGAAGAGATGAGTGAAGTTAAGGAAGAAGTAGTCACTGCAAATGAGAAATTATATGGAATTGAAGTAAAAATTGATGTTCTAGAAAATCAAGAAAAATCAATAAAAGAGATACAGGAGGAGCAGAGTAATATTTTAGGAAGTTTATTACATAATTCTGAAATAAATAAAGCTACTCATGATAGTATGGAGCATAATATAGCACATATAAAAGGTGATACAAATGCCATAAAAGAAGATGTTGCTGAAATAAGAAGAGACTTAGATTTAGTGGAGTTAGCTACTAGTAAAAATTGGAGTGATATTGTCAAACTAAAATCAGTCAGATAGCATTTTAATTCACTAATTTATCATCCACAAAATAAAAAATCTTATATAAAAATACTTATAATGTTACTGTTATTTATTATAAATTTTAGAAATGAAAATAAAAATTTGAGAAAAGACCGTTAAAAAATTATTTTAAGGTCTTTTTTTTATAGGGATATAATGAAATTATAAAAATAAAACTTAAGATTTAAATGCAAAAATGCGATAGAACGGTTGAAATAAGTAAAATTTTATCAATAAAAGTATAAAAATTTTATACCAAATAAATGTGTGTAAATATTGGCATCAAAATTGCTCTATAAAAGTTATAAATAGTAATGTAAATAAAGTTCTTATTACACAAATAATATTACTATTTTAATTATAGATATCAATATATATCTATAAATAGATAGAAACTTGTATGTTTTATGTTGCAGATACAAATATAGTAAAGGAGAGTACATTGATACAACTGAGATACATAGCTTATTAAGTTTTTCTGTCTTATGAGAATTATATTATAAAATATTCATAAATATTTTGAGTTTAAATTAAAAATTATTTTATGCTTAAATTAATTATTATTTAATTAATTTAATAACAAAAACAGTGAAAGAGTAAATAATATTATTTACAGGGGGTAAAGCAGAGTATATTAATGAATTGTACTTTTAGCCCCGTACATAGAGAAATCTATGTAGGACACAACTTTAAAACCAGTAAATCCTAAAGCCTTACAACTACAATAAAAGATAGAAAGAAACTTTTATGAATGTGGTGAAAACCAGAAACAATAGTAAGGATGGTATATGGTGAGAGCCTAAGTACTTAATAATGGACATTTGGTCGCCAAGCCTAGAAATAGGAAGGTCAAACGACTATCTCGAAAGAGAGTACACTATAAGCTATTGATAGTGGAAACGGGTTGCTCTTAGCAGGTAATGCTGAAGATGAAGAAATAGTCTACGCTCATATGAAAGTATGAGGTCACTGGATTTAAAGTGGCATCTATAAAGTAGCGTTTATAGGTAAATGTTTAAAACTTACAAAATATAAATACTTATGAAAACTTATAACTTATAACGATTAAGATTGAAAGATTTAACTTGGATTAAATATATTGTAAAAAATTAAAAATTCATAGCTATAATATTCTTATGTTTGTAAGCTACTGTATAATAACATATACAAAATGATAGAATAAGTTTATTTGTTAATAATTAAATTTATTGTACATATTCTTTAAGTTTAAGAACTTAAATGTATAAGGGAGTATAAGCAAAATTTATAAACATCATTCAATTTAATATATTAGATTTTTAAGTATTTATATAATTCAATAAGTTTTATGTAACGGGAGTTTTTATTATGAAAGCAAAAAGTACATCAAAATTTGAATTAGACGGAATACCACCACTAAAGGAAGCCGTACCTTTAGGGTTACAACACTTAATGGCAATGGTAATAGGAAGCTGTTTACCAGCTATATTGATTGCAAATGCAGCTGGGCTTAATCATAAAATGTCAACACTGTTGATTCAAGCAGCATTAATTTTTGCAGGTATATCAACTTTATTACAGTTATATCCAATACCTCTATTTAAAGGGTTTAAATTGGGAGGAGGAATACCAGTTATAATGGGAGCTACAGCAATGTTTATAGGTGCTGGAGTCTCTGTTGCAGGGAAGTATGGATTGCCAGTCTTATTTGGTTCTCAAATAATAGCTGGTATAGTAATAATTATAATTGGTTTTGGCCTTAAAAAAATACGATTTATATTTACTCCAGTTGTATCTGGAACAATAGTCGCATGTATGGGTCTTGGACTTTTTCCAATAGCAATAAAAAATTTAGCTGGAGGTATGGGAAATGAAACTTTTGGACAGCCAATTAATTTTATAGTTGGAATCTCTGTATCTCTTATGATATTAGGATTAAACAAGTATGGAAGAGGATTGTTTAAAGATGCATCAATATTAGTTAGCATAGTTTTTGGATACATTTTATCACTAATTTTGGGTATTGTAAATTTTTCTTCAATTCAAGAGTTTACTTTGGTTGCGCTTCCAAAACCACTTATTTTTGGTCTAGATATAAGAATCGAAGTTGTAGTTATGTTTTCAATAATATATTTGGTTGAGATAGCAGATATTATGGGTGCATGTACGCTTTCTGCAGTAGGAGGACTCAATAGACAAGTAACAGATGAAGAACTTTCTTCTGCTGTTTTAGGAAATGGAGTACTATCTACGATAGGCGCATTATTTTCTGCAACTCCAATGGGGATGTTTGGTCAAAATTCTGCAATCGTTTCCAATACAAAGATTGTAAGTAAATTTGTATTAGCTATCGGAGGAATTGGGCTATTTTTAGCAGGAATATCACCGTTGTTAGCTAATCTAATAAGAACCATTCCTCCTTGTGTGGTTGGGGGAGCAACACTCGTTATATTCTCAACTCTTACAACATCTGGTTTAAGACTTGTTAGTATGGATGGGTTCAATCAAGAAAATAGCATGATACTAGGTCTCTCTATGGCTTCTGGTATAGGATTCATGGTGGCTCCTCAAGTTCTTGAAAAATTTCCGAAGTTTATAGAGACATTGCTTGCAGATTCAAGTGTAGTTTCAGGAGCAATGGTAGCTATAATAGTTCAAGCCTTGTATATGATAAAATTTCCTAAAAATAAGAACAATAAAGTTGAAGATAAAAAGGAAAGTTTATAGTGTAAATCGTTAATATATGTGAATCAAACGTATCACATTTATTGATATAAATTGAAAGATATATTTAAAAGTTTTAAATTTTAATGAGTCTGATGATAGGGGGAGAAGATGGTTACTATAAAAGAATATACAGTTCCAGAAAGCTTAGAAGAAGCATATAAAATTCTAACTTCTAAAAAAAATAATGTTGTTTTAGGAGGATGCGGATTTATAAAATTAAGTAATAAGAATATAGGAACAGCAATAGATTTGAAGGCTATAAATCTAAATTATATAAAAGAAGATGAAAAAAATATTTTTATAGGTGCAGACACATCTCTTAGAAGTATAGAAATAGACAAAACTATTAAAAATTACTGTAGTGGAATAGTTTCAAGTGCTGTTTCTAATATAGTAGGAGTTCAATTTAGGCAAGGTGCTAGAATTGGTGCTAGTGTATTTTCAAAGTATGGTTTTTCTGATTTAATACCAGCACTTTTGGTTGTTGGAGCAAAGGTAAGATTATACAAAGAAGGAGTCTTAGAATTAAATGAGTTTTTAGATAATAAGTCAAGTAAAGACATATTAGTTGAGGTAATACTTCCAAAAAGAGATGCAATAGCTGTTTTTGACTCAATAAGAAAGTGTACAGGAGATTTTTCTATACTAAATTCAGCTATGTTAAAAGAAAATAATACTTACAAAATAGTAATTGGAGCAAGACCTCAAAGGGCAAAAATAGCACTTGAAGCAAGTGCCATATTAAGTAAAGAAAAAAATATAGATAAGGCATCTATTATTGCAAGTGAAGAATTAACTTATGGAAGTAATATGAGAGCTAGTAAAGATTATAGAATAGATATGGCAAGTGCACTAGTTAAAAGGATGTATAATGTTATTGAGGGAGGAAGTCGATAATGATTACTAAGGGGATAAGAAAGATAGATAGTACAGCAATTGTTACAGGAAAGCCTCTATATACTGAAGACCTTATAATGCATAAAGACGTTTTGACGTTAAAGTTACTTAGAAGTCCATATGCACATGCTAAAATAAAGAATATAGATACATCAAAAGCTGAAAAAATTCCAGGTGTTGTGGGTATTTATACTTATAAAGATGTGCCACAAGTTAGATATTGTGTCCCAGGTCAAACAGAGCCAGAAGCATCTCCTTATGACAGAGTTTTACTTGAAGATACAGTTAGATTTGTTGGCGATGAGGTAGCTTTAGTAGCAGCCGAAGATGAAAAAACAGCAATTAAAGCTTTAAAGATGATAAAGGTAGATTATGAAATTTTAAAACCTGTATTTAATGCAAGAGAAGCAGAAGGAAATGAGGTTGTTATACATCCAGAAGAAGATATAGTAGAACCGTATCCTTTTGGGTTAGACGCAAAAAATAATATAGTATCTAAAGAGTTTTTTGAATTTGGAGATGTTGAAGCCAAACTTGAAGAAAGTGATTTTGTGGTTGAATCTTCATATAAAACTCAAAGTCAATCACATTGTATGATGGAAACTCATAGGTCTTACTCATATAAAGACATAAATGATAGGATTGTTGTAGTCTCATCATTACAATCACCACACAATGTAAAGAGAATACTTAGAAAAGTGTTGGGTATTCCATCTTCAAAAATAAGAGTAATAAAGCCTAGAATAGGTGGAGGATTTGGAGGAAAGAATATAGCAGCTACAGATATATTTACTGCATTTGTTACTATGAAAACTGGTAGACCAGCAAAGTTTATTTTTACAAGAAGTGAAACTTTTGTCGGTTCTAATAGTAGACATGAAATGTTTTTTGATGTCAGAGTGGGTGCAGATAAAGAAGGCAATTTAAAAGCAATAGAGCTAAAGTCATTAAACAATACAGGTGCTTATGGTGGTAATGGTGTTTCTGTTTCTTCAGAATCTGGGCATAATACATTGCCAATATATAACGATATTGATGCTGTTAGATTTGATGCTAGAACAGTTTATACGAATAGATTACCAGCAGGAGCACTTAGAGGATATGGTGCTACACAGGGAATATTTGCAATAGATAGTGCTATTGATGAATTAGCCAATAAGATTGGAATGGACCCACTTGAATTTAGAATTAAAAACATAATAGATAGATACACTAATGGAAAAGCAGCTGAAGAAGAAATATTAAGTTGTGAGTTAAAACAATGTATAGAAAAAGGTAAGAAATTAATAAATTGGGATGATAAGTATCCATGTAAAGATATAGGAAATAACAAGGTAAGAGCAGTAGGCATGGCAGTTGCAAATCATGGTTCTGGTATACCACGTGTGGATATGGCAACAGTTACTATACGAATGGATGAAGATGGAACATATAAGTTGTTATCTGGTCTTGCTGATTTAGGTCAAGGAGCTGATACAATTCAAGCACAAATTGCTGCTGAAACTTTAAATACTACTGTAGACAGAATATCTGTTTATACAGGTGATTCAGACTTATGTCCATATGATACAGGAGCATTTGCATCTTGTACTACAACAGTTACAGGCAATGCAACAATAAAGACAGCAAATAAATTGAAAGAAATATTACTTTCAGTGGCAGAATCAAAGCTGGGATTTAAAAAAGAAGATTTAGAGCTGGGAAAAGACAGAGTTTTTGTTAAAAATGATAATAGCAAATTTGTATTATTGGAAGAATTAGGTAGAGAATCAGTAGGAGGCATAGGGTTTGCTAGTGATGATGTACCAGTTGTTTTAGAAGCTACAGAGTCTTTTGGTATGTTAAAAAGAATAAAACCATTTATAGCAGGGTTTGCAGAGATAGAACTGGATAAAAATACGGGTGAATATAAGGTAATAAATTTTGCATGTGTCCCTGATTGTGGAACTGTTATAAATCCAACTTTAGCTAGAATACAAGTAGAAGGTGGAGTAATGATGGGTATAGGGTTTGCAATGTATGAGGACCCTATATTTGATAAAGACGGAAGATTATTAACAGATAGTTTTTTACAATACAAAGTTCCTACAAAAAAAGAAGTAGGAAATATATTAGTAGATTTTGCTGACAATTTTGACCCAGGAGGTCCTTATGGTGCTAAATCATTAGGAGAGATAGTAATACACACACCAGCTCCTGCAATAGCAAATGCAATATTCAATGCTACTGGTGTTCGTATGAGAGAGCTACCTATGACATTTGAAAAAGTTTATATGGGAATGAAAAACAATAACAAACCATTATAATATGTAATATAATATATAAAAATATGTAAATTTAAATTATTTTGTAAAATAAAGTAATTAAATAGACATTATATATGGTGTTTTGTAAAAATACCATATATAATGTCTAGTAGAGTATATTCTAAAGGAGGTGAGTTTATGCCAAGTAGAATAAAAAATATACACTATGGAACTCAAAGACAACAATTAAAAAACTTAACTAAAAAAGAATATCAAGCTCTACGAGAGATGTGTTTCTTAGCAAAAAATTTATATAATGTCGGTACATATAATGTTAGACAACACTATTTTAATCAAGGAGAACATCTTAATTATGAAGCCAATTATCACGTATGTAAAGAAAACGAAAATTATAAATTTCTCAATAGTAATATAGCACAACAGATATTGAAAGAAGTTGATAGTTCATTTAGGTCATTTTTTGGATTAATTAAATTGGCTAAAGAAGGAAAGTATGATTTTAGAGGAATAAAATCACCTAAATATCTGAACAAGGAAGGATTTTTTAGCATAATAATAGGTCAAATAAGAATTAAAGAAGATGGTATTCTAAATGTACCTATGTCTCCAGCATTTAAAAAATTATATGGGAAAGTAAGTATAAAAGTTCCTCAAAATATATTAGAGAAAAAGATTAAGGAAATAAGAATAATACCTAAACATAAGGCTAGGTTCTTTGAAATTCAGTATTGTTATGAGATACCGAAATCAGAGGAAGTTTCAAATCAAAAAAATGCACTAGCTATAGACTTAGGTTTAGAAAACTTATGTACATGTGTTACCAATCTAGGTGATAGTTTTATCATAGATGGAAAAAGGCTTAAATCTGTTAATCAGTGGGCAAATAAGCAGAATGATAAAATAGAAGCTTTAAAATTAAAAAAGAACATAACAACAATTACAAGAAGGCAATTTAAGGTATGGAATAAAAGGAATAATCAGGTTAAAGATTATGTAAATAAAACTTGTTTTTATATAATTGATTACTGTGTAAAAAATAATATTGGCAACTTAATTGTAGGATATAATGCTAAGTTAGAAAAAAGTGATAATGTGGAGAGGAAAATATATAGAAATTTTATAAGAATTCCTTTTGGAGAGATAAAAGGGAAGTTAGAATATCTATGCAAAATAAAAAATATTAATTTTATTAGACAAGAAGAAAGTTATACCAGTAAATCTGATTTTTTTGCTGATGATTTTATACCTGATATCAATTTGGATAATGTACAAAAATATGACTTTAAAGGAGAAAGAATAACTCGAGGTCAATATAAATCTAGCATGGGTATGATTATAAATGCAGATGTAAATGCTGGTCTTAATATATTAAAAAAATCACAAATAGCTGATTTATCCAATTTGAAGAATAATCCTCAAATATTAAAACAGCCACAAAGAATAAGAATATCTTAATTATATTTAAAGATAAACTGATAGCGTAAGCTTACAGCTTAGCGGCGAATTGGATCCGCCTTGTTGTTTACAACAGAATCTATTTACTTTAGGGTTTATGGAATTTCAAAAATCACTTTTACTAAAAAGTTTAATTATAAAAATTAAGAGATTAAAAAACTAGTTATAAGAGGTGAAAGTGTGGAATTATCAAATATAATTGGAAAGAATGAAATAATAACTGTAGTTGGAGCAGGAGGAAAAACTTCATTTATAAACTACTTTGCAGATTTTTATAGAGATAAATTAAAAGTTCTCCTTACAACAACAACTAAAATATACGTACCAGATAACTATGAAAATATAATTATGACAATAGATGGAACTGTTATTCCATCTATTTGTCATGGAGTAACAGTATGTGGAAGCTATATAAATAATGAACATAAAATAGTAGGTCTTGATTCATCTATTTTGGACAAAATTGTAGACAAATTTGATTTAGTCTTAATAGAGGGAGATGGTTCAAAGAAAAAAAGACTTAAAGGATGGAATGATAGAGAACCAGTAGTATATCATAAAACTACAAAAACTGTAGGAATATTAGATATTACTTCATTTGGAATGGATATTAATGAAGAAAACATACACAGATTAGACATATTTAAAAAAATAGCAAATATAGATACATATAATACTAGCAGTAATTCTACAGTGAATCTTGAAAATTTAAAAAATATAGTATTAAATCCAAATGGACTATTTAGAAACTATTGTGGGCAAAAAGTATTATTCATTAATAAAGTTGAAAATGAAAAGTATAAAAATTTAGCTATAAGATTAATAAAAAGTATTAAAGAAGATGAAAGTAAAATGGAGATATTTTATGGAAGTATAAAACAAAAGTTTTGTACAAGATATTGAAGTATTAAAATAGTTTATATGATATTATATATATAGATAATATCAATAGCGATATTATAAAAATCATAGAACTATCAATATATTATTATAAATAACAAGGATGATATATATGATAAATGCAGTAATAATGGCATCAGGTTTTGCCAGAAGAATGGGAACAAATAAACTTTTATTAGATTATAAAGGATGTTCTATAATAGAGCATGTATTTAAAGCAGTTAGTAAAATTAATTTTCATCAAGTTGTAGTTGTAAGTCAATATAAAGAGGTATCATTATTATGCAATAAATATAGTTTTAAATATGTGGATAATAAAAATGCGAATATAGGTCAGAGTGAATCCATAAAATTAGGTATTTTAAATAGCTCAAAATGTGATGGCTATATGTTTTTTGTGGGAGACCAGCCATTTATTGACAACATATATATAGATAAAATTATAAATACTTTTAAATTAGATAGAGATTTTATAGTAATTCCAAGAAATAAAGACGTATGTGGAAATCCAGTTATATTCCCATATAGTAAAAAAGAAGAATTATTGGCACTTAAAGAAGATGAAAAGGGTAAAACCGTTTTAAAAAATTCATCAAAAATAAAGTATGTAGAAGTTCCTAAAGAAATATTATTGGACATTGATACAAAAACGGACTATGAAAGAATTGGGGGTAAATTATGAAGTTAATAAAAACTATAGATGCTGTTGGACAAGTTTTATGTCATGACATAACTCAAATAATACCTGGAGAATTTAAAGGAAGAAAGTTTAAAAAAGGTCATGTAGTAAAAGAAGACGATATTCCAGTTTTATTATCTCTTGGTAAAGATAATTTGTATGTATGGGAAAAATCAGAAGGCATGATTCATGAAAATGAAGGTGCGTTGTTTTTAAAAGAATTAACTGCTGGAGAAAATCTAGATTTTAGTGAAATAAAAGAAGGAAAGATAGATTTTATAGCAGCATGTGATGGACTTTTAAAGATAGATGTTGATGCACTTTTTGATTTGAATTGTGTTGGAGAAGTAATGATGGCTACTCTTCATAATAATTTTATAGTAAATAAAGGTCTAAAAGTAGCTGGAACAAGAGTTATACCTCTAGTTATAGATGAGAAAAAATTAGAAGAAGCAAAAAAAGTGGTTGCAAATAGAAAAATAGTAAATGTAGTGCCTTTCAAGCCTAAAAAAGTAGGGATTGTAACTACTGGAAATGAAGTATTCTATAGTCGAATTGTCGATAAATTTGGACCAGTAATAGAAGAAAAAGTAAAGGGTTTTGGTTGTGAAGTTATAGGACAGACTATATGTCCAGATGATAAAGAAATTATAAAAAATGCAATAAAAGAGTTTATAAGTCAGGGAGCAGAACTTATCTGTTGTACTGGTGGGATGAGTGTAGACCCAGATGATGTAACACCAACAGCAATAAAAGAAACTGGAGCTGATTTGGTAACATATGGGTCACCGATATTACCAGGAGCAATGTTTTTACTTGCTTACTATGGAGAAGTTCCAATTATGGGTATCCCAGGTTGTGCAATGTATCATAAAACTACAGTGTTTGATATAGTTCTATCTAGAGTCTTGATTGATGAAAAGCTTGATAAGTATGATATAGCTAGATATGGTCATGGAGGACTTTGTATGAACTGTGATGTATGTACTTACCCTGCATGTAATTTTGCTAAAATATAAAGAGACTATAAAAGAGTATTTACAAATTAAGTACTCTTTTTAAATATGAAACAAAATAAACTAATGATACTTTAAAAAAAGCATCATTAGTTTATAAGTTACAATAAAGTAATTACAGTATATAAAAGAAGGAATAAAGTTGCAATTTGATTTCTTTATAAGTATAATATAATAGATTGTTAATTTTTATGAATTTACAACTTTTACTATACCTTAAATAAATATTTCACTAACTTAGTATAAAAAATATACTGTTTAAGTGATAATAGATAATAAAAGCGTTATCAAAATTTTATGATAAAATAAATTATGAGCAAAAAGAAAGGAAAATATATTAATGTTACAAGTTATAGGTGTTGGACTTAGATTTGGTGATAAGGAATTATTTAAAGATGTTAACTTAAAATTCACTAAAGGTAATTGCTACGGAATAATAGGAGCCAATGGTGCGGGAAAATCTACTTTTTTAAAAATATTATCAGGAGAGATAGAGCCAAATACAGGCAATATATCTATAACTGATAAAGAAAGAATGTCAGTCTTAAAACAGGACCACTTTGAATATGAAGAAGAAACTGTTTTAAATGTTGTTATAAGAGGGCATGAGAGACTTTGGGATATAATGAAAGAGAAAGATGCCTTATATATGAAAGAAGATTTCAATGAAGAAGATGGAATCAAAGCTGCTGAGCTTGAAGGAGAGTTTGCGGAACTTGATGGATGGGATGCAGAAACTAATGCTGAAAAAATACTTATGGGTCTTGGCATAACTAAAGATATGCATTACAAACAAATGAAGGAACTAGTTGGTGGGGAAAAGGTTAAGGTATTGTTAGCACAATCACTTTTTGGTAAGCCTGAGATACTATTAATGGATGAGCCTACCAACCACTTAGATTTTAAATCAATAAACTGGTTGAATAACTTTATAATGGATTTAGAAGAATCTATAGTTATAATAGTATCACATGATAGACATTTCTTAAATCAAATATGTACTAATATAGTTGATGTAGATTTTGGTAAAATACAAATGTATGTTGGAAACTATGATTTCTGGTATGAATCAAGTCAATTGGCTTTACAACTTGCTAAGGACCAAAATAAAAAGACTGAAGAAAAGATAGCTCAATTAAAGGAATTCATAGCTAGATTTAGCTCTAATGCTTCAAAGGCTAAGCAAGCTACATCAAGAAAGAAACAATTGGATAAATTAGAAGTTGAAGATATACAACCATCAAGAAGAAGATATCCATATGTAGGATTTACACCTGCTAGAGAAATTGGTAATGAAGTTTTAGAAGTACACAATTTAACTAAAACTATAGATGGAGTTAAAGTTCTTGACAATGTATCATTTAGATTAGATAGAGATGACAAAGTAGTATTTATGGGTGATGAAATAGCTACTACTGCTCTTTTAAATATAGTTATGGGAGAACTTGAACCAGATAGTGGAGAGTATAAATGGGGAGTAACTACTTCTCAAGATTATCTTCCAAAGAATCATAATAAGTTTTTTGATGGAGTAGAATATTCTTTAGTTGACTGGCTTAGACAATTCTCTGAAGAAAAAAGTGAAAGTTTTATAAGAGGATTTTTAGGTAGAATGTTATTCTCTGGAGAAGAAGCTTTAAAAGAAGCTCAAGTTATATCTGGAGGAGAGAAGGTTAGATGTATGCTTAGTAAGCTAATGCTTTCAAATGCAAACGTACTTGTGTTAGATGACCCTACTAACCACTTAGACTTAGAAAGTATAACTTCTGTTAATAAAGGACTTGAGAAGTTCCCTGGAGTGCTTTTATTTACTTCTCATGACCATGAGTTTATATCTACTATAGCAAATAGAATTATAGAGATAACTCCAAATGGAATAATGGATAGAAAGATGGACTTTGATGAGTATTTAGAAAGTAAAGATATACAAGACCAATTAGCTAAAATGTATGGAAAAAGTAAATAATCATTAATTTAAAAATTGTTTTTAAAATATAATTATTAATATAAAAACCTTTTAATGTTTGTGTACATGCTATGTAAGAGTGTGTAAGTTTTTAATCAAATATTAGAAGGTTTTTTATTTTATTAAAATATTCGATTTTAGAATGGATAGGTGATATGACTTGAATACAATAATATGTAAAGTAATGAAAATATATGCAAGATAAGTATGATGTTGTAAATTGAAATATAAACTTCTATAGAAAAATATCATAACTAATTGCAATAAAGCAAAACAAAAAGGATTATTTAAGTGCTTGTCAGTTAGAGATAGATACATTTAATATTATAGAAAGAAGATAATAAAACTAGTGCTAGTTTATCAATTAATATTTAATGTATTTATCTCAATAGACCAAGCTAATTTTATATTAATTAGCATTAAATAAACTTTCAGAAATTCTGTCAGAAGCTTCTTTATCCATCTCCTTAAGAACATGGGAATAAACACTTAAAGTAGTATTTATATTTGAATGTCCAACCCTTTCAGATATGACTTTTATAGGTACCTTAGAATTTATAAGTAAAGTAACATGTGAATGTCTTAAATCATGAAATCTAATATGAGGTAAATCATTCTTTTCTAAAAATCTTTTAAATCTTTTACTCATAACATCTTCAGCAATAGGTTCACAGTTCTTATTAAAAAATAACAAATTTTTACTATTTCTAATAGAAGATTTTAACAAATTTTTATTTTGCTTTATTTTGTGTTCTTTTAACAAAAAAATCAATTCTTTTGGAGCAGATATTTTTCTAACAGAGTTTTCTGTCTTTGGCTCTTTAAGAATTACAGAACCATTAATTCGAGATGTTATCTTGTTTACTGTTATTGTATTTTCTTCAAAATCAATATTATCCCAAGTCAGACCTAAAACTTCTGAAATTCTAAGACCTAATCCAATTGCTAAATTAATAGGTAATTCCATGTTTGTATCTTTTGCTAAATCTAATAATTTTATCATCTGCTCTCTATCATAAATTTCATTTTTAAATTTTTTATATCTTGGAGTCTCTATATTATCCATAATATTTTCTTTTATTAATTTGAGTCTATAAGCTCTTCTCATTGCAAGTTTCAATATATTTATATGAATCTTAATTGACTGAGGATTTAATTTATAAGATAGATTATCTATGTAATTTTGTATGTGAATAGGATGTAAGTCTTGTATTTTATATTTACCAATAGATGGATTAATATAATTCTTACAAATACCAACATAATTATTGTATGTAGCTAATGAAATATTTTCATTGTATTTATTTAGAAAATCTAACAGAAATTCTGAAACTGTAATTTCATTTGGAACTAAGAATCCATCTTTATATAAGCTTTCTTTTACCTCACTTAGCCTTTTGCTTGCTTCTCTTTTTTTATCAAAGATACCCATATTTTTTTGTTTCCTTTTGCCAGTGTTTTCATCTGTAAATTCAAGGTAAACAACATAGTTCTTATTTCTTTTTCTAATAAATGCATTCATATATAACCCACCAATCAAAATTTTATACATTTATTATAACATATATACAAACTCAAAAATAGTTTTTGAAATAAAGTTACATTTATTTTAAAATACCAGGTATATTTATTATAAAATGTATATATTATGTCAAATATTAGAATTTTAATTTAATAATCTGTTATACTTATAGAGAAAAGATATTATTTTTTATATTAATAGATTATATGTTTGATTTATACTAAAAATATAAATTTTTTATATTAATAAAATTGGATTAAATATTTTAAATAAAACCTTTGACTCCAAAAGTCTATTAATATAGTATTTAATTATAGATAAGTTTGAGAGGAGTGTAAAATCATATGACTATTACTAAGATACCACCAGCAGAATTAAAAGTCATGAAATTTATTTGGGGTTCAGATTTTACAGTAACATCAAAAGATGTCATTGAAGCCATGGAAAAACTATATGATTGGAAACAGACTACAACATTAACACTTTTATCAAGATTAGTAAATAAGCAATTCTTAAGTGCAAGAAAAATTGATAGACATACACATTATACAGTTCTTATTGGGGAAGAAGAGTATTTGCATTTTGAAACAAAAACTTTTCTAGATAATATGCATGGTAGTTCTATTGAGAGTTTTATGAAATCATTGTTCAAGAAGGGGGTAAATGAGGACGAATTAAATTCTGTTGAAAATTGGGTTAAAAATATTAAGAAAGATGAATAATTTAATGTAGTTAATTATAATAATTTGGGGTATATATTTTTATTAAAAATAAGATTACATAGTTTTGAGTAAATTACATATTTTACATATTTAAATATATAAAATATGTAGGTATATAATATCATGCTAGAATTCATATATTTTGTCTTCTTCTAATGTGAAATTAATTGTCAAAAAATAAATATTTTTTATAATAGTTAGTTAAATGAATACTATATTAAAGTATAATGTAAAAATTATAATTTTTTAGAAGTATTTTTATTTTGTTATTGTGATGTTAATCTAATAAGTTTGGTGTAAAATCAAACCTATTAAAATTTAATTTTATATTAGGTTTATAGTTAATATCAACACAACGTAATACTAAGGACTACTTTACAAGTCAGAAATTTTGTCAATTAATCACGTAAATTAATTGTTTTAGATATGTAAAAGGTATAATTTTATTTTTATTACTTATAGAGCTTAAAGTATATAGTGGGTTATATTAAATATATTTGTATTTATAAATTTGAGATAAATATTTAGATGTATATTAATAATTGTTAAAATAAAAAGTTCCTAGTTTTAGGAACTTTTTTATCTGCTTAATACAAAGTATGAGTTTTTGCTTCAGCAATAGCTCTTGCTGCACTTTTATGTTTTTCAGTATTTTCTTTTTTGTAGAATTTAATCACTTCATCTAAATCTTTATTTTCAATGTTATCTTTCTTATTTTCAAGAATATAATTTACAATTGATTCATTTATCAAATCTGTCAAAATCTTATTTTCATCATTAGTTATCTTAGACATTTCTTGTAATAGAATTTCATTAACTTCTACTGTAATTTGTTTTGTATTTTTTATCATATTATTCACCTCTTGAAAAAATTATATCATCTCAAAAAAATAAAATCAATATGTTTTAAAATTATAGAATTTTAATTCTTAAATTCTAAAAAATAGAATGATTAAATAAAAACAATTTTATATATTAAAAGATTAACAAAACATATTTAGACAAAAAAGCTCTCTTCTATATAGTTCTAAGATAGAGGATTTATAAGGGGTTAAGGTGAATTAAATATAAGACAACTTCTTAAAGCGAATGGGTGTGGTATTTAAATCTAAATGTAGACATATAATATTAAATATGCTAATATATCAAAATAATAAGGGGGGAATTTATGAAGCTTAAGGAAGCATTGATTACATGTGTTGTATGTAGTGTATGTTTAACTCCATTATTGGTAAATGGAGAAACAAAAATAGATGCAGATCATTGTAAAGAATCTATAGTAAATATAGATACTATAGTAAAGTCTGGTAAAAGCTTTAATTCCAAATATAATCAAGGTATGAAAGACTATAAAAATAGTGATGAGTATAAGTTAAAATTACAAAAGAAGAAGCTACAAAATCAGTTAGGAATTAAAATAAAAAAGTTAGTACCCATAACTTTTGAAGTAAGTTATTATACAAGTCTTAACCAAGAAAATGGATATGGAGCTATAACGGCTACAGGAGATGATTTAGAAGATGGTTTTGTGGCAAACAATCACTTGAGTTTTGGAACTAAGATTATTGTAGATGGAAAATTAAAAACGGTTATGGATAGGGGGTCTAGTAAGTATTTTAGTAATTCTAATGCAATAGATGTATTTGTGCCCAAATGGAGTAATGAAAGTGAATCAGAGTACTATGATAGAGTTAACAATATGGGAAGGCATTATAAAAAAGGTTACATTATTGTTGAAGAATGATGCTTCTTAAAGTAATATGTGTTGATTGTAACGTTTAATATATATATAATGAATATAAAACTATTAAAATACAATGAGATATATTATTAGGAGGGCAATATGGAAGAATCTTTTATAAATGGAAAAGTAAATTTATTAGTAGAAAATTACAAGGCGTTAAATGAAGTTAAAGGTTCTTGGCAAATGGGACTAATCCAACATAGCTGTGCACTTGCATTTACCCTTAAGAACAAGAGAATAAGCCCTAGATTAGTTGAAGAGCGAATAGAGCTTATTAAAAAAAATACTGGAGTATTCTCTAATTTTAGAGGATATAATATATTTTATATGGCAACCCTACTTTCGTTTGAATCAAATCCAGAAAGTAGTTTTAAGATGATTTTGGAAATATATAAAGAACTTAAAAATGAAAAATTTTGGGGAGATACATATTTACCACTTACAGCATCAATAGTCTATGAGAATAGAGAAAAAATGGATTATATTACATGTATATCAAAAATGAAAACAATATATGAGTATATGAGGAAAAAGCATCCATTTTTAACATCTAGTGATGACTATTGTAATATAGCACTTATTGCAATTCATTCAAAAAATTTAGAAGAAGATTTAGAATATATAGAAAAATGTTACGAGTTTTTAAATAAAAATGGTTTTTATAAAGGAAATGACTTACAATCATTATCCCAAATTCTTTTGTTTAGTGATGATAGAACTATGGTTAAATGTAAAAAAACTATTGAGCTTAAAAAAGCATTTAAAGAAAGTGATTGTAAAATGAACTATTATGGATATCCAATAATAGGTGCAATTTCATTATTAGATTATAGAGAAGATGAAATAATAGAGAAGATAAAAAATGTTTCAAATAAACTTAAAGAAGAAAAAGGTTTTGGAAATTGGTCTTTAGGAAAAAGTAATAGAGTGATGATTAGTTCAGCTATAGTAGCTTCTATTTATGCAGATTCTATCCAAAATGAGAACAATATAGACTCTATAACGAATAATATATTTTTAAATATTGTTGTTGCTATACAAATTGCATGTGTAATGGCAGCGACTAGTGCAGCTATAGCATCTTCTTCATCAAATTAATAAAATATTATTTAAGTTGGATATAGTAAATTTAATAATGCAATTTATATGTTTAAAAAAGAATTAATATTACTTTTAAACTAACAGTGATATTTGATAATATGAAACATATAATTAATATATAGATTTTAATAAATACATAATACTACATACAATATAGGGAAAGTAGAAGAAATACATCTGCTTTCCTTTTTTGATTAAAAAATAGCTACGTACACTCGTGACTTTAGTCATGAGTTAGTAGCTAAAATAGTCAGCATATAGGGAAACTTATATGTAGAGATAGGATATAACCTATCCAATACTACTTGAATTAAAAAATAGTATTATGGATAAATTTATGAAAAACTTATTTAAGTTTTATATTGTATTTTTTTTTAGATGTACTAAAATAAACTTATAAAGAAAATAAAGTTTATGACCAATTAGTACATATTACAAATAAGGGGGAAGTTAAGATGGATCAAAATCTAAATTGGCTTAATGAAAAAAGAATAGAAAAAACAATAAAATCTCTAGAAAACAATAATATGAAAGGGTATTTGGTAAATAATAAGGAAGAGCTTCTTAAAAAAATTGAAGAAATAGTAAAAGTGGGTTCTCTAGTAGGATGTGGAGGCTCTATGACTTTATTTGAAACAGGAGTAATTGATTTTATAAGAGAAAAGTACGATTTTCTTGATAGATATGCAAAAGACATTAAACCAGAAGAAATGAAGGAAATCTATAGAAAATCTTTTTCGGCTGATGCTTATTTTACAAGTACCAATGCAATAACAGAAAATGGAGAACTTTACAATCTAGATGGAAATGGAAATAGAGTAGCTGCCATGATATATGGACCTGACAAAGTGATAGTTATAGCAGGAGTAAACAAAATAGTTAAAGATATAGATGAAGCTATAAAAAGAACAAAAACAATAGCTGCTCCAGCTAATTGTAAAAGATTAAATACAAATACTGGATGTAAGACTACGGGCATATGTATAGACTGTTCAAGCCCTGGAAGAATATGTTGTAGTTACACACTTATAAAAAGACAATTAACACCAGAAAGAATAAATGTAATTTTCCTAAACGAAGATTTTGGATACTAAAAGAATAAAATAAGTAAGGAGAAATAATGAAAAAAGTAAAACTTATATACAATCCTAATTCAGGTGAAAAAAAGATATTATCAAATTTGGACACGATTATAGAATTATATCAGGAACGAAATTATTTATTGATACCCTATAGATTGAATATTAAAGAACCGGTAAAGAATGCATTTAAGGAAGTGGATAGTTCTTATGACCACGTACTTATAGCAGGTGGTGATGGTACCATAGATTTAGTGGTAAATGCAATGAAAGAATTAGACATAAGAATTCCAGTTGGAATTTTGCCTACAGGAACTGCAAATGATTTTTCAAATGCTCTTCAAATTTCATTTGATATAAAAGAAGCTATAAAGAAAATCATAAATTCAAAACCGAAGAAAATAGACATAGGGAAAGTTAATAATAAGTACTTTATAAATGTGGCAAGTGCTGGTATGTTTACAGATGTATCACAAAGGATAAACACAGACTTAAAAAATTCATTTGGAAGAATTTCTTATTATATAAAGGGAATAGAAGAAGCATTGTATATGAGGAAGTTTAAGATAAAAGTATCTTCTGAAGAAATGTATTATGATGGAGATATGTATCTTATGTTGATTTTTAATGGCAAAACAGCAGGAAATATAAATCTAGCATACAAAGCTGAGATAGATGATGGTTATTTAGATGTAATTATTTTTAAGGGAATGCCAATTCCAAAATCAATACCAGTTTTGATAAGTGTGCTTAGAGGTGATTACTTAGATCAATATAATGGAAATGAAATACTGTACTTTAAAACTAAAAAAGTATATATAGAATGTGAAGATTCTCTTATAACAGATATTGATGGAGAAAAAGGTCCAGATTTTCCTCTTAGCATAGAATGTATAAAAGATGGAATAGAGGTTATGGGGATTAGTAGTGAAAAACGTTAATGGTTTAAAGTAAATTATAAAAACTCAAATAAAAAATTACTTCTAACTAAGGTTATTTATAGTAGAAGTAATTTTTTATTTAAGTCTTCATTTTTTATTGTAAGATTATTTAGCAGGTTTAAAGGAACTTTTTAGAGGAACTATTCTATTAAACACAAGTTTTTCATCAGTTGTATATTTGTTATCTATACTAAAGAATCCATTTCTAACAAATTGGAATTTATCAAAAGGTTTAGCATTCTTTACTTGTGTAGGCTCAACAAAACCTTGTAGTATTTCTAATGAATTAGGATTTATTTGTTCTAAGAAATGCTTACCTTCATTTTCAGGCACATCATCAAGAATTAATGGTTCAAATAATCTAAATTCACATGGTATAGCTGATTTAGCATCAACCCAATGTATTGTAGATTTTACTTTACGACCTGTAAATCCAGAACCACTCTTAGTTTCAGGGTCATAAGTTCCATGTATTTCAGTGACATTTCCATTTTCATCCTTAACTACATCAGTACATTTTACGAAATAAGCACCTTTTAAACGAACTTCATTTCCTGGGAAAAATCTAAAATATTTCTTAACAGGTTCTTCCATAAAATCATCCTGCTCTATATATAATTCTCTAGAAAAAGGAACTAATCTCTTTCCTTGAGATTCATCTTTAGCATTATTTTCTATTTCAAGCATTTCAATTTTATCTTCTGGGTAATTAGTTATAACTAGCTTTAAAGGTCTCAAAATTCCCATAGCAAGAGGTGCTTTTGGTTGTAGATTTTCTCTTAGGAAATAATCAAGCATTTGGCTATCTACTGTAGAATTAACTTTTGATACCCCTATTTCACTACAGAAATTGCGTAATGCTTCTGCTGTATAGCCTTTACGTCTGATACCAGATATTGTAGGAACACGAGGGTCATCCCAACCATCAACAACACCTTCATCTACAAGTTGTTTTAATTTTCTTTTACTCATAACAGTATTGTTTATATTAAGCCTAGCAAATTCTATCTGTCTAGGTACATTTTCCATTTCACACTCTTTGACAAACCAATCATAAAGAGGTCTTTGGTCTTCAAATTCTAGAGTACATATAGAGTGAGTTATTCCTTCAATTGCATCTTCAATTGGATGAGCAAAAGCATACATAGGATATATGCACCATTTATCTCCTGTATTGTGATGTGTTGAATGAGATATTCTATATATAATTGGATCTCTAAGGTTTATATTTGGAGAAGACATATCTATTTTAGCTCTTAATGTTTTTTCACCATCTTTAAATTCACCATTTTTCATTTTTTCAAATAAATCAAGGTTTTCTTCAATAGTCCTATTTCTATAAGGACTTTCTTTTCCAGGTTCAGTTAAAGTACCACGATATTCTCTCATTTCTTCTTGTGTCAAGTCACATACATAAGCCTTACCTTTTTTTATTAATATTAAAGCTCTTTTGTACATTTCATCAAAGTAGTTAGATGCAAAATTTAACTCGTTCCAATCAAATCCCAACCACTTAACATCTTCTTTTATAGATTCTACATATTCAACATCTTCTTTTAATGGATTTGTATCATCAAATCTTAAATTAGCTTTTCCGTTAAATTCCTTAGCTAATCCAAAATTAAGACATATACTTTTTGCATGACCAATATGTAAATATCCATTTGGCTCAGGTGGAAAACGAGTTATTATACTGTCATGTTTTCCTGTTTCTAGGTCATTTATAATAATATTTTTTATAAAGTTAGATGAGTTCGTTTCATTTGACATATTTTATACCTCCTATTTAATTTGCTTATAATACAGTACACTACACTGTATTGCATAATATTAATTTTAATCCAAGATTAGAAAAAAATAAAGGTGTAATTAAGAGTATTATGCAAAATATTAACTTTTATACTAAATTTATGTTTTTTACAGTTTATTTACAAAAAATGAGATTTGTTGAATTAATCCTCAAAAGACTGTATTATAATATGTATATTGTTAAGAATATTATGTGAAGTTAGTTATCTAAATTTATTTTAAATCTGTTGACAGATTTGTAAAGGAGACGATTATGGGAAAGGTTGCAAAAATTTTATTGAGTTTGCTTGTTATTGCTTTAGTGTTTATAGGTATTGTTGTATACATCTTGACACCAAAAGAGAGATATGATGTTAGTTCACAAAATAATGAAATTATAGATGAAGAATACTTGTCAAAAGGTTCATATATAAATTCCATGGAGGTAGTAAAAAATCCACTTAGAATGGTTGGAAAAGTGTCTGTTTCAGAGGATGAGTTTAGAAATTTAATATATACATTAATGCAAAAGCATGGGATTAAAGAGCTTGAAAATAATTTTGTTGAAATGAAAGATGGAAAAATAAAAGTAGCAGGACCATATAAGGTACTTGGATTAATAAATAGCCAATATGAGCTTGAGTTAAGACCTACTTTAAAAGGAGAAAATCTAATTGTGAGTCTTGAAAATGTGAAACTTGGTAGATTCAAGATAAGTGATAAGATGTTAGAAAAAATATTAAGTAACTATAATAAAAAAGTTCCATTTGAAGTTAATGGAAATAAGATTACTTTAGAAAAAAGTTATCTTTATCCAGTGACTCTTAAAAATATATCTATAAAAAAAGGAAATATTGACTTAGATATGGAAGTAGAAATAGATTTGAAATCACAAATAAATGGGGCATTAGGGTATTTGAAAGATTCTGGAAAGGCTCAAGATATACTAAATCATTTAATTAATTTAAAGAAAACAGCTGTTGGTTAAAAATATAGAAAACTTATATTTATATTTTTATTATATTTTATATAATATTGAAGTACTTTAAAATCAAAATTTGTAAAATAACATTTATTATGTTAGAATATTTTATGATATTAAGTTATAAGTATGTAATATTATTTAGTTACTAGATTGGGGGGAAATGATGAATAAAGTCTATATTGTAACAACATATACAGGAACTTTATTATCTTACTTAATAAGGAATATAAGTAAAAAACTGTATACACATGTGTCAATATCACTAAATGAAAATTTAAAGCCAATGTATTCTTTTGGGAGATTAAATCCAAGAAATCCGTTTATTGGTGGATTTGTTGAAGAAAATATAAATCAAGGATTATATGCTATAAGAAAAAATACTGTGTGTAGAGTATATTCATTAGAAGTAGATAATTTACAATATGAAAGTCTATTTAGAAATATAAAATTAATTAGTGATTATAGAGAAGATTACTATTATGATATAATGGCACTGATATATTTGCCAATGAATATTTATAGACAATCTGAATATAAATATGTATGTTCAAACTTTGTTGCTGATATGTTAGAAAAAAGTGAGATAGACATTTTAAATAAACAAGCATTTGAAGTAACTCCAAATGATTTTTATAATTTATCTGGTCTAACCTTGGAATATGAAGGTTTATTATCAGAATATAATTCTAGACAACATTCTTATGTATCAAAAATTGCAAACATCTAAAAATTTATTTTAGAGTTTATCATATAAAAACTATTGCTAGATAATTAGGCTGAAGATAGTAGTTTAACTTCGAGAGGATTAAGAATTCGTAAATCTTAGTTAAAACACTTTCTTCAGTTTTTAAGTTTCTGTGATTATTTGCATTTTTATAGTATTTTTGGGGTATATAGATTAGATATAATTAAATAAAATAGATATATAAATGTATAAAGATATCTTAACATATAAATAAATATGATAAATATTTATTTTTTGTAAATATATGGATATAATAGTAATAATAACATTTTGTAGAGAGGAGTATTAAATGAAACGATATCTTAAAACATATGGAGTTGCACTAATAATTGTAGTAATTTATGCATTTATTAAATTACCTGTACTTAGATTAGATTTCACATCTTTATTTTCAGTAGGAATAATTTTCTTTGTTGTGGCAGGAATATTGGATATGATGTTGGATAGAAATGAAAGAACATCTAAACTTGCCAAATATAATTTTTCAATAGCAATAGCTTTACTTGTGTATATTGTAGTTGTACCTTTTATAGCCTCTACACCTGTGTTTCATGCAAAGGCATATAAAGAACTATTAGGAAAAGTGACTGAAAGTAAATTTACTGATGATATTAGTCCTGTTAGTGTAAATGACATTCGTCTTGTAGATGAAGATATGGCCATGAAATTGGGTGATAAAAAGCTTGGAGAAGTTCCAGCTATAGGTAGTGTGTCAAAATTAGGAAAATTCCATATACAAAATGTGGATGGAGAGTTGTACTGGGTAGCACCTCTTGTTCATAGAGACATAATTAAATGGGTGACATCTTTAAGTGGTACAAGTGGTTATGTAAAAGTATCCGCAAGTAATCCTCAAGATGTTCAATTAGTTCAAGAAATAGATGGAAAGCCAATAAAGATAGTATACCAACCAGAAGCTTACTTACATCAAGATTTACAAAGACATTTATATATACATGGTATTGTAAATGTCGGTATGACAGATTTTACCCTTGAAATAAATGATGAAGGGAAGCCTTATTGGGTTGTAAGTTTATATGAGCATAAAATTGGTTATGGAGGAGCAAATGCTACAGGAATAGCCACTGTTGACGCAGAAACTGGAAAAATAAATGTTTATAATGTTAAGAATACACCTAAATGGGTAGATAGAATCCAGCCACAAGAATTTATAACAGACCAGATTAAAGACTGGGGTGTTTATGTTAATGGATTTTTAAATTCTGTTATATCAGAAAAAGGAGTATTAGTACCAACAGAAGGAACATCACTAGTTTATGGAAATGATAATAGGTCTTATTGGTATACAGGTATAACATCTTCTGGTGGAGATGAATCTACAATTGGATTTATGTTAGTTGACTCTAGAACAAAAGAAGCTAGATTATATAAACAACCAGGAGCTACTGAGACAGCTGCGATGAAATCAGCTGAGGGTAATGTTCAAGAAAAAAATTATGAAGCAACATTCCCTGTAATGTATAATATATTAGGTCAGCCAACATATGTATCATCATTAAAAGATAAGGCTGGTCTTGTAAAAAGAGTTGCATTTGTATCTGTTGAAGATTATAATGTGCTTGGTATAGGTGAAGATAAAAACGAAGCATTAAGAAACTATAAAGATTCATTAGAGTCTAAGGGAAATGATTTAAAACTTGATAATGACTTAAAAGACGAAGTCATAGAAGGTACAGTAACGAGAATAAGCCCAGATGTACGAGGCGGAAATACTAATTATTATGTAACTTTAGATTCAAATAAAGAAATAATATTCAAGGCCACTTCAAAAGTGTCTAGTGAATTGCCATTGACTCAAGTTGGAGATAAAGTTAAAATATCGTATTCAAAAGAAGCATCTGGTGTAATTGAAATGTCAGAATTTGATAACCTAAATATTGCAAACTTTGAAGACAAAAAAGCAAAAGAGGGAACAGGAACTGACGAAAATACAAACTCTCAAGATTCTGGAAATCAAGAGAATGTATAGTTTAACTTAAAAAGTCTGAAAATAGTATTTAATATGTTAATAGCTAGTTTTTATAAAATTTATTTTTATAAAAACTAGCTATTTTATTTCAATTCTTTGTAAATTTAATGTCATAAAATTAATATAATATTAGTACAACTTTGCAAATAATACTTCAAGGAGAATGTACTATGACAAATATGGAAAAAGAGATATTGCTTTTAATTAGCAGGGTTAGATGTGTTACAGAAGCTCAATTTAGAAAGATTTATGGAGACCAAAAGAGATATAATAAAAAAAACTTTAAAAAAACTTTGAGAAAAATGTGTAGTGAGTATACATTAAAAAAATATCCTTGTGATGTGGATTATTATAATTATAAAGACCTCTCATATGTATACTATTTAAATGGTAGTAAACTTTTTAAGGGAGATGATTTAATAAAGGCTCTAGTAGGGTCAGAATTAGTTGTTAGAATCAATACTGCAGGTTGTGATGTAAAAAGATTCTACCGAAATGTTAGTGTGGATGATATGAAATATGATTTATTTATTGAATATACAGACCAATTTGGTAATATAAAACAAGTTTTAGTAGATGTTGATTTAGATAATGAAATAGATATTTCTAAATATGAAAATCTTTCTAGAAAGATAGATAAATCTACAATTCCATTTTTTAAAGTGCCAAACGTTTTGGTAGTTACGCCAGATAATCTATCTGAATTAAATGACTTAGAGAGATACGATAATGAGTATAGCATAAATTTTATAGATTTAGGGTTAAATAAACTATTTAATTGTATATAAGCTAATTTTAAAAAAGAAGACTATGGATTTGCCACATTTTGTAAAATAATTGTTGCAATATTATATAGAATGTGATAAAACTATATTAATAAATTAATTAAAAAATAATGAGCCTAGGGTAGAGGTAGCTATATTCAATAGTATTCAATAAGAGCTGGTAAGTGTTGATGATTGATGAAAGGGTCTATAGCCGAAGAAAATTTGTTGACGGACGGATTTTCTGGACTTATGCATAATATGTATAAGGCTGTCACTTTTAAAGTGGTGAGCTACAAGGTTACTTGGTCTATGAGATTTACACGTCCAAAGTATACCTTTGGGCGTTTTTATTTATCAAAATTTAACTTGAGGGGGAAAAAGCATGAGTATAATTGTTCAAAAATATGGTGGAAGTTCAGTAGCAGATACTGATAAAATAAAATCAATTGCAGAAAATATAATAGAACGAAGAAAAGAAAATCCACAAATGGTGATAGTTGTATCTGCCATGGGTAAATCTACTGATGAATATATAAAATTGGCTAAAGAATTGAGTAATGAACCTAGTAAAAGAGAATTGGATGCATTGATGTCTACTGGAGAAATGATTTCAGCTTCTTTATTATCAATAGCATTAAATGCACTTGGATGTAAGGCTGTAAGTTATAATGCTTATCAATTAAATATAAAAACAAGTGGTCTTCATGGAAAGTCTCAAATTGATGATATAAATGTAAATAGAATTAAAAATAGTTTAGATGAAGGAAATGTCGTAATAGTAACTGGATTTCAAGGAATCAATGAAGATGGTGATGTAACTACTCTTGGAAGAGGTGGTTCAGATACATCTGCTGTAGCTCTTGCAGTCAAATTAAATGGAAAATGTGAGATATATACAGATGTTGATGGAATCTATTTTACAGACCCAAGAAAATATTCAAAAGCTAGTAAACTTGATGAGATTGAATATGAAGAAATGCTTGAATTAGCAAGTTTAGGGGCACAAGTAATGCACTCAAGAAGTATAGAACTTGCACAAAAATATGGTGTTGAAATTTATGTTGGACGTACATGTGGTACAGTAAAAGGAACATATATAAGAGGGGGAAAAGACATGAAATTAGAGGATAAAGTAATAACAGGATTAGCTACTAGTGATGATGATAGTTCTATAACAATAAAAGATTTTAAAGCAGAAAATATATCTAGTTTATTTGAAGATATAGCAACTATTGGAATAAGTGTAGATATGATAAGTCAAACTGCACCTATTTTAGATAAGATAAGTGTATCATTTACAGTTCCAAAAGAAGAACTAGGTGAATGTAAAAAGATAGTATCTAAATATACAGATGAAGAACATGTAGTAATTGATAATAATATCACTAAATTTTCTTTAGTAGGTCTTGGTATGAAAAATACTTCTGGAGTTGCTGCTAAAGTATTTAAGATATTTAATGAAAATGGTATAATGATAAAACTTATAACTACATCAGAAATTCGTATAACTTGTGCTATAAATTCTGATGATAAGCAAGTAGCTATAGAGAAAATAGCAGAAGTATTTAATATATAAAATTTGGGGAGGATATTATGAAACTTCATGGAACTATGACCGTAAATGATAATGAATTATATATTGGAGGAGTGAGTTGTTTAGAACTTAGTAAAAAATATCAAACTCCACTTTATGTATTTGATGAAGCTTTAGTAAGACAAAACTGTAGAGAATATGTAGAATATTTTAAAGCAAAAGATGGAAAAAATAAGGTTGCTTATGCAGGTAAGGCTTTTTTACCTCTTTACATGTGTAACCTTATAAATGAAGAACAAATGTGCCTAGATGTAGTTTCAGGAGGTGAATTATATACAGCTTATAAGTCAAACTTTCCTATGGAAAAAGTTTTCTTCCATGGAAATAATAAGACTAAAGAAGAAATAAATATGGGATTAGATTTAGGTGTAGGTAAATTTGTAGTAGATAATTTTTATGAATTAGACTTGATTGAAACACTATGTGAAGAAAAAGGTAAGACTCAAGAGATATATTTTAGAATAACACCTGGCATAGAAGCTCATACACATGATTATATAAAAACTGGTCAGATAGATTCTAAATTTGGATTTGCCTTAGTAAATGGAGATTTGTTTAGAGCTATAGAAAAATTAAGTGAATACAAAAATATCAAACTTGTGGGTCTTCATGCTCATATAGGTTCGCAAATATTTGATGTAGAGCCATACATAGATACAGTAGATATAATGATGAACTTGGTAAAAGAAATAAAAGAAAAATTCAATATACAATTAACAGAAATTGACTTAGGTGGAGGTGTAGGAGTTTATTATAGTAAAGAAGATAAGCCTAAAACTATAAAAGAATTCTGTGAGACTATAATCACTAAAGCAGAAAGTTCATGTAAAGAGCTTGGAATAGAAATGCCTATACTGGTAATAGAGCCAGGTAGATCAATAGTTGCAAATGCAGGAAGTACATTGTATACAGTAGGCTCAATAAAAGATATAAAAGATGTTAGAGTGTATGTAAGTGTGGATGGAGGTATGACAGACAATGTAAGACCTTCTCTGTATCAAGCTAGTTATGAATGTAGTATTGTAAATAAAATTAACCATGAGACTATGAATCATGTAACAATAGCTGGAAAATGTTGCGAGAGTGGAGATATATTGATTGGAGATATAGATATAATGGATATTAAAAGTGGAGACATACTTATAACAACATCAACAGGTGCATATGGATATTCAATGTCTTCGAATTATAATAAGATACCAAGAGCGGCGGTAGTCTCAGTATTTGATGGAAATGACAAGATAATATGTAAGAGACAAAGTTATGAAGACTTATTGTCTTTAGAAATATAGAATAAAAATTAAATATTAAAGTTTATTTTAAGTAGATTTGCTAAGGTGTATATAGCTCTAAATTAATTTTTAGTTTGTTGTAGTTATACATAGCATATCTACTTATTTTTCATTTTACTAACAAATTTCTTGTAATAAATATAAAATATTTTAAAAACTTCCTAATTATGATAAAATTTAAAGTATATAACAAGGAGGGGTTTAATGAGAGGAAGAGTAATTTTATTAATATCGATATTATCTATATTTCTTGTAGGATGTTCATTTAATAATAAAGATGAAATAAATTTAACTGAGCAAGGAAAAACATACTTAGAAAAACATGACTATAAAAAAGCTATGGAATCATTGTCCTCTGCATTAGAAGAAGACAATACTAATGAGAATGCAAGGGCTATGTACATGCAAGCTATGAGAATGTCAAATATGATTGAGTTTGAAGAAGTAAAAAATTACGAGGATGCAATTAAGGAACTTAAGCTTATAGAGAAAATAAAAAATGGTTCATCTGTTATTAAAGAAGAAGCAACCAAAAAGAAAGAGGAATTAACGAAGTTAGAAAAAGAGCAAAATGAAGCAGAAGAGCAAAGAAAGAAAAAGGCAAAAGATACAGCAGGAGAAGATAGATATAGAGTAGAATCTGATGCAAGGAAAACTTCTTACAGTAGAAATAATAAAAGTAATAAATCTAGTTCTAAAAATGACAATAAAAAATCAGATGATGATAAATCTGATAATAATAATGGTTCTTCTCAGAATCAAGAAAAACCAAATAATAATCCAACACCAACACCACCTTCTCCAGAGACTAGTGGGGGCTCAGATAGTGGTGGAAATTCTCAAAACTCAAATAATCAATAAAGATAAAATACATATATGTAATTAACAAAATATGTATTATAAAAAATTAACTCTTAGCAAACATAATTTGCTAAGAGTTAATTTTTTTAAAATAATAGAAAGGAGTTAATTTGCAATTAAAAATTAAGCGTGCAATAAGTATAAGTTATTGTAATCGATTGTCTATATATTTATCAACATAAGTTTTTACAACAGCTGCTATTGGTACTGAAAGGAAAACACCTATAAAACCAAATAAAGATTGACCTATTAAAATTGCAGAAATTACCCATATAGCACCTATTCCAACTTGATTACCCATAACTTTTGGTTCTATAAAGTTTCCATCTAATTGTTGTAATATAAATATAAATATAACAACCCATATAGTTTTTTGTGGGCTATATAAGATTGTCATAGCTATTGGAGGTATTGCACCAATGAAAGGACCAAAATATGGTATTATATTACCTAAGAATATTATTGAAGCCAAAAATAAAGCATTTTCTATTCGAATAACAAATTGAAATCCTAAGAATGCAATTATACCAATAATAAGAGAATCTAATATTCTACCAATTAAATAATCATAAAAAATATCGTGAGTAGTCCTAAAGAATTCTATAATATCATCTGCTTTGTTTCTAGCAGTAGAAGAGTATAGTAATTTCTTAAATCCCAACGCAATTTTTTCTTTGTCATATATAATATATATAGACAGTATAAATCCCATTGTCATATTAAATAGCATAGAAGATATGCTAAGTGTATAGGCTAATAGATTTTTAGGAATTCTACTAATAAAACTATTTGCCTCTTTTAATACATTATCTAAGCTATGCTGTATATGAGGAATTAAAGTTTTTAAAAAATCTATGTTTGACATATTTTTTTCTATAAAATTGTTTATATAATCAGTATACAGAGGCATTTCATTTATTAACCTATTTAATGTATTAGCAATTGATGGAATCAATAATCTAATGCCAAAAGCTAAAATAAGCCCTATAAGTATATAAGCTAAAAAAATGGCTAAAAGCCTATGTGTTTTAAATTTTATTTCAAAAAGCATTACTAATGGATTTAGAAGCAAAGCAAGCAAAATGGCTAGAAAAAATGGGCCAAAAAACTTTAAGAATCCTTCAATGCTTGATATAAAATCTGATGGAGTATTAACAAATTTAAAAAATAAAATTCCAATAAACACAACTATTAAATAGTATTTTACATTTTCTTTTGAAATATTAATCACTTCCTTAAAATAGTGTTTAATCAGCTATTACATATTAATAGTATGTGAAAAGAAATTACAATTATTTAGGAAAATTAAATAATTTTTTGGCTTGTTTTTAATTAAGGTCTAGTATAGTATAATAATGTAGCAAAATTAACATTGATAAAAATATTAAATAACATATAATTTAAGATAAGAAAGGATTATGTATGAGAATTAATAAGTATATAGCATCTTGTGGAATTGCGTCTAGAAGAAAAGCAGAAGAAATTATTCTTGAAGGAAGAATAAAAGTAAATGGAAATGTAGTGAGAGAATTATCATTTAACATTGAGGAAGAAAAAGATATAGTAGAACTTGATAATAAAAAAATAAAACTAAGCGAAGAATATGTCTATATAGTATTAAATAAACCAGAAGGATATATAACTACAGTAAAAGATCAGTTTAATAGACCAAGTGTAATAGATATAATTAAAGATATAAAAGAAAGAGTATATCCAATAGGAAGACTAGATTATGAGACTAGCGGATTATTAATACTTACTAATGATGGAGATTTAACATATAAACTTACTCATCCAAAACATGAGATTAATAAAACATATGTAGCAAGTGTGAAGGGTATTGTAAGTAATGATGAAATAAAAAAATTTGAGAGAGGATTAAAAATAGAAGATTACACAACAGCACCTGCTAAAATAAGAGTAACTAAAGAAAATAAAGAAAAGAATTATTCTGTGTGTGAAATAACTATACATGAGGGAAGAAATAGACAAGTAAGAAAAATGTGTAAAGCTATAAATCATCCAGTTTTAAATTTAAGAAGGATTTCTGTAGGTAAAATAGTATTAAAAGATATAAAAGTTGGAGAATATAGACACTTAACGAAAGATGAAATAAAATATTTAAAATCAATAAAATAAGAGTGAAATAAGGTTAACAGTAGGGAGAAATAGTATTATGGCATATGCAAAATATTTAACTAAAATTACAGATATAAATAAATTTTATTTAGAAAAGGTTGTAAGTGAGGGTGATATAGTAATTGATGCTACTATGGGAAATGGATATGATACAATATATCTAGCTGAGAAGGTCGGAGAAAAAGGGTTTGTATATGCTTTTGATGTACAAGAGGAAGCAATAAAGTCTACAAGAAAAAAGTTAGAAAAAGAAGGATATATGAACAGAGTAAAATTGATATTAGATGGTCATGAAAATATGGATAAATATATAAAAGAAGAAGTTTCATGTGTTTTATTTAATTTGGGGTATCTTCCCAGAGCAAAACATTCAATTATAACCAAACCAGACACAACTTTAAAAGCTCTAAAGTTGAGTTTAGAAAGATTAAAAGAAAATGGGATAATAAGTATAGCTATATATACAGGACATGATGGAGGTCAAGAGGAAAAAGATTGTATATATAATCTTATCAATAATTTAAACCAAGATGAATTTAATGTTTTAGAATCTAAGTTTTTAAATCAAGTCAATAACCCACCACAATTGATTTTAATTGAAAAGAAAAAATCACAGTAAATACTAAAAAAAACTTGACAAGATTCTATTAAGAGTTAATATATATATTGTGACCCCTTAAAAATACTTTAAATAATAAGCATACGATAGTTTGCTTTCAAAATAAAATATACACTTGAATATGCAAAATAAGATGGGAAACTTTTAAATGAGTAAAAATTGAAAAATTTAAAAGAAATATTGGATAAATATTAAAAAATGCAAGGAAAGATGGTATAATAAATTTAATCGAAAATACTATGTGATGTATAAGGTACAGAAAAGTTAGAATTTTATGAGTTTAAGAAGGTATGATAAAAACTAAGATGAAGTTGAGATAAAAACTAAATAATAGAATTTTTAGAAAAAAAGACAGTTTAACAAAAACAAAATAGTTTATATAACTAAAAGGAGAAAAAAATGGAAGAAACAAATGAAATGAAGGACAGTAAACATTTGATATCAAATATACAATCTCAGTATACGAGATTGAGTAAAGGTCAAAAACTTATAGCACAATATATTTTAAATAATTATGATAAAGTTGCATTTATGACTGCATGTAAATTAGGTGAAACTGTAGGTGTAAGTGAGTCTACTGTTGTAAGATTTGCAAATGCCTTGGGTTATAGTGGATATCCTAAATTACAAGCAGCACTTCAAGAACTCATAAAAAATAAGCTAACTACAGTACAAAGAGTTGAAATGGCACATGATTATTCCGATGATTTTGCAATATTGAACAAAGTTTTAAAGAGTGATATAGATAATATAAGGTCTACATTAGAAGAAATTGATGAAAGAGCATTTAAGGAAGCTTCTAATAAACTTTTAAGAGCTAGAAAAATATACATTCTTGGTATGAGAAGTTCTTTTGTGGTAGCTCAATATTTAGGTTTTTACTTAGATATAATACTTGACAATGTGCATATAATTAGAATGGATATGGGAGATGCTTTTGAGCAGATTGTAAGAATAAATGAAGAAGATGTTATAGTTGCGATTAGTTTCCCTCGTTATTCAAAAAAATCTTATCAAATTGTTGATTATGCTAAGGAAAAAGGAGCACATGTAATATCATTAACAGATAGCTTGTTTGCACCAGTAGCATCACTTGCAGATAATACTCTTTTAGTTAAAAGCAATATGGCTTCGTTTGTAGATTCTTTAGTTCCAGCACTTAGTATTTCAAATGCTCTTGCTATATCTGTTGGAATGAAGGAAAAAGAAGATATTAAACAACACTTTGATGATTTAGAACAAATTTGGAAGAGATATTCTGTATATGAGTAAAGTTTGCATATTAATAAATAATTTCAAGGATTAAAACGTTTAAATCTAGCCCTATTTAAACAAAGATATTATAAAAAAACTGACTGACACTTAACTGACAGTCAGTTTTTTGTTTATCTGAATAACATTTTGCTTAAATTATTAGAGGCTTCTTTGTCCATTTTCTCTAAAACATGAGAATATGTATTCATAGTTATTTTTATATCTGTATGACCCAACCTTTTAGAAACCACTTTCATATTAGTACTTCTCAAAAGTAGCAAACTAGCACTTGTATGTCTTAAATCATGTATTCTTATTTGTCTCAAATTGTTTTCTTTGATAAATATGTGAAAATTTTTTGATAATACCTTTGGTAGCCAGGGGCTGAAATTTCTATTTAGATATACTAACTGTGTTTTATATTAACTATGTGGTATGTAAATGACTTTGATTATACTAAATTAAAAGAGATTGATGTAGTTTTACATTAACTAAATAGTATGAGAATTATTGTTGTTTAAAAAAATTTAAAATCAAAAGAAGAAAAAGACTATGATAAGTATAGATTTAATTTTAATTATCATAGTTTTTTATTGTGAATATAGATAACTAAATATAAGAGCTGGTCAATCAATAAGTTCAATATCAATAGCATTATTTGGAAAGAAAGCCTTAATAGAGCAGGAATCACTTTTTAAATTGTTGGATTACAAAGTAAATTAAAACTATAGCCACTTTTAAATGCTGAAAATGTGCAGTTTTTTGTTTCAGACATAAGATAATAGTATTGTGGAAATGAAATGTTTCCATCTCAAAATTAAAAATATATTAAGAGATTATTATAGATTATATGAACATACTAGGCAAATCATGAGGATGCTATTTGTTTAATTCTGACTATGTTCAAAATCTATTGACTATATTAAGTATTTGAATTGAGATTAAAAATCTCATACAATTTTATTTTAATTCAGAGGTCTAAAAATTGAGTGAGGCTTGGCAATCTCACTCACTATACAAGTAATGGTTTAATCTAGGTTTAATTCCCAGAAACTGCAACATATTATGTATCTCCCTAAAGATACTAAGTTCGTCCATATTTAGTATTTTTTACTTTTTAGATTATGATTTTTAGTATAACCATGAGACTATATTTGACTGTAAGATAATAAGCTGTTACTATATATCTAATAACCATTAGTTTATAAAGAGGTGGTCAAATATGAAAATAGATTCAAGTACAACTCTACAAGATTTATTTGAAATATCAAAAAATACAATTTCTGATTTAAAAACTAATGAGGTATTTATAGTCAAAGAATTATTTAGGGGTTTCGAGTGGAATAGAATTTCTGAAAGTAGTCGTGCACAATTAGGTTCAAAATTTTTTAACTACGCAAATAATGATGGTAATTCCCATATAGAAGTTTTAGATAAGACACTAAAAAATCAGCAAAAATATAAAAAACTTTAATTTAAAAGGATTTAGCTAGTGGACTAGGTCTTTTAATGTGTGATGATAATATGAAAGAAAATAATTAATTAAAGAGGTATAAATATGAAATGTCCTAACTGTGGAAGTGAAAATATAGAAATAGGTATTTTAACAACTGGAGGTATATATGCTGAAACTATTGGATTGAAGTATATAGGAGATGGAAAGTTAGATAAAGTTATAAATAAAACTCTTCCTGTACAATCCATTATCTATTCAGATTTATGTTTAGACTGTGGTGAAATAGTGAGAACTTACATAAAAGATAATACCAATAAGAAATGGTGTAAAAATAAAAAATAGATTAAATTAAAAGGTCATTTTGATAGATGGTCTTTTTTATACTATGGCAATATAAAAGAAAATAATTACTAGGAGGTATGGATATGTATGAGTATAAATTTTTTCAGTTACCAGCTACACCACTTTTTAATAAAGGTAAGACTATAAATGATGTACGGATACCTATTTTAGAAGAGGAATTTAATAATCTAGGAAAAGATGGATGGGATTTATTTCAGATAAATTGGATTGAAGGTATTGCTGTATTTAAAAGAGAAATTAAAGAATAAATTAGTGTATAATAAAATAAAACATAAGGGAGATAACTATGAAATGTCCTAATTGCGGTAGCGAAAATATAGAGCAAGGTATTTCTACAGTTAGCGAATCAGGATTTGTTATATATAAAACTGGTTTAGAATATAATACAAGATTTTCCTCTAAGGTATCTAAAACATATTCTGACTTATGCTTAGATTGTGGTGAAATAGTGAGAACTTATATAAAGGGGAAGACTGACAGAAATTGGTGTAAAGATTAGAAATAAAAATACATAAGATTTAAAATGATTATCTTTATAGAGGGTATTTTATCTTTTAAAAATTAAATCTATGGGAAAATAACCTAAATTAGTTAGGAGTGATAACTATGAAGAAAAATATTTTAGGGACATTGCTACCATTACTAACAATGATTATAATATTTGTTCTATCATTTGAAAATATAATAACTAATAGTTTAGGATTAAGCAATATGGATATAAAAGGAGCTCTTATTTTAGGTATAGTATTATTTATTCCATTTTCATTTTTAGTTAATGGTATAATATGTGCTATCAAGCAAATAAATTGGAAAATTCCAGCATTAATATCACTTCTAGGCTCGATTATTATTATGATATATCTAAAATTTGATAGTACAGAAATGGCATTGTATTTATCATATTATTTTATAGCATATTGTATTGAATATTGGGTAACTAGTTCAATGAAAAAATAAATTAAAAGGTTATCTTAACCGATGGTCTTTTTTTATACAATAAATTAAAAGGAGAATGAAATTATGAAATTTGAAGAAGTATATAAAAAGATTAAAGAATTAATAGAAATTATTTAAACTAATCTTAGGGTCTGTTGGCTAATAATTAGCTTTATTCTTTATTATATGATATAATGTAAAATAGAGATAAGGAAGTGGTTAGTATAGGAATATTAAAAAGTGCTGAATTAATTAGGAAGATAGCACAAAGAATTGCTAGAGAAAAAGGAATAAGAGAGCAAGAGGCATGAAATGATGCTGTTACAGAGTATAAACAAAAACATAGATACTTAGTCTAGAGAATCATCTTTATAGATGGTCTTTTTTTATGTAAGAAGTTTGTGTAATAAATTAAAAATAAATGTAAAAAATATTATACAACTATAATAAGATAAAGTAATGTTTTTAAGGAGAAAAAGATATGCTCAATCAGTTTAATGAATTTCTTGGTAACTATATAAATATAATTTCTGTAATTGCATCATTTGCATCAATAGCAGCCTTGATTATATCAATTATAGCTTTTATGGAGTCTAATAAACAAGCCAAATTGATATTAAAATATAGAAGAAATAACGAGAATAATATGGCTGGTGATTATTATGAAAATGGTAATGGATATATTAGACTTGATTCGAATAATATAGATGATAAATCTGATATATATACTAAGATTCATAGTAATAACTTAGTTGATTTTGTAATAGAAAATAAAAGTACAATTGTTGCAAAAAGCCCTATATTAAGTTTGAAATTTATTAATATGGAAGTGGATATTGAAGAAAATAATAACTTTGAACAAATAAATAGTGAGCTCAGATGGCATCCAAAAGATAATACCACAATTCATAAAGGAATAAATTTTAGAATAGAGCAATTTAATTTTAAAAACTGTGTTATGCTTAAAAAAGAAGTTTATATAGAGGTGGTATTATCAGCTGATAATATGAAGACAAAAGAATTTAGAATACCAATAAAAGTATATTAAAGAACACTAGCAAGTGTTCTTTTTTTGTCTAATGGATTGAAGGCAGTAAATGAATAAAAGAGAAGTTGTGTATTTAAATTTAGAAGATATAAAACCTTATGAAAATAACACTTTAAAGATTCAATTAAACTTAAGTAAAATGTTTGTATAAATCTTGTGATATATTTAAAATCTTTTTAGAATAATTATAAATTTATATTGATAAACAACTGTAAGAGTAGACTTGTTTTATAGTATAATAAATTAATATATTATGCAGAAAATTAAGGAGATATACTTATGCAGACCTTAGATGTATACATGAAAAAATTATGTCCACAATATCTAATCAAACATAGTGAAATCGTTGATGAAGTAACTGTTGATGTACGTACACCAACAGAATATGGTAGTATAACTAAATTAGAACATAATATCTCTGTTATTAATGAAAAAGAATATGACTTTTTGCACAGGAATAAGCCTATTGCAGGAATTATTGTTTTATATGGTTTAATAAAAAATCGCAAAAAGATAAAAAATAAACTCCTATCTATTAGTGATAACAATAGTAAAAAGATAATAATTGCTTGTTCTAAAGGTAGGATTCGTAGTCCAGTTGTTTGGATGTATTCTAGATATTTAAAAATAGATTCTAAAGTATTATTGGATGGAATAAATTCTCTAAAAAATAATTCTTAAAAGCGAAAATTTGAGTATTTTGTAATTGTCGAATAGTTTTTGAAGGATATTAATCTTTGAAGTTGAATTTTATACTTTGGAAGAGATTAATATGGATGAAAAGTATTTGAAAGAATATTTATTTTATTATGAGAAATTAAAAGTTAAGAAGAAAAAATAAGAAACTATAATTTAATAATAATAGAAAAAATAAGTATATAAAATAATAGAACTGTAGTAGATTTAAATGCTAAAAATAATATGTTGATATGGTTTTATCCAGCATTGACTTTGTTTATTGCAATAGATAGTTGAAAAGTTCGATTTAATATCAGGTACAATATTAAAATACACATTTATAAATTATAGATGTGTATTTTTTATATAAAAAAATACAATAAGAGGAGATTAAAATAATATGAGTAATTTAAGTGCTTTTTTAGCCCAAAATACGACAAAAATTGACGATGTAAAATATGTAGCAAATGACAGATTCTTAGATGAATAAGGAAAACCAGTCAAGAATGGATAATTTAATAAGTTTTATACCTGAGCAGTTACTAATTTTAGTAGCTGTTCTCTTTATTATGGGTAAAGGATGCAAAAAATATAAATAACTAAATAATAAAGATATTCCAGTAGTCTTATTAGCACTTGGAATAGGTTTTTCAGTATGGACTCTAGGATTAAATCCAACCTCAATCTTACACGTTGTAATTTGTTGGGGGATATCAATAGGTATAAATCAAACTTACAAACAGTTAAAGTAGGAAAATAAATAATGAAAATAGCAATAATAACAGAGCATACGCTAACAGGTAAAGTAACAGGAGCAGTTGGTTATATAGATGAAGGAAAAGAAAATAGAATACTAACTGATTTAATTGTTAGATGGTTGAAACAAGGTGGAGCAACTGTATATACTTATAAGATAAATCGAATAATTATCTATCTGAACAATGTCAAATAACAAATAAACAAGACATAGACTTAGCAGTACAAATTCACTTCAATGTAAATAGTACAACACTAAATTCTATGGGTGCAGAAACAATATACAAAACTAATAATGGCAAAGTGTATGCAAATAGAGTAAATGATAAATTAGCAACAGTATTTAAAAATAGGGATGTAAAATCAGATGTAAGAGGTCTTTACTGGCTTGGTCAAAAGCACCAGCAATTCTAATCGAAGTATGTTTCGTAGACAGCAAAATTGATACAGACTATTATATTAAAAATAAAAATACGGTTGCGAAACTTATAGCAGAGGGTATATTAAATAAGAAAATAGATAATATTGAAGTGAAACAAATGTATAAGCATACAGTAGTTTTTTAAGGAGAAATTGAAAAGGTATTAGCACAAATAGTCAGTTGGAATTATAAAGAGAGTGAATGTTTAGTTTGTGATATAAAAGATTATAAGCCATATCAAACAGAAAATTTATATATTATAGGTGGAGGAGTATGTAATAAGATAAGTTCTATAAATAAAGAAAAATACACTATGATAAAGGGGAATGATAGATTTGATACACTTTACAAAGCGTTAGATTTTATAAACAAATAGATTTAATTGATAGAAATATATTGAAATTAGAAAATATTACATATAACTAAAAGTGGTAGGTTAAACTTATCACCTTTTTTTATATATTTTCATTACCTAAGTTATACCTGTGAATGTGTATTTAAAATACATTCTTAATAATATAAAATTTAATTAAAAATGGACAATTCTTCAATGGATAATTTACTATTATTTATATATTAGAATACATTTTAGAATTATTGCTAAAAATGTAAAAATATGTTAAATTCTATATAAAATTATATTATTGTTAAAGAGGGTAATATCAAATGAAATGGGTTAGTAAAAAAATATTTATTTTAGTATTATCAAGTATAACAATACTGTCTTCAGTTGGAGGAGTAAACGCATTAGAAATTAAAATGAATAGCAATTTAAAAAAACAGATAGAAAAGAGGACTACTATACCCGCTTTAGATACATTGACAATGGTACAAGCTTTTCCAGATGCAAATTTTAGAGCATATCTTTGTGATATTCTATCTATAAAAGATGAAAATGTCCTTATATCTACAGACTCTAAGGATAGAATTGAAGCTATAGATGAATTGGCTGTATATGAAAAATCAATAAAAGATTTATCTGGAGTTAATTATTTCGTTAATTTAAAATGGTTATATTGTAGTAATAATAACTTGGAAATATTAGATGTAAGTAATAATCTAGAACTTGAGACTCTAAGTTGTTATGGAAATAACTTGGAAACATTAGATGTAAGTAATAATCTAAAACTCACAGGTTTAAATTTTGGTGGTAGTAATATTAAAACATTGGATATAAGTAAAAACAAAAAACTTGAAATACTATATTGTTATAATAATAACCTAAAAACATTAGATATAAGTAATAATCCAGAACTTACACATTTAAGTTGTTTTGGTAATGGCTTAAAAATATTAGATGTAAGTAATAATCCAAAACTTAAAGAATTATATTGTGATGATAATGACTTGAAAACATTAGATGTAAGCAATAATCCAAAACTTGAAAACTTATATTGTCGTGATAATAACTTAAAAACATTAGATGTAAGTAATAATCCAGAACTTAAAGATTTAAGATGTGGTGGTAATGACTTGAAAACATTATATGTAAGCAATAATCCAAAACTTGAAAACTTATATTGTTATAGTAATAACTTAAAAATATTAGATGTAAGTAATAATCCAGAACTTAAAGAATTATATTGTTATAGTAATGACTTGAAAACATTAGATGTAAGCAATAATCTAGAACTTACACATTTAAACTGTATTAATAATATGCTTAAAACATTAGATGTAAGTAGGAACAAAAAACTCATATCCCTTTATTGGGAAAAACAGAGAGAACCAAAAGAATCATCTGGAGGAGGTTCTTATACTCCAAAGTCAATAGTAACAAAGAAAGATTCTTTAGTAGGTTCTGATAGATATGAGACTTCAATAAAAATAAGTAAAAAAGGCTGGGATAATGCAGATAATGTAGTACTTATAAATAGTTCTAGTATATCCGATGCACTATCAGCTACACCATTTGCAAAAGCTAAAAATGCCCCAATACTGCTTACTCAAAATGATGATTTAAATCAACTAACAGAAAATGAAATAAATAGATTAGGTGCAAAAACTATCTACATAATCGGTGGATTTAATTCTGTAGATGCTAGTATTGAGAAATATTTAAAAGGCAAAGGTTTAAATATAATAAGAATATCTGGGAATGATAGATATGATACTTCAATAAAACTAGCAAAAGAATTACATAAAGAAAATAAACTGTCTAAATTAGTTTTAGTAAATGGAGAAAAAGGACTCGCTGATGCAGTAAGTATGGGAGCAGTATCAGCAAAAGAGAAAATGCCAATACTTCTTACTAACGAAAATGATGATATGAAAGCTATAGAAGAATTGATTGATAATAAGGATATATCAAAATCATATGTAGTGGGTGGAGATAGTCTATTTAATAAAGATATTGGAGATAAACTTCCATATGTAATTAAAATAGCTGGAGAAGATAGAGGAGAAACTAACTCAAAAGTAATAGACTATTTTTATGATAATAAGATTTTAGATAATTTATATATTGCAAAAAATGGAGAAAATAGAGAAGATGATTTAGTTGACGCTTTATCAGTAGGAGTACTTGCAGGTAAGACAGAATCACCAGTAATATTAGTTGGAGATGGAATAAGTGATACTCAAAAAAGTTTAATAAATAAAAGAGAATTTAGAAATATAATTCAAATTGGTGGAGATGGAAATGAAAAAGCATTTAGTGAAATAGAAAATTTAGTGAAGTAGATAGATTAGAAGGTAGTAACTAGAGTTAGTTGCCACCTTCTTTTTTAATAAATTTAAAGTTTATAGAACAATATACCTTTTTCTAATTAAATAATATAACATTGTTGTTATAATAGTTGCTAATATCATTTTTATTATTGTAATGTCTAATATTCTTGTAAATAAGCCTATTGCTATGTATTCAAAGCTTATTGCGTAGCGATAAAGCACTTCCAGTTTAACAGTTCTTTTTCTATCTATATTTCCATACTTTAATTCTAATTTATCTAAATATTCATCACTACAAAAACCAATTTTATGTTTAATTAAGGCTATTATTGTAGTTAATATTATAATTCCTATTCCAATAAGTATAAGATTGATATTCCCCAAATTCATAGTAGATACCTCCTCTAGCATAATAATTTTTTTATGTATGATGTTTATATTCTTTTGTAAAGAGGAAAGGAAGATAAAATAATGATACAAATATAAGTCTTTCTAAAATAATATAATAGCTAAGTGACATTTCAGAACTATTACAAATAACATCCAAACTATTAATTAAAGCATGAATTATAGAACAAAACCATATATTTTTAGTTTTCAAATAAACATAACCTAAAAATATAGAAAGTCCGATTCCATAAATTAAATGAATTACACTTCCCATTATTGGAGCATCTGGACTATAGAATGTAAATTGTAAAGGTAAATGCCATAAACTCCAACAAACTCCTACAATTATAACACCTATTTTTTTACCAAATTTATCAAAGAAAATACTTTGTAAAAAACATCTCCAGGCATATTCTTCAGACAAAAAAGGATAAATATATATTAGTGATATTATAATAAGGTTAAGATAAAATAAAATACCATTATAATTAAGATTATTTCTACTTATTATTAATCCAAGAATAATTTGAGAAAATATAAAGTAGACAACTAATAAAGTACCTGTTCTTACATTTTTTAGAATATACAGTTCATTTGATTTAAAAGAATGAATAATAAGATATAAACTGCTTATTAAAATTAATATAGAATTCACTAATTGATATTGATTGAGGTTTATTAAGTTAAATGATTTAGCAATAAATAATAAAAAATAACTAAGAAAAAGTAATATTACTAATGAATAAAACTTATACTCATTATTAGTTTTTCCTTCTGAGTAAAATTTTGCAATAGCGACAGAAGATAAAGGCAATATCATCATGAATGATGCAAAGTTTTCTGGGTCAATAAACTTATTGAAATATAATAGTAAACCTAGTAAATAAGTTAAACCAAAAGTTATAGAAAAAAATATTATAATCTGTATTTTCTTTCTTTTTTCCTCGTTTTCAATATATTTTGGATTTAATAAATCAATCCATTTTTCTTGTAACTTCAATAGAAAAACCTCCTTTAAGATATTATTTTCTTTTTTATAATAACCAACTTATATAAGATTTATCTTTCTTAATCAAAGTATACCAGTAAGATAAGTACAAAAAGTATATAAAGTATTACAAATATATATAATAAAAATTAATAATGAGATAATGAATAGCAAAAAAATAATTATTTTGCAGAAATAGATTTAAATTTCTCAAAATTTATACTATAATTTATGTAAATAAGTAGATATCCTTATAAAATTAAAAAATTTGTATCATTTGAAATATCAGTATTGATGATTTTTTAGTATATGTACAAAGATAAAGAGAAGTGTATCAAGTGCCACTCGGACTGATTATGTAGATGTTTTTATAGGAACTAAATTTGGTTTAGCATAAAATACAAATATAGAATTTAGGTGCTTTTTATGAAAAAAATTTTATGGATTTTACATAGCTTTATAGTTATTACGATTAATTTTATATTAAAAGAAAAAAATTATAACTTTATTTTACTGGCAATCTTTTTTATACTACTATTAATTCAAAATGGAGTATTAAAAACAGGTTACCAAAATAGAGCTACCTTTTATCAAGATAATTATTTTAATGAAGAAGATAAAAATGATGAGATAAAACTTATGACTATAAAGAATTTTATATTTTTGTCATTACCATTATGCTTTAATATAATATTTAACTATTTAACTTCTTAAATTGCATTTAGATTTATTTTAGTAATAGATAAATTAAATTTAAATATTAGATAAAAAGGTAGTAACTATTTAATTATAATTACTACCTTTTTTGTTGCGGATAAAAATATTAATAAATTGTGGAAAACTCATACAAAAACTGTGAATAAAATATTTAACTTACATGTATATACAATCTAAAATATAGAATGTTGAAAAATCAATGTTTATAGATGAAAATATAAGATAAATCTTATTCTGTATATGAATAATAATGTTATAATTTTTTAAACAGAGGAAAAGGTAATAAGGCTTTTGTCTTCCTTTTTCTATGCAATAAAACTTAAAGCTAAGTCATTCAATTTTTCACAGGAATTAGGGCTGACAACAATAAGCGTGATTTTTCAAGTTCCAGCGAGAGCCAAAGTACGAAAAGTGAAAAACTCTCTATTGACATAGTTAACTCGATATGCAACAATAGTTATATAACGTATGTAATTAAAAAATTGCCAATAAGGAAGTGAAATTTAATGCCACCTAAAGCAAAAATAACAAAAGAAATGATTTTGAATACTGTATTGGAGATTACAAAGGAAACAGGGTTTGAAACTGTAAATGCTAGGAGTATTGCAAGTAAATTACAATGTTCTACTCGACCTATTTTTACTTGTTATGAAAACATGGATGAATTAAAAAGCGAATTTCTTACTTTTGCATATGAATACTATGAGCAGTATGTTAATAATTATCGTAATTCTGTAAATGTCAGTCAATATTTAATCATTCCTCTTTCATACATTGAATTTGCTCAAGAAGAAACACATTTATTCAAGCTATTATTTATAAATGATATGGATTTGAATATGACAAAGACTAATGATTTTTATAAAGAGATTGACAATGAAAAAAAGGCAATATCTTTTTCAGAAACCGTTGGAATAGAATTAGAACATGCAAAAGTAATATTTTTGGATTTATTCCTTTATACCCACGGCATAGCAGTTTTAACAGCTACGAAAAAATTAATATTAGATAGAAATAGTACTGAAAAAATGGTGAGAAATATACTGTCAGCTTTTATAAGACAAGAAAAACCAGATTGGAATTTATCTATTTAATGTTTATTAACTAATATAGAAGAGGTGCAATATGAAAATAAACCAATACTTAATTGATTTTTACAATAATTATGATGAAGATAGTCGACTGGCATTAAAACATGGATCAGTTGAGTTCCTCACTACTATGCATTACATTGAGAAGTATATAAAGCCTGGCAACCACGTGCTTGAAGTCGGTGCTGGAACTGGACGATATTCTCACACACTGGCACGTCAAGGATATGACGTTGACGCGGTGGAGTTAGTAGAGCATAATATAGATATTTTCCATAAAAATACCCAATTAGGTGAAAATATAACCATTACTCAAGGGAATGCCATGGATTTATCTGCTTTCTCTGACAATGAATATGATATTACACTACTGTTAGGTCCGTTATACCATCTTTATAGCATAGAAGATAAACAACAAGCTCTGCGAGAGGCAATTCGTGTAACAAAACAGGGTGGTGTGATTTTTGCTGCATATGTCATATCTGATGGCTGTCTTCTTGACGAAGGATTTAAACGTGGCAATATAAATGTTACTGAATATATTGAACAAGGATTGATTGATTCTCTGACATTTGCTGCCAAGTCCAAACCAAAGGATTTATTTGAACTTGTACGTAAAGAAAATATTGATGATTTGATGTCTGTATTTCCTGTAACACGATTGCATTACGTCGCGACAGATGGCTGCACCTTATTTATGCGTGAATCAGTAGATGCGATGGACAACGACGCATTTGAATTATATTTGAAATACCATTTTGCTACTTGTGAACGTGAAGATTTATTAGGTATTACAAGCCATGCGATTGATATATTCAGAAAATAAGCATATGGATTTCAATTTACATGCACTATAAAGTATTAATAAAGAAAGTGTCATAATATATTTAAGAAAATAGCACAATACGTTTTTACTAAGTTACTTGTATTTATTAAGATAGTGGCATTTTTAGATTTGCTACTATCAAGTATACACTTAAAAACTTTAAATGGTATGAGTTCTGTATTAAACTGGACTCATACCATTTTTTACTTGAATACATTCATTATTGTAGAAATAAATATAATAATTTGTAAGTTTGACAATTTCATTTAGGCTATTTATATTAATTAAGTAGAGTATCATTACTTTAAGTTACCAAAAAAATATTCAATAAAAAAGAAAAAACTCTTTTAAAATAGTACTTTCTTTTTTATTGAATAGATAAAATTGTAATAACAAAATGAATGAAAATTATAATAATATAGGATAATTTAATTTAAATCTATAGAAAAAAATCTGAAAATTTTCATATAAAAATAATATTTAACAGCTAATTATCATCTGGTCAAATTTTATATTGCTAAAGTTAGTATATACTTCCTGAAAACTGTATGTTTTGTAAAAGAATACTTATATAGCTTGGAAGCTTTAATATAATTTTATAATCTATAACATATTTGGATAAACTATGTAATGATATAAAAGGAGGTATAAGCAAATGGAAAATTCTATGTTTTGCTACCAGTGCGAACAAACAGTAGGTGGAAAAGGATGTACCAAGATAGGTGTTTGTGGTAAAACACCAGAAATAGCAGCACTTCAAGATTTATTAATTTATCAGTTAAAAGGAATAAGCTGCTATGCTAAAGCTATTATAGACAATGGAGAAAAAATAGATAAAGAAATAGTTTCTTTTGTAGAAAATAGTCTGTTTACAACTTTAACGAATGTTAATTTTGATGGTGATGTTCATGAAGAGATGCTTAGAAAATCACAAGAGATAAAGCAAAAACTAAGAGAAAAAATTAAAGAACCTATTAAAAGTAATGAATATACTGAATATAATTTAAGTGATACAAGAAGTCAAATGTTAGAAGACGCTAAGAGAGCTGGAATAATGTTTGATGAGAGTTTAAATCCTGACATACGCTCACTTAGAATGACTATACTTTACGGATTAAAAGGTATAAGTGCTTATGGACATCAAGCTAGAGAACTTGGATATTATAATAATCAAGTAGATGAATTTTATTTTAGAGCATTATCAGCAATTACAGATGACGATATTTCTCTAGAAAATTTAATAACATTAACTCTTAAGACTGGAGATATGAGTGTTGCTGTAATGCAAAAACTAGATGAAGCTAATACTACTATTTATAAAAATCCAGAGCCTCATAAGGTAAATGTAAACATAAAAAAAGGTCCATTTATAATAGTATCAGGGCATGATTTAAAAGATTTAGAAATGTTACTTAAACAAACAGAAGGAAAAGGAATAAACATATATACTCATGGAGAAATGATTCCTTGTCATGGATATCCAGAATTAAATAAATACTCTCATTTAGTAGGTAACTTTGGAGGAGCGTGGCAAGACCAGCAAAAAGAGTTTGATTCTATACCAGGATGTATACTAATGACAACAAATTGTTTGATGAAACCTAGAGATTCTTATAAAGATAGAATTTTTACAACTAGTGTTGTTGGATGGGATGGCGTAAAGTATATAGGTAAAAATGAAAATGGAGAAAAAGATTTTAGTGAAATAATAAATAAAGCACTAGAATTAGGTGGATTTAAGGAAAGTGAAGAGCCACACGAAATATTAGTTGGATTTGGACATAATGCGACATTAAGCAATGCACCTGTAATAATAGATGCAGTTAAGACTGGAAAGATAAGACATTTCTTCTTGATTGGAGGATGTGATGGTGCAAGACCTGGTAGAAACTATTATACAGAATTTGCTAAACAAGTTCCTGAAGATTGTATAATTCTAACTCTTGCATGTGGGAAATACAGATTTAATAAGTTGAATTTTGGGGAAGTGGCTGGATTACCTAGACTATTAGATGTTGGTCAATGTAATGATGCTTACTCGGCAGTAAGAATAGCCTTAGCTTTGGCCGATGCGTTTGACACAGATGTGAATAGTCTTCCTCTTTCAATAATATTGTCGTGGTATGAACAAAAAGCAGTAGCAGATTTATTGGCATTACTATCACTGGATATAAAAAATATTTATTTAGGACCAAGCTTACCAGCATTTATAAGTCCAAATGTACTACAGTATTTAGTTGACACATTTAATTTAATACCTATTAGTACTCCTGAAAAGGACTTAGCAACATGTCTAAATGTTCCAGCAAAATAATTAGAATTGTATATTATAATCAAAAAAGAGTGCTTTTAAACACTCTTTTTTAATCGTTTTCATCTTCTACATATTCAAGTATATCTCCTGGCTGACAGTCTAAAGCTTTACAAATTTCATTTAAAGTAGTAAATCTAATGGCTTTTGCTTTGCCAGTTTTTAAGATTGATAAATTAGCATTCGTAATGTCTATTTTTTCAGCTAAATCTTTAAGTGATATTTTTCTTTTTGCCATCATTACATCTAGATTAACTATAATTGCCATAACATCACCTCTATATCGTCAAGTCATTATCTTCTTTTATTTTTATAGCTTTATCAAATGTTTCAGCAATTACAAAACACATTAGCGCAAATATAAAAGAAATAATCATAAGTGGTGAAATACCTCCATTATTGTCTCCAAATATCATTATAGGAGTAGCATTTGAGCCATAACCAATTATACATTCAATTATAGTATTTACTAATAAACAACACCCCATTATTTTAAATCTTTTTACATTTTCAAATATAAAAGGTGAGTATTTAGTACTATTAATTATAAATATTAAGAATAAAATAACTATAAAGTAGTCAGAAAAATATAGTATTCTTGCAATTAAGGTAATTAATTTGTCATAACTAAAATCATATAAAAACATAGGTATCATACACAAGAATATTATACCAGCAACACCTAAAATTGATAATATAAAATATAGAAATACTGATAAAATATTGCTAAAAAATCTTGTAATCATAAAATATTCTCTCCTTAACATAGATTATATTATTGATTATAATACATAATTTATTGTTTTTCAATAATAAATTATTGATATAACATATAAAAGTATTATAATATATATTAAAAATAACACTATATAAGGTAGTAGGTTTATATGAAAAAGAATATAAGTTTTAAAATACTAAATAATATTGTATTGATTAGAATAATTTTGATTTTATTATCACTTATTTTAGTGCTATTAGTACTAACACCATATTTTAAAAGTGGCGTGGCATTACAGATACGAATATGCCAACCGTCATATCAGTAGCTATATATATGTGTGCTATCCAATATGTTGTATCATTGTCTATATTAAAAAAATTATGTAAATTAGTAGCAATCAATAAACCATTTTCAAAAGAAATACCTAAAGACTTAAAAAATATCTGTATGTGCATTTAGTGAAATTTTTATATTTAATTTTGTAGTGTTAATATTATTGCTATGTTAATTAATTATTAGTGATTGCTTACGATTTTGTATATCTTCAAAGTTTTTAAATAATAATTAATTTATTGTCTATCTAATTATCTTAACAACCTAAAAATAAAATTAATTAAATAGACGTTGATAAATAATTTAATCATGATAATAATACTGTTATTTTTTATTTAAATAAAGCAACTATCCATTCATCTAAAGCATTTAATTCTTCTGGAGTGTTAAACCAGTGTTTGCTATTTTCCATAATAGTCAAACTGCAATTAAATTTTTGAGTAAATTTCTCTACAACACTGATTTCAGTAAGTTCATCATACTTACCATATAATATTTTTGTTGGTACATTCCATTGAGTAATAGGGTGTTGCTTTGCATATAACAGATATTCCCATGAAAGAGTATATCCAAATGAAGTTGGAATAATTAGTTCATGTTTAAGTTGTTCTTCTGATACATTTGCCCAATTCATCATATTGGAAATGAGTTGTTGCATATCGAGAATTGGAGATACAAAAATACATTCCTCTAATTTCTCATTTTTAAAACTTAACATGCTAAACCATGCTCCAATGCTATTTGCATATAGTGAAACTTGGTTCCAATGGTATTTTGCATATTCCATAATACTCGATAACTCTGGAATAACATGCCAGGGGTCAAATGCATCATTTTCTTTTTTACGTTCTCCATGTTCAGGTAAATCTATACTTAAAACCTGATATTTATGATGAACAGCAATATTGGCAAAAGCTTCAGCTTCTTCTTTACGACCAGATTGTCCATGTATGTAAATATATAATTTACTTGAAGGATTTCCCCAAAGGATTGAAGGAATTCCATGAATTTGAAAATGTTTTTTTTCCATAAAAATCTCCTCTCAGTTTGATACATTAGTTATTTTTATTTAATCAAACTATAATTTGTATTGTAAAAATACAACCTAAGACAATACTAATTATATTAGGTTAAATACTAATTTAATTAGTATTATATTAAAACATAATTAAATTGTCAATGTTTTATGAGAGTATAAAGTATTTTATAAGTTTCGATTATTGACGAAACTAATTAGATTAGCTAAACTAATAAAGTAATTAATTTTAAATGAAAGAGGGACAATTATGCGTGTTAATAGAGAAATAGTTGTACAAACTGCATCAGATATAGCTGATAAAAATGGGCTTAACAAGGTTTCTTTAAAAGTTGTTGCAGAAAATATAGGTATACGTACACCATCTTTATACAATCATATAGAAAGTCTAGATGACTTATTGCTTGAAATAGCTCATAAGGGAATGAGAGAAATGAATAATCAGATGATAAAGGCAGCTATTGGCAATTTTGGAGATACAGCTATAAAATGTATAAGTATTGCATATTTTAATTTTATAATTACTCATCCTGGTGTTTATGAAACTATTCAATGGGCCACTTGGCATGGAAATAATGAAACATTAGAAATCTTTGATGAATATAAATCTTTATTAGAAAAACTTATTCTTTCTTGTAATCTAAAAATAAAGAAAACAGATGAAGTATTAAATTTAATAATGAGTGTACTTCATGGTTATTCGACTTTACAGCTTGGAAAAGCACTTACGAGTCAAGAAGAAGCCATAAAAGGTTTAATTGATTCTATTGATACTGTGCTATCAGGTATTCACAAAAAATATGATTAAGTAGGGAAGTCTTAGAACGATATGGTAATATAATAAATGTTTGATGTTATATATTTATTGGCAGATTATAAAGAAGTAATAATAAAATATTTCTACTGTCTATATATAAAATTATTAGTTTAATAGTTAATTTGACATATTAAAAGGATATAAAAAAATAAATTAGTGCTCTCTAGTAGTAAGATTTTTAAAGTGTATTATTAAAACAGAAAAAAGATGGTGTTATTTTTAAGTCTTAATAAAAAGCAAAGCTACTAAAAAATATTTAATAGACTTTGCTTTTTGTTTAATTTATTATATTAACAATTTCATAGGTGTAAAACGTATACCATCAGTAGTTTGCTCAACATCAGTATCTTTAAACCCTAATTTGTGATAAACTTCAACAGCATAAGGTGATGAATTTACAGTTATTTCAGTTAAATTGATTTTATTATAAATACAATATTCTATTCCCGTAGTCATTAATTTTTTTGCAATGCCACGTTTATGATAATTTTTATCTATAAATAGCATACATATATGATTTAAGTCTCTAATAGCTAAGACTCCAATTACCTTTTCACAATCAAAGCAGCCCCAAAAGAAGAGTGATTTTTCTTTGACTTTTTCAATAATAGAGTTATATTCTATAAATTCATGAAATGACTTAATTCCTTCATCACAATAATCTGGGGACTCAAATTCTTCAAATACATTCCATATTAAATCTAATGCATTTCTAATATCTTGTTCTTTTAATTCTCTTATTAAATATTCTTTACAAATCACAAACAACACCTCTATTATTAAAAATTTTTACTATAAGTATATACCTTAAATATATTCAATTCAATACAATTTATTTTATAAATTTAGAATATTATGATAATATATAATTTATATACAGTATAGGCTAGATTATAAAATTTATTTAAACATACAATTTAGCAATTCAAACAAATCTAAAATGATGTTTTTTAAAATAAGTATATATATGACATAAGAGTGTCTTATTTAAAATGATAAAATAAAAATATATAAATTATATTTATAAACTATTATGTAATTGGAAAAGGAGATAAGTATGCAAATTATTGATATAAATATGAATAATATTGACAATGAACATATATGCTGTTCAATTTCTGAAAAAAAAGGGGAAAATTGTGTCTTTTCTAAAAAACTTTGGATGAAAAATAATTTTGATAGAGGTCTTGTATTTAAACGACTTGATGTCAGAGGCAAAGCTTTTATAGAATATATTCCATCAGAAAATGCATGGTGCCCTATCATTGCAGATAATTATATGTTTATTGACTGTTTTTGGATATCTGGAAAATTTAAAGGGCAAGGATATTCTAATCTATTGCTACAGGAATGTATAGCTGATGCAAAATTAAAAGGAAAGTATGGATTAGTTGTGCTTTCATCTAGTAAAAAAATGCCATTTTTATCTGATGCTAAATATCTAAAATATAAGGGATTTTGTTTAGCAGACATAACAGAGCCAAATTATGAGTTATTGTATTTCCCATTTAATGATAATGCTCCTATCCCATATTTTAAAGATTGTGTGAAACAAAGAAAATTAAACGAAAATAGTATAGTTTTATATTACAGTAACCAATGTCCACACACAGAAAAATATGCTCCTATTTTGAAGAAAATCGCAAATTCTAGAAGTATAGATGTAAATCTCATAAAATTTGAAACAGCAAAGGAAGCACAAAATGCTCCAGCCCCATTTACTACATACAGTCTTTTTTTTAATGGTGAATTTATAACTAATGAGATACTATCTGAGAAAAAGATTGAAAAATTATTAGATAGCAAAATTAAAAAAATTTAACTAAAGAGTGATATAAATATTTTAATTTAAAATTATCGTATTTTATAATTTAATATATTTTGAATGTTTATTAAATTGATATATGATAGTATAAAACAATATAGTATTAGGAGGTGATGAATATGAAAAGACTCTTTCAACAGATTAGAATGTATTTAAACAATAACAGAAAGATTATCATTGTGTCTGATTAAGAGTTTTTTGATAATAATTATAGTCTTTCTTTTAAAAAGGAGAGAAAAATGATATTAAAAACAAAAAGATTAACTTTAATTCCACTATCACTTCGTCAACTTGAGCTTTGGATTTTTGATAATTCAAAACTAGAAAAAGAATTAAACTGCATTTATTGTGCAGAACCAATGACTGAATTTTTTTATGATATTGTAAAAGGACAACTAAATATTGCTAATAAAGATAAAAAAAATATACTATTTTATACATTTTGGTTTATTATGTTAAATGAAAATCGCACAATTATAGGTCTAGTTGATTTTAAAGATATACCAAATTCTTATGGTGAAATTGAGATTGGCTATGGCTTAGGTGACAATTATAAAAAGCAAGGATATATGACAGAAGCTGTTGAAAAAATGTGTGATTGGGGTTTAAGTCAACCAAATATTTCTTCTATAATAGCTGAAACTGACATTAAAAATATTGATTCACAAAATGTTTTATTGAGATGTGGATTTAAATTATATCGCAATTTGGATACAAAATGGTGGAAATTAAATATATAGAAAAAATTTCCAAAATTTTATAAATTATATTGACAAAGCTAAAAAAATAAACTATTATATAAAACAATAAGAAAATAAATTGAAATTCTATGAAAAAGAGAGTAGCATAAAAGTAATTGATAGAGAGCTGGGAATGGTGGAAGCCTGGTAATGAATTTTATTGTGAATAGAGCTTTGGAGGAGGTTACCAGAATTAATAGTATGGTAATTGGTGAGTCTCGCCTTAAGAGATTAGAGTGGGTAAGATTATCTTATCAATTAGAGTGGTAACGCGGATGTATTCGTCTCTTGGTCTTTGACCAAGAGGCTTTTTTAATTTTAAGAATTCATTTGCAGATACTTTTTAAATTGATTTATAAGGATTATTATAATTTTACCAATAAGAGTGGTACCGCGGAAATTCGCCTCTTAGTATTTACAATGCTAAGGGGCTTTTTGTTTTATTTGGAAGATTTTAATTTATATATTATCAAATGATTATTATATGATAAAAAATAAAAATAGGATTCGAATACTATTTTAATATAAAAATGGAGGGAATAAAATGAGTAAAATAAAAGCTGGGATTATTGGTGCAACTGGATATGTGGGAGCAGAATTGCTAAGATTATTAATAAATCATGATAAAGTCGAAGTGACAGCGATAGGCTCAAATTCGTATGTAGGGAAAGATATAGTTGAGGTATACCCAAGTATAGGCTATAAAAATAGCATGATATGTATAGAAAATGAAAAAGTTATTGACATGTGTGATGTTGTATTTACTGCTCTTCCACATGGAGTTAGTGAAAAATTTGCAATAAAAGCAATTGACTCTAAAAAGAAAGTCATAGATTTAGGTGCTGACTTTAGAATAAAAGATGAAGAAATATATAATGAGTGGTATGGAGTATCTTTTATAGATAAAACTTTACATAAAAAAGCTGTCTATGGATTAAGTGAAATATATAAAGATGATATAAAAGATGCTAATATAATTGCAAATCCGGGATGTTATCCTACTAGTATTTCTTTACCACTGATGCCATTATTAAGTTCTAAGTTAATAAAATGTAATAATATAATAATCGACTCTAAATCAGGTCTAACAGGGGCTGGTAGAGAATTATCAATTAGTAGTCACTTTACTGAAGTTAATGAAAATATAACTGCATATAAAATAGGTAAACATAGACATACTCCAGAAATAGAACAAAACTTAAGTGAAGCATATAAAGAAAAAGTAAATGTAGTTTTTACACCAAATTTAATTCCAGTAAATAGAGGAATACTATCAACTATATATTGCGTAAGAGAAGATAATATTTCTATAAATCAGATACACAAGAAATTAACTGATTATTATGAATATAAAGAATTTATAGAAGTTCTTCCATTAGGCAAAGTAGTTTCTCTAAAGAATGTTAAGTTATCAAATAAATGTGCAATATCATTGCATGAAAATGGAGATACATTGATAATTTGCTCAGCCATAGACAACATGATTAAAGGAGCAGCAGGACAAGCTATACAAAACATGAATATAATGTTTGGTATTGACGAAACTACAGGTTTAAAAAATATAGCACCATCATTTTAGGAATGAAAAAATACTAAACTCATACAAATAGGAGGATAAAGATGGAGATTATAAAGGGTGGAGTTACAGTTTCAGAAGGATTTTTTGCTTCAGGAATTCACTGTGGCTTGAGAAAAAATAAAGAAAAAAGAGATTTAGCCTTGGTTTATTCAGATGTTTTATGTGATGCAGCGGCAGTAGTTACTCAGAATAAAGTAAAAGGAAACCCTGTTTATGTGACACAGGAACACATTAAAAATGGAAAAGCACAAGCTATCATAGTCAATAGTGCCAATGCTAATACCTTTAATGGTAAAGAAGGACTTATAAATGCTCATAAAATGGCTAAATTCACTAGTGAAAAATTAAATATTAAGGAAAATGATGTTTTAGTTGCATCTACAGGTGTTATAGGAAAACCATTAAACATAGATTTGATAGAAGAAAATATGGATGAATTAGTAAATAATCTAAGTAAACAAGGTCATATAGGAGCAAGAGAAGCTATTATGACGACTGACATTATAAAAAAAGAAATAGCAGTAGCAATAATGTATGGAGATAAAAAAATAACTATTGGAGGAATGGCAAAAGGCTCAGGTATGATACATCCTAATATGGCTACAACTTTAGGATTCATAACTACTGATGCAAATATTGATGGAGCTTTATTAAAAGAAGCCTTAAAGATAGCTGTTGATAAGAGCTTCAATAGAGTTAGTGTAGATGGAGACACAAGTACTAATGATATGGTAATGATTCTAGCAAATGGAAAAGCAAAAAATGAGAAGATGAGCAAAAAGGATGAACATTATCAAGTATTCTTAAGTGCACTTACATATGTTTGTATAGAACTTGCTAAACTCGTTGCTAAAGATGGAGAAGGATGTACAAAACTAATTGAATGTTATATAAATGGAGCATTAAGTGAAGAACATGCAGTAAAATTAGCAAAAACAGTTATATCTTCTTCACTAGTAAAAACAGCTGTGTTTGGAGCTGATGCAAACTGGGGAAGAATATTATGTGCTTTAGGATATGCAGGTGAAGAAATAGACATGGAAAAAGTGGATATTATTTTTGAGAGTATGAAGGGGTATATTGAAGTATGCAAAAATGGCAATGGGCTAGATTTTAATGAAGAAAAAGCAAAAAAAATTCTTGAAGATGATGAGATAAGCATCTTAGTAAATTTAAATATGGGAAATGCTCGAGGAAATGCATGGGGATGTGATTTAAGCTACGATTATGTAAGAATAAATGGAAGTTATAGAAATTAGGAGGAAATATTTTAATGATTAATATAGAAAAAGCAAATACACTTATAGAAGCTTTACCATATATAGAAAAACATCAAGGTAAGACTATTGTAGTTAAGTATGGTGGAAGTGCAATGAAAAAAGATGGTTTAAAAGAATCTGTTATGGAAGACCTTGTACTAATGAGTTATGTTGGAATCAATATAGTTTTAGTACATGGTGGAGGAGCCGAAATTAATAAAATGTTAGCAAAAGTAGACATAGAAAGTAAGTTTGTAAATGGGCTTAGATATACAGATGAAGAGACTATGGAAGTTGTAAAAATGGTACTTGCTGGTAAAGTGAATAAAGATTTGGTTAATAAAATACATACAAAAGGTGGAAAGGCAGTGGGACTTTGTGGAATAGACAATAATATGCTTTTATGTGACCCATATAAAAACTATGAACTTGGATTCGTAGGTGAAATCAAAAAAGTAAATGTGGAACTTATAGAATCTTGTTTAAAGTCAGGTTATATTTCAGTAATTGCTACTATAGGAGTTGGAGAAGATGGAGAAACTTATAATATAAATGGGGATACAGCAGCTTCTGCCATAGCTAAGGAGTTAAATGCAGATAAATTGATACTACTTACAGATGTACCTGGTCTATTAAGACAGCCAGATGAAGAAAAATCATTAATAACAGAAGTTATACTAGAGGATGTAGACAAATTATTTGGAGAAGGGATAATTACTGGAGGTATGATACCTAAAATACATAGCTGTGTAGATGCTTTAAATAATGGAGTAAATAGAGTACATATTTTGGACGGAAGAGTTCCTCATTCTATAATAACAGAATTATTTACTGATAGTGGTATAGGAACATTAATAAGAAAAGAAAATGAATAAAAATGAAAGTAATATATAAGAAAATTATAAATTTAAGAAGGGATGATAAGAATGAATAGCAACAATACAATTTCAAAATGGAATGAATATTTTATAGATACATATAGTCAACCTAATTTTGTTATAGATTATGGTAAAGGAAGTTGTTTTTTTGATACTGATGGTAATAAGTATATAGATTTTACAAGTGGATACGGAGTATCTTCTCTTGGATATAGCAATAATAGTCTAAAAAATGCTCTAAAAGAGCAAGTAGATAAGCTACTTCATACTTCAAATTTATATTTTAATGAACCAGTATTATATGCTGGAGAGAAAATAATTAATGCAAGTGGAATGGATAAAGTATATTTTTGTAATTCTGGAACAGAAGCAAATGAAACAGCATTTAAAATAGCCAGAAAGTATAGTAGTGATAAGTATGGTGAAGGTAGAGGAACCATTATAAGTTTAAAAGACTCTTTTCATGGTAGAACAATGATGTCTTTGATGGCAACTGGTATGGATAAATATCATAAGTATTTTTATCCACTTCCCGAAGGCTTTAAGTATATAGAAAGAAATAATATTGAAGACTTAAAAAATAACATAGATTCAAGTGTTTGTGCAATAATTCTCGAAGCAATTCAAGGTGAAGGCGGAGTTAATGTGCTTGAAAAAGACTATGTTTTGGAACTAGTAAAAATATGTAGAGAAAAAGACATAGTACTGATTTTTGATGAAGTTCAATGTGGTATAGCAAGAACTGGTAAGTTTTTTGGATATGAATACTTTGATGTAAAACCAGACATAGTTACAGTAGCGAAAGGGCTGGGAGCAGGAATACCAATAGGTGGAGTAATAGTAAATGAAAAACTTTCAAAAGTACTAGGAAAAGGGGACCAAGGTACAACATTTGGAGGCAATTTATTAGCTATGGTAGCAGCTTCAGTTGTATTAGATGAGATATCTAAAGAAGGTTTTTATAAAGAGATAACAGAAAAAGGGGACTACATAAGAAAATCTATTGAGGATTTTAATAGCAAGATTGTACTAAACACAAAAGGTCTTGGTTTGATGATAGGAATTGAAACTAGTGTTGAATCTAATATCATAGAAGAGAAAGCTAGAAAAAAAGGATTGCTTATTTTGACTGCTGGTAAAAATGTATTAAGATTTTTGCCACCATTAACAATTAGTTACAAAGAAATAAATGAGGCTCTTAAAATTTTAAAAGATATACTACTAGAAATTAACTAAATATTCAAAAATAAATAATTAAAATAAGTAATTAAGATATATAAAATAAATAACTCGCAAATTTAATTAACTTTAAAAAGTTTACAAAAAGGGGAGAATTAATATGAATAATATAAGTTTAAAGGGAAAGAGTTTTTTAACATTAAAGGATTTTACAAAAGAGGAGATTAGATATTTATTAACTTTATCTAGTTATTTAAAAACTAAGAAAAAGGTTGGCATAAAAGGAGATTTATTACAAGGAAAAAATATAGCTTTATTGTTTGAGAAAACATCAACAAGAACTAGATGTTCATTTGAAGTAGCTGCTCATGATGAAGGAGCACATGTAACTTATCTAGGTCCTAATGATTGTCATATGGGAAAAAAAGAGTCTGTATCTGATACAGCAAAAGTCTTAGGAAGATTTTATGATGGAATAGAATTTAGAGGATTTAAACAGAAAACAGTTGAAAGCTTAGCAAAATATTCTGGTGTACCTGTTTGGAATGGACTTACAGATGAATATCATCCAACACAGATACTTGCAGACTTTTTGACAGTGATTGAAAATGTAGATAAGGATTTGAATAAAGTTAAATTTGTGTACGTTGGTGATGCTAGAAATAATATGGGGAACTCATTAATGATAGGGTGTGCTAAAATGGGAATTCATTTTGTAGCACTTGCACCTAAAGAGCTTTGGCCAGATGAAGAATTAGTTAAAGATATGAAGGAAATAGCTAAGAAATCTAAGGGAGATATAATATTGACAGAAAATATTGATGATGTAAAAGGTGCAGATGTTATATATACAGATGTATGGGTTTCTATGGGAGAAGAAGAACAATATGAAACAAGAATAAATCAACTTAAGAGTTATCAAGTAAATATGGAGATGATAAAGAAAACAGAAAATGAAAATGTTATATTTTTACACTGCCTTCCAGCATTCCATGACTTAGAAACTAAAGTTGCTCAAGAAATTTATGAAAAGTTTGGATTATCAGAGCTAGAGGTTACAGATGAGGTATTTAATTCAAAATATTCCAAGGTATTTGAAGAAGCCGAAAATAGAATGCATACTATAAAAGCAGTTATGGTTTCTACTATGACTGACGTAGATATGAACAGTAGTTTAGTATAGATATTTTTTATTCTAGCTCTTGATTTAAGAAAAATGCATAAAATATTCTAAATATATTATTCAAAAACTCGTATTATATGTTAAAATAACTTATGTATCAACAAATTAAGAGGGAGGATTTGAGATATGAAAAAAATCATATTAGTTTTAACAACTTTTTTATTGGCAATATCTTTAACAGCATGTTCAAGTGCAAAACCAGAAGATACAGTTGATAGTTTTTTCAACAGTGCAAAGAAGTTTGACTTTGAAGGCATGAATAAGGTAATGGAAAATAATGACGAGAAATATAAAGATGTATTAAAAGAGCTAGACACAAAAGACCCAAATGCACAGTATGTTTTAGATTATCTAAAACAGAATGCATCTAAAATCACATATACAATAAAAGATAGTGAGATTAAAGATAATAAAGCAACAGTAAAAGTAGAGTGTAAATTTGTAGATTCAACACCATTACTTAAAGAGATAGTAGCTGAAGCATTTACAAAGATGCTTGGTATGAGTTTTTCAGGGCAAGACTTAACTGATGAGAAAACAACTGAAATGTTAGTATCAATTATGAAAGAAAAACAAAAAAGTGTTAAAGAGACTTATGTAACAAAAACTGTAGAGCTTGAATGTTCTAAAAAAGATAACAAATGGATAATAAGTTCAGTTAATGATGCAGTAGCTGATGTATTATTATCTAATCTTGTTACAGCAGGACAAGATTTATCTAATTCTATGGGTACTATTCAGTAGTATAAACTTAAGTTTAATAGATATAAAAATATTTAAAAAGGATACCAGTATTGGTATCCTTTTCTATTAAAATACTATAATACATGGTCAAATTTTATATCATCAAGGAACTATAATATAAAACTATAAGTTCATATTTTTTAAACTAAACAAACACACGTATATTTTATAAAATATAGTATCTAAAAATTTATTTAGCTAGCTTTAGATATTTGTTGATAGCTGCTTCAGCTAAACATTTTGATGAATCAATAATATTAATTGAAGAATGGAATTTTTCAAAAACTACATTTAAGTCGGTACAAGCAATTATTACATTTTCAATAGATTCTTTTTTCACATCTTCAATAAGTTCATTCCAAATATCAATATTATATGGATTTCCTTTATCTGTTTTTATACTTTGAATAAGAGTATTTAATTTCGTCTGCCACTCATCTTTAAATATAAACTCATGCCCATTATGTAGTATGCCATCTTGATAAATTTTAGATTCAAATGTTGAATTAGTTGAAAAAAGAGTTACTTTTTGTGGGATAATAGGAAGTTTCTTAACTGTTTCTTCTACAATATTTAACAAAGGTATATTAATTGATTTTTTTAATTCTTTAAAGTATATATGTGCTGAATTACATGGCATAGCAATAAAACTTACTCCAATTGATTCAAGTTTTTGTAACCCATCAATAATAGTTTTTTTCATAAGTTCGTGATTTATTGGACGGTCAATATAAAATGGAGTAGGTAATGAATATATCATCATCTTTGGGAACTCATCATCATATTTTGCACCATACTGAGATTGACATTCATCAATAACTAAATCCATAAAGGGAGCAGTTGATCTTGGACCCATTCCAGCTAAAATTCCAATTAATTTTTCATTCATAAAAATTATCTCCTTAAATATATATTTTTATATTAGGTATAAAATATCAAAACTTATTCTATAAGAGTATAAAAGTCTGTTTTTATAATAGATAATATTATACAATTATATAGTATAAGGTTAGTAGTGATAATATGTTTTTACTTGTATATTTTTGATATAAAATTATTTTAAATCGAGATTATCTAATATTTTTAGAAATATTTTTATAGCAGTATCTAAGTCATCTACAGAAACACTTTCATCAGGATTATGACTTATACCTCCAGCACATCTTATAAACACCATTCCAATGTCAGTTATATTGTCCATTTCTTGAGCATCATGACCAGCTCCACTGTAAATATAAAAAGGATTAAGATTTAAATCTATAAAACTTTTTTCTATAGTTTTAGTTATTTTATTGGAACATGGTACAGGAACATTTTCAAAAGAAAGTTCGCTTTCATAATTAAGTTTTCTATTCTCACATATATGAGATATTTCGTTGAATATCTTTTCTACTGAGCTATCAAGAACTTCTTGAGAACAAGAACGTACGTCGAGAGTAAATTCCACTCTTTCAGGTACTACATTTGATGAAGATGGATAGAAATTCATCTTTCCAACAGTAGCAACTAAATTAGTAGTCATTTTAGCTATATTTTCAATGGCTAATACACATTCACAGGCACAACATCCAGCATCAAATCTCATATCCATTGGTAGTGTACCAGCATGACCAGATTTACCATTTACTGTTATCTTAAAACTTTTAAATCCTGTAATACTTGATACAATTCCAGCAGGAAGAGATTTATTTTCTAAGACAGGCCCTTGCTCGATATGAAATTCTAAATATGCATCTATATCTTTTCTAGGATGTAAATTTATCAAGTTTTTAGTATTAAATCCAAACTTTGTTACAGCTTCTTCAAGTGTAATTCCGTTTTCATCAACAGATTTAAGAAGCACTTCTTTAAAAGTACCAGCAAAAACTTTACTTCCCATTAAAGATGTTTCAAATCTAGTTCCTTCCTCTTCAGCGAAGGCAACTAGCTTAATGTTGAAAGGATAAGACTTATTATTATTTTTTGACTCTTCAAGTCCAACTAGAGGAACTATTATTCCTAGCATACCATCAAATATACCTCCACATTTTACACTATCTTGATGAGATGCAACTACTAATGTAGGGGCATTTGGAGTATTAGATTTATATGTACCTATAACATTTCCAATATCATCAATTTCAATATCGAGATTTAAATCTTTCATCCATGAACTTATTAAATCAATAGATTTTTTATGTTCATCAGTTAATATAAGTCTTGTAAGACCATTTGTTGTTGAACTTATTTTTCCTAATGTTTGTAGATAATTCATACATTTTTGACCTAGCATGTGTACCTCCTAAATATGTGTTTTTTTATTTTAGATAATATTAGCTTTTATACTATAATTTATGAATTTTCAAATAGTTTTATATGTACAATGAAATCATATTTTTCAATGTTAACAATGACATAAAAATATAAATAAAAAGGGTATAAGCTTTAAATGAAAAACACTAAATGAAATTTTCCTGATTATAGTACTTTTGTAAAGAAATATCTCTTTCCAGTCAAGGGATAATTTTCGAGTGCAAATACTTTATTGTATCCAAACTTCTCATAAAATTTAGGAGCTTGAAAACTGAATGTATCTAAAAAAGCATATTTACAACCTCGTTCTTTAGCAATTTTTTCAGTAGTATGTAAAAGTTGACTTCCAATACCTTTATATCTAAGCTTTTCACTAACCTATAAGTATTTTATAGAAAGCCAATTACCATGAGTAACACCTATTAATCCTGCAAGAATCTGACCTGTTTTATCTCGAGTATATATTCCTAAATCTACTGGATTTTTATCCTCAAGATTAGCAAGGTTATATTTTAATAATCCTTGAAAAATAACATCTTCATCTTGCTTTTCTACTTTTTCTGTAATTTCTAATTTCATGCTTGAATTGTCTCCTTATACAATCTTTTATCTATTTTCATTTTTTATCGATATCAATTGAAATACTCTAGTTTAATATTATTCTAATAGTCATTTATGCTGATGTCAAATTAAGAAAATTTATGTTTAACTTTATATTGTAAAGATTAAAATTTTTTAAAAAAAAATAGAGCTTTAATTCTATTAATAATGACTAATAAATTTAGTAATTTTGGATATTAAGTATTAAAATAATTTAATTTACTGTGTATAAGAATTATTTTTAAACATAGTCTTGTTTTTAGATTCAAGAATGTAATTAATAATTAAATTTATATGAAAATCATGTTGCAAGAACATACTGATAAAAGAGTAAAGTATTATTAAAGATAAATATTTAAAATAAAATACCTAGTAGATATAAAATGTAAAAATAAAATACTATCAAAACAAAATTGATAGTATTTTTAATAAAATCTTACTTAAACAGTTTTAATAAAAACTCACATAAAATATCTTATATTTCTTTTTTGCTATAAATTTTTGATGATATAAAATATGAAATCACAAATAGCAATATAGCAATAAATGGAATAGAATATAATAGTGTATTAAGCATAATTTCTAGTGAAAGAGGTGAACTAATACTTTCTAAAATATTTTTAGAAACTAATAAAAGTAATGTTGGAACTAAAAAACATAAAATCATTAATACACGAGCTCTTTCTGTACCAAATTTGTAAACAAGTGGTAAGATAAGACTACCAAAACATATTGAAATAGATAAGACTAATGCATTAATAAGTAGAGTTTCACCTAATATAAAATTATGTTTAAAATAACCAATAATGATACTAAGTATAAGTGAAACCAATACACCTATAAAGCTAAATATTAACATAGTCAGATATTTACTTAGTACAATATCATTACGTTTAATCGGCATTGTAAGTACATAACTATCCCATTTATTCAGGTCATCATATGAGAATGTTGAAACAATCATTGTTGTACATAGGACTACAATAATACCTACAAGGTTATTAGCATCTCCACCTCCAAAAGAAGATATAAGCCCAAACATAATTACAAATAAAAGTAGAAATTTTATATTACCTTTTAAATTAATTAAATCTTTTAAAATTAGACCTTTCATTATTTATCACCTCTCACATAAAATAACATAATTTCTTCTATAGACGTATTATCGACTACAAAGTTTGGATGTTTTGCTATAAATCTATATTTATCATTAAGAAGTACTTCATATCCAAATTGGCTTTTACGATAATATGAATAATCTTCTTTTGAAATATTATCAAAATCACTAGGTTTACATTTTAAAATTCCCATATTATTAATTAATTCATCCTTGTTTTCACTAAAGACTATATTACCTTTATGTATAAATGTAATATAGTCTGCTATTTTATCTAAGTCACTTGTAATATGTGAAGATAAAATAATAGAGTGTTCTTCATCTTGTATAAAATCTAAAAATATATCCAGTATTTCTTCACGAACAATAGGGTCAAGTGAACTAGTTGCTTCATCCAGTATTAATAATTTTGGATTATGTGATAAAGCTACAGCGATACTAAGTTTCATTTTATTACCCTTTGAAAATTCCTTAATTAGTTTATTCTCTGGAACTCTCAACTTTTTTAAATAGTCTTTGAATAGTGCATGATTCCAATTTTTATAGATTTTACTCATAATTTTTGATACATTATCTAGATTTAAATTTTCATGAAAATTACTTCCCTCAAATACTACACCAATTTGTTCTTTAATTTCTTTTTCATTTTTTTTGTTATCAAGACCAAATATTTCTATATTTCCACTATCATAAGAAATTAAATTTAAAATTGCTTTTAATGTAGTCGTTTTTCCTGCACCATTTTCACCTACAAATCCCATTATGCTTCCTTTTGGTACTGAAAAAGATACATTTTGTAGACTAAAATCTTTATAAGTTTTATTTAAGTTTTTTATAGTTATTGCATCCATAATTATCATTCTCCCTTATATAATAAAAGTAAAATATCTTTTAACTCGTCATATGTAATACCACTACTTTTAGCTGTATCAACTGCTTTTTGTAGGTACTCTTCAATTAAACGAAATTGCTCTTCTTTCACAAAATCCATGTTTTTACTAGATACAAAGCTACCTTTACCAGTAACTGTCTCAATAAATCCGTCACGTTCTAAATCACTATATGCTCGTTTTGTAGTAATTACGCTTATTCTAAGTTCCTTTGCCAATAGTCTCATACTTGGAAGAGCTGAGCCTTCTGGCAATTCTCCACTTATAATCATACTTTTAATTTGTGTAGTAATTTGTTCATATATTGGCTTTCCACTTGAATTACTAATAACTATATTCAACAAGACACCTCCTTAAATTGTATATATAGTATATACACATTATATAAATATATATATAATATGTCAACTGTTTTTAGAAAAAAAGTAATTCTAAATATTATGTGTTTGATAAAAGGAGTTTATAAGAGACTAGTTTTTCAAATATATTAAAATTTTTTTAAAAAAATTTATAAATATTATTAAAAAATCTTACCAATAAATTGGAAATACTAACTTAAAAAAATAGTAAAGTTTAGCTTATAGATAAACAAAAGTTTACTTAATAGATAAACTTTTTGCATTTTCGCTTTTGACATACATATTTTTTTGTAATATATTTATATTATCAATTAGAGGTAAGGAGAGTGATAAGAGATATTTAATTTAGATAAGACATTAAAAAAAGACCTAAATCAGGAATATACAGAGAGTAAAGATTTAGTTATGAATAAAAGTAAATATATGAATATTTGCTTTAAGAATTATATTAAAGTAGTAGAGGGAATGTATACTAAAAGAGATTTAATTCCATTAAGATTAATAAACTCTATGGATAAAAATAATAAGATTAGAAAAACACTACATGAATTATCTTGTGAACTTGAATATCCAAAAACTTCTTTATCTTCATTGTTTACAGAGCTGAAAAAAATGGATTTTTTACAGAGAGTGAAAAATGGTGAGTATATGATAAATCCGCATATAGCTTATAAAGGTAGTAGAGCTGATAAAGAAAGTTTATTAGCAGAATATAATCAGATAAAAAGACCTGATAAGGTTAGTAAATAAGGAAGAAGGTTTTTATATGAGTTTAAAACTTGATAGAAATGTTCTACAGTGGTTTGATTATGTATTTGAGAATGAAAAAACTAGTTTAAGACACTACAATTTTGATTGCACACTAAAAGAGATTAGTCGTGCTAGTTTAAATAGAGTAGCTTTTATATTAGAAAAAAATAATTCTAGGTACTGGAAGCTTTATTTTGAAATACCAGCCGAAGTCACTTTAAAACTTAAACAAAACATTCATCCTTTATTTAGGGAGTATATATATGAACAAATATCACTGTATAACGATAATCAAATTTACAATTTTGTAAATTCAAACATATTAAAAGTGTTTAACAATATTGCTATTTATCAATATAATATTTTAGAAAATCTATATACTATTGATTTTAGAAAGAGTTTTATAGATAAATGTCAATATTTATTAATTGGTGAAAAAAGACTTATAGATGAAGATTTATACTTAAGAGCAAAATCAAAAGAAGTATTTGATTTTTTTAATTCAGATGAAACTTTCAATCTAACATTAAGTTTTGACATACAAAAAAATGAGAATCTACTCGATAGTCTTTTGGAGCTTAGGAAATCAATAATCATAAATGAGAGAATTTAATTTATTTGGATATAATATTAAAATGGAGGGATTTATATGGACGTAGAAAAAATGACTTTAAGAGTTCAAAAAAGTTTAAATGAGGCTTATAATGAAGCAGTAAAAAATCATAACCAACAAGTAGATGTAATTCATCTTTTTTCAGCACTTATTAATCAAGAAGATGGATTAATACCAAATATAATCGAAAAAATGAATATATCAATTGATTCTTTGAGAAATACTGTAAACTTTGAACTGGATAAGCTTCCAAAAGTATATGGAGAAGGCGCTGACTCACAAGGAGTATCAGCCACTAGAAAAATAAATGAAGTACTAATAAAGGCAGAGAGTATTTCTAAAGAATTTAAAGATTCATATATAAGTGTAGAGCATGTCATGCTTGCAATGATGGAAACAGAATCAAAATCAGTTGTTGGTAAAATATTAAAACAGTATAATATAAATAAAAATGATTTTTTAAATGTTTTATCACAAGTTAGAGGGAGCCAAAGAGTCGAAACACAAGACCCAGAAGGGACATACGATGCACTTGCTAGATATGGAACAAATTTAGTAGACTTAGCTAAGAAAAATAAATTAGACCCTGTAATTGGAAGAGACGAAGAAATAAGAAGAATTATAAGAATTTTATCAAGAAGAACTAAAAATAATCCTGTGTTAATTGGTGAGCCAGGTGTAGGTAAAACTGCAATTGTTGAAGGGCTAGCAGAAAGAATCGTAAGAGGAGATGTGCCAGAAGGATTAAAAGACAAAATTGTATTCTCGCTTGACATGGGGGCTTTAATTGCTGGTGCAAAATATAGAGGCGAATTTGAAGAAAGATTAAAGGCAGTTTTAAAAGAAGTTCAAAGTTCTGATGGAAAGATTATATTATTTATAGATGAGATTCATACTATAGTTGGAGCTGGTAAAACAGAAGGTTCAATGGATGCAGGTAATCTTATTAAGCCTATGCTTGCAAGAGGTGAGTTAAATTGTATTGGTGCAACTACTTTTGATGAATATAGAAAATATATAGAAAAAGATAAGGCACTTGAAAGACGTTTTCAGCCTGTAATTGCAGAAGAACCTACAGTTGAAGACACAATATCTATACTTAGAGGTTTGAAAGAAAGATTTGAAATACACCATGGAGTAAGAATACATGATAATGCTATTGTAGCAGCAGCAAAACTTTCTCATAGATATATACAAGACAGATTTTTACCAGATAAAGCAATTGACTTAATTGATGAAGCAGGAGCTATGATTCGTAGTGAAATAGATTCATTACCAACTGAATTAGATGTTGTTAGAAGAAAGTTGTTTATGCTAGAAACTGAAAGAGAAGCATTACTTAAAGAAAATGATGATAAGAGTAAGTCAAGACTAGATGATATTCAAAAAGAAATAGCAGAATTAAAATCTAAAAATGATGAAATGACTGCTAAATATGAGAAAGAAAAGAGTCAAATATTAGATATTAAGAACTTAAAAGCACAATTGGATGAGGCTAAAGGCAAAGCTGAAAAATATGAAAGAGAATATGATTTTAATAAAGCAGCAGAGGTTAAGTATGGTGAAATACCTAAATTGGAAGAACAGATAAAGAAATACGAAGAAAGTATGAAAGATGGTTCTGAAAATTCACTTTTAAAGGAAGAGGTTACTGAAGAAGAAATCTCTAGTATTGTATCAAAGTGGACAGGGATACCAGTAACTAAACTAGTTGAAGGTGAAAGAGAAAAATTACTTAAACTAGAAGAAGAACTTCACAAGAGAGTCATAGGACAAGATGAAGCAGTTACAGCAGTTTCAAATGCAGTAATACGTGCAAGAGCTGGTCTAAAAGATGAAAGAAAACCAATTGGTTCATTTATTTTCTTAGGACCTACAGGTGTTGGTAAAACTGAACTTGCAAAAACTCTTGCTAGAAACTTATTTGATAGTGAAGATAATATAATTAGAATTGACATGTCTGAATACATGGAAAAACATGCTGTATCAAGATTGGTTGGACCTCCTCCAGGATATGTAGGATATGAAGAAGGTGGGCAACTTACAGAAGCAGTTAGACGTGCTCCTTATTCTGTAATATTATTTGATGAGATAGAAAAAGCACATGAGGATGTGTTTAACATGTTCTTACAGATATTGGATGATGGTAGACTTACTGATAATAAAGGTAAGACTGTAGACTTCAAAAATACTCTTATAATAATGACTTCTAATATAGGCAGCAATTATCTATTAGAAGCAGGAGGAAATATAACAGAGACTACTAACAACTTAGTAATGAATGAAATGAAACACAGATTTAAACCTGAGTTTTTAAATAGAGTAGATGATATTATAATGTTTAAGCCTCTAGACCAAGAAAATATCAAGAAAATTATAGATATATTTATGACAGACTTAAAAAATAGATTAAAAGAAAAAGATATTACTATTGAGGTTACAGATTCAGCTAAAGATGTTATGGTGAGAGAGGGGTATGACCCTGTATATGGAGCAAGACCTCTTAAGAGATATATAGGAAATACTTTAGAAACTGTAATTGCAAAGAAGCTTATTGCTGGAGAAGTGTATAATGGATGTACTATAGTTATAGATGGAAAAGATGAAAATATTGACGTTTTAGTTAAATAATAAAAAAGAAGCAGGGTATAAGATATCAAATATTTTACCTGCTTCTTTTTTATTTACAAACTATAATAAGATATATGCTTTGTCAAACTAATAAGAATATTTTTAAATCAATATATTCAAACTAAATCTGATTCAAAGTCAGTATTTATAATAAGTTTTCTATAATATATTCAAAGTTTTAAGATACTCATAACTTTAAGATAATTGTAAAAAATTATTGTTCATTCTTATCATGTTTAAATAAATAAAAGCCAATTAATATTGCACCTATTAAACAAAGAAGTGTAATAATAATATAAACATTTCTCATTCCAAATACAAATATTTTATCATTACCAACTACATAATCATTAACCCTATACCCAGCTTTAATACTCATAAAATTATATAAAAGTGTTGTAGAAATAGTAATACCTATAACTTGACCTAAATTTCTTACAAGAGAATTTATACTTCCAACAACTCCTAACTTACTTTTAGAACAATTTGACATTATTAAAGCATTATTGGCTGGTTGAAATAGAGCTTGTCCTATTGATATTATTGATACAGAAATTACGAATAAAATAAGGATAGAACTCTCTTTCAATCTTGACATTAAGAAAAATCCAAAACTCATAACAATAAGACCAATTAAAATAATTTTTTCTGACTTGATTTTATCTGATATATTCCCAAATACAGGTGAAAAAATGGCTAAAAGCAAAGGTGATAATATCATAAATAAACCTGCATGAATTGGGGAAAGTTTCATAGTATTTTGTAAATAAAATGGAATTAAAATACTAGATGATGCAATACAAATAAATGATGTAAGAGCACAAATTAAATTCAGTGAAAATTTAAAATTTCTAAAAATTTCAAGGTCAAGAAGTGGTTGAGGATGTTTTTTTTCTAATATCAAAAATAATATAATAAAAATAATTGATAGCAATAGTGTAATTAATATATATGGATTTAACAGCCCTATTTGTTGGGCATAAATTAAAGCACTAAAAAATAATGTTGTTCCTAAAAATTGAAGTATAGCACCAATCTTATCCATCTTTTCTGAAGTTCTTTTACTATTTGGAAGAAATTTTGCATTTAGAAAAATTACAATAATACCTATTGGAATATTTATAAAGAATATAAAATTCCAATTAAATATTGATAAAATAAGTCCTCCTATAGATGGTCCAACCATATTACCAACAGCTACCGCAGTAACTAAAATTCCTAGAGCCTTACCTCTACTTTCTTTTGGAAATAATTCTGTGATAATTCCATGATTGTTTGCCATATAAGCAGAAGCACCTACTCCTTGGATAAAGCGACAAATTATAAGTAAAGTTAAAGAATTACTTAATCCACATAATAATGAAGCTACCGTAAAAAGAATAGTTCCTAACTGAAATATTCTAGATTTACCAATAATATCTCCAAGTCTTCCAAAAAATAATAGTGTTGAACAAATAATAATTGAGTAACTTGCTATTACCCATTCAATAGATGATATAGACACATTTAATTTACTTGCTAGAACTGGAAGCGCAACATTTATAATACTAGAATCTAATGTCGCCATAAAAGTCATTGCAATGACTACAAATAATACTGTTATACTTTTTTTATTTTCATTTTTTTTAAAAGATTTTGTCATTTTTATTACCTCCTTATTATAATGACTGGTATTATTTTGATGTTTACAATAATAATTACATTTTATATAATAACGATATGAAATAATGAATACAACAACGATATTGCTTATAATTAGCACTATTTTGATAAGAGGTAAATAATGAATGATAAAAGCGCATATTTCGATAGAAAAGGTCAAGAAAGCTTCATAGATATATTTTTTAAAGACGACATAAAAAATGGAGAAAATTTTAAAAGACATTGGCATGAGCATCTACAAATATATTATTTTGTTGATGGTATAGCATACCTGGAATGTGGAGCTAGTAATTTTAAAGCAGTGTCTGGAGATGTTGCAATAGCAAATAGTAATGAATTACATTATTTAGAAAGCCTATCAGACAATCTAAAATTCTATACTATTCGTATTGAACCTACCTTTCTTTTTAGTAATCAAGTTGATTTGTTGCAAACTAAGTACTTAGCACCAATGACTCTAAATCATATTGTATTTAATAATTTAATTCAAAAGGATTCTTTTATTTTACAATGTATTAAATCTATACTTGATGAATATCACAATAAAGATACTGGATATGAGTTATCTATAAAAGCTAGTATTTATCAATTTATAGTATTCTTATTAAGAAATCATGTTGATAAAATCTTTTCAGAAGAAGAATTTATAGAAAGAAAATATTCTTTAAAAAAATTTGAATGTATATTTGATTTGATAGAAGAAAAATATATGGATAAAATTACATTAAAAGAACTTGCTAGTACTGTGAATTTGAGTGCACACCATTTTTGTAGAACATTTAAACAAATAACAGGTAAGACTACAACTGATTATATAAATGGAGTAAGACTTGATAAAGCTATATATTATTTAAAACAAACAGATTTAAATATGACAGAAATTGCTATGAGATGTGGTTTTGATAGTATAAATTATTTTAGTCGTTTATTTAAAAAGAATTATGATGTATCTCCAACTAAATATAGAAACGAACATGGTGATATTTGTAGTATTCTTTTAAAAGATAACAATAAATAGCTCATAAATATACTTTACAGAAAATGTAGGTTTTGAATTTTTTTATAAATATTGATAATACCTAAGATACAAAAGAGTAAATTACTAATAAAATAAAAAATGTAAATTAATATGAAAGGATATCATACCTAATGAAAAATATTTTTTATTATGAAACTAAAATTGGAAAAATAGGAATAGCAGAAAAAAATAATTTCATTACAAACTTGTTTTTTGACACATCTATTTTAAATTCTGAAGAATATTTAGTTAAAGAAAGCAAAATTATAAAAGAAGCAAATAAACAACTAAAAGAATACTTAGAGGGAGATAGAAAAGAGTTTGATTTGCCACTAAAGTTGTCAGGAAGTGAATTTAGGAAAAAAGTATGGAATGAACTTTGTAACATTCCATATGGAGAAACAAAGACTTATGTAGAACTAGCAAACATAATTAATAATCCAAAAGCATACAGGGCGGTAGGTCTGGCAAATAGCAAAAATCCTATTTCTATTTTTATACCTTGCCATAGACTTGTAGGCTCCAATGGTAGTTTGAGAGGCTATTTAGGAGGAATAGAGGTAAAAGAATATTTATTGAAACTTGAAAAAGAAAATAAATAATATATTGCAAAAAATAAAGGTTTAAAAATAATGATTATTATATGAAAAATAAAATTCATATAAAAGAATTACAAAAAAATCAAATGAATATAAAAGATTTATATATTTATAAAAAATTTTATAATAAAAATTACCTTGAAAAATATATAAAAATATAAAAAATATACAAGATTCTACAATAATAGATTTTTTTGTTATTATTACGAGTTTTTTATTGCATCTGTAGAATAAAAGTATTATTATATAGTTAAGATAATTATCTAGGTAAATTTTGGATAATAGCAACATATTTTATAAAATAAAAATATAATTACATAAACTTTATTAAAAATTTGTTAGAAATTTCTGACTAATATTAAGAACGCAAATTTGCTGGGGGATGGTGTATGTGGAAAAATCAAATACTACTGTTACAAGAAAAGAAAAAATTGAAGATATAGGAATGAAATTAGAACATTTATTGAGTGAAAATATTACTTTTTATGAATTATTACTTGAGGTTTTGAATAAAGAAAAAGAAGAGAATTAATTCTCTTCTTTAAGGAATCTTTTTAGGTAAGCATTATCAATCATTTTTTCTATAGCTTCTCTATCTTCTTTTTCAAGGGAATATATTTTTTCTAAGAGTTTTTTTGTTTTTTCACTGACTGATAGATTTTCTATGATTAATTTATCTTCTTTACTTATTTTTGTACTTTCATTTACACCCAGTAGATAATCAGTGGATGTTTTCAATACTTTTGCTAATCTTACTATAATTTCACTTTTAGGTTCTCGTAAATTGTTTTCATAACGTGATAAACTAGCTTCAGTTATACCAACTTTAGTAGCAAGTTCTTTTTGATTTATATCCAATTCTTTTCGTAAATTTGCTATTCTATCTCCTAAACTTTCCATATGTACATCACTCCTTACCGAAATTATAAGTTATTTTTATAAAAAGTAAAATAAAATTACCAAAAATATAAAAAAAAAAGATTAAAATAAGAAAATATATTGAAAATTACCGTTTGTATATGTATAATATGAGTTATACAAATGGTAATTGGTAAAGAGGTGATATTCTTAAAATGAAAAATTTAAATAATTAATAAAGATATATTATTTTAGATACATTTAATTTAAATATAAATAAATATTTTAACAATAAAATTACCAAATGTATAAGACAATACTATAGTATCGACAATTTGATGTTTTAATAAATTTAAATTTTTAAATAAGCTAGAAATCAATTATGTGAAATTGATTCTTATAAATTAAAATAAGTTGAGTAGATGGAGGAATTAATGTGATAATAATTAGAAGTCAGGATAAAACTGATCTAATGCAGGCTAATCAAATTAAAATAAATGATAGTGAGGTTTATGTAGTATTTGAAAGCTTTAATACTATAAAAATAGGAACCTATGAAAGTAATGCAAGAGCTATACAAGTATTAGATAATATACAAAATTTTATTGAGAATGGAACAAAATATGATTACATAACATCTAACAAAGTTAGACATAATATTAATAAAATATTTCAGATGCCAATTAAGTAATGAGTGTATGTTTTATGTTTAAGAACTAAAGCCTTCTTTCCTTTTATAAAAGCAGGAAAGAAGGCTTTATATATTTATGAATATTGAAGTATTTTTGTTTTTAAGTTTAGATTATTTAATGGTATATTAGAGACCAATTAAATAACAAGAATTCTCCTAAAACAGCCAATATTAAATATATGATAGCTTCATTTTTATAAAGAGAGGTAGTTTTTTTATTTATATCATCATCGATTGTAATAGCAATTTCATCTTGAATGATATTTTTACATATAGGTGCTAAAACAGTATTTTTCTTCAATAGATTAAATAACTTACTTACATATATCCATATGAAATATCCTAAAACAGCCCCTAATGTATTCATCATTAAATCGTCAATATCTGTAGCTCTAAGATTAAATAATTGACAAAATTCAATTGCTACTGAGAAACCTAATCCAGTTATTGATACATTAATAATATTTCTAAATTCTTTCCAAATTAAAGGAAGTAAGAATCCTAAAGGCATAAACATAATTATATTTAAAATATATGTTAAAGCGCCAACTGAACTAAATGGTATTATATTTATTTCATTAAATCTAATAATTTCTTTATATTTTCCTATATCCCATATGCTTCCAATACCAGCTTTACTAAGTGCCAAGTAAATATATAATAAAAAAATATATACCCATACTAAATGTATTACTACATTCTTTTCACATTTCAAGTTTTTTCTTTTTATAACAATTATTTGATATATTAAACACGGAAGTATAGCGCAAAGAAATGAATAAAGTGTCCACATAATTGTATTTTATCTCCTTTCAAAATTTATGTTTTTAGCTATATAATTACTATCTTTATATTAAGCTTTAAATTTTAAAAATCTTTTAATAAAATCTTAAAAATTTATTAATTTATAAAAACATATTAATTTATAAAAACATGGTTATTAATCTTAACAAAATATAGAAAATCAAAGCTCCTAAATTTATATGCAGATGTTTAAAAAATTTTAGCATATGCATAAATATTATAAATATATGGAAATAATAATAGTATATTTTGGTAAAATAGGAGGGATTCTATGAAATGGATTAAATGGTATAGTATTACATGTATATGTATTTTTATAATTGTAGCTTTTTGTATGCTAGTATTTCCTAATAGAACAAAGTCGATTGATACTTCATATGCATATAGTTTTATTGAAAAGAAAGTTCCAAAGAGTGCTGTATATCAAGGATATAAGAAGAACCCAATTAATGGGACGACTACAATTTATTACAGTTACAATAATTCAACTCATATAGTTAAATTGTCACATCCAGAAGGTTATTCAAGAGAGATTAACTGGAATAAAGTCTCAAATATTAGGTTTGATTAATACAAGGGAATTATTGAGGATAAAAACACAGTATTTATGGCAAATGTATAGAAAACAACCTTAGAATTATTGCTAAAAGCTACAAAATAATAGTTTATTTTCGCAGTTATTACTTAATTAATGCTGTAAGTAAAACGAATCCAGAATTGTTTTATGAATATTAGGCTTTGTTTGTTAGTTTGCGTTATCATAAAAATACCTATCTCTGCTTGTGTAATATATTTATAGTAAATCGTAATAATTTTGCATTAGTATATACTAATATTTTTTAGATTTTTCGTAATTAATTAATAGAAAAATGTATTATAATAATATTATGAAAATTTAAAAAAGTAAGAAAGAGGTAATATTATGAGAAGTGATATAAAAAAAGGAATAGAAGGAGCTCCAAAGAGATCATTAATGTATGGAATGGGTCTTACTAAAGAAGAAATTGAAAGACCTTTAATAGGTATAGTAAATGCACAGAATGAAGTAATTCCTGGACACCTCCATCTCGATGAAATAGCGGAAGCAGCAAAAAATGGTGTTAGAATGAGTGGTGGTTTACCATTAGAATTTCCTGCTATAGGAGTATGTGATGGTATAGCTATGGGACATGTTGGGATGAATTATTCACTTGCTTCAAGAGAATTAATAGCAGATTCAATAGAAGCTATGGCTATGGCACATGGTTTTGATGCTTTAGTACTTATACCTAACTGTGATAAGATAGTACCAGGCATGTTGATGGCTGCTGCAAGACTTAATATACCAAGTGTTGTTGTGAGTGGGGGACCTATGCTTGCAGGTAAAAAAAATGGAAAAGTATATGATTTTAATTCTGCAATGGAAGGTGTTGGGGCTTGTAAAGATGGAACAATGAGTCAAGGAGAATTAGAAGAATTAGCTATGAATTCTTGTCCTGGATGTGGTTCATGTTCTGGGCTTTTTACGGCAAATAGTATGAACTGTTTAACAGAAGCATTAGGTATGGGTATTCCATATAATGGGACTGCTGCATCACATTCTGGAGAAAGAAAAAGAATAGCAAAATATGCAGGTATGTATGTTATGGAACTGCTTAAGAATGACATAAAACCTAGAGATATTTTAACAGTGGATGCATTTAAAAATGCGATAACTGTAGATATGGCAATGGCTGGTTCTACAAATACAGTACTTCATTTACCTGCAATAGCTTATGAAGCAGAAATAGAGCTTAACTTGGATTTTTTTGATGAAATAAGTGAAAAAACTCCTTGTTTAACAAAATTAAGTCCAAGTGGGAAGCATCATATTGAAGATTTACATATGGCAGGGGGAATTCCTGCTATAATGAATGAACTTTCAAAGATAGAAGGAATAAACTTAGACTGTAAAACTGTAACAGGCAAGACTATAGGAGAAAATATAAGAGATTGTAAAATAGAAAATGAGGAAGTAATACATACATTAAAAAATCCATATAGTGACCAAGGTGGACTTGCAATATTGAGAGGAAATCTTGCTATAAATGGGGCTGTTGTAAAAAAATCAGCAGTTGCAGAAGAAATGTTAGTTCATGAAGGGCCAGCAAGAGTTTTTAATTCAGAAGAAGAAGCTGTGAGTGCTATATTTAATAAAAAAATAAATAAAGGTGATGTTATAGTTATAAGATATGAAGGGCCAAAAGGAGGTCCAGGAATGAAAGAAATGTTATCTCCTACATCAGCAGTTGCGGGAATGGGACTTGATAAACATGTTGCACTTCTTACTGATGGGCGTTTTTCGGGAGCAACTAGAGGAGCATCTATAGGTCACATTTCTCCAGAAGCTATGGAAGGTGGTTTAATTGGAATAGTTGAAGAAGGTGATATAATTTCTATCAATATACCAGAAAAAAAATTAGAGTTAAAAGTAAATGAAATTGAGATAGAAAATAGAAAATTAAAATTTAGACCTTTAGAGCCAAAAATAAAACATGGATACTTAAGTAGATATGCTAAACTGGTAACATCAGCAAACACAGGAGCAGTATTGAAATAGTAGATTATGTTTAAGAGAGTTAAGGAAAGCTAAGTTAATATTAAATATAAAAAGGATATCTTAAATGCTCCAATGCTAATGAGGTGTCCTTTTTATATTAACTTATATACAGATATTGAATTTCTTACATATTAGAATATAAGTATAATTTTATTTTTAATATAATTCTCTAGATATTATTTATTTTATATACAATAAAATATGACTCCTAAAAATAAAAAATACATCATAAATATAAATAAGTGGATATAAGTTATTAAGCTGATTTATAAACTTACTATGAAAGCAAAATTATAATTTTTATAAGTAATAAAATTTTTAGGAGGATATGCAATGAATAAAAAAATGAAACTAATTCCCTATGAAATAAATGAGAATCTAAGAGGAGCAAAGAATAAGTTTCCATATGGAATAAAACAAATGAATGCGAGAGGAATGTGGGATGAAGGATATACTGGTAAAAATATTGTAATTGGTATAATAGATACAGGTTGTGATATTTCTCATCCTCTTTTAAAAGGTAAAATAATTGGTGGTGCAAACTTTAGTGATGATAGTAATGGAAATAAAAATATATATGAGGATTTTAATGGGCATGGAACTCACGTAGCAGGAATTATAGCTGCATCTAATTATAATAATGAGGTTATGGGAGTAGCTCCAGATTGTAAATTATTAATAGCAAAAGCATTAAATAAAGATGGTGTTGGGACATATCAAAGTATAATTAATGCCGTTAATTTTGCTGTAAATAAGAAAGTTGATATTATATCCATGTCTCTTGGAGGAAATAAAGATGACAAAAATTTAAAAAATGCAGTTTTACAAGCAGTAAAGAATAATATTTCTGTAGTGTGTGCAGCAGGAAATAATGGAGATGGAGATTCTAGTACAAGTGAGTATAGTTATCCAGCTAGCTATCCTGAGGTAATAGAAGTAGGTGCAATAAATGAAAGCTATTTAGTTGAAAAGTTTAGTAACTCAAATACTACAATAGATTTGGTGGCTCCAGGGAGAAATATTATATCAACCTATATGGATAATAAACTTGCTATTATGAGTGGAACTAGCATGAGTGCGCCATATGTATCAGGGTCACTAGCATTAATCAAAGAATGGGCTAGAGAAGAATTTGAGAGAGATTTAGATGAAGCAGAGTTGTATGCACAATTAATAAAATGTACAAGAGCACTTGGAATACCTAGAACAGAACAAGGAAATGGGTACCTATATTTAAATCTTTATAAATACAAGAATACTGGGAAAAGATAATCTGTAATTTGATAATAAAAGATAGATATTGTACACAGTCAATACAAAATAGTAAAAAATATTTAAGTGTAGAATTTTATAGAGATAGATGACAATATTAAATAATAAAGCTATAGATACATTAGTTAATTAGGATTAGAAAAAATATACAGTATTATAGATAGCACATCTGAGAAAAGGTGTGTTCTTCTATATATCTGTATAGATAAAAATTTGTATATAAGAAGTATAAGGTAAATTAAGGTTAATATATGTATATGAAGATGTAAGATGCTTTGTAATATGGACAAGGATACTATTAGTGAAAAATATTCTTATGAAAGATTTAAAAATACAATGAAATATTATATATAAACAAAGAAGTATAGAATTTAATTGATAAATATTATCAATAATTATTGAATTTCAAAATCAATTATGATATTATATATTTAGAAAAACAAAGAGATTTCAAATAAAGAAATCTTTTATTTTTTAAATCCTAGTTAGCAGTAGCTAACTATTGGTTGATTAAAAAATATTACAGGAGGTAAGAATGAGTAAAATATATATTGTTTATTGGAGTGGAACAGGAAATACTGAGAAGATGGCAAATTTTGTAGCTGAAGGTGTGAAGCTAAAAGGTAAAACAGCAGAAGTTTTAGATGTAAGCTTATTAAAACCAAGTGATTTAAAAGAAGAAAATAAATTTGCATTAGGTTGCCCATCTATGGGAGCAGAACAACTAGAAGAGGGGTATATGGAACCATTTGTAGCAGAATTAGAATCTATGGTATCAGGTAAACAGATTGGATTATTTGGTTCATATGGTTGGGGAAATTGCGAATGGATGAGAGAATGGGAAGAACGTATGCAAAATGCTGGTGCTACAATTATAGGTGGTGAAGGAATTACAGCAATGGAAGACCCAAATGAAGAAGCCAAAGATGAGTGTATAGAATTAGGTAAAATGTTAGCTGAATAAGTTGTGAGTATATATAACAACTAATAATAACAACATTATATAATACTAAGAGAGACTAATATTACAATACATAAGAAAATATACTTAATAAAAATAGATAAAATATTAGTCTCTTTTAGTATAAATCAAATTTATAAATTAATATCGTTTTTTATATGATACAATCTCATCATAGAAAAACAATAATCATTTGATAATATAAGTGATAAAGGTTGTATCTTGTGCAAAACAAAGCATATCTGCTCCAATATTAACCCATGTTTCAATACTTTTCTTTTCTGTTGAAGGAAGGGTAACGAAGGGCATATCATATTTTTTACATATCTCAGCAGCTTGAGAAATCATATCTCTTATTTCAACTTTATTCATATGTCCATAAAATACCATATCTAAAGATAAATCACTAGGACTTAATGCTATAATATCAACACCTTTGACTTGTACTATTTCTTCAATGTTATTATAACCTGCTTTCTACTCAAGCAACATTATTTTTAATATTTCGTTATTTGCGTTTTTTATATAGTCTAAATAATTAATATTACCATAATAAGAAGCTCTTTGAGGATTACACTCTCTTATACCATTTGGATGATAAGTGCAAGTTGATACTGCTTTTTCTGCATACAGTACTGTATTAATAAATAGGAAAACTATAATATCTGTTCCCATATCCATTATAGGTTTAACAAGAGTAGGGTTGCTGTTTGCTAATCGAACTAAAAAAGCGGCACCACCATCATGTATAGCTATTATACTGTTGATGAATATCTTTACAGTCTAAAGCACCATGCTCACCTTTAATTCAGACAAAATCATGTCCAGACAGACTAACTAATTCACTTACAGATGAATCAGACAGTGAAGCTGCCACTCCATACAATATCTTCCCTTTATTAAATTTTTCTTTAATCGTAATTATGTATTTTTACATTTATATCATCCTTTCTTTTAGCAATTTGTTTTTGCACTTCAAAGAATACAACTTCAGCATAGCTTGAAGTCAATACTTTTTTGTTGACTATTGTATAATGGATTTCTATAATGTTCTTATTCATATAAAATTTTTGGGAGTGAAAGAATATGAAATATTCCTTTACTGATGTATCAAAAATAACAAATATTTCTTCATCGGCTGTTTGGTTTTATGAAGAAAAAATTTACTTCTTCCTATTAATAGAAAGCCAAGTAGTGTTCGTTATTTCTCTGAAGAAGACATAGAGCATTTGATATTCATAAAAGAATTAAAAAATGCTGGCTTATCTATTAAAGATATTCATGAATGTTTTCATTTTTGTGATATGGGAGATGATACAATAGATAAAAGAATCAAATTGTTTCAGCAACACAAGCAAGATATTAAAAATAAAATACATGAACTAGAAGATTTGTATGGATAAAATAGATTATAAGATATGTTATTTAAATGAAAAAAAGATGTGTAAAAAATTGTTTTTGTGAAATAATTAAATAAATTTTTAATTTCTATAATATAAAGAATAGCATCAATTTGAACTATTTAAGTACGTTGTTCTAAGACGTATTTTACAAAAGATTAGATAATATTTTATATAGCTATTTCTCTATGTAATAAAAAAGAAAATTATGATAATATATATTAATGTAAGTGGTAAATATATTTCCATTTATAAATATGAGTATTTTTAAATGCTATAAATATAAATACTATGAATACTATGAATTTTTAAATATATAGTTAGATTTTTAAAAATATTATAATAGAGTTGTTACATTTGGAGGATGTTAGAATGTATGAATCAAGAGAAAATTATTTGGAGACAATACTTATTTTAGAAAAGACAAAGGGAATTGTAAAATCTATTGATATAGCTAAAAAGCTAAATTATAGTAAGGCAAGTGTAAGTAGAGCTATGAGAATCTTAAAAGAATATGGTCTTATTATAATGGAAGTTGATGGTGACATTATTTTAACTAAAGAAGGAAGAAAAAAAGCAGAAGAAATTTATGAAAAACATATTTTAATCACTAGATTTTTGGTAAATACATTGGAGGTTTCATCTGATATAGCTGAAAAAGATGCATGTAGAATAGAGCATATTATAAGCACAGAGACATTTGAAGGAATAAAAAAATATTTAGACAAAAACTAAGAGGTGAGCTTATGGAGTATTTTAGTGAGTCGAATAATGAAGTGCAAAAATTTGATTGGGGAGAGGTTACATGGATACATGAGCCATCAAAAACACAATTTAATAGGCTTAGTGCTGGAATTGTAAGGTTTTTTCCAAAGAACTGCCAAGAAAAGCACTTTCATTTAAGTGAAGAACAGCTTTTATATGTAATTCAGGGAGAAGGAATACAAGTTATTGATGGTAAAAAGGTCAATATAAAGGAAAAATCAATAGTTTATTGCCCACCATATTCAGAACATGAAATTATAAATACTGGTAAAATTGATTTAGTAATATTAATCACTTATGTCCCTCATAAATTTTCAAGTTTGAGACAGCTACCTATAGTATTTTCTGAAAATACTATACAAGAATTAGTTAATATAAATATAATTGAAAATCTTGCAAATCAAATATCTAATATATTGAAGCTTAGAATATCTGTATATGATTCAAAACATAAAGCAATATTTGAGACTAAAAAAGAAACTAAATTTTGTGATATTTGTAAAAGTATAAAAGTGTGCAATAGAAAACTTGCCAAGAGCATGAATGATAATAATTTTGAAAAAATGTATCAATGTGAGTATGGTGTTTCTAGTTTGGAGATACCTATAGTATTAGAAGAAGATGTAGTTGGATATATAGAATGTGGGGATTTCATAATATACAAATCTATTGATATAGATAAGAATTTATCTAAACTGTCACGTAGTTCAAATATTGACATAAAATACATAAGTAAAATTTACAATGAACTTTCATTAATTCCAAAGAGTAGACTATATGTGTTAAAAGAAAATTTATTAATGATGTCTGAATTTATTCAGGAAATAGCTAAGAGAAATTTCTTTGAAAATCAACTTAGCATAAAAGATGAGGAGATATTGAGGAATCGAAAGGAAAATATAAAGCTTGAAGAAGCACTTAAAAAAGCAAATAGTAAATTATTAGAAGAAAAGTACATTATCAATCCAATAGATATGTTCAATAATACTCTAAGAGAATATCCTTTTGAATTAGAACTTTCTATAGAGAAAGCAATCAAAGACATGAATTTAGACGGTGTTTATAATCTAATAGATACTAATAAATTAATGTATAATGATGTTAGAGATATTATTCAAGAAATGATATTTGTATTATCTAGAACTGTACTTAGGGACTTAGAAGATTTGAAGCTTATATCTTCTCTAAGAAATAAATACAATAAAAAAATATCACTTACAAATAGTGATGAAGATTTATGGAATATATTATTACAATTTTCTAAAGAGTGTATTGATAAGAATAGAGAGTTTTGGAGACAAGACAAGAGGAATTTGATTGAAAGTGTGAATGAATATATACAAAAATATTATAAAGAAAATATAAATTTAAATAGTATAGCAGAGGTATTTTTTATAAGTCCAAATTATTTGAGTTCTATTTTTAATGAAAAAAATAAAGTTTCAATAACTGAGTACATAAATCTTCTTAGGATAGACGAATCTAAAAAGTATCTATCAAATATAAATATGAGTATTAGCGATATTTGTAAGAAAGTAGGTTTTAATAATAGTAGTTATTTTTCACAAATATTTAAGAAGTTTAATAATATAACTCCAAATGAATATAGAAAAAATATGTTAGACAATAAAGAATAGACAATATTATGTAAGATATATGTTTTATTGGCTAGATTTATAATTAATATCTTGTATGAATGATAGATATTATAAATTCTAAAGCATTGAAATTGCAAAGGTATAGCTGATTATATAAAATTGATTATCTTAGTTTTTAAAATAGGTAAATTAGATTTTGCCACCCGTTTGCCACCGTATTATACTTTTGGGTGGCAAACTCTAATTTGTAATTTTTTCAAATATATCTACAGTTTCATTTTTCATTTTATCAGTTACATGTGAATAGGTATCCATTGTAGTTGATAGTTGGCTATGACCCAAACGGTTTTGTATGTCTTTAATGTTAGCTCCATTTTCTAATAATAGGGTAGCATGAGTATGTCTTAAACAATGAAAATGAAAGTCGTTGTTTAAAGCTCCTCGAATTTGTTTTACTATAGTATCTAAAGTGTGGGTGTTTACTTGTTGACCATTTTCTTTAGTACATACCCAATTACTATCAAAGTAAAATTCACCATATTTTAATTTCATTTTCTTTTGATGTAGTTTATGTTCTTTTAGTATCCTTATTAAAGTATCTCCTGTAAATATAGTTCTACAAGAACTTTCTGTTTTTGGTGGACTTAATTCAAATATTCCATTCTTCTTTTTAATCAGTGTATGTTTTACTGTAATAGTTTTGTTATCAAGATATATATCGTTCCATGTTAATGCAATAATCTCTCCTCTTCTCATGCCAGTATAAAATCCAATTAGTAGGACTATACGCTGAAATGAATCTTGAGGAAATATATTCAGCATTTGATTAAATTCATCTAATGTAATAGTTTTAACTTTGCTAGATTCTGTTTTAGTCTTAGCATTTGGTATACTTACATATTGCATAGGATTTTCTCGTATATGTTTGTAAGGATAGACTGCTGATTTTAATGACCTATGTAATATGTTTTTTAATATTTGTAATGTATTTTGAGAATAATTCTCTTTGTATTTTTTATTTATGAAGCTTTGTAGTATCGCGGGTGTTAAAGCTTTTACTTTGTAAACTCCTAGTTTTGGTTTTATATGTTTTTCTATATTTATTCTATAGCTTTCTTGTGTGTTGTATTTACAGTTAAGTAAAACATATTCTTTGTACCAAAAATCTAGGTAGTCTGATAAGCTGATGTTGCTTTCTTCAAATACTATACCAAAGTTTTCATATTCATTTAGTGCTTCTCTTAGTGCTTTTTCTGCTTCCTTTTTTGTATTGCCACCAACTCTTTCTACTTTTTTTCTTTTACCTTCAACTATTCCTAGGTCAAAGTAGTAATACCATTTGTTGCTTCTTTTTCTTACTCCACCTTTCATAATAGTAACCCCCTTTTCAGAATGTACGTTTGTTTTATGTTTATATAAAAGAGCAGTTAATCTGCTCTTAAATAACTAGTTTAATTATAAAGATAATATTTATTTTATGTATTTTTCTGCAATAAAGATTAATTCATTTTTTAGCTCATTTATGTCTATTACAGCGTCCATTTTATATTCTAAATAATCTTGACTTCCATTAGGCAAGCGAATCATCTTATGGGCTCCTAGCTCTATTTTACATATCCAATGCTCAAGATTATTTTTATACATTATATTAACTTCATTATTTACTTTTTTATAAGTGATTTCATTTTTATCAATTTTTTTAGATAAAATATCTTGAACTATATTAATAGCCTTCAATTCATCATCAGTAATTACTATATTACATTTATCAATTTTTTCTACAGTAGGAGCTTGCTTTTCTTCTTTTTGTTTTATAAGTTCAGTATCAGTTTTACTTTTTTCTTTCTTTTTGCTATCTTTTACTTTCTTTTTATCATATTCTTCATTATCATTTTCCAATAATGTTTTTAATTTCTCATTCATAAAATCGTTGACAAATTGGGACATAGACCTTTTGACTATAGGTCTGAATTTTTCTACTACATTTTGTGTTTTAACACCATTGTAGAAATCATTTATTATAAACCTAACAAATTCATCTGATGGGTTTTCTAATTGTGAGTTTAACTGGGATTTTATTAGATTTGTATATTTTAATTCTGAGGCTATATTAAAAATAGTATCTATATTAAATGTACTTTTAGTAAATTTTTTCAAATGTGATATTTTGTTATCATCCATATTTAATAGATTTAATACTAAAAATGGCTTATCATCCATCTTATTTTTTTCTTCCAAGTCAGTGAAAAATTTATAAATTATTCCATTTGTAAGTATTGCAAATTTTGCTTCTGTTGCTGTAAAATATCTAAATAATTGCGCATCATGTTTTTTGAGTTTATCTGTAGCACATTTTGCTTCTATTAAAATTAAAGGTTTACCATTTTCAAGTATAGCATAATCTACTTTTTCTCCTTTTTTTACACCTACATCTGCAATAAATTCTGGCATAAATTCTAAAGGATTAAAAATATCATATTCTAATATTTGAAATAAAGGCATCAATAATGCTTTTAGCTAAGTAGCTAGTTGTTGATGAAAATTTTATATCATATTTTTTTTCATCAAACAATAGATATAGAGCAAATAAATTTGCTTCATGTTCAAGTTTAGAATCAGAAGAGCCAAAATGATTTACACCTTTGTGTTCTAATATAATATGTCCTAATTCATGAGCACAAAGTATAGATTGTGACTCTTCAGTAAAGTTTGAATTTAAATAAATTATTTTTTTACCTAATACATCTGTATAATAACCTTTCATTCCATCTGGATTATAGTTTTTGAATCTTATAGTCACATCAAGTTTTTCGCACAATTCAAATGGATTGTTAGTTTCAAAATTATTTATAACATAATTAACTACATTAGCTATATTCTTTATATCATTTATTCCCATTACTCCCCCTAAAAATATTATTTTTTATATTTAAAACTGATTAGTTTTATTTGTTGTAATAAATCATTTGCAAAATCTATAACTTCTTCATCACTTAATTTTTTTATATTATAATCTCCATAGGCCATAAGTGTTGGTTGCTGGAGAATAAATTTTATGGCATCATTTGCATTATCAAATGACTTTGGTAGAGATTCAGAACAATTATTACTTTTGATGTCTGTTTTACCTAATAAATAATCAACACTTACATTAAAAATTTTTGATAATTCAGCAATCATATAGGCATCTGGTACTGTTTTCCCCTGTTCATAGTAACCATATGCACTTTTACTTAATCCAATTTTTTTTGAGATATCTTCTTGTGTAAAGTTAAGTTCTTTTCTTAGTTCTTTTAATCTGTTTTCAAGTTTTTTATTTGACAATATTATCAACTCCTTATATCTTAAATATACAATTAATAATCGTAAAAGTAAAGAAAACAATTTTAAATTGTAGAAAAAACAATCTAAAGTTGACAAACAAGTATAAATTGTTTATTATTAATTTATAAAGAAATTCAGTATAATAAATATATGATTAACTTCATTAATTTCAAAGTGAAATGGGTTAGAACTTTAAAAAGTAAATACTTAAATTGTTTGATAGATATATGAAATTACTTGGGATGAAAAATTTTAATAGACTATATTTATTATAGTATAATGTAGTATTAATTGTAATATTATTGTATAAAAAACACTTACTTTATATAAAGTAGGTGTTTTTTATACAATAATGTTGAGATTGATAGTTAAAACTATATGAATATTTAACTTATCTATTATTAAAATCTATACAGAAAAGTTTACTAAATAAATAACAGAATATTTTGACATAAATGATTTTATAAATTAAACTTGTGAGGAAGAAATGGAATGGATGAAAAAAGAGTAAAATTAATTGATGATGAAGATAAAGGGGTGGGTGAAATACTGACTCCTGGGGGTAATCAAAATATAAACAATGTGTTAGATTTGTACAAATAAGGAGATAATACATATAAGCAATCACTGCATATAGTGTAAATAAAAAAGAGAAGGCGTTTAATTTTAAGTAAATTTAAATAGCTTATCAGAAACTTGAAAAGTTGTATAAATAGAAAAAGAAGAGAATTTTATCTCTTCTAAATCTATATACCACATAGTTAATATAATAATGTTTCTTGTTACATTTGTAAAATAAATATATTTATTTTTACATACCACATAGTTAATATAAGGAATATATATAGTTTATATTGTATATTATAGCATATTTATGTTACTATATTACTACAGACTTCCATAATTTGTAAAATTAATATATTTATTGGTTAGCAATTATGGAAATACATAATAACATCATTTTAAACCATTTATCAAATTATTTCAATATATATTAAATAATTTGATAAATGATATATCATAGAAGACTACTTAGTTATCATAGACAAGAAAATTTTTAATAGGGGTATTATAAAATATTTACAGGTGGAGGAATGTAGTAATGGATGAAGTTGAAAATGTAAAATCTAAAGAAGTTAAAAAAGCTAAAGAATTTATTGAATTATTAAGTATTCTAAAAGTTGTTAATAAAGATAAGTTTTTAGAATCTAAAGGTTTGTTAATGGGGTTAAATACAAAATAAAAAAACAGAGTAATACTACTCTGTTTTTTTATTTTCACTATCTGCTTCTTCTATTGATGCCAATATAAATTTTTTAACTACACCTCTCATTTCATCATTAAGTTTCAAATACATTCTAGTCATTTCTTTTATTTCTTCATCTGCATCAATATCTTCTAAAATATCTACAAACATGTTATCTTTTCCACCAGTTCCATTTAATAACCAATCTTTGTTAATTCCAAATATATCATATAATGTTTCTAATGTTCTTTTTGAAATTGGTTTTAATCCTTTTTCATAAGATGCAATAAGGCTTCTTGAAACATGAATAGCTTCTGCAACCTGAGCTTGAGTTAATTTCTTTGCAATTCTTATTTCTTTTAATCTTTGCCCTATTTTTTTATCTATTGTATTCACTAGATAACCTCCTTTAAGAAACATTTTATCATTATAACTGTTACTTTTCAACTAAAAATATTAAAATTGTTCTTTCTTAACTTTTTTTATTAAAACTATTGACTTAAGTTGAAAAGTGACATAAAGGGAGGCGAAAAATGATTTTGAAAGAGCATGATGAATTTAAAATAAGTAAGATTGATGCCAAAGAGTTCATTAAATTCTCTGAGATAATAAAGGTCAAATCACCAAGATGTTATCTGGAGACAAAAGGTATGTTAAGAGGAATAGTTTTACAAATTGAAAGTCGAGAAAAAAATAAGGATTAAGGTGCAGATAAAAATATAAGTATGCTATGCATGAAGGCATTAAATTATGCCTAAAAGTCAACTATAAATAATTGATAAAAAGGTACAAAGCTAAAATGACATTTTCTATATAAGTGGGGAAAGATGACTAAAGTAGGTTCACTAGGTGTAGATTTTAACAACACAAAAATAAAAAACTAGGGAGGAAGAAATTATGAGTAATAATTTAATGGAGTTTGAAGGGAAGGAAGTTGAGGTATTTGAATTCGAGGGTAAGATTTTATTTAATCCCAAACATGTGGCAGAGTGTTTAGAGATTTCAGACGTTAACAGCAGTATTAGAAAATTTAATGATAATCAGGTAGTTAAACTGACTAATTCAGATATGCACAATATGCATATCCGAAAATTAAATAATGCTGGAGAAAATTTTATTACTGAAAGTGGAGTATATAAATTAATATTTAAATCAAGAAAAGAAGAAGCTGAGAAATTTCAAGATTGGGTTACAGATGAAGTATTGCCATCTATTCGTAAAACAGGTACATATAGTAAAAAACCTAAAGATATTAAGGATGAATCAGAAATAAAATACATGAATGCTCAAGCAAGATTAAAAAATGCAAGAGCGAGGGAAGCAAAGATATATTTAGAGTTAGCTGATAAAGTAGATATAAAAGAATATAAACAGATTATGTACTCAAAGACTACTGAACTTATTTCTGGAGAAGCATTAATACCTTTACCTAAGAGGGAGAAAAAAACTTATTCAGCTACAGAGATAGGTAAGATGTTAGGAATTTCAGCTAACAAAGTAGGAGGATTAGCAAATGCTTATAATCTGAAAACAGATGAATATGGAATTAAGGTATGGGATAAAGCTAAATATTCAGATAAACAAGTTGAAAACTTTAGATACTATGAAAATGTAATACCTGTTTTAGAAAAAGCTTTAAACGCTTTTGAAAACTAAAAATTACAAAACTTAATAACAGAATATTTTGATAATATGGAGGTTGGATTAAATAATGGATAAATCAAATGAAATAGTTAAAAGATTAAGTAATAGCTTAAGGGCTTTAATAGAAGTTGAGGTAACTAAACAAGAGACTGATAGAGTTAGAAGTCAAACTCTTGAACAAAAGGTAAAAGTACTAGAGCCTAAAGATATAGTTGTTTTGATAAAAAGAAGCTATCCAAATTATTTAATAACAATAGAAGAAGCAAGAGGAATCTTAAAATTAGATACAAATTTTATGCGTAGATTGGTAAGCACAGGGTTAATAAAATCACTAGCTAGAGGTGATGGTAGAAAAATTTCAAGATATGAAGTTGATGATTTTATTGAAAGAAATCAAGGTAGAAATTTGGATAAACTTTTAGAAGAAGCAGAGAGGGGGGATAAAGTTGCTGAGTCTTGATACTAATAATAAGAATATAGTAACTCTTAAAAAAGATGGTAAGTTTTTAGTAGATATAGTATTTAAGGATGTTAAAACTGGCAAGAACATATCAGTTGCTATATTAAATAAAAAGTGCTGGTCAAATAACCAACACACAAAAAAATAAAAAATAAAATATAACACAAATAAAGTATAACACAAAAAGGAGAGATTTAAAATGGTTGAAGTTAATGTAAATGTAAAAGTTAAAGTGGAAGCACCAGAATTTACAAATGCACTATTAGTAGTAGCGAATGCTTTAGGAGGTCTTAATTTAGGACAAGCAATGCAAATAGAACCTATAAATATAACAGATATAAAAGAAGAGAAGAAAGTTGAAACTAAGAAAGCTGAAAAGACTAAAAAGGTAGAAGTAAAAGAAAATGTTAAAGAAGAGAAAACAGAAGTCGAAGAAAAAGTAACAGAGAATAATGAAAATACAACTAGAGAGGTTAAATACACAAAAGAAGAGGTAAGAAGTAAGGCAGCACAAGCAAGTAAGGCAGGCAAAAAAGATAAGCTTAAAGAATTATTTGGAGAATTTGGGGCTAGTAAGTTAAGTGAAGTAAAAGAAGAAGATTATACAGCTTTTATGGAGAAATTAGAAAGTTTATAGGAGGTACATAAATGGCACAACATGCAAGACTTAGTGCAAGTGGAGCACATAGATGGCTTAACTGCACTCCTAGTATAAAATTAGAAGAAAACTATCCATCATCAACTAGTATATATGCAGAAGAAGGAACAGTAGCACATGAATTAGCAGAAACTAAATTAATGCTAGAGTATGAAAAAATAAGTAAAAAGGCATATAATGCAAGAATTAAAAACATACAGAAAAGTGAATATTATAACTCAGAAATGGAGGATTATATACAATCTTATGTTGATAATGTAATTGAATTAGTAAATGACAGTAAAGCTATATGTGATGATGTAATAGTAATGTTAGAAGAGAGACTCGATTTTAGTGAATGGGTTCCAGAAGGCTTTGGAACAGGAGATGTTGTTGTAATATCTGATGGAATACTTCAAGTGATAGACCTAAAGTATGGAAAAGGTGTGGAAGTTTCAGCTACAGATAACCCTCAACTTAGACTATATGGTTTAGGTGCATATAATCAGTTTGAAATGCTATATGATATTGATTTGGTTAAGACAACAATAATTCAACCTAGATTTGATAATATATCAAGCGAAGAAATAGAAGTTACCAAGTTACTTACATGGGCAGAGAATGTTAAAAAGAAGGCTCAGATGGCTTTTAATGGAGAAGGTGATTTTGTAAGTGGTGACCATTGTAAATTTTGTAGAGCCAAAAATGATTGTAGAAAAAGAGCTGAAGATAACCTTAAACTAGCTAGAAAATATGATTTTGCTGACACCTTTACTCTTAATGAATATGAGATTGCAGACATTTTAGGATTTGCTAAGAATGTTCAAGATTGGTTAAAGGATGTTCAAAGTTATGCACTAGAACAAGCTGAAAAGCATGGTGTTAAATATCCAGGATATAAGCTTGTAGAAGGTAGAAGTAATAGAAAGTATGTGGATGAACAAGAGGTTGCTAATGTTTTATTAAATTCAGATTGTGATGAGGAAAAGATTTATAAACCAAGAACATTAAAAGGAATTAGTGATATGGAAAAAGCTATAGGCAAAAAGAGTTTTGCTAATCTACTAAGTGATTTAATTATAAAACCAGTTGGAAAAGCTACTTTGGTAGCAGAAAGTGATAAAAGGGCAGAAATTAATAGTATAGATTCAGCTAAAAAAGACTTTGAAATATAAATAGGGGGTGTATTACATGCCATTAGATGAAGCTACAAAAGATAAATTAGATGAGAGTATAAGTACAATTTTAGATTTAAAGAAAAGAAAAAAGAGTATTGAAGAAGATTTAGATTATGAAAAAGATAATTTGCTGGATATATTGAAGAGACTAAACATTACAGAGTATAACTCAATTGAAGAAAATGCAAAAGCCATAGTAATGGATTTTAAAAGAGAAAGTTTAATAAAGGATAAAGTGATGTCAACTTTCTTTGAAGTGAATGACAATCATCTTGATAGAGTGTATATACCAGAACATATAAAGGTTAGTCCAGTATGCTTTGTATCAGTAAGAGTAAAGGATAATTAAAAGCATTTAATTCCTAGTAGCTATAAAACGTTTAAAAAGGGGATATAGTTTTATGGATAATCAAGAAATAATTAAACTAGTGTTAGAATTCAAAAATGGAAATGAATTAGCATTTGAAACATTACTAAGAGAATTTGACAAAGAAGTAAAGATAACAACCAATATATTGTTAAAAAACAATAAAAATAAAACTTATATAGATAAAGATGACTTAATTCAATCTGGATATATAGGATTGTATGAGGGAATAAAAAATCTGAAGACAGAAGGAGAGACTTACCCTAAAGCATATTTTAAGAAATGTATTAGATACAAAATGTATGCTTATATTAAAAGTCAGTTGAGAAAAAAAAATACATTTTTGAATGAAGGAATTTCTATAGAACCAAAACATTATGAAGTACTGTCTAATGGCAATACACTAATAGAAGATGAAGTAATAAACACGTATATTTCAAAAAAAGTAATTAATTATATTAATTATTTACCAGAAAAGCAACAAAAGGTAATGAGATTATATGCAGAAGGTTTTGAGGTTATACAGATATCTAAACTATTAAAATATAAAAGAAAAAATGTAGAAAATGGGGTATACAGTGCAAAAAAAGAATTTAAGAGAATTATGTTTAGATAATATCTATTTATAAAATATTAGGAGGAAGAAAATTATGAGCAATTCAGTACAATCAACAAAGGTGGTAACAGGAAAGGTGAGATTAAGTTATTGTAATATTTTTAAAAGCAGAGCAATGGTAGAAGGTGCAGAGCCCAAGTATTCAGTTTGTATTTTAATACCAAAATCAGACAAGGTGACTTTAGGAAGAATAAAGAAGGCTATTGATGCAGCAAAAGAACAAGGTAAAACTTCTAAATGGGGTGGAAAATTACCAGGTAATTTAAAAACACCTCTTCGTGATGGAGATGACGAAAGAGCTGACGAAGCAGAGGAATATGTAGGAATGTATTTTCTAAATGCAAATAGTACTCAAAAACCTGGAGTAGTTGATAAAGACTTAAATGAAATATTAGATAATACAGAAGTATATAGTGGTTGTTATGGAAGAGTTAGTATAAACTTTTTCCCATATAATAGTGCAGGAAATAAAGGAATAGGTTGTGGGTTGCAAAATGTTCAAAAGTTAGCAGATGGAGAAGTACTTGGAGGAGCTAGAGCTAGTGCAGAAGCAGATTTCTCAGATGACTTTGAAGATGAAGAAGAGGACTTCTTAAGTTAATGAGAACATTATCAATTGATATAGAGACATATAGTGATTTAGATATAAAAAAAGTTGGAGTCTACAAATATGTAGACTCTACTAATTTTGAGATACTGTTATTTGCCTATGCTTTTGATGAAGAAGAAGTAAGAGTTATTGATTTAGTAAATGATGAAGAGTTACCAAAAGAAGTAATAGAGGCTTTAAAAGAGAACACTATTATAAAATCAGCATTTAATGCTAACTTTGAAAGAATAGCAATAAGTAAATTTTTAGATGTTGATTTAAAACCAAATGAGTGGTTATGTACAATGATAAAAGCTTTAACACTGGGACTTCCAGGAAGCTTAGATAGTGTATCTAAGGTTTTAAAGTTTAATGAAGATAAGCAGAAAATGAAAGAAGGTAAGTCATTAATACAATATTTCTGTAAGCCTTGTAAAGCTACAAAAATTAACAAAGGAAGAACTAGAAATTTACCAATACACGATATGGAAAAGTGGAATAAATTTAAAGAATATTGTAAGCAAGATGTTGTAGTTGAAAGAGAAATAAGAAATAAACTTAGCAAGTATAAGACTTCTGAAAGAGAAAATAAGTTATGGTATTTAGACCAAATAATTAATGACACTGGCATCAGAGTAGATACACAGCTAATAGAAAATGCAATAGAGTGTGATAGAAAGTACACTGAAAAACTTACAAAAGAAGCAATTGAAATAACTGGTTTAAATAATCCAAATAGTCCTGCTCAATTAAAAAAATGGTTAAGTGATAAATCAGGTTTTGAGGTTACAAGTCTAACAAAAGAAAGTATTCCAGAAATATTAAAACAAGTTGAGGATAAAAATGTAATTAGGGTTTTAGAGCTTAGAAAATTAATGTCTAAAACCTCTATAAAGAAGTATGAGGCTATGAAATTAGCTAAAGGCAATGATAATAGAGTAAGAGGTCTGCTACAGTTTTATGGAGCTAATAGGACTGGTAGATGGGCAGGAAGATTAGTACAAGTACAGAATCTACCACAAAATCATATAGAAGATTTAGACTTGGTTAGAAATCTATTAAAAGAAGGTGATTTTGATTTAATAGAGCTTTTGTATGATAGTGTACCAGATGTGTTAAGTCAGTTAATAAGAACAGCTTTTATACCAAGTGAAGGTCATAGGTTTATAGTTTCAGATTTTAGTGCAATAGAAGCTAGGGTTATAGCATGGCTTGCTGGTGAGAAGTGGAGATTAGATGTATTTAATTCTCATGGGAAAATATATGAAGCTAGTGCCAGTCAGATGTTTAAAGTTCCAATAGAAAGTATTAAAAAGGGTGACCCACTTAGACAAAAGGGTAAAATCTCAGAGTTAGCTCTTGGATATGGAGGAAGCATAGGAGCTTTAACATCAATAGGAGCTATAAAAATGGGTCTTGATGAAGATGAGCTTCAACCTCTTGTAACAAGATGGAGAAATGCTAATCCAAATATAACTAAGTTTTGGTGGGATGTAGATAAGTCAACTAAAAAAGCTATAAAAGATAGGACTATAGTAGAACTTCAACATGGAATTAAATTTATTTATAATCCAGGAGTTTTATTTATAGAACTCCCAAGTGGTAGAAGATTATCCTACTTAAGACCTAAGATAGAACCTCATACTACATTTAATGGGGATAAAGTGACGTATGAAGGTATGGAACAGACAAGTAAACAGTGGAAAAGAATAGATACCTATGGACCTAAACTAGTTGAAAATATTGTTCAAGCTACAGCTAGAGATTGCCTAAGAGAAGCTATGTTTAATGTAAAAGATGCAGGTTATGACATTGTAATGCATGTACATGATGAACTTGTACTTGATGTAGATAAAAAATATGGTTCTTTGGAAGAAGTTAACAGAATTATGGCAAAAGAAATCTCTTGGGCTAAAGGACTTCCACTTAAAGCAGATGGATATGAATGTGATTATTATAAGAAAGACTAGGTGATTAATTTATGGATGTAAAGGCCAGTGAAATTGAACACATAAATGTAAAACATGATGGCCAACTCATGCTGGCCATAGGAAAAAGTAAGTTAGAAACTCATTGGAAGAATAAAAGTATTTTATGGTCCGAACTTGTAAATAGATTAAGTAAAACATTAAGAACTCAAGAAACCTATACAGAATATAAGAAGATGTCAAAGACTGAAAAAGATAGAGTCAAAGATGTTGGTGGATTTGTAGGTGGAAGCTTAAAAAATGGTAGACGAAAAGCAGAGAATATTGCAAATAGAAGTATTATAACTTTGGATATAGACTATGCAGATAAGGCTATATGGGATGATATTACACTATTAAATGATTATGCTTGCCTTATGTACTCTACTCACTCACATACTGAGAGTAACCCTAGATACAGACTGCTAATACCTTTAGCTAGACCAGTACTACCAGAAGAGTATCAAGCAATTTCTAGGATGATAGCAGATGCTATAGGAATAGATATGTTTGATGATACTACATATCAACCCCATAGGCTTATGTACTTTCCAAGTACTTCAATTGATGGAGACTATATATTTAAATTTCAAGATGGAGAGTTTTTAAACCCAAATGAAATACTAGATTTATATTTAGACTGGACGGATGTAAGCTATTGGCCAGAAAGTTCAAGGGAGAGACAAAAGTTTAATACACAATTAAAAAAGCAACAAGACCCTCTTGAAAAGGATGGAATTATAGGGGCATTTTGCAGGTCCTATAGTATCACAGAAGTTATAGAAACTTTCTTAAATGAAGTATATATTTCTGGTATTGATGAAACGAGGTATACATATGCAGAAGGTAGTACAAGTGGTGGAATAGTTATTTATGATGATAAGTTTTCCTATAGTCACCATGGGACAGACCCTGCAAGTGGAATTTTATGTAATGCTTTTGATTTAGTTAGGATACATAAATTTGGAGAACTTGATGAAGACTCTAAACCAGAAACACCTGTAAATAGATTACCTTCATTTACTCGAATGAGCGAATTTGCAAGCAGTGACACTAAAGTACGAAAGACTATAGGGAGAGAAAACATTGATAAAGCTAAGGATGATTTTGGTGATATAGATTTTGAAGATGATGAATGGTTAACTAGATTAGATTATGACAATAAAGGAAGCTACAAGAAAACAACAAACAATATCTTAATGTTTATAGAAAATGACCCATATTTGAAAGGAAAAATAGCTTACAATGAATTTTCAAATAGAGCTGTTGTTTTAGGTAAGTTACCTTGGAGAAAAGATGATAAATTAAATGATTGGAATGATAGTGATGATTCTGGACTTAGACATCATATAGAAACAATTTACAATGTCTCATCACCATCAAAAGTAAATGATGCTCTAGTAATTGCTTTTGAAAATAATACTTTTCACCCTATAAAAGATTATTTAAATTCTTTAAAGTGGGATGGGATTAAGAGAGTGGATACACTTTTAATTGACTATTTAGGTGCAGAAGATATTCACTATACAAGAACTATAATAAGAAAAGTTTTAGTAGCAGCAGTAGCAAGAGTATTTAATCCAGGAATAAAATTTGATAATATGATGGTTTTATCTGGTCCTCAAGGAATGGGAAAAAGTACTTTTATTAAAAAACTTGGTGGAGACTGGTATTCTGATAGCTTAACTACTGTGCAAGGTAAAGAGGCATATGAACAATTACAAGGAGTATGGTTGCTTGAAATGGGTGAAATGATGGCTACTAAAAAAGCAGATATTGAAGCAGTTAAGCATTTTCTAAGTAAATCAGAGGATATATATAGGGTTGCATATGGGAAGAGAACATCAAGGTTTTTACGTCAATGTGTAGTTATAGGAACAACTAATGATAAAGAATTTTTAAGAGATAAAACTGGTAATAGAAGATTTTGGCCAATAGATACAGGAGTAAATAAGATTAACAAGAGTATATTTAATGGCCAACTTGATAATGAAAGAAATCAAATTTGGGCAGAAGTATTAGAATTGTATAAAGCTAATGAACATTTATATCTATCAGATGAGGAGAAAAAGGAAGCTGAAAAACAACAAAAAAACCACTCAGAAGAAAATGCCAAATCTGGAATTATTGAAGAATATTTAAATAAACCTATTACTCCGAATTGGTATGATTTAAGTATTTCAGAAAAAAGAGAATATATACATGGTTCAGATTTTGGAGAGTTAAAAGAAGGAACAATGCTAAGAGAAAAAACATGTGTAATGGAAATATGGGTTGAGCTATTTAATGGAGAACCTAAACAACTCACTCCTATCTTATCAAGAGAAATTAATGACATATTAAAAGGTTTAGACGATTGGATAGCCTATAGTGGAAACTTAAGATTTGGGAAAACATATGGGAGACAAAGAGCCTATATTCGTAAAAAATAGTGTCAACAGAATGAAAAGCAGTGTAATTTTGAAAATTTTAAAGGTGTCAACAATGTCAACAGAAAAAATAGCTTTGTTGACACTTCTGTTGACACCTAGGATATAGCAATTGCAGTATATAGAATACTAGTGTCAACAATGTCAACAAAATATATATATAAAGTAGTATAAGTAATATTAGGCATATATGTATATATATGAGTATACCTAATACGTATATATACATATATATAGAAAATCTGTTGACATTGTTGACACCTAAATTTAAGGAAGTGATATTTTGTTAGAATCACAAATAGAAAAAAGACTTAAAAAAGAGATTGAGTTGTTAGGTGGAAAAGCTATGAAATTTATTTCACCAGGGGAAGCAGGTGTGCCAGATAGGATTGTCTTATTACCAGAAGGACATGTTATATTTGTAGAACTTAAAGCACCAGGTAAAAAACCAAGGAAGCTTCAACAGTATAAAATGCGAGAATTAAGAGAGTTAGGATTTAAAGTTAAGTGTGTAAGTACATTAAAAGAGATAGATGATTTTATCAAGGAGGTTAAGGGATGGAATTTAAACCACATCCATACCAAGAATACACAATTAGAAAAACTATAGATAATAATAATATAGGTCTACTATTGGATATGGGTTTAGGTAAAACAGTTTGTACTTTAACCGCTATAAATGAATTAATGTATGATTACTTTGATATATCAAAAGTTTTAGTTATAGCACCTTTAAGAGTTGCAAGAGATACTTGGAGTAGTGAAGTAAAAAAATGGGAACATCTAAGGCATCTAAAAGTGTCTAAAGTTCTTGGTAGTAAATCAGATAGAGTGAAAGCTTTAAGTACAGACTCAGATATTTATATAATAAATAGAGAAATGGTATCTTGGATAGTGGATTTTTATAAAAGAAAATGGCCATTTGATATGGTTGTGATAGACGAACTTAGTTCTTTTAAATCAAATAAAGCACAACGATTTAAAAGTTTAAAGAAAGTATTGTCTTTAACTAAAAGAGTAGTTGGGCTTACTGGTACACCAACGCCAAATAGTTTAATAGACTTATGGCCACAGATGTACTTACTTGATAGAGGAGAAAGACTAGGTAAAACTATTACAGGGTATAAAGAACGATACTTTGAACCAGGACAAAAAAATTATCAAACAGGAGCTATATATAATTGGCAACCTAAAGATGGAGCAGAAAATGCAATACATAATAAAATAAAAGATATTTGTATAAGTTTAAAAGCAGAAGATTATTTGAAAATGCCTAGAAAAATAGATAATAAAATTGAAATACACCTTGATAGTAAAATACTTAAATATTACAAAGAACTAGAAAGAGAGAAGATATTAGAATTAGATAAAGATATAATAACAGCCTCATCGGCAGCCGTAGCAGCAAATAAACTTTTACAATTAGCTAATGGAGCAATTTATGATAATGATAAAAATGTAAAGGAATTTCATAAAGAAAAATTAGAAGCTCTAAAAGAAATTACAGATGTTTCAAATGGGAAACCTATTATAGTTTTTTATAACTATAAACATGATTATAGTCGTTTAATGAAAGAGTTTAAGAGTTTGAAACCAAGAACAATAGAAAACTCAAAAGATATACAAGATTGGAATGATGGCAAAATACAATTATTACTTTGTCATCCAGCAAGTACAGGACATGGCCTTAATTTACAGTTAGGCGGAAGTATAATTGTTTGGTTTGGATTAACTTGGAGCTTAGAACTGTACCAACAAGCTAATGCAAGGCTTTATAGACAAGGTCAAAGGGAAACTGTTATTATCAATCATCTAATCTGTAAAGGTACAATAGATGAACAAGTAATGGAGGTACTAGAGAATAAAGATAAAGGACAAAGTGCATTACTTGAAGCAGTAAAAGCTAAGTTAAAAGAATATAGGGAGTGAGAATATGAAAGTAAAAAGAAAAGATGGAACTTATAAGCCCAGGTAAAATAGTAATATGTCTTTATTGTGGAAAAAGATTTTATAAATTAGATAACTCTAAAGTCATATATTGCAGTAGAAGATGTTCAAGGAGAGCAAGAGGGAGTGGTTTAAGTGGATAAAGAAAGTATAAAAGAAATTGTAAGAGAATTAAGAAAAGAAGAAAAAGAAAATAAAAAAAGAGAAGTCTTTCATAATACTAAGCTTTTATTAAAGCATTATAATGATTTAACAAGTCATATTGCGAATTCTATTAGTGATATTGAAGATATTAAAAGTGATTATGATGATTTACTATGTCTAGATACAGAAGATTTATATATATTAAGCATTAAAAGAAGTAAAGCAAAAACCTTAATTATGGTAGCACATATAGATATGGCATTAGAAACCTTAAAAGCAACACAAAATAAATTGCAATCCTTAGAAAAATACAAAGCTTTAGATTTATATTTTTTTAAAGAAAAAACGTATGAGGATATAGCAGAACTTTTACATTGTGGAGTAGCAACAGTAAGACGTTGGGTAAATGAAATGGTTAAAGAACTTGGAATATACCTGTTTGGAGTAGATGGCCTAAAAATAAAACTGTGATAAAATGATGATATTTTATTGTTATTTTATATAAGTTATAATGGTAGTATGAAACAAGTGTATAATATATTCCCTTGAAAAAGACTAAGTTATCTCGACTTGGTCTTTTTTATATTATTTTGTAGTTGTCGAACGATTGTTGAAGGATATTGACCTTTGAAGTTGAATTTTATACTTTGGAGGGGATTAATATGGAAGCAGAAATGTATGTGCAGGCAGCTATGATGGCAAGAAAAGTTGTAAAAGTAACTGGTGCAGATAAAATGATAGAAGATTTAGTAAAAACTCATTTAAGAAATAGAGCGAAAGGCTTTTTTGAAAAACAAAAGGATAAAAAAGAATTGGAATTAATAGAAAATAAACTTAGTGAATACATGATAAGAAGTTATAAAAATCACATATACATGAATACTATAGTATTTGGTAATCAACAAAAAACAATTGATGATTTATATATGCCATTAAAAGTATTGAAAAAAGATAGAATATTATCTAAAGGAGAAAATAACTGTGATATATTAATTAATAGCTATAAAGAAGAGTTTTTGCCTAATTATCAAAAAATAGTATTAATAGATAATGCAGGTATGGGGAAGTCAACTATAGCTAAATATTTATACTTAAGTGCAATAACTGAAAATAAAGGGATACCAATCTTTATAGAGTTGAGAAAATTATCATCTGAAGAAGATATAATCGATTTCATAATGAATGAAATTAATGGGATAAGTGAATGTTTTGATAAAGACAAAGTTTTGAAATTAATTGAAAGAGGAGGTTTTATATTTTTCTTTGATGGATATGATGAGATAAATAAAGCTAATAAAATGAAAATTACTAATAGTCTTCAAAATTTTATTTCCAAAACAGGTAATAATACTTTTTTAATAACTTCAAGAGAAGAAAATGAACTTGCTTCTTTTGGTGATTTTCAAAGTTTTTATATAAAGCCATTAAAAAAAGAAGAAGCATATAATTTAATTAAAAAGTACAATGATAATGACGAAAAAGTTTCAAGGGCATTAATAACAAAAATTGAGGAAGATAAAAAGTTTGAAATAATAAAAGAGTTTTTAGAAAATCCTTTGATGGTTTCTTTATTGTGTGAGTCTTTTAAATGCAAATCATCAATTCCACATAAAAAATATGCTTTTTATAGACAAGTTTATGATGCATTATTTGAAAATCATGATTATTCAAAAAAACCTAGTTATTATAGAGAAAAGAAAAGTGGGCTAAATTTGGAAGATTTTCATAAAATATTAAGAACAATTGGATTTATAACACTGACTAAAGGAATTATTTATTCTAAAGAAAATCTTATTAAGATAGTAAATGAATCAAAAACAAAAAATATAGGAATTCAATTTAATGAAGATGATTTACTTTATGATTTGATTCACAATGTACCCATTTTTATTGAAGAAGGTATTGAATATAGATGGTCTCATAAATCTTTTCAAGAGTATTTTGCAGCATGTTATATCAGTTTTGATTCAGATAAAAAAACTAGCATATTAAAAAAAATATCAAATGGTAAAAACATAGAAAAATTTTATAATGTATTAGATTTTTGTTATGATATAGATTATAAAAACTTTGAGAGATATATTATATATCCTAAGATAAAATCTTTTATAGAATTCTACAATAGTATGTATAGCGATATCTTATATAAAGACTACTGTCAAGAAGATATAAAACTAAGAAAAGAAATTTTATTTGGTATTAAAGTTTTCTATATGTATATGACTAGCAAAAAGGACGAAGAAGAAATTAGAAAAATGCATATGAAACTTTTCGAAGAGCATGAATATATTTTAAACAAATTTATTCCAGATATTCCAGATAGCAACTCTCATAGACAGGATAATATTACTGCGAAATTTCAACGAGATTTAAGTATAAAATATTTGATGAAACTTCTTAATATCAAAGATTTTACTGGAATTAAAGCAGTTTATGGGAAAAAGATATGGACATATGGAGAAATTGTAAAAGTACTTACTCCAGGTTTATATAAATTAGATGAAGATATTAATAATAAATTAAATAAAAAAGAATATTTTAGTTTTGTAACTGATTTGTTAATTCAAAAAATATATATTATTGATGGCCATATTTCAGTTTTTGACTATAGTAAATGTTTAGAAACAATAAAAAAGATTGAAAAGGCAATGGAAGAAGAAAAAGATGATATAGATTTTATATAAGAACTCTAACCAGGGTTCTTTTTTATTCCCAAAACGACAAACAAACGAGGTGGTGATGTGCAAGATGTCAAAGAAAAGGTAAAACAAGATTACCTAAAAGGTATGAAACAAAAGGAAATATCAGCAAAGTATGACATTAGTTTAAACACTTTAAAGTCATGGATTAAGAGATACAATTGGGCTAGTGAAAAAAAGAAGGGTGCACTTAAAAGTAAAAGGGGTGCACCAGTAGGTAATAAAAATGCTACTGGTCCACCTGGAAATAAGAATGCTGAAAAGTTTGGTTTCTTCTCAAAATATCTACCCGAAGAAACTCAAGACATAATTAATGAAATAAAAAATAAAGATAAATTTGATATTCTTTGGGAACAGATAACAATTCAATATGCGGCAATAATAAGAGCACAAAAGATAATGTATGTTAAAGATAAGGAAGAAATGATAAAAGAAGTCAAAAAAGAAAAAACAACAGAGTTTGGAGAAGAAATACAATATGAATGTCAATTCTCATGGGATAGGCAAGCATCTTTTCTTAATGCACAGAGTAGGGCAATGAGTGAGTTAAGGAGTCTTATAAAACAATATGATGAAATGATTCATAAGGATTGGAATTTAGCTACAGAAGAGCAGAAAAATAGAGTTGAAAAGTTAAAATGTGAGGTTGATAACCTGAATAAAGATGATATTGGAGATGATGAGTTGAAAATAAGTGTAGATTATGGGGATAACAATGATAGTTAGAATAGATTTTAATCCAGTTTTCAAGGGAGTTAACTTTACTAAAAAAAGATACAGAGCAATGAAAGGTTCAGCAGGTAGTGGAAAGTCTGTTAATGTAGCACAGGATTATATACTAAAGTTAGGAGATAAAAAGTATCAAGGAGCTAACTTATTAGTAGTTAGAAAATCAGAAGCTACACATAAATATTCAACATATGCAGAGCTTACAGGAGCTATAAATCGTATTTATGGTAAACAAGCTGATAAGTATTGGAAAACAACTCTAAACCCTCTAGAAATCAAAAGTAAGGTTACTGGTAATTCTATAATATTTAGAGGAGTTAATGATACAAAACAAAGAGAAAAATTAAAATCAATTAACTTCTCAAAAGGTAAATTAACATGGGTATGGTGTGAAGAAGCTACAGAACTTATGGAAAGTGATATAGATATACTAGACGACCGTTTAAGAGGTATTTTAACTAACCCTAATTTATACTATCAAATGACATTTACATTTAATCCGGTTTCAGCCACTCATTGGATAAAAAGAAAATATTTTGATTATAAAAATGATGATATATTCACTCATCATAGTACTTATTTACAAAACAGATTTATTGACGAAGCATATTATAGAAGAATGAAAATGAGAAAAGAGCAAGACCCCGAAGGGTATAAAGTCTATGGACTTGGAGAATGGGGAGAAACTGGTGGAGCAATACTTAAAAACTATGTTATACATGAATTTCCTACAGAATTTGAGTACTTTGATAATATGAGGTTATCACAAGACTTTGGATTTAACCATGCAAATGTAGTACTTAGAATCGGATTTAAGGATGGAGAGTTATATATATGCAATGAAATATATGTACATGAAATGGATACCTCAGAGATAATAAAGATTGCAAATAGTAAAGGTTTAGAAAAGAATCTATTTATGTACTGTGATAGTGCTGAACCTGACAGAATTAAAATGTGGAAAAGTGCAGGATATAAAGCTAAAGGAGTTAAAAAAGGACCTGGAAGTGTTAAAGCTCAAATAGATTATTTAAAACAGTTAAGAATACATGTACATCCTAGTTGCACCAATACAATAAAAGAAATTCAACAATGGAAATGGAAACAAGATGAAAGAACAGGGTTATATCTTGATGAACCAGTTGAATTTATGGATGATGCAATGGCTGCTCTTAGATATTCTATAGATAATAAACTTAAAAATAATGGAATAAGCTTCTTGAAATAAAGGAGGTGTTAAAAATTTATATAAGTGAAACAGATTTGATAAAAGCTCAACTAAAAAAAGAGAGTACTTTTAATCTAGCAAGAGTTATAGAACATTATATTTTAAAGCATAGACCAGAGAGATACAAACAAGGAGAAGAATACTATTATGGTAATACTGATATAAACAATAAGAGAAGATATTATTTCTTAGATGGAGCTAAGGTTGATGATTTTACTAAGGTTAATAATAAGGCAATTAATAACTACCATAAGCTTTTAGTTGACCAAAAGGTGGGCTATAGTGTTGGAAATCCAATAGTATTTAATGCAGATGATGACAACTTTACTAAGCTTTTAAATGAATTATTAGGAGAAGAATTTGACGATACAATAACAGAACTATACCTCAATGCTAGTAATAAAGGGATTGAATGGTTACATCCATACATTAATAGAAAAGGTGAGTTTAAATATGTAATAATACCTGCTGAGGAAGCTATTCCTATTTGGAATAGTAAAAGACAAAAGGAATTAGTTGCATTTATTAGATTCTACTACATTGAAGATATAGATGGTAACAAGATAAAAAGAGTTGAATATTATACAGAAAATGATGTGACTTACTTTATTGAAAGAGGTAATAGTTTTGTTCAAGAGCTTTTATATGATGAATATGGAAAAATGACCGATATACAAGAAGGCCATTTTAGAATAAATAACAAAGAACAAGGATGGGGTAAAGTGCCTTTTATACCTTTTAAAAATAATGAAAAGTGTGTCTCAGATTTAACTTTCTATAAATCATTAATAGATATATATGATAATAACATTTCTACACTTGCAGACAATTTAGATGAGATACAAGAGGTTATTTACGTATTAAAAGAATATCCAGGAACAAGTCTACAAGAGTTTATAGATAATATAAGATATTATAAATCAATTAAAGTAGATGGTGGAGGAGGAGTTGACAAGCTAGAGATAAGTATACCTATTGAAGCTAAAAAGGAGCTTCTTGACAGATTAGAAAAGAATATAATTATTTTTGGTCAAGGAGTTAATCCCGAGTCTCAAAACACAGGTGACAAATCGGGTGTAGCACTTAAATTTTTATATTCACTACTGGACCTTAAATGTTCTAAAACTGAAAAGAAGTTTAAAAAAGCAATTAGAGAGCTTCTTTGGTTTGTATGTGAGTATTTAAAGATAAGTAGTAGTAAGAGTTATGATTATAAGTCAGTTCAAATAACATTTAATCATTCTATGATAATAAATGAGTCTGAAAAAATAGACATGGCTTCTAAATCAATTGGAATTATATCAGATGAAACTATTGTTAGTAATCATCCTTGGGCTGAAGATGTTAATGACGAACTTGAAAGACTTAAAAAACAGGAAGAAACCCAAAAAGAATATGATGATTTAATTCCTACTAATAATCAAGAGGGTGTTATAGATGAAACATAAAGATTATTGGAGGAAAAGATTTGAACAATTAGAAGAAGCTCAAAACAATAAAAGTGTAAAATATTATCTTGAATTGGAAAAGCAATACAAATTAGCTATGAATAGTATAGAAAAAGATATATTTGTATGGTATAACAGATTTGCTGAAAATGAAGGAATATCTTTATTAGAAGCTAAGAAACTGTTAAATACAAGAGAACTAGAAGAGTTTAAATGGAGTGTAGAAGAATATATTAAGTATGGTAAAGAAAATGCTATAAATCAAAAGTGGATGAAAGAGTTAGAAAATGCTAGTGCAAGGGTTCATATAACGAGGCTTGAAGCTTTAAAACTGCAAATACAACAACAAGTGGAAGTGCTTTATGGAAATGAACTTGATAGCATTGATAGGTTAATGAAAGATATTTATACAAGTGGATACTATCATACAGCTTTTAATGTTCAACAAGGAGTAAACGTTGGTTGGAGTTTAATGAGTCTTGATACTAACAGAATAAATAAAGTTATTTCTAAGCCTTGGACCAGCGATGGGTTAAATTTCTCAGAAAGAATTTGGGGTAAACATAGACCTGCTTTAGTAAATGAACTACACACTAAATTAACTCAATCGATTATTAGAGGTGAAAATCCAAAGAATCTAGTAAATGACTTTGCTAAGAGATTTAATGTATCTAAATCTCAAGCTAAGAATTTAATAATGACTGAATCAGCTTTCTTTGCATCAGCTTCTAGGAAAGATTGTTTCAACGATTTAGATGTAGAAAAATATGAGATAGTTGCCACATTAGATTTAAGAACCTCAAATATATGTAGAGAATTAGATGGTAAAGTATTTGATATGAAAGATTATCAAGTTGGGATAACAGCTCCACCATTTCATTGTCGTTGTCGGACAACAATAGCTCCTTGGTTTGAGGACGAAGAAGGTTATAGAGCAGCAAAAGATGAAAATGGTAAAACTTATTATGTGCCATCTAGTATGAAGTACAAAGAATGGTATGAAAAGACATTCATAACTGACAAAAAAGATGATATACTAAGTAATAAGAGTTGGTTAAAAGCAGATTTTCCAACTGAAAAGAAATTTAAAAAACATGTAGAGAAACACTTAAATGAATATGGAAATATAACTGCTGAAGAATACCTATCTACTGCAAGGAATTTGTTATCAGAACAATTGAGTAATGATGTAGAAGGATTTTTAAGTAAAGATAACTTTTTATTTAAATATAGAAAGAGTACTAATGATTTTGCTATTGGAAGAGAAGATGGTAAAATATCAACTTTATTTAAACCAAAAGAAGGTTATAATTACTGGTTAGAGCAAATGAAAGAATATAAGGAGGTTTAGATATGAATTGTCCAGTGTGTGGTAAAGATGTAGATATGTTTGATATTTGTGATAATTGTAATTGGCAAAATAGTGGACCAAAAGAAACTAATTACAAAGGACCAAATAAAATGTCACTAAAAGAAGCTAAAGAAGCTTATGAAAAAGGTGAAAAAGTAATATAAAAGCACTTGCTAAGTAATAAATTAGTAGGTGCTTTTATTATGTAAAAATTTAAAAAGGTAGGTGATTTTAATGTGTATATTAACTCAAGTCATAGTTGTAGTTTGTGTAGTACAAATCGTTATTAATTGTATTGCTAATCTTAATGTAAGTATTCTTTGCAATAAATTAAAAAAAGAAAATAAAGCTAATATAGACGAAGTTTCTGATGAAATTTTAAAGAAGGTAAATGAAGAGTTAAATAAATCATTAGAAAAAAGTCTTTAAGAGGCTTTTTTTATTTTGTAAAAAATGAAAGGAGATATTAGAAATGGATTGGTTAAAAGAATTACTTGAAGGAATAAAAGTAGAAGATAACAAGATTGATGTAGCTTCTCTTCAAAAGTCTATAGAAAAGAAAATAAAAGAGACTACAGTTACTCAAGAAGATTATGTGAATCTTGAAACACAACTTAATACAGCTAATGAAACTATTAAAAAGTTTGAAGGAGGTATGACAAAAGAAGATGTAGAGAATCTAAAAACAACTTATGAAACTGATAAGAAAACTTTAGAAGAAACTTACAAAAAAGAAATTGAAGAAAAAGATTTTAATTATTGGTTAGGCGATGCTTTTAAATCTGTTAAATGTAGGGATGAAATAGCATTAAAAGCTCATTTAGACATGGAAGCACTAAGAAATAGTAAAGATAGACAAAAGGCTTTTGAAGAACAGATAAATCCTTTAAAAGTTGATAAAGATTATTTATTTAATGCAACACTAGAAGGTGAAGAACCTAAAACAGATACTATAACACCAGGAGATGCACAATTAAAATCAACTGGATTTAAATTTAACTTCAATGGTGTAAAACCACATGAAAATAATAAACAATAACTAGGAGGAATAAGAATATGGCACAACCATTAGAATACGCAAAGGAATACTCACAAGCTCTAGCACAGGCTTATCCATATGTACTATATTTTGGAGAACTATATGCTACAGAAAATAATAATAGATATAGATGGACTGGTTCTAAAACAATAGAAATACCAACTATAAGCACGACTGGGAGAGTTGATTCAAACAGAGATACAATAACAGCAGCTCAAAGAAATTATGACAATGCTTGGGAGTCTAAACCATTAACTAATCAAAGAAAATGGTCAACATTAGTTCATCCAGCAGATATTGACCAAACTAATTATGTAACTTCAATAGGTAGTATTACAAAGGTATATAATGAAGAACAAAAATTCCCTGAAATGGATGCTTACTGTATATCTAAAATATATGCTGATTGGATAGCTCTAGGTAAAACAGCAGAGACAACTGCTCTTACAACAGCAAATATCTTAGAGGTTTTTGATAAGTTAATGGAAAAAATGACAGAAGCTAGAGTACCTGCTGTTGGAAGAATATTATATGTTACACCAGGAGTTGACACTTTAATCAAGAATGCAAAAGAGATACAAAGAACTGTAAATATAAAAGATGGAGGGACTTCTCTTAATCGTCAAACAACTGATATTGATTCAGTTAAGATAGTTAAAGTGCCATCTAATCTTATGAAAACAGTATATGACTTTACTACTGGATGGAAAGCAGGTGCAGGAGCTAAGCAAATATTTATGTCTTTAATACATCCAAGTGCAATAATTACACCAGTTTCTTATCAATTTTCTACATTAGATGAACCAAAAGCAGTTACAGAAGGTAAATATTTATACTTTGAAGAGAGTTTTGAGGATGTATTTATATTAAATAAAAAAGCTGATGCAATACAATTTGTTGTTGAAGGAGCTGGAGCATAATGGCACAAGTAAGGAAATTAAATAGAATATTAACTATAGAAGAATGTAGAATAGATGATTTTTTAGAGATGGGATATGATTTGATAGATGAAACTGGAAAAGTAGAGAAATATGGTAAGTCTTTAAATATAAAGGATTTAGTAGCTGAAAATAATATTTTAAGAAATAAAGTTGAATCGTTAGAAGAAGAAAATAAGAAGCTTAATGAGAAAGTAAAAGTTTTAGAGGAAGAAAATAGTCAATCTACAGAAAAAGCAGAACTTACAGAAAAAAGTAAGACTAAGAAGTAGGTGGATGTTATGAAAAAAGAAGCTGATAATGTGATTGACAGTATAGAAAAAAGACTCGAAGGGTTTGGATATGTTCTAAAGGATGGAGATAAATGGTTAATAGATTTTGTAAAAGAAAAGATAGAGAATATAATTAAACTTGATTGTAACATAAATGAAATTCCAAAAGAATTAAAAAATATTGAAATAGATATAATAGTTGGTGAGTTTTTATTTACTAAAAAAAATATGGGTCAATTAGATATAGAAAGTCTTAATTTTGAAGTTGTAGAAAAGTCTATATCAGAAGGTGATACAAAGGTAGATTTTGCTATAGGGAGTGGCTCACAAACACCCGAACAACGATTTGACAGTCTTATGGCATACCTTACTACTTATGGTAAAGATAAAATATTAACCTTTAGGTGTTTGAGATGGTAAATAAATCAATGAAAGCAATAGAACTTTTATATAGAGATAAATGCACTATAGTAGAATATAAACCAATTAAAGATCCTGTAAGTAAAAGAACAAATAACAAAGAAGTGATTGTATTAGAAAATCAACCGTGCAAGCTTTCATATAAGAACATTACTTCTACAGCAGATGGGAAAGTAGCTAAGCTAGAGCAAACTATTAAACTCTTTATATCTCCAGATATAGAAATTAAAGCAGGTTCAAAACTTATTATAACCAATCAAAATAATGTTACAAAAGAGTATATAAGAAGTGGTGAAACTGCTATATATCCAAATCATCAAGAGGTAATATTGGAATTATTAGAGGATAAAGCATAATGGGTAGAGGTGGAAGTGTTGATTTTAAAGAACTAAAGAAGTTACAAAGAAATTTACAAAGGTTGGAAGAAAGTCAACTCGATAAGTTTTGCAGAGATTGTGCAAAAGAGTTAGCAGCAAGATTAATTGGCAAAGCTATAAAACGTACGCCAGTTGACACAGGAGTGTTACGACAAGGTTGGAATGGTGTAGCTTATGCAAGGTCACTTCCAGTCATTAAAGCTGGAGATACTTACATTATAGAAATTATTAACCCCATTAAATATGCCAGTTTTATTGAATACGGACATAGAACTAGAAATCATAAAGGTTGGGTTAAAGGTAGATATATGATGACTATTTCAGTACAAGAATTAAGAGGTCAAGTAGATGTAATAATAGAAAAGAAATTAATAAACTTATTAAAGAAGGTATTTGATGCTTAATAATATAATTGATGGAATATCAGTAAAATTAGATAAATCGTTTGGAGAGAGTTATACAATTTATAGTGAAGATGTAGAACAAGGTATTAATGAACCTTGTTTTTTTATTTGCCCTTTAAATCCAAGTAAAGTACCATATCCAAGTGGCAGGACATTAAAAAAGAACTCTTTTGATGTACATTATTTTCCAAAAAGTAATGATAAATCATTTGAGATAAATGAGATAGCTGAAATGTTGTTGGAGGAATTAGAGTATATAAATGTGAATGAAGATTTAGTAAGAGGTACAAATATGAACTATGAAATTATAGATAATGTACTTCATTTCTTTGTTGATTATAACTATTTCACTATAAAAAGTAATGATACAGAAAAAATGAATGGAGTTGAATTGTTTGGCGGTCTAAAGAGAGGTGATAATTTTGAGTAAAACATTAAGTAAAGAAGATAGCTACAAGTTCACTAAGGAACAGATAGTTAATTCTAAGAAGTATATAAGTAGAAAAGATTTATTAAATGCAATTTTAAAAGAAAATGAGTTATATTCTTTTTCAGAAGTGGATGATAGAATAAATAAATTTATGAAAGGAGTGAGTTAATTTGGCTCTAGGTGGAGGAACATTTATAACACAAAATAAGGTACTACCTGGTGCTTATATAAACTTTGTAAGTGCTGCAAGAGTAACCAGTTCTCTTAGTGATAGAGGGATTGTAGTAATGCCACTTGAATTTGATTGGGGTATTGATGAAGAAGTTTTCCAAGTAACTAGTGATGATTTTGAGAAGTATTCAACAAAGTTCTTTGGATATGATTACACTCATGAGAAGTTAAAAGGTCTTAGAGATTTATTTAAAAACATACGACTAGGATACTTTTATAAACTAAACAAAGGAGTTAAAGCTAGTTGCACTATTGCTATAGCTAAATATAGCGGAATAAGAGGTAATGACTTAAAAGTAATAGTAACAACAAATGTTGATGATAACACTGAATTTGATGTTGTAACTTTATTAGATAATAAGAAAGTAGATACACAAATAGCTAAAGTCATTACAGATTTAATTGACAACGACTATGTTAGTTGGAAAAAGGATGCAACACTAGAAGCAAGTGCAGGACTTGTATTTACTGGTGGTGCTAATGGAGAAGCAGTTACAGGGACAGAATACCAAGCTTTCTTAGATAAAATAGAAAGCTATAGCTTTAATGCTTTAGGATGTTTAGCTACAACAGCAGAAATTAAAAGTTTATTTGTAGAATTTACAAAGAGAATGAGAGATAAAGTAGGGGCAAAATTTCAAACAGTACTATATAAGAAAAATGATAGTGATTATGAAGGTGTAGTATCTGTTGAAAATAAAATAAAAGATGTTGGACTATTAGAGTCTAGTTTAATTTATTGGACTACTGGAGCTATAGCTGGATGCGATATAAATAAATCTAATACAAACAAAAAGTATGATGGTGAGTTTGATGTAGATGTTAATTACACACAAATACAACTTGAGGAATCGCTAAAGAGTGGTAAATTTATATTTCATAAAGTTGGTGATGAAGTTCATGTATTAGAGGATATAAACACTTTTGTTAGTTTTACAGATGATAAGAATGATGATTTCTCAAGTAATCAAAGTGTTAGAGTATTAGACCAAATTGCTAATGATATAGCGATTTTATTTAATGATAAATATCTTGGTAAAGTGCCTAACGATAAGGCAGGAAGAATAAGTTTCTGGAATGATGTTGTTAAGCATCACAAAGAATTAGAAAATATTAGAGCAATAGAAGATTTTAAAACTGATGATGTATCTGTAGAACTTGGAAATGATAAGAAAACTGTTATAGTGAGTGATGCAGTTAAGATTATTAACGCTATGAGCAAGCTTTATATGACTGTTTCAGTAAGCTAGAGAGGAGAGTGTTAAGTTTATGTTTCAACAAATAAAAGCGAGAGATACAATAAGTGCATCTAAAGCGGAATGTTATGTTACTATTGAAGGTAAAAGATATAACTTTATGCAAGCTATTAATTTAGAAGCTAAAATGGAGAAAAATAAAAGTGAAGTTCCTATCTTAGGAAGCACTACAAAAGGAAATAAAAGTACTGGAAGCAAGTACACAGGAAGTGCAACATTTCACTATAATACTTCTATATTTAAAGAGCTTCTTTATAGATATAAAGAGACTGGTGAGGATATTTACTTTGATATACAGGTGACTAATGAAGACCCAACGAGTTCAGCTGGGCGTCAAACTATAATACTTAAAGACTGCAATATGGATAGTGGAATTATAGTTAAATTTGATGCAGATGGTGAGTATCTTGATGAAGATATGGACTTTACCTGTGAGGATTGGGAATTAGTTGAAAAGTTCAATATAATAAGTGGAATGGAGTAAAATACACATTTATAAATTATGGATGTGTATTTTTTATTTATAGGAACAGGAGATGGTTAAAATTAAAGATAAATATAAGATAAAAGATTCAATTTCTTTTGATTATAGCAAGAAAAGAACTATAGAAGAAAGTGTAGGGGAAATGTATAGAAAAGCAGGGCTATATTTAGTTGATATTGCTGATAAACTGGCACTTGATACAATTGATGGTTCATCATTAAAACCAATTACAATAACAATCAAATTAGATGAAAATGGTATTACAACAATAGAAAAACAAATAAAATATTTAGTTATGGAGGTAGAATAATATGAGTAATTTAAGTGCTTTTTTAGCTCAAAACGCAATAAAGGTTGATAATGTAAAATATATAGCAAGTGATAGATTTTTAGATGAAGAAGGAAAACCAGTTGAATGGGAATTAAGAGTTTTATCTTCTGAGGAAGATGAAGTATTAAGAAGAGATTGTACTAAAAGAGTGAAAGTAATTGGTAATAATGGGAAACATACTGGTCAATACACTAGTGAAATTGACTATAACAGTTATGTAGCTGAATTATGTGTAGCATCTACTGTATTTCCCGATTTGAAAGACGTTGAGTTACAAAATAGTTATGGAGTAATGGGAGAAGCTCAGTTACTGAAGACAATGTTAACAGCAGGAGAATATGTAAATTACACTGTAAAAGTGAATGAGGTTAATGGATTTGATACAACTTTTGAAGATAAAGTAGAAGAAGCAAAAAACTAATTAGGGGTGGCGATTTCGATGCTAGTATTACTCATTATTGTATTCAAAAATTAAAGTGGAAACCTAGTGAATACTTGAATTTAGAAGTTAATGAGAGAGCATTAGCAGCCGCCTCAATACTTGTTAAAATAGAAGATGAAGAAGAAGCAATGAAAGAAGCTGAAAGAGAGAAAAAGAGAGGGCGAAGAAGATAGAACTTAAAGATTAAATTGGCATAGTCACATACTAATATATGAAAATGTTACAATTTTGGAAATAGATGGATATGTATGTTGTATAGTATAATGTAGATAATATATCATCAAGTAAAAAACAACAAATAAATCTAAATTATGAGGGGTGTGGCTATGGAGAAAAAGACTTTAAAAACAATATGTATATTTGCTTTTGTAATTGGAATGATAGTTCTATTTTGTTGTATAGGCTTAGGTCAAATTAGTGCAGATTATCTTATTAATCAAAATGGTGTAATAGTGGATGCTAGTAAATATGATATTTATTTAGAACAATCTATTTCACAATATAGAAATATTGGTTCTATATTGGCTTTATTAGGAGGAATAGGAATACTGTTTGATAAAAGTGTTAGAAAACACTAAAGAAGTACATTTTTATTAAGATAAAAATTAATCTTTATTTAGGATGTGATAAATGATATGGCAAGAGAAGTATTTACTGTAAAAATGACACCATTAGAAGCTCAAAAAATGATAGAAGAAAACATGGATGCGGACATCATTTTTACTGATGCTTATAATTTAGGAGATGGAAAGTTTATATTAATCACAGCTTTTGATAGGTATTATGTAAGGAGTAGTAGTAATGCAGGTCTTTTAGTTATATGTGAAAATACAACAGAAGAAACACTAGTTAAAGTTGTTTCAACTGGTAGTGGTACTGGATTATTTCAAATTGACTGGGGAGCAGGTAGTAATTTTACTAAAAGAATAAGAAAGATACTTAATGAGTATATTATAAAAGTAATTGATATAGATAAAGATTAAAATAAAACATATTGAGAATAGAGAAGCACTTACTTAAATGGTAGGTGCTTTTGTTTTGCCAAATCTTACTTAGTTAAAGAAATATATAATAGGTAAAATATGTAAGCACTATATGTTATAATAATTTTAGCAAGAAGATGTAATCTACAATTTATAGAGTGGAGTTCATACTAGGATAAAACCTACTTCCTAATGAAAGGAGGTGGGAAGTATGGATAACTTTTTACTTAATGTAATAGCTGGCGTTATTGCTAGTTTAATATTTTGCTTAATTTGTAAAGTATTTATGCAAGTAAAAAGCCACTCAACTCGTGGCAAGAGTAAAAGTGGCTGGGAATTTGATTTTAAAATCAAGTTCCACAAATTTAAATAATTACTAATTGTTTAAATTATGAACTTCACTCTACTGTCAAATAGATTGTAGTTCTTCTTGCTATTATTATACCACAAATTGGTACAGATATTCAAAAATAATATTTTTTATAAGTAATGAAAACTAAATAGATAATATAGTAACGAATTACAAATATGTAGGTACTCTTAAATTGATAAATTATTCCATTTTATTTAATTTTATAGTTTGAATTTTATGATATAATAAAAATATAGAAATTTTGCAGTGAGCGATATTCGTGATAAAGTAGGCTTTAACAGTTGCAATGTAAGGCATTGAGAGCGTATGATAAGTGTTATCAATTGCACGACTAGCCGCTCACTGCAAATTTGAGAGAGTTTTATGTGTGTAAGTATTGAAAATGCTAAGTTTATTTTGGGGTTTTATATTAACTATGTGGTATGTAAAGATATAGTATCAAAGGATATTTTATTTATATCATAGATAGTTTTATATTAACTATGTGGTATGTAAAGTTTTATAATAATACAAAATTTTCAGAGTTTGAGGGTTTTATATTAACTATGTGGTATGTAAAGCTTTTTGTTGCAGCAAGAAAAATCCTCATTATGCTTGTTTTATATTAACTATGTGGTATGTAAAGACAAAAATCCATATTTTCATATATTATTTATTTCAAAGTTTTATATTAACTATGTGGTATGTAAAGCTGCTATTATACCCGAATTAGCAGAAGTAGCGATAGGGTTTTATATTAACTATGTGGTATGTAAAGATAAGAAAACGCAATATCATAATCTTTAATATTTTCTGTTTTATATTAACTATGTGGTATGTAAAGCAAGCATAACAGTGCAAGTATAAAGAAAAATAAATCGGTTTTATATTAACTATGTGGTATGTAAAGTTCAGATAGTAACTATATGATATAATTTCTTTTTTTGTTTTATATTAACTATGTGGTATGTAAAGAAATTTTTAGCTGTATTACAGTCTACTGTATTATCGGTTTTATATTAACTATGTGGTATGTAAAGCCGAAAGAGTTTGGAATGAGAATGCTGTAAATACAGAGTTTTATATTAACTATGTGGTATGTAAAGATGCTTTAGTTTTAAGTGAATTTCAGACATTTATAAAGTTTTATATTAACTATGTGGTATGTAAAGATCGAAATTAATCCTTTTTTAAAAAGAATACTAAAGGGTTTTATATTAACTATGTGGTATGTAAAGGAATATGCTTCCTCGACCTTTTCATCTAACTTTAAATAGTTTTATATTAACTAAGTGGTATGTAAAGATGCTTCATATTAGGTCTACTGGCTACTATACTAGATAGTTTTATATTAACTATGTGGTATGTAAAGCAAAGTAGGCTTTAAATGTACGACTATATTTTCTTATGTTTTATATTAACTATGTGGTATGTAAAGATAGCAAAAAAAGGTTTAAAAAAATCAGACAATAAGGGTTTTATATTAACTATGTGGTATGTAAAGAACATAAAAAATACCCATAATAGAAATCGCAATCGGGTTTTATATTAACTATGTGGTATGTAAAGCTATTCGCAGATGTAGCAATAGGATTAAATAACCCAGTTTTATATTAACTATGTGGTATGTAAAGGTTCTCTTGCTAAAAAAAATAGTAATCATTTTTACACGTTTTATATTAACTATGTGGTATGTAAAGTTTACTAATTCATCGCTAACCAGGTCTAGTCCCTCGGTTTTATATTAACTATGTGGTATGTAAAGAAGCTAAAAATATTCGTTCTGTAAAAAGCATTTAATTGTTTTATATTAACTATGTGGTATGTAAAGTTTCTAGCATTTTGTAATCTTTATAATTTATAGTTGGTTTTATATTAACTATGTGGTATGTAAAGGGGCTACATCTCCAACATATGACCCTAGTTCAATTGGGTTTTATATTAACTATGTGGTATGTAAAGACGATTGTTTGATACAGTGTTAGCCTAGTTCCCGACTGTTTTATATTAACTATGTGGTATGTAAAGGCAAAATCAAAAACTTTATCTTTTAGCCAACTACCCATGTTTTATATTAACTATGTGGTATGTAAAGTTGCTGTTCTTCCAAAAATAGATTGTATAGCAGCTCCGTTTTATATTAACTATGTGGTATGTAAAGTCCTACAAGTCAACTCACTTTTCAATAACTCTTTTAAGTTTTATATTAACTATGTGGTATGTAAAGTTTTAAGTATCATTCAATAATAATTTACAATGTTTATGTTTTATATTAACTATGTGGTATGTAAAGTAAGCGGCATTTTTAATATCATATAAATCATAATCTGGTTTTATATTAACTATGTGGTATGTAAAGTCTAACTCACTCCTTTCATAAAATTATTTATTCTATGTTTTATATTAACTATGTGGTATGTAAAGACGCTACTTAAAATTAAATTTGCTGGAAATTTTCTTAGTTTTATATTAACTATGTGGTATGTAAAGTAGTAAAGAAACTATAACTGTGATGTTGTGAGATAAGTTTTATATTAACTATGTGGTATGTAAAGTAAATGTGAGATATACAAAGAAGATAAAATAACTTTGTTTTATATTAACTATGTGGTATGTAAAGCACAACGTTGGACTAGTACAGTTATAACATCTATTCTGTTTTATATTAACTAAGTGGTATGTAAAGTCATTTGTTAATTTTTTCATTGTATTGTTATAACTTATTTTATATTAACTAAGTGGTATGTAAAGTTTATATACTGTACACGAGGGCTTTGATTAGTATCCATTTTATATTAACTAAGTGGTATGTAAAGGCCTTAAAGTACCCTTTGCTAGTTTTAAATCATTCTCATTTTATATTAAGTGGTATGTAAAGATAGACCCTCCAGTTGATTTATTTCCACCATTTCCTATTTTATATTAACTAAGTGGTATGTAAAGTTTTCTCCGATTGACGGTGTGTAGCCCTGCTCCCCTTATTTTATATTAACTAAGTGGTATGTAAAGAGGTTATGGGTTGGAATTACAAGAAAGAAGAATGTAGATTTTATATTAACTAAGTGGTATGTAAAGTAATGCCAAGAGCAATAGGAGCAACAGCAGAAATTGATTTTATATTAACTAAGTGGTATGTAAAGGTTTGAAACAGTTTAATAGCTTTATCTGTTTTATTTATTTTATATTAACTAAGTGGTATGTAAAGATAAGAGTAGTTTAAAAAGTAATTAATTTTTAATCTGATTTTATATTAACTAAGTGGTATGTAAAGAAAGAAATTATGTCGAGTTTTAGCTTTGAAACATATGATTTTATATTAACTAAGTGGTATGTAAAGTAGTAAAATCTTGTGTTCTTTTCCAACCATTAGAGCATTTTATATTAACTAAGTGGTATGTAAAGGGAATTAAGTTTAACGCTTTTATAACTCCATTTATACATTTTATATTAACTAAGTGGTATGTAAATTCAAATATAAAAGACTTTACATCTTTGCCATCGATTGGTTTTATATTAACTAAATGGCAAGTCAGCATTCTAAGTGGGTGGTAAAACACCATATACCTCGTTTTATATTAACTAAGTGGTATGTAAAGATTACATGGGTAGTATTAGGCATTCTAGCTTTTATAGTGTTTTATATTAACAATGTGGTATGTAAAGTCGTTTATCATTGCTAGCCTAGCATTCGTACTGGTCAATTTTATATTAACTATGTGGACTTAAAATTAAAAATAATCAAAAAACACTTACTCAGGTAGGTGTTTTTTGATTGAAAGAAGGTGATTATAATGTAAAAATTTTACTGATATAGTATAATAATCCTATAAATTCATTATAATAAAGGGGGATATTATGGGATTATTTAGTGGAAATGAAAGTTGTTGTATATGTGGAGAAAAAGGTAAACAAAAAATATCTGATGGTGTAATATGTTCTGAATGTTTAAAAAAATATAAAGATACATTTTCTATAGTCGAACCAACAGATGTAATTAAAAAAATATCTTCTGAGGAAATAAAAAAATCAATAAGATTAACACTTGAAAATAAAAAAAGATTTGAATCTTTTAACGCAAGTAAAAAAGTAGGAATTTATTTATTAGTAGATGAAAATAAAAAACAATTAATTATGTCTGATAAAATAAGCAATTTAAATAAGAATAAGAGAGTATATGACTTTAGGGATATTATTTCATTTGAACTTTTAGAAGATGATGAATCTATAATTAAAAGTGAAATAGGTGGTGCTATTGGAGGAGGTCTTTTATTTGGCGAAACAGGAGCTATAGCTGGAAGTATATTAGGAAAGAAAAAAATAAAAACTTATGTAAATAGTTTAAAAGTAAAAATTACAATTAATAATATAAAGAATTCTATAAAATATATATACTTGATTAATTCTAAAACCTCTACAGACTCAAGTTTATATAAAGAATCTTATAATTATGCACAAGAAATTTTATCAACTTTATCTATAATAACAAATTACGAGGATGCAGAAGATAAAAAAGAGTCTATGTGTGGTTCTACAGCTGATGAAATACTAAAATACAAACAATTATTAGATTTAGGAGCAATAACAGATGAAGAATATAATAAAAAGAAAAAGGTATTATTAGAATAGATAATATAGTAAGCACTTACAAATATGTAGGTGCTTTTGTTTTGCTCAAATTTGGTCGGTTGGGTAAAATAATTAGAAAAAATTGGATATATCATTGACTTTTGTTGCTACATAAATTATAATATAATTGTAGCAACAAAAGTGAGGTGAAATAAATGCCACAAAAAAAGATGGGTCGTCCAACAGAAAGTGTAAAAGATACTATGATTAGAGTAAGAGCTGATAAAGATACTATTGATAAGTTAGATGAATGTGTAAATTTATTAGATAGTAATCGTTCTGAAATAATAAGAAAAGGTATAGACAAAATATATGATGACCTAAAAAAATAACAAAAATAGAGTGTTCGCCCGACCAAGTTTGAACACTCTATTTCCCACAAAGAAGTTAGTACTTCTATATGAAATATTCTATCATATAGAGAAACTTCTTTCAAACTAATTTGAGGAGGAATTTATATGAAAACTAATTTAGAATTAATCAAATCAGAAAATTTTGGAGAAGTCGAATGTAATTTTTATGAAAATGATACTAAAGATATATTAATGACTAGAGACCAAATAGGAATGGCTTTAGAGTATACAGAACCAAGGATAGCTATAAGTAAAATACATGAACGTAACAAAGATAGACTTGATAAATTTTCAACTGTAGTCAAGTTGGTTACAGTTGAAGGGAATAGAAAAGTATTAAGAGATACTATAGTTTATAATACAAAAGGAGTAATGGAAATATGTCGTTTTAGTAGACAGCCAAAGGCTGATACTTTTATGGATTGGGTTTGGGATGTAGTAGAATCTATATTCAAGACTGGTGCATACATAACTGATAATGCTAACCCCGAAAAACTAAGAGAAAAAGCAAGTGAGCTTGAAAAACTGCAACTAGCTTATAATAGTACATCTATGTTAAAAGAATTACTAGACAATGCAGGATTTGACAACAAATCAAAACTATTAACAGCAAAGACATTATATAAAAAGGCAGGCATTGATTTACCAATTGAGATAGATGAAGAAGAACATTACTTTGATACAAAGCAAATAGCATCTAAACTTAAAATATATTCTAAGAGTAATAAACCAGCACAGATGGCTGTTTGTGAGATTATTAAAAAGATTGATTTAGAAGATAGTGAAGTTAAGGGAGTTTGGGAAACAAATGGCTCTTGGACTGGTACTGTAAATAAGTATACAGAAAGTGTAATAGAGAAGATTAAGTGTTGGATAGATGATAATAATAAGCCTGCTAAGATACAAGGTGAAAAGAAGAATTATCATGTAGTATACAAGATTGAGTAAATTCTATTGTATTAAATAATATATTTTAGTTTAGTTTTGAGGGGGATTAATGCAATGTATGAGAATTTACTTGATATGGATAGAATAGAACTTATTAAAGAACTTGGAAGTATCTTTGAAAAAATGAGAAATGAAAATCCAGAAAGATTTTATAGATTTGTAAATTTAGTGAAAGAAGAAGTTAGGAAATCAGAAGAAAAAGAGAATAAATAATATAGATAAAGCACTTGGATATTCTGTTGTTTCAAGTGCTTTATATGTTAAAAAATGGTATAATATAAGTAAGAGTTTTGCAGTGTTCGATTTTTATGTTTAAGTATGCTTTAACAGTTGAAATACAAGGTATTGAGAGTATACGATAAATGTTATCAATTGCACTACTAGCCGCTCACTGCAAATTTAAGAGATTTGTATATGTGTAGGTATTGAAAATACTTAGTTTATTTTGGGATTTTATATTAACTATGTGGTATGTAAAGTTGTTACGCCCATTTCATCTGCCCAAATCTTCGGAAATTTTATATTAACTATGTGGTATGTAAAGTTTTATATATATTATTAATCGAGTTTTTTATTATATATTTTATATTAACTATGTGGTATGTAAAGTTGGGGAAAGTGTGCCAACCCCAAATAAAATATAAAATTTTATATTAACTATGTGGTATGTAAAGTGTTCAACTTTCTTAATATTGTTCTTGTACTCCCTCATTTTATATTAACTATGTGGTATGTAAAGTGAATTTTCGCTAATTTATGTAAAACTTCTCTCTGCATTTTATATTAACTATGTGGTATGTAAAGATAACATCAGATGGGAAACTAAGTGCTAGAGATTTAATTTTATATTAACTATGTGGTATGTAAAGTCATTCAAAATTGGATTTAATCAAGATGGAATAAAGTTTTATATTAACTATGTGGTATGTAAAGCCCTCTATTGGTGAAAGGTTCATTATTTTACGCCATGTTTTATATTAACTATATGGTATGTAAAGTTGGAACTGTAAAGAAGATGTTAGAATATGTTTGCAAGTTTTATATTAACTATGTGGTATGTAAAGTCTTTATTTATTTCAGTAACTCGTTGCAAAGTCCTATTGTTTTATATTAACTATGTGGTATGTAAAGTACATTGGAGTAGCTGCAATTAGTAAGATTCTTAAAGGTTTTATATTAACTATGTGGTATGTAAAGCCCTATATATTTAACATTTCTTTATTTTTTGCTATCAGTTTTATATTAACTATGTGGTATGTAAAGGAATTTAAGGCTGAACTTAAAAAAGAAAATATAAATGGTTTTATATTAACTATGTGGTATGTAAAGTTTTTAGCACTTTTTATATCCTGCTCCAACTGAGGTGTTTTATATTAACTATGTGGTATGTAAAGTTCAATAAAGCTGTTGCAAAGCTTTGTGCTAGGGTTAGTTTTATATTAACTATGTGGTATGTAAAGGGTGGAACAATTATATTTCCTTCCTCATCGATGCTGGGGTTTTATATTAACTATGTGGTATGTAAAGTAATTGAATCTATCAAAATGCAAAGATGAAGGGTCAAATTTTATATTAACTATGTGGTATGTAAAGGACATTGTGTATCTATTTTGCAATACCATTTCATATTGTTTTATATTAACTAAGTGGTATGTAAAGTTGTATTTTCATGGATTTTTGAAATTAGTTTGTCAAGTTTTATATTAACTAAGTGGTATGTAAATAAGCTTTTACTTGCATTAAATTATCTTTCTTTTTAGCCGTTTTATATTAACTAAGTGGTATGTAAAGATGTCCACGTCGAGGTAATCCGCTATACTTTTGATGAATTTTATATTAACTATGTGGATTTAAAATCAAAATACTAAAAACACTTACTTGAATAGTAGGTGTTTTTTTATTGAAAGGATGTGATTATAATGTAAAAATTTTACGTATATAGTATAATAATCTTATAAAATTATTGTACTAGGGGGATTTGTTATGTTTTGTTCAAACTGTGGTTATGAGATAACTGGTGCAGGAAAATTTTGTTCAAACTGCGGAACGCCTGTATTAGTAAATACAGTTAACAATGATGATTTCTTTATAAATATTCATGGAAAAGAATTAAATCTGACTAATATTTATAAAGAAACTAAAGGAGATAAAATTTTAGCAATTGATGTTGTAATGAGGCTACTAGAGCTAGACATAAAAGAGTGTAAAAATATTATATATCCAGCTTTTAAAGAATTAAAAGAGTTAAGTGAAAAAATAAATATTGAAGAAGAAAAAGACGAATTAAGGGAAGATAACTATAAAAAATTTAATGAATTTGAGAATGATAATGTAGCACGTTGCCCCAAATGTGGTTCTGTTTCATTATCTGCTCATAAAAAGGGGTTTGGTATAGGAAAAGCTGTAGCTGGAGCAACTGTTGTAGGAGGACTTGGTTTAATGGCAGGCAACTTAGGTGCAAAGAAAGTTAGAGTTACTTGTTTAAATTGTGGGAAACAGTTCTGGGCGTAAATAAATGACTAAATATAAATTTATAAGCACTTGCTTGAAAATAGGCAAGTGCTTTTATTGTGGCATGAAAGAAGGTGAGAAAGTGGCAACAATACAAACTTCTATAAAAATATTTGATGGAATGACACCCGCTTTTCGTAATATGACTACATCTATTAATACGACAATTAATAGTCTAGAAAGACTACAAGGGAGATTGAATAATCCACTCAACACAGGTGGGATACAGACATCTCAGCAGAGTTTAAACAATATAGAAAGTATTCTCACAAGGATAGAACAGAAAATTGGAAAAAATACAAATGAACAAGAAAATTTTAACAATAGTATAAAACGAGGAAGTGAAGCAAGTTCTGTATTGGTTTCTAGGCTTAAAAATATCGCAGGTATGTACATTGGAATAAAAGGAATAGAAAGTATTACAAAAGCAGCAGATACAATTGCAAGTACAAAAGCACGTTTAAATCTAATGAATGACGGATTACAGACAACAGAACAACTTAATAAGATGATTTATTTATCAGCTCAAAGTGCTAGAGCAAGTTATGCAGATACAGCAGCACAGGTATCAAAACTAGGGATACTTGCAGGAGAAGCGTTTGGAAGTAGTGCAGAAGTTGTAAAGTTTGCAGAGTTAATGAATAAATCATTTGTAATAGGAGGAACATCAGCATCAGAAGCAAGTGCAGCAATGTATCAGCTTACACAAGCCATGGCAGCAGGAAAATTGCAAGGTGATGAGTTTAGGTCAATTATGGAAAATGCACCACTTTTAGCTACTAAAATTGCAGAGAGTATGGGTAAAGGTAAAGAAGCATTAAAGGATTTGTCACGAACGGGTGCTATAACAGCAGATGTAGTGAGAAATGCACTATTTAAAGCAAGTAATGAGATAGAAAAGAAATTCGCAAGCATGCCAATAACTTTTTCTCAAGCTCTTACAATGATGAAAAATGATGCCTATATGATTTTTGGGCAAACCCTCGGAAAGATAAGTGGAGCATTGCAAAGTGTTAGATTTAGTGAGATTGTTGTATCTATGAGAAATGTAATGATTGCAATATCTTCAAGTATTTATGACACACTGAATATTATAAAAAACATTTTAAATAGTGAATTCTTCTCAAGTTTTATACAAGGAGTTACATTAGGAGCTGTATTGATAATTAAAGGTCTTGGAGGAATTACTAATGCAGCACTAAATGTTGCTAATGTGTTTGCCCAAAATTGGAGCATGGTTGCACCTGTTATATATGGGGTGATAGCAGCAATTGCGATATATAAAGGAGTATTACTTGCAAGTACAATTGCCACCACGGTAGCATCTTTTGTAAATTCATTGTATGCAGTAGCTGCATATAAAGCTTGTGCAGCTTTAGCAGCACAAGAATTTGCGATATTCGGAAAAATATCTGCGCAAACCATGGAAGCTTTGGTAACAGCACAAGCAACAGCAGCACAATGGGGATTTAATGCAGCATTATTATCTTGTCCAATTTTTTGGATAATAGCAGGTATTATAGCATTTGTAGTAGTAGTTTTTGTTGCAGTAGCAGCAGTAAATAAATTCGCAGGTACGAGTCTAACTGTACTAGGAGTAATAGTAGGTGCAGTATTTGCAGCAGTAGCAACAATACAAAATATAATGATTGGACTTTTAAATGGTTGTATATTTGTAAACGAAGCTATTGCGAATGGATGGAATCAGTGTGTTTTTCTTATGAAACAAGCTATTGCGAAGGGTGTAATCTTCATAATAGAAAAAATGGTATCATTAAATGACTCAGTAAATAATGCTGGAAATGCGCTTGGGAAAGCATTCATAGACGGGGCGAACATAGCAATCAGAGGAGTAAATAAGTTAATCGACCTAATAAATAAAATACCAGGGATAAACATTGGAAAAGTTGGAGAAGCAACATTTACACCAGTTAAAGCTGATAATAGCTATATACAACAACAAATCAACAGTTTAAACAAATGGGTAGGAAATGCACCAGAGAAAGTTGTACTAGAGCGAATGGGATATAAAGACATTGAAGGTCAGTTTAAAAAAGGAAATGCACTTGGAACTAAGTGGCAAAATGCTATAACTGATAAATTTAAAGATACTTTTGATATTAATAAGATGCTAGAAGATGCAAAGAAAAAATTAGGATTAGACGACTTATGGGATAAAAAATACGGACTTGGTGATGGAATTGGTTCAGCTGGTTTAAATTCTCCACTGAACGATGCCGCCAAAGGAGCAAAAGATACTGCGGGAAATACTGCGAAAATGGCAAAAACAATGGATAAAAGTCAAGAGGATTTAAAATATCTTAGAGATATTGCAGAGCAGGAAACAATAAACCGATTTACAGGAGTCAACATAAAAATTGATATGAACAATACAAACAACATAAATAGTGATACAGATGTTGATGGTATAGTAAATGTTTTAACAGAAAAATTAAACGACGCCATGATTGTATCAGCCGAAGGAATTGTTTAGAGAGGAGGGATATATAAATGGCTTATGATTTTTACTTGGATGGAGTATAATTACCAATTGCACCACCCAAACTTGAGATTAAAGTAACAAATAAAAATAAAACTGTAGACCTAATAAATACTGGTGAAGTAAATATATTAAAAAAAGAAGGGCTATCTGAAATAAGTTTTGAAGCAGAATTTACACACAATAAATTACCATTTTATCGTGGTACTTTTAGAGATGTTCAATTCTTTTTAAGTAAACTAGAACTACTAAAAACCGATTGTAAGCCATTTCAATTTATTGTATCTAGATAACTTGGGAATAAAGTATTATTTAATACAAATAGAAAAGTGTCACTTGAAGAATATAACATAGTAGAAGATGCAGAGAATGGTTCAGATTTTAAGGTTGCAATAAAGTTAAAACAATATAGAGATTACTCAACTAAAAAATTAGTTCCTGCTGCACCTAAAAACAAGACAGGGAGACCTAATGTAAAAATAGAGCCAAAACGAGTTGATTCAGTCAATGCACCAAATGCTAAAACATACACAGTCAAGGCAGGTGATAGTTTATGGTCAATCTGTCAAAAGCAGTTAGGAGATGGGTCGCTATATAAGAAAGTATATGAGTTAAATAAAACAATGCTAGATAAGGCAAATAAGGGGAAGAATTTAAGTAAATATACCATTTATAAAGGGCAGGTGTTGAGGCTTGTCTAATGAATTAGTATTAGCAAATGATAGAGATGTAAGATTAGTAATAGCTCACTTAGAAGATTTCTATGAGCCTGTTGTCCTTGATGGAATCACATGGGAAATTGAAAGACGAGGAACGCCGTCTAAACTTGAATTTACAATAGTTATGGATAAGATATTAGAGTTTTGCGAAGGTAACTCAGTAAGATTATATTACAAGGGTGTAGGTATATTCTATGGATATATATTTCAGAAGAAAAGAGATAAGGAAAATCACATTAAAATAGTTGCATATGACCAGCTGAGATATTTTAAAAATAAAGATACTTATGTATATGGTAATAAAACTGCAAGTGAACTTATAAAAATGTTGGCTAAAGATTTTAATTTAAAATACAATGTCATAGAAGATACAAAATATAAAATATCGAGAGTTGAAGAAAATAAAACTTTATTTGATATGATATTAACTGCACTAGATGATACTTTAAGAGAGAAAAAGGAAATGTATGTACTCTATGATGACTTTGGAAGAATAACATTAAAGAATGTTGCATCAATGAAATTAGATACTGTTATGAATAATGATGTAATAGAAGATTTTGACTATAACTCAAGCATTGATAGTGATACTTATACAAAAATAAAACTAGTAAGGGATAACGAGGAGTCAGGTAAAAGAGATGTTTATATTGCACAAGATTCTACGCATATGAGAAGCTGGGGAATACTTCAAATGTTTGATACAGTAGACAAGAATATGAGTGAAGCAGAGATAAAACAAAAATGCGATATACTTTTAAAACTATATAATAAGAAAACTAAGTCATTAAGTTTAAAAAATGTATTAGGAGATATTAGAGTAAGAGCAGGTTGTTTAGTACCTGTTTTTTTAGATTTGGGAGATATAGAGTTACAAAATTATATGTTGGTTGAGAAAGTAAAACATACATTTGAAAATAATTCGCATTTTATGGATTTAACTCTTGTTGATGGAGACGAATTTGCTTCTTATTCTTCATCAAGCTATAGTAGTGGAAATACAAATAATAAAGACGAAAAGAAAAATGGCCCTGCACAAAGTACTACAAGCAAAGAAGATACTGAAATGGCTAATAAAATCAATAAACTACTTAAAGGTAAATTATCAAATACAGGAAATATATTTGTTAAATATTCAAGTGCTTATAAAGTTAATGCTGCTTTAATGGCTGCAATATCAATGCATGAATCAGCTAGAGGTACTTCAAACATTGCAAATACTAAAAATAATTTCTTCGGAATGAGAATAGATGGAAAGTATTTGAGTTTTTCTAGTACTGATGAAGGAATAAAAAGAGGTATAAGTAATTTATCAAGAAACTATATCTATCAAGGTAGAAAAACATTAGAAAGTATCAGAAATAAGTATTCTTCAAGTTCAGATAAAGAATGGGTAAAATGTGTAGGTGCATTTTATAAGCAGATAACAGGGAGTAATTACGATAATTCAAGTGGTACAGGAATTGGAAGCAACGAAGAAGCAGAAAAGAATTTAAAAGATACAACTTATCAAGTTCAAAATAATAGTACTGCTAATACATCAACAAACAATAATAGTAAAGTAAGTAAAGTTATTCAAGAAGCAAAAAATCAACTTGGCAAGCCATATGCTTGGGGTGGTAATGGTCCTAAAAGTTTTGATTGTAGTGGACTTATGATTTGGGCATTTAAGAGAGGTGCAGGAATAAATCTACCTAGAGTTTCAGCAGACCAATCAAAAGATAGTAGAGGAAAACTATTATGCAACATAAATGATGTAAAAGCTGGGGATTTAGTATTCTTTGCATACAATCAAGGAAAAGGAAAGGTACATCATGTTGGACTATGTATAGGAAATGACCAGTTCATACATTCACCAAAGACTGGTGATGTAGTCAAAATAAGTAGTTTAAGTGGTAGACAAAAACAAAAACATGATTTTGCAAGAGCTAGAAGATTCTTTTAAGTGAGGTGATAATATGAGTCAAGAATTATTGCAGATAATTAAAAAGGCAGCAATGGATGCAGTAGAAACAAGTAATCCAATGCAAATTGCATTTGGAACTATAGAAAGTGTTAATCCTTTGATAGTTAAGATAGAGCAAAAAGCATCCTTTGAAGATTTTTTTTTAATACAAACAGATACATTTAAAAGATATACAGATAAAAAGATAGGAGATAAATTAGTTTTAATAAGAATGCAAGGAGGACAACAGTATTTAATTTTAGATAGGATGTGATGAAGTGATACCAACAGACGCTATTGACTATGATATAGAAGATGTATCAATTATAAACTTTGATGTAAGAGAAGAACCAAGTAAGACCTTTAAATTAAATATAGAAAAAAATAAAGTAGATGGTATTTGTGATGATGTGGAAGCATTAAAACAGACCATCTTTTTAACTTTAAATACTGAAAGATATGAGCACCTTATTTATTCTCGGAATTATGGGGTCGAGTTGAACGACCTTATTGGAGAACCTATATCCTTTGTAATACCAGAGTTAGAGAGAAGAATCAAAGAAGCATTAATACTGGATGATAGGATTGAAAATGTAGATAATTTTGAGTTTGAAAATCAAAAAGGAAAGGTCCAGTGTAAATTTATTGTCCATACCAAATATGGAAATATCAAAGCAGAGAAGGTGGTGAGTGTATAATTGTTTGAATTAATGACATTTGAAAATATAATTGAAAGAATGTTAGATAGTGTACCTGACACGTTTGACAAACGAGAGGGTTCTATAATATATAATGCCTTGGCACCAGTTGCTATAGAACTTACAGAAACATACATTGCTATGGATGAATTACTAGACCAAACCTTTGTTGATACTGCTAGTTACTATTATTTAGAAAAAAGATGCAAAGAGCGAGGAATTACACCACTATCTGCAACCAATACCATTGCAAAAGGAGTTTTCAACATAGATATTCCTCTTGATTCACGCTTTAATCTAGGAGAATACAATTATATTGCAACAGAGAGAATTAGTGAAGGAATATATAAAATGAAATGTGAAACTGCTGGACCTGTATTTGAGTTGGGACAATTAATACCTATCGAATATATAGATAAATTAGAAACAGCAGAACTGACAGAAATATTGATAAATGGAGAAGATGAAGAATCAGAGGACAGTTTAAGGCAACGATATTATGATAGCCTAAATTCACAGAGCTTTGGTGGGAATATACAAAACTATAAGGATGAAGTTAATAAGATACAAGATGTCGGAGGAGTTAAAGTTTATCCAACTTGGAATGGTGGAGGAACTGTTAAGTTAGTAATAATTAACTCTAACTTCAAAGTACCATCTGCTGACTTAGTTAATTTAGTCCAAGAAGAAATTGACCCAATTGAGCACCAAGGAAAAGGATTAGGTTTAGCACCTATAGGTCATAAAGTTACTGTTACAGGAGTCGTGAGTACAACTATAAATATATCAGCAGAAATAACATATAAGAGTGGCTATACTTGGGAGAATATAAAGACTATAGCAGAGGAAGCAATTGACGACTATTTAAATGAACTCAATATGAGCTGGGAAGATGAAGAAAACTTAATAGTTCGTATATCTCAGATAGAAACTCGCCTGTTAAGTATTGATGGAGTATTAGACATTGCAAATACTATGATAAATGATGTTGCATCAAATTTTAGTGTTGATAAAGATTCAATAGTAGTAAGAGGTGAGGTAGTTGGATAAAGAGGTAAATCTAATAAGTTACTTACCACAAATTCTGCAAGACAAAGAAGAATATATAAAAGCATTTAATGCAGATAACAAAGAAATAAAGATACTACATGATAAATTAGATGATGTCTTAAATGACCAGTTCTTAGAGGATTTAACCATAACTGGTATAAAAAGATGGGAAAAAATAATGTCTATAGTTTCTAAATCAAATGAGAGCCTAGAGGATAGAAGGTTTAGGATTTTTAGTAGATATATAAGTAAATTACCTTATTCAGAGAGATTTCTAAGGAATTGGTTAGATTCAGTTGTTGGAGAAGGAAACTATGAATTAACTATAAATAATGCTACTTATAACATTCATTTAGAGAGTGACGCAAGGAATCAAGACTGGTTTGAGGAAGTTCATTCATTTGTAAGTAGTATCAAACCTTGCAACATGAGTTTTGACTACACTAGAATACTTATAAGTAAAGATAATTATATGAATTTTGGAATAACCACTTTGATGGGTCAAGAAATAACTATATATCCTTGGAGTCCACCAAACATAGAAACGTATGGAGAAATTGATATATTAACAGGAAATGGAGTTGGATACCAAGAAATAACAATATTTTAGGAGGTGATATATTGGCTATAGATAAAAGTTATTACACTATAATTACAAATGTAGGAAAGGCAAAGATAGCAAATGCAAGTGTTACAGGTAACAAAGTAGGGTTTGTAAAAATTCAACTTAGTGATGGTGGAGGGAGTGAGTATACTCCTACTGAAAGTCAGACAGAACTTAAAAATGTGGTATGGGAAGGCAACATCGGAAATACAACCACAGATGAAACTGCGCCAAACTGCATAATATTAGAGAGTTTAATACCATCAAGTGTAGGTGGGTTTATGATAAGAGAAATAGGATATTTAGATGATGAAAATAATCTAATTGCAATCTCTAAATATAAAGAATGTTATAAACCTTCTATAGAACAAGGAGCAGTTGTTGATATGAAGGTTAAAACTGTGCTTATTGTATCTAATGTAAATAATATAGAGCTTAAAATTGACCCTACAATAATTTTTGCTACGCTCAAAGATATACAAGAATTGGATACTAAAATAGACACTATTAATGCTAAAATAGATACAACTAAAACAGAGTTAACAAACAACATAGAAACTACTAAGACAGAGATTAATAATAAAATAGGAGATACAACACTACTTGAAACAATAGATAAAACAAATATAGTTAGTGCATTAAATGAGGTAAAAACTAGTGTAGATAGTATAGAAACAACAGCAGAGAAAACAACTATAAAAGATACAGATAACTTATTTGAAAGTGATAATGTAGAGGGAGCATTAAAAGAAGTGATGCAAGAAGTAAAAGGTAATAGAAGTAGTATTATATCAACGATAAATAATAATTTAATACCAATGTAGAAAGGAAGGTGATTAAATGCCTCCAGCATCAACGTATATATGTGATAGAACTGTTAAAAAAAGAAGAGGTTATTATTCAGAGCAAGATGTTTTTCTTTCTCCTTGTCCATATGAATATGTAGGTACCTCCTATCAAAATACTTATTATGGTGACTTTGATTTAAGCAGTTACAAAATTATAACAGTTCCTACAAGCACTAAACGAGAAAAAACTGCAACTCGTGTTTATTTTATATCAGGTGGAAATGTTATAGAAAGCAGTAGTGGAATGAAACAAGTTGTTACTCTTGAACTTATACCCGACCCTAATATTATTATAAATGAAGATTTAGGAGTTATTAGTGATTCTTGTAATATAAGTTATAGAATTCCAGATAGTAACACAAGTGTAAAATTTGATGTAACTGAAAAATTAAATGATGTTGTGATATCTAAAAAAAACTATGCTCTTGATGGTAACTATACTTTAGGTCTTACAGATGAACATTTATCAACTTTAAGCTTTAATTCTAAAAATAATATAACTATAGAACTTAGCACTTATCAAGGAGGTAAATTTTTAGATAAAACTGTTACATTCACAAAAGGCAACACTAAACCAAAATTAAATATATCCTCTTATAATTCAACTACTGCAATATTTACAGCAATAGACACAGATGATAATTTAAGTAAAATAGAGTGGTTCATTGATGATGTATTAAAAGATACATTTACTACAGATTTAACAGCAGAAAAAACAATTAACTATGAACTTACAGATAATGCAATACACACACTTAAAATAGTAGCTACAGATGCAGAAAATGCAACTGCTGAGAAGGTTTTAAGTATAAGCAAAGAAATAATGCCACTTCAAACTGATTCAACTTTACAAGATATATCAAATAAGTTAGTAGAGATTGGAGAAGGATTTAAGAATGGGAAAACAAGTATTATAAATACTTTAGCATTAAAGAATATAGAAGCAAGTTTAAATAATACCTTAGTGGAGTTGTCAGAGAAAATCAAGGTAGGTTTTGATAGTGGAGACGCTAGTTTACAAGATTTGATGAATCAATTAACACAAGCTAATAATACTATAACACAGTTAAATACTAAGTATAAAGTTGCTAGTGGAATTACTTATCAACTCAATAAACCAAGTTTATCTGCTACTTTTTATAATGGTGGTTATATTACTACCCAAGATTATTGGATTAATGTTAGCAATCTCGGTTTTGTTCCTCATATTTTTATAGCTGAGTGCGATTTTACAAGGAATAGTTATTTAACTAAGAGTTTAGTTTTTGCTAGTTATGGTGTTTTTAGTAAAGATTATGTAATTTCTTCGTATTTTAGACGTCAAACAGATTCAACTTTTTCCTCACATGGTAGCATTTATAATCTTAATGAAAAAGATGTTTATGTTGATGGCAGGGGTGTTCAACTTCCTGCTTTTAATAATTACGATTTTGCATATAAATGGTATGCTATAAAATTTATATAAAAGAGGTGATAAAATGAATAGAGCAAATAGAATAATCTATGACCAAACAGGAAAAATATTGCTACAGACAGGAGAAGCAACAGGAGACGTATTAGAACATAATGAAATAACTGAATTGAATTGGATTGATATAGATTATGGAAGTATTGATTATGCTAAAAACAGAGTTATAGGTATAAATATAGAAACTAAACAACCTATCTTAGAAGAAATACCAGTATATGTAAGTGAAGCAGAAAAAGAAAAACAAGAGTTAGAAAATCAATTACTTTTATTAATAAATCAAGAAATCGGAGGAGGAATTTTATAATGAGTATAAATAATGTTGTAGTAAGAATATTAGCAGAAAGGATATTAAATAAAGGGATGAATCCGTTGAAAAATCGAGTTTTTAAACTGGATGATGTAACTAATACAGAGTATAGAAAAGCGGTAGAGGATTATATTATAGAAAATAGTGGAGTAGTAGAAGGAGCAGAACCAACATTATAGAAGGTTCTTTTTTTATTCCTAAAAATATATAAATTCATTTACATTTTGCCTACACTTCATCTGCACTTTGCAGACGTTTATGGTTTTAAAATTAGGTACAATAAAACCATAAATTAAGAAAGAGGTGGATTAAATGGCAACAGTTTATGAATTTAATTATACAGGAAGTGAACAAAGTGTGATATTAAAACCAGGTAAATATAAACTTGAATGTTGGGGTGCTAGGGGTGGTGCTTATGGCACTCCACTTTCAAGTGGATTTCAATATGGCTATGGTGGTTATACTAGTGGTGAATTGATATTGAAAAAAGAAACTATTTTATATGTTTATGTTGGTTTAGATGGTAAAAAAGGCAATACTTTTAATGGTGGAGGATATGCTACTTCCTCAAGTGGAGGAGGAGCTACTGATATAAGACTTATTAATGGTGCTTGGGATAATCCACAAAGCTTATTATCACGTATAATTGTTGCTGGCGGTGGTGGTGGAACAATAGACAGATATAGAGGAGGCGATGGTGGTGGTTTAAAAGGTACTATTGGTAGAGATTTTAATAGTACTCCATCTCATGGTGGTACGCAATATGAAGGTGGCAAAGGTAGTCTCGATGATGGTAGTTGCGATGGTTTTTTTGGCAAAGGTGCTAAACCTGGAAATCCTTCTGGTTTTTCTGGCGGTGGTGGTGGCTGGTTTGGTGGTTCTCGTTCTAATGGTTCTGGTTATGGAAGTGGTGGTGGAAGTGGTTATGTTCTAACTAAAGATAGTTATAAACCAAAAGGGTATATTCCTACCTCTGAATATTATTTTGATAATGTAGTTATGACGACAGGTGGAAATACTGGTGGTTCTGGGGGCTATTCAGATGGTAAAGCAAAAATAACTTTACTACAATCAATGCCATTTCTAACTATATCCTCTTATAACTCCACACAAGCAACATTTAAAGCTGACCACACAGATCCTGCATTATTAACTAAAATAGAAGTATTTATAGATGATGTACTAAAAGAAACTATAACAACAGATTTAACTCTTGAAAAAACAATTAACTACACATTAGAAGATAATGCACTACACACTCTTAAAATAGTTGTTACAGACAGTACTAATGCTACAGCAGAAAAAGTTATAAGTATAAGTAAAAATATAATGCCATTAGGTGATGATGCGAGTCTACAAGATATAGCAACAAAAGTTAGTGAAATGAAAGATGGTTTAATAAATGGTAAAACTTCTATAATAAATGTATTAGGGTTGAAAAATATTGAATCAAGTTTAAATAATACATTGGTAGAGTTATCAGAAAAAATAAAGGCATCATTTGATAGTGGAGATGCTAGTATTGAAAATTTAACAAATAAGTTAACACAAGCTAATAATACTATAAATCAATTAAACTCTAAATATAAAGTTGCAAGTGGAACTACTGCTACTTTAGAAGCCGAAGGTAGTGCTACGCTTTTTGAAGTTGATTATCATGGTGGTAAAAGTTGTGCTTACAATCGCTGGATTAAAGTAACCGGATTAAATTTTATACCTAATATCTTTGTCGCTTTTGAAAACCACAAAACTTCTTATCCTTATTTTCGTTTTAATTTTACATTTGCTTGTAAAGGTGTTTTTGATAAAGATTTTGGTGTAGTATCATTTTTTTCTTTTAGGGGGCAACCTGGCGAGACTAGTTATGATGCTACTGGAAATGTAATTCACATTGACAAAGGAACGCCTTACATGAACGAAAATGGTATTTATCTTCCTATTTACACTCAAGATGATTATACAACTTGTAATTGGTATGCTATAAAATTTAAATAAATGAGATGATAAAATGAATAGAACAAATAGAATTAAATTACTCAGACTTTGAATATAGGAGTATAGATTATAGCAAACAGAATAGAGAGTATATGAACTTAACAATAAAAGAATTATAGAATTAAGTTTCAATAAATAAAAAAGTAAGAGTAATATTGTAATTACTTAAGTGAATACTAGAAAATGTTTATAAGGCTTAGATAACCTCTAAGTCTTATTTTAATACAAAATAAGGAGGTTTTCATGAATGAAGAACTTTTCAAAGACAATTTGAAACGACATGAAGTAACAATAAATAAACATAATGATGAAATAGACGAATTAAAAGTAGCAAATATAGAGTCTAAAGCAGAGTTAAAAGCATTATGTGAGAATTTAAACTCACTTACAAGTATGCTTAAATGGCTAATTGGAACAATGATTACAACCCTTGTAGGATTCTTTATATTTGCAATACAAAGAGGAATATTTTAATTAGGAGGTTAAGATATGGATAATTTAATAAGTTTCATACCCGAGCAACTGCTTTTGCTAGTAGTTGCTCTTAATGTATTAGTGTTTGGATTTAAGAAATATAAGCAACTAGATAATAAATACATTCCAATTATATTGCTTGTGTTAGGAATAGTATTTTCAATATGGATGCTAGGATTTAATCCAAGTTCAATTTTACAAGGAATTTTATGTTGGGGAGTAGCAATAGGAGCTAATCAAGTTTATAAACAACTAAAGGAGGAAAATAAATAATGAAAATATGTATTACAGTAGGACACAGTATTTTAAAAAGTGGAGCATGTACTTCTGCTGATGGAGTAGTTAACGAGTATCAATATAATAAGTCTCTTGCACCAATATTGGCAGATACATTCAGAAAAGAAGGACATAAGGTAGATGTAATAATATGCCCCGAAAAGCAGTTTAAAACTAAGAGTGAGGAAAAGTCTTACAAAATACCTAGAATTAATAGCGGAGTATATGACTTACTTATAGAGTTGCATTTAAATTCAAGTGGCGTAGGAGCTTTTGGAACAGAGGTATTTTACTATAGTGAAAAAGGGAAGGAATATGCACAAAGAGTAGTAGATAAACTATCTAAACCTTTCATAAGAAAAAAAGGAGATAAAGAAGTAGGTAATAGAGGAACTAAATTAGATAGAAGTTTGTATATTTTAAATAGTTCCAAACCTACAGCAATATTAATAGAAAGTTTCTTTTGTGATAACAAAGAGGATTGTGAAAAAGCTAAGAAATTTGGATATGAAGGTATTGCTAAGTTAATTGTAGAAGGTACATTGAATAAAAATATAAATAGTGAGGATAAAATCATGTATAAATATACAATCGTTTATGTTGGAGAAGTTGACAAAATCCCTGCAACCGTAGTTGGTTGGGGGTATAATGATGGAAAGATATTAATATGTGATATAAAAGATTATGTACCAGGTCAGACAGAGAATTTATATGTTGTAGGTGGAGGAGCATGCAGCAAGATAGGGTCTATAACTAAAGAAAGATATACTATGATAAAAGGTAATGATAGGTTTGATACACTTTACAAAGCTTTGGATTTTATAGATAAATAAGAAGGGGGTGTTTGTTCAATGAAATGGTAACTAAAAGTAGTTACCATTTTCTTTTTTTGATTGTTCCATTTTCATATCATTAAGAACTTGTTGAGCAATAAGTGAGAATTTGATTTTTCTCTCCATATCTAGTCCCATATTACTAATGTCTATAATAAATTTAATTATAAAATATATACTAATTAAAACTGGAATAAAACAAAGTATAATAAGTATTACATTTATAACTGTTGGTTTCAAATTCAAAGACAATTTTAAAAAATTCTCAAAGTAATCTGAAAACGAAGTAAGTGCCAAAGTAAAAAAGCATGACAAAATAGCAGCAAAAAAAGTAGAAGCTATACTGAATATAGGATTAGACTGCTTTTTGATTAATATATCAAGTCTTAATTGTTCCAATCCGATATTTATGGTATTTTTCATTGAATTGTAATAATTAAAAATTTTTTCATACTCTGCTTTGAAGTTATCCATATCATTAGAATTTTTTAAATAGTATTCTTTTTCCTTTTTTTCTTTTTTTAAGTCAAACCATTTTTTTAATATATTCATAATTCGTCACCTCCAATATATTCTATATATCATATAATCAAATTTTTTTCATTATTTTGTCGAACGATTTTTGTAGAAATAGATCAAAGAAAATTGATATAAATAAAATATAACTATATAATTTTATTATAGGTTATTTGATATTTAGTTCAAAATAATGAAGTTAGATCCAAAAAACTTATTAGTATATAAAATTCTTATACTTAATATTGTTATAAATAGTGGGGGTTAATTGAGAGGAGAATTTATGGCAAATATAAATGATTTTAAAATTGTAAATACATACAGTAGAAAAATGTTTGAGTATATAGGCATAAAAAAAGTAGATTCGTTAAAAGAAAGTGAAAAAACCAGGCTAGGATTTTATCATTTAATATTAGAAAACATAACTGGATTAAGAGATATTGATGATATAAAAGATATAATAATTGATACTGATTATAACAAAATTGTAAATGGAGAAATAATAAATGATCTTGGTATAGATGCAGTACATATAACAGATGATGAAATACAATTATTTAATTTTAAATTTAGAGAAAAGTTTAATGAAGATAAGACTAAAAGTGAAAATGATTTATCTGTTAGCATGAAGTTTCTACAGTATATACAAAATAATCAGAGGCTATGTGATTTAGACGATAAAGTAAGATTTCGTATAGAAAAAATAAGAGAATTATTGGATAGTAATTATATATATAATATTAAATTGTATATGGTATCTAATGAAGCAAAAGGTTATGCTAATAATTCTAATGTATATATTAATACTCTAGAAGAGAACTATGGAATGAAAGTAATTAATATTTCTTTAGATGATATTATGGGTTTTTTCAATGTAAAGAAGGAGAATCAAAATTGTAAATTTATGATTTCAGGGGACGATTTTTTGTGTTATGAAAAAGATAAGAAATCTAGCAGAAAATCTTATATTGTAAGATTGTCTTTGTTTGATTTAATAAGGATAACACTATCAGATCAAGAACTTAGAGATAATTATTCTATAGAAAATGATTATTCAATTGATAAAAAGAAATTAGACTATTCATTGCTATACGACAATGTTAGAGGATATTTAGGAGAAACTGAATATAATGTAAAGATAGAACAAACATTAAAAAGCAAACATAAAGAGTTTTTTATGTTTAATAATGGTATAACAGTAACTGCAAAAAATATAAGTTGTGATTCTAAAAATAGTGGGATGAAATATCTATTTGAAATAGAAAGTTTTCAAATTGTTAATGGGGGACAAACATTAAGGTCTATATATGAGTTCTTTAAAAATGAAAAAGATGATTTGAAGTTTATCAAATTGAGAGAAGCTTCTATTCTAGTAAGAATATTTAAAATAGAGGATGATAGTGAATTAAAAAATGAAATAGCAGAGTATACGAATAGTCAAAATTCAATTTCACCAGCCGATTTGAAATCAGTAGATAGCATACAAATTCAGATTGAAGAATATTTCAAAGCAAATGGAATATTATATGTTAGAAAAGCAGGTATGATTGGAGATGATGATTATACATATGAAAATAGAATATCAAAAGAAAGATTAGCTCAAATACTATATTCGGTTAATGGATATCCTGATAGAGCATCTAACCAAAAGAAAAAGTTATTTCAAGAATATTATGATGAAATTTTTAGAGGAGAAAATTTCACATTAGAAAATGCAATACAATATAGTAATCTTTATTTTAAAATTGAAAAGATATATAAAGACAAAAAAGAACATATTGAATATTATGATCAAAAAACATTTTATATAATTTATATGTTTGAAAAATATGGATGTGATATAAATGAATCTATTGATATTCTTGAGGATGCATTAAACAAACATCAATCTTCTGTTAGTAATTCTAGAAAGTTAATACAGAAGAAATTTAAGGATTCTCTAGACTCTATTGTTGAACCTAAACAATAAAGTTTTAGATTGTAAACTAGAAGATGAAGAAATCAAAAAGGCTATTAACTAGTAATCTTAATTAGATTCATTTAGTTGATGTTAAAGTATGAAAACCATAGTATAACCTGTAATAATAAAACGAATGAAAATTATCATACTAAAACATAAGACATGTTATAATTATATTAATATATACATTAACATTACTCAACATACCTTAGAAATGATTTAAATAGGTCTTTTTAACAACCTAGAACATGTGATATAATAAAAAAATAGAAGTGTATTCGCAGTACACTTTTATATCTGTAACTAAGCATTCTCATGTTGGGGAGTGCTTTTTTCATTTCTCCAAACAACCTTGTTTTTGCATCAATAATTATCAAATCAATCTAATTGACTACATAATCTTATTGTTATAGGATATAGTTATAGATAAACTGGTGAGGTAATAATTCTTTATACTTTAATTTTGTAATTAAAAAACAAGGGTGGCAAAACCAAACTTGCCACCATCTTGCCACCGAAAATAAAGAATAGGAAAAATTTAAATTAAGTATAATAAAACATAAACAACAAACTAATACTAATAAATCGTTGGAATACCAACATTTGTTAAATAATAATAATAATAAACAAATAACATAGAATAAGATTGTAGTTTATGTAAGATATATGTTGTTAATAAATTTGAGATAGAATATGTGGAGGAATTTTATGTTTGCAATTATTTTTTTATGTATAGGGGGTTTTTTAGCTGCCTTTGTAGATTCTATAGCAGGAGGGGGAGGACTTATAAGTATGCCCGTTCTCATGGCTATTGGAGTTCCTGTGCATCTTGCCATTGGTACAAATAAATTTGCTGCATCAGCAGGATGTATAAGTAGTGCTTATAGATATTCAAAATCTGGTAAAACCAATAATGAACTTTTAAAAAAATTAGTTCCATTTACTATTATTGGTAGCATTTTAGGTGTAAGATGTGTACTATCAATAAGTGAAGATATATTAAATGTTTTAGTTGTAATAATGATTTTAGTAGTGGCTATGTACACCTTTATTTCTAAAAACTTAGGTCAAGAAGATAATTTTGAAGGTATTAATAAGAAAAACCTAAGATTAGGTATGCTTATGGCTTTGGTAATGGGTTTTTATGATGGTTTTTTTGGACCTGGGACAGGTACTTTTTTAACTTTTGGATTTATAAAAATATATGGATATGATTTTTTACATGCTTCTGCAAATACAAAAATATTAAACTTAACAAGTAATATAACTTCATTGTTATTATTTATGATAAATGGTCAAGTATATTATAAGATTGCTATAGTGTTTGCACTAGTTATGATAATAGGTGCTTATGTAGGTGCTAAAGTTGCTATAAAAAAAGGTTCAAAGATGATAAAACCAATATTTTTAGCAATGGCATTGTTTATGGTTACAAAATTGGTATATCAAACGTTATTTTAATTGATTAACTTTTATAATTAATTGTGAGTTTTTATATTAAAATATATCAAATAATTTTATGAAAGTTCTAATTATCTTCTAATATAGTTCATATGTAATACACATATAAATTGTAATATTGTATCTATAAAGGTTGTATATCAAAAAATATAAATTTGATTTTATGGGTATGAAATATATAATAATTTGTAGGAGGAGTTATTTATGAATATATCAAGAAGAGCTATGAAGATAATTGAATTGGCACAAAAAATTGCTAGTAAAAAAGGTGTTACAGTACAAGAAGCTTGGAATGATGCAATGAGAGAATACAAAGCAAAATATGAATATGTTGCATAATAGTATGCATTATATTTTAAATATAGGAAAGATATAAAATAAAAGGGCTTAGAGTTAATTTCTAAGCTTTTTTATTTTTTGAAATTAAGATATTTGAATAGAAATAAAATGTGAGTAAAATCAACTTATTTACAAAGAATAAAAACTTTATTTGAGAATTTAAAACAACTATTTAGAAAAAAATCTAAATAGTTGTTGAAATATAATAATAATTATGATATATTCTAATTAGATGGAATTCTAAATAGAGAGGTGATGGTGTTGGGTTTTCCAGAAACGTTTAAAGCTCTTTCAGACCCTGTAAGAAGAGAAATATTACTTATGTTAAGGGGGAATAAAATGTCAGCAGGAGAAATTAGTGAAAAATTTAATATGACAAATGCCACAATTTCTTATCATCTATCTCAATTAAAAAAGGCAGGACTCATATTTGAGACAAAGTATAAAAATTTTATTTTCTATGAAATAAACATTTCGGTTTTTGAAGAGGTTATGCTTTGGTTTTCACAATTTATGGAGAAGGGAGAAAAAGATAATGAAAAAAGCGATAAATAAGCAATTTATTTTATCTACATTAATATGTTTTATACCATTTATTGTATCAATATATTTTTACGAGAGACTACCAAATGAAGTTGCAATTCATTTTGATAGTTATGGGAATCCAGATAATTATGCTCCAAAGTTTATAGCAGCTTTTGGAGTACCATTATTAATGCTATGTGTTCATTTATATACATGGTTTAGACTTGAAAATGAACCTAAAAAGGCTAGTTTTTCAAATGTTATGCAAAATTTATCAAAATGGGGAGTTGCTATACTTTCAGTCATCTTACAAATAATGATGGTTTTGTATTCAACAGGAATTAGTTTGGATTTTAATTTTTATACAGGATTGATTTTGGGGATAGTAGTTATTTTATTTGGAAATTATCTTCCTAAATGTAAGAGAAATTATTCTATGGGAATAATTTCTCCATGGGCTCTTAATGATGAAGAAAATTGGAATAAGACACATCGTTTAGCTGGATGGATTTGGATTATTGGTGGGATATTATTAATTATTAATGCTTTTATTAGCATCCCTCTTTATAATATCTTTGTAATTTTTGTAATTGTAATACTGCCATTTATATATTCTTATTTGATATATAGAACTTCAATTAGAAATAACTAATACAATCAATTCCTATTATAATATTTGGATAAATAGAATACATTTCAGAGCTAAAATATATAATTAAAAATTTATTAATACACTTATTTTAGCTCTGAAAAAATATTCTTTAATAAAAATAGTAGTAGGTTATTAAAAGTTTTTGATAATCTATATAAATTAGTCTATTGAATGTAAATTAAAAGGTTTGATTTAATATTGAAAGGCTAAGTATAGTGTGATACTCTTACAAGAAATCATTTATAAATATAGGAGGCAGGACATGAACACTAAAGAAATGAAGGAATATAGAGAGTTTTACAATAAAAAATTAAATGAAACAGATGAATTTTTTAGAGTATTTGGAAGTCTTGATGATAAGACTTATTCAGAAGGAGCTATAAGCAAAAAAAATAAGGAATTAATGGGATTAGCTATTTCTATTTTAAGTCGATGTGATGAATGTATTTGTTATCATATTGAGGGGTGTATCAACTCTGGGGCAAGTAAGGATGAAATTATAGAAGCAATAAAAATAGGTGTAATTGGTGGTGGGTCTATTACATATCCAAATGCAAGGTTTGCAATAAAGGTTTTAGAAGAGTTTAATATATAATTTTGATAACAATAATTTATTGATAATAGGTTGTTTAAAATTGAATTAAATTTTATTCTTTTATTAATTTTTTATAATTCTCATAAATTTTAATAAAAAACTTTTACAAACAAAGTTTTGTTTACTGTATTTTATTATCAAGTTTCCTACAAATTAAATTGTCTATTTTTATTTATAGAGTAGAATAAACTGTTTTTGTTAAGAATTTTGAAAGTAAAATCAGACTAAAAAAATAAAGGCACTAATTTGTCTAACGTTTATTGGTGAAAAATAAACATATAGAAGTTATAATAAATATATAAAAATATATGAGAGGTGTTATATGTTTGGTAAACCAAAAGAAAGTGTTAGATTTCTAGACTTTAATGATGTAGCAGAAAAGTTTGGAGAAAAAAAAGCTGTTGCAATTTTTGATGCTATAGCTGGAAAAAAATCTAAAGAACATATTATCAAAGATATAGAAAAATTAGTGAAAAATGAAGTTTAGATATTTATAAGGTATATTGAGCTTGAGGGTAGCTCTTTATACCTTCTTTTTTATTGTTTTAGAGGATATCCTAATGTTTAGATTGTATATTATAAAGGTAATGTAATTTAGATGACTTTAGATATGTAGTGTAGAGTATTTAACAAATAATATCTATATTTAGTGATGTAAATTTAGTCAATATATTATTAATAATATAATTGAAAAATTATTAAGATTGCCAAACTAAATTTTTATAACTAAGTCTTAACAGTTACATGTTTTTATTTAAATAAAAAACTTATTGTTATAGATTAATATTTATATAGCAATAAGTTTTTATAATTTAAAATTGTAATTAGTTTTGTAAAAATTATGATTTAATATTTAATCATATATGAAATGTTTCCTATAAATAAAAAGCTAAATAGTTAGTCTAGATGACTTTTTAGTGACTCTAGATTGGATTTCGGATCTTCGTTATCTTTATTAAAGTATAACGATTTATTTAAACATTGTCTTGCTTCATCAAATCTTTTATTAGCCATAAGTATAACTCCTTTTAGGTTATATATATCACTCATCTTTTTTTTGTATTCAGAATCTATTTTATCTAAATATTTTAAAGCGTTATTAATTGAATCAAAAGCATTATCTACTGCATCTGAAGAATCAGGAAAACCATCAAAACGCATATAGTTGCATGCTTGTGCATAATAAAGATCTGAATCAGTAGGATTAATAGAAATTGATTTTTTCAGTAGAGTTTCAACTTCTTTAATGGTTTCCAGTTTATAATCCTCAAGTGTAAGTTGAGCAAGAGCCATACTATTAATGGAAAAATCATTCTTGAAACTTTCATGCAATAAGAGTTTGTATTTATTATTTTCAACTATAAAATATCTATTAATTTTTAAAGAATCATTTCTTTTATGAAGAATATTTTTTATCTCAAAAGATTCTTCTAATTTAACCACATTTTTATACTCTTTTCCACCATAATTATATTTTTTTATATTTTTTTCTTTACTTACTTTATAACTAACTACTCTATTTGTTTTAACTAAAATATCTTGAAATTCTTCAAAATTTTCTAGACTAATTTCTTTCTTACTATCTTTACTTAGTAAACTATATGCTGTTTCATAGTCACCAGAGTTCACTCTATCAATATATTTTTTTGCTACATAACTAGCATTTTTTTGAGAACATCCTGCTACAGATATTACAATTGATAATGTTAAGAGTAAAGTTATGCCTTTAGTAATATTCATAATGTAATCACCTAATAATTAAATTTTATTAATTATATTTTAGCATCAAATATTGAATAAGTCATCAGCTTTAAAGTATATAAAGAAGATAGTTTAATAAAATTAAAAACCTAACTCTGATAACCAACTTATTAGTTTATTTTCTCTCTCTTTTAAATCATTACTATTAAATTTTCCTAATTTAATTTCACCAACAATCATACCATCAGACATAAATAATACTCGTTCTGTCTTTGCTGCTACTTTGACGTCATGAGTTACAAGCATAATAGTTGTTCCTAATTTATTAATAGCTATAAGAATATCCATTACTTCATTTGTTAGCTTGGAGTTAAGTGCACCTGTAGGTTCGTCTCCAAATAAAATTTTCGGGTTGTTAATTAAAGCACGACATATGGAAGCCCTTTGAAGTTGACCTCCCGAAACCTGAGTAATATCCTTATTTTTTATTTCCGAAATATTCATTTTTTCCATAAGTCTTGTCGCTCGTTCATTGATTATTTGACGACTTTCTTCTTTATTTAAGTAAGCTGAGAGAATTATGTTGTCAAATATATTTAAGTTTTTAAGTAAATTACTTTGTTGAAATATAAAGCCCATATTTTTTAATCTAAGTTTTGATAATGCTTCTTCGGACATATTAGAAATCATTTCACCTGAAAAATTGACTATACCAGATGTTAATTTATCCATTCCACTTATGTTATGCAGTAATGTTGATTTACCAGACCCAGAAGCACCCATAATAGATATAAATTCTCCATATTGAATTGATAAATCTATTCCTTTTAAAACTTGCTGCATATTTCCTTTAGCAATAGTATACTCTTTAATAATTTTTTTAGCTTCTATAATATTATTCATAACATACCCCTTACTCTATAATAGACATAATTTTTATTTTATTGATTGCTCTATTAATTACTATAATAGTAATTAATACTGTGAGAATTAAAGCTGATGGACAAAGTATATATACAATTAATGGATTTACTATAAATTGAAGATTTGAGATACCAGAAAGTAGTAAACCAGATATTTTTTGTCCAAGTGTATTTGCCATAATAATTCCTAAAATAACTCCGATTATAAGTACTAATAAAGCTCTAGTAATATATTGAATACGTATATCTTTAGTAGAAAATCCTAAACTAAGCATAGTTGCTGTTTGTGGTGTATCTTTGGCAATGAGCATCTTAAAAAACATTGCTGTAATTAGTGAAGAAATTACAATAGATATGACAACAGCTAATTTTATAACAAGTCTTAACTGGTTGATAATAGAGCTTAATGTCTGACTTATATAATTATTTATATCTGTAACTTTAGCAGGGTAATAACCAATACTGTATTGTTCTAATTTATCTGCTACATTGACTCCAGGTTTTAAATTTAAATTTATGACATGCCATAAAACATTATCTTTGTTAGATGGTAACATAGCTTTTGCAGTCTTACCACCATGTGTAATGTCTTGATATATGCCACTAACAGTAAGAGTTAACTCTTTACCTTTTGAGAAAATAGATAAATTATCTCCAATACTTTTTTCTAGTTCATTTGCATTTATAACAGATAGTGCAATTTCATTTTCTTTTGTTGGTGCAGAACCTTTTACATATGTAAGTGGGAAAGTTTTAAAGTTTCCATTTTCTATTTTCATATTTTCTACTTTGCCATTTTTATTTTTTATTTTATATGAACTTGTTGTAAAGGATTCATATTTTTCAACATCATTGTCATCGTTAATTTTTTGTAATATAGAATTAAAAAGATGTTGGGTTTGATTTGTCTGTGATAAATCAATACGAATATCACTCTTACCAGCGCCCATATAAGTAATAAATTCAGGTGATTGAATAGTATTTAGAAAATTAAGTGGTACAATCATGAGGAAAATACAAATCATGTAGACAAAACAAAGCAATCCATAGACAGTAAATTTTCTTACTACTTCATTTAACCCTAGAAATATATTGGCATTTGTCATTTTGGTTTTGTATAGCTGTAAGCTATATCCATGTATTACAGAGTTTGTAGAATGATTATTTCTTAATGCATTAACTGCTGATATTTTTTTGAATCTTTTAAGTATAAGTTTACAAAAGAATACAATAGCTACAAATACAAGAACTGAACTTATAAATGGAATAAGAATACTAAAGATATCTTTATCTACTGTTCCCATATAAATATAAATATTTTTTGTAAAAAAAACTCCTATGAATAACGACAATATATAGCCAAGAAAACTTGCAAAAGATGAAATTAATACGTATTTTATCAAATATAGTTTTTGGATGTTACTATTTTGAATACCAATGGCTTTCATAACACCAATTTCTCTGTAGTCTTCTTCAATCGTTGTAATTAAAGTAAATCGTAAGCATAAAATAGAAATTGTAATAAGAAGAATGCTAATTAAGATGACAATAGCAATTACAATTCCGTCAGACAAAGCATTTAGTAGTTTATAAGTGGAATAAGTTATTGATGTACCTGTTTGTGGGAGCTTAGTTGATTGATATAGTGTTTCAAACTCACTAATTTTATTTATATCATTTAATAGAAATTCAATTAGATATTCGCTTTCCCCTATAGTAACTTTTAAAGTGCCCCAATCATTATCACTGATTAAAAAACGCTTTGAAGTAACAAGAGAAGGGTTCATCTGTGCATCACGTATAAAATCTTTTATTGTAAATTCCATAAAGAAACTACCCTTAATAATTTTTATTGTATCTCCAATTTTTAAATTGCATTGTTTCATATAGTATACAGGAACTCCTATTTCCCCATCTTGTATTTGCATTATTTGATTCTCCATATCTAATAGAAAGTCAAATTTATCATTTTGTTTTGTAAAGCTATTTTCTAGTACACTATTAGCCTGATTTTCTCCTTTATTTCCTAAAAAAATATTAGCTCCATTTATATTTAAAAGTTCAGTAGTTTGTTGCTTTTTTACATATGGAGTTTTAGCTGAAAACTTGTCAATTTCTTCTTGATTTAATTTGCCAGAATACATTTGAACATAATGAGGCGCATGGGATTTTTGAAACAAAGAAGTCATGGAATGAGTTAGTTCTATAATGATGCTCGTTGCACTAGATACCAGCATTGATGCAAGCAAAATAAAAATAAATAGAGTAATTGTTATCACTTTGTTTCGAGTTAAATCTTTTAATAATATTCTCTTAAGCATAAATAATCCTCATTTCTTAAAAATTTTGTATTGAATATTTTAGATTTATTTTATATTAGTCATAGATATATAAAAATTAAACTGACCGTCGGTCTATAATCATAATATAATAATATTACTATTTTGTCAAGTTATTAAAAAAGTAAAATATAAACTTCTTATGATAAAGTGTTTATACAAAATATACCCTAAAGAAATTAGTAAGAATTTTAAAAAAGAATATAATTAATATATTTTATTTTTAGTTTTTTACTAATCAATAATTTTTAATATTAATTAAGTATATAAAAAATTATTGATTATTTTTATGTATTAATATTTATTAAAAAAGATTTGTTAAAAGTAATAGTATCATAGATAAATTACTATTTTTTAGATGAATTATGAAGAATAATAATTAAATTAATAAATATAAAGGTATTTTTTGCTTATTATTAATTAAAAATTTAATTTATATTTAATTAATATAAAATTTGAGGTAATATTATTTTTAAATTGTTCAAATTATGTTATTATTCAGATATAGGCAATATTAGATAAATCTAATGACGCAAAGCTATAGGGACTAAAATCTTTATGTAATAAAGGTCATGTCAGCCAGTTGCCAAAAAGATAATGATTCTTTTTGTTAAAAGTATTTGTTGAAAGTATATATTTTTAATAACTTAATATTTGGCAAGAGGAGGGCTTAAGATGATATCTGAATTAATGTTAAAAAATTTTGGCGAATCTAGCATCAATTTTAAGACTAAAATTAAATTAAATTTAAGAGAAAGACCAGACATAAATAGTATGAAGTTGAAAAGTATACCAGAAGGTAAAATTGTCAAGCTAAAATGTGTTGATGGAATATGGGCAGAAGTTGAAAGTAATTATGACAAAGGATGGTTACTTTATAAATATTTAGAAAAATTAAACAATGTTAAAAACAATAGTAACAACATGGTAAAAGATAGAAAAAAGAATTATGTAGGAAATATAAGAACAAATGGTCTAAGTTTAGAACTTAGAAATGACAGAACATTAGACTCTAGAATTATAACTACAATTCCTGATGGTTTTAAAGTTGAAGTATGTTATAGTGTTGGGAAATGGGCAAGAGTGAATATTGATAAAAGTGGAAAAAGATATTCTGGATATGTATATAACCAGTATATAGAAGAATATTTAAGTTTATCATAATTGGATACTAGTAAGCTTTAAATACACTAATAAATCTCAGAAAAAGAATCCTAATCATAGGATTCTTTTTCTTTTGTAAAAATCATCATTTAATACTAAACAGAATAAATTAATTAAGCTATCTTAATTATAAATGGAAAATTTAGTTGAAAGTAGATTTAATTTGTATTTTGTGTACTAAGTATCATAATTTACTATTAATTTAAAGAATTTTAACAAAAGAGAAACTTTACAGAATAAAAATATATTAAAGATAAGAAAACATATAAGAAATTTGAAAAATTTTGTAATTTTTACTTTAATATATACTATAATAAACTAGATATAAGTTTTTATGAGGGGGAAAATATGAAAAAAAAGAAAAAGTTGATTGGAGTAATTATATCTTTTTTACTTATAATCAGCATTATAAATCCATTACAAGTTGAGGCAGAAGTTATTACTGATTCTAGTGTATACATTTCTTCAACACAAGAGAGTTATCAATCTAATAATACTAGGTTTAAAACTATTAAATCTAAAAGTAGACACAAACGTAGTAAATCTAGTAAAAGTAGAGTGAAATTAAAAAAAAGGACTACAAGAACTAAAACTTATGGACATGGAATTCTAAATAGACACAAAAGTCGAGGTATAAGGAGATATAATATTTTATCAAAATTGGTACTGTCAATAATAGTTATGTTTGTTGTTATAGTTTTAGTTATATTAATATTTATTAAAAGAAAGAAGAAGAAATTTTATTAAATACAACAATGAAAATTATATAGTTGTTTTATGTGATTTTATTATTAATTAGATGGTAATTTAAAGAACAACGTTTTGTTAATTATTGATGTTTATTTAATAGCATGATATAATTTGAACGGAATAATATGCTGTTTAAAAGGAGATACAAAAATGGCACGAAAACGAATATTAAATGGTGGTAAACGAGATGAACTTATTGATAATGCACTTAAGTTGTTTTTAGAGTATGGATATGAGAACACCTCTATAAGAATGATTTTAGATAGTGTTGGTGGAGAAGTTGGCATGTTTTATCACTATTTTAAATCAAAGGATGAAATATTTAATGAAGTAATAAAGTTGTTTTTAGCACAATATGAACAAAGCTTTTCTGATATTTTATATGATGATTGTGTAGCAAATAACCTAAAAATTGATGCAGTATTCGAGTTATTACAAAAAAGTATTTCAAAATATAAAATATTCAAATCAGGTAAATTTCATTGGAGTATGCAAATTGCACTTAATCAATTAACTTTAAAGAGTTTAGTTCCTCATATAGCAAAATATATAAACTCTATGCGTGATAAAGGTGAGATTGGGAGTTCTGCGATTGAAACAGACTTAGAACTTGCAAATGCTGTTCTCTATTCATCATTTTCAATATTACATCAAGATTCATTAACTGAATTAACAGAGGAAGAATTCGAGCAAAAAAAACAGACTATTAAAGGAATTGTTTATAGAATTTTGGATTTAAAAAGAAATACATAACTTAATTTACTATGTTTTAGAAAAAATAGATTACAAAATATATTTTTAAATTTATAAAAATATATTGACATTTTTTAGAAAAAATAATATTATTATTTCAACGACAAAATTTAATAAAGTAAATTAAATCCTATGACAAGGAAGAGTAGTTGAATTTAGGTTCAGTATAGAGAGCTGAGGATGGTGGAATCTTAGCAAGAAAAAATTTGATGAATGGCCCTTAGAGGAGTAAATTGAAATCATAGTTTTGAGAGTAGACTTTATCGTCAGTCGCACGTTACAGCGAATAAGGTATGTAAGTACCTGATAATGAGATATATAAAAATTTGATTTTATATTAATTTTTATATAATTTAGGTGGCAACGCGGATAATCTCCGTCCTATTAGATTAGGACGGAGTTTTTTATTTTACTGAAAACTTAAAATATAGAAGGTGGTGAAAAAGATGTTATGAATTTCCAAAGCTAAAGATGATGATATAGTAAATTGGCAAAAAAATAAATTGAAAATAAAAAAAATAGGAGGAACTACAAAAATGAAAACAAATACAAAAAAACTAACTTTAAATGCAATACTTTTAGCGATGGGATTATTGATACATCAAATTACACCAGCTATAGGATTACCAATGAAACCAGATATACCACTAGCAATGTTATTTGTAATATTGGTTTTAAATAGAGATGATTATAAAACTTGTTTAATAGCAGGTATAGTAACTGGAATATTTACAGCACTTACATCAAGTTTCCCAGGAGGTCAAATTCCTAATGTAATAGATAAAACTCTTACAGCAAATATAGTATTTTTATTAATGAACATTAGTTATAAAATGCCTTTTATAAAAAAGTTAGCTAAGAAGACACAAGATATTATAGTAGTTGCAATAATAATGCCAGTAGGAACACTTGTAAGTGGAACAATTTTTTTATTAGCAGCTCAAGCTATAGTTGGTCTTCCAGGTGCTTCATTCACAGCTTTATTTTTAGCAGTAGTATTACCAGCTGTTTTAATAAATTTAGTTGCAGGAATATTTTTATTCAAGATTGTTAGTCTATCAATAAGAAGAGTTAGTTATCAAGCTTAAATATGAAATAATACTTTACTTTATAACTATTATAATAATTAAAAAAATAAGAACAGGGTAGATTATAACTACTCTATTCTTATTTTTTTTAAAGATTTAGCATTAAATATTTTTGCTTTTAATAAAATATTTATATAATAGTAATATAACTTCAACTTAATGGATAAATTATCATACCTATGTCAATATTCTTATATGTATCTCATTTATAGCTATTAAATATAAAATTTATTTAAATTTACTTTTTCAAGATAAATTTGTGCATTAATCTTCTCTGATTTGTCAGCTCTTAGAGTATACTAAAATCTCCACTTAATTAAATTTGTATATATTTACATTTATATAGTTCTAAAAAATATAGCAAAAAACATATTTTTTGTGAAAAACTTGCTTAAATTTGATTAAGAAAAAATACATAATTCATGGTATAAAATAAAGTTTAGTTAAAGTTTTTAAAACAATATATATGAAATATAGTTTTAATGTAGAATTTAAGGTTCTAATTTTAAATGAGACTCTAGCTGAATTAAATACGTGTAACTATAATAGAAATAGAATATTTTGAGAAATGTATCTATATACTTAAAAAAGAAAAATAAATCTATTAAAATAACATAATAAAAAAAATATTAAGAATAAAAATATAATTATAAGTATTTATATAAATCTAGTTGATTTTTAATATAAATGTAAATACAATTATATTTAAATGAATAATTGCATTTGTAATTATTAGTAATACAATCTACTATAGTTTATGATTTTATATAAGTTTGTTAAGTACATAACCTAATTAAGAGAATGTATTCACATATTAAAAATTTATTATGAGGGGGATAATTCTATTATGAAATTCTATAAAAGAATGTTAACATTGACTTTGAGTATTTCTTTTGCATTTGCAAATATTCAACTAGTAAATGCAATATCATCTGTAGAAAAGATACAAGGAAAAAATAAGTATGAAATTGCAGGTAATGTAGCAGATGAAAATGCATATAAGACTGCTATACTAATTAATACTAATAATTCTATCGCAGATGGTTTAAGTGCAAGTGGATTAGCAGGAGCTTTAAATGCACCTATACTATTAACTGAAAAAAATACTATACCAACTGAAACATCTACAAGATTAAAAAATGTATCAAAAGTTTATATAATTGGAGGAACATACTCTGTTAGTACAACTGTCGAAAATTCATTAAAATCTAAAAATCTAAAAGTTGTAAGAATTCAAGGAAGTGACAGAATAAAAACAAGTTATAATGTTGCAAAAGAAATAAACTCAATAAAAAAAGTTGATACTGTTATGTTGACAAATGCATATAAAGGAGAAGCTGATGCTATAAGTATTGCCTCTGTAGCAACAAGAGATAAGGCACCAATAATTCTTACTAATGGAAGAAGCATACCTTTTTCAACTACTGGTTTGAAATCTTATGCAATAGGTGGAACATCTTCAATGAGTACTACTTTAGTAAATAATACTAAATCTACTAGATTGGGAGGAAGTACTCGATTTGAAACTAATAAAGCAATAATAAATAAATTTTACAAGGATGCTAAAGAATTTTATGTAGCTGGAGCATATGAATTAACAAATGCTCTTGTAGGCTCTTCTTTATCAAAAAATAGTCCAATGGTATTAGTTGATAATGGCAGTAATAAAAGCGTCTTAAAGAATGCTAAAAAGATAACTTCTATAGGATACATAAATTCAACTATAATTCAGCAGTGTCTAAATGTAACAAATGGAATTGGAGATACTAATACTGGCATCGTAAAAGATGATGCTAAGCCAACTACAAAGACCATAAAGGCTGGCATGTATAAGGTTGGGAAAGACATATCAGCAGGTGAATATTTAATAACTTCAAATTCAGGAAGTTATGCTTCTTATTATGAAGTTACAGGTGATAGTACAGGAAATGCTGATAGTATACTTTCAAATGATATTTTTAGTGGAACTAGATACATAACTTTAGAGAATGGACAGTATATTAAAATTGAAGATTCAACAATGATATTAGCAAAGTATGCTAAGGTTCAAAAAGCTAAGAATGGTAAGTTTGGAAATGGCATGTATAAAATTGGACTAGAAATTCCTGCTGGAGAATATACTGTAGTTTCAAATTCTTCTGATGCATATTATGAAGTTAGAGATAATAGCTTAGGTGATTTGGATGGAATAGTTACTAATGATGCTTTCTCTGGGAATAGATATATAACAGTTGAGGAAGGTCAATATTTAATACTAAATAATTGTTATTTAATTGAGAATGAATAGAATTTATTATCTTCAATAATAAATTGTGTATTTTAATATAAGAAAGGTGTTTTAAATTAAAATTTAAAACATCTTTTTTATTGTTATGATAAAGAATATCTATTTTTATTTTTTAGAAATACACTATATTTAAATTATTAAATTTATCATTAAAACATACATAGAAAAATAATAATATCTTTAAAAGATTTTTCTTATTTGATATAATTAAGGTTATGTGTAATATAAGAAATTAACTAGGAGGAATAGACGTGAGCAAAAGAAAACAAGTAACAATACCTATAGAGAAAATACAAGAACAAGATAAATATATAGAACAAATACACAGACAAAATGAAGAATACTTCAACAGAACTGGAAAGAGAAAACTCGTGTTTACTCAAACCTTTGGATGTCCTTTAGTGTAAGTTAACATGGTTATATGCTCACTACTATTAACATATAAAATAAGCTATTCAATGATTCATGAATAGCTTATTTTTATTATTTATATATAAATGTATTTGTAAGATTATTTTTAAATTTTATGCTATGTATTATGCCATTTTTTATTGTTATATTATCTATCATAGATTCAATAAAATCTTTTAAAATTTGTTTATCCATATTCATAACTAATCTTTTATAGTCAACAGTTTTTTCATTCAATAAATTAAATGAAAGTAAAAAATTACTTGCAGTTTTTAAGAAGGACATATCATTAGGTAAAGAGTTATTATCTGCTTTTTTAGATTCAATCTCCAATTTATTATTAATTGCAGATAAATTTTCTTTAAGTGAAACTTTTTTTAAAAGATACTGTTTTTTTGACATATCTTTAGAGAATAAAAATAAATCTTCAAGTTTATTAAGAGCATTTTCAAACTTTTCTTTTTCTGATAATAGAAGTTTAATAGTAGTATCTTTCATATTACTGTTTTTCTTTTTAATATTATTTCTATTTAGCTGCCTAATCTTTTGATTCTTTGAAACATATATACAAATGTACATGTTTTCAAGCTCATCTTGTTTTATTCCAACTATGTTTTTAAATGTATTACCTTGAAGGAGTCTTTTTTCAAGTTCTTTTATATTTTTAACTCCATAAATGTGTACTTTTATAAGATTTAGTATATAGTTGAAAATAAATGGACCTAGAGTTATATCTGTAATAATTTTAGAATTACAATATACATCCTTAAATTTACTTGAGCACCTATATGATGAAGGTTTATAGCCATTTTTTCTAGGTCTATCAAGATTTGATACAAATCTATTACCACAACATCCACATACTAGAAATGAACCAAATATATGGGTATTTATAACATTTTTTCTAAAGGATGCTGAAACTTTTGAACCATTTGTATTCATTATGTCATTACAGTTTTTCCATTGTTCAGTAGATATTATTTTACTATGATTATTATCTATTATAATCCATTCTTTTTCATCTTTTATTTTTCCTCGTGCACTTTCTCTATAATTATAACGATAAGTTCCTTTATAAAATGGATTTCTTATAATGTCGCAAATTGTTTTACTTGTCCATATTCCATTTCTTTTTGTTTTTATATTATTATTGTTTAAATAAGATGAAACTTTTGAAGTTGATTTTAATTCTTCGTATTTATCATATATCATTTTTACTATTATGGATTCTTGAGTGTCGATTTGAGGGAACTTACTTTCCTCATCATAAGTATAACCAATAGGACAATTAGCACCATTCCACAATCCTTTTTCAGCTCGTGAAAGCATAATTGAGTATACTCTTTCTGCAGTAAGTTGTCTTTCAAGTTCAGCGAATACAAGTATTATTTTTAACATTGCTTCACCCATAGCTGAACTAGTGTCAAATTGTTCATTTTTACTGATAAATATTACATTTAGTTTTTTTATTTCTTCATAGGTATCGCAAAAATCAAGTAAGTTTCTTGATATTCTATCTATTTTCCAAACTAGTATATGAGTAAATTCTTTATTTCTTACTCTATTCATCATATCTTTGAAAGCAGGTCTATCTGTGTTTTTGCCACTGTATCCTGCATCCTCAAATATTTCATAGTCGTCTATTCCGAGTACATATTTGGAGTAGTTTATAAGCTCTTGGCGTTGGAATGGTAGGGAATCTTTGTCTACTTGATAGTGTGTACTTACTCTTACATATAGTGCAGATTTCATATTATCACCTCTCTAAGTAGAGTTTATAAGAGTTGAGATTTGTTTAAAATAGCAAAATTAACATGATAAAAGGAGATTTTAAAAGTTCAATAAAGGAATTTATAATTTTATGTAGAATTTAAAAGATTATGTATATAATTTAGAATTATTATCACAGGAAATTAAAAGGAATGGAGAGTAGTATGTTTAAGTTTATTAAGAGAAAGAAGGAAGAACAACAAGAAGAAAAAGAAAAGATTGAAAGAAATAAAAAATTAGAAGAAATTAGATTAAAAGAACAAGAAAAATTAAAAGAAGAGGAAAGATTAAAAAATGAAGAAAGAATAGAAAAAGAGATAGAAAAAGCATATAGAGAAGAAGAAGAAAGGATAAAAAATGAAGAAAAGCTAAGAATAGAAGAAGAAAGCATAAGAAACGAAGAAAAGCTAAGATTAGAACAAGAAAGAACAAAAGAAGAGGAAAGATTAAAAAATGAAGAATTAATTTTACAAAATAAATTTAGAGAAGAAATTGATAGAAATTACATATCCATTACTTTTTCAGCAATTAATATTTGCACAATGCATAATTTTTGTTGCGAATTAATGGAGAAAATATATGGAGACATTGATAGATCTATATTTTATAAAACTATTATAGAAGTATATAAAATTATGACTGATGTAAATTCAATTGAAGAATTTGATGAGATACTTACTTTGGAAAAATCACAATTACTAGTGGAAAAAATATATACAACACATGTTTGTGATATAAGTGATGAATTAAGTGTAGAAGTAGGAAATATAACAATAGATAACAAAATAGATAATTATATATTAAATGAATCTCTTTATGGAGGTACAGAAGTATTCAATATGCTTTTTACTCAAATAACAGATTCGTGGGATGATTTAAGTAATTTAGATTTTAAAACTTTATTGATATCATGGTTCATGTTTTCATATGCAAAAGCTTTTAATAAATTATTGATACTATTAAGATATAAAGATAGTTTTGTAAATAATAAAGAATTATATACAATAACAAGGAATCTATACATAGAGTTAAAAGAATATAATCTTGTTAATGAAAAATTGTATCCTATGTATAAGGAATTTTACTTTGATACATTTGATATAGCTTTAGATGAGGTTTATTTTAACATACTTGCTGGATTAATCAGTAAGGAGATATTGTTTAATGAGATTGAAATAGAAGATACCTTAAGTAATATAATTAATGAAATAGATATAATTAATAAAGATAATATGGAATATAATGATGTATATAATATAATTAAAAAGATTGCTGATATAGATGATTCACTTATTAACAATGAAAATTTTATATATTTATATTGTATTATAATACATATGTTTAGAAAAAATATACAAACTGAGGATTTAATTGATATATTATCGAAGCAAACAACTTTGATGAATGATGTAGAAAACTATAAAAGTCAAAGAAGGTTGGAAATTGACAGAAAACGTTATTTAAATAATAGCTTTAGTTTGGATCAAGATATGAATAGTGATAGGAATATATTTGATAATATAGTAACAGGAGCAGATTTTGAATTATATTTAAAAGATTTATTTTGTCAATTAGGATATGAGGTTATCACAACTAAAGCTTCTGGAGATCAAGGTGCAGATTTAATTATATCAAAAAATGGAATAAAAAAAGTAGTGCAGGCTAAATTTTACTCAAGCAGTGTGGGAAATAAAGCAGTACAAGAAGTTATAGGAGCAATTAAATTTTATAAGGCTGATTTAGGTATGGTAATAACTAATAATTATTATACAAAATCTGCGATAGAATTAGCATCAGTAAATAACATAGAATTAATAAATGGAGATGATTTAATATCTTTAAGAGAGAGTGCCTTTGCATAATATTTGTAAAATTGAATTGGAGTATATAGAATGATATATTCTCGAAAAGATATTTTGAAGAATAAAACGTTCTATATACTTATCTTTCTTATAAAAAGAGTAGTTTTAAGCTACTCTTCTTTATATTTCTCTATAACAAAAATCAAATCATCCTTTAATTCTTTTATATCTACAACATCATCCATTTTATATTCTAAATAATCATTTTCCCCATTAGGAAGGCAGATAGTTTTATTAGAATGGTTAAGAGTTATTTTGCATATCCAATTTTTTATATCATTTTTATATAATATATTAAGCTCATTACTTATTTTTTTAGATGTTATTTCATCTTTAGAAACTTTTTCTATTAAAATATTTTGAACTATATCTATTGCCTTTAATTCATCCTCTGTTAATAATATATTATTTTTAGGTCCGATTTCGGGTTTAAGAAGATTATTTCCATCTTGTTTTTTTGTTAGATCATTATCTATTTTATTTTTTTCTTTCTTTTTATTATCTTTCACTTTCTTTTTTTCATAATCTTCATTATCATTCTCTAACAGGAGCTTTAATTTTTCATTCATAAAATCATTAACAAATTGAGATAATGACCTTTTTACAATAGGTCTAAATTTTTCAACTACATTTTGAGTTTTAATTCCATTATAAAAATCATTTATTATGAATCTAACAAATTCATCAGATGGATTTTCTAATTGCATATTTAATTGTGATTTTATTAAACTAGTGTATTTTAATTCTGATGCGATATTAAAGATTGTATCTATATCAAAAGAATTTTTAGTGAATTTTTTTAGATGAGATATTTTATTGTCATCCATATTTAATAAATTTAATACCAAAAATGGTTTTTCATCCATTTTATTTTTTTCTTCCAAATCAGTGAAGAATTTATAAATTATTCCATTAGTAAGTATTGCAAATTTTGCTTCTGTTGCTGTAAAATATCTAAATAGCTGAGCATCATGTTTTTTTAATTTATCACTTGCACATTTTGCTTCTATTAGAATTAATGGTTTACCATCTTTTAATATTGCATAATCAACTTTTTCACCTTTTTTAACACCTACATCTGCTATAAATTCAGGCATAAACTCTAATGGATTAAAAATATCATATTCTAAAATTTGAAATAATGGCATTATTAATGCTGTTTTTGTTGCTTCCTCTGTGGTTAAGTTATTCTTTAATGTTTCTATCCTCTTACTAAATTGATTTATTTTATCTGAAAAATCCATAGTAACCCCCCATATCATAAATATACATATATAGTTAATAATATACACAAAGTAACCTATTTATCAATATATTTTATGGAAAAGTCTACTTTTATATGTAAAACAAGTTATTTTTGATTTATTATATAACCTTCACATTAATTCAATAACATAAAAATAGAGTAGTTTGTAATTGTTCTATTATTATGCTATCAAGATATTTACTATTATATTTTCCTTCTTTTCAAGTTTTCTTCAATAAAGTACTCACATAGAATGAGACAATCTATTTCTAATGCAAGTGACAAATCAATAATTACATCTATATTTATATTCTTATATAGCCCCCTTTCTAGCTCTGAAATGTAAGTTCTACTTAAATTTGCTTTTTCAGACAAATCTTTTTGTGTTAATCTTCTTTTTTTTCTTAATTCTTTTAACATACTAAAACCTCCCTTTACTTTAATTTATACATGTTGACATTTGTAGAATTGTAAAGTAAATGACGGTGATAGCGACATTTTTGAGTAAAAATATGTGCTAAAATGTAATTAAGAAAATTCTATGTGAATAGAGTGTGAAAATAAAGAGTGGCTAGAATTTTTAATACATGATAGAGGGGGATACTTTAAATGGGGGATTTAGAAATAAAGGTATTAGAATTAAATGAAATATTAATTGAATTAGATAAGCTTAATTCAGAAAAAATAACAGAATATTTTGAAATATTGCTCTCTATTTATGAAAAAGATGAATAAATAAACTATGAATTATAATTAAAAGGTAATTGTATTTAATATTTTTAAATAAAAAGAGATGTTTAAAAATAATTAGTTTATTTTAAAACATCTCTCTAAATTTATATAAGTAAATATTATTTTTTTGATTTTTCTTCTTTCAAAAACACTTTTGCTATATTTAACATTCTATTTTGTGCTTCTTCACTCAATTCAGTAAAGATTTTCAACATGTTTTTTATATCTTCTGGGGAATCTAATTTTTCAATAAATTCATTTATTTCTTTTTCATTTGATTTTCCAAGAAGATAATCTGTAGATACATTAAAAAATTCTGATAGTTTCAAAATTATATCATGAGGTGGAAAGCGTTCTTCTTTTTCATAGAAAGAAATCATTTTAGGTGTTAGCCCTAAAAAAGTTGAAAGTTCTTTTTGAGTAACATCTTTTTCAATTCTCAATTCTTTTATTCTATTTCCAATCATATTATTTAGCCACCTTTTTAAATTTATTGAACTATTAGTTCTTAATTATCAATTATATACTATTTTTTTTGAAAAATCCATTGACAATGTACTAATAGTACTGTACTATTAGTACATAAGATAAAATAAAAGAAGGTGATAAATTGAATAATTTAAAAACTCTTAGGATAAAAAGAAATTTAAGTAGAAATGAGTTAGCATCTAAATTAGGTCTTACAAGTAGGTATATAGCTTTCTTAGAGAAAAATGAAAGAATACCATCTTTAAGTACAGCAGTAAAAATATCTAGCTACTTTAATACCTCAATAGAGGAAATTTTTTTGAAAACTGAATGTACTAAAAGTACAATTAAAGAAGGCGAAGATATGAAATGATTTTACTAAATTAGTACTTTGAAATCTAAATATAGAATATAAAAGAGGTGATTAGGTGCAAAGAGAACAAACAACAATACGCCTACCTAAAGAACTTAAAGAAAAGTTAGAAAAGCAGGCAAGTAAAAAAGGAAGAAGTTTTAATAGTATTCTATTAAGTATATTACAAGAATTTATTCAGAGTCCAAACATATAGAACCATGTTCTTTTTCAAATATTTCGATATGTTTAGTAACAAGAAACTCTATTTCTTTGTTAGCCGAACGAGCGTTGTATTCAGCTATATATTTAAGTTTATCAAGTTTTTCCTTTGGTATTCTAATTGCAAAATGAGGATTTTTATATGTACCCATTTTAGCCATAATATCAACTCCTTTATGTAGTCTATTTGGCAACAATTATATCATAAAAATAAATATAAAAAATATATAGGCAACATATAGACAACATAATGAAAAGGTATTATACTTTGTATTAAAGATAGGCAACACATAGATAACAAAACAGGAGGGAAATATGTTAGGAAATAGAGTAAGAACTGGCTTAAGAATTCCATATGATTTAAATACAAAATTAATACTAATAGCAGAAGAAAAAGGAATGTCCAAGAATTCTTTAATATTACACATACTTTGGAATTATATAAAAGAAATTGAGAGTGAGGAGGTTGGTAAGTATGAATAATTTACAAATAATTAAAGAACAAGAATTATTAGGTAAAGAATTTAGAGTTTATGGAACTTTAGAAAATCCACTATTTTTAGCTAGGGATGTAGCTGAATGGATAGATTACAGTAAGACAAGCGAAGGATACTATAATACTTCTAAAATGCTAATGAGTATAGATGAAGAAGAAAAAGTGACTATTACAAATAGTAATAGTGGTGGAAATAAATTATTTTTAACAGAAGATGGATTGTATGAGGTTTTGATGCAAAGTAGAAAATTAATTGCTAAACAATTTAAAAAAGAAGTTAAAAAGATAATAAAAGAAATTCGTAAAACTGGAGGATATATACATACAACAGAAGACATGTCAGATGATGAAATAATGGCAAGAGCATTACAAGTAGCTCAAAAGACAATAGAAAAGAAAAGTATAGAAATAGAGGAAAAAGATAAAATGATTCAATTACAACAACCAAAAGTACTATTTGCTGATGCAGTACTAGGTTCTGAAAATTCAATATTAGTTGGTGAACTAGCAAAAATATTAAAACAAAATGGTGTAGATACAGGTCAAAATAGGCTCTTTGATTGGCTTAGAGATAATGGATATTTAATTAAGCGTAAAGGTGAGGACTATAATATACCAACTCAAAAAAGTATGAATTTAGGAATAATGGAAGTTAAAAAAAGGGTGATAAATAACCCTGATGGAAGCACTAAAGTAACTAGGACGGTAAAAATTACTGGTAAAGGACAAGTTTACTTTATAAACAAACTAAAATCAGATAATAAAATTAAATTAGTTTTTTAAAATAGATTACAAATAATCTAAGTTTATCTTAAAAGGAGGAAAATATATGGCAAAGATAGCAACAAAAGCGTTAAACAGTATTTACTACAAAGCTAGATTAGAATGTGCAGAAAGAAATAAAGATATGAGAAGTAGAGAAGGGACATCACAGTATTTATCAATGGATTGTACAAAATTAGCAAGAATTGAATTAGGAAATATCACACCTAGAGCTGATGAAGTATTACAAATTTCAAGTGTATATAATGCACCAGAACTAATTAATTATTACTGTAAGAATCAATGTTCAATAGGAATTACATATGCACAAAACTTAGAACTTAAAAGTTTGGATAGGTTAACCATTGAGATTTTAGCAACTAGAAATGATTTTGAAAAAATGACTGAAATATTACTTGATATATCTGAAAAAGGTTCAGTAGAAGAATATGAAAAAGATGATTTTAAAAAATATGTATTAGACACATTAAAGCAAATTTCAAAATTAGCACAAGAAACTGATTTATGGGCTAGAAAAAACATTTAATGGGAGGTGATAAATTATGATGAATTACAAAACAGAAGAAGAATTTCAGGCACAATTAAAAAGGACATGGAAAGCACTGAATGAATGTGGAATTTATACAATAGAAGAAGCAGAAAGAGCATTTCAAAATATTCCACCAATAGATATATCATATATGGTTACACCAATAGATTTTGATGAAATATATAGAATTAGAAAAGAAATGTTTGGCCATTAATCAAGGAGGAAAATTAGTATGGAAGGATTAGTATTAAAATTTGATTTAAGTAAATTCAAAGTAGGTAAGGCAATAAAAATAAGCTCAAGAAAAATTAATTTTGAAGGAGATTGTATTGTAATAGTAGCTACTAGTGATGAATTAAATTTAGCTTATTTTGATAAATATAGAGGATGCATACAATATCAATTATTAACGATAGAAGATATTCAACAAGGCGATTATAATATTAGATTTTTACATTAAATAAAAGGAGTGAGTGTAAGTGAATACAGCTAAAATATTTGCAATAAGTCAAATCAAAAGAGCTAATATAGAAATTGAAAGGTTAAAAGATAACAATGAGACTAGTAATATTAATATATTAAATTGGTGGGAAGGTGTAAAAATAGCCAGTGAAAATATACTTAAAATGCTTGAATATGATATTGAATTAGAAGCATCTGATGATTTTAGGGAAATTATGATGTATCAAGAATATTTAGAAAGGGAGAGACCTTTAAATGTACAGATATAAGAAAAGAGCCTCTGCAAAGGCTCAATTCAAAAAAACATCATAATATCAATATAATTATAACATAGAGGGGACTATTTTGAAAAGTAGAGAAGAGATAATTCAAGTATTAGAAGAACAATTATTTTTATTAAATTTTACAACAGTTGATGAAGTAGATTTAGATTTAAAATTTGGACAAGTATCAGCATTAGAATCTTGTATAGATAAACATAAAAAAGAGTGGACTTTAGAAGAGTTTAAGCAACATTTAGAAGATAATAAGTTAAAAAAACTTTATGGTGATTACATAGATGGTTTTATGAAAATCTTAGAACAAAACATAAAATATATGGAGGGAGATTGATGGATAACAAAAATATATATATTAAATTAATGGATGTGAGAGTCAGGTTTAATAAACTAGATATTAAAAAGAGTGGTCAAAATAAGTTTGCTAACTTCAAGTATTTTGAGTTAGCAGACTTTCTACCTCAAGCAACAGATTTATTGGAAGAAGCTAAATTATGTCCTATAGTGACTTTTACAAATGAGTATGCAACATTAACATTGATAAATGGAGAAAACCCATTAGAGCAGATTACATTCACTTCTCCAATGCGAGACTTACAACTTAAAGGCTCTAATGAATTACAAGCACTAGGAGGTATAGAAACCTATCAAACTAGATATTTGTATATTCAGTTACTTAATATAACTGAAAATGATAGTTTTGATGCAATAAGTGGGAAAGAGCAGTTTAAAAATAATACTAATTTAAATAAATTTGATGAAGAAAATAGAAGTAATGAGATTAAAGTTTTATCTACTAAACAATTAAGTAGATTATATGCAATAGCTTATAATGCTGGTGTCAGTAAGGAAAAGTTGAAAGAAAAGGTTTTTAAGCAGTTAGGTAAAGAAATAAAGGATTTAAATAGAGAAGAATATGACATGATTTGTAAAGCTTATGAAAATGTAGAAAAAAGAGAGGTGTAAAATGGCTAGTTATTTAGTTTATGAATGTGATAGGTGTAAAAATAGAGTTAATAGTGAATTAGAACTTGTAACAATGCCAGTATTAAGGTCTTGTGAGTATGATAAAGATGTAAATATAATGATTGGGAGAAAGAGCTTTATAGAAGTATGTTTTGATTGCTTAATTTATATAACAGAAGAGATGGAATTAGTTAGATAAGAGGGTGGATACCTTGAAATATACAATATTAGGGTTTAGTCAGAAAAAAGCAGTAGAATTAGGTCTTAATATAAGAGATTTGCTTATATTAAGATGGTTTGTAGATTTTTTAGGAAGTGGAAGAATGTCAAGAAAGGTGATTGAAGGAATTGACTACTATTGGATTGACTACTCAGGAGTGATAGAAGAACTGCCAATACTTTATACAGAGAAGCAAGACACAATATATAGAATACTTAAGAAGTTGGACAAATTAGATATACTTGAACATGCTACTTTAAAACAAGGAGGAACATGGAGTTACTATAAATTAGGATATAGATATATAGAGCTAATTAGTAACACTAAAAGTTATCCACATGTCGGAAATATATCCGACTGCTCGGATATAAATCCGACCCAAACGGATATAAATCCGACCCAAACGGATATAAATCCGGAACGAAAAACCCATCTACTATATCCTTCTACTATACCTTGTAACTATACTACACAGACAAGTGCTGTAGTAAATAAAAATAAAGAAATAATTGAAGAAAATACACACTTAAAACTAAGTGAGAATATGAAAAAGAAAGTAGTAAATTGGGATGAAGATAGATTATTAAAAGCTATATATATCTTTATAAATAAGAAAGGTGAGGTATTCAATTTTTTAGAAAAGATATATAAGGATAATAGGAACTTTATTAGTAATGATGCTGGTAAAGTTACTAAAACCAAATTTGCTAACTTTACGGAAACATATATTAAATATACATCTAGTGAACTTGATGAAATAATCAAAAAAAGTCAAAAAGAAAAGTTTAAAAAATAGTTAGATAGGGGGATATATAAGCTGTGCTTAAAGTGGAAAGATATTTTAGTGGTTCTGTTATAAATAATATTATAGAAGATGATTTAACACTTAAAAACTATCTTGCATTGTACTGTTGCATAATTGGAGTAACAAGAAACGGAGAAGAGATGTATCCAACTTCTGAAAAAATGTTAATAGAGTTTGGTATTGAAAGAAGAATGAAAAAAAGGAAAAAAGATATACCAATAAAATTGACTAATGTTACAACTGGTGAGGAAAAAGTTTTTGAATCGTTAGATAGTGCAGCCTGTTTTTTAAGATTAAAACATCAAGCAGTTTACCAAACAATTAAAAAGAAGAGTAAAACTAGAAGTGGATGGAAAGCTGAATATGTTGAGGAGGAATAATGGAAGTTTCAAGAATAGAATATACAATTAAAAGAGCAAAAGAATTATATGACAATGGAGAAAATATATTTACTGCAATAGATAAAGCTAGAGATGAATATGAGGAGATGGTTAAAAATGAATATTTTAACTAGTATTACATTAATAATAACTAGTTTTATAATAGGTAGAATTTATGAATATAGGTTAAATTTAAAAGAGTGTGAAAATTGTAATAGTAAAGACCATGAGAATATATGAAATTTATGTGGATAAATAATAGTAAAAGTAATTTTATGAATGAAACTAAGAACTTTATAGATTTACTTTAACTTATATAAAGGAGTAATTGTTAATATGATTACAACAGAATTTATAGTTACTTGGCAAACAACTAGAAAGTGGGAAAAAGGAAAGACATATAGTCATGTATTTACAGATTTAGAGAAAGCAAGAGCGTTTAAGAAAGATGAGGAAAATATAAAAGAAAATTATAATGTTAAGCTTTTAAGTAGAGCTATAGTCGAAATCGAAATAGATTAGGTAGGTGTTTTTAATGAATACTCTGATATATAAATATATAGTTAATGAACATAGAGATGAAGCAGATGAGTTAGATAGAGACTATGGAGAATTTAAAATATTTAATGGAGGTAAATGTTTTGGTGGATGTGGTAGGAATTTCTATACATTAGCTAAGTTTAAAAAAATGATAGTTACTTGTCCCCATTGTGGAAAAAAATATCAAATAAAACTTTTTAAAAATGGAAAAGTGAATATGAGAGTAATTGAATAAATCAAGGGAAGTGATTATATGAAAAGAAGAAGATGCAGTTGGTGTGGCAAACTATTTTATATTGATGAAAAATCTAAGGAGACTTACTGTTGTAAGGAATGTAGGAAGAAGGCTAATAGGGCTAAGAGTAAAGAGGATGAATAAATTCCAAAAGGCAGTTTCTCAAATGGTAAAGCAAGAGGAAAAAGAGAATTTATGGCAAGGATACGAAAATTGTAGGGTAGGTAGAAGTATACCAAGTTCAATAAGAATATATGTAAAAGGATTTAAAAAGTCTGGGTATAGTGTACATGAAGTTTATAACTTTATAAATGATATTAATAAGTATGAGTAATTTTAAGTGATAAAGGGAGTATTTGGTTGAGTAAATACAATAATAAAAAAATTGTAATTGACGGAATTAAATTTGATAGTAAAGATGAGTCAGAGTATTATTTATATTTAAAAGAAAGAAAGGCGAATGGAGAAATAAAAGATTTTGGACTTCAACAAAAGTTTGAATTACAGCCTAAATTTAAGAAGGATGGAAAGAACTATAGGGCTATTACATATACAGTTGATTTTGCCATATATAAATGGAATGGTGAAGTTGTTTATATAGATGTGAAAGGATATAGTACACAACAAGGTGAACTTAGAAAAAAGCTTTTTGACTATAAGTATCAAGATAAAAAATTGATATGGATTACTAAGAGTAAAAAATATGGAACAGATGGTTGGATAGAATATAGTGAACTTAAGAAAAAGAGAAAAGAAAATAAGAAAAAGGTAGCTTAAGTAAATAGGGGTGATGTTATGGCAAGTAAAGTTAAAAAGGAGTTTTTTATGGCAACTAAAAAGCACCTTGAGAACTACAAACAATTACATATTAATATTGAAAGTCTAAAACTTCAAATAAAAAATCTTAAAGAGTGCCATTTAGGTGATTTTATGCAAGGTTTAAGCTATGACAGCATTCCTATAAGTAAGACTAATTCAATAAGTAATCAAGTTGAAAATGAGTTAATTATTCTTGAAGAAAAGATAATAGAAAAACAGATAGAACTATATGAAATGGAAGCACTAAAATATACAATAGATGTATCCATAAGCAATTTGAAATCTATACATAAACAAATTATAAGGTATAGGTATATTGAAGGCTTAGAATGGAGTTTAATAGTTGATAAAGTATACTTAGAAGAAAGACAATTAAGGGAAAGAGCTAATCAAGCTATTAGTTCAATATCAATAGCCTTATTTGGTAAAAAAGCACTAATAGAGCAAGAACCATTATTTAAGATGTTAGATTTATAGGCAGTTAACAACTGTCTATTTTTTTGCAAAAAAGATGTATGGAAATTATTGACAATATCACGCATACGTGATATAATTAAAGTATAGAAAGGAGGTGAAAAGAAAGTGGCTAAGAAAATAAAAGAGTTCAGAAAACTCATAAAAGAATTAACTGAACTCGTACTCGAAGTTGGCACACTATTAGCAGTCATCAAAATGGTAATAGATAGCCTACATTAGTAAAACGTTAAGAGTGGAAGTTGCACCTTCCCTCTTAACTAAATTATAAAACATAGTCACTGAAAATACAATGAATAAGTACAAAGAGTTAACATTTGAATTATTGAAATTACTGTATGACACTATTAAATTGATTGGAGCATTAATCTTGTTATATTATGTTATTAATTCAATTTTATAGTAATGATTAAGGGGGATTTTATGAATCGATTTGAGGGCATTTATAGCTTTGCAGAAGCAACAAAATTATGGAGTTTGAAAGACTCTACACTTAGAAAAGCAGTTGCAACAGGAAAATTAGTTGAAAATATCGATTGTAAAAAATTTGGTCGTGATTGGGTAGTAACTATTGAAGCAATGGAAAGAGAATATGGAAAATTAGATAGTATAATGAAAGACCTAGATTAAATTCTAGGTCTTTTAATTGCCGTTTTTCTGCCGATTTTATAATTTAAAATGTGAGATAATAGTATTGTGGAAATGAATATTTCCCTCTCAAAACTAAATATATATGTGAGCTAGGTTTAAGGGATTCACCTAGCTTATATGAACAGACTAGGCAGGGCATGAGGATGTTGTAAGTTCAATTCTTACTATGTTCAAAATATTTTTATTAATACACTATATGTAGCAGTTGAATTTAGATTAAAATCTCATACAATTTTGTATCTTAATTCAGGTGTCTAAAAGAGTGGGGCTTGGTAACCTCACTCAATGTATAAGTGCTGGTGCATAATTCTAGGTTCAATTCCTAGAACTTATTCCTTATAAATATAATATGTATCCCCCATTAAAAAGACTTAGATTAATTTCTAGGTCTTTTATATTCTGATATTTTGAAAGTTAGCTTTGTATGTGCAAAATGTATTAAATGAATTAGATTGAGGAGACATAAAAAAGAAATTAAAAGTATATCTTGAGAGACAATTTTTTAAAATAAAATAGATTAAAAGGATATTGACTAAAGATGTAGAATATTATCCTAAAAAGGGGTTTTAAATATTAAATCTCACAAGAGGGAGAGTGGAGTATGGGAATTTATTCTGCAAGTAATTATCAAAGAGAATTTTATGTTGAAGGAAATTTTTACAATATAAAAGATGGAGTAAATGGTCATAGTGTTAGATGCAGAAATGTTGCAAATATAAAAAGGAAGAATAATCTAGAATCTGAGTTAAATGCAACTTTCATAATGATGAATCCTGGAAGTTGTGAATTAATTGATGAAAGTAATAAAGATAGTATCCCTGATTATACTTGTTATGATATTTTAGAAAAAGGAATTTCAAGTAAATTTAGATGTTCTAAGGCAGACCCAGTTCAGTTTTGTATTATGGAAATTATGGATAAAATGAATTGGAACTATGTAAATATAATTAATCTGTCAGATATAAAGAATCCTAATTCTGGAAAATTCTTTGATGAAGAAAAGAAATTTAGAAAAGACTTTTATATGATTCCAGATATACATTCAATTTTCTCTAAACATAGAAAAGATATAAATTTATTTATTGATACTCAAAAACCAGTAATACTTGCTTGGGGAGTTGATAGTCATAAGGATTTAAAAGATATTATTAGTAAAGCGACAGATTATATAAAAGAAAAGGGGATAGAATTTGTTGGTATAAAAAATAAAGATGGATTTTATTATCATATAAGACCAAAGGTAGGAAAACCTAAGATTGAAGAAATAGTTAATGAACTAAATAAATTAGGTGTTACATCATACTAATGGATTTAGATATATTTGTAGTTGTTAAATGATTGTTGAAAGATATTGACCTTTAAAGTTGAATTTTATATTTTAGGGGGGAGATAAATATTGATGTTTTTGAGCGAATACAAGTCCTTATTAAGTCTATAGGATGGTTGCCTGCTATTATAGCATTTATTATTACTTTTTATAAAAGCAGTCAGAAAAAAATTGAAAGTTATGAAGAAGATTATTTTGATAAAGTATTACTTCCATATGTAGAAAAGTATAGAAAAGACAAAAACATTAATTCTATAGAATTTTTCAATGATAAAAATAGTATAATAAATTGTTATATACCTAGTTATATATTTTATACTATTGATAAAAAGGATTCTATAGCACTGCATAAGATTCTTATGAATGATTATTGGGAAAATTATAATTCTAGTTTAAATAATATAAATAAGAAATTAGAAAAATTTTCTAGTAGTTCTGATTTTGCACAAATATTTTTCTATATATTTATGATGATTTATTTTTTTCTATTAGCTATTTTATCTGCTATTATTGGTATACTTGAGTGGGCTATAACTTTAAATATAAATAGTGATATAAAAATTCTTTTTGTAATAGCAGTAATAAGTATAATGCTTTCTTTCGGGATTAGATATATTGCAAAGAGAAGTATTAAAAATATTAAAGATAATTATACTATGAAAAGTGAAGATATAGAGAAACTTATAAAAGTTAAGGAAAATGAATATAATAAAAATCATATAAAATATTACATAAACTAAAGGACTCTAACAAGAGTCCTTTTTTATTATCAAAACAAACAAATAAAGAGGTGGTGATTTGCAAGATGTTAAAGAAAAGGTAAAAAAAGATTACCTAGAAGGTATGAAACAAAAGAAAATATCAGCAAAGTATGACATTAGTTTAAACACTCTAAAGTCATGGATAAAAAGATACAACTGGGTTAGTGAAAAAAAGAAAGGTGCACCTATAAACAAAAAGGGTGCACCTTTTTATAATAAAAATTCAGTTGGACATGGTGCTCCAAAAGAGAATAAGAATGCTGAAAAATTTGGTTTTTTCTCAAAATATTTGCCTGAAGAAACACAAGAATTAATTAATGATATAAAAAATAAAGATAAGTTTGATATTCTTTGGGAACAGATAATAATTCAATATGCAGCAATAATAAGAGCACAAAAGATAATGTATGTTAAAGATAAAGAGGAAATGATTAAAGAGCTTAAAAAGCATGAGAGTACAGAAAATATTGAGAGAATACAATATGAATTTCAATTTTCATGGGATAGACAAGCTTCTTTTCTTAATGCTCAGAGTAGAGCTATGAGTGAACTTAGAAGCCTTATAAAGCAGTATGATAGTATGATTCATAAAGATTGGAATCTAGCAACAGAAGAGCAAAAACAAAGAATTGAAATATTAAAATCTAAAATACCAAATAAAGATGCTATTAATATCAATTCACAAATAACAGCTCTTGCAGATTTGATAAATAATCCAGTAGACGAAAGGATTATAGAAAATGATTAACTATTCTCCACTAACAATAAGACAAACAGAGTACATAAGGAAAAGTAAAGGTAGTTGGTTAAATGTTCTAGAGGGTGGGAAAAGAGCTGGTAAGAATATTATAAATTTGATAGCTTATTCTATGTGTTTAGAGGTTCATCCAGATAAATTACATTTAGTAGCAGGTGTTTCACTAGGAGCTGCTAAGATGAACATTATAGATAGTAATGGTTTTGGTTTGCAGTATCTATTTGAAGGTAGATGTAGAGAAGGTGAATATAAAAATAGGGATGCATTATATATTCAAACTTTAACTGGAGAGAAGATTGTTATTATTGCAGGTGGAGGAAAAGCAAATGATGCAGCAAGAATAAAAGGTAACTCATATGGAACAGTCTATATATCAGAAGTAAATGAGTGTCACCAATCATTTGTACAAGAGGTTTTTGATAGAACTCTAGCAAGTAGTAAAAGACAGTTATTCTTTGATTTAAATCCATTTTCACCAAGTCATTGGTTTTATAGAGACATATTAGATTATCAAGATGAATTGAAAAATAGTGGAGAGAATGAGGGATATAATTATTCACATTTCACTATAAAAGATAATTTGAGCATAAGTAATAATGTATTAAAGGAAGTTTTAAGAACCTATGATAAAACATCACTTTGGTATCAAGCTGATATATTAGGGAGAAGAGTAGCAGCAACAGGAAGAATATATACTGGATATAAAAAGAGTGAAGTTGTTATAGATAGAAACTATATAAAAGATAATAATATAACATTTATTGAATTTAGTATAGGCATAGATATTGGTGGTACAGATGCAACTGTAGCAACTCTAACAGGTTTTACTAAAGGCTATAATGAGATTATAGAGTTAGATGGATATTATCATAAACAAGGGAAAAATCATGGTTATACACATGACAAGTATGCAAAAGAAATAGTCGATAAGATTGAGGAGTGGTCAGATACCTATCCTCATTTTTTATTTTCTACATACATATTCTGTGAAAGTGCAGATAAGCTATTTAGACAAGCTCTAAGCAATGAATTGAAACGAAGAGGTATAAATATACAAGTAACACCAAGTTACAAAAAAGATGGGATAGTAGATAGAATAAGGCTTGTAAATATACTAATAAATCAAGGTAGATATAAGATTATGAAACATTTAAATAAATGGGTAGAAGCTATTGAAAATGCAATATGGGATGATGATGAAAAATCAAAGGGAAATTGGGTTCGTGTTGATGATGGAAGCTATCCTGTTGATTGCCTAGATAGTTCAGAGTATTCGATACAACCATTTAAAAAGAGATTGGAGGTTTAAGAATGTGGGGTGGTTAAAAGATATGGCTACTAAAACAGCTATAAAGTTACTTAATATACAACCAGCTATTGATAGGGAAATTACAATAAAAGAGCCATTGGGATTTAATGGTAATATAATGAAAAATAGAATTTGGTATAGAGGAGAACCTTCTGAATTAGACCAATTTTTTAAAAAAACTGCCAATGATTTAGTAAGTAAGTCTAGATTTTGGGCAGCTGTACCTAGTTCTGATTTTAATGTTAGAAAAGTACATTCAGGTATTCCTGCTATGATTGCTGAGAGATTGGCAGATATAGTTGTAGCTGATATGGATAAAATAGAACTTGATACAGAAGAATTGACTAATTTATGGACTTATATAAGTAAAGATAATCATTTTAATAAACTTATTGGAGAGTCTATTATTGAAACTTTAGTAACAGGAGATGGAGCTTTTAAAATAACAGTAGATACAGATATAACTACTAATCCAATTATAGAATATTATAGTGGTGAAAGAGTAGATTATAAATTTAAAAGAGGTAGACTATCTGAAGTACACTTTCTTACAGAATATTCAAAGGATAATTCAACATACACTTTAATTGAGATATTTGGAAAAGGATACATAATAAATAAATTGATTGATAGCAGAGGTCAAGACGTTCCATTAAGTACTTTAGATGAAACACTAGAGTTAAAAGATATCACCTATGAAGGTGATTTTTTAATGTCTGTACCTATGATGTTTTTTAAATCACCTAAATGGTTAGGTAGAGGGAAAAGTATATTTGATAGTAAGTCAGACAGCTTTGATGCTTTAGATGAAACTATAAGTCAATGGGTAGATGCTATTAGAGATGGAAGAGTTAAACAATATATACCAGAAAGTTTACTTCCTAAAAATCCAGTAACAGGAGAAATTATTAAATCTAATTCATTTGATAATAAATATATAGCTATAGCATCTAGTTTAGCTGAAGATTCTCAAAATACAATAGAAATTCAGCAGCCATCAATTAATTATGAAGCATATGTAAATACCTATGCAAGTAATATAGATATGTGTTTACAAGGTATTATATCACCTGCTACTCTTGGTATTGATTTGAAGAAAACGGATAGTGCAGAATCACAAAGAGAAAAAGAAAAAACAACTTTATATACTAGAGGTAAAATAATAGATGTTTTAAATGAAGTTATACCAGAGATAGTATCAACTGTACTTAAAGTTAATGATTTATTGTATGAAAGAACTATAGGAGAATATAATCCAGTTATAAGTTTTGGTGAATACTCAACACCAAGTTTTGATACAGTAGTTGATACAGTAGGTAAAGCTAAAAGTTATGGAATAATGAGCACAGAAATGGCTGTAGATGAGCTTTATGGTGATACTATGAGTGATGAAAAGAAAGCAGAAGAAGTTCTTAGGATAAAAGAAGAAAATGGACTAATGGACATAGAAGAACCAGCAACTAATATAGATGGAATGAATGATGATGTAGTCAATGAGGATGTGATTTAGTTGGCTTTAAATCCATATGATATATCATCTATTTATAGCGATATGGAACTTGATTTAGTGAAGTCAATGAAACAAAACATGAAACTGCATGAGTCAGAAGAATTAAAAGAAGGTTTTAAGTGGGAACAGTGGCAGAAAACTAAATTAAGGGAAATAAAGAAATTTCAAAAGAGAAATAAAGGTATAATAAAAGATTATCAAAAGATAATTGATGGAGAAACAGATAAGTTACTAAAATCTAGTTTTAAAAATGGGTCTAAAAGGTCAGAAAATTTTATTAGTAAGACGCTAAATAAAGTAAGTTCTAAATTTAAAAACATGTTTGAGCCTAAAGAAAAAAGCTTTTTTAAAATAAATGAAGATAAAGTTTTTAGTCTTATTAAATCTGTTAAAGGTGATTTACATAATGCAAATCATGCTGCACTTAGAAAAATGGATGATGTCTATAGACAAACAATATTCAAATCTCAAATGTATGTAAATAATGGGGCTATGACAGTAAATCAAGCAGTAGATATGGCTACTAAAGATTTTTTAGACAAAGGAATAAATTGTATTACATATAAAAATGGCAGAAAAGTAAATATATCTAGTTATGCAGAAATGAGTATAAGAACAGCTAATCAGCGTGTAACACTAATGGGGGAAGGTATAAAAAGAGATGAGTATGGAGTACATACAGTCATAACATCAAATCATACAAATACTTGTCCACTGTGTTTACCTTGGCAAGGAAGAGTATTAATTGATGATGTATATAGTAAAGGAAGTTCAAAAGAAGGAAGATATCCTTTATTAAGTGAAGCTATGTCTCTAGGTTTTTTACATCCAAACTGTAGACATCATCCAACTACATTTTTTCCTGATATTAATGAAATTCCTAAGCCTTTGACAGAAGAAGAAAGACAAGATGCTCTTGAAAGATATAATGCTGAACAGAAACAAAGAGAAATTGAGAGAAATATAAGAAAATGGAAAAGAATAGAGGCAGGCAACCTAGATATTGTTAACATTGAAGATGCACATAAGAAGTTAGAATTATATCAAAATCAAATGAAGGAGCATTTATTAAAGCATAGCTATTTAAGAAGAGATTCTTGGAGAGAAAAATTAAGAAATGATGATATAATTAGTACATCAAAATATTTAGATTCTAGAAATAATAAATTAAAACAAGTTTTATCAAAAGAATTAGAAAAGTTAACTGATGATGAAAAAGAAGTAATTAGGTATTATACAGGATTTGGAGCCAATAAAATTAATACTGCTTTAACAACAGGTAAAGGAATAGAAGCTCTAAAAGATAAGATAAATATATTAGATAAGGCTTTGGCTAAAGGTGTTATTAATGAAGATATAGTTGTATATAGAAAAACTATCCCACAGTATCTAGGGATATTCCCAAAAGGATATAAGGTAACAGATTTAGATATGAAATCTATAAAAAATAGAGGACTTGAAGCAAGAATCTTTACATCAACTAGTTTAAATGATTTTGATTATCAGGGTAGAAATGTATTTATTAGAATGAAAGTTTCAAAGGGATATAAAGGAGCTTTATATATAAAAAATTTAGCTGTTGATAAATATAAATATCAAGAAGAAATTTTATTTTCAAGAGGTTTGAAATATAGAATTAATGATGTTAAAATAGATAATAATAAATATTATTTAGATGCAGAGGTGATAGAATGAGTAAGTTACCAAAGATAGGAAGTGGATTTGACTGTGATTTTGGTTCAGTTGTTTTAGATCCTCCTTTATGTAATGCTTGTAAAAACTTGTATTTAAAAAATGATGAGTTAAGTTGCCATATATATGAAGAAATCCCTCAGAAATATAATGAGTGCAACAGTTATGATTGTCCAAATTTCATACCAAATAAAGAAACTTGTTGGTATCCTTTTGTAAAAAAAGAAATAGATAAGTTTTTTTCTGAAAATAAATAGTTTTAGTATCTATAATCAATATTTATTTTATTGTTTTGGTATTAAATTAGAATTTTAATGAATTAAGTTTTATAAAGCATTTGTTAAGATTTATAGTTAAAATCACTTTTATAGTTTAAATACATAAAAAGTATAGAGATATAATATTATATTTAAATTATTTACTGTTTTGATAATATTAATAGATACAAGAAGATTAAGCACATACTTAAAACTAAGTAGGTGCTTTTTTTATCGCCATTTTGTTGTTTTGGGCGCTAACTATAAACTCATCACTGGGCAAGACCAGGTTAAAAAATGAAGATGAAAAGGGAGAAAGATAAAATGAATAAAGAACAATTTATTGCATTAGGATTAACAGAAGAACTTGCTAAAAAGGCAGAATCAGAATCACTTTCAGAACTTAAAAATTACATACCTAAAACAAGATTTGATGAAGTAAATACAGCTAAAAAACAACTTGAAAATGATATACAAGATAGAGATAAACAATTAGAAAACTTAAAAATAAATAGTGGAAATTCAGAAGAATTAAAAAAGCAAATTGAAACATTACAAGAAGAAAATAAAAATAAAGATATTAAATATCAAGAAGAATTACAAGATTTAAAACTTAGTAATGCCATTAAGTTATCAATATCAGGTAAAGTTCATGATGAAGAGTTAGCAGCAGGTTTATTTGACAAATCAAAATTAATTTTGGGTGATGATGGAAAAGTTGCTGGAATAGAAGAACAACTAAAAGCTATTCAAGAATCAAAGAAATTTTTATTTAAAGAAGAGAAACAAAGTAATCCTAAGTCAGGTTTTAAATTTGGTAGTGATGGAGGAAGTAATATAGATAACTCTAATCAACCAAGCAAATTGAGTATGAAAGATGCTATACAAGCAAAAATACAGTCTCAAATGGCTAAACAAGAGTAATTTTAAAGGAGGAAAATAAATATGGCAATTACATTAGAAGAAGCTAGTAAAAATGTACAAGATGATTTACAAATAGGTGTTATAGATGAATTTAGAAAGTCAAACTGGATTTTAGATAACTTAACATTTGATGATGCTGTTTCACCAACAGGAGGAGGGTCTACACTTACTTATTCTTATACAAGACTTAAAACTCAGCCAACAGCAGCATTTAGAGAAATAAACAAAGAATATATACCACATGAAGTAACTAAAGAAAGACATTCTGTTGATTTAAAGGTATTTGGAGGTAGCTACCAAATAGATAGAGTTATAGCTAATATGGGTGGTATTGTATCAGAAGTGGAGCTTCAACAAGCACAAAAAATAAAGGCAGCTCAAGCACTTTTTAATGATACATTTATAAATGGAGATAGTGCAGTAGATTCAAAAGCATTTGATGGTTTAGAGAAAGCTCTAGCTGGAAGTTCAACAGAATATAATTTAGGTGACAGTTTAATAGACTTATCTACTTCACAAGCTATTACAACAAATTATATGGCATTTTTAGATATGTTGGATGAGTTTTTAACAGGTCTAGATGGAACTCCATCATTTATAGCAGGAAATACTAAATTGATATCTAAGTTAAGAGCATGTGCAAGAAGAGCAAGCATGTACCAAACACAACTAAATAGTTTTGGCCAACAAATAGAATCATACGGAAATGTACCATTTGTTGATTTAGGAGCAAAGCCTGGTACAAATGATGATGTAGTAGCTACAGATACTACAAAAGGAACAACATCATTATATGTTGCAAGACTTGGTTTAGATGGTTTACATGGAGTATCAATGGCTGGTGTATCACCTGTGCAAACATGGTTACCAGATTTCACTACTTCTGGAGCAGTAAAAACAGGAGAAGTTGAAATGAGTGCAGCAATAGCTTTAAAAGCATCAAAAGCAGCTGGAGTTTTTAGAAATATAAAAGTTAAATAGGGAGGATTAGATGGCTAAAGTAATAGCACCAAATAGTCAATATAATGGTTTAAGTGCCAATGTATATTTTCAAAATGGGATTGGTGAAACCACTAATCCCATTTTGATTGAATGGTTTAATGAACATGGCTATAAGATAATAAACGATAGATTAGAAGAAAAAATAACTAAACCAAAACGTAAATAGGAAGTGATAAAGTGCCTTATGCGACAGAAGAATACTATAAAAACGATTATGGTGGAAATCTTATAGAAGATGAAAAGTTAATTAGTAAATTAGAAAGAGCATCTGACCAAATAGATGTTTTAACATTTAATAGAATTGTTACTATAGGTTTTGATAGTTTAACAGAGTTTCAAAGAGATAAAATAAAGAAAGCTGTGTGTATACAAGCGGATTTCATATATAAGTATGGAGAATATATTGATATGCCTTTAAGTGGGTATTCAGCAGGGGACATATCTTTAAGCTTTAATGCAAGTACTATAAATGGTATAACTACTACAAATGAAATAATTAACTATTTATCTCAAACAGGTCTTACTTGTAGGAAGATATAGATGAAACTACCATTTCCTAAATGGATTTTAGTTACACCTGTTAAGATATATAGTACTTATATAAGTGAAGATGGAGAGCCTATTGAAAGTTTGATACTTGATGGTATGTGTAACTATTCTGAAAAAACTAAACAAACTTTAGATAAAGAAAGAAAACTTATAACTTTAGTTGGAAAGATTATTTGTGAAGGTGATATTTATCCAAATAAAATATTGCAAGGATATATTGAAATACAAGGTAATAAAAGAGATATTTATAGAGTATCAAAACCTAGGAATCCAGATGGCTCAATTTTTTCTACTGAAATAGAATTAATTTAAAAAAAGCCCTCATTTTGTCTTAATATGTGCTATTATTTTGTTAAAAGGGGGGAGTTTTCATGATAATTTCAGATGAAGAATTGAAACTAGTTAAAAAAGATGCAGGTGGATTATTGGGAGCAGTAGGTGGTACTTATGTGGATTATTGTGGTGGAGTAACTGGATTAAAAGAAAATTCAAAAGGACAATTATTAATATTAAAAAATGGATTTTCGTTTGATAGTTTGTTTCAAAAAAAACTATTTATTCCACTTGATAATGTACTTAAGGTTTATAAATACAATAATGTGATATTTATAGACTTTATAGAAGAAGAAAATCAGTATAGAGTTGAATTTAAAGCAAAAAACATTGATAAGATAAAAGAGATGACAGATGCCATTAAAAGATTAAGTGGAGATATAGAGATAGAAAAACTTCAAGCTAGAAAACAATTAGAGGATATTCCAGTAGGAGATGAGTTTATATACTCAAATGATTCTGAAGGAATTAATGTAAAAGAATATAAAGAAGAAAAAGAATTACCTTATTTATCTCTAACAGATATAGAGATAGCTTCTATTATAGAAGAATGTGGATATAATAAAGTTAACTCTATAAAACAAATAAATAAATTAACCAGTTTAAGTTTGACTCAGTGTAAAAAGATAGTTGATGATTATTTTATAAATAATAATTTGGGGAATATAGAAAAATATGATGCAATAAAAGATTCTAATAATGAAAAAAAACATGAGGATAAAATTAAAAAGCTTCAAGAAAAACAACTTAAACTTGAAATGAAAAATACAAAACTAAATATAAAACAACAAAAAAATGCTATAAAACAAGATAAAAAAACAGCTCGTTGCCCTAAGTGTGGCTCAACGTCTCTATCAGCACATAAAAAAGGTTTTGGTATAGGGAAAGCTGTTGTTGGAACATTAGTTACTTCTAATCTTATTGGTCTTGTTGCTGGAAATGCAAATGCTAAAAAAGTTAGAGTTACATGTCTAAAATGTGGCAAACAGTTTTGGGCATAATAATTATTAAAGAGTACTTGTTTTATCAAGTACTTTTTTATTTTGGAGTTGATTATAATTAAAAATCCATTTAGAAGTAAACTAAGTATTGATATAAAAATAAATAATACAAAAATTAATAAGTTAAAAAAAGCTCAGAGAGAAGCTGCTAAAATGACAGCAGAAGCTTTAAAAACAGAAATTAATACAATGCAAGTTGTACCAAAACAAACAGGAATATTGGAAGAATCCATAAACATAAACCTGAAGTTACTTAATAAGGGGCAGCTTAAAATAATATATGATACACCATATGCTAGACGTTTATATTATCATCCTGAGTATAATTTTAGAAAAGACAAAAATAAGAACGCACAAGGTAGATGGTTAGAAGTTTTTACAGAAGGAAATAAAAAAGATTTCTCAGAAAAAGCATATTATAAATGCTATAAAAAGTTAACTGGAGTGTAAAATGTATCTTAAAGATATTAAAGAATGGTTAAAGGAAACCATAAGTAATAAAAATATTACATTTTATATTGGTAAGATAGATGCTAATAAAGAAAAAGTAATAGGCATATATAATAAAAATAGTAACAGTAATAAAATAGCTGTAGGTGGACTTATAAATACATCAACATCTACTAAAGCTATTACAATTTTAATTCATTGGGATAAAAATTGCGACACAACTGAAAGGATGTCTAAATGCATTTATGAGTTATTTAATGGGCAAAGTGTTGTCATTAATAAAGTAAGTGCTTTTTTTATTATGAAAAATGATGAACCAGTATTTTTAGGTACTGATGAAAATGGAATTTATGAATATGTAATTGATTTAGATATAATTTATGAAAGGTAGTGATTAAATGGCAGGAAAAAGTGGAGTAGTACCTGTGTATGACTTAACATTTGGAGTCAATACAACTGGTAGAACTGGTGATGCAGATACTATTGTTAAGGATGCAGAATCATTAAGTGTTAGTATTGATGGAAATATAGAAGAATGGAATCCTATGGATCAAGGCGGATGGACAAGAAGATTAATGACAGCTAAATCTTTATCAGTATCTATGGGAGGAAAAAGAAATTATGGAGACCCTGGCAATGATTATATAGCAGGGCTTGCTTTTAAAAATGGACAAGATTGCAATAGTATATTTTCAATTAATTTTCCAGATGGAGCAACTCTTAAATTTGATTGTATAATAAATGTAACTAGCATGGGTGGAGATTCTACTGCTACAGATGCATTAGAGTGGGAAGCCTTAAGTGATGGTAAACCAATATATACACCTGCATCAGGTTCTAGTGAAAGTTAGAAATATTAATAAGAGGAGTTAAAGTATGTCAAATACAATAGATATATCAACAAAATTAACAAACGAAAAACCAAAAATAAAAATATCTGAAGGTAAAATATATACTGTAAATAACAGTAAAAATACTGTTCTTATAGTAAATCAGAGAATGTCTGAGAATAATTCAAACGAAATTGAGCTTATAGATGATGCTTTAAAACTATTACTTGGAGAAAAGGCATTCAAGGAAATAGATTCAATGCAGCTTTCATTTGTAGATTACAAAACTATATTTATAGCAGTTATGGCTGCTATATCAGGAGAAACTTACGAAGATACAGAAAGTCGATTTCAAAACTCAAAATAAATCTGATGGATTTTATGATTTATATGAAGATTGGGAATTAATAGAATCAAGTTTTGCAAAACAATATGGAATAAGACTCCGAACTGAGATTGATATGTCTTGGTCAGAGTTTTGTTCTTTATTATCTGGAATTATGCCAGAGACACCTCTTGGTCAAATTGTATCAATTAGAGCTGAAAAAGACCCTAAAATATTAAAAGGTTTTACTAAAGAACAAAGAAAGATAAGAAATGATTGGATATTAAAACGTAATAAAAAGCTTAGAGAAGATAAAAATAATTATTCTTCTTATATAAATAACTTTCAAAATTGGTGTAAGGAAACCTTTAGTTAGAAGGGAGGTGCATAGATGAGTATTAGTGTAGGTACTATAAATTTAGGCCTAAATATAAATCAGGGAACTTTTAATAAGCAATTAAGTGGTATAGCAAATGGAGCTAAATCAACAATTGGAAGTGCTTTTGGTGGAGTAGGTAAAATGGTGGGAGTAGCTTTAGGCGCAACTGCAATAGCCGCATTTGGTAAATCATGTATTGATTTAGGTTCTGATTTAAATGAAGTACAGAATGTAGTAGATGTTACCTTTGGAAGTATGGCACAGGATATTAATGACTTTGCTAAAACTTCTATAACTCAAATGGGTATGTCAGAAATAGCTGCTAAAAGATATACTGGAACTATGGGAGCTATGCTTAAAAGTTCTGGATTATCAACTAAGCAAGCTTCTGATATGTCTAAAACTATAACACAATTATCTGCTGATATGTCTTCATTTTATAATCTTGATTCAGAGGAAGCCTTTGAGAAAATTAGAAGTGGTATCTCAGGAGAGATAGAACCTTTAAGACAATTAGGTATTAACATGTCAGTTGCTAATTTAGAGGCATATGCAATGTCAAAAGGAATAACTAAAGCATATCAAGATATGAGTCAGTCTGAACAAACATTACTAAGATATAATTATTTACTAAGTGTTACAAAAGATGCACAGGGCGATTTTGTCAGGACTCAAGGCGCGTGGGCAAATCAGACTAGAATACTTTCAGAACAATTCAATGCTCTAAAAGCTACATTAGGTCAAGCTCTTATTAATATGCTTACACCAGTTGTAAAAATGTTAAATACACTTATACTTAAACTGCAAGTTGTAGCACAACAATTTAAAGCTTTCACAGAATCTGTTTTTGGAGATAATGCATCATCTGGTAGTTTTGGCTCTATACCAAAAGATATTGAATCAATTGGAAACAACTCTGATAGTGCAAGTGATTCAATAGCTGGTATTGGAGATGCATCAAAAGATACAGCAAAAAAAATAAAAGGATTAATAAGTGGGTTTGATGAGATAAATACACTAACTAAAAATTCAGATACTGATGGCTTAGGAGATATGGGAAATGTAACTTCCCCTATTAGTCCTAATATAGATACAGGAAATTTATCAAAAGTAAATCAAGAGCTAAATAAAATGTTAGCAGATATGTTTAAGCCATTTCAAGATGCTTGGAGTAAAGAAGGTCAAGCAACTATTGATAGTATGAAATATGCCTTTACAAGTATAAAAGATGTAATAAAATCAATAGGTTCGTCATTTAAAGAAGTATGGACAAATGGTACAGGAACAGAAATATTAACTACTACTCTTCAGATACTTCAAAATATATTTAATGTTATAGGAGACATTAACAATGCTTTTATAATAGCTTGGGAATCTAATAATTTAGGAACTCAATTAATTCAAAGTATATCAGATGCTTTATTGAATGTATTAAGAATTATTAGAGATATAGGAAATTCTTTTATAGAAGTTTGGAATAATGGTACAGGTATTGAATTTTGTACAAATATACTTAATTTACTAAAAACAATATTTGATATTATAGGAAGTATTGCAGGTGCATTTGATATAGCCTGGAAGAGTAATGAAACAGGAACAATATTAATACAAACTATATTTGATATGCTAAATTCTATTTTAGGGTTAATAAATAATATAGGTCAGACTTTTGTTGAAGTATGGAACAATGGCACAGGGGTAGAAATAAATACACTCATACTTCAAATATTAACAGATATCTTTGGTACTATAAATGAAATTACAGATGCATTTAGTATTGCATGGGAAAGTAATAATATCGGAAAACAAATAATTCAAGGAATATGTGATATTATAACTAATTTGCTTACACTACTTCACAATATGCAAGAAAGCTGTAGAGAAGCTTGGGAGGTTGTGGGTGTTCCGCTTGCAACAACTTTTTATGAAATTTTAAATGCTATTATAGGAGTAATTGAAAACCTAACAGGGAAGTTGGTAGAAGTTTGGGATAATGGAGGAGAGCATTTATATCTAGGAATTGTAAAACTAGCAGAAAAAATCTTTGAACTAGTAGGATATGTTATAACAGATTTTATAGCACCTTTTGCTAATGGCTTAATAGACATATTAGCACCAGCAATTTCTTTCGTTTTAGATGTGTTAGGAACTCTTGCTGATTATTTAACAAATTTCATAGATTGGTTATTAAATGAAGGTAAACCAGTTTTAGATACTATAATAATTGTTCTTGGAAGTATGGCAGTTGCTTTTGGTGTCGTAAAAACTGCATGTACAGTATTTGATACTGTTAAAAAAGGAATAGATATATTTAATGGTTTAAAAAATACAATATCAGCTGCTGGTGGAGTCATGAAGTTAATTCCACAAGTTTTAGGAACAATGTTAGGACCATTTGGCTTAGTTGTAATAGCAGTAGGTGCACTTATAGCAGTAGGAGTGCTTTTATATAAAAATTGGGATACAATAAAAAAGAAAGCTACAGAAATCTTTGGATATATAAAGAATTTTATAAGTGGAGTGTGTAGTAAAATAGGCGGATTCTTTAGTTCAATGGGGACTAAAATAAAATCAGTCATAGATGCTATACCAGGTGTATTTAAAAAAGCATTTAATGGTCTTGTGAATATAGTAAAAGCACCACTTAATGGTGTTATAAAATTATTTAATAGCAGCCTAGGAAGTCTTAAATTTGATATTCCAGATTGGGTTCCTGGTCTTGGAGGTAATTCTTTTGGAATACCTAAAATACCTCTTCTTGCAAAAGGAGGTATCATTGAACAACCAACATTAAGTATGGTTGGAGAAAGAGGAACAGAAGCTGTAGTACCGCTTGAAAATAATACACAAGGACTTGATTTATTAGCAAACAAAATTATGGAAAGAATGAATGGATTAGGAAAAAACAATAATACTAGTGGAGATTTGACAGTAGAATTAAAAATGGATGGAAATAAAATGGGTGAAGTTGTAATAAAAGCATTTAGACAAATGGAAAGAAAAACAGGAAAAACAATATTAGAATTATAAGGAGTGGTGATATGTTATCTATAAATGGTGTAGACATAATTGCTCCTACAGTTTTTCAAGTAGATTTAACTGATATAGATGGAGAAAGTAATAGAAATGCAAAAGGAGAGATGTGTCGAGATAGAATAGCAACTAAAAGAAAGTTAAGTTGTGAATGGGGTATTTTAGATTCAAGTGAAATATCTATACTTCTAAATCAAGTAAAAGATGTTTTTTTTAAAATAACATATCCAGATCCTGTTTTAGGGCACATAGAGACAAAGACTTTTTATGTAGGGGATAGGTCTATGCCTGTTGCGTTAAAAAAAGATAATAATATATTTTGGCAAAGTCTAAAAATGAATTTTATAGAAAAGTAAGGAGGTATATTCATGGATATAAAAATAAGCGATAGATTACTTTATCAAAAGGCTTTAAATGAGGTTGTAAAACTTCAAAATGATTTAATCATACAAAAAGCTATTAATGATGAAAAGGATACTTATATTATTGAACTACAAGAAAAATTAGCTGAGTTTGAAGAATGTGATAATAATGAAAGAAACTAGTCAAGAATATAAAAAAGCAATATTGGAAAGCTCAAGGATTATAAATTCTAAAATTATAATAAATGGTGAAAAATATACTGATGAAGATATAATATCTATAAATATAGAAGAATCTATTTTAAATAATGAAAAGTTTGAACTTGGTGGAGGAATAGCTACATCAGTAAATATAGAAATAAATAACTATTCTAACAAATTTAAAGACTATAAATTTAAAAATAAATGGTTTGACCTGTATTTTTATATAGAAATAGCAATAAATGAATATCAATCAAGAATAGAAGAAATTTACTTTGGAAAATACTATATATTCGAAACAGAGTTAAGTGGAAAAATAATAAAACTTGAATGTTATGATACCCTTATATTAACTGATAAAGCCTACAAACCAAATATAGGATTTCCAGCAACAGTTTATGATATAGTTGTAGATATAGCGAACATTTTAAATCTAAAATTAAGTGACAAGATAGTAAAACGTAGATTCAATAATAATGACTTACTTATAGAATATAAACCAAATTCAGATGAAGCTACATATAGACAAGTTTTGATGGACTGTGCAGTCATTGCAGGGTCTTTTTTGATTGTTAAATATGGTGAAATAGAATTTTTAGACTTAATAGAGACAGATGTACAAATCACAGGTAATAATTGGTTTGATGTAACTATAGGTAGTGAATCTAATAAAATAAATTTTGTTGATATAAATGGAGTAGTTGCTGGAGACCCTTTTGAAAATGGATTACAATTAAGTGTTTTGTTACTTGATTACAATAAGGAAAGTGAGATAAGAAAAGTCGCACAAAGCATTTTAAATAAATACAAGAATTTTGTTTATACTGGTTTTAGTATGGACTGGCAGGGTGATTTTGGACTTGATGTAGGTGATAAATTAATTATCTATGATAAAGATGATATACCACAGGCTACATTTATAAGTGATAATAAGATAAATTACAATGGTGGCCTTAGTTCTACAGTTAAAGCAAAGATAGATAAAGAGGAAGTTAGAAGTGCATCAAGGACTATACAAAGGCTTGATAGTAATTTAAAAAAACTTGAGAGTGGCTTTATTCAAACAAATGAAAGTATAGAACTTTATGTAAAAGAAATTACAGATAAACAAGAAACTTTAGAGTCTAAGTTTGAAATATTGTCTGGTAGTATAGAAGCTATAGTACAAAGTACAGTTGATGAAGCAGTATCAAAGATTGTAATTGACACTGAAAAAATAGTAATGGAAGTAACTAAAAAAATAGATGGTGAGTACATAGTATCAACTATTAACCAATCAGCAGAAAAGATAGAGATGTCTGCAATAAATATTGATTTAGAAGGATATGTTACTTTCAATTCTCTTGAGGATGAGGGAGAAACTAGAATAAATGGTAGCAATATTATAACAGATACTTTATCTGTTGATAAGTTAAAATCAAGTACAGATAATCCAATTATTCATTTATTTGTAAATGAAGAAAGAGGGATTGATTGCTCTATTGATGCTACAGCCCAATATGAAGAGGGTATTGGAGATGCATTAAGATACAAGAGGGACTCTGAAAATTATTTATGTATTAGAGAAAATTCTTTTGGACTTTATCAAAGTGGTTATCCAGAATATGAGGTATTTAAATTTGGTAATAACGAAAATTCTTGTTTTATAGATACTGTAAATGGGAAAATCTCTTTTGAAAAAGATAAATTATATTATGAAAATGCAGGAGTTAAAAAAAGAATATTATTGGATGGAGATTCGACTGGTGGTGGCGGTTCTGGTGGCGGTGATTCTGGTGGTGAAGTAGTCAAACCGCCTGCTGGCGCATTTTATATAATAAAAGATGATAAACGTTTATATTATGAATATGGTTATTTTACTTATTACACTGTTGATGATTTAAAACTTTATGGAAGACGAGTTAATATAAGTACTGATGGATATCACAACTACTATAATTCATATTTTGATGCTGACTTATTACAATACCAAAAAATTAAAATGGTTGTTGTTTTTGACTATGACTGCGTGCATGAACTTGGTGACTATAAGCCAAACCCCGAATATAACAATACAGTTAAAATCGGTTTAATTTATGCTAAAGTTAGAAAAACTATAGAAATTAAAATAGACACATTTCGAAGAAAAAATGTCGTTATGGAATTAGAAACTTCGGGATTTTCGAATTTACGTCCAGAGTTTTATTTTGAATATTGGGTAGTTGGAACGTTTGAATTTAACATATATATAAGAAATTGGTGGGTAGAAGCAATATAAAAGGCAGGTGAGTAAAAAAATGAGAGATAAAATTTATACAGTTGATTTAAATACGAAAGTATATTCTGTGCCAATATATAAGCAATTCGATAATCTAATACCTTTTTCAATAAGATTGGTTGAAGATGGCAAGCAAACAGATTTAACAGGATATACAGCTTTAGCGTTTTTTCAGAATGATAAAGTACTAATTCAAAAGAATTGTATTATAAATGGTAACATTGTAAAGGCTATTTTAGATAACAATATTCTTGCATTGCCTGGATTAATTAAGGTAGAATTTCAATTTAGAAAAAATCAAGAGATAGTAACTACTTTTCAGATGAAAATACAAGTCGAAGAATCATTAGACAAAGATAATGCTATAGAATCAACTCCTCAATGGGATGTATTAGGCCAAGCAATTATTGATATTACAAATTCAATAAAGGATATAAATGACACTAAAGAAAATTTAATAAAGGATATAAATACTAATATAAGTACCTTAACTAGTAAGATTGATAGTTCTATAGATTTAATGACTCAAGATATTAATATTGCTAAGGAGAATCTAGTAGATGATATATCAGATTTAGCTACAAAAATAGATGAACGTGTAGCACTGGAGATATTTGATGGAGATTATAATAGCTTAATTAATAGACCAACTAAAGTATCTGATTTTGAAAATGATGTAGGGTATATAACAAGTTCAGACATAGATAGCTCACAAAATCATGTTCATACAAATAAGACTATTCTAGATGCAATTACACAAGACAAAGTGGCAAGTTGGGATTCTAAAACAGATTTCGATGGTAATTACAATAGCTTAACAAATAAACCAACTAAAGTATCTGATTTTGAAAATGATGCAGGGTATATAACAAATTCTGATATAGACACATCACAAAGTCATGTTCATAATAATAAAACTGTTTTAGATGGAATTACACAAGAAAAAGTAATTAGTTGGGATGCAAAATCAGATTTCGATGGCAATTACAATAGTTTAACTAATAAGCCAATGTTATTTGATGGTGATTATACTAGCTTGATAAATAAACCCGATTTAACCTCTAAAACAATAACTGGCTTAAACTTTTGGACTGGTACACAAACTGAATATGATAACATAACGACAAAAGATTCTACTACCTTGTATATAATAAATGGGTGATAAGATGCTTAATATAAATAATATAGAGATAAAAAAAGTATTTTTAGGTAATAAAGAATTAAATAAAATTTTTTTAGGAAATTACTTAATTTATTCTAAAAATCAAAGTCCTTCATTCATTAAATTAGAATTAAGTGATAAATTTAAATCAAAAAATAAAATGAGTAATAATATAAAGTCTGTTAAAGAAAAATTTATTATAGATATTAACAACAAAAAAATAGTTGAATTAACAGAAGATGTAAATAAGATTTTTATAGCAAATTTAAATACAAAAGAAATTAATGATAATTATATTTCAGATGAAGCAGCCGCAAAAGGCACAGGGTTTACAGATACTTATACAAAAGTACGCTTAATTGGAATGAGAACTAAATAAGAGGTGATAAAATGTCGATGAAAGGACACGCTAAAATAGAACTTACAGACGAAAACGGAAACATAGAAACATATGAAGAAAATAATATAGTTACAAATGCAATTAAAGATTTGCTTAGTGTAAATTTGAACGGGCAAGTAATTCCTAGCAACTTTTTTCCTTTAAATATGTTTTTTAAAGGGATACTATTATTAGATAACAACATAGAAGAAAATCCAGAAATTACAGCGATACCGTATGGTGTAAACATAGTCGGACATGCAGGAGAAGAAGTTAACAATAGTGATGATATTGAAAGAGGTTCACCAGTTCTCGAGGAATGGGAAGAACTTGAAAATGGATACAAACTCGTTTGGGAATTTGATAAAACACAAGCAAACGGAATTATAAAGTGTATTTCTCTAACACATATGTATGTAGGTGACTATGGTTTGTTTGAATATATAATGATTGATTGTAATTCTTCTTGCAGGACTTTCGAAAAAATGCCGACAGTCGTTTCTGCTGATTTTGAAAAGGGGTATTTATATTTTTGCGAAAACAATACCTCAACAGGAGATATAGAAATAAAAAAATATAAACATAATTTTTTTGAATTTGGAATTAACGACGAACCTAGTTTTTCTAAGTTTTTAGAAACTAAAGTTTTGTCTGGAACTGAAATTGGAATGTTAAAAAGAAAAATAAATTTTTCGCATGGTAAAGATGGTTGTATATACGGATTTAGTACTTTAGGAAACAGTACAGGAAATGCAACTCTTAATATCATTAAAATATCAGAAAAAGACTTTAGTTATACAGAGGAGACTGTAATTTTAGAAAATACTTTTTTATATGCTTCAACAGGAGCAATAAATTTTTTCCCAATTAACAATAATTCTGTGTACTTAGTTACAAAAGATGCATATTCATTTTACAAATATAATTTTTTAGATAAAACTATTAAATTATTAGAAAGTGATAGAAAACTTACTTTCGACAGTGAAGGTTTTCTTAAATTTTGTGCGAATGGTGGGAATTTATATTCTAACAAAATAATGATTGTAAATGATAAAGTAAAAAAACTTGAACGACAAATTTATTATTTAAACGCTGACAGCACAACACAAACGTATAATAATTACTTTGTAACTTTTTATACAAAAGACCCCATGTTCATGGGTGTTTATCTTTTAAATGCAGTATTAACAACTATAAATAATCTATCTACACCGATTGAAAAAACAGCAGATAAAACACTAAGAATAACATATACAATAACAGAGGTATAAATCAAAGTAAGACTATATAGCATAGTCTTTTTTTATTGTCTAAGATAATTAAAAAAAGGATAAAAAACATGATAGCATTAGAAAATAAAAAATTAAATAAAATCTATTTAGGCGAAATGAATATAGATAAAATTCACTTAGGTGGTATAGTAGTTTATTCTAATAATACAGAAATTAAACATACTGAACGTTATGGAGCATACCTAACAGCCAATAATAAACCAGAGCCTTATGAAGCTACATCAAGTCAAAATACTTGGGGAGCATACAGAGCGTTTACTGAAACTTTAGGGGATGACTTAAACTTAACTGGTTTAAGTAAGAACACAAGTCAATGGGTTCAAATAAAACTAGATAAAAATATAAGGATATGGGCTATTAAAATGCACTTTAGAACAACAGTATCAAATCAAGATACTGCACAAGTTCCATTTAAATTCAAACTCTTAGGCTCAAATGATGGGTCAAGTTTTACTGAATTGCACAACTGTGAAAGCTGTAATCCAGATTTGTTTTGCAAATGGAAGGATGATATTTATAAGTATGATTTTTCAGATGCTGATTTTATAGAAGTAAGCAGTAATAATGAGTATCAGTATTATAGAGTTGAATTTTTTAATACTCAAAGCATATCAAAAGGAAAAGTAACTAATACAGAAGGAACTGAAGTTAAAATAACATTATTGAATTTATACCAGTTAGAATAGGAGGTCACTATGGAACAGCTAGTAACAGAATTAAGTAGTTTGGGAGCAATAGGAATACTATGTGCCCTTTTATTCAAAAACACGATGCAAGAGAAGAAAGAAGATAGAGATATGTATAAAAAGACAGTAGAAAACTTTATCGAATTATCTACACAACAACAAGAAATTAATAAAAATGTATTAATAGAAATGGGAATAATGAAGATAGATGTACAAGAAATAAAAGAAAATGTATTAGATTTAAAAGACATGTTACAAAAATAAAGTAGTTTTTAACTAGAATCTTATAGGATTATTATAACTATAAATTAGAATAAGTAAAAAAGAGAAAATACTATTAAATTGTTTTATTTTCTCTTTTTTATTTCTACTAATTTCGATTGAACTTATCTCTTTTATTTATTATTTTACTTATATTTTATATGATGATTTACCTTAATTGACATATCTTATCTAAATTATCATTAAAACACGCATAGAAAAATAATAATATCTTTAAAAGATTTTTCTTATTTGATATAATTAAGGTTATGTGTAATATAAGAAATTAACTAGGAGGAATAGACGTGAGCAAAAGAAAACAAGTAACAATACCTATAGAGAAAATACAAGAACAAGATAAATATATAGAACAAATACACAGACAAAATGAAGAATACTTCAACAGAACTGGAAAGAGAAAACTCGTGTTTACTCAAACCTTTGGATGCCAAATGAATGAACATGATTCAGAAAAATTATGTTCGATGCTAGAAGAAATGGGATACCAAATGTCAATGATGGTTGAAGAAAGTGATTTAATAATATATAACACATGTGCAGTTAGAGAAAATGCAGAGCTAAAAGTATATGGAAACTTAGGTCAACTAAAGCATCTAAAAGGAAAAAATCCAAATATGAAAATAGCTGTATGTGGATGTATGATGCAGCAACCACATGTTGTGGAAGAATTAAGAAAAAAATACAAACATGTAGACCTTATATTTGGAACACATAATCTATATAAATTTCCACAACTACTTACAGAATCAATAAATTCTGACAAAATGTTAGTAGATGTTTGGGATGTGGATGGAGAGGTAATAGAGGGTCTTAGAAGTAATAGAAAATTTGAACTAAAAGCGTTTGTAAATATAATGTATGGATGCAATAATTTCTGTACGTACTGTATAGTTCCATATACAAGAGGTAGAGAAAGAAGTAGAACACCTGAAGATATAATTGATGAGATAAAAGAACTTGTAGCAAATGGAACAAAAGAAATAACTTTACTTGGACAAAATGTCGATTCTTATGGTAAGACACTTGAAAATCCAGTTACATTTTCAGAGCTTTTAAGAAAAGTAAATGAGATAGAAGGAATTGAAAGAGTTAGATTTATGACATCTCATCCAAAAGATATATCTGATGAAGTAATATATGCAATTAGAGATTGCGATAAGGTATGCGAATTTTTACACTTACCAATACAATGTGGAAGTAGTAGTCTTTTGAAAAAAATGAATAGACATTATACGAAGGAATATTATTTAGAAATAATAGAAAAGGCTAAAAAAGAAGTACCAGACATTGCGTTTTCAACAGATTTAATGATAGGTTTTCCAGGAGAAACAGAAGAAGATTTACTGGATACTTTAGATGTAATTGAAAAAGTTAAATATGATTCAGCTTTTACATTTATTTATTCCAAAAGACAGGGAACTCCTGCTGCTAAAATGGAAAATCAAATACCAGAAGAAATAAAACATGAAAGATTTAATAGAGTATTAGAAGCTGTAAATAGGATTTCAGCAGATATAAATAATGGATATAAAAATAGAATAGTTGAAGTTTTAGTTGAAGGAAGAAGTAAGAATAATGAAAATAAATTTGCTGGTAGAACTAGACAAAATAAACTTGTAAATTTTGAAGGTGGAAGTGATGATTTAATTGGAAAATTAGTTATGGTTAAAATCACTGAACCTAGAACCTTTTCATTAAATGGTGTACTAGTAAATAATTAATACTGTATAAAATAATAAAATTATGTAAACCAATTAAAATAGATGTACTATAAAACAAAATATATCAAATTTTAAAAACATATATCATAGATGTTAATTTCAGTTTTTATTATAAATAAATTTGATATACATTTGATATACGATGTAAATTCATTGTACATCTATTTTTATTTTATTTTGATAAGTTTTATATAACCATATTTAGTATTACTTTAGTATATACTAAAGTATTATATAATAGATATAAAAAGCAGTTAATCTTTCATGACTAACTGCTCAAATTGCTAATCATTATTTTTTACATTTCTTATTAGAATAATAGATATTGAAAAGCACACTAGCAAGTATAACTATTATAAATATCACAGCAAATGGAAGCATGTTTTTTTCATCCATTTGTCCGCTTTCTACTCTATAACCAAAAAACGCCATAATAAATAACATTATAGATACAATAAAAATAACAATACTAGAACTCCTACATAATTTTTTTTTATCATATCGAGCTTTTTCTTTATCGCTCATAGTATTATAACCTGCCAGTAGTATACTGGCTTTTCCATTAAATAATAATATACTTAAGATGAAAGAGGCAATTGCCGATATAACTATGAATCCTACTGCAAACATTATAAGCACCTCCATATACTTTAACTTACAGTTTACTAATTTATTATATTTTACCATAAACATACATTAAAATCATTTATTTCATATCTTAGCCTTATTAGATATATTATTATGCTATAGTTTATCTATAGTGTGATAATAATACTTAGTATTTACCTTGAAATTGTATTGAATATTATGTAATAATAATTTAACAATAATCAAGTAGAAAAAACATTATAAAATATAACTTTCTATATTTCCTATAATTATAACATTTTAAATTTAGAAAAATTTAAAACTTATTATCTAAAAATTTTAATGTTTGTTTACAAATATTATTCTGATAAGAAGTTCAAAAAATTTTCTAGTATTTTTGCTGTCATACCCCAGATTACATAATCTTTATATTTATAGAATAGAATAGGATAACTCCCGCTTTCAAATTTATAATCTTTTTGATTTGGAATTGATCCATAAGGTAGATTTTCATCAGGAAAAACTTTTACAGTATTATTATAAGTATTTGGAGGATTTTCTAAAAGATATTTTATAGGTACCAAAAAAGTATGGTCAACTTCATCCTTATTTATGTTTAAATTATTAATGTTTTTTATATATCCTAAATAAGGATGTATTATAAATTTTACAGGTGTTATAAGTAGGTCAAGACTTGCTATGATTTCTATATTGTCACTAAAAGTGCCTAGTTCTTCACAAGTTTCTCTGACAGCAGCATCATATGGAGTTTCGTTGGATTCTATTTTGCCACCTGGAAAAGAAATCTCGTTAGGTTGATGCTTTAAATTCTTTGAGCGAACTTCAAATAATATATGGTGTATGTTATTTATCTCTACTATTGGAATTAAAACAGATGCTCTTTTCATATTTTTATATCCGTTTATATATGGTTTGTAATCTTTGAACTTGTTTTTAATATCGTTTATCATTTTTTCCTCCTAAAATAATATTATTAAAAATTATATAATTGAGTTTTAACAATAATATATAATTATGATTTATCTAATTTAAGATATAGTAACTATCTATATTATTATATAATATAATGATAAATATATATTAACAAATAATAAAAAAATTAATTTGATTGTATATAAATTAGTTTGTTATTAAATTAGTATTAATTAGAATTAAAAAGTTCGGAATGTTACTTAGAAGAAGCCTATGATTCAACTTCTATGTTTGTTGAGAATGCAATTATAGCTTTTCCAATTATTTTTACTTCAACTGGCTTATTATCTGAAATAATTACTTTTACTAACATCTTGCCTTTGCGTTTTATTGTTATTATGTAAATCTCTATACTACAATCAAGATTATATTACGAATTAGTATGTTAAACAGGAATACATTTTTTAGTTATTTATTTACCCTTTTAAAAGGAGGGTTAGAATGAATATAGATAATAATTTTGAAGAATTTCCAACTATTGAAGAAAGACAAAAAGATTTTAATTGTTCAATTTGTTTTATTATGACTGTGATAGGAAGTAAATGGAGGGCAATTATTTTATGGCATATTTTAAAACAAGAGCCAATACGTTACAGTCAATTAAAAAAAGAAGTTGTTCATATAAGTCATAAGATACTGTCACAAGAATTAAAGTATCTTGAAAGAGATGGACTTATTAAAAGAATTTCTTATCCAACTATTCCTCCAAAAGTTGAATATTTGTCTACTAAACGTGGTAAATCATTGGAATCGATATTATTAGAATTATGTAATTGGGGTAAACAGTATATGAGATAAACTCAACTGTTTACTTCATGAAAAATAGATAATGAAGCTTATTTTAATTAGTTCTTTAATGTATTATAAAACGTAGATAAAACTAAAAAGGGTTTTCTAGAAAATAAAATTTCTTTAATTATATCTGCTTACCAATACCATCACTTGATGCAAACAAGATTCTACCACGTTCTCTCCATATTCTAGTATAAAGTCATTTAATTGTGTATCTATAAAATTGCAGTAATCGTATGAACTGCATATATATGCAGTTAGTATATGCGTACATCTATCCTTTTTATCTATAAACATATATTATTTATCCCCCTAAAAAACTTTCATAAAAACAAAAAGAAAATATCTTTTTGGCAACTGGCTGACATAACTTGTTTTATAAGCCTTAGTCCCTATAGCTTTGCGTCACTAAATTTCTCTAGTTTTGCCTATTTAGTTTTATTCTACAATTACAATCATATAGGAAAACGTTTTATTTTTCAATATACATATTAAAAAATTTAAAAATTAAAAAAAATAATTTATTTTTCAAAAATAAATTAGGTAAAATAATTATATTATATAGACAAATTAGAGTAATATATTTTTATTATTAAATTAGATTGAATTAATTTAATACAGTAAAATAAAGCTGAACAAAGTTAAATGGTTAATAAAATAAAAAAAATCATTATAACAGTATATTTTTTACATATAAACTTTAAAATTTAATCAAACTCTAATAAACTCTAATAAATTATGATAAGTATGTATAGTAGGCATATAATTTTGTAAAAAGTATTATTAAAATATTATTTTGGTATTATATATTTTAAAACAGACAAAATATATAATATGAATAAAAAATTTGTTAAAATATGATAAGTGTAGTATAATCAAGTAGAAAAGATATAATATATTTCGGGGAGCTAATGTGCTGAGAGGAGATTTTATCTCGACCCTTTGAACCTGTTTGGATAATGCCAGTGTAGGGAGACCAGTAAAGATGAAAAAAAGTCTTATCCTATTGTGGATAAGACTTTTATTTTATTTAAATATTATATTATCTTTTTAGGAGTAAAAAATTTTAATAAAAAACAAAATATACCTAGTAGGTATTAATTATTTTTAAAGGAGTGATTTAAATGGTAATCGCAGACATAGCAGTAATGCCACTAAGACCTTACAAAGGTGAAGAAGAAATGTATAAAGTAGTAGATGCTTGTATTGCTGAAATTGAAAAAAGTGGTCTTAAATGTGAAATAGGTGCAATGAGTACGACTGTTGAAGGTGATTTTGATGAAGTTTTTGAATTATTGAAGAAAGTACATAAAATCCCTTTTAACCTTGGATGTGAAAGAGTTATAACAGTAGCTAGAGTAGATGAAAAAGCTGGGGGCTTGACTATAGATGAAAAACTTAGAAATCATAGATAAAGTTAAAGATAGTATATATCCAATAGCAACATTTTTGTTTATACTTATTCTTTGGCAATCTGTGGTAGAAGTTTTAAAAGTCCCACAGTATATACTACCCACACCAGTAGATATACTTAATGTATTTTTTAAAGACTCTCAAAATTTATCTATGCATGCTGTAGTTACTATAGGAGAGGCAATACTTGGTTTTATAGTTGCAATTATAATATCATTGATAATTGGTGTATTGATGGATTTTGTGTTGATAATAAAAAAATGTCTTTATCCTATTATGTTGGTCACTCAAATGATACCTACAATAATTATAGCTCCACTTTTTATGATATGGTTTGGCTTTGGGACAATGCCAAAAATATTGATGGTAACGCTTACTTGTTTTTTTCCTATATTAATAAGTTTTGTAGATGGAATTGAGAATATTGATAAAGATTATTTAAATTTATTTAAGACTATGAATTCAAATAAAATTAATACATTTATTCATCTTAAATTTCCTATGGCAATGGATAAATTTTTTTCTGGACTCAAGATATCTGCAACATATGCTGTAATGGCAGCAACTGTTGCAGAGTGGTTAGGTGGAACCAAAGGTCTTGGTGTTTATATGCTAAGGTCAAAAAGTGCATATGCTCTTGATAAAGTATTTGCATCTACTATATTGGTAGTTATATTTAGTTTGATATTTGTAGGAGTTGTACAAGCAGTAAAAAAAATTGTTATAAGACATAGATTAGCAGATTAAATGTATTTGAGGGAGGCTATTATGAATTTTAAAAAATTAGGAATATTAGGTTTAGTAAGTGTTTTTACACTAGCAACAATAACTGGATGTTCTTCAAATAATGATAAGGATAAAAGTAGTGCTAAAGATGATTCTTCTAAAAAAGTGACTATGGTACTTGATTGGACACCAAATACAAATCATACTGGATTATATGTAGCACTTGATAAAGGTTACTATAAAGAAGAAGGTCTAGATGTGGAAATAGTTCAACCACCTGAAAGTGGAGCTGAGACTTTAGTTGCAACAGGTAAAGCGGACTTTGGTATAAGTTATCAAGAACAAGTTACTTATGCAAAGACTAGTGAAGACCCACTTCCAATAAAAGCTGTAGCAGCTGTTATACAACATAATACTTCTGGGTTTGCATCACCAAAAGAAAAAAATATAACTACAGCTAAGGATTTTGAAGGAAAAACTTATGGTGGTTGGGGCTCTCCATCAGAAGAAGCTGTTTTTAAAGCAGTTATGAAGAAAAATGGAGCTGATTTTAATAAGTTAAAGATAGTTAATACTGGTCAAGATGATTTCTTTGCAGCTATGAAAACTGTAGACTTTGCATGGATATTTGAAGGTTGGGATGCAGTTAAGGCAAGTTTAATTGATTATGATTTAAACTTTATACCAGTAAAAGATTTAGATGAAAGATTAGATTATTATACACCACTTATAATTTCTAATGAAACTGTACTTAAAGATAATCCAGAACTAGCTAAGAAATTCTTAAAAGCTACAACAAAAGGTTACGAATATGCAATTAAAAATCCAGAAGATGCAGCAAAAATATTAGTAAAAAATGCACCTGAAGTAGATGAAAAATTAGCATTAAAGAGTCAAGAATATCTAGCAAGTAAATACAAAGACGATGCACCTAGATGGGGAGAAATGAAAGACAGTGTATGGAATAACTACACATCATTCTTAAAAGAATATAAATTAATAGATAAGGATATGAAGGCAAGTGATGCTTACACAAATGAATTCTTACCACAATAAAAAAATAAAAGTATCTATAGAAAATGTATCAAAAACATATAAAGAAGTTGAAGTTTTAAAAGATATAAGTATTGATGTCTATGAAGGTGAATTTGTTTCTATATTAGGTCCAAGTGGATGTGGTAAAAGTACTATCTTTAATATTATAACTAAACTTACAGATTATAATAGTGGTAAAGTAGATATAAGTGGGAAATACAGTTACATGTATCAAAAAGACTTACTTTTACCATATAAAACTATAATAGATAATGTGTCACTACCACTGGTCTTAAAAAAAGAAAAAAAGAGTAAAGCAAGGGAAATGGTAAAACATTATTTTGAAGTCTTTGGTCTAAGTGGATATGAATATAAATATCCATCAGAACTTTCTGGAGGAATGAGACAAAGGGCAAATTTCCTAAGAACTTTTATAAATTCTAATGACATAATGCTTTTAGATGAGCCTTTTGGAGCACTTGATTCATTGACTAAGACATCTATGCAAAAATGGCTTTTAGATGTTAAGAAAAAGGTAAATTCAACAATACTTCTTATAACTCATGATATTGATGAAGCTATAATGTTGTCAAACAGAATTTATGTTATTTCAAAAAAGCCCTCAATAATAAAAAAAGAATTTATAATAGATAGTAGAGAATTGAATGAAGATAACCTTGAAAATGTCATTAAACTTAAGAAAGAAATAATATCTTTATTATAAAAATTCTATATGTGTTTTATTCAATAAGTATTAAACTTAGCAATCCAAAATGTAATTATACATTTTGGGTTGTTTTTTAGTTATACGTCAAAATTTTATATATTATGTTAATAATAGTCATCTACTATGATATAATATTTAATTAGAAAAGAAGGAGGTTTGATAATGCAAATAGATATGAATAAATTAACTCCTATGATGAAGCAGTATCTTGAAGTAAAAAACAGATATAAAGATTGTATACTGTTTTTTAGATTGGGAGATTTTTATGAAATGTTTTTTGAAGATGCATTAGTAGCTTCAAAGGCTCTTGAAATAGCATTGACAGGAAAAGCTTGTGGTTTAGAAGAACGTGCTCCTATGTGTGGTGTGCCTTTCCACTCAGCCAATTCATATATATCAAAATTAGTTGAAAATGGATATAAAGTAGCAATAGGTGAACAAATGGAAGACCCATCTACTGCAAAAGGAATTGTTAGAAGAGAGGTTATAAGAGTCATCACTCCTGGAACCGTTTTAGATGGAAATTTACTTGAAAATAAAAAAAATAATTATTTGTTATCTTTGTATAAGGATGGTTCTAATATAGGGCTAACTTATGTCGATATAAGTACAGGAGAAACTAATGCAACATGTTTGAATGAAGATAAAGTAATTGAAGAGATTGCAAAAATCCATCCTACAGAAATAATTATAAATGATTTAAACTTTATAGAAAAACTTAGAGATATAGCTACTGTAAGTAATATATACATAAATGAAAGTTTTAGTGATAACTATTTGGACATAAACATATTAAGAGAATATTTTCCAGAGGTTTATCTACAAAAACTAAAGTTTGATGATAAAGGTCTTATAAAGTCAAGCTTATCAATTCTTCTAAATTATATATATAATACTCAAAAACAAATAACATCTAACATTAATAATATAAATATATACAATTCATCAGAATATATGGTTCTAGACATGTTTACTAGGACCAATTTAGAGCTTACCCAAACTATAAGAGGTAATAAGAAGAAAGGTTCATTATTGCATGTTCTTGATAAAACTTCAACAGCAATGGGAGGTAGACTTTTAAGAAAATATGTTGAAGAGCCTTTGATAAATAAATCTAAAATTGAAAATAGATTGGATGTAATAGAAGAGATAAAAGATGACTTTATATTAAGAGAAGACTTAAATGATATACTCAAAAATATATACGATATAGAAAGAATATGTGGGAAAATAGCTTTTGAAAGGGTAACACCAAAAGAATTAATTCATTTAAAAAATTCAATAGAAAAGTTACCTAATTTAAAAGACACAATAGATTTATCAAATGCAACAATACTAAAAGAGTATGTTTCAGAAATGGATAAACTAGATGATATATACAATTTAATAGATGAATCTATTTTAGAAGAACCTACAATAACTATAAAGGATGGAAATATAATTAAGTCTGATTTTAGTGATGAGCTTAAAGAATTAAGAGATATTTCTAAAAATGGAGCTTTTCTTGTAAAAGAAATAGAAAATAGAGAAAGAGAAAAGACAGGAGTTAAATCATTAAAAATAGGTTTTAATAAAGTCTTTGGTTACTATATAGAAATAACAAAAGCCAATTTTAAACAGGCAAAACTAGATGAGACATATATAAGAAAACAGACACTTAGTAATGCAGAAAGATATATAACTCCAGAATTAAAGGAAATAGAGGAAAAGATATTACATGCTGAAGAGAAAATTAAGTCTCTAGAATACGAGATATTTGTAGGTATAAGAGATACTATATACAAAAATATAGATAGAATACAAAAAGTAGCTAAGACTATAGCTAATATAGATGTTTTTGTATCTCTTGCAACAGTTGCACACATAAATAACTATGTAAAGCCAGCAATAAATGAAGATAATAAGCTTGATATAAGAAATGGTAGACATCCAGTTGTTGAAAATATAGTAGGTGAGGAAAATTTTGTTCCAAATGACACATATCTAAACCGTGGGGAAAATATTATTAACATAATAACTGGTCCTAATATGTCTGGTAAATCAACATATATGAGACAAACTGCTATAATAGCACTTATGGCACATATAGGTTCGTTTGTACCAGCTGAATATGCTGATATTCCAATTTTAGATAGAATATTTACTAGAGTTGGAGCTAGTGATGACTTATCTCAAGGTCAATCTACTTTTATGGTAGAAATGAACGAAGTATCTCTTATACTAAAAAATGCAACAGAGAGAAGTTTAGTTATATTAGATGAAATAGGTCGTGGAACCAGCACTTATGATGGTATAAGCTTAGCATGGTCAATAGTGGAATATATTCAGAAGAATATTAGATGCAAGACTTTATTTGCAACTCATTATCATGAACTTACTGATTTGGAAGAGGAGTTTGAAGAGGTTAAGAATTATTCAATAGCAGTCAAAGAAGATGGAGAAGGAATAATATTTTTGAGAAAAATAATTCCTCAAGGGGCGGATAAGAGTTATGGAATATATGTTGCTAAATTAGCTAAATTACCAGATGAAGTTATAGAAAGAGCAAAATATATACTTAAAGACTTGGAAAAAAATCATGTTTATAACAGTGTAGCAATAAATGGAGATAAAGAAAAAACTAATGTGCCTAATATCAACTTAGATGAAGAATTGCTTAAGGTAAATCAAAGCAATTTTAAGAACAAATATGAATCTTTAAAAATAGAGCATGAACTTGTCGTAAAAGACTATAAACATATAAAAAAGGATTACGATAAATTAAATTCTAAATTTAAATTATTAAATGATGAAGTTGCTTTAATAAAGGAAAATGATGATAAAGAGAAAACTAATAAAGAAGATTCTGTAAAAGAAGTAGCCTTAACTCAAATATCTTTTGATAGTGTAAAAAGAGATATACTATCAGAAGAAATTTTAAACCTAGATATCTTAAATATGACTCCATTAGATGCAATAAATTCTCTTTATAATCTTCAAAAAAAAGCAAAAGAAATAAAATCTTAGAGGTGTACAAATGAAAAATATAATTAACATCCTAGATGATTTGACTATAAACAAGATAGCAGCAGGTGAAGTTGTAGAAAGACCTTCTTCTGTAGTGAAAGAACTTATTGAAAACTCTATCGATGCAGGTGCAAATAAAATTTCTATAGATATAGTTGATGGAGGCAAGAGTTTAATTAAGATTACAGATAATGGAATAGGAATACCTTCAAGTGAAGTTGAAAAATCATTTTTAAGACATGCTACTAGTAAAATTAAAAAAATTGATGATTTATACGACTTATATTCTCTTGGTTTTAGAGGAGAGGCCTTAGCATCTATTTCAGCTGTATCTAAATTAGAGATGACTACTAAAACAAAGGACGAGATTATAGGAACTAAAATATACGTTGAGGGTGGAAAAATAATATCAAAAGAGCCAATAGGTTCTACTAATGGAACTACAATCATTATAAAAGATATTTTCTTTAATACACCAGCAAGACAGAAGTTTTTAAAGTCTACTCATGCAGAAACTATAAATATAAGTGATTTAATAAATAAACTTGCAATAGGTAATCCAAACATTCAATTTAAATATACAAATAATAATAAACAAATGCTAAATACTCCAGGAGATGGTAAGCTTGTAAACACAATTAGAAGCATATATGGAAAAGAAATAACGGAAAATATAATAGATGTGGAGTTTAAGTGTAATCACTTTAAAATGAATGGATATATAGGTAATAACAATATATATCGTTCTAATAAAAACTTACAACATATCTATATAAATAAAAGATTTGTAAAAAGTAAGATAATCATAGATGCAATAACAGAAAGTTATAAGTCTATAATCCCAATAGGTAAACATGCAGTTTGTTTCTTAAATATAGAAGTAGACCCATCGTGTATCGATGTAAATATACATCCTAATAAACTTGAAATTAAATTTGAAAAAGAACAAGAAGTGTATATAGAACTTAGAGATTTTTTGAAGGTCAAATTGATACATTCAAATCTTATTGGAAAATATGCTACTTATACTGATAAAAAAACACAACCTAGAATTGCTATTAATAACAGAGAAAAAAGTACAGATTGTGAATTGAGAAATAATAATTTATTAGAATCTAATCTTCAAAATAACAATATTACTAAAGACAAAGATGAAGTTATTGAAGTTGTAACTTTATCGAGTGAAAGACCAACAAATGAATTTCAATCTGTAAGTGAAGTCTTAAATGCAAGTGTAGAAGACGAATTAAAAAATACTAAGTATCTAAGTGAAGATAATGCAAATGACAATATACAAGAAGAATTTCAAGTTGATGGCTCCAGAAACGAAGATAACTATTATATGGAAAATAGTGTTAGAGATAGTGAAGAGAAGTATTTAGATGATTCAAAACGTAAGTTTTCCTTATATGGATATATTGTAATTGGAGTTGTGTTTAATACTTATATAATTTTAAGTAAAGATGATTCTATGTATTTGCTGGACCAACACGCTGCACATGAGAGAATATTGTATGAGAGATATATGGAAAAGTTCTATAGACAAGATATCAATATGCAAATACTTTTAGACCCAGTGGTAATTGAAGTGTCAAATGTAGATATGCTTCAAATTGAAAACAATTTAGAGTTATTTATGAAATTTGGTTTTGAACTAGAAGTATTTGGTAATAATCATATAATGATAAGATGTGTTCCAACTATATTTGGAGTTCCTGAAACTGAAAAATTCATACTCCAAATAATTGATAATATAGAAGAGATTACAAGTAATTATGATTTAAAAGGAGAACGATTTGCATCTATGGCATGTAGGTCTGCTATAAAAGCAAATGATAAAATATATGATATTGAAATAAAAAGCCTATTAAAACAGCTAGAAGAGTGTGAGAATCCATTTACATGCCCTCACGGAAGACCTATAATGGTCGAAATATCTAAGACAGAAATAGAAAAAATGTTTAAAAGAATTATGTAAAATATTTGGGTAGTTAAAATATATGGAAAGGAATATTATGAAAAAAATACCACTTATAATACTTACAGGTCCAACTGCTGTTGGAAAGACAGATTTGTCAATAAAATTAGCAAAGGATATGAATGCAGAGATAATTTCAGCAGATTCCATGCAAATATATAAATATATGGATGTTGGAAGTGCAAAAGTTACAGAGGAAGAGATGCAGGGAGTAAAGCACTATCTTATAGATGAAGTTAAACCTGACTATCCATTTTCAGTCTCAGAGTTTCAACAAAGGGCAAAGAAATATATATATGAAATAAATCAAAAGGGAAAATCTGTCTTAGTAACTGGAGGCACAGGGCTTTATTTAAATTCTTTAATATATAATATGGATTTTGCAAAATCAGATGCCAATAACGAATTAAGAGATGAACTTCAAAATCAACTTGCTGAAAAGGGAATAGATTACATGCATGATAGACTAAAATCACTTGATGAAGAGGCTGCTAATAGAATTCATAAGAACAATACTAAAAGAGTTATAAGGGCACTTGAAGTTTGTCTAAGTGGCAAGAAAATGAATGACTTTTCAAGTGATTTAAAATTCAATGAAGAGTATGAACCTATAATAATAGTCTTGAATAGAAACAGAGAATATTTATATGAAAGAATAAATATGAGAGTTGACATTATGCTTAGAAATGGACTTGTTGAAGAGGTCAAAAAACTTTTAAGTATGGGGTTTAAAAAAGACATGATATCCATGCAAGGTATAGGTTATAAAGAGATATTAAAGTATCTAGATGGAGAATATACATACGAAGAAGCTATCGAAATAATCAAAAGAGATTCTAGAAGGTATGCAAAGCGTCAGATAACTTGGTTTAAAAGATATGAGACAGCAAAATGGTTTGATTTAGACACATATGAAAGCATAGACACATTAAAAAATGAAATAATCTTATATATTAAAGATTCTATAAAATAATATATAATTTTTTAAGTATACAACTTAATATTGAAAATTTATCATAACTTATATAGAATATAAGGTAGGAATATTTTAGAAGTTCAATTTAATCTTGGGAGGGTACAAATCTAATGAAAAATACAGTTTTAAATTTACAAGATTTGTTTTTAAATAATGCTAGGAAAGAAAGGATACCTGTTACTATATATTTAGTTAATGGCGTGCAAGTTAAAGGGCTTGTAAAAGGATTTGACAGTTATATAATATTAATAGAAGGAGACAATAGACAACAAAACATGATTTATAAACATGCTGTTTCCACTATACAACCTGGAAAGTATATTAATCTAACAAATCAAAACAATAATAATAACAATAATAATAACAACAGATAGATAATTAATTTAATTTAAAATGATTGAGAGGAGACTTATACTAACCTATAAACTATGATTTATTTGTTTTAGTAAAATAGTCTCCTTTGACATGTTTAAATAAAACCATAAAGAGACAGGTGATAAAATGCTTAATGAGACAAAGGAATTGTTAAAAGATTACTATGGGATAGATAATGATACTTTTAAACTATCACAAGAAGTAATGGAAGATATAAAAGATAAGTTTGAAGAATTAAAAGAAATAAGAGAATATAATCAATATAAAGTTTTAAAAGCTATGCAAGAATCTAAACTAAGTGATATGCACTTTAACTGGACTACAGGGTATGGATATAATGATATTGGTCGTGAAAAAATAGAGGAAATCTATTCTAAAGTTTTTAATACAGAAGATGCTCTTGTAAGGCCAATAATTGTAAATGGAACACATGCACTTACTTTATGTATACAAGGTATAGTTAGACCAGGAGATGAAATTCTGTCTGTTACTGGTAGACCATATGATACTTTAGAAGGTGTTATAGGGATAAGAGAAGAAAAAGGTTCATTAAAAGAGTATGGTGTTACATATGATGATGTAGATTTTTTAGAAGATGGGAATCTAGATTTCGAAGGAATTAGAAATAAAATAAATGATAGAACTAAACTTGTTATGATACAAAGGTCAAAAGGATATTCTTGGAGAAAATCACTTTCAATTAGTGATATAAAAGAAGCTATTGATGTAATAAAGTCTGTCAAACCAGAAGTTATAGTAATGGTTGATAATTGTTATGGTGAGTTTTTAGATACTAAAGAGCCTACTGATGTTGGAGCAGATGTTATGGCTGGTTCTTTAATAAAAAATCCTGGTGGTGGACTTGCATTGACAGGTGGATATATAGCTGGTAGAAAAGATCTAATTGAACTTATATCTTATAGAATGACTTCTCCTGGAATAGGAAAAGAATGTGGTCTTACTTTTGGAACTACTAGAAATGTACTTCAAGGATTCTTCTTAGCACCTTATATAGTATCTCAGGCTGTAATGGGAGCTATCTTTTGTTCAAGAGCTTTTGAAAAATTAGGCTATGATGTATTACCAAAATACGATGACTTAAGAAGTGATATTATTCAATGTATTAGACTTAATGATGCTGATGAGGTAATAAGTTTTTGTGAAGGGATACAAGAAGCTGCACCAGTTGATTCTTATGTAAAACCTGTTCCTTGGGATATGCCTGGATATGAAAGTGAAGTCATAATGGCAGCAGGAGCTTTTATCCAAGGTTCTTCTATAGAATTAAGTGCAGATGCTCCAATAAGACCTCCTTATAACGTCTATTTCCAAGGTGGACTTACATTCGACCATTCAAAAATGGGAACTTTAAAAGCAATTGAATTTATAAAAAAACTGAAAAAATAAGCATATTTTTTATTAAAAAGGTCAAAATATTTATTAGTATATTATGATGAAAATTGAAGGGTGATAATATGAAAGAGCAAATTAAAGAAAAAGTAAATTCTCTACAAGATGAAATGATTTCTTCAATACAAGAAAGTGTAAAAATACCTAGTGTTATATCTGAAGCGACTGAAAACTGTCCTTTTGGTGAAAATGTAGATAAGGCTTTAAGAAGTATATTAGACTTATGTAAATCTCTAGGATTTAAGACAGTATATAAGGATGGGTATTATGGATATGCAGAAATAGGACAAGGTGAAAAAATGATAGGTATACTTGGTCATGTTGATGTCGTTCCAGAAGGTGATTTAGAAAGTTGGAATCATCCTCCATTTGAAGCTGTTTTAGAAAATGGCAATTTATATGGAAGAGGAACACAAGATGATAAAGGACCTACAATAGCAGCGATTTATGCAGTAAAAGCTCTTATGGATTTAAATGTAGATTTTAACAAAAGAATAAGATTTATTTTTGGGGCTGATGAAGAAAATCTTTGGAGATGTATAAATAAATATAAAGAAAACAATGAAGAAATTCCAAATTACGGATTTACTCCAGATTCTAGATTCCCAATAACAAATGCAGAAAAAGGTCTTTTACAAGTTCATTTGACTTGTGATAGTAAAAGTGATATAGAATTATCAGTTGGAAAAGCCTTAAATGCAGTTCCAGGGAAAGCAATTTATATTGGAAAATATTCTGACAAATTAAAGAAAGAACTTGATAAATTAAACTTTGAATATACTGTTGAAGGAAATAAAATATGTATAATAGGGAAAAGTGTCCATTCAGCAGCAAGTGATACAGGTATAAATGCAGTAGCTAGACTTTGTATAGCTCTTAATAATATAGGTATAGATTCTAATATAATTAAGTTTTTAGCAGAAGTCATTGGAGAAGATGCTAATGGAAATAATATAATTTCTAATTGTAAAGATGATGTATCTGGCAAACTAACAGTAAATATAGGTAGAGTAACTATTGATAGTGAAAAAGAATTTGCTGGAATAGACATAAGAATTCCAGTAACATACAAAAAAGATGATTTTGTAAAAGAATTAAAGAAAATGACAGATAAGTACAATTTAACTTATAAGGAGTATGATTTCTTAGATTCAATCTATGTTCCAGAAGACACACTTCTTGTTAAGACACTTAGAAAAGTATACGAAGAAGAAACTGGTCTTGATGGAACACCACTTTCATCTGGAGGAGCAACTTATGCAAGAGCTTTAGATAATTGTGTTGCATTTGGAGCTATTTTCCCAGGAAAACCAGAAACAGAACATCAAGCTAATGAATATTTAATAGTAGAGGATATTGTAAAGGCTACTCAAATATATGCTCTTTCTATTTATGAATTATTAAAGATTTAATATAATATAAGGCTGTCTTGTAATAGGATTTTTTCTAGGAAAAGACAGCTTTATTGTTGTATTATCAAATATATGATATGAATATTTAATAGATATAAAAAAATAGTAGTAATATTTATATTAGGAGGAATCATATGAAAATAGCTATATTTTTGGGAGCAGGAGCTTCAGCAGCAGAAAATTTACCTATTCAAAATGAATTATTTAGTGAGTACTTTAAAAAGCTAAATCCTAAAAACTATAATACCAATATGAATAGAGAATTATATAATTTTTTTAAACAGATGTTCAATATTGATATAGTGAAAGATAATCTAGATAATGCAAACTTTCCTACCTTTGAGGAAGTTTTAGGACTTTTAGATTTAGCAGAACAAAGAAGAGAGGCTTTTAGAAACTTTGGTTTAGAGAATCTAAATAACAGAAGTGATAGTATACGTTTTTTAAGACAATATTTAATACTGTTAATGGCTGAAGCAATTCATAATACACCTAGAACAGACAATAAATATCATAAACTTTTAGTTGAAAATCTTTTAGAAAACGATTTACTTCTTGACACCACTTTTATTAGTGCAAATTATGATATACATATAGACAATACAGTCACTGGTTTAAGAGATAAAAATAATTCACCAATTATGCTTGATTACGGTGTAGAATTTACTAATTTTAAAGAAGAAATAAATTGGAGAAAACCAAAAGAACCACTAATAAAATTATATAAGGTACATGGGTCATTAAATTGGCTTTATTGCCCTATTTGTAATAGTGTAACCCTTACGCCACATGAAGGTGGTGTCATGAAACTTATTGAAAATAGTTCAGAGACAAAATGTCTAGAATGTGGTGAATTGACAGAACCTATTATAGTTCCACCAACATACTTTAAGAATATGTCAAATATATTTTTAAGTAATGTATGGAATGAAACAGAAAAAACTTTAAGAGAAACTGACCTTTTAATATTTTGTGGATATTCATTCCCTGAAGCTGATATGCACATAAAATACATGTTAAAAAGAGTACAGACAAATAGAAAAAAATCTCCACTTAAAATAATGGTTTTTAACAATCATTCAAAGAAACAAAGAATTACGTTAAAAAAAGAAGAAGGAAGATACAAACGTTTCTTGGGAGAAGATGTTATATTTACTGATAATTCCTTTCAGGATTTTTCTGTAAATCCATTGAAATTTATAAAAAATATATATTAGTATGGTATATAATGGAATAAAATCTGATAGAAATAAAATGAATTTAGGTATATAATATAAAATAAAACATAGGGGGTATATAAAGATGAAGGTTTTTGATTTAACTCATGTGACACATAATGACATGCCTGTATATGCAGAGCCTAATAGACCAGACATCAAAAAAGTAGCAATTATTGAAGAAAATGGTTATCAAGAAACATTGATTAGTGTATTTTCTCATAACGGAACTCATATGGATTCACCAAGACATATGTATACTAAAGGTGAGACCCTAGATAAATTGGATATAGAAAATTTTGTTGGAAACGCTTATGTACTGGAACTTGAAAAAGGTAATAAGAATATAGAGTTAGAATATCTAAAAAAATATGAAGATGAAATAAAAGATAGTGATTTTATAATATTTAAATCAGGTTGGTCAAAGTTTTGGGATAAAAAGCAGTACTATATAGGTTACCCTACATTAACAGAAGAAGCTGCAAATTATATAGCTGATACTAATATAAAAGGTATAGGTATAGACATGCTATCAGTTGATAGATATGATACATCAGTTTTTGAAGTTCATCATATTTTATTTGAAAAAGGAAAAATAATAATAGAAAATCTTACAAATCTAGAAAATGTTCCAGAAAAATTTCTATTTATAGCAGCTCCATTTAAGTATAATGATGCCGATGGTGCTCCAGTAAGAGCGATAGCTATCGTAGAATAATATCGCAAATAGGGTTAAAGATAACAAAGTATTTAAGGAGAAAAGAGAAATATGAGTGATTTAAAAGACAAAATTATGAAAGAGCAAGATGAAAATGAAGTGAATATGAATGAAACTAAAATATATAATGTCTTGGACAAATTAAATATTGAATATGATGTGGTAGAACATGAAGCTGTATATACAGCAGAACAACTAGTCATTTTAGATGAAATAACAAAAGGATGTCAATGTAAAAATTTATTTTTAAGAAATGCTAAAGGAAATAAGTATTACCTTATTGTAGTTAAAGGAGAAAAACAGGTTGATTTAAACTCACTTAAAGATAAGATAGGAAGTTCTAGATTATCATTTGCTTCGCCTGAAAGATTATACAATGTACTTAAACTTCTTCCTGGAAGTGTAAATCCTTTTTCATTAATAAATGATACAGAAAGAAAAGTGGAGCTTTACATAGACAAGGATGTAATTAAAGAAGATTACTTAAATTTTCATCCAAATATAAATACTAAAACTGTAAATATATCTAGAAAAGGCTTTGAAGAATTTTTGGAATATTTAAAATATCCGCTACAAAGTATTGATATTTAAGTTTTTATAATGGAAGCAAATCTTAATTAGCTAATCGAGGGGAGAAAAAATGTTTGGAGTAATAGCAAATAGTTTAGCCATTGCAGGTGGATGTATAGTAGGTCTTATAATCAAGGGAGGATTACCTCAAAGAGTAAGTGATACCATAATGAATGGAATCGCTTTGTGTGTATTGTATATTGGTATATCAGGAGCTTTAGAAGGAAAAAATACTTTAGTAACAATAATATCTATAGCTATAGGTGCTTTAATAGGAGAATTAATAGATATAGATAAATGGGTAAATAAGTTAGGAGCTTTTTTACAAAGCAAATTTTCTAAAGGAAATAAAAAGGATTCTATTGCAGAAGGTTTTATATCATCTAGTTTATTATTTTGTATAGGAGCTATGGCTGTAGTTGGTTCGCTTGAAAGTGGTCTTACAGGAAGTCATGATACTTTATTTGTAAAATCCGTAATAGATGGTATAGCTTCTATTATATTTACTGCTTCTTTAGGTATAGGTGTAATGTTTTCTGCAATATCTGTATTTTTATATGAAGGTATTATCTGTGTAGGTGCATCTTTTCTAAATGGATTCTTAAGTGACCCTGTAGTTACAGAGATGACAGCAGCTGGAAGTTTACTGATTATAGGCCTTGGTTTAAATGTACTTAAACTAACAAATATAAAAGTAGCAAATTTATTGCCAGCCATATTTATACCAATATTATTTGGCGTATTTGGAATAATTTAAAGAATAATAATCTAAGATTTGTCTAATTTTTTTAAAAACTTTAGACAAATTTTTTATTTAGAAGGAAAATAGCTTTTATCATCAAATTAATAATTATAGTATAAATAAGTTTAATATTATGATTATAAAGTTTATATTAAATTTATTTTATTGATGAAACTAATGGGGAGGTTAAAACTCAATGATTACTTTTGATGTAAATGGAGCTATTATCAGATTTGATGATACGAAAAATAATTATAATAAGATAAGGAAAATCTTTAAACTATACGCTTTAGAAATTTCTAAAAACTTTGAGAGGGATTGTTTAAATAATTTTCAAAACCTAAAACAAATATCAGATAGAGGGTTAAACTTAGGAGAAAAATATATAGAGGAATCTTTTAAGAAAGGCATTGAAACTATAGTAAGTTTTGGAATTATAACTATAGATATCGATACCTTTAAAAGTGTTTATTGCGAAAAATACTTGGATTTTAAGAGACTTTTTAATAATTTGAATAAAACTTTTATTATTCCAAATAAAAATAAAAAAAACGGTCATGCTAGCTTTTTAGAAATTGAATCAACCGTAAAAAAAATGAGTAATTATTTATATAATGATTGTTTTAAAATTCATTATGCTGTCGTGGATGCTCTTATAGAAAATAGAGTAACTGAGGTACATTCCTATATTGATGAAGAGTCTATAAAAAAATCTAATGCATTATTTAATAATTATAAAGATGGTTTTATTGGGAAGGCTGATGAATGTAAGGTCGTAAAACAAATAATAACTTTAAATCCATATAGAGAAGATGTATACGAATTCTTGGTAAAAGAAGATGGAGATTTTAGTAAGGAAATTGAGAGATTAACTGAATTTTTAGGCTATGATATAAAAAATTATAAAGCCTCATTAATGGACCTTTATATAAATGAGTTAATGGAGAGTGATGAAAGTGATGTTGAAAATGCAAAAGAAAAGATAGAAAAATATGCTAAATATATTGGATGCAGTGATGAAAATTTATATATAGCAAGAATTAATGCTATATATACTTTTGCAAATGCATAATTTCATTAAATATTAAATAAAAACATCAAATTATATAAATTTAAATTAAGAAATAAACTTATAAATAAAAAATAACCTTTATCAAAAACCATTCTTTAAAAAGAGTGGTTTTTATTTGTGCTAATTTTAAACAAAAGTAGTATGTTAGACATAATTTAAATTGAAAATAAAAGACACTATATTGACAAAATAAAAGTGGATTGCTATAATAAAATAGTCAATATGATGTCTTAATTTTAATGATTCATATTGTATTGAATAAAATATTTTAAATATGCAAATCACAAATAATTATTATAAGGAGAAATGAATTATGAAAATAAATGTATACAATTTAGAATCATTTGTAGATGAAAGAATGAAGATTATGGTTTCAGATTTAACACCAAATACTGAACTTAAAGTGAGTATGAAAATGGAATTTCCATGGTGTAAGGGAGAAGAATTCTCATCTTATGGAGTATTTTATTCAAACGAAAAAGGAGAAGTAGATTTAGATTCTGTTAAACCTATAGAAGGCACTTATAAAAAGGCTGACTGTATGGGATTAATTTATTCGCTGGAAAAATCTAAAACTGAAGGTAAAAATTTTGCAGAAAATATATCTATTGATAAACCAATAATCATGAATATGATATTTGAAACTACTACTGAAAGAAAAGAAGTTGAATTGAAGAGATTATTTAAAACAGAAGATATTACTACAAAATACATATCTGATGAATTTATAGGAAGGTTATTTTATAAACAAAACTCTAATAATAAAACAATTTTAATGTTAGGTGGTTCTGATGGGAGTTTAGATGCTTTAGACCTTTTAGCCGCTCCACTTGCATCTAGAGGATTCAATGTACTAACAGTTGCATACTTTGCTTTAGAAGGGTTACCAGATAAGTTAGAAGAAGTTCCATTAGAATATTTTGAAAAAGTATTTAAGTGGATTAGTGAAAATGAAATTACTAATACTAAAGAAATCTTTGTACATGGAACATCAAAGGGTGGAGAATTAGCACTTTTACTTGCTTCAAGATATGAACAAATCAAAAAAGTGGTAGTATCACAACCTCATACTTATTGTTTTCAAGCTCTTAATGGAATGCTGAATGGAAAGGATACTTCATCATGGTCATATAAAGGAGAACCAATTCCATATATCAATGTAGATAATGATATATTTTTTGAAGAGCAGGAAAAAGATATATCAAAAGGAATTACTTTTGGATTTGCTAGTACTTATAAGAAAAGTTTTGAAAGGGCAGATAATAAAGAAAATGCTAGAATAAAAATAGAAAATTCTAAAGCAGATATACTTATGATTGCTGGGAAAAAAGATAATATATGGAATAGTTATGATGCTTGTTTGGATGCATTAGAAATACTTGAAGAAAATAATTATCCATATAAAGTAGAATTATTAACATATAATAATATGGGACATCCATTACCAATTCCATATATTATACCTCTACGAGAGACATTATGTGTAAATATGGGTGGAGGAATCTTTTCTTCAGGTGGGACTATAGAAGGAAATACAGAAGGACAGTTTGAATCATGGAAAAGAACTATTGAGTTTTATAAAGAACCTATATTAAGTAATATAAACAACTAAAAATATACATGGCTTTCCATATATGCACAAAATCTATCAATTTTATAAATTTAATTTATTGTTTATGTAATTTGCATGTTATATACTAGTTTTAACGACATTGATAATTTATAAACAATTATAAGGTTGTAAATTTATAAGAGTTATTGAAAGGTGGAGTGAATTTATGGAAAGACTCACTAGAAGAGAGCAACCCCATATAAAATTTGGAATGTTCAAAATACGAATTCCATTTATACATTACAGATTTGAGAAACCAGAAGCTATTCAAGGAATAATATCAAGTATGACGAGTTTAGGAACTATTGGCCTTAGTACACAAATTTTGGGATTACCTTATGAAGTAGCATGGAGTATGGCTATAATCAACTCTATATTATACTGTTTACATGTATTTATGGGAGACCCAGTTGTACCTGGTTGGATTACAGCTTCTATAACTCTTACAACTGCATATTTGTTAAAGTTCAACATAGGTATTGAAAGAATACAAGCATTGACAGCTTTGCAAATAGATTTAGGAATTATATTTATTTTGATGGGATTAACTGGTGTAGCTGGTAAATTAGTTAGTAAAATACCAAATTCTATTAAAGGTGGGATACTAATGGGGGTTGGTATATCTACTGTAATATCAGAATTTAGCCCTAAAGGTAGATTTGATTCTTACCCAATAGCTATAACAGTAGGAATATTAGTTGCATGTTTTGTAATGTTTTCTGAAAGATTTGACACTCTAAAAGTTAAGAATAAATTTTTATTTCATTTAGGAGAATATGGAGTAGTATCAGCCATTTTAGTGAGTTTAATCGTAGGTATATTTAGTAAGGAAATAGGAATTCCTAATCTTAGCTTTGATAATATAATTTATATAGTAGACTTAAAAAAACTTATAAATACAGTGTCTCCTTTTGGAATAGGTTTTCCGAGCATGATGCTATTTATACAAGGGTTACCAATGGCTTTTATGATATACATAATTGCATTTGGTGATTTCATAACAGGTGAAAACTTAGTACTCTCTGAAAGTGAAAATAGAAAAGATGAATATATAGATTTCAATTCAAATAGGTCTAATGTTATAAGTGGTATAAGAAACATTATTATGGCAGTTATTTCTCCATATATACCAATGTGTGGCCCATTGGCTGCAACACTTACTGGAAGTGTTGCTCAAAGGTATAAGGTTGGAAAAGAAGCGATGCAGTCTATTTTTAGTGGCATGGGTACATTAGTATGGGTTTCAGCTATTTTTATATGTTTTTACCCAATTGCACAGATTGCTACTCCTCTTATACCATTAGCATTATCAGTCACACTTTTAGTTCAAGGTTATTTATGTACAAAGTTATCAATGGAACTATGTGATACTGGTGTAGAGAAAGGATTGATTGGACTTATGGGAGGTGTAATTGCTGCTAAAGGAGGAACATGGGGACTTGTTGTAGGTTTTATACTGTATTTTGTTTTAATTGATTCTAAAAAGAGAAGAGAAAAAAATATTAATTCAACAGAAGACTATGTATATGAAATATCAGATAAAAAGAAAAGCATTTAAAGTAAAATATGAGTTGTCATTATCTATTTATAGACTGATGGCAACTCATATTTTTTGTTTTTTATTGAGAACGTAAGCGTTCTGTAAGTGATTTTTTTTCTATATTTCTCACAAGTAATTCAGTTGTTAAAACTTGTATACCAATTAATACAAATGAAAAAATTAAAATAGTAAATATAGAAAATTTAAAATTAATAAAATCTAATCTAATTACATCTTTTATAAAAGTACAAAGTAGGCCTGAACCCAAATAACCTAATAAACTTGAAATACATACAGCTTTGATGCTTATGTTTAGACCTTCTCTGTAAAGCATCTTTCGAAGTTGCTTTTTTGTCATTCCAACAGCTTGAAGTAAGGCAAACTCTTTTTTTCTAATTAAAACACTATTTATTAGAATATTGGTCATATTTAGTATACCAAAACAGGAGATTAGACCAACAAAAATGTATGAAGTTATAACTATATATTGAAATGCTCTAGTAATCATTTCATAATCATCCTCATATGAATAAATCATTAAACTTGAATTTTTCTGTATGATGTTTAATAAACTTTCTTCAACTTCTTTAGAGCACTTTTTATCTATCAAAATAGAAAAATCTAAATTTGTATTATATGGTGTTAGAGATTCTAAGGTCTTATCCGAAGTAAAAAACATATTTCCTGAATTAGAATTGTCAATAATTCCTTTGACCTTCATTTGCTTTTTAATAATATCATTTCCACTAAAAATATCAAATGTAACTGTATCTCCAACTTTTAAATCTAATCCATAGGATTTCGTTCTATACTTATTTATAATTAAATCATCTGAGTTGAGTTTTTTATAATCTATTTTTCCACTGACAATGTATTTTTCAAATGATTTTGAAAGTTCAGGTGTAATACCTTTAATTAAAGTAGTAAATTGTCTATTATCTTTATCTTTGATGTAAGGGTCTATAATATTAACTTTAATTGATTTAGATTCAATTACTTTTTTTACTCCATAAATAGATTCAATTTCATTTTTAAGAGAATCTGTTAATGGGTTATTTTGCTGGATTTGTGTAATGCGCTCATATAAGTTATCGCTTTTAACGCTTACAATATAATTTTCGTTATATACAAATTGCTGTGACAACTGTTTTTTGAAATCTATTGAATTAGCAAGATTAGCAATTGAAATAAATAAAACTCCACTAATACTTAATGAAATTAATGCAATTAGGTTTTTCTTTCTATTTGATTCAATATTTTTTAATGCTAAATTTTTAATATTTATATAATTAAAATTTTTGATTTTTTTTCTAACTTTAGTTTCTGTGTATTGCATGGCTTCAATAGCAGATATTTTAGAAATAATTCTAGCTGGTTTATGTAAAGAAATTCTAACAGTTAAAAACATTACTAGTGATAAAATTAAGATTATAAATAAATCATCTATCATCTGCCATGCTAATGGTTGAATTATGTAAGTAATTATACAGGAGGTAATGACACCTAATGGAATAAAAATAACCGATAAAATATTTCCTTGTAGAGAAATAATCTTTTTTAACTGAAAAGAAGTCATACCTAAAGATTTCAACTTAGAATACATCTGAACTGAATTAACAACTGAAACATAAAATATACTATATATAACAAAAATACTAGAAAAAAGAATAACCATTCCAACTGCTAAAACTGTAATAATCTGTTCATTATCAATTAAATTTGATTCAATATATTTATCATTTAAATATATTTTATATTTTTCAATACCTAAAGAAAAACCAATATCTTTTAATTGTGTCTTAATAGAAGCTGAATCTTTCTTTGTATTTTCTTTTGATAATCTGACTAATATGTCTACACTATCAGGTCTTGTCTCATCAAAACTACTACTTTTATTTTGTAAAGATGTAGAAGTTGTATTCTTAAAATATTCATTTGAAACAACTGTATAATATTGTTTAGCCTTATCTTGATAATAATTTTCTAAGAGACCAACAATAATAAAATTATCTTGTATTTCTTTGCTTGTTATGTTATCACGATAATTTAATTTGATACTGTCTCCAATATCTTTATTTAAACCAAGTTGTTGTAAATATTTTTCAGAAATAGCAATTTCATTTTTCGTTTTAGGCATAGTACCTTTCAATGGTTGAAAATTCATAAGTTTAATTGCCATGTCACCTGCATAAATAGTTGACATCATATAATCTGTCTTCTTATTACTTCCAAGTAACTTGTATATTCCTACAGCACTAAAATTTTTATCTTGATATAGTATGTTCTTTGATTTTTCATCTACAGATTTATATATAGCATGATATGGAGATGCATTAACTAAATCTACAGAACCATTATATGAAACTAAGGCTACTGTTAACAGTAAACATGTAGAAATCATTATAATAATACCTGAAAGAGATGTTTTGAGTTTATTACTTTTTAAATCATTTAAAGCTATTTTTCTTATAAAGGCACGATTATTATTTTTAAACATATATTACACCTCCTAATTATCAATTTTTCCATCTTCAATGCGAATAATCCTATCAGTTAGTTGAGCAATTTCATTATTGTGAGTAATCATTACAATTGTTTGATTGAATTTTTCACTTGTCATTTTCAGTAAAGCTAACACGTCTGTACTCGTTTTACTATCAAGATTACCTGTTGGTTCGTCTGCTAGTATAATAGCAGGTTTTGTTACAAGTGCTCTAGCTATAGCAACACGTTGTTGTTGTCCTCCAGAAAGATTACTTGGTATATCATATAGTTTTTCTTCCAGAGAAAGCATACTTATAATTTCATGTATAAAATCTTTATCTATGGTCTCCCCATCTAACCCTATTGGTAAAATAATATTCTCATATACATTAAGCAAAGGAACAAGATTATAATTTTGAAATATAAAACCTATATTTCTACGTCTAAAAATTGTAAGTTGTTCATCAGTCATATTTGATAATTCTTTACCTCTTATAATAATCTTTCCAGATGTAGGATTATCTAACCCTCCCATCATGTTTAATAATGTTGATTTACCACTTCCAGATGTACCTACAATAGAGATAAATTCACCTTTTTCAATAGATAGACTTACACCATCGAGAGCTTTGGTAATGTTTGAATTTTTACCATAATATTTCTTTAAATCAATTACTTGTAAAATACTCATCATAAAACCTCCTTTATATCTTATAAGAACAGTATAAAATCAAAATGTTGCAGAATTATCACAAATAAAATATTTAAAGAATTATTTATTTGGTAAGAATATAGAAAATGTAGAGCCTTTTCCAATATCTGATGTAACTTTAATATATCCACCTTGCAAAGATATAATTTTCCTTGAAAGATATAGACCTATTCCAATACCATCTATATCATGTACATCTTCCTCACGATAAAACCTTTTAAAGATTTCTGCTTGGTGACTTTCTGATATTCCTTTACCATTATCAATAATATCTATCTTGGTATACATAACCCAACATTCTGTAGATACATGTATTTTTCCATTAAAATTAGTGTATTTTACAGCATTGTCCAATATATTAAAAATAGCTTCAGAAGTCCATTTTTTATCATGAATTAGATATAAATCTGGGTCACAATCAACTGTAACTTCAATATTCTTTTTTTCAGCATCAAATAAAATTCCACTAAGTGCTATAGCAATTGTTTCATAAATTAAATTCTTCTTTTTTGATAATGTAATTATACCTGTTTCTAGCCTAGATGTTTTTACCATAGACTGCACCAAAAAATCTAACTTATCTAATTGACCTTCCATATCCATCAAAAATTCATTTTGAATTTCTGTTTTAAATCTTTGATTGAGTAGGGTAGTATTAATCATCTTTAAATTTGCAATAGGAGTTTTAATTTGGTGAGATATATCAGAAACTAATTCTTGTAAATTAGCTTTTTCCATAGCAATATTATGACGATTTTCTTGAATAACCTCATACATTCTAACTAATCTATGGTTGATGCGTGATAAAATGGTTTCTTCTTCTAATGCAATTTCAGTATTAGCTTCACTATTCATCATATTATCTAAAGTGTGACATATTTCAGAACAAAACACAGTTATTTTTTTATGAAGTAAAAATACTATTAATGCTATAAATCCACAAAGCACTATTGTATATAGTAATAACAAGGCAACGAGTTTTAAATCATAAGTTATTATATAAATTACTACATTAAATAAAATGGCTGTAAAAATTATACTAATGGCAATTATTAAATAAATAGATTTAAAAGAAAGTTTTTTAAAATTCATTTCTTTCTCCTTTTTCTCCTAACCACATATACCCCATGCCATATACTGTTTTAATATATTGAAAATTATCCTTTTCAATCTTACTTCTAATCCTACTTATAACAGATGTTAAAGTGTGCTCATCTACAAAGTTAGCATCTATATCCCAGAGCTTTTCTAAAAGTACTTTTCTTGTTAAGATATTTTTAGGATTTTCAATAAACAGCTTTAAGGTACGATATTCTAATGGCGTAAATATAATTTGATTTCCATTTATATTGGACGATAACTCAGAAAAATTAATTTCAAGATATCCATCATTATAGTAATCTCGTTTTTGTTTTGTTTTAATATGATTTAAAAGAGCTTTTACTTTCTGTTTAAATACATTGATATTAAAGGGTTTTGTTATATAATCTAAAGCTCCAAGTTCATAGCCTTTAATCATATCATATTCCATATCATTAGCAGTCAAGAAAATTATTGGTATATCAAAATTTACCTTGATTTCTTTACATAATTCAAATCCACTTTTATCTGGTAAATTTACATCTAAAATAATTAAGTCAAATTTACATTCATTAATAGACTTTAATGCAGAGATAGCCGTAAATTTTGAAGTAATAATATATCCATCTTCAATTAAGTTATATGATAGAGTTTTATTTAATATAGTATCATCTTCCACCACCAGTATTTTTTCCATACATTTACTCCTTTTTTGTTTGACATTTTATAAAATTAATTATAAACCTAAAATATTGATGAATTGTTATAGATAAGAAAAAATATCTAACAATTTATATGTTTAATAAAAAATCTGTCCTAGAATTTATCATAGGACAGACTCTTGACTAAATATAATTATTTTAACCAAGAAGGATTTCCAGGTATAAATATTCGTTTACCAAATTTTGAAGTATACTCATCTAAAGCTTTTTCAATAAGCTCATTATTACCCTTAAAAGAAGTGGTGTTTTTTATAGTTTCAAGATTTTGGCTGAATGGACAAGCAGATATACACATACCACAATCTGTACCTAAATATCTCCATTTAATATAGCATGTCTCATGTTCAATTACCCAATTATACTTCCCATCATTACCAATCTTAATATCATTAGAAAGTGAATGAGAAGGACAATTAAAAGAACATTTTTTACAGACCTTGCAAAAATCTTCTAATCCAAAATCAACATATTCATCTTCTAAAAGTGGGATGTCTGTAGTAACAACACCTAATCTAAGTCTAGAGCCATAATCTTTATTTGTAAGTATAGCATTTCTTCCAATATCTCCTAAACCAGCATCACGAGCTATAAAAACAGGCATTACTAAATAATTAGCATCCATATGGTTTCTAGCATCATATCCTAAGTTTCTTATATAGTAACTTAAAATCATTCCAACAATAGAAGCATCTACATAACACTTTGATGTTTCTATAACTTCACATATCATTGGAGCTCTATTTATCATTTCTTTATCCATCTCACATCCAAACACAATGGCGTATTTGTGAGTTAGATTAACTTCTTCTCCATAATTTTCTTCATGTCTCCCCCTATTTGTATAAATATGATAGTCTCTTAATTTAGTTATACCAACTACAGAAGCTCCATATTGCTTTGCAAGACCCTTTATTTTTTTTGTCATTGATTTTGCATCTACATCTACTTTTGTGTCAGAAACTTTTCCTTCACATAAGGATTTTATATCAGATAAAAAATCAAATGCACTACTTGCCATTGGAGAGTTTACTTTGTTGTAAGTCATTGTCCCTTCACTACATAAATTGGGTCTACTTCTTATACTATCATCAATTTCTTTTTTCTCAGGATTTTTTTTATAATAGTCATTATAAGCAGTACTATCCTTTTTATAGTTTGCTCTTGCAAACATAGTATTTCTTTCATCAACCCTTTTCATCTCTATTCCCCCTAGTAAAAATATACTTAAAAAATATATCATTATTGTTGTATAATTTAATTATATAAGAACAACGTTGTATTTTCAATTTAAGTGTAATTAAATTGAGGAATGTATAACTATATAATTGATTATAATATTTTTATAAGGAAATTATATTAATATTAAAAAATTTAGGAGTAGATACGTTTTGTTGTCTTTAAATGGAGTGTGTTGACATATTGTAAAGAATCTTATTATAATTAATATACTAATGATTAGTATAAACTTATAAAGAAAGAAGTGAATTTATATGTCAAGAAATAAATATTCTGATAAAATAAGAAATCAGATATTAGAAGTCGCATGGAAAATATTTGAAGAACAAGATTATGATGATGTAACTATGCAACAAATCGTTGATACTCTTGATATATCTAAAGAGGCTGTGTATTATCATTTTAAAGACAAAGAAATATTGTTTGAAGAGATTATATTAAATAGTTTAAGAGTAGAGGTTGAAAATCTAAAGTCAATATTAAACAATCCTAAATTGACTGTTAGAGGAAAAGTATCTGAATTTATCTTACATATATCTAGTTCAGAAATAAGAAAAAAATTGATTGATTATATGTGCAGTCAAAAAAAACCAGCTTTTTTTATAAAAAACATACGCGCATCTACTATTGAAGTAACTCCTTTATTATCTTGCCTAATAAAACAAGGTATTGATGAAGGTATTTTTAAAACAGATTATCCAGATGAAGTATCTGAAGTATTTATAATTTTAATTAATATTTGGCTAGACCCTGTATTATTTAAAGATAGTGCAGAAAAATATTTCAGGCGTATTGAATTTCTATCTGAGTGTTTAAGTGCAAGTGGTGTACCTATCATAACTAATGATAATTTAGAATCAATCAAAATGTTTTATAGGGAATATTCTAAGAATGTGTAAATACAATGTATAAGACTGTAACTAGATTTGAAAAAACAAATTTAATTACAGTCTTTTTAGCAAAATAAATGTGTATTAAAACTATAACAAGACAAAAATAATTATTTATCTAAAAAATTTAAAGGAGTGTAAAATTGAACTTATTAATTATTGAAGATGATATAAATTTAAACGAAGGTCTTTTTTATGCGTTTGAAAGTGATGGATTTAATGTATTTAAGGCTTATACAAGACAAGAAGGATTGCATGTATTTAACAATAAAAATATAGACCTTATAATTTTAGACTGTAATCTTCCAGATGGAAATGGATTTGATGTGTGTAAACTAATAAGGGAAAAATCAGACATACCAATTATAATGCTTACTGCAAGAGACTCAGAAGTTGACGAAGTAAAAGGATTAGAAATAGGGCTTGATGATTACATTACAAAACCATTCTCTTTATCTGTATTAAAGGCAAGAGTTAAAGTAGCAATAAGAAAAAAATCAAATAATAAAATAATATATTCTAATGGAATAAAATTAGACCAAAACTTACTTAGAGTATATAAAAATGAAGTATATTTAGAGCTTAGCTCTGTAGAATACAAACTTCTAAGTTATCTAATTGAAAATAAAGGTCAAATATTATTAAAGGAACAAATTTTACATCATATTTGGGATAGTGAAGAAAATTATGTTGATGAGAATATTGTGTCTGTAAATATAAGAAGACTTAGGTTAAAAGTAGAAGATGACCCATCTAATCCAAAATATATAAAAACAGCTTATGGAATGGGATATCTATGGAACGAGGTAGAATAAGATGTTAGTGTTAGCTTTTATAGTATGCACAGTGGCTATATATATAATAATCACTAAAAAAAATCAAAATAGATATGATGAATTGAGTTTAATGTTAAATCAGATATTGGAAGGTAAAGAAGTTACTTATTCAGATACCAAAGATACAAGATTATCAAAAATTTCTCACCAAGTAAAAAAAGTTAAAGACATGATAGAGATAGAAGTAGAACAGTCAAAATTAGAAAAAGAAGCAATTAAAAGTTTAATCTCAAATATGTCACATCAATTAAAAACTCCACTTTCAAATATAACTATCTATTGTGAACTTCTAGAGAATATGAATATTTCTACATCACAGAAGAAAGAGTTTTTACAAAAGATGAAAAATGAAACCTTTAAGATTGATTGGTTATTACAATCTCTATTTAAGATGACTAAATTAGAAGATGGAGTCATTAAATTTGAGACAGAAGAACTATTAATCAAAGATACTATACTTCAAAGTATCAGTACTGTTTTTAATAAAGCAGAAGCCAAAGAGATAAGGATAAATTTAGAACCATTTTCAGATATAAAGTTGGTTCATAATAAAAAATGGACTACAGAAGCAATTGTAAATGTTTTAGAAAATGCAATAAAATACTCACCATCAAACAGCATAATTACTGTCTCTGTAATAAAAATGGAATTGTATACTAAAATTACTATTAAAGATGAAGGAATAGGTATTGATAACAAAGAGTTAAATGATGTTTTTAAAAGGTTTTATAGAAGTAAGAATGTAGAAAATCAAAATGGAACAGGAATTGGCCTGTATCTTGCAAGATTAATTTTGGAAAAAGAAAACGGGAATATTATAGTAGAATCTAAGTTGGGAAGCGGAAGTTGTTTTAGTATATTCTTACAAAATTGTAAGAGTTTAAATTAACTTTGTAGGATGAGTGTAATTATCGTCACTTACAATATCTTATAAGAACATATATCTGTACTGAAAGGAGAAATTAAATGAGTATATTAGTGACGAATAATTTAGTAAAACACTATGGAAAAGATGAGACTACAGTTAAAGCTTTAAATGGAGTAAGCATAGAAATTGAACGAGCTACATTTACTGCTATAGTTGGAACTTCTGGTTCTGGTAAAAGTACATTATTAAACATTATAGGTGGATTAGATAATCCAACATCAGGTGATGTAATAATTAAAGGAAAGAACATATCTAAAATAGGCAAAAAAGATTTAACAATATTTAGAAGAAGAAATATAGGGTTTATATTTCAAAACTACAGTTTAATACCAGTACTGAACACTTATGACAATATAGCCCTTCCTGTTACATTAGATAAAGGAAATCATGTAGACCATGAATATATTGAAATGCTGATGAATACATTGGGAATTTGGGATAAGCGTTTAAAGTTCCCAAGTGAGCTTTCTGGTGGACAACAGCAAAGAGTAGCAATTGCTAGAGCTTTAGCAAATAAACCTGCGCTTATATTAGCAGATGAACCAACAGGAAATCTCGATAGTAAAACTACAATGGAAGTAGTATGTTTATTAAAAGAAAGTAGTGCAAAATTTCACCAAACGATAATTATGGTAACACATAATGAAAATATAGCCCAGGTATGTGATTCAATTATACACATTGAGGATGGAATTGTCGTGAATAATGGTGGTGGAGTACTATGATGTCTTTAATAAAATTTGCAATTCAATATATTAAACATTATAAAAAACAATCTATATCTATAGTTTTAAGTATAGTACTATCAGTAGCACTATTGACAGGGATTGGTTCTCTAGTTCATAGTGCAAACAAAAGTACAATCGAAAAGATAAGGGAAGATAGTGGAGATTTTCATTTTTACTATAAGGTAGATAAGGAACAACTAGAAAAGATTAAAGAAAATAAAAAGTCAAAAAAATACACTATAGACAAACTTGGCGTTACAAACACTAAATCTCAGATAGATGAACCTTTTATTATAGAATTTTTAAATGCAGATTTATCGTATCTAGATATGACAGGTAGGAAATTATTAAAGGGAAGTCTCCCTAGTAAAGATGGAGAGATAGCACTTGACACATATTCACTAAATAACTTAAATATAAAAAAAGAGATTGGGACTACAGTTAAATTAAGTGGGAAAACCTATAAATTATGTGGTATTTTATCAAATCTTTCAAATCCAAAAACTGATATGCAAGGATTTGTAAATGATTATTCCCAGCCTAAAGAAGATGATTCTTATTTAGTTTATGTAAAGTATGATGAAAGTAAAAATATAAATAAGCAAAACTCTAAATTTATGAAAGAATTCAATATATCAAAAGAAAACGCTCGTGTAAACTGGCATTTATCAATTGAATTTGGAGTAAAGCCTCCAAAAGGCATAGAAAAATATAATATATTTGAGTTTTTGAAAAATCTAGAGCTAAATACAAATGCAATTATCTTACTTGTTGGAGTATTTGGTGCAGCAGCAGTATATAGTATTTTCCATGTTTCAATACTTCAAAGAATATCACAATATGGAGTTTTAGAAGTATTAGGTGCCAATAATAGACAACTCTTATTCTTACTATTTTTAGAGTTATTTTTACTTTTTATTATTGGATTTCCTATAGGTTGTATCTTGGGTATTGGAATAGCTTCTACAATATATGAACAATTTCCGCATATATTTTTGAGTAGTGACATTGCTCCAGGAGCGTTTTTCATAAGCGAAAAATCTATTTATTTAGGATTTTTATTTATCTTATTACTGTTAATTTTAATTACTATACGTGTTGTTCATCAATTGAATAAATACTCTAGCATAGAATCTATGAAAAATTTTAAAGTTACTAATAAGCAAAAAAGAAGTTTAGAAAGTGTAAGACATTCTAATATGACAAAGGTATTATCTCACAAATACATGACTCAAAAAAAAGGAATGTTTATGGGCATTTTATTTTCATTGTCACTTGGTGGGATTATTTTTCTATGTTCTAGCTACTCAATACAACTTACTAAAAATAATAATGAGCTTACAATGAAAGCTGATGATGGTTTAAATTCTGATTATCAAATAACTATGCAAACAACAGATTTTGACGTAGGTATCCCTAAAGATAAAATTTCAAGACTCAATGAGGTAGAGGGAGTATCCCGAGTTTATCCAGTGAAGTATTTGTTTGGAGCTATACAAATTAAAGAAGAACAACTATTTTGGAAAAACTTCTTTAAACCTCTTGAAAAAGATTATAGGATAAAGAATTTTTTTAATGGTATTTGTACAAAACAAAGTGAAGGTGGGTATCTCTTAAAAACAAATATCTATGGATATAACAATGGAATGTTAGAAGGGCTAAATTCTTATGTTATAGATGGAAAAATTAATCATGATGATATGGTCAAAAATAATAAAGTTATAGTTAGATTACCTATGGATGGAACTGGTATGTATGATGCAGTTGATATAAAACCAGGAAATAAGATAAAGGTTAAAGTACCAAAAACAATGAAGCCAACAGGTGAAATTGTTAAATTTAAAGAAGAAAATAAGAATGATTATACAACAAAAGAGTTTGTAGTTGCTGCTACTGTAAAACGTGTAATGGCTAATAACATGTATTTTATTGGTGATTATGGTATGGATATAGTTATGACAAATGAACAAATGAAGAATAACTTCGATATTGAAAATTATAATTCAGTAAGTATAAAAAAGACAGAAGAAAGTAACAGCGTAGAATTATCTGAGAATATAAAAAGTGTTGTAAATAATATAAAGAGATGTATTGTAACAGATTATACTATAGCTATTGAAAAAAATAATACTTATTTAAATCAAAAACTTTTATTTATATATGGTATTGTATTTGTACTTCTTGCAATAAGTTTGTTCCATATTATAAATACAGTAAGTTACTTAGTTTTTTCAAGAAGACATGAATTTGGAATTTTAAGAGCTATGGGTATTACAGATAATAAGTTTTTACTTATGATGATGAGAGAAGGTTTCTTGTATGGATTATATGCAAGTATTATAATGATAATTGGAAGCATTATTGGACAATTTATGATTTGTTTTATGGTAAAACGTGTATATTTATATATAAATCCAATCTTTGAAATAAATACTTTTCTATATATAGGTATGATTGTTTTAAATATTGTCATTAGTATTGTTGCAGTTATTATTCCAGTAAGACAAATTTTAAAAAATAATATTATTTCAGAAATAAGTAAGAGTTAGAATTATATAAATTTAAATAAGAATGTTTATATAATCTAAACATATCTTAATTATAGTCATTTCTGTAGTCATTAAATAAACCTCTTAATTGATACGTAGTAAAATATATCAATTAAGAGGTTTTAACAGATTTTAAATCTAATATAGAGAAATAAAATCTCATTAAAAAATATTATTTTGTATAATTATCAAAATATCCTTGTATGTAAATAATAGGAGTCCCCTTATCTCCACTTCCAGATGTTAAATCTGCTAAAGAACCTATAAGGTCTGTTAATCTTCTTGGAGTAGTACCTTGAGAAACCATATTTCCTGTTAAATCATCAGATTTGTTATCTTTTTCAACTATGTATTTTGAAATAGCTTCTTTTAATTCATCACCAGATAAGTCAGCAAAATCATTATCTGCTAAATATTTTAATTTTACTTCATTTGGAGTTCCTTCTAGACCTTTTGTATAAGCAGGAGATACTACTGGGTCAGCTAACTCCCATATTTTCCCTACAGGGTCTTTAAAAGCTCCATCTCCATAAACCATTACTTCTACATTTTTACCTGTGATTTCTTTTATGTCACCTTGAATTTTGTTTACAACTTCATCACAGTTTATAGGGAATAATTTTACTGTTTCTTCTGTAGCTTTGTTTGAACCTAAAAGTCCGTATTGGTCATTATACCCACTACCATCTACACTTGATGTCATTATATCATCAAGAGAATACACTTTTTTAGCACCATTTTGCTTTAAAATTCTCTTTGTTCTTTGTCTTGTATGTATATCACAAGTTAAAATACTTGTTGTATAGTCAAGAATAGTTTTTGGATTATTGGCAAATATAATTTCTACTTCTGCACCACAATCTTTAATTAAATTCTTATAATAATCAACATAATCTACACCAGTAAATGTATGTTTGTTATAGCCAAATAGCTCTCTATATTTTTCCTCTGTTAAAACATCTGACCAAGGATTTATTCCCTTATCATCAAGTTCATCAATACTTATTAAATGGTTTCCAACTTCATCAGAAGGGTAGCTTAACATTAATACAACTTTTCTACATCCTTTTGCAATTCCTTTTAAACATATTGCAAAACGATTTCTACTTAAAATTGGGAATATAACACCAACAGTATCATCTCCAAATTTATCTTTTACATCTTTTGCAATATTGTCAACATGAGCATAATTTCCCTGTGCTCTAGCTACAACAGCTTCTGTAACTGCAATTACATCTTTGTCTCTAACTTCAAAGTTTTCACTTTTTGATGCATTTAAAACAGAATCAACAACTATTTTAACTAAGTCATCTCCCTGTCTTATAATAGGCGCTCTAACCCCTCTTGAAACAGTCCCAACTAATCTATTCATTATTCAAAATCCTCCTAAAGAATTAATATTGTCATATTAGTACCATGTATATTATAATTCAAATATGATTATAAGTAAAATAAATAATACTAATATTTGACATAAGGAGTAATTATATATGAATATAAAACTTGAACTATATAGGATTTTTAATGCAGTTGCAAGTAATAAGAGTTTTTCTCTTGCTGCCAAAGAATTATTTATGTCACAGCCAGCTGTAAGTCAGTCAATAAAACAATTAGAAGAACAATTGGATACTATACTGTTTTATAGAAATAATAAAGGTGTAAAATTAACTCCAGAGGGAAAAATTCTAAGTGAACATGTAACTACTGCATTAAAGCTAATAGCATCTGGAGAAGATAGAATAAATAAGTTTAAAAAATTAGAATATGGTTCTCTAAAAATAGGAGTAGGGGATACAGCTGCACGTTTTTTCTTATTAAAATATTTAGAAATTTTTCATAAGAAGTATCCACATATACATGTATCTACAATAAATAGAACGAGTAGAGAACTTATATCTTTACTTAAAGATGGAAATATAGATATAGCAATTATAAATATGCCAATAGAAGATGACTCACTAAATATTGTTGAATGTATTGAAATACATGATATATTTGTATGTGCAAATGATTACATAAAATACAAAGGTCAAAAAATATCACTAGAAGAATTAAATACGTTGCCTTTAATAATGTTGGAAAATAAAGCAAATTCAAGACTGTATGTAAATGAATATTTTTTATCAAAAGGTATAAAACTAAATCCAGACATAGAATTGGGTTCTCATGAATTACTTTTAGAATTTGCGTACATAAATCTAGGTGTATCTTGTGTTATAGAAGAATTCAGCATAGACTATTTGGAAAGCGGAAAATTGTTTAAATTGGATATAAAAGAGCCAATACCTAAGAGAAGTATAGGATACTGCCATCTAAAGGATATATCTTTATCTTTAGCAACGAAAGAATTTTTAAATATGATTTCAAATAACATGTAATTTAGAGTATGTATCACAAGTAAATTAATATGAAAAATAGAGATAAATTCGTAAGTTTGAAAGATTCATATAATAAACTAGTTTTTATTAAAAATAAAAATAAGGTTAATTTGAGAACATTTATATAATTAATATCGTATTTTAAATATGAACAGTATATTTAGATTAATGTATAAAGGGGGATTAGAAATGTCTGATTCTGAATATCCTCAAATGAAAATCTTAGAAACTAGAAACTGTATACTAAGACCTGCATCATTAGATGATGTTGAAGATTTTTTTGACTGCTATAAAAATAAAGTAGTAGTAAAACACTTACCATTTAATGAGCATAAATCTTTAGAAGACACAAGAAAGTTTATAAAATCTTTTTTTCTAAATCCTTATAAAAAAGGAAAAATCGGCCACTTTGCTATAGTATATAAAAAAGATAATAAAGTTATTGGAAATATGGGGTTTAATAATATAAATCCCAAAGCATTAGAAGCAGAAATAGGTATATGTATCAACCCAAGCTATTGGGGTCATGATTTTGCGACTGAGATAACTAAGAGAGTAATACAGTATGGATTTAAAGAATTAAGCTTAAATAAAATTATTGCGATAACATACGAAGAAAATCAAAATTCTACAAAATCATTAGATTTACTAGGATTCAAATGCACAGGAAAATACATTAAAAAAATTCATGCTGGTAGTATTGTAAAAAATGTTCCTTGTTATCAATATGAATTGAGAAAATAATAGGTATAAGTATTTAACATTCTAAAATAAATTTTAATAAAAAGGCATGGAAACTGCGGGTCCCATGCCTTTTTATATAAAGTTTATTTTAACTAAAATATATTAAAATATTAATACTTTAATTAATTCTCTAAGTTTTTGAATCCTTCTCCAAGAACTTCATGTACATCTGTAACTATAACAAATGCAGTAGGGTCAGTTCTTTTAACCAATCTCTTTAGATAAAGCTCTTGTTTTTTAGAAACCACAACTAATAGGACTTCTTTATTTTCTCTAGTGTATCCACCCTTACCATCAAGAATAGTAAGACCTCTATCAAGTTCTTCAGTTATAGCCTGTCTTAAACTCTCAGGTTCATCAGAAATAATAAAAAATGCTTTTGAATGGTCAAATCCTTCAATTATCATATCTGCTATTTTTATTAATATGCAAAGTGCTATACCAGAGTAAAGTGCAGTTTCTAAACTACGATTTACTATACCAGAAGATATAACAACCATTCCATCTAGACATGACATAAATTTTGTAGCTTTTATTCCTGGGAATTTTTTACTAAGTATGAGTGCAATTAAATCTGTTCCCCCAGTAGAAGCATCTGACTTAAACATTATGCCTAAACCTATACCAACTAAGATTCCTCCTGCTATAGCAGATAATAATAAATCATCAGTAAATCTTAACTTCGATAATGGGTCTGTTAATTGGACTATAGCAGAAAACACGATTGTTCCAAATAACGTTTTTAATGAATTTTTTGTACCCATAATTCTAAAAGCAAGTATTACTAATGGTACACCTATAATTAACATGATAGCTGATACTGGAAGTCCTGTAACTTTGTTTAATACTAACGATAGACCACTAAGCCCTCCTGGAGCAATTGTATGTGGTTTTAAAAACATATTTATACCAATACTCATTGATATACAACCAAAAAATAGACCAAACATCTCAAGTAAAATTGGCGACTTTTGTTTTTTCATATAAACACCTCCATGAACTTGTCACAATTTAATATTATAACATATTTGACCAATTTATATTATATAAATTTTCTTGATATAAGCAATTTCAAGTATTTCACTATTCTTAATATTTGTGAATTTTCATACAGTGTTTTAATATTCTTATTAGTATTGTTATTTACCTGTGAAAATTTTTATATGTTATAATTTTTTAGTTCTTTTATAAAGTATCCCCTATAAAGTCAGTTCTATGAAGAATTTCTTTATATTATTTAAGCTATGTAGATATTTTGTGAGTTTATTAAATACAACAACTGCCTTGATAACATGAAGTAATGTAAATATAATTTATGTAGATAGTTATGTTTTTAAATTAAAATACAAGTTTAAGAAAAGAGTTGATTAAATGCATAAACCTAGCTATAAAATAATACTCCGTTCATACCTTATTTTTTTCATAATTTTTCTTTGTTTAATTTTTACTGTAATAGGTATTTTCTTATCCCTTATTACTATTCAACAGCCAAATGGGAAGTATGTACGTAGTGATTGGGCTAAAAAATTTACAGAAGATTTTAATGAACAAGTAGTGTTTATAGATAATAAACCACGAATAAAACAATCTGGGTTAGAAAAGCTTCAAGAAAATAAATTGTGGTTACAAATTTTAGATTCTAATGGAAATATAATTTATGGATTTTCAGAGCCAAAAGAGCATAAAAATTACTATTCGAATTCTGAATTATTAGCATTAGCTAACCAAAATAATTCTAGTGATGGCGCTGTTTACTTTAATACTATTACAAATAACAAAAATGATTTTATTTATATTATACATTTTCCTTTAAATATATCTAAAGTGAATATGTTTTTTGATGGAACTAAGTTTATAGGTGGGAAGTCAATTATATTTTCAATCATAGGGATTATATTTTTAATGATTTTGGTTTTTGGAATTGCTTACAGCTATTGGGTAACAAAGTGTATTTCAAATATTACAGCTTCTGTTAGTGATATTGCAAAAAGAAGCTACTTTTCAATCAAGATTAAAGGAGTTTTTGCAGATGTATATGATAGTTTAAATCTTCTAAATGAAGAAATTCATAAAAGTGACGAGATACAAAAGAAAACTGATATTATGCGAGAAGAATGGATTTCAAACATAACTCATGATTTAAAAACTCCACTTTCACCAATAAAAGGATATGCAGAGCTCCTTACAGATAGTAGTATTACTCATTCATCTGAAAAAATAAACAAATACGCTTCAATCATGCTAAAGAATATAGAATATACAAATAAACTTATAAGTGATTTAAAGTTAACATATCAATTACAAAATGGAATTCTTCCTTTAAATAAGAAAAATGGTGATTTAGTAAGGTTTTTGAAGGAATTGTCCATTGATATTTTAAACTACCCAGAGTATGAGTCAAATATAATTGAATTTAAAAATGAGATAGACAGTATTGATTTTAGTTTTGATTATACACTATTAAAACGTGCTTTTAGCAATCTTATCATTAACGCTTTTACATATGGAAATAAGAATACTAAAGTTGTTGTACATATAGCATTGAATAAAAAAATTGAAATTATTATTTCAGATAATGGAAAAGGGATGACAAGAGAAGAAGTGTCAAATTTATTTAATCGTTATTATAGAGGAACTAATACAAAGCAAAGAATAGAAGGAACTGGTTTAGGATTGGCAATAACAAAGCAAATTATTGAAATTCATGGAGGAGATATATCTGTTGAAAGTGAATTGAGATTAGGTAGTTCATTTCATATCTGTTTTTCTACTTAGTTAAGGTTAATTAAGGTTAACTAAAAAATATATTAAGATTGGTAGATTATTATGTTTATATAATAGTTTATCAATCTTTTTTATTTAGGATTTTGTTTAGTTGAAAACAGAAGAAGAAAAAGTTGTATTAGAGATTCTACCTAGATTGGATTAAATCTAAATCTAGGTTAGGTTTAATTAAGGAAGTAGGTGTAAATTTGAAGATTATATTAAAGTATATTTTAACAAATGTTAGAGAAAGAAAAATTAGGACAGCAGTTATGTTATTGTCCATAGTTTTATCAACAGTTTTACTTTTTGTTTCATTCTCGATTGGATTATCTTACGAAAGTGCGCAGAGAAAGATGGCAAGAGGTATGTTTGGTAGTGCAACTATATCTGTTCAAAATAAGAATCCAGATATGTTAACTAGTCTAGAAGATATTCCCAATCTAAACTCCATAAAATCAAAGGTTGGGATATTGGAAAGTTCTGCTGTTTATCATAAGGATGGATATTATGAATCATTTAGTCTTATATCAGCAGACTTAAATCAACTGAATAAAATCAACAAACCACGATTAGAAAATGGAAATAATATTGATGACTTTTCTGGTAATAAAATTATTCTTCCTAATCGTTTTACATCAAAATATAAAATAAAAAAAGGTGATTCTATTACTTTACAAATCCATGGTAAGACTTATACTTTTGAAGTTAGTGATATTGCTTCATATGATACAGTATTTTTGAGACATACAAGAGGTGTAAATGCACTATTACCTAAAGAAACTCTATCAAAGATTTTAGATAAAGGAAATGGATATACAAGAGTTCTTATAGAATCAAAAGAAGAAAATACAGAAAGTCTAGTAAATAAATTATCTGAAGAGCTCTCAACTGAAAAATTCAAGGTATCAAGTACAGTAAATGAAAGTAAGATAGTTGCAGATGCTAGACAAAAAACAATGCCTTTCTTTTTAATAAGCTTTTTCGCATTAACTCTTAGTATATTTATTATATACAGTAGTTATAAGGTGATTACATTAGAACGCCTTCCGTTTATTGGTACTTTTAGAAGTATTGGTGCCAATAAAAAAACTGTAACTTATATCTTAATGTTTGAAAGTATACTATATGGAAGTATTGGAGGATTAATTGCTATTCCTATTGGTATAGTTGTTTTGAATATTATGCTTCATGGACTTGGAAACTCTCTTGAACAAGGAATATCAATCCCAACAGTTATATCTCCTATTGGAGTAATTGTCTCTGTTATAGTAGCAATAATTGTTTCTTCTCTTAGTGCATATATACCTGTTAAAAAAGCTGGTCGTTTACCTATCAAAAGTATTATATTAGGAACAGTAGAAGAAAAACGTGTTTCAAATCGTTCTATACTTTTTATAGGAACTATTATACTTATTTTGTCTATTCTACTGCCAAGAATATCGCCTGAAAATACATTATATGTAGCTGGCGGATTTTCATTGCTAGGATTAATTGTATCCACTATTGTATTAATACCACTTTTTACTAATACTATGTCTACAGTTTTTGAGTTTGTTTATGAAAAGATTTTAGGCAATGAGGGTAAATTAGCTGCTAGAAATATAAAAAATAATAAAAATATCACACAGAATATCACATTATTATTTATAAGTATTTCTGCAGTAATTGCAATAAGTGTTGTTGGTAGTTTTGTAAAGACTTATATAGGTGATGTATTTCGAGATGCAGAATTACAGGGTTTTGCAGATGGAAAGATGGATGAAGAGTTTATTGAAGATGTTAGACATATGAATGGAATTGAAAATGTTTTACCTACTTATGTTATGAATAATAAGATTTCTGGTAACGATAGAATATTTTCAAGATTAGAAGCTACAGATAATTTAAAATTATACAGTTCTATGCTTGCAATTAATTATACAAATTATGATATGAAAGAGCAAGTGATTGAATCTTTCAAAGATAAACGTTCTATTATTTTGAATGAAGATACTTTAAAAAAAGTAGGCTTGTCTATAGGAGATACCATAACTCTATCTAATGATAAATCTAATTTTTCTTATAGTATAGTGGGGAGTTTTAAATCTCGTGTAAGTGATGTAGAAGCTGTTATACCATCACATTATGCTGTTAGTGATTTTGATGAAATTAATTATGGTTTTTTAGCATATACAGCCGTTAATCCAGATGCTGTTATGATTCAGATAAGAGACTTATTTGGAGATACATCTAATTGGAGTCGTACTGTTGAAGAATTTAACAATGATGCTTTAAAAACTATAAGCAGTTTTTTATTTCCTATGAATAAAATGACTTATTTTATTTTTATTCTTGCTACAGTAGGTATTATCAATAATCTGCTAATTAATTATATTCAAAAGAGACACTTTATAGCTATGTACAAATCGGTAGGACAGAGCGATAAACAAAATGTAAAAATGACATTGATTGAAGGTTTTACTTCAGGTTTACTTGGTGCTGTTATTGGGATTGTAATATCTATAATGGAAATTCAAACTATCTTCATAGTTGCAGGACCAAAGATTTCAATGACACCAAATTTAGATTTTAAAACATTTATTATTGCAGGGTTATTGGGAATTACAGTAACCTTAATAGGCTCAATAGTACCCATTGTAAAAGGGAAGAAAATGAAGCTGGTAGAAGAAATTAAATTCGAATAATTTGGAGGTTAATATGAAAACTGCGTGTAATAGTTTGCCTGTAGAAGCAAAAAATATTATTAAAGAATTTAAAATTGGAAATACAACAACGAGAGTATTAAAAGATGTATCTTTACAAGTAATGAAAGGTGAATTTGTTTCTATAATGGGTCAATCTGGTTCTGGTAAAAGCACTCTTTTATATATCTTAGGTGGTTTGGATACTCCGACAAATGGAAAAGTGTATATGAATGGAACTGATATATCACATCTTGATGATGATAAGATGAGTATAATACGCCGTAGAAATATAGGATTTGTATTTCAATTTTACAATCTAATACCAAATCTAAATGTGGAAGAAAACATAATGCTTCCTTTATTATTAGATGGTAAAAATTTAAAAGACTATAAAAAACAATTAGATGAAATTTTGAATATAGTTGGTTTATATGATAGACGTAAGCATACACCAAGAGAATTATCTGGTGGTCAACAGCAACGTGTTGCTATAGCTCGGGCTTTAATAGGAAAACCAGAAATTCTATTTGCTGATGAACCTACTGGAAATTTAGATAGTAAAACTGGAACAGAAATAATAAATTTACTGAGTAAAATAAATAAAGAAAGTGGTCAAACTATAATTATGGTAACCCACTCACGAGAAGCAACTAAAAGTAGTAGCCGTACTATTACAGTTTTAGATGGTGTAATCGTATAATGATTGATTATTCTATTTTGATGTAGATATTTTTAACTCTATAAATTTTACATATGTAAAGTAGATATAAATTAGATACTATCAAATATGTTATAATATAAAATGACAGATAAAAGTAATATATTTTTTATTATTTTATTTTTATTTTGTTTACTAAGCATATAAGGAGTATTCATGATGTATGAAAATAGCATGATACTTCTTATTTAATAAATATTAATGACAGGATAGGATATAATTTATGTTAAAAAAAGAAAGCATTCGTCTTATAAATAAAGATAGGTCACTTCTAATTTATGAAGAGGATTTTGTTTATCTCTTGCCTTGTATACAATTAAGAAATTGGATATCAAATTTTACTATCTCATTTCCAAATCAAACAACAATCTCTGATAATTATACTATTATCCCTCATGGAAGTGTAACTTTAGTATTTTTTTACGATGATATAGGATTACATAGTTTATTATTTGGTCCAACTACTAAACCAAAAACAGTAGGAAATATTGCTAATAAATGTGAGGTTATATTAATTATTGAGTTTCAACCTGCTGGTTTTTTTCCAATTGTAGGTGTACAACAAAGTGAGCTTAGGGATAAAGTTGTTTCCTTTTCTTCAGTTAATACTTTACTGGATATAGAAATAAAAAAGATATTCAATGAGTCTTTATCTACAGATGAATTGATTTTAAAGTTAGAAGAGTTATTGATTTCTAATATTAAAACTACATACTCAGATGAGTTTAATTTGGCAATTAAGTTAATTATTAATAACTTTGGAAATATATCTTCAGAAGAAATTTCTAAGAAAGTATATTATAGTTCTAGACACTTAAACCGACTTTTTAATCAATATCTAGGTGTGAATATGAAGACTTTTTCACGTTTAGTACGCATTAATAAATCTATACAACTTCTAAACAATAATAAAATTTCATTGCTCTATATATGTAATGAATTAGGATTTTATGATATTCCACATTTTATTAAAGATTTTAAAATTGTTTGTGGAATAACTCCTCAAAAATACCGAGCCAATATGTCTGATTTTTACAGTGAAATTGCAAAATTTTAAGCTATAATACTTGTAAAAGAAAGGATAGTGATAATATGAAATTTGGAGGAGTATTATTAATTGTCAAAGACATAAATAAATCAAAGAAATTTTATGAAGATGTTATGGAACAAAAAGTTACATTAGATTTAGGAGAGCATGTATCATTTGAAAATGGATTTGGCTTACAAATCAATTACAAAGCTATAATTGGATATGAATTACCAATAAATCAACAATCAAATAGTTTTCAATTGTATTTTGAAGTTGATGACATCAAACAGTGGGAAAGCAAAATAAATAGAATAGAAAATATCGAATTTTTACATCCTATAAAGGAATATTCTTGGGGGCAAAGAACTTTTAGATTCTATGACTTTGACAAAAATATTATAGAAGTTTCAGAAAATATGGAAAGTGTCATAAAAAGGTTTTTAAAGCAAGATTTAAGTATCGAAGAAATTTCAAAACGCACGATGTATCCTGTTGAATTTATTAAGCAGTTTCAATAATTATAAAGTATTAAAATATAGAAATTTTTCTTTATATTGCAAAAAATAAATATTTAGTACACAATATAAGAATACATAAAATAGCTTACAAACTCAATATTTGAATTTAAAATAAAAGAAAGAAATATCAATAAAAAGATAAAGAAATACATTTGGAGGTAATTACGTTATGTATGATGAATTGAAAATAAAAATGTACTCATTTACAATGGATTGTAAAGACCCACATGAATTAGCAAAATTCTATGCTATGTTACTTAATTGGGAAATCCCATTTTATAATGAAGAATTTGCATGTGTTGGTGCTCCAGGAACAAATCAAGGTACATATCCTGGTATAACATTTCAACGAAATCCTGAGTATAAACCACCTGTGTGGCCGCAAAAGCCTGAAGCTCAACAGCAAATGGCACATATGGATTTTGCTGTTAATGATTTGGAAAAAGCAGTTCAATATGCACTTCATTGTGGAGCAACAATCGCAGATGAACAATTTTCCGATGATTGGAAGGTTATGTTTGACCCAGCTGGACATCCTTTCTGCTTATGTCAGATGAAATCAGTTATCGAGAGTAGTCATTTTTCATTGTTATAGCCACACCATTTTTCAATAGCAACAAACAAAGCATAATGGTACACACCATTATGCTTTGCTTGTTGTACACAGATAAGCTTTCAAATATATAAATTTTGCATATATGAATTGGACATTATCAAATGTGTTATAATATTAAAACAACAAATAAAATCATTATATTTTTTAGCATAAGTTTTATTTGTTTACTAAGCATACAATAGGGTATTTACTTAAGGAAATAAAATATCATATAAAGTATTTTAAAGCTTTAAGTAATATTTGGCAGAAGTTTTAGTAAAATATGCAAAAACTAATTGATTATGTACCTTATATGGGTATATAATAGATATTGTTTTAATAAAATATTTGAAAGGGAATGATTTAATGAAAATTACTTTACCAGAAACAGCTATTGATACTTTGAAAAGTATCTTAAAAGACAATCAAGATAAACCTAATAATATAAGAGTATACTTTGCAGGTGTTGGTTGTGGAGGTCCTTCTTTTGGACTAGCTTTAGATGAGAAAAAAGAAGATGACTTAACTTATGAAGTTGGAGAATTACAGTTTGTAATGAGCTCTGATGAATATAGTCAGTATGGAGATATAATAATAGAAGATACAGGATTTGGATTTAGAGTTATTCCTGAAAATATGAAAGATCAAGGTGGGGGAGGATGCTCTGGTTGTTCAGGGTGCCACTAAGATTAACTTTTTAGCAAATCGAGAACTCTCTTTATAGAAATAATTTTCTATTTTAAGAGAGTTCTTTTTATTTTTTGCTCAGATAATGTATAATAAAAAATGTATTTTACTAATTTTTTATATATAAGGAGAATTATTGTGAGAAGAAGACGAAAAAAAGGTGCAGATGAAAAACTTTTAAGTTATACAAAATACGTTTTAAGAGACGATATAGAAAAAATAAAAGGCAAGTGGAGTTTAAAGTTTGGAAATGATAATCCCATACATGTAGAATTTGGTACTGGTAAAGGTAAATTTATAACAACTTTAGCCAAACAGAACCCTGACATAAATTATATTGCTATGGAACTTAAGGAAGAAGTTCTTTTAAAGGCTGTTGAAAAAGCTGATTCCTCTAATTTGAATAATATATTATTTTTATGGGGAGATGTAAGCAATATTTTAGATTACTTTGAAGCTAAAGAATTATCAAGAATTTATATAAATTTCTGTGACCCATGGCCTAAAAATAGATGGAGTAAGAGAAGACTAACTCATTCTGGATTTTTAGAAATGTACAATAAGGTTTTGGAAGATAATGGCGAAATTCACTTTAAAACAGATAATGAAAAATTATTCGAGTTTAGTTTAAATGAAATTGCTGCAAATAATTGGCTATTGAAGAATATTTCTCTTGATTTAGGAAATAGTGAGTATGAAAATAATGTTACAACAGAGTATGAAGACAAATTTATGTCACAAGGTATGCGAATATTTAGATGTGAAGCTAAAAAACGTAACTAGTAATATGTTTATAAGTTTAATAGTAGAAATTTATTTTAATTTATATTAATAAAGTGTACGAAAGTAGGCATATATAACAAGGAAACAGAACCCTCTCATAGAAATTAAATTACTATATAAAAAAATTTTATGTGGGAGGGTACTATGAATTTAGCTAATTTAATACCATTTCTTATTTCTGCGGCGGCTTTAAATCCAATAAGTTCAAATGATAATGTTCTAAATGACAACCAACTTAAAAATATTTTTCCTGATGCTAATCTAAGAGCAGTTGTAAAACGATATATAAACCCAGATGAGATGACTATAAGTAATATAAAAGCTTTGGATGGAGAATTTTATGCAACTGGTGAAAACATTTCAAATTTAAAAGGTATATCATATCTTGAAAATGTAGACAATTTTATTTTTTGGAACAATAATATAAAAGAAGTTCCTAAAGAAGCTTTAAGTCTAAAGGATATGGATTCAATCAATCTAGCAAATAATTATTTGGTTGATGATGGTGTAGTAAATTCTCTTTCTAATAATGGTGTGGATGTAAATTGTGATTTGAATTTTATCAATACAAAAGATAATCAATATAAACTGGACTCTAAATATCATAATGTTGATATAGCCAAAGGTGAAAATATTGATTTGAGAAAAATAATTACAAAGAAAATTGATAGCTATTATAAGTATTGGGAAGTTACTGATAGCCTTCCAAAGGATTTAGATTTTGTGGTATCTGTAAGTGATAAAAGTGTAGTTTCATATGAAGATATGATTGTTAAAGGAAATAAAACAGGTCAGGCTGTAGTAAAAGTTATACTAAGTGACAAAAATGATTTAAATACATCTCAAGAAGTTCTAATCACTATCAACGTAAAATAAATATATGTCCTTGCTCAATAATTTAATTTTCAATTTAAATGTATAATCAAAATAAAGGTTGCTGGTAACAGAGCACTATTATTAGCGCTTTGTTACTAGCAACCTTTAGATATCTATTAGAAATAGAATATCTAGAAAATACCATTTCTTCTGTTAGTAGCCCATATTCCTATTAATATTATTAATGAATATACGATATATAAAACTACTCTTATATACTGGACATCTAGTCCAAAAAATTCAATGTTACTTTGTGAGGTATGCAACATCACAAGGACTGCAGATATACCAATAAGCAAAGGATTGATTACTATTTGCTTATCAGTTCTTAAAATCATTATTTTACCCATCCAAATAATTGATAATATAAAAAATAAAATTTTAAGACCAAATTCTAATGTATCTACCAAAGCGAAAACATCCCTTCATTTATAATAAATTTTTCAGCTCAACAAAAATATAAAACCCTAAAATAATTTTTAAACCTATGATAAATCCATAATAAGATAAGTTAATTGAGTATCATAAAACTTTATCTACATTAATATATACTACACTATACTTCAAATTTCTTAAACATAAATTAATGAAATTAACAAAAATTTATTCATAAGCATATAAAGATATATTTCATTATTTAAATGCATATCATTATATATACAGTTTTAGGAGGCGAGGTATATGGAATCTAAATTTTTTAATTGGTACACTCAATCCTTAGGAGGAACTTTTGGCATTATATCGTGTATATGTGCTTACTTAAATGGATACATGTTTGTTTATACAAATAGTGCTAGCAAATACTTTGAGAGTATAGGCTTTTTAGGAATAATTTCAAGTTATATATTACTACCACTTTGTATGTTGACTTTGCTTTTTGGAATTATATATTCTTATACACCAGAAACATCTGATAAAAGTATTTTTAATATACCTTTTTTTACTTTAAATAAAAGATTAATATTTACTACAGTAGTTTTTGGCTTTATAGGTGCTAGAGTTTACTTTATAATTCCTGCAATTTTAATAACTTTTAACCTATATAGTAATATTTTAATAACTAAGTTAAAGTATATTCTATGTAAGAATAAAGAAAATGATACTAATTTGAAAGAAAGCGAAGTCTAAATTGCATAATATTGGTATTTGTCTTAAAAATCCCCGAGGTATTAATTTGTATTCCCTTGTATTTTGCAAAAAATATTGAATTTTATTCATTTTATACTTATAATCTATATTAATAATGGAAAATTAAAACAAATATAAGTTACTTGTTGTTAATCTAAAATTAAAATATATATTGATGTGTTGATTCTCTAGTCAGCACTTTTTCTTTTATAAATTTGTTTTTTGTGATATAATATTAGCACCAGGTAATAATACAAGGGGGTAACAACATGAACATCAATGAAATTAAGGAATTATTAAAGGTTATAGACTCAACTAACTTAGAATATGTAAAACTTGAAAGTAGCGATTTAAAATTGGAAGTATCTAAAAAAGCCCAAGCTTCAAGTTCACCTGTTTTAAGTGTACAACAAGAATCAGTAGTGGATCTTTCTTTAGAAAAGCCAGTTGTAAATGATATACCTGTAGCATCTAATGAGAATCTATCTGTAGTAGTAGCTCCTTTAATGGGAACATTCTATGATTCTCCAAGTCCAGATGCAGATAGCTTTGTCAAAGTTGGCGATATAGTTGAAGAAGGTGATACTTTATGTATATTAGAAGCAATGAAGCTTATGAATGAGATAACAAGTGAAATTAAAGGTGAAATAATTGAAGTATTAGTTGATAATGAAGAACTAGTAGAATATAATCAACCTTTATTTAAGATAAAACCATTGTAGTAGGAGGTATTTAAGTTGATAAAAAAAATACTAGTTGCAAATAGAGGCGATATAGCAGTTAGAATCATCAGAACATGTAAAGAACTAGGTATAAAGACTGTTGCTATCTATTCTGAAATAGATAAAGATTGTTTTCATAGATATATAGCTGATGAATCTATTTGTATAGGGCCAAACAATATAAGCAAGAGTTATAATAATATAGAAAATATAATATACCTTGCTCTTAAATTAAAGTGTGATGCTATTCATCCAGGTTTTGGCTTTTTATCAGAGAATCCTGAATTTGCAAAGCAATGTGAAGAGAATAATATTATTTTTATAGGTCCAACAAGAGAACAAATGATTTTGATGGGAGATAAATCTAGAGCAAGAGAAACTATGATGGAATTAAATATCCCTGTTGTTCCTGGTTCAGAATCTGTTTTAAAAACTAAGGAAGAAGCTTTAGAAGTTGCAAGAGAAATTGGCTATCCTGTTATGATAAAAGCCTCAAGTGGAGGCGGTGGAAAAGGTATGAGAATCGTTAGAAAAGAAGAAGAGCTTTTTTCAAATTTTGATATGGCAAGTTCAGAAGCTCTAGCAGCATTTTCTAATAGCGATTTATATATGGAAAAATTCATAGAAAATCCTAGACATATAGAAGTACAAGTATTTGGGGACAAACACTCAAATGCAATACATTTAGGTGATAGAGATTGTTCTATGCAAAGAAGGAATCAAAAAGTAATAGAAGAATCTTTAAGTCCATACCTTTCAGATGAAGAAAGACAAAAACTTCATAAAATCGCAGTAGATATAGTAAAAGGTGTAGGTTATATCGGTGCTGGTACTATTGAGTTTATAGTTGACAAAGATAAAAACTTTTATTTTATAGAGATGAATACAAGAATACAAGTTGAACATCCAGTTACAGAGATGGTAACAAATCTTGACCTTATAAAACTTCAAATATCTATAGCTAATGGGGAAGAAATTCCTTTTAAACAAGAAGATATTGCTTTTAGAGGTCATGCTATTGAGTGTAGAATAAATGCTGAAGATTCATCAAATAACTTTGCTCCATCACCAGGTAAGATAGAATCATTAAATTTACCTGGAGGTTTTGGCGTTAGATTTGATACTTTTGTATATGCAGGATATACTATACCACCTTTATATGATTCTATGATAGGTAAATTAATATGTTGGGCTGAGACTAGAGAAGAATGTATAAATAGAATGTATAGAGCTCTAGATGAAATTATTGTAGAAGGTATTAATACAAATGTAGAATTCCAAAAGGCACTTGTAACAAGTGGAGAGTTTAGAGAAGATACTCATCATACCAAATTTATAGAAGATGTCTTTATGAATAAAGAATTTGCTACATTATAAGGAGTAAATAGATTATGATAAAAAAATTTTTATCGTCAAAAGAATCTAAGTATGTTACGATTTCTTTAGATGACAACTTTAAAAAGAATAGTGTAGATGATAAATTTTGGACTTATTGCAAAGGTTGTGATAGTCATGTATTTAGAAAGGACATAGAAGAAAATTCATTTGTATGTCCAAAATGTTCAAGACATTATGGTTTAAGAGCAAGAAAAAGAATAAATTTATTGATTGATAAGGGAACTTTTATGGAATTTAATTCTGATGTAGAATTTCAAAATCCACTGAACTTTCCTAAATACAAAGAAAAAGTAGACTCTTATAAGGAAAAAACGAATGAGTCAGAAGCTGTTGTCACAGGTTATGGAAGATTAAATGGAATTAAAACAGTTATTTGTGTAATGAATCCTGATTTTATGATGGGAAGTATGGGTTCTATTGTTGGAGAGAAGATAACTTATTCAATAGAATATGCTGCTGAAAATAATTTACCTATAATTATTTGTTCTGCTTCAGGAGGAGCTAGAATGCAAGAAGGTATGGTATCTCTTATGCAGATGGCAAAAACTTCTCAAGCACTTTCTAAACTTGAAGAAAAATCATTACCATATATATCAGTTCTAACTGACCCTACTACTGGAGGAGTAACTGCTAGTTTTGCTATGCTTGGAGATATTATAATTTCTGAACCAAATACATTGATAGGTTTTGCAGGACCAAGAGTAATAGAACAAACAATAAATCAGAAACTTCCTGAAGGATTCCAAACTTCTGAGTTTTTACTTGAAAAAGGTTTTATTGACATGATAGTAGATAGAAGAAAAATGAAGGAAGTCTTATATCAAATTCTTGCTATGCACAAGAAATAGGGCATGAAGGAGGAACTGTTTTGATTGAAAATAATAGCGAAAAAATAAAGGTTTTAGAAAATGATATTAAACAATTAATAACTATTTCTGAGGCAAATAATATAGATTTAAGCGATAAAATAAATTCACTTAATGAGAAATTGGAAAAACTTAAAGAAGATGCCTTTTCTCATTTATCACCATATGAGAAGGTAATGCTAAGTAGAGATATAAAAAGACCTACGACATTGGAATACATAGAACACATTTGTTCTAATTTTTTAGAGCTTCATGGAGATAGGCTTTTTAAAGATGACCCTTCTATAGTTGGAGGAATAGGTCAGATAGGAAGATTTAATGTTACTATAGTTGGCCATCAAAAAGGAAGAGATACAAAGGAAAATATAAAAAGAAATTTTGGAATGCCTCATCCAGAAGGATATAGAAAAGCATTAAGACTTATGAAACAAGCTGAGAAATTCAATAGACCAATAATAACGTTTATTGATACATCAGGAGCTTTTTGTGGTCTAGAGGCAGAAGAAAGAGGACAAGGAGAAGCTATTGCGAGAAACTTACTTGAAATGAGTAAACTTTCTGTCCCAGTAATCACTTTTGTAATTGGTGAAGGTGGTAGTGGAGGAGCTTTAGGTATTGGAGTAGGTAATGATGTTTGCATGTTAGAACATTCAGTTTATTCTGTAATTTCACCTGAAGGTCTTTCTAGTATCCTATTTAAAGATTCTTCTAAAGCTAAAGAAGCTTGTAATGTTATGAAACTTACAAGTGATGATTTATATGATTTAAAAATAATAGATAAGATTATAAAAGAACCTCTTGGAGGAGCACAAAAAGATGTAGCAGCTGTTTCAAAGGAAATAAAAGCTTATATTTTAGAAAGATTAAATCATTATAAAGATATGAATAAAGAAGAAATTATGACTCAAAGATATAATAAATTTAGAAATATTGGAAAATGCTTATAGAATATAAAGAAATTTGTAGTTTTTTCATTATAAAATGGTTTTAAAAAATAAAGGTTTTCTTAAAACAATTATAGAAGTATATTTTTATAAAAGTATACTTTAAATGATGATTGTAATTAGTAAATGGCAATTATGATTTAGTACTTTAGGTAATGGATACTTTAACAAATTAACAAGGAGATGTTGAAATGGAAGTACTAAAAGTTTCATCAAAATCTAATCCTAATTCTGTAGCTGGAGCCTTGGCTGGAGTACTGAGAGAACGAGGTATTGCAGAAATACAAGCTATAGGAGCTGGAGCTCTAAATCAAGCTATAAAGTCAATTGCAATAGCAAGAGGCTTTGTTGCACCTAGTGGAATGGATTTAGTTTGCATTCCCGCATTTACTGATATAGAAATCGAAGGTGATAAGAAAACAGCCATTAAACTTATAATTGAGCCTAGATAATATATCTTTTTATTAGAATTTAATTAAGTTTTAAAGGTTGGCTATAGAAATAGGATACTATAGTGAACCTTTTTTACTTTATATGTTTTATTTTATATAATTTTTAATGTATAATCTTAAGTAGACAAATAAGTTTGGAGGAGATGTACATTATGAAATTAAAATTATTTGCAGAAGAGTATGCAGTATGTAGATTAAATAATGATAGTAAAATACCAACATGGATAGATACAAAAAATTTTTACTCTATAACTAAAACTGAAGATGAATTAAGTATTGTATGTTCAAATAATAATATTCCTTCTGATGTTAAGTCAGAAAAAGAATGGAGAATACTTAAGATATTAGGACCTTTGGATTTTTCACTTATAGGAATTTTATCTAAGCTAAGTGGTTTGTTAGCAGAAAATAAAATAAGCATATTTGCAATTTCTACATATGATACAGATTATATTTTAATAAAAGAAAAAGATATAAAAAATGCTTGTAAAATTTTAAACTGTAATGGATATGAAGTAGAGTAGTTAAATACTTCTACATAAGGTTTTAATTTATGATTCATATAGTCGAAATTTTAAAAATAAGTATGATAAATATCTTTTGTTTTTTAGGAATATTTATTGTGTTTGGATTGATTTTTAGTATTACAGAAAATCTAAACAATAAATTTATATTTTCATCTTTTGGGAAAACTGGAATTATTGTAACTGGAGCTATAGGAACCTTTATTCATGAACTTAGTCATTTGGTAATGTGCTTGATTTTTATGCATAAAATAAATTCAGTTAAATTTTTCAGACCAATAGAAAGTAAAAATGATGGCATATTAGGATATGTAAGTCATAGTTATAAAAAAGATAATCTTTATCAAAGTATAGGAAATTTTTTTATAGGAATTGCGCCTATTATAGGTGGAACAATAGTGATTATTTTACTTTTTAATATATTGTTGCCAGAGAGTTATATGAAAGTGACACAAAATATAGATTTAAAATTATATGTAAGTATGATTAATAATTTCAATATAAGTGGTTTTATACACATTATTTTAGATGATATTTTCAATTTTATAAAAGTAATGTTGTTAACACCTAGTATATATTCGTTGAAGTATTTTATATTTATGTTCTTGATGTATTCTATATCTACACATATGTCACTTAGTAGTACCGATTTAAAAAATAGCTTAAATGGTTTGAGTTTTATAATCATAGTTATTTTTGTTATAAGTCTAATTACATACTTACTTGGACCTGATAACTTGAATATATCAAGTTTAATAGTCCAATATAATATATTTGTAAGTTTCTTTATGGCGATAGGGCTTATTTTTTCAATAATAACGCTCATAATATCTTATATTTTAAGTTTGGTTAGTCCGTTTAAAAATTAAAGATTAGTTGAATTTTAATTAAAGAGTTACATATTTTACTATCTATTTAGTTTAATTAGAAACATATAAAAATATTACATAAAAAAGATTTTAGTAGAGCATAAAATTTCTCAATATATTTATATAAATATATTGAGAAATAAAAAAAGAGTACTTAAATCTAACTAGTCTTTAAATGTGGATTTAGGGAATAGTTAGTGGTAACTTTGATTAGAGCGCTACTAATCTCTTAAAAATACAAAAAATGATTAAATTAAATATTTATACCAAATATAGATAATAAAAAATAATATAAAAGATTTATATTTTAACTTTAGGAGGTTTAATTTTGAATAATGATAAGAAAATTATAAAAGTACATAATAAATCAGATAAACCTGACAATATCGTCATCAAGGAAAATGAACTCATAGAAAAATGTTTACTTTTGGAAAATAAACTTCCTACATTTATGAAGGATTATTTTATATATTTAAAAGGCTCTGTCGCAGTTTCCACACGACTTGCTTATTTAGAAGATATAAATTTTTTCTGTTCCTATTTGATTGAAACCAAAGAATTAACAAGTGCAGATTGTATAAAAGATATTACAGAAGATGATTTTAATACAATAAAATCAAGGGATATAAATTTATTCTTAGGTGATTATTGTAGTAGATATTATAAAAATACAGAAAAAAATACATTAATTTTTGAAAATAATAATAGAGCTTTGGCAAGAAAAAAATCATCCATCTCTACTCTATTTAAATTCTTATACAGGAACTCTCAAATAGATAATAATATAACTGATGGGTTTAATCCAATAAAACTTCCAAAACCTCAACCAGATGCTATTAAGCGTCTTGAAATAGATGAAGTTGCTAAAATGTTGGAATCAGTAGAAACTGGTGAAGGTCTTACAGAAAAAGAAAAGGTGTATTGGAGAAAAACTAAACTACGTGATAAAGCTATTTTGGCTTTGTTTGTTACATATGGGCTTAGATTAAATGAGCTTAGAGAACTTAATATATCATCTTTTAATTTTTCAAGAGGAGAATTTAAAATATATAGAAAACGTGGAAAAGAAGTTTTAATGCCCATAAATCATACTTGTGAACATGTAATAAAAGACTATTTGCAAAATGAAAGAACAAGAGATGATTTATTAAATGATGAGGAAAAAGATGCTTTATTCTTATCTCTCCAAAATAAGAGACTTACAGCAAAAGCTATAAGAACACTAGTAAAGAAATATACATCTATTCCACTAGATACGACTAGAGATAATGGATATAGCCCTCATAAATTAAGAGCAACTGCTGCGACTTCTCTAATACAAACAGGATTTTCTATATACGATGTTCAAAATTTACTTGACCATGACAATGTCACAACTACTCAGCTTTATGCAGCTCATAAAAAGAATGTAAAACGTGATATAGTTAAGAATTTTGAATGGATTGAGGATGATTAAAAATCAGGAACAAATGTTTGCAGATATAAATGGATTATGTTATAATTAAAAATATAAAGCGTATGGAAATAAAAACAAAATATGTTTAGAAATGAGTGATGTTATGTATTTAGATCTAACTGAAAAGCAAGTCTTGATATTAGAATTTATAAAGTCTCAAATCATATTAAAAGGTTATCCACCTGCTGTAAGAGAAATATGTACTGCTGTAGGGTTAAGATCTACTTCAACTGTACACTCTCATCTAAATAAACTTGAAAAACTGGGATACATAAGAAAAGACCCTACTAAACCAAGAGCTATTGAAGTTTTAGAACGCAGTAAAGTAAATGATGTTTCTGGAGCTAATCAAGAAATAATAGAACTTCCTTTAGTAGGTCAAATAACAGCTGGAGAACCCATTTTAGCTCAACAAAACATAGAGGAATATATTCCATTCCCTGCCAGTTTAGTAAAGGGCAGTAATAATTTTGTATTAAGAGTAAAAGGCGAAAGTATGATTAATGCAGGAATTTTAGATGAAGATTACGTTGTAGTAGACAAAAAAAATACAGCCTTGAATTCTCAGATAGTAGTTGCACTTATAAATGGTGAATCTGCTACGGTTAAGAGATTTTTTAAAGAAGGAAATTTGATAAGACTTCAGCCAGAAAATGATTTTATGGAACCAATTATGCTTAATGACTCAGAAGTTGAAATTGTAGGTATTGTAACTGGTGTATTTAGAGTTATAAAATAGCTATTAAAGAATACTCAAAAAAATAAGCTATTCGTATAGATAAAATATGTTATCTATTGATTATAGCTTATTTTTTTATGCATTTAGTTTATTATTTATCTTTTTTATTATTTTCCATAACATATATCACAGGGGTCATTCTTCTTACTTTCTGCAATTGTACCTGATAATATTTTTTTACTTCTTGAAAGTCCACTACAGTTTTTTGTAGAGTGATAACTCTTCCCTTTTGGAGTAAAATACACTATTTCTGATGTATTCGATAAATTTTGTTCTTTATTTAAAGATTCGTCTTTTGCTGTATTATTATTTGATTTTTCATAGTTTCCATCTTCTCTAACACCCTTTTTATAGCTTCCATCTTTACAACTTGTAAATACTCCATCGCCTGTGGATTCAAATATTATATCTGAACACTCATCACTTCTATGTACCTTTACTCCCATTTTTTCTAATTTATTCATTGTTTCTTGATGTGGATGTCCATATGAATTACCTTTCCCTACTAAAAGAACTGCATATTCAGGTGCTACTTTATCTAAAAACGCTTGAGATGAACTACTGCGAGAACCATGATGAGCCACTTTTAAAAGGTCTACTTTTCCTAGCTTTGGTAATATCTCTTTTTCTGTACTTTCTTCAGCATCACCTGTAAATAAAGCTTTATCCTTACCATTAGTATATACAAGAACTAGAGATTGTTCATTAGTGGTATCTCCACCATTTGTATTTAAAACTTCAAAGTAAGAATCTTCTAGATAAAACTTCTTATTTTCAAGTGGCACGCTTGGAGATAAATCCTTATTTGCCAAAGCATTTATAAAATCTCTATAGCTTTTCGTTTCTGCTGAACCATTAGATACAAAAACATTTTCTATATTAAAGTTTTTGACAACAGAATCAAGTCCACCTAAATGATCTGCATGAGAATGGGTAGCTATAAGATACTTAATATCTTTTACACCTTGATTATTAAGATAGTCTACCATTAAATTTTCATCATCATTATCTCCACCATCTATCAATGTAAAAGTTTTGCCATCTTGAATTAATATAGCATCACTATTTCCTGTGTTGATAAAATGAATTTTTACATTTTTATCACTTGATATACTACTAGATAAGGAATCTTGGCTATTTGATTGATTGTTGCCGTTATCTGATGTATCGCAACCAGTCAAATAAATCGATATAGATATTATCAGTAAAAATACTAAAGCTTTGACTTTAGAATTTTTTTTATTATTTATATTTCTTTCTGTCACAAACTACTCCTCCATTTTACAATAAGTTGATAATTACTTTGTTTACTCTCCTAAGACCTCCTTTATTGTATAAATTTTCATCTATCATTTCTATATTTTATAATTCTCTATACAAATTGTCAAAATAAAATTACATTAAACTATATATAAAGACAAAAAACGCATCTCTAAATAAAATCATATCTTATGTGCAATTCAAACAAGTCGAAGTTGATTTTTTTGCTTAATTAGTATGGAAATAAATAAAAAAGGTATAAAGAGCTACTCTCTTTATACCTTCTGGAATACATTTTAGAAATATAAAAAACTATAACTGCTACAATGGAAAACAGTTATAGCTTTTATGTACACTTCTCTGACAATCATAACACTATATGCGTTTTTATGATATTTTTTTACATAATATTCTAAATGGCAACTTTTAAAACATAACATGAACAATTGACACCTTATAAGTTTTATATTATATAAAATGAAATATTTTACATCAGTAGTACCCAGTTATGCATTTTAAACGCCCATTTACGTTTAATATATTGCAAATTTTTTCCAAAAACTATAATATGTTAAGTATCAACAAAAATAAATAAACTTTTTCCTTAAAGAAGGCCTAAAGCTCACACCAACTGCCTTCTTTTTTTTTATAAAAATTTAACTATTTATTTTGATTAATATTTATTTCATATTTTAGCTCTACTCTTCTAGATGCATCTCTGTTTACACTCTTATCTTCATTTTTTATAAGTTCAGCTTTTGATCTTCCTATTGCAATAATATGTCTAGTAACCTTATCTTTATATTTATAGTTACCAATCTCATCCCCTACTATATACTTTGCAACACTATATGCTCTTCTTTGAGATAAATCTAAGTTGTATATATAGCTTCCTACATCATCTGTATGACCTTCTATAACTATTTTTGATATATAGTCCCCATAATCTTTATAAATAGTTTCTATGTACTTTGGAACAAACATTTTTAACATTTCTTTAGCCTCTGGTTTTAAAACATCGCTATCTACATCAAACATAGTTCTTTCACCAAAAGTTACTTGACCATTAGCCTTATCTACTTTCACAGGCATACCACTTTTTTTTAAGGTCTCCTCAACAGAAGCATTGACATTTTTAGCTAAATCTTGCTCGACAGAACCTGAAATACTTTCTGAACTAAATAAGATAAGAATTACAACCATCAATACAGTTGATAATAAATCTGTAAATGTTGGCCAAAAGCTACTCTTTTCAAATTCTCTATTAACAGTTCTTCTATATTTATTATTCATTTAACTCATCCTCACCTATGACCTTTATTTCTTTATCTTCTATCTCATAAATCTCTTCGTTGAAAGGGTTAAATACACTATCAATATCATTTTTAAATAGCTCTTCACTATCAAGAGGAACTTCATCTTGCATAAAAGAGTTGTTAAACATAACATCTAATTTATCTTGAATATCTAAAGAGTTCTCAAACATTATATCCAGTTTAACTTGTAGGTCATCAGAAAATTTTTCAATAATGCTTGAAAGATTTTTTATTGAATCATCTAGAGTAAATTTTTCATCTAAAAGGATTTTTTGATTTTGAGATATTTTATTTTCATGAGTCATTAATTTAGTTAATAAATCTTGAGCACTTCTTTCATATAAAGCAAATCCTGCATTTATATTTTTTATATAATCTCTAATTTTAAACTGGCTTTCAGTAGCATTGTATATATTTTTTGAGGATTCTTTTATGTCAAATAAAATCTCTTTATTTATATTATCTTGATTATCATACTTATCAAACAATTTTACAAATTTTACATTCAAAATATTAAACTGCTTATCTAATTTTCTTACGCTTTGGTCAAACGTCTTAATAGAACTTTGAGAACCTTCTAAAAGACCTTTTAAAGCTTCTATTCCACTTATAAATTCATCATTGAAGTCATTTAAATCTTTAGAAATTTTATCAAATTTTTCAATAGCCTCTATAGACTTGCTTATTTGTTTTATTGTATTTTTTACCTCTTCTACCTTTAAATCCATTCTTTCTGATTTAAAATGAGTTATCTCAGATGTCAGTAAATTTTCGCATTTTAACATTATCTGTATTAAGACATGCTCACAATCTTTTATCTTTGTAAAGTAACCTATAATTAGAGAAAACACAACTCCAAATATGCTTGTTGTAAATGCAGTCTGCATACTACTAATAGTTGAAGGAAGTGAATTTATAATGTCTTTAGTATCAACACATAAAAGCATTGCAGAAAGCCCAACAAATGTACCTAAAACTCCTAACAATATACTTATTGAAGATGAATTCTTTATGCTTCTAATCTTCTCTAACAGTGGCAAATTATTATGTTTTAAATCTGATACAACTTCTTCTATAAATGAAGTTATATTTACGTCTGAATAAGGATTTTCTTTACTATATGTATAATAATCATTCCTTATCTTTCCATAAAATTCACTCGTTTTATGGTTTCTATTGATTTCCTCTAATTTTGAACTTACAAATGAGTATACTCTGTTATTTTCTATTATCTTAAAAACAGAATACACAGTTATTGCAAGTAAAAACAATATAGTTATTGGATTAGTAAATATTGACTCTATTAAATTCGTTATTATGTTACTCAATTTTATCCCCTACCTTATAATTTATTTATCTATAATTTATACGTACAAGTTACTAAGAAAATACGTAAATAAACAAAATATTTATATTATATTTATGAAAAATGGTACAAATAGGTTATATTGTTAATAACATAATATATACGAGCTAAAAGTTATAGGGGGTGGCACAATGAATGACAACATAGTAGAAGTTAAAAATATAAATATGAACTTCTACACTAAGGAAGGCGAGCTTGAAGTATTAAAAGATGTCAATTTTAACCTGAAAGAAGGGGAAATATTAACTTTGCTTGGTCCTTCTGGAAGCGGTAAATCTACAATTTTAAATATTCTTACTAATCTTTTAAAACCAACTAGTGGAGATGTAAAGATTACTGGAAATATTGGATATATGTTTCAAAAAGATAATTTGCTTGAATGGAGAAATATAATGGATAATATAACTATTGGCTTAGAAATTCAAGGCAAAAAAGATAAAAAATCTTTAGATAGAGTTGAAAGTCTTTTAAAGACTTATGGATTATGGGATTTTAGAAACATGTACCCAAAAGAATTATCTGGGGGTATGAGACAAAGGGTTGCACTTATTAGAACACTTTCTGTAAATCCAGATATTTTACTTTTAGATGAACCTTTTTCAGCTCTTGATTATCAGACGAGATTGTTAGTTTGTGATGACGTTTATAGTATTATTAAAAATGAGAATAAGTCTACTATTTTGGTTACACATGATATTGGTGAAGCACTATGTATAAAAGTGCAACTTTAGAAAAATAAATAATTTTTCTTTAGCTTTTTCTTTATTACAATCTAATAAATCCCCTACAAACTTTGATATATCTATAAAATTATTTCTAATATAAATATCTAAGTGAAGATTATCAACAACAGTCACGCTTTGAAATTTTTTAAAATAATCCCAAAACGTTCAAAGACTATGCTTTGAAATATTTCAAAACATAGTCTTTTTTAAAATACGAAAATATATTATTTTTAGATATTACTATTATAATCCTTCAAATGCACTTCTTATTCTATTCATACATTCTTCTATAATTGGTCTAGGTGAAGCAACATTTATTCTTTCAAATCCTGCTCCTTCTTCTCCAAACATGTATCCTTCATCTAGCAATACCTTCGCCTTGTTAAACATTATATCTTCAAGTTGTTTTGCATCTAACCCATATCCTCTAAAGTCTAACCAAACTAAATAAGTTCCTTGAGATTTTATCATTTTTACTTTAGGCATATACTCATTAACAAAATCTTCTACATATTTAATATTGCCATCTATATACTCATTTACTTGATTCATCCAATCTTCACAATCATTATAAGCAACTTTAGTAGCAACTATTGCAAATGGATTGGGTAAGAATATGGCTAATTTAGCATCTGTTTCAAGTATCCATTTTTCTTGTAATTCTTTATTGTTGATTACTATATTTGATAATTGCATACCAGCTAAGTTGAAACTCTTACTTGGAGCTGTACAAGTTATTATTCTGTCCTTATAATCAGGGCATGCTACTTCTAATGGTATATGCTTTTCACCTTTACGAATAATATCACAATGTATTTCATCAGATATTATCCATAAATTATATTTCTTACATATATCTACTATTTTTCTAAGCTCTTCTTTTTTCCATACCCTACCAACTGGATTATGAGGGCTACATAATATAAACACCTTATTATTTTCATCTTTAGCTAACTCTTCAAATCCATCATAATCCATAGAATAATGACCATCTTCAAACTTTAAAGGACTATTGACTACCTTTCTTTCATTATTAGTTATCTTAGCTTCAAAAGGATAGTATACAGGTTTTTCTATTATTATACCATCACCCTTTTGTGTTAATATTTGTATGAAAAATCCTAATGCAGGTACAACCCCTGGGCTAAAGAACATATTCTCTTTTTCTATTTTCCAATCAAATCTTCTCTTAAACCATCCGCATACAGCTTCATAATAATCATCAGTTTGTTGAGAGCTGTATCCAAATATTTTTCTGTCTATTCTTTCATGCATTGCATTAATTATCTCAGGAGCACATGCAAAATCCATATCTGCTACCCATAGTGGTAGTGCATCTTCTGAAGAGCCTGGCATAAATTGAGTCTTAAGATCATATTTAAGGCAGTTTGTTCCACTTCTATCTATTACTTCATCAAAATTGTATCTTACTTCAGTTGTTTCCATTTTCTTTCCTCCCAAAATTATTAAATATGTTTTATAACCAAACTTGTCCACCTATTCCTACTGGTATACCTATTGTCATCCAAACTACTACTAAAACTGCAAGCACTGCAAAGTATCCTATAGTGTAAGGTATCATGGCTGAGAATATAGTTCCCATACCTGCATTTTTATCGTATTTTTGAACTGTTGCTAAAAGTATTATAAAGAATGCATTTAATGGTGATAAATGATTAGTTACAGAATCCCCTAGTCTATATACAAACTGAGTAAATGCTGGATGTATGTTTAATTGCATTAACATTGGAACAAATACTGGTCCAAATATCATCCATTTTGTACTTCCACTTATAACAAATATATTTATAAATGCTACTAGTACTAAGAATAGCAGTATTATAGCTTGTGGTGGTAATGGCAATGAGTTAAGTAATGCTCCACCTTTTATAGCTAGTACCTGTGCTAGGTTAGATACCGAGAACAGTGTTAAGAACTGACCTATAACTATTGCAAGTACGATAAACGGTGTCATCGTTGCCATTGATTGACATAATATATCATTTAAGTCTTTCACAGTCTTAATTTTACCAACCTTCATTCCATACACAATCCCTGGTAAGAAGAATAGTATAACTATAAAGAACTGTAAGCAAGACATAAGCGGTGCCCCAAATATTAAAGATCCTTCTGGACTTCTTAAAAAACTATTAGCTGGTATACATAAAGCAACTAATAATGCTACGTAAGCTAATACTGTAAAACCTGCTGACTTTGCTGCTTTTGCTTGTTCTTTTGTAACCTCAAAACCTTGATTATCATCCATGCCTTCTGGCGTACCAGTATATTTACCTAATTTAGGTTCTATAAATTTAACAGTTACTATTGTTGATACTGTAGCTACTATAAATGCAGATACAAATAGTGCATAATAACTAGCTAATAATGTCATATCAAACGCAGGTTGAATAGTTTGAGCTGCTGATATAGTTATTGGTGTTAGCGTAACATCCCATCCACCAGGAATTACAGCTGTTGCAAATCCACCACCAACTGATGCAAATCCACAGAATATACCAGCTAATGGATTTCTGCCTAATCCATAAAATATTGCACCTGCAAGAGTTGGTACTAATACGAAAGCAGCATCACCAGCTTGATTAGCAAATACTCCTATAAAAGCTATTATAAATACAACCGCATTCCCCTTAACTTTTGATAAACTCATTTTTATAGCAGTTGAGAAAAATCCTGTTTTTTCACAAACTCCTGTTGCAACTGCCATAACGAGAACTACCCCAAGTACAGGGAAGTTTTGGAAGTTCTTAACAAATCCTTGCATAAATAGTATTAAACCTTCTGCACTTATTAAGTTCATAACTTCTACTAACTTGCCTGTAGCAGGGCTTATTGCTGAAAAACCTAAAAAGCTTGCCATTGCAGATAATGCTACTACTATCAATGTAATATATGTAAATAATGCTAGTGGATGTGGCATTTTATTTCCAACTCTTTCAATCCACCCTAAAAATCCTCCACCGCTTTTTTTCTTATCTTCCTTTAATGCACCTTGCATTTTTATCCCCCCCATTTATAAAATTAGATTTATTTTAGTTATTATTTTTTATTTAAAAATTCAACTGCATATTTAGCCATAAATTCTAAACCTAACTTTAATGCATCTTCATCTATATTATACTTAGGATGATGTTGTGCATATATTATTCCTTTTTCTTTGTTACCTACCCCTAGATAACAATAAAAACCGGAATACTCTTTTAATATTTCACCATAACAATCTGATGCACATATTGGTTCATAAGGATCTAACTCTAATCCATCTATATTAGAAACTACTTCTTTAGCCATCTTAACTGCTTCTTCATCATTTACAACAGGTCCTATACCTCCAGTATGAGTAACCTTCACATCAACTCCGTAAACTTGTCCAACACCCTCACTTATTTGCTTTATAGTATCAAACACTTTTTTACCTGACTCTTCAGTAAAATGTCTGTATCCACCTATTACCTCTGCGCTGTTTGGAATAATATTTCCTATTGTAGTTCCTCCATGTATTGCACATGCATGTACAACACATTGTTCTAGTACACTTACATAATTAACTGGTATAGAGGATACTTTTAAAACTATATCGCAAGCTGGCTTTATCGGATCTATACTTTGATCTGGTCTAGAACCATGACCACCTCTACCTGTTATATCTATTCTCCAACCAGATCCACCAGCCATACGAGGTCCTGGTTCAACAGAAATTTTACCAGCTTCAATATTTGACCAAACATGAGTAGCTATTAATCTATCTGGCCCTCCATTTTCCTTAAAGTACTGTATTATCTCATTGTGTCCTCCACCAACTTCCTCAGCTGCTTGGAAAACTAATAATACTCTACCTTCTAAATCTTCTTTTATATCATTTAACATATGTGCAAGTCCTAGTAACATAGCTCCATGAGCATCATGTCCACAAGAATGCATTATTCCATCATATTCTGATTTGTATTCTACATCTGAATCTTCTTTCATTGGAAGCGCATCTATATCTCCTCTAATTGCAATTGTCTTACCTTCTTTTTTACCTTCTATCGTAGCTATTACAATATTTGGTTCAATAGATACAAAAGGTACCCCTATTTTTTGTAGTTCTTCCCTTATTCTTTGGGCTGTTCTTATTTCTTTAAAAGATAATTCTGGATACTTATGGAATTCTCTTCTCATCTGAATTACATAGTCTTCATATTTTTCACTTAATTGTTTTAAATTCATAACATCCCCCTAAAATAGTTATTATAATTTAAATATAGTTTAGATGCTAAACTATATTTAAATAGTAGCACTACTTTTTCCTCATGTCAATATAAAACGTTTTCATTTTTGTTTTTCTCAATCTCTTTTATTTTTCTCTGCATTAAATCCATATATAACAGCATCTTTCTATTTATATCTCTATTTTCATCTTAATCTATTGAAATTTTTTTATTTGTAACAAATTATATAATACTAGATTCTAAACACCAAAAAAGTTTAGCAGTTAAACTTTAAACCACTAAACTTTTTAATTCTATAACTATTATATTTTTATCTTCATATAATATATACTTAATAACTACCTCCATATACTAACTATATATCATCTATTTCTTTCTATTTAGCTTCAATCTTAGCTATTCTTTTTCAGAATCATTATTTTCCTGTGGATATTCTTCTAATAAATTAATAAACAAATCAATTACTTTATAAAAACTATCTATTTCCTCTAATGTACATTCTTTGATTAAGTATTCAAATGTTCTTGTAACATCTATAGTATCATATAGCTTATGTGCTTTACTTAACTTTACTCCTGATGTCGTTGGATATAGTAATATAGTTTTTGCATTTCCTTCTTTCTTTTCTTTAGTTATATAACCTTTTTTCTCTAATTTAGATATAGTCTGAGATATTGCACCTTTAGTTCTATTCCACATTTTAGCTAATTGAGTTGGGCTTATTCCTGGATTTTCTTCAATCGCTGTTAGCATATGTACCTCAGCCATGTTTATAAGTTCTCCAGTTCCATAATCTTTAGGCTTATTGATAAAATCATTATATAATATTACAAATTTATATAATGAGTTTGATTTTGCTTTAAGATACAAAAAAATATCATTCATACTTGCTTGTTCTTTCTTTACTATCTCTTCCATATAGCGTCTCCTTTTAAGTCACTTGTTTCTATATATATTCTAATTGATAAGATTCTCTTTTTAGATATTATACCACATTAACTTTTATTTCAATCAATAAAGGAAACTATTGGAAAATTTTTATTACTTTAAACTTATAGTAATGTAATTTACCAATTATTCCATAAGATTTATTCTGTAATCTATACAAAATATTTTCTTATAAAATAAGACAGTGTTCAACTCTAGGAATGACAATAACTGTTTATTATCCTTGAACCATAAGGAGATACAAATTTACTTTCCTACTTCTTTTTAAATAGTTATACACTCTTCATAATTAAAAGGGGCTGTCTTAAAACATAGGATAAGCTTCTTATTGTCGAAATTGTGAAAATATATTTGATTTCATACAAAAAGAGTGCCTCATGAACTAAAAAGTTCACTTTGAGACACCCCTTAATTATTGATGGTTTGTGTTTTAAATTATTTATTTGATTATTATTAACTTAGTTTAGTTTCTTGTTAATTTTGAGATGCCCAATCTGCTGGATATGTTACATATATAAATCTAGCATAATCAGGTACAGAAAATTGTATCTTACTTCCTTTTGGTATAAATATCAACTCACCTGAAGAAGCAGAAACCTTTCTTCCATCTATTACTATATCTAAAGTTCCATCTATTACATAATCTATTTCATCATAGTTTAGAGTCCAGTCAAAAGTAGTTTCCTTCATTTCCATCATACCACAACCTAATCTAGGACTTTCCTCTAATGTAAATAAATCCTTTGTATAAACTACATCATTAGGGTTTCCTGTGTCCAATCTATCGGATTCACTAACCTTTACTGTTGGTAACTTTATAGAAGTTATTCCACTAATATCTTTATTTCTAACAAAATCTACAGTATCTTTAGTTCCGTTTATTTTTTCTTCTATTATTTGTCTTACTAATGTTTCAATTAAATTTTTATCTATATTTGCTATATCCATCTTATGCATTCTCCTTTTTTAGTGTCTTATTTGCGATAAGCATAGCTAATAATACTGCTGTTATACCACCAACCAATTTAGCAACTATCATTGGTGTTATCATATTAGCATTAAATCCCGCTGTAAATCCTAAGTGATCTCCAAATACGAATGCTGCCGATACAGAGAATGCCACATTTATTATCTTACCTCTATTATCCATATCTTTCATCATACCAAACATTGGTATACAGTTAGCCAAACTTGCAACAAGCCCTGCCGCTGATACATCATTCATTCCAAGAACTTTCCCTAAAGCCATTAATGGTTTGTTGAACACTTTTGTTATAACAAATACTAATGGAAATGCCCCTGCTAAAACTATTGCTATATCTCCTACTATTTCTATACCTTCACCTATTGGTTTCATTCCAGGTATTACAACTATTCCTGTTAATGCTTCAACTATTGCTGCAGCAAGTCCTAGAGTTATAACGATTACTACACCTTTTCCAAAGTATGTGAACCCCTTTATCATAGCATTTTCAAACTTCAATAATCCAAGTGCTATAACTACTGCAAATATTATTATTGGCACTAAGTTTCTAAGAACCATCATTACTTCAAATCCTGCAACTAATCCACCAACGAATGCTCCAATAGGTATCGTTATTATCCCTGCAAGTATTCCTGTTGCTAAGAATTTTTGGTCTTCTTTTTCTATTATTCCAAGTGCAACTGGTATTATAAATACTATTGTAGGTCCCATCATAGCACCTACTATTAATCCACCAAATAATCCGGCATTGGGGTCTTTTGCAAGTTCAAGAGCAAGTGGTGCACCACCCATATCATTAGCTAATAAACTTCCCGCAAACATAGCTGGGTCAGCTCCAAGCATATCAAATACTGGTACTACAACTGGTCTTAATACATCAGCAAGTACTGGTGCTAGACATATAACACCAACCATTGCAACTGCAAGTGAACCCATCGCCATTATACCTTCTTCAAATTGCTCTCCAAGACCAAATTTATTGCCTATACATTTATCTATAGCTCCAAGTACCATGAAGACTACCATTACATAGATTATAATTTCGTTTATACTCATAATTCCCCCCATTATTTTATTAGACTTGTTATTATTTGACTGTCTACTGATGATATTACAGTCTTATAGATTATTTCTTTTTCTTTTACAACATTTTCACTTTCTTTTAATGCATATTCTAAACTACTTAAATCTCCTGATACTATATATACTAATTTTCCACCTATAGCAAAAGATAATTGGAGTTTTACCAATACTAAGTCACCTGATTTTAAAGTCTTATCAAGCATTTTTATTCCAGCACATACTTTACTACTTTCAACAACACCTATAGAGACTATATTATCTAATGCCTGGTACTTATTTTTAAATCCATTTAATATTTCTTGTGAAATTGAATTTATTACAAAATTATCTACAATGTATCTTTCTCCAAGCTCCATTCCATAATTTATACATTCATTTACATAAGAAGTTTCTCCACCTACTATTATTAAAAATTTACCTGGACAAATACTCTTTAAATATAGTACATCAACTGAGGATTTTTTTACCATTTCATTAGATACTTCTATACCTTTAGCTATACTTTTAAACTCTATAGCACCTATGCTTTTATTCATCAAATACCTCAAATGAATCAACCACTCCAACTATAGTTGCATCTACTGGAACATGCTTTTTTTCAATAGACTCTCTTGCTGAGGAACCTTTGGATATAAGAACTAAGTCTCCATTTCCTGCTCCCGCATTATCGGCTGCAACCATGAAGCCTTCTTTGTATGTGTCTTTAGTTTTTAAAATCTTTACTACTAAAAGTTTTTGACCACACAGTTTTTCATCTTTTCTTGTAGCCCAAACATTACCTACAACTTTTCCTATATCCATAAAATTACCTCCTTACATTTTCTTTAGCTTGAGATGGTGTATTCTCATGAAGTCTACTGCTAATGGAGTTATTATACTTTTTTTATTAACCAATATATTCTTAACACCATTTATAGTAGGTTTTCTTAAATCAGCTTCTGATATAAGCTTTTTATTTCTTAAATCTAAACTAAATTCATTATCTATATTTGTATTCTCTGTATTGATTAAACTTATAGAGTCTTTATTTAAACTTTGTTTATTTTCGCTTTCAAAGCCTATATCACTTGATATTCCACTTTGTGTACTTAACTTACTTTTAGCTACAGTATTTAAATCTTTTATAATTTCTACACCAAATTTACATATTTCATCTTCAAATGATATAAATTTTTTATATAATGCTTTTGGTGCAGTATTTTTATATTTTTTGTATTCAATTCCTTCGTCTAAGACATATACTTTTTTACCCTTCATAATCATTTTTAGTATAAATCTTTCTTCTTCACTTGTTGAATTTCCAAGCGCTAAGTTTGATAATCCTCTCATACAAAGCTTTGAAACTATCACTATTTCACATTCTTTTACACTTTTATCAAATTCTACTATTTCAAGTTCATCTTTTAATACGTTGAATTTACTGATATCCTGTTCAAATACAATTACAGCTTTAGGCTTATTAGATACTTTTAGTTCATCGTTATTTATCTTTTTATAGATTTCTTCCATTATTAAATCTATAAGATTATCATAATTCATATTAAATCCTCCCTAGAGGTAATCTACATAGCAGATTAAATTTATGCTTTCTTTATTATTTTAGCAACAGTTCCCTTAGAATAACCACATGCATTGGCCTCATCATAATCTATGTGCATGTAAGTTTTAAAATTGTCACTAACTCTTATTACTACATCATCAAATGTTAAAGGTCTCTGACCCATAACCTTAGCTTCAACTATTTCTTTATCACATACATTGAATTTTTCAGCATCATTAGGAGTCATATGTATATGTCTTTTAGCAACCATTAACCCCTTGTTAAGTTCAACTTCACCATGTTGTGTTGATATTTTAATACTTAAAGTACCTTCTAAGTCTCCGCTTTGTTTTATAGGAGCTTTTAATCCAAGAGTTGAACCATCTGTTAAAGAGATTTCTACCTGAGTTTTTTCTCTACATGGCCCAAGTACAACTACATTTTTTATACTTCCTTTAGGTCCAGTTATTGTAACTCTTTCCTTACAAGCATATTGACCTGGTTGAGATAAGTCTTTTAATTTTGTAAGGGTATAGCCCTTTCCAAATAGCTTATCTACATCTTCTCTACTTAAGTGAACATGCCTTCCTGATGCTTCAACTTCTATAAACGCTTCCTTTTTAACTCTATTTATTACTTCTTCTACTATTTCGTTTAATAGACTCTCCATTACATCCTCCAACTACTTATACTTATTAGTTCTAATTTTATATATCATTATCCAAAATACAGATGATAATCTATTAAGTGCCCTTATTAAATCTTCTCTATGAACATTTCCATACTCACCTTTAAAAGCTTCATAAGCTGCAAGTTCAACCTCTCGTGTATTACTTCTTATACTATTTATAGCAACTACAGCTTCACCCATTTCATAACTTGGGAATTCGTGTCCTATGCCAAAATATTTTTTTGGATAGTGAGATTGTTCTCTAAGTTCTTGTGGAGTTAATCCTAAAAGTTTAAAGTCTTCTAGTTTTTCTTCCAAAACTTCACATCTCATTATATTTCTTACAAAGTCTAATACCTCTTGTAATTCCTTAACAAGCTTTGGCATATCTAGCTTTTGACAAAGAACTTGAGTTTTTAGTATTTCTGATTCAAGGGAATCTATTTTACCTCTTAGTATTATTCTTTTATGGTCTTTAAAAACTAAAAGATTTCCATATAATTGAGTCATATGTTCTGGCTTTTCATCCAATTTAGCACCAAATATAGTAGTATATTTATACGTTTTCTCTTTAACTACTTCTTTTATGACTTCTTTAGGTTCATTATTTATAGCTGAAAGTTTATCAACATATTTAAGTTCAATACTTCTCTCAGCTAAATAAGATTTTGCAGAAGGCGTTATTATTTGTCCTTTTTCTATATAAAATTCAGTTATATTGTCTTTGTTTTTTCCAATTTTTCTTTTTACTTCATTTTCTGTTAAAACACCCATTTTATCACATCTCCTATTAGATGTATAAAAAAGACTACCTCAAAATACATTGAGTTTATTGTAAGACTCATTTTTGAGATAGCCTCTTTTTTTAATCAAAATTTAAATTTTAAAAGTATGTTTATATTACTCAGCTGATACTTTTGGTAATATAGCATCTACTTCAAAATGTGGTCTTGGTATAACATGAACTGATATCAGTTCTCCAACTCTCTCAGCAGCTGCAGCTCCAGCATCTGTAGCAGCTTTAACAGCTCCAACATCTCCTCTTACCATTACAGTAACTAATCCTCCACCTACTTGTTCTTTTCCTACTAATTGCACGTTTGCAGCTTTAACCATTGCATCTGCTGCTTCTATCGCTCCTACTAATCCTTTAGTTTCTATCATTCCTAATGCATTTGCACTTGCCATAATCTTATCCTCCAAAAATTTAATATTATTTTATAGTTTGTATTTTTAGAAATCTATAGTTATAAACTATAAATTTCATTGTTTATTTTAGTTATGCTAGTTCTTTGACTAATCTTTGAACTAAAAGATTTATTAATTCTTCTTTGTCCATTGAGTCAAACATTGATTTTTCAACTTGAGATTTACTTCTTCCAAGTTCTTCTATTTCTTTGATTCCATAAGCCACTCTTTTAATATTTATCAAATCAAGTGGACCCACATTGTTTGAAGTTGAGCTTCCACCTATTGCACCACAACCAAGTGTTAGTGCTGGTATAAGGTTTGTTGATGCACCTATTCCTCCAAGTGCTGAAGGAGTATTCACAAGTATTCTTGATACTGGCATGTTAAGAGCAAATCTTTTTACCAATTCTTCATCATTTGCATGCATTGAGAAAGTGTGTCCAGCACCTTCATTTAACAGTATTTCTCTACATCTATTCATAATAGCATCCACATTATCTTCAACATAGAATGCGAGTATTGGTGTAAGTTTTTCTCTTGAATAGGCTACATTATGGCCAACTTTAGTTTCTCTTGCAATTAGAACTTTTGTATTTTTAGGTACATTTGTAAGGTCTGCTAAATTCGCTATTACTTCAACACTTTTACCAACTATTTGTGGATTCATAGTACCATTAGCTCTTAATATAAATTTTGCTAATCTTTCACTTTCTTCTTCATTTAAAAGATATGCACCTTGATTTTTAAGTTCTTTTAAAACAGTTTCTTCCATAGACTTTTCTACTACTATTGATTGCTCTGATGCACATATAACACCATTATCAAAAGTTTTAGAGTCTATTATTCTCTTGACTGCTAATTTAACATTTGCTGATTTATCTATAAATGCTGGTCCATTTCCAGGCCCAACTCCTATAGCTGGTGTTCCTGAAGAGTAAGCAGCTCTAACCATTGCTTCCCCTCCAGTTGCTAATATTAAGTTTGTATCCTTATGCTTCATTAATTCGTTTGTTCCAACTATACTTGGATTAGTTATACATAATATTGAATCCTCTGGTGCTCCAGCATTTATAGCTGCCTCATTTATTATTTTAACTGTTTCAAGTATGCATTTTTTTGCATTTGGATGTGGGGAGAAAACTATAGTATTTCCTGCTTTTATAGATATTATGGTTTTATATATTACTGTTGATGTTGGGTTTGTTGAAGGTATAAGCCCTGCTACAACTCCAACTGGTGTAGCTATATCTATAGTGTTTTCTTTTTTATCCTCGCCAATTATTCCAATAGTTTTTGTATCTTTTAAAGTTTCATAAACTCCCATAGATGCAAAAGTGTTTTTAATTACTTTGTCTTCCCATTTTCCAAATCCAGTTTCTTCATTTGCCATTTTAGCTAACTTAGTAGCATTATTAAATGCTGCATCTGCAATAGACTTTACTATTTTATCTATTTGCTCTTGGCTCATTTTAGAAAGTTTCTCTTGAGCCACTTTAGCCCTTTTTACAAGAGTTCTGACTTCTTGTATAGATACTAAATCTTTATCTAAAAGTGTCATAACTATCTATCCCCTCTGCTAAGCTTTTTAACTAAGTCTATTAACTCTTCTTTTTTAAGAATATTTAAATCCTTATAAGTTATTGAAGAATCTAACTTCTTAGCCATAGCTTTAAGTTTTTTCACACTGTTTTTTGATAAATCATCTTTATCAAAATCAATGTTTTCTATTTTAACTTGTTCTAATATTTCTTTACTAGCATTAGAATCTTCTATTTTTTCTTTATTAATTTCAGTTAAACTACCATCAACTATTTCTATTTCATCGTTGACTTTATCTATATGGCTATATAATTTTTCATTATCTTTTTCACTATTTTCAGTGCCATCTAAAATTACATTATCTTTTTCTGATGTAATATTTTCTAATGTATTTTCAAAATTCCTATCTATCTTTTCTAAAGCTTCGCACACTTTAGATTCTTCTTTTTTAAATAAAATATCTGTTACTTCATTATGAATTCTTGGTATAATATGTGATGCTCTTAATGTACCAATTCTTGAAGCTGCCATTTCACCCGCTTCTAGAGCAGATTTAACAGCACCAACGTCTCCACATATTGTTAAAGTAACAATACCTGCTCCAACCTTATCGATTCTTACAATGTTAACATTTGCAGATTTTAAACAAGCATCAGAAGCTTCTATCGCAGCAACATATCCTATTACTTCTATTAAACCTATAGCATCCATCTAACTATCCTAGAATCCTGTTGGATTATCTGCAACTGATTTTACTGCTTCGGCAAATGCATCACATGCTGCTTTACAAGCTGACTGAGAACCTGTAAGTAATGCTCCACCAAAGTTTGTTTCAGTTGGAGGTGCAAATAATTCGCACATTTTAACATCTGCTGCCTTCATCGCTGCATCTAAAGCATACATTGCTTCAAGTGGTGGTGCTACTAAATAAGCTAATGCCTCACCTTCTCTTATTCCTGCTACTTCTGAAAGGTATGTTCCTGTTCTTGATACACAATGAGCATAATATGCTATTGAATCATCATCATTTGCACTTATAAAAGTTGCTCCATACTCCATAAAATCAACTACTGCATTTAATCCACTTCTTACTTCAGCTGGACTTGGTCCTGCTATTATTCCTAACACTTCACCAGCAAGTTTTGTTGAAGCATTTGCTGCCCCTGCATACATTGATTTTGCATATACTACATCAACTTCTGAAGCTTTAGTTGCTTCATCAAGAGCTGTGTATGTAACATCATCACAGTCTGCTGTTATTAAGCCCAAGCTTTTATGATGTGCTTTTAATTCTAGTTTTTGTGCCATTTCTGGGCTTATATTTGAAATTATTTTAACTCCTAGTATATTAGGACGAATCATATCGTTTTTCATATTCTACACTCCCTCGACTTTATTTAAGGTCTATTCCTGAAGCTTTTTTGTCTAGCATAGTTTTTATCAGTTCAGCTATATGAGCACCTGCTTCGACTGCAGTTGTTCCACCTTTGTGAATGTTTGATATAACTGTTCTCTTTGCTTCAGCCATTCCTATATATGGCTTATATGCTATATATGCTGACATTGATTCAGCAGTAACCAATCCTGGTCTTTCTCCAACCAACATACATATAACTTCACAACCTAATTCTTCACCTAAGTGGTCCATAGCACCAACTCTACAGTGTTTAACAAATAAAATTTCACTTGAGTCTATGCCATACATTTTTAGACCTTGTTTTATAGCTGGCACACAATCTTTTAAGTTTGCTTCTATAGCGGCTGAACTAAGTCCATCTCCCACTAATATTAAAACCTTTTGATTTGTTCCAAATTTAGATTTTATACTGTTTATAGTTTCTGGAGAGAATTTTCTTCCTAGGTCTGGTCTAGTTAAGTATTCATCTTTATCTTTACATAAAGTTTCTACTGCAAACATATTGTTTTCTTTTATAAATTCTTCATCTACATAAGAGAATACAGCATCTTGTGCAGCAGCATGGTCTGCTCTAAATCTTAAAACTGTTTCTGTCTTATATCTTGTACCAGCTCTTCCTATACCTAATCTTGCAGGCGTTTTAGCTTTCATATCTAAGTAAGCTTCTGCATCCTTAGGTTTTTTTACTAGTAATTGCTTTCTTATATCAACTTCTGTTATATCATCTATACAAGCATCGTTATCAATTATAGTTTCAGTTGCTTTCTTAACAGTTTCAGATACAACATTAGTATCTAATTCTCCAACCATTTGTCCAACCAACTGTTCTACTAATGCTTTTAAATCCTTCTCATTCATACTAAATACCTCCTATCCTAATAATATAGATGCGTCTCCTGCTAACTCTGTTAACTTACCATCTTTAGAGAATCCCATCTTTTCCATCCAAGCATCAAATTCTTTTATTGCAGTCAATCCAAACATTTCTCTAAGTGATGCTGTTTCATGGTATCCTGTTGTCTGGTAGTTAAGCATAACATCATCTCCATGAGGTATTCCCATAAAGTATGTACATCCTGCTGTTGTCAATAGTATAGCTAAGTTTTCCATATCATTTTGGTCAGCCTTCATATGGTTAGTGTAACAAACATCAACACCCATTGGTAATCCATGTAATTTACCCATAAAATGGTCTTCAAGTCCTGCCCTTACTACTTCTCTAGCATCATATAAATACTCAGGCCCTATAAATCCAACAACTGTATTTACTAAGAATGGTTCATACTTTTTAGCGAATCCATAACATCTAGCTTCCATAGTAACCTGGTCTATTCCATGATGTGCTTCTGAAGAAAGTTCTGAACCTTGCCCAGTTTCAAAATACATAACATTAGGTCCAGTAGCTGTACCATGTTTTAAAGCTAGTTGTCTGGCTTCCTCGATAGTATCACCATTAAATCCAAATGCTTCATTTCCCTTTTCAGAACCTGCTATAGATTGGAATATTAAATCTGCAGGGGCACCATTTCTTATAGCTTCCATTTGTGTTGTAACATGTGCTAATACGCATGTTTGAGTTGGTATTTGATATTTTTGTTTTACTTCTTCAAATCTTTTTAACACTTTAGTAACACTTTCAACTGAGTCGTCAACTGGGTTTAAACCAAGTACTGCATCTCCTATACCAAAAGTTAAACCTTCAAGAAGTGATGCAAGTATTCCATCTGGGTCGTCTGTAGGATGATTAGGCTGAAGTCTTGCTGATAATGTACCTTGTTCTCCTATAGTTGTATTACAATGAGCAGTAACTTTTATTTTTTTAGCAGCATAAACTAAGTCCATATTTGACATTAACTTTGCAACTGCTGCTATTATTTCAGAAGTTAACCCTCTTGATATTCTTCTTATATCAAGACTTGTAGTATTTGAATCTAATATCCATTCTCTAAGTTCTGATACTGTCCATTCTTTTATTTCCTCATAAACTTTTTCATTTACAGCATCTTGTATTATTCTTGTTACTTCATCTTCTTCATACGCTACTGCAGGATTATTTCTTATATCCTCTAGCTTTATGTGTGATAAAACAACCTTTGCTGCTATTCTTTCTTCAGCTGATTCTGCTGCAAGACCTGCTAATTTATCTCCTGATTTTTCTTCATTAGCTTTAGCCATTACATCATATAAGCTTTTAAACTGATAAGTACGTCCAAATAATTTTGTCTTTAAAATCATTTACTTACCTCCTTCTATTAATTAAAAACTAATGTTTTTATTACCACAGGTAAAACTTTACCTTCAACTATAGGTTTCCCAATGTCAATATAGTCTCCATTTTCGACCTTGACACTGTCTATACAAACAATTTCTTTTTCATAATTTAACAATGCATATATTGCTTGACCTAATACTTTTGCCATATCATTTTCAACAATTACTACAAAAGGCAAATCATTTTCTATGATTTGTTGCATTCCATCCACAAATCCTTTGGCATATTCTTGTATATCTGAAAAGGCTGGATTTTTCTTGCCTATCATAGCTATAGCAACTTTCTGTAAATCATTTTCTAACTTAAACCAGTTAAGTTTATTTTTTATAGCTTCACTGATTTGTTTTGAAGTACCTACTTCTTCATCCATTGATAATTTTAAAACTGGCAAGTTTTTAAGTGGAAAATTTTTACTAGTATATGTTATTGTGCTTCCACTTACCTCAGTAGTATGAGAACCTGCACCAACTACTGTAGCTCTTATTGTCTCCATGGACTTGACTATGTTCACTTTTTTAAGGTATTCACAATTTTTTATTGCTTGACCAAGTAAAATTCCCAAATCACCATATTCAAAATAATCTTTTATTTCTCCATCATAGTAAATATAATCAGCTACCCCACCTGAAAATGAGACATTCTTAATATCTTCATCTATATTGATTGATTTATTAGTTATTATAAAATCAAATAAAGGTGTCTGAGTTTTTAATCCTATACTTTCCATTAATAAGTCAACCATTATATTAACTATTGGTTTTGTATTTTCTATTGTAGCTACAGTTCCCACTTGAAGATTTAAATTATTATCTTTTATGATTTTATCTATTTTAGGTGATATATACGTTATTTCTTTACTTATTTTATCTACTTTTATAAGCCTTCCACCTATATCTAAGCATCCAGTATCAGTTACTTCTCCTCTTTTAAATGAGGCTATATTACTAGTTCCCCCACCTATATCTATATTTACAATTGTAGTCGAATGTTCTTTTGAATAAATATGAGCTCCAGCTCCTTTACCTGATATTATACTTTCTAGGTCAGGACCTGCTGTTGCAACAACAAAATCTCCTGCAAATCCACTTAAAGTATGAAGCACATCATTTGCATTTTCTTTTCGGGCTGTTTCTCCAGTTATTATTACTGCTCCTGTATGTATATCTACTTTAGATATATTTGCTTTTTTATATTCACTTTCAACTATTTCTTTTATTTGCTGTCCATTTATTTCATTATTTGAGATAAGGGGAGTGAAATAAACCTTACTTTTATAAATAATTTCTTTGTCTACTATACTTATCCTAGGCACTGAAAAATTTGATTCAGTATTTTCTACTATTAACTTAGAAAAAATCAACTGAGTAGTACTTGTTCCAATGTCAATACCAACACTTAATAACTCTTCTCTCATTTTCTCACCTCCTAAAGTTTAAGTATGTCTTAAACAAGCAAAGAGGCTTAAAGCTATAATAAATATCTGTTAAATTGAATATATATTTACAAGTTTTATAAATACATTCAACTAACTTAATTTATTAATAACCTTAAGCCTCTTTGCTCAATTAAAACTACTACTTTGTAGATGAGTTATTATTTAAATATTAATTTGTGTAGGTATAGTAATTAATACTTCTGTCCCATTTTTACTACTCTTTCTTTTTATACTTCCTTTTAACATTTGAGTTATATAACTATCTATTATATATGTTCCTAAACTATTTTTATTTATATTGTCACTATCAAATCCAACTCCATCGTCTATAATAGCTATATTTCTAAAATCATTATCCTTATTTATTAGTATTTGTATGTTGCCACGTTCTCTATCAACGAAAGCATGGTCATAACAATTTTGTAATATTTCATTTATAACTAAAAGTATGGCTGTTGCTTTTTCTCCACTAATTTTAAAATCTTCACCTGTTATGCATATATCTATATCTTTACTAAACAGATAACCACCTTGAATATTTGATACTAATAAGTTGATACCTTCTCGTATAGATATATTATTATCTACTTCCTTGGATAATAGATAGTGAGTTGAAAGTATTGCAAACACTCTATTTATTATATTATCTAAACATTGTTTAACTTCCTCGTTTTGAGATAATCTACTTTGCTTTTTTATTATAGATATTACTGTATGAAGATTATTTTTCACTCTATGGTGAGCTTCTCTAATAGCTACTGTTTTTAAAACTAGTTCTTCTTCCTTTCGCTTTAAATCACTTATATCTTGTACTATTTTACAAACCTTAAATTCATCGTCTTTGATGTATATAGTTTTTATTTTGAAAAACATATTACCTATTGAAACTTCATTTGTTTCATCATAATTTTCATCTATTATTATATCTTCAAATACTTTAGTCTCTATATATAAGTCATTATAATGCATATCTTGTATATCACATTCAAATCCAAGGTTTTTATACATCTCATTTGCAATACGATTTTTAATTTTTAGTTTTCCATTTTTATCAAATATAAGTATAGCAGAATTTAAATTATCAACTAAAAAATCATTATTTCCTATCAATTTTATAAACTGGTGTAAACTTTTATTTTCTTCATCTTCGTTAGTTTCAAATTCGTTTTTAACTTCACTACTTATATCTTTTTCAACGATTAATACTGCTAGAACTTTGTCTTCTAATATTATTGGCTGAATATTTTGTTTAACCAGCTTGTATTCTTGTGTTAAAGCTTTTATATCTCTTGCTCTTTCTCCAGTTTTTAGACATTTTATAACTCCTGGTTCATTTTCAATTAGAGCCTTTTTACCTACAACACTTTCACTGTACACTGACTTTTCTTTAGGTCTGCTATGTGCTACAACAATTGCTTCATCATCAATTTTACTTAGTACATCTATAAAAACATCAGCTTCATAAAAGGAAGCCATTAAGTCTAAGGATTTTGATACCTCTATAATTTTTTCAATTTCATTATTATTTAAGTATGTTTGTGTAGTTGCTATTTTTTTTATCGTATTAGTCATCGTATCCTATTATAATCATTTTGGCAATTTCCATCATTGTAGTTCTTTTATCCATACTTAATTTTCTTATTCTAGTGTATGCTTCATCCTCAGAAATTTTAAATTCTCTTATAAGTATACCTTTTGCTCTTTCTACTAATTTTCTTTCATTTAATTTAGAATTTACCTTTTCTAAATCTTTTTTCATTTTTTCAAATTCATTTACCTTATTTAAACACATTTCTATAGTTGGTATAAGTGATTTTTCACTTGCTGTCTTTACTAAGTATCCATAAGCACCTATACTTTTGGCTTTTTCTATGTATTCTTTATCTTCAAATGAAGTTAGTAAAAGCACTCCACCTGCTAGATTTTCTTTACATATTATTTTGCCTGCTTTTATACCATCAAGTATTGGCATTTCTATATCCATTATAACTAAATCGGGTTTGTGTTTTTTGCACATTTCAACAGCTTCAAATCCATCACTTGCTTCTCCTATTATTTCATAACCATGACTTTCTAGTATATCTTTTGTATCCATTCTTAACAGTGGTTCATCATCAACCAATAGTATTTTTTTCCCCATGTTCCTACCTCACTTAAAGATTAAATCTTCTTAGAATAGTTTATATATTTTTTTATAAAATACTAATTTATATTTTCTTTAACTATCCATATAATTTTATCATATTTTTTAGTTAAAAAAACATTTCCCCTTAAATTTCATCTATATTTTTAGATTTTTCTAGATATTTAAATAATTTTTCAAGCCCTATATTATCCACTGTATCTACTTTAAAGATTTGGCTTGCTCCTGCTAGTGAGAGTCTCTCATAAGCTATGTTTACTTCATCTTTAGTAGCTTTATTTATTTTAGTTATAATCCCTATTACGTCTTTGCAAAACATACTTGCAAATCCTGGTGCTATATAATTTTCTTCTTGTGTAGCATCATACACTATGGCTATAATTTTAGCATCTGCTGATGTTGTTATTAATGCATTGTATAGACTTCTATTTTCCATATATTCACCTGGAGTATCTATTGCATTATTGTAGAGTTCTACTGACTGAGTTTTTCTATATTTCAATTCCAATTGGTCTAGTTTTTGACATAGAGTAGTTTTCCCACTACCTGTCTTTCCCATAAATATTATATTCTTCATTGTATTATTATGTCCTTGTTATTTTTGTAGATGAGAAGTTTAACATATTTCCTAAAACTTCTAAAACATCATCTAATGCTGATTCTACAGAACTTACATCACCTGATATTACTACAGAACCACTAAATCTATCTATAAAACCTAAAGATACATTTGAAGATTTTGTAGCAACATCTGCTGCTATTATTGATGCTTCACTTGGTGTTATAGTAAGTATTCCTATTGCATCTTTTTTATCGAGTACCAATCCTAACTTCTTATATATATCTTCATTAGGATTAGCTATTATATGTGCTAATGTGACCTGTTTCCCAGGAACATATTCTTGAATAACTCTTTGCTTAGATTCTTCAGCCAAATTTATTCCCTACTTTCTTTAAATATAGTTTACTAAAAAGTTATTTGCTTAAAATAAAAGAAGCTCCATAAGAATAGTATTAATATTCCTAAGAAGCTCCGTTGCTTTTTACTAAAGTATCACGCCTTTGTGATACTTTCATTATAGTTTTATGTTTTATATTTGTCAATATATTATTTATATTTTTAAAAACATTTTCCCTATTTGTATAATATTATGTTTACATGTAATAAAGTGTAATTATTTAATATTATTTAATATACTTATTATATCCTCTTCAGTTGGCACTTTAGGATTGGTTAATGTGCAAGTATCTTTTATAGCAAGTTTAGCTATTTCTCTTTCTTCATTAATTATATCTCCTAAACTTAATTTACACTGTGTCAATTTAGTTGGCATATTCATCTCTTTTTGTAATTTTTTTATTTCATTTACTAAGTTTTTAACAGCTATTCTTATATTACCATTCCCAAGCCCTACTAATTCTGCTATTTGTGCATACTTCATAGCTGTATCTGAGTAAGTTGGATTGGTATATCCGACTATTGATGCATTATATTCTATAACATGTGGAAGTAATATTGAATTTGCTCTTCCATGTGGTATATGAAATTTCCCACCTAATACATGTGCTATAGAATGATTTATACCAAGTGATGTTTGGTTAAATGCCATACCTGCCAGACAAGATGCATTGTGCATTTTTTCTCTAGCTTCTATATCATTTCCATCTTTATATGCCTTTATTAAGTACTTAAATACTAGTTTTATAGCTTTTTCGGCTAGTGCATCTGAAAAGTCATTAGAATTTGTAGATACATAAGCTTCTATAGCATGTGTCAATACATCCATACCTGTATCTGCTGTTATAAAGTTTGGTACAGTTTTTACAAGTTCTGGGTCTAGTATTGCCATATTTGGAAGTAAATCATCACTTACTAATGGATACTTACATCCCTTTTGATTATCTGATATTACTGCAAATGATGTTACCTCTGAACCTGTTCCACTTGTTGTTGGTATTGCTATAAATTCTACTTCGTCAGTTGTTAATATTTTTTTAGAAAAATCCATTATAGATTTCGCAGCATCTATTGCAGAACCTCCACCTAATGCTATTATTACATCTGGATTTATAGATTTAAATGCTTCTATTCCCGCTACTACTATTTCTATTGGTGGGTCTGGTACTATTTCTTCAAAAACTTGATATGTTGAATTTATTAAATTACATGTTATTTTATCTATTGTTTTTGATTTAACCATAAATGGGTCTGTTATTATTAATACGTTTTTGTTTTTTAATTCTTGTAGTGCTTTTAGTGAACCTTCTCCAAATTTTATTTTGGTTTTAATCTCAAAATTATTCAAATTACCATCCTCCTTAAGTTAAATACGCAAAAAAGCTCCATAGACTTTATCTATGGAGCTCCATTGCTCTTTTAACACTTCGTTGTGCTATATTTAAAAATATACTATTTGATTAATATAATGTCAAGTCATAGTATATTAAAATCAATAATCTAAGCTTATGTATCAACTTTACTTACATTTAATTCTTTTTCTAAAACAGTAAAAGCATTACTTAAAACTTCTTTAGGATATTTTTTACTTATTATATTCACAAACCAGTTGGCTTTAGCCATCTCTATTTCATTAAGTTTAGCTTCATCTTTAGGAAAAGTCTCTATAACCTTGATTTCCATATGCAAGCCTCCTACATGTTTTTGTTATAACCACTAATTTTAAAATATTTGGATTCTGACCCTCTTATATTAATCTATGAAGTTATAGATTTGTCCTGATACAACTAAGTATCAAAATTTCTAATTGATTTGAAATTTTAGTGGCAAAGAAATAAAAGAAATAAATAGTCATATATTATAAAGAGGAGAATTATATAAATTCAACCAATTAATATGTTCATTTGAAATACTTTATATAAATGATTTCAAATATATAGCCTAATTTGTAGGAGGTCTTAATTTTGAAAGCTGCTATTTATTCAAGAAAATCAAGATTTACTGGTAAAGGTGACTCTATAGAAAATCAAATACAATTATGCATGGATTATGCTAAATCTATTGGTATAAAAGATTTTTTTATATATGAGGATGAAGGTTTTAGTGGTAGTAACATAGATAGACCTCAATTTAAAAAGATGATGCAAGATGCAAAAGATAAAAAATTCAATCATCTAATTTGTTATAGATTAGATAGAATATCGAGAAATGTATCTGATTTTTCTACTTTAATAGAAAAATTAAACAAACTAGATATCTCATTTATATCAATTAAAGAGCAATTTGATACCTCTACTCCAATGGGAAGAGCTATGATGTTTATATCAAGTGTATTTGCCCAATTAGAAAGAGAAACAATTGCAGAACGTATAAAAGATAATATGTACGAATTAGCTCGTAGTGGTAGATGGCTTGGTGGTAAAACACCTCATGGATTTAATAGTGAAAAAATCACTTTTTTAGACGAAAACCTAAAAGAAAGAAGCATGTATAAGCTTCAAGTAAATAATGAACAAATGGAAGTTGTAAAGCTGATATATAATAAATACCTAGAACTTGGGTCTTTATCAAAATTATACAAATATGTCTATCATAATGGGATAAGAGGTCCTCATGGTGGTAAATTTGACCCTAGTTCTTTATCTAGGATACTTAGAAATCCAGCATATGTAAAAGCTAATGATGAAATTTTAAAATATCTTAGAAACAATGGTATGGACGTTGTAGGAACTCCAGATAGAAGATGTGGAATACTAACATATGCTAAAAATACATCTGATTCAATAGCAGCAATTGCAAAACATCATGGAGTCATAGAGCCTGACATATGGCTTGAAGTTCAAATTCAGCTAGATAAAAATCGTGATAAGACACCAAGAATAGCAACTGGTAAAACTGCTCTTTTATCTGGTCTTATAAAGTGTGGTAAGTGTGGTGCTAATATGAGAATCACTTATAAAGGTAAAAAAACTGATAAGGATTTAAAATATTATTATGTATGTGGTACTAAAAAAACACTTGGTGTTGATAGTTGTAACTGCAAAAACCTTAATGGACCATTAGTTGAAAGTTTAGTTGTAGATAAAATTAAAAACTGTAATGTAGAGTCTATCATAAGTGCATTTAATATCAATAAAATTAAAATTTGCAATATTTCTAATGATTTACACTCTGAAACTAATTTACTTAAAAGTCAGGTTTCAGATAAAGAGAAACTTATTAACAATTTAATTAAAGAACTTGCAAAAAATACTGGCAGTATCGCTTCTGATTACATAATTTCTCAAGTTGAAAGTTTAAATAATGAGATTAGTATCTTAAAGGGTAAAATTAATGACTTGAAATCTAGAGATGTAAATATTAGTAGTAATCATCTTAATTTAGACATCATCGTTAGCAATTTAAAAAGATTTAGTGATGAAGTTGATAATGCTAATTTAGATGATAAGAGATTATTGTTATCTACTATTATTGATTCTGTTATTTGGGATAGCAGTTTAGGAAATCTTAATATTATTTATATGGGTGCTGAAATAGATGATTCTGTTTCTTTAAAACATTAGTTGCACTTTCTTAGCGATAGTAGAAGCAATAAGCATATCAGATAAGGTTGCAATATTATCTAAAAGACCTGCTACCATAAAAAACATTTACGACATTGAACTTAATATGGATGGAACAAAAACGCCTCTCAAAACACGTAAAGTTCCTGATTTTCAAAAGTATTTCGACATATTATGGAAGGAGCTAGATACACATGAGGCTTAATAAAAGATCTGAAGGATATATAAACTATGTTAAAGGTGTAAAAAGAGAAAAAAGAAATGTATTGTTCTACCAGTTATTAATTCTAATTGGTTTTATTGTAGTCTGGGAGCTTCTAGCCGACTTAAATGTTATAAATACATTTCTATTTAGCAAACCAAGTGATATTTACAATTTATTTATTCAATATGCATCTAGTGGTCAATTATTTAAGCATATTGGAATATCTGTATATGAAACTGTTCTTGGTCTTGTTATAGGGACTGTTTTAGGTATTTTGGTAGCAATTGCTCTTTGGTGGTCAGAGAAATTATCAAAAATATTAGACCCATTTTTGGTAGTTTTAAATGCTCTTCCTAAGACTGCTTTGGCTCCTATAATCATAGTTTGGGTAGGTGCTGGAATAGAAGGAATCGTCGTAACAGCTGTAACTATTTCTGTTGTTGTTACTATACTTTCAGCTTATAATTATTTTATAAATATGGATGAAGAGAAAATTAAAATGTTAAAAAGTTTTGGAGCGAGTAAATCTCAAATACTTTTTAAACTTATACTACCTGCAAATACAGGAAACTTGATAAATTTAACTAAGATTAATATTGGTATGGCATGGGTAGGAGTAATAGTTGGAGAATTTTTGGTTTCAAGATATGGAATAGGATACTTAATAGTATACGGCTCTCAAGTATTCAAATTAGATTTAGTAATGATGGGTGTATTTGTATTGGCTATCTGTGCATGGGCAATGTACGCTGTAGTTAATATTATAGAAAAAATATACAATTCTAGATAAATAAAATTTTATTCAAGATATTTGATTATTTTAGTGATTATAATAAGGAATGATTTCTTATAAGTAATCATTTTTCGAAATTAAAGAGATACATTTTTAATAATTAAAGCTGTAGGAATATTTGTGAAGATATAAGACAAATTTACCTACAGTTTTTAGTGTGTAAATAAGAAAGTAAATAATAAAAAAGATTAAATAGTAATTATTTAAGTGATAATTTTAAAACTTACTGAATATAATTATATGTCGGTTAACGACGTATGAAAATAAAAGGAATTTAGAAGTTCTATGTTGTATAAATAGTGTATATGCAGCATGTAATAAATCTTAGCACTATTTATATTCTGTACAAAAAGATATTTGAAGGGAGATTAAAAATGGGAATATTAGAGGGAGCTGCAATGATAAGAAAAATTGCAATTAAAATAGCTAAAGAAAAAGGAATTACAGAACAAAAGGCATGGCCTGAAGCTGTAAAAGAATTTAAAGAAAAATATGAACTTGTATTATAAACCTTGATTATAAAACTGTCTCGATTTTATTGAGACAGTTTTCTTATTTTAAATTACTTTATTTATAGTATATTTATAATATAAATTTGTTTTTAATACTACTTTTAAGGTATAAATCTTATATATTAGACATAAGTTTGGAGGGATTAATTTGGAAAATAAAATTGAAAATAGATGTTCATGGCAAGAATATTTTATGAGATTGTGTGAAACAGTAGCTGAAAGAGGGACTTGTGATAGAGCTTATGTAGGCGCTATAATTGTAAACTCAGAAAATAGAATTGTGTCTACTGGTTATAATGGTAGTATTTCTGGAGATAAGCATTGTAGCGAAGTTGGTCATGAGATGAGAGATGGACATTGTATTAGAACAATTCATGCTGAACAAAATGCTCTTTACTATTGCGCAAAAGAAGGTATTGCAGTTAAGGACTGTTCCATTTATGTAACTCATTTTCCTTGTTTAAATTGTACTAAGGCTATAATTCAATCTGGAATTAAACATATATATTATAGAAATGGATATAGAATGGACGAATATGCTATAAAATTATTGCAATCAAGCAATGTCTTATATACAAAACTATAACTTTAATACATTTACCTAAATACTCTATGAATTTACAAGATATCTTATATTAAATCTATAGGATATAAAAAGAAACAAATTTCTAAGTTATGCATATATTAAATAGAAGTTAAATTTAATTGAAAAGGAGATGCATAATTTGAAAGTAGTAGTAATACCAGGGCATACTTTAACTGGAAAAGGTACAGGAGCTGTTGGGTATATAAATGAAGGTAAAGAAACAAGAATAATGAGCGACTTGATTGTCAAATGGCTTAAAATAGGAGGGGCTACTGTTTATACAGGAAGAGTTGATGAATCAAATAATCATTTGGCAGACCAATGTAAAATAGCAAACAAACAAGAAACTGACTTAGCTGTTCAAATTCATTTTAATGCAAATGTCACAACTTCAGCTCCAGAAGGTACAGAAACAATATATAAAACTACTAATGGTAAAATACATGCAGAAAGAGTAAATGCTAAATTAGCTACAGTATTCAAAAATAGGGGTGCAAAATCTGATGTTAGAGGTCTTTATTGGCTTAATCATACTGATGCACCAGCAATATTGATAGAAGTTTGTTTTGTAGATAGTAAGGCAGATACAGATTACTATATTAACAATAAAGATAAAGTTGCTAAATTGATAGCAGAAGGAATATTAAACAAATCTATATCAAATTCTCAAGGGGGAAATAAAGTGTATGAAAATGTAATAGTTTATACAGGAGACGCAGACAAAGTAGCGGCTCAAATTTTATACTGGCAATTAAAAGATGCTTTAATGGTTGAAGCATCTAGTTATAAGCAAGGTTTAGGTAAAAAAGTTTATGTTGTAGGTGGAGAAGCTAATAGGCTTGTAAAAGGCGATGTAGTAATAAATGGTGCTGATAGATATGAAACTGTTAAATTGGCATTAAAACAAATAGATAAATTATAAAATAAGAATTATTTTTTAAAAACCTAATAAAAGATGTATCTAATTATTAGTTTATTAATTAATAGATACATCTTTTATTCATATTCATTTTATTGACAAATTATTTTCTGTTTTAATACTAACTTTCTTATTAAAACCAATATTATTTTTTATCTAGAAAAATATTTTTAATTATGGTCAATATATCAACTATAACATCCATATTTGATTTGACACTATCTTTAGTAACAAGAAAGTCTGCTGTAACTTCAGTAACCGCTTCTGTTACATCTTTCATATTTTCGCCTACTTCTCCAAAATTCTCTACAACACTAGGAAGATTATTTAAAGTTGTATTTATATTTTGAGTATTTTCATTTAACATATTTCCAACAGTATTTAAAATCTTATGTAATTTAACAAGTACAATAATTAAATAAACTAGAGCAACACATCCAAGTACAGCTAATAATATATATATTATACTTATATTAATTGTTATTGTATTGTTCATTCCTATTCCTCAGTAACACTAACTGGTTCAACAATATCTATTACTTTATCTTCCTCATTAGAATGTTCAATATTCTTTTTGTTATCTATATACTTTCTTATTTTTTTCTTTGATTCTATAAAATTTCCTTTTCTATCCTCTAGTTTATCAGACATTTTATCTTTTATATCTACTGTTTTTATGTTTATTTTTTCAACAATTTGTTGTGAAGCATCTTTTATATCTTCTCTTGTCTCTTTGCCTGACTTAGGAGCCAACAACACTCCACTCACTGCACCAGTAACAGCTCCTAGCACTACACCGGCTGTAGCAACTTTGGCTTGTTTAATTTTTTCAGCTCTTTGTTTAGCTTTTCTTTTATCTTCTATTTTCTTTGATAAACTCATATCCAATCGCCCCTTATTATAATATTTCTAAATATTATAATACATTTTTTTCCATAATGATATAGTTTCTAACTAAATTTTTAGAAAGCAATAAAAATTCTTTTATATATTTTCACATGATGATAAGATTATTCATATTATTCCATAAATTACATTGCATTGATGGCTAAAATACAAAAAAATCTTTAACATAAGTAAATATATTTATACTCTAATTCTTCTATATAAAGTTATTTAGTAGCTCAAAAAACAATAAGAGAGGAATTAATCCTCTCTTTTAAATTTAATTAGATTTGGCAGGGCGGCGTATCCTGCATCTCTATTAACTACTCCATAGTAGCGTATTGGGTGCCTTTTCCAACCTCAAATCTAACTAATAAATATCTACGTATATATTATTATTATAACTTATTTAATAATATTCTTCAATAGTTTTGGAAAAATAATAATATTATGTTAACTGTCGTATTGTTTTACTCTTCCACTACTAATTCTACTTTCTAGTTTTGCTTCTTTTATGGCATATAGCGAAGATACATATAAGTAGCCTTTTTTTGTATCTAGTTCTGTAGCTACTAAAATATAATCATCAATTTTTTTTATAAACTCTACACTTTTCCCAGGTTTTTTGGGATGACTACCTATATATTCAGGAGACTTGAGTACCATTTTTATAGTATCTATTATATCATTAACAATATCCTTGCTTAATTGACACCTATGTTTTTTCTTTATATGTTTTATAACACCAGAAGAAGCATAAATTTTACCAGTATATTCAATTCCAGCAAGTTCTGATATTTCTTCATCTATGATTCCAACAACTTTGTCTGTAGACATATAAAGCACGTTCCTTTCTAAGATAAATTACTGTTAATACAGTAAAATTTATTAAAATTAAATATATCTATTTAAAGTATAGTTTATTCCAAAAAGAAAAGATAGTATAATATAGTTTTTTCATATGTGACTTTATATAATCTCTTTTTATATAATTTATAAATAGTAAATAATGTCCTTTTTACAAGTATTTTTTAAATTTATTTAGCTTTGTAGATTTATATTGTTCATATAGGATTATTTGACTAAAAGAAAATAATCTAGTATTTACATGTTACAAAACGTTTTCTTTTAAAGTTTTCTATGATAATATTATTTATATATAAAATAAATTTCCAATAGGAGGATATTATGAACACTCAACAACAAGAAGTATATAGAAAATTGGATGAATTAAATATACCTTATGAAGCTGTGAGTCATCCACCAGTCTATACAATTGAAGAAATGGAACAATTAAAGACATTACATATGGAATTTGTTGTAAAAAATTTATTTCTTCGCGATGCTAAAGGGAAAGAACATTTTTTAGTTGTATTAGGTAAAGACAAAAAAGCAGACTTAAAAGATATTCGTCAACAAATTGATAGTAAACCTCTTAGTTTTGCATCAGAAGAAAGACTTCAAAAATACTTAAAACTTACTAAGGGAGCTGTAACTCCTTTTGGTATATTAAACGATACAGAGGCTATTGTAAAAGTTGTATTTGATAAAGATTTATTAAAAATGGATAAAATAGGTATACATCCAAATGATAATACTGCTACTGTGTTTTTAAAATTTGAAGATATGAAAAAACTTATCGAACAAAATGGAAATGAAATATATTATGTAGAAGTATAATTATTACTTGATAGAAAGGGCAAAAGAGCTCACTACTTTTGCCTTCTTTAAAAATACGATTGCCCTTTCAGTTTATCAGTTGAAATTTTATTTATAGTTAAATTTACTGTTTTTACTATCTTTTTCTTGCAGCTACAAGCAACATCATAGGTCTGCGTAGCTCATCTTTCATTTCAGGAATTGTATCTAATAGTTTTTCTTCTGGTTGAGGTTCGATTATTTCTAATATTTCAAATCCAGTTTTATTCAAAGTATTTAGATAAGTTGTTAGTGTTTTATGATATTTTATAACTTCTTCTCCTAAAAAATTAGCTTTACGTACTCCTTCTGTAAAGTATCTATCTACTGGCCAATGAAGATGATTACCATCCTTGTCACAATACCATTCTTGAGTTCCATATGCAGTGAATATAGGGTGTTCAACAGAAAATACAAAGTCACCTCCACTTGAAAGGCAATCACTTATTTTCTTACATATATCTTCAAATGATTGAATGTAATGCAATGCCAAAGAGCTAATAACCATATCAAAACTATCTTTTGGAAAATTAATATCTTCAATAGGCATACATATGTATTTTATATTATCAAATTTTGTTTTACTTCTAGCTTCTTTTAGCATTTTATCTGAAATATCAATTCCAACAGCAGATTCTGCTCCATTTTCAACTGCATATTGACAGTGCCATCCAAATCCACAACCTAAATCTAAAACTCGTTTTCCTTTAAAGTTAGGTAACATTTTTTTTAAAACATGCCATTCTCCAGCACCTGCTAGTCCATTTATAGAACGTTCCATTTTACTATATTTGTCAAAGAATTCGTCATTATCATATTTATTTTGTTTCATATAATTTCCTCCATTTTTATTATGTTTACCCAGTAATTCTCAATTAAATTTGCACTATAAAGTTAGGTAATTTCATATAAAAACAATCATAATATAACTTTATATATATAAATTCTTTTCATATAAATTAATCTATTTTGTATATATAATAAATTAGTATTTATATATAATACATGAAAATGATAGTATTTTAATTTTACCCTTTAAATTATAAATAATCAATATAATTTACCCACGATTATATATTACTTAAAATCTAAACATAAAACTTAAATTTATTTTTAGGTTTTTGTAGAAATAGAATAAATATAGATACGTTTTTGTAACAACTACAATAAATATTTAATACTATATATTATTCGGATGTCTTATGGGAGGTATTTATTATGTTAAAAAAAATAGTCGCAATTGCAAGTTCTATTATTGTAGGCACGCTATGTCTAACTGGATGTGATTTTAATTCTAATGATAAAAAGGATGACTCTTCTTCATCTAAAAATCTAGATAAAGTAACTATAGCAGAAGTTACTCATTCTGTTTTTTATGCTCCTCAATACGCTGCTATTACAAAAGGTTTTTTTGAAGATGAAGGTATAAAAATAGACCTTATAAATACTCAAGGTGCAGATAAAACTATGGCTGCTTTGATTTCAGGCGAAGCAAATGTAGGTCTAATGGGTCCTGAAGCATCTATATATGTATATAATCAAAACAAAAATGATTATGCAGTAAACTTTGCTCAATTGACTAAAAGAGATGGAAGTTTTCTAGTGGCTAGAAAAAAAATGTCTAATTTCTCTTATGAGGATTTAAAAGGAAAAGAAATATTAGGTGGTAGAAAAGGTGGAGTTCCACTTATGACTTTTGAATATGTTCTAAAAGATAAAGGACTTACTATTGGAGAAAATCTAAAAGCAGGTAATGTTAATGTAAGAACTGATGTACAAAAATCAGTATGTTTATAACATAAACTTATAATCCCTAAACTACATATTTTATAATTGCTTAACTTAAATACAAAACTTCAAAGCTTGAGGATACAGAAATTAACCATAATTTATTTCTGTATCCTCGAGTTTTTTATATTATATAGTTTAATTAACTTGGTGTTTTTTAAAATTATTTTTAATAAAAGGTAAGAAAAGAATTGCAAATACTAAACATGTAAAAATAATCATAGTTGGTAAATCTATTATTAGATTGCCAATCTTGTAATCTATATAATTAGCAAACGAAAATGAAATAGCATTTGATGGCAAAATTCGTAAAATCAGATTATAAAGTTTGTTGGTTTCGCTATATTGTAAAAATATCGGTACGAAAAGTATTATTATATTCGTAATTAAAACTGGAAAAGGTGATTTCATGCAAGAGGATAATAAAAGTGTAAAACTAATTAATGCTATTAATATAATATAAATAACTAATATACTTAGTAAGGTTGCCTGTAAAAGTGTATATGGATATGGAACTGAACTAGTTGTAAGTTGTAATGGTAAATTCCATCCATCCATTCCAAAAGACAAAGTGAGTATCCCAACACATACAATTGTGTTTATTATAAAAATAATTGTCCCAAATAAAAAGGAACTTATTATTTTGGCTGTTATAACTTTACTTTTTCCATATTTAGAAGATAATATCACTGAATCAGTACCCGATTGATATTCTCCTGAAAATACAGAAGCTATACTTATACAAATAGCTAATATAGTAAAAATCAGTAAATCTCTCGATAATATGAAATAATCCCAACCTTGATAATATCCATTTAAATAGGGTTCGCTTATTTCCTTATTCTTAGATAACCAAAAGTCCTTTTCTTTTTGTGTATAATTTCCATCTGCATATTCCATATTTAAGATTGTATTTATTTTTTCATTTCTAGACTTATAAAAATCAACACCATTTTTTAGTGACATTGTTTTAATTATAGAGGAATCAAAATCATTAGGCTTACTATATGACTCTATTATAAAACTGTAAAAACTCTTATTAGGATAAAAAAATTTCCAATAAATATCTGGTTTAAAATCTGAAAAACCATTTTCATCTTTTATAATATTGTCTGGATTATTAAACATTTTTTGATATTCTTTAACTGAGCTTTCTACTTTTTTATCTGTTATGTATCCATCATTTAATTTAGATTGTTGCTTTTTTAGTTCAATAGCCTGTAGACCTCTATACTCTTTTCCACTCTCATCATTAGCTCTTTCTTGAAGTGGCATTAAAGAAAAAAGAATTATGCTTAAGGCTAAACTTCCTAAAATAACTGCTACTGTAGACTTTCTTTTTATTATTTTTTTTAGTTCAAATTTAATTAGTGTAGACATACTTATCTCCTTATATATATTTATAGTACCTCATTAATACAATATAAATACAAATCTTCTAATGTTGGTTTTAAATTACATGCATTATCATGTGGTTTCATATCACTTATAATTCTAAGATTTACGACTCCTCCAGAATGATGAATATTTGCTAAACAATATTTATCCGACATATAGTCTACTTCATTTTCATTAACGACACATTTCCATATTTTATCTTTTATTTTTGAAGTTACCTCTTCAACTGAACCAGTTAAAATAAATTTTCCTTTTTTCATTATCAAAATCTTATCTGCAATATGTTCTACATCAGATACAATATGAGTAGATAAAACAACTATTTTCTTTTTAGAGAATTCTGAAATTAAATTACGAAATCTAACTCGTTCTTTAGGGTCTAGCCCTGCTGTTGGTTCATCTAATATTAAAATTTTAGGGTCATTAAGTAGTGTCTGAGCAAATCCTAGCCTTTGTTTCATGCCTCCAGAGAAAGTTTTTATTTTTTTATTGATTACACCTGATAAACCGACCATTTCTAATAATTCTTGTGTTTTTTTCTTTGCATGACTAGGTATCAACCCTTTTAATGAAGCTATATATAGCATAAATTCTTTTGCAGTAAAATCTGGATAATATCCAAAGTCTTGTGGAAGGTATCCAACCATATCTCTAAAATCTTCTCCCATATCCAAGTTATTTTTCCCATCTATCTTTACTTCTCCAGATGATGGGCTTAATATCCCACAAATCATTCTCATAAGAGTTGTCTTTCCTGCTCCATTTTCTCCTAAAAATCCATATATACCTTCATTTAATCTAAATTCTATTTTATCTACTATAATTTTGTTATTATACTGTTTTGTTAAGCCTTCTACACTTAGCTCCATACTTATTCCTCCCAATACTGTATATTCTTATTTTTTACTTACACAATAATATTTTCAAATGAACGAATATGTCTCCATGTTTTTCTTGTTTCATACATTAAGATTACTGATGTGATTATAAAAACAATTAACCATTGGTTTATTGCTTCAAATTGATATATACTTTTTCTAAAAGTACCTAGTGTAAATATTAATAATACAAGAAATACGCCATATATCATACAATAATAATTTGTATTTTTACATTTGTTTCTATTTATAATTTCCATACATCCTATACACATTAGATTAAAAGGCACTAGTATATAAATTATTATGTACAGGATATCTAGATTAATGGTTTGTTTTGCAGATATCAAGATAATAAGCATAAACAATAAATCACTTATCCCAAATACAAGCATTCTAGTAGTAATAATTTTATGTAACGTATTTTTTGTTGAAAATTCTATCTCTAAAACACTACTATTATATACTTTTGCTAACTCTTCTATATTAGTTAATATAAGAAGTGGAAATGTCGCAGAAATCAAGGACAAAGTATTGTAAAGTGAATTACTATCTCTTGATGTACTGAATAAAAATACGCATATTATACACAGTACTAAAAATTGAATAACCCAAGTTCTTTTTCGTATAAAACCAATTTGAGAGATGAAAAATTCCATACTATTCATCCTTTTATTAGCATTATTAAATGTTAACTCATGTATAGTTTTAACAGTCTTTTCAAATGCCGAAACATCATATTTTGGAACCTTATATTTAGATAGACTTTCTTTAACTTCTTTATTATTCATAGTTTACCCCCTTCCAGATATAATTTTAGTTTTTTTAATGCTCTATTCATCCTGTACTTAGTAACAGAAACACTTGAATCCATAATCTTAGCAATATCCTTAAATTTTAAATCATGATAATACCTTAAAATTATCACTTCAAATTCTACTTCTGGCAATTTAACCAAAGCTTCTTTTACAAATATTTTGTTTTCAACATCTACTAATTCTTGCTTTGACATCTCTTTATCTAATGACTCTAAATATATTGGTTGCTTTTTCTTCCATAAGTCCTTACACTTGTTTTTTGCAATAACATATAAATAGTTTTCAAACTTACCATAATGTTTATAATCACTTATGTTTTTTATAACTGTTATAAATACATCTTGGGTTAAATCTTGTGCAGTCATTTGATTGTCTACATGGCGATAACAATAACAATAGATGCTGTCATAGTATTTTTTTATTAGAGTATCAAACAATTCTTTTTCTCCTGCTTTTATTCGTGATATAATCCGAGCATCATTCACTATTATCACCTCCGTCATTATATATAACGATTCAAATTATAAAAAAGTCAGTATAAAAAATAATTTATTATTTTTTATAATTATTTATAAATGCAACTATCTAACAATTACCCATACTATTAATCAATACACAAACGATTCCATTATGTCAAATATTATACTTTTCATTTTAAGTACTTATAACTCAATAACGAATAGTTTTATCTTTATAAATCCAGTCTGCATAGTACAAATGACTTTTATCATTTTATATAATAAAAACATACTAAAAATCTGATTATCCCCTAGAACACAGTACCTATCCGCATATATACAGGACTAACAAAGCCATTTTACTACTAATTTACTACTACCGAATGAGCCTTGATACGTTGATAAGTCCTAGAAATGCAAAGATATGGTATTAACACATCAGTATTGTATCAAAAAAAACTAAATATTTTATAGAACATGGAACACGAAAAAAGATGTTCCTTTTCTATTTGCAGGCGTTCTTAATTGAGCGTCTTCTTTCATACAAAATTACTATGAAAGGAAATACTAATCTGACTGAAAACCTACAACAGTTGAATAGTGAAATGGTTCGCTCGGATATTCCTACTAGTTCTATTGTCAACAGCTTTCAAGTATGGAGTGCGACACAGAACAATGAAAATGCCTATGATGTACTCTTTTCAGTAGGACAACAGATTTCAGAGGGCGAGAACAAAAAGAATATCGCTTCCACCTATACTGTTACTGTCTATGTAGATGAAGTAGGCAATATGGTAATTATTAAGAACCCTACCATTGACAGCAAGCCACAAAAGTCAAGCTATGAGCCTGTACTTTCTGATAGTGACTAAACGGTGGACGCAAATACAACAGAGGAAATTAATAGTTTCCTAGACACATTCTTCAAGCTCTATCCTACTGCAGCAGAAAAAGAGCTATCTTACTATGTAAGTAATCAAGCACTTAATGTAATTAATAAAGATTATGTATTTGTGGAACTTGTGAATCCTGTTTATACACAAGTTAACAATCAAGTGACCGCTATTGTAACAGTGAAATACCTTGATAAGGAAACCAAAGTTACACAGCTTTCCCAGTTTGAGCTTACTTTGCAGAAAAATGACAACTGGAAAATAATAATGGAATAGTTTCTATGTAAATATATTTTTACTATCTTACCTAACTAATTGAAAGATGATATAATTTAATCAAAGATTTGGTAAGGAGGGATGAATATGCATTTAATTGATTTTATGAATGAAGATATTAAAAAGAAGCTTGTTAAAAAAACGTATAAAAAGAAAGAGACTATTCTTTTTGCTGAGCAAGAAAATGAATATGTAATTCTTATGATTGACGGTATTGCAGAAGCATTCATCTTAAATGTGAAAGGAAACATCTCAACTATTCATCTTTATAGAAGTGGTAGTTTTTTTGGAGAAATGGAACAATTTAATGATGGTAAAAAACCCGTTGAAATTGTCGCTTTCACAGATTGTAATGTATATAAACTTCATAGAGATGATTTTTTAAACTGGTTAAAGGGAGATTTTGAAGCTACAAAATTTCTGATTCGAGAAATATCTAGTAAATTAGTTGTAAATGCTGAATTAATTGAAGAATTATCATCTTTAAGTGTTAAAGAACGACTTCTGAGGTGTATATCCTTACACTATTATAGAAGTGAATTAAATCTGCTTACCAAAAAACAGCTTGCTAGCGAAGTAAACGCTCCAATTAGAAGCATTAATCGTGCTATAAATGAATGTGTACAAGAACATCTAATTGCTTATGAAAACAAAAGATTTAGTGTAATTAATCAGCGAGAGGTATTAAAGAATCTTCCTACAACATAAGTATAATTTCAAAAAAGTATTGGATAATAATTATTCAATACTTTTTTATTTCGGGTCAAGTGACCTATTTTTTTTTATTTCTTCATTATATAATACTCCTATGTATAATTATGTTGGATTGATAGCTAATAAAAGAAAGTGAGAGGTGTTATATTATGACTAAAGCACAACAGGAAATGATACAAAACGTATTAGAATTTTCAAAAAGAGATAGTAGGATAATAGGACTTGCAATTAGTGGTTCTTATATCACAAAATCGTTAGATGAATATTCTGATTTGGATTTTCTGATTGTAGCAGATGATAAATCCTATGAAGAAGTTATCGAAGAGAGATTACTTATTGTGGAACAGTTTGGAACATTAGTTTCTGCTTTTACTGGCGAACACGTTGGAGAACCTAGATTGATAATTTCCCTATATGATTCCCCTGTTCTTCATGTTGATTTTAAGTTTACAACCTTAGATGGTTTACTAGATAGGGTTGAAGATTCAGCTATTCTCTATGAAGAAAACAACTGCATAACAGAAATTTATTCTAAAAAAGAAGCATACTTACCAACTCCAGACTTACAGTGGATTGAAGATAGATTTTGGATTTGGGTTCATTACGCTTGCACTAAGATTGGACGCAGAGAACTATTTGAAACAATTGATTTTTTATCTTTTTTAAGACAATCAGTACTTGCCCCATTAATACAGCTTCTCTTAGGTAAATTACCTCGTGGAGTTAGAAAAATTGAATTGGACGCACCCCAATATATTGAAGCATTAGAAAAGACGGTTGCTACCCATGAATATGAAAGCTGTGTTAATGCATTGCAGGCTACTATCAACCTGTATCTTGAGTTAAGAGAGGAATTATCACAAAGTCCTATTGTCCGAAAGGTTGAAGCTGAAAGGGTTGCATTACAGTATTTTCAAGATTTAATCAAATAAACCCAAAGTAAAAAAACATTGAATAGTAAATATTCAGTGTTTTTTCATCTTTGGTCAAACGACCTAGATTAGCTGTTGTAACCATTCTATAATTATTTTGAAAGTAACAGTAAGGAGGATAACTATGAGTGATATTTTAAGTAGAATTACAAATAAAATTGGGGATAAGAATATAGTTGATAAGTTATCAGCTCTATCAAAATCAGATTTGAACTCACTTCTATTAGAAGTGTTTGATAGACAAGCAAATACTTTAACTGCAACTGATATTCTAAAGTCATACCAACTAAATAGATTTACTATCCCTAGCGGTATAGATCCAGAAGAAATTCATGCTTTGGAATCAAAATTATTGAGAAAAGCATTCAATATGGATATCAAGACGATTATGCTTTCTCCCTCTGCTCCATTAGGTAGCTGTAGCGTTTTTGGCTCCGTAGATCAATATAACGTAGTAAGTGCTCTACGAGGGACAGAAACACTTGCAGACCCCTCAAATATGTTGGCAATAATTATTGCTGATAAATTAAAAAGAAAAGAAGAAAATAATACCATACCTATCCACATGGCTACTACTGCTAGGGCAATAAGAGCACAAAATTTTGTAGGTAAAGGTTTATATTCACATTTTGGCTTATATTGTATGGTTTCATCTGGTATAGATACAGGGTCTTACACTTGTGAAAAAATGTTGTTAGAAAAGCACTTAAACTATTATAAAGATATATTAAGTGAAATAGAAAATGTTCGTTTCTCTATTATTCTACGCAAAAGAAACGGATACAAAGATAATGACGGATTTTTCGACAGAATGGTTGAAACTATCAAACTTATTTTTCCTAATATAGAGTTATCAATTCATAATGATGATGTTGATAATAATTATTATAAAGGTATCAATTTCAAATTATCGGTCAAACAAGGAAATGAAACCGTTGAAATGGTTGACGGTGGATTTGTTGACTGGACTTATCAAATGCTTGGAAATAAAAAAGAACGCTGTTTGATAAGTGGTATTGGCTTAGAAAGATTTCTTGTAGCTGTTTCATAAAAGAAGAAGAAAAATGGAACTTATAGAGTGGAATTATGCTTATATTACCGATTTAGTTGAGTTTGCGAATGATAAAGAAATTGCAAAGAATCTTCGTGACAACTTCCCCCACCCTTATACGGAGCAAAACGCTAGAGATTTTATTAGTTTTTGTTTGGCAACTCCAGATGTTAAACAACTTAGCTATGCTATTTTTTATCAAGAAAGGGCTATTGGAAGTATCAGCCTAACATTTGAAGAAGATACCTCTATTAATAAAAATGCTGAATTAGGTTACTGGCTTGGTAGGAACGGCAAAGGGATAGCAACAAATGCAGTAAAAGAAATATGCAAAATTGCCTTTGAAAAATACAACCTTAACAAAATTCATGCTAATGTATATTCCTACAATAGAGGGTCAAGTAAATTATTGGAAAAATGTGGTTTTAAGATTGAAGAATACTGTCACAATTCCATAATAAAGAATAGAAACATGATTGATTGCCATGTATATAGTTTAATTCGACCGCAATAGCATTTATTAGAATTAACCTACTTTTTAATAACAGAATAAGTTTTTCCCCTCTATTAATTTCTTATGCATCTTTGTATTTTTATGAAAAGCTAGCCAATGCATATTTCCATACATCAATATGGTGGTGGCTTACAACCAATATAAATTAAATACGTTTTAAAGAATACACATTTTTGCCCTATAGGAAGAGTGTGTATTTTTTTCTCTTTTTTTGAAATTTATCGAAGATTTAACGCCCTCCCACCGTGATAGGAGTAAGCAAGGTTATTTAACTCCTTGTGATGGAAAGGGGGTGAAATCTTATGGTTGATGAAAAGACAATTGAATATCAATTCGACAGTTTCTGTAAAACAGTTTTACGTAACTATGCTAGAGATATTTATGACGAAAATAAACGCAGAAATGATTATTTGGTATCTCTCGAATCTTTGTCACTTGCAGAATTAAGTAAATTGAGTATTTTAGATGATTATGATTCTAACTACATCTGTATGGTTTCTTACGACTACAACATACGAATTGAAGATGTATTAATGGCACAAGCAATCGGAAAACTTACAAAAAGAAAACAAGATATAATTCTACTTTCATTCTTTCTCAACATGACAAATGCTGACATAGCAACATTGATGGATTTAGCAGAAAGTACCGTACATTATCACAAAACAAATGCACTAAAAGAGTTGAAAGAACTCATGGAGGAACATTGAAATGAAACCTACTAAAGAAGTATTACCTTTTACAATTATTTTACTTGCTGTACATGACGATGTAAATGCAATAAACGGAATACTTAAACATTTTGAACACTATATCATTCGTCTTTTTCATATGACGTATCAAGCTCAATTCGGTTATTGAGAGGAGCTTCTTATCATGTCAACTAAAAAAAGACGAGATAATAAAGATAGAATTTTAAGAACTGGAGAGAACCAGAGAAAAGATGGAAGATACGCATATAAGTATGTAGATTCATTTGGTAAACCACAATTTGTTTACTCTTGGAAACTTGTACCTACTGATAAACCCCCAAAGGGAAAATATGATGATATATTATTAAGGGATAAGGAAAAAGCAATACAAAATGACCTTGATGATAGCATTGACACTATTGGTAAGAAAATGACAGTTTGTCAGTTATACGCTAAAAAGAATGGACTAAGAAAGAATATCCGACTTAACACTAAAAAAGGACGCCATTATCTTATGAAGATTCTGAACAATGACCCACTAGGTGCGAAAAGCATTGATATGGTTAAATTATCAGACGCTAAAAGCTGGGCTATCCGAATGAGTGAAGATGGGTGTGCTTATAAATCCATTGACAATTATAAGCGTTCACTGAAAGCGTCGTTTTTCATGGCAATTCAAGACGACTGTATTAGAAAGAATCCATTTAATTTTCAGTTAAGTGATGTTTTGGAAGATACAACAGAACCAAAAATCGCTCTAACACCAGAACAGGAAATGGGCTTATTATCCTTTATGGAGAGCGATAAGACTTATTGTAAATATTATGATGATGTTGTTATCCTCTTAGAAACAGGACTACGCATTTCTGAATTATGCGGTTTGACTTTAGAATTGGATATGAAAAATAAAGCCATTATGGTAGACCATCAATTGTTGAGTTATACTAAGGTTGGCTATTATGTAGAAGTTCCAAAGACCACACAGGGTAAGCGAGAAATTCCAATGACTGAAAGAGCTTATCAATTATTTGAACGTATCGTGGAACGGCGTAAGAACGCTAAAGCAGAACCAATCATTGTTGATGGTTACCAGAACTTCCTATTTCTTAAACAAGATGGATTCCCAAAACAAGCAACTCATTATCAAAGCATGTTAAGAGCGTTAGTCAAGAAGTATAACAAGACCCATGAGGACAAGCTACCAAAGATTACGCCACATACCTTTAGGCATACATTCTGTACAAATATGGCTAACAAAGGAATGAGTCCTAATATATTGCAATATATTATGGGGCATAAAAACATTACTATGACGCTTGGCTATTATGCACATGGTTCATTTTATTTACTACTTTTGATGGCATTCTTATACGGTTAAATGCCAACTTATGCAAAGTATCTTCCAAAAAGAAAATGCCGATACTCCTTGTAGATACAGGATATATCGACATTTACCAACTTATGAAAAGATAATCAAATTTAATATAAGTTTTTATAATAAAAAGACAGATATCCCAATAGAAATTATCTGTCTTATTTTAATCTATGTACCTATATTACATTTATATAAAGTATATATAGGTTTATTTTTGTTACTAGCATCAATCTTTAATATCATTTAATAACTTCTCAAACCATTCAATATTCACTAAATGATGAGAACGAGAATTCTCTAACATCCTTTTAAAATAGTGTGAATTTGTTTTATCATTTTCTATAGCTTCATTTAATAGAGAAATTCTTACTTGAGTTTGCTTGATTTGCATCTTTAATAATTCTATTAACTTTTCATTTTTATAGTCATTTGCAAACAATAGTGTTGCGTAAAATGATAGATTTACATACTCTGTCTTAGAACCATATTTATACATTAGTTTTTCAAATTCTTGGCATCCAAGTTCAGTAATCATATAGTTATGAGTTTCCCTATTTTTATTAGGTTGACTATTCTCAACTTTTTCAATTAACTTTTTTTCCTCGAGTTGCTGTAAGTTATAATAAAAAGAACCTTTAGTGAAATTTACTATATACTTGTAATGCTTCTTTTCCATTAATGCTAATAACTCATATCCATAAGAATTTGGATTTTGTTTTAATAATCCTAAAATTAATAATGGTATCAAAAAATCACCTCTTTCAAGCTAAATTTGCGAATATATTAATGGATATTTTATCTAATTATCATTAAGTTTTATAAGTTGAGATTCAAATTCATCATATGATATCTTTCCTAATGCTAAATCCATACTATTTATATATATTTTTTCTGTTTTTGTATATGTTTTAGAATTACTAGATGTTATCAATTCTCTTTCGTTAACTAATGCTTCCATAACGTGCTTTCTCTTATAAAAAGCTTTAAAATAACGCAATCCAAATTTTCTTTGGGATATGGCATCAATATGAATACCATCAGGATTAGATGTCAGACCTGATGCTGTGACAAAATAACAGTTTTCTTGTTCGAAAGCAAATTTTTGCAACTCTTTATTGATAAACTCATGCTCAGTACAACTTTTTCCAAAGCCTACTTTTCCTAAGAAGTCTCCCAAACCACCAATAATAATAGGTATATCTGGAATATTTAATTCTTTTCTAAGAGCCTCAATAATAGAAAGTAATTTTTTATAATAAAATTTATAGTTACCATTATTACTGTCATTTTCTCCTTGATGCCACAAAATCCCTGTCAATTCACTACTTTGCATAGCAAATTTAGCTTCATTTATAGCATGTTTGAAAAGTATACCATCTATATTCCATTCATCTAATGAACTGCCCCCCTCAGCACAAGGAATTAGCCCAATTCTATCCTCTTTATTTTCACAACACCATGCCTCTGCAAATGATGCAGCAAGACTTATCCCAGATACTGGGCGGTCATAATTAATAGGCTCTGTCATCATTTGCCATCTTCCATTACGTAACATCTGTATTCTTTCATTATAAATTGGAGGTACTTCACTTATGAATCCTCTTCCAGCCATATTGGACTGTCCTAACATTAAAAATGATTTAATCATTGTTATTATCCTTTCTTAAACTCTTATTGTACTTATTTTTTATGATAGTCTAATTAGACTATCTATGTTTATATTATAGTCTAATTAGACTATAAGTCAATAGTATTATAGAATATATATAAAATACTTGTCCTACTTAGTTTATCAAAGAAGTGCTAATGACTAGCAACTTCTTTATTTGAATTTTTTATTTGTAATTGTCTATCTACCATTATTTTTTCTATTGCTTCATATATTATTGTATCTTTTTCTTGTTTTTCTTCTAGTGTGAGTGTTCTTCCTAATATTGTTTCAGGAGATACTACATGGCATATTGTCTTTCCATGTAGTACTGTCATGGATATTTTATAACCGTTCTCGTCTGTTGGAACATCTACATCATCATTTAGGTATGTTATAGTAGTTGTACCATCCAAGTCTTTTTCTATCTTTGGCATTTAAATCCCCTCCTTTTTATATTTTATGTATCTTAAAAATTGTCCTATTCTCAATCAATATTTATAATTGGCTGACTAAGATTAGTTTGATTAATGATAAACTTTAAAAAGAATGGGCTTATAGATAAAATGTTATATACGATTAAATATTTAACCTAAAAGATTATAAAAATTTCACAATAAATTAAAACTGTTATCTTACATAAAATTAAATATTAAATTGTGATATACTTTAATATGAAAAACAATACTATTTACTCATTTTTGTGGTTAATTACATACTTTCTCATGTTTATTCTTTATTAAGCTTTATTAAGCTAGTTAATTAGTGCATAGAAAGAGAGGATTAACTATTTCAAAATATATATTATATAAATTACAAGGAGCTGATTTTATGGAATGGATTGAAAGATTAAACAAAGCAATTAACTATATTGAAGAAAACATAACAAAAGAAATTGAATATGAACAAGTTGCAAAAATAGCTTGTTGCTCTACATATCATTTTCAAAGGATGTTTGCTTATATGGCAAATGTACCACTTTCTGAATATATTCGTCGTAGACGAATGTCTTTAGCAGCTGTAGAATTACAGAATGATGATAAAAAAATAATTGATGTGGCTTTAAAATATGGCTACTCTTCTCCGACAGCATTCAATCGTGCTTTTAAAAGTATTCATGGTGTTGCTCCATCAGTTATAAAAAGAGGAGAAATAATAACTTTGAAAGCCTTTCCTCCAATCAGCTTTAAAATTAGTATAAAAGGAGCAGAAGAAATGAATTATAGAATTGAAAAAAAAGAAGCATTTCGTATAGTTGGTGTATCTCAACCACTTCACACTGAATTAGAAAAGAATTTTGAGATTGTTCCTCAAATGTGGCAAAAGGTTGCTTTAGATGGAACTCTTCAAAAGTTAATACCTATGATGGATAGTCAGCCTCAAGGTGTATTAGGTATAAGCATTTGTAACGATTCAGAAGAATGGAAGTATTTTATCTCTGTTTCAAGTACAAAATCTGCAGATGATACATTGGATGAATACACTATTCCAGCTTTTACTTGGGCGATATTCTCTGGAGAAGGACAATGCCCACAAGCAATCCAAGAACTAGAAAAGCGTATTGTAACAGAATGGCTGCCTACTTCTGGATATGAATATGATAATGGTCCTGATATTGAGCTTTACTTAAATCCAGACCCACAAAATGCTAAGTTTGAAGTATGGATACCTGTTGTAAAAAAATAGTTTGAAATTTAAAATATAACTAAGGTATAAAGCTAGTAATATAAATATTTACCTAGACTATAAGATTTTAAATATATTATAGAAATAACATATAAAAATAAACCTGTAAAATATATTCTATATTTTACAGGTTTATTTTTATATGTTAAATATAATCATATTGCTGTTGAATATAATATATTCAAGGAGTGTGATTTAATGAATGTCTCAATTTATTTACGTAAAAGTAGAGCCGATGAAGAAGCAGAGCATAGAGGCGAATTTGAAACATTAAGCAGACATAAGACAACTCTTTTAAAATTAGCAAAAGAACAGAGTTTAAATGTTATTGATATTAAAGAGGAACTTATTTCTGGTGAGAGTATAGAATATAGACCTAAGATGATAGAATTACTAGATGAAGTCAAAAATAATAACTACGATGCTGTTTTGGTAATGGACATTGACCGCTTAGGACGTGGAAATATGCAAGACCAGGGATTAATATTAGACACATTTAAAAAATCTAAGACAAAAATTATTACTCCTAGAAAAATTTATGATTTAAATGATGAGTTTGATGAAGAATATTCCGAATTTGAAGCTTTTATGGCTCGTAAAGAATTAAAGTTAATATCTAGGCGTATGCAAAGAGGAAAAATTAAAAGTATTGAAGAAGGTAAATTTATAGCTCAAGCATCTCCTTATGGGTATGATATTAAATATTTAAACAATAAAGAAAGAATACTTATAATAAATGAAGATAAAGCAACTGTTATTAAGCTAATCTTTGATATGTATTTAAAGGGAGATGGAGCATGTAAAATAGCTAGTTATTTAAATGAACTTGGTTATAAAACCACAACAGGTAGAACTTGGTATGAAAAAGGAGTTAGAGATATTATAAAAAATAAAGTATACTGTGGATATATAGTATGGAATAAAGTTGAGAGAAAAAGAAATTCTAGTAGAACTAGGGGGATTGAAGAGCAAATTGAAGTAAAAGGAAAACACGAACCAATAATAAGTGAAGATATATGGAATAAAGCACAGAATATAAGAAAAAAACGTAGCAATTCTCCTACACCAAACAATAAAATAACTAATCCCTTAGCTGGTATTGTAAAATGTGGATATTGTAATCATACTTTAGTAGCTAAATCTAATACTACATCAAGTGGATGTGAGAAATACATGGTCTGTACTAATTGTAAAAATAAAGCTACGAAATTGTACATATTAGAAAATAAAATCTTACTTGTCTTAAATAAATGGCTAATGGATTATAGGCTATCTTTGAAAGAAGAAAAAGATAATTTTAAAATCAAGGGTAATTTAGAACATACTTTAGTAAGTCTGAATAAAGAATTAAATAACCTAGAAAAACAAAGAGAGAGATTGCATGATTTTTTAGAACAAGGAATTTATGACAGCGATACATTTCTACAACGTTCAAAAATACTTATGTCTCGTTTAGAAAATATAAGAAAATCTATAAACAAAACAAATATAGATATTGAAATGGAAAAAGAAAGAAAAGTAGTTAAAACACAAGTCGTTCCTCAACTTGAAAGAGTTTTAAATGAATATACGGAAGATAAAGAACCTTATTTAAAAAACATACTACTTAAAACTGTAATTAATTATGCCATGTACAAAAAAGAACCAAATCAAAGAACTGATGATTTTTCTTTAATACTCTACCCTAATATTTCAAAAAATTAAGTGCATATTTTGATGTTATAATCAAACTGATTACCAATTTGGTGTAATGGCAGGAGCTTTTGCAGGTGGAGAAGGAGACTTCACAACAGCTTTTGAACCTACAGCTACAGCTATGGAAAAAGAAGGCAGTGGATATATAGTTACGTCTATAGGAAAAGATTCTGGAGAGATACCATTTACAGCCTACTCTACTACTAGATCATATATGAAAAGTAATAAAGATTTAATTCAAAGATTTACAAATGCTGTTTATAAAGGTCAACTATGGGTTCAACAAGCACCTAGTAAAGATATAGCTAAAGCTATGCAACCTTTCTTTGAAGATATATCTTTAGAAGACTTAACAACAGTTGTAGATAGATATAAATCAATAGATGCATGGTCACAAAATCCGGTACTAAAAGAAGAAGGTTTGAATAAATTAATGGATGTTATGAAAGAGGCTAAAGAATTAGATAAAGAAGCTCCTTATAAAGATATTGTAAATACTGAATTTGCTGAGAATGCTATAAAAAATATAAAATAAGGTTATATTTAACTTTAACTAAAAAACTTCTTATTTAAGTAGAATCTTTAAGTAAAAAATCTATATAAAGAATATGAAAATATAAAAAGAGTCTTTTAAAAGACTCTTTTTATATTTTGAGATTAAAGTTTATATAAAAAAATAGAAATCAAAGTACTACTTGTACTTATATATCTATCCTCTGTATTCTGCTCCAGCATTAATTTTTGTAATTTGAACAGCTACCATTTCTTCATTGCTTCCATTCGTAATCTCATGCCATTCTCCTGTTGGTACAAAGACAGTATCACCATTTTTTACATCACATTCATGTTCGCCAAGTTTCATTTTTCCTTCACCTTTTAAGAACACAAATATTTGCTCGCCATTAGGATGTCTATGAGCTTTAAGAACTTGATTAGGTTTAAAATAATAAACTTCTGAAGTTATATCACTACCAGCAAATACTGGTATTTTTGGAACAGCTGCATCATTATATTGAGCTAAACTTCCATCTAATAGATTCTTTTTATTTTCATGCATACTAGAAATACCTCTTTTCTATATTATAGATTTACTCTTATTATTCCAATATAAAAAAATAGTATTCTCCTCATCAATAATAGGAATAAAATTCTTTTCTTATCTTACTAAAAAATAGTAAATGGCATAAAATATACTATTTTATGCCGTTTTTTACTAAGTAAGTATTTTCAATATATTCATAACGAAAAAAACACGATTTGTCAGTAGTATGTCAGTAATTTTTTTCTTATTTTTCCTCTTTTTTAGATTTAAATATATTAAAAATATACTTTTATACTCTAAAACATCAAACAAAATATTATAAAAATTAAACTTAATTTCTTAAGATATGTTTTAAGATTAAACCATACATGTTTCATTTTTATTTATTTTTCACTTTAATTACAAAAACTTCTTGGCATTTTTATTTTCTTCATAACAATCACAAATTAAAAACAAGCTTGAAAATATATGCTAAAACCTATCTGAGTTTTATACCACTTATTTACTTTCATTATTTTGATATTTTCCTTCTAATTAATCTTTATAATTTTAGTTTCGCCCAAAATAACGGCTTTTTATTTTAGTTTTTAAAGAGCTTATATATTTTTCGTTGATGTTTTATACCTTCAAGAGCATAATAAGCTTAAAATCTATTTAAATGTCTAATTAAATAATCGAACTCAAAACAAGAATTTTTAGTTAACTTTAATTTTATTATGTGAACTTTATGAATAATTTCAATAATTAGTATAACAATAAAATTATCTTTATATTGATTTGTATTAATATTTTGAATATTTTATTTATATTCATGATACTAATATAAAATACAAAGGAGATTTAGTCATAGGAAAAATAATGAGTTTTTTAAAAGAAAATCCAACATTCTATTTTGCTACAGTTGAATATAATAAATCAAGAGTAAGACCATTTGGATTTGTAATGGATTATGAAGGGAAATTATATTTTGGAATCGGAAAACATAAAACCTCTTATAAACAATTACTTTTAAATCATAATGTTGAAATTTCTACAGTAAGTAAAGATGAGAAATAGATATAGATGCTGAACCTGCTTACTTAATGACAGGAAGTTTTGAAAAAATAATTTTATAGTTTTTAATTTATTACATAGAGAAAGACTAGGTATAAATTTATAATTTATATCTAGCCTTTTTATTTATTATCTATCAAAAACAATTGTTTTCCATAGAGCAAAAAATTCTCTTGTATAATAAGTAGGTACAAATGAAAGTTTTGATTTACTAGCATAAAAAGAAGTATTTTTATATCCATTTCTATATGCTAATATCTTACTCCTAAGAACATGAAAATCCGTTGTTACTATTTTCACTTCTAAGTCTTGTAGTTTTCTTTTGCTATGTTCTTCTATCTTTAATTTTGAATACTTAAAGTTTTCGTAAGTATTAGTAGATTTATCTTCTTCTATTATTCTATTCTTATCTATACCACTTTTTATAAGATAGTCTTTCATAGCTTTTGCCTCAGTTATATTTTCTCCATTACCTTTACCACCTGATACAATCACATCACAATCACTGTTAACTCTTAAATATTTCAAGGCAGTATTTAATCTTCCTTTTAAAGTTGTGCTTGGTGTATTTTTTTTGACAGCAGCTCCTAAAATCAATAGATAATCACTCTTTGACTCAAAACTATTTTTAGGATAAAAAATAATTAAACTTTCAGTGATTATGAATACTATTAGGAAAACACTGATTATTATCTTTAACACTTTATAAAAAACCTTCTTTTCCTTAATTTTCTTCTTAAATATTTGATAAACAATTAATAGAATTCCTACAATCAAGAAAATTTCACTAAATGAAATTCCTCCAAAAACCATTTTAAGATAAAAATAGTAAATTATAAATATTATACCCAATATCAAATTTATACTATTTAACATATTCTCATAATCCTTTTTATTTATTTTTGTACAAAGAAATATCTATACACTCTATAAGACAGTTATATTCTCCATCTATCCAATTAATCCAACTTGCTATGCTGATATTTGTACCAAATGTATTTGTCTCTATTTTGAATTTTGAATGTTTATTTTCTTCCAATCCATTGAGAGGACAATTATTACAAGGTTCGTTGGATTTTAATAATGATTTATAACAAGCCTCTCCCAATTTTATTTCTAAATCTAGACTTAATATCTTATTATTGGCAAAAATAAGTTCATAAGTGTTCGGATTTACTACATATACATAATTATCAATGGAATCAAGTGCTTTTTTAAGTACTGGTTTAGATTTTTCATATTCATTTACTTCTTTTATATTGTCATAATCTATATTATTAGTTTCATTTTGATAGATACAATCACTATAAAGTGCATATTTATCTTTACCTTTACTTTTTGCATAATAAAGTGCTATGTCCGCTTTTTGATAAAGGTCTTCAAAGATAGTTCCATGTTCTGGAACAAATGAAATTCCAACCGTACCAGATATCTTATATGTCTTGTTATTTTCGGTGTAAGAATTTCTAAATATAGCACATATTTTTTCTGCTTTCTTTTTAGCATTATCAAAAGATTGAATATTTTTTAAGAATACTATAAATTCATCTCCACCAATACGACCCACTATATCATCTTTTCTAAATATAGGTTTTAAATGTTTAGAAACTTCAAATAATACTTTATCTCCAAATACATGTCCTAAATTATCATTTACAGATTTAAAGTTATCTATATCAATAATTAAAAATGCATGAATTCCTAGACTGGCTTCTTCAGAAGCTAAGAAATCATTAATCAGTTTTTCTGTAGTTCCTTTATTATATAATCCTGTAAGGGTATCTCTTTCCGCTTTTATTTTTAATCTAATTTCCTCATTCTTCTGTTTGTCAATATCTTTTACATAAGCAAGAGCTTTTATATCATTTGTAATAGAATCTTTTATTAAGTGCATTGTACAAATAACCCAAATCATTTTATTTTCCTGATTCATTCTTCGATATTCCAACTTTATTTCACTTATATTCTTCTTGTATGCAGCTAATAGGTCCTTACATAGAAATGTGTTTAAAAACACATCTTTATCATTTTTATAAATGATACTATTTGCTATAGTTTTTACCATTTCAGAATAGTTATTCTCAGGCTTAATTCCAAATTCTTTATACCAGTTTTCATTTCCTCTTATAAAAGTGTCCTTCGATACATTTATCTCATAAGTTATCATTGCTTCTGATAATATAGCTGAATGATATTTACCTTCTTGGTTATATCTTATTTCTGCTTCTTTTTGCTCACTTATATCTTCTTGTATACCAATTGCTCTTACGGGTATCCCGTCTTCATCAAAAACTGTAGTTAAAGTAAGTTTATTCCATATATAACTTTCATTTGGAAGTTTTATCTTAACTATACAACTTGCTATTTTTGCTCCATTTATTATTTTCTCGTACATATTTATAAAATCATCACTAAAATCTTTATGAATTATTCCTGATTCTACCAAAGAATATGGAACATTTTTAGTGATATCAGGAATATCGTATTTATCAAGTTCTTTGTTAGCATTTAAAAGTGATTTGGTTTTTATATCATATTCAAATATAGTGTTTGATGTTTGTTTTAATGCAATTCTAACTCTTTCATCATTAATTTTAAGTTTTTGCTCTGCATTTTTCAAATCTGTTATATCAGTCAGAATCCAAATACCTTTTTTACTCCCATCACTATCAACAATAAGCTTTCCTTTTACAGAAACCCAGATAATATTACCATCTCGCCTTCTTATCCTATGTTCATATACAGCTATACCCTTTATACCTAACTGATATTGTATATTTTCAAGAGTCTTTTTTCTATCATCATAAAAAACGAGATTACATGCTTTGTATTGAAGCTCTTCTTCTAGTTGTTTGCGAGTATATCCAATCATCGAAAGATAACCAGCATTAGTATATTGTATCGTAAAATCTTCATTAAACTCAGTTATAAGTATACCACCTAAAACATTTTCGGATACCATTTCAAGTTCTAGATTCTTTTGTTCCATTTCTTTTTCCAATTGTTTTGTTTTTGTAATATCTACTGTTACACAACAAAGATACTCTTTTCCATCGGGTTCTGTTATAACTTCGCCTTTATTTAAAACCCACACTATATCACGACTTTTTGTCATAACTCTGTATTCTAGTTCAATAGTTTTATTTTTATGAAGTTGTTCAGAAATTTCTTCTTTTATTCTTTTTACATCATCTTTATGTATTAAATTATAAAAGTCGTTATTAAATACTGTTTTTATTTCTTCTCTTGTATACCCAAATAAATCTATAAAACCATCACTTAAAAAATTAAATTCATATGTTTCACCAATAGTACATTTTTGTACGCCTCCAGGAATGCTATTCGTAATAGATGATATTTCTTTATTAGTTTTTAATATATGTTTTTGAGATTTATTGTTTTTATAAAAGATATATATTATAAGTATAATAAACAGTAAAAATATTTTAAAAATAAGAGAAAATGCTAATTGATTTATTTTATCAATATTTTTTCTTACAGTATATTGTGGTATCACAGAAAGTACATACCAATCATTTACACCAATTGGTGTATAAGTGGCATAACGCTTTTCACCTTTATATTCGTATGATGTAAAGCCACTTTTGTTATTCTTCGTATCCTCATATATTTTTTTATAGCTATAGCTTTCATCAAAAGAAGCTTTTTTAAATATATCATATATATTACTACTTGATTTGATAAGATTGTCCGTATGTGAAGATTTTAGAACAAATTGTCCACTAGATTCAAATATATCTATATATCCTTCACTATTAAAACTTGTTATATCTATAAATTCAGCTAATTTATCATTATAGTAAGAACCATATAAAATACCAATCACCTTATTATTTTTAAATACAGGTGTAGCTATAACAAAAGTATCTTTTCCATCAATTGGAGATTTTACAACTTCAGATATATTACTTTCTCCTCTAATTGCTTTCTTGAAATATTCATAATTTGATACATCAATAATTTTCCCATCACTAGTATGACTTATTCCATTAGGAGATACAATAGATATTCTTTGAAAGTCAGATTCCTTCGATATTCTAGATAACAATGGAATTACTTCTGGATTATCTATAGTAGCAAAATATGAAACCATATTTGATACACTTTTAATGAATGATAATGAACTATCCAATTTTATTTTTATAGCATTAGAACTTTGAAGAGATATCTCCTTTAAGTTAACTTTATTATTTTCTTCTTCTTGAACATTAGTTTTAAATGCAAAATCAGAAAAAGAAATTATTGTAAATAAAAATATTAAAACAATACTCAGTATACTTTTTAAAGATTTTGCTCTTATCATTTAATTACCACCTCCCATTTAAGATTTATTGACTATATTTTATAGACTAATTTTTCAAATTCTTTAACTGGTAATGGTTTTGAAAAATAATATCCTTGAACAATATCACAATTTGCTTCTTTTAACATTTTTATTTGACTTTTAGTTTCTATTCCTTCTGCAACGACACTTATACCTAATTGCTTGATAAGAGAAACTATACTTTTTATAACAATCTGGCTCTTATCAATATCTTTATCATCTATAAAAAATCCTCTATCCAATTTTATTACATTTAATGGTATGTTTTTAAGCATATTTACAGAAGAATATCCTGAGCCAAAATCATCCATTGAAACTATAAAACCAATGTCTTGCAGATTTCTACTCACATCAAATAGGGTATCAGTATCTCCAAACATACTAGACTCAGTAATTTCAATTTCTATTAAACTATATGGTATTTTATATCTATCACATACATTTACTATCTTTGAAGTAAAATCTTTTTTTAAAAAATCAACTCTTGAGAAGTTTACAGATATAGGCAAAGGAGAAATACCTTTATCAAATAAAAATCTAATTTCTTTACAAGCTTGTTCTAATATGTACATATCAATCTTTCTAATAAATCCATTTTTTTCAAATATGGGAATAAAATCTCCTGGATATATGACTTCTGTTTCTGTATATTGCCATCTTACTAAGGCTTCGCTCCCACAAAATTTATCTAATTTAATATTATATTTTGGTTGTAAATACATTACGAATTGCCCATTTTCAAGTGCATATTCCATTTCTTTTTCTATCTTATCTTCAAGTAATAACTTATCTCTTAGTTTATCATTAAAAAAAGCAAAGTTTATATCACTATTATTTTTTATTGAAGCTCTTGCAAGTGAAGCTCTATCACTATATACACTTACAGTTAAAGTTTTATCTTTAATTTCATAAATTCCAAAAGATAAGTTTACAAATTCATTATTCGTCATAATCTTTTTGATGGTATTTATTATATCTTCTTTTGTATCATATGTTAATAAGATATTAAAATTATCAGCACTTACACGAGCGAAAGTTTCATTATTATTGGTTAATTCATGTAGAGTATTAGCAATATTTTTTAAAATTAAATTTCCCTTTTTATGACCGTATATATCATTAATCGCTTTAAATTTATCGATATCAAATATAATCATTGCATATTTATTATTTTGTGAAGTTTTCTTCAGTAAGTTTGTAACATCCAATTCAAACTTTCTCCAATTTGAATAACCAGTTACAAAATCTGTATATGCTATTTTTTCTATAGTTTTTTGACTCTTTGTCTTTGAATATAATATGTACATTATAATACCTAAAAATAAAAATGAAAGTACAATCCATCCAATAATTGTAACTATCATTAAATTATTCAGTTTTTTAGATACAACTATTTTTGGAACAAAGGATGCTATAAACCAATCATTAATTCCTAGAGATGTATATGCCATATAAAATTTTTCATCTAATTTTTTAACTTGCACTACGCCTTGGTCTGACATTTTCATATTTTTAAAATTAAATCTTTTTTCAAAGTTAATTTGGGATAGATTTGTAATATTTGAGTTTAAATTTTTATGATATGGTGGAATAATTATATTACCATTGCTATCACATATAAGTGAAAAACCTTCTCCATTAAATGTAGAAATGGATAATAATTCAGATATAAACTCAACATCATAATCAGCTGCAATCACAGCAACAATTTTACCTTTATTGTATAATGGCACAGCGTATGTCTCAGTAAGTTTTCCTGTCGCTTTATCTATTAATGGTTTTGATATATTAGATTCACCTTTAATTGCAAGTTTAAAATAGTCTCTATCTGAAAAATCTATTCCCAAAATTTCTTCAGCATATCCTTTCCCATTTGGTAAAATCATACCAATATTATTATAATTACTATTTTCGTTATATGATTTTAGCATTTTTAAAGTTTTTTCTAAATTGAAGCTGTCTTCTGTTTCTAAAATTTTAGAAATACTCTCTAATTTGTCTAAATTACTTTTCAATTTACTATTGATGGCAATTTTACTTTCTGCACTAATTTCAGACAAATAATTTTTTGTTTCATATTCTAACACATTATCCATGTTGCTCACATAAAAAAATGCAAATATACTAAAAAAGAATAGTACTATAAATGCAATTAACACATTTTTCACTATTGGCCTACTATTTTTCAAGTAGCTACACCTCACCCTCTTTTCCAATTGTAATTTCATTGATTCACTTTATTTTACTATTAATAACTCTTTTTTACAATTAAGTTTCATAAATTGTTAATAAAGGGCAATTTAAAAAAATGTTATTTATAGGGTAATAATATTTAAGGGTATAAATACATCAATAACATATTAAATTATATTAAAGCTATAAATACTAATATAATTTAATATGCTATCACTTATATCTATACCCATCTACATATACCTTAAATAGCAATCTTTATTTTTCTAGAATTTCTCTTCTTATTGATGATTTTTTAAAATATTCTACCAATTTATTTTTATCATTATTAAAAATAGCATCTTTTATCAAATTTACTTCTGATTCAAAATTTTCTATAGATTTTAGTAAATTATCTCTATTTCCTAAAAAAAGTTCACTCCATAAGTCTTCATTCATATTTGCAATTCTAGTTAAATCTCTATAACTATCTCCTATAAATTTACCAGTATCTCTGTCTTCTTCATCACTATTTATAAGAGCAACTGCCATAACATGAGGAAGTTGAGATGTAAAAGCTATAATCTCATCATGTTTCTGTGAAGTTAATTTTTTTACTCTTTTAAATCCTATTTCTAAAATTAAATTTTCAACTAATTCTAAATTCTTTATATTATTTCTACCAGTTGGAGTAATTATATAATTTGCTCCTTTAAAGACCTGTTCACTTGCAAAATCAATTCCTTTTTTTTCTCTTCCTGCCATTGGATGCCCAAATATAAAATCTATATCATCTGGAATTATTTTTAATACATCATTAATAATTGCTTCTTTTATTCCTGTGGTATCAGTAATTATAGTTCCTTTTTTAAAGAATTCTTTATTATTATTTAAAAAGTCCACAATTAATCTAGGATATATAGATAATATGATTAAATCAGCTTCTTTAAAAAACTCGTTACCCGTAGTACTTCCTTCTTTTATGATTTTTATTTCTTCTGCTTTTTTTAAAGTTTCTAAATCTACATCTACCCCAAATACATTTTCATATCCTGCTTTTTTTAGTGCTTTAGCAAAAGAACCTCCTATAACTCCTAGCCCTACAATAACAATATTCATTAGCTTCACTCCCCCAGATTATTTTTCTTTAAACTCAAATTTAAATTTATCACTAATTTCATTCGTAATATTATATATAGCAGTATTTAATGATTTATCATTTAAAATCTCGATATCCGAAAATTTTTTATAAAGACTTATTCTCTCATCATAAAGGTTGTATAATCTATCTTTGCCATTCTTTAATAAAGGTCTTGAATTAATATTTATATCTTCTAAAATTTTTTGTACAGGTCTATCAATAAAAATAATTATACCTGTTTCTTTTAGTATTTCCATATTGATATCTTTCTTTATTACACCACCACCAGTAGACACTACGGTCTTATCACTTACAGAAAGTTCTTTACACGCTTGAGTCTCATAGTCTCTAAAAACAGATTCTCCTTCTGAAAATAATTCTGCTATACTTTTTTGAGAAATTTCACTTATATAATCATCCATGTCACAGAAACTACAACTATACTCTTGAGACAAAAGTTTACCAATTGTAGTTTTTCCACTCCCTGGCATACCTATTAATATTAATTTTTCTTTTGATTTATTTATCATAACAATCCCCCTTACAAAAACTCTAATTTTAATTCATTATATATAACATCTAAAATATCATTATTTATTTTTTTATCCTGCCAAATTTCTTGAGATTTTATTGCTTGACCTACCAACATATATAATCCATCACAAGTTTTTTTACCTACATCATTGCCAATTTTTAAAAACTCGGTTTCTCCAGGATTATAAATTAAATCTACTAAGGTATCAAAATTTTGTATAATTGATTTTGATACTGGTGATATCCCTATATTAGGATACATTCCTACTGGTGTAGCATTTAACATTATATTTCCTTTTATATGCTTAAGTTCCTCATAGTCTATTAATATAGCTTTATCATTTAATAATTTTTTATTATCCTTTTTTCTAGTTGAAACATAAACTTTATCTACTCCAGAATCAAGAAGATATGTAAGAGCAGCTTTAGAAGCACCACCAGTTCCTAATATAACAGCTACTTTTCCTTGTACATCAATATGTGCCATTTTGAACATACTGTCGAGACCAAAGTAATCCGTATTATAGCCATATAATATATTTTCTTTAAGTAAAACTGTATTAACTGCTCCTATACGTTTTGCTTCTGGTGATATAAAATCCAAATATTTCATAATACGTTCCTTATATGGCACAGTAACATTTACTCCTTGTATTCCTAATAATTTTATAGCACCACCTAACTTAGATATATCTTCTTTTGAAATTTCAAAGTTTTTATATGCACTTTCAATATTTAATATCTCAAATATTCGTTTATGGATTTGAGGTGAAACACTATGAGAGAGTTTTTCACCTACTAGACCAAAAAAATTCATCTTTGTACCTCCTAATAACTACAATCAAATAAAGAATTCTATTCCCTATTCAATCTTATTTTTATATACACCTATAAATTTAAAATATGCTGTATTATTCTCTATCAATTCTAATAAATTGTATACTTTAGGATTATATATAGAACATTCAAAATCTATATAAAAGAAATATCTCCATGAAGCATTTTGCATAGGTCTTGATTCTATTTTTGTCATATTTATATTATTTTCAGCAAAGTATCCAAGTACTTTATACAGTTTTCCTGCTTCATGTTCAACAGAAAATACTATGCTCATCTTGTTTGATTCTTCATCAATGTGTATCTGGTTACTGATTACCACAAATCTGGTATAATTATTCGTAATATCATTTATACAAGGGCTTATTATTTCTAGTTCATAAATATTTGCAGCTTTTTTACTTGCAATTGCTGCTTTTGTTTTGTCTTGAAGTTTTTTTACAAGTTCAGCACTTGTTGCTGTATTATTAAATGGTATCAGCTTCCAATTACTATTCTGTTTTAAAAATTCACTACTTTGCCCTATTCCTTGTGGATGAGAGTATATTTCTTTTATATCTTCAAGTTTTGTACCTTTTATTCCAATTAAATTTTGGTCTATTTTTATACATTCTTCTCCAACTATATAAAATCCATATTTTCTTAAAAGGTCATAAGTTTCAGAAATAGCTCCTGTAGATGAATTTTCTATAGGTATTATTCCATAATCTATTTCTTTATTTTTAAGTGCTGCGAAAACATCTTCAAATTCTTTAAATTGTTTTTTGGATATTTTTTTGTTGAAGAATTTATTTAGTGCTTCTTCTGTAAATGAACCTGATATTCCTGGAAACCCTACTAGGATATTTTTTTTATTAATTTCATATTTTAAGGTTTTATATTTATCTATGTTCAATAAATCAATTTTCTCATTTGATGAATTCAGGCTACATTCAAATTTATGTTCACTATCATTATCCATTAATCTCTTTTGTAACCCTCTACTAATTTTCATTATGGAATTAAAAAACTGTATGGTTTCTTGTGAATATGATTTATTATTCAAATTATCTACAGCTTTATTTAATACTTTTTCTTCTCTATCTTTTTGAAATATAGTAGTGTTATTTTTCATTTTATGTTTAGCAATCTCAAGAACTGTATTCATTCTCTTTTCAAATAATTGAATAAGCTCTTTATCTATGTCATCAATTTCATTTCTATATCTTGTTAAATCCTCCATTATTATCGTCCTTTCCTGAACCTCCCATGACTAAAGTCACGAGTGTGCGTAGCTATTTTTTAATCAAATCAAAAATTCCAATAGCCGTTACTGCTTCTATTACAGGTACTGCTCTTTGAACTATACAAGGGTCATGTCTACCTTTAATAGATAAAATATCATCTTTTTTATCTTTTATATTAATTGTTTTCTGCTGAACACTAATTGATGGTGTTGGCTTTATTGCCACTTTGAAAATTATTGGCATTCCAGTTGTAATACCTCCAATGATTCCTCCATTATTATTTGTTTTACTCTTAACTTGATTACCTTCATAATACATTTCATCATTACTTTGAGAGCCATACATATCTGTAATTCCAAAACCTAGACCAAATTCTACACCTTTTACAGATGGAACAGAAAACAATAAATGAGATAGAGTAGATTCAACAGAATCAAAAAATGGATTTCCAATTCCTACATTAATTCCTACTACTGCACATTCAATTATACCACCAACTGAATCTCCTTGATTTTTTGCATCTATAATAGTATCCCTCATAGCTTCTTCCTTTGATAAATCAAGCAAAGGTAACTCTAAAGTTTGTAAATTGGTTAATTGTTGTTTTGATATATCTACATAATCAAAGCTCGTATCTTCTATATCTTTAACTTTTTTTATGTGTGCTCCTACCTCTATTCCTTCTCGTGATAGAATTTGTTTACATATAGCACCACAAAATACTAATGGAGCTGTTATCCTACCCGAAAAGTGTCCTCCCCCTCTGTAGTCATTAAACCCAGAATATCTTACATGTCCTGTATAATCTGCATGTCCTGGTCTCATCAAATTTTTAAGTTCACCATAATCTTTTGAACGAGTATCACTATTTCTTATGATCGCACATAGTGGAGTTCCTGTAGTTCTTCCATCAAAATAACCACTTAAAATTTCTGGTATATCTCTTTCATTTCTTGAGGTAGAAATAGCATTTTTTCCAGGTGCCCTTCTTTTCATTTCTTTATCAATCTTATCAAGGTCAAGTTCAATACCTGCAGGAAAACCATCTATATTTATACCTATAGCATTTCCATGAGATTCTCCAAAAATGGATATTTTTAAATTATTTCCCCATGTTCCACTCATCAATTCGCCCTCCTAACATCTCAAAATCTTTAAAAAAATGTGGATAAGATTTAGATACACACTCAAAATCTTTTAATACTATTGGCTTGTCACATCTACAAGAAGCTATTGCAAGTGTCATTGCAATTCTATGGTCTTTATGACTCCATACTTCTACTCCACCATTTAGTTTACTTACTCCATCAATTATTAAACTATCCTCTTTTTCTTCTATATTCGCTCCAAGTTTGCTCAATTCGACACTTATTGCATGAAGTCTATCACATTCCTTAATTCTAAGCCTTCCAGCATTTATTATTGTAGTTCTTCCTCTACTTAAAGCTGCTACCACAGATAAAACTGGTATTATATCTGGACATTGAGATGCATCTATTAAAGTACTATTTAAGCAATTAACTATACCTTTTATTTTTTCATCTTGTCTTAAAATTTCCATACCCATTCTAGATAAAATATCAATAACTTCACTATCGCCTTGAAGAGAATCTTCTTTAAGGTCTAGTACATTAATATTTCCTCCAATAGCATCTGCTGATAAATAAAATGCACCTTGAGAATAATCGCCTTCAACTTTATAATCTCTAGCTTTATACATTTGATTTCCTTTTATAATAAATTCTTTATAATCATTATTTACAATTTCTATTCCAAAATCTCTCATAGTTGAAAGAGTTAAATCCAAATATCCTTTGGATTCTAGCTCAGTTGTAATTATTATTTTTGAATCATTATCTAATGTAGGTAAAATAAATAATAAACCTGTTATAAATTGAGAACTTATATTTCCTTTTACTTTAAATTCATCTGGTTTAAGTTTTCCTGATATGATTAAATCCAGTTGATTTTCTTTATAGCTATACTCTATGTTTTGTCTATCAAAAATCTCATAATAAGTATCAAGTGGTCTTTTACCAAGGTTTCCTCTACCTACAAATCTTTTTATTCCATCAAATGCTAGTGATATAGGCACTAAAAATCTTAAAGTAGAACCTGATTCATTGCAATCTATAGTCAACTTAGGTTGATTTAATTGATTTTCTTTATTCAAAATTGCTTCTTTTGAAAAAATACCTGTAATTTCTAAAATGTCGTCCTTCTTTTCTATAATAGCTCCAAGTGATGTCATTGCCCTTATAGTAGCTATAATATCATCAGAAAAATCTATATTAGAAATTCTACTTTTTCCATCACTTAAAGATGAACAAATAACTGCCCTATGTGCCATACTTTTTGATGGTGGGATTTTTACATCTCCAGACAATCTACTTGGATATATTTTTAAACTTCCCATCAGTTTACCTCCTGAAAAAATTTAGAAGTAGTATTATATATAATACTCTCTCCAATATTCTTTAAAAGTATTATTTTTAATGTATCACCTAGATTCTTTTTATCAAGAGATATTACATCTATTATCGACTTGTTATCTCTTAATTCAATTTCATAAGGTAAATCATAATTTATTAAGATTGATTTTATAAGCTCTGATGTACCCTTCTTTGTAATTCCTCTTTTTTCACTCTCTAAAGTTATCTTATACATTCCTAGACCAACAGCTTCCCCATGAGTATAACCAGAAAAATTGTAATATGTCTCAATAGCATGACCTAATGTATGACCAAAATTTAGAAGCATTCTGTCTCCAAAATCTCTTTCATCAGCTTCAACCACTGTTTTTTTAATAAAGCAACACTCATGTATAATGTATTCTATATGTTGCATTACTTCGTCTCTATTTTTTAAACTCAAAAGCTTATCAAAAAAGGTTTTGTCTTTTATACAACCATATTTTATGACTTCTGCCATCCCATCTCTATAAAATTTTTCTGGAAGTGACAATAATACATTTGGGTCAATAAACACAGCTTTAGGTTGATAAAAGCTTCCCACTAAGTTTTTTCCTCTTTCAAGGTCAACTCCAACTTTTCCACCTACAGAACTATCAACTTGTGCTAACAGAGATGTTGGAATTTGAACAAAATTTACACTTCTTAGAAAAGTTGCTGCTACAAATCCACCTAAATCTCCTATTACCCCTCCTCCTAAAGTAATAATCAAATCTTTTCTAGTCAACTTAAAGTCAAGTAAACTATCGTATATTTTAGGAAGAGTATTAAATGACTTTGTTTCTTCACCAGCTTTTAATATTATAGCTTTAGTTTCAAATCCAGATTCATTTAAATTATTTTTTACTTCATTTAAATATAATTTCGCTATATTTTCATCAGTTACAATAAAAATCTTATTCCCAGAATATATTTTTTTAATTTCTTTACCTATATCTTTTAGTATATTTTTTTTAATAAATATGTTATAGCTATTCTCTTTTAAATTTACTAATAATTTTTCTTCCACACTTAACCATCCTTTTATAGATTATATTTCTCTTCCAACTGCTAATGCGATAGTTTTTAATTCACTTATTAATTCATCATATTCATTTGGTTTAATTGATTGTTTACCATCACAAAGTGCATGTGCTGGGTCATTATGAACTTCTATTATAAGACCATCTGCTCCAACTGCAATTGCTGCTTTAGATAGAGAGTCTACCATCCATGATTTTCCTGCTGCATGACTTGGGTCAACTATTACTGGTAAATGACTAAGTTTCTTTACAGCTAAAATAGCACTTAAATCCAAAGTATTTCTAGTATATGTTTCGAAAGTTCTTATACCTCTTTCACAAAGGACTACATTTTCATTTCCTCCAGCCATTATATACTCTGCTGACATTAACCACTCTTCAATTGTAGCAGATAATCCTCTTTTTAAAAGTATTGTTTTATTTGTTTTTCCTAATTCTTTTAATAAATCGAAGTTTTGCATGTTTCTAGCTCCAACTTGAATTACATCTACATTTTCTTCAAATATATCTATATCTTGCGTTGACATTATTTCTGTAACTATAGGAAGACCTGTTTTTTCTTTTGCTTTCTTTAATAAATCTAATCCATCGTATCTTAATCCTTGGAAAGCGTATGGTGATGTTCTTGGTTTGAATGCTCCTCCTCTTAAGAATCCTGCTCCTGATTTTTTTACATCTTCAGCTATAGATACTATTTGTTCTTCTGTTTCAACAGAACAAGGTCCAGCTATCATGGCAATTTTTTTTGAACCAATTTCCACACCATTAACATTTATAATAGAAGGTTCTGGATGAAACTTTCTATTTGCTTTTTTAAAAGGCTCTACTACATGCATAACTTTTTCAACTATCTTATTTGCTTCTATTCTTTTTGCATCTATTTTACTAGTATCCCCAACTAATCCTAAAACAGTTAGTTCTGTCCCATCTATGGGATTAACTTCTACTCCTTCTCTCCCAATAGCTTCTATTAATTTCTTAACTTCACTTTTATCTGCTCCCATTTTTAATACTACTATCATTTTTACTACCTCCCAATATTATAATTTTATATTTAAAATAAAAAAGAGAACTCACTAATGAGTTCTCCAAAATAATCTATTAAGCATTAAACCTTATATAAATATATAAAATAATCATTTTTATAAAATTTACTTATGCTCAAAATCATTAAAACAAGGCCTCACCAGAAAGGAATTACATGTATTTTTGTAAAAGAAATAGCCAGCGCTAAAATAAAAGCCCCAGAACATAAAGTAATAAAAGCTATAAAGTTTTGCTGTTAGTTCTTTTAATATTCCTTTCATAGTATTATCCTCCATTTTTATAATTTATTATTCTTCTTGTTTAATAATTATAGCAAAGAAAATATAATTGTCAATATTTTCTATAAATATTTTCAATTTAAAATATTTTTTCATTTACTTAAATTAGTTTCTTAATTGTTGCATTTTTATAAAATTGTTTAAAAATCATCTGCTATTTATAATAGTTTTTTTATTTTAAATATTACAATTCCAACAAAAATTATACATAACATAAAAAGTAAAGTTGCTGGATATCCATAGACCCAATTTAATTCTGGCATATATCTAAAGTTCATTCCATATATCCCAGTTATAATTGTAAGTGGTGCAGATATAGCTGTTAATAAAGTTAATTTTGTAATTAAATGATTTGTTTTTTCACCTACTCTAGAGGAGTAAATGTCTAAGAGTTTATCTGCTAACTCTCGTGTTGATAATGCAAAATTATATAATTTGTCAATTCCAAAATCTATACCTTGAAAATTTTCAAGATTATATTTTTTTACATTGGAATATTTCAAATACCTTATATTTTCTTTTACTATTCTGTCACCAATATATAAAAGAGGTCTTGTATTTTTAACTATAGTTCTTGTTAGTCCTCTTACATCACTTATTCTAGATACATGATTTTTATGAATATTATCCATCATCTCATCTTCTATTTGAAGAATTAATTCTTCAACTTTTTCCAAAGATTCAAAACCATTTTTTATAACTTCTCTAAAAATTAAATAGTTTATTTTAAATAGGTTTATAACTGGATTTTTTTCAAGTTGAGAATTTTTCAAAATAATATTTTTTACAAATTCAAATAAAAAATGTTCCTCATTTACTACAACCAATATAAAATTATCTGATAGATACATATTAACTTCTTCTATAACAGCATCTCCATCTCTTAATTCAAATGTATTTAAACTCAAAAAATCATAATTATCAAATAAGTCAAGTTTCGTTATTTCATCAAATTTAAGACAATCATTAAAGGTTATCTCATCTATATCCAAGATTTCCTTGAGTAATTTCAAATTTTTTGGAGCACTTAATATGAGGTAAGAATTTTCTGCTGTATAAAATTTTTTTCTAAAATCTTCGATAATCTCTCTTGTATTCAAATTCAGTATATACATACATCTACTCCTAAATTTCAATTTACATTTTAAAAATTTTCTATAATCATTACTGTAATTATTTTACACTATTTTAATAATTATTATTTAATATTTATATTAAATTTATTATAAGATAAGTGCTGATGTTTTTATTATTTGACCAAAAATTTTACCATATATTTATTTTAAATCATATTTCATATTATTAATACTAAAAAATTATTGATACTAAAAAAACTAAAAAATAAAATGCATATGCTAAACTGACAATAACATATACACTTCATTCTTATTTTAATTAAATTATATAATTGTAATATATATTAAATATCTAATCTGATAATTAAATATACATAAAACCTATTCGTCGCTTAATCTATATCCTACACCAACTTCCGTAATTATATACCTTGGGTCAGCAGGTTGCTTTTCTATTTTTCTTCTTAATGTTGCCATAAAAACCCTTAAAGATTTAGTTTCATTTCCAATAATACTACCCCATATCTCTTTTATTATAAAATTATGAGTAAGTACTTTTCCATGATGTTTTGCAAGTAATGAAAGAATATTATATTCAATAGGTGTCAAATGGACTTCGTTATCGTCAACAATAACTCTTCTTTTATCAAAATCAATCAATAATTTATCCACCTCAAATGTAGACTTTACTTCTTCTCTTTGATGTAATTCCACCTGTGAGTGTCTAAATGCTACTCTAACTCTAGCCAATAATTCTACTATTGAAAATGGTTTTGTTAAATAATCATCTGCACCTGCATCAAATACTTCTACCTTTTCTCTATCTTGTTCTCTTGCAGAAACTACAATTATTGGTATCTTTGAAAATTGTCTAATAGCTTTTATTACCTCTATTCCATCCATATCTTCTAACCCTAAATCTAAGAGAACAACATCTGGAGAATATGAAACAGCAATCGATATTCCTTCTTTACCAGTTATAGCTTCCTTGACATCATAATCTTGTGTCAAAAGTGCAGTAGATATAAATTTTCTTATTGTCTTATCATCTTCTACTAATAATATAAGTTTTTTACTCATTTCTTCCTCCAAAATAACTCCCAAAATTTAATGCAATTCATTTTCCTTAGGCAAACTAAACTTAAAAGTTGAACCTTTATCTCTATTATTTTCTACCATAATTTCACCTTTATGAGCTTGAATTATGGATTTACAAATTGATAATCCAAGTCCAACACCTTTTCTAGAATCCTTAGAACCTTCTTCTCCTGTAAAAAATCTATCAAAAACATGCTTTTTCAATTCTTTTGATATACCAGGGCCATTATCAGATACTTCAAACCAAACATAATCTTCTTCTTCATATACATTTATATTTATCTTACAATCTTCTTTTGAATATTTTAAAGAGTTATCTATTAAATTAATTAAAACTTGCTCTATCAATTTTGCATCCATAGGAACGAATAATATCTGTTCTGGTATGTTAATATCTATAATCGTATTCTCAATTCTTTTTTTAATTTTTTGCAATGCCTCTGAGATAATCTCTTCAACAAGTTCAGAGTGTTTTTTGACTTCTAATTTACCTTCATCTATTTTAGTCATGCTAAGTAAATTTTCAACAAGTCTTATTAGCCATTGAGTATCTTCATATACACCACTAAGTAATTCGTCTATTATATCCTGACCTATAGTACCCTTATTTTTTATAATCGTACTTACTGCTCCAGATATTCCTGCCAATGGAGTCCTAAGGTCATGAGATACTGCTCTTAGAAGATTACTTCTTAATCTTTCTCTCTCTATTTCAAGATTGGTATTTTCTTTTGCCTCTGACAATATTTCTCTATCAAGAGCTATTGCCATTTGAGCGATTATTGTTTCAATTAAATTTACATCTTCTGCATCTAGTTTCGAATCAACACATGATATCCCAACAACACCCAAAGTTAAATTCATACCTACAATTGGTATATAGTATCCCTTTGAGCCTGGAAGTGTATCTGTGTCACTCCCTGCCACTGTTGAATTGGATAAAACCCAACTTGCAACAGCTTTTTCATCATCACTATCTAAATCATTTTTATCTTTATTAGAAGCATTTTTTTTATATAACTTTGATTTCTTATACTTATCTACACTTAAATAACAAACTACATCTCTACTCAAGCTAAGAGATAAAAGTTCTATCCCCTTATTTACTATATCGTCTTTATTTGATAACCTTAAAAATCCCTTGATTATCTGGTATATCATTTTTGTATTTTCTTCTCTTTTAGCAGCTGTTACTGCTTCATGTTGTATCTTAGATGTAAGTGTACTAGTTATTATACCAACTATTGAAAACACCACTAATGTAACTATATAATTTGAATTAGCTATTGATAATGTATATATTGGTTCTGTAAAAAAATAATTTAGTAGTATTATATTGAATACAGAGCTTATTATACCTGTACTATATCCTTTAGTCCACATTGAAACTAAAACTACTCCCAGCATATATATTAACAATATATTTTCTCTTATAAATCCTAGACTTTGCACTACATATGCTAAAACACTTATCATTAAAGTAACAATCATAAGTTTGATAAAATCAATCTTGCTAACTTTAAATTTTGATTTTATTGATAATTTATCTTTTTTAGGTTTATATTTAACTTCTGAAGCAAATTTGTAAGGTATTATATGTATATCTATATAATCCACTTCGTCTATTAATTTGTCAACTATATCTTTTCTAAATTTCTTATTAAATTTTTTATTATTTGAATGATTTCTACCTATTACAATTTTTGTTACATTTCTAAGCTTTGCAATTCTGAGTATCTGTTCAATTATATCTTCACCATGTAAAACAATTATTTCACCACCTAATTTCTTGGCAAGTTTTAAATTATTTTGTAATTGTTTTTGCTCCTGTAAAGGCAATCTTGCTGTATTTGGAGTTTCAACATATAGGGCTATCCATTTTGCAAATGTACTGTCTGATATTCTAGATGCAGTTCTAATTACTTTTGCAGAAGATGGAGATGGGCTTATACATGCAAGCAGTGTATCTGATGTAGGTATTACGCTTACACCTCCCTTTGATAATCTAGTCATTTGTACTTCCTTATTTACTCGTTCTGCTGTCTTTCTAAGGGCAATTTCTCTAAGTGCAACTAGATTATCTTTTATAAAAAAATTGTCTTTTGCTCTAATTGCTTGTTCTTTCTTATATATCTTACCTTCATTGAATCTTTCAAGAAGTACATCAGGTTCAACATCTATAAGTTCTAATTGTGTATTTGTATCCAAAAATTTATCTGGTATTGTTTCTTTAACTGATACATTTGTAATTATTTCAACAATGTCATTTAGACTTTCTAAGTGTTGAACATTTACAGTAGTATATACATTTATACCTGCTAACAATAATTCTTCTATATCTTGCCACCTTTTTGTATGCCTTAACCCAGCAACATTAGAATGTGCAAACTCATCTACCAATATAACTTCTGGTTTTCTTTGCAAAGCAGCATCTAAATCAAACTCTTTTAGTTTTATAGATTTATATTCTATCTCCTTAACAGGAAGAGTTTCTAATCCATCAAGTAAAGCTAATGTCTCTGGTCTTGTGTGTGGTTCAATATATCCAACTACTACATCGACACCTACTTTTTTCAGGTTTTGTGCAGATTCCAACATGGAATAAGTCTTTCCTACTCCTGCTGCATAACCAAAAAATATTTTTAATTGCCCTCTATTCAATTTATTTTCTTCGCTTTTAATTTTTTGTAACAATATATCAGGATTTGGTCTGTCCATTAAACAACCTCCTTACACCTTTCACTATTATTATATTATCAATTTTGGTATAAAATTGTAGTTAAAATGTATTTTTAATGATTAAGATTATGTAAAGATTTAAGTATGTACTATTAACTAAAAAATAAAAGTCTTTAATAGATGCAAGTATCTAGTAACTTTAGAGTCTAATATACATAAAAAATAAAGCAAAACACTTCAAATGAATGATATGCGTTTTGCTTTATTTATAATTTTATTTTCAGATATTTAGTTTTAATCGTTAATAAAGTCCAAAAGAATGTTTCCGTTATTTGTATAAGTTGTAAGTTTCTTTGAACCATTATGTTTATCATTAGGCAAATTACTTTTTCCCTTTTTTATATAGTTTAATATAAAAAAATCATTATAAGAACCTATTAATGTTCCACCAATATTCCCATTTTTCGTTTCAAGTTTTATAGTGTTTCCTACATCAAGTTCTTCCAATTCAATATTTCCATTACTCACCTTTATATCTACTGAACTTAAAAATGATAATTGGGATATTTCTACATCTCCATTAGATGTTTTTAGATTTAGATTTTCTAAAGATTCATTTGGTATCCATATTTTTATTGTTCTGTTTTCCATTGAAGTTTTCCCACCTATATAATCGTTCCAATCTTTATTAGTAATATATTTAATTGACAATCTATTTTTTTCAGATAAATCAATCATGTAATACTCCTTTACACTCTCATAATAAGAAATATGGATTTGTTTATTTGAAGATGGAAAAATCTCAATTTTTCTATCTTTTATATCCACTATGATATTATCTATATCTAACATAGAGTATTGCTTTTCCTTATAAGTAGTATCTGTAGAAGAACATCCTGCTAAGATACTTGATAATACGATTAATATACTTAAAATACTAAACAATTTTTTAATGTTTTTTTTCATTATCATCTCCCAATTAAATAGCCTTCTTTTTTAATACAATCAACCAAAGATACGCCAATATAAAACTACTTAATAAACAAATTCCAATATGTAACAATGAATTGCTATTGAACATCATAAGCTTAAAAAAATCTACTAATATATTACGTAAAGGTTGTATAGGCACAAATATACATATGATAGCAATAAGAGTGATATCTGTTAGCCATCCATACCAATAAGCTTGCATGGACAATAATAACTGTAAAAATATAGCTACTAATAGTAGGAAGGTAAATTGCTGAAAAAAAGCAATAAATGGTCCATTTTCCCACCAACCACATAGCTCTAATAAATTGATTACAGTTTGAGTTTGATTAATAGGGTCTATTACAAGGTGAATGAAAGTATTTATCAAAGATACTGAGAAAGCAGCAATGATATATGTTATCATACTACCCCAAAAATAATATTTTTTAGTTACATTTAAATATATTAGCTTGCTAAAATTAAAATATACAATAAAAAATGGAATTATTAAAATATAAAGGTAAGTATAATTTCCACGGCTTATGGCTATTTTTGCATCACTAGATGTACTGGATAATAGTACTACTAAAATTGTAATAATAAATCCAATAGAGCTACTCGCAAAATTACGTTTTATAATTGTTAAAATTGGCTTCATATTAAATTACCTCCTTTTTTTCAACCATATGAATAAAAAAATCTTGAAGAGACATTTTTTCTATATTAAGGCTATTGGAATTAATAGGTGCATCAAAAATATGCCTCGTCAAAAATCCACCGACTTGCTCATTTCCAATTATATTTAAATCTTTAGTAGCTTCTTCTACTTCTCGTTTTGCTCCGCTCACACTATATGCTTTATCCTTAATAACTTGTAATGTATCAAAAAAACATAATGTACCTTTATCAATAATAATTAATTTTTGCATAACTTTTGCAATTTCATCTATTATGTGAGTAGAAACAATAATAATTCTTGGTTTCCGAGAAAAACTTTCTGTTAATAAAGAATAAAATTCTGCACGCATAATTGCATCAAAACCAAGTACTGGTTCATCTAAAAGAATTACTGGTTTATTACTTGAAAGACAAATAATAGTAGAAACCATAGTCTTCATTCCCAGTGAAAGTTTATTAAATTTTTTACTTCCATCCAATTCAAAGCGTTCCATCATCTCCATAGCAAATTGATTGTCAAAAAAAGGATTTAATTTTCCTGCAATTTGAATAAGCTTTTTTACAGGAAGATTAAAGTGTTTTGCAAAATTATCAATGTAGCTTACACTAGTATCCATCGTTGCTGTACTAATAGAATATCCATTCACCCAAATATTTCCACTAGAAATATTCTGATAACCTGCAATAGATTTTAAAAGTGTGGTTTTTCCTGCACCATTTCTTCCCAACAGGCAATATATTCCCTCTGCTTCAATTGTACATGTAAAGTCTCTTAAAACAACTGCATCTTTGTATTTCTTTGTTATTTTTTTTAATTCTATCATAACTTGTTAACCTCTCTAATGTTCATTTTTTATACCATTGTGACTTATATCAACACATGATATAATGTATTATAAACTTTTGTGTTACAAAAAGGTCAAGAGGTGAATGAATGAAAAATTATTTTTCGATTAAGCAAGCTGCAGAAATTGTAGGTATGACTAGTGAAACACTACGTCACTATGACCGTATTGGTATTGTAAAACCTTGTCACAGAGATGAATCATCTGGTTATAGATATTATTCTGAACAAGAACTTGTAAAATTACAAACTATAGAATTACTTAAATCAATGGATTTTACATTAACAGAAATTGGAGATATATTACAACTTGATAACCTACATAAAGTTATTAAAGCTCTAAAACAAGCTGAAGAAAATGCAAATAAGAAAATAGCTTATCTCCAATATGCAAAAGAAAAAATTAAACGTGCTTACACCGATTATGAAAACAAACTAAATAATATTGATACTAAAAAAGATGATTTTTTTGTAATGCATATTCCCAAAAGAGTTATTCTTATTTCCAATAGCATGGAACATGCATCATTAAAAAATTTATGGAACTATCATGAACATTTCTATAAGCAACTTGATGCATCATTAGAATCACAATTTTTATTTGAGGATATGGCAGGTATGATTACAACGCCTGAAAAATCTAGACTGTTTGCTATTTGTTTAAAATATCCCTCTACAAAAGGACTGACTACATTACCAGAAGGAGATTACCTATGTGCAAACTGTACAGAAGAAAATAAAGATATAGTTTTAAGAGAATTGCTTCATAAACTAAAAATGGAATCTAATATATGTCCAAATATAATTGTACACATCATATCTGTAACTGGAATTTTGCAATGGAATTACCAAATACAGATATTGTTAAATTAAAATAACTTGTTTAGAACTTGCAAAACATAAAAATTAAAGCTAATTATGTTAAATGATATTTTTCCATATTAAAAAGTGGTACAACATTCACAAATGCTATACCACTTTTTAGTCAATCTAAAAGTATTTTATTACAAACTATTAAATAATTATTTTATTGTAAATTAAGTATTTCCATAAACTCATCGCCTGTAATAGTTTCTTTTTCTAATAAATATTCAGCAAGTTCATGAAGTTTTTCAATATTGTTTTCTAAAATTTCAGTTGCATTTTTATGACAAGTTTTTATTATTCTAAATACTTCTTCATCAATTTTAGCGGCAGTGTCTGAAGAACAAGCAAGAGAAGTATCTCCTCCTAAATATTGATTACTTACTGTCTCAAGAGCAACCATGTCAAACTCTTCACTCATACCAAGACGAGTAACCATAGCTCTTGCAATTTTAGTAGCTTGTTCTATATCGTTTGATGCACCTGATGTACAAGTATTAAAAATAACTTCTTCAGCAGCACGACCACCTGTAAAGGTAGTTATTTTATCAATTGCTTCTTCTTTAGACATAAGCACACTTTCATCTTCTGCAACTTGCATAGTATAACCTAGTGCACCTGAAGTTCTAGGTATTATAGTAATCTTGTGGACAGGAGCAGAATGTTTTTGCATAGCAGCAACAAGTGCATGACCTATTTCATGATAGGCTATAATTTTCTTTTCCTTGTCAGAAATTACAGCTCCTTTACGTTGATATCCAGCAATTACAGTCTCAACAGATTCATCAAAATCTTGTTGTTCTACCACATCCCTACCAGATTTAACAGCTAAAAGTGCTGCTTCGTTCACAATATTTGCAAGTTCTGCACCTGAGGCTCCAGATGTAGACCTAGCAACTGCATTATAATCTATATCTGAGCTTACATTTACATTTTGAGCATGTACCTTTAATATAGCTTCTCGTCCTCCAAGGTCTGGAAGTTCAACTGGTATACGTCTATCAAATCTTCCTGGGCGAAGTAATGCTTTATCAAGACTATCAGGTCTATTTGTAGCAGCAAGTATTACTACACCTATTCCACCATCGAAACCATCCATCTCACTTAATAACTGGTTTAAAGTTTGTTCACGTTCATCATTTCCACCCAATCCACTTCCATTATCACGCTTTTTACCAATAGTATCAATCTCATCTATAAATACTATACATGGAGCTTTTTCTTTTGCTTGTTTAAATAAGTCACGGATTCTAGATGCCCCCATTCCTACAAACATCTCAACAAATTCAGAACCAGATATTGAGAAAAATGGCACATTTGCTTCTCCTGCTACAGCTTTTGCGAGTAGTGTTTTCCCTGTACCTGGAGGCCCTACTAAAAGTGCACCTTTAGGCATTTGTGCTCCTATCTTTTTATATTTTTCTGGATTGTGTAAGAAATCTACTATTTCACTTAAAGCTTCTTTTGCCTCATCTTGACCAGCGACATCGTTAAATCTTTTTCCACTTTGAGCGGATACATACATTTTGGCATTGCTCTTTCCAAATTGCATACTATTGCCACCCATTCGCTTTTGCATTGATTTCATCATTAAATTACCAAATAGCATAAGAATACCTATAGGTATTATCCATGTAAGTAAAATGTTTAAAAGTGGTGAATTTTCCTTAGGAATAACCTTATTAAATTCTACTTTTGCATTCTTTAACCTATCTACTAATTCTGGGTCATCCATTCTACCAGTTATGTATATATTCTTATCCTTACTACTAGATGGGCTTATTGCTATTCTATTATTTTCTATCTCAACAGATTTGACCTTTCCTGTATCCAACATTGTAAGAAACTTTCCATAGTCAATCTCAACCATTTTTTTATCCATTAAACTTGGAAATATTAAAGCATTTAAAAACATTACTACTATTATTATTATTGTATAATAATAGAGACCAGACCTTTTTTGTGGTTTATGTTCATCCATAATTTTATTCTCCTTTAAATTATTTTTTATGTTATTTGCAATCAATGCAAGTTAAAAGCTTATTTAACTTTTCTAAACCTTCTATTATATCTTCCATATCCTGCAATTTTTCACTAGTCATATTTTCAAAATAATCATCAAAAATACTGCTTGAAATACTCTCTTGTATGTCTAATGATTTATTTGTAACCTTTACTTTTACAATTCTTTGGTCTTCCATATCTCTTATGCGATTTAAAAAACCATTTTTTTCAAGTCTCTGACAGATTACTGATACATTACTGTTTGTCATATTTAAATTTTTTCCTAAATCACTTATTTTTTTCTCTCCATGTTCGCATAGTTCTGACAAAATCAAAGCTTGTACTGCTGTAATACCAAGTGGTTGGTAAAATTGGCTTAATAGTGTTGCAAATTTTATATTTATATCTCTAGTCAATTCCAATAACTCTTTCTTAAAACTTATCTCATCCATACAAACTCTCCCTACGAAAATACTTTATTTTACTGACTATTAACCTTAGGTTTAAGTGTGTTTCACAAGCAAATACTTAATACTATAATATTTAATGTATTAAATATTATAGTATTAAGTATTTGTTGTCAATTACAATATTGTAACTTCAATTATAAATCTCTTATCTTATTGATGTTTAATTTGATACAATAAAATTTAATAAAAAATCGATGTATATATTTTACACCGATTTCTCATTTTTTAACCTCATTACAAGCAATTGTTTAAAATATAATATAGCTAAAAATCAAAAGATAAATCAATAAATGGTACAAAGTTTAATTTTTTATTATCATATCATGTACAAAATCAAAACTTCCTTTATCTGCACCTAATGTTGTTTCCATAATGTAAATGAAAGCTTCTGTTTTTTGCAGCATTTCATCTTTGTTCCAATTAAACATTGATTCATCAAATATACATTCAGAAGAAGCAATCAAAAACTCTATTGTTTCTTTCGGATATTTTGTATTGAACACTCCTTCTCTTACACCTTGTTCTACTACATCTGCTAAAATTGGTGTAAAGTTTAGGATAGTTTTAACTATTGTCTTTTGATGCATCTCTGCATTGTTGGGTAAATGGAATTGTTCAATTACTTTTTCTTTATTGTTTCCAACACTAGGTCTTTGAGACATTAATATCTGAAAAAATTTTTCAAGTACTGGAATTTCTGGATTTAAAGCAATTTTTTTTGCCATGTTTATATCATTATCTATAATTCTAGTTATAATTGCATCCATTACTTCTTCTTTAGATTTAAAGTAGTAATAAAAAGTTCCCTTTGCAATTCCAATTTCATTTAAAATATCATTTATAGTAGTTTTTGAATATCCTTTAGTGCAAAAAAGCATTTCAGATGTATCTAATATTTCAGCTTTTCGTTCTTCAGGGTCTTTTACTATTCTCATATGTTTTCTCCTTTCATTAGACCGTCAGTCGGTTTAGTATTATTATATAAAACTACTACTATAATGTCAAATTTTTTAAAAATAATAAGGTATAAAGAATCATTAAGATTATCTTTATACCTATAGCTTTCTATATCTTATTTAATTAGTTTTTATATACTATCCTAAATTTATTGTAGTAGATAATTTTTTATCCAATTTCTAAACAATAACTCAGAATGTTTCTTCCATTTGACTGTTGGCTCTTTTGAAGGGTCATTATTAATATAATAGTTTTGAGGTATTGATATTTCATCGCCCCTATCTATATCTCTCTTATATTCCTTATCAAGAGTGTACTTATCGTATTCACCATGTCCCATTACAAATACATCTCTTGAATTTGTAATTATATAAGGACCAGCTTCTTTAGAATGACTTACAATACTCAATTCTTTATTATTTTTTAGAGCTTCAGTATTTATAGTAGTATGTCTTGAATGTGGAGCAAAAAATTCTTTTTCAAATCCATCTACTATTTTACTATTTTTATCTACTTTATGCTTAAATACTCCAAAACATTTTTGACTTAATGGAAGTTTTTTTACATTGTAGTATTTGTAAAGACTTGCTTGAGCCGCCCAACATATATATAATGTAGATTTAGTTTTTCTTTTAGAATAATCCATGATTTCTTCTAGTTCATTCCAATAATCAACTTCTTCAAACTCCATTTGTTCAACTGGAGCTCCTGTTATTATAAAGCCATCAAAGTACTCTTCTTTAGCTTCATCAAATGTTTTATAAAAATCCTTAACATATTCATTGCATACTCTTTTACTTTCTCTTGTTGAGATTTTAATAAATTCCACAGATACATTGAATCCTGTTTTGTCTATCCTTCTAAGTAAATCTAATTCTGTATCCATCTTTATAGGCATTAAATTCAATATAGCTATCTTTGTATCTATACTTTTTTCATATTTTAATTCTTTATTAAAATCTTCTTTGTAAATTACATCTATTCCTTCATCCAATAATTTATTAATAACAGGTAATCCTTTTGGTAGTATTAAAGCCATATCTTTTCACTTCTCTTTCTCTTAGAAATTTAAAGCTTGATTTAAATCAGCTATTAAATCCTCTACATTTTCTATTCCAACGGATAATCTTATTAGTGAAGGTAATACTCCAGATGCAATCAATTGTTCTTCTGTTAATTGTCTATGAGTAGTTGAAGCTGGATGTATAACGCATGTTCTTACATCTGAAACATGTGTAACTAAAGATGCTATCTGTAATTTCTCCACAAATTTCTTGGCATTTTCTAGCCCACCTCTTACTCCAAATGATAAAACTCCACTACATCCTTTTGATAGATATTTTTTCGCATTCTCATAATACTTGTTATCTTCAAGTCCTGGATAGTTAATCCAATCTACATTTTCGTGTTTTTCTAAAAATTTGGCTATTTTAAGTGCATTTTCACTATGTCTCTCCATTCTAAGGTGAAGTGTTTCAACATTTAAATTAGTAAGATATGCATTAAATGGACTTAAACAATTTCCATAATCTCTAAGTAGTTGAACTCGTGCCTTAGTTGCATATGCAGCATTTCCAAATTTTTGAGTATAACTTATTCCATGATATGTTGGGTCTGGTTCAACCAACTCTGGAAACTTCCCATTATCCCAGTTAAAGTTTCCTCCATCTACTATAATTCCTCCAACACTTGAAGCATGGCCATCTAAATACTTTGTAGTAGAATGAGTAACTATGTTTGCTCCATATTTTAGAGGATTACAAAGCACTGGTGATGCTAGTGAATTATCGACTATAAATGGAACATTCACTCTCTTAGCTACATTTGCTATTTTTTCAAAATCTATAACTTCAAGAGTTGGATTTGCAAGTGTTTCTGCAAACACAACTTTAGTGTTTTCATTTGCAAGTGCTACTATTTCATCCTCACTTGAGTCTAAGTCAAATGATATCAAATCTATTCCAAATTTTTTAAGACTAGGTCCTAATAAATTGAATGTTCCTCCATATACTTTTGAAGAACAAAGTATACTATCTCCTGATTTACATATATTTAAAACTGCTAACATATTTGCAGATTGACCTGATGACACAGCCACAGAAGATACTCCTCCTTCTAGTAGACTTATCTTTTCTTCAAAAGCTTGAATAGTAGGATTGCTTATTCTTGAATATATATGTCCATCAACTTTTAAGTCAAATAGTTCAGCAAGTTGGTCTATACTACTATATTTAAAAGTTGTACTTTGATATAAAGGTAAAACTCTTGGTTCTCCATTTCCTGGTTTGTAATTTCCTTGCACACATATTGTCTCTTTATTATACATTTTTGTATCCCCCTTAGATTTTAGTAAAAAATTAAACTATTTATCAGATGAGATTTAAAATAAATAAAGCCTGAGTATATAACTCAGGCTCTGTATAAGCTTAATTATACTCATCTCTCAGCTTTCGCCGCAGGATTTAGCACCAATGTATATAAATATACTGGTTGCCGGGTTTCATAGGGCCAGTCCCTCCACCTCTCTGGATAAGATTTATTTAATTTTTCTATGTTTTATATCTTATATATTTTTCCTAATTTTGTCAACTATTTTTTTAAAAATTTTCTTTTAATAAATTTTCCAACCTCTACTTGAACTACAGACATTATGGCTAAACTAATTGTTATAAGCCATTCTGAACCATTTAAAATAGTTAAATTGAATGCATTTCTAAAAACAGGTACAAATAGTATTACTGCTATTAGTAACGCAGAAGTTAAAAATGAAATTAAAAGAAATGGATTCTTACCATTATTTTTGTTAAACATGGAATCTGTATTTGAACGTTGGCTAAAAGCTCTTAACATTTGTGAAAATGCTAATACACAAAATGCCATTGTTTGACCTACAGCATGATTTTCTATATTAAGACCAATTTTATATGCTAAAATAGTCATTATTGCCACAAATATACCTTGAGTAGCTACTCTTTGTATAAGGTTCTTTTCAAATAAGGTAGTTGATTTTACTGGTTGGTGCTTCATTATATTTCTACTTGGTGGGTCAACTCCAAGCGCAAGGGCTGGAAGTGTAGCAGTTGCAAGGTTTACCCACAAAATATGAACTGCTAGAAGTGGAGTATCCCAATTTAATAATATTGCAACAAACAATGTAAGTATCTCTGCTATATTACCAACAAGTAAGAATTGTATAACTTTCTGTATATTTCTATATACACGTCTACCTTCTTTTATTGCATAAGCAATCGTTGTAAAGCTATCATCCATTAAAATCATATCAGAAGAATTTTTTGCAACGTCTGTACCACTTATACCCATAGCTATACCAATATCAGCAGATTTTAAGGCAGGAGAATCGTTTACTCCATCTCCAGTCATTGCTGGTACTTCTCCAATTCTTTTTAGAGATTGTATAATTCTAAGTTTATCAAATGGGGACACACGTGCAAATACTGTAGCTTTTTTAACAGCTTCATCTAGTTCATCATCACTTAAATTATCAAGTTCATCACCAGATATAACAGTATTTCCTTCATTCCATATTCCTAATTCATGAGCTATTGTTGTGGCAGTAACTTTATGGTCACCTGTTATCATTATGGTTCTTATACCTGCTTCTTTACAAGTATTTACTGCATCAATTACCTCAGTTCTTGGAGGGTCAATCATACCAACCATACCTATAAATGTCAAATCATATTCTATGTTTTCATTATCTTCTTTTGGTATAGATGAAATCTCACGCTTCGCAAAACCAAGTACACGCAATGCATCTTTAGACATAGTAAGACATAATTCGTGTATATTCTTTTTATCCACTTCAGTAATATTTCTTTCACCTTTTGATGTTAATATTTTAGTACATAAGTCAAGAATTTCATCTACTGCACCTTTAGTATAAGCAGTAATCTTTCCATCTATATTATGAACAGTTGTCATACATTTTCTATCAGAATCAAAAGGCTGTTCAAATACACGTGGATATTCTTCTTCAAGAGCTTCTTGATCTATTCCAAATTTGTTGGCCATAAAAATTAATGCACCCTCTGTTGGGTCACCTAATATTTCATCTGTTTTATCTGGATTAATACACGCATCATTACAAAGTGCACCAGCATAAACAATTTCTTTATATACTAGTGGATGTTTTTTAGATGCAGTGTCTATTGATGTAATTTTTCCAGACTCAAAATCTCCATTTACAGCAATATGTGTAACAGTCATCTTATTTAAAGTTAATGTACCAGTTTTATCGCAACATATTACTGTAGCTCCTCCTAATGTTTCAACAGCAGGTAATTTTCTAATTAAAGCATTTCTTTTAGCCATACGTTGTACGCCTAAAGCCATTACAATAGTAGCTGTTGCAGGTAATCCCTCTGGAATAATTGATATGGCAAGGGAAATTGCAATCATAAACATTGGCAAGAGAGGTCTCTGATAAAATGCACCTATTGCAAATATAACAACGCATACAATAATACCTATGACACTTAATGTCTTTCCAACAGTATTAAGTTTACGTTTTATAGGAGTATCAAAATCATCTTGTGAATCTAAAAGATGTGCTATGTTACCCACTTCTGTATCCATACCAGTTGCAACTACAACACCTACACCTCTACCATATGTGACGATTGAGGATGTATAAGCCATATTGCTACGGTCTCCTAATACACATTCTTCAGATAAGATTGTATCTGAATCTTTTTCTGATGGAACAGATTCTCCTGTTAATGAAGCTTCTTGAATTTTTAAACTCGATGTTTCTATCAAACGAAGGTCTGCTGGGACCATCGCTCCATCCTCTAAAAAAACAATGTCTCCTACTACAAGATTACTTGCTGGAATAACACTTTCTTCACCCTCACGCATAACACGAGCTATAGGTGAATTCATATTTTTTAATGCTTCTAATGATGACTCTGCCTTTTTTTCTTGAACAATTCCAATAACTGCATTTACTGTTACAATTATTAGTATTACAAAAGCTTCTGTAAATTCTCCAAATATCAAGGATAATATGGCTGCTCCTATTAGTATTAAAACCATAGCATCTGTAATTTGACTCCAAAGCATTTGTAAAGTTGTTCTAGGTGGTTTTTTTCTCAGTTCATTTAAACCATTCTCTTTAATCCGTTTTTCCGCCTCGGTATCGGTGAGCCCCTCCTCTGATGAATCTAGACTTTCTAAAATTTCATGAGTTGCTCTTGAATGCCAAGGCATCTGTTTGTGATTTTCCATTTTGGAAGATCACTCCTTTCTTTTTTTGATTTAAGAATAATTATATTTTAAAATCAAGTTCAATTCAATACACAATAAGTATATTTTACCTAAATTTAACAATACTTATCAATGCTTAATAAAAGTCTACTCTTTTACAAATATGTACTCACCATTATCAGATAAATTTTCTTGATACTTATATCCTCCTAAATTAAATTTTTTGAGTTCTTCAGTATCTCTTACTCTGTTTTTTACAATATACTTTACCATCATCCCTCTAGCTTTCTTTGCTTGTGTAGATTCAACTTTTAATTTACCATTTTTACTTACTTTAAAAGTACATGTAATGTATGTATCACTATCTTTAATAAATTTTTCTATGGATTTACTGTATTCATTTGATGTCAAATTAACGATAGCCCTTTTTTCTTTGATTAATTGTTCATATATGCTATTTCCCCAATATTCATACAAATTCTTAAATTCATGTACCTGTAATTTTGTCTGCATTTCTAATCTATACTCATATATACTGTCATACGGTTTTATAACCCCATACAATCCACTTATGATTCGAATACAATTGTCTGCGAACTCTTCATCTTGTTTTGTAAAACTATCTGCCTCTATATTTTTATATTGAATTCCATCATAAGTTAAGATTGCAGGGCTTCCAAGTGTATCAAACTTAATATTCTCAAATCTATTTTTATTTAATATAGCTAATTTTTCATTGATTTTCATTCTGTTTTTAAAATCTTCTATGCTAAATGCCTTTATATTTTCCACTATTTCTTTTGTGTTATCTATAAAACAGGGTAAACTCAAATCTCTATCAAAGGCTTCTATATGCTTCATATTTTTAGCTGGTGATAACATTATAATCATAAATTCTTATTACTCCTGTTTTTCCAAATATTCAAGAATTTCTTGTGCATTTGTATCTGGTTTTGCTTTCTCAAAGACTTTTTCAATAATTCCATTTTCATCTATGATATAAGTTGCACGCACAACTCCCAATGCAGTTTTTCCATACATTTTTTTCTCTTTCCATACATCAAATGCTTTAATAGCAACTAAATCAGGGTCAGAAAGTAAAATAAATGGAAGTTCATGTTTTTCTGCAAATTTTTGATGTGATTTTATACTATCTTTACTTATACCAATAACTTGTACATCATCCTTTTTAAATCCATCATATGCATTTCTAAAAGCACAAGCTTGACGTGTACAACCTGGTGTATTGTCTTTAGGATAAAAATATACTACTACTTTTTTTCCCTTAAAATCAGACATACTCACTTTATTTCCATCTTTATCCTCTAATGTAAATTCTGGCGCTTTTGTTCCTATACTCAACATAAATATCTCTCCTTTTGTTTTTATTGATAATTTTATATTATATATTATTACCCTATATATCTGTACATAAATAAAATTTTTTATTTTTTATATATAAAGTTTCATCAATATATAATTTTCATAATATTTATATTCTAAAAATATACCATAAATATCTCAATTAAAGTATTTAAACTTAAAATCAGATTAACTAATCCATTAATTAAAATTGACAGTATTTAATATATATTAAATACTGTCAATTTACTACCATTTTCATAGTCTATATAAATTTAAATTCTTCAACATCAAACAAACCCAAATCAGTAAGTCTTATTTGTGGAACAACAGGAAGTGCCATAAAAGAAAGTGTAATAAAAGGGTCTACATATTTTGGAACTCCCATACTTCTTGCTATCTCCAACATATTATCAGTCGTTTCTTGCACTTCTTCAGCCTGAAGAGTACTAATTAGTCCTGCTACTTGAAGACTTAAGTGTGCAAGAACTTTTCCATTTGATACAATTACATAACCACCTTGAATATCTTTTAAATAATTTATTGCAACTATTATATCTTCATCATTATCCCCTGCAACTATTATATTATGAGAATCATGAGCCACAGTAGTAGCTATTGCTCCATTTTTTATACCAAATCCTTTTAGTGGAGCAATTGATATGTTTCCAGTCATTCTATGTCTCTCAACAACACAAAGCTTTGAATAATCTTCATTTGGAACAAAATATCCATCTACATTTGGTATAGATTCATATAATTTATTTGTCAAAATTTGATAAGGTACAATTTCCATTACATAATTTTTTGTATTTGATTTTAGCTGTATTTTCTCTTTGCTGATATCTTTAAATTTAACTGTATTAAGTAACTCTTTGTCTTTAATTTCATAATTATAATTAGAGAATATTTCTTTAGTTACTAGCTTACCATCTTTATAGACAGTATCTACCTCCATTTCATTTAAGTTATTCAGCACAACAATATCAGCCTTATAACCAGCTCCTATTGCTCCAATCTTTTTTAGCCCATATACTTTTGCTGAATTATATGTTGCAATCTTTATGGCTTTGATAGGTTCCATTCCTAAATCAATTGCACATTTTATATTCCATCTTATATGACCTTGTTTTTCTATATCATCTAAATGCTTATCATCTGTACAAAACATAAATTCTTCAATTGGCAAGTTATGCTTTAACAATCCATTTACTATAGATTTCAAGTTCTTCGCTGCACTACCTTCTCTTATTAAAATCTTTAGACCTGCTCTCAATTTTTCATATACTTCATCAAAAGTTATACATTCGTGGTCATTTTCTATTCCTGCACACACATATGTCTGAAGTGATTTTCCACTTATATTTGGAGCATGTCCATCTACAATTTTACTTTTAAAAAGTTCTAGTTTTTCTAAGATTTCTTTTTCAGAATCTATAACATCATTAAAGCACATTACCTCTCCTAAGCCTAAAATTCTAGGATTGTTTATGTACTTCTCCATGTTTTTTGCACTAAATTTACCTATTCCATTAGTTTCAAATCTTGTGGCAGGTACAGATGAAGGCATCATAATATATACATTAAGTGGTATATCTTTTGTCGATTCTAATAAAAAATCTATTGCACTTGCTCCCTTTACATTAACCAACTCATGTGGGTCAGCTATGATAGTTGTCGTACCTGATTTTAATAATTTTTTTGATAATTCAATTGGCATTACCATTGTAGATTCAATATGCATATGTGCATCAATAAAGCCAGGTGATATATACTTACCACTACAATCAATTTCTACATTCCCCTTGTAATCGCCAATACCAACAATAGTATCTTCCACTATTGCCACGTCTCCTACTATCAGTTCTTCTGTAAATACATTTATGATTATTCCATTTTTAAGTACAATGTCAGCTTTATCTCTTCCACTTGCTACATCACACTGTCTCTTTAAAGTACTCATTTTTACAACTCCTCTTAAGTTTTTTATATCAATATACTTTGTCGTATTATATATTATAGCTTTATTTATTAATATATATTATATATGAATTTTAATGAAAAGTATCACTTGAAATTTGTTCCATTATTCATTTACTTAAACAGAGAGAACATGAGGAATAATATTATTCCTCATGTTCTCATTAATAGTTCAGTTGTATTAAATTTTTCCTATATATTGACTCATTATTAAGGAGGTGTCTCAAATGAACTTTTTAGTTCACGAGGCTCTCTTTTTTGTATGAAATCAAATATATTTTTATCATTTCAACAATAAAAAAGAGGCTTATCTCTATTTTGAGACAGCCCCTTATCGTTATTTGTATATAACTATCTTTATCCTAAAAATACATAAACTATCATACCTACAAGTATTGCTGGTATGGTGGTAATAATCATAGCCCATAAAGACGATTTTTTATCCATTGCTAGAAGCGGGAAAAGTGCATCTCCATCTTGAGAGATAGAGTTAGCTATCACAGCACCAAGTGGTATAGTTCCCTTCAAATAGAATGACATAAGTACAATTTGTATACCACAGCCTGGAATAAGCCCAAGACCTGCACCTATGAATACACTTATTACACCTGTTGATAATACTAACTTAACTAAGTATTCATCTCCACCTAAAATTAATATTATCAAATCATAAATAAGATATGCAATAAAAATCCATGTAATTACAAATGATATTTCACCAACAGAATGTATAAGCATTTCCCTTAGAGAAATCTTTTTATTTTCTTCTTCTTTTTGGTTGGAATTTTTAAATACCTTTTTAAAACACCACATATAAATTATTGAAAATAATATTCCAATAACTGCTACCAATTCTTCTAATGAGTGTAGCTTCTCAATTATAGGAAGATTGAGACCAGAGTGAGCAAGCGACATAAATATAAAGCCTATTAATATAATTCCTATATAAATTTTATATCCTTTCCCATGTGTTATTATAAATGCAAGTCTATTTGTATTCCCATGAGATTTAGCAAGATTGTCCAAGATTATTTCATCATGATTATGTTCTTCTTTAGAGCTAGTTTTATTTATACTGTGTTTATCCAATTCTCTTCGTTTTTTTAGGCCTAATTTTTCTTCAAGTTTAAAATAATCTACTAACTGACCAGTTATTATTCCTGTAATAGTACTAACTATTGTAACAAAAAAATACATTTTAATATTTGCCGAGATAAGTACAAATGCAGCATCTCCCATACTCGCTATTAAACTTGCAATTATTGCACCAAAGCTCAACTTCCCATTTATGTATAATGGCATTATTGCTAAACTTCCCCCACAGCCTGGTATAGCTCCAATTAAAGCTCCTATCAAAGGTTGCAGTTTTCTGTTTTTTGATATGATATTAGTAAAATTTCCACTAGTTCTATAGTTAATATATCCAAATAACAAAATAAAAAACCCAATCATAGAGCCCACATGTAAAAATGCTTCTTCAGAAGCAGATATTAACATTCCCATTAATTTACCTCCTTACTAATTTTACAATAATTATATTATATTTCATTTGTTATTGATAATCAATATCAATTTATCTTTTATATTCCTAATATTAAAAAGTGCGCATCTTATATTATTAGTTTCTCACATATTAAGATACACACTTTTTGATATTAGCCTATCTATTTACCACATGTAATATGAAATCACATGTGATAAATAAGTTCTATATTATAACAATATCCAGCTGTTGTATTATCTACTAAATTTATAAATTTTCAATGAATGTTACAACTTCTTCTATTATCCAATTAGGTGTAGATGCTCCTGCTGTAATACCTAAAGTCTTATATTCTTTAAGCATATCTACATCCAATTCATCCTTAGTTTCTATTGCAAAAGTTGGAACTAAATCTTCACAAACTTTTACTAATTTTTGAGTATTAGAGCTATGTTTTCCTCCTATAACTACCATACAATCGACTTCTCTAGCCAACTCTTTGGCTGATTCTTGTCTTGTTTTTGTAGCTGAACAAATTGTATCATTAAACACTATTTCTTCTAGTTTATCTGATAGTTTAGCAACTATACTTGAATATAAATCTGGATTTATTGTAGTCTGTGCAACAAGACAATATTTTTTTGAACTATCCAATTCCATATTTTCCATCTGTTCTACAGTCTTTATTATTATTGCTGAATTTTCACACCATCCATTTATTCCTATGACTTCTGGATGTTTCATATCCCCAATAACTATTATTTCATAACCTTTATTATGATACTCACTTACTACTGTATGTATTTTCTTTACAAATGGACATGTAGTATCTACTATTTTTAATTTTTTATCTTTTGCCTCTTTATATATCTTCTCAGGAACTCCATGAGACCTTATTATCATATTTTCATAATTTGGTATTATATCAATTTCATCTACAGTCTTAAGACCTTTTTCTTCATACTTTGCTACTGCTTGTTTATTATGAATAAGAGGTCCTAAAGCATATATGCCAGAAGCATTCTTTTCTACTTCATCCCACGCCATTTTCATTGCTCTTTTAACTCCAAAACAAAAGCCAGCATTTTTTGCTATTTTTACATTCACAAGTTTCCCCCCTTATTTTGAATATTTAAAGTAATTTTGTTTTATTACTTCTAAAATCTCTTGTGATATTCTTTCATGGTCATCATTACTCAATTTTTCTTTAAAATGTTCTTCAAACGATATCGGTTCTCCAATATATACAATTACTTTACTAAATAGTTTATATTTAGATATTATTGATACTGGAACAACTTTAGACTTACTCTTTATTGTAAATACAGAAAGACCTGCTTTAGCTTTACCAAAAGAATCGCCTTTAATTCTAGTCCCTTCTGGAAATATACCTAGTATATAACCATCTCTAATAGACCTTAAAATAGTTTTTATTGTAGATACATCTGGTTTTTCTCTATTTATAGGCATAACATGCAATTTTTTTAATATAAATCCTAATGGCTTAATCTTAAATAATTCTTTCTTTGCAATTGCAGCTATTTCTCTATTTTCTATAGCAGCAGCTAAAAATACAGGGTCAAGATTAGACTTATGATTTGAGGCTACTACTATATTTCCTCTATCTGGGATATTCTCAGCACCTATAACTTCATACTTAAAAAACAGTTTAGAAAAACCTTTAAAAATAGTTATTGCAAATCTATAAAAGTTCACGTTTATCTCCCTTCAATACTACATTATATTTTATCACGATACATCAAACTAAAGATTTATTTTAGAGACAACTTCATCTACAACCTCTTCTATGGTTTTCCCTGTAGTATCTATTTCTAGTGCATCATTAGCTTTCACTAATGGAGCAAATTCTCTATTTGAATCAATTTCATCTCGTTTTATTATATCTTCAATTACTTCCTTTAAAGTAGTATTATATCCCTTATTACAAAGTTCTTTATAACGTCTACTTCCTCTTTCTTCTGGAGTAGCTACTAAAAAGAACTTATAATCTGCATTTGGGAAAACATATGAACCTATATCTCTACCATCTAATATTACTGAACTTTTTGTTCCTATTCTTCGTTGAACTTCAACCATTAACTGTCTTACTTCTTTTATCTTGGCTACAGCAGAAACATTATTACTTACTTCTATTGTTCTTATTTCTTCATTTATAACTTCTTTATCCAAGTATATATTATTATTCTTAAAATCTATATCAGAATTTTTAGCTATTTTAATAACTTCTTCCTCATTATTGACATCAATATTACTTTTTAAACACTTATAAGTAACTGCTCTATACATAGCACCTGTATCTATATAATTTATATCTAGCTTTTTTGCTACTATCTTAGCTATTGTACTTTTCCCAGCCCCTGCTGGACCATCTACAGCTATAACTAAATTACCCATATATACACCTCTATTTATTCATATTTAATTATTAATTAAAAACTACCCTTATACACTAATACCCGAAAGATATCCAGTTGAAAAAGCTATTTGTAAATTGTATCCACCAGTTTCTGCATCTATATCAATTACCTCACCTGTAAAAAATAAATTCTTAATTAATTTAGACTCCATAGTGGAAGAGTTAATTTCTTTAACTGAGATGCCACCAGAAGTAACCATACCAGTGTTTATGCCTGTGGTTCCATTACAAGTCAGCTTCATATTTTTTATATACTCAATAATTTTAATTTCATCTACCTTAGATAAATCACTTGCTTTTTTATCATTCAAAGATAACAAAGCAAGAATTTCCTTTAAGAAATTTTGAGGTAGTATTTGTTTAAGATTATTTATGATATTTTTATTTGGGAATTCTCTGATTCTACTAGAGATTTCATCAGCATTTAAATTTGGTAAAAAATCTATATTTAATTCTACCTTTTCTTTTTCAATAATCTTATTAATATAAGAGGACATTATAAGCACACAGGGTCCTGTTATTCCAAAATGTGCAAATAACATATCTCCTATTTTTGAGATTTTCTTTTTCTTAATCTTACAAGATATTTCTACACTCTTCATAGATATTCCTTGTAAATTTTTAATCCATTTTTCTTCTATTGTAAGTGGAACTAAAGCTGGATATAGTCTATTTAATGTATGTCCATGATTTTGAAGAATCTTGTACATTGAGCCATCTGAACCCGTTTTAGAATAACTTACTCCTCCAGTAGATATAATGACCTTATCTCCAAATATCTTGTCTCCATTATCTAAAATGACTCCTTTTATTATATACTTTAACTTATCCTTGTTAGAATCATCTTTTGCATTGGTTTCTTCAGTTATAATGTCTATAACTTTTTTGTTATACATTATCTTAACATTGTGGTTGATTAAATCTTTATTTAATACTTCTATTACTTCTATAGATTTATCATTTTTAGTATATACTTTATGGTCATTTTCTTCTTCAATCTTATATTCTAAATTTTTACTTTCAAAATATGAGATAAGGTCTTTATTTGTAAATGAATAGAAACTACTATAGAGAAATTTCTTATTGTTTACAACTTTATCAAAAAAATCTTCTATTTCCCTGTTATTGGTAAAATTACATCTACCTCCACCAGTTGCTCTTAGTTTTCTTCCTAATTCTCCATTTCTCTCAATTAATATCACTTCATTATTATTTTTCGAAGCTGATAAAGCTGCCATCATTCCAGAAGCACCCCCACCAACTACTATAACTTTGCTCATAAATTTCTCCTTATAATTGATTCCTACTCTAATGCAGAATTATTTATCTTTACATGATTTTTTATATGGCTTGTATCATTCATTTTTATTATAACAGGACCATAATCTTTAAATTCTACTATATTTAAAGCAGTATTATCTTGTTTAATTCTATATATGTTTTCCATTCCTGACTCTAAAAATGACAATAACATAACTCTTAATGTAATTGAATGAGTAACAAGAATTATATTTTTATTATCATATTTTGCATTTAATTCTTTTATAAAGGCATCTACTCTATCTTTTATAAGTTTAAGAGTTTCTCCTTCTGGTATATTTACTAAGTGTGGTTCATTTCTCCATGTTGAATATATATCTGAATAGTCTTTTTGAATTTCTTTTATTAAAAGACCTTCCCAAACGCCAAAACCCATTTCTCTAAGAGCTTCAGTTTTTTGAACTTCAAGGCCAAGTTTATCACCTAAAATTTGAGCCGTTTGCATTGCTCGCCCTAAGTCACTACTAAAAATATAATCAATCGAATATTTGCCTATATCTTCAGATAGTTCCTTTGCCTGTTCTACCCCTTGAGGAGTAAGGTCTGAATTGCCATGACCTTGTGTTTTTCCTAAAAGATTCCAATCTGTTTGTCCATGTCTTACTATATAAAAAGTATTTCCCATATGCCCTCCTAAATATATGCCTATTTTTATTAAATATAAATTGTTACTTCTCAAAACTTAATTATATCATAGAATACTTTACTTTGTTTCCATTTTATAATTTAATCTAGTATATTATTTTCAATAACTATTATTTATATTTACACGAGTTATTGTCCTATAACAAGATTTTTATACATCTATAAAAATTTCATACATTACTTATAAAATTCTTCAAATCTGTATTTCTGAATTGGATTAAAATATTTATCTGTATCTACTTTTGATAAAAACATATCTAATGGTCTTGCAAATATACCTGTATCATCGTATAAAGTCTTATATAGAACTAAATCATTCTTGTCTTCTTCTTCTTTATGATAAAACTTCCCATCTAAATCTATATATACATATATATCGCCTTCTCTTTCAGTATGTCTAATAACTAACTTATATTTATTTTTAATTAAATCTTCTCTACTGTATAGTTTGCATATGTTTTCTATATTGCTATTATCAACGGCTTTACTAAGTCCCATTGTAGCATAATACTTTCCTTTAAAATGTTTATAGATACAAGGATATTTTAATTTTCTTTTATTTATATCTAAGTAATTTTTTGATTCAAACATTTTATTATAATCTCCCATATCTCTTTCCTTTCTCTTAAAAAGCATTTTATATTTAAATAAGTTACTTGTTTTATATTTTATCATAACTTCAAATTTATTAATAATACAATAAATAAAGAGGCCGTATAAAATACAGCCTCTCAAGATTAATCTTCATAATTATATAATTTTTCTAATTTCTTTTTTAACTTCTTCTTTCTTTCTGAACCCAAAACTCTTATAAAATTATTATTTACAAAAATACAATTATTGCTAAGATAAAATTCACACTTGTCTAAATTTACAATATAACTATTACTACATTTGAAAAAATTTTCTTCTTTCATTAATTTTCTTATACTAGGAGCATTTTCTCCAACTTCGTAAGTGCCACTTTCTGTGTAAATCTTTGATTCATATTCTTGCTTTTCTATGTATAGTATCTCTTTGATATTAATTGAAAAACGTTTATCTTCGTATTCAATATTAATAAAATTTTCATCTTTCATTGTCATCCCTCCAAGTACTTTATTAATTTAATTTTAGTGTTTTTTATCAATATAATCTATCGGAAATATATGTAAGATTGATTCATTTAAGATATTTAAAGTATTACTTTTGATACTGTAGTATCTGTTTACTTTTTCACATTATTTTTTAAAGTTAAAAATACTTTTTTAGATTATATTCATATATATATTTATATATGTCTTTAATAAAATAACTTTTCTATAAGTCTATGTAAAATTATACATAAAGAAGTAATTATTAACTTTTTATTTAAATGAATTTTGTTAGAAATTATATTTGAAGGGGTAGCTTAATTTATTTATATGACATGTCTATTTACAAGTGATTTTTTAGATAAAATGAATTTTGTTAGAAGATAGCAACTAAACATATTTGCTATCTCCTTTTATACCTAACAATTTATATTATTTTTTTCTCTTTAATCTTAAGTATTATACGTATTAATACAAATATTGAAATATTAGATAATATTAATAAGAAAACTATTGCTAAAAAAGCAATTCTTTTCTCTGGAGAAATTTTAACAAGATTGATGATATAATCATAGAGTATAAAAAATGACAATAAATTTGCTATAATAGGAATACATATGTATATTTCTTTTTTACTGATTTTAAAATTTTTACGAGAAATTTTATAAATATAAAGCAATATAGCTAAAATTAATTTTCCTAAAAATATGGCCTCATTCCTATATAAATTTCCACTAAGTAAAATGTTCATATTATCCAAATTATTTACTGACATTACTAATAGCATACTTAATGCATTTATACCTATCAATACCAACCAATAAAAAAATGAAATTACCAGACATTTATATATATTGACTTTGTAATTAGATTTATAAAAAACAATAGTTATAAGTATACATATCCATATTCTACTATCCGCCCCAACATTTATATAGAAAGAAGAAATAATAAGAAAAATAGAAAACAAGAAAGATATATTTAATTTTTTAAAATTAGCTTTTGCTTGACTTGTGTAATCAAAAACTTTTTTGCATGCCCATATTTCTACAATAGAAGAGACAATTGTTATAAGCGTATCTAACATAATAATATCCTCAAAGATGATTAAATTATATTTTTTTTATAAAATAATATAATAAAAAATACATACTAATTATAGCATAAACATACAATTAAATTTGATATAATTAGCTAATTTTTTTAATAATTTTTTTAAATACCTATGAAGTATCAACTATATATTTAATGATAATTTTAAAATATATAAAATTTTTTTTACTTTTACTTCATCTATAATAGCAAAAACAAATTTATGGTTGAAACAATTAAAAATAATCACGTATATTTTTAATATGGTTGAATAGAAATAATGATTTAGATTAAGGAATATTGATATGTTATAAAACTATTTTAAATGTTAAAAATTTTTATTTACTAAGATAAGTGGTATCATTTAACTTGATACTCCCTATTCCAATTATTTTAGGTATTTTACTAAATTAGAACCTACTTAATATTACTTTATGAATAGTGAGTAACTGATTAAATAATACCATTTATGGATTTTTTCAGACATCTATTAATTGAAAGTTTAGAGCTTTAGCTTATCTAATTACTCCTCTTCTAAATCTTTAAAATGACTTTCAAATAAATCTAATGCATCTTTGTCAATGACTTCATCATCATGTAGTGCTGAAATCAGACTCTGTAAAGAATTATCATGTATGTTACTTAAAAAATCTTTTGTCTCAACACTTAAATACTCTTTATGTCCAACAACTATTGTATAATGAGTATATCTATCTATTTTTTCTGCATTTAAAAAATGTTTTTTAACAAGTCTTGATAAAAGTGTCAATGTAGTTGTTTGTTTCCATCCATATTTTTGTTCCATAGCTTCAATAGTTTCTTTTGATGTTACAGTATCATTTTTTTCCCAAATAAACTTCATAACTTTTAATTCTGCTTGTGGTATTTTTGAAATTGTCATAGCCTAACGCCCCTCTCATACTTTTATTAAATTAATACTATCGCAATATAGTTTTTAAGTCAAAGATTTTGTCGATAATAATATTTTCCAATTTTTACCATGTACTATTTTTTGAGATAATTCTATAATAAATTACATAAGAATTGTTTATTCTACATTATGAAATTAAATATAGAAACAATATCTACACTATAAAAAAATTATAATTTTAAACATTTTTTAATACATAAATAGAAATTGTCAATATATTTCAAGTGTCTCTTACTTACTATTAAAGCTTCTATAAAATATTCTCCATTATAGTAAAGAATTCTATAAAACTCTTGTTACAGTTATATTAAAATATAAAAAACACTAATTTAAAATATACTGAAGTCTATATTTTTATAATTTCTACTATTATACAACAGGTGAGTAAATGGCACAAGGATATTGTAAAAACACAATTTTAGGGCTAATAAAAACAAAAGAATTCATAAAAATGAATTCTTTTATATATAACCTTAATTCGTTTTTTTTATATAATACTAAAACTACTCTTCTTTATTTATCAAAATTTAAAAATTATTTTACTTTATTCCTAGTAAACAATCCAGTAAATTTATACATCCAAAGTGCATTCATAAATAATAATAGACTTGTTGAGAAAAATACTGTTCTAATACCTAAGTGAGCTGATATTTGTCCCCCTAAGAAAGCTCCTGATGAACAGCCCATATACTGGGCAGATGCATTATATCCAAATATTTTTCCAACATATTCTTCTGGTGTAATTTTTTTTAATAAGCTATTTACAGAAGGATTAAGACCTGCCACTGATAGTCCTAATAAAAACCTCAACAACATCAATTGCCATGCAGTTTTTACAAAAGCTTGTGGTATAAATACAACCCCTGCCCATAAAAGTGAAATTAGCAATACCTTTTGAGGACCTATTTTATCTGACATTTTTCCAAGTTTTTGAGCTGCTAATAAGTTTGCTAACCCAGATGCAGAAAATGTTAACCCTGCTATTAAAGCCACATTTGATGCAAAATTTGTAAGCTGTAATATATATATTGTTACAATTGGCTCTATAGAATATAACGCTAGCTGAGTAATAAATGTAGTCACAAAAATTGATACAATTAAAAACTTATTTGGTAATGGATTTAATGGTTCCCTAGGTACAGAAATTGACTCTTTTATTTCTTTAGGTCTAAAATTATCTACTACAAATAGAATAGATATTATAAATGATACAAATAACAATCCTCCTGTTATAATAAATACACTTTTAAGTCCTAAAATTGATTCTATATATCCTCCTACTGTTGGTCCAATTAATGAACCAGTAGTTGACGCTGTTGCAAGTGTACCTAAAGCCCAACCAGAGTGATTTTTATCTGTCTGGGTTGCAATCAGTGTAGTACATGCAGTAGCATAACCTGTAAAAACGCCTTGAAGAATCCTTAACCCTAATAACTGATAAACATTTTGTACAAACGCCATGGTAAATATCACTATTCCCATACCAACACTTGCACGTAGAAGCATTGATTTTCTACCATATTTATCAGCAGCTTTCCCTCAAATCGGGGAAAAAAATGCTGCTACTACAAAAGTACATCCAAAAATTATACCTGAATACTGTTGTATTAAGCCAACATCAGTTACACCCAACTGTTTAATATATAGTGGAAGTATAGGTGCTATTTGGCTCATACCTATAGAACTAAAGAACATCCCTATCCAACATACAAATAAATTTCTTTTCCACAACTCCATATAGAACTACCCCCCCTATATTTTATTTTTTTTGACAACACTATAATTTAATTACTTTTATACTATTAATTATAAAGTTTAAAAAAACCAATTTCCATGGATAACTCTAAAAAATAAAAATTTTTTATATTCATTTATGTCTATTTCAAAAATAAATTTCAAATTTAAAAAAATTTACTTACGACAAAATTTTTCTTCATGTATAATCCTAATATAAATAAATTACACTTGGAGGTAAATGAATATGCCACAAAATAGAAAAGAAAGTTTAATATTTACAGTACTTATGTGTGCTTTTATGGTATTTTTTATGAGCGTTTATAATATTTCTATACATGATAAATTCTCATTAGATACCTTTAGAAGTGCATGGTTGGACTTCCCAACTACATATGTTATAGCTATGGTTTTTGACTGGTTTATTGTTTCTAATATCGCAAAGAAAGTAGCATTCCGTATTATAAATCCAGATGCTAAACAAATTATAAAAGCTATTGTTATATCTAGTTGTATGGTTTGTGGAATGGTCATATGTATGTCTTTATTCGGAGCTCTTAAATCAATTGGGAGTACTAATACACTTGTCACTATATGGATGATAAATATAGCAAACAATTTTATTGTTGCATTGCCACTACAGCTATTAATTGCAGGGCCATTAGTAAGATTTATTTTTAGAACATTATTTCCAGAAGGTACAATTATTGAAGTAGTAAACTCTTAAAATAAATAAAGGTATAAAGAGTTATTGTACTCTCTATACCTTTTATCACTCTAAATTAAAATTATATTTATTTCCAGTACTATACATAAAGAATCATATCTATTCTATATTAAATATTTAAAATATAATTTATTCAATGTATCCATCTTTTCTCTTATAATATTGTTTAGGAAACTCATAACTAGAAAATAATAGTGGAGATAGAGAATATGAGTAACTTCCCGCGTTATTAATCGAAATCAAATCCCCTATATTTGCTTTTTTCAATTTTACATTATTTGCTATTACATCTAATGAAGTGCAAAGATTTCCAACAACATTTACATACTCTTCTTCTTTTACATTATTTAATACTGCAAGAGAAAATGCATGGTTTGATGTATATAATGGTTCTTGACCTTCTAATTCTACTCCACAAGTAACCTTTTCAACTAGATTAGAAATAATAGGTCTCATAAATCCATTAAGTCCATTTTTTACAATAAGATATTTCTTTCCTCTTGATACTTTAATATCTACAATTTTGACATAATAATTACCTGATTTACAAACTATGAAACGACCTGATTCAATAAGAAGCCTTGCATTCAATGTCTTTGAATTAGTTAAGGCAATCTTTTCAGTTAATTCTGAAAGTTTTTTAAGATTAAGTGGATTCTCTCTAAGATTATCATAAACTACTCCAAGGCCACTACCAAAATTTATGAATTCGATATTAACATATTTACTTTTATTTAAGTTTAAAGCTATAAGAAAACATTTTTCATAATAGCATCCTAATTTTTCAAAATCCAATACCTGAGATTTAATATGTATATGAATTCCAACTATAGATATATAATCACAAATGCTTAACATCTTTAAAACACTGTCAATATCTTCTATATCAATACCAAATTTACTTGATATAGCATTATCATCATCCATAGTAAAATCAGGATTTATTCTAATTCCTATTTTAGCTTTCTTATTACTTTTTTTTGAGATTTTATTTATAAGTTCTATTTCTGTAATACTATCTGCAATAATTATACATTTATCTAAAACAGTTTCTATGTCAGATTCTGTTTTACCTGGTGATGAATAATATATATCATCTTTGGCAATTCCACATTCTGATGAAAGTAGCACCTCATTAATTGAAGCAGCATCTGCCCCAAATCCTTGTGATACAATACTTCTCACAATTTTATTATATGGATTTGTTTTTATGGAATATAAAAAATCAAAACCTAAAATATTATTTTTTAGCTCTTTACACTTTTCAATTATATTAGTCTCATCATATATGTAACAAGGTGCATGTTCTTCTATAAATTGAATTTCTTTATTTGAGTACATATTTTTACCTCCAAGTTTATAAAATTATAGTTATCTTTTCTTAGTTTTTTAGTAATTTATTTCAAATTTATTACAAGTTTGGAAAGGATATTGTTGTTAACGCATTATCATAGTATCCTAAAACTATATTAAACTCTAAAATTGTGAGGTTATTTATGAAATTCTTAATGGTTTTTTTAGTATACTTTTTGATGTACATTTTACTTGTGCGTATTGGGAAAAGGCTTAATAAAGTATATCCATATAAAAATCATATTTTTACATGGATGATTTTAATTTTATTATCATTTTATATAGTTACAAATATAGCTGTTTTTTTTAAATCACTTATCTAATACTCTTGATTTTAAGGTATTATGATAAAATAAACTTCATTCTATGTAACTTGTCTTTAAAAGTTTTTTATGCAGATATTGTTATATAATTAAAAACTATTTTAAAATACTATGGAGGTGTCAATATGGAAGTATGTATTCTTATGGGAAGCCCTAAGAAAAAAGGTAATACTGCTGCTATTCTAAAACCTTTTATTGAGGAATTAGAAAATTATAATGCAAATATTGAAGTAATATGGTTATATGATTGTAAAATAGAACCTTGTATTGCCTGTAAGAAATGTCAGAAAAATTTATCCGAATTTGGATGTTACCATGAAGATGATGTTCAGAAAATTTTTAAGAAAATTCTTATGTGTGATTTAATTATTTTTGCAACTCCAATTTATTCTTGGTACTGCACTTCACCAATGAAATCATTACTTGATAGATTGGTATATGGAATGAACAAATACTATGGTGGTGAAAAAGGACCTGCATTATGGGCAGGAAAATCATTAGCACTTATTACAACATGTGGATATAAACCTGAAAAAGGTGCTGATATTTGGGAAAACGGTATTAAGAGATATTGTAAACATTCTCAGTTAAAATATATAGGAATGCTTGTTGAGCGTGACTTAGGTAAACCTAATTTCATGGATACAGAAAAAGAAGAACATTCTCGTCAATTCGCAAAACAAATTTATAATGTTTTAGATAATTCATCTAATGCAGATAACTGTTAAGTAAATAATGCTATAAGTAAAATGTTAATAATGTAAGTAAAGCTTATATAATTTAAAATTTATATAAGCTTTATTTTAATATATTTTATTCTCCAAGTGTTATATTATTTATACCATTATTTTTAACTTCAATAACTGGATGCCCATTTCCTAAAATATAATCTTTAGACCAACCATCTGGTAACTTATTTAATCCATTTCCAATCAACTTCAAGTGTAAATTTGCTGGTTCTTTTTTCAAGTTCAATTTAAAGATTCCATCAAAGTTATCTTTGCCATCTTTGCCAAATAAACTTATATCTCCGCTTATGTTCGTAGCTGTTACATCTACAATTCCATCATTGACTCTAAATTTTATTTCAGATGATATAGTTTCAGCTGTTACACCTGAAATACCATCATTAGTATTTATATTAAAAGGGTATGTTACACTACTATCGACAATTTTTGCAATTCCATCATTAACATCAATTGTAGCTCCACCTTTAATATTATAAAGTTGCACTACACCGCTTTCAACATCTACGTTAAAATTAGAATACACTTTATCAGGAATCCCAATTCTTATAACATTTACCATTTTATCCTTATTTGCACTTATCATATTATCGCCATTCATATCTTGTAAAGAGCTATCTTGCTTCTCTATTTTTTTCTTAGCACTTACGACCAATTTCCCACTTTTTATATTATTAGAAGATTCCTCTTTGTTCACAGAAAAAGTACAATTTTTTTCATTAGTTACACTTACATAATCAAATTCGAATTTATTAGTATTTGTCTTTTCAACAACTACACCTAAATTATCTATCTCTATAGATACTTGAGAAACTTCATTCCCTTCAATTGAAGTTAGATGTTTTACAATATTAGGAGTTATGTTCATATCATTATATTCCACTACATCTAAACATTGTTTGTATGTATTAGCATCAATTCCTCCAACTTTTGTTATGCTTTTAGCTCCTTTTAGAACTCCTTTATTACTTCCATCAGCAACTAAAACAATTGGTTTCTCTTTAGCTAAAGGAGATAGTGTCAGTGCATCTACTAGTTGATAACCCTTTGTTATGTAAAAATCAGTTGCTCCATTATAAAACTTCTCTATTACCCTTTTATTAGTTTCAAATCTATCATTTCCACCAATTCTAGTGGCATTAGTTTTCTCTACTAAGTCTTCATTTATTGCAGACTTACCCCCTATAGCATAAACATTTAAGCCTTTAGCACTAAATGGAATTGATTTACCATCTGTAAGTATTATGGCTCCTTTGTTTTTTGCAGCTACAGGTGCTACACTCATAGCATCAGCCTCTCCTACAAATCCATTTGTCAGCATGACTTCTTTTACCTTACTTACTTCATTTATTTTTTTTGCTACATTGTAGCTAGTTTCAATTCTATTATTTCCATTTATTCTTTCAACTTCAATACCTTTTCTTTTTATATCTTTTTCTACTGAATTTTCAATAGTATTATAACCACCAATTATATATACTTTTTTTACAGCATTCAAGGTCTTATTATCCAGTCTGTTTGAAGTAGCTTTTGGTATTTCATTTTTTTTAGTTAAAAGTATGGGTGCATTAATAGCCCCAGCTAACCCACTTGACGAAAGACCATCAGATAAGCTTTTATCTCCATTAACTAATATTACAGTATCATAAGTCTGCCTATCTGCTATAAGTCCTGCTGTTTCATACCTATCATTTCCTGTTATTGAATCCTCTTTAAACTGTGCATTTACAGTTAGATTATTTAAAAAAAATATGGTCAAAGCCAAAGTTGATATGCTTATTTTTTTACTGAATTTTTTGAATTTTTTATTCATAATCTCTACTATTTCCCCCTATAAATTAAATTCTTTAATTTGCTTATAACTTATCCTCTTATTTACAAATTATAACATAATTTTATAATCAAATATCTATTTTTCTAAAATTATAAGTCACTTTATATCAATTATTTTATTCACTATAAAATTTATTGGCTATAAAGCAAAAACTAAATTTATAATTAAGACTTTTATAAGCTTTAAGAGGTACTGTTATCTATTTTTAGCAATTAATTAGTAATAAATTTCATTTTTATCTTATTTTCTAACTAATACTTATACAGTTTTCACCATCATCTTACCACCATCAAATACATATTCAACCATATTATTTTCATATAAATATGTTATATAAGAACGTATTGTACTTCCAACTAATACATATTGATTAGCATCAAGTTTGACATTATATAAATCACACATCTTTTCAATAACTTCATCAATCATAATTGGTTCAAAACAAACTTTTTTAATATTATCTATTATTTCCTCCATTTTCTTTTTATTAGTATCAATTAAATTTTTTATATCTGTCATTTTAACAGAATGACTTGGAACAAAAAAATCCGCTTCTAAAGTTCTCATTTTATCTAGCGTCTTAAATTGTGATTCTATATCTAATAGAAAGAAAAAATGATATTTCGTAATTATATTTTCTGGTGTAAGACTATCTGCAACAAACAAAACATTATCTGGAGTTCTAATACCAATCATTTCAAAATAATGACCTGGAAGAGAAATTGCTTCAAGTTCTGTATCTACAATTTTTCCATTTGAAGGTATAATATAATCAACTTCACTTTCTTTTGCTAATAGAAACTTGTTTTTAAGTGCTTTACTTGGATAACCTCCATATAAGAATGCTGATTCTAGTATTGGATTTTCTGTAAAATATCCTTCCATTTTAGTTGTAGCAATCTTGCATTTTGTCTGATTTTTCAAATATGCATTTCCTCCTATATGGTCTGCATTTGAATGAGTGTTTATTATTAATTTAGGATTTAAATTATGCTCTTCTAATAATCTTAGAACCTGTCTAGCTGTATCTTTGTTATTTCCACTCTGAACCTCCCATAACTAAAGTCACAGGGTTCCTGTTTCATAGAATTTCGCATACTAAAATATGTCTTACCAATTCTCCACAGGCTATCCCCGTAGTTCCTACGGTTCTTACATACGTTATCTATTTTAAACTGTTATTAGTCTTAATCCTTCTTTTAGTATATTTATACTCGCATTTATATCTCTATTGTGAGTTACATTACAACAAGGACAAATCCATTCTCTTATACTTAAATTCTTCATTTCCTCATTTTTGTACCCACATTTATTACATATTTGTGAACTTGCAAAGAATTTACCTACCTTTACAATTTGTCTACCATACCAATTAGCCTTGTATTCTAATTGACGAACAAATTCTGACCATGACACATCAGAAATTAAGCGAGATAGTTTATGATTTTTAGTCATATTCTTTACTTGTAAATCTTCTATGCAAATAATATCATTCTCTCGTATTAATTTAGTAGATAGTTTTTGTAGAAAATCCTTCCTTTGATTAGCTATATGTTCTTGAAGTCTTGCAACTTTTAATCTTGCTTTATTTCTATTTAAACTACCAATTGTTTTTCTTGATAATTCTCTTTGTAATTTTGCAAGTTTGTTTAATGACTTCTGAAGATACTTCGGATTTTCTATAAAGTCTCCACAACTTGAGATACAAAATTCTTTAATTCCTAAATCTAAACCTATCTGACTATTAGTATTTTCAAATGCTTTAATATCTATATCAGTACAGCATAATGATACATAATATTTACCACTTGCTTCTTTGGATACTGTAGCATTAAGTATTCTCTCTTGAGGTACTTGTTTATCCCTTACTTTAACCATGCCAAGTTTAGGTAATTTTATATATTGACTAAAGTACATAATATTTCCATTGGTAAAGTTAGTTCTATATGAAAATCTATTAGTTTTCTTTGATTTAAATTTAGGAAATCCTGTATTTTCTTTAAAGAATTTTTTATATGCGTTTTCTAAATCTTTTAAGGTGTTTTGTAGTGAAAATTTGTCAGGTTCTTTAAGCCACTCTAATTCTCTTTTTAAATTGGTCAAATCAGAACTACACTGTTTATAAGTAAAAGTTTCTTTATCACTTTCATAAACTTCTATTTTTTTAGCAAGATACTTATTATATACAAATCTACAACATCCAAAAGTTTTGTTAATTAACTCTTGCTGTTTTTTATTTGGATACATTCTAAACTTATAAGCTTTTTCCACTACTATCACCTCACTTTAATTGTTTTTTATGATTATTAATATACATATCCGAGTAACTTCTATTTTTCATCACCCATTATAATATTAACAAACGTAATTATTTAAAACAATTATTTCGAAGGTTTTATATTTATTTTTAAATAACATATTTAAGAACCGTAAGTCCTAACTTTTATCATTTTTGAGGTTGTCGTTCACATAAGTTCGCTACTACCTATGCAGTTCTCTTATGAACTTCTTACACTTTCATGTAAGCACAGACTATATCTTATCCTTCGGCATTATCCGTTAAGGTCTACCCACTTCCACTACCGATAACTTGTAGTGTACTTCCCTCAAGAGGAATAGTCGTTGAAGTTTCTCCTATTTGGAGCTTACCTGCTGATTGCCCATTTTAAAGTACTTAGGGTTTAACCTTATACAATCTAACCAATTTTTTCTACTTTCGTAACTTTCACACTTAGGTTTATTTCATCCTTATGTTTTAGTTTGGTTAGCTTTAGGGGTTTCCAGCAATTCAAGTAGTATTGGATAGGTTCTATCCTATCTCTACATATAAGTTTCCCTATATGCTGACTATTTTAGCTACTAACTCACGACTAAAGTCACGAGTGTGCGTAGCTATTTTTTAATCAATTAAAATCGCATCATTACCATCTGCATATACACCTACTATTGTAGGGAGTGGAATATAATATGTGTTTCCTTTTATATGTTCTAGAGTTAATTTAGCCATTTTATAACCTCCCTTTAAATTTATTTTTAATTATATCATTAATTTTCAGAAAATTCCAATCAAATTATTTTTATAATATATTTTTATTTTTTTTATTAAAAATTGGAAAAACTATATAATATATATTATAATCTATATATAAGGAGTGATGTTATTGAAAAAAGATAGAATAACCTTTTCAGAAATTTTAATATTAATTGTAGGCTGTATATTAATGGCAATTTCTCTTAACTTGTTTTTTAATCCACATGCAATTGCTGCTGGTGGTATAACAGGACTTGGAGTTGTTTTTAACTCATTATTTGGTGTAGAACTTTGGATTGTCAATTTAATTTTAAATATTCCATTATTCATATTTGCTTACAAGATACTTTCAAAGAAAGATTGTTTTAAAACAGTTTTAGGAATAATTTTTCTTACTATAGCACTTAAACTTACTGCAAATATGGCTACACTAGATATCACAAATGATATGTATCTTGCAATTATATCTGGTTCTATTTTAATGGGAGTTGGTCAAGGTCTTATTTTTAGAATAAATGGCTCTACAGGTGGAACTGATTTGATGGCACTCCTACTAAATAAATATTTTCCTACATTTAGTATACCTGTTTTGATGGGAATTGTTGACTGTGTCGTAGTAGTTCTATCAGGTATAGTAAATAGACAGGTTGAAATTGCACTTTATTCAACTGTAGCTTTATATATTTTAGTAAAAGTTAGTGACTTACTTATTGAAGGATTTAATTATTCAAAATCATTCACTATCATATCTGACCTTTCAAAAGATATAAGTAAAAAAATAATGGAAGATTTAGATAGAGGTGCAACTATTCTAAAAGGCGAAGGTGCTTATACTGGAGAAAATAAGAATGTACTCTTAGTGGTAGTTGAAAAGAAAGAAGTTGTCGAATTAAAAAAATTAGTAAAAAATGTCGACCCCAATGCATTTATTATAATTGCAGATATACATGAAGCTTTGGGTAATGGATTTAAAAAAATAGAATAAGTACAAAACAAATGGCAGGCATAATTAACATATATAAACAGAGCTTTTTATATGTTAATTATGCCTGCTTTTAAACTTCTTTTTCATCTTATTATCAATAATTGGTACTGGAATTACCATCCCAATTAGACTAATTATAATATTTATCAAACTTAAGTATTCAGGACTTATTTCTATAAACATCTTATTAAAAAAAATAACAATTGCCAAAATAATGCCTGTAATAATCCATATATTTGCCCCATAACTATGTGCATAATCCCAAGCCTCTTCAGATTTCATTGACTCTTTAGTTCTATATCCATGAAATTTATTTATATCTTTTGGAGCTCTATATTTATATGAGATTCCTATCAATATAATCATTATTGGTACTATCATATCGATAATCCAAAATATTTCCATCGTAACTACCCCCAGACTTTATATGAATTTTTCTAGCTGTACTTGAACTTAAATATAACATTCTAAAATTTTATAATTATTATCCTCAATTATATCATCTGCTCTATTTTATAACAATCAAATTTGAATCCAACGGTATAATACCACAGTTTATTTTAAATCATATAATAGCACTCTATTTAAATTATAAAAAACTTACATAATTATATAATAAATAATATATATATAGCCAAATCGGTCTAAATATGTATATAATATATCTAATATAATTCTTACACTTATAAGTACCAATAAAAATTAAAATACAGAAGGAGAACTAAAAATGAGTGTTAGTTTACAAAAAGGACAAAGAGTAAGTTTAGTAAAAGACAATAATCCTGTAAAAAATGTGATTGTAGGATTAGGATGGGACATGAACAAAATAGGTAGAAAAAATTACGACCTAGATGCATTTGCGATAGCATTGACTAGCCAAGATAAAATGAGTTCTAAGAGTGATTTAGTTTATTTTGGTAATCTTAAGCATCCTTCTAAAGCTATCATACACACTGGAGATAACTTAACTGGAAGAGGTGAAGGTGATGATGAACAGATAATGGTTAATTTAGATGATATTCCAGAATATGTACATAAGATAGTTTTTGGAGTCTCTATATTCAAAGCTAACAAAAGAAATCAAGATTTCGGTCAAATGAATAATTCTTTTATAAGATTAGTTGATGCAAATTCTAAACAAGAATTATTTAAGTATAACCTTCAAGAAGATTTTTCTGGTAAAGTCACAGTTTTAGCAGGTGAAATTTATCTCAGAAATGGAGAATGGAAATTTAACGCTTTAGGTATTGGTCAAAATGAAGAGATTCGTGAATTAGCTAATGTATATAGTTAATAATAATTACAATGAAAAATTTATAATAAGGAGTTGTTTTAAATGGGTATAACTTTAGCAAAAGGACAAAAAGTAAGTTTAACAAAAACTAATCCTGGTCTTAAAAAAGTAGTAGTAGGATTAGGATGGGATACTAACAAGTATGATGGTGGATTTGATTTTGATTTAGACGCTTCTGCATTTTTAACTGGTGCCGATGGTAAAGTTACAAATGATGGAGATTTTATATTCTATAATAATTTAAAACATGCTTCTGGAGCAGTTGAATATATGGGTGATAATAGAACAGGTGTTGGTGAAGGTGATGATGAACAAATAAATGTGGACTTATCTAAAATACCACAGGATATTGCTAAAATATCTTTTACTGTTACTATAAATGAAGCTGTTACAAGAAGACAAAACTTTGGACAGGTTGAAAATTCATATATAAGAATATACAATGAAGAAACTAATGAAGAGCTTATTAAATATGAATTAGGTGAAGATTTTAGCATAGAAACAGCAATAGTAGTTGCAGAATTGTATAGACACAATGAAGAATGGAAATTCAATGCTTTAGGCTCTGGTTTTGAAGATGGTCTTGCAGGATTATGTGGAAATTTTGGTGTTAATTTAGGTTAAGATTAATTTAAAATAGTAAAGATATTTTTTAAACTAAATCGATTTAATATCATAATAGTGAATAAAAAAAGAGTATATTAATATACTCTTTTTTTATTTCCTATTTTTAGTATGTTATAAAACATTCATTTTTTTATTCTTTTTTCTCATTTGCTTTTTTCCAAACTCTACTGAAATATCAAAAAACGATGAAATATTTTCTGTAAAGAATTTATTTTTATGATATGCAATGTCGAATGTCCTCTGTAAATTGATACCCTCAATATCACAAGACCATAAAAGATGCTTTTTCAAATAGTCCTCAACAAGTAATTCAGATATGACTGCAATACCAAAGTTATCTACAACTGCTCTCAATATAGCTTCAGAATTATAACACGACCATTTAATATTCATTGGTATTTTCAATTCTTTTAGCTGACTTTCTAATTGAGCTCTTGTGCCACTTCCCAACTCACGCATAATTAATGGTTGATTTGAAAGTTCTGAAACGTTTATGTAATCTCTTTTGTAAAATTCATGCTTATTAGAACATATAAGCACAAGATGGTCATTAATAATGCTTTTTGTAACAATATCTGGATGCTTTATTTTACCTTCTACAATTGCAATATCTAATTCACTATTAAGTAGTTTCTTTGCAATCAACCTTGTATCCTCTACAAATACTTCTGGTTCTAACAAGGGATTTACCTTATATAATTCTAATATTATTGGACTTATTACACATGTTCCAACAGTTACTGTAGCTCCAACTCTTATACGAATGTTTTTTGCACAGTGTTTCATGCAATCATTCATTTCTTCATTTATAGATAAAAGATGCCTTCCATATCCAAGAAGTTTTTTCCCTGCTTCTGTTAAGTATAATTTTTTTGAAATTCTATCAAATAACTTAACTCCATACTCTTTTTCTATTTCTGAAATAACTTGGCTAACTGATGACTGTGTAATATACATATTTCTTGCTACTTCACTCATTTTACCACACTCGGCAACCTTAACAAATATCTCAAGACTGCGAATAGTCATATTATCACAACCTTAGCAAACATTAGTAAATACTTATGATTTTATTAATATTTTAGTATTTTACAAATGTATTGTCAAGGACTATAATTTTAGCATAGAGTTATAAAAGAGATTGGAGTGTGATATATTGTGAAAGTATTAATTATAGGTGGAGTTGCTGCTGGAACAAAGACTGCTGCAAAAATAAAACGTGAAATGGGTGATAACTGTTCTGTTACGATTCTAAATAAAGGTGAAGATATTTCTTACGCTGGTTGTGGTCTACCATACTATGTTGGAAATGTAATTGAAGATAAATCATCTTTAATTGTAAATACACCAGAAAGTTTTTCGAAGCTAACAGGAGCAGAAGTTCGTTGTGGAGTTGAAGTTACATCTATTGATAGAAAGGCAAAACAAGTAAGTGTGAAAACGATTTCAACAGGAGCAGAAGAAAATTTATGCTATGACAAACTTGTAATTGCTACAGGAGCAGACCCAATAAAACCGCCAATACCTGGTATTGACCTATCTGGAGTATTCTTTATGCGTACTCCAAATGATGCTATAACACTAAGAGATTCTCTTGGAGATGGTGTTAAAAGAGCTGTTGTTATTGGAGGAGGTTTTATTGGTCTTGAAATTGCTGAAAACCTTTCTGCAATGGGTATACGTGTAAGTGTTATTGATATGGCTGAACATGTTATGCCTGGATTTGATACTGATTTTGCTGAATATGTTGAAAATCACATGGCTGATAAAGGTATAATGATTTTTACAGGTGACCAAGTTGTAGGTATTGAAGGTCAAAATAAGGTCGAAAAGCTTCGTACTAAAAATAGAGTTATTAAAACAGATTTGGTAGTTATGTCAGTTGGAATTCGTCCTAACACAGATTTTCTAAAAGACACAGATTTAGAATTTGCTCCAAATAAAACACTTATTACAGATGAGTATATGCTTACAAATGATAAAGACATCTATGCAGTTGGGGATTGCGCTTTTGTAAAAAATGCTTTAACAAATAAACCTACATGGTCACCTATGGGCTCATCTGCAAATCATGAAGGTAGGATTTGTGCACAAAATATATCTGGCAAATCTAAAACTTATAAGGGTGCTCTTGGAACAACTGTAGTAAAATTGCCTGAACTCAATGTAGGTAAGACAGGTTTAAGTAAAGAAGCTGCTGAAAAAGAAGGTTATAATGTTTGTTCTGTAACTATAGCGACTGATGACAAAGCTCACTATTATCCAGGTGCTTCTAATTTTATTATAAGAATGGTTGCTGAAAAGGATATTAGAAAATTATTAGGTGTTCAAGTTATGGGACCTGGAGCAGTCGATAAAATAGTAGATATCTCTGCTACTGCAATAACTTTAGGAGCTGACCTTTATTCACTAGAAAGTATGGACCTTGCATATGCACCATCTTTTTCAACTGCTATTCATCCATTTGTCGTATCAGTAAATGTTTTACAAAACAAACTAAATGGAGAACTCGATAGTGTTTTACTTGATGAAATAGAAGACTTCGACAGCTGGACTAAACTAGATGTTTCAAAAGCTCCTTCTATTCCTGGTTTACGTTATCTTCCTGTTGGTGAGATTAATGGAGAAATTGAAGGTCTTTCTAAGGATGAAAAAATTCTTCTTATATGTGCAAAAGGTAAAAATAGCTATATGGCTCAAAATCGTTTAAAACGATTTGGCTATACAAATACAAAAGTTCTTGAAGGCGGAATACTATTTTATCCAAATCTTAAGGTAATGGAGGATTAATTATGAGTAATATTACAGCAGAACAAAAAAAAGAATTAAAAGGTAGAGGGTTTTTACCAAGTAGAGATGGAGAACATTTTGCAGCACGTATAATAACTGTAAATGGTGTAATAAACACAGCTCAAGCAAAAAAGATTGCAGAAGCTGCTGAAAAATTTGGAAATGGTCAATTAGCATTTACTACTAGATTAACAGTAGAATTACCTGGTGTAAAATTTGAAGATATTGAAGCTTTAAGTGAATTTATTGCTAGTGAAAATCTAATCACAGGCGGAACTGGCTCAAGAGTTCGTCCTGTTGTAGCTTGTAAGGGTACTGTTTGTGTTCATGGATTAACTGATACACAGGAACTTGCTGCTGAAATACATCAAGAATTTTACAAAGGTTGGTATGATGTAAAGCTACCTCATAAATTTAAAATTGGTGTTGGAGGATGCCCTAACAATTGTATTAAACCCGACTTAAACGACCTTGGAATTGTTGGTCAACGTGTACCTGATTACGACTCTGAACTTTGTGTTGGTTGTAAAAAATGTGCTGTTATGGAAGTCTGTCCTGTCAAAGCAGCTAAATTAACAGATGAAGGTAAACTTGAAATAGACAGCAATCTATGTAATAACTGTGGTAAATGTATAGAAAGTTGTAATTTTGACAGTATTGAAGAAAAAGAATCTGGTTATAAAGTATATATTGGAGGAAAATGGGGCAAATCTGTTCGTCCTGGAACACAGATTGATAGATTATTTTCAAAACAGGAACTTATGACTTTAATTGAAAAGGCAATTCTTTTATTTAGAGAACAAGGTAAGACAGGTGAACGTTTTGGAATAACAATTGACAGAATTGGTGTTGATAAATTTATAGAAATGCTTTTATCAGATGATGTTTTGGAAAGAAAAGAAGATATACTTGATGCTCTTTTACACCTTACAGGTGGAGCTCTATGCTAACAAAAAAGGTTTTAATTGTATAAATAACATTGACATATGTAAAAAAATTTAGTTAAGAATAATTAAAAAAGTAATCATTGTAAATAATTTGTAAAGATATATTTATTTATATCTTTACAAATTATTATTTTATAATAACTATTTATTAATTCTATTCTAATTATATAAAATACACAATAATTAATAATATCCGACATTATTAATTTTGAATTGTATTAATTGAAAAGTTAACTATCCCACTATTTCCATCTTGATTTACAACCAGATACCATGTCCCTGTATTAGGTACCCTCATTCTGCATAAATTTTTCTTAGCAAATCCACCATAGTAATCATAATTTTTTTGATTTTTAAATTTCACATAGTTTATATGATCTAGCAATATTACGTTAGCTTGTTTTTCTAAATTCACTTCTACAATATCCCCTTTTTTTAGATTCATCTTGCTATAACTATATTCCATTAAACTACCCCTCCAGTATCGAATAATCTTTGTTATTTACTCATATCATATATATGAAAATCCATTTAAAATATTATAAATACTATACAATTGCATTATTATCCAGTTTTAACCTTGTCTACTACAACCCAAAGTTTATTAAAAATATTATTGCCAACAATTTCTCCATCCCATACTACTTTTTCTTCTTTATTTTCTAATAAAGCATAATACCCAGAGTCAGAACTTTCATCTTTATAGACTGTAACGTAAAATTCTTCATCACTATATCCGGGCTTATCTTTAAAGTCTTCAGATATTTTACATTTTAATATATATCCTTCTAATTCTTCCTCTATAAACAAATCAATTCCTCCAATCTCTATATTTTTACTAATTATACCATATTATGCTATAATCTTTGTATTTTATTGAAAATTTCTATTTTTTCTTTATTTCATAAATAAATTATATAAATTTTTGTTTTTTTACTTTATATTATATTAATTATTCCTTTTATTTTAATATATATTTCTTTATAATTTATAAATTTACTCACTAGTTTATATAGCTTTATCTAGACGAATATAGCAACTCACTTTATATTAAACAATTTACATTTTCTTAATTTCTATATTTGTATTTTTTCTTGTCAATTATTATTTTTTAAAGTAATTTATATTAATTAAAATATAATGAGATTGATTTAAATATTATAATAAAATCATTATCTATTGAAAATAACATAAAAAAACAAGTATTCTATAAAATGCAAAATACTTGTTCTTTATAATTATTTTTGATTTTCTAGCATTTCATTTAAAGCATCGTATGTGAAATTTATTATTTCTTCACAACTTACTTTATTTTTTTTCAATGATGCACATATTTCTGTACTGTATTTTCCTCTTACTCTATTCATTAATTCTCTTGAATACTTTCTTGCCATATTTTCATCCAAATTACTATTTCTTCCATTTAAGTAGCCTATTATAACAATAGCTGCGTTTACAGCTCCACAGACACTTCCAACAGTAATTCCAACCCCCATACCACTTCCTATAGAAATCGGTATATCTGTGTTATGCTCTTCATTATATGATTTTATTAATGCCTCTGCACAAGTGTATCCTTGACTATGATATATTGATGGTCTTGTCATTTTTATACTTCCTTTCAGATTTTATTTTACATATTTTATCATTACTTAATATAATAATATCAATATTTTATATAATATTTTTATACCCAGAAACTCTAACTTATATTTATGATAGGTAAATTTATAGTTTTCTAAATTTAAATTACTTTTTTATGAAATTGCCTTCATTAAATCTTTCAGATGATATGCTTTTATTATATCTTAAATTTATTTTAGTTTCTGTGACTTAGTCACACAATCTATATCTATTTGTAATAATTTAATCTAATTTTCCAGTATTATATGATATACCTTTATGTATTAATTATAATTTTTCAGACAGTAACTAAACTCTATTAAATTAAGCAATATATTATTGAGTTTAATTCTTTGTATTTAAACAAAAGATTTGCTAAAATAAAAATAAGCAATACTACATAAATCAAACCCCGAGGAGGTTGTCAAATTGAAAAAAATACTTATAACAGGTGCATTAGGACAAATAGGTTCAGAATTAACAATAAAACTTAGAAATGAATATGGAGAAAAAAATGTAATTGCTAGTTCAAGAAGAATAAAAGAAGGGAATCCTGTGTGTGAATCTGGTATATTTGAAATATTAGATGTTACAGATAAAAATCACTTCTTGGAAATTGCAAAAAAATACGATGTAGACACTATAATTCATCTAGCTTCTTTACTTTCTGCTGTTGCTGAAAGTAAACCTTTAGAAGCATGGAATTTAAATATGAATGGATTAATAAATGGTCTTGAAGTAGCTAGAGAATTAGATTGTAAATTTTTCACACCTAGTTCAATTGCTGCATTCGGTGAAAATTCTCCAAAAAATATGACTCCTCAAGACACATTACAAAGACCTAATACTATGTATGGTGTGACTAAAGTTTCTGGTGAGTTATTGTGTGATTATTATCATTCAAAATTTGGAGTAGATACTAGAGGAGTTAGATTCCCAGGCCTTATTTCTTATGTTACTCCTCCTGGTGGAGGAACTACAGATTATGCAGTTGATATATATTACGAAGCATTAAAAAATAAGAAATATAAATCTTATATAGCAAAAGGTACTAAGATGGATATGATGTATATGCCTGATGCACTTCAGTCAATAGTAGATTTAATAGAAGCTCCAGCTGATAAACTTATTCATAGAAATGCTTTTAATATTACTGCTATGAGTTTTGCTCCTGAGGAAATAGCCGATTCTATAAAAAAATATATTCCTGACTTTGTAATAGAATATGATGTAGACCCTGTAAGACAAAGTATCGCTGATTCTTGGCCTAATTCTCTAGACAGCAGTAGTGCAGTAAAAGAATGGAATTTTAAATTTAATTACGATTTAGATAAGATGACTAAAGATATGTTAGAAAAATTATCAGAAAAAGGAATAGGTAAATTCTAAATATAATTTACTTCAAGTAACCTATAATGGCGAAATTCCTCTTCCTCTCCGCAGGAGGTAGAGGATATAAGCCTAACCGATAGGTTATTTCTTTTGATTGATTTTCATAAAAATGTATTCTATTATTAAATCAGTAGTAAAAACTAAAAGGAAAGGAAAAGCTACTATTTTAAGTGTAGTAAAAAATTTGCTTGAATTTTACTACACTTTATATAATATATTATAAGTAGCAGGGACTAATATTGCTAAACTTAAGAGAAATTAGAGAAGAAATAATTAAAAAATATATAGGTGATAATTTAATTTCTGAGCTTACAGAAGAATTAAAGAACATACTTATAACTGATTTGCAGTCTAACCCATTTAAAAGTAATATTGAACTTAGTATAATACCAGCAAATATAGAAATATTTAAAAAAATAGAAAGTACATTGCTAGACTCTAAAGTTAATTTAAAAATGGGCTGGGAAAGGATACTTATAAATTACATACTAAAAGATTTATTTGAGTTAAATTACGAAATAAATAAAAGTTGTAATGAGCCTTTGATGTTTAGAATCATTATATCTATTGATTCTTATGATGCTTAATCTTACTAAATAATATACATGAGGATGTGCTTTATATTTATGAAATACAAGTTATTTATAGACTTTGAATTTAATATATTGGATGATAATAAAAACAAATCAGAATATAGTGGAGCTGAATTAATTTCAATTGGTGGAGTTTTAGTTGATAATAAATTTAATATATTGGATGACTATTATTCTTTAGTTAAACCAAAATATAATGAAATACTTTCAAATAAATGTAAAAAACTCACTAAATTAAACCAATTAGATATTGATAATGCTCCTAATCTTTTATATGTTATGGATGATTTTTATAAATGGTTTTGTAAATTTAATGATATTACAATATATAATTGGGGTGATTTTGACATTGCTGGTCTTCTAAATTCATTTAGAGTATATAAATATACTGGTAAATGCTTAGAATTATTTAATATGATGATTGACATTCAACCTTTTATCTCTCAACATATTACATACAATAATAGAATCTTATCTAAACAATTATCTTTACTGAATATGAAAAAGATTTTTTCTTTAGAAGGAGATATTAAACATAACTCACTTTCAGATGCTATGGATTTAATGAATGTATGTAAAGGCTTTTACCTTAACTACCCTAAAAATATCAATACTCTTGAAGAATTATATGATAAATTACCTCCTATCAAAACTCCTTTATATTATATCCCATACTTTGAAGATGAAAATTTCGAACTTAAATTCGATAAGACTCCAGAAGATATAATAATATATCTTAAACAAATATTAAATATACTAAATATAAGTAAAAAAGAAATCTATTTTAAAAAAAGAAGTGTGTTAGTAAATAACACCAAAATTATTAATTTTAAAAATCTATCTTCTTCTTTTAAATTAACAAAACTCAATGAATTTGAAGAATACCCTGATTTTATCTTAAAATTAGGAGATAAAAAAAATTTTGTTGAATCTGTTGTTAAAATAAATAAAAGCAATAGAAAATCTATAAAAAATTTAATATTAAAGTTATCAAGAACACCTTAAATAATTGAATTCAGTTATTTAAGGTGTTTTTATATCTTGAATTAAAATTTTTATACGGGACATAATAACTAAATGCAAATATTTTTTAAAGGAGTAATTGATAGATATGACAGTAGTATTAGTAAGAAGTATTATATTATACATAACAGTGCTAATTGCGCTTAGAGTCATGGGAAAAGGTGAGATAGCTGAGATGAACTGTTTCGATTTAGTTATAACACTTTTAATTGCGGAAGTTGCATCTGTTCCAATGGAAAATAATAATATACCAATTATAAATGGCGTTGCAGCAATAACTGGACTTGTAATTATGCAGACTCTAATTTCATTCCTATCATTAAAAAGTAGAAAATTAAGTTCATTTTTATCAGGTAAACCTTCTATACTAATAGATAAGGGAAAAATTGTATATAAAGAACTTAAAAAAGAAAGAGTTAGTATAGATGAATTGTTAGAACAACTGAGAATTCAAGGATACTTCAATCTAAGAGATGTCCAGTATGCCATTTTGGAGACTGATGGTAATTTAAGTGTTGTACCAGCATCGAGTTATAATAGTACTCCTCCAAGAGCATTTAATCATTTACCAATTCCACTTATATTGGATGGTAGGATAATAAATAAAAATTTAGATATAGCTGAAAAAGACACTAATTGGTTAATGGGTATCTTAAAATCTAACCACATAGAAACTTTTAAGGATGTTCTTATTTGTGTTTTAGACGAAAACGACAAAATATTTATTCAAAATAAAAAGGGTGATTAATATTGAAATCTACAACATTTGTTATAATATGGGCTATTTTATTCTTATTATTTGGATTTTACATTAATAATAAACTATATGATTTTACAGAGGGCTACAAAGATAATATGTCTATTTTGGAAAAATCTATAGAAAATGAAGATTGGGAAAAAGCTCAAAAAGAAGCTGATTCCATATCTACAAGATGGGACAAAGAAAGAAATCATTGGTATAAAGTTTTAAACCATGAGTATTTTGATGAAATAGGTCTAAGATTTAATATTCTTGATAAGGCAATTTATACTGAAAATAAATTAAAATCTTTAGAAGAGGTTGAAGGTATAAAGACATATTTAGGAAATATTGTTGAAAGTGTCAAATTTGATATCAATTATATATTTTAATAACTTAAAACAAGGATATTGATAAAAGTAATATAATCTATATCCTTGTTTTCTGCTTTTATGAAGCATATTAATAGCATATACAGATTTTTTACTCTAAAATTTGCAATAGTTATTGCTTTTATTTATAAGTTATTACTATCAAAATAAATTTTAAAAGCTTCTCCAATAAACTTAGATGCACCATCACCATATTTCTTATCATTTACTTTTATATATGTAGAATTTGATAAATAAAGTTCTGCCATGTAATCAAAATATCTTTCTCCATTATCTATTTTATAAAAATCGTTGCTCTTTTTCATTTCATTGTCTATTTCTTTAACAATACTCTGAACCTCTTTTGATGAACAATCTCTACTTAAATCTGATACAAGCTTTTCATACAATAGATTTATTTTAGGCTTTTTATCTCCTAAATAAATCTCTAGGGTTTGTCCAATAAACTTTCCTGCTCCACTTCCATATTTTTCATCTACATCGTTTATCCACATAGGATTTATCAAATAATTTTGTACCATGTAGTACCAATTATCATCTCCAGTATCCATATAAAAAATTTCGTAATCTTTCTTAGATATATCAGTTATTTCTTTGGCTATCTCTTGAAGTTCTTTTGAAGAAGGATTCTTATTTAAGTCTTCTACGAGTTTTCTATATAATTCTTTTAATTTAGGATGTTTTTCTTTTAAACAATCATTTTTATATATATCAAATTTTTCTCCTAAATTCAATATATCACTGCTAAAGTTTGTTTTTATAGCCTTGGCAAACTTCTCAATAGTTCCATATTGCTTTATAGCCATTTTAGCAATTTTTTCTTCACTAGATTTAACTTTTTCAATAAATTCATCATATTTTTCTACATTACCATAAATTTTAATTATCTTATTTTTATGCTCTCTTTTAAACTCCTGTAGAACACTAAAATATTCACTCATATCAAATTCTTTAAAATTAATAGTACCCTCTCCTTTTATAGTTTTATTTATAAGTTCTATTAATTCATCCAATCTTTTTCGTTTTAAGATGAGTAACTTCTTTTGATTTTTTAAAGCTTCTACTTTATCAAAGTATTGGCTTGACATTATCTCTTTAACTTCCCTCAAAGGTATGTCAATCTCTTTAAAAAATAAAATTTGTTGGAGAGTCTTAATAGCTTCATCATCATAAAGCCTATATCCTGCATCTGTAATTTTATTTGGTTTTAAAAGACCTATTTCATCATAGTAGTGTAATGCTCTGATGCTTATTCCTGTCAAATCTGAAACCTGCTTTACTGTTCTCATATCAACACCTCAAAACTTGATTTTATAGCTATCAATATTTACTAATACATTCAAGCTATATTTTCATATTACACTATTACGTTATGTTAGGGTCAATAAAAATATCTTTTATACGTCCAGAATTGAATATACTGTCTTCATATTCTTCAAAATTTCAGAAAACAGTAAAGGAAGTTGCTCTGTATCATCATCCTTTTGAGTTAAATAATCTATTATAATATTAGATATTATCTCAATTATAGTAGCACACTTATCAAAAATCTCAGCTCCTTGTATGAAAGAGTCATTTTTATATTCATCTCCAAGCTGATTAAGCATTCTACTCATTTTATCAAAACCACCTTTAAATTTGACACTATCTGGTCCTTCAATTCCTCTAATTGCATTTGGAATCGTTGGCACTGTCCCAAAAAACATAACCATATTAGATAATATCTTATCATAATCATCTTTTTCTAGTTCATTTTTCCATCGTGGTAATTCCTTGATAAATTTTTCAAAACCTTTGTATCCCAAAAATCCTTTAGGTGGATTTAAAAACACATTGCTCTTTATAGCAAGTGCTTCTCTTGCAATCTCATATTTATTCTTTGAACCATTCATTCTAACTGTACAAATAGTATTTGCCTTACTCAACCCTAAATAACTACAATTCATACTTTGACGTAATTCGTCATAAGAAAGATATAATAACTCAGTTCTTCCACAATCATACAAGTATATTCTTCCTTCCTTATCGTCATACCCTACCATTAATATGTAATGAAAAGGAATATGCTCTTTATGATATAACTTCTGATAATATGGTAAATAATACATATCTAAAGCTCCTAAAACGACTGGATACCCATCATCAATTTCAGACTTCGCTTTTTTTAATGCTTGCTCATATCTTCTAAACTCATGATGTTTGTATTCAAAACCAACAATTGGTGCTAAAAATTCATACATCTTTTTTGTTCTTCCATCTCCCAAAGCTACCATTCTTTTTAACTCTGCTTTATTTGTTTTCATATAACAAAAGGAACCAAAACCTGATAGCAAAAAGAAAAAATCGTTTGGAAGGTATTCTCCTGTTTTATTTATATATAAATCTTCTATACCATTCCACATACACTCATAATCATGTGAATGATGCTTAATTTCAATTATTTTTCTCATATAGTCTATCTCCTCACTATAAATTTTTATTAGATTTAGTATAAACCCTCTTACAATGAGAGAGTCAATAGCTCTTATACTTATAAAGTTTATATTTAAGGACATTACATTTTTATATTACTAAGTTATTTGAAATTATAATATATCTTACTCTATTGTGTATTACATAATAGAATAAATCTAAATAAAAAAAGAGCATATAAAACTAAAAATAGTTTTTATACGCTCTTAAACAATTTATTATATTATTTTCCAGCTTTCATAGCTCTGATTTTTAATGGTAAAGTAAATAAATTAATAAATCCTTCTGCATCTTTGTGGTCATAAAGTTCACTATTTCCAAAAGAAGATATTCCTTCATCATAAAGAGCATTTTCAGTAAATATTCCAGCAGGTTTTATATTACCTTTATAAAGTTTAACTTTTACTGTTCCTGTAACATTGTCTTGAGTTTGCTCCATAAATGCATCTATAGATTCTCTTAACTTACAATACCATAATCCATTGTAAATAAGTTCTCCATATTTATAAGATACCATTTGTTTAAAATGTAATGTATCCTTGTCTAGAGTAGCACTTTCTAAAATATTATGTGCTTCATAAAGAATTGTTCCTCCTGGAGTCTCATATATACCTCTTGATTTCATACCAACAAGTCTATTTTCAACTATATCTATAACACCAATTCCATGTTTACAACCTAATTCATTTAATTTATGAATTAATGCAACTGGAGGTAATTCTTCACCATTTACCTTTTTAGGCACACCCTTTTCAAAGTAAACTTCTACATATTCAGCCACATCACATGCATCTTCTGGGTCTACACATTGTTTGTAGACATCTTTCTTATGTTCATTTTGTAAATGCTCTATATCTCCACCTTCAGTTGATACATGCCAAAGGTTAGCATCTACTGAATATATTTTAGTTTTAGTTGCTGTTACCTTTATATTGTGTTTTTCAGCATAATCTATAGCGTCTTCTCTTGATTTTATATCCCACATTCTCCAAGGTGCAATAACTTTTATAGTTGGGTCAAGAGCTGCAATTGTAGCTTCAAATCTAACTTGGTCATTACCTTTTCCTGTGCATCCATGACATATATATTTTGCACCTTCTTTATGAGCAACTTCAACTAGTTTTTTAGCTATTATAGGTCTTGCTAAAGAAGTTCCTAATAAATATTTCCCTTCATATTTAGCTTCTGCTTTTATAGCCTTAAATATAGTTTCAGTTACAAATTCTTCACTTATATCATCCACATATGCCTTTGATGCTCCACTTTGTAAAGCTTTTTCATAAACATCTTCCATTTTATCTTCTTGACCTACATTTCCACAAACAGCTATAACATCTATGTCTTCATAATTTTCCTTTAACCAAGGTATTATTATTGATGTATCAAGACCTCCTGAATATGCTAATACTACTTTTTCCTTCATTTTCAATTCCTCCCAATTTAAATTATGATTTTTATTTTTTATTTAATAGAAATTCTTAATATTGAATGATTTTGAGAATTTAAGTTCACTTAAAATCATTTTAATACTAAAAAAACCTCTCAGTATTTTAAAATACTAAGAGGCGAAATATCCGCGGTACCACTCTTATTGATAAACTTAGCTAATCAATTAGCAAATGTTCAACATACTATATAAACATTAGTAATTAAATATATTAAAAAACGCCTCTTGGAAAAACCAAGAGACGAAATATATCCGCGTTACCACTCTAATTGATAAGATAAACTTATCCACTCTTTCTCTTAAGGCGAGATTACCTACTAACATACTAAATTCAATTAGCATCCTCCAAAGTTCTTTTCACCAATACTCATTTGCTAAGCTTCCACCATCCTTAGCTCTCTATAAAACGCATAGAAGTTACTCTCTTTCTCACAGGATTTAAATATAAACTTTTTCATAACTCTCTTATAAAATATATAATAGTTTATTTTTCCATTTATGTCAACTATATAATTTATTTTATTTTTATTTCAAGAATATTTTCTATAGAATTAACTAATATCTTACTTTCCAAAGACATAACCCTTTAGCTGGTGCCGTATCTGATGATTGGCTTCTATCCTTCGATTCAAGCATATACTTAATATCTTGTGGAGCTTTTCTTTTAAGACCTACATCTATCAAAGCACCCACTATTATTCTTACCATGTTATACAAAAATCCATTTCCTTCTATGTATATTTCTATAACATTATCATCTTCTTTTATATTTATTGAATAAATTTCTCTTATATTTGATTTTTTCTTAGACTTAGAAGAAGCAAAACTAGTAAAATCGTGTTCTCCTATTAAATATTCACTTGCTTTTATCATTCTATCTAAATCTAATTTTTTACTTATATGAGTAGCATATCTTCTTATAAAAGGATTATGATATTTGTTATTGTCAATTTTATACATATAAGTCTTTGATTTTACATTATATCTTGAGTGAAATCTTTCATCAGCTTCTTCAACAGTTTTTACAACTATATCTTCTGGCAAATATTCATATAAGTATTTTTGAATTTTGTCCACTGAATCCATACAATTTGTTCTAAAATTTATCACTTGCCCTCTAGCATGAGCTCCCATATCAGTTCTTCCAGAACCAATTATCTCAACTGTTTCATTAGTCATTTTACTTAAGACAGTTTCAAGTTTTTCTTGTATAGTCATATTATTGTCACCTAATTTTTGGTATCCTTTATATCTTGAACCATCATATGCTACTATCATTTTTATGTTTCTCATATTAATCCTCTTTCTAAGAATTTATGCTTGTTTAGCAAATTTATTTTTTATATTAAAAGTTATTTTTGTTCCAACATTCTTTTCACTTTCTATTTTCATTCTTCCACCATGAAGCTTTACAATTTCATTACTAATTGCTAAGCCTAGTCCACTACCAGCTTTATTATAATCTTCTTGGAAGAACTTATCTAATACTTTATTTAGATTTTGCTTTTCTATACCTGAGCCGTTATCTTCAACTGATATGGTCGTTATATCTTCATTTTGAGAAACTACAACTTTTATGTAACCACCTTGACTAGTAAATTTAAATGAATTCTGTATTAAATTTATAAGAACTTGTCTTAATCGGTTCTTATCACCTTGAATGTTCTCTATAAACTCATTTTCAAATTCAAACAAAAGTGCTATATCTTTTTCAGCAGCTTTAACTTTAAGTTGATTTACAACACCTACGACTAAGCCTTCAACATCAACTATATCAACATGAAGTTTTATCCTATCTGAAGAAAGTCTTGAAAAGTCTAATAACTCTTCCACAAGTTTTATAAGCCTTTCTGTTTCATCTTGTATAATACCCAGACCTAAATCTAACTCTTCTCTTGTTATACTTTCATAACCTAAGGTTTCACTCCATCCCTTTATAGATGTAAGGGGAGTCCTTAGTTCATGTGATACAGAAGATATAAATTCTTCTTTTAATTTTTCACTCTTATCAATCTCATGTGCCATATGTTCAAATGTCTGTGCCAAATCACCAATCTCATCATCTACAATTTTCATGTTTTCTAATTTTATATTATAATTTCCTACAGCTAATTCATTTGCAAATTTCTTTAATTCTCGTAATGGTTTTATAAGAGTCTCAGCAAATTTAAGACTTATTAATATAGCTATTATAAGTATAAATATTCCAGCTAATATAAGCCATGTAGCTTGTTTTAATATCGCATTATCAATAGCATCTAATGAAACTGTATATCTAACAACACCTTCTATTATATTATTTACCTTAAGTGGCAGAGAGATACTCATAACATGTTCTCCTGTATCTGGTATTCTATAAGTATATGGTGTTAAGTTTTTGGTCTTTATATCTTTTAGTGCATTATTGACATCTTCATAATTTGCTTTTTCTTTACTCTTAAAACCATATTGGTCTAATATAATATTTTTATCCTTATCTATTATTGAAATTCCAAATTCTGAGTTCTTAGTTAATGGTTGTTTATCAAATATGTTTTTTACTTTTTTCTCAAAGCTTGTAGTTTCCATTGTAATAGCATTATATTCATCAGCATATTTTATTTCAGATTCAAGTAGTTGTTTGACAGAATCATAGTAGTAGTTTTGTATATAAAACATGAACAATCCTTCAAACAGAGTAACCATTATAATAATTATTATAAAGTAGTTTTTTATTACTTTCTTTCTCAGACCTTCAAAATGTAACACTATTATTCTTCCTTTCTAAAACAGTATCCATAACCCCAAATAGTTTGTATATATTTTGGCTTTGATGGGTCATCCTCTATTTTATTTCTTATCCTTCTTATATTTACATCTACTATTTTAAAATCATACAAGTAATTAGTTCCCCAAACTTCATCTAATATTTGGTCTCTACTTAATGACTGCTTGGCATTTGATATCAGATATTTCACTATTGAAAACTCAGTTGGAGTAAGCTCAATTTCTTTTCCATTTTTAAATAACTTTCTTTTATCTATATCAAGTATAAATGGAGGAGAAACTATCTCACTTGACTTAACATTTGAATCATCCTTTGCTACTCTTCTAAGAAGAGCTGAAACCCTAACTAAAAGCTCCTTTATACTAAATGGTTTTATGATGTAATCATCTGCTCCTGAAATAAATCCTTCTATTTTATCATCCTCTTGGGCTTTAGCAGTAAGCATTATTATGCCTACTTGGTCAAAGTTTTCCCTTATAAATTTACATACCTCTATTCCACTTATATCTGGAAGCATCACATCTAAAAGAGCTATTGTAATATCACTTTCTGTTGTCATTTTTTCTATAGCTTCTCTTCCAGTACCTGCCTCAACTATCTCATAACCTTCTCTTTTTAAGTTTATACTAACAAAACTTCTAATACCAATTTCATCTTCTAGTATAAGTATCTTTTCCTTCATAAAATAAAACCTCCAATTGAGTATAATATTAACCATATATTAATGAGAAATATTCTTTTAATGCGTCTATAGTAATATCTAGCTTATCCATTCCATTTGCATCATTTATAACTAGCAAGAAAGTATATTCATCACTCTCTTGAAGTACGATAGAATTTTGAGTATTTGGATTTTTTCTATCTTCAAGTTTATTTTTACTCTCTACTACTATATTAAACAAATTCTTACGGTCTGAATAGTCAAAATAATAAAATTTAAATACTGCTTTTTCTCCAACAAATTCTTGTTCAACAAGAATTTTATCAAATAAATTATTTGGAATAAATAATTTAAAATTATATTTATAATTATAGTATATCTGACTTGTAAATATTAAGCTTGAACTGGCATCTTCTTTTCCATTCCATCTATACCAACTTATATTTGCAGATGCTTTAGAGCTATAAGTGTTTCTATTGTTACCTGCTACTATAGGTATTTCTATAATCTTATCTTTGTCAATATCATCTACAGGTATGTAATAAGATTTAGTGATAGTTTTATCATAATCACTAAAAGCCTTTTTAATTTTTCCATCTTTCATATAAAGTATCTGTGTAATATAGTTATTATCTTTTAATATAGGAATATCAAGTACAACTCCTTTTATGGCAGCAGAGGAATTTCCAATAGATGAAGCAACATTACCTAAAGTTATATATAGTTCACTCAAATTTTTCACATTTTCAAACTTAACATAATCCTTAATTTTCATACTCCCATCAAAGTTCGCAACACTTGCAAACATTTCATTAGTCTTATTATTTAAATGAAGCATCAATATGTCTAATTTGTCATCTCCATCTATATATCCAATTTTCACTTTCATATCATTAAAATCTTCTTTATTTGGAAGCCATGACGCATCCAAGTCATACTCCTTTGTTATTTCATTATCTTTTACTTTATATATATGCATATTAGTTTTGTCCTTGGATTTAATCAATAAAACGACTTCTTTATATCCATCTGAATCCAAATCATAAAAATTGGCATATTCTATTGACTCACCATTTTCTAGAAAATGGTCACCAAGTACGTATTTTTCTCCATTATAGCTTAAAGTTACAAACCCTACCTGAGTTACATTATTACTTAAATCTTCTTTTTGCTCAAATACTACTAACTCATCAACTCCATCACCATTTAAATCCACTTTATTTATTTTTCCTACTTCTTTTGCATTAGAAGGCAATATCATAGATGAGTCTGGTTTTAATAACTGGTCAATACCATCATACAATACTTTTTTTGTATCATCATAGTCAGGTATCTTTGCTAATTGTTCTGGAGACTCAGTTTTAATATTACATCCAGTAACAAATATCATCATTAGGGCTACTACAGTAATAAGTTTTAACACTTTCATTTAACTCCTCCTAATCCTATTAATCTTGAAATTTGCTCACAAAAATCTCCTCACAATAATTAGACGTTTCAAGTCGTCATAATGTTTTACTTATTTTAATAAAAATTTATATTTTTTATCCATAAATAATGTAAAAGCTATTTATTGTTTCTAGGAGGTTTAGGACCTGGATATTGGAAAAAGTTGGTTTTTAACATACCATTATACAACTTTCTTTTTTTAGCTGCTTTTTGTCCAAACTCATATTCAAAATCTTCATAAGATGTTATCAAATAATACGACCAATTTTTTAATTTTCTAAATGCATAACCAAGCTCCTTATACAATTGTTTGACACTATCTTTGTCTTCCAATCTTTCTCCATAAGGAGGATTAGTAATTATAAATCCAAACTCATCCTCACTTTTGAATTGAGTCGCATCTCCTATGTTAAATTCTATATATTCATCTACACCTGCTATTTCAGCATTTTCTCTAGCTATATCTATACATTCTTCATCTATATCATATCCATAAATCTTAAATTTAGATTCATTATCTATCTTATTAAAAGCATCTTTTCTTACATCCCACCATATTTTTTTATCAAGAGTTCTCCATTTTTCTGATATAAATTCTCTATTTAAACCAGGTGCCATATTTATACCTATCATAGCTGCTTCAATCAATATAGTACCAGAACCACACATAGGGTCCACTAAAACTCTACCTGCTTTCCATGGTGTTAAATAAATAAGCCCAGAAGCTAAAGTCTCTCTTATTGGAGCTTTATTTGCTTTTTCTCTATATCCTCTCTTGTGCAAAGCATCTCCTGTTGTATCTATAGAAATAGTTACCTTGTCTTTGTGTATAAATACAAATATAGGGTATTTCTCTTTATCTTCTTTAAGCAAACCATCTTCCAAGTAACTTTTCTTTAAACTTTCTACTATAGCTTTTTTTACTATGGCTTGTACATCTGGTGTACTGTGTAATTTTGATTTTATAGAAGAAGCTTTTGATATAGGAAATTGAGCTCCATAAGGTATATATCGAGACCAATTTATCCTTTTCGTATTTTCAAATAATTCATCAAAACTTTTTGCCTCAAATTCAGCAATTTTAAGATGAACTCTTTCAGCACATCTTAACCACATATTTGATTTTGCTATTCCAAACTCATCAGTTTTATATGTTATTCTTCCATCTTCTGTTTTTATTATTTCATATCCTAAATTAGTAATTTCTCTAGCCAGCATTTTTTCCATTCCAAAAAAACATGGCGATATTAATGTATAACTTTTCATAAAACCTCCTGTTTCCTATGTTAATTACAAAATTTATTTATTTTTTAAATAATCTACATATTTAAATTCATACTTCCCATTTTATACCCTGACATATCTAGTGTAACATATTTAAAGCCAAATATTTTTAATTTAGTATCAACTTTGCTAAAATTGTTATTTTCAAAAAATTTACCTAACTCTTCTTGACCAACTTCTATTCTAGCTATATCTCCATGCATTCTCACTCTAAATTGAGAAAAACCTAAATCAGATAAGTATTCTTCACTCTTTTCCACTATTCTTAGTTTTTCGTCTGTTATTTGAACTCCATAAGGAATTCTACTTGCAAGACATGCAAATGATGGTTTATTGAAAGTACCTAATCCTAGTTTTTTTGAAAGTGACCTAATTTCATCTTTTTTCAAACTACTCTCCTTTAATGGACTAATTACTCCTAACTCACTCAATGCTTTAAGACCAGGTCTATAATCTCCTAAGTCATCTATATTTGTTCCATCTACTATGTACTTTATATTATGTTCTTTTGCTATCTCTTTTATTTTAGAAAATATATACTTCTTACAATGGTAACATCTATCCGCACCGTTTTCTTTAAACTCTTTTAAGTCAAAGTTTTCTATATTTAATATGATATGTTTAACACCAAAATTTTTAGTATATTCTTTAGCTTCTTCAATCTCTCTACTTGAATGCATCATTGCATGTATAGTTACAGCTATAACATTTTCTCCTAATGTATCCTTTGCTACCTTAAGTAAAAAATTACTATCTACTCCACCAGAATAAGCAACTACAACACTTCCTAATTCAAGTAGTATTTCTTTTAATTTTTCTAATTTTTCTTCTTCCTTCATAAAATCCACCTCCATATCTAGAAAAATATGAACTATAAAACGATATATTATTTTTTACATTCTTAATGATTATAACATATAAAGTATTTATTTTATAAACTAGAATTATCTTTAAACACATTAATTGTAATATCAAATAATTTTTAAAATCTGTATAATTTAAACATATTACTGTAATACACTGTATATAAAAAATAAAATAGTGTAATATAGTAATATGTTTAAAAGCCATGAAGTGTAAATAGCTCATCCTCATGGCCGAATTCACGAGTTTATTTTAACATAATTGTTTTTCCATAAGTTATAATTGTAAATCACAAAAAAGATACTATCATATGAATTTTCTAAAACTTTTAATTTAATACTTATAACTCACATGTATTTGCCTTAATCCCACCAAAAAAGCCATATTGTGGAGCGTTGTAATACTTCTTTAAGAACTTTTAATGTTTCATATCCTTGTACAATAATATCTTCACAATATAGAACTAATTCAATACACAAATCATCAAATTTTTTATTATCTTCAATTGGATTTTTTGCAGAATATTGAACTGTATCACATCCAATTGCAATTGGGAATGCTCCGTATTTTTCATACCAATATTTTGCAACAGCTACATGTTCTTCATCACTAGGACAATCATTAAATCCACCAATTGGTATATATGCAAATACTTCATATGGTTTAATTGTTGGAACTTTGGCTATGTAAACTTCGTTATTTTCTTGAAATATATCTATATTTGTAATTGGGCTGAAATTTTTATAATCATAAAAAGTGTCCTCAGAACCCATTAATTCTGTTAGCAATTCTGGAATCTCACACTTTCTAGAATCGAAGAATTCATTTACATCAATTTCATTACATTTTTCTAAGCAATATTTTCTATAGTTTTCAAGAGAACCATACTCTTTATTAATCATATCTATATTTTCTCTTAATAATCCTACTTTTTCATCAATAACTATAATTGGTGTATATCCATTTTCTTTTCCATCTTCTCTCATTTTTTCAAATAAATCATCAATATCAATATCATTGTTCACAGGAACACATTCAAAACCATATAAATCTTCAATACTCATACTTATCTCCTATTCTTTTTAGATTTAATTCTTTTGAAAGTTTTCTTTTTTTGTTGTCAAGTTTTTAAATACTATTATTATTTGTAAAATTATAAGTATAGATACAGTTTATAAAATATACTTATATAAGACAAAGGTTAATTTTATTTTTTTGTATAAATAAGATGTTTTTTATGACAATTCCCTTATATAAATATAATAGCATAAAACACATGTTCATGGTTAATAATAAGTGATTTTGTAATAATTCGTTATATATTATACTATTTTAAGTAAAATAAATGATATTCTTTGTATAAGAAATAATATGTTTATTGATATGAAGTTTTTTGGATTTAAATTTGTTAAGAATAATATTTTAATATTAGCAGATATACTCAAAAGAATAAATCTTGTTGTAATACTTAGATTCTAAATGTAGTCTTCTAAAATCCCATATAAAATTGCAGGAATCAATAAATTGAAATCAGAACTTAGATTTAATAATATATTTATATAGAACCTTACATAGTTCTTCTATTCTATAGAATCTAATAACTAGATAGATATATTTGCTAATTTATATATAAAAACCAGAGTTGATGTATAAATTTATAGGTGTATCAATTATTTTAATCAATACACCTACATACTTCTAATCTTCTTTTAATAAAGTACTTTTCCAAACATCTTCTTTGAAACCCAACAGTACATTTTCACCATCAAAAAGCAACGGTCTTTTAATAAGCATTCCATCGCTCACTAATATTTCTAAAAGCTTATCATCAGATTCAGTCTTTACAATATCTTTAAGACCTAATTCTCTATATTTCATACCACTTGTATTAAAAAACTTCTTTATATCATATCCACTAATCTTGTAAATTGACTCCAATTCGTCTTTACTCGGAGGATTCTGAACCATGTCTATATCTTCAAATTCTAAATCATTTTCTTTAAGCCAATTTTTTGCTTTTCTAACGGTAGAACACTTTGTATATCCATATAATTTAATCATTGTGTTAAAAATCCTTTCTAATTTTTTATTTTTATACCCATAATTTGTATATTATAACCAATTTATATCACAATCATTCTAAGCTTTCAACATAAAAAATTATTCTATTTTAAAATGACCATTAAATTATATTAGATATTTAAATTATTCTTTTATAATATATTAAACCTACTCAATCACTCAATATTAGATTAAATTTTCAAATAAAAAAAAGGGCATAGTGTATTTATTCTACTTAGCCCCTATTTATATTATAAATGTTCCTATAACTTCCATTTATAAAGTATTAAACAATTTTTTCTTTGATTTGAACATTTTCTACTATACCATCTTTTATACTTATAATCTTATCTGCAACATTATTTGAGAAAACAACATCATGTGTAATTATTAGTATAGTCATGCCTTTATCTTTAAGTCTGTTCATTATATTGACTACCCTTTGAATAGTATCTATATCTAGTGCAGAAGTAGGTTCATCGAAACAAAGAACCTTTGGCATTAGTGCACATGACCTAGCTATTGCAACTCTCTGCTGTTGCCCTCCTGACAATTCAAATGGATAAGAGTTTAATTTATCTTCTAAATCAACTAATCTTAAAAGTTCTCTAGCCCTCTCCTCAGCCTCTTTTCTAGGAACTTTAAAAACATTAACTGGAGACTCAATTATATTTTCAAGAACTGTCATATGAGGAAATAAATTAAAGTTCTGGAAAACCATTCCTATCTTGCCTCTTATTTTTGACATATCTTTCTTGTTTTTTATTATCTCATTATCTATTATAATCTCTCCACTATCAAATTCTTCAAGACCATTTATACATCTCAATATTGTAGTTTTTCCTGCACCAGATTTGCCAAGTAAAACTCCAATCTGACCTTCTTCTAACTCAAAAGAAATATCTTTTAGTACTTTATTTTTTTTAAATGATTTATTTAAGTTTCTGATTTTCAACATATAAAAAACCTCCTCCTATAATATTGTAACTTTATCTATAATAAGAATATTTTTTTTCAAGTAATTCAAATCCCTTAGTAAGTATAGCTACAAATATAAGATATATTGCTCCTGCCTCAAATAGTGGTAATAAACTTGCTTCTCTGTTCATTGCTATTTGAGATATCCTTAAAATATCATTTAATCCTAATATATATACTAAAGATGTATCTTTTACTAATGTGATTACTTCATTTGAAATAGGTGCTAGTATTCTTTTAAAAACCTGTGGAAAGATTATTCTCTTGTACATTGTAAATTTATCAAATCCTAGTACTTTCGAAGCTTCATATTGTCCTCTATCGATTGACTGTATTCCACCTCTAAATATTTCTGCAAAATATGCTGCATAATTTAAGAAGAAAGCTACTATTCCAGCTGTAAATCTGTCAAATACAATTCCTAAAAGAGGTAAGCCATAAAATATGACTATCATTTGTAAAAGTAAAGGTGTCCCTCTCATTATTAATATATAACATTGTGTAATACCACTTATTAATTTATTTTTTGATAATCTTAAAAATGCAACTGCAATTCCCAATGGAATTGATACTATCAATGTTATACAAAACATTGCTATAACTATCTCTAACCCTTGTAACATGCCTTTAGTGCCCCCTTCTTAACAGCTAATCTATCTTTTACTTAAACCATTTATCATAAATTTTGTCAAAAGCTCCATCTTTTTTCATTTCTTTTAATGTTTCATTTATTTTCTTACAAAGTTCTGGATTTTCTTTAGAAGTAGCTACAACATAGTCTTCTAATCCAAAGTCTTCTTTTAATACTTTATATTTATCTTCACCTTTTTGACCCATATAGTATCTAATTAAAACTTCATCACCAACAACTGCACTAGTTCTACCTATCTCTAAATCTCTAAGTGCTTTATCATAAGTATCATAAAGAACTGGTGCTCCACCTTTTAAGCTATTCATAAAATCTTTATCCTTTTCTACTGCATCAAGTGCTGTTGAACCTTGTTGAGTCCCAACTTCTTTATCTTTTAAATCTGCTTTTGAATTTGCTTTTGAATCACTTAAAGTAACTATTATCTGTTTATTTTGTAAATATGGTTCTGTATATGATACTATTTTCTTTCTTTCATCTGTTATAGAATACCCATTCCATAATACATCTACAGTTTTTGAGTCATTTAATTCAGTTTCTTTCATTGACCAATCTATTGGTTGGAACTTAACTTCCATTCCAAGTCTCTTAAATGTTTCTTTAGCTAAATCTACGTCAAATCCTACAGTATCTCCCTTTTCATCCAAGAATCCCATTGGAACAAATGTATTATCAAACCCTACAATTACTTCTTTTTTTGCTTCTTTTGAAGCATCTTTGCCCTTTTCATCATCCGATTTTGAACAACCTGCCATTCCACTTACTAAACCTAACATAATTGTAAATATTCCTAATTTTTTTAATATATTTTTCATAATATTCTCCCTCGTCTTTTAAATTTTTAAATATTTTGATTATTTTTTAAAAAGTATATCTGTTGCAATATAATTCTCTGCGCGCTTAAAAAATTATATAAAAAAAACTCCCGTCTCTAGCTTCTGCTAGAGGACGGGAGTTGACTCTCGTGGTTCCACCTCTGTTCATTAATGCCTCACGACACTAACCTCTTTAAGTACAATAAAATAATTATACTCTAGCACTATAACGGGTGCAAGGATTCCGGAAAGCTCCTAATAAAGTATCTTTACTCTTTCAGAGTTCTGCTCAAAGATGTGTTCAAAGTAAAATCTATTGCTCCTCTCACCAATCGGAAACTCTCTGTTTAAGATTAACTACTTTTACTATTTCTTTTCTTAGCATTTAATGTTGTTTTGAATTGTTATTATGATATTGATTTTATAGCATAAGGCAATATCTGTCAATATATATTTTAAAATAAATATAAAAATCTAATTCCAAGGAACAACTTCTACTTCACCATAACATCTTTCTACTAATCTATTGGAATACTCACCTCTATATCCCAAAATAAAGAGTAAAACAAGCTCAATATATCTCGTTCCTATTGAGATTATATTCCAAATATCTTCAACTTCTAACACAGCTCTATGAGTTCTCCTGCTCGGATGAACTATACTATTCCTTAAATAAATCACTAAATCTACCCCATCATCAAACTTGTTTTTTATTGTATTGTCAAATATATTTAATTCATATTTTCCATATGGTATTTTGCATATATCAAGTAATAGCCTTATATTTCTAGATGCTAAATTACAATCAAAAGCTTCATCTGTAAGTATTTTATTTTGCTCCACTAGAATTACATATGATAGAGTTTCAAGTGCAATTTGTACAGATATTATATTATTTTCCATAGTAACACTTCCAAGAGATTCTATATACCAGTCAATAACACTTTTTATAGCAGAACCATAATAAAAATCTTCTAATCTTTTACACATAAGACTTATATATTTTTCCATATTATGATAATTTGAAAGTGTATCAGACCATGTTGGCACATATCTAAAGGGAGATATCTGATTTTCATTCCATATTCTATAGACTTCATTTTCACTTCTATATCCTTTGGCTAAACAAAATCCAACATATCTTCCACACATAAAACTCAACGCTGTTGATATTCTATCTAAAAGATTTATTGTATTGTTTGTTCTAAAAATTCTACCATCTTTTCTTCTAACTCTGCCTATATGAGTTATTATTGCTCCAGATTTAGATCTTAAGTCTGATTTAAGCTCTTTTCTATAATCATATCTTTTGTCTATAGTTACAACGTAATCATTTATATCAAATTCGATTCTACCTGCATATACTTTATCATTATATTTAATGAGTTTTCCAGGTATTTTATCTAGATTTATTATATTAAAATCTACATACTCAACATAAGAATTTTTAGATTTTATACAGTCATCATTGATATATCCTTCTACATTAACATCACTTAGAGTATTTATTGTTATAGAAATAATTTTATAACCGTGAACTTCAAGAATAGCATTGTCATAATCCAAAACTAAATTTTCATCTTCATTTTCTATTTCTTCAATACAACCTATCTCTGCCTTAAAACTTATAGCTATTGGAGGTGTCATTTTATAATAAATTTTCCCATTACATCTATACTTTTTATCCAAGTATATGCAAAACCGACCTTCATAGATACTAATATCTTCATTGATACCATAGCTTAAATACTCTGATGTTATAGCATCATCAATTGCTTTCATTTTTATTCCCACCTTTGCTTTTGTATAATAACATAGGGATTGTAGTTATTTTTTATTTAGTAAAACTCAATCTATTATATAATTTAGTATATTATTTTTATTACTTATGTATCTTAATAATTTTCTATAAAAATAGCATTATTTTAGTATCATCGTTTATTTAATACATTATGTATTTTCTTTAAATTTAATTATTCCAAAACTTATATTACTTACTTGCAATTTCTACAGTTTATTACATCCTTCCTTGTAATTATAGCATAGTTTTATAATTTCATATTATCTATTTATTACCTTAGTTTTTATTCCTTTAGATATTATCACCACTATATATGTATTGTCAAAGAAAACATTTAATTTCTGAACCTCCCATGACTAAAGTCACAGGGTTCCTACTTCATAGAATTTTGCATACTAAAATATGTCTTACTAATTCTCCACAGGCTATCCCCGTAGTTCCTACGGTTCTTACATACGTTATCTATTTTAAACTGTTATTAGTCTTAATCCTTCTTTTAGTATATTTATACTTGCATTTATATCTCTATCGTGAGTTTCATTACAACAAGGACAAATCCATTCTCTTATACTTAAATTCTTCATTTCCTCGTTTTTGTATCCACATTTATTGCATATTTGTGAACTTGCAAAGAATTTACCTACTTTTACAATTTGTCTACCATACCAATTAGCTTTATATTCTAATTGACGAATAAATTCTGACCATGACACATCAGAAATAGAAAGAGATAGTTTACTATTTCTAGTCATATTCTTTACTTGTAAATCCTCTATGCAAATAATATAATTCTCTCGTATTAATTTAGTAGATAGTTTTTGTAGAAAATCCTTCCTTTGATTAGCTATATGTTCTTGAAGTCTTGCAACTTTTAACCTTGCTTTATTTCTATTTAAACTACCAATTGTTTTTCTTGATAATTCTCTTTGTAATTTAGCAAGTTTGTTTAATGACTTTTGAAGATACTTAGGATTTTCTATAAATTGTCCACAACTTGAGATACAAAACTCTTTAATTCCTAAATCTAAACCTATCTGATTATTAGTATTTTCAAATGCTTCAATATCTATATCAGTACAACATAATGATACATAATATTTACCACTTGGTTCTTTGGATACAGTAGCATTAAGTATTCTCCCTTGAGGTACTTGTTTATCCCTTACTTTAACCATACCAAGTTTAGGTAATTTTATATATTGACTAAAGTACATAATATTTCCATTTGTAAAGTTAGTTCTATATGAAAATCTATTAGTTTTCTTTGATTTAAATTTAGGAAATCCTGCATTTTCTTTAAAGAATTTTTTATATGCGTTTTCTAAATCTTTTAAAGTGTTTTGTAGTGAAAATTTTTCAGGTTCTTTAAGCCACTTTAATTCTCTTTTTAAATTGGTCAAATCAGAACTGCACTGTTTATAAGTAAAAGTTTCTTTATCATTTTCATAAACTTCTATTTTTTTAGCAAGATACTTATTATATACAAATCTACAACATCCAAAAGTTTTGTTAATTAACTCTTGCTGTTTTTTATTTGGATACATTCTAAACTTATATGCTTTTTCCACTACTATCACCTCACTTTAATTGTTTTTTATGATTATTAATATACATATCCGAGTAACTTCTATTTTTCATCACCCATTATAATATTAACAAACGTAATTATTTAAAACAATTATTTGGAAGGTTTTTATATTTATTTTTAAATAACATATGTAAGAACCGTAAGTCCTAACTTTTATCATTTTTGAGGTTGTCGTTCACATAAGTTCGCTACTACCTATGCAGTTCTCTTATGAACTTCTTACACTTTCATGCAAGCACAGACTATATCTTATCCTTCGGCATTATCCGTTAAGGTCTACCCACTTCCACTACCAATAGCTTGTAGTGTACTTCCCTCAAGAGGAATAGTCGTTGAAGTTTCTCCTATTTGGAGCTTACCTGCTGATTGCCCATTTTAAAGTACTTAGGGTTTAACCTTATACCATCTAACCAATTTTTTCTACTTTCGTAACTTTCACACTTAGGTTTATTTCATCCTTATGTTTTAGTTTGGTTAGCTTTAGGGGTTTCCAGCAATTCAAGTAGTATTGGATAGGTTCTATCCTATCTCTACATATAAGTTTCCCTATATGCTGACTACTTTAGCTACTAATTCATGACTAAAGTCACAAGTGTGCGTAGCTATTTTTTAATCAAATATCTTATAACATATTACATACATCCTCATATGCAATCTATTTACTTAAGAAACTAATACTCTTATCCTTCTCTAAATAGTATTTTAAATAAAAATAGCAGTTTTAATTTATTATTTCAAAACTGCCATCAAACTGTAAATATTCTATTTTGATGTATAAAATGTCATTATTATATTAATAGACTTTTAATAATCTCAAGCCTTAATATTAGATAAGACCTCTCTTATATCCTTTTCCACTAATGGTTTCATATTATTATTATAAATACTTGTATCTGCATTACTTAATTCCATTTGTATACGATGTATAAGATTCTTTTTATACTTTGTAATCTTAGGTAATGACTTAATAAACATTCTTGATACAGAGGGTTTTTTATCTACGATGTGACTTAAAATACAATTTATATTCATTTCAATTTTATTATCAATATCCCATTGAGCATTCGCAGCTATTAATAGCAATCCTCTTGAACGAATATATGAGCTTCTATCATCAGTCATCTCTAAGAATGAGTCAAAAAAACAATATGTAATATTTGATTTCAGACTTTCATTTTCTAAAAACAAAAAAGTTTTATATGCTTCATTATGATTTTTTGAATATAATTTATTAATAAGTAAATTTATATTTTCCAATCTTCTCATCTCCCTCATGACAAACATCTATTAAAAATAAGTATAACACATCCAAAAATAGATATAAACAAGCATCTATATTAAATAAAAATCTAAGATTATTTTAAAGTCACTTAATTTTTATTTCCAAGCAATAACTATAAAATCATTATAAACCTATTAATTTAGATGTCTATAAAAAGAAGCTATCAAATAATCTATACTTGATAGCTTCTCTTTCTTATAATTCTTTTTTTAAAGTTTCCTTTAGATTATCATATGCGAAATCCATTATTTCTCTACATGCAACTAAATCTTTTTTTAAATCTATACATAATTCTGAACCATACTCTTTTCTTACTGTTGTAGTCAAATCCTTAGCATAAACTTTAGCTTTAGTAGTTTCATCTTCATGGTTTCTACCTTTTACATATCCAATTATTATATTTGAGGCATTTACTGCACCACATAAACTAGCAACTCCACAACCTGAACCTAGTCCACTTCCTAGACAAACTGGTATGTCTGTATTAAATTCCTCATTATATGCTTTTATAACTGATTCCGCACAATTAAATCCTTTTTCATGATATTTTGATGCTATAACTTTATTACACATTAAAATTCCTCCTCATCTTTGTAAATTAGAATATATTTTTTACTATTTTTGTAAAAAACACTTCTTTTTACCATTATTATATCAAAGATTAACAATAAAAACATTTTTTTCTAGATTATATATTTTTTTCTAAGTTTAACAATATCTCTTTTAAATCAGAATGATTTCCCATATATCCACCAATATTATTTTTGCCAACTACTCTATGACAAGGTATTATTATTGGAATTTTATTGCTTTTACTTGCTTGTCCTATTGCTCTTACAGATTTAGGATTGTTTATATTTTGTGCTATATCTGAATAATACAATGTCTCCCCATATGGTATTTTTAACATTTCTCTGTAAACCGATTTTTGGAATTCAGTCCCTTCAATTCGAATATCTAAATCAAATACTTTTCTTTTTCCCTTAAAGTAATCGTCTATCTGATTTATGGCTTCTTTTAAATCTTCCTTACTTCTTTTTATGTCAATTCCTTTTTTGATATATTCATCTTTTACTTTGTTAAAGTTCTCATCTCCTATATCTATACTAACTATAAAACCATCTTCACTCAATATGTACAAATTTCCTATTTCTGATTGATAAACATCATATACTAGATTCATATAACTTCCCCCCTTTACACTAGTATACATATAATTTTTTAACTAATAAAGAGTTACCCTAAAAATAGGATAACTCTTTATTTATAATTATTTAATATATAATATTTTTTAAACTTATTAACCTTTGAAATATCAATTTTATATATTTTTAAAGGCCTTAGAAAGCATAAGTTTTATTCTGTTAAGCTGATTTACCTCACTTGCAGAAGGGTCATAATCAATAGGAATTATATTTGCATTTTTATACAATCTTTTTAATTCTTTTATAGAACCTTTACCAATTATATGATTAGGTAAACATCCAAAAGGTTGCATACAGATAATATTTTCTACACCCTCATTTAATAACTCAACCATTTCGCCTGTTAAAAGCCAACCTTCTCCAGTTTGATTTCCTAGTGACACTACTGGTTCTGTATTTTTTGCAACATTTTTTATATTGCCTGGAGCATAAAATCTTTTACTTTTATCAAGTGCTTTTTTATATACCTTTTGGTATATTCCAGTTATGTATATAAATGCTTCTCCTATAATTCTACTCTTTCTACTTCCCTCTAAGTGAGTATGTTTATAAATAGTATTGAAAGCACAACTTAAGAAGAAGTTTGTAAGGTCTGGTACAACTGCTTCAGCACCTTCTCGTTCTAATATATCTACTAGATTATTATTTGCAATTGGATGGAATTTCACTAAAATTTCTCCTACCAATCCTACTTTTGGTTTTTTTACATCGAGTATTTCTAAGTTATCAAATTCCTTTACTATATCTTTTATATTTTTAGTAAATACAGAAATTTTTGCTTTGATAAGAGAAGTTTTGCATATATCAACCCATTTTTCATATAGAGCATTTGCACTTCCAGTAACTTTTTCATATGGTCTTACCCTATAAAGTACCTTCATCAATAAGTCTCCATATACAACAGACATAAAAAGTCTATTTATTAATTTCAGTGATATATTATCCATTATTCCACTATCTTCTATTCCATTTACGCTAAGTGCGATTACAGGAACATCTTTGAATCCAGCATCATACATAGCTTTTCTTAAGAATCCAATATAATTCGTAGCCCTACAACCTCCACCAGTCTGAGTTATTGTAACAGAAGTGTTATTTAAATCATATTTACCAGATTTTAATGCTGTTATTAACTGTCCTACGACTATTATAGCTGGATAACATGCATCATTATTTACATATCTTAATCCCTCTTCAATTACATTACTATCTGTATCCTTTAGAACTTCTATATTATAACCACTTAAGTTTACAGCTTTTTCAAGAAATTGAAAATGTATAGGAGACATTTGTGGAGCTAATATAGTATGTTTGTTCGTTATTCGATTATTTTTAGCATATTGTATCCTATTTACCTTTATATCTCTAACATCTATATTTTTGCTTTCTCTTTCAAACATAGCTGCTTTTAAAGACCTCATTCTTATTTTAGCAGCACCTAAATTGTTGCCTTCATCAATCTTTATAATAGTATATATCTTCGATTTTTCATTAAGTATCTCTTGAACCTGGTCTGTGGTTACTGCATCCAGCCCACATCCAAATGAATTAAGTTGAACCAATTCCAAATAGTTTTTATCTCTCACAAAGCTTGCTGCTTTATACAATCTTGAATGATATACCCATTGATCTACAACCCTAAGAGGTCTTTGTATAGTTGCTAAGTGACATATAGAATCTTCAGTAAGTACTGCCATATCTAATGAGTTTATAAGTTCCGGCATGCCGTGGTTTATTTCTGGGTCTATATGATATGGTCTACCACATAACACAATCCCCTTCATATTTCTTTCTTTTATTTCTTTAAGTGCTCTTTCTCCCGTAGCTTGCATCTCCATTTTAAATGAATTTTGTTCATCAGTAGCCTTATCAACTGCATTATTAATTTCTTCTTTAGTTATCTTTATATCAGAAAAACTTCTTGATAATTCTTCATATAGTCTCTTTTTCAATTTTTCCTTATCATTTAGACTTATAAATGGATTTATGTAGTTTATGTTCTTATTTCTTATATTTTCTACATTGTTTTTTATTACTTCAGAATATGATATTACCACAGGACAATTATAATAATTATCTGCACTTGAATCCTCTTTATTTTCATTTGTTACGCTTGGATAAAATATATTTTTTATACCTTTTTCAATCAAGTTTTCTATATGTCCATGAACTAATTTCCCTGGATAGCAAACTGTTTCAGAAGCTATACTAGTTATACCAGTTTCATATAATCGTTTTGACGACCTATCGGAAAGCACAACTCTAAATCCCATAGTATTGAAAAAAGTAAACCAAAACGGATAATCTTCATACATATTTAACACTCTTGGTATACCTATCTCTCCGTTTTTTGCTTCTTCTTTTTCCAGTGGTTTATATCTAAAAATCCTATCATATTTGTACTTAAATAAATTTATTGGTTTTTTCTTTTCTAGTCCTATTTTTTTATCACCATAGATAGCTTCACCTTTTTCACATCTATTTCCTGAAATAAAAATTTCATTATCAGAAAACTTGTTTATAGTAAGAAGACAATGATTCGAGCATCCTTTGCATCTAGTTACACTTGATTCTAATCTTATATTATTCAATTCTTCCTTAGATAATAAAGATGTTTGATACCCACTTTCATACTTTTCTTTTGCTATAAGTGCTGAACCAAAAGCACCCATAATTCCTGAAATATTAGGTCTGATTACATTTTTCCCAATTAGTTTTTCAAAACTTCTAAGCACCAAATCATTATAAAATGTTCCACCCTGTACAACAATATTTCTACCAATTTCATTCAAATCTCTAATTTTTATTACTTTAAATAAAGCATTTTTTATTACAGAATAAGATAGCCCTGCTGATATATCTCCAATACTTGCCCCTTCTTTTTGAGATTGCTTTACTCTAGAATTCATAAACACAGTGCATCTTGAACCTAAATCTACAGGATTTTGAGAATAAATACCTTCCTGTGCAAATTCTTCTATTGTCATAGATAAAGAAGTTGCAAATGTCTCTAAAAATGAACCACAACCCGAAGAACAAGCCTCATTCAGTATTATATTGTCAATTACTCCATCTTTTATTTTTAAGCATTTCATATCTTGGCCACCAATATCAAGTATAAAATCTACATCTTTATTGAAAAATTTAGCAGCTTTATAATGTGCTATAGTCTCTATTTCTCCATTGTCTATTTTCAGTGCTTTCTTAATAAGAGCTTCTCCATAGCCAGTTACAGTTGAACTCAATATTTTAATGTCTTTTGGTAAGATATCATATATTTCGTTTATAACCTTAATAGTCGTTTTTAATGGATTTCCTTCATTACTATTGTAATAAGAATATACAAGTCTTCCATCTTCATCAATAAGAGCTGCTTTAGTAGTGGTGGAACCTGCATCAATTCCTAAATAACAATTACTTTTGATTGAATTTATATCCACATAATTTATTTTTTCTTTTTCATGTCTTCTTGAAAATTCTTCGTACTCGTTTTTATCTTTAAATAAAGGCTCTAATAAATTTACTTCTCCATCTTCGATATTCTTTATATTATCTAGCTTTTCTATTAGAGATTCTAGTTCTATGCTATCCTCATCTACTGATAATAATCCTGCTCCAATAGCAATATAAAGTTGTGCATCTTCTGGAAAAATTATATTTTCATCTTTTAAATCCAATACTCTTTTAAATGCTTCTCTAAGCTCAGATAAAAAGTATAATGGGCCACCTAAAAAGGCTACATTCCCCTCTATTTTTCTTCCACAAGAAAGAACGCTTACTGTTTGTACAACAACTGCATTAAAAATACTCATAGCTATATCAGTCTGCTTAGCTCCATCATTTATAAGAGGTTGAATATCTGTTTTAGCAAAAACACCACATCTTGAAGCTATTGGATATATAACATTGTACTCTTTTGCTAATTCATTTAATCCACTTGCATCTGTCTTTAAAAGTGATGCCATTTGGTCTATAAATGCTCCTGTACCACCTGCACATATCCCATTCATTCTTTGGTCTATTCCTCCACTTAGATATGTTATTTTTGCATCTTCACCTCCAAGCTCTATAACAACATCAGTTTCAGGATGGAAATACTCTATTGATTTTGTACTAGATATGACTTCCTGAACAAATTTTACTCCTAGTTTTTTCGATATTCCAATTCCACCTGAGCCAGTTATTACAATTTTAGTATTTATATTTCCCAATTTTTCATATATACCATTTAGTACTTCTTTAACCGATTTTTTCACATCAGAATAATGTCTTCTATATTCTTTATGAATTATATTATTACTATTATTAAGTACCACAACCTTCACCGTTGTAGAACCTACATCAATTCCTATATGAAATAATTCATCCATTGTACCCCTCCATACTTATATGCTTTTTTAATTTTTGTAAGTTCTATGGCTTTATTTTAAGTAAGTTATTCTATAATCTTTATGACTAATATTTTTATTTTATGATTGTTTTATTAATCAAGCTTACTCTACTAGGTAATTCCTAATCCTAACCTTAAATTTTAAATAAGAACATATAGTTAGTGTACTAAATTTTGTCATAAATTTCTACAGATTTTTGTTACTTTTTACATAAATATAACTTAACTCTAATATAGACTTAACATTTATATATTATAAATTATCTTCATTCATCAAAAAATGGTTGCCAGTGTACAAGCCTTCTTGTACACTGGCAACCATTTTTTTGTATATTATCTTTTGTTTAATTAATTATATTTATCCTACGAGCATGAATATAAAGTGGGCAGCAGCTCCTGCACATAAACCACCTATTGTATGAGAAAGAATCGCTTTACCTGCTAACTGTCTAGCATTTAATGCATCCATCATACCAATGTGTGTACTTAAGTATCCACTCCAACACATACCCATAGCTGTAAATACTGCTATATCATTAGGAGTTATAGCACCTGATTTTATAAATTCTGGAACTAAAGACATTGCTGCTCCAACAGCTCCCAATGAAGTTATAGGGAAAGCTATTGCTTCTGGTGATGTAAATCCGAATAATGGCTCTAATATAAATCCAAGTTTATCTCCAATAACTGGAAGTAATTTTATTCCTTCGTATGCAGCTCCTGTATAAACCTCTTGACCTGTAACAGGGTCTGTAGATGGTCCAAAAGTTAGCAACATGACTAATGTACATACTACTAGGACACCTGGTATTATAGCCATTCCCATATCTACTCCCATTTTACCACCCTCAAGAATTGCATCTAAAGCTCTTTGGAACACATTTCCTTCTCTGATTTCTCTAAACTCAGCTTTTTTCTCTAATGTTCCTGCTGCTTTATCTTCCTCTGGATTGTATTTATAAAACTTCTTAGTAAATGTCAACATTATTCTAACACTTATTACACTACCTATGACTGCACCTAGATTACCAATTAACGCTGGAAGTACATATTCTGTACCTTGAGAAATCATAAATGTTGTTAAGATAAGTCCCATACCAAAAGCTGTTCCTAAATTACATAATGCTGGAACTTGGTATTTTTTAAAGTACTGTGTGAATGTTTTATCTTTAGCAAAAGGTATAATAGCTGGATTATCTGATAAATAAGTTGTTATAGCTCCTGCTATACTAGCACCAGGCAACCCATATAAAGGCTTCATAAATATAGCGAAAATTTTATTAATTAATGCTATTACCCCAAACTCTGAAAGTAGCGCGCTTAATGCACCTGCAAGAACTGCCATAGCCATAATTAAGAAAACTGTCTCTAATAGTAAAGCATGCGCTGTACTCATTATTACTTTGAACATCATTCCTGCTCCCATAATACTACCAACATACCCAAAACCAACTACTAGTAATATTAAGAAAACAAAAGTTTCCATGCTTACTGCCTTAACCTGTCTCCTGTCTGTTAACTTCTCCATTTTGAATCATCCCTTCTTTTTCTTTTGTTGTAAAGTTTAACAAAACCTTTTCTCTTTTTAATTATACTTATAAATATTACTGTTTGCAACTTTATTTGTCATTTTTTTATCATGATTAAAATGAAAATCAGTATTTTAATAATAAAAATTTTTCAGATTTATGCAAGTTTTCGACATCTTATCCTTCATTTTAGAAAAAGTATGATTCCTTACTAATTATACACAAGTTACTCTAACGACCTAATATCCACCTATAAGTTGTAACTTGTATCTTTTACAGGAAACAAAAAAGATTATGAAAAAATTTTTCCTTCAATATTTTTCATAATCTTTTTTCTTAGTTTTATAGAATTTTTTTCAAATTTTTTTCAAAAAGTTATGTATTATTGTAATTTTTCAGCTATATATTTTACTAAATCAACTGTTCTTGATGAATATCCCCATTCATTATCATACCATGAAACTACTTTAACCATATTATCTTCTATAGCCATTGTGGATAGAGCATCTATAATAGACGACCTAGAATCTCCTCTAAAGTCTATAGAAACAAGTGGCTTGTCACAATATCCTAAAACTCCTTTTAATTCTCCTTCAGCAGCATCTTTTAATGCAGAATTTACTTCTTCAACTGTAACGTTTTCTTTAAGTTCGCACACTAAATCAACAAGTGAAACTGTTGGTGTTGGCACTCTAAGTGAAAAACCATTTAATTTTCCTTCTAATTGTGGTAATACTCTTGACACAGCTTTTGCTGCTCCTGTAGTGGTAGGTATTATAGATTCAGCCGCCGCTCTTGCTCTTCTCAAGTCTTTATGGCTCTTATCTAATATTCTTTGATCGTTAGTATATGAATGTACTGTAGTCATTAGACCTTTTACTATACCAAATTTTTCGTCCAATACTTTAGCAAATGGTGCTAGACAATTTGTAGTACAAGATGCATTTGAAATTATATTGTGTTTTTCATTATCATATTGTTCTTCATTAACTCCGATAACTATAGTTATATCTTCATTTTTTCCTGGAGCTGTTATAATTACTTTTTTTGCTCCTGCTTTAATATGTTTTTCTGCCTTTTCTCTTTGTGTAAATAACCCTGTTGATTCTATTACTATATCAACCCCAAGTTCCTTCCATGGTAATTCTTCTGGGTCATTATATCTTAATATTTTTATTTCTTTAGAATTTACTACTAAAGTATCTTCATCTTTTGCTTCTACTTCACCTCTAAAAGTTCCATAGCATGAATCATATGTAAATAAATGTGCCAAAGACTCTGTTGTTGCTCTTGCGTTTATGGCTACAATTTCTATATTATCTCCTAATTCTTCTTGAGCTATTCTTAATACAGCTCTTCCTATTCTTCCAAATCCGTTCATTCCTACCTTAATTTTCATTATGAAATGTCTCCCTCCATTACTATGTTTTTACATGATTATTGTACACTAAATAAATCATTTGTTCAATACTTTTTCTTGATTAAATAATTAAATTCTATGTTTTTTTATTGTCAAAAGAGAATTAGTGTATCATTTTTATCTATTTTAACCCTCATTTAGTATATACTTTTTATCATGCGAGGTCTGAAGTCATTTATTTTACTCAATGTCCCTTGGGACATATTTCGCCATCTTTTTTTTGAATTTTTAAACTATCTTTATATTTAAAAATATAGTACATTTATGATAAGACAAGATTGATAAAAATTATTTTAGGAAATAATTTGCTTTATGCAAGCTTTTATTAAAGTTACAAAAAATTGTATTGGTTTACTTATATAGGATTTGTTGACCCTATATTTGACATACAAGCTATTTTATCTCCTTAAAAATAGAATGTATAAAGATAGAACTGAGAATACAAGTTCAATGAAGTTATCAGAAATACTAGAAAAGGACAAGTATAACTTGAAAATTGTAAAATACGTACGCCAAATCACGTATTGACAAGTTGATTCTAGTCAAATATAATGATTGTGTATAAAAAGTAAAAATGAAAGGGTGAGTACAATGAGATTATTTGGTAAATTTTGCATTGAAAATAGCTCCGAACAGCTGTATATTATAAAACATTGTACGGAGCCTAATATGATATAAAAATTCATGAAATGGTAATTCTTCTCAAGAAAAATTGATTCTGAGTTTATTTTGAGTTTTCATATTACTTTTTCATAGGTATATTATTGTGTGAAAAAGGCTATAGACAATGTTTTGTCTATAGCCTTTTGTTATTTGAATGCGAATACTAATATCGCACAAAGCAGAGGGTACACTTTTTAAGTGCTTATCTCTCTGCTTTTTTTAGTAAGAAAAAACATAAAAATGTTAGGAGGAAGAAAAATATGAAAATAGAAGAACATGATTTAACAACAGGAAATGTGACAAAGAAACTAATTCTATTTGCTCTTCCACTTCTGCTAGCAAACCTACTTCAATCTTTTTATAGCATTGTGGATATGTTAGTAGTTGGAAGAATTGTGGGAGAAACAGGACTCGCTGCTATTAGCAATGCTTCAATGATTAGCTTTATAATAAATTCTATTTGCATTGGTGTCACAATGGGTGGAACTGTACTGATAGCACAATATAAAGGAGCTAATAACGAAAGAGAGCAAAGTGAAACTATAGGCACATTATTTTCAATATCTTTTATTTCCACTATTATTATTACCATTATAAGTTTACTTATTTATAAACCACTTTTCGGTATTTTAAATGTTCCTGATGATGCTATACAAGATGCTTGTGATTACATGAATATTATCTGTTATGGAACAGTTTTTGTTTTTGGTTACAATTCAATTTGCTCAATTATGAAAGGATTTGGAGATTCAAAAAGCCCATTGTATTTTGTGGGAATAGCTACGATTACAAATATCATTTTAGATTTACTTTTGGTTGGGCCATTTAAAATGGGAACAAAAGGAGCAGCATACGCTACCATTTTTTCACAAGGAATTTCGCTAATAATTTCTATTATTCACTTAAAACATAAAAATTTTGTTTTTGACTTTAAAATACGAAATTTTTCAATAAAGTTAGATAAATTAAGTGCCATTTTGAAAGTTGGTTTGCCTACTGTTATTCAGATGGTCATAGTAAATGTTTCTTATCTTTTAATTACAGGTATGTTAAATAACTTTGGTGTTTCAGTCGCTGCTGCGTCTGGAGTCGGCTTAAAAATAAATACATTTGCTGGTATGCCATGCTGGGCAATTGGGCAGGCGGTTACTGCTATGGTAGGTCAAAGCATGGGAGCTAGAAATATTGAACGAGTAAAAAAAATAACAAAAACAGGTATTTATCTTAATATTTTTATTACACTTGAAGTTGTGATTTTGGTGCAAATATTGGTAGAACCGATTGTTATGTTGTTTGAACCCAAAAACATTTATGTCATTAGAGATGGTATTTTATATCTACGAATTTGTTGTTCTATAAATAGCCTATTTTATGCAGTAATGTATACTCTTGATTCCTTTGCTATAGGAATTGGTTCTGCTAATGTAGCAATGATAAATGCTATTTTAGATGCTGCTGTAGTCCGTCTTCCTATTAGTTGGCTATTAGCATTTGGATTTAATTTTGGATTTATGGGTGTATATTTTGGACAAGCTCTTTCTCCTGTTTTACCAATGATAATTGGACTAGTTTATTTTATGAGAAAATCTTGGATACACAAAAAACTAATTAATATAAAAGCTAATCAATAACTTCAAAATTGTGTAAAGCTAAGAAAGTAGAAAAATTATCAACTTTCTATTTTCTTAGCCTCTTTAGTATAATTAGCCATAACTTCCATAAAGATTAACCTTAATAATTTACTCATCTATATAATCTCTTGTCTACATAGTTATTCAAATAATTTAGTTCCTAAACTTACAAACATTTGTAAAATTAAAAATGCTTTTGTGTCTATCTTATGATTGCTCTGTAAAATCTCTTTTGCTTCTTCCTGTGAAACTAAAAGCGCCTCAATCTCTTCATCTGGTTCTAAAAATTCATCTGTTATATCACCATCACATATACAATAGACAAATGCAACAGATTCATCACTCATTCCAGGTGATAAATATACCTTATCACTACTCTTATTCTTTTGAATTTCTAAAAGGGCAAGTCCTGTTTCTTCTCTAAGTTCTCTTTCAACAGAAATATCTATAGATTCGCCCTCATCAACAAGTCCTGCTGGTAATTCATATATATAGTCATTTATAGGTACTCTAAATTGTTTTATTAAAATCAGTTTTTTACTACTTTTATGAAGTGCAACTATTACAACTGCATCTGCAGTATCTTCTTCATTCTTTAAATAGATACGTTCTAGCTCTTCATTACTTTTTCTTGATGCTACCATCCAGACCTTATCTTCGTTCAACTTATTCTTATACTCAATTTCAAAAAGTCCTATAAACTTACTTTCAATCAAGGGATTTACATTCTTTATTATAGTTTTTTTCAAATTTACTACGACCTCTCTTTTTTAATACATTAAGTAAATATAAATATAATACCTTAACAAATATTTAATTTATATTATTATATTTCCATCTCTGGATTATCTTTATCTACAAAACCTATTTTAATCTCACAATCAAAAATTTCTTTTAACAACTTAGCTAATTCTTCTCTTGCAGCCATTACTTTATCTAAATTAGCATCAGTAAAACCATCTATAGGGAAAAATATATTTTTTGAACTATTAGTTATTTTTCCTTCCTCTCCTTGTCTCCATATCCATCTTCTAGTTTTTACCATATCTCCAACAGAATAAATTAATTCTCCTTCTTCCATTAATTCAACATCATTTTCTCCAAATGGAACAAATTTATCCCCTTTTTTTGAAAATCTAACATACACATCATCATTTCTAAAGTCCATATCATGAGCACCCATTGGAAGTAAATATTTTAAAGAAATAGAATTTCCTAAATCTACAATAGGATTTATATGAGGAAGTTTCTTATTCTTAGCAACTCTTGTTGTCATTGCTTCTATTGAACTCATAAATTTGTTTGGGTTCATTCCCAAGCTTCTAAAGGCTTCTCTATATGGTATGATTTCTTCTGATTCTTTCACTTTTTTATCTTTAAAGTAATCTTCTACTCTATCTATACTTATATCTAAAAGATTACTTATTCTTTCAATTTCTTTAGTATTATCTATCCCTTTTGCTACTACTACCCCAAAACATACATTTTCTAATTTATCAAAGACTTCTTTTTCTACTATAAATTTCATTTTGTCTTATCCTCCTGTTATTTACATTATTTTCTAAGTAAATTTTATCACTTTATGTCTTATAAATATACCCCCTATTTATCAATTGTTTAAGTTTTTTAAATTTTCCAATTAATGTTATATTTACTCTTCCCAAATAGCTTATATATACTAATTACAAATTTAGCTTTTAAAAACAGGACTCTTACTTTATAATGTATAATATATTTTTATGGAGGTTAGATTATGAAAAATTTTATTTTGATATATTTTATGGTTATTAATTTTATTGCTTTCTTTTCAATGTATGTAGATAAAAAAAGAGCAATTAAAAATGAATGGAGAATAAAAGAAGCCACTCTTATTTCTATGGCGGTAATTGGAGGCAGTATAGGTTCTATAACTGGTATGTATTCTTTTAGACATAAAACTAAGCATATTAAATTTACGCTTGGTATACCATTTATAATATTTCTACAATTATTATTAATATATTTTTGTATTTTAAAGTAATTGGAATACAAAATTTTATTTTTCCAATAAATTAAGGTGTATGAAACTTTTGATTTCATACACCTTTTTCTAGCAATTCATAAAAATACATATAATTAAAATTAATGGCCTTTATGTTTGGCTTTTCTCTTTTCTTGTTTCAAATTAAAAAGTCTTTCTTTTTCTTCTTCTTTCCTATCTTTAGCTAGAATTTTTTTATCCTGCTTTCTTTCTTCATATTGAAGCTTAAGAGCATTTTGAGCCTTAGTCCCTATGGTTTCTTTTTCTTGTTCTTTTTTTACTATTCTCTGCATTCTTTTGTATCCAATTTTGTCATTGTTTACATTCTTTTCTAACTTAATACTACCAAAATCTAACGAGAAAAATCTTTCAAGTATAAATTCATATACTTCTACCTCTTTAGGATCTGCTCCAAAAACTACTCTACATGCTTCATATTTTTTACCATCTTGTCTTTCAAATACACCTATCCAAAATGGTTCTTCAAATAAGACTGTCAATTTTCCACTAATCTTTTCCATTGCTAGTTCCTCCTATTTAGTTACTTTCTAAAAGAACGGACAACCAAGGAGGCAGGTTACTGACAGCAATTGCTGCGTCTGGACTACCAACCAGACTGTGTTTTTATCTTTATAAATTAAATATTATATTTTTTAATGGTACTTGTCAACATTGGTATCAATTAATCTCTAAATATCAATCTTTATTGTTCCATGCATAAACAAAACTGCTTCACCAGAAATTTTTACAGTATTATCCTCTAATAATTCACACTGAATTATACCACCACGATTAGACAGCTGTTTTGCAATCATTTTGCTTTTCCCCAATTTTTTAGCCCAATATGGAATAAGATTACAATGAGATGAACCAGTAACAGGGTCTTCTGAGTCCAATTCTGGACAAAAATATCTTGATACAAAATCTACTTTACTTCCTTGTGCTGTAACTATTACACCTAACCAATCTGTTAATTTACGTAACTTTGCATAATTAGGTGTATAATTTATAACTTCTTGTTCATTACTTAATAACAAAATTAAATCCCTTGAAGAGTAAATAGCACTTGGTATGCAACTTATCAAATCAATTTGTTGAGGTGATAATTCTATTTCAGTAGGCATTAGTTCTGGAAATATCATTTCGTATAGATTCCCATTTCGTGTAACTTCAAGATTTCCACTTTGAGTAAAAAAATTTATCTTTTTAACATTGATATCAATAAAATTTGAAATTACATAAGCTGCTGCCAAAGTTGCATGACCACACAAATCAATTTCTGCTTTAGGAGTAAACCATCTTAATCCATAACCTTACTTATTTTTAACTATAAAAGCCGTTTCTGGAAGATTATTTTCTTCTGCTATTTTTTGCATTAACTCCAATGGCAATTTCTTATCAAGAACACAAACTCCAGCAGGATTTCCTTTAAATAATTTACTTGTAAACGCATCAACTATATAATAATCCATTCCTTATCCTCTCTTTCTAATTTAAATTTTCTTATATGTATTTCTCCAGATTACTCTGTTCAACAACCATTTTACCTAATAATGTGATTGCTTGTTTAGGGCAATTATTTATACAACGATAACACATTGTACATTGCCCATTGGAAACAATACTATCATTTTTAATTACTAAATTATTCATTGGACATAAACCAATACATTTACCACATACAATACATTCGTCAGCATTTATTTTTAGTTTGTCTGTATATAGATTCGTTTTGTTAATAAAGTATAGTCTTTGTCCAAATAATCCTACAATATGACAAAAAAAACCTAACCCATCTTTTGGTGGTATCCCAGATTTCAATTTTTTAATAGATTTATTTATTTTCTTTTCTGCTTTTATTACTAGGTTTCTATTGTACTCTAAAGAATGTTTTAGTACCTTTTCATCTCCGATACTATCTGGCATTTTTAAGTGTAATCCCCCAATAGTAGTAGCACCATATTTTTTAAGCATCCTAGATAACACTCCACAGCCATCTCCACTGAATAAAGCCATGGTTGCAATAATAAAAATACGTTTACCATTCCACAAATTTGAATGACTAATTATAAAATCTTTCAGTATTTTAGGTACATTACTATATTGTACAGGATAACCAAAAACAATATCTTCGTGATTGTGGATGTGTTTTAAAAGTTCGCTATCTTCAATAGAGTAAGAATTTGCTGTTGTATCATATTCTTGTAAAAATTTTTCTACACAATATCTTGAATTTCCTGTTCCACTAAAATATATTCCTATCATCAATCTTCTCCTATAACTAAGATTATATAGCTTTATTCTTAAAAGTTTCACTCTTTAATTTGCAATTTTATCATCTAAATTAAGCAATTAATTTAGATGATAAAACGCTTTATTTTATTTATCTTAATACAATATTCTAGATATGCTATTAAATCATCTTTTGAAGAAAAGTGCCAATATAATTCTTTTGATAGTGCTTTTCTACGATAATTCTAATGATTTTTCTCTAAACCACATTGTAATAGTAATGATTGTTGCAAACATTTCAGTTACAATCTTAATACCTAATGTCATAAATGAAATATTATCATTAACTAAAACATTATTTCCAATACTTTTATTGATTCTCGATTAAATAAATGAATTGTTTTAAAAATAGACTATATAATATCCCATTGTTTATCAATTGTCAAGTTTTCCATAAAAAATATTTGAAAATTTATTTGTATTATTAAATAAAGTCTTATTATTAATTATTAATAAAAAAGGAGCACTATTTTTATAGTACTCCTTATATCCAATCTTCCTATACATTAACTTTTATATATTATTTTAATCTTAAGTATTATTAATTTGATTTAAAATTATAAATAGGTTTCAATATATTAATTATGTTAACTGTATCTCTTATATTTTCTACAATCTCATCAATTGGTTTGTATGCTTGAGGTGCTTCATCAATAGTCTTAATATTTACACTTGTTGTAAATATATTTTTCATAGACTCTTCATAATCTTTCATATTTATACTTCTTTTTGCATCGCCTCTTGAAAGTATGCGTCCTGCACCATGAGGTGCAGAATTAACCCAATCTAAATTTCCTTTGCCTACTCCCAAAATAACACCATCTCTCATGTTTATAGGAATTAATAATTTTCTACCTTCATATGCTGCGATAGCTCCTTTTCTCAATATCTTATTTTCAATTTCTATATAATTATGTATAGTTTGAAAATATTCTAAATCATTAAATTTAAGACCTATGCACTCTTCAATTATCCTTTTAGCCATTGTATATCTATTTAATTCGGCATATTTTTGTATAATATCCATATCATGAAGATAATCCTCCATTAATTTTCCTTCTAAGTAACATAAATCTTTTGGTATTTTAGGGGTAAAGTTATGTTCTTTTTTAAGCTTTATCAATGTATCTTGAATCTCATCTTCTCTATTTTCCTTTTTATATTTTTCTATAAGTTTTTTGCTATCTTCTTCAAAGTCATTGTTAGCTCTTATATAATAATCATAAGCTTTTTTTTGATAACATTTTGCTACTCTATTTCCAAGATTTCTACTACCTGAGTGTATTATTAAATATTTATTTTTTTCATCATCTTCATCTAATTCAATGAAATGATTTCCTCCTCCAAGACTTCCAATTGCTCTGTTATACTCCTCAGTTGCTTTTCCTATATCTTTTAAACAGTATAATGATTCTATCTCTTTTTTATAATTTGCTTTACTATATTTATTTATATTAAATCCATGAGGTATTTTCTCTCTTATAAAATCATCTATTTTTTTTAAATCTAAATTAATTTTGCCTAGATTTACACACAAAACGCCACAACCTATATCAACTCCAACAAGGTTTGGAACAACTTTATCTTGTATTGTCATGACAGTTCCTATTACACAACCAGAACCTGCATGGCAATCTGGCATTATTCTTATCTTAGAATTCGTTGTAAACTCCTGATTACATAATTCTATTATCTGACTTATAGTTGTACTATCTACATTGTCTGTAAATATTTTTGCTTTATTACACTTCCCTTGAACCTCTAACATCAATATCACATCCTTTTTAGCTATTTTAAGCTATATGTTACTTTTAATAGCATTAATTGTTTTAAAAGATATCTAAATAAACTTTATATAGAAATAACAATCTAAATATTAACTCTTACTTTTGTATAAGTAAATTTATAATGTATTAAAAGTAACATAAAAATTCCTATTTTTCAATATGTGTGCTTTTCTTATGGTATTTTATTATTATCGGTTTCAAGTTTTTATTTATTCATTCAGAAATATCTATTATTTTTGTAAAACCAATCCCATAGTCATACTGTCATCAGAATACACTTCACCTTTGACATTACTAAAAAATTCAACAGATTTAAATCCAATATCTTGAATTTCTAATAAGAAACTTTCTTTTGAAAAATAGTGATTCCAAATATAAAATACATTTTCATGTTTTTCTGTTATCACAAGAGTTTGCTCGAGTGTATTATAATCACTGTATTTACAATTATCTTGTATACACATATATCTTTCACTACTCCAAAATCCCCCATCTTCATTTATTTCCCAACTCTTAATCTCTTCAAAATCATTGTATTTATTTATTGTAAATACATCTAATATCAGTTTTCCTCCAGGTTTTAAACTTTTATAAATTTTCTCCATTAGCAATCTTCTGTCTTCAGTTGATAAAGCTCCATAATCACAATAAATTAAAGTAGCTAAATCAAATTCTTCATTGTAATTCATACTTAAATAACTTTGAAATAAATAGTTTATATTTAAATTTGTTTCTTTATTTCTATTTTGTGCATATTTAATAGAACGTTTTGAGAAATCAATTCCAGTTACCTTATAGCCTTTTTGTGCAAATCTCTCTGCATATAATCCTGGACCACATCCTAAATCAATTAATTTAGGATACTCTTCTGGACTTGCAACTGTAACTATCCAATTTACAGAATCCTCAATAAAGTTAAAATTTCTACTTGCTCCTTCAAAGTCAACATCTAAATGAGCTTTTAATAATTGCTTTGAAATATACTCGTCATTCCAAAAATTAATTTCACTTCTTTTGTAAAGCTCTGGTCTTTCTAAATACATACATAATTTGTTTAACAAAACATACCACTCCTTAAAATTTTTATTTTTAAAATAAAAAAACCACAGAGTTTACTCTGTGGTTTAACTTCAAAAAGATGAGTTTAAATAAGAGTAAAATAGAACCAAATATTTTTAAGCACAACAATAAAACTGTAGTTTTACTTTGTTTGCTTATTAAATTTGATTTTATTCACTCTTTTCCAGAAATACTTATATCAACGATTTTATAATATCAAGTATCTCCGAACAACATCATCCTTTCATATTTTTATTTTATGAATTAATTATATATTTAATATTTATATATGTCAATAAAATTTAATTTAAATAGTTTACAATCATTTCACTAAAAATATTTTTTATATCTAAAATTAATCAAAAAAAGATAACTGTACATCTCGTGAGTTTTTTAATTTTTCATTCATTACCTTAGAATAACTGCTTGATAAAGAATACTTGTTTCTAAGTTCATTGACCATTTTATACAGTTGATTTTTATACTCTCTATTAGCTGACCCCGTACTATATAGTGTTGATAATTTATTAAATAATTCAGGAAACTCTTTTTTAACAAAATCAAAAAAGATACCTCTAGTTAGACCTCTTAAGTACAAGGTACCAGGCAAAACGTAATGTACATTACATTCTTTTGCATGTGTAAATAAAGAATTTATATTATCAAAATCATCTGTAATATACGGTATAATTGGCATAATATGCAATCCAATTGATGCGTTAGTTTTTCTAAACTCTTTTAACATATTAAATCGTCTCATTGAATCTACACCATTTGGCTCTATAAGTTTTTGTATATCTTTATTTACGGTTGTGATTGTAGATGCTATATTTATGTATGTAATCCTAGACAATTTATCAATCAAATCATAATCTCTCAAGATTAAATCCGATTTTGTTGAAATAATAGCTGGTGTCTTATACTTTATTAATAGATTTAATATTTCTGGCATAATTTTATAATCTTCTTCTATTGGTTGATAACTATCTGTAACACCACCTATATTAATTACTTCTCTATTCCACTTACTGCTTCTAAGTTGTTTCTCAAGTTTTTCTACTATATTCGTTTTCACATAAATCTCTTCAAAGTAATTATTAGAATTAATATATTTATGAGAATAAATAGCATAACAGTATTTACATCCATGCTCACATCCTCGATAAATATTTAAATCCCATTTATAGGGCATACTTCTTTTTAATTTATTACAAGCTATTTCACAATTTATTGGAATATATTTCACCTTGTTATACAAATAATCACCTCTTTATATACAATAATATCACAATAATTAAGGTAGGTAATTTCCAGACCATAGTTTATAATCTTCACCGTATTTATAAAGTAATATATTCCATTCATTCATTGGTATTCCTCCACAGGTTGCTTTTTCTTCTAAATTATATAAACACTGTTTTAAATATATTTTATTATGCCAAGAATTATATAGATTTTCTAAATTTAAACTATGTACCTTAGATACATCATTTGAAAAATTGTTATTTTCCCATTTTAATATGCTAATATATTTAAGTTCATTAGGTTTATAATTTCTCTTTAACATTTCATCATGTATAACTTTTGTATAAAACTTAAATTCATCTATACTATAATTCAACACCTTATTAACTAATAGATGATTTGGTGTACCTTTTTTATCTATAGAACCTTTTATAGCAAGTAGTTCTCTCCATTGACTTACTAATTGATTTTTAGGTAATACATCAATTAAATCCTTATGCCATAATCTCATAATTTAACTCCTTACTATAAAATATTTTCTAAGTTTAATCCTAAACCTATATTATAATTTTACACGTTCAATAATTTTATCTGTAAAAACTATACCATTTAAATGGTCTATCTCATGACAAAGGCATTTTGCCATGAAACCTGAACCTTTAATTTCTATTTTTTCTCCATACTCGTTTAAAGCTTGTACTATAACTTTTTTGGGTCTTTTTAATTTTCCCCATATTTCAGGAAAACTTAAACACCCTTCAACAACAATTTGTTCTCCTTCTTCTTTAACAATTTCCGGATTAACAAGCTTAATAAGACCATCTCCTAAATCTATAACAACTAGTCGTTTTAATACTCCTACTTGGCATCCAGCTAATCCTCCACCATTTGGTGTGTTATACATAGTCTCTGCCATGTCATTTAATATCTCTCTTATTTTATTATCTACATTTTCTACATACTTACTCTTTTTTCTTAAAATTTCATCATCAAAAGTTCTAATCTCTCTTAGAGCCATAATGTTCCCCCCTACTTATCTGTGCCCTTGATTTTCTTTCACTTTCTTCAAATAAAAATACACTTTCAATTGGCTCATTAAAAACGTTTGAAATATCATATGCTAACCATATTGAAGGTTCGTTTTTACCAGTTTCTATAGCATTTATCGCCTGCCTAGATGTTCCAACTAATATACCTAGTTGCTCTTGTGTTAAACCTAATCTTTCTCTTAATATCTTTATTTTATTTTTCATACATACTCCATTCATGTAATGTTAACCTTACATTTCAAATGTAACATTTTTTAATCTCACTGTCAAGTTAACCTTACATTCATTCAATAAATTGTCTTATTTAATTATTTTTTTACTAAATTTTTTAAATAGCAGAAAAATCCATACTAATGATATAAAAATTGAAATAAACACATATATATAATTATTCTCTTTAAACGCTTTTGACAACCAAAATGTTGGCAAGAAAAATAGAATATATTGAACTCTATTTAAAATAAAAAATGGTGCTAAAATACCCATTATAAAAACACCTGATAATTTAGTAATAGCCATTCCTTCCAATTTATTTGAAGATAAAGAAATCACCAACATTGATATGATGATTCCTTGTAATAAAGATATTAAAGAAATTGATAAGTTTGACAAGAAAGAAATTTTAGTTAAAGAAAAAAACATTAGTAAAACTACTGTAATAATAAATGCTAAAATAGCTGGTATTCCAAGTCGTGAAATAAGATAACCAGTTTTACCAAGTGGAGTTACTATTAAATACCTTGAAATATTGTCATCAATTTCTCCTAGTATGACCATTGTAGAAGCAAAAGAGAACATAAATGGTGTAATAAAACCCATAAGTAAATCAAACATTAAGAAATATGGCTTCAAATTTAATTGATAATAAAATTTATCAAACAATATATCCTGTATTAATGGTATTCCGAAACTTATAAATGCTACACATAGTATTGGAGAAACACATACCACAAAAAGCATAGCATCTCTTTTAATTTGCTCAAACTCTTGTTTGAAAGCATTCATAATTTTTGTCATAATTTTACTCCACCTACCTTTTTCCAACTACTGCGAACAAAATAATAAGTTACAAAATAAGTTATTATTAGCATTAATATTAAAATAAAAATGTTAATTATTATAAAACTTTTATCCCCACTAATAAGAGAAATACATATATTAAAAGGATAGAAATCTACATATGTTTTTGTATCAATAAGTACATTTAGTATTGGTGGAATAAAACATATAATCTCAATAGGAATAGTTAAAACAATAAACTTATTTAAGCTAGATGCTTTACTAGCAACGATTAATCCAATCAAAGAAAATATAATGGAAGAAAAAAAAGTTCCTATAATCGATATTATAATATTATCTAAATTTACTGATATAGCAATAAACATGGCTACAATACTAGATATTATTCCTAGTGAAATCACCTTTGATAAAATATATTCTGACACTTTTACTGGAGATACAGCCAAAGAATTTAAAACGTGTTGACTTTTCTCAAGGAGTACAATAGCTCCCATAAAAAACAATCCCATTGCTGCTGGGTCAGAATAAATCATAATTATAGCTATTTTTTCTCTCATAAAAGTAGGAAATACATTGATAACACAGATATATATAAGACTTAAAATGATGTATAAAAAATAAAAACCATATTTAAATTGAAACTTTACATCTCCTAAGATAAGATTTTTTAGTCTCATTGTAAATTCCTCCCTGTTATATCAATAAAAATATCATTTAATGTTGGTTCACTACTATGTATTGATAAAAGTTTATTTTTTTCAATAAGCATATTCAACTTTTTATCATTACTAGTATTATTTAGAAAACATTCAGAAGTTTTTTCTCCATTATCAAAATAAGTATATTTTATTTTTATAGCTCCTTTTGACATAATAAGATTATGTGGTGTATCTAGTGCAGATATTCTTCCATTTACAATAAAAGCTACCCTATCACAAAGCTCCGTTGCATCTAACATGTTATGAGTTGTTAAGATAATGGTTTTACCCTTAGATTTTTCTGATAAAATTATATCTTTCATAACTTTACTATTTGATGGGTCAAGACCACTTGTTGGTTCATCTAAAAATAAAATATCTGGATTATGTAATAAAGCTTTTATAAAATTTAGTCTAGATTTCATGCCTTTTGAATACTCAGATATCTTTTTATTTGCTTCATTTTCTAAACCTACTGATTTTAATAACTCATCAATAGATAGTAATTTTTTTGAATATAAAGAACCAAAATATTTTAGATTTTCTATTGCAGTCAATTTTTCATACAAACTTGGAAATTCAAAATCAACACCTATGTTTTCATAAAATTTATTTGAACATTTTTTACTTTCTATTCCATTAACAAGCACACTCCCCTTGTAATTAGTTATCATACCAATTAGAATCTTTTGTAATGTTGATTTTCCTGACCCAGATGGACCTAAGAATCCTAGTATTTCTCCTTTTCCTACTTTGAAATTAATATTTTGTAAAAAATCTCTATCTGTATAACTAAATGATAAATTATCAACTTTAATCATTTTATATTATCCTTTCTACTTTTTTTGACTATTTTAATTATATAGTCAATAAAATACAATTTTTTTGTTTGTTAATTATTCTTTACAAAAATAATTAGCAAACAAAAGTTAAACTCTACTCCATAAGTTGTATAACTAACCCATGTATCATCAATCTTAGAGCATCTTCAAAACAATCACTTCCAATTTCTCGTTTATATAACATAGTAAGAAAAACTGCCCTAAAAGCTCCACTAAAGCTTTCTATATCTTTATTTTTTGAATTTGGTATATAAGATATAATCTCTCCAAGCTCAAAATCATCGTGTTTAAAATGTTCTTCTATTATAGAATCTGGTAACTTTCGCATTAATATTTCAAGTTCTCCATTTACCATAATATTTAAAATTGTAGTTCTATCTACCAGTCTATAAAATTTCATAAATATGTCTGTCAATTGCTCACATGTAATGTTTTCATCTATTCTCTCTATTTCGTACACAATCTGTTTCTGTATAGAATCATGTATATCTCTAAGTACCTCAAAAAAGAGCAATTCTTTTGATTGAAAAAATAAATAAAAAGTTCCTTTTGGAATTTTTACTCGTCTTACAAGCTCATCAACAGTAGTCTTTCTGATACCATATTGCTCCATACATAAACGTGCTTCTTCTTTAAGTCTTTTTATTATATACTCTCTTTCTTTATCAGAATATGATTTAGGCATCTTTTCTCCTCCATTTTGACTAAAATACTTTATACAGTCAATATAGTACTTTTTTTATTACCTGTCAATAGCTTTATTGATATACTTGAAAATCTTCGAAGATTCTGAATTTTTTATAGCCTTTTTTATTATATAGTGTTATAATATAAGTATAAATAATATATTATTCTAATTTTCATATCTATTTGCTTATTTTTTAACTTAGTTTCTAATAGAAGTAATCATATTCATCTTTTTAAAAATTTCATTTTTAATAAAAAATAAAGGAGTTGATTTCATGACTACTACTACAAAGAACCGTTTTCAAGATTATGTTCAAGAAAACTTAAATAAATATGTTGAAGTACATTCTTATTTTAGCAGTTGTCCTCTATATGGTGAAATTATAGAAGCAGACAGCTTATCAATTACACTTTGCTCAAGATATATAGACGAATCTAATCCAACTTTAAATGAAACTTACACATTATATTTACCATTAAGCTCAATAATATCTATTAGAACACTATAAAAAGTTAATTGTATATGGGTTATTTATATATAAAATGTAAGATTTTCTGTATAAAATAACCCTTTTTATTTGTGCTTTAAACATATAATGTACAAATTTAAAGCTGAAAATAAAATTTTCTAATTATTGATTCTTTTATTCATCAATAATTTAAAATAATTATTTTCAGCTCTTGTTAATAAAAATTACTAATACATATTAATATTTAAGTATCTTATTTAGCACTCTTTAATTTTACTAGCTCTTTAAATGCATTTTGATTTGCTCCACCACCAACTTGAGTTACTTTTTCTAAAGTCTTATTTTTAAGAACTTCTTTTTGGCTGTCAGCTAATTTATCACCAACTAAAATTACTGGTGAACCAGTTTTAGCTCCTAGAGGACCAACTGCCAAACCATCTATTAAATCATTTTGGCTCTTAATTCCATTTTTAACTACAAATGCATTTTTTAAAGTATCTTTTTTATAAAAATTATCTATTATTTTTGAATTAGTTTCATCTCTACTACTACCAGATAATCTAGTTGGATTTTTCAATTTACTCTCTAGATTGCTTGATAAAGATACTGTTCCTCCAATAATATAAGATTTATCTATATTTAATGAATTTAAAAATTCATCTGCTCCCTGCAATTCGCTTTTTTCATTTGCAAGTATAATTGGTATATTGTTTTCTGCAGCAGCAGCACCTACACTAATGGCATCAGCTAATCCCTTTACTCCATTTACAACTGCTATTTGAGAAACACTTTTTATACTATTTAATTTTTGAGCTAATAATAAGCTTGTCTTGTATCTATCACTTCCTGATATTCTCTCTGTTGATATATTTAAATTTTTCAATTGCTGTTCAGTTTCTTTACTTATAGAATTTTCTCCACCTATTAAGTATACTTTCTTAACACCTAATCTTTGTATCTCAGCCTTAGTCTTTGAATTCAAAGCTTCTTTTTGTGTTAATAGTATTGGTGAATTGATAGCAGATGTAAAAGGAGTTGCTGCCAATGCATCCACTATTGAACCTCCATTTACTAAAACCACATTTTCTGAAGAATTGAAACCATTTTGACTAACTTTGATGGCAGTTTCATATCTATCACTACCAATTAAAGACTCATTTGGTATACTCTCGCCAGAAGACTTTTCTGTAACAGCTTTTATAGTAAAATTACATGGATAGAAGTTGCTATCTCTATTTATATCAAAGAATTTTCCACTACTATCTATAACATAACTTTCACCTAAATTAGCTTTTGCTTTAAATGTATCATATCCTGGTACATTTGATTCAGAACCTATAGTTGACTCTCCATTTTTTGCCTCTATGCTGACTACAATTGCTCCCTTTCCTGCTGGTATATCAAAAGAATCAATTGGAACTGTTATGTATCCTGAATATTGGGCAGTACCTTCTTTTAATTTTTTCATATTATTTTCTTGAGGTATACCATTTACTACTGGAGCATAATATACTTCATATTTTGCGCCTATACTTTCAGTTAGAAACATTACAGATTTTAGAGTTTCATCACCTCTATTAAAATCAAATACATTTGCAGCTGTTATCTTATTTGAAATTAAAGGAACAATACTTGCATAGTCATGTTGATACATTTTCTCATCATCATTTGGTTTTTGACCACCTTTGATTGAAAAGTTGTCTATATCAGACATAAGTGTTTTATCTTCATAAGATATCCAGAAATATCCATCCTCAGAATTGTAATCTCCCCAACTATTTTTTATTAGCCAAGCACCATTTTTTGAGGGTTTAATGTTTGCATTAAAATTGTCTTTAGAATAGTTATCATCCCAACCTACAATTGAAATAGCATGATTAGTATTAAAGCTTTTCGTTGGGCAATAATATGAATTTTGATTTTCACTTTGATATTTAATATCTTCATAGTAACCAGATGTTACTGCTCCATACTGTAATATAGCATTTTTTGTAGAATTCATATCATTACTTACACACACGGCATCTGTCACGTTAAAAACAGTCGGTGCTGTATTCATATTAGTTGGTTTTGTGGCTCCTTGTGCTTTAGACACTTTACCATTGTATGGAATGTCTTTTTCCAATTTAGGACCTGACCAAGATGTTAAATACCCCATAGCTTCATAATTTAAAGCACCATCCATATCATTTACAGTCCATCCATATTCACCCTCTGAAGCCCACCATCTTAGGTGTTCTTCTGATAAATCGTAATCTCCATAGTTATTTAACTTCAAGAAACTCTCTAAAGTTGCCATTGCAGCGAAATCCCAACATATTCCTAGATTCTCTTGATTTTTTACTGATGTCATAAGCCCTAATTTTCTAGGGTCATAAGATGCTGGAGCTGTTCTTCCTTTACTTCGGATTTGAGTACCTTCCAGTTGATATGGGTTTGGTATAATACCATTATATTTTTCTGTACGTCCATTTTTAGCATCTTTTAGATATTGTTTATAGGTTTCACTGTATTCTGCTTTTTTTATCTGATTCAATGTATTACTACTGTCAGCTGATACAGGAATTGTTGACATTACTAAAATAGATATTAAAAATAGTGCAACAAATCTTGCTGCTTTTTTTGAAGCAAATTTTTTCACGCTTTCTCCCCCTTACTTCGAGTTAATTTTAAAAACTTTAATGTTATGTATGACTAAATATAAATTATTTATAAATATATAATCATTTAAATCAATTATACCAAAGTTCTCCTTTGGAAATAAACAAAATAAAATAAAAAACTGAATTTATACCAAATAAATCCAGTTTTTGTTTTATTTTTAATATATTTTATCTAAATCCTATTACAGCAGCCCCTAAGGCTCCCATTATCTGAGTATCTTCTGCAATAAAAATTTTTTTATCTAATATTTCTTCTATCATTTTTACTAATTCTTTACTCTTTGCAAGTCCTCCAGTAAATGCAACTTCGTCTATTATCTCACCTCTTGCAAGCATTGAAGTAGATTTATTTGCAATAGATTTAAGTATCCCTGCTGCTACCTCTCCAGTAGAAATATTTTGAGCCAAGAGACTTACAATTTCAGACTCAGCAAAAACTGTACACATACTAGATATATTAACTGGATTATGTCCTTGAGCTAATGTATCAATGCTTTCTATATCGCTTCCCAAAAGATTAGAAGTAATTTCTAAGAATCTACCAGTTCCTGCAGCACACTTATCATTCATTATAAAATTAAATACATTTCCATCTCTATCTAAGTTTATAACTTTACTGTCTTGACCACCTACATCTAAAATGGTCCTTATATTCCTATTTAAAAAATAAACACCTCTAGTATGACAAGTTATTTCTGTTACTTTCTTGTCAGCAAAATCCATTACTCCTCTTCCATAACCTGTACCTACTACTTTTTTTATATCTTTTTTATCAATTTCACTACTTAACAACTCATAGACCTGTTTAGATGTACTTTTAGGGCTCCATCCAGTTGGTATAATTATCTTCTTAATAATTTTTTCACCATCGAATAATACACCTTTTGTTGCTACTGACCCTGAGTCCACTCCTATACTAAACATAATTCCTCCTATTTTATGTATTCCTACAACATCTCTACAAACGCTTCAAATCTAGTTCTCAATTGTTCAGTATCTGATTTGGAATAATCAGTCTCAAGAGACATAAATGGCTTGTTTTTTTCTTTTGTAACGAACTCTTTTATTCTATAACTTTCTATATTAAATGTATGACATGCTTGTAAAACTACGTCTATTACAGCATCTACATTATATTCATCTATTATTCTATCTAATAATTCAATACGATTATCATTATTCATCATACAAGAACATCCTATGTTTATATACTTTTGTGTTAAAGCATCATATACGTCTTCTATTTCTTCATCAACCAATAAATCGTTTGATCTAATAGCTCCACAAAGTTCATACGCTACAACTGAAGCTCCTGCATCTTCTAAAGTCTTAACTATTTTTTCGCTTATTCCACCAATAGGAGAACCTGTTATCAATATTCTTGGTTTGTCTTTTTTAACTGGACATTCTCCTTTTTCATATCTTTCTTTCATATCATCTATAACTTTTCTTAAAGATTGCTTAAGTTCTGTACGGTCAAATTTAAAACCTGCTTGATATAAAACATTATGTAGCTCAAGTCCTGTAAGTGCAGATGGTTGTAATTTACCAAGTGCATAAAATTCTTTTAAAAGTTCTCTTTCTTCATTTTTGTCTTTTATAGCAGCTCTTATATCATCTTCTGTTATAGTCACACCTAAATATTTCTCAACTTCATCTTTTAATCTTATCATTTCATCCTTCCAAAGCTTATAGGCAAATTCACCTTTTGAGGTATTTGGTAGATGCATTACATAAGTTGGTTTAACTTTTGCAAGTTCTTCATACATCTTTTTCTTACCATCACAAGTAGTTTCTCCTATTAACAAATCAGAAAAATAGAAATATGGACAGGTATCTGTTATTGCATGTCCATAACTTGATTTTATTAAAGGACAAAGATTTCTTGGAAGTACTCTTTCTGCATCTGGTATTGGCTCTTCACTAACTCCACATACACCTACTACAGTTGCTCCAGCTGCCATTGGAATTTCAACTGGAGTGAAGGTACAGAAAACTCCAACCATCTTTTTCCCACTTTCCTTAAGTTCTTTTGCATTTATAAATCCCTTTTGTCTAGCTTCATTAAAGCTATCAAATTGTTTTGGCAAATTTGTCATGAAAATATTCCTCCCAATTACTTTTCTTCATAGTTTAGCTTGTATTTTTAACAGTAAAAACTAAATTTTTCCATTAAAATACAAGTCTCTACATTAGATTCTATCATGCTTTACCTTTTATCCATAATCGTTTTTATCAATGCAAATCCAAGTATATATAGATATATTGTATAATCAATTTTATCTCTTTTTTATCTATTGTTGTACTTATAAATTAAGTTCTCTAATCCTCAATCTATAAGCATATACAGCAGTTTCATGCAATTTATCAATTAATTTGCCATTTACATAAAATCCTACAAATGCTCCTATTCCAGGCATTAGTTGCAAAAACTTAGCTAAATCTAAATAATCTCTGTATTCTTGTTGAAATGTCCTCCAATCAAAATCGTTGATATCTTCTGGTAAACACTTTACATACTCATCCCAGTTACTCATCAATTTAAAAGTTTCATTTATATGTTGTTGGCTAGAGAAAGCCAATTGCAATATGCTTAATATATAAATTCTTTCTCTGTAATCTTTAACATCATATCCATATATTGAAGCAACATCATATAAAAATTTTATTTTAATTCCTAGAAGTAATGGAAAATCAGAAAGACCTAGAAGAATTCCTCCTGCCCCTGTCCCTGCTCCTTCAATCATTGCTGTAGTTTTGTAATTTTTTGCTTTTTCTAAAACTAATTTTTCTCTTTCTTCTAATGACATATTTATGATTGGTGATTTTGTAGCGTATTTGTACCCAAACAATACAGTCTTTGTCATTCCCTTTATTGAAGAAGTTATGACTTCATGGTATTTATCTGGCAATACTCCATTAAATTTATTTTGTATACCCTTTGATGCCTTATCGAATATAGAAGGTTTCTTTAATATATTTCTCTTCCATTCTTCAAGTTCTTTTTTAGCTAGTTTAATATAAGAGACATCTTCATAACTTTTCACGTTTTTTCTCCTACTCTAATATATTTTTATTGATTCATTTAAGTAGATTTAAAGTTCAAATAGCTTAATCTATTAAATTAAACTATTTAAATACTTTTTAGTTTCTTTATCTGCAAAACTGGCTTCTACTGTATTTCTATACATTATTTTATAATCTTCTACTCCTAATTTAAATGTATTAAATATAACATTTAATTCTGAATTTAAACTTATATCTGATACAGTTCTGTTATCAGTGTTTATACTTACATGTAAATTATCTTTATAAAAATCATAAAATGGATGTGTCTCATAAGAATCTACCGTCTTAGTTTGTACATTACTAGTTGGACATAATTCAAGTAATACTTTTTTATCTTTAACTAAATTATACGCCTTTTTATGTTCATTAATTTTTACACCATGACCAATTCTATCAGCTTTTAAAATATTTATAGCATCTAAAACATTTTCTCCACTTGCAGCTTCTCCTGCATGTACTGTAACTTTATATCCATATTTTCTTGCCAATTTAAAAGCATCCTCATATTCCTTGCAAAAGCCTTCTTTCTCTGGTCCACATAAGTCTACTGCGACAACACCTTTATTTACAAATGATTTTCCTTCTTCAATTACTAATAATGCCTCTTTCGAAGTCATGGTTCTCATGCATCCTAATATTAAATTTCCTTTTATATCATAAATACTTTCAGCTTCTCTAATTCCTTCGATTATACTCTCTATTATGCTTTTAATACTCATGCCTTTTTGTGTGTGAAGTAATGGTGCAAATCTAATTTCAATGTATTTTACATTTTCTTTATCTGTATCTTCCAAAAGTTCAAAAGCAATTCTTTTTAAATTTTCCCTAGATTGCATTACTTTTAAAGGCAAATCAAATTTTTCTAGATATTCATCAAGTGAGGTACAATTAGAAGAAACTTTTGCTAGTTTTTTTATTTCATCAATATTATTTGAAGGTAAATCTATTTTCTCCTTAATAGATATATCAAACATGGTTTCTACTCTGACACTTCCATCTAAATGGCAATGTAAGTCTATCTTAGGTAAATTTTCAAACATTTTATCCTCCTACTATACTTATAAATACTATTCTCAACATATTTTTAAATCTTATTTCTATTATATCAATATACTAAGGTTTTTCATGCTAAAAAAGTTATATCTATTTAAAATATTTTAATTTATGATTATCTAATTATATCTACTGATTTTTTTTAATATACATTTATTAATATACGTTTAATAAAAAAACTAATACATAAGAATTTGAGTTATACAATAAATATTTCAAATTACAAAGGAGGATTTATTTTGCTTACCTTAACTTTTGATATGGTACAAACCCTGACACTATCTATGTTATTTTTTTTAATTGGTAATTTATTAAAGAATAGAATTAACTTTTTAAATAATTTCTGTATACCCGCTCCAGTAATAGGAGGTCTTTTATTTTGTTTTTTAAATTTGTTTCTTAAATATTTTAATATAGCAGATATATCTGTAAGTGGAAATTTAATGCCAAATTTTATAACCTTCTTTTTTACAACAATAGGACTTGAAATAAGCATAAACCTTATAAAAAAAGGTGGTAGTGTATTATTTAGATATTGGATTTTATGTGGAGTGTTAGCATTTTGTCAAAATATCCTAGCTATTACAATATCAAAAATTATAAAACTTGAACCTCTTTTAGGACTTATGTGTGGGAATGTATCTATGGAAGGTGGTCATGGTTATTCTGCCGCATTTGGACTTACAATAGAAAATCTTGGTGTAAATGGAGCAGTTGGAGTTGGTCTGTCTGCTGCAACAATAGGGCTTATTATAGGTGGTATATTAGGATGTCCTGTAGCTAGATTTTTAATAAATAAATATAAATTAAAACCCTCAACAAATATAGATTTATCAAGTTCTAAATACAACAGAAAATTAAATGGACTAGGTAATAAGTTTTTTAGAAGCAAAAATAGAATAAAAAACAATGACTTTTCTCAAACAATAACTCCAACTATATTTTTAGAACAGGTACTTATCATATTTATTTGTATAAATACAGGAGAAATCATAAGTAGAATCTTTTATATAACGTTTAATATTCTTCTACCTTCTGTTGTAACTTGTATGTTCTCAGCCGTTATCTTTAGAAATTTAAACGATAAGATAAATATACTGGAATTAAATTTTAAACTTATAAACTTTCTAAAAGAACTTTCATTGGGAATTTTTTTGACTTTATCTCTTATGAATATAGATTTATTTGAATTATCTACACTATTACCTCCTATTCTCCTAATCGTAACTTGCCAAGTAATTTTTATAATCCTATTTTCAGTATTTATTTGCTTTAGAATTCTTGGAAAAGACTTTGATTCTGCCATCATAATAAGTGGTTTGATTGGACATGGGATAGGAGCTACTCCAAATGCTTTAGCAAATATGAGCTCTTTGACACAAAAATATGGTGATTCTCCAAAAGCATTTTTAGTAGTTCCACTCGTAAGTGGATTTTTGCTAGATGCTATCAGTATCCCCTGCATATTATTTTTCATAAACATACTAAGTTAGTATGTTTATTTTTTTGTTATATATTGACAATTTGCTATTTTTGTTATATATTATAAATATAGAATTTGATAATGATTTTCATTAGGAGGTGTTAATAATGACTGTTTACAATTTGAAACTTGGACAAAAGGGAGTTATAGACAATATAGCTGGTAATGAAAAACTTATGAAGAGACTTCTAGCTTTAGGATTAATAGATGGCACTGAGGTTGAAGTTAAAAAGATAGCTCCTCTTAATGACCCTATAGTGATTAGATTTAGAGGATTTGATTTGGCTATTAGAAAATCCGATGCAAAGAATATAAATTTAAAAAACAATTAATATATAAGAATAAAAAAGAGATTTTAAAATCTCTTTTTTTATGTGTATAGATAATCTTAAATTGATACTACATCAGTATAAAAATTATTAATACAGACTTATAAATAATACTCTTATAAAACTACATATAAATATCCATAGATATATTAATTACAAATAAATATATCTATGGATATTATTCCTTAATAGTACAAAATAAAAACTATTTTTATAAGTAAACTATATTGACTAACTCACGACTAAAGTCACAAGTGTGCGTAGCTATTTTTTAATCAAAAATATCTATATTATATGATAGATTATTCTACTTCATATATGATTGTATATTTTCTTTTAGATGATTTAGCATATATAATTCATCATCACAAATTGCAATTGAAATCAATATATACACCTTCTTTCTTGTTATTATTCTAATTATTATATAAAGTTAATTTTTTCTATTCAATTAATCTGTTCTAATATGTTGAATAGATGTTCCGAAATGTAATAACCTCACTTTTCATAGTATATCTAATTTAAATTTGTGTATCAAGATTATAGTAAATTAATTTATCATTTTATAAATTTAATTTAAGCAGTACAAATAATTTTTACTATTTTCAATTTGTATAATAAAAAAAGATATCATAAAATAATTTCAAAAACTATTTTATGATATCTTTTTAATCTAAGTGTTGTGTTATATTTTTATTATTCAAATACTGTTTGAGTTTCTATATCCTCTTTTAGGGCATTTAGAGCTTTTAAAACTATATTCTTTCTAATCTTTTTACTTTCTTCTTCTCCTAAATTAGGATTTCCAAGTGGGTATGGTATTCCTACTGCTGGAACAATTCTGTTAGCTCCTATTGTAAGTGATATTGGTACAACAGTACAAATATGAACAACTGCTATACCAGCTCTTTCTATCTCTTTTACCATCGTTGCTCCACAACGAGTACAAGTGCCTCATGTAGATGTTAAAATTACAGCATCAACATTATCTTCCAATAATTTCTTAGAAAGTGATTCCCCAAATCTTTTAGAATTTCCAACACTTGTTCCTGTTCCTGTGGTAGTGATAAAATAATTTGCTAATTCTCCAATTACACCTTCTTTTTCAAATTCCCTAACTACATCTAATGGCACAACCAAATTAGGATTTTCAAGAACATATGCTCTATCATAACCTCCATGTATAGTTGTAAATTCTTTATTTGACATAGAACTCATATCTGTTAAATCATAAATTCCATACTTGGTAGCACTTGAAGACTCAATTTTATCTGGATTATCAGTTGGAACTATCCCTCCAGAAGTTACTAGTGCAAGTTTTATTTTAGATAAATCCTTAATAGGTTTCATAGGTGTAACTCTGTCAAATTCAGGCATCGGATACTCAGTCTCAAAATTTTCTCCTTGCATCTTCTTAACCAACATATCAATGGCTCTTTCAGAACCTCTGAGTTCGTGGAAGAAATTTTTTCTTATTCCTCTCATTATATATCCTTCTTCTTCAGGAGGTCCTATTTCTTCTCCTCTAACCAATTTAAGACCTAGCTTTGTCATTATTGGAACTACCTTTCTAAGACTAGCTGCCGAATTTCCTGTAGATATTATGTGTAAATCTAACTTAAACATATCTACACCAGGATTTTCTTTATACATTCCTGTAATTACTGGAATATTTAACTCCTCTTCAACTGCTTTGCAAATAGCGCCACAAGCTACTCCATATCTACCTGCATTAAATGCAGGTCCTGCAATGAATAAATCTGGTTTTTCGTCTTTTATCATTTTTAAAAGTTCTTGAGTTGCACTTTCAATATTTTCACCAAAATAAGTATCTCCACAAATTACAGTTGAAATTATCTCTGCATCATCGTCAAATTGACTTTGAAATGCCATTCCAGGTCCTACTACTCCATCCCTTTTCTCTGGCGGAATATCTGCTTTTTCTTCTCCTCCTATACCAGCAAAGAAATTATTTATATAATGAACCACTCTGATTTTACTCATCTCTTAACCCTCCAAATCACTTTATAGTTATTACATTAATTAGACCAATGATTACTCTAACAAAACTCTATATTCAACCATTTATTTAATAATATCTTGCTGTCAGATGATTATAACCATTTGCTATAGTTGAAGCTATTATTATTTGTAACTCTGCATCCATGCTTCCATCATCATTTAAGCATCCTTTATACCCGCCAATCATCATTTCAACATATTCTAAAGTTCCTATAATTTTCTCCATTGCTGGAAAATGGACCACTAAGTTTCCTTGACCACAAGAAACAACTGCATCTGCTTCTTTAGTAGCATCTGCTATAGACTGACTCTTTCCATCTTTTCCAGGGAATTCATCTGTTATCAAAACCACATTTGCTCCAACTTCACTACACTTTCTACAGTTCATCATTAAGTCAGTATCTGGATTTCCATAACCTTCTTCTGTAACTAGTACTCCATCAACACCCAAAAACTCTATTAATTTTGCTACCATATCAGAACTTCTCTCTTTATCAACCAAGAATACATTTTCATTGGTCAAAATAACACCTACAAAATTTAAATCTTTTCCATGTCTTTTATATAAATCATGTATAACTGGATTATTTAAATGATGGAATGTGGTAACCTTATCACATGGTGCTACACAGTTTCCAGATATTATAGCTCCATCCATTATCTCAGTTGGATACATAAAAGTAGGAACTATTTGTTTAGCATCGACTCCATAATAATAGGTATCATGTAAAAGCCCTTGTGATTGCAACATATGAACATATGCTACTGTTGGTAGATTTGGGTATTCTTTTACTTGTTTTAATAATGGTTTTGTCTCATATACAATTATTTCATCTGGCTCAACTTCTCTTCCTGCTTCACCTATATATGCGCCTATTTTCAATCCAGCAATTCTAGCTGCTTCTTCATAATCATGAGTATCTATACCATCTTTTGCCTTTATAACAATACATACATTATTTGTTTTTGAAAAAGGTGTATATTTAGCAGTAGGCCCACTCATATCAATTACACCTTCTTGAAAGCCAACTATATTTCCACAAGTTACAACACAGGCTCCTAAAAGTACATGTGTTCTTCCACTCCCTACAGTTTTTACTTTGTTTATAATTCCAGGAAATATTTTACTGTCATCTCCAATTTTAACTCTAGGTTCTATCACATCTTTAACTGGAGCTATTCTTACTGATTCACCAGGTCTTGCAAGTTCAACATTTACACTTACAATCCTTTCATCTTCTAAGGCTATCTTTTCTATTTCTTTACTATTCACATATAGTACTCCATTTTTTACTTCTGTCTTTTCTCCAAATTCAACATTTTTTATAAATATATTCCCTAGCTCTAGCTTCATATGAAAATCCCCCTTAATATATTTAATCGCAATTAAAAGTATTTGTTATTATGTTTATTCATATATAAAGCATTTTCTATGCCAATTATTTAAAATCTATATTATATATATTGATGTCATAGATATTTTCATTTCTAATCTTTATAAGTATTGAATTTAGCAATAATTATTGTAAATCTTAATTTTAAAAATTATAATAAAAAAAGATAAACAGATTTTTCTGCTTATCTTTTAATAAAGTTTGAGAAATTTTTTTCTCACTTAATGAGAAGTTTTTTTCTCACTTGATATTATATTCTGATATTTTATTAGTTAATTGTCTTCTGCTAATCTCCAATTTTTTAGCTGTGTTTGAAACATTATTTCCACATAAAGATAAAACCTTTTCAATATACTCACACTCAAATTCTTTTCTTATCTCCCTTAGAGGCCTAATACTTATTTTATCATCTATATGCACATTATTTGATATTAAATTTAAATTATCTTTTGATAAATTACCTTCTTCACTTAAAACTACAAGCCTATTTATTATATTTTTTAATTCTCTTATATTTCCTGGATAATTATAATTTAATAAAAAATCCATTACTTCCTTATCAACTGAACATACCTTTTTATCATGTTCAATTTGGTACTTATTTAAGAAAAATTCTATAAGTGTATTTAAATCTTCTCTTCTACTTCTTAACGGTGGTATAGTTATTGTTATTGTACTTATCCTATAAAAAAAATCTTCTCTTATACTTCCATTTGATATTTCTACTTTTGGTTCCTTATTCATTGCACAAATTAACCTAAAATCAACTTTAATTGATTTATTACTTCCTATTCTTTCTATAGATTTATCTTCCAGTGTTCTTAGTAATTTTACTTGAACATTTAAAGGTATATCTCCTATTTCGTCCAAAAATAAAGTTCCTTTATTCGAAAGTTCAAATCTACCTTTTCTACTATCCACTGCTCCTGTAAAAGAACCTTTTTCATGACCAAACAACTCAGACTCCAATAAATTTTCTGAAAAAACACAACAATTTACAGGCACAAATATCTGATTTCGTCTTGGACTTATACTATGTATATACCTAGCTAGTATATCTTTGCCTACACCAGACTCCCCCAAAATTAACATATTAACATCTTTACAAGCAGCTTTTTCTGCTATTTTTATGACATCATTAAAATTTCTGTTTTTGGATTCTAAAGTAAACTCTAAATTATTCTTTTGTGTAGAAAACGACATTTTCACTACTTTTACCTTTTCAATTTCTTCTAATAAATTTTCAATAGGATTACTCTTTATAAAATAAGATAGAGCACCTCTTTTCATAGCATCTACTGCATTTTCAATACTTCCATATCCTGTAACTAATATAACTTCTATACTTTTATTAATAGATTTAATTCTATCTAATAGCTGTACTCCATCCATATTTTTCATCATAACATCAGATAAAACCAAGTCATAATTCTTATCTTTTTTAATGATATTTATAGCTTCTTCCCCACTTATTGCTATATCTACAAGATATCCATTCTTTTGTAGAATTTTTTTCATTACCGTTCCATACTCTAACTCGTCATCAACTACTAGTATTTTCATTATATAGTCACCTCTTTATTTAGTGGAATCTTTATATGAAAACAAGTTCCAATACCCAATTTACTTTTTACACTTATATCTCCATTATTCTTTTTAATCTCATTATAAGTAATATATAGGCCTAAACCAGTCCCTTCACCTATTGGCTTTGTAGTATAGAAAGGATTAAATATATCCTTCAAAGCATTTTCTTTTATTCCCTCACCATTATCTTTAAAATCTATAAACAAGTAACCGTTTTCTACATAACAGTCTATAATAATCTTCCCACTTTCATGTATTGCATCTACTGCATTAGAAATCAAATTTATAAATACATGTTTCAATGATTCTCCATTTATATAGCATACTAAATTCTTATCACACTCTATTTTTACTTCAATATTCTTTAACTGTAAGATTTTATATTGAAGATTGACTATATTTTCAATAAAACTTCTTATATTTATATTTTCTAGATTATCGTCTGATATCCTTGCAAAATTTAACAAGTTTGTTATTATATTACTTGCTCTATCTACATTGCTTTCTATAGATTTTACACAGTCATTTACTTCCTCCATTGTAACATTATCTTTTAAAAGATAACAATTGTTTCTTATTATTCCTAAAGGATTTCTTATCTCATGTGCTACACCAGAAGCTAGCTGCCCTATAGATATCATTTTATTTTCTCTAAGTAATTTTGCATCTACTATTTTATCATTCGTTATATCTTTAATGAGAACCACTATGTACTCAATATTATTTTTTTTATATTCTACAGGAAAAGTATTTATCTTTAAAATCTTATTATGTAATTCAATTTCATTTGTTTTATGTGCATTGTCAGAAAATGTATTTTCAATAATTCCCTTTATCATGTTAATTAAATCTTCTCTTTTATAACTTATTTCGTCTACAAAATCATATAGAACTTTATTGGACTCTACTATGTTGTAATTTTCATCTATAAGCATTATTATATCTGTAATACTATTAAATGTAGCTTCTAAAGTTTTTTTATTTTCCAGTACTTCTTCTGTTTTTCTTTTTATTTCTATCTTTAATAAATATGTATAGCTATAAAATATATAAATTGATATTAAGATTATACCTATAAAAAGATAAATACTTGGTACAATTCCTCTCTCATACAATACATCATCAACATCATTATATGCAGGATACCATTTTTTCTTTAAGTCTTTATATACACCATTTTTTTGAAGTTTAAAAATTCCTTTATTTAAAATACTGACCAATTCTTCATATTGTTTAGGTACAGCAAGAACAGCCTTTTTAGTATAAATAGGACTAGTTAAAATATTGTATTTATTTGAAAGTCCATAATTGCTTATATAATATTGTAATACTGGCTCATCACCTACAACTGCGTCTACCCTTCCTGACATTAAATGATTAACCCCAGTCTTTATATCTGGAGTTAATACTATATTTATGTTTCCAACTTTTTGCTTTAAAAAATTTATAGAATAGTCACCTTCTGGTATTGCTATTGTCTTTCCCTTTAAATCCATGTAACTATTTATATTTTGAGATTTCTTATCTTTTAATATATTTGCACTCAAAGTATATATTGGGTCAGTAAATATAAATTTCTTTTCCCTTTCCTTTGATGGAATTAAATCAAAGAATTTGATACTATCATCTACCGAATTTACGAAAGATTCTTTCCACCAAGTATTTGGCTTAAAATAAAAGTCTCTACCAATTTGAATTGACAGAGAATTCATTAAGTCAACAATAATTCCCTTATATTGTCCATCTTCATTACCTTTATACCTCAAAGGAGGAGAACTTTGGTCAGAGCTATACATCAAATTCTCATGTCCTTCTAACCATTCTTTTTCTTCTTTTGTAAATGGCAGTGATTTTTTAATATATTCAAATACATCTAGATTATATTCCGTATTTACATACATATTTGTAAGTGAAAATACCACTAAAAAAGAATAAATAATACCCATAATAACTATCTTTTTTTTATTCACTTTAAAACTCCAATCTTCTTTTTTATTATTAAATTCAATATTTAATAACAAAATCCTACTTTTTCATTAAATATTTGTATTTATTATAGGATTAATTGAATAGCTGTTGAAACTATAGTCATTACTATTCCTATTAATGCTTCATATGGAATTAATTTAAATCTTTCTCCTATATCCATATTTATACTTCCTGCACTAGTATGGAATAATGAACCATGTGGCAATTGCTCAAATACACTAGAACCTGCATTTACAATTGATGCACCTGAAATAGGCGATAAACCACCATTTATTATAGCATCAGAAAAAGTTGATGATGCTATAGTAGCTCCAGCTGTTGATGATGCTGTTGCTAATGACATAAGTATACCTGAAATTGGTGCTAATAAAAATTGTGGCATATTTAAAAATTGTAGTATACTTATCGTACTCTGTTGCAATTCAGACACCTGTATAATTCCTGCAATAGTTCCTGTTCCAAGTAATAATATACAAACTCCTTGCATCTTAGATAATCCAAAAGCTAAATACTCTCTTGAATTGTTCAAATTTCCTGTAACAATTAAAGTTACTATTCCCCCTATTGGAAGAGCTATCATAGGGTCTATGACTATTGGAGATATATTTCCCAAAAACAATAAGAAGATTGCCACAATTGGACCACATAATGATTTAAATAAACTTGGCAAATCCTCTCTTTGCTCCAAGATTTCATATGATTCTATTTTATTACCTTTATTTGTTAACATACTTGCCAAGATAACTGTAATCACAACTCCAACAATTGCTGGAATTATATTTGCAATCATAACACTAGATAAATTGACAGAAAAATTTCCTGCCACTGCTATAGTATTGGGGTTTGGTGATATTATATTACCTGCTTTTCCTCCTCCTAACATTGCTAAGAGTATTGATAGTTTAGAATAATTTAATTTTCTACCTATATATAAGCCTATAGGTGCTACTGTTATTATAGATACATCTAAATTCACTCCTACTCCAGCAAGTACCATAGTTGAAGCAGCAATTGAAAGCAAAGCTCTCCTTTCACCTAATATTTTCACAATCTGTTCTGATATCCTATCTACTGCCCCTGTTTTTATTAGACTTCCAGCTAATACACCTGATGCTAAAGCTCTAAGAATTGATGGTGAGATATTCATAGCTCCAGTTGCCATAAAATCTACAGTTTGTGTTATGTTTGCTCCTCCAACTATTCCTCCAATAAATGCACCTAACATTAAACTATAAACAGCTTGAAATTTTTTTATAATTAAAATAATTGCTACTAATAAGCCAAATATAGCTCCAAAAGTTGTTATTTGCATAATACTCCCTCCTATCATAAGTTAATTATTTTTTACTTAATTTAATTTTATTTAAATATATTTTAAGTATTCTGTATCCTATTGTCAATTATATTTTAATTTATTCAATTAGATTGAACATTATTTTTTCAAAAATCCATTCAATATGTTATAATAATTTCATACTGTATAATCTTTTATTTGATTATTTTAGGGTAATATTTTTTAAAATGAAAAAGAAGGGATATTTATATGAATGATTTAAATTTAGGAGAAAAAATAGCTGAAGTTCGAAAAAAACAAAATTTAAGTATTCGAGATTTAGCAAAACTAGCTGATGTTACACCATCATTATTAAGCCAAATAGAAAGAGGCCTTGCTAATCCATCTGTAAATTCATTAAAGTCTATAGCCTCTTCTCTAAATGTTCCTCTATTTACATTTTTTGTATCTGAGGTAGACAAAAAAAGCTTAATAGTAAGACACGATAGTAGAAAAAAAGTTATTTTACCTGGAAGCAATGATGTTGTATATGAAGTTTTAATTCCAGACTCTAGTAGTAATTTAGAGTTTGCAATTATGGATTTAGCTCCAAATACTTCTTCTTGTGTAGATAGAATTACTCACAATGGAGATGAGATTGCATATGTTTTAGAAGGAGAAGTCAAACTTTTTATGGATGATGATGAATTTACTCTATTTAAAGGCGATAGTGTTAAAGTTCCTTTAGGAACGAAACACAAATGGCAAAATAATTCAGATAGTGAAAGCAAAGTAATTTTTGCAGTTATCTTATAAAGGAATAAAACTTATGAAAACATATAAATTTATATTTTTTGATGCAGATGATACTTTATTTGATTTTAAGAAGAGTGAATCACATGCTTTTAAAAGGCTTCTATCTAAGTTTGGTTTGAGACTTGATTATGAGAAATGCATAAAAATATATAGAAATATAAGTGATAAACTTTGGCTTGACCTTGAAAAAAATATTGTAACTTTAGATGAACTTAAATTACTTCGATTTAAACTTTTTGCAGATGAAATGAAATTAGATACTGACCCTAAAATTCTTAGTAAAATGTACTTAAGTTTTTTAGGTGAATGTACATTCTTAATTCCAGGTGCAGTCGATATGTTATCATATCTCAAGAAAAAGTACACAATAATTATAATAACAAATGGAATATCTGAAGTTCAAAACAGAAGACTTAAGAACTCAGAAATAAAAGAATATATTGATGGAATTGTTGTGTCTGAAGAATTAAAAATATCAAAACCAAATCCTGAAATATTTAAATATGCTCTTAAAAAATTTGATTGTGATGATAAATCTTCTGTGTTAATGATTGGTGATAGTTTGACATCGGATATTTTAGGAGGAATAAATTCAGGAATAGATACTTGTTGGCTAAATTCCAATAACAGTATAAATAATACTAGCTATGCACCAACTTATGAAATAAGTAGTCTGCTTGAATTGAAAGAAATTATTTAGTCTGTAAATCACTACATATTAAGTAGAATATTATTATTTTGTAATAATTTTTTGTTATATAAACTTTGATTATATTTCACAAGTTAGAAAATGTCAGTATATCCTGTGTTTATAGGCTCTACTGACATTTTCTATATCAACTTATATTCTTATTCTTCTTTAACTATAAATAACATTTTAAAATGTTCAAAACCCTCTGCCTACATGATTAAATACTCTATCTAAAGCATCCTTAGTTCTCTGTTTTTAATTACTTGTGTATTATTTATTCAAAAATACATATGACTAGATAAAAAAATAATAACAATATGATAAGTCAATTTACAATTTTAGGTGACTTAATAAATCTTCATCTCAATATTGACACATGTTAATATAGGTGCTATGCTATAAATATGTTAACATGTGTTAATATTTAATAAGGAGGCTCATATTGAAAAAGAAACCATACCATCACGGCAACCTGCATACAGAATTGATTGAAGGTGGGTTAGCTCTCATTCATGAAGAAGGCAAGGGAAATTTTTCGTTGCGAAAGCTGGCAAAAAGAGTAGGTGTATCACCTACTGCCTGTTATAATCATTTTACTACAGCAGAACAGCTACTGTCAGAAATGAAGAATTATGTTACGAAAAAGTTTTGTGAAGCATTAACTGAAAATCTGAATACTTCTAAAGATTATCTATCTCTAAGCTTAGGAAAATCATATGTGAACTTCTTTGCAGAAAATCCACACTATTTCACTTTTATCTATGATAATGATGATTATAACATACGATTGACAGAAGATTCATTTGAAGGAGATTTTCAACCTTTTCTTATTTTTAAAGAAATAGCAACACAATGTATGGAGCATATCCAAGTACCAAAAGAAAATATTCATAATAATTTAATCGTCATGTGGGCAACAGCACATGGACTTGCTGCTATGGCCAACATGAAAGGCTTTCACTATGAAGGCGATTGGGGAGCATTGACTGAAACACTTCTAGAAACAAAAATAGATTTATTTTAGAATGAATACTCTAAATTGGAAAGGAAAAAATAAAATGACTATTTATGAGGCTATGATAAACCGCCATTCTGTTAGAAACTATCAGGATAAAAAAATAGAAAATAATAAGATTCAAACATTGACAGAAGAAATCACTCTCTGCAATAAGGAAGGTTCTTTAGATATACAACTCATTACAGATGATGAAAATGTATTCAAAGGTCTGATGGCACACTATGGAGGCTTTCGCAATGTTAAAAATTACATTGCACTAGTGGGACCAACTGGAGATAAGCTTGATGAAAAACTAGGTTATTATGGTGAACGTATCGCTTTAAAAGCACAACAACTGGGATTAAATACGTGCTGGGTTGCAGTAACATATAAAAAAAGAAAGTGTAAGGCTATTATTAAAGATAATCAAACATTGGTATGTGTACTGGCAATTGGATATGGAGTTACACAAGGTACAGCACATAAATCTAAACCTATGTCTCAAGTGTGTAATGTTAGTACGGATATGCCTGCTTGGTTTGAAAAAGGTATGGAAGCCGTATTACTTGCACCTACTGCAATGAATAAACAGAATTTTATGATAACATTAGAAAGCGAAAAACCTAGATTCGAAGTAAAGGAAAGTAAGTATAGCAATATAGACCTAGGAATCATTAAATATCATTTTGAATTGGGAGCTGATATCACTTTAGAAAAATGGTAATAAATCTTATATTTATTTAGTAAAGGCTTACAAAAAGAGCTGTTTACATTTGATAACATATAAAATAGCTCTTTTTTAGTATCTGAGGTATAAAAATAGCCATCCACTTCTGAACGGCTAAAAATCGACTATGGAACATCTTTTTTGAATATCTTTTTTATGGCATTTTGTAATCTATATACTTTATTCAATTTTTACGTTTCAGTACTGATATGATGCAATGTATTTTTGCTATGTTTTTCAGCTTACAAATGTAACTAAAAAAATCATTGCTATTCATACATAAAACAAGTTTCAATCTTGAAGATATCTAAAAGCATTTTTGAGGACATTTACTACATCTTGATTCGAGATTTTCTTCATCTCCCATTAAAATAAGCATTGCAACACTCTTTATAGGTGATAGTTGATGATAATTATTGATTTCTATTTCTACATTATTATATTTATTTTTTATATAGTTATAAATATCTCTTTGTTTCTCAACCTCAAAATCTTTATCTCCTGGATATATCTCATATGATATATTGAGATTACTATATTCTTTTTTTAAGTATCTTTTTATTTTTTCATTAATACAATCTAAGCATACTACACCTATTTTATCCAAGGCTAACCCTGCCATCATATTGCAATTTTTCATATAGTCATTCATCTTGATGTCACTCTTATCTCCTATTGTGTACAGTATAGCAAATGCTTTTTTACACTTTTTAGGCATTCTATTAATGTCAACTTCACTTATATATATCTTAATATCTAAATTATCATTTATATTTTTTATTTCTCTCTCAACAATTTCACTAATCGTATCTGGAGCTTTCCTATTTCCATACCCTAAAAACTTTAACACAATATTTTTATCTATAAAAATATCTTCTAAATTTAGATATTCTAAAAAAGATTTATTTTCATTATTATTATAATTCATTAATATCAATCCTATCTAATTCTTTATAACTAATTCTTCCTGCCTTTATAGCTGCTTGTAAATTTTCTACTGGAGTGGTATTTAAACAGTTACATCCAAAGTTACATAAGAAATTGTCATAACCTCTCATCTTCTTTAACAACTTTAGTGTCTCTCTCCTAATTTTATCTGGATTAGAGCGTCCAAGAAGTTTTATTGGGTCTAAGTTACCAATCAATACTATATCTCTAGGAATCATTGGAGCAATTTCTTCATAGTCTAAAATTTGGTCTAAACTCACTGCATCTATATTACAATTTAACATATTGTCTAATAATTCTCTAGTATCTCCACATATATGCATACCTTTCCAACAATCAAGCTCATCATAGATTTTATTTAAATTTTTTACTATATACTCATCAAATCTATCTTTGCTTAAGGTCACTGATGTTGGTTCTGCTATTGAAATATATTTGGCTCCTGCTTTATTTGCAGCCACAGCATATCTTCTTACCAATTCAGTTGTAAATTCCAATAACTCTTCCACAAATTTTTTATCAGTTATTATACATCTCAAAAGTTGTGTAGCTCCAGCTAATTGACCTGCAAGTGTAAACGGACCTTGTATAGCCTCATATAATGGTTTTTTTATACTTTTTGATATAAGTGACAAACTTTCTATATTAAGTGGCATACGTCCACTCGTATAAGGGTCTGGAACTTCTAGCTTTCTTAATTTTTCCCTATCAGTTATAGTATGTGTTAATACACTTGGAAAATCATAATCTGGTCTTAGTGTCTCTAGACCTAAAGTCTCACAAAATGTAATACCATCACAGAATGAATATATAAAATCTGATTCAAAATACTTGTCCATAGTCTTTGCTAATTCTAGTTGTATATCTACACTATCATATACTTCATAGGCCTTTTTATTTATTAGAAATAATCCATTTGTCCCCATATCAGGAAGAAAAAAACCTCTATCTTCACTGTTTATATATTGAAGTAAAGTCATGTCTGAAAACATCTTAAACTTCACCTCCTATAAGTTTGTTTATTAATTTGACTGCTTTTGGAGCATTTGAGCTATATCCATCTGCTCCGATTTCTTCTGCAAACTCCATACTTACAGGACCTCCACCAATTATTACTTTAGGTTTTTTATCCATCTTAATCCTATTAAGCTCATTTATGACTGACTTCATGTTCTCCATGGTAGTTGTCATCATTGAAGATAAACCTATTATATCCACATTGTTTTTTATAGCTTCCTCTATTATATCTTCACTTTTTCTATTTACACCTAAATCAATAACCTTGTATCCAGTAGCTTCTACCATTACTTTTACAATGTTTTTTCCTATCTCATGGGTATCTCCTTCTACTACAGACATCAGAATTACTCCCTTTGATTTTTTCTTTACTTTTCCAGTTCCTTTCAAAAGATTAATTCCTTTATTTAATGCATCTGTACATACTATAACTTCTGAAAGATAGTATTCTTTGTTCTCAAATTTATCTAAAGCTCCTATCATACCTTTATTTAAGCCATATTCATAAATATCTTCTACATTAATGTTTTTATCTATTGCAATTTTAACTAGATTTTCTATATTGTCTACACCCATATTTAATATACATTCTGCTATATCATCAAGTATGTCCATATAATAATTTCATCCCTTCTAATATCTCACAAAATTTCTTTTTTTAACACTTTTTTAACATACACTAATTTATGTTATTTAATAAGAACTCTCTTTAGACATAATCCATTTTCATTGAATACAGTCGAAAAGCACACAATTATTGATAATTTAAATTTGCAGTCCATGGAAAATCTAAAGGAAATACCTTTGTTGCAAATTCATGTATATTTTTTAAATGTTTAAACTCATTGTATTGCTCTTCGTTTTTTTCAAAAAACAGTTTATTAAGTTTATCCAAACTTTCTATTACAAGTTCTTCTTCTTTATATTTAATGATATATTTATTTTCAAGTTGTTTAAATTCCATATATTTTAATATCTCAGAATCTACATATTGATTGAAATAACTTCTTAGGTTATCACACAATTTTACAAAATTTATTATTTTCATCGTTCCTTGTTGATAATCTAAAGTTTTTATTTCACTACCTTGTAATTGGTCTTTAAGATTTCTCACGTGTACTTTATAATCTAAGTATTCTAAACCAAATTTATTTGTAACATATTTCAATACATTTTCAACGTTTACAGAGTTTAAACCTATCTCAGCCACTTCTCCTACAATAGAATTTTCTTTTTTTATTGTTCTTATTATTAAATATCCTATAACATTATTATTTTCTTTTATAAATACTTTCTTGTAATCAATTGGTCCCCAAGCAATAGTTGCCGCATGTAATAATTTTTTGAACTCATCTTTTGTTCTTATGAATCTAGTGCTATTTTGATTATATAGTGCAACCATTTTATTTAAATCATCATCTTTTTCAAAATTAGTTTCATCAAATTCGACTATTTCATATGGTATTTTCACATTCTCAGGTTTTATTGTATATTTATAGAAACTTTTTACCAAACTACAATTTCTTCTACTGTATAAAGTTCTTGTTCCTGAAATGATTACAACATCTACACCATCATAAAACATTTTTTCTTCTACTTTATCCAATATCTTAGATGAATATCCCTTTTTTTCATAATCTGGATGGGTACACACTCCACCAATGGCTGCAACCTTCAGATTATTTCCTTGAATAGATACATATTGAATTAGATAGTTTACATCTGAAACTATTTTATTATCTTCTGATATTACAATCATATTTTCTACATTGTTTTTATTTAACAGGATAGGAAATTCCTCCATCATAGTTGGCTTATGATTTCTTGATACCCTAAATACATAGTTTATTAATTCTATTACTTTATCGAATTCTTCTAGTTTTGCACTTCTTGGTCTTAATTCCATCTATACTCCTCCAAATATTATTTAAAATACTTAAACTCTATTATCTATAATAAAACATTTATTACTACATTTCTAATTATATCTTTTTTCTTTGCAATTTTTAATTGTTTTTTTAGCAAATTTTTATAAAATATACATCTAATTCCCAGTTACACCTATAAAATGACCAGTTATGCAAAATATGTTGAAATATTTTATATATATTTATATGATTAATGTCTATAGGTCAATTGAAATAATCACTTTTTCGAGAAGGTTATAATTTTTTTATTACCTTCTTTTTTTATTATAAATTATAAATCAATAAATAGAAAATACTCTAAGTTGCTTTTAAATAATGACTTTATGGTTCAATTGTACTAAAATAGTATATGTAGGTTACAAATAATCTAATAAATATTAAAGCTTGGAGGTAATAGATATGGCAGATTGTAATTCATGTCCATCAAAGGGAAATTGTAATAGTCAATCAAATTGTTCTATTGAAAATAACCCTAACAATAAATTTGGAAAAATAATTGGTGTTATGAGTGGGAAAGGTGGGGTTGGAAAATCAACTGTAACTGCTTTACTTGCTAATAAACTAAACAAAATGGGATATAAGGTTGGTATATTAGATTCAGATATAACTGGACCAAGTATTCCTAGACTTATGGGTGTAAAAAATGTAAAAGCTTATTCTGATGGCTCTTATATTTATCCTGTAGAAAACTCAAATAACATAAAAGTAATGTCTATAAACCTTATGATAGATGATGAAAATGAACCTGTTGTATGGAGAGGACCTTTACTTGGAGGTGTTGTAAAACAATTTTATACTGATGTTCTTTGGGAGGAGTTAGACTATTTATTAATAGATATGCCTCCTGGTACTGGAGATGTTGCATTAACAGTTATGCAATCTATACCTATAAGTGGAATAGTTATGGTTTCAGTACCTCAAGACTTAGTGTCTATGATTGTATCAAAAGCTGTTAATATGGCTAAAAAAATGAACATAAATGTTCTTGGAGTTATTGAAAACATGAGTTATATCCAGTGCCCTGATTGTTCTAAAAAAATAAAATTATTTGATGGAGAATCTACTGAAACATTTTTAAATGATTTGGATTTAGAACTTTTAGGAGAACTTCCTATGACTAAAGAAATTATAGATATCACTCATAATGGAGTTACAGAAATTAGCAATGATTTAGACTCAATATTAACTAATGTTGTTGAAAAAATTAAATAAATAAAAACTTTATAGTTTTTATATTTACGATAAAAGAGGCTTGTCTTTATTTTTAAACAGTACAAATAAAGATATACCTCTTTTATATTTATCTATGTTTTAAGTACACAAAATACTCTTCTACTATATCTCCATTTTTTACTTTCACTAAGTATTCATTATAATGAGCGTTATATGGTTGTGTCATTTTACATTCTATTACATTTTCTATGTCTTCTAATTCTAAAAGTTCTACATCCTTTAAAAATTTTCTCTCTATGAGTTCCTTTAATCTTTCCATAACATATCCCCACTTCCCCTATAATTAAGATAAATTCTATATACTTTTAATTACAAAATTTACCTATTTATTATATTATATCCAATATCTTGGGGTTTCTAACACAACTCATAAGTTATTTTAATAAAACATGTATTCATTTTTAATAACTATATCCACAATAAACAATTTTGCATATTTTCTATGTATTTAGAGCTATATATTTAGTATTTTTTCGATTATATAAAGAATTCCCCTTAGACCTACAAATGGAGTATATGGATATATATTTACACTTTTTAGATTTGGATTACTTATTTGTATATCCAGTTTTGAATTGTGTTTCATATCTATACTAGCACCATCTGCAAGTAATACTAATAAGTCACTCTCCTTTAAATATTTACTTCTATCCAGTTCATCGTTTCCAATATAGACAGATTTATCATTACAATCTGCATTATGTAAGATGTTAACTCTATCAACTTCAAGACCTAATTCCTCTAACAAGTCTCTGAAACCCAAAGCAGTATCATAATCTCCAAATACAGCACATTTTTTACTTTCTTCATAAAAATAAAACTTTCTTTTTATATTAAATAAATATTTCTTTATACTAGAAACTTCATCTTCATAAGCATTTTTATCTAAATCCCATTTAGTTACTTTTTGTATTTCATTTATAAACTCTTCAGTATTTTTTATTCCATAAGGTTTCTTATATACATATGGTATATTGTACTTATCTTTCATAAAATCAGCTGCTTTTATACCTTCTTTTCTAAGAACTATATTTAAGCTTGATTTGGACGCATTTTCTATCTCATCTATTGATGTATATGATGTAAAAGTTGCATTTACTTCTTTTTTAAAAAACGTCTTCATCATCCTTTTAATTTCTTCACAATCTGATAAAAAATTAAATTGGTCTATAGTACATCCAATTATATTAAAACTATCAAATTTTTCATTACTATCTTTAACAACTTCTTTTGCTAATATATATAGAAGCTCTTCTACGCCTTGGTTATAATCATCTCTTAAACCACCTGTTGTAATTGGAATTAATTTACAACTTACAGACTCATTTAAAATGTTACATATCCCGATTATATCTGTACCTATAATTGAAGATACCGATGAAGCCATTACAAAAATATACTTGGGTCTGATATTATTATCTATTTCAATTATAGCTTTCTCTAATCTATCATAGTTTCCAAAAGTAACATCACTTTCACTCATATGAGTTGAATAGATTTTAGCCTTATCTTCGCCATTGAGACTTCCAATTGCTTCTACAGCATAATGAGTTGTGCCTGATGGTCCAAATTCTATGACACAAGCTTCATTTATTGATGATACTGTAAATATTATTCCCATTCTATCAGAAGGATTTGGAAAATATTTATATATTTCCATATTAAATCACTTCCTTTCTTGCCGATTTTTTTACATCGAATAGTTTTATTAAAGTTTCCATTATTCCTATAGGAAGCTCAAAACCTATTTTTTGTGCATGTTCATCTAATGTTATTTGTATAAGCCCTTTCTCTTTTAATAACATCGGGTTTTCATGCCCTATATAAATATCTGCATTTATAGTTTCATATAAATTTCTAAGTGGCGCTATATTTGCAATTCTACTTACATATGGATTATATCCTTTTTTTATTATGTTATCTTTAAATAAACTATCTTGTTCATAAAGCTCTCTCACTTGAATAAATTCTGGAACCAATCCTAACTCAGTTAAAAAATCAACTGTTTCAAATGCCATCATTGGTGTATTTCCATAAATTAATTTTTTACCCTCTAATAAAAACCTACATTCACTCAATAATGAATTGTATGTCTGTCTTTGCTTTGATAACTCATCTTGTACATCTATATCTAAAACTTTACAAAGTTTATTATAGTTTTCTATTATAATTGATTCTTTCATGTTTTTATCAAAATATATGTATTCTATCCCAAACTTATTTTTCATATCTTCTGCTAAATCCAAAGCTATCATGTCTGTCACTATGTTTAATTTAGCACTAGATGCACTTTTAATGTCTTTTATAGTACACTTAGATGGGATTACACAATTTATTTTTACATTTTCTTTTACAAGCAATTTTACAAGTTCTGTATCTTCTACATTCTCTTGTCTATGACCTAAAATATTAACTCCTTCTTTATTTTTATAACGCTCCATAACTGATGATAAACTTTTTAAAGCTCTAGTCATACCAAGTATATGGGAATTACAAGTATAATGCTCTGTATTAACCGTTAAGACAGGTATTCCAATCATATCTTCTAATTCACTAGACAAAACATTATAATCTTCGCCTATTAATTCTGGTACACATGTAGTTACTATCATTATTGCATCAAATTTTTCAGTTTCTGAAATATACTTTACAGCCTCTACTACTTTTTTTTCTGCTCCAAAAACTATATCTTTATCTTTTAATACTACTGAATAAACACTATCTCTGCCAAATTGTCTATGATATGCAAAATTTTTACTATAGTAAGTACATTCATTAGTTCCTACTATTACAAGGGCCATATTCTTTATATATGATGCAGTCAATACAACTCCAAACAATGGACAATGTGTTCCTGGGAATACAGCATATGATAAAGACTTTATATCTTTATCACAATCTATATCTTTTAATCTATTTAATACATCTAAAGTATACATATTTTTTCCTTTCTAATCTTACTACCCATGTAATTTTAAGATTATAAAACTACATGGACAGTAACTTTTTTTCTTTAATTATCAATTATTAAACTTTCATATACTGCTAGTTCTTCTACATAGCATTATTGGATGAATCCTAGGCTTTTTACTAATTGGGTCTACATCTATATCACATTTCACTTTATAGACATCTTTTATTATTTTTTCACTTATTACCTTGTTAGGATGACCATCTGCTACTATAGAACCTTTATTCATAATAATAAGTCTATCACTATATTTACTTGCTTGATTTATATCATGTAAAACCATAATTATAGTCATTTTAAATTTTTTATTTATATCTTTTACAAGTTCCATAAGTTCTAATTGATGAGATATATCTAAATATGTTGTTGGTTCATCTAATAAAAGTATATCTGGCTTTTGACAAAGAGCCATCGCTAACCATACCCTTTGCCTTTCACCTCCAGATAGATTACTCACCAATTTATCTTTATATGTTTCAAGACCTGTATTTCTCATCGCCCAAGTCACTATCTCATCATCGTTCTTATTTTTACCTTCAAAAAAACCTTTATGTGGTATTCTCCCATAGTATATTAAGTCTTTTACCTTTATATCTTTTAAAGAGACATTATGTTGAGCTAATAATGCAACTTGTCTTGAAATTTCTTTATTACTCATGACTTTCATATTTTTTTTACCAATATATATGTCACCTTGTTTGATTTTCAATATTCTAGACAATGATTTAAGAAGTGTAGACTTTCCTGAACCATTTGGTCCTAATATAGAGACTACTTCGCTTTTTTTTATGCTTACACTCAGGTTGTCTATGACAATTTTATCTTCATATCCTATTGTAATATCTTTTATATTAAACATTAATAACTGCCTCTCTTTCTTAATAAGTATAAGAAGAATGGACCTCCTATTATGGACATAATAACACCCACTGGAATCTCTATTGAGCCTCCTATTGTTCTTGCTAATGTGTCTGCAATTAATAAAACTATACTTCCTAAGATTATACTAAATGGGATTGTATATTTATGGTCACTACCAAGTAACATACGTGTTATATGTGGCACTATTAGACCTACAAAACTAATAACACCTACTATAGAAGTGGAAACTCCAGCTAGAAATATTGCTACTAATGATATTACAAATCTACTTCTATTTACATTAAAACCTAGATTTGTAGCTGCATCATCTCCTAATTGTAGTACATTTGCACTTCTGATAAGGAAAACCGCCCCTATAAGACCTGCAATAGAATGCCATATCAACATATTTACATCTAACCATGTTTTTGTTGCCAAACTCCCATTTAACCATAACATTGCACTTTGGATTCTTTCGCTATACATAGTTGATAAATATGATATTACACCACCTAATATAGTGTTTACTGCTACACCAGCTAGTATAATTCTCTCTGGTCTAAGACCATTTTTATATGCCATTAAATATACCACTGCACAAGATATAAGACCTCCTATAAAAGCAACTATTGGTAACATACTTGTGTATTGTGGAAATAGAAGCAGTATTATAATAGCAGCTACACTTGCTCCTGTTGATATACCTGTTATTCCAGGGTCTGCTAATGGGTTTTTCATAACAGCTTGTAACAACAGACCAGAAACAGCTAAATTCGCTCCAACTAATGCTGCTAATATATTTCTAGGTAATCTCATCTTATATACAATTGTAGTAACCATTGGATTATTTTCATTTATCAGTGCATCAAATATCTCTTTAAGACTTAAGTTTACACTGCCTATAGTAGAAAAAAGAATTAGCAAAACAATTACAGTTATCATGCCTGTAATTATTAATAAAATTTTTTTATTATCCATATTATTCACCTAAAATTTATTTATCTCCATACAAGATATCTCCTAATTTATTTATTGAATCTTTAACATATATATTTGCAGATACATTAAATATACTTGAATCTAAATCTACAACTTTCCCATTTTTTACTGCGTCTAATGTTGCCCATGCAGGATTTTTTTCAAAAGAGTCATCAAATGCTTTCTTAGTCTCTTCAATATTTCCATGTGCAAATCTAAGTATATAATCTGGATTTTCTTTTAAAATTTGTTCTAAACTAAACTGTATATAACCTGACTCTACATTATCTGTTAAATTATCAGCTATATTTTCAGCACCTACTGTTTTTATTAAATCTCCAAGATATGAGCTTTTTGTAGCTAACATAAAATTATTTCCACCACCAAATAATATTGCTACCTTTGGTTTTTTTGCTTGTTTTTTTGATTTTTCTACTACAGATTGTTCTACTCCTTCTAATTCATCAATAAGTTTTTTTGCTTCACTCTGTTTATTTATTTTTTCTCCTAAACTTTCTATACTTTTAAGAAATTTTGTATATGTACCAGTCTCAAAATAAAAGGTATCTAAGTTATATTCCTTCATGCTTTTTTCAACATTTTCTTTAAACATACTATCAACTACAAATACATCTGGTTTTAGAGATGCTACAATTTCTAAATCTGGATTCATAGCCTGTCCTACTTCTGGCAAATTTTTATATTTTTCAGGTAAATCAGATTTGGTTGTTGGTATTCCTACCAATGTAGCATCCAATTTATCTAGGACTTGTGTCGCTGCCACTGTAGCTGAAGCTACATTTACATTATTATTTGTCTCCTTAGATTCACTATCTGATGGTTTTGAGCACCCTGTTAATATTAATGAGCTAAGTAAAAATACTGAGCATAACTTTTTTAATTTCATAAAATTCCCTCCACAATAAACTTTATTTTAAACATATATTTTTTAATTATTTTGCATAATTTTATTTGCAAGATTTATATATACTTCTGACATTTCATTGTATTTATCTTCTTCTATAACAGTTCGTCCATTATTTTCAGACTGCTGTACAATTTTATTTCTTGGTATGTAATGAAAAACTTCACTTTTTATTTCATCTGCCAATTTTTCAACTAATTTCCTTTCATTTTCAACGTTCTTGGCATTTAATATAAGACCTTTTAAAGAGGCATATCCTCTGTTTTTAAATTGTTCTACAGCTAAAGATATATTACTTGCAGCGTACATTGACATCATTTCTCCAGAAGTTACTATGTACACTTCCTTTGCAAATCCATTTCTTATTGGCATTGAGAAACCTCCACAAACAACATCTCCTAGAACATCATAAATTACTACATCCGGATTATATATTTCAAATGCTTTTAATTCTTCTAATTTTTCAAAAGCTGCTATTATACCTCTTCCTGCACATCCTACACCTGGAGTCGGCCCTCCAGCCTCAATGCATAATACTCCTCCATATCCTTCAAACACTATGTCTTCAAGCTTTAGCTCTTCCTTTTTTTCTTTCATTACATCAAGTACTGTTGGTATAAATTTTCCTTTCATCAAATTTTTTGTTGAATCAGATTTTGGGTCACATCCTATTTGCATTACCTTATATCCTAAATGAGAAAGTGATGCTGATAAATTGGAAGTTGTTGTTGATTTTCCAATTCCTCCTTTCCCATAAATAGCTATTTTTTTCATTGACTTTCTACCTCTCTTACATCATAATATTATTTAACGAAATTAATTATCATTCGCAATAACTATTTTAATTGATATATGTTTTTAATTCTTAACTATATTTGTTTTTTTATAAAAATATTTGTATAAATTTAAAAGAGGTGATTTTTTGAAAGATTTTAAAGATGATATGGAACTTATCATTAACGATTTTTTTGACTGCTGTAATATTCCAACAAAAGCAGTTAGTAAGGATTTAAAAGACATTTGCAGTATTGGATATAACTCTACTTTAGAAATATATTTTTCAAGTTTAAATATATTTAAGAACATAAATAGTACAGATTTTATATCTAATAAAAATCTTTCCTATATAATGCTAAGTTTTTGTGATGACATACATATTTTAGTTATGCCCATACATAAGTTTGATGTCTCTAGTGGTTATTTTATTGTAGGTCCTTTTAAGTCTTGTATCAATGATGATATAGAGTTTGTAGACATTCCATTTAAACCTTTATCATGTTTAGATTATATATCCAATCTTTTATCAGAAATATGTCATGATAAAATGAAACATAAACCAGCTCTTAGCTTTTATGTAAAGAAAACTATAGATTATATTCATAAAAACTACTCAGAAGATATAACAGTAACCGATATATGTAATGACCTACAACTTAATAAAAGTTATTTTTGCTCTCTATTTAAAAAAGAAAGCGGATATACTTTTACTAATTTCCTCAATAAAGTTAGAGTTGAAAAAAGTAAAAAATACCTACTAAAAAAAGATTTATCTATTTTGGATGTTGCTGTACTCGTTGGATTCAATAGTCAAAACTACTATAGCATGGTTTTTAAAAAGTTTAATAATCTTACACCAATTGAATATAAGAATATTTATAATTAAAAAATATCATTCTAAAAAGGATGATATTTTTTACATGCTTTTTACAAATAGAGTTAATTCTTTGTTAAATCAACTATACATAAAATGACCTAAATATTAGTCCAAGTCTTTAAATTGCTATATATAGCAAATTTTCTTAAATTAACAACAACTTAAATATTTAACATTCTCTTAACGTATACTTAACAAAACATTAATATTTTTATTGACAAAATTTGTTATTCTATATTAAGGAAACAATAAATTTTAGTTAATAAAGTTTATAATTCAGATAAAAAATTTATTAATTTCTTAAGGGAGGAAATATCGTGAATATAGCAATTAGTCTTATCGGTGGGCTTGGACTTTTTCTTTATGGAATGAGTTTAATGGGAGAAGGTCTACAAAAATCGGCAGGAGACAAATTAAAGAAAATTATTGAACTCTTAACAAGTAATGTTGTTATGGGTGTACTGGTAGGTACAGTTGTTACAGGTATTATACAAAGTTCAAGTGCTACTACTGTTATGGTTGTAGGATTTGTAAATGCAGGAATAATGAATCTAAGTCAAGCTATTGGTGTAATAATGGGAGCAAATATCGGTACGACAGTTACTGCCCAATTAGTTTCATTTAATCTTGAAGGAATAGCACCAATTGCTCTTGGTGTAGGTATTGTATTCTATTTATTTACATCAAATCAAAAAACAAAACATTTATCTGAAATACTTATTGGCTTTGGTATATTGTTTACAGGAATGGAATTTATGAAAGATGCAGTGGCTCCACTTGCTGAGTACAAAGCATTTACTGATGTACTTTTATATTTTAGTAAAAACCCTGTATTGGGTATATTAGCAGGATTTGCTATAACTGGTATTATACAAAGTTCAAGTGCATCTATGGGTATGTTAATAGCCTTAGCTTCTCAAGGTATACTACCTCTATCAGCTGCTTTACCTATCCTTTATGGAGATAATATCGGTACTTGTGTTACTTCACTTTTATCAAGTGTTGGTGCAAGCAGAAATGCTAGACGTGCAGCTGTAATGCATCTAAGTTTTAATGTAATTGGTACAATCATATTTATGCTTGTTTTAAATAAACCTATATCAGCTATAGTTATTCATTTTGACCCAACTGATACGGCTAGACAAATAGCAAATGCACATACTTTATTTAACCTTACAAATGTTATAATATTATTACCATTTTCTAAATACATAGTTAAATTAGCAAGTAAACTTATACCTATTAGAGAAACTGAATCAGAAGTAGTAAATAATACTAAGTACTTAGATGAAAGAATGTTTAGTACTCCATCTATAGCACTTGGTAATACTGTACAAGAAGTTGTAAGAATGGGACATAAAGCTACAAATTCTTTAGAACATGCAATTGCAGGATTCTTAAATAAGAGTAGTGATGATATTAATAAAACTTTTGAATCAGAAAAAGTTGTCAATAAATTACAGAAAGATATACTGAATTATCTACTAAAACTTTCTAAAGAACCTCTTAGAGACGATGAACGTTTTAGAACAGATTTACTTTTTAACACTGTAAATGACATTGAAAGAGTATCTGACCACGCAGAAAATATAGCTGAATTAGCTATGAGTGTTAAAGAAATGAATGTTAATTTCTCTGATAGTGCAATAAAAGAAATCTATGAAATATACAATAAGACTATGACTAACTTTAAAGATGCTTTAATAGTTTTAGATGTTAAAGATTTTGAGTTAGCAAATAAAGTTTTAGAAGTCGAAAATGAAGTAAATTACTTAGAAAAAACTTTTAGAAATTCACACATGATTAGATTAAATAATGGAAATTGTACAATTGATGCTGGTGTGCTTTATCTTGATTTACTTACTAATTTAGAAAGAATTTCTGACCACTCAACAAATATCGTAAAACAAGTATTAAAACTTAAACAAAAAATATAGTGATTACTTTTATATGTAATCATGATCAATAAAAAATAAGAAGCTATAAATGATACTTATATTATTTATAGCTTCTTATTTTTTATACAAGATTAAAATTCTTATATTATCCTTTTGTTATAAAACAATTATTATCTAGATTATTTATAAGTATTTTGCTAAAAATTTAATATCCTAATTTAATAAGTTTATTTTATTTTTTAATATTATTACATTATCTAAATGTGTTATTATATATTTGGATATTTTCATATTTAATAGGAGGGGTTCTACAATGATAAATTATATGGTAGAAATTATATATAGCGAAAAAATAGACGAGGTAGAAAAGATATTGAAAAGTGAAGATATACAATATGAATTTACTTCTCGTGATGGTTTTATATTTTTTGGTTTTTATGAGATGACAGATACATACAGGTTTGAAACTTTATGTTCAGATGAAAAAATTCAATTTAAAAGAATATAATAAATTAAAAAAAGTACATATTTCTAGGCTATATGAAAAAACAGGGCGTCTTTGCCAGTAATTGGCTACCACGTCCCGTTTTTTTGTTATTCTTTCTTTACTATACTAATATAAGTCTTATGCCAAAAATAAGTATCATATCAATGTAAAAAATCATTTTTTTAAAGTAATGCTGTTATCTTCATCATACAGTCATCTGTACCCTTTAACCCTATCATTGGAATTGATAAATTCTCTTTTACAAGTTTTTCATAAAGTTCTGATATAAACAAACCCTTCCCATTGATTTCTTCATCATTGTCTGAAGTAGTATCAACTCCACAATTTGGAGAACGATTAGCACCTATAATACCTACTATTTTAAAACCATATTTGTTATATTCTAAGATTTGTTGCATCACATAATCAACTAATAATTGTAACTTTTTATATTTATCATCTTTTTGCATTTCTTTCCTAATCCTCGTATTTTCTTTTACTACATCTTCATTAGCACCATTTTTATTTCCCCTATCAATTCCCAAACAACAAAGTTCTGGACATGGTAATTGAACAATACCTACTTCTGCATTAATAAATAATTCAATTACATCCTTAAATGTTGCAGGATATATAGCAGTCCCATCTGAAATGGCATTTTGATTTAATAAGCAATGCGCTATAAAAACTACTTTCTTGCTTCTTCCATCTGTAAACATGTTTTCCTCCTCCACTTTTTCTCGTTCTGACCCTTTGGCTATAAAAAATACTCTCAATATTCTACCTAATAACACTGTATTCCTTAACTTGTTTTTTAACTTGGATTTATTTGATGACTTTACAAAGTAATATACTATTTATATTATACTATACAACATATATTTACATCTATTTCCAAAATTGTAATATTTTCATAATCTAAACATTTAAACTTTACATATAAAAAATACACATCTATAAATTATAAATGTGTATTATATGCTAACAATAAGCTAAACTTTCTTACTGATTCTCAATTAGTTATATTTTTTCAAAATAAAATTCATATAAATTAGTTCTATTGTATAATTGAAACCTTAATAATATCTCCATTTTTTCTCTCCAAATGAACTACTTCTCCAGTTAAGTCATAGTCAAATGCTTTGACTAATATTTCAGTAACCTTTTTACCATCAACTACATCATCTTTCCCATTAAATAAATCCAAAGCATTATTCTCAATCATTCTCTTTGCAAAATTCACAGGTAATTTTATATGTATTTTATCGCCTGTATGTGATAAAACTCTTATTCTCAAAAACTTTTCTAAATTATTTCTTGGTGTTTGTTTTGATGCCATGCTATTAAACCACTCTCCTTTATTTTTTATTTAATAATAAATTTTATTCTTAAAAATATCTTTATATGTATTTATTATGAAAGTAACACTATTATTTTCTGATTCTAATTTATATCTGTTCTTCTTTAATATCTATATTTGTTGAGTATCTATAATTTATAGTAATTGTATATTTTGAAATTTTATTTTACAATTATTGTATCCGAATTTAACAAGAGTACCTTATTGAAATATTTTAGTTAAATCAGAATTTGTTTATTATATATATCAAAATAAATTAGCATATTTGTTTTTGATATATTAGGAGGAAATACTTATGAATGAAATAATCAACAATATTTTAAATACTTGCAAACAGTATACATATATTTTGCCAAATAAATTGTTAAGACCATATATAGCACACTATACAATATCTATTCCAGATATAAATATTAAAGAAAATCTTACATTAATACCTGATGCTAGTGGATGTATGATATTTAAATTTGATAAGAAATGTATGGAGAGTGAATTTTGGGGAGCTACAACAAAAACTATTGTTGTAAAAAATGATATAGAAAGTGTACTCTTCAGGGTATTTGTTGAGTTTCGTCCAGGTGGAATGTATTATTTGACAGGTCTTTCTCAAAGAGAATCCACAGATTTAAAAATTAAACTTGAAGATTTTAATACATTATTTAGCTCAGAGATTAATTCTATTTTTGAAAAAACAAGTACTATAAAAGAATTAATAGAAGAATTAGATATGCTATTTTTATCATATTTATTCAAATCAGATATAGTAGATATGACTATCCCAATACTTGAAAATGCAAGAAAACAGGACTCTATTATGTCAGTTAAAAATATTTCTCAAATAAGTTGTTATAGTGAACGTCATTTAAACAGAATTTTTAATAATTCTCTTGGTATGAGTGTTAAATCATATCTAAGACTACTTCGTATAAATATTGTATTACAAGAAGTGCAAAATAATAGAATACCATTTACAACTTTAGCACAAGAGATTGGTTATTACGACCAATCCCATTTTATAAATGATTTTAAATCTATCTGTGGAGTTAATCCAACAACCTATATAAAAAATTTGTCCGATTTTTACAATGAAAAGTATAAATTTTGATGTACAATCATATAAAATTTATATTTAAGGAGTGAGTCAGAATGATAGAATCAAGATGTGGAATTTTGTGTTATGAATGTGAGTATAAAGAAAAGGTCAATTGCAAAGGATGTACATGCATTGACAAGCCTTTTTGGGGTGAAGAATGTCCTGTAAAATCATGTTGTGAAAATAAAAATCTTACACATTGTGGTCAATGTGATACATTTCCATGTGAGATGCTTAATCAATTTGCATATGACAAAGAACAAGGTGATGATGGAAAAAGAATTGCTCAGTGTAAAGAATGGGCTATTGCTAGCCTTATGAGTTAATATATATCATTTCTATATTATAAAGTAGCTCTTTTTAAACTGTTGTTGGTAATCTGCAACAGTTTTTATAATTGAATTTAAAGGTTATTAAGTTAATTTAATAGAATAGTAATTTATTGATAAAATCTAATTTATAAAATTAAAAGTATAAAATTTTAATATCTGTCTATTTTAAATATAGATTATATAATGGAATTAAAATAGACTTAAATTTTATTTTATGTTAAAATCTTTACAGTAATAAATAATTTTATTTTAAGGAGATAATTTTATGAATAATTACTTAAAATTTGCTACATATCAACTTATAGGCTTTACATCTTCTATACCTAGACTCATTAAAATTAAAAAAAATCCTGATAAATTTAGCTTAAAAGAAAAATTTGAATTTATGCAAAAACAAGCTAGAAAATCTTTAGATATAGTAAATATAGACCTTAACATAATTGGAAAAGATACACTACCAAAAGAACCACTTCTATTTGTTGTAAATCATTCTAGTATGCTCGATAGCTTCATATTAGCAGCAAGTGTAGAAAGACCAATTGGATGTGTAATTGCAGACGAACCAGTTTGGAGAAATATACCTATATTTAAAGAATGGGCAAAATTACTAAGATGTGTATATGTAAACAGAAAAAACAATCGAGAAGGAATAAAAAGTATTACTGAAGCCTCTCAAAATATACTTAAAGGTCAAAGTATGGCAATATTTCCAGAAGGAGATTTAACATGGATTAAAGAACCAAATTCACTAGTATCGGATTTTAGAAGTGGAGCTTTAAAAATAGCATATAAAGCAAAATGCCCTATTGTTCCACTAGTAATAAAAAATTCAAAAGATACTTATGAAGGGTATCAACCTATTGGTAAAATTAATTCTCTTCCAGTTGAAGTCGAATTTTTAGAGCCAATTTATGACCATATTAAAAACCCTAGACTAAAGTCTTCTATATTAGGTGAAAATATAAAAAATAACATGATAAATGCAATAGAAAATTTTAGAAAATCAAATAAAACCTTTAAAGAATTTTAATATTAAAATTTATTGACTAAAAAAAATTTTAATGTTAAAATTCTTTTTAAGAGGTGATTAACATGGCAAAAAACACAAAGCAAACAACGGTTCATATTGATGAAACATTACTCAAAGAAGTTAAAAGGATAGGAATTAATGAGAATAAGAGTATATCCCAGATAATAAATGAATCAATAATAAATTATGTATTAGTATATAGAGAAAATGAAGATAAAGAAAAAAATGAACATGATAAAAATTTAAATGAAACAATAAATGCGTTCAAAAAAGAAGAAGAAAAAAGAATACAAGCAAAAAGTGCTGCTAGAGCTATAGCAGAAGCAAAAAAACGAGTTCTTTACTAAAAAACAAAAATCGGTACAAATTAAGCACCGATTTTTTTATATTTAAAATAATTTTAAAAATAATTAAATTCTTCTTTAAATTAAATCACCAACAACTTTTACTTTTATAAGAAGTGCATTTCCAGGAAGGTATGCAAGTGGAACATCTTCTATGTTTAATACTTCTATAGTATCTTTTTTAGCACCAGCCTTTAGAGCTTTATTTACTGCCTCTTGTTTTGCATCTTCTATAGCATCTTCTCTAGACATTTTATCTAAACTATATACTTTTTCTACATCTCCACTTATTTGTCCTAATGCTGCACCAATAGCATTTGCAGCAGTATAATGAGGAGGTCTTATAACATTACTTATGCCTTTTAATTTTTCAGGAACAATTATACTCCCTCCACCTGTTAAAACTAACTCAACATCACCTTGGCTAGTTTTCATTTGGTCTACAGCATCCTCTAGTTTTAAAATTACCTTTTTATATACCTCATCACAATACTCTTTATCTAAATGTTCAACATTAGTTTTTCTATCTTCAAATGCCATATCTAACTTTGTCACAACATCTGATAAAGTTAAAGTATCTCCACCAAATATTATTGCATCTTCAGTTATTTTATATCCAACACTTTCAGGACCTATCTTTATATTATCTTTTTCACCTTTTACACATGTCCCACCAGCAAGACCAATAGTTAAAACATCTGGCATTCTAAAGTTTGTATGTACTCCTCCAATTGTAACAGGAATTGATGATTCTCTAGGGAATCCATTGTATAGTACACCTAGGTCACTTGTAGTACCTCCAACATCAAGTACTATTGCATTTTTTACTTCTGACAAGAAAGAAGCTCCTCTGATAGAATTTGTTATTCCACATCCAATTGTAAAAATTGGATATTTCATTGTATACTCTAAATTCATTAATGTTCCATCATTTTGACTAAAATAAATTTGTGCATCTATACCTAAATCTTTAAGTGCTTTTTCAAATCCTAAAGATACTGCTTTACCTACTTGAGATAATGCAGAATTTAAAATGGCTCCATTTTCTCTTTCTAGTATACCTATATTACCTATTTCATTTGATAAAGATATAGGAATATCACCTAAAATTTCTCTAACCCACTTTGCAACTTCCTCTTCTTGTTGTTTATTTACTGGAGCAAATACTCCACTTATTGCAACACTTTCCACTCTGTCTTTTATTTTATTACAAAATTCTACAACTTCTTCTTTGCAAAGTTCATTTATCTTTCTACCATCAAATTCATATCCACCAGATACCAGTATTGAATCTAGTTCTATTTTTTCTCTTAAATCTTCTGGCCAATCTATAAAAGGGAGAATAGCAGTGGTTGCTGGCTTTCCTATTCTTATCATTGCTACATTATTTAATCTTTTTCTTTCTACAATAGCATTTGTACAATGAGTTGTACCAAGCATAGCATACTTTATTAAAGAATGGTCAATTTCACTTTCATCTATAACTTTTTTTAAGGCATTATAAACACCAGTTTCAACATCTTTTGTAGTTGCTACTTTAACTGAATGAATTACTTTTAATTCCCCATCCAGTATACAAGCATCTGTATTTGTTCCTCCAACGTCAATTCCTACACGATACATCAAAATTTCCTCCTAAAATTTTATTTTCCTTGTAATTCTTCTACTGTTTTATATTCCACATCATATCCAAAGTATCCAGGTCCAACTGTCTCAATTCCTTTTTCTGTTCTCCATTTTTCATTACAAGGAAAAGCTACTACCATAACACGAGAACCGTATTTTATTCTTTCTGTAGTTATTGGAAATCCAGTTTCTAAATCTAACACTGCTATTAAATCTGGCGTAATACAAAGTGGTGTATCACCTTTTTTTGCAATTAAATTCTCATTTTGAAATAATATAGAATACTCTCCATCATATTCATTAATTCCGGCAAAAAAGGCGTGTCCTCTAGTAAATCCACCTTTCAATTCTCTCTTAATATCAATTACCTTTCCTTCAAACAATTTATATCCTTTTAATTCTTTTAATATATTCTCAACAGCACCTTTTGAATCAGATTTATTTTCAAGCAAAAATCCACCTATAGTTTCAGCTATTGTAAGTGTATTACCTATAGCAGCTTTTTTAACTTGAGCTCCACTTAAATTATAGTCACTAATAGAAGAACTTCCTCCCATTTCCACAGTTAGAGTTCTAGCTAGTCTTTCTGACCAAATTCCATCCACAGGATAAAGAATAGCAGAATTTCCTTTTTCATCAGACATTACAGCAGGTGATGCCTCATACCCTTCAAGATAAAAAGTTACCATTTGAGCTTCAGGAAAAGCTCTCCCCATAGAATCAGCATCCAAAATAGGTAGTCCTTTTTTTGCAGCAACTGCTATTGGCATAAGTGAGTTTATTCCACCTATTTCTATAGGAATTATAACATCTACTTTTCTGTTTATTAACTTCTCCATTATTTCTAAAGGTGTAGTTAATTCCACCTCAGAAAGTAATTTTTCTATTGTAATTACAGGAGAACCCATACCAGATACTGGAACTACTAGAGCATCATCATCAAGTTCATCTAAACTTATTACTTTTACAGGACCATATTTTTTAATTGCCTGTTTTGCAACCAATTTACCTACATATGGGTCACCTCCACCTCCAGTTCCAAGTACTGCTGCACCAACTGCTATTTTATCTACACTTTCTTCTGTTAAAAATCTCATGTTACTTTCTCCTCATATTTCAAATTTATTTTATACTTTATAAACAAATTTCATTATACTGCTTTATCTGTATTTTGCTTATTTTTTGCTGAACAAAGCACTTTTCCAATAATAGATTGTACTACAAACCCTGCTATAAATCCATCTAAAGGAGCTATAGTAGTAAGAGTTATAAATCCACATGTTGAAAGGTAAGTTATCAGTATCCCAATTACCCAAGATGCTATTGAACGTTTAACTATTGGTTTATATAGTACACCCTTATCAAAACCTTTAAGCTCTTGTTTTACTATGTAATATTCTGCTGTATATACACCACCAACAGGTGCAATTACAATTCCAAGTAAATTTAAAAATCCTATAAAACCTTCATATATTCCAAATACAGCTAATAATGTTGCTACAATACCAAGAACTATAGTTAATACTTTCTCAGGTGCTTTTTTAAGTACAAGTGCTATACTTAGTGATGCTGAATAAACATTACTTGTGTTTGTAGTCCATTGAGCTAAGGTAAGAACAATTATACCTGGTATAGCAATTCCCAATGTAATAAAAATTCTCATAATATCTGAAGTTCCCATACATTTTACTAGTATTATTGAAACTACTATCATAAAGGCATTTCCAAATTGTATTCCCAAGAAACTTGAAAGTGCACAATCTCTTCTACTTTTAGCCCAACGACTTATATCAGGAGATACTATTGCACCAACTATTATTATACTCATTGATAGAGAAACTCCTCCTGCAAATGTCATAGTAGATTTCATATTATCATCAACTGGAATTCCATTTGCTCTAAAAGCCAAAAATATAGTTAACATCATAAGAATTAATAAGAAAGGTACTGAATACACACTTAATTTTTCCATTGCCTTATATCCATAAATAGCTGTACTCATCATCAAGAGACCGCCTATGAGGCTTAGAATTTGCATACTAACATCTAGATTAAATATATCTTCTATTATTATTTGTGCATTTTGGGCAAAGAAACCTACTTGAACTCCAAACCACCCTAATAAAGAAACCCCTATAACTAGAGAAAATATTTTTGCTCCAGCTTCTCCAAACACATACTTTGTTATCATAGATGTAGATAGGCTTGTAGATGAACCAACCAAAGAGCATGTAGTATACAAAATTGCAGAAAAAAATGAACCAACAATTACTGATAATATTGCTTGTTTCATTGGCATACTCTGTGCCAATTCAGCCCCTAAAATAACAGATGATAAATCCACACCTATTGCTACTAAAACTGAAAACATGGCCACCCAACCACGTTTTTGATTCTCTGGAACCTGTTCCAGAGCATAGTTAATTTTTTCTTCTTCCATTTTCATCCCTCCATTTAAATCGTAAAGTCACTGAGTCTAGTATATTTTACAATTTTCTAATTTATAAATTTATTAACTATCATATATTTATATTTTTCATTTAATATATAGTTTTAAATTTTCTGAAATAATTTTATAATAAAAAACGCCTCTTGGAAAAATCCAAGAGACGAATATAAATCCGTGTTACCACTCTTATTAGTAAAAATTAATTTTACTCACTCATTTTCTTAAGGCGAATTAAACCACTATTATAACAGAATTATAACAGTATCCTCCAAAGTCCTTTTCACATAAATTCCAATATTAGTTCTCAGCCAAATCTAATTCTCTGTAAAATTCCTTTATGCTACTTTCTTCTTCTACGAATCTATAATATTTATTTATAGTTAATTTATGATTTATATCATAATATATATGCAATATTTTGTCAACTCAAAAAGTAAATTACTTGTATTTTTTAGTTTTATATGTAAATTTTTATATTATTACTATATTTATATAATGTATTTTTTAAAATTTCATCAAAATTTATATTATTTATACTTTATTATCTATAAATTTACAATATAAGCAATACAGCACAAAATAATTAATTTTTAGATAGATTATAATTCTAAGAGTATAGATAAAAAATATATCCCAAAAATTAAAAAATAAAAAGCTATGATTTTACATTCATAGCTTAATACAACTACTATTTTAATTTAGAAATAAAATATAACGACTAATTTTTATAAAAATTAGTCGTTATATTTTAAAATACATACTTACATATTAATAATGTTTTAATTTAAATATCTATTATACATATAACTATATTTTAATAGTAATTTTATTGAATTACATCTATTGAATCATTCACATTTATAATTCCTTCTTTTAGAACCTGTACAAAAATTCCTTCTCGTGGCATTACACAGTCTCCAGTTAATTTCTTAATTTCACACCCATTATGACATTTTTTGCCAATTTGGGTTACTTCAACTTCACAATTACCAATTCTAAGTTTTGTACCAACTGGTAATGAAAATACTTCTATCCCTTCTGTAGTTATATTCTCAGCAAAATCTCCATATTTTAATTGGTCAAAACCTTTCATTTTCATTTTATCTATACTTTCTTTTCCAAGTAAGCTTATCTGACGATGCCAGTTCCCAGCATGTGCATCTCCAACTATCCCATGATTTATTTTTAATTCTGCACATTGTACAGGAACCTTAATTACACCCTTTTTCTCACTTATATTTATTGACACTACCTTAGCCATATTTCCTCCAAATTTTCACCCATATAATATTAATTACTCAAATTTAAAGTCTCCTGATTTTCCACCAGACTTCTCCACAAGATGTATATTACTTATAACCATTTTTTTATCAACTGCTTTACACATATCATAAATTGTAAGTGCTGCTAAAGAACATGCACTTAAGGCTTCCATTTCTACTCCAGTCTTTCCAAGAGATTTACAAGTTGCATATATCTTAATAGCAGACATAGAATCATCTATATCAAATTCCAAATCACATCCAACTAATTTAATCTGATGACACATTGGTATATTTGAAGATGTATTTTTAGCTCCCATTATACCTGCAACTTGAGCCACAGACAACACATCTCCTTTTTTTATCTGGCCATTTTTTACTTTTTCTAAAGCTTCCTTACTAAGAGTAATGGTAGCTGTTGCCACGGCGATTCTTTTAGTATCATTTTTTTCACTTATATCCACCATCTTGGCATATCCCTTTTCATTTATGTGTGTTAACATTACTTATCCTCCAATTTCATACATACGTCTATTTGTATCACTACATTTATTTTCTATTAAATGATGCTTTTCTGGTTTCTGTTTTATTATATCTTTCATAGATTCTCTAAATAACAACGGTTTATGTAAAAATGGCTTTATATCTATTTCTTCTTTTGAATGTAGACACAATTTTATTGCACCACTAGAAGTAAGTCTAATGCGATTACATGTGTTGCAAAATGAACAACTTAATGGAGTTATAATTCCTATTCTTCCTTTAGCTCCTTTAAACATATAATATTCTGCTGTACTTTTCTCTTCATTTTTAACTTTATATAATCCATATATTTTTTCAACCATTTCTTTTACATTAAAATAACCCTTTTTATAAACTCTATTAGCTTCACCTAATGGCATAAGCTCTATAAATCTTACATCAATTGGTGATTTAACAGTTAAAAACATAAAATCTTTAAGTTCATCATCATTAAATCCACTTATAGCAACACAATTTAATTTTACTTTTATGCCTAAATTTAAACAAGATTCAATCGATTTTAAGACATCTTTTAAATTTCCGCCTCTTGTTACAGATTTATACTTATATTCCTTCAAAGAATCTAAACTTATATTAACTTTATTTAAACCACATTTTTCAAGCTCAAATATTCTATCAGAAAGCCCAATAGCATTAGTTGTCATTCCTATATTATTTATTCCACATTCTTCTTTTGTAAACTTTATAAGCTCATTCAATTTAGGATATAAAAGAGGCTCTCCTCCAGTAAACCTAACCTTGGTTATTCCTTGTTCTGACATAGCCTTTATAATAAATTTATAATCTTCAAAACTTAGATTTTCATTTATATAATTTTTATCAAATTTTACATCTGGTGGCATACAATAGACACACCTTAAATTACACTTATCTGTAAGTGAAATACGAAGGTAGTCTATTTTTCTCCCATACTTATCAATCATACTCTATCTACCTCTTTGTCTATTTTTTATCTATCTAAATTATATACTATTTATTTTTAGTGGCACATTCTGTAGCTTCTCCTCTTAAGATTTCTATACCATGGTCTAGAACATCAATTATAAAACTTAGATTTTCAACTGCACCTTTAGGACTCCCAGGTAAATTTATTATTATAGAATTATTTCTTATTCCACTTACACCCCTACTTAGTATAGCTTTTTTAGTAATTTCTGTAGATTTCATTCTCATATATTCGCTCAAACCTGGTATCTCTTTTTCTAATACCTCTTTAGTAGCTTCTGGAGTTATGTCTCTTTTTGAAAAACCAGTACCTCCATTAGTAAGAATTAAATCTATTTTATTACTATCACAAAGTTTTATAATATTTTCTTTTAACATTTCCTTGTCATCTTTTATCAATACATATTCAATGACTTTATAATCTCCTGTATTTTCAACAAACTCAGTTAATTTTTTCCCTGTTATATCTTCTCTTTTTCCTTCGTATCCTTTATCACTAAGTGTTATAATTGCAACATTAAACATATAATTTCACCCCTTTATACATTGATTAAATCCTTATAAATAAAAACTCAGTTAATAAAACTTACTCTATTTTATTTCCATTTTTCTCAGCAATATAACAATTATATCTACTTTTTTTATCATATAACCTATTAGTACATACATTTTTTATTATTCCAACGTTCGCAAAATAAAAGATATTGATTTATAACTATTCAAAATATAAAACTAGTATATATATAATCTATATAGCAAATGTACAATTACGTTCAATTTCTATAACTATTATAACATTATCCATATTTTTCTCTACTAATAAAAGTTTTTAAGTCTATACCATATATTATATAATATAATTTTATTTATTTATATAATATCATCCCATTTTATTATCATAACAATTAAAATTCTTTCTTATATCAGTTTTTTCAAATAAAAAAAGGCATCCATAAAATTTTTAAAAGATGCCTCTTTTTTAACTATTTATATTTTATTTTTCAAATGCATTATTACCATCTTCTAAAATAACTGCTGTTCCATAAGCAAGCATTTCTGCTGCACCTTGCATAACTGAAGCTGAAGATAGTCTAAATGCTATTATTGCATTTGCACCTTTAGCTTCTGCATCTTCAACCATTCTACCTATAGCAATTTGTCTTGCTTCAGTAAGCATTTCATTATATCCTGTAAGTTCTCCTCCAACAAGATTTTTAAAGCTTGCTCCTATATCTTTTCCAACATGTTTTGCTCTTATTGTACTTCCTCTAACTAGTCCTAGAACTTCTGATATTTTTTTGCCTTCAACTTTTTCTGTAGTCACTATTAACATAATATATCAACTCCTTTATATCCTATTTAATATATTATATCATGTAACTTATAACTTTTTTAACAAATATTGTAACTTAATGTTTCATTAGTTAATCTATACTATAAAATAATGTGTTTGGCTAACTAGTTATATCTTTTATTATTTAGTTAACTCATCATATAAATTTAAATTATATTCTACATTCAATTTTAAATCTTTAATCTTTTTAATCATCATTTCACTAAAGCTTCCTTTTTCAAACCAAATGTTTTGTATATCTAAAAGTTCTACTTCTTCTAAAATTACATCCATCTTAGGTTGTTTGTCAATAATAGCCACAACATCAATATTGTGTGGCACATCTTTTAAACACTCATATACATCTATACCTTCAATAGGTTTTTTTTCTTCATCTATAGCAACAACTTTGTACATATTCTTTTTAAGTTCATCTAGTATTTTATATGCTTTACTTCCTTCATCGCTATTATTTAATATTACTGCCCAAGAATCGCATTTAAGTAAATTCATAAACTCTCCTCCATATAAATCCTACTCTATTTTATAACTATAGCTAATTAAACTCCAGTTAATTTTTTATACTCATTAACAGTATTTACATTTAAAAATAAATCTTCATCATCAAAGTATATATAGCTTTTATCTATTTTGTCTATAAGGCTTCTGAGCTTTAAATCATTTCCCTCTATACATAAAGATACCTTATTTATTATACTCTTTTTATACCCAGAACACAATGGTTGTAACTTTCCATTTGTCACTGAAATCACACTTTTATCATCCATTTCATTAGCTATTCTTTCAACTATTTCATTATTTAGATATGGCATATCACAAGCAACTATAACTATATCATACTTTGCATATTCAAGAGCAGTATATATTCCCCCAATTGGGCCAATATTTTTTATTATATCACTATAAACTTTAATATTATATTTAGAATATAATTCTTCATTATTAGATATTATTATTACTTCATCAAAATTTTTAAATACTTCTATTGCAATTTCAATAAAAGGCTTTTCATGTAATTCTAGAAAAGCTTTATTTCTTCCCATTCTAGAATTTTTTCCCCCTGCCAAAATTACACCTGTTTTCTCTATACAAATCGCCTCCTTTAAAATACTTTTAATAAATTTATACATATTTGAAAAATGGCGCATTAGCGCCATTTCAACATTGATTGATTACTCAAAAATTTGAATAATTTTTTCTCTAAATGCGTTCATAAGCTTTTCTTTTTCTTCTAAATATTCACCATAGCATTCATATTCTCTACATATACAATTTATAATTTCACTTGATGTGAAATTTATTTTTTCAAGATTATAATTATACAAAATTTCAACACTATCAATCTCACTTATGCTATTGAATATACATTCATACATATCTTCAATTATAAATTGACTATTTTCTTCAAATTGACATAAAAGTTGTTCTCTATTTTCTTCTAGTAGTACATTTTCTTTTATAAACTCTACAAAATTTTCAAAGTCTTCTGTATTGTTACATGGCTCTATTTCAAACAATATTCTAAAAAATAGATTCCATGGGAATTCCGTATTTAATCTACTTCTAAAGTGATTTCCTAGGTCTTTACAAAATTTATCATCAAATGTTGGTTCTCTTTCAAACTCTATTTGCTCATTAAAATCTATATCCTTATTTACAATTTCATTTAATCTCGCAAACTCATCAAGCATAAAATTACCTAAAACTTCATCACTTATATCTTGTTTATTAAAAGAATAACTTAATATAGTCTCGCATGGCTTTTTAAAATCTACAACGAAACCTATACTTTTGTTCATCTTTTCAGAAAAAGCATCGTATACTAATTTTGCAAATAATTTTTCAATTTCCTTTTTACTTACTTTCATATTAAAAGACTTTCCTGAATGAAAGTTTTTGTAAATACTTAAAAGCTGATTATCAATCATAGTAAGATTATTCTTTATAGAGTCCATCATATCCTTTATAAATTTGTCAGCAAGTAAATATGTGTTATTTTTATAAATTATTTTATGTTCAATTTCACTCCAAAACACATTTACAAGAGATTTAATTTGAAGCTCAAATTTTACTTCTCTATCTAAATATGCAAAAACTCCATCTATTTTATATATTTCGAATCCATTTTTTTGTTTATTCGGTTGTCTCTCAGATAACTTTAATTTAATATTCTTATTTTCTTTATTATAGTAGTTTATTTTATCATCTGTTTTGTTAAAATATCTCCTTAAAAGTCTATATATCTTATTTTCATCCTCAATAAATCTGCACTCAATTCTTAAACCTATTAAGTCAGAGACATTGTGAATAAGGTTACTTGCTTCTCCATATTTTTTTAAATATCTATTTCTAATTATCTTTTCCCTTAAACTTGATTCTGATTTTATTCTAGAGGTTACATTTATATATTCTTGATTCTTTTCATCCAAGATATTTTCAAAATACTCTTCTATTTCATCTGATATAGTTTCTAACGTTGGAGACATTGTCCTCAACATATCAATAGACTCTTCAATAAAATCAAATTCTTTTAATCCCATAAATTTTTACACTCCTATATTTAATAACTGTTAGCTATTTCAGTTCTTTATATTTGATTACACTCTTATTTTAACATTTTTTACTACTATAAGTAAGTATTCTCCAAAAACCTTCATATATATTTCAAATTAGAATTAATTTATTTAGTTTTTTGACTTTTAATTTAATTTTATTTAGCTAATTTGACATAGAAAACAAGAGTAAGTAGATTAAATGTATACAATTTAAGAGATTTGAGGAGAAAATATAGATTTGTTAGGATATTTTGTCATTTATTATATAAAAAATAAATTGCCACTAAGTAATTTAGTGGCAATTTATTGAAAATCATATTTTTGGTTTTTTATATAATTTCTAAACATATTAAATTAAACTATCTTTAATTAAAATCCTATATATATACCTATTGTTAAGAAAACTAGAGATACAGCTGTTAAAATCAACAATATAGGCATTATAAATCTAACCCATTTTGAAAAAGGAATATGAGCTACTGCAAGTGCTCCCATCAATACCCCTGAAGTTGGAGTTATAAAGTTTGTAAGACCTACCCCAAATTGATAAGCGGTTACTATTACCTGAGCTGATATATTAACTAAATCACCAAGAGGAGCAAGTACAGGTACTGTAAGTGAAGCAAGACCTGAAGATGATGGAATTAAAAATGCCAATGCAGCTTCCAAGAAGAAAGATAAATATACAAATATAACTTTTGGAAGTCCGCCTAAAAAAGCTGCTGCGGAATTTAATATAGTATCTATTATAAATCCATTTTGAGCAATTATTACGATTCCACGAGCTAAGGCTATGGCAAGAGCAGCTGATGCTAAATCTTTTGCTCCATCTATAAAACTTTCTGAAATTTCAATTTGAGATAATCTACCAACCAAACCAGAAAGTACACCTATAGCAGCAAAACACATTGATATCTCTGGAATGTACCATCCTTGACTTAAAACACCCCAAATCATTATCGCCATACCTATTCCAAATATAGCAAGAACAGATACTTCTTTAAAAGTAAATTCTTTTATTTCTGTTGAAGTTTGATTAAGTATTGACTTGTTATTTTTATCTATTTCATACACTATTGAACTTTCAGGATTTTCTTTAACTTTCTTAGCATAATACATAACAAATGCTATACTTATTAATATATAAGCTATAAAAATAACTACTCTATATGCTACTCCTGAACCCGGTGCAAGTTGTGCTAGTGCCTGTGCAATACCAACCGAGAATGGGTTTATTGTTGAAGCTGCGGCTCCTGCTGCTGCTCCTATAAATACAATTGCTATGGCGGTTAGAGAATCATATCCTAAGGACGTCATAAGCGGAACAAATATCATATAAAATGGTAATGTTTCTTCTGCCATCCCAAACGTAGTACCTCCAAGTCCAAATAAAATCATTGATATTGGAATTATAAGAAGTTCTTTTCCTTTAAACTTAGATATAACTGATGCTATTCCTGCTTCTATAGCTCCAGTTCTATTTACAATACCAAAAGCACCTCCAACTATTAAGACAAATCCTACAACCTCTGCTGAATCAATAAAACCTTCTATTGGTGCTTTAAAAACATCTGCAAATCCTTGAGGATTACTTTCTACACTTTGATAAGTCCCTGGTACAACTACCATTCTACCTTCTACATCTTCTCTACTAAATTCACCACTTGGTACTATCCAAGTCAATATTGCCATTAAGACTATTAGTAAAAATATTATTGTAAAAGTGTGTGGTATAATAAATCGTTTCTTTTTACTGTCAGTCATTATAATGTCCTCCATACTTTACTAAATTTTAAATATTTTTAGGATATTGTTTAATCTCTCTGACTAAAGTTTTCCCTTTTTACAATTTTTTATTAGCAAAGATATAAAATAAAAAAGCTATCTTTTAAATTTTAAAAGATAGCTTTTTTATTTTTCTTTAAATTAACGATTCAATATACTATTTTAGTAATTCAATTTTTTCATTATAATTTGAGATTGTTTTTTTAATATCTTTAGATTTCATTATAGTTGACATTACAGCAAAATCATCACAGTATTTTAATGTTTCTTTGACATTAGATGGTAAAATTCCTCCTAGTGCAACTATCTTAATATCAGTAATCTTCTTAGCTTCCTTTAAAAACTCAATTCCCTTTGGATGTAGTTCTTCTTTACATTTAGTTTCATATATATGCGATAAAGTTATGTAATCTATTTTTATATTTTTATTTCTTATCAATTTTTCTAAATATTCTACTTCATCTATTTTATGTAAAGATAATCCTAGTATTTTATTTTTATTAAAACTGTAATTATTTTCAATTAAGTCCAAGAATACTTTAAAAGGAAGATGAATCCCTTGGCAATCTGTTTTTTCAAAAAATTCAATATTACTATTTATTATAAAGTTAACCTTAAGTTTATTAATACTTTCTTTCTGATTTGTACTAATCTTCAAGTTTTCATTTAATATTTGTTCTTTCAAATCTACATAATTGATTTTGGTTTTTATTTTCATATATAGTTTATTTAATTCTTCATATTCTAAGTCTTTTTCTCTTATTATAATGTTTTTTATACCACTCAATATAGATTCTTTAATAACATCTAAGTATCTTTCTTCACTATATACTAATTTTCTGTTTGTTATTAAATACATCTAAAATCTTTCCCAATCTTTAAATACATGTTGATATCCAATTGAGTTTAACATCTTCTCTACATCTGCAACAGTGCTTTCATCATTTATTTTAAATTGGGCAGTATCATGTTCATCTTGAGAATGTCCTCCTACATCAGTAGAGACACCTGCACTCAATTTAGTTACTCCTAGAGGTATTATATGACTTCTCATTTCTAAATTTTCTCTAGTTGATATATTTATTGCTGCATGAGGGTCAAATAATCTCATACATACCATAGCTTGAACTAAATCAGTATCACTTATATCTACTAATTCTTCAAAACATCCTTTAAAAGGTCTCATTCTTGGTGTTGAATATGAAAGCTCAATATGAGGATATTTTGTTTTTAAATATTTCCCATGCAATATTGTAAAAAAGGTTTCTTTTCTAAAATCATTTAGCCCTAAAAGTGCACCTATTGATAAAGTCCTCATCCCTGCTTTTGCCCCTCTTTCAGGAGCATCTAATCTGAATTTATAATTTGATTTTGGCCCTTTTATGTGAACTTTCTTGTATATTTCCTCATCATAAGTTTCTTGATATACTGTTAAACCTTCAACACCTTTATCTACAATATACTTATATTCTTCTACTTCCATTGGATAGACTTCTATACCTATAGATGGAAATTTCTCTCTTAATATTTCTATAGCTTCACCTATATACTCTACACTTGAATGAAAACTACTTTCTCCAGTCAAAACAAGCAAATGTTTAAAACCCTCTTTTGAAATTACATTTCCCTCTTGTCTAATTTCATCCATTGTTAATTTTTTTCTTTTTATTCCACTTTTTATATTATAGCTACAGTAAACACATTGATTGACACAATAATTTGCTATATACATTGGCGTATATAAACATACTGTTTTTCCAAAATATTGAACGCTTAATTTATGTGCTTTCTGTGCCATGGCTTCTAAATGTTTTACAGCAGTTTTAGAAAGCAAATTTAATATATCAAAATCTTCAAGCTTGTCCTTTGATAAACTTCTTAAAACATCATTATCTGTAACATTATTTAAATATCCATCAAAATCAAAATCTCTATATTTTTCTATTACATCATAAAAACTCATCACCAATCACCACTTTCTATAAATTGCCTAAAAAACCTGTTAAAGGAGAAGATGCGTTTGCAAATTCTGATACACTTCCTGTTTTTGCGAGATATGCTTCTCTTCCACCTTCTACAGCCAGTTTGAATGCCCTAGCCATCTGCACAGGATTTCCTGCTGAAGCTATTGCAGTGTTAACGAGTACAGCATCAGCTCCCATTTCCATAGCTTCCATAGCTTGAGATGGTTTCCCAATACCCGCATCGACTATTATTGGTATGTCTAATTCATCTATCATTATTCTTATCATTTCTTTCATTTGAAGACCTCTATTTGAACCAATTGGAGCTCCAAGAGGCATAACTGCTGCTGCATTTGCTTCTATAAGTCTTCTTCCAGCATAAAGGTCTGGTGTCATATATGGAAGAACTATAAAACCTTCGTCAGCAAGTATTTTTGTAGCTTTTATAGTTTCTTCATTATCAGGAAGTAAATATCTAGTATCCGATATTACTTCTATTTTTATAAAATCTCCACATCCCATTTTTCTAGATATTCTAGCTATTCTTACTGCTTCCTCTGCATTAGTAGCTCCTGATGTATTTGGAAGTATTGTCATTTCTTTTGGAATATATGTCAATATATTTTCTTGTTTGTTATCTAAATCTACTCTTCTAAGTGCCATCGTTATTATTTCACTTCCACTTTCTTTTATTACCTCAGGCAATATATTATTTGAACCATATTTACCTGTTCCAACCAATAATCTGCTACTGAATTCATGTCCACCAAGTACCAATTTATCCATATTATTTCCCTCCATGTGCAATTTTTTTAATATTCAATCTTTTTTATGTTTATTTTTAGTATTTACATATCTATAAGTATTTGTGTTGCCAAGTTTGCCATGTGGTTTGCACAGATAGCGACTCTTGGAGCCATAAGACCTTCACCAATTTTAGCTTCGTTTACAAAATCCCCACATATATAAAACTTGTCTTTTATCTTCTTAGTAGTTATTATATTTGAATCATAGTATCCTGCCATACCTGATGATGCTATTAGATATTTATCTTTTAAATTGATTAATACATAGTTACAAACCTGTGCCTTACATGAAGCATCATCAAATGCTTCAATTATCAAATCCGAATCTTTAATAGCATCCATATTATGTTTGTTTAAAAAAATATCTCGTTTACTTAATTTAATAAAAGGATTTATTTTTTTTATATTTTCTATCATAGCATCAGTTTTTAGTTTTCCAATATCATCAATAAAATACTGCTGTCTATTTAAATTAGACGGTTCTACAACATCATAGTCTATAAGTAAAAGTTCCCCCACTCCAATTCTTGCTAAAGAGATAGCTATATTGGAACCAAGTCCCCCTAACCCCAATATAGCAACCTTCCCTTTTTTTAACTTATTATGTGTATTAGGAGTATGTCTAGCAATCAACAAGCTTTCCAACTCATCAAATGATGGCTTGACTCCCTTTTGTATAAGTGTTAATTTATCGTTCTCACAAAGGGGAATATCTGTTTTAATTGGATATCCATTTAACACTAATACGTCACATTTATGATTGTAACTATCTCTAACTTTGTAGGCAGTTGTATTTTCTTCAACATCTGTTAATAATTCATTTACAAATATTTTTATTTTAACCACCTCCAATAAAGCTAATAAGTTCTATAATATCTTCATCTTTTAATACATATGTACTGTAGTTAGATTCTTCAATTATTTCTAGATTTACCTCGACTACAACTCTATCATTTTTTAAATTATATTTATTTAATAAATCTACTATAGTTAATTTTTCTTTAAATTCAATGTCCTTCCCATTAACCTTCACTAAATCACCTCCTCTTTTTAAATTTATTTTATTCTAGTCATAAATTATATTAAATTAAGCTCCTCATTGTTTAATATTTTCTTAACCGTTCTCATTGAACACATTTTTCCACACATAGTACAGCTATCTTCATGAGTAGGAGTTGATTCATCTCTATATCTCTTGGCTTTTTCAGGATCTATTGCAAGTCTAAACATCTCACACCAGTCTAAATCAGCTCTAGCCTTACTCATCTTATTATCCCATTCACGAGCACCTTTAACATTTTTAGCTATATCTCCTGCATGAGCAGCTATTTTTGCAGCTATTATGCCTTCTTTCATGTCATCTAAATTAGGTAATCTCAAGTGTTCTGCTGGAGTTACATAACATAAAAAGTCTACTCCTTTAGCACATGCTAAAGCTCCTCCTATTGCACTTGTTATATGGTCATAACCTGGTGCTATATCTGTAACTAATGGTCCAAGAACATAAAAAGGTGCTCCATGACACAATCTCTTTTCTAATACTACATTTGCTTCTATCTCATCAATAGCCATGTGACCAGGTCCTTCTATCATTACTTGTACATTTCTTTCCCATGCTCTCTTAGTAAGTTCACCTAATACTACAAGTTCTTGAATTTGAACACCATCAGTAGAATCTTTTATACAACCAGGTCTACAAGCATCTCCTAAACTCAATGTAACATCGTATTCCTCGCATATATCCAATATTTTATCAAAATTAGTGTAAATAGGATTTTCCTTATTATTCAATTCCATCCATGCAAATAACAGAGAACCACCACGAGATACTATATGAGTTAATCTTTCATGATTTTTTATCTTTTGGCAAACATTTCTTGTAAGACCTGCATGTATAGTAATAAAGTCAACTCCATCAATCGCATGCTGTTTTATTACATTTAAAAACTCTTCTTCTGTTATATCTTTTAATTCTTTCTCTAAATATCCCACTGCATCGTACATAGGTACTGAACCTATCATTGCAGGTGACATTTCAACCACTTTTTCTCTAAATTCTCTAGTTTTACCATAGTTACTCAAATCCATTATAGCTTCAGCTTTCATGTCTATTGCTACTCTAACTTTTTCAAGTTCTTTTTCTATATCCTTACAATCTCTTGAAATTCCTAGATTTACATTTATTTTTGTTCTTAAATTTTTACCTACACCTTCTGCACTTAAAGATTTATGATTTTTATTAGCAGGTATAACAACTTGTCCATTTGCTATTAATTCTCTTAATTCATTCACATCTACTTGCTCTTTTTGAGAAACGATTTCCATTTCTTTAGTTATTATGCCTTTTCTAGCAGCATCCATTTGTGTTGTATAATTCATATTACAATCCTCCAAGATTAAAGTTATAGTTTTTGAAAATAAAAAAAGTGCTTTTCCTTGTTTGGAAAGCACTCTTATAATCATATATACACTTAGACAAATTTTCCCTAAAATTAAATAATTTGTCTATTTATGTAACAAAATTATATTAAAAGCTTCCCTTCGCAAGCATTATCTTGATCAGGTTATTAGGGTTTGTAAGTTACGGCTTTATCTCTCAGCTAGCCAATTCTAGCGCCCCTAGCTCTAATTTTTCATTATTTTTACAAATTCAGTATAACACAGCAAAAATATTAGTTCAACACAATAATACAAATTTTATTTTTGAATATGTTAAAAATTACTCTGACATAATATCATTTTTTAAATTTTTAAGATAAGAATCAAGCATCACAGCTCTTATTTTTTCATACTTTATTGAATCTGGAAGTTTTCTTTTTATATTATTTAAATTATCATATCCCACTTTTTCACAAACTTCTAAAATCATTTTCTTTTCATCTTCATCATAGAAATTTTCTAATTCTAATTCAAATGTTATACTATTTCCATCCTTTACATAATCATGTACATATCCAATGATGGTTGATAATGAAACCTCTATTTCTTGACTAATACTTTGTATATCCTTTCCTTGATTTAATAAATCTAATGCTATTTCATTATTTTTTCTACTTTCTCCATCTAGTATTAGCTTCCTTTTACCCTTTTTATCCCAAATAACATTAATATCATTTTCTTTTACATATTGTTTGACTTCATCTAAAATACTAGCTCCATACTTTTCAATTTTTACCCCACCTATACCTGAAATATCTTTCAGTTGCTCTTCATCAAGCGGATATCTTCCACTTATTTCTTTCAAAGCCTTATTGGATAAAACCATATATGGAGGTAATTTTTCTTTTGTTGCATATTCTTCTCTAATGCTTAATAGTTTTTCATATAGAGCATTATCTGAATTAACCTCAAAGAATTCACTATTAACACTCTCTAAATCGACATTTTTTTCTTTATATTGTTTAGTTATATTATTTTTTTCGACATATTCTTTAATTGCTGTTTCAAAGTCTCTACCATATTTTTGATACTTAATTTCCCCTACTCCAGATATATCTAACATTTCTTCTTTATTAACTGGATAACTACTAGACATAGCCCTAAGTGTCCCATCTCCAAATACCATATATGGAGCTATTCTTTCTTCACTTGCAATTGAGTGTCTAAGCTCTCTTAATACACTATATAACTCATCTTCTACCTCTAATGATTTTGTAATCACAATTTCTTTAAATTCTACTTTCACTTGACCTTTTAAAACTTTCATAGACATATCATTCAATCTTATTGTTGGAAAACTTCCTCTATTTCCATTACCTAAAGTCTCAACCAAATCCAAGAAACCATGAGAAACCAATGTATTTATAAAGTTCTTTAAATCTTCACTTGAATAATCTCTCATAATATTATATGTAGATAAGGTGTTTAGTCCAAGTTGTAAAATCTTTTTATTTTTAGAACCTCTAAGTACATCTACAATAGTAGTAACGCCATAACTTCTTTTCATTCTAGCTACACATGAAATGACTTTTTGAGCATCTATAGTCTTATCTACTATTTCACCTTCTACTAAACAGTTACTACAATTATTACAATCTTCTATATAGTTTTCTCCAAAGTAATTCAATATTGTCCTTCTATAACATGAATTACTGTAAACCAAGTCAATCATATATTGAAGCTTCTTATGTTGAAACAATTTTCTTTCAGGATTCTCAACTCCAATATCGATTAAATATTTTTGTATATGTACATCTCCTGGAGAAAATAAAAGCACACATTCACTTTTTTCTCCATCTCTACCAGCTCTACCTATTTCTTGATAATAGTTTTCTATACTTTGGGGCATGTTGTAGTGTATAACCCATCTTATATTAGGTTTGTCAATACCCATTCCAAATGCGTTCGTTGCTATCATTATATCTACATCATCGTTTATAAAGTCTTCTTGATTTTTACTTCTTTCATTTTTAGATAAACCTGCATGATATTTTGACACAGATATATTTCTCTTAGATAATCCATTATGTATATTTTCAACTTCCTTTCTAGTTGCAACGTATATAATTCCAGACTCATTCTTATGATTTTTAATATAATCTAAAATATATTTATTTTTACTAGATGATTTTACTATATTTATTGATAAGTTATCTCTATCAAAACCTGTTATATAACAGTCTGGATTTTCTAAGCACAATAAATTTATTATATCAGCTCGTACCTCTTCTGAAGCTGTTGCTGTAAATGCTGTAATTATAGGTCTTTTAGGCAAATTCTTTATAAAATCGGAAATCCTTCTATAGCTCAACCTAAAATCATGTCCCCATTGAGATACACAATGCGCTTCATCTATTGCGATTTGACTTATGTTGTTATTATTTATTAGTTCAAGAAATTCCTGTGCATCTAATCTCTCTGGAGCTATATAGAGTATTTTATAATTATTTTTTCTAATGTTATTTAATATTTCATTGAATTCTTTGTTACTTAATGAACTATTTATAAAAGCTGCGTTAATTCCCATAGCCTTTAAAGCATCCACTTGGTCTTTCATAAGAGATATGAGTGGAGAAATTACTATTGTCATTCCATCTAATATCAACGCTGGAAGTTGATAACAGATGGATTTACCACCTCCAGTTGGCATTATAGCTAGTACATCTTTTTCGCTCAAAATAGAATTTATTATAGCTTCCTGACCTTTTCTAAAACTTGTATATCCATAGTATTTTGATAATATTTCTAAAGGTTTTTTATTCATATATTTCTCTCCTAATTTAAATTAATTAGACTTCTTTCCTGATTATGTTCAAATTTTTATTTTTATATTCACAATCGCATTATTCCAAAGTTTATAGACATTCTATATTATATATTAACATATTTTTTGAAAAAAATAGTTTGCAAAGTAAAATAATTTATGATACATTCTAAATATAAATTTAATACTTAATCTTCGGGGTAGGGTGAAATTCCCAATCGGCGGTACAGCCCGCGAGCCAAGGTAAAATTTGGTTGATTTGGTTAAATTCCAAAGCCGACAGTAAAGTCTGGATGGAAGAAGATATGTTTAATGAGTTTTTTTGTAGAGCAATTTTGTTGTACTCTTATTAAACATTTATTGTAGATTATTCTAAACCCTGAGTTAATTCTCAGGGTTTTTTGTTTAAAAATTATCTAATTAAACAGGAGGTGTACATATTTTGAATTTTGTAAATCAAAAAGAAAAAGACATTTATTATATGAAAAAAGCTATTGAATTGGCTAAAAAAGGAGAAGGTTTTACAAATCCAAACCCACTAGTTGGATGTGTAATTGTTAAAGATAGTGAGATAATAGGCAAAGGATATCATGAGAAATTTGGCTCTAATCATGCTGAAGTAAATGCTATAAACGATACTAAACAAAGCCTAAAAGACTCTACTCTTTATGTAAATTTAGAACCATGTTCTCATTATGGAAAAACACCTCCTTGTGTTGATAAAATTATTCAAAATAAGATTAAAAGAGTTGTCATATCTACACTAGACCCAAACCCGCTTGTTTGTGGTAATGGAGTAAAAAAATTAAAAGATAACAACATTGATGTTACTGTAGGAATATTAGAAGAAGAAGCAAGAGAATTAAATGAAATATTTTTTTATTACATAAAAAATAAAAGACCTCTTTGTATTGTAAAATCAGCAGTAAGTCTAGATGGTAAAATTGCTACAAAATCACTAGAATCAAAATGGATATCTAATGAGTCATCAAGGTACCTAACTCATAAATACAGAAATAAGTATCATAGTATAATGGTTGGCATAAACACAGTTTTAAATGATAATCCCTTACTAACTTGTAGACTTAATCAAGATGAAATATCTCACCCTACAAGAATAGTAATAGATACAAACCTAAAATTGCCAATTAATAGTAATTTGGTTGAGGATAAAACTAGTAAAACTATAGTTTTCACATGTTGTAAAGACAGTAAAAAATTATCAATATTAAGAGAAAATAATGTTGAAGTCATAATTTCTCCTCAGAAAAATAACTTAGTAGATTTGGAATTTGTAATGTATAAATTAGGAGAATTAAACATTGATTCTGTCCTAGTTGAGGGAGGCTCTACACTTAATGATAGTCTATTTAGAAATAAATTAGTTGATAAAGTCAAATTATTTTTATCCCCTAAAATTATAGGTGGTAAAGACGCACCTACATTCGTTTCTGGAGAAGGAGTAAATCATCTATCAGATTCAACACAATTAGTAATCAATAATGTAACTTTAATAGATGGAGATATTTTGATAGAATCTGATGTTTTAAATTAAATTTTATGAATATATGTATAAAGGAGGTCATAATGTTTACTGGCATAGTAGAAGAAGTTGGAATACTTAAAAGAATTACTTCCAATGGCAAAAGCGGACAAGTAACCATACTATCAAACAAAATATTAGATGGTACAAACCTTGGAGATAGTATTGCTGTAAATGGGGTTTGTCTAACTGTTTCAAACCTAGGAAAAAATGAGTTTACAGCAGATGTTATGATGGAGACAATTCGTTCTACAAATTTAGGTTCCTTAAATACAAATGACAAAGTAAACCTTGAAAGAGCTATGACCCTTTCCTCGAGATTTGGAGGTCATATAGTAACAGGCCACGTTGATTGTAAAGGTACTATTTGTAAGTTTGAAAAAGATGAAAATGCAGTTTTAGTAAGCATACGACCAGTTAAAAAACTTTTATCATCAATGATACTTAAAGGTTCTGTTGCCATTGATGGTGTAAGCTTAACTATATCATATTTAGATGATGAAATATTTAAAGTTTCTATTATACCTCATACTAAATTGAACACTACTCTCTTAACAAAAAATATTGGAGACTTTGTTAATTTAGAAAGTGATGTAATTGGAAAGTATGTTAATAGTTTTATGGTTAATAACTACAAGGAATTAAATTCCAATAGTATTAACTATAAATCAAATATAGATAAAGATTTTTTATTTAAAAATGGTTTTTAAAAATAATAAAGGAGTGAATTACATGTTTAATACTATTGAAGAAGCTATTAAGGATATAAAAAATGGGAAAATGGTAATCGTTGTTGATGATGAAGGTAGAGAAAATGAAGGAGATTTACTAATGGCAGCTGAGATGGCTACCCCTGAATCAATAAATTTTATGGCTACATATGGTAGAGGTTTAATTTGTCTACCTGCTACTGAAAAAAAATTTAAAAGTTTAAATATACCTCTTATGGTTAGAGAAAATACAGACACATTTCAAACAGCCTTTACTGTTACTATAGATGGTGCAGATACTCTAACTGGTATATCTGCATATGAGAGAGCTGAAACTGTAAAATTATTCTGTGATGAGAATTCTACAAGTAAAGATTTCAAAACTCCTGGTCACATTTTTCCTTTAATTGCAAAAACTGGTGGAGTTCTTGTCAGAGATGGGCATACAGAAGCTTCTCTAGACCTAGCTAGACTTGCAGGTTTTAAAGAAATTGGTCTTATTTGTGAAATAATGAAAGATGATGGTACAATGGCAAGAGTTGATGATTTAATGATTTTCAAAGAAAAACACAATTTGAAAATTATAACTATAAAAGACCTTATAGAATATCGTAAATTAAATGAAACTACTATAGAAAAGGTGTCTAGTGCTTTCCTTCCAACAAAATACGGTAATTTTGAAATCATAGGATATAAAGATACTTATTCAGACGAAGAACATATTGCACTTACTTATGGAGATATAAAGGAAGAAAATACTCTAGTTAGACTTCATTCCGAATGTTTAACAGGTGATGTGTTCCACTCTTTAAAATGTGATTGTGGATTGCAATTAGAATCTTCTATGAAGAAAATTGTAGAAAATGGAAATGGTGTTTTAATTTATATGAAACAAGAAGGTAGAGGTATTGGTCTTTTAAATAAAATTAAAGCTTATAAACTCCAAGAAGAAGGTTATGATACTGTGGAAGCAAATCTAATGCTTGGATTTGAAGAAGATATGAGAGATTTCTATATGGCTGCTCAAATATTAAAAAATTTAAATATAAAAAGCATAAGTCTTTTAAGTAATAATCCTGATAAAATAAATCAGTTAGAGAAATATGGAATAAAAATAGAAAATAGAGTCCCTATTAATGAAGAAATTAATGACTTTAACAAGTTATATCTAAAAACTAAAAAAGATAAAATGGGACATCTGTTGGATATTATATAGATAGTTATATAAAGATATTTTTCTACTAAGTAATTATTTGCAATTAATATTAAAAATATTTATAAATATAAATCTATAACATAAATAAAATTGGAGGAAATAAAAAATGATATATGAAGGAAAACTTATTGGAAAAGACTTAAAAATAGGAATAATAAATTCTCGTTTTAATGAATTTATAACATCAAAACTTTTATCAGGTGCTGAAGATTGCCTTTTGAGACACGATGTTTCTCCAGAAAATATAGAAATAGCTTGGGTACCTGGAGCTTTTGAAATTCCTCTTGTTGCTCAAAAAATGTCTAAAAGTGGTAAGTATGATGCTATAATTTGTTTAGGATGTGTTATAAGAGGAGCTACATCTCATTATGATTATGTATGTAGCGAAGTCTCTAAAGGGATAGCAAAAGTATCTTTAGATAATGAATTACCTGTTATATTTGGAATCGTAACTACAGAAAATATTGAACAGGCTATTGAAAGAGCAGGTACAAAAGCTGGAAATAAAGGTTATGATTGCGCTATGAGTGCATTGGAAATGGTAAATTTATTTAAATCTCTAGATTAAATAGTGTCATTAATTAAATGTTAAACCTGTATAAATAATATAAAATACTGAATACCAAAAGGACAAAATATCTTTGTTCTTTTGGTACTCAATAATTTCAAATATAATATATATCCAAGCTCTTACCTATTAAAGTATATAAAGCCGTATAATTTTAGATACTAACAATTCTATCTTTATGTGTTTTTTCAATATATAATTTTTTAAAATTATTTACAATACCATCTACCTGAACAATCTTACCAATATCTTCATAATTATTAGAAATTCCTATACTATTCACATATATTTTTAAATCAGAATATACACAATCATTATGTAAATTTTTAATAATATAAGATATATTCTTAACATCAAACTCATTGTAAGCAAAAAAATCTATTGATTCAGCTCCTCCACTTTTTACATACGAAATAGCAACTACTCTACTTGTAAATGATATTGAAATATAATCTTCCACACAATTACTTAAAAGGATATTTTGTTTAGAAAAAATTATTTTTCTACATCCTAACTGAATAAAAAATTCTTGTAATACTTTTATGTCTATACCTAATGCATCATCTGGAATTAATATGTACAAGGCTGATTTCTTAATAGAAACTTTTGTTTGTATATCTCTAATAAACTTTTCAGTTTCTCCTTCAAATAGATAATGATAAAAAGGCACATTTGGAATAGGTTGTATTGAAAATGATACACTCTCTTTTAAGCCATTATCTTTATTATAAAATACAAAACAATCACGGCATACTACAACAATATATTCCTTCTTACTGAACAATTTGCATCCCCCCTCAAAACCTCTAAAATATAAATTAATAATCAAGGTTACTTTAAAAATCTTAAAATAATTATAAATACGACTCTAAATATAAAATATCACAAAGATATATATATTACTATTAAAGCTATTGTTTTTATTTATAACACATATTAATAGTATACTAATTATCTATTTTATTATTTTTTTAATTTACCATACAATATAATTAAGAGTAAGCAACAATAAAATACTATGATTTAATAAGTACTTATTAAATATTTATGAGGAGAATAAATTATGAAAACATATTCAATAGAAGATTTAACACTAGATAAACGTAACCTTATAAAAAAATATTCTCTTACTTTAAATGAGAATTTAATTTGGGAGTTTAAACATGATAAATACCATACTATAAAATACTTCACACACAAGTTTGCAGTTAAAGAATCTGTACTGGCACTTTTGTTCAACATACACAAATTGTGCTATGCTAAAATAAAATACTTTGAGTCAAATTTTTCAAAATATGAACCTTATAAATACAGTTATCAAGATGGATTTGTTAAATGTGAAATATATGATATGAGTTTTATGTTGCATAAATATAGTAATATAATGATAGATTTAAGAAATTTACAAGAAATCAAAACTATAGAAGAGTTTAGAATGTTTTGTAATTACTTAGAAAGCTTTGAAGATGGTTTACAAGATTTAATTATATAGTAATTTTAGAAAAAATAAATTTCAGGATAAACTTTATAATAAATAAACTATTTTTAAAAGAAACTTTTAATAACACCTGAGTTATATAATAAAAAAATATTACTGGAATTAAAAATTCCAGTAATATAAACTAATTAAATATTATATTCATATAAATTATATAAACTCTAAACTCTCAAAATAGTTTCACAATTTTTTATCCTAAATGTTCCTCTGGCAATTCACTATGCCACTCTGATACATTTTCTAATCCTTCTATTTCATCTGCAATAAATACAGGGTCTTTTATTCCAGATTTTTTTTGTCTTGTATAGTCTTTTAAAGCAATGAATGCATACTTTCCTAAAAGCGATATTGCGATTAAGTTTATTATAGCCATCAATGCCATAAATAAGTCTGCTAGGTTCCAAACTACATCTACTTGAGTAAGAGAACCAAATAAAACCATACCTACAACGAAAACTCTAAATATATTAAGTTTAGTCTTACTTCCACTCATAAATTCCATATTTGACTCACCATAATAATAATTACCTACTATAGAACTAAATGCAAATAAGAATATACAAACTGCTATAAATATGTTCCCTATTGGCCCTATATGATGAGTTAAAGCTTCCTGAGCCAACTCAATTCCAGTTGCTCCACTACTAGCGTAATCTGAATACAATAATACCATGAATGCTGTACAACTACATATGATTATAGTATCAGTAAAAACACCTAAAGATTGAATTAGACCTTGTTTTACGGGATGAGTTACATGTGCTGTTGCAGCAGCATTAGGAGCACTACCCATACCTGCTTCATTAGAGAATAAACCTCTCTTCACTCCAGTCATTACAACTCCCATAAATGTACCAATTGCCATTCCTTTAAAATCAAACGCACTTTCTACTATTAGTGTTATAATTCTTGGTATCTCTGTTATATTCATTCCAACTATAGCTAAAGCAACCAATATATACAATCCTGCAAATACAGGAACTATTATCTCAGAAACTTTTGCAACTCTATGTACTCCACCAAAAATAACTATTGCAGTTAAAATCCCAAGACCTATTCCCATAGCCATTTTACTTACTCCAAATGCATTATTAAATGCAAGTGAAACAGTATTTGCTTGAACTGCGTTGAATACAAAACCATAACATATAGTTATAAGTATTGAAAATAAAACACCCATCCATTTCTTATTTAGACCTTGCTCCATATAATATGCTGGTCCACCTCTAAAAGCTTGACCATTTTTAACTTTGTAAATCTGAGCTAATGTACTCTCGACAAAACTTGAAGCAGAACCAATTAATGCTATAAGCCACATCCAAAATACAGCACCAGGACCACCTGCTACTACCGCAATTGCTATTCCAGCTATATTTCCAGTCCCAACTCTTGAAGATGTACTTATGCAAAAGGCTTGGAATGAAGATATTTTTCCTTCCTTTTTTGCATTTTTATTTGCTGTACCATCACCCAGAAGTCTAAACATTTCTATAAAATATCTGAATTGTACAAAATTTGTTTTAATAGTAAAGTAAATACCAATTACAACCAACATTATAATTAAGATATACGACCATAAGTAATTGTTCACAAATACTACTGCATTATTAATGCCTGTTAAAATACCATTTAAAAAATCCATTATATTAATTACCCCCTATTTAATTTTGTTTTCTTAATAAATCTTAAAATCAAAAAAATGAATAATTCCTTGTTAAAAATTCATTAATTTAATTATAATATTTATAAAATCAAATTACAAGGTTTGAAATGAATAATTTTTTTAATATATTGCAGTTTTATATTCAAAATCAAGTTTTTTTTATTACTTTTATAATATAGATATATTTAATATTTTATAATTACTATTAGATACAATAAATTCTATTTTTAAAGGTATATTTTTTTGTTTGTCGTTTAATATTATTAGTAGTGAGATTATTTTAAAATTTATTTAAATAGCAAAAATTTTCTTTAAATTCTGTCACTTTTCCAAAAACTTTGTTAAATAATATACTTTTAGACATCCATTGAAAAAACAATAAAAAAGTAATACTATATATAGTACTAGCATTAGACACAAAATAATACAAATGGAGGTACTTATATTATGGAATTTCAACAAATAATAGCTATATGTATATTTTTAATAGTTATGGCAGCTATTATTACAGAAAAAGTAAACCGCTCTGTAGCAGCTGTCGGTGGTGCACTATTAATGATAATATTCAATATACTTACACTTGATGAGGGATTGAGCCATATAGATTTCAACACTATTGGTGTATTAGTTGGTATGATGCTGTTTGTCGCTGTCGTCAAAAATTCAGGACTATTTGAATACATAGCTATCTGGACTGCAAAGAAAGCTAAAGGTGACCCGTGGAAGATAATGATTTGTTTTGCTATTATAACAGCTATTTTATCTGCTGTATTAGATAATGTTACCACTGTCTTACTTATTGGTCCAATGACTATAGTTATTACACAAATATTGGGACTTAATCCAGTTCCATTTTTAATAACACAAATTTTAGCTTCCAATATAGGAGGAACATCTACTCTTATAGGAGACCCTCCAAATATTATGATTGGTAGTGCCGCTAATCTTAGTTTTATGGATTTTGTAATAAATCTAGGTCCTGCTGTTATAGTAATACTTGCTATAACTATAGTATGCTTCAAATTTATTTATGGCAAAGAACTTACTGTAGATGAAAAAGCTAAGAATGCGATATTAAAACTCGATGAAAAAAAATCTGTCAAAGATAAACCCTTACTTATAAAAAGTCTTATATTAATAGCATTTATACTTTTTGGTTTTATGTTTCACAGTACAATCCACATAGACTCTTCTGTCGTTGCACTAGCAGGAGCATCTATAATGCTTCTTATAGGAAAACAAGATGTAGATGAAATTATGGCAGGTATTGAATGGTCTACAATTTTATTCTTTATGGGATTATTTGTAGTAGTTGGTGGATTAGTAGAAGTTGGCATAATAAACAAATTAGCTCAAGCGTTGATTGGACTTACAGAAGGACATCTTGTATTTACAATGTTATTAATATTATGGTTGTCAGCAATAGTTTCTTCTTTCTTAGATAATATTCCATTTGTTGCAACATTAATTCCACTTATTTTGACTATGCAAGCTGAAGGTATTGATGTCATGCCATTATGGTGGGCGACTTCACTTGGAGCTTGTCTTGGAGGAAATGGTACACTAATAGGAGCATCTGCTAATGTTGTATTAGCAGGTATAGGTAATAAACATGGGCATCCTATATCTTTTAAAGAGTATTTCAAGATAGGTTTTCCACTTATGATTATATCTATTATTATATCTACTGTTTATTTAATTATAAAATTTTAAAAAATATAGTATAATAATACTAAAGGGGATGTGTATATATGAATATTAATACTGTTCAAGGAGATTCAATTGAAGTTCTTTTAAGGCAACTTGGAGCAACAAAAATATCAAAAGTAAGTAGTACATTGTATTTTATCAAGTTTGATTTAGGAGACAATTGGGAAATATCTTATACTTATAATATTAATGCTAAAGATCAATATTTTTTACAAAGAATTGAACCATATCCTATTGGTAGAGGTCTGTTTAATGATGAATATGAAATAGTATCATTTATATCAAAGGATTTAAACAAATTTTTAAATGCTAAGAATAGTAGTAACTTTAAAACCTTTGTTGAAGTTACTAGAAAAGTTAATTCTATCATTGATAATGTAGAGGAACTATTTTTAAACTACAATGTAGATGGTGATGATTTAAAAACACTCAATAAAGAACTTAATGACATACTAAATGATATTAACTATATAGAACAACATACAAAAAAAATCTAAGTTAGTATACCTATAAATTTTAGACTCTACTAAAAATCATAAAAGCTTAAATTTGAGTATTGAAAATACAAAACTTTATTTATTAAAAAAATAAAATAGCTGATGAAGCCTGTGGCTTCATCAGCTATTTTGTTTTTAATGATGTCCACATCCATCATGTGAACAAGTATGATTTGATGGAAATTCTACTAATTTTCCATTTTTAAGTAAATCTAAATTAGCACTTATAGTATCGGCTTCTGCTCTATAAACTTTGATTCCCATGCCATTTAATTTAACTATAGCACCTTGTCCTATTCCCCCAACTACTACTGCATCTACAGCTGTACCTGATAATGCTTTTAGTGGTTGACACTTTCCATGCTCATGGTCTAAATCTCCATTATCTAAAGATTTAACTTCTCCACTTTCTAAATCACACACAACAAAAATTGGAGCAGAACCAAAATGACCATATGGTTTACTATCCAATCCTTTATTCTCTTCTACTGGTATACATACTTTCATTACTATTTCTCCCTTCTCTTACAACATTTTTTAATGGACTTACATTCTTTACTGCATCCTAAATGTATTGTATTTACATCAAATACATCTATAAAGCTTTCACTAGAATTGCTTAACATAGATTTTATAAAATCTACACATATATTAAATGATTCTTTATTAATATGATATAAAACATAGTACCCTTCTTTATATCCTGTTATTATACCAACATCTTTTAATATTTTTATATGTTGCGAAACAGCAGAATCTGAAATTCCTAGATATTTAGAAATTCCTTTTTGACATATATTTCTCTTAGATACTAATATAAGTATGTTAAGTCTAGTTTCATCACTCAATGCTTTAAATATTTTAACCAAGTTTTCCATAAGTACCTCTTTTTTGATTAAGTAATTACTTAATTAAATTATAGTACTCTTAATTAGTTTTTTCAACCATTATTTTAAAATTTTGGAATATATTATAAATAATTTAAATATTTTCTATTACAACTTTGAAAATTTTTATACTGAAGATACTTAAAAATATATTTTAAAATAATTTAAATAAGAATCATTTATAAATAAAAAACTGTCTTAAAATAACAAAATTATTTTAAGACAGTTTTTATAAATATGTTTAAAAAGTTACTCAATATAAATATTAAATTCTCTTTAATTTATCTAAATAGTAAACAGCGTTTAAAGCTGCTATTTGACCTTGCCCAGCTGCTTTTATATAAGAATATGGTTTTCCAACACAATCTCCAGCAGCAAAGCATCCATCTATACTAGTATTCATATTATTGTCAACTTTAATATGGATACCATCAATTTCTATTCCAGGAATCAATGCACTTGGAGCTGTACTATCTTTTATAACAAATACTCCATCAACTTCAATGTGGTTTTCTTTAAAAGATATTTTGTTTACAAGTTTATCTCCATCTATCTGTACTGGTCTATCGTGTATAACTTCAATAGAGTCATCTAAGTTATCTGAACCTCTCATAAGATTCTCTTTTTTGTACATAGGTATAAAATAAGTTTTTGAAGTTAATTCACTTAAAAAATTTGCTTCTTCCTTAGATTCTTCATTATATCCTATAACTGCCACCTTTTTATTTCTATAAAGTGGTGCATCACATGTAGCACAATACCCTACTCCTCTTCCTAAAAACTCTTCTTCACCTTTAATTGGTCTAGTGTATTCCACACCAGTGGCAAGAATTACAGTAGTAGCTTCATACATATCATTTCCAGACATTATTGCAAAGTATTCTCCCATAGCATAAATATTATTTATTCTTTTATTTTCAATTGAAATATCCATACTATCTATATGTGATTTAAACTTGTCTTTTAATTCATCTCCACTTATATCATAAAAACCTAAATAATTATCTATCGAAGGAGCTTTAACAAGCTTATTACTTAAATTATCACTACCAAACATGATAATTGTTTTATTTCTTATTTTCGCATTTATAGCAGCAGACAATCCAGCAGGACCACTGCCTATTATAGCTATATCATATCTCATAATATTCACCCATTTTTTATAAATATGATTTTACTTTCATTTCAATTTTGTTCTTTGGCATAAATCCAATTAGTGTTTCTACTGGTTCTCCATCTTTGAATATAATCATAGTTGGTACTGTAGATACACTAAATTGTTGAGCTATTTCTAAACTCTCATCTATATCAACTTTTACAAATCTAGCTTCATTTTTCATTTCTTCACCTAATTCTGCAAATACAGGCCCTAACATGTTACAAGGTCCACACCAAGTTGCAAAGAAATCCACTACAACTACTCCTTTACTACCTTCAACACTACTTCTAAATTCAGATGTATTTATAACTTTAGCCATTTTTAAATCCTCCTATAAACTTTAATTATCCCTATACAATTATACTATGAATTTCATAAATATAATTTTACTTTTATAGGGTCTTTTTATATTTTATTTTATACTAATTAGTATACCCATTCTTTATTTCTAAAAACAGGTTTTTATATTTTTATTATTTTAACTTTTGTGGTATTGATAATTCAAATGTAGTTCCAAAACCTATCTCTGAAGTTACATTTATGTCAATAGACAAATTTAAACTAATCATACGAGCTATTGAAAGACCTATTCCAGAGCCTTCCAAATTTTTATTTCTTACATTTTCACTTCTAAAAAATCTATCAAATATAAGAGGTATTTCTTCTTTTTTTATACCTATACCAGTATCACTTATAAGTAAAGTTACCTCATCTTCTATATCTTCCTTTAATTCTAAGACTATATCATCACCCTGTTTTGTGTATTTAAAAGCATTATCAATAAAAATTAATATAAGCTGTCTCAATTTAGTTTTATCTGTTATTATAATCTTATTCTTAAGTTTAGAATTAAATATAAATCTTTTTTCCTGAAACTCAGCAATATCAATATAATCTTCTGATATTTCCTCCAGTAATCTTTCCAAATCTACTTCCTCTAAGTTGACTTTAACAATGGAATCTTCTTTAGTAAGAGACAATAAATCAGTTATCATTTTTTTAAGTCTTCTAGTCTCTTTCATTGCCGTAGCTATTGTTTCAACTTCGTCATTTACTGTACTTTCTGGGGATTTTAACATACTTTCTAACTTTGATGAAACTATTGTTATTGGTGTTCTTAATTCATGGGAAGCATCTTGTATAAACTTAGCTTGGTTTCTCCACGCAGTTTCTATTGGAATTAAAGCTTTTCTAGTAAGATACACCGCAACAAAGTAAGTAATTATTACAGAAATCAGTATTCCAATTATAAGAACAGATGTAAGTTGCTTTAGAGAATTCATCTCAGAGTCGATATTTCTAATTATTTGTATTTGATATCTACCTACATCTACATTTAATTCTCTAAAGGTATATCCATTTTCTGTATATTTAAAAAATGAATTTTTCTTATCTAATCTTCTATCTGGAAGTAACTCATCAAAATATTCATTCTGAGTATAGTAACTTATTCTACCATCTTCATATACATAGACCATATCTTTTGGGTCTTTAAGTCTTATGGGATTCAAAAATGAAGTTCTTTTAAATTGAGAAACTATATATTCAAGCTCATCATTTATTTCACTATCAATTCCACTATATGTCAATCCTCTAAAATATGAGTATATAAATATAGAAAATATTATTAAAAAGCTACCTACTACAACAATATACATTTTTATTAGGTGATTTTTAGTACTAGTAAATACATTCTTATTTATCATCGAATATATATCCTACCTTACGTTTAGTTTTAATATATTTGTCATATCCATATTTACTGAGTTTTTTCCTTAGGTTACTTACATATACTTCAACTATTTCAATGGTTGCATCTGAATCAATTCCCCATATTCTATCATAAATCTGTTCTTTTAGTAAAATTGAACCCTTATTTAATACAAAATATTCAAGCAAGTTAAACTGTTTATTTTGTAACTTTACTTCTTCTTTTTCAATATACACTCTTTTTTCTAATGTATCCAAATATAAAGATTTAAATTCTATTCCATTTCTTTCTTTTATCTTTCCATTAGTTCTTAATATAGCATACACTCTTGCTACTAATTCTTCCATATAAAAAGGTTTTGTCAAATAATCATTAGCTCCTATGGTAAATGCTTCTACTTTGTCATCTAATGCTTCTTTGGCTGTCAATATAAGCACAGGTGTATCTATATTATTGACCCTCATCTTCTTTAAAATGTCAATTCCATTTATGTTAGGAAGCATTAAATCTAAAATAACTAAATCATATATATTTTGATTAACCAAGTATAAGGCTTCTTCTCCATCTTCACATTTTTCAGTTTCAAAATGCTTACTGAGTTCTTCTACTACACTTTCTAAAAGTACCTTATTATCTTCAACTATCAAAACCTTCATAAATATCCCCTACCTTTATTTGTCTATCTTAACTTTATGAGATTTTAAATCAATATCTACATTGGCTTTTTCTTTTATATCATCATATGTGTATCCTACTATTTCAACACTTTTTGCTTTTGTTGAGCACAATATATCTATATCTGTTTCTTCTGAAGCTTTTAAAATTTTATATGATGGTACACGATTTACCACTAAATATTCTCCATTTTCATTAACTTCTGCTGTCTTAAGGATAATATTTCCTAAATCTTTTGATGATGAATTTTTTACTTTTATTTGATATGTAATTCCCTCTTTTGATTCATTTACTTTTTTAAGTTCTGATGTAGATAATACCTCATACTGACTACTATTTTCTAGCTTAATATTATTTTTTCTTATATCAATAGTATTTTCTTTTAAATTAACATATACAATCTTACCCTCTGCTTCATACTCATATGCATAAACTTCTACACCCTTTGTAAAAGTTTTATGCCCACACTCTACATAAGCAACTTTACCAGGCATTAAAGTCATGTCTAGCACAGCCTTACTATCTGAGGAAATAATTTTTTTATTCTCATCATACTCATTATATATTAATTCAATATTTGATATATTAAATGTTGAATTATTTTCTATCTTTGTTGATGTGTCTACTTTATCTCCTTCATCTACATTTGTAATTTCTGATTTCCCTATATTCAATGCTTTTGCATTTTCCTTGTCTATTTTTACCTCATTCTTATCTTCAACTTGGATATCAGCTGAATCATCCTTGTCTTCAGCTTGAATATCGGCTGAGTCAGGTTGTTCATCTTTTTCACATGCTGTCAGTGTAAAAATAAATATTGTTAATGTAATCATTAAAAAAATTGATTTTTTTACTATTTTATTCATATTAAGCACCTCATATAGTAATATTTTATAGTAGATTTTTATATTTTTTCATAAATTCTTTCAATGCTTGTGTAAGTATTTGGTGTTTTTCAAAATTGGAATTACTACAAAGCCTTTCAAAATCATTCCATGTTTCTTTATCTATACGTATTCTTGTTGTTTTTAATTCATCTATGGATTCATTATCTATATGTACATCTTTTTTATTATATATTTTTTTTGGCTTTATATTGTAATCTTTTACTTCTAGATACCAATCATATACTTCACAGAGCTTATCTAAGTCTTCTTGAGTTATATTTATTTTTCTATCTTTTTTAGGCTTAACATTTTTTTTTGATTTTGTATTTTTTAAATCTGTATCATTAAACTTAATTTGTTCAATGTCTTTACTTAAAACCTTTTCATTAGAAGTCTTTTTTTTGGTGCTTACTTTTTTTCTATTACTTATATTTTTTTCTATTTTTTCTTCTTTTAAGTTTATCTTATCCAGATTTTCATTATAATTTAATTCGTCTTTTAATATGTATTTACCTTTTTCTGATTTATATCCTTTTTTATTTAAAAAAGTTCTTAAAGTACTTTGACTAATTTTTAGACTTTGAGCTATCTCTGTAAACTTAATTCCTTTACTTTGTAGTTCTAAAAATTTGTCAATTCTTTCCTCGTTGTTATTCATTAATACTCCTCCGTCAATATCTTCTTGTCTTTCTCTTCATACCTCTTATTATATTTTTCTTTTCTAAATCTACTCTATTGGATTCAATTATTTTTTGCAACGTTTTATTGTAAGTAAAATCATCTAAATTATTATTTTTTATATAGAAAAATGTTTCTTTTTCATATTTAATAAAACAAATTGATAGCAACCATGCCATACCCATTTTAACATAATATTCTTCACTTTGTATATTGTTACAGTATTCAAAGATTTCTTTAATATGTTTATCATCAACATAATATATTAAAAACATAACTAATGCAAATCTAATTTCCCATGGATTTTTTGAATAAACATATTTTTTAAGTATATCATACATGCTTTCTTTATATTTTTTCGTATATTTTAAACCACTACAGAATCCATCACAAACTGACCAATTATTAATTTTAGGTACAAACCTTTCTATATAGTATAGAGATTCTTCAAAGTTGTTATTTATATTGCCAATTACCATACCTTGCAATACAGTTTCTTCATAATATGTATCCTCTGCTATATCTAAAAATTCCTTCCAATTCCCTTTACTTATTTCTTTCGATAGTTCTCTTAAAATAGGAATCCTAATACCTATTATATTTTCTGTATTTGGTATGAGCTTTCTATTAAAGTCTCTATATTTTGTATCTTGTATAGATTTCATATATTCTAGGAGTTTCTTATAATCTAATTTATTCCATTTTTCCCTACTAAATATCATTTATTTACTCCTTAATTCCTTTTTTCTTATTGTAACATAAAAATCTATAAAAAAAAGCTTCCAACTATCAGAAGCTTTTCCAAAAACATACTAAATTTTCAAATTTAAAATTTAAACTAAACTAATACTTATTGCAATATAACATAGCTTTAAAAACTTTACTAATCTCCTACACCGAAATCTGTATTGTTATATAAAACCTCTATATTTGGATTTTTATCTAAATATTTATATTTATTAGTGAACCACTTAACCAATGCTTCATCTCTTTTAATTCTAGAAGAATTATTTATAAAAACATTCACAGTTGCTTTTTCAAAATCATTTAGTATAATTTCTATATCCCTATCTATCATCTCTTTTGTTTGCCCTTCAATCCCTACCATAATGCAAGGTGAATCAAAATAGTCTTTTACATCTTGTGGTGTCTTAAATTTTGCATTTTTATTTAAAACATTATTTCTAAAATCATTGTCAAAGGTCTCAACACCTATTTTAAATACTACAGGAATTTCAAAATAGTCTCTCATCTCTTTAATCCTATTTTTATAAGACCAATGACTTTCTAAAAATAATTTTTTTATTTTCTTCTCTTTTATAATACATTTTATTTTTTCTAAGGTATCTTTAGGTAATTCAAAACAACTACCAGAATTTATGACTTCAAGAACTCCATATTTTCCAGTTACATTTTTCAAAACCTCTATATTTAACCTATTCATTTCTTCTTCTAAATTAGAATTATCATCTATATAATCACAAAAAGAACATTTTCCCCAGATACAAGGAAATCCTTTAAGTAAAACAATTTCTCTTTGATTCTTATTTGTTATTTCACTATATCTATCCATTTTTTACTATCTTCCTCCAGTTAATGATACTTTTAAAGTCTTTGGAACTGCATTTAATCCTAAGTTCACTAAAATAACTGCTACAAATTTATCTGTATAGTCAGTGAATACTTGAGTTATAAATACACTAAGTACATCTCCTAGTCCTAATACTTTCAAAATTTGTACTATGTAGGAAGAGCCTGATGATGTCATGCCTCCAAATAGAAAAGCTGAAATTATTGAACTTATTATAGATGTTGGAATAGCAAATAACAACACTCCTAATGGAGTTTTTAATCCCTTTAAAAAATTCTTTTTAAATGCTATTCCAGCAAGTAAACCTGTTGATATTTGAACTGGTGCAAAGTAGAGAGAATACACATCAAAGGTGATTCCACTTATTAAACTTCCAAATACACCTGTGATAACAGCATATTTAGGACCTAAAAGTGAGGCTATCATTATAGTTCCTATTGAATCTAAGTATATAGGTAACCTTAACCCCATAGCTATAAAAGCTCCTATTATATTTATAGAGATGCCAAAAGCTATAAGTGTAATAGTTTTTACACAGATTTTTCTTTTCACACTATATCACTCCTTCCACAGAGTCTATAATGTCTTCATAACCTTTAAAAAGTCTCTTTAAAAACATATACATAAACTTCTTTTCATCAACTTCATTTAGAACAATTGCATTAGGATACTTTTTATAGAAATTAAAAAAATCTACTATAGATTGGCCCATAGCTATTCCATCTTCTACAACTTCTACATATGATTCAAACCCTTTACATATGCTTCTATCTATAAAGTATGCTACTGCTAGAGGGTCGTTTATCACACAACCAATTATTCCTTCTTGTTCCCAATGGAAATCAATATAAAATCTAGTTATTTCAGTTATATACTTTGCCATTTTTTCATCAAGTCTATTTATAAACTCAATAATATTGGGAGTAAGTACAATTTTTCTAGTTACATCTAAACCTACCATGTGAATTTTTTTAGATAAATTCTTGTAAACATAATCTGCTCCATGTGGGTCTACCCAATAGTTAAACTCAGCTACTGGAGAACAATTTCCATGAATTCTAAATGCTCCTCCCATAGATACAAACTCATCAAGATTTTCAAAGACTTTTTTATCTTTCATAAGTGCCTTAGCTATATTTGTAAGTGGTGCAAGTGCTATTATTGATACTTTTTCATGATTATGTAAAGTATTTATTATAAAATCTACTGCTCCATCTTTTACTTTAGCTTCTGCCACTCTTTGATAAAAGTTTTCTCCAATACCATCTTCTCCATGTGTATCTTGAGCTGTTACAAGTTTTCTTTTTAGTGGTGCTTCCTCTCCTTTATATACTGGTATATTTAGTGAAGAGCACATTTGAAGTGTTTTTAGTGCATTTTCTGCACCTATGTTTGCTGGAACATTTCCACAACATGTGGTAATTCCAAGTACTTCTAGCTCTGGTGAGTTTAAAGCCAGAAGGATGGCCAAAGAATCATCAATTCCTGGGTCACAATCAATTATTACTTTTCTCTTTTCCATACTTTTATCCTCCTTGATTTGTGGTCGAGGAGAACTACACATCTTTTTTCCACTTTCAAAAAGGTGTGTCTAAGGGTATTAATTATATACTGCCACTATATAATTCCTTAGTTTTTTATACTTGGAGTTCTCGAACAAGTACAGATGTTAAATTTATGATTTTAGACTATTTATTATACCCTATCAAAAAATTCCCATCTGATTTAATAACTACAAAAGGTCTTTTGTAGTATAAAAGAATTTATTATATTTTAATGTGTCTTGTTAAAGTTTATTTACAATTATAAATCAGCTTTAACAAAATGTGGCACCTTTAAACCGATTATTATTATACAACAATAGTTGAAATATTACAATTAATAACTTCAATATTTCAGCTATAAAAATTTATTAAATTATATTATTAATAGTTTATTGACAATATTAAATATAAAGAATATAATTACATTGTAAATTAAATTAACACCGTTAAGTTATGAGGTGATTATATGAGTATTAAAGAAAGACGAAAAAATGAAAAAGCAGAAATGAAGAAAAAAATTATGGATGCTAGCATAGAAATTATCAATCAATATGGATATGAAAATTTATCAATAAGAAAAATTGCTTCAAAAATAGATTATTCTCCAACTACAATTTACCTTTACTATAAAGACAAGGCAGAGATTATCAGTGATATGACAAAAAAACTTTATAACACTATAGAAAGTAATGCTATTGACATTATACATAATTGCTCATCTCTCCCAATAGATAAACAAATCATAGAAATTATGACTAGTTTTATAAAAACTCTTTCTAGTGAACCAGAAATGTCAAAAGCTATAATGCATAGTAGAATGAACATTATATTCGCATCTGAAAATACAAATAGTGAACCTACTAATAATGGTATAAAAATACTCGATGAACTTCTTTCCCTTGGAATTAATCAAGGTGTATTCAAACAAAACGTAGATAAAACCTCATGGATGCTTATAAGTGCTTTATTAGGATTTGTTTTATGTATTGTTGAAAATCAATTGTATTCTTTAGATAATTTCACTCAAATTATAGAGAATTTCTTAGATATTTTAGTAGGAGGACTTTACAATGAAAAGCCACAATGAAACTAATAAGAAGAAAATTTTAAAAAGAGTTTTTAAAATATCTATAATACTATTTCTTATTTTTATATGCATTATTATTTTAATTGTAACTAACTTAAAACCAGAAAAATTAGTAGTAAAAAATATAAATCCAGCTAGTGTGAAAAATGGTACTTATATAGGAAATGCAGATAATAAATTGGTAAAAGCTACTGTATCTGTTAAAGTTAATAATGGCAAAATTGAAAATATTAAGATACTAGAACACGACACTCTTTTAGGTAAGCCTGCTGAAAAAATCATAAAGAGCGTAGTTGAGCAACAATCTTTAGAAGTGGACGCTATAACTTCTGCAACTTATAGCAGTGATACTATACGAAAGGCTATAGAAAATGCTTTACGAAAGGGAGAATAAATATGAATACTATTATTGTATATTCAAGTAAATATGGTTGCACAAAAGACTGTGCAAATATACTAAAAAATAAACTATCAGATAGTGTTACTATTGTTGATATTAATGATAATAATACTAAAATTGAATTATCAAAATTTGATACAATTATTATTGGAAGCTCTATATATGTTGGCTCAGTTTCAAAAAAGATTCGTGTATTGTGTAATGATAATATAGAATTATTAAATAAAAAACGAGTTGGTATATTTCTTTGTTGTGGTTTTTCTGAACAAGCAGATAAATATTTAAAATCAAACTTTCCATCATCTTTATTGGAAAATGCAAATGCAATTGGAATTTTTGGTAGTGAAGCTCGATTAGAAAAAATGAAATTTTTAGATAAACTTGTTATGAAATCTGTTGCAAAAGGTAATTACGACAGTTTTAAAATATCACAAGACAAAATAGATGATTTTGTAATAAATCTTAATAACTAAAATTATTTATTTCAAATCCCCTTACAGAATATAAATTTATCTCCAATATAGTATTGTAAATATATTCTGAAATTTATAAATATTGATAAAGTAGCTATATAGCTATAAAATATTATATAATAAATAAAATTTTCTTATATTTATTTAGATTTAGGTCTTATATAAGAAATTTCTACTACATTTACTATATTGGAGATGATATTTATGAAATATGTTGAAATCAGAATGGCTAATGAAACGGATGCAGAAGAAATATTAGAAATATATACTCCATATATTACTGATACAGCAATTACCTTTGAATATAGCATTCCAGGCATTGATGATTTTAAAAGTAGAATAAAAAGACTTTGCTCAAAATATCCTTACCTAGTCTGTTTAATTGATAAAAAAATTGTTGGATATGCTTACGCTCATGAACATAATGAAAGAACTGCTTATCAATGGAATGTTGAATTATCAATTTATGTTGATAAAAAATTTATCAGTCATAAGATAGGAATTGCTCTTTATAATTCAATCATAGATATATTGAAGTTGCAAAATATTCAAAATTTATATGTTAGTATTACATCACCAAATATAAAAAGTGAAAAACTTCATCAAAAATTTGGTTTCAAACTATGTGGAGTTTATCACAATACAGGATATAAATTTGATTGTTGGCATGATGTTATGTTGTTTGAAAAACACATAGGTAATCACTCTACAAATCCTAATTCTATAAAAACAATTAAACAAATCAATTCAAAGGAAATAGATACTATTTTGAATAAAAATATTAATATAATAACACTTTAAATTTGATGTAGTTAAATCTATAAATATGAACAAAAGAAAAAATAGGGAATATGTTTTAAAATATTTATTTTGATATTTTAAGGCATCTTCCCTATTTTTTTCTTAAATTTTATAATAATACTCTTATTAAAGCAAATACTATAAAAAGAGTTTATCTTTATTTGTTAAGTGAATTTAAATTAAAAATATAGAAAAATGGAAGGAGAATAATATATGATAAAATTGATTGGTATATTGATAGTCGTAATTGGTTTTATACTTAAAATGGATACGTTATTTACTGTATTATTAGCAGGCATAGCAACAGGGATTGTTGCAGGATTAGATTTTAATCAAATATTTACAATCTTAGGAGACTCTTTTGTTTCAAATAGAGGTGTATCATTATTCATACTAACATTGCCAGTAATTGGTGTATTAGAAAGATATGGATTGAAACAAAGAGCTGTTTCTCTAATAGAAAAATTAAAGAAACTTACAACAGGAAAAGTGCTTACTATATACATGGTAGCTAGACAAATAGCTGGTGCTCTATCTATAAGAATGAGTGGACATCCTCAGTTCGTGAGACCACTTGTTAATCCTATGGCACAAGCTGCTGGTTTGAGTAAGAGTGATGAACTAAAAGAATCTGATGAAGAAGCTATAAAAGCATTGTCTGCTGCATCAGAAAACTACGGAAACTTTTATGGTCAAAATCTATTTGCAGGTAGTAGTGGAGTATTGCTTATAGCCTCTACTCTGACTCAATTCGGATACAATGTAACTGGGCTTAACATTGTAAAGGCCAATATTATCATGGCAGTAATAGCACTTGTAGTTGCTACAATTCAATTTACTTTATATGATAAAAAATTAAATAAGAGTCACAAGAGATAGATTTATTTAGGAGGAATAAAAATGCAAAATTTTATAAATATATCATTAGAAGTTTTTTACGCATTAATGGGGTTTTTAATGATTGTAATAGCATATAAGTCTTTTACTACAATAGATAACAATAAGAAATATGGTACATCATTATTTTGGATACTGATATCATTACCCTTCATATTTGGTAGACTGATTCCAGCTAATATAATCGGAATAATACTAATATTATCTAGCTTATTGACACTTTCCAAACAAGTTGTATTTGCAAAATATGAAGAACCAAATGAGAATTTTGGGAAAGAACAAGCAGATAAACTTAAAAACAAAATATTTATACCATCATTAATATTAGCATTTGCTGCAGTAGTTGTAGCTATGAGCCTTACTAATTTTGACAATTCTTCGCAGTTCGCAATAGGTGTGGGTTCAATAATTGCATTAATATCAGCTTTTATAATAACTAAAGCAAAACCTACTACCTCAGTTCAAGATGGCTCAAGATTACTTCAACAAATGGGACCTGCTAGTATGTTACCACAACTTTTGGTTGCATTAGGAGCTTTATTTACTCAAGCTGGAGTTGGTGAGGTTATATCAAATATGATATCCGGTGTAGTCCCTGCTGATAACAGATTATTTGGTGTTATAGCTTATGTATTAGGTATGGTTATATTTACTATGATAATGGGAAATGCATTTGCTGCGTTTTCAGTCATAACGGCAGGAATTGGAATTCCTTTCGTATTGTCTCAAGGTGGAAATCCTGCTATAATTGGAGCACTAGCATTAACAGCAGGATATTGTGGAACTTTACTTACTCCAATGGCTGCTAATTTTAATATAGTTCCAGCCGCTTTACTTGAATGTAAAAACGACTACATTGTTATAAAATACCAAGCACCAGTTGCTTTAGTATTAATTATAGCTCACATATTAGTAATGTATTTTTTAGGATTTTAATAGAATTAGGAGGTAAAATAATGAAAATTTTGTTAACAGGATTCGACCCATTTGGTGGAGAACCAATAAATCCAGCTCAAGAAGCAGTTGAAAGGGTCAATGATAATATAAATGGTGCAGAAATTATAAAAATAACTATACCAACAGTTATGACAAAATCTGTTGAAGCTATAGATAAAGCTATCCAACAGCACAATCCAGATATAGTAATATCAGTTGGACAAGCTGGAGGTAGATTTGATATTACACCTGAGAGGGTTGCTATAAATGTAGATGACTTTAGAATAAAAGATAATGAAGGTAACCAAGTAATAGATACTGTTATAAAAGAAGATGGTCAACCTGCATATTTTTCAAAATTACCTGTAAAAGCTATGGTAAAACATATGAATGAAAATAAAATTCCAGCAAGTGTTTCAAACACTGCAGGTACATTTGTTTGTAACCATGTAATGTATGGAATTCTTTACATGATAGACAAAAAATATCCTAATATAAAAGGTGGCTTTATACACATACCATACATGACTTCACAGATAATAGATAAAAAGAATACACCATTTATGTCTCTAGAGGAAATAGTGAAAGGTTTAGAATTAGCTGTGGAAGCTTGTACTATCTATAAAAATGATATAGAGGAAATTGGTGGTGAAATTTCATAATGACTCTTTGAGTATTTTTATAAATTTCAAATAGGAGTTATTCAAATAAAGACTGTGAGTAAATTTGTTTAGATATTTACTTACAGTCTTTTTATAATACATACAAATATAAAATTAAATTCTATTCTTCTCTCCCCACTCACACATTGCATCTAAAATTGGAATCAAAGATTTTCCTCTTTCTGATAGACTATATTCTACCTTGGGAGGTATTTGAGGATATTCAGTACGAATAATCAAGTTGTCTGCCTCCAATTCTTTCAATGATAAACTCAATGTTTTATAGGAAATTGTATTTATATAACGCTTTAATGCGTTATATCTGACAACCTTAAATTCTACAAGACAATAAAGAATTATCATTTTATATTTGCCGTTAATCAATGAAAGTGTATAACTAAATCCTGTTTCATTTAAATCTTTATTTGAGATACAATCCATACCCATATGTTACACTCTCCTTCTAGTTAGTATTGAACAAAAATGTGCGTACTTGTTTTTAAGACAATTTATAATAAAATTATAGTGTAAGAATAATTGAAAGTCAATTTGATAATAGGAGGTGTACTATATAGACAAAAAATTGCTATTTTAGGTGGATGTCTAAGATTACATGTTATTATACTAATCGTGATATTCATAGAAATCCCACTTTACAAAAATCTATCTATCTAAAAAATCTATTAAATAAAGTTTATTGGAGGAAATTTATAATGAAAGTTTTATTGATAAATGGTAGCCCAAACCAATATGGATGTACTTACACAGCATTAACTGAGATTACTAAAGTATTAAATACACACGATATTGAAACAGAAATACTGTATTTAGGTAAAAAAGCAATCCCAGGATGTATTGCTTGCTCATCTTGTTTTGAAACTGGAAAATGTATTTGTGATGATAAGGTTAATGAATTAGTTGAAGAACTTGATAATATTGATGGTATTATTATTGGTTCTCCTGTTTATTTTTCTAGTGCAAGTGGTCAATTAACTTCGTTTCTTGACCGTCTATTTTTCATAGCTGGAAGTCGCATGGCTACAAAATTAGGTGCTTCAATTGTATCCTGTAGACGTGGTGGTGCAACTGCAACATTTGACCAACTTAACAAATATTTTTCAATCAGCAATATGCCTATTGTATCATCACAGTATTGGAATCAGGTACATGGTTTTACACCAGAAGATGTTATTAAGGATGAAGAAGGCTTACAAACCATGCGAACTTTAGGCGAAAATATGGCATGGCTTCTTAAATGTATTTCAGCTGGTAAGAAATCTGGAATTAAAGAACCACAATATGAAGAGAAAGTTATGACTAATTTTATAGAATAGATAATGAAAATATAATGGAATTTATTAATAATGAAAGTACTAATCTATAAATAAAAATATATATTACAAAAAATAATAAAACAGAGTTATTAGATGTATATATCAAATCTCTGTTTTATTATTTTTTATTAAAAAGTTTCAAGTTTCAGTAATATTATACTTATATCCAATGTTATTTTTAAGCAGAAGTGTTTTACTACACACATTTTATATTTTAAAATTATATTAAATATATCCCTAAAATATACAACACATATATATGGACTGGATAATATAAATAAAATAAATATTTCATACTCTTACCTTTTTCTCTATTGTAAAGCAACATGAAAGGTAGAGAAGCAACCATCATCCATTGATAATTTTGTAAAGTAGAATTTTTTAAACTAAAATCTCCATTTGCCATTGTTATAAATATAAAGATACACATTAAAATATAGCAAATACTTAGATTAAGCTTCTTCTCTCTACACAAATAAAAAATAATTCCAAGTGTAATAAGAATTGGTCCACCTTCTACTAAAAATGGTACTGGTACTAAAGTCATAAATAAAGCTAGAACCTCATTAAATGATTTGAAAAGTATAGTTATTGTAAATATTCCTAATATTATAGGGGCTATTATCATTGCTAACCCTACAATAAGATATTTTACTTCTCTTTCTTTTCTAAATTTCTTTATAAATTCTATTGCTTGTAAATAAATTGCTATCAAAAATATTGTTGAAAAAATATTATTTATAATTATTACCCCTTCTGGATGTGGAAATACACTATTAATTATTTGATTTCCTATTGCCATAATAACAGACCAAATATACAACCTAGTTATGTACTTTTTCCTGTTACTAGTGTGATAAAATCCTTCCACTGCCATAAACGTAAATAAAGGTGCTGATATTCTACCTATCCAATGAAACCAAATAGGTATTTGCATTGTTTCTGGCATAAATGCTGCTATATGGTCAAATGTCATAAATATTAATGCCAATATCTTAATAGTAAATCCATTTATTCCTTTTTTTAAAAAATCCATATTATTCTCCCCTAATTTTGATTTATTTCTATAATAATTTCTGTCCCTACTCCAATTTTACTATTTACATAGATATTTCCTTTATGAATCTCTATTATCTCTTTAGAAATAGCCATCCCAAGCCCTGAACCTTTATGCAATTCGCCTGTATTGGTACCTCTATAATATTTCTCAAAAATATGTTTTAAATCATTTTCGCTTATCCCAACTCCACTATCTTTTATTATAATTTCTATATTATCTTTTTTTACAATTTTTATCTCTATCAAAACATCCTCACTATTATGAACTATTGAATTAAATATAAGATTGGTTATGGCTCTTCTTAACAAGATTTGGTCTGCATATACTTCTATTGAATCTTCACAACATTCAAATTCAATATTTCTGTTTTTATATCTGTTATCATTTAAAATATCTACTATTATATTTCTAACCAAACCAACTAAATTTATTTTTTTCTTATTCAAAACTATATTATTATTTTTTAGTCTAGTAGATAAATTTAGGTCATCAACCAAATCTTTTATATATTTAGACTTATTGTATATAATTTCCGTATACTCTCGTAACTCATCTTCTACAAACTCATAATCTTTGTCATTGATTATTTCTGCATATCCTTGTATAGATGATAAAGGCGTTTTTATATCATGTGTTATATTTGCTAACCATTCTTCTCTTAATTCTTCATTTTCTTTTCTCTTTGATTCATTTATTCTCAAAGTATCAGCCAGCATATTGATATTTGCAAAAACTTCTTCATATATACCTCTATCTTTAAGATATAAACTATAATTTCCATTGGCCATAGTCTCAACACTCCATAACACACTTGATATTGGTTTTGTAAGCTTTCTACTAAATAAGTAGCCAACACCCAATGCGACCATTCCATCAATCACAAGTGTTATAATAATGATTTTATTTAAAGTTTCTTTAATACTATCTTTAGAATAAGTTAAAATTGTTCTTGATGTGTCTCTACTAGGCATTCCAATTATTATATTTAAATGTTTTTTGTTTAGAGTTTTTTCTAAAACAAAATTAATGTAATTTGTTTCTCTATACTTGTAATTATTAACCATCTGAAATAGTGTATATTTTTTAGGAGTATCCTTTGGAACATTTATTCCATATACTTCTTCGCCTGAATCATTTAAAACTTGTATCCAAGAATCTGATTTTTCTAGTTTATCAATTCCACTCTTTGCTAGCCTAAGCTCTCCATCTTTTTCATACAAATCTTTTTCAAAAGAACGTGCAAATTTTTCAGGATTATTTTTAGAATCCACAGCTTTAAAAAAACTATTAGTTGAAACAACATACAGTATAGAAATAATATTTATAATAACTACTGATATAACTACAAATACGATTGCGAGCATAAAGTTTCTAGTAATCTTCCATCTCATATTCTAATCTTCCTTTACTGCCAATTTATATCCAAGACCTTTTACTGTCAAAATATATTCTGGTTTTGAGGGATTATCCTCCAATTTCTCTCTAATTTTTCTTATATGGACCATTATAGTGTTATCAAAACCGACATAATCTTCTCCCCACACCTTATCCCATAACCTCTCTTTACTTATAATCTGATTTTGATTGTGTGCAAATAAAGATAATATTTTTAATTCCTTTGCAGATAATCCTATGGACTGCCCATCTTTTATAAGTTCTGCTCTACTTTCATTTAATTTATATGGTCCAAATGATATAATTTTTTCTTTATCATTGTCTAAATTCATACTTCCATTTTGGCTCTCATTAAAATAACTTAATCTTCTTAAGTGAGCTTTGACCCTAAAAGCTACTTCCTTAGGACTAAACGGTTTTGTAACATAATCATCTCCTCCAATTGCAAGCCCAAGTAATTTATCTAATTCTTCCGTTTTAGCTGATAAAAATATTATTGGAGAAGTAGAGATTTTTCTTATTTCTTTACAAATATCGTAACCTTCACCATCAGGTAGCATAATATCTAGTATAATTAAATCAGGGTTAATATTTTTAAATATTTCTAACCCTTCTCTTCTAGTTTTTGCTGTATATATATTATTAAAACCTTCTTTTTTTAATACAGTTTCTAAAAGTTTTAATATTTCTACCTCGTCATCTATTACTAAAATACTATTTTCCATAAATAACCTCCTATGATAATTTACTTATATATTAGCATATATTTTCTCTAAAATTTGTTTATATTATTTTAAACTAAACTAATATACAAATAAAGTCACTATTATTTTTAGTTAAAACCTTTCACTTGATGTAAAATTTTTATATGTTATTTTAGTTAATAGTATCATTAATATAATTGAGATTACTATGGATAAACCAATCAATGTGCTTGGTACATTATATCTAACAATTTGTTGGCTCATCATAATCCAGTTTGGAGTTACTGACATAAATTTTATGGCTTTAGCTGGAATAAAACCTACGCTAAAATATGGTATTGCCATTATTAATCCACCTAGTATAAATGGTATTATAGATGATTTAAATATAGAGGAAAGTGTTAAACCTATTTGTGCAAATATAAAAGAAGCAAAAACAGTAGTTACTATAACAATCAGATACATTTGTATTACTGTAATATTAAAATTACTATTTCCAAAATACCATAAGTTTTTAATTGGCTCATCTAAATGTTTAAAGTCAAAAAAACTAAATCCTCTCATTCCTACTAATAATACAAAAGAAATATTAATCATAGATAAAATTAAACCACTAGCCATTATTTTTGATAATACTACTGATTTCTTACCATTTTTAGTTGTATTTATTAAACTAGTCAGGTTAGAATCATATTCTTTTGTATAATTTCCAGAAGTTATTATAAACATTACCAAACCTATTAAAGGTATAGACCCTTCTATTTTATAAAATATATCTGCATACGTATCTAAAACATCAAATTTTCTAATAAGAACAAACCCAAAAAGTAGTAGAAATATCCAAATCATCCAGATACTCTTTGATTTTAGTATTTTTATCATTTCAGATTTAACTAAATATATCATTTATACTATATCTCCTTTACATTTTCTAAATCAAAATAAAACATATATACATCTTCAAATCTTGCTTGAACTTGTTGTGTATTAGTTTCAGTTGGAATATCATCTGAAACTATTCTAAGTACTATTGAATTAACATCACTTTGAATACTTATAACCTTATACTTAGACTGAATCTTATCAATTTCAGCCTCATTTTTGACTTGAATATTATATACTTTGTTTTCCATGTGCTTTAATATTTCTTTGTGTGTTCCTTTCATTAGAAGTTTGCCATTTTTAATCATTAGGGTTTCTTTTGCAACTGATTCTATATCTGAAATTATATGAGTAGAAAGAATTATTATCTTATCCCTAGATATTTTGGCTATTAGATTTCTAAATCTAGCTCTTTCTTGTGGGTCAAGACCTGCTGTTGGTTCATCAAGTACTATTATTTTTGGGTTATTTAATAAGACTTGCGCTATACCAACTCTTCTCTTCATACCGCCAGAAAATTTTCCTATAGCCTTATTTCTTACATCATAGAGTCCTACTAATTCTAATAACTCATCTATATTCCTATTTAAATCTTTTCCCTTTAAACCTTTTAATGCCCCTATATACTGTAAAAATTGTTTTGCTGTAAAGTTTTTATAAATTCCAAACTCTTGTGGCAAGTATCCTAAAATATTTCTATAATCATCATCCATCTTAAATATATCCTTACCATTATAGAGAATTTGACCATTGTTAGGTTTTATCAATGTTGTTATTTGTTTCATTAAAGTAGATTTTCCTGCTCCATTGGGTCCTAAAAGACCATAAACTCCATTTTCTAGAGTTATTGTAATATTATCATTTACTACTTTTTTACCGTATATCTTTGAAAGATTTTTTATTTCTAACTTATTCATCTTAACTCTCCTTTATTTACTTATATAATCTGACTTTATTACTAAGAAACATAATGACATAGCACCTACGAATATTGCTATCAAAAACCCTATTGATAGATTAACAATATCTATATGCATTTTAAATATCATAATCTCTCCTAAATAATTTCCTATTATTTTATTAAATCCAAATATCAAATCATAATAATTTACAGTAGAAATAACTAAAAGTAATTTTTTAGGTAATACATGAATTACTGACATTATCTTAGTTATAGCTATAATAAATATAAAAAAACTTATTGATGATATTGAAGATTTACTTATAAATGAACCTAATATGGCTATCATGGCCCATCCTTCAAACATTAAAAGCTCGATACCTATATTTGATATTACGTAATTTATTATACTTGGATTGGATTTCAAAGTAGCTATGTTATCTACTATCCTAAAAGCTTCCAAATCTCCGTTAATTGGTATACCTTGTTGAATACAAGTTATAATGAATACTCCAATTAAATAAACAGAATAAATTATTAATGGAATTAATAAAGCAACAACTATTTTTGATTTTAATGATTTTTTCTTCTCTTTTGATGAGAGTATAATATCTCTTACTGAACAAACCACCTCATCTATATAAATATTTGATATAATTATAGCGATAATAATTAATATACCTATGTTTATAAGTGTATTTGTAGCTCTATAATTAAACACTTTCCAAAAATTAATGTCTTTATATTCATTCACTCTTAGATTATAAAGCTTGTTATTTGACATTGATTTAATTCTTTTAGAAAATTCATCTGTATCTGTTTGATTTGAAAGCTGTTTTAAAATATTAATCTTATTTTGAAATTTATAATTGCCTATATCACTACTACTTCTTATATCTTCTATACGCCCTCTTTCTTTATCTATATAGTAATTTTCTGTTTCTAAAACAGGCTTAATAAAGATATTGATTGATAGTATTAGCATTAGTATTCCTATAGATATAAACATGCTTTTAGATTTAATCAGTTTTTTTATTTCCCAATTTATCAATATACTAATCCTCCTAAATTATTTTGATTACACATATATATTAAAACTTAAATCTTATATCAATATAGTCTTAACCTTAAATAAAGCTTAAATTATTTGATTTATCAAAAACTCCTCAGAAATATACTTTTAAATTGGCTATTTTAGAAAGTAGTTTATAATACGTTTATTTTTTATTGTAATCTTTTAGTTTATCTTTTTTATAATAGACTTGCTATACTTTTATTAGTAGAATTAAATTTAAAATAAGTTGGTGATTATATGAGAAGTATAGATACTTATACAAAATTGAAAATAAGCTTTTTAGTATCCATAAGCATGTTTATGATTGCTGCTGCATTTATTATTTTTAGGGGAAACTATACATTTTCGATTATTTTTACTCTTTTTGGTATTTTTATTGATTGGAAATTTTATCGCTGTCCAAACTGTAATCATTGTTTAGATTCAAGAATGGAACTTTTAAAGAGTGGTACTTATTGTCCTTATTGTGGAAAGATTATTAAATAGCAATTATTTTACTTTGTTTATTTAATATTAATTAATAGCATTTATTCTATGTACATTTCTTGTTAGATTATAAAGTTTTTTAATATGTTAAAAAGATATAAAGAATTGTAACGCACAATTCTCTATATCTTTTGGTGTTTATAAATACTTTATATAACTTTTTTATCACATATATCTTAAAATTTTTGCTAATAGTAAAATAATTTTTCTATTTTTTTATTTATAATATTTTATCTAACGCCTTTTTACATTTACTCATTTAAACAAAAACTAGTCAGTTTAACCAAACAATTTTTAATTTAAATAATAACATATATACTCATTTATCATTAGATTTTCTTTTTTAAAAAACAAGTATAAATTTATAATAATTTTCATTTTCAAACAAGCATGTTGAATAATAAAGCAACTTCTAGTATTATATATTTGTAGAATAAAACTAAATTGGTAAAACTAGGAATATTTAGTTTTATAGAGTTATAGGAACTAGTACTAAAAAATTTTATAAGTTTTGTTATTTGATTACTAAAATACAATTTTTATTTTTACTAAATTTTTTAGGGGGATGAATAATATGTTTATTGGAGAAATAGACAAATGTACACATATATTAACTGCTTATATAAGTAGTTCATATGATTATTGTAATTTTTTAGATACACAGTTAGATGATTTTATATCAGAATATGGAGAAACTGTAGTTGAAACATGCTTACATCAAGTTTTATTGTTAGTAAGTCGATATAATTAAAATTAAGTTTTTCTAGGAAAACCTTTTTGGATTTATCTACCTTAATAAAGATATAATTTTTTCGTACTTTATAAGTAACTATAACTTCTATTAAAGTAAAGATGTATTGGGAGTACATCTTTACTTTTTTATTAAATAAGTTAAAAGCATACACTATAAAAATGAATCATCCAATACAAATTGCACATTCCTTATATCTAACTTAATGTATAAGCATTATTCTATACATATACTCTGTAATATCATCAAATATAGTTCTAAATTTTTACTATTTTATACATTCTCTATAAATCCTATAAATCACATTTATAAAGCCCCCTAGTATGTTTAAACCATCTATAAAATAACATCAATATTTAGAATATTCAATATCAACTGCGTAACTGGTCAATAAAAACGTATAACTAGACAAAATTCTTATCTTTTCTTTATGTTTATTTATTGTTTTTACGAATTCATCTATTTATAATTAATCTAAGACAATTTATTTGTTTTATTTTATTAAACTAGTATGGTGTTAAAAATAATTTACTACCTAATTTTTCATATAATAATACTGTTCTTTATTTCTTATCTTCCTTTTAAACTATTGAAATAGTCTTCTAACTCATTCACTTTCTTTTAAAAAATATTAAAAAGGAGGTAATAACTAACTCTAGTTGTTACCTTCTAATTTATCTATTAAATAAAAACTTCTAATTTGATTTTTTAAAATTCTCTCATATAATTATTTCATGCAAACAATTCCTAAACAATATAAGTATATTTTGTTATATTCTTATCTAAATTTCTATATTGAATATGAACCCTGAAGTACAAATATTTGTTTACCTAAGTCTGGCTCTAAAGTAAAACTTCCATATTTTTTAAATGCTAGTTTCTTTCCTGTTGTTATAGTCTTCATGCCCATTTAATCCCCTCTTATAATAAAAACACTATCCTAAATGTTAGTACTTTACTTAAAAGTAAGTACTTGTTTAAATATAAAATAGAACATATACTTATATAAACAAATCTATAAGGAGATGACTTTTATGAAAAAGTGTAAAATAGAAGTGATAAAAACTACATTCCATCAAGATTTAGCAGATAAATATGGTTGTAAAGGTATTGGAAAATGTCCTATGCATAAAGTAGGAGAAGTATTTTTTGGAGATTTTGCTAAACCCGAGAAATTATGTGATGAAGCATGGAAGGCGATGTATCAGTATGTATTTGCTTTATCTCATGGTAGTGAATTATTTTACTATGGAGATTGGATAGATAAGGAAGGTATTGCTATATGTTCTTGTAATGATGGTATTCGTCCTGTTATTTTCAAAATTGAGAGAACAGATGAAGAATCTGAAATGTAATATAAACTTGTTATATAAAACTTATAATTTATAACTATTACATCAATATTATAGTATTAGTCTATTATTTTGTATGATTATTATTGTAAGATAAAATACACTTATACTAATAATTGATTATAACATCTAATAAAAAATAGATGTTCTACTCCTAATAATATCTATTTTTTATTAGATAAAACAGGCATAAAAAAAGTAAATAATCATGAAGGTCTATATAAACTCACATTAATTTATTAACTTAATTATTTTATAAGCCTTTTATCTAGCTAAATTTATATACTTTCATATTGCCACAGTATAAATCTGATTTAGAAGTTAATGTCTTTCAAAAACTAATTTACATCTACAGGATGCCTTTTTTTAATTAGTTATATAAAAATCTTTTTAGTAATTTTTTTTACTTAATCTTTACAGTAGTTTTTATCATTCTTATCTTTCTCATAAGTTCTAATTATTTCACCAAAATTTGAACATAAATATAAATAGATAAGTATATTGTATAGTAATACCTTTATTCATAACTTTATGTAACCATCCTCAGACTAAGTCAATAGTTGCAATATATACCTCTCTGTAACTTAAATTCATTTTCCAATATTTTTACTATTACACTTATAATATTATATATTTATAAAATAAAAAGCATCTCCTTTATAATTTCAAAAAATTATATTGAGATACTTTTTATAATTTAAATCTATATATTTAATTTAAGAATCAATCGTTCTAATATTATTATAATTCTTCATATAAATCAGTACTTAAATATTTTAGACCACTATCATTAAGAGTTAAAACTATACTTTTCCCTTTTTCTGTACTTTTTAATAGCTTAATTGCTGCACATACATTTGCACCAGAAGAAAAACCTGCAAATACGCCTTCTAATTTAGCTAATTTTCTTGCTACATCAGTTGCTTCATCATCTGTAACTTGAATATATCCATCAATAAGTTTTTTGTCTACTAGAGGTAAATCCATAGAGTAACCTCCACCTTGTATTTTATGCCCTTGGTCAGTTATTTCTTTCCCTGAATAAATTGCTGCCGTTGCAGGTTCAACTACATAGCATTTAATAGAAGGGTTGTGTTTTTTAAGTGTTTTTGAACAACCAGCAAAAGTACTACCACTTCCAAGAAAATCTACAAATACATCGATATTCCCATCTAATTGCTCCCACATTTCTTCTGCTGTATAACATTCATGTGCATGGTTACAAGCTTCTAGATTGAATTGGTCTGCTCTAAATGCATTTCTTTCTTTTGCTATTTTTTGAGCCTCAATTTCTACAAGTGCTAAATCTTCACCAGATACTTGTCCATGAACTGAATTTGGCATTTGGTCTACAAGAACTACTTCTGCCCCTAAAGCTTTCATCATTCTTGCTCTTTCCATAGAATTTCCTTTTGACATACATGCTATAAATTTATAACCTTTACATGCACAAGCTATTGCTAATCCTGTTCCTGTATTACCACTTGTTAATTCCACAACTGCTTGACCTGGAGCTAATAACCCTGCATTTTCTGCTTCTGTAATCATCTGTAACGCTACACGGTCTTTTTTACTGAATCCTGGATTTAAATATTCCATCTTTGCATAAATTTTGCCTTCAACTCCAAATTCCTTTGTTATTTTAGACAAACATAACATATGAGTATTGCCTATAGCCTCTGTAACATTGTTAAGTACACGCATTACAATTCCCCCTTAATTTCTCAACTATCATCCGTTGAAAAGCAATCCTTTATGCAGTATAATTTATATTACGGATGTGTAGTATATTTAACGTTAGTTATATTATACCTTTGTAAATTATAAATAGCGTTAAATAAATTATACATTCGTAAATTATATTTGTCAATAATTTACATTTTAAGGAGTTAATATGAGTATTAATACTATTATTGCTAAAAATTTAAATAGATTACGTAATGAACGTAACCTAAGTCTAGGTCAACTTGCAGAATTATCTGGTGTAAGTAAAGTCATGCTATCACAAATTGAAAAAGGTGACTCTAATCCAACAGTAAATACAATTTGGAAAATTGCAAGTGGACTAAACGTTCCATACACTGCAATACTTGACCAACCTCAAAATGAAACTTTCATTGTTTCAAAAGCTGATATAGATGTACAAGTTTCAGAAAATAAAGATTATCGTCTTTATTGTTATTATCCCAATACACCAGTTAGAAACTTCGAGTTATTTCAAATGGAATTAGAAGAAGGTCATAGTTACACATCTGTTGGTCATTCTGAAAAATCACAAGAATACATTATGATTTTAGAGGGGCAATTAAAATTAGAAGTAAATGACTGTATTTATAAACTTAAAGAGAATGACTCTATTTGTTTTTCAGCTGAATCAGTACATACATACCATAATAAAGGGGAAAAAACACTGAAAACAGTAATAATAAATTATTACCCAGTTTAGAGAAGTTGTTTAAGAATCGGATAATGATTCCTTATACAAAAAGATAATTCCTGTTAAATAGGACTTATCTTTTTTCTTTAACATTACAAATTTATTATATATCTTTACACTTTTATTAATTATGTTATAATAATCTTATATAAAAGTTTTATATTTTTGACAAATGGAGTATGAAGTACTCCTTTTTTCTTTTATGTTACTATGATAAACATCTAGTTAACATTAATATGTTATCATGTAAAATAAATACAAAATGTCTCTTATATGTACATTTTATTGTTGTAATAATGATTTTATGTATATATTTCTCACAATTGGAGTGCTTTTGCACTCTTTTTTAATACTTATTATTATTGCTTATATACTGTTTGCTTATCTTTTTAAAATATACCTTTACTAGCAAAATATATAGATTCTTCAAGATTCAATTTTTATATTATTATTATAGTTATCAAAAATACTAAATATAGCTAATGCACTTTTATTTTTTAATTCTTTTATATATTCTAGATGGATTTTTAGCATATTTTTAATAAAATTATAATTTTTTTCTTTTAATATAAATTTAATTGTAATAACTATAAAACATATATCTCTATAAATGTTTATTTTCAACGTTTTACACTTATATTTTTTTCCTAAGTTAATTGTCAGTAAAATATTTTATCCACATATTTTATATGAATTCCCTACATCTTATACATATAATTATCTCTCGTATTTTAGTATGATAATTTTGGTTCATTTTATTGTTACAACTTTTACTATAGTTTTATGTATTTCTTTTTAAATAATAAAAAAACTACTTATTTTATTAATAACATAGATAAGTAATGTTTATAAAATATTTTATTATACACCACTCAATATTTTATTTTTATGCAAAATTTATTTTTTACATTGTCAACAGTTATAAAATGTTATATATTTTTAACAAGAAGTTAAAAATATATAACATTTTATAATATAGGAGGAATTATTAATGAAAAATTTTAAAGAACTAAATAAGCTTGGATTTTTAGGATTCTTAGGTTTTCTAGGTCTAATCGGTATATTATATACTGGTGAAATACATACTATTAGCTTCTGTGCATTTTTTGTTTTTTTTAGATACTTTAATATAATGCCAGATGAATTATTTAAAGAAAATTTAAGAAAAGCAGCAACTCCAGCATTCTTCTTAACACTTACATCATTATCAGCATCTATGATTATATCTATTGTTTCACACAAAAGTTCTAATATAGAAAATGGACTAGGAATTAGTTTTTCTGTAGCAATGATTAGTTTTATAGGAATTTTTGCATACTTACAGCATATAGAAGGAAAAGGATTAGAATAATGATAATTCGTTCAAAAACTAAGGAATACAGAGCAAGGTATAATATGAATCAAGAAGAACTTGCATCATCAGTAGGAGTAAGAAGAGAAACTATTGGTAACTTAGAAAATGGAAAATATAATCCTTCATTAAAACTAGCATTTGATATTGCTAATGTATTTAATGTAAGTATAGAAGAAATTTTTGAATATATAAAGGATTAACAACTTAAAGCAAGAGAATTGTAATAATAAAAATATAGTTCTCTTGTTTTATTTTACAAAAAAACATATTTCTAGTTTTATTATTTTATTTGTAATATTTTAGATACTTTTTATACTTATGTTACTGATATACTTAGATTAAGAAAAATAAATATCATATGAGTTGGTGATTACTTATGAAAAATCTAAATGCTTTATTATGGTATATATTAGGTATATTTCTCTCATGTTTTATACTATCATTGCTATTTGGAAAATTGCTATACCTAGTTTCTTATATACCTACACTCTAAAAGGTAGCAACTGAACAATAGTTGTTACCCTTTAATCTATCTATTAGATAAAAATTTCTAATATGGCTTTTAAACATTGTCTCATATAATTATTTCATACAAGCAATCCCTAGACAGTCTAAATATCTCTTGCTATACTCTGAACTAAATTTATATACTGAGTATGAGCCCTGAAGGGCAAATATTTGTTTACCAGATTCTGGTTCCAGAGTAAAGTTTCCATATTTCTTAAATGCTCTTTCTTCTCCTGCTGTTATAGTTTTTCCTTTTTTAGTTAAAAAAGTTATTTTACCTATTGTTCTAGCTGGTATAGATAAACCAGTAAACCATCCTATAGAACCACTTATTTTAATTATGTAATCATCTGTATCTAAATCCATAGATACTATGCTACCTCCAAAAGGTTCTCCATGTAGTTGAGTTTTGTATTTTCCATCATACACAAACTGTATAGCATCAACTATAAAAGCTCCTCTAAGTATAATCTTTGTTAATTTATTTCTATTTTTAGCAAATTGGTTGTCATCAAAAGTCTTGAATTCACAATATTCACTACACATTTCATCTAATTTCAATCTATTTTCTTCTAAGAAATTATTTACATAATCTATATGTTTCTTGGCTACTAGATTAAAATAATAATAGTTTGTTTTTTGCTTATTAGAAGATTTTTCAAATTCATTTTTCCATTTGTTTTTATCAAATTTATCTAAAGAACTATATCCTAAAGCTTTTATTGCTTTTTTCCATGCATCTGACTGGTCATCTTTTCTAGTTGTTATTACTTTTTTAACTTCTGTTTTCTGATTTTCTGTTAAACTCTCATATTGATTTAGGCTAAAATCAGTACCATTCTTAATACACTTTAGTGCATATACCATTTGACAAAATGCTTTAAAGAAATTATCTTGATTATTTTTTTGTATCTTCACTTTATCATCAGTACAACTCCAATTTGGAACATATCTGTAATTAAGATATCCATAGTCTGGTATATGACCCATTCTTCCATGTCCAAGATATGCAATTCCTTCATATCCACCAACTCCAGGAGTACCAGAAACATTAATAGCATGCCAGCTACCATTACGATATTCTTCTGCTTTAGTCCATTTAGTTTCTTCTATGTATTTACTTTCTTCTGCTATAAATTCTTTAACATCATTAATATACCATTCAGGTCTTCCAATAAAATACATGTGTGCCCATGTATCTGCAAGTACATGCATTCTCATTCCAATAAATTGTAATTTATATTCTTCAGTACTATGAAAATAGATAAGGTCATTTATAATAGCAGACACAGTCTCACTATTTGGTAAACACATTAATCTAAATCTTCTTTCATCTCCATCTTTAAACTTCCAGTTTGTTGTAAATCCTGTGCTTTCTTTAACTCCATTATAGTTATATTGGTTGTTTAAATTTCCAGGTAAAAAATGAAATGGTATCCATACTTTTCTTATTTCATTCAAACTATCAAGATTCCATTTATAACCCCATGAAGTAAAGTCTGCATAATATTTTTCAAATTCTAAAGTTGTCTGTACTGTAGGGAGTGTAAAATTTACATCTTCAAGAATCATACTCTTAGTTGATTCATCCACATATTGAGCAGAATAAGCTATTGTATTTGCTTCAGAATCATTATAGCCAGCTATTTTAGCTGCAAGATATGTACCATAATAGTGAAAATCTAAATTCATAAAATCACCTCTTAATTTTATTAAAAAAAATTAAATATATATATTTATATATGTTTATCTTTATCTTTAATAATAAATAAATTTTTCAAAATATTCAATATTTTCAGTCTAACTGGTCATCAAAAGTGTATAAATGGTCAAAACCCATGTTTTTTTCTAGAAATATGTGTTTTTATAATTTTAATAATCACACTTATAATTAAAAGTGCATAAAATTATTTTAATATAAATTCTTCTTCTCCGCATATATATTTAAATAAATATTTATAACTTACAATTTTTCTTTTATAAACTCTCTAGTTCTATCCATTGTTGACCATACATCATCAGAATAAATCTCTGTGAATTTTTCTCCTGTAGTCTTACCCAACTCTTTCATCTTATTGCAAGCTATCCCACCAATTACATACAAATTTTGTGTTCCATATGGTTTATAGTCTTCTATATTTATAACTAGATAATTTTCTTTTGCTCTCTTATAATATAATCCTAAAATATCTGCTGATACCTTATCATCTCCACTATATACTATTGTATGTTTAAACATCTGCTTATCCTCTGAATTATCATTTATATTTTTATTTAATATTCCTTCTGCTATTAACTTTGCAATCGTATTTTTATTTTTAATATAATAATCTGTATCTGCTTTGCTATCTACAAAACATACTTCGATTAATATTGCAGGGGCTTTGGTATGACTAAACCAATAAAGACCTCTTACATCAGATTTTGCACCTCTATTTTTAAACACTATTGACAATTTTGAATTAACTTTCTCAGCATATATTTTACCATTATTAGTTTTATATATCGTTTCTGTACCCATTGGATCTAGAGTTGTGTTATTTGCATTAAAATGAATTTGTACTGCTAAATCTACGTCTTGTTTGTTCGCTATTTGACATTGTTCAGATAGATAATTATTCGATTTATCTATCTTCCCAGTATATACAGTTGCTCCACCTTGTTTCAACCATTTAACAATTAAATCAGTTAGTATTCTGTTTTCTGTTCCTTCATCTATGTAACCAACTGCTCCTGTTCCTTTACCTGTTAGTGTATGCCCTGGTACTATTGCTATTTTCATTGTTTTTTCCTCCTTTAACCATTTGTAAGTTTGATTTATACCTATTGATATACCCCAATAAATTACACATTGTAAAACTCAGTAGCATTTAATTCTAACATTACACTGAAAAACGTATCAAGTATTAATAACACTGCTGGAATATACTTGTTATCTAACTGTTTATACTTCTTACAACCAATTCGTAAAACATAAGGAGCAGCAACTAAAATTAGTAAATGCTCGGCTATGAAGCTTACTAAATTATACATTTCTTGACATCTTAATTAAAATGTTCCTCTCTGTATTGCAAATATAAAGAATCATACAAGAGTTATAATCATTTTACCAATCAGCAACTTTAACATACTTGTAAATGTGTTTAAATTCTCACACAATACTTTTAATTTATCTATTTCATCATTATTTTTATTTATTGTTATCTCATATCGTTTCAAGTTTTCTTTGAAAAATTCTTAATTCATGAAAACCACCTTATTTTGTATTAAAATAAGACTTAGAGATTATCTAAACCTTATAAAAAAATTTATAGTATTAATTTTTATTCATTATAATATTGATTTTTATACTCTAATAGCTATCCACTCAACATTACTTATAGTTTGAGAATAATCACTGGTTAATTTATATGTAAATCTACTATCATTAAGTGGAACTTGAAATATGCCACCTGTTTTACTTTGATAAATTTTTCCAGAAATAGTATCAATCTAACTAGAATAAATATATGCATAATATTTCTTATTAATATAACAAATAATAAAAAAATTAGGTGTGAAGTTTAAAGAAACATTTAAACTCGCATAACCACCAAAAGAATTACAATTACTTTTTGCAAATTTTGCACGTTTAGAAATTTCCGTATTTAACTGATTTATAGAATTATTAGCGTAAGTTAATTGATTTGTTAAATTCTCAGTGCTGGTATCTCCACTCTCAAAAGATTGTTTTATCTTTTCTGGCAATTCCACTAATGTATTGTTTAGACTTGATTCAATATTTTTTAATACTAATATATTTATGATAGATGTTTTACTATTTATCAAGCCATATTTAATTTTGCTTGAATTTACATACCAATTAGCTAATATAAAACCTTTATTAATTCAAGAAAATTCAGTTTATTTTGAATCTTTTCATGCCACTTAGTTAATATAAAACCTTAGAAAATATTATGATGAAAATATAGAGATTTCAACCTTTACATACCACTTAGTTAATATAAAACACTCTTGTATTCTCTTTTCTTCATCTGTAATAAATATCTTTACATACCACTTAGTTAATATAAAACGAAAAAGGGGAAATTGATACAAGCAAAATTGGTTTGGCTTTACATACCACTTAGTTAATATAAAACCTTTTCTCCAAATTCTGTTATAAGCATATATTTTACCTTTACATACCACTTAGTTAATATAAAACATGGTCGTCGAGGATATTCCACAGGAGTTAAACCCGACTTTACATACCACTTAGTTAATATAAAACGCTATAATAAAAAACAGATGGGGAGGAGCTTCTTTGCTTTACATACCACTTAGTTAATATAAAACTTGCTAATGATTCAACAGCAATGAGACATATTATAGACTTTACATACCACTTAGTTAATATAAAACATAGACACAACAACATTACTTGCACAGCTAAATACTCTTTACATACCACTTAGTTAATATAAAACATTTTGATAAGTTAAAAACTGACGCAATACAGATTTCTTTACATACCACTTAGTTAATATAAAACTTGTTTAGGTCAAGTCTGATTTGACGTATTAAAGTACTTTACATACCACTTAGTTAATATAAAACACTTGACTCAATTATAGAAACTGTTAACTTTATAAACTTTACATACCACTTAGTTAATATAAAACTCAGTAGCTCGTCCAACAGCTCTGTAACTATCCATCCTTTACATACCACTTAGTTAATATAAAACAACTTGAAACTCAAACTAATGTGTACAAACATAACTTCTTTACATACCACTTAGTTAATATAAAACTATCTTTTCATTCGTTATAGAGTTATATGACAGAATGCTTTACATACCACTTAGTTAATATAAAACCCCAAAATAAATTGAGCATTTTCAATACTTCAATCCACATAATTCTTTTAAAATTGCAGTGACCGACCAATAGTGTTTTTTGACACTTCACAAAAACCTCTATAGTGCAGTAATTTCAATGACTACAAGCAAAACATCGAAAAAATCGAACACTGCAAAACTTTTATATTTTTATTATATCATAAATAGATTATTTTTTAATAAACTATGAAAAAATTTTGCACTTGTTATAAAATATAATTAAATAATCCTTTTAACTTAAAAGATGGCGTTCTTATGTATATTGAATCAGACTTCATAAGAAAAAAGATACTAAAAAACATTTAATTAAAATCGACTATAAGCAACAATAAATTTGTTACTCAAAACAATATCGCTGTAATTGATAGATACATCAAATACTTAGGAGATATAAAAATAACTATGAATAGATATTCTCACATTTTAGATGAAATAGATAAAGAAACATCTGAGAATATAAACAATGTTCTCTTCAAATAATGTTCAGTTTTGTGTCAGTCAAATATCAGTTAACGTCATATTTTTCTTAAATATCAGCCAAATGTCAGTGATATGTATCTTAAGATATACTACTAAACAACTGTCTTTCACTACTATTTAATATTATATAATAGTATTTATACCTCAGATTTGATATAATACATATGGTAAAATTTTAATTTATAAAACCAAAAATAACCTACATATATTAAAATTAACAAATTTGAAACTAAGGAGACTTATATGTTAAAGGCAATAAAAGGAAATATAATTTTCACAAAAACTTCAGACACTTTCACAGTACTTGAAAATAGTTACATTATACTGGATAAAGGCAAGGTAAAAGGAATATTTAAAGAAATACCTAAAGAATATAATAATCTAGAAATTGTAGATTACACTGATAAACTCATAATACCTGGCATGAATGACCTTCATTGTCATGCATCTCAATTTAAAAATCTAGGAATGGCTATGGATAAAGAACTTCTACCATGGCTTGAAACTTATACATTTCCAGAAGAATCAAACTATGCAGATATAGAATATGCCACAAAAATGTATAAAAAATTTGTAAAAGAAGTTTGGAAATCTGGAACTACAAGAATAACTGTATTTGCTACAGTGCATAAGGAAGCTTCTATGAAACTTATGGATATATTTAAAGAGGTTGGACTTGGAGCATATGTTGGTAAAGTAAATATGAACATGAATTGCCCTGACACCTTACTAGAAAATACTTATGATTCTATTGCTGATACAGAAGAAATTATAAACAAATACAATGATACAGATTCTATTGTAAAACCAATAATAACTCCTAGATTTATACCAAGCTGTACAAGTGAACTTTTAAAAGGTTTAGGAGATTTATGTTTAAAGCATAATATTCCTATACAGTCACACTTATCTGAAAATCATGATGAAATTGAATGGGTTAAAAGTTTAGAGCCTAAATCTAAATTTTATGGAGATGCCTACAATAGATATAATTTATTTGGTCAAACTCCTACACTAATGGCTCACTGTATTCATTGCTCTCAGGAAGAAATAGATTTAATGAGAGAAAATGATGTTATGGCAGTTCACTGCCCAGCTTCTAACTTTAATGTTGGTAGTGGAGCTATGCCTATTAGAAAATTACTTGATAATAATATTAAATTAGCTCTTGGTTCAGATATAAGTGGTGGGCATACCTTGTCAATATTTAAAGCTATAGTATCTGCAATACAGTTATCTAAATTATATTGGGTAAATTCTGGTAAGAAGTGTAATTTCTTATCTTTATCTGAAGCTTTTTATATTGCAACTAAAAGTGGAGGAAGTTTTTTTGGAAAAGTTGGTAGCTTTGAAGAAGATTACGATTTTGATGCATTAATTATTGATGATTCAGATTTAAATCATGCCGATTATTCTATACTTGAAAGACTTGAAAGATTTATCTATGTTGGCGATGATAGAAATATCATTCATAGATATGTATGTGGACAATTAATTGAAGAACCTAATATAGAATTATAACAAAAATTTTAATTATATGAAATTTGTTCATATAAACTGTTTGATTTACATAACTACTATGAATAAAAGAGTATCTTTTAAACCTAAAACTATAGGTTAAAATATACTCTTTTTTAGCTTATTTATAAATTTTAGTGAGTGTAACATCTCTTCACTAATATAATTTTCTTTGCTATAATCTACTCTTCACATTTAAGATTATCTATATTCATCTAGATATTGAGCAAGATTACTTATACTCTTATAGAATTAATAACTCTTTTTATAAGTAATCTTAAGCTTTACTTTTGTTGTATGCTTTACATACACTAAGTATTAAGATTGAACCTATAACCCCAAGAACTATTCTACTTATTAAAAACTCCACTGGCACATCAAATGCAAGATTCGCCATCCTATTTGAAACTTTATTTTCTATTACAGAATTTACAAGATTCTTGCCAGATATAATAGATAATGCATTGGAATTTGTTAAAAGAAATATTATTGGAATAAAAATATATAGTAAGTTTCCATTTATATTTCCAATAAACATACCTACACATGATACAAATAATACTGACGGTATTAAAATAAGTAGTATTGGTTTTACAAGAGTTTCAAAATCATTAAATTGAAATAATCTATTGTAAAAAATAAAACTTATTGCAATTACAACTGTAACTGTTAAAAGATATGCAACTGCTATTGTAAGACTTTTTAAGCAAAAATAGAAATATTAGATTCATTTCTTATCATTTCACAAACTACAAAACCATCTATCTTTGGCATAAGTATATCTACTAAAATTAAATCAAAGTAATTTTTTTTGAACTTTTCAATACCATCAAGCCCATCTTTTGCTGTTATAATGTTGTATCCTGTATTTTCTAAAAATGTTTTTATTATATTTTGAATATCTATATCGTCTTCTATAACTAATATCCTTTTTGACAAACTTATCCCCCATTTCTATATCTATAAATTTTAGATTGCATATTTAGATTATATCTTATCTTTATGTTTTTAATGTGTGGTGCAAAGTTAATACCTTAAGCACTTCTCATATTATATATTTGGAAAAATATAGGGTCAATAGCATAATCTAATGTAAATTTCTCCATAAATATTTATATTTTTCCTCATTTTTTAGTTTTATTAATTTTTTTAAGAAATACTAAATTTTATTTGTAAATATGTAGCATTTTTTGCAGTATTTTTATATAATATATATGTACAAATAATTTTGGAGGTTTTATCTAATGAGTGAGTTTAGAAATGTTACTGCAGTAAAGAAGGCAAACGTTTATTTTGATGGTAAAGTAAGTAGTAGAGTAATAATATTCCCTAATGGAGAAAGAAAAACTTTAGGATTAATGTTACCTGGAGAATATACTTTTTCTACTAGAGAAGAAGAAATAATGGAGATGCTTGCTGGAAGTATGGATGTAAAGTTACCTGGAAGTAATGAGTTTATAACTTATAAAGAAGGGCAAAAATTTAACGTTCCTAGCGATTCAAGTTTCGATTTAAAGGTTAACGAAGTTGTTGACTACTGTTGCTCATATATAGTCGATTAATAAACATACATATTCTTACATAAAATTAAACACATCTGAAAAGAGCAGTTTATTGAAAAACTGCTCTTTTTTATATAATCTTAAAATTAATTTAAATCTGGAACTATTGTATCTAATATCTCATCTAATACAAACAGCATTACTTTTATCATAATTGGCATTAATACTGCTAATGCCATAGTTATAAGAATTAATTCTTTACTTAATGCTACAAATGAGAATAATCCACCTAAAAATAGAATTCCAATAACAAATGCAATAGTCATACTTACAATTAAAAATAATCTTTCTTTATTAAATGGTAAACATTGTTGTCTTAATATTAAAAGACCACATACACCAGTTAATATCGCACACATCGTAGAAAATACACTTGAGCTATAACCTAAGTATTCAACTATATTGTAAACAATAATTACATTTACTGTCACACATAGTGCTCCTGGCAAAGCATTTTTTAATATATTAAGTAGAAAACTTCCTGAAATTCTACTTTTATTTGCTTCAAGAGCCAAGAAGAATGATGGTATACCAACTGTTACAGCTCCAATCAGTGATAATTGTATAGGTACGAATGGATACTGTCTACTAAAGAAAAATAATGTTAATAGTGACAAGAAGAATGAAAAAATTGTCTTTACTAAAAATAAAGAAGATGCTCTTTGAATATTATTAATCACCTTTCTTCCTTCCATAACAACTTTTGGCATTGATGCAAAATTTGAATCCAACAATACTAAATTAGAAACATTTTTAGTAACATCACTTCCAGACGCCATAGCTATACTACAATCAGCTTCTTTAAGCGCTAACACATCATTTACACCATCTCCAGTCATAGCTACTGTATGATTTTGTTTTTTTAATGCCAAAATCATTTGTTTCTTCTGTTGAGGGCTTACCCTTCCAAAAACACTATATTTATCAACTGCCTCATATATATCTTCATCACTTTTAAGTGTTGTTGCATCAATAAAATTACTGGCCGTTTTAAGACCTGCTTTTCTAGCCACTTCACTTACTGTTACTGGATTATCTCCAGATATAATTTTTATATCTACGCCTTCATTATAAAAAAATTCTAAAGTTTCCTTAGCCTCATCTCTAATTTTGTCCAAAATTAAAATAAAAGCTAGTGGCTTTATATCTTCAGGTATATGATTTTCTTCCATATAAGAATTACTATGAGCTAAAACTATTACCCTATTGCCTTTTTTAGAATATTTTTCAACCTCTGTTTTAAGTTCTTTATGTTTATCCTTAAAAATAAACTCAAATGCCCCTAGTAAATATGTACCTTTATCTTCAAAGGCTACTCCACTGTATTTTCTTTCTGACGAAAATGGTATTAAACTTTTAACTTTATAAGTATCTAAAATATTGTATTTATCTCTTATTGCATTTATTGTTGCATTATCATCCTTAAGGGAATTGCATATATTCCCCATTATATCATCAATATCTATTTCGTCTAACATTACTACATCATCAACTTGCATTTTACCTTCTGTAATTGTACCTGTTTTATCAAGACACAATGTGTCAACTCTAGCAAGAGTCTCTACACAGTATAATTCTTGCACTAAAGTTTTATGACTTGCAAGCTTTATAGTTCCTACAGCTAGAGCAATACTTGTAAGCAATGTCAATCCCTCTGGTATCATTCCATTTACAGCTGCCACAGTACCTACTACAGATGTCGTTATAGAATCTCCATTTCCAAAATGTTGCTTTACAAATAATATAATCCCTAGAGGAATAATTATTATACCTACAACTTTTAATATTGTATTTAATGAATTTCTAAGCTGAGAATTATGTTTTCTAGAAATCTTGGCATCATTGGCTATCTTATTTGCATAGTTATCTTTTCCTATATTTTCAACTCTCACAAAAGCCTCTCCAGAAACTACAAAGCTACCAGAATATAAGAAATCACCTTCATTTTTTATAATAATATCAGATTCGCCTGTAATTAAAGATTCATTTACCTCTAATTTTCCATCTAAAACTTTTGAATCTGCACAAATTTGATTCCCTGTTTTTAAAATCATAATATCATCTAATACTAATTCTTGTACATCAATCTCTTTTTTCTCTTCTTCCCTTATAACAGATACCTTATTTGAAACTATGACAGATAGATTGTCCAACAATCTTTTGGCTCTTATTTCTTGAATTACTCCTATAATAGTATTAATTACAGCAATAAATATAAATAAAGTATTTTTAAAAGAACCAACTGATACCAATAGACAAACTAAAACAATATTTATGAGATTAAAAAGTGTAAACACATTATCTTTAAAAATTTGTTTATATGTTTTAGTTTTTCCATTATCAAATACATTAATTAAATTATCATCTATTCTACTTTGAAGTTGTACGCTACTTAATCCCATGTTTATATCGCAATTATACCTTTTTAAATTAACACTATCCATATTCTACTCCTTTCAACTTAACCCTTTTTTATACTTAAATCTACAAATATATTATAAAATTCTCAATTTTTATATTTTATTATTCTATAGTTTATATAATAAAATATAAATCTAAAGATTTTAATAATATAATTCTTAAGATTTCCTAAATTTTTATAAATTTCGATATATTTTAGTTAAGCTTCTCTTAAACCAAAAGAGTAAAAGTTGTATCAAAATAAATTTCTATAATTTTTATGAATATTGGTATAATAATCATCATGTTAATATTCTTATATAAGCACTAATATAATTTAAAACTTCAGTAGTAAATATTATATATACAAAAAAGCTATCTAAACTATATTAAGTTAGATAGCTTTTTGTTATAAATACAAATTCCTTTATATTTATAATCTCTATTTTTAATTATTTATCTTTGCGACCATGTAAGTATAGGTTTCTTTACTGCCCTTGCATCATCCACTCTCTTAACTAGGGTATTATGTGGAGCAGTTTTCAATAGTTCTGGTTCTTCTTTTGCCTCCTTAGCAACATTTTTCATAGCTTCTATAAAACTATCTAATGTCTCTATGCTCTCACTTTCTGTAGGCTCTATCATAAGTGCCTCATTTATGATAAGAGGAAAATACATTGTTGGAGGATGATATCCATAATCCAGTAATCTCTTTGCTATATCTATAGTTTTTATATTTGACTCTCCTCTTGGTAACCCACCTAATACAAACTCATGTTTACATAAGGTATCTATTGGTAATATATAGTCATCTTTTATACTCTCTTTGATATAATTTGCATTTAAAACTGCCATTTCACTAGCCTCTTTAAGCCCATCTCTTCCCATAGTTAATATATATGTGTAAGCTCTTACAAGCACTCCAAAATTGCCATAGAAGTTTTTAATTTTTCCAATAGATTTTTCTCTATCATAATCTAATACATATTTATCTTCTTGTTTTTCAATCACTGGTATTGGTAAAAAAGGTACCAATTCTTTTTTAACTCCAACAGGACCAGCTCCTGGACCTCCTCCTCCATGAGGAGTAGAAAAGGTCTTATGAAGATTAAGATGGACTACATCAAATCCCATATCTCCAGGTCTTGTTATTCCCATAATGGCATTCATATTTGCACCATCATAGTACAAGAGTCCTCCTGCTTCATGTACAAGACTTGCTATTTCTTTTATATTTTTTTCAAACAATCCAAGAGTACTTGGATTAGTAAGCATAAGAGCTGCTACTTCATCACTTAAAGCTTCTTTTAACGCATCTATGTCTATAGCTCCATTTTTATCAGATGTTATCTGAATCACATCAAAGTTTGCCATAGCTGCACTTGCTGGGTTTGTTCCATGTGCAGAATCAGGAATTATTACTTTAGTTCTCTTATGGTCTCCTCTATTTTCATGATATGCTTTTATAATCATAAGACCTGTAAATTCACCATGTGAACCTGCGGAAGGTTGTAGTGTAACTTCATCCATACCTGTAATTTCTGCAAGTCGATTTGATAAGTCATACATTAAAGAGAGAGAACCTTGTGCTGTGTATGAAGATTGGTATGGATGCATTCCAGTAAAGTTTGGAAGTGCTGCCATATCTTCATTTATTTTAGGATTATATTTCATAGTACAAGAACCTAAAGGATAAAAACCTGTATCAACTCCAAAATTTTTATTTGATAATAGGGTATAATGTCTAACTAATTCTAATTCGCCAACTTCTGGCAAATTCAATTCACTTTGTCTAACCATACTTTGGTCAATCATATCTTCTACTTTTATATCATCTATATCTAACTTTGGAAGCGAATATGCTTTTCTACCTTTTTTAGATATATCTATCAACAAACTATTATATTCTTTCATTATAATCCCTCCATTATTCCAACTAACTTATCTATTTCTTCTTTGCTTCTTTTCTCAGTTACACAAAGTAAAGTTGAATTTTTTAATTCTGGGTAATTGTGCTCTAAGTTATAACCACCTAATATATTTTCTTCTAAAAGCTTATTATTTATAGTCTCTATATTAAGATTTCCTTGTACAGTAAATTCTTTGAAAAATTTACCTTTAAATATTGGCTTATATTTTCCTGTTTGTATAAGCTTATTATAAGCATAATGTGCTTTTTTCATAGATTGCATACCAACCTCTTTAAATCCTTCTTTCCCCATAGTAGCCATGTATATTGAAGCTACAAGAGCATTTAAAGCTTGATTTGAACATATATTAGAAGTTGCTTTTTCTCTTCTCACATGCTGTTCTCTAGTTTGTAAAGTTAACACATATGCAGTTTTTCCTTCTGTATCCAAGCTTTGCCCAACTATCCTTCCTGGCATTTTTCTCGTATACTTAGATTTACTAGCCAAAAATCCTACATAAGGTCCTCCAAAGTTAAGAGGATTTCCTAGTGATTGAGCTTCTCCAATAACAATATCTGCTCCTATCTCACCTGGCGTCTTTAAAACACCTAATGATATTGGGTCAACACTCATAACTAACATAGCTTTATTTTCATGAGTTATCTTTTCTATTTCCTCCATTTCTTCAATAATACCAAAGAAGTTAGGAGTCTGTATAAGAACACATGCTGTATCTTTATCCACTGAAGCCCTTAATTTTTCTATATCTGTAGTTCCATATTCATTACAAAAATCAATTTCTACTATTTCACAATCTTTGTATTGTAGATAAGTTTTAAGTACTGATAAAGTTTCAGGATGTGTAGTTTTTGATACTACTATTTTACTTTTTCTAGTCTGATTCATAGCCATTATGCATGCTTCTATTGCAGCAGTTGCTCCATCATACATTGATGCATTTGCAATTTCCATTCCAGTAATTTCTGCAATCATAGATTGGAACTCAAACACTACTTGTAAAGTCCCTTGACTTATTTCAGCTTGATATGGAGTATATGCTGTATAAAATTCAGACCTTGAAGTTATATGTTTTATAATTGATGGTATATAATGGTCATATGCACCAGCTCCAAGAAAACAAGTTAAGTCTTCTAAACTTAAATTTTCTTCTGATAGCCTTTTTACTATTTTACTTACTTCTAATTCAGATTTCCCACTTTCCAAGTTTAAATCTCTTTTTAACTTTATTTCATCTGGTATATCTGAAAATAATTCATCAACTGAATTTAATCCTACTACCTTTAACATTTTTGATTTATCTTCACTTGTGGCAGGTATATATGAAAATTTATTTTCTTCATTTAATACAGTATTATCTTTTTTATATTGCTTTTTATAAAAAGGTTTCTTAACTATCATGGCAGGAACAACTTTTTTTCTGATTGCTATACCTATTTCATTTCCTACTTTTGCATACTCAGAATCTATAATTCCCATACCTAAAATCTTTCCTGTTGTTGGAGAAGCACATCCTGTTGTTACAAAGCCTACTATTTTGTCACCAATCTTTATATCGTATCCATTTCTAGGCATCCCTTTGCCTTGCATTTCAAATCCAACTAATTTTCTTTTAGCTCCATTTTCTTTTTCTTCTGATAAGATTGTTTTTCCAATAAAATCTTCCTTGCTTGTTTTTACAAAAATTGATAGGCCTCCTTCAATTGGAGATATATGTTCGCCTATTTCATGACCATATAGAGGTAGAGCTGCTTCAAATCTCAAAGTATCTCTACAACCTAAACCAGCAGGACATATATCTTCTCCTCCAGCTTTTAAAACTTCATTCCAAATTATTTCTGTATGTTCATTTTTACAATATATCTCAAATCCATCTTCTCCAGTATATCCTGTTCTTGAAACTAAACAAGTTAAACCACATATTTTTGTTGATGGAATTGACTTATAAAATTTTATTGATTTTAAATCTATGTCTGTGATTTTTTGAAGAATTTCTTCTGCTTTAGGCCCTTGAACTGCTAGTTGACTAACTTCATTAGAAACATTTTTTATATCTACATTGTAACCTTTACTTTGTTTTATTATCCATGCCACATCTTTATCTATATTCCCTGCATTTATTACTAATAAATAATCTTCTTCACCAAATTTATATATTAATAAATCATCAACTACTCCTCCGTTTTCATAACACATAGGTGTATATATAATGTCATTTACCTTTAATGTGCTTATATCATTTGTAACTAAATTTTGTATAAATTTTTCTGAATCTACACCTTTTATTTGTACCTCTCCCATATGAGATACATCAAAGATACCTGCACTTTTTCTAACCATTTCATGCTCTTTATTTATTCCTTCATATTCTAAAGGCATTTCCCAGCCAGCAAACTCAACAAGTTTTGCTCCAAGCTCTTTGTGTATATTATACAAAGGCACTCTTTTCAATTCATTCATATATAACCCTCCCTATAAAATTAGACCCACTATATTTAAGCAATTTCGATATTATGTCCTATACTTTTTCATAAAAAAAAGATATATTAGCATAGAAAATAATCCTAGCCTATATATCCCTGTTTGTATACCTGAAAGATTTAATAATTTAATATTATTTTGCTTCTTCGGTGACTTATAGTATATTAACTTAAGTCTCTCCAGAGTCCCATCAACTAGCGATATCTTTGCCTGAAAGTTTCTCTAAGAATTGGCATTTCTTAAATTTCTTCTTCGGCGCCTTTTTATATAAAGGTCTCTCTCGCTAATCTCATTTGGAAATATTTATTTTCATTTTTATTGTATGAATATTTCAATTAAATGTCAACACATTATATTTATTTTTTTTTATGTATTAATTTTTTTGTTAAGTTTTTATTATCAATTATATTACTTTTATATTATTAACTTTTATACATATATGTTATATATTAATGTAAAATAATATATTTATTTAATTTATTATTAATATGTCATACAAAACACTAAAAGTAAAGTTATATTGTAATTTACTATATTATGTTAAAGATATATTCATACACACAATAGAATCGTTTGCAATTTTATCTTTGTGAAAAATAAGATTTTGAAATAGAGCATTTTTAAATAAAATTAAACTTATTAAACAGATATATTTTTTATAAGTTTATAAAAAACAGATTATATTGTGACTTTAAATTGTTTCTTAGAAATACGTTATTATAGATTTTATATTCTTAACAAATGTCTTAAAATTTATATGTAAACACATTTTCAGACAACAAAAAAAGCACTTAATGTGCTTTTGTATATTTATTAGAAAATATCTTTAGAAATATATTCATATTGTATTTTGGTTTATTTCTCAAAAAATAAAAACGGGATAGCCCACTCCGAAAGCCAGCAACCCCAGTTTTTTTCAGCACAACTAAGCACTGTAGAGTGCGGATGAAGGGAGTCGAACCCCCACGCCAATGGCGCTAGATCCTAAGTCTAGTGCGTCTGCCAATTCCGCCACATCCGCTTATCACTCTTTTATTTTACTATATTTCCCTATTATTTTCAATAACTTTTTAAAATTATCTAAAAACTAACAAAACAATGATAATAAAAGGCTAAATTTATTTATATCCTTATTCTGCAAGTTCTATCTCTGCTTCATCAACTTTCTTACCAATTATTTGAATACCAACAAATACAGCAGCTATAGCTACTGGTAATACTATATATATTGGCAATCCTAATCCAGCTGGTATATATCCAAATACAATAGTGATTACTGCTGTAAATATAGCATATGGCATTTGAGTATTAACATGGTCTATATGATTACAACCAGCTCCCATCGAAGAAAGTATTGTTGTATCTGAAATCGGAGAACAGTGGTCTCCAAATATTGCACCTGTTAAGACTGCACTTGTACTCACTATTACATAAGACATATCAGGATTTAATGAGTAAGCTAGTGGTATTGCTAGTGGCATAAGTATACCCATTGTTCCATAAGCTGTTCCAGTAGCAAAAGATATTATTGCTCCTAAACCAAATATTAAACTTGGCAATAAGAATGGAGGTAGTGAACCCGATAATAAGTGTATCAAAAATTTAGCTGTACCTAATTCTTTTATTACTGAACTTAATGACCATGCAAGTATTAATATTACACCAGTTATTACTAAACTTTTCATTCCATCTATCCAAACATCAATTGCTTCTGACACTGTAAAAATCTTCTTAACTACAGCCATTATAATAGCAACTAAACTTGCAACAAGTGCAGATTGGAATAATGCTCTAGATGCATCAGATGCACTAAATGCTTCTTTTATTGCTCCAAAAGAATATGGTGAATTTGTAAATAGTTGTATTAGAGCTTTATCTTCACCACCCATTATAGACGTATATCCACTATAATAGAATGATGCCAAAGCAACTATTATTAATGTTCCTATTGGGATTATAGCATTCCACACACTCAATTTCACTCCATTTTTTGGTGCTAAATCATCTAATTCTTCTACACCTTCATCAAGGTCTGTACCAACTTTTCTACTTCTAGATTTTATCTCAGCCTTTCTCATTGGCCCAAATTCTTTTAATAATAATGCTGATATTACAATAAACGCTAATATTAATATATTATAAAATCTAAATGGTATTGTATTTAAAAATATACCAAATGCATCAACATCCACACTTATACTTTCAAAAGCATCATGTATTAAACCAACTTCAAGACCTATCCATGTAGATATTATGGCTAATCCAGCAACTGGTGCTGCTGTAGCATCTATTATAAAGGCTAATTTTTCTCTTGATATTTTCATTTTATCTGCAACAGGTCTCATCATAGGACCTACTATTAATGAATTAGCATAATCATCAAAGAATACTAAAAGACCCAAAAACCATGTTATAAGTTGTGTACCTTTTGCTGATTTCGCTCTTTTGGCAAGTGCTTCAGCTATCGCCTTAGCTCCTCCCATTTTAGCAACAAGATTTATTACTCCTCCAATTGCTAGAACTTGTAGTATTATTCCTGCATTCCATGGGTCTGATAACGATACCAAAGCTCTGTCCACTAAATCTAAAAATGATTGTATAAGTGTGGCAAACACATTTATACCACTAGCTTTAATTATAAAACTACCAGAAAGAATTCCTATAAGTAAGGAAATTATTACGTTTTTAGTTATAAATGCAAGTATTATAGCAACTAATGGTGGTATTAAAGTTAAAATTCCAAATTTTTCTGCATTAGCTAGTGCAATAGTGTCTATATCTTCCTCCGCAAAAACCATTACTGTTGACATTATGAACATAATTGTCGTCAGAAAAATAATATTAATTTTTTTATTTCTCATATAAATCTCCCTCTCTTTTTAGTTTTGTGAATTGTACAGGGTATTTGATAAAACTAAAAAAGCCTTAAGTGCTAAACACTCAAGGCTTAAAAATTACAATACATCAACAATATTAAAATAAGTATAATATAATTCCTTAAATGATAGCTCACCACAAATAAACCTGTGACAGTTGTACATATTTTCTATGTACCCCCAGCAATATAATCTTAAAGCATCGATTATAAAACTTCGGCAATATCTCCTTTCCTAATAAATCTCTGTGCTTAACTCATTATTAGTACTGATAGATTATTGCGCCTCTACCCTTCTATTCACTTTTATTAAGTATATTTTGAGTATATATTATTTATTTAAACTTTGCAAGGTGGTTTTTAAAAATCCTTTTTATTTTTTACATGAAATTCCATTTTATTCTGATTTTGTTTAATGGACACTTCTATTAACACACGATTATCTTCTTGTTTAAAACTTCTAATTTAAAGGACTTTTCAAGTTATTGTCGAATTATAAAATTAATTGTACTAAGACCAACAAAAAAATTTTATCAATTATATGGAGGAATTACTTTAATGTTATTAATTTACAATGAAAAGACAAACCCTTACTTCAATTTAGCAATGGAAGAGTATCTTCTTAAAAATCTTGACGAAGACTTATTTATTTTATGGAGGAATGAACCTTCTATAATTGTTGGAAAAAATCAAAATACACTTTCTGAAATAAATTTAGAATATATAAAAGAAAATTCTATACCTGTCGTTAGGAGACAATCTGGTGGTGGAGCTGTATTTCACGATTTAGGAAATATAAATTTTACATTCATAGCTTGCAATAATAATAGCTTTAGTGATTTCAGAAGATTCACTCAACCAATAATAGACTTGCTTAAAACATTAGATGTCAACGCTGAATTTTCTGGAAGAAATGACCTTCTTATAGATGGTAAGAAATTTTCTGGAAATGCCCAGTACAACTACAAAAACAAGGTAATGCACCATGGTACGTTGTTATTTTCATCTGAGATAAACGACCTTTCAAAAGCTTTAAAAGTAAAGCCTATAAAATTTGAAGGAAAGGGAATAAAATCTGTAAAATCTCGTGTAACTAATATAAGTGAACATCTAAAATCTAAAATGGATATACTGGAATTTAAAGATGCAATCATGGATTATTTATCTAAAACTAATATTGATAATACTAATTATTGTTTAAGTAAGTATGACATAGAACAAATAGAAAAACTTACTAAATTAAAATATGAAACTTGGGATTGGAACTTTGGTAATTCACCAAAATATACTCTTTCAAATGAGTTAAAATATTCTGGTGGAAATGTTGAGTTTAATCTAAATGTTGATAAAGGCATAATAACAACTATAAAATTTTTTGGAGATTTTTTTGGAAAACGTGATGTTTCATTTGTGGAAGACAAACTTGTTGGCACAAAGCATGAAGAAAATGCTTTAAGAAATGTTTTAAATTCAATTGAAATAAATGATTATTTCTTAGGTGCTGATACTGATATTTTAGTTTCTGGAATCTTAGGTGTTAAATAGAAATACTAAAGATTTTAAAATATTTATAAAATTGTGTTTACATATATAAAAAATCATGATAATATTTATAACATAATTAAAAATTGATACTTCTTATCCAGAGTGGTGAAGGGACTGGCCCTATGAAACCCAGCAACCAGTATATTTTTATATACATTGGTGCTAAATCCTGCAGTATTATACTGAAAGATGAGTCTAAATTAGCTTTTAAAGCCTGAGTTTAAACTCAGGCTTATTTTATTTTGCAGTGTGATAAAAGAGGGTATTTTATTTTTAACTAATCAATCATATTCAGGAGGGAATTTATATGAAATTCAAAAAATTATTAAGTTTATTATTATGTCTAGTTTTCACTTTATCTATAGTTGGATGCTCTAAAGCTAACGATGACAAAAAAATTGTTGTTGGTGCTACTTTAGTACCAGGTGGAGAATTATTAGAAGAATTAAAGCCACTTATCGAAGAAAAAGGTTATACCTTAGAAATTAAGAATTTTGATGATTACATACTTCCAAACGAAGCTTTAAATAATGGAGAAATTGATGCAAATCTATTCCAACATGAACCTTATCTAAAAGAGGCTGTCAAAGCTAAAGGATATAAAATAATGGCTGGAAAAAAACTATATGTATGCCCAGCAATACTTTACTCTTACAAGATAAAATCTATTGATGAATTTAAAAAAGGAGATACAATTGCAATAAGCAACAATCCATCTTCTTGTTCTAAAGACCTTAGATATCTTGAAAGTATTGGGCTTTTAACTTTACCTAAAGATGATGGACTAGTTAGTCCTAAAGATATAATCGAAAATCCAAAAGGCATACAATTTAAAGAATTGGATATTGCTCAGATTCCATCTTCTCTTCCAGACGTAACTGCTGCATTTATAGATACTACATACGCAGTACCTGCTGGTCTTGATGCTAAGAAAAATGGACTTTATACAGCTCCTATAAATGATGAGTATGCAAATCTTTTGGCATTTAGAACTGAAGATAAAGATAGTGAAAAAATTAAAGTTCTACAAGATGTTCTTACATCAGATAAAGCAAGAAGTATAATTGAAGAGAAATACAAAGGAATTGTAATTCCTGTTTTCTAGTATATTTAGTATAATTTTAATATTATTATTCTAATCTTGTTGAATATTGACTTGTTAAGTGCTACCATTTAAGTAAATCTATGTTTATGGAGGAAGATTACTATGGCTATAGAATTAAAAAAGGGACAAAAAATAAACCTTACAAAAAAAGAAAATAGTGATTTAGGTGAAATCTTAGTTAATTTAAATTGGAATCAAAAAATACAAAAAAAAGGTTTTTTTGGCTCTCTAAAAAGCAGTAATATAGATTTAGATTTAGGTTGCCTGTTTGAAATGAAAAATGGTGTAAAAGGTGCTGTACAAGCATTAGGTAATTCTTTTGGTAGTTTAGAGAATCCCCCTTTTGCTCAATTAGATGGAGATGACAGAACAGGTAGCAATACACAAGGAGAAAATATAAGAATAAATGGTAATAAAATAAAAGAAATAAAGAGAATACTTATTTATGCTTTTATCTATGAAGGTGTAGCTAATTGGTCTGAGGCTGATGGAATTGTAACAATCAAACAAAAACAAGATTCAGATTTAGTTGTTAAACTTGATGAACATAAAAATGGCTATAACATGTGTTCAATAGCATTGATAGAAAATGTAAATGATGAGACATTCAGTGTTGAAAAAGTCATTAAATACTTTAAAGGCCATAAAGAAATGGACAATGAGTTTCATTGGGGCTTAAAATGGGTTGCAGGAAGAAAATAAGTACATTATCAAGAGACTATGAGTAAATTCACTCACAGTCTCTTTTTTTTATAATTATTTACTTTCTAACTATTATGAACAAATTCTTTATCCAATATTTCTTCAAATTCTAACATGGGCATTGGTCTATAAAATACAAATCCCTGTACTAAATCACATCCAACATCTTTTAGAAATTCAACTTGTTCCTTACATTCAATACCTTCTGCAACTGTTGTAATATTCAATTCTTTTAGCATATGTATAATATTTTTTATTACTGTTTTTTCTTTATCTTTGTCTAAGCTAGCATTAAAAAACATAGAATCAAGTTTTAAAACATCAAATGGTAAATCTTTTAAGACACCCAAAGATGAATACCCTTTTCCAAAATCATCTAAAGAGCAAGTAAATCCATTTTTATGTAAGTCATGTATAATTTCCAAAAAGTGTTCTTGATTCTCAAAAGCAACACTCTCAGTAAATTCAATTTCTATAGTGTTTTGAGGTATATTATATTTCTTTTTTATCTCTGAATAAGTTTCCACAAAGTTGGTATTATAAAACTGTATTCTAGAAACATTAACTGATATTTGAACAAATGGTTTATTTTCATCTAATCTCTTTCTAATCCATCTACAAACTTCTTCAAAAACATACTTGTCTACCAAACCAATAAAAAAATCCTTTTCCAGTATTGGAATAAATATTGCAGGAGATATGATACCTTTATCTGGAGTCAACCAACGTACTAAAGCTTCTGCACAATCTATCTTTTGATTATGTAAATTAACTTTGGGTTGAAAATAAACTATAAATTCTTTATTTTCAATGGCTTCATGTATTCTACTTTTGATTGTATTTTCTTCAATCATTTTTTTACGAATATTTTCATTGTAAAAAGCATAATTAGTACCTGGTTTATTTTTAACAGTTTTTTGTGCAAAGTTTGCTCTATTTATTAAATCATCTATGTTTAGTTTTTCAATTACATCTTCAATACAACAAATTCCACTGACAATCGTAATGTTATATTTGTTTTTAATTTCGTTCGTAATATTAATCAGTTTCTCATCTACAACTCGTTGTCGTATCACTAAGTCTGCCTTATCCACATAGCACCTTAAAGCAATAAATCTATCTGCAATTTCCCTTGCAAATATCTCATATTTTCCAATATCATTCATCATAAGATTAGCATATCGTTTTAATATCATATCACCATAATCATATCCAAATATGTCATTAATGTATTTAAAATTTTCAAAATCAATATAGAATACAGCAAATTTCTTGTCTTTATACTTATAAATATTTTGATTTGCATCTAGCTTAAACTTTTCTATAGTATTTGCTCCTGTGAGCTCATCTTTATACGCAATGTTTTTTAAATCTACATTTAATTTTTCCAAACTAATCAATTTTCTATTGTATTGTATAATCAATATAATCCATGCTAACATACCTATAATAGATATAATGATTATTAAAGTCATTAGATAATCACTTTTCTCTTTAGAAAAATTTTCTATTTCAAACACTGTATTATTTGCAAGATAAAAAAAGTCTTCACTTGTGTCTAATAAATGATTGTTTTCTTCATTCATTCTTACTTTTTCTATTTCACTATTTAAATCTTTCCACTTTTTTTCTAGTAAAAATAAATAATCGTTATATGTTTTGCAATCGGTAACTACCAAACCGTACTTTCCATCCCCTGTAATTAATTCATGTAAAATTCCATCTATATAGTCGATTAACTCATCATTTGGTTGATTGTCCATCTCTAATTTGCTTAAACGTTGACTCGCTCCACGGACGATACCAACATAATTAATTAGTTTTCCATAGTCCGCAATATTACGAATCAATTTAATCGAAATGGAGCTTATAGAAATTAATAAAATAAATAAGACTAAGATAGTTACCCTCAAAACTCTCTTCATAAAATACCCCTATCCTCTATGTAGTTTTTCATGTATTAGATATTCTTTATAATCAACTCAACAAAGTTGTGTATAATCATTTTTTCAAATAAGAAGCATGAAATTCCAATAAAAATTTCTATACAATTAAGATATAGAAATGCTTATTTTACATAGTTTATTTTTAGTATTATATCTATTTACAAAAACGTTTTTATAGAAATCACTCTTTTTTTAGATACAGTTTATATTACTTTTAGTTATAAAACTCTGCTTAAAATTATATAATTGCGACAACCTATATATCTATATAATTCAATTATATTTAAAAATTATTCTTTTTGTCTAGTATAACTTTGTATTTTATTATATTTTGAATATATTTATATTATTATAATTCACATTATTATTTAAACTATAAAAAATCAGCCACTTTAAGTGGCTGATTAAATAGCAATAAATAAAACATGTTCATCGTAAATAATAGACTTATTTATTAACTGCTTGTGACGCATCATCTATCATTTTATTTAAAGAAGTTAGACCTCCATCATTTACATACCATGTTGGCGAATCTAAATATATTATGTTATCATTTTTATATGCATCCATAGATTTTATTACATCATTGTTTAAAACAGCTTTTGCTGTTGAGCCTGCTTTTACATCACTACCTGTAGCTATTCCTCTATCTATAACAAACATAACTTTTGGATTTTGTTTTGCTATATACTCAAAAGTAATGTTTTGACCATGACTTGATTCTTTTATATTTTTATCTTTATTTTCAAATCCAAAACTCTTGTATAATACACTAAATCTTGATTCTTCACCAAATACACTTAAATTACCTTCATTCACCATTAGCGTTAAAGCATTTAAGTTTTTTTCTGTTACTTTTTTATTTAGAGCCTCTATCTTTTTTTCAATTTTACTAAATTCTTGATTAGCTTTTTCTTCTACTCCAAATATTTTTCCTATTTTATCTATATTATTTTTAACAGAATCCAAATACTTCTTATCATCTTTACTTGTACTTATTGTTGGTGCTATTTTTGATAATTGCTCATAAAAATCTTCTTGTCTTCCATTTATTATAATTAAATCTGGATTTGCTGACTTTATACCTTCTAAATCTGGCTCTTTCAACCCTCCTAAATCTGCATACTTTTCATCCTTATATTTTTCTAAAGATGTTGGTAAGCTTGACTTTGGAAGCCCTACTAAATTCTCCCCTACACCTAATGCATCCATTGTATCTAGAGCTGAATAATCAAATACTACCACTTTCTTAGGGTTTAACTTTACATCTGTTTCTCCCAAGCTATGAGTTATCTTTATAGTATCATTTGAATTTTCTAATGTCTTAGGCTCATTTTTTTTACCTCCACCTAATGCAAATACTGTCACTAATCCTACTATGGCTACTGCGGCTACTATCGCTACTTTTTTATTCATGATGATATCTCCCTCTTTCTTGTTAATCTCTATTTTAATTTGAATTTATTATAAGGTTTATTTATTTTTATATATCATAATTTAGAAATAAATACAGATTCGATTTCCATTTATATGTTTAATATTAAAGCTCATTTCGTAAATATCTTCTAAAACTTTTTCATTGACTATCTCGTCTGTACGACCTACTTTCTCAATTTTTCCATTTTTTAATGCAACTATATTATCTGAATAACATGATGCAAAGTTTATATCGTGCATTACTAATACTATAGTCTTATCTAGGTCATCACAAAGACCTCTAAGCACTTTCATCATTTGAACTGAATGATTCATATCTAAATTATTAAGTGGTTCATCAAGCAATATGTACTCTGTATCTTGAGCTATTACCATTGCTATATAAGCTCTTTGTCTTTGTCCTCCACTCAATTCATCTAGATACTTATGTTGTATATCAGTCAATTTCATATATTCTATCGCTTCATCAATATACTTTTCATCCTCTTTAGTTAGGTTTCCTTCACTGTATGGAAACCTTCCAAATCCAACCAGTTCCCTTATTGTGAGTCTTAAAGTTATATTATTAGATTGTTTAAGAATAGCTATTTTTTTGGCTAATTCTTTGTTGCTGTAACTAGTTAAGCTCTTTCCTTCTATTATTACCTCTCCACTATCACCTCCTATAAGCCTTGTTACTATTGATAATACAGTACTTTTCCCAGCTCCATTTGGCCCTATAAAAGATGTTATTTTTCCCTTTTCTATATTAAAAGAGACATCCTCTACAACATTTTTATTCTTATATTTTTTAAATATATTTCTTATCTCTATCACCTATTTGCCCCCTTTAACAATAACTGAATAAAGTAAATTCCTCCTATAAAATTTATTACTACACTTAAAGTAGTATCAAATTTAAATACATGCTGTATAAAAAATTGACCAATTATTAATGTAATCATTCCTATCAACATGGAACCAAAAATTAAATATGTATGCTTATACGTTTTAAAAATTTCTCTAGTTATATTGGCAAGCAAAAGTCCTAAAAATGTCATTGGACCAATAAGTGCTGTTGATATTGAAACTAAAATTGCTATTAGTATTATCATCTTTTTAACTACTTTATCAAAATCTACACCTAAATTAATTGCCTGCTCTCTACCTAAAGATAATACATCCAAATACTTTATTTCGTCATATATAAAAGGTATTATGGCAATAATTATTATAAATGCTATTAAAAGTACATTAGTATTTATATTATTTAAACTTGCCATTATGCTAGTTTGTAAAGCTAGAAATTCATTTGGGTCTATCATTACTTGGATAAATGTTGTTGCACTTTTAAATAATGTTCCAAATATCATCCCTACTAGGACTAAAAAGAAAATATTATGTTTATTTTTCTCAAACAATGTCTTATATAATAACATTGAAGCTCCAATCATCATAGTAACATTAATAATAAAATTATAATTCTCATTAATAATTAAACTACTAGTTGAGCCAAATATGAATACTATTATAGTTTGAATCATTACATACAATGAATCCAATCCCAGTACACTTGGTGTCAATATTTGATTATTTGTAATTGTTTGAAACACTACAGTGGTAAATGCTATACATCCTCCACCTAATATCATAGCAAGTATCTTTGGTATCCTCTGTGATAGTGCATAATCTACATTATTCATGTCTATACCATAAATTATAAAAAGTGCTATTGATATTAATAATAATGTGCTAATAAAATAAATTTTTTGATTAAGACTAAGCTTCATTTATATTCCTCCTTAGTATTAAATAAAGGAATAGCATACTTCCTATAACTCCAACTGTAAGTCCTATAGATATTTCATATGGATAAATAACTATTCTTCCAAAAATATCACATATAAGCACAAATATAGCTCCAAATAAACCAGTATACCATATGTTCGCTCTTATATTATCTCCCATATATAAGGACACAATATTTGGAACTATTAGACCTATAAAAGGTATATTACCAGCTGTAACTACTACACATACTGTGACAAGTGCCACTATTACCAAACCTATATTAACAACTTTTTTATAGCTCAGACCTAAATTTGTTGCAAAATCCATACCCATACCAACAACAGTAAATTTGTTTGCATAAATATATGCTAATATTATAAGAGGTATTGTAATATATAATACTTCATAATTGCCTTTAAGTATCATAGAAAAATCGCCTTGCATCCAAGAACTTACATTTTGACTCAAATCATATTTATATGCAATAAAATCAGTCATAGAGCCTATTATATTTCCAAACATTATACCTACTAATGGCACGAATATTATATTTTTAAATTGCAACTTTCTTATTATTCTCATAAACATAAAAGTCCCTATAAGAGAAAATATAAATGCTATTATGGTCTTTGTAAAAATAGATGCAGTTGGTATTAAAAGCATACAGATTACTATACCAAATTGAGCTGCATCTATTGTAGCTCCTGTTGTAGGTGATACAAATTTATTTTTACTTATCTGTTGCATTATAAGACCCGCTATACTCATCCCTACACCTGCAATCAATATACTTATCAATCTTGGTATTCTACTCATGATAAATATCATAAGTTTATGCTGATTTTTTGCAAATATATGCATTATATTTATATCTTCGGCTCCTATAAATAAAGAAAAATAAGACAAAATTATTATTCCTATGACTAAATACCTTTTTTTCATTCTCCCTCCTCAAAAACTATTCTTCATTTAAAATGATAATTATTATCATTTTTTACTTTTATAGTTTATCAATAATAATTATCATTGTCAATATGTATATATATTTGTTTTTTACATAAAAAATGTTACTAGAATTGAAACTCCTAGTAACATTAAAATTTAATTTAATAAAATAAATTATAAATGCTAATTTAAATATGTAAGTATTCCCATTAAATATAATAAATATTTTGTAAATTTAAGTTATTTATTATATTATTTTAATATATTTCTAAAGAGTCTATAAAAATTACCACTAGAAATTAAATCTATATCTCTTTTTTTATAACCTCTATTTTCAAGTTCTATTATTATGTTATGTGCTGTATGTGTACTTTCAAGACCATCTACACTTGGGATACTGGCATTTTCAGTAAAAGAACCTATAGTCTCTACTCCTAAGTAATCACTAAAATCAAAACCAAAAGATACATGCTCTATACCTATGAGATTTACCATGTAATCTATATGGTCAACTAAGTGTATCAAATCTTGCTTCTTTGGATTACTATTAGTAAACCCTCTAAAACTATTTATTCCTACTAATCCACCTATCTTTGAAATTTCTTTTAATTGATTATCGGTAAGATTTCTTTTAGCATCACATAAGTTTCTTGCATTAGAATGAGAGGCTATTACTGGTTTACTTACAATAGACATCAAATCCCAAAATGACTTCTCATTTAAATGTGATACATCTACTATCATTCCCAATTCTTCCATCTTATTTACTGCTTTTTTCCCTATCTGAGTTAAACCTCTGTTTTTATCTCCTAAACAACCTGTAGCAAGTTCATTTTGCTCATTCCAAGTTAATGATGCATGTCTTGCACCGACATCCTTATAAAAATAATCTATCAAATCTATATTTTTTCCAATATGACTTAATCCTTCAATTCCAATTAAAATATTTATTTTATTTTCACTTATACCTTTGTTTATATCAGAATATCTTTTTACTATATTTACAATATCTTTCATATCTTCAATTTCATCTTTTATAGAGCTTATAATTTGTTTAACTCTTTTTTCAGGTTCTTTATCATATGGAGGGTCTATCCATATTACAAAAATAGCTCCTTCTATATTTGCTTTTTTAAAATTATCAAGATGAATTCTTCTAAATACATCTTTCTCCCCGTTGAGTCTTCTTATTGTTACATCTGCCCAAGTATCTGAATGTCCATCGAAAATCATAACAACCTCCAGTTAAATAAAAGTCTTTCTTAAAATAAACTTTTTAGTTCATATAGAATTATATTAAAATATTTCCTACTAAAAGGCCAAAATAATTGCCAACTATATATCCAAATGTTCCAACTATAAGTATTGGTCCTACTAGTTTAGACCATCCTTTTGATATTGCCATAGCTGCTGCTGTTGTAGGCCCACCAATGTTTGCATTAGATGCAAGAATAGCTTCTTCTAAAGTAAACTTAAATATTTTGGCAACTATAAATGTAACTAACATGTTTATCAGTACCATTATTCCACAATATAAAAGCAATAATGGTGATTTTTGGATTATTAATGTTATAGAAGCAGGAACACCTACTACCACAAAGAATATATAGATTAAAAATGTACCTATCTCTTGTGCTCCTTTTATATCACTAAAGAATTTAGGCATAAATGTAGCAAATAACATAGTCAAAGTAGTTATTATTAAATATTGATTACCAAATAGAGTATTTAACATTGCTAAAAAAGGATTTGATGTTGGTATTATAGCTTTAAACCAAGTTGATAATTCTACAGATACTGCAACGATTATAAAGGCACTACCAATAGCTATTGCTATATCTTTTAAAGATATTTCTTTTCTTCCCCAATAATTTGCTGCTATTGTTTCTCCTTCAGTTACATCCATACTTTCCATCTCATCTACATGTGGATGTTTAAAATGTTTTCTAAAAAATCCAATTGATGGGATAGCTATTAAAACAAAGAAATATAATGCCATTAAAAGATTGTCTGCTACAACTGTTGCTGATACCAATTCTCCAGGTGCATTAAATGCTCCTGACATGGCTGCGAAGTTTACATTTCCACCTATATAGGAACCTGTCATCATAGCTGCAACAACATTTAAATCTGGTACTGCATTTTTTAATAGTAAAAATCCAACCATAGCCCCAATCACAGTTCCGACAGAGCCTACAAGAAATATTACGAGTAATCTTCCACTTTCTTTCCATATCTTTTTAATGTTACATTGATATAACAGTAAAGCTATAGCTAAAGGAACAACATATCCCCATACTTGGTCATACACAACAGACTCTACTGGTATGATATTTAGATTTGATAGTAACATAGCTCCTACAAGAGCTATTATTGCTCCTGATATTTTCGATGCCCAATTGTACTTTTGTTCCAAATAAATACTAAATGCTGCCCATCCAGTTATAACTGCCCATAATACCCAAATATTATCAGGACTTACAAAACTCTTCATCTTAACTACCTCCATTTCATTAAATTAAAATATCTATATTAATATTCAATATATTGAATATTAATACTATTATAATTCATCTTTTCAGAAAATTCAATAAAACAGGGAAAATACATGTATAATAAAACTTTTTTTATTTTACTACTCTTTACAAATTATATGTTATAATCATGTCTGAGGGGGTTTGTATCTAATGAATATAGATGTCGGAAGCAAAATTAGAGCTCTTAGAAAATCTAAAAATATCAGTATATCTACTTTAGCAAAAAACTCAGATTTAAGTACGGGTTTAATAAGTCAAATTGAGCGAAATATGGTTGTTCCGTCAATTGTAGCAATGTGGAAAATATCAAAAGCTCTTGATATAAATATAGGTTATTTCTTTGATGAGATTGAAAAAGAAGACTCTAATATAATAGTAAAGAAAAACAATAGAAAAAAAATAGTAACTAATGATTCTACAAAATTTTATGAACTTCTTGTTCCTAATTTATCTGGCAAGAAAATAGAATTTTTACTTGTTACACTAGATGGTCATACAAAAAAAAGTAGTGAATTTGTAACGCATGAAGGCGAGGAATGTGGATATATAATAAAGGGAAAAATGAAGATAATACTTGGAAATAAGGAATATGTATTGGAAGAAGGAGATAGTTTTTATTTTAACAGTACCATTCCACATGTATATGAAAATTATGACGATGATATATGTATATCAGTCTGGGCAATGACTCCACCTTCATTTTAATATATTAAATTCTCACTTAAATATAAATTAATAAAAATCTGAAATAAATTAGTATGATAAATTTTATTCTAATTTATTTCAGATTTTTCTGGTTTATTAATTATATATATTTGTCATTATATATTAAGTAGACAACTTTCATCTAAAATATTAGATAGTATCTCTTCAGTTCCACTCATTCCATTAAAAGTACTTGATATAAATGAGTTTTCTGTTTCATTTTTATTTATATCACCATGCTTTAATACATATGCTTTATTTGAAATATTGAGCATACCATAGTCCATAACAGAGTCTCCAATTGCATAAAAAGACTCTATTCGTAATTCTTTAGTTAAGTATTTTATAGCATTTTCTTTTGAGATTTCTTTTGGTATAAAGTAGATTTTTCTACCACTCACATAGAACTTCCAATTTTTTGATTCCAATATATTTAGATATTCTTTGATTGAATCCAAATTAAATTTTGCAAAATCCACAACTATATAAAAAAATGTATTTTCTGCAACTTTAAAGTTAGTTATTCCTTCTATATCTAAATAATCTTTAAATTTTTCAATCATACTTTCAATAGGTTCATAATTAGATTTTAATTTATCTATTTCTTCACTCCACGATTTTAATATTTTATTATCTTTAAGTATAATTGCTCCATTTGAAGTTATACTAAAAGGAAAATGAATCCCATATTTATTAAATTCTATACGCCTAAATTGCTCCACTGTTCTAGTAGTTGTCGGTATAAACATACCATAATATTGTATTTGCTTTATTAGATTTATAGTATCTAAAGATATATAAGATATTTCTTTTTCTCTATAAATCTCTATATTAGTATATTCCTTATCAGTATCTAAAAATTTATCAGAGTAAATAATACTCCTGTCTAAATCTGAAAAAACAATCATTCAGTATTCTCCTGTCTAATATATTTTTTAAATATCTTTCATATTTTTTATTATTCCACAACATTTATAAGCCTTTAAGTTCATTTGTTCAACTTCAACATTTTTCTCTTTAGCTAATATAAGTATGTGGTCTAAAGATTTGTCATTTAAGTCTTTAACTAAAATCTTATATGGAACTCTTCTAAGTAAAACTCTTGTTGTTTCTCCAACACCTGGTTTGATAAAGTTAATGTCTGTTATACTGTACTTTTCCTTTATATTTAAAACATCAAAATATCCATCTTTTGTTATATTATCACTTTGCCATTTATCAACTTCATCAGATATGTTCTTAAATTGATTTTTAAAACATGCTTCTATAGTCTCTATATAATTTATAGATTCGTCTTTGTCTTTTAAATGTTTATAGAATTTAGCTCCGTGAAAATCATCTTTACCAATTAAATCTTCTCTTAATACAGTTCTGCTTATTAATCCAGAAACTGTTGAATTTAAACATGCACTTGGTATTAAGAAGTCTTCTCTAATTCCATAAAGTCCTGAATATCCAGCAGGGTCAGCTAATACAGCAAGAGTTGAGTCAAAAGGCTTTTTAAATTTAGCATTAAGCTCATCACATGCTTTTTCAAGTTCTTTTGATATAGTTCCCTTTCCAGTCCACCCATCTAAGAATTGAATTTCTGAGTTTGGATGATTCTTTACTATATATTCAATTGCATTCATATCTATTCCTTTATCTCTTATTATAGAGATTGTATAGTGAGGTAAATTTAGATTATACTTATTTTTTAGATATCTCTTTGCCAAAATACCAATAGGTGTACCTGCTCTAGCAAGTGAAACTAATACTACATCAGTCCCATTTTTTTTAATTATCTTTTCACACATAACACCTATGGAAAACGCAAGCTTATCTTTATTTTGTTCTAGTTTATCATGATATAAATTAAGATAATCTTCACTAACTTCATACTCTATTGGTATCATTTCTGAATAATGTCTACCATTTTGTATTTTTAATTCTCTCTCTTTATTTCCTTCTTCTTCAATTAAATTTGATATATCTTTTAATAAAAAGATAACATCATCCTTAGAATATGTGCTAAAATCTTCCATATGGCTCAACTCCTATCTTAAAACTGTGATATACTTTAATTCTCTTAAAGCATTTAGCTACAACATACTATAGTCAATTCTTTTATACTTGTACTTTTAATTATATCAATAAATTCCAGATAAGAATTTTCACTTTTATTTAACTCTACAAATAAATAACATTTAGAAAAATTATGCTTATCTATATTATAAATATAATTTTGAACATCTATATTATAAAAGCTCTTTAACTTAAACTTACTTCTAATAGGATAATTATTTTTTTCGATATCAATAATTGGACTTCTTGTTGTTGAATGATAGTATACATCACATTGATTCTCTTTTTCCTTCGCAAACAACATAGGTATATACATAAATTCTTCAGTACCCAAAAATAGAATCTTTTCATTTTCATTTTTTAAAGATTCTTTATTGTCCATAGTTATTTTTTTACTTTCTCTCTTTACAATTTCTTTTAATCTAGATTGTTCTCTTCTATTAATTCCAAATCTACCAGTATACTTAACATATTTCTTACTTCCAATATAATCTTCTAAATCAACATCAATATGATTCACTACTAAATTTACTTTATCATTTGAAATAGTATGTGATTCATCAATAGTATAATTATCATTGTAATTTGAAATAACATCTTCATTTATGTCAAATTTAAAGTTTCCTTTAAATAAATATACAAATTCTATCTTACAGTCTAGCTCTTTTTCCAAATTAGCAACTTTTCTTAAGTTATCATCACTCACCCAATTAAGTATTGAACATATAGTGTATTTCTTTTTAGGATAAATACTTTGAACCTTCTTAATTATATTCATACACGTATTAGCTGTGGTAATCTCATCATCGACTAATATTACTTCATCTCCAGCTTTAAAGTTACTAAGCATACCAAAGTATAGATTTTGGTCTGTTGCGTGAGAATGTTCTTCTAAAAATTCTAGATTCTCTAACTCATCAAATTGTTCTCTAGTAGTATGAATAAATTCATATTCTCCACATAAGTAATCAAAAACACTATGCCCAATAGCTGTACCAGTCTCAGCAAAAGCTATAACAGTTCCATTTGATGTTACTTTATTTTTTTCATTATAAATTGTGGCTATTAATTTTCCCAAATTGTCCATCTCACTTGGTTTACATGCTAGATGCTTACCAAGTTTTTTTGATATAAATAAAAAACGTCTTTTACTATTATTTCTTATTCCTATATCTAAAAAATCATTTAATTCTAAATTTAATGGATTGTCAATAATGTCAATTTCACAATTAAAATTTAAGCAATTCTTCATAGTCTACTCCTTTATTTAATACACCATATATTTTAGATAGAATCAATGTTTTTTTAGCCCATAAAAAATGTGGATTTGTTTCATTCATTCTCTCTCCTAATACACCCTTACTTACGCCATATTTACTATCTGTACTATTCGATATATCCAAGGCATCAGTAAAATCCTCATATGATATGGCAGATAGTGCTTGTACAATTTGAATTTGCATTGGATGAATTACTGTCTTTCCAATTAACCCATGAAATTTATCCAACAATATTTCTTCTACATACTTACTTCTTATCTCTTCATTCGTCATATCAAAAAACTCTGACACGCCTCCACTTATAGGTATATCTAGCTCTGGTCTTTGAAGATATGTGATTATATCTAGTATAAATGATGAACAAATCAAGTTGTTATATATAGAAAAGTTTTTGTCTCTTCTTATACCATACATACCCAATACGTCAGTTATACCTATTCTAATGCTAAGTATTCTTGACTTATATCTTAAAATAGTATTGTACAAACTATTAAAACTCAGTTCTTTACTTTCCTTATATATAAATTCTCTTGTCTCTATTATTGGAATAACATACATATCTTGAAGATTCATATAATTCAAGGCTTCTATGCAATTCTCTATTAACTCGGAATTTGCTTTAGGAATTAATATCCCTGTTATAGTATAACTATTTTTAACTATAATATCTTTAATCCTCAACAACTGCTCCACATCTTTTATTCTTACAAAAATTAATGGTATTCCATCTTTATTGATTATACTTTCATCACTAATATTTTTCAAAATTAATCTAAGATTTTCTATAGCCTCTAACTCTCCGTTTACTCCAACAGCATCTTCTAAGCAGATAGCTAATGGTCTAACTCCCTTGACATCTCCTATAATACTCTTATAAATCATATTATATTGAGTAGCTGGAACGTATAAAAAAGCACCTAGTGCATATTTCAACACATCTTTTTCAGTCTTAGCATTAAAATCTTCTGGCTCTTTCAAAAAAATTCTCTCCAAATCATCTTTGCAGATATAATCGAAATATTTCAATGTATGGCCTCCTCATATACATAGAAAGGGCCAACTTTATACAAATTAGCCCCTAATATACTACTTATTATAAATTATAGCTGTATTTAATTCTTCTAATCTCTTTGTATTATCCTTAATCAAAACTCTATTATTTTCTTCTATTCTCATAGTTTCATCTATACCACTCTTAATAGTAGTATACATTTTTTCTAATGTCTCTATTTGAACAGAGCTCGTTCCAGCCATTCTAGCTATTTGTGCACTTTGACTACTTACATTTTGAGCATTTCTAAGTAATAATTCATTAGTTTTATCATCAAGTGCTTTTAGAGATTTTGCTTGCAGTTCTTGTTTTTTAAGTAATATAGCTTGAGATAAACATTGTTTGAATACTGGTAAAGTTACAACGAATGCACTGTTTATTTTTCTAATTAAACCATAATTATTATGTTGCATACCTCTAAGCATAGGTATTGTCTGTATAGCTATATTTTCTGCTATTCTTAAATCATAGATTCTTTGATTTAACATATCATAAACTTTTAATAGCTCTTGATAATTAACAACATCCATTTGGTCTCCACTAGTTTCTGATTTTTGTTTAAAGAAAGGTAGTATTTCATTATCCATTTCTTCTAGTGCCATTTCTCCAGCAACAATATATTTTTGAAGTTCATTATAAAACTCAAAGTTCTCATTTAACATAGAGCCTATTTGCTTATTAGAAAGTGCTATATCTCTCTCATATTGCTCAAGCTCAATTTGGATTTTTTCAACTTCTCCTCCCAATGTTTCATACTTTTGAAACATCATTTCAATGGCATTATTAGCTTTTTTGAAAAGTTTTTGAACAAAATTTGGTTCCTTAGTTTCTTGAAAATCATCTAAATCAAACTTGTCCATTATTTTAGTTAAATGAACCAACATTTTAGAATTTTCTTCATTTCTATTTAATTTTATTGTGTTTAGAAGACTATCAGAAACCCTTGCTACTCCTTCAGATGCTTTTCTCCCAAATTGCAAAATTGTATCTGGATTTTCTACTTCTATAAGAGATGTCAATGCTTCAACTTCCTTAGACTTTCTCAGTTCATTTTTTTTATTATTTGTATATTCCATTATATCAAAATTTTCTTCTTGAACAACTGTAGGTAAATTGTCAGTAACCTCTACAGAATTCTTCTCTTTTGAAAAACTATTTATATTTATCCCCATCTAAAATCTTCTCCTCTTTCCAAAAATTTTTTTAAGTAAAGGTATATCATCTTCAAGTAAATTTAATCTAAGGTCATATACCATTTTATCTAATCTGTGTACATCAATCAATTGGTTATTTATAACATTCTCTATATTATTTTCCCCTCCTGGACATAAAATAATAATATCAAATCCAATTTTACTTAGTAAAAGCATAAGGAAAACTATTTCTTTATCAAATACTATACTCTTGTACATGTATATAATCAATTTTGGATTTATAAGAGAATAATCAAAATTATTCATCATATGAACAAGCTTCTTATCCATATGAAGTACTGTAAATAAACCTTTTATCTTGTCCTCTCCACTTAGACCAGTCAAAAACATATTTCCTTCTAATAGCTCTTCAACTTTTTCTAAAATCATAATTTGCTGATTTAATGTCAGTGTTGAAATGGAATAATCTTTATTATTTAATACAGAATTTTTATCTATAACACCTTTTGAATTCAGTAAAAAAGACAAACTAAAAGCTTCTCTTGTAAATTCTTTTGAAAATCTATCTATATCTCCATTAAATTCAATAAATGTTGAACTTTCCGAATCTCTTAATAAATCTAAAAACTTAATATATTCACTTTTATCATTATATATTCCATTAATCTTAGAAAGAAAATTTGGAGCTTCTACTGTGGTATCATTAAACTTAAATCCTGGTCTCAATTTTAATGGCTGATTCCAGTATATTGATATTTCATCAACAGTTGAACTTAAAAGTAAATTTTTTATTTTTCTATCTTGAAGTTGCCAGGGTTTTATAAATCCTGCATCATTTAATAATTCTTCACTTATACGTTTTGATGCTTCAGCCCCGACAGTAAAAGCTTTTTTTACAGAACCTTTGTCTATTTTTTCTCCTGAGATAACCCTTTCTTCAAAAGCAACTTTTTCTTCTATTATATTGGCTTCTTCAAACTCTATCTTGTATTTTTCTAGGTTTAAAACATTTATATTACTCTTTGAATTTGGGTTAAGATATAAAATATCAAAGCCTGCCAAGTACAATATTAAGAGTAAATAAACTTCATGTTTTTTTATATCTCCATAAAATATTACTTTTGGAGCCTCATTTTTATTTATATCTAAAGCACCGATATAGATTTTTATCCATGCCATTATTTTCACTATAAAATTTTGTTTAACTCTATCGTTTGTAAACTCTTTTTCTTCCTCTTTTAATACCCTATCTATAGCTTGCTTCAGCTTATAATCAATCTCATCGAACCCTAAAATATTTATATCTATGTCTTCCATGCTGTTTCTATATTTTTTAAGTCCATTTTTAAAATAATTTATAATATCAAAGTCACTAGGATTTGCTATAGCATCAGTAAATAAAGCAATATCTTTTTTGCTATCAATATTTTGTTTTGCCTTAAATATCTCAAGATTGTACAAAATCTCATCTTCTAAACCAATATATGAAATAAAATAACTTAAATATCCTTTTGAAGGAGTGTAATTTCCTCTATCTGATTGGCTGGAGAATATTTTTTCAAATACCTTTGAGTCACCCATAATTATCCTCCCAATTTAAATGTTTATTTAGAACTGACTCAAAATACACATTTTGAGTCAGTCCATTATCTTCTAAAAATTTATTTTAAGCAGTCTTCTTTGGTTTTACTAGTCTTATTATACATTTTACAACTTCATTGACTACAACCACACTTGCTGCTACACATAAAACTTTTACCCATGTCATAACATCCATAGCTACAGAGTTAAAGAAATCTTGGAATAGCTGAGTAAATATTACTTGTGCAATTCCTGTTAAAACTATTATTTGTAGTGCTAATTTGTTATGTGTAAAGTTTGGAAAAATACTATCTGCATTAAATTCTCTACAGTTAAATGCATTAAATAATGCACTAAATGCAAACAATGCAAACATTACAGTTCCTTTATGAGCTTCATCAACCCCTAAGAAGTTAAATGTAGATTGTAGCATTAGTATTGTTGTTATATAGATTGCATTTAATACTATTGTATACACCATTGATTTAGAAATTATATTGGCTTTTCTATCAACAGGCTTTCTATTTAATACATGGTTTCTAACAGGCTCTAGACCTAATGCTAGTGCTGGTGGACCATCCATAATTATGTTTACCCATAATAATTGTATTGTAGTAAATGGCATCTCTTGTCCCATAACCTGAGATATTATAGCCACTAAAAAGGCAATTACGTTTACTGTTAATTGGAATTGAACGAATCTTTGGAAGTTATCATAAATTCCTCTACCCCATTTAATACCTTTTACAATAGTACTAAAACTATCATCAGTTAAAATTATGTCTGCTGCATTTTTAGATACCTCTGTACCAGAGATACCCATTGCTATACCAACATCTGCCTTTGAAAGTGCTGGAGCATCATTTATACCATCACCTGTTACCGCAACAACATCTCCACTCTTCTGTAGAGCTGTAACTATTCTCATTTTACTATCCGGCTTACTTCTTGCAACGATTGAGATAGTTTGTATTTCTTGTTTTAACTCTTCATCATCTAAAGTATCTATATATGAGGCTTCAACTGCTCTCATATTTCCTTTTAATAAACCTAATTCTTCACCTATAGCTCTTGCTGTATTTATATTATCTCCTGTAAGCATTTTTACAGAAACACCAGCTTTTTTTGCCGTATTTACAGACTCTATAACATCTTTTCTAAGTGGGTCTCTTATACCCACAAAACCACTGAATACTAAATTACTTTCCATTGCACTCACATTCATAGCATCACTTTCAGCAGTTACTGCTGCTTCTTCTTCAGCTTGTGAGATTTCTTTATATGCAAACCCTAAAGTTCTCATTGATTTTATTTGTAATTTTTTTATTTCTTCTAAAATCTCATGTTTTATATTTTCAGTTATTGGAACTATGTCTTTTCCTCTTTGGATATGTGAACATAGCTCAAGTAAAACTTCTGGTGCTCCTTTTGATAATAGTACATGATGATTATCTTGACCCATAATAGAAGTCATTCTTTTTGAGTCAGAAGTAAAAGGATTTTGAGCTACTATATTACAATCTTTTCTAAATTGTCTATAATCTACGTTTTTGTAGTATAAAAGTAATGCACATTCAGTAGCACTTCCCAAATACTTAACTTCACCATCATTATGCTCTATATCAGCTGTAGAGTTTATCATACAGTTTTCTTCAAAATAACTATTTATTTCTTCTTCTGAACTTTCAATATATCTTCCATCAATATATGCAACTTCTACAGTCATTCTATTTTCAGTTAGTGTACCAGTTTTATCTGAACATATTACAGAAACAGAACCTATAGTTTCACAAGCTTCTTTTTTAGTAACTAAGGCATTTATTTTAGCCATTTTTTGCATTGTTATTGCAAGTGTCATATTTATCATAGTTGGAAGACCTTCTGGTACTGCTGCAACTATCAACGCAACACATACTGTAAATGCTGTTTTTACAGGGTCTATTGATTCTAAAAATGGTAATATTCCAGACATATCTACATTTAATACATTCTTACTTACCATTTGGAAAACCATAAATATAAATAATAATCCTGCTACTGCACTAGAAACTTTAGCTATCAATCCACCTAAATTTCCAAGCTTTATTTGAAGTGGAGTTTGCTCATCTGTATCTGACAGATTTTGAGCTATTTTACCCATTTCACTACTATCTCCAATTGAAGTTACAACTAGAGTTCCTCTACCATAAGCGACAAGTGTACCACCAAATACCATATTTATTTGTTTTGCAGGTATTGGCTCTTGTACTACTAATGCACCTTTAGATTCTATTTCTTCCATAGAAACTATTACATCACTCTTTTTAGATACATCATCAGATTCTCCAGTTAACATATCTTCTCTAACTTTAAGATTTATAGTTTCTATAAGTCTACCATCAGCAGGTACCATGTCACCAGTTTCAACATATACTATATCTCCTGGTACCAATTCACTTTTAGAAATTTGATGTACTTCTCCATCTCTCAATACTTTAACTTCTATATTTTCAGTCAACTTAGAAAGAGCATCTGCTGCTTTCTTAGAACGACCCTCTGTAATCATACCTATTGCTATACCTATTGCTATAGCTCCTACAATCCCTATTGCATCATGAGTTTCTCCAATTACTGCACTTACTACTGCTGCAATAATCAAAATAACTATCATTGGTTCACTTAAACTATCTTTTAAATCATCCCAAAAGCTTCCTTCTTCTTTTGGTGTAAACTCATTTAAACCATACTTTTCTCTTCTCGCTTTGACTTCCGATTCTGATAAACCTTTTTCAGGGTTAACAGATAAGTCTTCTGTTACCTCTTCTTTATCTACATTATAATATTTGATATCATTATTAAATTCCATATGCACACTCAATCCTGTCTAAATTTTGCATTACTTCCTTAAGGCCCGCATCCTTTGTTCCTTCACCTATTGCTTTAAATTGCCAACTTCCATCTTTTCTATATATAGCTCCTACTATAAGAGTAGTTTTTTCAGAATAATTATTAGATAGATTATATTTAGCTATCTCTTTCTTATTACTTTGGTCTTCAACTCTTATATAGGCATTTTCTATCATACCAAAGTGTTGTTTTCTATCCACACAATTATATATGTTTACTACAAATAATAATTTGTGAATATTTGCTGGAACTTTATCCAAATTAACTAGGATTTGTTCATCATCACCTGTACCCTCACCAGTTAAGTTGTCTCCTGTATGTAACACTGACTTACAGGCACTTTTTAGATTTCCAAAATAAATCAAATCTTTTATTCCACTCAATTTTCCTTCTTGATTAAGCATAAATACAGACGCATCACAATCTATATCAGCTTGTCCTCCACCAAATAGAGATTTAAAAAATCCTCCACCTGTTTGTTGCACAGGGTCCCATCCTAATCCTACGAGTATATTACTCAGTCCAGGGTTCGATTTTTTTAAATCTATTTTATCACCCTTTGATAAATTAATCGACATACTAAACCTCCACAAAATTTTATATAATATAACCTATACATTATTTGTATAGGTTATTTATATTTAATATATTATATTACTCAAATTAAACATTTAATCCATAGTTTCTACAAAGTGCTTCTAAACCACCTTCGAATCCTGCTCCAACTGCATTAAACTTCCATTCTCCATTATACTTATATATCTCACATACTGTAATTGCAGTTTCTATACTAAATTCTTCACCTAAGTCATATCTTAATATTTCTTCGTCATTTTCAGAATTTAAAACTCTTATATATGAGTTACTTACTTGTCCAAAATTTTGTCTTCTTTCAGCGGCTTCATATATTGTAACTGTTACAGCTATCTTTTGAATATGCTTTGGCATTACATCTAAATTTACTAATATCTCCTCATCATCTCCATCGCCTTCACCAGTTCTATTGTCACCTAAGTGTTCTACTGCTCCAGAGATATGTTTTAAGTTATTATAGAATATAAAATCTTCATCTTTTTCAACCCTTTGAGATTCTCCTACCATGAAAACACTTACATCTAAGTCATAATCATATCCACTATCAAATGAATTTGTATCCCAACCTAGTCCAAGTTTTATATTTTTAAGACCTGGATTTCCTTTAGTTAAATCAATTTTTTGTCCTTTTTTTAATACTATAGCCATGGAAAATACCCCCTCTAGTTTATTATTATATTGAAATTATAAGTTTATTCCAAAGTTTCCACATAGTGCAGCAAGACCACCTTCAAAACCAGAGCCTAGTGCATTAAACTTCCATTCTCCATTGTGCTTATATATTTCGGATACTACTATAGCTGTTTCTATACTAAAATCTTCTCCTAGTTCATACTTTATTAGTTCTTCATTCGTATCTTTATCTACTATTCTTATATAAGAATTACTTACTTGTCCAAAATTCTGTCTTCTTTCTGTTGCATCATGAATTGTAACTGTAAAAGAAATCTTGCTTATTTCTGCAGGAATCTTAGATAAATCAACAACTATTTGTTCATCATCTCCATCACCTTCACCAGTTCTGTTATCTCCTAGATGTTCAACTGCTCCAGATGTATGTTTTAAATTATTGTAAAATACAAAATCTCCATCATTAGTAACGCTTCCACTTGCTCCTGTTAAAAATGCTGCTGTATCTAAATCAAAGTCAAATCCACCATCATACTTGTTAGTATCCCATCCTAAACCTACTAAAATATTTTTAAGGCCTGGATTTCCTTTAGTTAAATCAACCTTTTGGCCTTTTGATAATGTTATACCCATAATTTATCGCTCCCTTGTTAATTTTAGCTAAACAAATCTTGCTAATTATTTATCTTTTTCTTTAATCATATTATATCATTTTTTATTCATTTGTGAAGAAAACTTACTTGATATTTTTAAAATATAATTAAAAAAATGTTTATATTTCTTACTTTTTACATAGATTTTACATACTTTATTAAATATGTAAAATCTATGTTTAATATGTAATTATATATCATTTGTATAAACAAGTACATATTTTATTTTGAAACTACAAAATTCTTGTACTATATTGTTTTAAGTTGTTTTATAATAGATTATATCATCTTATTTTATAGGAGAAAAAATATGCTTTGTACTATTAAACCATTAAAGATTTTAGTAAAAAAGTCAAATGAACCTCTAATTGAATTTATGTCTAATATGCCATATACAAACAAGAGTTCTTCATACATTAAAGAAGTTTACTTTACAAGATATATAGGTGTTGATGATTCAATTGATAAATACATAGAAAAAATTAAAAACATAGACAATTATTTTTTTAATAATCCAACAATTCCTTACATTAGATTAAGCAACTTAAACATAAGTTTTGACAAATTACAAATAGATAACATGCTTAAAATTTTTAAAATTTATGATAAAGCTAAATTTAACAGTTGGAACTTATATAATATTGACTTTCCATGTAAGATAGAAAATGATACTCTGGATTGGACTAAAAAGATTGCATTTAAAAATACACTGGATTTATTTGCTACAAGTATGCCAAATTCAACACCTTCTATTGTTAAAAACTTTGCTGTTAAACTTTTGTGTTGGATAGAATACTTTCTACCTAAGTTATTTTATAATAAAATAAAAACTAATATTTCTCCAAAAATAGTGTACTTTGGAAATATAAAGAGACAAGAACTTTTTTTCTTATATTTTTTATCACAACTTGGATGTGATATTTTATATTTAAATCCATGTAAAGATATTATTGATTTATATCCTGAAATTTCAAATTTTTCTACTCTATTTGAACTTTCTAAAAAGAATCAAAATATATTAGAATTACCCTTTGAAAAATATGTTTCAAATATAAGCTATAAAGAAGATACCAATAAGACTTACACCTCTACAGATAGGCCTAACTCTGAAAGCACATTTATTGACACAAATCATATATCTAAAAAGCCTATACAAAATAAAGAAATAGAACTTTCTTATGAAGAACTTGCAAGGTTATCATCTTCTGTTGTTATGATTGTTGTGTGTAATAATGAGGACAAGCCATTCAAGAGTGGTTCTGGAGTAGTAATAAATAATGAAGGTTATATACTTACAAATCTTCATGTAGTTAATGATGGTTACTCATTTTTAGTTAGATTTGAAAATGATGACAATGTCTATACATCTTACCAAATTATAAAGTATCACACAGACTATGACTTGGCTGTAATAAAGGTTGATAGAAAATGTAAGCCAATACCTATTAAAGTTAGTAAAAGACCCGTAAGAGGTCAAAAAATAGTTGCAATTGGTAGCCCTTTAGGTCTTTTTAATACAGTTTCGGATGGAATTATCTCAGCTTTTCGTGATTTTGAAACAGTTCAAATGATACAGTTTACAGCTCCAATCTCTAGTGGTAGTTCAGGTGGAGCACTTTTAGATATGTTTGGAAATTTACTAGGGTTGATTTCTGCTGGTTATGATGATGGCCAAAACTTAAATTTAGCAGTAGAAAGCGACCTTGTCAAAATGTTTGCCAATAATTTTATTGAGATAATAAAATAAATATATTCAAATAAACTCTTAATAAAATAGCTAGAACTAAATTTCCCATGATAACATGTATAAAAAATTTAATTCTAGCTATTTTTAAAATGTAACGCAAACAAAATATAATACAAGATTAGTATTTAATATTCTTGTCTTCTATAAATAATTGATACCACAAACAAAAGATAAATATAGTCCATATTTTTCTTGAATTATCTCTATGACCTTTAAAATGCGTATCTAAAAGGTTTATTGCATATTTTTTATCTATAAAATCATCTACATTTGAATTAGAAATAGTTTCTTTTACAATTTCTCCTAAGGAATCTTTTAACCAAACTCTTATTGGTGTTGGAAATCCTAATTTTTTTCTTTGAATAACATGTTCTGGAACTATATCTCTAAATGCCTCTCTAAGCAAAACTTTTGTATTATTCTTGGTTGTCTTTTGCTCCATTCTCAAGTTTTTTGCTACATCAAAGACATCTTTATATAGAAACGGTACTCTAAGTTCAAGTTGCTCACATGCAGAAAGTTTACTCATTTTTTGAAGTATATCGCCCTGAAGCCATGTATTTATATCTATATGTTGCATCTTACTTATATAATCATAATTATTTTTTTGTGCATCTCTATACAAATTATATAATAAATATTCATATATATTCTTCTCTTTGTACTTAGAAAAAAATCTTTTTACTTCACTATTTTCAAAAACCTTTGCATTTCCTATATATCTTTTTTCTAGCGGTGTTGTAGATCTATAAAAATAGTTTTTTCCTTTCATGTTTGGCATAAGTTCTGAAACTCTTCCTAATACACTTTTAATATAAGTAGGTGAATTTACAATGGATTTCATATTATTGTATTCCTTATATATATTATATCCTCCAAATAATTCATCTGCACCTTCTCCAGACAATGCCACTTTAACATGTTTACCTGCTTCTTTGATTAAGAAATAAAGACCAACTTCTGAAGGGTCTGCTACAGGGTCGTCCAAAGAATAAATTATTTTTGGCAATGCTTTTATATATTCATCTTGTGTTATATTAATCTGGATATTTTCTATGCCTAACTTATCAGCTGTTTTTTTTGCTATTTCCAGCTCACTATATCCCTTAACATTAAACCCTACAGAAAAAGATTTTATATTTGGATTAATTTGTGAGGCTAAAGTAGTTATAATGGATGAATCTATACCACCAGACAAAAATGTTCCCATTGGTGTATTCTCTGGCATATGACTTTTTACTGAATCGATTATTATATTTCTTACTTCTTCTTCATTTACATCCCTATTTCCTAGATGATTTTTATTATAAAAAAATTTTGTACTACTTCTAAATTCAAGTTTGTTATATCTTTTTAATGATAATATGCCATTTTCCACTCTAAAATAATGACCTGCTGGTATCAACCTTATTCCTTGTATCATCGTATCTTCAGGAAGTACATATTGGAATGAAAAATAACTTTGCAAACTTCTTTCATTTATATTTAAATTTTTTATATATTCAAGCATAAATTTATACTCTGAGGCAAAAAGTATTGCTTTTTCATTATTTATATAATAAAGTGGTTTTATTCCAAATAAATCTCTTGCTCCAAATATACTTTCACTTGCTCTATCATATATTATAAAGCTAAACATACCTTTTATCTTATGTACACAATTCTTACCAAATTCTATATAAGATGTCAATAAGATTTCAATATCATCATTTGTAGTAAAAGTATATCCTTTTTCGACCAATTCTGCTTTTATTTCGTGACAATTATAGATATTTCCATTGAAGATAATAACTTTTCCATCCTTTTCAAATGGTTTATTTCCATAAATAACATCTATTACATTGAATCTATCAAAATTAAAAGTTTTTTCATCATTTTTAAATTCTTTTCTACTATCAAGGTCTACATTATTCATATTATTTATAGACTCTTTTTTTTTAAATTTAATATCTTCTCTTTTAGATATATCTCCTTTATAATAAATTGAAATATTGCCATCCATATTATCAAAATTCCTTCCTATCTTTTAATCTTATTCTATATCTCATAGTTTTGTCTTTAGATTTAAAACTTATTCAATTTAAAAGAAAATTACTATCAAATTTTTATAAATTATTTGTTAATCCTTCATATTTTTTTTATTTCTAGAAATACTATATTAGGAGGTGATTTTTATGAAGAAAAAAATGTTAATACCAGTTATTATGTCTTTATTTATAATTTCACAGTGTATAACTTCATTTGCTTTTACACCTGAAAACAATAAGTTTAAGGTTAAACCATTACCTTATGCATACGATGCACTTGAACCTTATATAGATAAAGAAACTATGAAGTTGCATCATGATAAACACTATCAAGCTTATGTTGATAAATTAAATGCTGCTCTTGAAAAATATCCTGAGCTTTACAAGTATTCTTTGTGTGAATTATTGCAAAATTTAGATTCTTTGCCTAAAGATATCGCTACAACAGTAAGAAATAATGCAGGAGGTGCTTATAATCATAAATTCTTTTTTGATATAATGACGCCTGAAAAAACTATACCTTCTGAATCTTTAAAAGAAGCAATTGATAGAGACTTCGGCTCTTTTGAAAAATTTAAGGAAGAATTCAAAAAAGCTTCTTTAGATGTTTTTGGTTCTGGTTGGGCTTGGCTTGTAGCCACTAAAGATGGTAATTTATCTATTATAACTACTCCAAATCAAGATAGCCCTATAAGTAAAAATTTAACACCTATAATAGGACTTGATGTTTGGGAACATGCTTACTATTTAAAATATCAAAATAGAAGAAATGAGTACATTGACAACTGGTTTAATGTAGTCAATTGGAATGGTGCTTTAGAAAACTATAAAAATTTAAAATCTCAAGATTAATTAAATATTAAAATCCTTTTGAAAAAAACTTATGTTTGCTATATAATATAAAAGAAGATAGTCTAAATTTACCAATATTATGTTTATAGTGACGATTCAGGAGGATTTTTATATGATAAAAGAAACACATGAAAGGGGAGGATATATATTTGCACTTTTGATACTCCCCTTTATAAACAATATATATTTAGTCAAATACGATATTACATATAAAATAGTATTAATTATAGTTTACATTTATTTTGCATATTTAGGTTCTTTGTTTCCAGATATAGATATGCGAGGCTCTCACATAAGTAAAAAATTTATATTGATATACAAATTATTTGGAAGCAGGTTTAGACATAGAGGATTTACCCATAGCTTAATTGCTTTATTGCTTCTTTATAGTTTTTTTAAATCTCTAACAATATTTACTCACAACAATATAGTTTTCTCATGTTTGTCTAGTGGATTTATAATAGGATATCTATCTCACCTGTGCCTTGACCTTATTACTAAAGAAGGTATTGAATTGTTTTATCCCATTACCATAAACATTTCTTTACTACCTATAAAAACTAACTCAAAAACAGAAAAATTCATATCTAAGCTCTTGAATTTCATAGTTATTTTTTTGATTGGATATCAATTTTATATTTTGCTATAGTTATATTTATAATTGATAGGTAAAATTATTTAAGAGTAAGTTCAAATAAGTTTTACATATTTTTACTTTGTATGGTAAATACATACTAATTTTGTTACTGTAGCAAAGAATTTTTCCAAAATAAGTTTAATTACATGTAAAAGAGCAGTTAATCTATTGCAATCAACTGCTCTTTTCTTTCTTATTTTATCTATTAAGTATAATTTAATCATACATCTAATCAAAGTAACTCACCTTATATTATTATAATGCTAGTGACTATTTTTCCATAAAAGTTATTTCTCAATATTTTTTTACAAACTTATGTTAGCTCACATTTATGTTTAATAGTTTTTACAAATATGTTGTACCTTATAAAATCAAAAATAAAAAGTATCTTAAAATAATAATTTAGAAGTTAATCATTTTTTGATACTTTTTATTTTTTAGCAAACTAAATCTTTCTGTTATCTCTATCATTGTGGTGTTTTTTATGATGAAAATCATAATTATGATTTTCAAGGTTTTTATTAACTCTATTTCCAATCTTCCATGATAAAAACACCAATAATATAAATGATGCTATCTTTAAAGGACTTGTTATAAATCCTTCTATATCACTTGCCACATAGCTTATTACTATAAACATCACAAATTTGCCTGCCAGCATCGCTGGCACAAAATCTTTTATATCTTTTTTACCAAAAGCTGATGCAATAGTAACTAAACACCCAGGCATAAACGGGCAGGCATATGCTATAAATAATAACTTAAATCCCTGTTTGTCCATCCAACTTATTGCTCTTTCAGTTTTACTATTTCTTAACTTATTAAAAAGCCTACTGTCATTAAATCTGCTTATTAATAAAAATAATGAGGTTGTCCCAAGTCCTGAGCCAATCCACGATAACAAACATCCAAGCAATAATCCTTGTATTGCAGCATTTGCTGTAACTATAGCAACAAGCGGTAGAGCTGGTATAAAGCTTTCTATAAATGCACTTAACAAACCAATTATTGTGGCTAATGCCCAATAGTTTTGAGTCAAATCAAGTAATTCTTGTATATACTGCATATTGCTTTTCCCCTTTTTTAACTTTAACTATTATTATCTACTCCATATTGTTATTATATACCAATCTCAAAAAAGGAATCTAATATTAAAAAGTAAACAATCTATATAAATTTACAGTTAAGGTATAATTAGTTTATTATATATTATAACAAAAAAGTCTTAAAATATGAATTGTCATATTTTAAGACTTTTCCATTCTGATATATTTAAACTATAGTATATCCGCCTTCATAATATCTTCAAAATCACCTTTTTCAGATATTAATCTTATCAATTTAACAGTACAACTTAAATCATTTATAAGTATAGCTCCTACTAATGAGCCTTCTTTCATAAATAATTTTTTGTAGATTCTTTTTCCTTCATCTTTTGATGAAATTTCTTTATCAAAATTTTGTATATTACCTATACTAAATACTTTTACATTCATGGCATCCAATGAAACTGGATATACATCACTTTCAAATGTTAAATTATCTCCACTTGCATTTGCACCTGCTATTTTTCCCATTTCCACTGAAGATGGCCATATAGCTAAGCTAGTATTTTCTACTTGTGCAACATCTCCACAAGCATATATATCTTTAACAGTTGTCTGTAATGTCTTATCTACAACAATACCTCTATCAGTTTTTACTGATGTATCTTGAACCATTTGTGTATTTGCTCTTACACCAATTGAAAATACTACCATATCACATTCAACACTATCCCCATCTTTGAATATGACTTTTTGAGCTTTTCCATTACCATCAATACCATCGACTGCTACACCTAATCTTACATCTATTCCTGTATCTCTTACACATTGCTCTAATATTTTACTACCTTCTTTATCAAGTTGTTTTGATAATATGCCATCCATTGCTTCAACAACAACTACTTCCAATCCTTTTAATCTAAATTCCCATGCAGCTTCAAGTCCTAATAAACCACCACCGATTACTACAACTTTCTTAGACTTTTCTAAGGCTTCCTTTACACTATATAAATCTTTTATATTTCTAAGAGTAAACACATTTTCTAAATCATGACCCTTAATTGGTGGTATAAAGTTTCTACTTCCTGTAGCTATTACAAGCTTATCAAATTTAATAGCACCATCATTTACTATAATAGTTTTATTTACTTCATCTAACTTATCTACATTTGTTCCTAATATTACTACTATGTTATTTTCGTCGTACCAAGCTTTGTCTTCCATATAGAAATCTGAACCCAACTCTTCATTTATTCCATCAGAAAGTGCAGGTCTATAGTAAGTTAACTCATCTTCATTGGAAATCATAGTTATTTTGCAAGTTTTATTTCTTTTTCTTATAGCATCTGCTGCATAAAAACCAGCAGCCCCATTTCCTACTATCACAAAGTATTCATCAGTGTCTTTTCTAAAAGTAACTTCATCTTCTTCAACTTCTATAAATTGGTCTTCTTTAGCTCCACATACAGGACATACACTAGGAGCACTATCCCCTTCAAAAACCTCATTACAAATTACACATTTAAACTTCTTAGTCTTCTTTTTACTTCCAAAAGTAGAATTTAATTTATCTAAGAATTTACCTGTATAAGAATATAATTTATCCAACTCTTCATTTGATGGTTTAAAGTTAACAGCAAATGGTTTTACCGCTGTCATTCTAAGTTGATGTATTCTCTCCATGACATTTTCTATACCTTCTCCACTCCATCCATATGAACCAAATACTGAAGCAACTTTTCCACCATGAATGACTGGATTTAAAGATACTAAGATATCCCATATAGGCTTTAATGCATCTCCTAATATTGTTGGTGTACCAAATAATACACCTTGTGATACTGCTATTTTTGCTAAAATATCTTCTTGTTTATTCTCTATTACATCAAATAAATTTACTTTATAATTGCTATTTTGTTCAATATATGATTTTATAGCTTCTGCCATTATCTTTGTATATCCATGTGCAGAAACATAACAAATTGTAACTTCTTTTTCTAATTTTATTTGTTCATTTACACTCCAGTTATAATAAAGGTCTATAATTTTTCTAGGATTTTCAGTTAATACAGGTCCATGACCTGGACACACAGTGTCTATATCTAAGTCTTTTATCTTTTCTATAGCAGTTACCATAGATGGTTTAAATGGTCCCATTATACAATCATAATAGTATCTCAAAGCATCTAAGTAATCCTTTTCTTCGTCTTCATCAAGTGTATTTATTATCTTATCATTACTATAATGACTTCCAAATGAATCACATGTTACAAGAGTTTTATCCTCTTTTATATATGTGTATATAGTATCTGGCCAATGAAGCATAGGCACAGAGAAGAATTCTAAAGTTTTATCTCCAATTGATAATGTATCTCCATCTGCAACTGCAATATACTCAAAGTCTTTGTTTACGATTTCCTTAAGATATTTAATTGCCGTTTCTGATGCTACTACTTTTGCATTTTTAGCTAAATCCAAAAGTTTTTCAACACTTCCTGCATGGTCTGGTTCAGTATGACTTACAACAATATAGTCTATTTTTTCAAAATCTATATTTAAATCATTTAATCTTTCAACATAATTGTCAAAATGTTTATCTTTAACTGTCTCAAATAAAACTGTTTTTTCTGTCCCTTTTAATACATATGAATTATAAGTAGTTCCATAAGGTGTATACATAATTATGTCAAATACTCTTAAGTCAGGGTCAAGCGAACCTACCCAATATAAATTTTCTTTTATTTTTAATGATTTCAATGACATACCGTACTCCTCCTAAAATAGTTATTTAATCTTTTTATACCCTGATTGTTATATTTTAAACAAAATTTATTCAAAAAAGAAATTACTTTAAAAATAAAATAGAGATTCTAATCTTCTTTTTCTACCTCCAATATAGTTCCCTTTTTAGAATCTACCTTTATGTCATATTCATTTTTATCTTTATCTATTCTTATTTTATAAAAAGTAACATCTAAATCTTTATCTAAACTCCATTCTTTCACCATTCCATTTTGCTCTTTTAGTGCAATTTCCATAGCTTTTTGAGGTGTTATTATGTCATTTAAATCTAATTTTTCTTTTCTAGCTACTCCATTTAAATCATCTGAATCCAGTTTTTCTGTTTTATCCTGTAATACATCTTTTGTATTAGCGTCTATTTTCATTTTATACTCATTATTATCATCTACACCTTCAACAGTATAGACAAATTTATTTAAGTCTCTTTCAAGGCTTAAATCTACTATATCAGCATCTTTATACTTATCTTTAAATATGTTTATTGCATCTGTGTAGGGTACTTTAAAATCTTGTTCATTTAAATTTTCATTATTTTTTTCATCTTTTAAAGCACTATTTGACGTATTTGCCTCTTTATTTGTATTATTTTGTGCCTGTCCTGAATCTGTAGTTGGATTTCCACTACATGCAGTCAATAAACCTGCAACTAGTATACTCACTACTAATAAATATGTTTTTTTATACATAAAAACCCTCCTTAAATAATTAATTTATTCTATATTATGCCCTCTAAATCCTTTATTTACCCTTTTATATTAAATTTACTTCCTACTTTACTAGTTTTAAAACTATAAAATTTATATCTACTAAAATAAATTTACTGAAACAAAATATGTTGTTTGTATAAATAAAAAAAGCATTCCCCAGTATAAGAATGCTTAATTGTAATTATAAAATTATTCATTAATTCTATTAATACTTTTAATTATTGCTTTATTATCTTTTACAGAAGGAAGAGTTTTGAAAATATTTGTAATTATTTTCAAAAATACTTTCTTAAATGTTATTCCAAATATCTTTATAAGCATGTCCACTATAAACATCTATGAAATACCATCCATAAGTCTGTTTTGGTTGTGGCTTTGAATCTATTCTTACAGCATATACTTTTATATCATTAATATCATCAATATAAGCAATATTTACACTTAATAGATTGACACTAACCTTATTTTTTCTAGCACATTCTGCTAATGCTAATTCTTTTGCTTTTTCTTCTGTAATCATTTTTCTATTTTCATAATCAGCTGGATTACAAACTTCCATAACACCACTAGTATTGTATGTATATATTTTGCTCATATCGTTTTTCTCTACACAGTATCTAATATCACTTTCAGAATTTTCTACTACATAACCAAATACGTAGAAATTTTTTCCTGAATATTCAAAGTTAGTATCTGATAAAAATATTAAGTCTTCATCTTCTGGATAATTTTCATTATAATAAAGTTTATCAACACCTAGGAACTTTTTCACTATATTAGCAGCATCCTCTACTGTATATTGTCTTCCAGTATCTGAATTTCCTATATTTTTTGTTACATTTAAACACTGCTGTAACACAATATCACTTAGATTTCCTATTACTGTTAATTTAGTTGCACTTTTTAATACAGCCTTATTGCTATTATCATCAACTAGAACTATTGGAGTATTTTGGGCTATTGTAGAGCCAATAAGTGCATATGCTAAATCTGTTCCGCTAGCTACATAAAACTCCTTTGCTCCACTATAGAACTTATTTATTATTTTCCTATTAGTATCATATCTATCTACTCCACCTAATCTAGTTGAATTAGTATCTTTTACTAAACTATCACTCATTGATGAAGTTCCACCTATTACATAACTTTCTATTCCAGTAGTATTAAATGGTATACTTTTACCATCAGTTAATACTATAGGTGATTTATCTCTAACAGCTACAGATGCAATACTCATAGCATCAGCTTCACCTTTAAAAGCATTGGTTAATATAACTTTACTAACTTTATTAATAGCACCTATTTCTTTAGCTACATTATAACTTGTCTTAATTCTATCGCTACCTTGAAGCCTCTTAACTTCTATATTCTTATCTTTTAAAACTTTTTCAGTCTTTTTGTCAATAGAGCTTTCTCCACCTATTATGTACACTTTATTGGCTTTTTCCACTCTTTTTAGAGTTGCACTTGGTATATTATTCTTTTTAGTTAAAAGAATTGGTGAATTTGTAGCTCCTGCAAGCCCACTCGCACTTAGACCATCAGCCATAGTACTATCTGTATTTACAAGTATTACAGTAGTATAATTTTGTTTATCTGCAATAAGCCCAGCAGTTTCATATTTATCTTCCCCTTGAAATTTATCAATTTTATCAAGTGCATTTGCAGATACAGGAGAGCCAGCAATAAACATTGACATAGCCAATCCTAGTAATAATAACTTCCTTGATTTCATAATATCCCCCCTTATAATATCTTTATAATTAAATTATATAACAGCAATATATTATATGTTGTCGAAAACAAAGATTATTTCTAGCCATTTAATGACATTGAATCATTTAAAAATAAAATATCATTTTAATTTAAAGTAAAAATTCCTATATGTAATATGAAATGCAGTTAGGTAATTATTTTAAATAAAAAAATGCTATTCTTATGGGTATTAAATTATCCTTTATAAGAAAAACAAATGAAAAATTATATACTACTTTATTGAATAGATACTCTATACATATATATCTTGTAAGCAATATGAAAATACTTAATTTATAATAAGTAAAAAATTCTAAATAAGCACCCAAAGATTGAATCTAAAGGGTGCTTTGACATTATAGTATTAAATTCTATTTAATTCTTTTAGTGTTAAATCCATTTTAGGATAAGGAATTGTAATTCCTTCTTCATCAAATCTAACTTTAACAGCTTCTAATAAATCAAGATAAATCGCCCAGTAATCTTCTGTATTACACCAAACTCTAACTGCAAATTTAATGGCATTATCTCCATGTTCCACTATTCCTATAAATGGTTCTGGTTCATTTATTATTAATTTATGCTTATTCACAATCTCTTTCAATACTTTTCTTACATGTAATATATCATCTTCATATCCTACACTAAATATTAAATCAACTCGTCTAGTATTCTTTGCTGAATAGTTTATTAGACTGTCATTTGATACAGAACCATTAGGTATAAGTATCTGTTTATTATCTGGAGTAACCAATTGTGTATAAAAAAGACCTATTTGCTCGACCGTTCCTCCATGACCTGCTGCTTCTATGTAATCTCCTACTTTAAAAGGTCTAATCAAAAGTATGATAAATCCTCCAGCAAAATTTGATAAACTACCTTGTAATGCTAAACCAATTGCTACCCCTGCTGATGCTATCACAGCAGCAAAACTAGATAAACTCATTCCCCAATATTCTAAAACAATGATTATGACAGCAACTTTAAGTACACTCAAAAGAAGAGATTTCAAAAACCTTCTTAAAGTTAAATCAAGGTCTCTTTTACCAAGTAATAACATGACATGGTTTACAAATTTCTTTATTATTTTGAATCCAATGGATAGTATAAGTATACCTATTATAAGTTTTACTCCACTTGTAGTTGCCCATTCTAAAAGGCTTTCCATTATACCTCCCATATCTATTTTATTAATATCTAGATTATTTAAATCCAACTTGCTTATATCATCTATTTTTGTCTTATCCATAAAAAACTCCTTACCTTATATTTTTAGAACCAATATTATAGTTTAAAGTTCTTATTTTCTATTTAATATAATACAATATCATTTCGACATAGTAAACAAGATTTATATTCCAATTATACCTCCAGTATAAATATAAACCCTTTGTCATCCACAAAGTATTGTACTAAATCAAACTACTAATAAAATGTTATTTAGCATTAAAATTATCGTTTTTTACGCCTATATGAGATGCTGTTATAGTTATAATACTGAGTACTATAAATATCATAAATCCTCTTTTGTATCCATCAACTACATTATATGAATTTGCTTGCAAAGATACAGCTATAATTAAATTAATGATTCCACTACCTATAAATTCAAAAGTATTGATAACACTAGTTGCCAATCCAGAATAAATTTCTTTATTTTTATACTTAGCATCATTAAAAACTTGTAGATGAGACATAACTATACATCCCATAATAAAAAATGCTACTGGCAAAACCATTATTGGTGGTTTTACTTTGTATACAACTACAATTACAATCCATATAAACAAATCTATTATTGCTCCATATTTTATTATATTAAATTTACTGGATTTTATTTTGGCAAATACAAAATCCATAATTATTGAACCAAATATAAATCCATATGTAAAAAATGATACTATAAATGCAGAAAAACTCTTACTAACTCCATAAACATCCATTATGTATTTTACTCCCCATAGACTTGTAAATGCACTTGTCAGACCTACAAAGGAGAACATTATCATTGAATTATACCATGTTGATTTATTCTTTATAACAGACTTAATTCCATCAACAATACTAATCTTCTCTGATTCTTCATGAGATTCGATATCTATATTGAATCCATATTCTTTTGGTGTATCTCTAACAATAATATACATAAAACATCCTATTACAACACCAATTATGCCTATCAATAAAAATGAATTTCTCCACCCAACAAATTCAGATAGAAACACAAGTGGAAAAGTAGCAAGAACTCCCCCTAAATTCCCTACAAATGAAAATTTAGCTGTTGCAGAAGCAAATTCTGATTTATTAAACCATCTACCCTGAATTTTCAAAATACAAAGCAATATTACTGATGTCCCTGCACCTACAGCTATACGAGAAATATATGCTAACTCTATACTTTGAATCAATCCAAATAAAATAGAACCTAAACTTGCCATTATTATTCCAAGACTACTAATTTTTCTTGCTCCATATTTATCGATTAAGATTCCTGCTGGTATTTGCATAAATGCATATGCATAGAGGCAAAAAGATGCTATATTTGAAATTTGTATAGAATTAAAACCTAACTCATTTGATAAGTTGTCTGAAACAACAGCAGTTGACATCCTTAAAAATAAGACTAAAATGAATGAAAATGTAATTATGCCCCAAACACTCCATTTAGCCTTTGTATAACTTTTCATATTTTCTCCCTCAAATCTACATAGCTTTAAATTTTCTTGATATACTCTATGAAATTCATGCTTTCTAAGCGATTCTATCAAGTATACATCTATTTATTACAAATTTTAACATATAGTCTCATTATACTACATATATACATATTTAACTAGAAATAAAGTTTCATTCCCGTTATATATATAAATTAACTCCTTAAATAGAAAAAGCCATCTTTGAACATTACTCAAAAGATGGCTCTCTATAAAAATATCTATTCTAAATTTAATTTTTTATCTAATATATATTTTGTAGCGAAAAATAATATTACTACAACTGCAATACTACCAAGTATTGCGAGTGCAAAATGAGGACTTTGATAAAAATGGTATATCATATTTGTATCTTTATGTGGCAAAATTCTTTCTATAGCATTTCCAACACTTGATATTACTATATTTATAGCTATAAAAGAAACAAATGCTACTAAATTTCTATGTTTATTAAATTTTGGCAATTGTCCCATTGAAATTGATGTATATAATAACAAAATAAATGATGAATACGAAATAAGCATTGTTACTGAAAATAATACAACATCTAAAAAGTATTCAGAACCCCTAGTAAAAACAGTATTGAAAAAATCTAAAAATTCAGGTAAGTGTATTCCAGAAGCACTAAAAAGCATAAGCATTCCAAATGTAAGCATTGAAACTATAAAACTAAGTACAGCATATATAAGTGCTGTTATACATTTAGATAATATAAGTGAACTGGTACTAACAGGAAGAGTAAACATTAAATATCCCTCATCACCTAAAAGATTTTTTCTAAATCTTTGAATTGTAACTACAATAGTTAAAACACCTAATGCCATGAAAAGACTCATCAATATCAATATTCCTATTCCTTGTATTTGAAATATATCTGTATTTATAAATATTCCATTGAATACAGCTACTACCAATATAGCTATATATAATGGTATGAAGGTTCTTCCACTTGCTTTTAACTCATATTTTAATAATTTACCTAACATTTGAATTCCTCCCTAAATAATGCATCTATAGATTTTCCTTTTTCTTCTCTTATTGTTTCAACATCTCCCTGTAATACTATTTCTCCTTTAGATATGAATATTACTTCATCACATATATTCTCTATTTCACTTATTAAGTGAGTAGCAATCAATAAAGTACTATCTTCAGAATAATTTTTTAATATAGTCTTAAGTATATATGACCTTGCAGCTGGGTCGACACCTCCAATAGGTTCATCCAGTATATATATACTTGCTTTTCTTGACATAACTAAGATAAGTTGAACTTTTTCTTTAGTTCCTTTAGACATTGTTTTTAACTTTTCATTTACATCAATATCTAAACTTTTAATCATTTCATTTGCTCTTCTAACATCGAAATCACTATAAAAATCATAGAAAAATTTTAGTAAATCCGATACCTTCATCCAGTCATTTAAATATGTTCTTTCTGGCAAATACGATACTATTTTCTTAGTTTCTATGGATGGTTTCATTCCATTTACTACAATTTCGCCATTATCAGGCTGTAATAATCCATTCATTAACTTAATCATTGTACTTTTACCACTTCCATTAGGACCTAACAAACCAACTATTTTTCCCTTTGGTATATTCAGTTGAATATTTTTCAAAACATTCTTAGTTCCATAACTTTTATTTACACTTTTAAATTCAACTATTCCATCTTGAGAAATATTATTTATATTTTTATCCATTTTATAATTCCCCTTTCAGATTTTCTGTAATAAGTTTTAGCATTTCATCTTTATCATACCCAAGCTTTTCTAAAGTATCTTTTAATGTATTTATCTCAACATTAGCTATTTCCTCTTTCATAGCTTTTATTTTTTCCTTATCATCGGTTACAAATCTTCCTTTAGTTCTCTGACTGTAAACTAAACCTTGTCTTTCAAGTTCTGTTAGAGCTTTTTGCATTGTGTTTGGATTTACTCCAGCATCTTCTGCGAGTGCTCTTACCGTTTCTAGTTTAGAGCCTATCACAATCTCACCTGAAATTATTTTCAATTTTAAATGTTCTACTAATTGTATATATATAGGTTTGTTATTATCAAGTTCCCATTCCATATTCATACCTCCTTATTATATTATTGTACTAATATCTTAATACAATAATATAATAATACAATTTATATGTCAACTAATTTTTAATAAAATCATGAAAATATTTATGTATATTGTAGTTCTATATATGAATTTATAAAGACAGCTAAAATATCTTTTTAATAAAATGAGTCTGTGTATATATAAAAAAGCTGACAAAAAAATGAACTCTATATTAGAGTTCATTTTTAACATAATTTATTAAATTTTTTATAATATAAATTAATTACTATTTTATTGAGCTATACATAATCAGCTTTTCAAATTCTTCAATTGGCATTGGCTTTCCAAATAAATATCCCTGTGCCATATCACACTTTACTTCTTTTAAAAGTTCAAACTGTTCTTCTGTTTCAACCCCTTCTGATACTACTTTCATTCCCAATTCTTTCGCCATTTCTATAACTTTAGTAACAATTATCTTACTTCTATTACTATTATAGGTTTCCATAATAAATTTTTGGTCAAGCTTTAAAATATCCATAGGAATTTCTTTTAGCATATTTAATGATGAATATCCTGAACCAAAATCATCCATAGATATTAAAAATCCTATTTCTTTTAAATTATTCATTATATCAATTAAAATATCAAAATTATCAAATATAATACTCTCTGTAAGTTCAAGTTCTATATACTTTGCTGGTATTCCATATTTATCAATTATATTTTTATATGTTTCTATAAAATTATTACAATATAGATGTATTCTTGAAACATTAACTGAAATGGTAACTGGATTTATACCTGCATTAATCCATTTTCTAAGTTGTATACAGATTTCTTCAAGTACATATAAATCTAAGTTTATTACAAAACCGTTTTTTTCAAAAAATGGTATAAATTCATTTGGAGGTATTAACCCTTTATCAGGGCTTTTCCATCGAACAAGTGCTTCTGAACCTTGTATTTCTCCTGTATCAAGCTCTATCTTAGGTTGCAAGTGTACAATGAATTCTTTATTTTCTAAACTTGAGAACATTGTATTTTCCATCTCTTTTTCTTTTATTTCTTGGTCATGAATCTTATTATCATAAAATGCATAAGAACTTTTATGCCCTCCCTTTGCCATTTTATGAGGTATATTAGCCCTGTCTATTATTGAGTTAATGTCTTTGTCTTCTGGAAGTATAAAGTAGATTCCACAACTTAAAACTAGTTTATACTTTTCCTCTTGGTTATTATTAAACAAATCTAATTCTTCAAATATATTATTTAATCTATTTGTTATATCTTTTTCTTCTACATACTTCATGATTATAGTAAAATTATCGGCAGATATTCTTGCAAATATCTCATCTTCAAATATATTATTTTTAATAATCTTAGTTAAGTTACGTAAAATTTCATTTCCAACTTCATATCCAAACAAGTCATTTATATATTTAAATTTATCAATATCTATATATAGTAGAGCATATTTCTCTTGAGTATTTTTGCATAATACTTTATTAGCATCAATGACAAACTTATCCAGAGTACTTGCTCCTGTAAGACTATCTGTATAGGCTATCTTTTGTAGCTTAATTTTAACATTTAATTTATCATATATTATATAGAAAATAAGTATTATGCATATTATAGTCATAGTACATATTATCTGTAATGAATATTTACTAATAAATTGATTATTAAACATAATAGATTCGAAGTTATTTAGGGAGTTATTTTTATAAAGTTCATTTAAAGAATAAACTGGTATTGTATGTGTAATTTGTAAAATTATACATATAAATAAAAAAAACATTAATTTTTTTTGTAAATTCCTCATAAAAATTTCCTCCCATTAAAACACCTCTATTTTATTATAAACTGTTAATAAATAAGCATATCTCAAAAGTTTCCATTTCTTGTAAAATGGATAGTTTTGAAAAGAAAATAGTAAAATTATAATATAAAAATAAAATTTTTCGGATAATTTGAAGAAAAATAAGTACCTTTTATCAATAATCATATGCCAAAATAATCCAATTTATTTTCTATTATACCGATATGAAATGTATAAATCAATAGTTAAGACAACTAATATACTACATTCTATAATTATAGTAGCTGAAAATTTCACCAAATTTAAAATAAATATAAACTATCCATTTTACAAGAAATGACTACTTTTTCCTAAAAACCAGTATTTGCAACATATTCATACTTTATTTTTTCTATTTTTTCTTATATTTTTTTTCGACAAACCAATTTTAAAATTTTATAACTAACTAAATAAAAAATATCTAATTTAAATTTTTTACTATCTTACTTCATAATTGATTTTTTAAATATAAACTTCTAAAATTAAAATGCTTTATTGTTTCATTTATATAATGAGAATATTATATAAATGAAACAATAAAGCATTCATATAATTAAAAGATAAAGTAAATATACGAAATAGCACTAAAGTATTTTATATATAAGATATATTTATATACTTTAGTGCTAATCAATATTTTAATATATATATTAAATCTACATTTAACTTTTTAAAGATTTTCTATATAAAATTCTTACTCCCAATATAACTAATATAAAACTTATTAAAAGAATTAAAATAAACTTAAGTGTATTTAAATTAGCAAAATCTACTTCCATAAATTTATACAGATTAGCTATATTTCCAGTTGTATAATGACTTACTATGATTGCTATACTATTATTAAAAAAATGTAATAACATTGATACAAATATAGAACCAGATTTATATACACTATATGCAAATATAATACCCAATATAGATGTCGGAATTATTCTTATAAAATCCATATGCATAATACCAAATAATACACCACTGCATATTATAGCAAACTTAACAGACTTGTTTTTATCTTTTGATTTACTAAATGAAGAAAATATAAATCCTCTAAAAAACATTTCTTCACATATCGCTGGTAATAAAGCTATTATCAGTAAATTTAATAAAAACTTATCTTTCATAAAAAGTGCTTCATTTAAACTTTCAGTAACCTCCATGTTTTGAGGAAACAAGAATAAAAGTAGTTGTGTTATAATCATAATAAGTATATATCCACCAATCCAAAGAACAATACTTCCAAATACGTGTTTTAATTTAGGAACTTTCAAGCTAAATACTTCTTTAAAGTCAGCTTTAATATAGTATGCAAATATTAATGGTAATAAAATTATCATAAATTGTGTCATTACTATACCACCTATACCAAATTTAAGCTGTACTAAAGAACCAACATAAATTAAAAGAACTAATCCTACTGCATATAAAATAATACCATCACTTATAGTTGGTATAGACCCTTTTTTTATATTACTTCTTTTCTCTAAGAAAGAAAAACTCTTACTATTGCCAAAAAGTATTTCCTCAGAATTGAACATCTTAGACAGTAATATGATTGCCAATATTACAAAAGCTATATTTGATACTAAAACCAGAGCTATTAAATTTAAATCACTTTTAAAAGATAATACACTTTTTATAAGTAGAGATATATTTACCACAGGTATTACAGATGTTACTCTATCCAACACTATATTTGGTATCATAGATACATATGATGGTATCATAATAACTAACATTAGAGGCGTTATGTAATTTTGAGCATCTTTAAAACTTTTTGCCAGTGAACATACACACATACTTATTGCTGCAACTACCATTGAAAACAGACATATACAAATTAAAGTAGTTATAATTGGTAAGATTAAATCTCCATAGTTGAAATTTCCAAAGCCAAATTGACTGCTAAGACCTCCACTAACCAAAATAAATGCCATAGTCAATCCCATAGATACAATATTTAAAATTGCTGTTACTATTGCACTAAGAGAAACTGCCATATATTTTCCCATAACCAATTCTAAATTTGATATTGGAAGTGTAAATAGAGTTTCTAAGGTACCTCTTTCCTTTTCTCCAGCCATAACGTCTATTGCTGGATATATTGAGCCAAGCAAAACTCCTATTATCAATATGAATGGTAATATTTGTCCTAAAAAATAGCCTGCCACTTCTTCTGTCTTTGCAACATCAACAGTACTATATGTCAATGGCTCCAATGTAGATTGTACGTCTAAACCTTTCTCAGATAACTTTTTTTCCACAGTAAGTCTTTTGTATTTATCTAAAACAGTTTCAATCCTCTTTACTGCATTAGAAGAATTTTCTTGTGAAGAATTCATATATATTTTATAACTAGTAGATGCTTGTTTTTCTTCTATCTTTATATAAGCATCTATTTTATTTTCTTCTAAAGATTTTTTATAATTATCAACATCAAGTATCTTTATCTTGCCTTTATCATTTGCAGTATCTTTACTTTCAGTATCTCTATCCAAATTATTATCTTCAATCATCGATACTAATACTTTATTTGGTTTACTATCAAAAGCTATATTAATATCCTTGCTATTCATGCTATTTGCAGACATATTCATTACCTGAATCATCAATATCATAAGTAGAGGATACAAAAGAAGTGGTAAAACAATCATCATAAATAATGTCTTTTTATCTCTCAATATATCTAACATTTCTTTCTTAAATATGTATTTTACAATCTTACTTCTCATCTAAACTTCCTCCGTTCTAGCAAGTTTTATAAATACATCTCTCAAATTATTTACTCCAGATTCCTCTTTTAAACTCTCTGGTGTTCCCGATGCAATTATTTTTCCATTGTGAATCATAAAAATCTTGTCACATAAAGTTTCTGCTTCTTCCATATAATGAGTTGAATAAAGAACAGTTTTACCTCTTAATTTTTCATTCTTCATAAAATCTATTATTGATGCACTACTTAAAACGTCAAGCCCTAGTGTTGGTTCATCAAAGATGTACACCTTTGGAGAATGTATTAAACAGCGAGCTATAGATGTTCTTTGAGTCTGACCAGTTGATAGATTTTCAATTCGATTATCTATAAATTCACTCATATCCATTATCTTTACAACATTTTCAATTGATTCTTCTATATCTTCTTTTGACATTTCATATAAACTTCCAAAAGTCGTTAGAAGTTCTCTAGGAGAAAGTCTCCCATATAATTTTGTATTTCCAGATAAATATCCTATTTCTTTTTTTGCTGAATTCCTATCTATTGAATAATCATATCCAGAAACACTTATATTCCCTGATGTTGGTGTTAATATACCTCCTAACATTCTAAGTAATGTAGTTTTTCCTGCACCATTAGGACCTAATATTCCAACAATATCTCCTTCTTCAGCTTTAAAAGAAACATTGTTCACAGCAAAGAATTCTTCCTTTCTAGTTTTTATTTTCTTTAACTTTTTTATTGAATTTTTATTATTATCATCTTTTACAACTCTTGTAAAAGACTTACATAATTTATCAACCTCAATCATTTATCAAATTACTCCTTTCTTGTTTATAGGTATATTTATATAAATATATCATATAAACCTTTTTTATATACAGTTTTTTATTTTAAAATAGATTATTTATAAAAGGTTTAGGCATCCATTTGACAAATTACCTTTTTTTATTCTTTTATAATATCTTTTGTAACATTTTTTTACATATTAAATATAATATTACTATATAGATAAACTTAATTATCTATACATTTAAATCAAAATATAAAAGGAGTTAATTTAATGGAAAATAATAAATGTAGAGAAAACTTTAGATTTTCTCAAGACTATGAAGAAGGCTATCTAAACACAAATGATAGATATTATGACAACTATCAAGTAGAAGACAGATATTATGACAATTATCAAGCAGATGATAGATACTATAATTACCCAAACAAATGCAAAGAACCTAAAATAATCGAACATTGCTGTTGCAAAAAAAGTATGAAAGATGCATTAGAACTTTTAAGATATGACGCTATAAGACCTTTTGTTAATTTTAATCAATTTGCTTTTATTTCAGATTTCTTTATAGTTGGTGCTTATTTAGTAGGTATAGACTACTCACTACCTCCAAAGGATAATCTATCTGGTCTTAATGCTACTTTTAAAAGATTTTCAGCTTGTAACTGTGATTTAATAGATATCTCTGGTCAAATATATTATCCTAAACCTATTCCATTGACACTTGGTGGATTAGTTACTTCTATTGGTACTATTCCAGGTATATCTGAGTTGGTTGACCTTATAGAGGCAGCAGTACCTGCTAATATAAACCTTGGAGCTATAGTAAATTCAATACTTGATGATATAATTGATTATATAGTTGCTACAATCAATCCACTAACAACTGTAGAATTAGCATCATTATGTTCTCTTAAAGCTGTTGCTTTTAATGTTTCACCTGGAGATTATAATGACTTTGTAGCAGCTTTAGGATATTATCTTGATAAAAAACAATATAAAGACTGCAATTGCAACTGCGATTGTGATGATTGCTGTTGTAATAAAGGTATACTTGATAACCTTTATACTTCAAAAATAAATAATCAAGTTACTGTAGTAGCTGGTAGTTTAGTTCTAACTGGTGTTGAAGTTTTAGGTAAGAAAAACGATGTTCTAGTGCTTGGAAACTCTAATGACTCAAGAATATACTTTGTATGTGTAGATTCTATAGATTATATTGCATAAAACACTTTAAAGAACTATATTTAAATGTAAAATAGCGTATATTCTTTAAAAAATAAAATATTTGATTATCACTAATAAAAAAGAGTGTCTATTTAAAAATAACTTTAGACCCTCTTTTTTATTTTTATTGATTTCTATCTAACTTTTTTACCAAGCTTAAATACTGCTAATACATCTGCTAGTACATCTATATCATCTATAGGATTTCCATTTACAACTATAACATCTGCTTTCTTTCCTTTTTCTAAAGTTCCATAATTCTTATCAATTCTTAAAAGCTCAGATGCAGTTTTTGTAGCAGCCACTATTACATCCATATTATCCATACCATAGTCTGACATTAATTTCATTTCATAATATGTCTTACCGTGTTCGTTGTAAGAAGTTCCTGCATCAGAACCAACTGCAATTTTAATTCCTTTTTTATATGCTTTTAAGAACGATTCTTTATGCGGAATAGCAACAATTTCACATTTTCTAAGAGTAGCCTCAGTTATTCCACTTTCTTTTCCTGCATTTAGAATAAAATATGGAGCAGCTACGGTTGGAACTAAATATGTTCCTCTCTCAAGCATCAAATCAATTATTTCATCATCTAAATAAACACCATGTTCTATAGAAGTTATACCTGCAAGTACTGCATTTTTTATACCAGTTCTTCCTTGTGCATGTGTAGCAGTTATTTTACCTGCTTTTATAGCCTCCTCTACAGCAACCTTCATTTCTTCTAAAGTCAACTGTGGTGAACCGGGTTCAACTCCATCAGTCGTTACACCTCCAGTTGCCATTATCTTTACACAGTCTACTCCATTCTTTAAAACTGTTCTAGCTGATTTTCTACATTCATCTACTCCATCACTTTCAATGCCAAAATAGTATCCATGTCCTCCTGTCATACATATAACTGGACCTGAAGTAACTATACCAGGACCATCTATAGACCCTTTGTCTACAAGATTTTTAAGTTGTACATCAACATATTTTGGACAACCTAGACTTCTAATGTATGTTACTCCTGAATCTAAATAAGCATCAAGTTGTTTTATTGTATTCACTACAAGCTCTACATCTGATACATTCTCATAATAAACCTTTGGATTTCCAACTGGCTCCATTGTCAAGTGAACATGACAATTCATAATTCCTGGCATAACAGTTTTATCTAAGTAATCATACACATCATATCCATTTAAATCTTCTCTTATATCTTCAATTCCAACTATAGTATCTCCCTCAATAATTACACCCTTATTTTTCATAATACTATTTCCTGTTCCATCAATTAAATTTCCTGCTTTAATATATTTTTTGTTCATCTTAAAGTACTCCCCCTTTTAAGTATAATGTATTATTTATTTATTATTTTTAATATTCTAATAATTAATTTTACCACTATACTCATTCTATTTCAAATCTTAGTGAATTAAATACAAGTTAAAAAATGATATAACACAGAAAATATTAAAAAATATTTTTATATTAAATTTAAAAATAAGACAAAATAATCAAAATATATTTTTGATTATCTCATCTTATTTATATTTAATCTATAGTAAATATATAGCAACCTAAAGTGATACAATTAATACTACCATCTAATTAGCAACAAAAAATAACTTATCATGTAAACTCACATCTCCATTTATTAACTCAGCTTCATATAATATCTTTCTAAGTTTCATATCAAATACTTGAAATTTTATTGGTTTAGTTCCAATTACATCAAAAACCCCTCTACTTCCTTTTTTTTCTCCTGATAGATTCTCTTTTATACTTGAAATAGAATATATCTTATCATCTAATAACTTAACTTTCCTAATTCCAGATGATGTATCACTATAGTCTACTTTAAAATCAAGTATCTCATAATCTTCTAGTTTAATATTATTTGCATTAATATCATAAACAAGATTGATTATAGAATTACTACTATCTGTAGCTATAAGATTTAGCTTACTATTTTTAACAACGTAATCTAACTTAGTTTTGCTTAATAATCCCATCTCTTTTTGATTGGCATTTTTTTCTTGATTTAGATTATCCATAAATTTATTACTCATATTAAAAGTGTTATCTTCTATATCATATACGATAAAATTGGAATAATTATCATATCCTTCAATATCTCCATTTGTACTCTTATTGTTTACTATTTCTAAATAGATTTTGCTTCCTATAGAAAATTTGATTTCATGGATATTTTGCTGATATCCATTATGTAAGTCTAAGTTAAATCTATTTAACAATTTATAAGACTTATCTTTTATATCTATCTTTAATATGCAGATATTATTAACTTTAGAGCCCGAAAGATTAGTTTCACTAACTACCATATATAAGTTACCTTTATATATTTTATTAAACACAGTTTGCCAACTATTTTCTTTAAAATCAGATTTCTTTAAACTAATATCAAAATTTTCTTCTACACCACTTTTTAAATTTTTATTTGTAATCTTTATGCAATCATTTAAATTAACCCTCTCTTGCTCCAAACTAGACTTAACAGAAGAGTATGCTTCTCCTATATTTAAATCATCTTTATATAAAAATTCAAATCCTTTATCATTGATAAAATCACTGTATTTCTTATCAATATTTAGATAATCATTTCTAATTTTTAATTTAGGATTTGTATCATTTTTTATTCCATTCTTACTTACAATTACCTCTTCATAAGAAAATTTATTTATGTTAGGCGTATATACTAAGCTTGCTTTCCCTATATCTTTTATATTACCCTTTAAAGTATTTATAGATAGTTTGTCCTTATTAAAATAACTCAATATTGAAGTCATGACAATCATTAATAAGCACATTATTATAAAACATATTGTATATTTTCCTATATTTTTTTCTTTCATAATACACCTCCTAAAAGTCAATCTTCTGCTTCAAAAGTTTATTAGATATAAAACTACATACAAATATGTTTATACTTGAATATAAGGAAATAAATATATTACTGTATTCATAAGGTATAATAAATACTACAGAAATTATAAATATTAAAATTTCCAAAACTAAAAACATGAAACTTATTAAAGTGCTTAGTTTATAAGTAGACTTATTTATAAGAATTGATGTAAACACTACAGATACACATCCTATCAGTAAAAATATATACTCTACAAGCAGTATTTCAAAACTATATGGAAGTAATATTTTCAAATTATATATTGTTTCTTGTATAAATCCATAACTTACAATATCCCCCAGCATATAATTAGGCAACAACTTACTCATAATAAACAAAGTTATTGTAAATATTATTGTGTAACTATATACTAGAAATAATATATTTAATAATTTAGATATATAGATATTGATTCTATTTTTAGGTAACATTATAAGTGTATATATAGATTTACTCTTTCCATCAAAATCTCTGTACCAAATAAAAAAAGCATAGCAAATACATGCGATTATACCAAATATAAACCATAAATCTGTAGAACTCATTATATTTCTGAAACTTGAAAAACCTATGATATTTGCTGTTTCTATTGTATCTCCTATTTTTGTTAACTGTTCTTTTTTAACTGCATTTTCTATTATGTAATTATAGTCATTTAAGTTGTTTACTATATTTAAAATCACAAAAGAACAGCAAAAAATTATTATAAATACATAGTTTTTTATATTTCTTTTTAATTCAAATTCGAATAATTTCATTAAATCTTTCATTAATTCACCTACTTTATTTCAAATTCTAGCATACTATTTGAACTGTTAAATTGTAATTCCCCTTCGTATACCACTTCCTTAGACTTTTTATTTATTATATATAACATATATTTATTATCCCAAGATAATATAGAGCTTTGCTTTGATGTATATACAATGATTTTGTTTGAATCAATTTCAACACTTCCAATTTCTCTTTTATCTCTACCTTCTAAAACATATTTATCTTTACTTAAATTTTTATCTAACATATTATAGGTAAGTAAATTTAACTCTATATTTGAATTATCATCATAAGCATTTGACATTACCATGTATAATTTATTATCTTCTAACTTTGCTTTTTCTAAAGTCATTTTACTATCTGTTTTTAATTCCATTATTTTTTCTTTATTTTCTTCAAGATTATACTCAAGTAAATTAAATTTAGAATCACTATTATCACCTGTACTTGCCTTTGATACATTTACTAAAATATACATCTTATCTTCATATTTGCTAGCATAACTTACGCCAATAGTTTCTATGTTTTTGTATTTTTTAGAAAAATAATTACTTAAATTTATACTTTTTATTATCTGTATTTTTTTATTTTCTGGATTGATTTTTATTATATCTATAGTGCTTGAATATTCTTTATTATTTTTTGATGAATCACTTTCAGCATAAAGGACAGACACATATAAGTCTTTTTTATATCTTTTTGATGATAGTATCTTTGCATAATAATCATCAGTATTTTTATCTACTTTATATTTTGTTCTTGTAAAATTATTCATATCTAGTTTTTCATATTCAATGCCCTTATCACTCCCTTCAGATGCAAATACACCTTTGTCCAAATCTTCTTTTTTCTCATCTATAACAAAATTTATCTCTTTTGAATCATCATTCGTTTCAAAACCAACATGAGCAATTAAATCAGAACCACTAGATACATCAATTAAATTATTCGTATTCTCACTATCTTTTTGTAGTTTTACTAATTCAGTCTTTTTAATTTTATTGTTTCCATTTATTGTATAATGTGAATTTATATATCCATTAAAATCATATCCAAAATTTATGTTTATATAGTCTAATTCATCTGGGTCACCTTTTATAGTTTTTATCTTCAAATTGTCTTCATTATTTAACAAACCTATACTAAAATATATTGCTAAAGTCAAAAATATAATAAGTATAGATATTTTAGATTTTAATTTCATACCACCCCTCCTAAAGAGATACTTTCTTTTTAATTAGAAAATAAGATATTCCATTTAGAATAGACATTATAATTAAAAAACTTAGTAAACCAGTTACTAAAGTATTAAATTGTATTCCAATGAACTGATAATATTTTCTAAATAAATTGATTATATTTATATATACTGTTGAAAAATATAAGCCTATTAAAACTACAAAAGCGATTAAAATTATATGAAGCCTATTTATATAAGAAAATATAAATAATATACAACAATTTACAAAAGAAATAGCTATAAGTAGTAAAAAAACATATATCTCCATAAAAGATATAAAATCAACAGGTATACTTCTTAAATTAAAATAATATAAATCTTGTGCGAAAGACATGTTGATTATCGGCATATTTCTAAAAATAAAATTAAATATATATTTACATATAAATAATATTGCTATCTGACTTATCAAAAAACCATATATCATTGTTATCAAAGCAATTGACTTAGTTATACAAATCTTAAACTTATTCTGTGGTAACATCATAAGTGTATAAATGCTTTGATTTTTTGAAAAGAACTCTTTTTTCCACATAAAAACATAGTATATAAAGATTCCCAACATACCAAAGAACAATATATTTTGGATAAATCCAAGGTTACTAAGTATACCTATTCCATAAAATATACCTCCAAAATCTTCTATTGCTAAGTTCATAATAAATCTAGAGTTTTTAAATTTATTCATTTCAAATAAATTTAAACCAAGTGTAATTAATGAAAAAAATGATATATAAGCTATATAAAACCTATTGCTTCTTCTCAAATCTACATTTATTAGATATAGAAGTTTATTCATTCTTATATACCTCCCTCATTTTATCTAATATAGATTTCCCTTCTCTTTCTCTTAATTCTTCTGCATTAAATGAAGTTATAATCTTCCCTTCATCAAGAATTATGACTTCATCGACTAAGCTTTCTATCTCTACTATTTCATGAGTAGTTATGATAATAGCTTGATTTTCCTCCATATATTGTGCTATTACCCCTATAAACTCTTCCCTCTTAAACAAATCAATTCCTGTAAATGGTTCATCAAGTAGTATATACTCTGGGTCTTGGCAAAATCCAAGTATTAATTTTACTCTTGCAATATTTCCTTTTGATAAATTATCAATTATTTCATCTTCATCTAATCTGAATATGTTCATCATTTCTTTTGATTTTTCTTTATTCCATTTTGGATAAAATATTTCCATAAATTCAAAGGTTTCTTTTATTGTTGTATTACTAAAATGAGACTCTACATCTGGGACAAATGCTAGTTTATTATATATCTTTTCATTTATTTTTGCTCCATCTATAAGAATCTCTCCACTATCAATGCTTATAAGCCCTGCTATTGCTTTTAACATGGTTGATTTACCAACTCCATTTATTCCAAGTAACGCAGTTATTTTACCTTTTTCTATATTAAAGCTTACACTCTTTAAAGCATCTATTTTTCTTATTTTAATCCCTTGCATCCTTTTATATGTTTTACTGACATTCTTTATTTCTATCATATTTAATATCCTCCATATTTAATACACTTGTACAATAAACTTTCTAAATTGAGTTTTATATTTGTTAAAAGGCTAATATTCATCTTCTATTATCTTTAAAACTTCTTCTTTCGTAACATTTATTGCTTTCATATTTTCTATAAAAACAGATAAAGACTCATTTATAAGCTCTAATTTTAAGTTTTTTAATATATTCTCATCAACTGTTACACTACTTTGATAGTTTTTAAAAGTATTTATTATATTCATATCACCCATCTCCTTGTATGCTCTTTGAACAGTATTTAAATTTACTTTTAGATTAAGTGCCATTTCTCTCCTTGAGGGTATTGTCTCTCCTGGTTTCAACTCTCCTGTTACTATTTGTCTTTTTATATGCTTTACTATTTGCAAATAAATGGGAGTTGTATTATCTAGTTCAAAATTCATGATTCCTCCTATTCTAGTGTATTAATACGTTAGTACACTTACTTTAAAAAAATACACATTCAGTTCAGACCTTCTTTAATATTCTATTAAGTGTATTATACGATTAATACACTTAATTTGTAAATACTTTTTTATTATTTAACCCTAACTTTAATTTATTAAAGAGTTAAATGTAAAGCTTAAATAATAACTTTACAAAATGGAGCATCAAATGAGAGGATATATATTTTATGTTATGTTAGACTTGAAAACAAGTAAATGAGATAAGATTATATATTATCAACCAGTCAAAAATCTTATCTGTATTAACTCTTAAAAATCTAGTAAAAATATTAACACATATTAGGAGGTAAACAAATGAGTTATAAAATTGAAATCAAAAATATTGAACCAGTCGCAGCAGCTACTATGCGTTATAACGGACCTATTACTGAAGCAACAAAGTACTTTCCAAATGTATTTAAATCTATAAAGGGAAAATCTAATGGGGCTCCATTCTTCTGTTACTATAATGTTAACCAAAAAACTGGTTTTGGAGAAATGGAATTATGTGTTCCAACTTCTGAAACTCCAAATCGCATTGGTGTAACCATAAAAGAATTTCCTAAAACAAAAGCTTTGTTTTTCACTCACATAGGCTCATATAGTACTTTACCTAAAACGTACGAAATGATATTTAAATACATTCATGAAAATAATATAGAAATACAAACTCCTTGGAGAGAAGTATTCATTAAAGGGCCAGGTATGCTGATAAAAGGAAATCCAGATAAATATATTACAGAAATCATATTTCCACTTAAAGAGGAGGAATAACATATGATAGCAATTAAAATAGATAATTTAGTAAAAGAGTATAAAAATGGTGTGAAAGCTTTAAATGGTCTAAGTTTTAATGTAAATGCTGGAGAGATTTTTTCTTTACTTGGTCCTAATGGAGCTGGTAAATCTTCTCTTATCAACATTTTGACCACCTTTTATAAACCTACATCTGGAAATGTAACAGTCTTTGGAAAAGATTTAGTAGATAATCCTTCTTGGATACGTACTCAGATTGCTTGTGTAGCACAACAAGTCTCTATTGATGAACACCTGTCTCTTATGGAAAATATGGTATTTCAAAGCAAGATGTATAAAGTAGAACCACAAATTGCAAAACAAAGAATAGAGTCTTTAATTGATAAATTTGAGTTATCTAACTACTTAAAATATCCCACTTCATCATATTCTGGTGGAGTGAAGCGTAGATTAGACATAGCTATGAATATGGTATCATCTCCTAAAATTCTATTTCTGGATGAACCAACTGTTGGTATGGATGTAGATTCAAGAAAATCTATGTGGGATATGTTATTAAAAATTAGAGATGAGTATGGCACAACTATATTTCTAACTACTCATTATCTTGAAGAAGCTGAACAATTGAGTGATAACATTTGTATTATGAAAAATGGAAAAGATTTGGCACATGGAACGCCATCCAGTTTACGTGGCTATATCAGACAAAATATACTTCGTATAGCTTTTCATGATATCAAAGATATAAAAAAATATAAAGATGAAATTAAAAATATTGGATTAGCCAAGTTTATGAGTATAAGAGAGAATTCAATTTTTATAAGTGTACAGGATAGTAGAGTTGCTTTTACTTTAATAAATAAGTGGCTTTTAGAACATGACATAAAATTTGATGCAATAGAAATTGTAGAGCCAAGTCTTGAAGATGTTTTTTTAGCATTAACAAGTTCTAAAAAAGGCTTAAAGGAGGAATGGGAATGTTAAATATCTTATGGCGTAGTATGAAATGGCGTTTTAAAAATCCAATCTCGTTTATAGTTACTATATTACAACCTTTTCTTTGGCTTGTACTTTATAGCTCTATTGCAAATCAAACTATGAGTAATATGAATATTAGTAATTATACCGCTTTTATACTACCAGGTATTATTATTCTAGTTATATTTTCCTCATGTAGTAGTGGTGGTATCATCAACTTCATAATGAAGAATAGTGGAAGTTTCTATAGGGTTTTAATTGCACCTATTAGTAGATATTCAATTGTTTTTGGTCAATTACTAGAAGCTATCTTAGTTTCCTTCTTAGAAGTAACTATTTTATGTGTAGTAAGTATATTCTTCTCAGTAAGGATAGAATCTGGCATTGGAGGAATTATGCTTATGATAATACTAATATTTATGACTGCATTTTTTTTATCAAGTCTAGCTTATTCTATAAGTCTATTATTGCCAAATGAAATAATTTATGAAACAATTATGACTGCAATTGTACTTCCTATTTTCTTTTTAAGTTCAGCTCTTTTCCCTATAGAAAATTTATCTGGAGGATTAAAAATAGCTGTTATGCTCAATCCATTTACCCATGTTATTAATGCTTTACGTAGCTTAATATTTGGCGAGGCTATTCTTATTGGAGATATATTACCTGTTATCCTGTTATTTTTAATATTATGTTGTGCAAGTTTTTCACTTGCTATGTGGAGACTAAAAAAGGAAATGGTAAGTTAAATTATAAAATTATAATAAAAAGTGAACTCTATATAATAGAGTTCACTATAGATGATTTATTTTAATATTTCTAAGACTGAATTTAATACAGCATGACCATTACAAGTACCATAGTTTACCATATCTATTATAGATACTGGAGCTCTATCTCCAACTATAGATTTTACATCATCAAACATAAATCTAAGCTGTGGTCCAAGAAGTAAAATATCAAAATTATCAAGTTCCGATTTTATATCGCCTTCTCCGACTGCCCATATTTTACAATCTATATTTCTTTTTTTTGCATCTTTCTCCATTTTATTTACCAATAAAGTAGAAGACATACCTCCAACACACACTAACAATATCCTAATCATTAATAACTCCTTTTTAATCAAATCTACATATCCCTTGATTAAAAAGTATATGTAGAAAAGTTTGTCATTTATAACTTTTTAAATTCACTCTTAAATTATATCAAATTTTTCCATTTTTTTCACTACTAGAACTAATTTTATATTTTTAATGTCCACTTTTCCACTTCTTTAGATATATTTTCGGATTTTAATATAGCAGATATTATAGCATACCCATCGCTATTTAAGCTCTTAAGTTTATCTATATTATCCAATTTTATGCCTCCAATTAATACAAATGGTATATCTACTTTTTCTTTAATTACTTTGACAGTTTCAAATGAAGCAGATTTTGCATCTAATTTAGTAGATGTTGTAAATAGAGACCCTATACCTAAATAATCTGCACCATCATTTTTTGCACAGATAGCTTCTTCTAAAGTTCTTGCTGACACTCCTAGTATCTTATCATTTCCTATAAGCTTTCTAACTTCTCTCGCATCAATATCACTTTGACCTACATGTACTCCATCTGCATCGCAGATAAGTGCTATATCAACTCTATCATTAACTATAAACTTAATACCATATCTTCTAGTTATTTCTCTAAGCTTCATAGCCTTTTTTAAAAACGCTCTTCCAGAAGCATTTTTTTCTCTAAGTTGTACAGTTGTGATTCCAGAAGTTATTGCATCTTCAATACACTTATAGAAATCTCTACCTTCAAGCATTTCAGAGTCAGTTACTAAATATAATTTTAAGTCTTTTTTTAAGTTTTCTTTATCTATCATTTTAAGTCTCCTCTTAAACCTTTATTCATTTAAAAATTCAATATTAGAATTTTTACTTAAAGTATCTATATCCATTTTATAAATAGTATTCATAAGATTTTCTTTAAATGTTCCTATTGGTGGATTGTTTAGATTTGCCAGCTCTCCACTTAAAGACATTGTAAGAACACCCATTGTAGCTGCTTTTAATGTATTCTCAGTGATAGCCATGAAACTTGCAATTAAACTTGCAGTCATACATCCAGTTCCTGTAACTCCTTTTAATTTATCAGTTCCATTATTTATTTTATATGTATTTTTACTATCAGTTATTATATCTGTTTTTCCAGTTGCTACTACTATACATTCAAGTTTTTCAGAAACTTTTTTTATTATATCAGTAGAATCTTCTTCATAGTCAAATGAATCTACACCTTTTCCCCTTACATCAAAACCACCTATAAACTTTATTTCTGCCATATTACCTTTAACTACATTAAATTTGACTTCATTTAAAAGTTTGTTTGTTAGTTCTGCTCTAGCTTTACTTGCAAATACTCCCACTGGGTCTAATATAACAGGTTTATTATACTTATTTGCTGCTTTTCCTGCTAATAAAAATAAATCTAACATATTTGAATTCATCGTTCCTATATTTATTACTACAGAATTTGCTATACTTACCATTTCTTCTACTTCCTCATATGAGAAGCTCATAAGAGGACTTGCTCCTATAGCTAAAGTTACATTGGCACAGTCATTTATAGTTACATTATTAGTATAATGAATTACCAATGGATTTGATTCTTTTACATCTTTAATTAAATTATACATAGCCTACCTCCAACAATTTTTTATTATTCAAATTTATAAAAATGATGCACTGGTCCTACTCCATGACCTATATCAAAACTATTTTTTATTGCTTCTGTTATATAGAGTTTACTTAAATTTACTGCTTCTGTTATTTCATAACCTAATGCCAAATAGGATGTTATTGCAGAAGATAATGTACATCCTGTTCCATGTGTATTTTTTTTATCAATTCTTTCACTTTTATAAACTTTAAACATATTTTTACCAACTAAAATATCTACTGCTTCTCCATCTAAATGCCCCCCTTTCATAAGGACAAATTTAGGACCAAGTTGTAGTATTTCTTTTCCTACTCTATTCATATCATCTATATTATTTATTTTTATTCCTGTGATTTCTTCTGCCTCTGGGATGTTTGGTGTAATTATGTATGCAAGTGGCATCAAGTATTTAATTAGATTTTCTTTTGCTTCTGGCTTTAATAAATAATATCCACTTTTAGATATCATTACAGGGTCTACTACCAAATATTTTGGATTGTATTTCTTTATATTTTCAACTATTTCAAGTATAATCTCAGGACTTGAAACCATTCCTATTTTTACAGCTTTTGGAGGTATATCTTCAAATACTGCCTCTATCTGTTTTTTTATTATTTCCTTACTTAAATCTTCTACTGCAAAAACTCCTTGAGTATTTTGTGCTGTTATAGCTGTTATTACACTCATACCATAAGTACCAATTGCACTAAAAGTCTTCAAATCAGCTTGAATTCCAGCTCCTCCAGATGAATCTGACCCAGCGATTGTAAGTGTTGGTATTTTATAATTACTCATTTATTCCCTCCTAAAGTTTAATTTAAATAACTTAATTAAAAAAGCTATACCTACAATAGGTATAGCTTAGAAATCGCATATATCATAAATAATATACACTTAAGTTTTATACTAAGCTTTCCTACGCTGGTATTATCCAGATCAGGTGTAAGGGTCGGTATTCCTCTCAGCTCTTGGCTCCCCTAGCTATTTTAATTTATTATATTTATAACTTCATTATATTACAATAGTATTTATTGTCAAGTTTTACATCATATACACTTATTATAATGTTAATGCTAATATTTATGTTAATTGTTCTATTTCTTTTCCAACAATATAAGCATCTTTATTATCAATTAAATCTATAAGTGTCTCTGGTTTTTTTATTATAGATAATTTTTTGTTTCTAGTTAATTTCTTTATATAACATTCCAATTTCATTGCATTACTTTTTGTATTGGTTACAAAATAAACTTCTAGTTTTTTAAATCCCTTTGCCCTTGTATATTTTGAATTAATTCCCAACTTATGTTCATTCATTCTTCTAACTATATTACTAGTATATCCAGTATATAGAGAACCATCTTTACATCTTATAATATATGTAAAATACATCTCAAATCACATCCTTATTAAATATATAAATATTATATTATAGAATTGATAAAAATGGCATGTATTTTGCATATGTAACCTTCTTAGTGTTAGTTCTAATGTAGATGTATAAAATCCATTCTATATAAGTATAACGCTAAAATTTGACACAATAATAACGTTTTTATTTTTATAATAAAAAATTCACAAATTATAAAAAATAAAATTTTCAAAAAAATTATAATTTTCAAAAAAATAAATTGACACGTATAAAAAAATTGTGATACCCTAATAAAAAGGGGGCAATGATTATGGAAAACAATTTAATTATAGCTAAAAGCAATAATACTAAATTATCTCAAAAGGAATTACTTAAAGTTAATCTACAGATAGGTGTAGATTTTACACTTTTGTCAAAATCACTTAAAGCCTTTTACAAAAAAGAAAAAGATTTTTATTGCATTGCTCTTGCGCCATGCAATGTATCTAATGAAAAAGCAAACAGAAAAATAAGTATCTCTGATATGATAAAAGAAATTAACACTTTAATCGAAAGTATAACTGATAAAAATGAACTTTTAAGTGAAGAACTCTTCATCAAAAATTTATCAGAATTTTATGATGAGTCTTTAGATGACATTTATATAGAATTAAAACAAGCATATTTATACATTAAAAAGAATACAGATGGTCTTAGCATAGAAGACTCGATTGAATATGTATTTGATGTCGATATAAGCAATGAGACAAAAATAAAAGAAAATCCATTAATTAACTTTAATTCGCTTTCTTTAGTGGTTTGGAGTGGTGAGACAAAAAATATTTTACAACAAATGAATATTTTAGACTTAGAAAATATCCACTCTTATCCTATAGAAAACAATACAAATATAACTATCTATGAAAATGATACTCTTCAATCTGAATTTGATGAAAAAGATGAAGAGATAAAAGAAAACAATATAGATATAATTGAGCAAATGCTTATACTTCCTGATGACTTAGACTATGACAAAGATGAAGTTGAAAATATGAAAAATAGACTTGCAAATATAAATACTAAGTATTTACAAACACTTAAAGAAAAGGATATAAAAATAAAATTAATAAATTCAAACTTAACTGATGAGTCAGAATTTAAGGATTTAAAACATCAGTTACCACCATGTTGGGTAAGATCAGGCAAAACTTGGAAAGATGTACCTGGTATATATAGAAACAACTCTATCGTAGTTAAAATAGGATATAGTAATCCTAGCTATGCAAATGTACATTCAGCTAAAAATTTAGAATTACATGAAACTGCACATGCTATAGACAAAAATGTTTTAAGTAAAAAATCAAGTTCAGAAGAATTTATGGAAATATTTGCTCAAGAAAGATATAAACTTTACGACCCTAAGCAAATTGCACATGCCTACATTAGTAAGTTTATAGAAGAATTTTTTGCGGAGTCATTTGTACACTACTATCTTGATGAAGTTTCAAGAAATACCTTAAAAGAAAATTGTCCTTTAACATATGATTTTCTTGAACAACTTGAATTAAACTATTAAATACCCTAACTTTCAATAACATATTTAACTATACCCTCTTCATAAATAATAATAAGATGACAATTTATATTTTTGATAAAGTACTATCATTAAAAGATTTCTTATTATTTATGTTATAATGTTCATAATGGCTATGTTTTAAAATAGTTTATGTAAACCATAATTTAAATAAATAATAGAAGAAGGATGAAGAGCTATGAAGTTGAATAGAAATGATAGTTGTTGGTGTGGAAGTACTAAAAAATATAAAAAATGCCATATGGATATGGATAATAAAATAGATTCATTTGCAAAGTTAGGTCATATTGTGCCAACTCATGATATTATTAAAAATCCAACACAAATTGAAGAAATAAAAAAGAGTGCAGTAATAAATACAAAAATTTTAGATTATATTTCAGATAAAATTGAAATTGGAATGTCCACAGAGGATATAAATAAACTAGTACATGACTTTACACTACAAAATGGAGCCATTCCTGCTCCTTTGGATTATAATGGATTTCCTAAAAGTGTATGTACATCCATAAACAACGAAGTTTGTCATGGTATTCCTAGTAAAGATATTATCTTAAAAGATGGAGATATTATCAATGTAGATGTTTCTACTATTTTTAATGGATACTACTCAGATGCTTCAAGAATGTTTATGATAGGAAATGTTAAAGAAAATGCAAGAAAATTAGTTCAGGTTACTAAAGAATGTGTTCAAAAAGGTCTTGATGCTACTAAACCATGGGGATTCTTGGGTGATATAGGAGATGCTATTAATTCCTATGCTCAAAAAAATGGGTACTCTGTTGTAAGAGAAATTGGTGGTCATGGGGTTGGATTAAGTTTCCATGAAGACCCATTTGTAAGTTATGTATCTAAAAAAGGAACTGAGATGTTATTAGTTCCTGGAATGATATTTACAATAGAACCAATGGTAAATGAAGGTACTCATGAAATTTTTGTTGATAAAGAAAATAATTGGACTATCTATACAGAGGATGGTAAATTGTCTGCTCAATGGGAATGTATGGTTTTAGTTACAGAAACAGGATTTGAAATCTTAACTGAATAAAAGACAAATGCCTATAAAAATTGAAAATTCAATTTTTATAGGCATTTATTTTATTAATGCACATCTATTGCATCAACTGGACAGCTTTCTCTAGCTTCTTTTGCTGATTCTTCAGCATCACTTGGTATTTCATCAACTATAACATGTGATTTACCATCATCATTCATATCAAATACTTCTGGACATATTGATGGACATAATCCACAACCTATACAAGTATCTTGATTAACATCTGCTTTCATAATAAAATCCTCCTAAACGCTACAAATTTAAAATCTTGTTTGTCAAAGATTTATGAACCAAAACTTTAACATTTAGTTCTTTTTTATTATGTCCCCAAATTTGAAAAAAATACCTTTTAAAATAATTTTCATAAATTTTCTTTTATAATCATACCAATTCTATATATAATACACATTATCTAATTCATCATACTCATAGGATGCTTCTTTTTTATTCTTTTTTACAGGTTCTAAATTTCTTATTTTTACTATTTTTGCTGGTATACCAACAACTGTTGCTCCATTAGGCACATCCTTAACGACAACTGAATTTGCACCAATTTTTGAATTGGAACCAATATTTAAAGGTCCTAATATCTTTGTTCCAGCTCCAATCAATACATCATCACCAACAGTTGGATGTCTCTTTCCTGTGTCCTTTCCTGTGGCTCCTAAAGTAGCTCCTTGGTATATTGTTACTCTATTACCTACTTCTGCTGTTTCTCCGATTACAACACCCATTCCATGGTCTATTAATATACCTTCTCCCATTTTAGCTCCAGGATGTATTTCTATACCAGTCATAAATCTGGATATCTGAGATATTAGTCTTGCTGTAAAAAGCATCTTTTTCTTGTAAAGAGCATGAGCCATCCTATGCATTATCATTGCATGTACTGATGGATAAAGCAAAAATACTTCTATCTTAGACCTAGCTGCTGGATCATTTTTCATTATATATTCAATATCTTTATTTATTTTCTTAAACAAAGTATTCACTCCCTAAAATAAATTTTTTAAAATAGTCCCATGGACATATACTTATCTACTCCATCTGGAGCTACTGTTACTATCTTTTTATCTGGATATTTTTTCGCCATTTCCATAGCTCCAAATATATTTGCTCCAGAAGATATACCCACTAAAATACCCTCTTTTGCTGCAAGTAATTTAACTGTTTCAAATGCATCTTCATCATCTACTAATATTACTTCATCAACTACACTAGAATCATAATTTTCAGGAACAAAGTTGGCACCTATTCCTTGTATTTTGTGAGGTCCAGTTTTGTTTTCTGATATAGCTGGAGATTTTTTTGGTTCAAGTGCGATTACTTTTATATTTGGATTTTGTTCTTTTAAATACCTTGCAGTTCCTATTAAAGTACCACCTGTTCCAACTCCACATACAAATATATCTAAATCTTTAACATCATTCATAATTTCAACTGCTGTTGTTTTATAATGTGCGTTTGGATTATCTTTATTTTCAAATTGTTTTAAACTTTTATAGTTTGGATTTTCTCTTAAAAGTTCATTTGCTTTTTCTATGGAACCTGCCATTCCAGCTTTTCCATCTGTAAGCACCAAATTTGCTCCATATGCCTTCATTAAGTCTCTTCTCTCAATGCTCATAGTCTCAGGCATTACTATTATTACTTCATATCCTTTTAATTTTCCTATCATAGATAATGCAATACCAGTATTTCCACTAGTAGCTTCGACTAAGACATCTCCTTTTTTTAATTCGCCTCTTTTCTCTAATCCTTCTAACATTTCATAAACTGCTCTATCTTTTATACTTCCTGCTGGATTTACTTTTTCTAATTTTACATATATGTTAAAACACCCGTTAGTACATCCTAAATTGTTCAACCTTACTACAGGTGTGTTTCCTATCAACTCTAATGCGTTATTATATAACATACTACTTCCTCCTATATGTCTAAATCTATTATCAAATTGATAACGATAAATATATTATAGTATTATCATTTTGATAATGCAACCTTTTTTTGGATTTTATACTTTCAATCGTTTTATTCCAAATATTAGTAATGTTCAAACAAAAAAAGTGAAAATCATTATCGATTTCCACCTTTTAAATATAAAGCTTTAGACTAAGTCATACATAATACTTTGCTACAAAAGTCTACAAAATACTATACAAGACCTAATATTTTTGCTACCTCTATATTAACCTTTAACACATTTACCCTATCTTCACCTAAAACTCCAAACAGTTTTTTAGAAGTATTATCATCTACAATTTTTTGTAATTTACTTTCTGATATCCCTGATGCTTTTGCTACAGCAGGTATCTGAACCTTTGCAGAAGCTGGACTTACATTAGGGTCAAGACCTGAACCTGACGCTGTAAGTAAGTCTGTTGGTATATCTCCTTTTTTGACAGTTGGATTATCCTTTAAAAACTTTTCTATATCTTTTTGTACTCTATCACGAAGTTCTGGATTTGTAGCTCCATAATTAAAAGAGCCTGATGAAACGCCTCCATAAGATGCATTTCCATCTTTATCTGGTTTTAAATCTTCTTTTGTATAAGTATTATAGTTTATTGATGATACTCTTCCTTTAAAGAATCTAGCATCTGTAAAGTTTTGACCAATAAGTTCTGAACCTACTTTTACACCATTTACTTCTATCATACTTCCATTAGCTTTATCTCTAAATGCAACTTGACTTACGCCTGTCAGAGCAAGTGGATATACAAGTCCACAAACAACTAACAATACAAGACTTACAAGCAGTGCCGGTTTTAATGTTTTCATTTTTATATCCTCCATTTATTAACCTAAATTAAGAACCATTACTAAAGGTGTAATTAATAAATCAATTAATTTTATTCCTAAAAATGGAACTATAACTCCTCCAAGACCAAAGATAATCATATTTCTCATTAACATAGCTTGTGATTTCATAGGTCTATATTTTACGCCTTTCATTGCAAGAGGTATTAAACATGGGATGATTATAGCATTAAATATTAAAGCTGATAATATTGCACTAAATGATGTAGAAAGTTTCATTATATTTAATATCTCCATCTGAGGTATTGCAAGAGTAAATATAGCTGGTATAATTGCAAAATATTTTGCAACATCATTTGCTATACTAAAAGTTGTCAAAGCTCCACGAGTTATTAAAAGTTGTTTTCCTATTTCAACAACTTCTAATATCTTAGTTGGGTCTGAATCTAAATCTACCATATTTGCTGCTTCTTTTGCAGATGTTGTACCACTATTCATAGCAAGACCTACATCTGCCTGAGCAAGTGCAGGAGCATCATTTGTTCCATCACCTGTCATAGCTACTATTTTACCTTCTAATTGTTCTTTCTTTATAGCATCTATTTTATCTTCTGGCTTACATTCTGCAATAAATCCATCTACTCCAGCTTCTCTTGCAATTGTAGCTGCTGTTAGAGGATTATCCCCCGTACACATGATTGTTTTTATTCCTATCTCACGAAGTCTAGCAAATCTTTCTACAAGCCCTGATTTTACTGTATCCTTTAAGTAGATAATTCCATATATCTCATTATCTACACATACTACTAAAGGTGTACCTCCTAATTTAGCTACTCGGTTTACATTTTCTTCTAAATCTTCTGGCACTATTCCACCAGATTCTTTTACTCGTTTTATTATGCTATCATAAGCACCTTTTCTTATAGCGCTACCATTAGCTAAATTAATCCCACTCATTCTAGTTTGTGCAGAAAATTCTACGAATTCAGCTTGCTCTGCTTCTTTTGTTTTACCTGTTGAACCTAATTTCATTCCTAAATCAACTATAGACTTTCCTTCTGGTGTATCATCTTTTAATGAACACATAACAGAATAGTTTATTAAGTCTTTTGAGTCTGCATTTCCAACTGCTATAAATTCTGATGCAAGTCTATTTCCATAGGTAATAGTACCTGTCTTATCCAAAATCATAGTATCAACATCACCACAAGCTTCTACTGCTTTACCTGACATTGCAATAACATTGAATCTCGTTACTCTATCCATACCTGCAATACCAATAGCTGACAATAATCCACCTATAGTAGTTGGTATTAAGCACACCAAAAGTGCTATCATAGTAGAAATTGGAATCTTAACCCCTGCATAATTTGCCATTGGATAAAGAGAGATTAATACAACCATAAATATAAGAGTTAATCCCACTAACAATGTATTTAAAGCAATCTCATTTGGCGTTTTTTGTCTTGAAGCACCTTCTACAAGAGCTATCATTTTATCTAAGAATGATTCCCCTGGTTTTGTTGTTATTTTTATTTTTAACCAGTCACTTACAACTGTAGTACCCCCTGTAACAGAAGCGAAATCTCCACCAGATTCTCTCATCACAGGTGCGGATTCTCCAGTTATTGCTGATTCATCCACAGAAGCTATTCCTTCTATAACTTCTCCATCATTTGGAATAACTTCCCCTGCATTTACTAAAACAATATCGCCAAGTTTTAGTTCGCTTGCACTTATCATTTTTTCATTTCCTAGCTTATCCAAAACCCTTGCTACTGTGTCTTTTCTAGTTTTCTTCAATGTATCTGCTTGTGCTTTTCCTCTACCTTCAGCTACAGCTTCAGCAAAATTTGCAAAAAGCACTGTTATAAATAATATTATTGTCACAATCCCATTATAGGCTCTTAAATTATTGCCTTCATCACCAAACAAGCTAGGTATTATTGTAAGTATCAATGTTACTATAAAGCCAATCTCTACAACAAACATAACTGGATTTTTCATCATATATTTAGGATTTAACTTTTTAAAAGCTTCTATAATGGAAGTTTTGAAAATATCTTTTGTAATAAACTTTGTTTTTTTAGTTTCCATAAAACTTTACTCCCTCCCAATTTTTTAGTGCCATAACACTAGATGCTCTGAAATAGGTCCAAGCGCTAAGGCTGGGAAAAATGTTAAAGCACCAACAATTAAAACAACCAGTACTAAAATTATTGTAAATGTGAAATTATCTGTTCTAAGTGTTCCTATACTTTCATTTACAGCTTTCTTAGATGCCAATAAACTTGATATAGCAAGTAGTATTATAATAGATACATATCTTCCAAAGAACATAACTATACCTGTTGTTATATTCCAAAACATAGTATTATCTCCTAGACCTTCAAATCCTGAACCATTATTGGCCGCTGAAGATGAAAATTCATATAATACTTGTGATAATCCATGGAATCCAGGATTTGAAATTCCTTCAAGCCCTGCTGGTACTGCAACTGAAAGACCAGAGAACATAAGTATCAAAAGTGGGTGTAGTATAATAAGTAAAGCAATAAGCTTCATTTCTTTTCCTTCGATTTTCTTAGTTAAAAATTCTGGTGTTCTTCCTACCATTAATCCACATAAAAACACTGCTATTATGGCGTACATCAACATATTCATAAGACCTACACCTTTACCACCAAATACAACATTTAACATCATATTCAAAAGTGGTACTAGACCTCCTAAAGGAGTTAAGGTATCATGCATATTATTAACTGTACCTGTTGTAAATGAAGTTGTTACTGTTGTAAATAATGCAGATTGTGCTATACCAAATCTAACTTCCTTACCTTCCATACTTCCCATACTTTGACTAAGCCCCAATTGTGATAAAATAGGATTCCCTGAACTCTCTGCTTTAAAACAAACCATTAGACCTATTAAAAATATGATTGACATTGCCCCAAATACAACCCAACCTTGTTTTTTATTCTTTATCATATGCCCAAATGCAACAACACAAGCTCCTGGTAATATCATCATAGACAACATTTCTACTATATTTGATATTATAGTTGGGTTTTCAAATGGGTGTGATGAATTTGAACCAAAGAATCCTCCACCATTTGTTCCTAAATGTTTTATTGATTCAAGAGCTGCTACAGGACCTCTAGCTATATCTTGAAGTTTTCCTTCTATAGTAGTCACTGTTTCTGTTCCTGCAAAAGTTTGTGGTACTCCTTGTGTAACTAATATAATCCCAACAATTAAAGCTCCTGGCAAAAGTACTCTTGTTGTTATTCTAATTAAATCTACATAAAAATTTCCCATTGTTTTCTTTTTACCAACCAAACCTCTTACAAATGCCATCGCAGCTGAATATCCTGTTGCTGCTGATGTAAACATCATGTATATTATCACTGTCATCTGACTAAAATATGAAAGCCCTGATTCACCTGAATAATGTTGAAGGTTTGTATTTGTCATAAAACTTATGATTGTATTGAATGATAAACCTTGTTCCATGCCTTTAATTCCACTTGGATTAAAGATATGCATACTTTGAGTTCTAAGTATGATATATCCTATAAATACCATAGCTGCATTTGTAAATACTAAAGCTAAGGCATACTGTTTCCAATTCATTTCTTTTTTCTTATCTATACTACATACCTTATATATACAATTGTCTACTTTATCAAATAGTCTATCTCCAAATGTTTTTTGATTAGTGGCTATATGATATAAATACTTGCCCATAGGTATTACTAAAATCATAAAAATTGCCAACACTATTACTATCTGCACCATAAAAATTGTTCCCCCCAATTCAACTTACTTATTAGCCTTATACTATTTAAAATTTTTCAGGATTAATAAGCGCATACACCAAATATATTACTAACATTATAATTACAACTGCCAGAAACCACATAGGTAATCCCTCCATACATTATTTTTTTTCAGTTTGTTTCCCACACCAGTCAGCAAGCAACTTCATGGAAATAAATCCTATGAGTAACAATGCTATCATAACTATATCCAACATTTTAACTCCTCCATTTAATTTAATTTCTTTTACAACTTTTAGTTTTGTATTGCTACTTCATTTATCTTATCATTTTAGGTATAAAGATAGGATTAAGAAACATCTATTACTGATTAGTATTTCATAAATATAAAATTGAGTTTTTAAAACATACATCTAGCAACCGTATTCCTAGAGATTCCAATACAATTCATTATGTTGAATTTATAAAAATCTAGATAAGAAAATGTCTACTATAAATATTTAGACGCAAAAAAAGATGGCAAATTTGCCATCTTTAATAAAATCTAATGTTATTTAATTTATATTAACATTCTGGAACTATGTCATTACTTATATCCATATCTAAACTTTTACCATGATAATAAATAAAATCAATTACTTTACCACTAATTGTAACAGCAATCAAAGAATAAAATATATCAAACGCTGATAGATAAAATAATGATAACAACAATACAATAACATCTGTTGCTAAATAAACTTGCCCTATGTTCAAAGATGTAGTCTTAGAAATTACTAATGCTAAAGCATCGTCTCCTCCTGATGCACAACCTGCTTTTACTACTATACCTACACCAGTTCCAACAGTTACACCTGCCAAAACAGTTGATAAAAGCATATTTTGTGATTGTGGTACCAGAGGTCCTATAGCTTCAAATAAGTCATATAACACTGAAAAAGTTATAGAAGCTACTATTGAATATATTAGGAACTTTTTACCGAAAAATTTATATCCTACTAAAAGTAGTAAGCCATCTATTACAACATTTGCTATTGCTGGCTGTATATTGAATAAATTTTTTAACAGTAGTAAAATACCTAACACTCCACCTTCTGTTATGTTGTTTAAATAATAAAAATTGTAAACTCCAAATGCTAATATTGCTGAACCTAAAAATATAAGTCCAATCCTTTCTAAAAATAACCGCCTGGCCATACATATCCCTTCCTTTTTCTTAATTTATATATATTATATACAAAAGAATTGGCTTTGTATACAGCACTTTTCAAATCTTTAATTATACAAAATTTCTATATTTTTTTCAACATTTTTTTTATGTTTTTTTATGTTTTTTTAGCGTTCCATCTACACTTAAGTATTTCCAACACCTTAGACGTTTTCCTTTTTTACAAAAGTTTATATTAATTTGACTTATAATTTAGTATAGTTAAGTCTTTGTTTATATTAATTTTTTATTTGTTTAGAAATACTATTCAATAATTTATCACTAAGTTAGATTTAAAAAAAGAGTTACTTTAGAAACTATATAAAGTAACTCTAGCTATTTTATTTATTTTCTGTAATACTTTACCATTCACCCTTAAATTCCGAAATATTGTCCTTGTTAACTTCAACTTGTTTAATTTGTGTAACAGGTTCTACTTTTTCACCTTTAAGGAAATTAGATGCCTTTTCTACAACTAATGCTCCTTCTTCCACAGCAGACATATAAGTTGTACCATCTATTAATCCATCAGTTATAGCTTTTAATCCATCTTTACTTCCACCCAAACCTATAACTTTGACTTTATCTTTAAGACCAGCATCTTTTAAAGCTTGTCCTGCTCCTGTGGCAGAGTTATCATCTTGGCATATTATAACATTAAAATCAGTTTTCTTTTGAATTAAATCTTCTGTTACCTTTAATGCTTGTTCTTTCTCCCAATTTGAAGTTTGGTTATAAACTATTTGTATATTACTATCTTTTAATTCTTTCTCAAGACCTTTTTTTCTTAATACTTGTGGAGTAGTTCCTGGAACACCTTCTATTAATACAGCCTTTCCACCAGCTTCTCCTAATAAGTTTTTAGCAATTTTACCTGTTAATGCTCCTGTCTCTTCCTCATTTTGTCCTATATATGTAACTAAACCTTTAAATTCTCCAGTTGGATTACTTCCTATAGAATTTGTAAATGCTATTATAGGAACATCTGAATCATTAGCAGCTTTAACTATTCTCTCACTTACAGCAGAATCAACTCCGCATAATGCAATCATATCTACGCCTTTAGCCATAAAATCTTCAGCTTGTGACAACTGTTTACTAGCATCCCATTGAGCATCTGCATATTCTACATTTACGCCTAATTCTTTAGATTTTGCATCTATCCCTTGTTTAGTTGCTACAAAGTAACCTGTTGAACCTGGTAGTAATACTGCTACTTTCTTTTCTCCACTCTTTTCTTTGCCACCACCATCAGAACATCCAACTAGACTGAATATCATAATAAGTGATAGTAACAACGCTAAATGTTTCATTAATTTTTTCATAAAAAAATTCCCCCTCTTATTTTTTATCTTGAAGCAAGTTTTTTCTTGCTATAAGAATCAAATCCAACCGCTGCTAAGATTATTAATCCTTTAAATATGTACTGGAAGTATACATCTATTCCAAGAAGATTAAAACTGTTGTTTATAACACTCATAAGTAATACACCTATAACTGTTTTAAGTACAGACCCAGAGCCTCCTGCCACGGATGTACCTCCTATTACAACAGATGCAATTGCATCCATATCGTATCCTTCACCTGCAATCGCAGTGGCAGTTCCAAGTCTTCCAGTTAGCACAATACCAGCTATCCCTGCAAGTATAGCATTGATAATAAATACTTTTATTTTATGAGAATCTACATTTATACCATTAAGTTTACTTGCTTCTTGATTACCTCCTACAGAATAAACATATCTACCGAACTTAGTTTTATTAAGTACAATAAATGAAGCAAATACTACTATAAAGAAAATTACTACTGGTATTGGTATATTAAACAAATATCCATTCCCAATGTAATCAAGTATTGGTATATTTTCAGTAATTGGATATCCTCCTGTAAGCATCAATAACAATCCTCTTACAATAGTGACCATAGCCATAGTAGCTATTAGTGATGGTACATTTATCTTTGCAACCACTATCCCATTGATTAATCCTATTACTGCACAAATTGCTATACCTAAAATCATAGATACAAACAAATTAGTTCCACCAGTTGCAAATTTCATTGTTATAGCACCTGCAAGAGCTGCTACTGCTCCAACTGATATATCAAAGTTTCCAGATATTATAACAAAAGTCATACCTGCTGAAATTATTCCGATTATAGAAGATTGTCGTAAAAGATTAAGTATATTTTGTTTACCTAAAAATGATGGAGTTGCAATACTTATAGCTATACATAAAGCCAAAAAACCTAGTAATACTCCATAATCTCTTAAATTTAATTTCTCAAAAGCTTTTTTCATCTCAGTCCTCCATTTTCATTTTTTATACATTAAATATACTGTTCATTATGTCTTGAACCTTTATATTCTCATTTTTTAAATCATCTACAATAGAACCTTCTCTAGTTACTAAAATTCTATCACTTACTCTTATTACTTCTTCTAAATCAGAAGATATAAATATTACTCCTATTCCTTTACTTGAAAATTCTTTTATTGTATTAAAAATATCTTCTTTTGCAGCAATATCTATTCCTTTTGTCGGCTCATCATATATTATTAAATCTAAATCTTTCTCTAACCATTTAGAAACTACTACTTTTTGTTGATTTCCACCACTAAGCTCTTTTACCTCTTGCTTTACATCACTAACTTTTATTCCTAGTTCTTTAACACCCTTTTTAGAAAATTCAATTTCCTTATTTCTGTCTATAAACAAAAATTTCTTGAATTTATCAATTTGTACTGATGCTGAATTAGTATATATAGCTTGCTCTAAAATTAGCCCTAGATTTTTTCTGTCCTCAGGAATCAACCCTATTTTATTTTTTATAGCAATTTTAGGAGAAGTTATATCTACTTTTTTACCATTTATAAATATATCTCCACTATCTTTATTATCTATCCCAAATATCAAATTTATAATTTCAGTTCTTCTTGAACCTACAAGACCTGCTAGACCTACAACTTCTCCTCTATAAACTTTAAATGAAACATTTTTTATTTTATTGGACCAACTTATATTCTTAACTTCTAGTACTGGAGGTTCTTCATAGTTTGCAAATGTATAATCCTTTTTCTCAATGAGTTTATGATTATCATTTCCTGTCATAAGTTGAGTTATTTTTAATTTAGTTAAGTCTTTTACATCATAAGTTCCAATCATAGTTCCATTTTTCATTATACTTGCACTATCACATACCTTAAAAACTTCTTCTAATATATGAGAAATGTAAATTATTGTTTTGCCTTTAGCTTTCAATCTATTTATTATTTTAAATAGTCCATCTTTTTCATTGTTAGTAAGTGATGTTGTCGGTTCATCCATTATGATAATTTCAGAATTACATGAAACAGCTTTCATTATCTCAACCATTTGTTGATTTGCCACACTCAAATTAGACACTACTATATATGGGTCTATATTAAAATCAAAATCTTCACAAATCTTAATATATTCTTCTAGCATATCTTTCTTATTTAAAAACACGATTCCCTTTAAAGTTTCTCTACCAAGAAAAACATTTTCAAGTACTGTAAGTGTTGGTATCAGACTTAACTCTTGATAAATTATGCTAATACCATTTTCTTTAGAATGATGTGGGTTTTTAAATATTATTTCATTGCCATTTAAAATCACTTTACCTTTAGTTTGAGAATGAACACCTCCTAAAATTTTAATAAGTGTAGACTTACCTGCTCCATTGGCTCCCAAAAGTGCTCTTACTTCTCCTTTTTTTAAGTCAAAATCTATACCCTTTAAAACATCTACCTTCCCAAAGCTTTTATATATTTGTTGCATTTCCAGTATTTTACTCACTATATCACCTCACTAATTCCTAAACCATTTTATAACTTCATCGATATTTTCTTTTGGTGCCGATAATAAATCCCAAGATAGAACATACCCTTTTACTGCTGTCTTATTTATATTTGAAATATTTTCACTTATGTATTTAGGTGTAACAGGAGCTATAATTTCTTTTTTATTTATTTCAATGCCTACATATATATCTGTAGCAAGATTTTTCGTCATAAAATCGATTTCCTCCAGTACAAAGTTTATAGGATATACGTCTCCTCGATACTCTTTGATTCCTAAAATTTCTAAGAAACTTTCTTTTGCAAGTTCTTTATTTCCATGTATAGATTCATCAACCAATCTTTCAAATTCAAATGGCAAACCTGCTGGAGCTTTTGTAACTCTATACATCATTGGTTTTATAAAATCTGCTATGTCTTGTAATCTTTCTAAATCTTGACCTGCAAAGTAAGAAATAAAAGGAGAAAAAGTATCTATACCTATTTTCAATCCTTTGTTTTTGAAATAATTGCTTATATCTGCTAACGCATTGCATATATTTTTACTTTTTATTTCGAAAAAATCTTCCCATATTTTATTTTTAAATTTGTATTTTCCATTAGTGTATTCTGTTATACCAAATGGGGTATTTTCACTGCCTATAACTTCACTAGACATATTCTTCATTTCCATAATTAATGACTTTTTATCAATATTGCTTGCTTTATAAATAGGTAAACAATCTTTGCAAAAACAATTAAAAACACCATTTAATTTGTTTGAAAAAGAACCATACCTTATCTTATCTAAGAAAATTCCATCAAAATCAATTTCACTAAAATAAGTATTATAAACTTTCTTTATATTTTCTATATTTTCCTTATTATTTGGACAATAAAATTCAAAATTTTCATCTTCTTGTAAAACGTATCCTTTAACTTCTTTTCCAGTATAATCAACTAATAAATTACTTTTTTCAAGTAATCCGATTTCTGAAAAACATGGTAACCAAAGATATAATTCAATGTTATATTTTTTTAATAGTTTTTTAGTTTCTATATATAGCTCTTTATCTACACTCCAACCCATAATGACCTTTTCTATTTCAATACAGTCCAATAATTCTAATAATTTATGTTTTATATCATTAAATTTTATTTCTTTGTTTTTAAATCCGCCTGTAAAGATTTGTACTATTACTTTTTTTCTATCCATGTTTGACCCTCCTATTAGCTAATGCCATAGCAAGCCTTATCCCTCCATATACTGGCTGATTTTCTTGGAGTATAAATTTCAATTTTTTATCTGTATTTTCTCTTTTTAAATTATTCATTAACATTTGAGCATATACAGTTCTGTTTAATGTACCACCAGATAAAACTATATTTATCTCACTTTTATTATTTTTCATTGAATTAGATATTTTATTTAATATTACTTGAGCTAATTTAGACAATTCATCTGATGACTCTTCCAATATTTTAATAGCTAATTTATCACCTTGTTCAGCACAGTCAATCACTAATGAAGCTAAATTTGCTATTTCAACATTGTTGTTTATCTCAGTAATTGCATATGTAAGTTGTTCAAAGCTATCTGTTCTAAAGAAATCTAAAACGCAATTAAACAAATCACTATATTCATGACACCCATCACAATAAAGTAAAACTTTCTTTAGTAGTTTTCTCCCTATATCATATCCAGAGCCCAAATCACTAAAATTATATCCCCATCCACCAACTCTATATATTTCTCCATCTTCTCTAATTCCCAGTATTATTGAACCTGTCCCAGCTACAATTACCAGACCAGGAGCATTAGTTTGTGCATAAAAAGCTAAAACTGCATCATTTACTAGATATATTTTTTCTTTATCTAGCCCTATTTTTAATATTTCATCCATTATAATATTATAATCATTAGGAGAATCACATCCAGATATACCAAATACAGTGTACTCAATATCAGCATAATCAATATGTAAATCTTTTAATATTTTATCAAATCCATCATTAATATTTTCATATGTTTTTTGAATTCCAACTGACTTATAATTAGTTGAACCTGTAGTATGTTCCTTTAATATGTTCCCATCTAAATCACTTACACAAAATTTTGTTTTTGTTCCTCCTCCATCTATTGAAATCAAATATTTCACATTAATATCCTCCTTTTTTATTAGATAAGGAATATTGATAGTCAGTTTCTTTTAAACACATACTAATTACTCCATCTATACTTCCTTCTTTCAACGATTCCACTTTTATTAGCCTAGGGAAATTTTCTTCTCCAACACTCTTACTTACATCTTTTTTTATAAATTCCATGTCAGCTTTAGTTAATATATTGCACTGTATAATCATAGCTTCTGGATTTAAAACACAAACAAGGGTCCTTACAAAATTTGATATTATAGATAAAATTTCTTTTTTAAATTTATTATCTTTGCTCTCTAAGTATCTTTTTCTTAAGCTTAAAATATAATCTTCAATAGTTAAATTACTGCTATTATACTTGCCAAATTCTATATTTAAATAACCTAATTCTCCAGCAAAATTTGTATTACCTAGATATAATTCACCGTTTATAACTATACCAGAACCAATACCATCTTCTAAATACATAAGTGCCATATTTTTATATTCATCTTTATACTGTTTTTGATAAATTCCTATAGTAGTAATATTTGTATCATTTTCTATAAATACTTTAGTATTGTATTTACTCTTTATTAAATCTTCTAAATTTATTCCTTCCCAGCTTTTTATAGTTGGTATATTTTTAACTACACCATTTTTTACAACTCCTGGAACACCAATCCCAATAGCCCTTATATTGTTTCCTCTTACATTTTGAATTAGAGTATCTATAACAAAAAAAGTATCTTTGTTAACGTTTTCATATGTATCCATTCTTATATTGAATTCTTCTTTATAAGTTATATCACCTAATAAATTTGCAACTACCCCTATACAGCTATTTCTATAATAATATAAAGCTATTATGTGTTCTAAGTTTGCATTTATTTCAAATAATTGAGCTCTTCTCCCTCCAGTAGACTCACTTAATCCACTTACTTTAACTTCCTTCTTCAAAGCTAACTGTTCCACAATTTTATTAACTGTAGCTAAACTCAACTCAGTAATACTCGAAATTTCTGGTTTTGTTATAGGTCCTTCATTTTTTATAATATTTTTTATTAAGTCTTCATTGACTTTTTTTATCGTCTGTGGTTTTCCAACTATATTTTTCATAAACAACACCTTACTTTATAAACTTTATTTATTAAGTTTAGTATAATATGTGTAAGTTAAATTTGTCAACAAATTTTCAATAAGAAAGTCGTTTCAAGATAAATTAAAATTATCATAAAACGACTTTTCTAGTATAACTTCATACATATATTATATTTTTATAAAATTTATAATGGGTGTAAAGCTACTATTAAAACTCTTCTAACCTTTGATAACAAACTTGATGTGTTTTCATATGTTATAAAATATTTTAAAGTTGTTTATATAGTTGTTTATATAAAAGAAATAAATCTAAAATAGATTGTTTCTAAATCTATTTTTTAAATCTAACTTCAGCTGCCTTTGCATGTGCATATAATCCTTCTTCTTTTGCTAGTTTTTCAGCGATAGGTGCCAATGATTCTATAGCTTTTTCATTTAATATCTGCTTTGTACAAGTTTTTATAAATGTACCAACCCAAACGCCACCAGTATATCTTGATGCTTTAAGTGTTGGCAATGTATGATTTGTACCTGAAACATAATCACCAAATACTTCAGCAGAAAGATTTCCAATAAATAGCGAACCATAGTTAGTTAATTTATCACAAATTTCATTATATTCCTTTACTGCAACTTCTAAATGTTCTGGAGCATAAAAATTACTTATTTTAATGGCTTCTTCCATATCATCAACCAGTATTATCTCTCCATTATTTTCCCATGAATTATATGCTATATCCTTTGTTGGCAAATCTTTTAACATAATTTTTATATTTTTTTCAACTTCTTGCGCTCTTTCTAAACTATTTGTTAATAATATCCCCCTTGCATTTAAATCATGCTCACATTGTGCTAATAAATCAGCTGCAATATAAACTGGATTTGAAGTTTCATCAGCTATTATAAGAACTTCACTTGGGCCAGCCACAAAATCAATCCCTACTTGGCCATAACATTGTCTTTTAGCTTCAGTTACAAATTTATTCCCTGGTCCCACAATTATGTCAACTGGATTAATCTTTTCTGTACCATATGTAAACGCTGCTATAGCTTGAACTCCTCCAGTTGCATATATTTCGTCAGCTCCTGCTATATCCATAGCTACCAATGTTTTAGGATTTATATCCTCAGTATTTTTCATAGTTGGTGAACATGCTACTATTCTTTTTACACCCGCAACTTTTGCAGGTATTATAAGCATAAGTGCTGTTGAAAATAATGGATATTGTCCACCTGGAACATATGCAAGGCATGACTCTATTGGAATATTGGTTTGACCCAAGATTACTCCTGGATAAATTTCTTTTTCAAAAGAATTTTCAAAACTTAGTTTTTGAGCTTTAGCAAATTCTCTTATATTTTCAGCAGCAATCTTTAAATTATTTATAAATTCATTATCTACATGTTTATAAGCTTCTTTTATCTCTTCTTTAGTAATTCTAAATTCATCTCTTGTATTTCTGTCAAACTTCTCATTGTATCTTTTAAGTGCAACATCTTTATCTCTTCTTATATCTTCTATTATAGAACTTACTTGCTCTCTTAAAACCTTTTCATCTACCTTTTCTTTTGTGCTTGATGTTTTAATGCTTTTCATTTTTTTCCTCCTAATTTTACAATATTATTATCATTTAAAATACATCAATAAATAAAAACTCCCACCCTCTATTAAAAGCTAGAGGATAGGAGTCTAATCATATTGTACTCACCTCACTAACTGAGCACTATTTGTCTAATAACTATACTTATAATTCTTCTAATCATTAATTTTTTTCTGAATTTTCTCTTTATTATACATAATATGATATATTTTAACTATTGATTTGTCAATGAAATTCTTTTATTTTCTACAGCAGTTACAATTAGGTTTATGGCATTTATGGCAACAATGGTTATTATTATTTCCACCATTATTTCCATTTCTTCTAGCTTCACATTCCATACCTTTATCAAATAATCTAGCAGCTTCTGCTAAATATTCTATTCCTCTATAATTGAACTCTGAATATTCATCCCAGTATTTTTCTGCTTCTTTCCATAATTTTCTAGCTTCACATTCGTATGCTAATGCTTCTTTTTTTCTTTCTGCAGATTCACAGAATGCCTCTCTAGCTTCTCTTTCTCTTACTTCAGCTTCTCTTCTAAATCTTTCACAGTTTCTAGGTCTATTTCCTTCTTGATTTGAACATTCACAGTTTGAACCTCTTCTTTCTCTATCTTCATCGTATGCTTCTCTTTCATATTCTTCTCCATCATTTTGGAACCATTTAGCTGTAGCTTCTCCTCTTTCATACCAATCTTCTGTATAACCACCATTTGCATATTTTTTATTTTCCATATAACATATCTCTCCTTTTAATTTTAATTTTTTATGAGATATTTTGTTTTATCTCATACTATATAGTATTAAAATCATCAAAATATGTTACATATAAACTTATATTTTTCCTTTTTTAACTTATTTTCAACATTTTATTCATTTTTTCGCAATATCCCTTGTCTTTTATTAGACATAAGCTGTTATTTATTTCATACTCAGAATCAGCATAAACCATAATAGCAAGCTCATCATCGTCATTTAAAACATCATAATTTACTAAGCAATTCTCAACTATATTCAATATTTCATCTTTATTACATTTTTTAAATCTAAGAAGTGCTCCACACTTTTCTCTAACTATCTTATTAACCTGTATTTTATCTTTAGTAAAAGAATCTATACTTGAAACTCTATTATCTATTATATCAATAACATCTGAATAAACTGCACTTCCTGTTGCTAGACTTCCAGCTCCCTTACCTACAAAAGAAACTTCTCCTACTGAATCACCATTTACTATAACAGCATTGAACTCATTGTCTATTCTAGCAAGTATGTTGTCTTTTTCTACTAGGACAGGTCTAACAAAAGCACTTACTTTATGATTTTCATACTTACTTTGACCAATTAACTTTATCTTACAATTTAATTTTTTTGCATATTCAATATCCTTTTCATCTATATCTGTAATTCCCTCTAAATATACATCTTTCCAATACACTCTATTATCATAAGCTAAAGTTGATAATATTGATAGTTTTCTAGCAGCATCATATCCTAATACATCTGACTCTGGATTTGCTTCAGCAAAGCCTAATTCTTGAGCCTGTTTTAATGCCATATCATAAGATAAATTCTCATCATACATTTTAGACAATATGAAGTTAGTAGTTCCGTTTAAAATAGCATTTATACTATCTATATTATTTCCTTCTAATGATTCTATTATTGGCTTTAATACTGGTATACCTCCAGCAACTGAAGCTTCAAATTTAATACTTACCTTATTTTCACTTGCTAATTTTGCAAGTTCATCTCCACATTCAGCTAACAAGTCTTTATTTGCTGTAACAACATGAATTTTATTATTTAAAGCCTTTTTAATATAAGATAATGTTGGCTCTAAACCACCCATAACTTCTACAAGAATATCTATATCTTTTTCAAATATATCATCTATATTATTAGTTATTATATTAGAATATTTTTTCCCTTTATGTTTTTCTAGATTGTTAACTAAAATTCCAACTATTTCTATATTTCTTTTTTCTTTATTATTATCTATTATATCTATAAGTCCACTTCCTACAGTTCCATATCCTAGTACTCCAATTTTTACTTTATTCTCCATTTCATTATCCTCCTAAAATTTATAATTTTCCGATTTTTTTTTATTTTCAATCTTTTATTGCAATAAAAATAGACTCATCCCTAGATAAAGGGACGAGTCTATACTCGCGGTTCCACCCAATTTGATTTCATCATTTATTGATAAAATCCACTTTACACTTTAACGCAGTTAACGGTTAATCTTACTAATACCTTTTAAGGTAACTTCAGACCACAGCTCCTAGGTAGTTTTCAATTTTTCAAACTTAGAAAGTCTTTCAGCCTTTGAACTTTCTTCTCTGATAGTCGAACTAAATCTACTCTTCCTATTCATCGCTTTTTTATTTTTTATAATTATTATAATTACTATTTATATTTTTAAATAACAAAAAACTCTCATCCTTATAACATAAGGACGAGAGTATTATTCCCGCGGTTCCACCTAATTTAGTTTTCATTTATTATGAAAACTCTCTTTATACTTTAACGCAGTTAACGACTATTCTTACTAAAATCTATTAATATAGATAACTTCGGAAAGTAGCTCCTAGGTAGTTTTCAATCTCTCTAATTTAAAAAGTCTTTCAGCCGATGGACTCTTCTCTCTGGCAATCGAATTAGATTTACTCTTCCTATTCATCGCTTTTTTATTTATTATGTTGTAACTTATTTTAAACCCTTCTAAATCAATTGTCAATAGTTTTTTAAAATTTTATTTTTTACCCTTAAATTATAAATCCGAAAATTCTATTTCTAATTTTTTACTTAGCTCGTCGCTAACTTCTCTTTTATAATTGCATTTTTCAGTATTATTTTCTCTTCTAACTGGCAGTGAAACGACAAATTCACTTCCAACTCCAAGTTGACTTTTTAAACATATACTGCCATCATGTAATTCAACTAAAGATTTCACTAATGAAAGACCAATACCACTTCCTTTAACTCTGTAAGAAAGTTCATTGTCAATCTGTTCAAACCTATTAAATATTTTATCTATTTTTTCTTTTGGTATACCTATCCCACTATCGGATATTTTCATTTTAAACACATCATCTTTCACATATAGAAATATGTTTATTTCTCCATTTTCTTTATTGTACTTAATTCCATTAGATAGTAAGTTTAGTATTATTCTTTCCAATTTTTCTGAATCAAATAACATTGAAAATTCTTCTATTTCTGTGTCAAATGTAAGTTGTATGTTATTTTGACTTGCAAAATCAGCTACAGACATACATATATCCTCTATAAATGAAATTATATCTGATTCTTCTGGTTTAAAGTCTAAATATCCTGACTGCATTTTTGTAAAGTCTATAAAATTATTTACCAATCTTAATATTCTGTTTCCATTCTGTTTTATCATACCTAGATTTCTTTTTAAAGTATCATTTGATTCTATTAAATCCGCTTCTTTTTTTTCTATCACTTGTAATGAAGATGAGATTAAACTTATGGGGGTTCTAAGTTCATGAGATAAATTTGCAAAGAACTCCATTCTAGATTTATCCATTTCTTCTTCTAGCTTTTTTCTTCTGCTTATATCTTTTGCTGTTCCAATTATTCCAATGACACTTCCATAACTATCAAAAAAAGGTCTTTTTGTAATCTCAATACACTTGTTTTCATTATCCATACTTACATTTGATTCAAATGTAACCACTTTTTTATTTTCAACTACATCCTTATCACTTTTGAGTATCTTCTCTACTAAAGATTCTTCTGTTGATATTTTATAACTATTCTTTCCTAATAATTCTTCTTTATTCATACAAGCCAAATTTAAAAAGCCTGAATTAAATCCAATATAGTTTCCATACACGTCTTTATAAAACATGTTCTCTGGAATTGAATGTTCAATCATTTTCATTAAGTTTTTTGAGTTATAATTTTTCTTGCTATTTTCGCTATATATTATATTACCTATTATTCCTATAGTTCCTAAAAGTTTATTTTCATCATATAAAAAATATTTTTCAACCATAAAGAACGTTTCTTTGTATTCAAATAAATTTTGTAAAAATCTTTTTTTACTGGATACTCCTTCTATATAATCATTTCTAAATAATTTTCCAGTTTTTTCTCCCCATACTTCTACATCATTCTTTCCAAATATATCTTTTGTAGTTTTAATATTATTATTTAATATTGGAACTAAATTTTCACTACAATCTATATATATGCCTTCTTCATCTTTAATATAGGCTATTTTTTCCTTTTTATTAAAAGAATCGATTATTTGTCTATAATCAAATACAATTTTACCAAAATACAAAATTATGTATGATTCCCCTATTATTTGTTTTTTTATGTTTATCCAATTTTTAAATGTTGGTATATATCTTTTTATACAGTCTACATCGTCTGAGAATAACTCATTGAAATATTTTTTGTTTTTAAACACAGGTAATAAATCCAATATATTTTCATTACAAATTCCTTCTTTTAGGTTTAATTCTTTACCCATACCTTTACTTATATATTCTACTCGATATTCTATATTTTCTTGTTCCTTTATGATTCTACAATATAAAAAAGGCACAGGTATATTTTTTATAAAATTTACATATTTATTATGGGTATCCATATTCTAACCACTACCTCTCAATGTTATTTACAATAGTACTCTTTAAGTAATTATATGACAATTTTCTATTAATTATAACATATTTTATAAGATATTCTTGTAAATAAATTTAATTTTATGTAATTTTTTATTTGTTTATAATTATTTGTGTCGCTTTTTTCTCATCAGTTATTATATGTGTTATGTAACCAGTTTTTAATGCACCTGTTATAGCACCTACACTAGTGTCTGAACATATAGCTATAACTTTCTTTGCCTTTTTTAATTTTTCAAGAGGTATTTGTATTACATAGTCATTGTCACTTTTAATTATTTCCCCATCCTTATTAAAGTAATAGGATAGGAAAGAACCTACTGCTTTCTCTTTTGTAAGTTTTTTCCCAAATCTAATTGCAGTAGCTTGGTCTGGTACCTGTGGGTAATTATCTATAGATAAAATTACTGTATCTATATTATCCCATTTTTTCTCTATACTTTGATAATTTTCAGTTTTCAAATATATATCTCTTTCTTCACTGCTGGTTGGAAATGCAGGGGCATATAAAAATACAGGACTAAATCCTGTACTATTTGAAAATACAGATATTAATTCATTAGGATGATACCCTTTGTTTGGTATATTGGCCATCCCAACCAATGGATATACTTCTCCTTTAAAGGTACAGTTATCATCACTCTTTTGCATTTCTTCCATTATATTACCTATAGTATAACCCCACCCTATACCTACATTACTGACCTTATTTAATTCTTCCTTTATATACTTTATTCCATGACTTAGTATAGTCTGTTGAGTTATATATTCAGTTTTAGCTTCAGGAACTATTAACCCTCCTTTAATACTAAATATATCTTTTATTTGATTCATCAATAAATCGTTGCTAGAAAATAATTCTCTAATTTCTATTTTTACTATTCCAATCTCTTTCGCCCTATTTAACATCTTACTTATCAATGGTCTTGATACACCCAAGATTTTTGCAATTTCTGCTTGAGTTTTATTTTCTTCATAATACATTTTTGATACTTCTACCAATTTCAACATTTCATTATCAATAGTCATATTTTCATCCTTTCAAAGCTGATTATAAATTAAAATTATATCATTAAATAAAATTTGTCAAGTTGTATTAATAATAAAAAAAGCCTAGAAAAATTCTAGGCTTTTTAGCTTAAATATCAACATTCTTCCATTAATTCAATTATAAAACCACCATTAATTATAAATGCACATTTCAAGTTATCTCCTACCTTAAAAGGTTCTACAATTACTTCGTTCTCACTCAAGTATTTGTCCATATTTTTTACTTTATATGCAACATGAGGATTCTTTTGCATTATTTCTGGAAGAGGACTTCCTTTGACAAATCTCAAATATTCATATTTAAACTCTGTATATTTTGGGTCTGTTATATAAACCTTTAATTCTTCATTAAACTCTTCATGTTCTTGTTGTTTTTCTGTTATAACACCTATATGTACAAATTCCATAAATTTACCTCCAATATATTGAAATTTATGTATTATATTGCTCTTTATATATTTATTTTAGTATATGTTACTTATACTCTCTCTTTAATTCTTCAAATAACTTATATGCTTGCTCTGGTGTATTATTCTCATGAACAACAGCTTTTATTGCTTTTATCATTGCCTTTGGACTTTCTGATTGGAATACATTTCTTCCCATATCAACACCTGCTGCACCTTCGTTTATAGCTCTATAGGCCATCTCTAATGCTTCTTTTTCTGGAACTTTTTTTCCTCCTGCTATAACTATAGGAACTGGACAAGCAGCTGTTATTTTCTCAAAATCCTCACAATAATAACTCTTTACTATGCTTGCTCCAAATTCAGCTAACATTCTAGTAGCTAACAGAAAGTATTTTGCAGTTCTTTCCATTTCTTTACCTACTGCAACAACTCCTAAAACAGGTATAGAATATCTATTTCCCATATCTATTGTTTTAACTAAATTTTCTATGGCTTTACATTCACCTTCAGCTCCCATAAAAGTCTGTATAGCTAGACAAGATGCATTCATTCTTATAGCATCTTCTATATCAACTCCTATAACTTCTCTACTCATATCTTCTCTAAGTACTGAACTTCCTGCTGAACATCTAAGTGCTATAGCTTTATCTTGAATTGGACTTATACATGTTCTCAAAGCACCTCTTGTAGCCATAAGACAGTCTGCATCTTCTATAAGGTCAGGTATTGAAAGGTCTAATCTCTCTAACCCTTGAGTAGGCCCCATGATATACCCATGGTCAAAGGCTAACATAAGTGATTTTCCTGTTTTAGGATTGAATATTTTTGACAATCTATTTTTCATTCCCCAATCCACATTGTCCATTCCTTTTAAATAAAAATTTTGTTCTGGAGGTTTTATACCTACTCCATAATCTTTTGGTAGTATCATTCCATCTTTATCTGCCATTTTTTATCTCCCTTTAATTCAATCTAATTTTTTTTAAAGTAAGGTGTATTACATGGTGAGTTAAAATATCTCAATAATTCCTCATTCATTCTAGCTATAAATAGTTGGAATCCAGCTGTTTCTTGTGTAGTTAAAAGCTCTCCAACATGATTCGAAAGTACTTCTATATTTTTTTCTTGTAGTATTTTATGACATTTTCTATACACTATTAGCATTTCCATCAAAGTAGTGGCTCCTGAGCCATTAACTATTAACATTACTTTTTCTCCATCTTTAATGTCTAAATCTTTAATCAAAGCTTGTGTCATTATTTCAGCAGTTTCATCAGCAGACTTCATTTCCATACGTCCACCTCCACCTTCTCCATGTTGCCCCATTCCTATTTCCATCTCATTTTCTCCAAGCTCAGAAATAACCATTCCTGTAGATGGATGAGTAGCTCCTTTACATGCCACAGCTATAGTAGCCATATTATCAGCAAAGCTTTGTGCTATTTCTGCAACTTCATCTAAAGATTTGCCTTCTTTAGCAGCTCCTGCAGCTATTTTATATAAAGGTATACAACCAACTAAACCTCTTCTATCATCACTATTTTCTCTTGGTGCATTTGCTATATCTTCTTGAGTAATAACCCTTTTAACATTTAGCCCTTCTTTTTTAACTTGTTTCATGACAAGGTTTCCTGTTAACATATCTCCTGCGTGATTGAGAACTACAAATAGTACACCCTTTCCTCTGTCTGCCATTTTTATAGCTTCTAAACAAGAGTTAGGCCCTGGAGCTGCAAATACATCTCCAACCACAGCTATATCGACCATTCCATCTCCAACAAATCCACTAAGTGCTGGTTCATGACCTGCTCCGCCTAGAGTGACTATTGTTACTCTTTCTGCTTCTTCTAGTTTTTTATTTATTACTAAATTAGAATCTGTAACTCTCAGTAAGTCTGAATTTGCAAGTTCTAAACCTTCTAAAACTTCTCTAGTTAAATCTTCTGGCTGGTTAATAAATTTTTTCATTGGCATGATAAATTCCCCCTATTAAATTTGTTATATTAATTATTTAATTTGTTAATATCATTTATAATGCGTTATATAAACCTTTAAACATTAATGATATAGAAACAGCACCTGGGTCCATATGTCCTAGACTTCTCTCTCCTATACTTTTTGCTCGTCCAAATTTTGCTATGTAAGTTTTAGTATTCTCAGCACCTTCTACTGCTTTTTCATAACCCACTCTAAAGATATCTATTATGTCATTACTCTGTATATTATAAATAGCATCTATGGCTGGATATAATGCATCTACCAAAGTTTTTTGACCTATTTTAGCAGTAGAGATAAGAGATAAATTTTCTCTTGCTTCATTAAACATATCTTTTATTTCTTCTATTTTAAGTTCCTCTTTATAATCTATTCCTTCAGCCATTCCTTCAAATATAGTCCCCCATAAAGGCCCTGCTGAACCACCATTTACATTCATACATAAAGTACTTAAATCTTCATTGACTGATTTTATGCTATCATTTTCATTTTCTTCTAATGCTCTTTTTTTCATGCAATCTGCTATTCTATCTATAGTAACACCATGGTCTCCATCTCCAACTATACTATCTAGTTCACATAAATATATCTTATTTTCTTTTAATACTTCTGCTGCACTTATCAACATTTTTTTCCATGTAGTCGTTGATAACATTGAATCATCTCCTTATCAATATCTTAACTCAATATTATCATATGTAATAACAAATGTAAATTATTTTTAGAAAACGTTTTTACAAAATTTACATTTGTTATATTAAACATTATTCCTGGTTTTAATATTTTACTTTAAAGTTTCATTTCTTATCTTTCTAAAATACAGTCTTGAATTTACTTCATATCCTATAACGATAGACCAACTACTAAAATACATCCATGTCATAAGTACAATTATTTCAGCTATACTTCCATATATTACCTCATAGTTAGCATAATAATTTGTATAATAAGAGTATAAAAATGATACTAAAAACCATGCAAATGTAGCAAAAATGGCACCTGGTGCAGATTCTTTCATAGTCAATTTTTTATTTGGTGTATACTTATACAGAACTGTAAATATAATTATTATTGTTAATATACCTACAGAGTATCTTAAAATATCCCATATCCTTATAAATATCTCATCTAATCCTATAAAATTAAAAATAAAATAACCTATTTTCTCTCCATAAACCAGAAATATCATAGATAAAAAAATCAATACTAGAAGCATGATTGTAAATAAAAATGATATAGATAAAATTTTAAAAAAAGACCTAGTTTCTTTAACTTTATAAGCTCTATTCATCCCTTTAATAAGAGCTTTTACTGCTCTTGAAGATGTCCACATAGTAAGTACAAAACTGACAGCTAAAAAATTTAAACTTCTATTATCTATCGCAGAAACTATAATTGAAGATAATACATCAAAGGCACCTTCTGGCATCATACTTCTAAAAAGAGCTATATATTTATTTAAATGAAGAACTGGTATGTATGCTATAGAACTTATAGTAAATATTAAAAAAGGAAATATGGACAGCATTAAGAAAAAAGATACTTCTGCTGATTTCGAACTCAACTCACTATAATTAGATTTTGCAACTATATATTCAATCAATTTTTTATCTATCCCAAACATAAATATCCCCTTTTCTCTCAAATTAATTTCATTATACAATATTAATTATACTCAGATTCATGCCATAATATAATTATTTAAGTAAAAATAACATAAATAAAAGCTGAAAATAACAATTATACTAACATTTCCATATTCTAATCAATGAAAGTAAATTATAATTTTCAGCCAAATAAGTATTATCATAAAACTATCTTATAAAATAGTTAAATGTGTTTTATTTTAATTTTTCAACCATAATATCTATATATTCTTTTAAACCACTAAGTTTTTCATCTGCTTCAACATCACTAGCTCCTTTTACAGCTATGTAGAATTTAAGTTTTGGTTCTGTTCCAGATGGTCGTATTGCTACCCAAGATTCATCTTCCAAAAAGTATTTTAAAACATCAGACTTAGGAAGATTATCTATACCTTTTTTATAATCTTTTTTGTCTACTACTTTAATGTTATTTATATAATCAATTTGATTTTCTCTAAAATAAGATATTATTTCTTTTATCTTTTCTACACCTTCTATCCCCTTTAAAGTCAAAGATATAGTCTGCTCTTTAAAAAATCCATATTTCTTATACAGCTCTATTAGACCTTCATATAAACTCATACCTTTTGAATAGTAAAATGCTGCCATTTCAGATATCAATAGCGAAGAAACTACACCATCTTTATCTCTTGCATGAGTACCAACTAAATAGCCATAACTTTCTTCATATCCAAATACATAATTTCTGTCTTTATTTTGTTCAAATAATTTTATTTTTTCTCCAATAAACTTAAAACCTGTAAGAACATTTAACACATCAACATTATTTGCTTTGGCTATATCTGCTCCAAACTCTGATGTAACTATAGTTTTTATCATTGTAGGATTTTCTTTTAATTTATTATTTTCTTTTAAACCTTCTATTATATAATGTGTTAACATACCACCAATTTGATTACCTGTAAGCAGAGCATACTCGCCTGTAGTAGTTTTTACAGCTACACCTACTCTATCACAATCTGGGTCAGTAGCTATTACAAGGTCTGCACCTTTTTCTTTTGCAAGTAATATTCCTCTATTTAAAGCTTTTTTCTCTTCTGGATTTGGATAATCAAGTCCTGCAAAATTTGGGTCTGGATTTTCTTCTTCTGGAACTACAATTATATTTTCAAATCCAACCTCCTTTAACGCTCTTCTTATTGGTATATTACCTGTTCCACAAAGAGGTGTATAAACTATTTTAAAAGTTTTACCTACATTTTTAACTAAATCTGTTCTTATAATTTGACTCTTTACTGCTTCTATAAATTCAGTATCCTGTGATTCATCCAATAAAACAACTAAATTTTTATTAGCTTCACTTAAAGTTGGTATTATACTGTAATCATGTATACTATTTACTTTCTCAGTTATTGCATTTGCTATATCTGGCATAACTTGTGCCCCATCTTCCCAGTATACCTTATATCCATTATATTCAGGAGGATTATGACTGGCTGTTATAACTATACCAGCTATTGCATTTAGATTTCTAACTGCAAAAGATAATTCTGGAGTGGTTCTTAAACTATCAAATATATATGCTTTTATACCACATGCTGCCAAAGTATTTGCAGACTCTATACAGAATTCTCTAGACTTGTGTCTATTGTCATGAGCTATCACTACTCCTCTATTTTTTTCTTCAGCTGTCGTATTTTCTAATATATAGTTAGCCAATCCAAAAGTAGCTCTTCTAACTGTGTATTTGTTTATTCTATTTGTACCTGCTTCAATTATTCCCCTAAGACCAGCAGTCCCAAATTCCAAATCCTTATAAAATCTATCTTCTATTTCTTTTTCATTATCTTTTATCTTATCCAATTCTAGTTTTGTATCTTCATCAAAATATGAACTTTTTACCCACTCTTCATAAGTTTTCCTATAATCCATAATAAAATCCTCCCTATCTTATGTATTTATTATAATTGCATAAATAAATATTTTTTATATAATTATAACTCGTCTATATACTTATTAACTGAATTAATAAAAATGTCTGCCATTATTCTATGCCCTTCCTTAGTTGGATGTAACCCATCAAAATACAATTTTTTATATCCTTCTCGTTCCATACTTTCATTATATTTTGAATAAAAATCTACAAAATCAGTATTAAATGTTACACTAAACTTTTTTACCCAATAATTATATAACTCTAATTTTTTGGATACTATATTAAAATCAGTAAAACAACTCCAATCCTCTCTAACATTTGGGATATCTGTTTTTAATGGTATTCCTATTATAGGTATAATATTTTTTGAATATGCTTGATGCACCATAGCCATTATATTAGAATTAATAACTTCATTTCCTGCTCCAACAATCAAATCATTGGTACCACCCATTATAAAAACTATATCGGGAGAATTTTTTACAACATCTTCATTAAACCTAACTAACATACCACTTGTTGTATCACCATTTATACCCTTATTTATTATTTCTAATCGAGTCTCTTTATTAACTATGTTTGTCCATGAATTACTTCGTGATACTCCAAACCCATATGTTAAACTATCTCCTAAGCAGACTATTTTCATCCTATCCCCCCTTAGATATGTTTTTATGTTTCAAGAATAATCTAACAGTTTAGTTAATTCATATTTTATACTTTTTTATCTTTCAAGTAAAGTTATTCTATTCACTAATTTAATGTAGATATATATCTATACTCTTTCTTCCCCAATTTGACGCACTTCCTTCACTATTCATAAAAATATCTATTCTATTGCCTTTAATTGCACCTCCACAATCTTCTGCCACAAAAGTCATACCCAACTTAGGTATATATACTTTTGTTCCATATGGTATTATACTCGGGTCGACTGCAATAACACCCCATCTTGGAGTTGTTCCAGTTGATGTTATTGTATCTCCTGAATATGCAGTAGCAACCACTTTCATATGCTTTCCACCTCTTATATTCGCTCCTCTTGATGCAATTAATACTTTTTCTTTAGTTCCATATTTTATAATTTTCGTAGTTGGCTCCTTAGATATTAATTCCTTTGATAGGACTTTTTTGACTAACTTTCCATCATGGTAAGTTAATTTATAGACTAGTTTTTTTTCTCCTTCTTTTCCTTCTTGATAGACCTTAGATTTTCCTTTTAACAAATTACTATCATTTACATGTTTTGTGTCAAATGGAATCTTTTCAATTTCTTCTTTTTGATTGTTAGTTACTTTGACAACTTTTATTTTCATATCATCTTTTAATTCTGTATCTAAACTTGGATTAATTTTATCTTCAGAATTATACTTAATTCCCTGTTCATCCAAGAGTTCTTCAACTGTTTTTTTAAATGAAGAGACTTTTTGCTCTTGACCTTTAACTGTTAAACGTATATCTTCTTTATTTAATATAGAATAGATACTTATCAAACCCATTAAAATTGATACACTTAATAAAGATGATATTATTATCCTCTTTTCTTTTTTCTCCATAATAATCTCCCTCCATATTCAAACTTCAAATTAGTATTATTCATTACAGCTTTAATCTTATATTATATATGTATATTACAGCTTTCCAAATTTATGTAACTTTTTTGTAACTTCTAAAATCATTAAAGTCATTTTTACATAATATACAAGCGATAACATATACTGTTTTTAAGCCATCATGGCTTAATATAATAATTTGAAATCACATGCAAACAGTTATATTTCATCCTATAAGAAATGTACACAGAGGAAACAAAACTTAGAAATGATGCACAAATGAAAACACATTGTATGCCCATATTGACTGTGATAAAATGAACTCATACACAAATTAGTAGTTTTTATGGTTAGGAGGAACAAAATGAAATTTGAACGTTTAAAAACTAGTGAAGATAGATTATATCATAAGGCTATGGAATTATATAAAATTAGTTTCCCATTTCATGAACAAAGAAAATCTTCTTTACAGGCAGAAATTATGGAAAATGAAGAATATCAATTCAATTTAATTTATGATAAAGAACAGTTTGTTGGTATAATGTTGTGCTGGGAAACAAAAAACTTTATTTATGTAGAACATTTCTGTATTTTTCCAGAAATGCGTAATAATAGGTATGGACAAAGAGCATTGGAACTTCTAAACAAGAGAGGGAAAACTGTTATTTTAGAAATTGACCCTCCTATTGATGAAGTTTCAATCCAGCGAAAGACGTTCTATGAAAGAGTAAAATATAAGACAAATGATTATGAACATATTCATCCACCATACCAAGATAAATTTAGTGGTCATCATCTAGTTGTAATGTCTTATCCAGAAATTCTATCTAAAATGGAATATAATAAGTTTAATCAATACTTAAGAAATCATGTAATGAATTTCTAGATACTATTCTCATTTATTGAACTACATAAAATTTCATAACACTTATATAAAGCAGTTAATTCATTGTGGTTAGTTGCTTTTTTAGTATATTTTAAGATATCAACAAGTATTCTCACTTCATAGTCATCACAATCATTGAAAATTTCTTCAACTTCTCCCTCAAATAAAATTTTAGAAGCCAATACATTATCACATAACAATGTATCTACTGTGACAGAAAGAAAATTAGTAATATTAATTAATGCTACAAAATTAAAAGATTCTTTCTCTTTGAAAAAAAATTATTCCATAAATTAGAATGTCTTATGAAATCTTTTTCTATTTTCTCATAATAAAGGAGATGATTTCAAATTTTATTTTGAAACATCCCCTTTTAATTTAAGTAATCTTTAAGTATTAAATTTTTATTTATTTTTTAACGATTTCTCTAATTCCAAAGTTTTTTCAATTATAGACTTAAAAATTGGCTCTTCTCTAAGTTCATTATAGCTATCATCACTAAATACTATTAACAAATTCGTATATATATTAAAAGTATATGAATTTTTAGATTTTACTTTATCAAAAAAACTCATCTGACTTACATCCAAACTTTCATGTATAGGATATTTTTCTAATATCTCTTTTAGATTATATAAAGCTTTTTTTGCTTCTTCTTTCATATTAAAAAATAAAAAAGTTAAAGATAATTCCATATAATCCATATATATACTAAAAAATGCACCTTTATCTTCATTAAGCATTTTTTTCATTTCCAAAGAGAAGTTTGCATACCCTAGCAACTTATTTTTTATATATTTCATTTCTTTTTCTGTTGCTTTTTTATTGGAATCTCTATCCTCCAATTTTTTCTTTAATTCCTTATATTGGTATTTATATACATTGATTATTCCTTTACAATCCATACTTACATTGAATACATTAGTGAACAATTTATTTTGAAGCAATATTTCTGCTTCTTCTAGCCTATTTTGATTTAAATATATCATAGCTAAATTGACACTTGTATCTCCTATTGGTTTATGTATCATATTTAAGTATAACTCTGCTTTTTCATAATCTTCTAACATATAGTATGCATTTGATAAAATAATGAGTGCTGTTTCTTTTATTTGAATCTCATCTGTATTTCTTACTATATCTTCAAGAATATTTGTTGTTTCTTTTACTTTGTTGTTCAACTCATTCTTACCAAATTTATATGAATACATCTGGTACAGTGAACATATCTTTAACTTTAATAAATAGCTTTTAGGATATTTCTCTATGTACATATTAGAAAGTTTTTTCACAGATTCTAAGTCTTCTTTACATTCTTCTTTTGGTTCTTCTGTCGATAAATCAATTTCAATCCCAGCAAAAATTGCTTCTAATTCTTGATAAATCTTCATTACTTCTTCTTCACTTAAATCAATCTTATAATTCATAAGCTTATCAATAGATACGTTAAAAAAATCTGCTAATAATGGTAATAATTCTATATCTGGATAAGAATTTCCACTCTCCCATTTGGATACTGCTGGTGTTGACACCCCTATAAACTTTGCCAATTGTTCTTGAGTCAGATTTCTTTCTTTTCTAAGAGTTTGTATGACTTTACCTATTTTAATTTGCATATATACCTCCCTAGTATATCTGTTGTAATTTAAGTATATATAAAAAATATTTATTAGTAAATCGAGGCAAAGTTAACAAAGTGTTCATAATTTAACCATTGGTTATATTTTAACATAAAACTTTCTTTTAATAACTTAAAATAGAAAACCTATTAATTAGGTTGACTTAAGTGTAACTTAATTAATAGGTTCACATTAAATAGTCTTTTTAAATACTTAGATTATCTATTTACTATAACTTATTATATTTATAAAAACAAATTTAAAGTTAATATTTCATTATATATTTCTTTACTATAATATTTCTATTTTATTATTCAACCAAAAAATTATATCTTCAAAGACTTCTTCCTTATTTATCTCATTCAATAATTCATGTCTTCCATCTTTATAAAGTTTACACGAGACATCTTTTAGTCCTAATTTTATATACCTATCCCTCAATCTTAATACACCCTTTCCATTTTTTCCAATGGGGTCTTTATCACCAGAGATTATGTAAATAGGTATATCAAGAGGTATCTTCTTTAAGTTTTCTTTATTCTCAATTTCTTTTAATCCTTGAACCAAATCATAAAAAAAACCACAACTACACACTACTCCACAAAATGGGTCATTTATATATTTCTCAACTTGTTCTCTATCTCTACTTAACCAATCAAATTTAGTGTTTTTATTTCTTTTTATAATTTCTCCACCAAATATCAAATCATTTATTTTATTACTTCTAGAACTTCTCCCATGTTTTTTAATCTCATGATTGATTATCATATGAGCAAAATTTAAGATAATCCCTTGTTTTCCATTTGAACCGCATAGTATAAGTCCAGATAAATTATCACTGTAATCCATTATATATCTTTGACTTGCAAATGAACCCATGCTATGTCCAAATAGATAAATTGGTAAATTCTCATTTTCTTTTTTTATAATATTTGTTAAAGTGTGCATATCTTCTACGAGACATCTAAATCCTTCTTTTTCAGCTAAATGCCCAACATTTTCTATTGTCTTTGCAGTCTTTCCATGACCTCTATGGTCGTTAATGTATACTATATATCCATTTTTAGTAAGTTCCTTAGCAAAAGGCTCATATCTTTGTGCAGTTTCAGCCATTCCATGTGAAATTTGCACAACTGCTTTTGGATTTTTTATATTTTCATCTTCCCATTTATATGTATATATATCTAAATCTTCCTCTCCTTTGAAAGTAAAGTTTGTACACTTCATAATTATCCCTCCAGATTGATTTTATTCAATGTATTAACTTATATATTATATTACAAATATTTTCAAGTCAAAATCTTTCTAGAGACATCTAAGATTTATTAATTGCTAATACAAATTACTATATAAAACTATATAATAATCTAATTGCTTAATATTAATGTAAAAAAATGACCCTTAGATATACTTTGACACCATATTGACATTAGAATCAATTCATGATATTCTGTTTTAATTATAATAATATCTAAAAATATAAAGGAGATATTTCATGGATTATTCAAATGAATTAAAAGAGCTCTTTTTAATGAACCAAACATATGCGACTCTTTTTACCCTTACAAACAAAATACAAATAGAAGGAGATAAATATTTTGGCATACTTACTTCAAGACAGTATATGACTATTTTATCTATTCTCCATTTACCAGAAGAAGAAACAACATTAAATAATATTGCAAGAAAAATGGGTACAAGTAAACAGAATATAAACAGACTAGTTGCTAATCTTGAAAAAAATGGATATGTTGAAATAGTTCCAAGTCCTCATGATAAGAGAGCAATTAATGTTAAAATTACAGACTTAGGTAAAGAAGTCATGATAACATGTAGTAAAATTGGAATAAATTTTATGGCTGATGTATTTCATGAATTTACCAAAAATGAATTGGAAACCCTGTGGAATTTACTAAAAAAAATGTATCGTTTTAATGGTGAAGAACAAGATGGGTTTGAAGAAGATGCTAATTTTATGGAAGACGAAGAACTAGATAAAATTAAATCTGAACTACTCGAAGACTTTTCAAGAAGAAGAAATAAGATAAACAAAACTTACTAATATTATAATATTTATAAAGTATATAAATTTAAAATTAATTTTTAAGAAATAAAAATTTTAATTTATCAATACTACTAAAAAATGACTAAAGTGAATTTATTAGCTATAAAAAAACTCTGTATTAAGTATAAATACAGAGTTTTTTTCTTATAGTTATTGTACTCTCAAAATCATATCACTTAGTTTTTGTAAATCATTAAATGGTTGGCTGCAGCTATTGTTTTGACACACATAATAAGTAGTCTTATCATTCTTTAATTTATAATCCTTTAAAAAATCTATCTTAGTATTTTCTTCATTGTATTTCTTCACTAGAAAAGTTGCATTTGGTATAAAATTTTTACTTATTAATTCTTTAAATTCAATCAAATCAGAGTCTTCTTTTAAAATACATATAATTTCTTTGGTAGGATAAAGTTCATACATCAATGAAAGCATATAGAAACTATGCCCAGTTGGAGAATTTTTTACATTATCTACATATATTTTTAATTGTTTATACGATATTTCTTCAAGTTTATTATCACCAGTAATTTTTGCAAGTCTTATAAGATTATATAGTTGAACAGAATTTCCTGATGGAATAGCGCCATCATACAAATCTTTTGGTCTTGCTATTAAATTTTCACTATCTTTACCATATATATAGAATCCACTTTTTTCATAATCCCAAAAAAGGTCAATACAACTTTCATTTAAATTCAATGCCTTTTCTAAATATCTCATATCAAATGTTGAGTCATAAAGCTCTATATATGCCCATATTAAAAAAGCATAATCATCTAAATAAGCTAAATAATCAGAACTTCCTTCTCTATATCTAGCTAACAATCTACCTGACTCATTTACAAGGTTGTCATTTATAAAATCAAGGCATTTATTTGAATACTCTAAGTACACATCATTTTTTAGAGTATTATAAGCCTTTGCCAAAGCTACTATCATTAATGCATTCCATGAAGTAAGTATCTTATCATCTTTATGCAAAGATGTTCTTTCTTTTCTATATTCAAATACCTTTTTGCTAAGATTAGCTATTTTTTCATTATATCTATCGTATTCTTTGTTTTTTATAAGATTTGGGATATTTTTACCCTCAAAATTTCCACCATTAGTTATATCAAAATAATCATTAAAAAACTTTCCATCTTCTTCACCCAGTACATCAATTATTTCAAGAGGATTAAATGTATAAAATTTTCCTTCTTCACCTTCACTATCGGCATCCTGTGCTGAATAAAAACCACCTTCTTTATCTTGCATCTCTTTAATTACATAATCTATAGTCTTTATAGCAATTTCTTTATATAATTCTTTTTTTGTTATTTTATATGCATCTAAATACGCTATTGTAAGCATGGCATTGTCATATAGCATTTTCTCAAAATGAGGTGCTAACCATTTTTTATCAGTTGAATATCTTGAAAAACCAAATCCAATATGGTCAAACAAACCTCCTCTATACATTCCGTCTAAAGTTTTTTCCACTATTTTTAATACATCTTCATCTTTTTCTATAATATAGTATTTCATCAAAAACATAAGGTTTTGAGGACTTGGAAATTTAGGTGCATTTCCAAAACCACCATACTTTTCATCATAGATAGCCTTAAATATCCTAATAGATGAATTTAACATATCTTTTGATAACTCGCCCTCCGTATTTTTTACCCCAAAATCATCTTTAAGAGCTTCTATTATTTCATCTCCAGATTTTATAAGTATATCTTTACTTGTATTCCATTTGTCAGATACACTTTCTAATAAATCTATGACGCCTGGTCTATTATATCTTGAATATTTTGGAAAATATGTTCCTGCAAAAAAAGGTTTTTTATCTGGTGTCATTATTATTGTCATTGGCCATCCACCACTACCTGTCATAGCTTGGCAAACTGTCATATACACACTATCTATATCTGGTCTTTCTTCTTTATCTACTTTTATTGCTATAAAATTTTTATTCATTATTTCAGCAACTTCTTCATCTTCAAAAGATTCTTTTTCCATAACATGACACCAATGACATGTTGAATACCCTACACTTAAAAATATTGGTTTATCTTCTTCCCTTGCTTTTCTAAAGGCTTCTTCATTCCAGCTATACCAATTTATAGGATTATATGCATGTTGTAAAAGATATGGAGACTTTTCATTTATTAGATTATTAGGTTTTCTATTATTTTCCACAGTACCACCTCATTTATTATTTTATTATATGTTTTGCAATAAAAAAATAGATATACACTTATTATAAATGTATACCCATCTTAACTACATATATTTAATTCTTTATCTACTTAATTCTTCTAGGCAAATAATTTTTTATATATTTACTAAAACAAAACAACATAAAAAATATCAAATTATTTCTTTAAAGGTTTTTCAAAAGAAGGAGGATTAATATCTATCTTAGTATCATGATTTGGTCCTGGAGTTGATAAATCAAAATACAACTTAGAATCTTCTGTAACTCCGAAATCTCTGTTTGAACCCGTATCTTTAACTTTATTTAAAGCATCTCTAAATAAAGCATTATGTGCTTCTTCTCTGTTAAGTAAAAAATCTATTGTTTCTTTTACATATTTATCATCAATCTGTCTATATAAGTGTTCATAAACCACCTTTGCTCTTTGTTCAGAAGCTATATTTGAAAGTAAGTCAGCTACTAAATCACCTGTAACTGTAACATAATCAGCAGTCCATGGAGCTCCTGATGAGTTTATTAATACTGGTGATAAGCCAGTTAATACATGAGTTTCTATTTCACCTGTATCAACTGCATTATAATCAACATCATGACCATTCAATAAATTTATAGTTTGAGCAACCATTTCCATATGACTAAGCTCTTCTGCTGCTATATCAAGAAATAAATCTTTTATTTGAGGGTCTTTTATTCTAAAACTTTGAGCTAAATATTGCATTGCTGCCTTCAATTCTCCATTTCCTCCTCCTAATTGTTCTTGCATTAAAACAGCATATTGAGGATTTGGTCTTTCTACTTTTACTTCTTTTAATAACGCTTTATCGTGTTTAAACATATGAATACCTCCGTAAATTATTATTTAAAATTATTATTTACTTAAGTTACAATATTATTCTAAGTTCTATAATTAATATTTAATAAATACTTAATTATACATTTAGTAATTTATTTACAAAGATAAAAAAATCTATACTTAAATAAAAAACTGAATATCCATAAAGTTTCAATAAAAAACTTTATCAATATTCAGCATAGGTCTTAATTACATATTAAATTTTCTAAAGCATCATTAGGAGCTACAATAGGATAAACATCATAATCCTTGTCTATATCACATTGCAAAAACACAGGTTTATCAAAATCCATTACAGCTAAAGCTTTTTCTAATCCTTCCATATCAGATACCTTATATCCATCAATATTATAGGCATTTACAAGTTTAACATAATCTACATTTTCATTGATGTCAGTTTGAGAGTATCTTTGATTAGAAAACAATTTCTGCCATTGTCTTACCATTCCTAATGTCCTATTATTAAGCAATAAAATAAGTATAGGTACATTATAGTTTGCAACTGTAGCTAATTCATTACAATTCATTCTAAAACTTCCATCACCAGTAACTAAAACTACATTTTTATCTACATTACCAACTTTAGTTCCAATAGCTGCACCCAAACCAAAGCCCATAGTCCCTAATCCCGCTGATGTTATAAAGCTTTTATTACCTTTAAAATCCCAGTATTTCGCAGCCCACATTTGATGCTGACCAACATCAGTTACCACTACAGTAGGGTTCTCTAGTTTCTCATACTTCTCATTTATTTTTCTAAGTATGTTTTGTGGATGAAATTCTCCTTTTTGTACACCCTCACTCTTTCTAAAAGTCTTTATCTCTTCTTTCCAATGGCTATTGTTCTTACTATCCACCTTTTCTAATAATAGACTAAGAACCAATTTCACATCTCCAACTAAAGATACATTTGATTTTATATTTTTACTTATTTCAGATGGGTCTATATCTATGTGTATTACCTTTGCATTTTTAGCAAATTCAGAACTTTTACTTATTACTCTATCACTAAATCTTGCACCTATAGCTATAACCAAATCTGAGTTAGAAAGAGCTAGATTGCTTTCTCTACTCCCATGCATTCCAACCATGCCAAGAGATAGCTCTTTTTTTCTATCTATATTACCAAGACCCATGAGTGTATTTAATACAGGTGTATCTATTTTGGATGCAAATTTTTCAAGAATCTCTTCACTATCCGATGACTTAACACCTCCACCAGCATATATTATAGGTCTTTTAGATTCTTTTATTATATCTATTGTATCGTTTAAAAGTTTAGCATTTATTTCATCCTCTAAGTCAAAATCGTTCTTATAATCCATATAATCATCTATTTGACATAAATCATAATCCTCATCACTAAAATCCATTTCTGCCAAAAATAAATCCTTTGGTACATCTACAAGTACAGGTCCCTTTCTTCCTGAATTTGCAACCTTAAAAGCTTCTTTTATTGTAGAAATCAATTCTTTAGTACTTCTAACTAAATAATTATGCTTTGTCATGGATAAAGTTGCTCCAGTTATATCAATTTCTTGAAAAGAATCTTTTCCCAATAAACTTGTTGGAACTTGCCCTGAAATTACAACCATAGGAGAAGAATCCATAAAGGCTGTTGCTATTCCAGTTATAGCATTTGTTGCCCCTGGACCAGATGTTGTAAAACAGACCCCCACTGTATTAGTACTTCTTGCATAACCATCTGCTGCATGAACTAAACCTTGTTCATGAGATGTCCTTATATGCTTGAAATCATCTTGATAATCATATAGAGCATCATAAAGAGGTATTACTGCTCCACCAGGATATCCAAATACTGTGTCGACTCCCTCTTTCTTTAAGCATTCTAAAATTACTTTTGCCCCGTTCATACGCACTACCATGCACCACTCTTTCCCTCAAACTAATCCATTTAATATATTTATTTTAAGAATGACATCATACTTCTTAGATTTCTTCCAACCTCCGCTATTTCTGTAGCATATTCTGCTTCTCTAGTTTTAAGGAAGTTTTCACGTCCTTCTTCATTTTCTTTAATCCATGCTTTCGCAAATTTTCCATTTTGTATATCTTCTAAAACTTCTTGCATACCTTGTTTTGCTGCATCAGTTATTACCCTTTTACCAGATACATAGTCTCCATATTCTGCTGTATCACTTATACTATATCTCATTCTTTCAAATCCACCTTCATATATAAGGTCAACTATTAGTTTCATTTCATGTAGACATTCAAAATATGCCACTTCTTTTTGATACCCTGCATCTACAAGTGTTTTATATCCTAATTTTATAAGTTCACTTATTCCACCACAAAGTACTGATTGCTCTCCAAATAAATCTGTTTCTGTTTCTTCTTTAAAAGTAGTTTCTAAAACTCCTGCTCTTGTTGCTCCTATTCCTTTTGCATATGCTAAAACTGTCTCTGTAGCTTTTTTAGTGTAGTCTTGATATACTGCAAATAGTGCAGGAACTCCACTTCCCTTTGTAAATACATTTCTAACTAGGTGACCAGGTCCTTTAGGAGCTACCATTACAACATCAACAAATTCTGGTGGTTGTACTTGGTTATAATGTATATTGAATCCATGTGCAAAAGCCAATGTTTGACCTTCTTTTAAGTTATCCTTTACACTTTCTTCATAAACTTTCTTTTGTTTCTCATCAGGCATTAATAACATTGTCAAATCACTTTCTCTTGTTGCTTCTGCTACACTCTTAACTTCAAAACCATCTTCTTTTGCTTTTTGTGCTGATTTACTTCCATCATAAAGTCCTACCACTACATCTACACCATTATCTCTAAGATTCTGTGCATGTGCATGCCCTTGACTCCCATAACCTAAAACTGCAACCTTTTTATTTTTTAAAACCTCTAAATTCACATCATTTTCATAATACATCTTTGCCATTTTTATTTCCTCCCAATACTTTCTCTCATTTTTATGATATTTATTTTTATTAGAAATTTATACTCATTATCATTGATTTTAGGCTACTTAACAGATTCCATTTCTTAATTCTCATGATTTCAAAATCATTTTTTAGAATTTTCAGTCTTTATCAATTATAGTAAATTCATAAATTCAATGATGTTTGTATTTTTATTCTAAGATTTTTCTCATTTAATATTTATCTTTAGTTTTTTACTTTAACATAAATACGTTTATCTTTAGTTTTTATTTTTATAAAATACATTTAATTAATGTCTTACTTTCTCGACAGTTATTTCTCTTATATCATGTAACTTCTTCATATGATTTAAAACACAATCTAAAGATGTTTTTTCTTCATTTACTATTAGTTTTATGCCTGAGTTATTCATATTATCTACAGTCATACTTATTGATTGTATATCAACTTCTCTCCTTCTAAGAGTCATAGCCACTCTTAAAAAAGAATCTATCCCTTGGTTTAATTTAGCATATACAGTATTTTCCATAAAAATTCCTCCTTATTTTTATTATTTTTTATTAATTTTATATGGATTGAACTTTTTATATCACTTAAAATAAAAAAACTTTCATCTTTATAAGCAATATAAATATTACTTATAAGGACGAAAGTTATATTCCGCGGTACCACCTTATTTGTAGATATAAAAATACATCTACCCCTCTTTTTTCAGGTCGGGTAATTGATTACCTTAACCTTAGCCATGTAACGTTGGCAGACGTTTGTACTTACTAAAAATATTCAGTACAAAAGCTCCAGAGTGATCATTATACTACTGTTAACGCCAATTCTCAGCAACATTGGTTCTCTGTGGATAACACCATTAGTATCATTGTCTCTGTCATCGCTTTTAATTTTTTTAATTTTATATTTTCCATCTGTTTTGTTGTTAATATAGATTATATTCTCTATCTTTTATAATGTCAATGACTTTTTTTAAAATTTTCAGATTATTTATTTTTTTCACAATAATATGTTTTCTATATTCTAAATATAAGTTTTGAAACAACCGTTTTCATATTATTATTTTATATCCATTTATTTTTAGCCAATTTTCTTTTTCTTTATAATCTGGCATAATAGATTTTACCAAATCATAAAATTTTTTAGAATGATTCATATGTATTAAATGGCTAAACTCATGTATTATTATATAATCAATTACATCTACTCTTGCCATAGATATTTTTGAATTTATATAAATATTTTTTTGAGATGTGCAACTCCCCCATCTCTTTTTTTGCTCTTTTATCTTGACACTTGCTGGAATCAATCGCTTTATTATTTCACAATTTGACTTAAGAAAATCTATTCTCTCTAAAACTATTCTTTGACTTTCTGTTTTATACCAATGCTTTAAAGACGTTTTTATAAAGTCTTTACTAGTATCATTGGTATGAATAATTATTTGAGATTCATCAATATTTATTTTATAGTTACTTTTTTTGACAGAATTCTCCAATGTTTCTTTTATAACTAAAGAATACTCTTTACCTAGATAAAGAAATTTTTCACCAGCTATAAACATTCTTTGTTGGTATGACTCTTCTCTGCCTTTATATTTTTCAGATTTTTTAAGTATCCAGTCCCCTTTTTCAATTATTATATCTCTTATTATTTTTTTAGATATGCTTGGAGGACTTGTTACAATTATTTTACCAAATGAGTCTATTTTTATAGAGATATTTTTTCTATTTTTATACAGTAAAAACACCTTTATTTCATTCCCTCTAAAAGTTACATTTAAAATGTCAGCTTCTTCTGTTACTGTATTCATCAGCTTCTTTTTTCCTTATTTGCTCTACAATTTATAAGCTCAGCAGCTATACATACAGCTATTTCAGCTGGTGTCTGAGCATCCAATTTTATACCTATTGGTGCATGAACTTTTTCCAATTCTTCCTTTTTAAAACCTTTTTTCATAAGCTTTTCATATGTTAAACCAATCTTGGTTCTACTTCCAATCATACCAATATACCCAGAATTTCTTTTAAGAGCCCATTCTAAAGCACTTGAATCATATAAGTGGCCTCTTGTTAAAATAATTATATAACTATTTTCATCAATTGAAAAATCTGGTATATTTTCAAAAGAATCTAAAACTACTACTTCTGAATCTGGAAATCTTTCAGAGTTGGCAAATTCTTCTCTATCATCTATTACTACTGTTCTAAATTCTAAAAGGGATAATATTACAGCCACATCTCTTGAGATATGACCTGCCCCAAATATATATGCTTTACTTGTATTCTCTTTTAAACTTCTATTAAATCTTTCTATATTACTCTCTAATTCACTGTCAATAAAATCTATTTGTATCTCTCCATTGCCACCACATATCATTCCAAGTTTTGCTACATCAGATTTATTTAAAGTAAATTTATACAACATTGATTCTCTAGTTTTTATGACATTGATTGCATGATTTATACATGTCGCTTCTACACTGCCTCCACCTACTGAACCAAATATTTTACCATCATTTTTTACAATCATCATGGCCCCAGTTTCACGTGGTGTTGAACCTGAGTGAGAAGTTATAGTAGCAAATGCAAAATCCTCCTTATTCTCTATTAATTGTATAGCTTGTTCGTATATATTCATATAATTCTCCTTACCAGTCTATCTAAAAATCTTCTATATATCTATCTTAGGTTTTTTATCACTTTATTTGGTATTACAAATTCTACTGCTCCCATATAACCTGGTGCTACTTCATACTCATCAAAACTAATCACAAGATTTCCATTTTTATTAATATAAAAATCTTGATACTTATTTATAGATTCAAAATCTTTTACTGGTGAATCTTTTTCTTGGTCTATAAAATAAGATTTTGTGTTATCTTTTTTAATCTGAGTTCTCATCTGCTCCTTTATATTATCACTTATAGCTCTTATATATCTACTATCTTTAAAAAATATTGGTAAATTTAATAGTATTTCTCTATTTTTATCAATAGTATAATGTTTTTTCGTTACAGTTGAAGAAGCTTCTATCTCTTCCTTTATCATTTCTATAGATAAAAAATCCTTAGAATTATTTTTAACATTATAGCTTACATTTAGGTATTTATGACCTTTATTATTTTCTTTTTTCATTTCATTTTGAAATTCACTGTAAAGTTTTTTTCCATCTTGTAAAAACTCATTATTTAATTTATTCTCTAAATCTTTATCTTTTAAACCTTCTATTTTAGGAATACTAACCTTTATTTCGTAATTACCTTGTTTAAAATTGAGATTTTTCGCATTTACAACCTTTATTGTATTATTTGGATTTTCATTAGAGGAACTTTCTGCAAATATAGGTTTTATATTTACTAATGATACCACTAAACATATTGAAACTATAGCAATTTTAAATATAGATTTTTTAAGCTCTTTACATGTATTCATGTTGACCTCCTTAATATACTTATACAAACTACTATTCAATTTACAAATCTTTTATTACTTTATATGGTATTACAAATTCTACTGCTCCCATATAACCAGGTGCTACTTCATATTGATCAAAACAAATTACGAGATCTTCATTTTTATTAAAATAAAAATCCTGATACTTGTTGATTGTTTTAAAATCTTCAACAGGCAAATCTTTTTCTTGGTCTATAAAATATGACTTTGTATTATCCTTTTTAATCTGCTCTCTCATCTGTTCTTTTATATTATTGCTAATAACCTTTATATATTTGTCATCCTTAAAAAGCATAGGCAAGGTCAAAACTATTTGTCTTTTTTTATCAACATTATAATGTATCTTACTCACATATGACGATGCTTCTATTTCATTTTTTGTCATTTCTATTGATAGAAAATCTTTAGAATTATTTTTAACACTATAACTCAAACTTAAAGACTTATATCCTTTATTCTTTGATAATTCTATCTTTTCCATTCTCTGCTGAAATTCATTATAAAGTCTTTTTCCATCTTCCATAAAACTATTATTTAATCGCTTTTCTAAATTTTTGTCTTTTAAACCTTGTACCTTAGGAATATCAATCTCAGCCTCATAATTTTCACTCTTTAAGCTATAATTTTTTATAGTTATTACTTCTACTATTCCTCCAATTATAGGTATCTTAGAAAAATTGTCTGCAAATACAGGACTTATATTTACTAATACTGTAAACATACACGCAAAAGCTATTGCAACTTTAAATCTTAATCTATTTACTTTCTTATTTTTTTCATAATATATATTTTCTATTTTCTCATGATTTATTATAGTATCTAGTTTCTTTGGTATTGGAATTTTATGATACTCCTCTTTTAACTTATCTAACCTTTCTTTGCTCGTCATTCTTTTTATCCCTACTCTTCAATTTTTAATTTTAGTTTTTTTAAAGCAGTATATAGCCTAGTTTTAACAGTATTCACATTTTCATCCAATATTATTGCTACTTCTTCAATCTTTAAATCTTCAAAAAATCTCAATATTATAATAGATTTATACTCAATAGGTAATTCTTCTAAAGCTCTTTTTAAATCTAAATCAGTATATTTATCACATTCTCCAGTTTCATCTATATGGTCAATATCTGTCATGTTATTATATTTACGGTTTTTCCTAATAAAATCTATACTAGTTCTGACTAAAATTTTATAAAACCATGTCTTTATATAATTTACTTCTTTAATATTTTCCACTGAATATAGAGCCTTATACATGGCTTCTTGAACCACATCTAAGGCATCTTCTTCATTCTTTGTATAACTATATGCAATTCTATAAAAAGAGTCTTTATTATCGATAATGTATTTCTCAACCTTCGTTCTCTTTAAACTCTTAAACATTCCTGTAAAATCTCCCTCCGATTACAGGCTAGGATTGAGTTTTTAGAAAATCTATCTGTCTATTTTTGCATCTTCATTCAATTTCTTTATATGCTCAATATACTTTTCATTTAAAATAGATTCTCTTATTAAACTCTGACACTCATTAAAACTTTTTTGTCTTTCTCTTTTATCAGTAACTTTGACTATATGATATCCATAACTAGTCTCAAATACATTTGAAACTTCATTTTTCTTTAATTTGAATACTTCTTTTGTAAACTCAGCATTTTTGTCTTCTTTTGTGAAATAACCTAGCTGTCCTCCATTTTTTCCAGTTGCTTTGTCATCTGAATATTTTTTAGCCAATTCTTCAAAACTTTCTCCATTTTTGATTTTAGTTAATATATTATCTGCCTCTTTCTTTAAAGCTTCTTTCTTATCTTTACTTACTTCCTTTTTATTTTTGTCTAAAGTTGATATAAGTATCTGAGAAGCACTTACTTCTTCTACATTAAAATCTTTTTTATGTTTTGTATAATAAGATTCCATATCAACATCACTTACATTTATCCTATCTTCAAAGGCCTTCTTATTTTTATCTATGGCTAAATCTTTAGATATTTCTTGTTTTAAATATTCTTTATCAACACCTGCTTTGTCCATTTTTTCTTTGTAACTTGTATTCAAATTCATATTATCTTCTAGTTCTTGATATTTTGAGTCTACTTCGCTTTTAGTTGGAGTTAATCCTTTATCCTTAGCCTCTTGATATAAAAGTTCATTATCCACCATAAACGATATTATAACATTTTCTAATTTATTTCTACCTTTTTTATCCAAAGTTTTTTCTAATTCATCTAAAGATTGACCATTTATATAATTATTAGTAGCAGATAAAACTGCTCTTGTTTTTTTATACTGCTCTTTTGTGATTTCCACATCATTTACTTTTGCCAAACTTTTATTGCAACCAACCATCATTAAAGATAGTATTCCGACCATTCCTATATAAAGTTTTTTATTCAATATATCTACACCTCACTCATTTTTATTATCAATTTCTAAAAATATCAATCAATATTCTTATATTTTAATTACTCTAAATTACGTAACCAATAATTTTTTGGTATTTGATTTTGGTCTACTGCTGCAAATTCATATCCTTCATCTGATAAGAATTTTAAAATAGAATCTAAAGCTTCTGCACTCTGTTTTTTCTCATGCATTAAAACTACAAGTTGGTCTTTATCTTCACCTTTTCTATTCTTAATATGATTTTTTACATTTTGTACGATTTGAGCAGAATTAGATTTCCAGTCTTCTGTATCTAAATCCCAGTCCCAAATTTTGTATCCAGCATCAACTAAAGCTTGATAAGAAGCTTGTGGTGTATATGGTTTACTTCCATAAGGTATTCTTATTACTTTTGAATGTTTGCCAGTTATTTTGTAAAAAGTTTGGTCATTTGTATCAAATTCCTCTTTTGCTGATGTATTGGTAACATAAAGCTTATGAATATCATGTGACACACTGTGAAAACCTCCTGTGTTCCCACTTTTAATTATATTTTTAACTTGTTGTGGATATTCCTTCATATTGCCATCTATCATAAAAAAAGTTGCTTTAACATTATATTTATTTAGGGTTTTTATCATCTGGTCAGTAAATTTAGATGGACCATCATCTATAGTTATGTATGCTACTTTTCCAGAACTTTTACTTGGTCCTTTGCTAATTTCTGTTGCTGTATTAGATACTATATCTGTAATAGTAGAATTTGACAATTTTGTATTTCTACTAATTTCGTCTTCTTTAATATTTAAAGAGCTAACTCGTATACCAACTACTATAAAAGCTAGACATACTACAATAGCACTTAAAAGTACATACAATTTCTTTCTATTTATTTTTTTCTTTTTATTTCTCATCGTTCGACCTCCAATATTGCTATATTTTTACATTTATATTTTTGTAGTATTTTACACACAAAATTTACACTACATATATATAGACGTTGAACTTCGACAAAAAGTTTTACTTAATTTTTAAAATTTGTTATTTTGATGATTATTATGCTGTATAATTTATGTATAATTGCATAGAATGTTGAAAATTGAGTATTATATAGTGTTTTTTACAATTAATTCTAGTTAAAATGTCATTTATAATTTTTAAAATTTATAATTTTTTTTTTATAAATTAGAAATATCGAACACAAAATAACTACTAAAACAATGCTATCGCACATTTTTAGTGCATACAATATATATTTATGTTTACTATTTTTTGTTATTAGGTAAAAATTTCTAATCTTATTCATAAATCATTACATTAATTAGGTAATTTTTTCTGATTCATACAATATTATATTATTTATAATAGAAAAGTTTAATTTGCAAAAAATTAAAAATAAAATCCCAATCTATTAGCTAATAGATTGGGATTTTATTTTTTACATAATTATAAAATATTTATAAACTACCTAGACTCTCTTTTTGTCCCTTTAGTCATATAGGCATACACTGGTAAGCCTATAGCTGTTATTATAAGACCTCCTATAGATATCATAGTAGTTTTCATACCTGCAAAGCATAATTGATTAACTACAACAAATATACCACTTGCTATAGCTATTATAGGAACAATTGGATATAATGGTACTTTATACTCTCTTGGCATATCTGGATGAGTTTTTCTAAGTTTCATTACTCCTATAAATGTTAATACATAGAATATCCAAGTCGCAAATACTGCTAAGTCAGTTAATAAGTTAAATTGACCTGATAAAGCATATATAGATGCAATAACAGATACTAATGCTATAGCATTTGCTGGAACTTGAGCAGAATTTAATTTAGAAAAAGTATTATATTTTGGTAAAGTCTTATCTGTAGCTAGAGTATATGCAACTCTTGAACCAGTTAATAAGAATCCATTTAATGCTCCAAATACTGAAATTAATATACCTACAGATATTATTTTTCCACCCATTGAACCAAATATAACTTCAGCAACTGCTGATGCAGGAGAAGCATAGTTTGCTAATTCATTAGCTGGTAATACCCAAAGATATGCTAAGTTTATTATAAAGTAAACAGCCATAACAACTGATAATCCACCTATTATAGCTTTTGGAAGGTCTTTTCCAGGATTCTTCATTTCTCCAGCTAAAGTACCAACATTCATCCATCCATCAAATGCAAATAATATAGCAATTAAAACCTGACCTAACACACTACCTAGACTTAATCCTTCACCAACCATAGGTGTAAGTATTGGATTATCTCCACCACCTTTAATAAATCCAACAATCATTATCAAAATAAGTGGTATTAATTTACATATTGTAGAAACAGTCTGTATAGCTCCTCCAGTTTTTGAACCCAACATATTTAATCCTGCAACTATTACTATAATTCCAATAGCTATTGGAAGTAATAGTGATGGGCTACCAATTAAAGCTGAGGCTTGTTCTCCAAATATAACACCTAAGGCTGCCATCATTCCAGGATAGAATAGTACAATTTGCATCCATCCAGTTAAAAATCCTAATTTTTCTCCATAAATTTCTTTTATATATACCATCATTCCACCAGTTTTTGGTATCGCTACTGATACCTCTGCAGCTGTAAGACCAGCTGTTATAGTTATAATTCCAGCTATTAACCATGCTAATATACCAAGACCTGGAGCTCCTCCAGTCAATGTATAAACTGCTTGCGGTTTAAAGAATACACCAGCTCCTATAACAGAACCAACAACAGTAGATAATGCTGCTGACACGCCAAGAGTCTTTTTTAGTTCATTACTTCCCATTTTTTTCCTCCTACTTTAATCTTATTTAATTTTAATTTCATAGTTATATAAGCATATATTATGCCAATATTATAGAAAAATAGTTTTTATTATTTATTAAAATAAAATAATCTCTACTCAGCTTTTGTAATATTTTACTTTTATGATAGCTTAAAGTTTAAAAAAATTATAAATCCAAATCTAATAATATTTTTTTAAGTAAATGCATTTTTTATATTGTATAATATACATTGTATATTTATAGCAACTAAAAAGGATTATAACTATTAAGTTGAAATCGTTTTAAATTTTTTGCAATAAAATTTCACTATTTTTCAAAAACATTTTATTTGTCTTTTTATAATTTCTTATTTTAAATGTCTTTTATATAATAGTATGACTTTTGCTTGTTTTATAGTCTATTTTATAATAATAAATAATTTGACAATTTATTATAACTCAACTTAAACCAGAAATCAAAACTAATATTTTATTTTTTAATAAAAAAATAAAATATTAGTTTTGAAAACGTTTTTCAAGCATTGAAATCTAACTCTATTTTTTTATAAAATCACTATTTTTATTACTATTTTTTAATTTAAAAATTATTTTCATATTATTTTACTTAAATATAATTAGATAATCTTATTTTTTATAAAATAAATAATGTATTTTAATTATTTTATTAATAAATTATGTATATAATAAATTAAATCGAGATATTTACATATTACTCCACAAATTAAAAATAGGGAATAAAAAAATATACCACTTTTTATAAAAAGCGATATATTTTCTTATTCCCTATCAATCTATCTTATTTTATTTCCTTCTGTTGAGTAACTCCTTTTTTATCTCATCAATCTTAACGTCTTTTTCTATCATCAATACCAATGTATGATATACTAAATCGCTAATTTCATAGATAAGTTCATTTTTATCAGTATTCTTTGATGCTATAATTACTTCACTACTTTCTTCACCAACTTTTTTAAGTATTTTATCTATACCTTTTTCAAAAAGATAATTAGTATAAGAACCTTCAACAGGATTATTTTTTCTTTCATTTATTAAATCATATAATTCTTTCAATATACTTTTTTCTACTTCAAATTCCATTTTATTAGTATCATCAAATAAATCTCTATAAAAACAAGAATAATTTCCTGTATGACAAGCTACACCAGTTTGCTCAACTAAAAGTAATATAGTATCTACATCACAGTCATAAGACATCTTAACAACTTTCTGAGTATTCCCAGATGTCTCTCCTTTAATCCAAAGCTCTTGTCTACTTCTGCTAAAATAACAAGCTACTTTATCTTTTAAAGTTCTCTTTATAGCATCCTTATTCATATATGCCAACATTAGCACATCTTTACTCACTACATCTTGAACAACAACAGGAATTAAACCTTTATCATCAAAATTTACACTTTTTATAAATTCTTCTATTTCCCCACTATATATATTACCACATTTATTTTCCATATTTTCAATCTCCTCTTAGATATTTAACTTACAATCTTACTTCTACACCCATGTTTTTTAAATATTTCTTCAAATCATTTATTTTTATCTCTCCAAAATGAAAAACAGATGCTGCTAAAATTCCATCTACATTAGATTCTTTGACAGCCTCATAAAAATCCTCCATTTTACCAGCACCCCCTGATGCTATAACAGGTACATTCACTAAAGAAGTTATTTTTGACAACAACTCTATGTCATATCCATTTTTCATTCCATCTTCGTCCATACTATTTACAACTATTTCCCCTGCTCCAAGTTCTACAGCTTTAACAGCCCACTCAATTGCATCCAAGTCAGTCTTTTCTCTACCACCTTTTACATATACACTCCATGAACCTTCTTTATTTTTCTTTGCATCTATTGATAAAACAACACATTGTGCTCCAAATTTTAAGGATGCTTCCCTTATTAATTCAGGATTTTTGACTGCTGATGAATTTATAGAAACTTTATCAGCACCTTTTCTTAAAATATCAGTAAAATCTTCTAACTTATTTACTCCTCCACCAACACAGAATGGTATATTTATATTTTCTGCAACTTTTGTTACAAATTCCAAGGATGTCTTTCTATCTTCATTTGATGCAGTTATATCATAGAATACAAGTTCATCTGCACCACAATCACTATAAAATTTCCCAAGTACTTCTGGGCTGTCAACATCTACTATATCTTTGAATTTTTTACCTTTTACAACCCTTCCATTTCTTACATCTAGACATGGTATTATTCTTCTAGTAAGCATAATTGTTGTGCCTCCTTAAAGTCTATCTTTTTATCATAAAGTGCTTTACCTATTATCGCACCATATAAGTTCATATCTTTTAATCTTCTGACATCATCTATAGAAGTTACTCCTCCTGAAGCAATAACATTTAGTGATGTTTCATTTGAGATTTTTTCATATATATCAAAATTTGGACCTTGTAACATACCATCTTTTGATATATCTGTATAAACAATAGTTTGTACACCTATTTTTTCAAGTTGTTTGCACAATGTTAGCGAATCCACATTACTTACAACTTCCCAACCTCTGACTGCTACCTTTCCATCTTTAGCATCTATAGAAACTACAATTTTATCTTTATATTCATCGACTAATTCTTCGACCAAATTTAAATTTTCAATAGCTATACTGCCTAGTATCACTCTAGTAACACCAGCTTTTATTAAACTTTGGACTTTTTCCTTATCTCTAACTCCACCACCAACTTGAATTGGTATATCTATATTGTTAGCTATATTCTCAATTGTTTTCGTATTTACACCAAATTCACTTCTAGCTCCGTTTAAATCTACTATATGTATATATTCTGCTCCTTCATCTTTCCATTTGTGAGCTACCTCTAATGGATTATCATAATATACGTTTACTTTATCAAAATCTCCTTGAGTAAGTCTCACACATTTGTTGTCCTTTATATCTATTGCTGGAAATATTATCATTTTATCATCTCCCCATATGCTTTTAATATATTTAAACCTACTTCTCCACTTTTCTCTGGATGAAATTGTATACCATATACATTACCCTTTCTAACTATAGCAGGAATTTTCTTTTCATACTCTGAAAATGCAACAAGCTCCTCATTTGATGAATTTGCATAATATGAGTGAACAAAGTATACATAGTCATCTTCCTTAATATATTTAAGTATATCATCGTCTTTCTTATTAAATTTTAGATTATTCCATCCCATATGTGGCACTTTTAAACTTATGTCTAATTTATCAATGCTTCCTTTTATAAGTCCTAATCCTTCGTATTCTCCATACTCATAACTTTTTTCATAAAGTAATTGCATCCCTAAACATATACCTATCAGAAATTTTCCTTTTGAAGCATGTTCTCTTAATATTGGTATCAATCCTAGTTCGTCTAAAGCATTTATAGAATCTCTAAAGGCCCCAACGCCTGGAAGTATAAGTGAATTTGCCTGCTTGATTTCATTTACATCACTAGAAATTTTAGTTTCTATTCCAGCTTTTTTAAAACCTCTAGATACAGAATCTATATTTCCAAGACCATAATCTACTATTATATTCATTCTACAAAACCCCCTTTGAAGATGCTATATCACTGGAAATTATTTCACTACCTTCTTTTAAAGCTCTTGCAAATGCTTTAAATACACTTTCTATCTTATGATGGTCATTTTCTCCATATAAAAGATTAATATGTAATGTTACTCTGGATTCATTTACAAAAGCCCTAAAAAATTCTTTAAAACATTGAGTACTCATATTACCAATCATTTGAGTATCAAATTTAGCATTAAATACAAGATATGGTCTATTGCTTATATCTATTGCTACCATTGATAGAGATTCATCCATAGGTATATAGATATTAGAATATCTCCTTATTCCTTTTTTATCACCTAAAGCATTTTTAAATGCTTCACCTATGACTATACCTATGTCTTCAACGCTATGATGGTCATCTACATATATATCACCTTTACAAAGCACCTTTAAATCAAACTTGCCATGAAATGCCATCAATGTAAGCATATGGTCTAAAAATCCTATTCCAGTATCTATTTCAGCTTTACCAGAACCATCGATATTTAGTTCTACTGAAATCTGTGTTTCAAGAGTATTTCTTTCTATCCTCCAAATTCTCATACCTATTTCTCCTTTTTCAAAATATCTCTTATAGCTTCCATAAATATAGCATTTTCTTCTTTATCACCAATTGTAACTCTATAATAGTTTTTTAACTTTCCACTAAATTCTCTTATTAGCACCCCTCTATCAATAAGTTTTTGTGATAGATTTTCAAATTCAGAATAAAATAATATAAAGTTTGCTTGTGATTTATATGCCTTAATTCCTATATCAATCATTTCTTTATATAAAACTTCTCTTTCTTTTTTTACTTCATCTATATAAGTTTTTACTACATCTTTATTTCTAAGAGCTCTTGTTGCAATGAAATCTGATAATGAATTTAAATTATATGGAGGTCTTACCTTTTCAACAGAATCTATTAAACTACTATTAGATAACATATATCCTGTTCTTATTCCAGCCAATCCAAATGCCTTTGATAAGGTTCTAAGAACTATTAGGTTTTCATACTTAAAAACATCACTCAACATACTTTCTTCTCCAAAATCCATATATGCTTCGTCTAGAACTACTAAACTATCAGTTGAATTTAAAAGTTTTATTATATCTTCCCTCTTTAGTATTGTTCCAGTTGGATTATTTGGATTACATACAATTACTATTTTAGGATTATTTTCTTTTACTTTTTCAATTACATTATCTATATTTATAACTAAATTTTCGTCACTTTCAACGCCTATAAACTTAGAGCCATTTATTTGACTATATATAGAATACATGCTAAAACTTGGAGAAAAACTTAATATCACTTCATCTTTATCTACAAAAGTGTGTATTATCAAATCAATTATTTCACTTGAACCATTTCCTACTAAAAGATTTTTCTTACTTACTCCAAAAATGTTTATATAATCTATTATAGACTCTTTCAATTCACTATAAGAATCTTCAGGATATAAATTTAAATCTATATCACTATCAGAAATTTCTTTAATAAGATGCTTAAACAACTTCTTACTTCCTTCATTTGCATCAAGTTTTACTTTGCAATTCACATGATTTGGTTCATATCCCTTTAATTCTCTTATACTTTCTTTTTCTCTCAATTTAAACTCCTCCTTCTTAATTGTATTTTAGTTATCCAGTTCTTCAAATAAACGAATTATATTTTGAATTTGTTCGTATTTAAATCTATAACTAGCTCTATTTGATATAATTCTAGCACTTATATCACATATATCTTCCAATATTTCAAGACCATTTGCTTTAAGTGTATTACCTGTCTCAACTATATCTACAATTACATCTGATAATCCTACTATTGGAGCTAATTCTACAGAACCATTTAATTTTATTATTTCAATTTTTTGACCTTTCTCCTTAAAATATTTTTTAGCTATATTTGGATACTTTGTAGCTACTTTTAGATATTCATCTTCTCTATATATACTGTCGCCTTTTAATCCTGCTACAGCAAATTTACACTTACCAAAACCTAAGTCATATATTTCATATACATCTGTTTCATTCTCTAAAATAGTATCTTTCCCTGCTATACCAAGGTCTGCTACTCCTTTTTCAACATATGTAACTACATCTGATGGCTTGACATGTATATATATTATTTTATTTTCTTCATCTTTAAAGATTAACTTTCTTGTATCTGTGTCTATACTATCCCCTAGACCCATTTTTTTAAATTTTTTAAACGATTCTCCTTCTATTCTTCCTTTTGCTAGTGCTATAGTCAAATAATCCAAAATAACCCCTCCTTTTAGCTCCTATTTATATACATACTTCATTAACTCATCAACACTTAATGTAAACCCAATAGCTGGAATTTCTTTTCCATATTCTTTAGTTAAAGAATCATATCTTCCCCCACTCAAAATCTCTTTATACGAGTTTGGATAATAACCTCTAAACATAACACCTTCATAATAATCAAGCATTGTAATCATTGATAAATCAAATCTAGCCTTATCTAAAAAATTACACTCTTCAATTAAGTCATTTATTTGCTTTAATTCTTCAAGTGCTTGTTTCATTTTATCATTACAATAGAAATTTTTTGATTTTTCAATAACATTATATAAATTCCCTTGCAAACTTAAAATATTTGATAATAACTCTTTTATTTCATTTTTAAGTTTTAACTCTTCAATATATGCTTTTAATTCATGATTGTTTTTCGTATACAATAAATTTTTAATTTGATTCTCACAATTCTTATTTAGGTTTAATTCTTCTAACAATCCATTAATATACTTACTACTCCCAACTTCTAATATAAACTTATTATTGTATTTCTCAAGTATCTTAAGAGCTAATTTTACTACTTCTCTATCTGCCTCTACAGAAGATTCTCCTAGACATTCACATCCTATCTGTCTTATCTCTTTTATTCCAACTGTATTTTTATTTTTATATATTGATGAATTATAAAAAAGTTTAAGTTTTAAACCATCTTCCCATCTTGGCACAAGACTTTTGATTATACTTGTAGTTATATCAGCTCTAAGCACCATTACTTTTCCATTTACAACCTTTACCATAGATTCTTCTGGTATTTTATTGTTAATACTTGTAAACTCATCGTATTCTTCAAATAATTGTGGCTCTATTTGAAAATACTCTTCGTCTAAAAAAAGTTTATCTATTTCTCTTTTTAATTTATATCTTTTTTTAGAATAAATGACTTCATCTTCAATCCTTAAAAACTTCATATTATCACCCTTTTCATTAAAATTACTCTTCCCTTTGTAAATTTAAAACAATAAAAAGCCATATAGGCTTTATACCTATATGGCTATAATTTTCTCTTAAAATTACTTCCCATCATAGATACAAGACCAATTACACTAAAAACAGGGCTTGTGTCTATGAATTAATTTCATATTACAATCCCTTTAATCTATGATGATGGTGATGATTTAATTTTGTATTTAATTTTACTATATTTAATCTCACCATGATAATTTCCTCCCAAGTAATTTTTATTAATATTCTAAATTTACAGTTTTTTGTTACTATTAATGATAATATATTTTTCAAAAATTGGCAATAGTTATTTGTAAAATTGAATAAAATATTTTATATAGGCTTTTTATTTGTACAATTATAAATTTAATCCTTGCCTAATTTGGAAATTTTATGTATATAAAATGAAATTTCGGGAAAAATTGTAATAATTTAAAAAAACTTATTAAAATATAGTATAATAAGTATATCTTAATGTAAAGGGATGATTTTATGTATAAATATGATGACTATGTGAATTTAACAAATGATTTAGATTTACCTGTAGAAATTAGAAATAAATGTGTTAGAATTGTTAGTGTTTCAGAGAATTTAGAGGACATAATTATAGTACATAAATTCAAACTATATGTCGTAAATGAAAAGTACATTAAAGGAATTATGGAATAGACATTTTGAATGTACTATTTTTATCAAAATCTATTATAAATAAAATTTAATATTTATAATAAGGAACTGTCTTATTTGTAGAAAATATAATCTATATAAGACAGTTCCATTTTATTCATTGTAGAAATTTAGTATCAACTAATTAAACTTTTTAAAATTATAAAACATACAATAAAACAGCTAAAAAGTGAAATAAAGAACCTACCATAATAAAAATATGAAAGATTTCATGAAACCCAAATTCAGGACTTATATTAGGCTTTTTAATAATATAAATAATCGCACCTATAGAGTAAGATACACCTTCCATAATCAATAACTTAAGACAATCCTTAGGTATTGAATTGAATGCATTTATATCAAAAACAATTGCCCAACCCATAAGTAAGTATATACTTGTAGACAACCATCTAGGTGCATCCATCCAAAAGATTTTTATTATTATGCCAATAAAAGCCACTATCCATATTGCTGTAACAAATATTATGCCTTCTTTTTTTCCCATAAAATTTAGACATATCGGTGTATAAGAACCAGCAATCAATACATAAATCATTGCATGGTCTACTTTTCTAAAAAATAATTCTTGTTCTGGTGTTCCCTTTAAAAAATGATAATATGAGCTTGCACTATATAAGGCAATTAACGACAATCCAAATATTGATACAGATACTATCATCAAAAGAGAGGTTTCTTGTAATGATACAGATTGAAAAACTAAAATTATAGTTGCTAAAAGAGATAAGCAAGCCCCTATAAAATGAGTTAAACTACTTATTGGGTCTCTACCCTTCAAAAAAAATTGATACATTTCGTCCTCCTACAATTATGTATTTTAAAAATCACAGTTATCAATATAGTTTTAATTACTATATTATAGATTTAATTATACCACTTTATGTTTTTTTTACAAGAGTTAATATTGTTTTATTTTCTAATTTGCTGTATTATATATATTATGGAGGTAACATATGATGAATAATGAACTTAATACTATAATACTAGAAACAGTAAATAATGCTGATATAACTTCAAATGATATTCCCTCTATCGATTTATACATGGACCAAATAATTTCTTTAATTGACAACAAACTTTCTGCCAATAAGAGATTTGAGAGTGACAAAATTCTTACCAAAACTATGATAAATAATTACAGTAAAGAGGGATTAATCAAACCTATTAAGGGAAAAAAGTATACTAAAGAACAAATTTTACAAATGATAATCATTTATTCTATGAAAAATACACTTACAATACAAGAAATTAAAAGAATCTTACATGGTGTGTACGAAAAAGATGACTTCAATGAAGAAGACTTAGTTACTTGTTATGAAAAATTCATGTCTATAAAAGAAAATCAAAGAAAGAATATGCCAAACTTTATAGATTCTAATTTTGAAAATATCAGTATAAATCCAGAAAATAAAGAAGACTTGTTGATAGCCTTATTGAGCCTTACTTCAATGGCTGACCAATTAAAAAGTATTTCAGAAAAATTAGTAGATACCTACTTCCCAGAGATTTCTAAAAAATAACTTCAATAAAGTAAGACTGAAAATAAATATTAAAATACAATATTAATTAAATCAACTTCCATTGTATACAATATAATTTTCAGTCTAAATATTAATACTTTCTATTTTTAATTCTTTCTAATAATTTCCATGTTAAGGTTCTACAAATTTAATTTTATTCTATTTAAATTTTGACAATGTGAACAATTTAAATTAACTTGGATTTGTTTGTACCCTATGAAAACGGCTTGTTTTAATATACCAGTGCCATCATCTATCATAACTACATTGTCTTTTATCTCTACACAGAAATTATTTTCTTGATTACACCAATAACAATCATACTTTTCATTACTTTTTTCTTCTCGCATGATTCTCGCCTCCTTCAATATAAGTTTCTACATTAAAAGAGGTTTTTCCTTTATATTTTTAATAAAATATTATAACTAAAATTTCATAGAATCTATTATTCCTTCTATTTTTTCAGATGCTTTCTCTATTGCACTTTGTCTTTCATCTTCACTAGTTCCAGTTCCATCTACTAATAATTCATCAAATTTCTTAATTCCTATAAATTTCATGATACTTTCCACATAATTTAACCCTTTGTTCATAACTGGTTTTAATACCCATGGTATGTGTCCACCTGAAGATTGTATATATACCATACTTCTATCAATATCATTTAAAATCCCTTGTGGTTTATCATTACCTTCAAATGATATAGTTTTTCCATCTTGAATTATACAGTCTATATATTCTTTAAGTGGTGCTGGAAAAGATAAGCTCCACATAGGTGCTGCTATTACGTATACACTTGCACTCACAAATTGGTCACAAAGGCTCCTAATCTTCGTAAGCTCTTTTCTGTCCTTATCATCCAACTTCTTAGCATCTTCTTCATTAACTATGCAATTTCTCTTTTCAAAGTACTGATATTCAAGTCTTGGTATATGCTCTTTATAAAGGTCTATCTCTTCAACCTCAAAATCCTTGTTTTCTTCCATAAATTTATTTATAAATTTTCTTGCTACAGTTTTACTTGAAGATAAGTCTTCAGGTTTTGAATTTACATTTATATATAATAATTTTTTCTTCATAAAATCACTCCTAATATTATTTTTATATTATTATTTCACAAATATAACCATTCTATTCTGTTGACGAATCATAAAATAAATAGAGATGCAAATCTTAAATAATCTTAAAAGTAAAAAACAATAAAATACAATGTATATTAGTTACAGAAAATATTAAAGATATAATAAAAAATAGAGACTTTCACATAAGTAATTATTACAATATTTTTTATAATAAAATGTACTAAGATTAAATAATACTTAAATTTTATAATTTAAACAAAAATGGTATAGTGTTAAAACACTATACCATTACAATTATTTAAATATTTTTTAATATTTTTTCTTCCATTTTGCGCTTCTACCTCTTGCAACAACCTCTATCTTATCTTGTTTTCTTAGATTGTTAAAAACTCTATTTATTGTAGGTTCTGGAATATCAGGACATAAATCTCTTATATCTTCTTTTGTAAAATATCCAAGAGTAGAATTTATTATTTTTTCTATTCTACTAGTTTTTGTTTGTCTCTTCTTATCAGATATATTTAAACTATCATCCAACTTCTCATATGCGGTCAATATTGTCTCTAAAAAGTACTCAATCCAAGCATTCATATCTGCTTTTTCATTACCTATAGACGCTTTCAGATAATTTAAATTACTGTAATACTCATATGAACTGTCATCAAATATTTTTCCTAAACTTATATATCTTCCAACTTCATATCCATTTTTATTTAGCAACAATAGGATAAGCACTCTCGCCATTTTTATATTACCTTCTTTGAATGGATGTATCAATATGAAATCTAACACAAATGCAGAAATTAATATTAATATATCAATTTCATCTTCCTCTATCAATGTATTATAAGCTTCACATATTTCTTCTATAGCTTTTTCGACCTTATTGATGCTTGAATCAATACTTATGAATTCACCACATTTTAAATTGTGCTCAATAAAATCATTATCTGATTTGTAGCTTCCTCCTCTAGTAGATGAAAATTTATATAAGTATCCATGAAGCTCAAGAATTGTTTGTGAACTTATTGGAATACTTTCATAAGCACTATTAATAGTTTTTACTACATCTCTGTATTCAACAATACTCAATTCTTCTCTACTTCTAGGTGTAACTTCATTACTTATTAATTTTTCTAAATTAAAATTACTACTATCTCTTTGATTTCCAATGTATGTAGATTCAGAACAATCTACTAAAGATTTTTTTTCTAATCTTTCTAAAATGTCTTTTGGTTGTTTTTTGTAAAGCAGTTGTCTTCCCTTATACTCATTTATCTTAGACAACATTCTTGCTACATTCATGTTTACATACATATTTTTTAATTTGCTTTTCTTTGTAAATTCCATAAAATCACTCCATAATTAGAATTTCTCTTATCCTTGACAGCGGTTTTATTTTATCATATAATTGTGTTTTTTGCAATTTCTTGCTCAATTATCTGAATTTATATTTTTTATTCTGTTGTTATCTCATTTAATTTTTCACTTTCATTCAACCTTTCACTCTTCGGAGTATATCTTTTTAACTCTTTAAATACAACTATACCTGTAATTACTGTAGCTATAAAGTCAGATACTGGTTGAGCTGTCCATACACCCTGCAAACCTAAGAATGTAGGAAGAATTAGTACTGCTGGTATCAATAAAATTACTTGTCTTAAGAGACTTAACAACATTGCCATTTTGGCTTTTCCTATAGATTGTATAAAGTTTGTTCCTGTAACTGATAAGCCTACAATTGGCAACATAAGTAAGTATATTCTTAATCCATTAACAGATATATTCATAAGTTCAGGGTCTTTATTAAATATTCCTATAATCGCTTCTGGGAAAAGTACAATTACCACCATACCCATGCATAAAATTATAGTAGCCACTACTAATGAACCTAAATATGCTTTTTTAACTCTATCATATTTTTCAGCTCCATAATTGAAACCTATAATAGGTTGCGCTCCTTGATTTATTCCAAAGATAGGCATTAAAAATACCATTGCGATAGATGAAATTGTAGCCATAGCCCCTATAGCCAAATCTCCACCATGATTTTTAAGTGCAATATTTGATATGACCTGAACCAAACTTGCTGCAAGTTGCATTGCAAATGGAGACATACCTATTGCAAATACTGCTTTTATTAGTTTTTTATCTAATTTTAAATTAGATTTACTGAATCGTAAGTTTGATTTTCCACTTATATAATATCCTATAGTTAAAACAGCTGTAAGAGCTTGAGAAGTTATTGTAGCAATTGCAGCCCCTTGTATTCCCAAATTAAATCCAAATATTAATATCCAATCTAAAACTATATTAGTTAAACATCCTACTATCATTATTCCTGCTGAAATTTTAGGACTACCATCAGCTCTTATTGAGTGGTTTAAAGAAAAGGAAAGAAGATTTACTACTGTACCTAATAATATGATATTTATATATGATTTTGCATATATAAGAGTATTTTCACTTGCTCCAAATAATGTAAGTATCTTATTTGCAAATAATATTCCAAGTATCATTATAATAATTCCTGTTATTACAGATAATGTCATTGCATTTCCTATAAGCTTTCTTGCCTCTTCTACTTTACCTTGCCCAAGTTTTATTGATATTGTAGTAGTGGTTCCTATACCTATCAACATACCAAATGCAAGTATTATTGTCATTATCGGCATTGTAACACCAAGACCTGTTATTGCAAGTGGCCCAACTCCTGGTATATTTCCAATAAAGATTCTATCTACTACATTATATAAACTATTTACCAACATACCTATTATTGCTGGTATAGAGTATTTAAGTAGTAATTTACTAATTCGTTCTGTTCCTAATAATTGTTGATTTTCCATCAAGTCTCCTCCTTCTTCTAATATTCAATTTTCCACATATTACAAGGGAGGTGCAAATGCCCTCCCTTAATATTAACTACTTTTTAAATATTAATTTTATATATCTATTATATACCACTTTAATCAAAAAACCAAACTTTTCTAATATAAAATTTTTTTAACAAATAAAAATAAAGTGTATATATAGATGAGAGCACTAGTAATATACCCAGATTTTCTAGGTTAAAACTACTGTTTAATATATTATTTAAAAAGAATAGAGAAAGCATGGTATTTGCAATTGCTATGAAATATGGTATAAAAAATAATGTCCCTATCTCTATACTAACAATTTTATTCATATTTTTAAAAGATAGACCTATTTTTGATAGATTTTTATATTTAACTTTATCCGATGGCTCATCTGTATATAATCTGAAATATAAAAAACTGAAAACTCCCATAAACAATATCACACCTATAAAAATACCCATAAACTGTAGAATTTTACTTTGTTGTAACTCTACTAAATACATATCTGGTAAAGTTAAAAAATATGATTTATTATACTCTCTATCCAAATTAAAATATTTTTCTTTTAGGTTTTCAGTTATATTCGCACTAGTCTGCCAGTTATTATAATCAAATCCATGAAAACTCATTTTTGAAAATTCATTTTTTATATCATTGTATAAACTATCATTTATAATTATAACTTTATTAAACATTCCAGTAGGAAAGATTATATTATTTGATGATTTTTTTATTTTTATATTTACATGTTTTATATTATAATTTTTTATTTGTTTTAAAAAATTTATATCTTCTTTTGAATTACTACCAGGAATTAATATACCTTCATCCTTTTTTAGATTAACTTTGTCTAATTTTAATTGTTTTGACAATTCATTATAACTTCTTACACTTAATAGTGCTTCTCTATTGTGTTTAAGTATAGGAAAACTCACCTCTTTATAATCATATCCTTTAATTGTATTTCTAATTTGTTGTACTTCTTCATATTCTTTTTCATTATTATCTTCGGAGAAATATGAGTAAACCATTGGGAAGTTATTTTTAGAAGATTTTCCTTGAGAACTTACAAGTGTTGAAGTTGTTGTAAACGCTACTAAGGTAGTTGATAAAAGTATTGTCATTAAAAATAATAATCGTGTATTATCTTTTAATTTATACATTAGGTTACTTATAAGCAACATATTCACTTTATTTTTATAAATTTTTTCTTTATTTTTTAAATATTTTAATATTAAAATCATAAATTGAGAAAAAAATAGAAATGTACCTAAAGTAATTAGTAGTGTTATTGTGTACATACCTCCATTTATTTTTAACTTATTACCAAATAGAATCATTGTATACCCTATTATAAGACATGCTATACAAATTATGCCAAGCAACTTTGAAGTTTTTATATCTTTTTTAGGTTTTTTTGTGCCTACTAAAAGCTCTAAAACATTATTCTTATTCAATAATTTTAAGCTCAATGGCCCTGTTATTAAAAATAAAATTGTAAAACATATAACTGTAGTCAATATTGCCTTTATTGGAAAATAAATTTCTGCCAAGTTTATATAAAACAACTTGCTTAAATACAGCAAAAACAATTTAGAAATCGACAATCCAAGCAATATTCCTAATATGATTGCTAAAGAACCTATTATTAAGTTTTCAATTAATATCAATCTTTTTAGTTGTCTATTACTCATTCCAGTTATCATCAATATTCCAAAATCTTTTAATCTATATTTTAAGAAATTTCCTAGAGAATACAATATAAAAAGCAAACTAAATACTAGTATTATTAATTCTGAAACCATAAGAGCCATAAATGCAGTAGAGCCATTTTGAATTCCTGATTCTGTTATTATTGGATGAAACATAGATACAGAAAAGACAAAAAATATCATTATAGAAAAAACTGAACTGAAAAAATATGCTAAATATGCCCTAAAATTTCTAACTATATTATTATAAGCAAATCTTCTAAAATCCACTATCTTGCACCTCCTAGTTTAGACAATACAGATAGTATTTCATCATAGAAAGAATTACTACTTCCAGATTTTTTTATTTCCGTATATATACATCCATCCTTTATAAAAATTACTCTATCTGAATAACTTGCACTATATGCTTCATGAGTTACCATAAGTGTAGTTACATTTTGTTCTTTGTTTATCTTATTAAATAATCTTAGAACATCATTGGTAGATTTTGAGTCAAGGTTTCCAGTTGGTTCATCTGCAAATAGTAGTGAAGGTCTATTTATAATTGCTCTAGCAATAGCACATCTTTGAGCTTGACCTCCTGAAATTTCATAGGTTCTTCTATCTAAAAGTTTATCAATACTTAAAAATTCAGCTATATTTCTAGTTTGTCTATTCATATCTTTAATACTTGTGCCATCTAATGTAAGTGGTAACATGATATTTTCACCAACAGTTAAAGTATCAATTAAATTGAAATCCTGAAATACAAAACCAAGTTGTTTCCTTCTAAATTCAGCAAGTTTTTCTCCTTCCAATTTACTTATATCATATCCATCTAATATAACTTTACCTTCACTCTGTTTATCAACTGTAGAGATTATATTTAAAAGGGTGGATTTACCACTTCCAGATGGACCCATAACAGCTACAAACTCTCCTTTTTCTATATTTATACTAACTTTATCTAAAGCTTTAAATGAAACCTTTCCACAATATGTTTTTGATATATTTTCAATACTTAATATGTTCATTTTATATTCTCCATAATTTTTTTATTTTTACTACAATACTATATTATCGTGAACATACTACTTTAACCATAAAAATACCCTAACAATTAACTTACATATTTGTAAGACAATTAAATTAGGGCATTAAACAATCTAATTATTATTGATTAGTATTAAATTTAAAGTTCAAACGGTTTTCAAATTCATCTAACACCATAGGTTTAGCAAATAAGTATCCTTGAACTTTATCACAACCTATTTCTTTCAAAAACTCTACTTGTTCATAAGTTTCTACACCTTCACAGATTACTTTAATATCAATAGCTTTTGCCATTTCTACTATCTTAGAAATAATAATCTTTCCTCGCTTTGTATCTGTTGTCTCAATTAAAAAACCTCTATCTAATTTTAAAACATCAAAAGGAAGGTCTTTTAATAAATTTAAAGATGAATACCCTGAACCGAAGTCATCCATTGATATAATAAATCCTATTTCTTTAAGTTTTTTCATTATGTTAATCAATATGTCTAAATTATCAAATACAACACTTTCTGTTAGTTCAAGTTCAATAAACTCAGGAGATATCTCATACTTATTTATCAAATCAGTGATATTTTCTATGAAATTATCTCTGTACAAATGAACTCTAGACATATTCACTGAGATTGGTACAGGAGTATATCCTTCACTTATCCATTTGTTCAGTGTCTTACAAACTTCTTCAAAGACAAACATATCAATATTTACAATAAAACCATTTTTTTCAAATAAAGGTATAAAATCTATAGGTGAAATAAATCCCATTTCTGGACTATCCCATCTTATCAGAGCTTCTGCACCCTCAATTTCATTTCCATCATTTAGACTGTATTTAGGCTGATAATACACTATAAACTCACCTTTTTCTAAAGCCTTATTCATATTATCTTCCAATCGTTTTTCTTTATACAATCGATTTCTTGTCTCTTCATTAAAAAATGAATATGAGTGTTCGTATTTTTCTTTTTTAGTTTTTGCTGCAATATTTGCTCTATCAATTAATAAATCAATCTGTTGAACATCATCTTTTCCAGTAATTTTATATATTCCACTTGACATAACAATTTTATATTTAGATGAATTAGCAGTATCTAAGTTACAAATTTCATTATTTATTTTAGACAGTCTATTTAAAAGTTCATCTTCAGTACTACAAAAAACCAATAACATAAAATGGTCATTATCCATCCTAGCGCAAATTTCATATTTATTCATATTATTATTTAAAACATGTGCAATATGCATTAATATCTTATTTCCCTCAGCATAACCAAACATCTCGTTTATATATTTAAATTTATTGACATCCAATTGTACCAAGTAGAAGTCATCTCGATAGTAATTCTTTAGAATATACATAGAATCTTTTCTAAACTTTTCCTTATTTTTTATTCCACTTAAAGAATCATAATAAGCCAACTTTTTAAGCTGTTCTATTAACTTGGCATTGCTTAATTTCCACAATATCATAAATATTAATATATAGAAATACAATTTGATTATAAAATTAATTATTAGGCTTCTAAAGTTTTTAAATATATCACATTTTGATATTAAAGTCCAATTAGTGCCTTTAATACTTGTATATCTTAAATTATATAATTTCCAGTTATTCCAATATAAAAAGTTATTTTGGTGCTTTTCATTTATATTTTTTGAAATTTCGTTTTTAGTGCTTCCTGTGATATTTCCTTCTAAATCAAAAAGATTACTTTTATTATCAACATAGTTTTTATTTGGATGAGAAATAACAGTATAATCTTTGTCTATCATCAGAAATTTAATAGAATCATCAAAGTTACTTCTACTTACTATCTTATTTACATCTTGAAAATAAAAAGAAGCAAAAATGGTTCCAATCACCTCATTATTTTTTATAATAGGTACATATATAATAAATACTTTATCACCTGTAACATTACTAACTTCAATGTCTGAAACTACTACTTGCTTTGTTTTAAGTGCTTTCTTAAAACTAACTTTATCTTTTATTGAACCAATTTTCTCCCTATATGTACTTGAAGTGTTTCCTTTTGTATCTGTTATACCAATCATAAAAAGATTATATTCTTTTTGATATGGTCTTAATAATTTTCCTTTTTCTATTAGAGATGTTTCACTATTAGAGAATCTGTCATCTTGACTAAGAGCTTTTAATAAAGAAGTATTTGTTTTTAAATAGTCTTCAAGCTCTCTCTTAGATACCTCAATCATATTTCTAGAAGTAACTTCCATAGAATTACTTGCATATATAATTATGCTTGTGAAATCAATCAAGACTAACAGCATTAGTAAAATTAATATATGCTTAAAAATTAGCCCATCAAATACTTTTTCTTTTTTTCTCATATTAAAACACCATTGATTATATGATTTGGTTTTTTGTTATCTAGTGTTAGATTTAACAAATTTGATTTTGTTGACCACACATTATTACCTCCTTATAAAACCTTTATTGTATACTATTTTATCATAATTATGTCTAATTATGGTAAAATAGTGTCAAATATTATAATAACAAGGGTTACATAAATACAAAAACAAAAAAATACCAAGCTAGAAATTATATTCTAGCTTGGTATTTTTAATTTACAAATTAAGCATTAACTTTTGCTTTTAAATATTCATCTATTGAAGCTGCTGCTGTTTTACCAGCTCCCATTGCAGATATTACTGTTGCTGCTCCAGTAACAGCATCTCCACCTGCAAATACTCCTTCTTTAGAAGTTTGACCATTTTCATCTGTTATCAAACATCTTCTTTTATTTATATCAAGACTCTTTGTTGTAGAAGATATTAATGGATTTGGACTTGTACCAAGTGACATTATAACTGTGTCTACATCAAGTACAAATTCAGAACCTTCTATTTCTATAGGTCTTCTTCTTCCAGAATCATCTGGCTCTCCTAATTCCATTCTTATACAAACCATACCTTTAACATATCCATTTTCATCTACTAAAATTTCTTTAGGGTTTGTCAATGTATTAAATATAATACCTTCTTCTTTTGCATGGTGTACTTCTTCAGCTCTTGCTGGAAGCTCTTTTTCACTTCTTCTATAAACTATATATGATTCTGAACCTAATCTTAATGCAGTTCTAGCAGCGTCCATAGCAACATTTCCACCACCAACTACAGCAACTTTTTTACCAGAACTAATAGGTGTGTCATAGTCATCTCTGTAAGCTTTCATTAAGTTTACTCTAGTTAAAAACTCATTTGCAGAAAATACTCCATTTGCATTTTCTCCTGGTATATTCATAAACATTGGAAGACCAGCTCCTGAACCTATGAATATAGCTTCAAATCCTTCATCTTCTATAAGCTCATCTACTGTTATTGTTTTACCAACAATTACGTTAGTTTCTATTTTTACGCCTAATTTTCTTATATTATCTATTTCAGGTTGAACAACAGCTTGTTTTGGAAGTCTAAATTCAGGTATACCATAAGTTAAAACTCCGCCTGGCTCATGCATTGCTTCAAAGATTGTTACATCATAACCTTTTTTAGCTAAATCGCCAGCACAAGCTAAACCTGCTGGACCACTTCCTATTACTGCTACTTTTTGATTTTTCTTAGGCTCTGTATCAGATAGATTTATATCATTTTCTTTTGACCAATCTGCTACAAATCTTTCTAGCTTACCTATTGATACTGCATCTGATTTTATTCCAAGTATACATACACCTTCACATTGACTTTCTTGTGGGCATACTCTACCACAAACAGCTGGTAATGAACTACTCTTAGCTATTACTTTAGCAGCACCTTCTATATCATCTTCTTTAACTTTTGTTATAAATCCTGGAATATCTATTCCTACTGGACATCCACCTACACATTTTGGTTTTTTACAAGCCAAACATCTATTAGCTTCTGCCATAGCTTCTTCTTTATTGTATCCTAAACACACTTCTTCAAAATTTGTCGCTCTTACAGCAGGTTCTTGTTCTCTAACTGGTACTTTTACTTTTTTAGCATCCATTATTTGTTACCTCCACATCCACAATTACTATGATGATGACTATCGCCTTCTTCAAGTTTTAGCATAGCTCTTCCTTCTTGAGTCTTGTACATAGATTGTCTTCTCATTGCTTGGTCAAAGTCAACTAAATGTCCATCAAATTCTGGTCCATCTACACATGCAAACTTAGTTTCATCTCCAACACTAACTCTACAACCACCACACATACCTGTTCCATCAATCATTATTGTATTTAAACTTACTATAGTAGGTATATTTAGCTTTTTAGTTAATTGGCACATAAATTTCATCATTATCATTGGTCCAATTACTATTGCTTGGTCATATTTTTTGCCTTGATTATCAACTAAATCTTGTAATAAATCTGTAACTCTTCCATTAAATCCATATGTACCATCATCTGTTGATACGTATACGTTTTTAGCTACTTCTCTCATATCATCTTCTAATATGATTAATTCTTTAGTTCTTGCACCAATTATTACATCTACATCTAAGCCATTTTCTTTAAACCATTTAACTTGTGGATACACTGGTGCAGAACCAACTCCACCAGCTACAAATAATATTTTTTTATTTTTTAATTCTTCTATATCTTCATGTATAAATTCACTTGCTTGTCCTAATGGCCCTACAAAATCCATTACAAAATCGTTTTCTTCAAACATTGCTAACTTTTTAGTTGAAGCACCAACTGTTTGGAATACAATAGTTACTGTTCCTTTTTCTCTATCATAGTCAGCTATTGTAAGAGGAATTCTTTCTCCCTTTTCGTCATTTTTAATTATTATAAATTGACCAGGTTGAGAAGATTTTGCAACTCTAGGCGCCTCTATTTCCATCAAATAAATACTATCTGTTAATTGTCTCTTACTAACTATTTTATTACTCATCTCGCTATTCTCCATTCTAACAAATATATTTTTCCCACTCTAAATTTAATTAAAAACATAAACACACAAAACTATAACTTCATTATAATATAATATTAGTTCTTTATTAATTGTTTTGTATTGGACACCCCCTCTATAAAATAATTATAATTGCCCAAATTACAAATAGTTGATATTAACAAATTTCTTTTAACTGCCAATAAACACTAGATCTTATATCATATGTCTAATTTGTTATAGATTTAACCTAATACACACTTAAAGTATACTATATTATGCCAAATTTGTAACAAAAATTTTATAAATACATAATAAAATTTTTTTATTCAATTATTTATTTAATAAATTAACTTAGATTTTCATAATAACACCAATTTCTTTAAAAACTAAACGTGTATAAGGCTTTAATCTATTGCAATACCAGCTTTCATATTATCTAAAATATACCCTTATTTTATTATATATCTAAAATTTTCAATATTCATTAATTATTTGAATTTTTATATAAAATTTTTACAATTTCTAAAGATTTATTTACTTATGTAATAAATTATAATAATATTAATTTATAAAGTTAATAATTAATATGAATGAAAATAAAAATAATATAAGAATAGGAGGTACATTCTTTGAAAAACATTATTTCTGCAAAAGAACTCATATCAAAACTGGAACAAAATGATAATCTAGTCATTATAGATTGTAGATTTGACCTTATTAATAGAACTTATGGTATTGATTCTTATAAAAAAGGGCACATAAAAGGTAGTTTTATCTTAGATATAGACAAGGATTTATCGTCTCCTACAAAAGAACATGGTGGTAAAAACCCTTTACAAGACCCTTTCATATTAAAGGAAAAATTAGAAAAAATGGGTGTTGATAATGACACTACAATTGTAACTTATGATGATGGAGATTTAAATGGAGCTTGTAGACTATTTTTCCAATTAAAACACTTAGGTCTTAAGAATGTCTATGTGTTAGATGGCGGAATAACATCTTTCGTAAAGGAAGGTGGAGAACTAGAAGAAAAAGTAAATATTCCAAATTGTACAGGTAAGGAAATTAATCCAAATATAAATGATGATTTGGTTGTACCAATGGAATATGTTAAATCCAAATTATATAAAAAAGATACTATCATTATAGATTGTCGTGCTAATGAAAGATACCAAGGTTTAGTTGAACCTGCTTACTCAAAAGCTGGTCATATACCTAGTGCTAAAAATTATTTTTGCAAGGATTTAATAAAAAGTAGTTTTGAAGATGGCTCACTTAAAGACATGGAATTTTTAAAAGATTTCTTTAAAGATTTAAATACTTATGATGAAGTAATTTTATCTTGTGGCTCAGGAATATCTGCTTGTGTCAATAGCCTTGCTCTTAGAGAACTTGACATACCTCATAAGATTTATGTTGGTAGCTTTAGTGACTGGATTAGCTATGATGACAATGAAATTAAGACTGGTCAAGAATAAAGCTAATAATATATAAAAATCCGTAGATAATATCTTAAATATTTTAAAGGCGTTAGTCATTTTAGACTTTCGCCTTTAATTGTTATTTCATATACGTTTTTGAATTCATTATAACATACATTCACTTAATAATATTAATATACTGCAACATGACCATCACATCTTGATTCTGTTGCACAAATATAACTTTCTTGCTCTGTTTTGAATATTATTTGACCTCTTCCCATATCAACACTATCATTAATTACTTTTATTTCATGCCCTTTTTCAGTTAATGAATCTACTATGTGTTTTGGCATATCTGATTCAACTTCAATTCTCTTGCCTTCTATCCACTGCCATCTTGGAGCATCTAGTGCTTCTTGAGGATTTAAACCAAAGTCTATCATATTTGTTAGTACTTGAATATGTCCCTGTGGTTGCATAAAAGCACCCATTACACCAAATGGTCCTATTGCTTTATCTTCTTTGCCTAAAAATCCAGGTATTATAGTATGATAAGGTTTTTTAAATGGTTTTACTACATTATGGTGCTTAGGGTCTAAGTTGAAATTATTCCCTCTACTATGTAATGCAATCCCAGTGTTTGGTATCACAATTCCAGAACCAAAATTTATATAGTTACTCTGTATATATGAAACCATATTTCCATCCTTGTCAGCAGTACAAAGATATACTGTACCACCACAATATGGCTCTCCTGCACTTGGATACAGAGCATTTTTATTATCAATTAATGAACTTCTTTTTTTTGCGTACTCTTGGTTTAATAATTCTTGAATTTTTACCTTCATGTGTTCTATATCAGTTACATAAGTTTTAGAATCTGCAAAAGCTAATTTTAAACTCTCTATAATTTTATGTATATCTTCCACATTATCTATATTTCCTTCTATCTCTAGTTCTTTTAATATATTAAGTGCCATTAAAACTGTTATTCCATGTCCATTTGGCGGAATTTCAAATATTTTATATCCCTTATATTCCGTACTTATAGGCTCTACCCATGTTGGATAAAAACGTTCTAAATCACTTTTTCTTATAGCTCCATCGAATTTTCTAGAATACTCATCTATTTTATCAGCAAGTCTTCCTCTATAAAAGCTTTCAGATTGAGTATTTGCTATCTCTTCCAATGTATTTGCCTGTTCTTCACATATAAATATATCTCCAGCTTCTGGAGCTTTGCCATCTTTAGAAAATGTATCAAACCACGGTTTGAATTCTTCTCCAACAAGTTCTTTTTTGTATAGTTCATATGATTTTTTCCACACTTTAGCCACATTAGGTGACACTACATAACCTTCTCTGGCATAGTTTATTGCTGGAGATAAACATTCTATTAAACTAAGTTTGCCATACTTTTTATTTAATTCTGCCCAAGCTGCAGGTATTCCAGGTACAGTTACTGCTCCAAACCCATACTTTGGCATTTCCTCCGTATTATCATAATTATTTAATTCCATTTTTTCTGGAGCAAAACCACTCGAGTTCAAACCATACAATCGTTTTTCTTCATCTATCCAAACAAGTGCATATGCATCTCCCCCAATCCCATTGCTTGTTGGTTCCACTACTGCCAATGTAGCAGCTGTTGCAACTGCTGCATCTACAGCATTTCCACCTTTCTTTAGTATTTCAAGTCCAGCTTGAGATGCCAGTGGTGTTGATGTTGCAACTGCACCGTTTTTGGCATACACGACATTTCTTATTGATGAATATTTATGTTGATAAGCGTTAAACTTCATAAACTTCAACTCCTTGTCATTTTTTATTTGATAGTTTTCCTAAATTTATTATATAACATCGAGTAATACAACTGATACAAAATATAAACTTTTTCCAAAGCTTAATTCCTTCATTTCAATACGTCCTAATATAAATTATAAGATTTTCTATCTTACCTTAAAAGGATTTAATTTATTAAAAAAAGTTATTTAATTCTTTTAATAAAAATTAAATTATTCTATTATCATATTTTGAGCATATTTTAAGGTTAAGAAATAATATATAAAGTATCCTATATAATAAATTACTAGAGTCATGATAATCGGAGTAATTAATGACCTAGGTATAAACTTTTGTGCAATTGACATTGCAAATAGATTATGAACTGTACCTACAACTAACGGCAATAAAAATACAACTTTTAATTGTTTTGATATTATTGTCTCAATATCTTTGTTATTCGCTCCAAGTTTTATTAACATAATGTATCTTTCTTTATCATCATATATATTTGATAGTTGCTTAAACAGAATTATACTGCCTGTACATAAAAGAAATACTACTGATAAAAATATACCTATAAACAGCATAAGACCACTTAGTCTTATCAAATTATTATAGTTCTCAGTACTTGATGTAAAATTAAAAGGATAAGTAAATTCCATATTTTCATTTACTATATTTTTCAATTTTAAAGTTAAATCAAGTTCCTCTTTTTCATTATCTATGTCAATTAATCTTATTAGTCTAGTGCTTGCGTCTGATTTTAACCTATTAAATACTTTGTCTTTTATTACAACTAAATCAAACGTAGATTGTAAATTTATTTCTGGCTCTAAGATATTTTCTTGTACTGTAAAAATATTTGTACCATATTTTTTTTCACCTTTAATATATAGCTTTGTTTCTCCAATATTAAAGTTTTCAAAAAATATTTTCTTATATGAATCATAAACATAATATACATATTCATCTGAAGATAATTCTTCATAATCATTATTCTGATACTGTCTTAACTTCTTAAAATCACTTTCTTTAATAAAGTCTATAGATATTTTATCTTTTCTATGACTATTTGCATTTTTATAATACATTTCAAGGATTATATCTTTGTCTATAAGCTCTATTGTCTTATCAAAAATTACACTATTATCTTTTTTATATTTATATAACAGCTTGTCGATTTTACTATTTACATAACTATTTCCTGCATTTATAGTATAACTATATTTGTAATTTTCACTTATATTTCTATCTATATCATAATAAAGTGATATGGTAAATCCTAACATAGTTACACTTGTAGCTATTAATATTGCTATAATAGCCAATACTCTACTATTGCTCTTCAATTTAAATCCAAGCTCAGAAAAAGCAATTAGATTTCTTCCTTTATAATAAAAACTTTTTCTCTTCTTAACAGTATCAATGATTATAGACATAACTGATGAGAAAAATAAAAAGGTTCCTGGTATTATTGTAATTAATATAAAAACTGAAAGCATAATATTTTCAGCAATAAAATAACTAATTGACATAAAATAAGAAATTGTTATTAGCAAAATACCAAGTATCCCTTTTAGCCTTATACATTTTTTAGTTGTATGCTTTTCTGGAGATTTATTAAATAGTTCTACAATCCTTTTATTTCCAATGATTACAGTATTTCTTATTCCAATAATTATGAATATTATTAAAAATACAATGAGTGTTTGAACTAAAGCCTTTATGCTTAAATTCATCTTTACTACTATCATTTCGTTCATTAATTTTACAAGCATCATAGTCATAAGCTTTGAAAATAATAGACCTAAAACTATTCCTATTAATATTGCAAATATCCCCATTAAAAAAGTCTCATATAAAAATATTCTTCCTATCTGTTTTTTCCTCATTCCAAGTAAGCTATAAGTCCCCACCTCTCGCCTACGTCTATTAAAAAAAAATGAATTTGAATAATATATAAACAAGAAAACAAATATAATTATTACAATTGAACTTGTATTAATACCCATCCTAGTTTTTTCGCCAAGTGAGCTTAAAGCATCGTTATACTCTATAGATTTAAAGCTAAAAAATACAAACACACTAAATACAATTGAAACGAAATACATTAGATAGTTAAAAAAACTATTTTTTACATTTTGCATTGCAATTCTAAATAAACTCATTTTTATTAACTCCTCCAATTAAGGAAACTGTGTTTACTATTTTATTATAGAATTCTCTAGTACTTTCTCCCTTAACAATTTCTGTAAATATTATTCCATCCTTTATAAAGAGTATCCTATCACAAAAACTTGCACTTATAGCATCATGAGTGACCATTAATATTGTTCTATTGTTATTTTTATTTAATTTCAATAGGCAATTCAACAAATCTCTAGCAGATTTGGAATCTAACGCTCCTGTAGGTTCATCTGCAAGTATTAATGATGGTTTTGTTGCTATTGCTCTACAGACAGCTCCTCTTTGTTTTTGTCCTCCTGAAACTTCACTAGGGTATTTATCTAGTATAGATTCTATATTTAATTCTTTTGAGATTTCTTGTATTCTATTTTCTATTACTGATACACTTTCATTTTTTAAAGAAAGAGGCAACATTATATTTTCTTTTATTGTAAGAGTTTCCAAAAGATTAGAATCTTGAAACACAAATCCAAGATTATCACGTCTGAAATCTGCTAATTCATTTTGGTTCATTTTAATAGTATTCTTTCTATTTATATAAATGTCTCCTGATGAAGGAAAGTCTATTGTAGAAATGATATTTAAAAGAGTTGATTTTCCAGCACCAGATGAACCCATGATACCAACAAATTCTCCTTTATAAACCTTAAAATTTATTCCTCTTAGAGCTTCAAGTTTTGAACCCCTTCTCCCATACTCTTTTTTTATATTTTCAACAGATAAAACTTCTTCCATAGTTAAATACTCACCTTTCACCATAATTAGTTATTTATTAATTCTCATAAATATATTATATATATTAAAATAGCTTTTAAACATTTAATTACATTAATTTAAGGTTACATTTATGTAAGGTTACATTTATGTAAGTATTGCTTATATTTCTTCATTTTTATTGTAATTATGTTTAAAATATAATTTATCAAGCAAAATATAGTTATATTAATATAATTATTTTAAATTATAAGGTAGAAATATTCTTATTTATCAAGTAAAATAAGGTTATGTTAATATAACTATTTTGGATTAGGAGGTAGGAATGTTTAAAATAATGGTAATTGAAGATGATGTTTCATTGAAGAATATCATCTCAGAATGTCTTTCTAAATGGGGACATGATGTGCATCAAATAGAAAATCTTGAAAATATAATAGAAGAATTTAGAAACTATAAACCACAATTAGTTTTATTAGATATAAATCTTCCATTTTATGATGGTTTTCATTGGTGTAATGAAATAAGAAAAATTTCAAAAGTCCCTATAATTTTTATTTCTTCGAGAAATTCTAATATGGATGTAATAATGGGTGTAAATCTAGGAGCAGATGATTATATACAAAAACCATTTTCTATAGATGTTTTAGTAGCTAAAGTTAATGCCCTTTTAAGAAGAACTTATAATTTTGTTGATAATAATTCAAATCAAATTGTTCACAATGGTGTTATCTTAGATTTATCAACTGCAACCATAAGCTATGAAGGCAGGATTGTTGAACTAACCAAAAATGAAATTAAAATTCTTCATGAGCTTATGAAATATAAAGGACAAATCGTCAGTAGAAATAAACTTATGAAAAAATTATGGGATAGTGATTGGTTTGTAGATGATAATACGTTAACTGTAAATGTAAATCGAATACGAGTAAAGTTAAATGAAATTGGTTTAGAAAATTTTATAGATACAAAAAGAGGATTAGGTTATATAATCAGTTAAAACAACTCTAAGTAGGTGAATTTATGAGCTTTAAAGATTTTCTCAAAGATAAACTTGGGTTTTTAGTATACAATTTTGCTTTCTTAATTTTTACAATAGCAGTTATTATGTTTTCTCCTGTAGAGATTTTTCTAACTGACACTATTATATATATATTGGTTGTGAATGTTGTATTTTTGTTTTTATATCTACTAATTAGCTACATAAAGAAGAATAAATTTTTGGATAACATAAAAAATGACACATTTAAAATTAATACCAATGATATAGAATTAATTAAGTGTAAAAATGAAGAAAAAATATATTTGAATATCATTAAAAGTTACCAATATAAGTGTAATAAAATGATAAACAATAATATTGAGAAGTTTGAAGAAAATAAAGAGATTATGAGTATGTGGGTACACGATATAAAGATGCCTATAGCTATAATAAAACTTACCCTCGAACAGAATGAGAATTTAATTGATGAAAAAATTTCTGATGATATAGATAATGAAATATTTAGAATTGAAAATTCTGTTGAAAAAATTTTATATTTATCTAAACTTGAAGATTTTCATAAAGATTTCTTAATTCAAGAGGTAAATATTGAAAAAATTATTAGGGAGATTATAAGAAAATATTCAAAATATTTTATTTCAAAAAAAATAATTTTAGGCTTAAATAATTTGAATTTTAAAGTTTTATCAGACGAGAAATGGCTCTACTTCATATTCGAGCAATTATTGAGTAATTCCCTAAAATATTCCTCATTAGGAGATAATATATCTATCTATTGCAAAACAAGCAAAAATTATTTACAATTAAGAGTGGAAGATACTGGTTGTGGTATAAAAAAGGAAGATTTAAATCGAATATTCAATAAGGGATTTACAGGTAATAATGGAAGGAATAACGCTAAATCTACAGGGCTTGGGCTTTATTTAGCAAAAGAACTTTGTGACAAACTTGGCCATAAAATCGATGTAGATTCAGAGTACAATCAATATACAAGATTTACTATTACATTCAAGTATGATTTATAGTATCTTAGTATTGATAGTTTATTTTCATTTAACTTATATTCAGCAGGCTTCTTAATAATGGTTCTATATGTACATCCCAGTATATAATAAATAGTTTTTATAAAAAGGAGGAAGACATGTCTTTTCTAAAAAAATTTAAAAAGAAAAAATTTAGAAATAGCAGCTTCAAAAGTAACAACTTTAGAAGTAGTAGTTTTGGAAGTAGTGGCTTCAAAGCTAAAAATAAAGGTTTTAAAAACAATCCCTTTAAAAATAAAAGATTCAAAATCTATGCAGGAATAGTAGTAATCATACTTTTAATTTTAGGGATACTTGCTTATAATGATGCAAAAAACACTGAATTACAAGCTAATGAAAACTTTATAGAAACATATACTATTCCTGAAAATGAGAAAATATTTATAAATGGTATGGTTGTTCCTAAACAGACTAAAGACTTTAATATCTCTGGAGATTATGAACTAAGTGATGTTAATGTTACAAATGGTCAAAAAGTAAATCAAGGTGACCTTCTTTTTACTGCTAAAAATCCAAGTATAATAGCAGAAATAGATAGTCTAAAATCACAACTTAGCCAATACAGAAAACAAAAAATATCACTTTCTGATATTACTGAAAATAGAGATGCTATTGCTTCTATAAATGCTCAGATAAGTGCTTTAAACTCTCAAATAACTTCTTTGGATAAGAAAGCATATGATAGAGTTACTGCTCCTTTTGATGGTACTGTATACTTAAATGACCAAACTGGAAATCCAGACCAACCAGTTTCATTTATGACTATTCAAGGTCTAGAGTTCTATATGAAAGGACAAGCAAGTGAACAAGATTTACCTAAAATGAAAATTGACCAAATGGTTAATATACTAGTTTTCTCAACTGACCAAAAGCTTACTGGTAGAATAAGTTTTATATCTGATAAGCCATCTACTCCAGATAGCGAGATGGGAGCTCAACATAATACTCTATCTTATTATGATATAAACATAGCATTTGATAATCAAGAAGGATTAGTAAATGGATTCCATCTTCAAGCATCACTTGAAGTAGCTAGTTCAAGCTTTAAGATACCAGCATCTTGTGTACTTAAAGACAAAAAACACTCATACGTATTTAAGGATTTAGATGGTATATTGAAAAAACAAATTGTAGATGTAGCAAGTCAAAATGATGATTTTGCTGTAGTTAGAGGCGGTCTTGAACAAGGCGATATAGTAATAAAATACCCTACTAAAGAAATGAAAGAAGGAGACCCAGTTCAAGGCGATGGCGTAACTGCTAGTTCTAATAATGGAGATGCTACTCCAAATAAAAAAGTAAAAGAAGTTACTATGGATGTGAATTAATTTACATATGTTGATTAAATTAGAAAATATTCAAAAGTATTACAAAGTAGGGAAAGATGAATTACATGTTTTAAAATCCTTAAACTTAGAAATTGATTCTGGAGAATTCGTCATGATAATGGGTAAATCTGGTAGTGGTAAAACCACTTTACTTAATATCCTAGGTTTTCTTGATGTATTTGATGAAGGAAGATATATATTTGATGGAACAGATGTAACTAATTTAAGTGAAAATGAACGTTCTGTTTTTAGAAATATTAATATTGGATTTGTTTTTCAACAATTTAATTTAATAGAAACTTTAAATGTATATCAAAATGTAGAGTTACCTCTAATCTACAATAAGACACTAAAAAAATCTGAAAGAGAAGAAATTGTTAAAGATAAATTAAAATCTGTTGGACTTTTGGATAAACTTAAACAGAAGCCTCTTCAATTATCTGGTGGTCAGCAACAGCGTGTAGCCATTGCACGCTGTCTGGCAAATGACCCTCAAATAATCTTTGCTGATGAACCAACAGGAGCACTAGATAGCGAGACTAGCAAAGAAATTATGGAGCTTTTGACAAAACTTAATGAACAAGGTAAGACTATAATAATGGTTACACATGATCAAGATTTAACTAAGTATGCAACTAAGGTCATACGACTTAAAGATGGTGTGTTTACTTCGGAGGTGTAATCATGGGTTTATTAAAAAATTCTTTGGCTAATTTAAAAGGGCACAAACTTCGTGTTTTTGTAGCTTTACTTTGGATTATAATAGGAATAACTTCAGTAATACTTGTTAGTTCTATAGGTAATGGATTTCAGAAAGAAATTAAGAAGTCTGTAAACAATGTAAATCCTAATAAAACTACTATTTCGTTTGAATCGGCTGATAACACAGGCCTTACTGATGATATGAGTATATTTTTGAAACCATTTAATGCAAAAGACTTAGAAGAATTATCATTTGTTGAAGGTGTAGAAAGAATTGCTCCATCAAGAGATGGGTTTAATCTTGATTCAACTTACTCTTCACAAGCATCTTTTGATAAAAAGAGTACTTATGTTGACATTGGACCAGTAAAAAAAGATTCTAAAATAAATTTAGTTTGTGGTAGAGATTTTTCTCTAGATGATGAGAAAAGAAAAGTAATTTTACTTACATTACAAAGCACAAGTGAAATTTTTGAAAATCCAGAAGATGCTTTAGGTCATGGTATTAACATAAATGGAACTATATTTGAAATAATTGGAGTATTAGATGACTCTCAGCAAAACCAAAATGTAGGATTTTTTGGAGGTTATCAAGACATGCAGTTTACTACTTCTCTTATACCTAAAAAGGCTTTTGACAGTTTAATGAGTCAAAATTCTTATTCAAATGAAATCTACCAGTTAGACTTGGTGTCTTCTAATGGATATAATGTAAATGAAGTTGCAAACAATGTTATAGCTAAACTATATGAGATGCATCCTGGTATCAATGGTTCTTATACTACACCAGACCCAACTGAACAGACAGCTTATCTTGAAAGCATTAATTCTAATGTAAACAAATATGTATCTATAATAACTGTAGTTGCAATGTTTGTTGGTGGTATTGGTGTAATGAATATAATGTATGTTTCTGTTATGGAAAGACAAAGAGAAATTGGTATAAGACGTGCTATTGGTGCAAAACCTAGGTCTATATTATTTCAATTTTTAGTTGAGGCTGTATTTATAACAGTATGTGGTGGAATTTTAGGAACTATAGTTGGATTTATTGCTACTAATTATGTTTCTAAATACATCGGATTTGAAGCCATTCCTAGTTTAAACAGCTTATTTTATGCTATTGTGGCTACTATATTAACTGGGGTTGTGTTTGGTCTGATACCAGCCTTTAAAGCCTCTAAACTCGACCCTATAAAGGCGATTTATAAATAGACATTTTCTAGATTTATGATTTTTATATTTATTTATCTAAAACAAATTTAATATATAACGCACTATTATATATGATAGATTAAGAATTTAATCTTTTTCAAATATAATAGTGCGTTCTTTAGTTTCTAGTCTATTATTTCTCTTATAAAATCTGTTTTATTATCACAGTAAGCATCAACATTATATCTATAAAGTTTTGCTAGTTTTTTCTTTAAATTAGAATATTCTTTAACTTTATCTGGATTTAATCTTAAATAATCTCTAAATTTAATGTGTTCTAAATACCCTTTTCCATTTTTAGGACATACATATAAATTGTGTTCCATAAAATCAGTTGTATCATATAAAAAAGCTTCTCTTCCTTCTATATCTAAATTACCAAGATGCCTATACCCTAATTTTTCTAATTTCCTTATAGTATCATTTAGATAATTGTAGTTTTCAATTACTATATCAACATCCAATCTTGGTTTCGCAGAAAGCCCTTCAACAGAGGTACTACCAACATGTTCTATTTTTAAAATTGAGTTTCCTAATACCTTTTCTAGTGCAGATTTTAACTTTTCAAACTCATATTTCCAGTTTGGATTATACTCTACTACTTCGACAATCTTTGTAGTTAATCCAGTTACTTCTAATTGATAGATATCATGTTTCATTACTTTTCCTCTATAAATCTTATCATACTCTGATATTTTTTTCATACCTAACCTTTTTGCTACATTTATAGATGTTGTGTTTTCAGGTCTTATATCTGCTACTAAAGTATCTGCTTTTAAATTCTTAATAGCATAATCTATACAAGCAATTGCACCTTCAGTAGCATATCCTTGGTTCCAGTATTCTTTTTTTATTATATATCCTATTCCCAATCCTATGTCTTGTTTTATAAGACCTATTTGTCCAACTACGTCTTCTCTTTCCTTATCTATAGCAATAAAGTATCCATATCCATCATTATCGTATCTTTGTATATTTCTATCAATCCATTCCAAAACTTCTTCATCAGAGAAAGCATGTTCCCAAGCATACATTACCTCTATATCTTGTAATATTTTACTTATTTCCTCAAAGTCATTATGATTCATTTTTCTAATATATAATCTTTTACTTTCAATCATTGTATTCACCGCCTTGAAAAAATAATCCTAAATTAAGCGTTATATACAATCTCTCCATTACATATTGTATAATTAACCTTACCATATAGAGACTTACCTTTAAATGGCGAGTTATCAGCTTTAGAGGCAAAGCTTTCAACTGTCCATTCTTCTTCAGGATTAAATATAACAATATCTGCTATTGCACCTTCTTCTATAAATCCAGCGTTTAAGTTGTACAATTTTGCAGGGTTTGTAGACATTTTTTCTATTAACTGCATCATGCTAAGATGGTTTTTATGAACTAAGTTTGTTATTCCAAGAGATAAAGAAGTCTCCAACCCAATAATACCACTTGGAGCTTTAATGAATTCTCTGTCTTTTTCTTCTCTACTATGTGGTGCATGGTCTGTTGCTATTATTTCAATGGTACCATCATTTAATCCCTCTATAATCTTATCTCTATCCCACTTACTTCTTAAAGGTGGATTCATTTTTGCATTTGTTCCAAACTCTAATACATCTTCTTCTGTCAGTGTAAAGTGGTGTGGTGAAGCCTCTGCAACTACATTTGCACCAAGGTATTTTGCAAATCTAACCATATCAACAGATACCCCAGAACTTATATGTTGTATATCAATCTTAGCTCCAGTCTTTAATGCTAACATACAATCTCTAGCTACCATAACATCTTCTGCCACACTTGATGCACCTTTTAATCCTAACTCTGAAGCTACCTTTCCTGCATTTACACCTGGATTTCCAACTAAAGAAGGGTCTTCTTCATGAAAACTAAGTGGCACATCCAACTCTTTTGCCTTAATCATAGCCTCCATAATTAGATTGCTATCCATCAGAGGTAATCCATCATCAGTGAATCCTGGTACACCAGCTTTTTTGAGATTTTCCATATCAACTAACTCTTTACCTTCAAAACCTTTAGTTATAGCAGCCGCTTGTAAAACATTTATACATGCGTTTTTTGATTTTTCTTTAACATAATTAAAAGTATCTTCATTATCTACAATAGGATTAGTGTTTGCCATACATATAACGGTTGTAAATCCTCCTCTAGCAGCAGACTTAGCCCCACTTTCTATATCTTCTTTATATGTAAATCCTGGGTCTCTAAAATGAACATGTACATCTACTAAACCTGGAGCAATTATATTGCCACTAGCATCTATTATCTTTTCATATTCATTGCTTTTATCAAATTTACCGATTTTATAAATTTTATTTTCTTTTATAATTAAATCTATTTTCTCATCTTTTTGACTCTTAGGGTCTATTACCCTACCATTTTTAATTAAAATCATCTTATTTCTCCTTTATACTTTTCATTTATATAGACTTATATAATATTATACATTATTTTACATACTTAAATACAAAATTACGTTTGACATCAATAGCCTTTTTAGGACAAAGTTCATGGCAACAGTAACATCGTATACATTTACTTAAGTCTATAATAGCTCCCTTCTTTCCCATCTCTATAGTACTTGCAGGACAAGCTTCCTTACATTTTCCACATTTTATACAATCTTGAAATCTAACCACAGGTTTTGGTGTTATAAGCTTTGAAATAGGTTCATTTAAAAATTTTGGTAGTTTTACAGAAAATAATCTCAAATCTTTACTTACATTTGGAACCTTATAGTCTTTTATAATTAAATCATTTATATCTTCTCCTACAATCTCAACATCCGAAAAATCTGCTTCTATATATCCTCTTTTTATAGCTCCTCTAATTGTAGCAACTCTATTTGGAAATAAATTTATAATCTTACATGCAACTACATCTATAGCATACGGATTTTGTGATGCTAATAGGACACCTATTTCTCTAGTAGTTCCAGCTGAGGGTCCATCACCTTCCATACCTACTATTCCGTCCATAATTGTCAATGTTGGTTTCACATAGTCACAAATATCTAAAAGTACATTTTCGCAAAACAATTCTTCTGTAGGAAATCTATAATGAATTTCTGCTTTTTTCAATCCAGCTATGCATCCATACAAGTTTTTTGTACCACCAGTAAAAGTTGCCATCACATGTGTCTTTAATTTACAGAGATTTATTATATATTCTGCATCTACTATTGGTTTAATAATATCCATATATTTTAGAACATGTGCTTTTTCACTATGTATCTTAACATCTGAAACATCATAATTTAACTTAATACCCAAATCATTTGCTACCTCTTCAATTCCAGATGCTTTATAAATACTCTTAAGAGAGCTTTGATTATATGGACCACCAGGGCTATCTGCTATTGTAATATCACAATTTAACTCTAAAAGTTTCTCACATACAACTCTTACAATCATAGGATGCGTGGTTGTAGCTTCTTCGGGTCTTTTTTTCATCAATAAATTTGGTTTTACAAGTACTTTACTCCCTTTCTTAACAAATCTATCAATGCCTCCAATATCATCTAAATTTTTTTCAATAGAATCTCTTACATCTTCATAATTGTAAGTTTTACAACTCCTAACAGATACTGACTTCATATTATTTCCATCCTTTTATCAAAACAATTTATTTGTATAATTCAAAAAAGGAGAAACTAAAGTTTCTCCTTTTAATCTATGTTTTTAATTATTATTTTCCAAAATGTCTGTTTAATAATCCTAAGAATGCTTTACCATGTCTAGCTTCATCTTTACACATTTCATGTACTGTATCATGTATAGCATCTAATCCTAATTCTTTTGCTCTCTTAGCTAATTTTAATTTTCCATCAGTTGCACCGTACTCAGCGTCAACTCTAACTCTTAAGTTTTCTTTTGTATCTGCAACTACAACTTCTCCAAGAAGTTCTGCAAATTTAGCAGCATGCTCAGCTTCTTCAAAAGCTATTCTCTTATATGCTTCTGCTACTTCTGGATAACCTTCTCTATCAGCTTGTCTACTCATTGCTAAGTACATTCCTACTTCTGTACATTCACCAGTAAAGTTAGCTCTTAATCCTTCGATTATTTCTGCATCTACACCTTGAGCTACTCCTATTCTATGTTCGTCAGCCCAAACCATTTCACCTTTCATTTCTTCGAATTTATCAGCTCCAACTTTACATACTGGACATTGTGCTGGTGCAGCATCCCCTTCATGTATATATCCACATACTGTACAAACAAATTTTTTCATAATTAATTTCCTCCCAATTTTATATAATTAAATTTTTATTTTTAAGTTTAATAACTTGCTACAAGAATATATATACCCCCAGCTTTATGGTTTAAACACTAAAAATAAAATTTATTTCCTAATTAATTTTATCACTTTGAAACACCAGTATCAACCAAGTTTTGATGTCAAATTTCTACATAATACATAGTTTATTTGATTAATTAGGAAACAATTGTCTTATTAAATACTTTCCAAGGAAGACTCTTTTGAATCTTTAAGTTTAACTTTTTTGCTCTTTAAAAAAGATAATTTAGTTTCTGCTGTTATGATTGCAACAAATATCAATATGCTACCAATAACCAATTTTGCTGTAATAAGTTCCTTTAGAATTATTATAGAAAATATAGTACCAAATACAGCTTCTGTAGATAATATTATAGCTGTTCTCGTTCCATCAACTCTTTTTTGACATATAGTCTGAAATAAAAATCCTATTGTAGTACTAAATATAGCTAGATATATAGTTCCCATATAGCCAGATAATTCAGCTTCCATCTTCAATTGACCTGCAAATGTCTGAACTACTAAAGACATTAAAAATGCTACAGTAAATTGAACAGCTGTTAATGCTATTGGGTTGTTATCTTTTGCAAACTCACTTGTAAAGAATATATGAAATGCAAATCCTAATGAACATATAAGTGTTAGTAAATCGCCAAAATTGATAGAGAAATCTGCTTCTAAAGAAAGTATACCAATCCCTACAAGGGCTACCAAACTACTTATTATCCCTATCTTATCAAGTTTCCTTTTATAAAGTATAAATCCTATGAATGGAACTATTACAACATTTGCTGCTGTTATAAATGCATTCTTAGATGGTGTAGTGTACATAAGTCCAATGGTTTGTACTGTGAAGGCTAGAAATAAAAATACTCCTAAAAGCCCTCCTGCTTTTAACAATTTTTTCCCCATATTAGCGCGGATCTGTTTAAAAAACAATAAATTCATAATTACGGCTGCTAAGAAGAATCTTACAGTTATGATTTGTAGAGGTGTAAGCCCACCGTCTAATGCAAATTGGGTTGCTACAAAGCCACTTCCCCATATAATTGCTATAAATATTAGTCCTATTTCTCCAAAGTATTTTTTCAATAAAGCCCCCTCCTTTTTATTTTTTTGCAAAATTATAAACCCCCTAAACAGCAAGAGAGTTTTTCTATAAGCATTACTATAGATTAATATAGTAAATTTTTTCAGTATTTTAAATCTAAATTTGTATCCATCGTGAGCTCAGATTTATATCCACTATTTAACAGTAATATATTAATCATTTTTTGTAAACACCTTTTTAATAAATTTTTTTATTTTTTTACTTATACTAAATTTTTTTATGAATAACTTTAATATATTATACTTTAATATTATGCAAATAATGTCAAATAAGTTACACTTTGGTTATCTTAGTTACAACTTTGTCGGTTTACTTTTTCTACTTTGTTCGATATAATTATAATATATTTTTGATACAATTCGACAAAAGGGGGAATGCTGTAATCATGGTAAAAAGAAGAAAAAAGAAAACTGTTACACTTACTATAATTGTTGTAATAGCTATTGGTATTTTTTCTATGGCATGGGCGGATATGTCTAGAAAAAAAGAAATTAAAGAAACTCAAGAAAGACTTAGGGCTGAAAAGCTAGAAAAAGAAAGAATCGAAAAAGAAAAAAATGAACCTATTATTGGTGCAAAAAAAGAAGCTGCAAAAGAATATGGATATGATGCAAAATTAGTTTGGGATAAACTTAGCAAATACGACTATTCAAACAACGGAGAGAAGATAGTATTTCTTACATTTGATGATGGACCATCTACTACTAATACTCCACAAGTCCTAGATATCTTAAAAAGACATAGTGTTAGGGGAACTTTCTTTATTAAAGGTGATTCACTTGAAAGAAAAGGTGCTAATGAAATTTTAAAAAGAACATTTGATGAGGGAAATGCAATAGCTCATCACTCTTACACTCACGACTATAAAAAACTATACCCTGGCAGAAGCCTAAATCTTGATACATTCGTAAATGAACTTAATAAAACTGATGAAGCTATGAAAAAAGTTTTAGGAAAGAATTTCTCATCAAATGTAGTTAGATGCCCAGGTGGATATATGTCTTGGAAGAATATGGAACCTCTAGGTAACTACTTAAAAGAGAAAAATATGGCATCAATTGATTGGAATGCTTTAAATGCTGATGCAGAAGGTAAAAAGAAAAATGCTCAAGAATTATTTGAACATGCAAAAAAATCTTCTGAAGGTAAAGAAATGGTTGTTCTTTTAATGCATGATACTTATGGAAAGCAAGAAACAGTAAATGCATTGGACCAAATTATAACATATTTCAAAGATAATGGTTATCAATTTAAGATTTTAATATAATAAAAAAGCAAGCTCATTGATTATATTTTTTATACTCAATGAACTTGCTTTTATTTTAATCTATTTTACTAGTTCAATTTTTACAAACTTTTTCTTTCCTATTTGAACAACTAATTCACTTTCTTTAACAATAGCGCTTAAATCCTCTACTTTTTCACCATTTACCTTTACTCCACCTTGAGAAGCTAATCTTCTAACTTCACTCTTACTCTTAACAATTTCATTAGCAACTAATACTTCAATTAAATCAAATTCATCTTCTTTAACTTGAATTGTTTGTATATCTTCAGGTATTTGACCTTTTTGGAATACAGATTTAAATCTTTCTTCAGCTTCTTTAGCAGATTCTTCTCCATGGTATAATGTTACTATTTCTCTTGCTAAATTCATCTTTATATCTCTTGGATTTACTGAACCATCTTTTAACTGAGATTCTATTTTATTAACTTCGTCAGGATGAACATCAGTTACTAAATTATAGTATTTAATTATAAGTTCATCAGGAATTTCCATAGATTTTTGGTACATTATTCCTGCTTCTTCATCTATTCCAATATAGTTGCCTAAGCTCTTACTCATTTTTTCTTTTCCATCTAATCCCTCTATTAAAGGCATCATTATTACTATTTGAGACTCCATACCAAATTCTCTTTGTAGTGATCTTCCCATTAATAAGTTGAATCTTTGGTCAGTTCCACCAAGCTCTATATCAGCTTCTAATGCTATAGAATCATATGCTTGCATTAATGGGTAGAAGAATTCATGTACTGATATTGGCATTTGCCCTTCATATCTTTTCTTAAAATCTTCTCTTTCTAACATTCTTGCAACAGTAATAGTTGCTGCTAGTTTTATTACATCTTCAAAATTTAATTTAGCTAACCACTCACTATTGAATCTTACAATAGTTTTTTCTTTATCTAAAACTTTGAAAATTTGTTCTTCATAAGTTTTTGCATTCTCAAGAACTTGTTCTGTTGTTAAAGCTTTTCTTGCTTTAGATTTTCCAGTTGGGTCTCCAATTTTCCCTGTAAAATCTCCAATTATTATTACTATTTGATGACCTAAATCTTGTAGTTGCTTCATTTTTCTAAGAACTACTGTATGCCCTAAATGTATATCTGGAGCACTTGGGTCTAGACCCAATTTTACTATCATAGGTTTTCCTTCTTTTTCTGATTTAATAAGTTTTTCTCTTAACTCTTTTTCATCTATTAAATCATCTACACCTTTCATAATTATTCGTATTTGCTCGTCTATCGATTTCATTTTTCATTCCTCCTAAAATATTTATATAATCTTTAATTTTTATTTTTATAATAAAAAAAGCTTTCATCCTATTAAAAGGACGAAAGCATTGCTTACGTGTTACCACCTTAGTTCATCAATATCTCACGATACTAATCTCTTAGAGTATAATTACATATACCCGTGTACTATAACGTGTACTACTCCGATATCTCTTAATGGTTGTTATCTTTCAGAGATAGTGCTCTGAGATGTATTCAAACTAAATTAATTTATTCCATTTCACCAAGCTGGAACTCTCTGTTAAATAAAATCTAGCTCTACTTCTTCTCTTCACAGCATTTATATATTCAGATTATTTCATCAATTACAAGAAATTTTTCTTAACTTACTCATAATATATTATTATTTTTGTATTTTGTCAACCTTTTTTATTATTATATACATGTTTTTTTACATTATACTATCTTTTTATATTTTTTACCAATATGTAAAGTTATTTTTCAATTAAAATATTGATTTGTTTATTGACAATGTTAGTCTGACTCAATCTTATGTTTATTTTCTTATTTAAAAATGCATTTATGATTATTAAACCAACAATCGTCACGTTAAACATAAAAAATAACAATAAAATTATTATTAAAAAAGAAATTCTAGCATATAGTAACTTTCTAAACTTAGATATTATAAAATTTTGCAGTGACATACATGAATCCCTAATGATAAAATAAACACATAAATAAGCAATTGATATTAAGATTGTTTTTAAATAAACAAAATCAACTTTAATATTTAATAGTTTTACAATTTCAAAAACAGTTAAATAAGAAACACATATATAAAAAACTTTCTTTGAACAACATAAAAATTGATTTAGACTTCTAAAGTTCCTAAATATCAAAAACTTTTTTAAAGAATTAGAACCTAAAATATGCAATTTATGTCCCAAAATCAAGCTTAAAAAATATATACAAAAAACCATGCCAAATGGAAACAGTGCTATCATCAAATAATAAATAAGATTTGCATATCCATTAAAATAAATTAATTTACTATATCCCTGAAATTCTTTCATAAAACTGTAACCTATTAATGCTGAAGCATATATATCAATAAAAACCATTATAATTATTCCAAATATTGAACCATATACTAAATCATCCATCACCATTGTAGGTTTATTTATAAGATAACCACACATTATACCAAGTAATACACTCTGACTTGCCCAAATAGCAGTTCCTAGATTTCCAAGTACTAGAGAAATTATTAAAAGTGAAGTAATTCCAGATAAAATAGTATACTTTAAATCACATTTTAAGCATATTATACAAAAAAATATTGGTACTATAAAATCTAAATAAATAGCATATCCAAATCCAGTCCCCACAGCTATAATTGTCACTACTATGAATAAAGATGACAATAAAGCAGCTTCAGTTAATTTTTTAGTAGTATTCAAAATAAATCCTCCATAAATCATAAATTTTCTAACTAAAATTTTATTTTTAATATAGTATATCATTTTTTTAAAATATTTTTAATAAATATAAATTTTAATGAAAGTATTTATATTAGAAATGATATAATATATCTTAATATTCAGTTTTTTAAGACGCTAGGAGGTAATTACTATGTTTAAAATTAAACACTTTAATGATTTAAGTTTGGATGAATTTTATGAAATAGCAAAATCAAGATACGAAGTATTTGCTTGTGAACAAAGGATATTTTCGTTAAACGATTATGATGATATAGATAAAAACTCTTATCACATATTTTTAAAAAATGATGGATTGATTTGTGCTTATGCTAGGATAATTCCTAGAGAATATAGCTCTTATGATGATGTTTCTATTGGTAGAGTTTTGGTTCTTTCTACTCATAGAAAAAAGGGGTTAGCAAAACAAATGATGGATTGTGCTATAGACTTCATAAAGATTAATTTACATGAAAACAATATAACTTTATCAGCACAAGCTTATATAAAAAATCTTTATTTGTCTTGTGGTTTTAAAGAAATATCAGAAGTATACGATGAAGCTGGAATTGAACATATTAAAATGAGATTACAGTGTTGACAAGCTAATATTGTTAATATATAATTTAAGTATAAATAATATATTGAATTGATATTTAGGTATTTGAAAATACCTTATATAGAGTCAGAAGGCTTTTTGCTTTCTGATTTTTTTATTATCAAAATTCAATAATTATATAGATTCAAAATGTTAATTTTTATTCTATATTCTACTTTCCCCAAAAGTAAGAATTATACCCAACTTTGTGATAGGCATCTTGCCTATCTTTTTTTTGTGAAAGTAACAAGGTAATAATATAATGCATAGTTTAGAATAAGAAGATTAGCTCAGGCTAAATTTCATGCATGGAGGTGCTACTATGAAAAACCTTAACGATATTCAAGTGAAAAAAACTGTTAAAGTTGAAGATATATTATCTAGTGGTAATTTAAGAGAAAGAATGTTAGCGCTTGGTCTTACTAGAGGAGCTGTTATAGATGTAGTTAGAAAAGGTCCAAAAAATAATTTAACTGTCTACAAAATCAGAGGTAGTAAGATAGCTCTACGACAAGAAGAAAGTAGCTTAATATTAGTTTCTGACATTTAAAATTTTCTAGTAGGAGGATATTAATATGGGGTTGACACATAACTCAACTAAAATGAGTTCTTTAAAAGACATGTTTGATATAGACAATAAAGAGGACCAGTTTGTAATTGCATTGGCTGGTAATCCAAATACAGGTAAAAGTACTGTATTTAACCATCTTACAGGGCTTAGACAGCATACTGGAAATTGGCCAGGAAAAACTGTAGCTACAGCTCGTGGTAATTTTAAATATAAGAATGCTGAATATGCATTGATAGATTTACCAGGGACATATTCTCTATTTGCCTTATCACAGGAAGAAATTGTGGCTCGCGATTTTATATGTTTTGGTAATCCAGATGCAGTAATAGTAGTATGTGACGCTACATGTCTTGAGAGAAATTTAAACTTGGTATTTCAAGTGATGGAACTTACAGATAAAGTTATTTTATGTATAAATTTAATAGATGAAGCTAGGAAAAAAGGAATTACTATTAATACAAAACTTCTAGAAGATTCTCTTGGTATTCCAGTTATTTTAACTGCTGCAAGAAGTGGTTCTGGTATGGATGAATTATTAGATACTTTAAATGATGTATCTTTTGATAAATACAAGTTCAATAATAAACCTGTAAAATATAGTGAAGATATAGAAGATATGGTAAAATCAATTCAACCAGAATTAGATAATATCATGCCAAATATAAATTCTAGATGGTTAGGTCTCAGACTTATTGATGGCGACGAAAGTATCTTTGAATCCATGAGCAATTATATAGATAAAGATTCAATAGATGCTATTAATGAAGTGAAGAAAAAAATCCCAAATGATATAAATAAGCAGAAAATTAGAGATAAATTTACTAAAATCAACTATGATTATGCTAAGAAACTAAGTGATGAATGTTCTTCTAACGTTCCTAAAAAATCAACTGATAGAGAAGAAAAAGTAGATAAAATATTAACATCCAAAATATTTGGGCTTCCAATAATGCTCTTGTTACTAGGTACTATATTGTGGATTACTATAGAAGGTGCTAACTATCCATCCTCTTTACTGTCTAATTTGCTACTTGGATTTGAGCCAAGTATTTCAAGTGTATTGAATAGTATCAACTGTCCATCATGGTTAAATGATATGTTGGTTTTAGGATTATATAGAACTTTAGCGTGGGTAATTTCTGTAATGCTACCTCCTATGGCAATATTTTTTCCACTATTTACCTTACTTGAGGATTTTGGATATTTGCCAAGAGTTGCGTTTAACTTAGACCACTTATTTAAAAAAGCTTGTGCACATGGCAAACAATGTTTAACTATGTGTATGGGATTTGGATGTAACGCAGCTGGAGTTATTGGTTGTAGAATAATTGATTCTCCAAGGGAAAGACTAATAGCTATACTTACAAATAACTTTGTACCTTGTAATGGTCGTTTTCCCACTCTGATAGCTATATCTACAATATTTTTTAGCTCAGTTATAACTAGCTCTTTTGTATCAAGTATAGCAACTGCATTTTGTATAACTTTATTGATAATTTTAGGTGTTGTAATAACATTATTGGTTTCTTATACTCTTTCTAAGACGTTATTAAAAGGAGTTCCATCTACATTTACATTAGAACTTCCTCCTTATAGAGTTCCTCAAATAGGAAGAACTTTATATACTTCCATAATAGATAGAACAATATTTGTTTTGGGAAGAGCTGTAGTAGTAGCCATACCTGCTGGTGTCATAACTTGGATATTTGCAAATATCTATATAGGAGATTTAAGCGTACTATCACATGTTGCAAACTTTTTAGACCCTTTAGCTAAAGCAATTGGTCTTGATGGTTTTATATTGATGGCTTTTATTCTTGGATTTCCAGCAAATGAGATAGTTATACCTATACTTCTTATGGCTTACTTGGCAACTGGTTCTATGATAGAATTAGATAGCTTTAGTGCTTTAGGTCAAGTTCTTAGAGAACATGGCTGGACTTATTTGACAGCTTTAAATGTTATGCTATTCAGTTTATTGCACTGGCCTTGTGCAACAACGCTTTTAACAATAAAAAGAGAAACTGGAAGTTTAAAATGGACTGCCTTAGGATTTTTAATGCCTACTGTACTTGCTTTTGTTGTTTGTTTTTTAACAACTACAATTTACAATTTGTTCATATAATTAGCATTAGTTAGTATTAAAGGTGTTTTTTAAATACTATTTAAAACTTTATAGATATTATTATAAAACATAGAGATATACTCAGTGATAGGTATAATTACTTAATATTTGAATATATCTCTATTTTAATTCTTATTTAGATATTTGGATTGAAATCTCGGTCATATAATTATCTTCATTACTTTCACAAAAGAAGTCAAGTATACTCTCCTCATATGAATTTCCGACAATTTCATATCCGTTCTCATATATATACTTTTTCAATTTTCCATAAGATTTATATGAATCCTCATATTTTCCAATATGCTTTATACACGCATACATTCCCTCTGGCTTTATATATAACTTTTTGTCTTTTATTTTTTTATCTATTTTTAAATAAAAACTTGATATGCTCAAATAGTCTTCATTTTTTATATTATCATTACTTACTATTACTCCTAACTCATATCCTTGATACAAATTTTTTAATTTACAGTAATTAGTAAAATCTATTAATTCCATCATAAAATCACCATTACTCATACTACTCAAGTCGCTTGATAAGACTAAGTATTCCTCAAACCTTTTTGATATATAAATTTCTTCATTATTCATTTTAGAAATTCCTTCAACTGTTGTATTTATTCTATTTTGCATTTTAGAACTTATCTTTCTTAATTTTTTTATTTTTTCTCTTATCTTTTTTTCTTCTTCTCTAAGCATTTTTACACAAAGTTGGGGGCTTCTATTTTGTATATACGCTTTTATTTCTTCTAGACTCATTCCTATTTCTCTTAGTGATTGTAATATATCCAATGTATCATATTGATAGACTGAATAATATCTATAATTATTTTTATCTTTATATTCTGGAGAAAAAACTCCTATTTTATCATAAAAAATTAATGTCTGTTTAGATATTCCACACAACTTTGCAAATTCACCTGTGGTAAAATACTGTTTTTCCAAGGGCTACACACTCCTTATTTTCTTGTTTTCTATATAGTTACTATATTCTTTATTATTAGCTAAATCAAGTAATTCTTATTTAAGGAAGTTAGTATATTTTATTTTTAAGAATTAAATGTCAGCCATGTGTCAGTTGAATATTTATTTAAACTATCAAAATTTTTTTCTTCTATTTTTAAACATTCCTTAATGTCAATCCTCTTTTCTCAACACAACTCCTTTTATGTTTTATATAAAAAGTAGATAATTTAAACTTTCATTTTGATACATGCCCTTTTAACTGTTTATTACCATTCTTTTTTAATTTATATAAATATTGAGTACTCCATTCACATAATGATTTAAAAACTGGTTCTAGTGTTTTCCCTAATTTAGTAAAAATATTCAACTTTGATTGGAATTTCTGGATAGACTCTTAAAACAAGGAGCTAATAGCTATCAGATACCAATTAATATTATCTATTCATGTACATGTATTCTTATAAATATATTGACATTTTATAGTAATATTTATATAATGAATATGAATTCAAATTCATTATGATTGGAGAAATTTTATGAAAAATACTGTTCCTGATAAAACAGATAGTAAAAAATTTTTAAAAAGAAAAGCTATACTTGATGCAGCTGTAAAAGTCTTTTCTGAAAAAGGATATATTGATTCTTCTATAAAAAATATTACTGATGAAGCCTCTGTATCTGTAGGCTCTTTTTATTCTTACTTCGATAATAAAGAAGATGTATTAGAACAAATATATGAAGAAATTTTGGATATGAGTCTAAAATTGGCTTCTAATGTTTGTATAGGTACAAATGATAGTCCCTTTAAAAAATTCACTTTAGCAATGACTTGTGCTATTTGGACATATGTAAGAAATAAGGAGTTGTCAAGGATACTATTTGTAAAATCTACTGGCGTTAATGAATTGTTTGAGAAGAAACGTTGGGATATATTAGATAAAACAAATATTTATTTGAAAAATATATTGAAACATTTAAACGAAGTTCATTCCTTTGATATCAATAATATTGATGTAACTTCAGTACTGCTTACTCATAGTATATTTGGTGTTATAACTTACTGGCTTGATGAAAAATTTACAAATAATTTAGAAGATGTTATATTTTCTTTGTGTACTTATCATCTTAGGGCTTTGAAAATTGATTTCACAGATGATGATGTAAATCAATATATCATTCAAATTCTTACATCAGATTATGAAACTCTTCTTAAGTAAAAGAAAAAGTAATTATCTAAAAAACGTGTAAGTAGCTCAATTTACATTTAGCTTTAAAACAGTACTGTTAAACCTTTATCTATAGCAGTCAATAGTTTTATTAAACTTAAGGAGGTAGTTACAATGAAAGAATATCGAACAAATGAAATTTATGGTGACCTTTACGAAAATGATGGAAAACCACTAGTTATTGTCTTGGGTGGTAGTAGACCAGGTCTCCCAATAATAGGTGGTGATTTACTCAAATATTTAAAATCTAATTATAATGTTTTATTACTTGCATATTTTGGTGTTGGAAATCTTCCCAAAACCTTGGAAAGAGTTCCAATAGAGTATTTTATAAAAGCTATTAATTTCATTATGGAAATACTTAAACTAAATAATAGTCAGGTAGTTATTATTGGTAACTCCAAAGGAGGAGAGGCTGCTTTGTTATTATCAAATTATTTTGAATCAGCTATTACTATTGCTTGTGTCTCTGGATGTTATGTATTCCAAGGTCTACCAATTAATTCATTTAGCATGAAACATCCAAAATCCTCATGGTCATTAAATAATATTGAAATGCCATATATTAAATTTTATTATGACAAAGAGGTTATAAGAGATGCAGAGAACAATATTTATTCTACTTGTTATGAAAAATCTATCGAAAATAATTTTAATAAAGACGCATTAATCAGCATTGAACAATATAACGGAAAAATATTATTACTTTCTGCTGAAAATGATAAATACTGGCCAAGTAAAAAAATGAGTTCTATTCTAGTTGAAAATAGTATAAAAAAAGATAATATTAAACATATTGTATTGGACTTAGAGGGACATTATTTTTTAGAATATGATAAATCAAGTCAAAATATAATTACTTTTCTAAAGAAAAATGCCCAGTCTTTAGCTTAAAGATTTAAACACAACAAGATATAAACTTCGAAATAAATTAAATGTATATATGCCACCTTTTTTTACAATTACTCCTGATAATTATAAAAAAAGGTAGCAACTATTTATAGGTTCTACCTTTATGTACTCAACATCGTATTTCATTTTGATTATATTAACAGTTTCAATTATTATAATTACATGCATAAAATTCCTTTAATGATAAGATAAATAACCATAAATTTACAAATTCAATTAATATCAATTATCTATTTTTAAGGTATCAAAAATTTCCCTTGCTGTTTGTGGCTTTCCAAAAAAATATCCTTGTATATAATCTGGTTTCATTTGTTTAACTAAATTATACTCTTCCTTTGTTTCTACTCCCTCTAAGCAGACTTCTATGCCCACATCGTGACAAATTGCAACAATAAAATGTATAAATGTAGCATCAAACTTACTTTTTAATATATCTTTGACAAATACTCTATCAATTTTTACTATATCTATTGGAGAAAATTTTAAAACTTCTAACGATGAATATCCAGTACCAAAATCGTCCATAGCAATACGAATTCCTAAGTCTTGTAAAACCTTAAACTTATGTTGTAAAATACTCATATTTTGTACTGTATGACTTTCAGTTAATTCTAAAACAAGATTTTGATAAGGAAAATTTTCTTCATCTATAATTTTGATTATATCCTCAATAAATGTATCCTCTAATACTTGAACAGCTGAAATATTTACACTTACTGTAAAAAGTGGATAATAAGTAATCCACTCTCCACAAGTACGTAGTGCCATCCGAAGTACCCATGCTCCAACAATATTTATCATATCATTTTCTTCTAAAATTGGAATAAATTCTAAAGGAGAAATTGCTTTACATTCACTATTAGTCCATCTTAAAAGCACTTCTACACCTATTATCTTATGACTTTGTGTATCTACTTGTGGCTGAAATCTGAGGCTGAATCCCCGAAAATTGTCATTAATTGATGCTTTCAATTCCCACATCATTGCTAATGAATACATTTTATTTTTTAATATTTCTTCAGAGAAAAAAACAATTCTGTTCTTACCATGCTCTTTAGCATACTGCAAAGAGTAACTAGCATATTTACTAAGTTCTTTTACTGTATCTCCATGTCTTGGATATATAACACAACCAGCAGAAATTGTTATATTTAATCCATATTTTCTCCACAAGTGAAGATGTATAATTAAATTCTGTATTTGCTCATATAAAAGTTGAATTTCCTTTTCTTCAACATTATCAACGAGAATTCCCATTTCATCACTATCAAGCTTATAAAGTTCCGCATTACCTGGTAAAATAGATTGTATAGATTGTGCTAAAGTTTTTATTATATTATCTCCAAAGTCTCTATCATACATCTCATTAACATTTTTAAAATCATCAATATTCAATAATACTATACACAATTTTTCAATCATAGGATTTGAAAGTTTATCCTCAAACGCACTCATAAATTCATAGTAATTCAACAACTGTGTTAATGGGTCAATCTTATTTTGTTTCCCTAATTGTGTCATTATTCCAGCAAAAATGCTTGGTTCTCCAAATTCATCACGCATTAATTGCCCTCTACATCTTAACCAAATATATTCTCCAATACGATTTTTAGCCCGGAACTCTACTGAATGATAATCCATATGATTTTTACCTATTTCCATATTCGACTTATAAAAACGATTCCAGTCTTCTGGATGTACAATTTGCTTCCAGTAAACAAGTGGATTCTCCACAATTTCTCCTGGTAAATCAAATAGTTCAACCTGTGATGGTGAATATCGAAAGACTCCTGTTTTCATATTGCAAATATATATATACTCATCTGTACCTCTAATCAAAGCATCATAAAGTAATGTAGAATCATAATCAAACTTACTTCTTAAGATATTAAAATCTTCAAAATCATCTCTTTCTTCTTTGGTATTTGATATTTGATAAAATTCATCAAACTTAACTTGCTCATTTAAACTTGTCGAGTTTGTAATATCTATAGATTGATGCATATAAACAACTGTATCATCTTGCCATGTAATTAAACTATCATAATTCTCAAAAATTCGATTTAATTTATTACATTTTTCATACCACTTTATTAATATTCCTTTTTTATTATTCTTTAGCAGTTCTAAAACTTTATAAAAACTACAGGGGGCATTTTTTTCAGAATATAGTACCTCCCAACAAACTTTATCTTCTGGAACCGAAATATTATATTCTTTTTTCATATTTTTATTCATGAAAATTATTTTATTAGTATGAATATCCGTAATATATATATTAAACTGTAGTTGATTTAATATAACCTCAAGATTATGTTTGTTCATATACTTACCTCCTTCATTATTACTATTATTTCTAATAATATTCCTAGATTTTTTTTATTATAGAGGATTTATTTATCATTTATATATACATTAAATAGATCAATTTAATTGAAAAACTTATTTCTTTCTATTTTAAATTATAGTTGATAAAAAAAAATACATCAATATCATATTATCAATTTTAAGGAGATTATTGCTATATAATGGCTTGTAAATCTTGTCTTAAATTTTAATCCAGTATTTATCTTGATAAAATCAAACACAAAATAGACTATATATTTTTTATTATTTTAAACTTTGAGATAAAAAGATATAATATTGATAATATAAAGTAAAAAAAAATATTTTTTTACTTTATATGAAATTATTTTCATTATGTATTGTAAACTTTAAAATATTGAATTTAATAAATACCATAATTTTTTTACTTGTATTTTATTATATAGATTATGTTTTATATGAATTATCTAACTATATTTATTTTATTAATTTATGAAGATATTATTTTAAAGCTTTTTTAATTAGCTACATCTTTATCAGAATAAGACAATATAAATAAAAATACATTTAATCAATTTTTATAGAATTAATTGTCAACTTTTTATTTAAATGGTAAAATATCCATGGATGGTATCTTGTTATAAGAACTATACTTTAAATGTTTTTAATTATTTTGTCTTATATAACTCATATCTTCGTGAATGAGATTGGAAATTAAGATGTTGTATCACAAATTGGAGGTGATACTATTAAAATAGGATTTATTGGTTCCGGAAAAGTTGGTACATCTTTAGCAAATTATTTTTTGTCAAAGGATTATTGTGTAACAGGTTTTTATGGAAGAAATCAATTATCTTTATTAGAATCAACAGATTTAACAAAAACAAAGATTTATAGTAAATTGAAAGACATTATTTATGAAAATGATATATTATTTATTACAACATCAGATGATTCTATTGAAATTATAGACAAAAAACTTTCCAAATTTAATTTAAAACATAAATACATTTGTCACACCAGTGGCTCTTTAAAATCTAGTATATTGTTCTATTCAAAAAAAGCAGGTGCATTAATTTATTCTATCCATCCTATATTTGCATTTTCCAATAAAAACACTGATATAAAAAAAATGAAAGAAATTTGTTTTTCCATAGAAGGCGATAGTGAAAAAGATGATTCATTTATTCAAAATTTTATAGATAGTTTAGGAAATCAATTTTTCGTAAGAGATAAGAATACTTCATCCACTTATCATTTAGCTAATGTTTTAGTTTCAAATTTAGTGCTATCTTTACTAGATGTAGGAGTAAGTTATTTTATCAAGTTAGGTTTATCCGAAGAAGAAGCTTTGAAAGCTATAAATCCTTTAGTCAAAATAAATATAGAAAATATACTTAATAATGGATTTACTAAAGCTCTTACTGGGCCTATTGCTCGTGGGGATATAACACCAATAAAAAAACATTTATCAGCATTAGATAAAAAAGATGAAGATATTTACAAAATACTTTCCTTAAATCTACTAAAAATAATAGCCTTAGCAAATGAAGATTCATCAAAATGTACAAAAAATCTTTCTATAGAAAATGCAGTTGAAAATTTAATAAGTAAATCTGAGAAATACAAAGAGATTTACAAAATTTTAGGAGGAAAAAACGATGAAAAATACTGTAATGACTTTTAAAAATGCTAAAAGTGAAGGAAAAAAGCTATCTATGCTTACTGCTTATGATTACTCAATAGCAAAAATAATGGATGAGTGTAATATAAATGGTATTTTAATAGGAGATTCATTGGGAATGGTCATAAAAGGAGAAGAAAACACTCTATCTGTTACTATAGATGAAATTATATATCATACAAAAGCTATAAAAAAAGGTGCAAAAAATGCCTTAATAGTAAGTGATATGCCATTTCTATCTTACCACGTTTCTATAGAAGATGCTGTTAAAAATGCTGGTAGACTTGTAAAAGAAGGTGGCGCACATGCTGTAAAATTAGAAGGTGGCTCAAGTATTATAGAACAAATAAAATGCATTGTAAATGCTCAAATACCAGTAATGGGTCATTTAGGTCTAACACCTCAATCTGTAAATTCATTTGGCGGATTTAAGGTTCAAGGAAATACTAGTGAAACTGCAAAACAACTAATTGAAGATGCTAAATTAATAGAAAAAGCAGGTGCATTCTCTATTGTTCTTGAAGGAGTTCCTGCTAAAATAGCTGAGATGGTGACTAATTCTATTTCAATTCCTACAATAGGAATAGGTGCAGGAATTAATTGTGATGGTCAAATTTTAGTTTATCAGGATATGTTGGGAATGTTTGGAGATTTCGTACCTAAATTTGTAAAGCAATATGCAAATATAGGAGATATAATGAAAGATTCAATTAAAAATTACATACTAGAAGTTGAAACAGGTGCATTTCCACAAGAAAAACATAGCTTTTCAATAAATGAATCTGAATTAAAAAAATTATACTAAGATTAAGGATGGTACAAAATGCTTGTAAAAGAAATTAAATCATTAAAAAATATAATTAAAGATTGGAAAAAATCTGGCTATTCTATAGGGCTCGTTCCTACCATGGGATTTTTGCATGAAGGACATCAAAGTCTTATCAAAAAAGCTGTAAAAGAAAATGATAAAGTAGTTGTGAGTGTATTTGTAAATCCAACTCAATTTGGACCCAATGAAGATTTTAATAACTATCCAAGAGATATAGAAAAAGATTTTAAATACTGTATGGATAATGGTGCATCAATAGTATTTAATCCATCATCAGAAGAAATGTATTTAAAAGGAAATTGTACTACTATAAATGTGTCTGGACTTACAGAATTCCTTTGTGGTTCTAAAAGACCTGTTCATTTTGGAGGTGTATGTTTAATTGTTTCAAAATTTTTAAATATAGTAACCCCTGATAAAGCTTATTTTGGAGAAAAAGATGCTCAACAATTAGCAGTAATCAAAAGGATGGTCAAAGATTTGAATATAGACACAGAGATAATAGGCTGTCCTATAGTTCGTGAAAATGATGGTTTAGCAAAAAGCTCAAGAAATACATATCTTTCAAAAGAAGAAAGAAAATCAGCTTTAGTTTTAAATGAAAGTTTGAACTTAGCAAAAGAAGAATTAACAAAAGGAAATCTAGATGTAAAAAAAATAAAAGAATTAATAATCTCTAAAATAACTTCTAAAGATTTAGTAAAAATAGATTATGTTGAAATTGTAGATAGCGAGACATTACAACCTGTTAAACAAATAGAAAATTCTATACTCGTAGCAATTGCCGTTTTTATAGGGAAAACTAGATTAATTGATAACTTTACATTTCAGTTAAATATATAAATTATAATTTTATAAAATTTATACGATTATAAAAGGATTTTTTAAAAATTAGATTTACTTAAAATTATTATTAATTTCAATTATATAAGTGTGCTACTAGCACACTTATATTTTTTTGTGTAATTTGACTTGTTAAATTTTCTTAACTTAACTACCTAATGATTGGGTTTAAAAAGTTAGTATTTCTTCCTTTTGTATAAAAATTTATCCAGTTTTGCAATTATAATATCCAGTTTTACATATCTACTTGTAAAATATATGTAAGCAATATATCATACTATATATATTTATAAATGAAATAATGTCTACTATTTACTGAATATTTTTATTTTTTTGTTTTTTAGGGGGATTGATTGTGTTTAAAGATAAAATCGATGAATGTGTTCATATAATGACTGCATATATTGCCAGTTTAAAAGAATACTATTCATTCATAGAAACTCAAATTGGTGATTTTATAAAAAAATATGGAGAAGAGATTGTAGAGTTATGTCTCCATAGAATAATGATTCTACTATGTGAGTGTGGTTTGGCATAACATTAAATATATTGAAGTGGGGAAGAAAAATTTTATATAAGATTCTCTTCTTACCCACTTTAATATATCAATCTTATATTTTATTTTTTACAGAATTTACTGTCTTAACTATAATAAATCATACATAATTATCATACATTTAAGTCCTATCCATAGACTTAGTCATTTCATTTATTCTATTTGGTTCTTCCTATTCAAAAAATTATGCATGTTCTATTTAATACAGTTTACAATATTTCATATTTTACACTAGCTAACTTTACCATCTCTTTTTAGATTTAAAACATTTAGACCATTTATAAAGTACGCTTTACTTATTCTTCTTACCTATTTCATATATTATTCTATACATTAAATTATTCTTATTTTAATAATACTTTTTTATTGATATATTTATTATACAATCTTTTACTTATCATTGTCTCTAAATTGTTTACATACTTGATTTAATCCAATTGATACTCCCCAACATAGAATTCCTTGTAACACAGAAGTTGGATTAAACCCTAACATCCAAACAGAAAATACTACTCCAAATGCAAGCAATATAATAGGAATGTACTTATCACTTAATTTTTTATATTTTTTAAACCCCATACCTAAGACATTAAGTGCAACTATTAAAATTAACAATTGTTGTGGTATAAAACTTATTAAACTATCCATGTATTATCCTCCTCAAAATATTTTTTCTAATAAACTTGTATGCTTATTTCAGCAAATCACTTAAGCATATTCTAAGAGAATTTAAGTTGCACTCATATAAGGCTTTTATTTTTTCTTTATTTTTTGCTTATAATACCTTCAATTCGCCAATTTGTTCTCTATATTTAATTATGCTTGCTTCATATTTATTCAAATTTTCTTATAAAAGTTCTTGTTTTGCAAAAAACATTTGTTTCATATTAAGCTAACAATTCCCTTTACAACAGTAGAAAAAATGAATATATTACAAAATCATGCTATAATTATCACAAGAAAAAAGTCAATAAATTATAAATTTTTTAATAAGGTAGAATAAATATGAAGAAAAAGAATATAATAAAATGCTTATTGATAGCAATTGGAATCTCAATAATTTTATATATCTCACCTGTTTTCCAAGAACGCATAAATCACGGAATATGGCTTTCTGAACCTCCCATGACTAAAGTCACAGGGTTCCTGTTTCATAGAATTTCGCATACTAAAATATGTCTTACCAATTCTCCACAGGCTATCCCCGTAGTTCCTACGGTTCTTACATAAGTTATCTATTTTAAACTGTTATTAGTCTTAATCCTTCTTTTAGTATATTTATACTCGCATTTATGTCTCTATCGTGAGTTACATTACAACAAGGACAAATCCATTCTCTTATATTTAAATTCTTAACTTCCTCGTTTTTGTACCCACATTTATTGCATATTTGTGAACTTGCAAAGAATTTACCTACCTTTACAATTTGTCTACCATACCAATTAGCCTTATATTCTAATTGACGAACAAATTCTGACCATGACACATCAGAAATTAAGCGAGATAATTTACGATTTCTAGTCATATTCTTTACTTGTAAATCTTCTATGCAAATAATATCATTCTCTCGTATTAATTTAGTAGATAGTTTTTGTAGAAAATCCTTCCTTTGATTAGCTATATGTTCTTGAAGTCTTGCAACTTTTAACCTTGCTTTATTTCTATTTAAACTACCAATTGTTTTTCTCGATAATTCTCTTTGTAATTTAGCAAGTTTGTTTAATGACTTTTGAAGATACTTAGGATTTTCTATAAATTCTCCACAACTTGAGATACAAAACTCTTTAATTCCTAAATCTAAACCTATCTGATTATTAGTATTTTCAAATGCTTCAATCTCTATATCAGTACAACATAGTGATACATAATATTTACCACTTGGTTCTTTGGATACTGTAGCATTAAGTATTCTCCCTTGAGGTACTTGTTTATCCCTTACTTTAACCATACTAAGTTTAGGTAATTTTATATATTGACTAAAGTACATAATATTTCCATCTGTAAAGTTAGTTCTATATGAAAATCTATTAGTTTTCTTTGATTTAAATTTAGGAAATCCTGCATTTTCTTTAAAGAATTTTTTATATGCGTTTTCTAAATCTTTTAAGGTGTTTTGTAGTGAAAATTTGTCAGGTTCTTTAAGCCACTTTAATTCTCTTTTTAAATTGGTCAAATCAGAACTACACTGTTTATAAGTAAAAGTTTCTTTATAGTTTTCATAAACTTCTATTTTTTTAGCAAGATACTTATTATATACAAATCTACAACATCCAAAAGTTTTGTTAATTAACTCTTGCTGTTTTTTATTTGGATACATTCTAAACTTATATGCTTTTTCCACTACTATCACCTCACTTTAATTGTTTTTTATGATTATTAATATACATATCCGAGTAACTTCTATTTTTCATCACCCATTATAATATTAACAAACGTAATTATTTAAAACAATTATTTCGAAGGTTTTATATCTATTTTTAAATAACATATGTAAGAACCGTAAGTCTTAACTTTTATCATTTTTGAGGTTGTCGTTCACATAAGTTCGCTACTACCTATGCAGTTCTCTTATGAACTTCTTACACTTTCATGTAAGCACAGACTATATCTTATCCTTCGGCATTATCCGTTAAGGTCTACCCACTTCCACTACCAATAGCTTGTAGTGTACTTCCCTCAAGAGGAATAGTCGTTGAAGTTTCTCCTATTTGGAGCTTACCTGCTGATTGCCCATTTTAAAGTACTTAGGGTTTAACCTTATACCATCTAACCAATTTTTTCTACTTTCGTAACTTTCACACTTAGGTTTATTTCATCCTTATGTTTTAGTTTGGTTAGCTTTAGGGGTTTCCAGCAATTCAAGTAGTATTGGATAGGTTCTATCCTATCTCTACATATAAATTTCCCTATACGCTGACTACTTTAGTTACTAACTCACGACTAAAGTCACAAGTTTGCGTAGCTATTTTTTAATCAAATATAACACAAGAAAATATTGAAAACGCTAAATTGATAATGAATGAAAATTCATACCATACAGCAATTATTGTAAGCGACCCATTGCATATGAAAAGGGCAATGCTAATGGCAAATGATTATGAAATAGAAGCTTATAGTTCTCCAACACCGACAACAAGATATATAAGTTTAAAGAGCAAACTACCATTTTTAGCAAGAGAAGAATTTTTTTATATAGGATATAGAATATATAGAAATTTTCAGTAAAGTATTATTCATGTGCTCAATAAAAGTATTGATAAAGTAAATTTTTTAACTATAATTAAATAAAAAATATTGATATTAATAGCAATATAATTAGTTAATTTTTCCCTAATATACATAAATTCAAATATTAAGAATAAAGTATTATAAATAAGATACTTTCTAAAGGGAGGAAATTATGATAGATAATCAAAAATATGCTATTTTATCGCTAGAATTACATTTATTTTTTGCAAGAATTATGAAGGAACATTCTCTTTTTCTAGAGGCAGGATTTACACATAAAGATTATAATCTTGCTATGGAAGCTGACCACTATAAAAAACAATTTGAAGATTTGTTATCATATACTGTTAGCGCTAGTAATGGTATAATCAGACCTGATATATTATATTCAGAAGAGATTGTAACCACTCTCACATTGAATGCAGAACAAAAAACCGAAGAACTTACAGGAATAGAAATAAATCAAAACTTAACTACAAGAGAATTGAACCTACAAAGTGGTGTAAATCCTCAAGTTGGTCAAGATTTAGTAGACTATGTAGCTCAGCTTAACTCTGATGCAATAAGATTACTTGATGGGCTTATTGACTTAAAAGAAAGGGTTTTAGATGGAGTACTATCATGTACCCTTTTTACTTCAAACTATCCACTACTTATTGAACATATAATACATGAAGCAAACTTGTATCGTTCCTATGTAATTGACTTAGAAAATAAAATAGATATTGATTTGAAAAATTTTAAAGAAGTAGAATTATTCTGGGACCATATTATGATGGAACATGCTCTATTTATGAGAGGATTACTCGACCCATCTGAAAGTGAACTAATAAATACTGCAAATGAATTTGCCATAAAATTCAATGAATTAATTGAAAAAACAAATGAAATGACTGATACTGATGTAGCAAGTATTACAGAGGAAACGCTAAATGAAACTGTTGAATTTAAGGATTTTAAAGAAGCAGGTACATCAGGAATAGAAGAATGTAAGATAAAATCTATAATATTACCACTTTTGGCAGACCATGTATTAAGAGAAGCCAACCACTATGTTAGAATATTGGAAAGTTATAAAAATATGTAATTAAAATTCCTTTTAATCTCTATGTATTTAATCAAAATAAAGGTACACATAAATCGTACCTTTATTTTTTTATATTCTATAGAATTTAAATCATTTATTATAAAAGAACTAATCTTCTATAATTAATAACTTTATTTTTAATAAATAAAAAATTAAAAATATCCACAAGTACGTTTTTGTAAGCCCTTCTATCCCTCCAATGATTTATTAAAATTTTAATAGTAAATCTTATCCTAGAAAAATATTTATGTTATAACTATATTATAACTACATTAATAATTTGTAGTTATAATCTTAAAATTTAAATACGGGAGTGATTTTAGTATGATAAGACAAACACCTTTAGAAAAACGATATGACAAGTTAGGGCCACATATCGTTAAAGCTCTTAAAAAACGTTACTTTGATGCTTATTACTGTAAAACTAAGAATGATGCTTTACAACAAATCTTAGATTTGATTCCTCAAAATCATGTAGTATCATGGGGAGGTTCTGAAACTCTTAAAGAAATGGGAGTACAAACTGCTGTTAGAGATAAAGGATTCAAAGTCATTGATAGAGATTTAGCAAAAACTCCAGAAGAAAGAACAGAAATTATGCGCCAGGCTCTTCTATGTGATACTTTTTTAATGAGTAGCAATGCAATTAGTGAAGATGGACAACTCTTCAATATTGATGGAAATGGAAATCGTGTAGCTGCAATGATATTTGGTCCAAAAAACGTTATAGTTGTAGCTGGTATGAATAAAATTGTTAAAAATATTGACGATGCAGTACAAAGAGCTAGAACAATTGCTGCACCAGCTGTTGTACAACGTTTTCAGGATGTAAATACTCCATGTTATACTAATGGAAGTTGTATAGATTGCAAAAGTCCTGAAAGTGTCTGTGCATATATGGTAACTACAAGAATTAGTCGTCCAGCAAACAAGATAAAGGTAATATTAGTAGGAGAAAATCTTGGTCTATAAAATATACATACATTTAATCAAATCTATAAATAATAAAATTAAATAACTTAATCATAAAGGTGGTAAAATAAAATTCCTTAATAAAAATTTCATTCTACCACCTTTATAACCTTTTAAAACTTTTGCATTTATTTTCTTGATTTTCACTTATTTACATACTCTTAATTTTAGGAATTAAAGTATCTACTCCCTTTATTTGGGCTTCAACAATATACAAACTTTGAATTGTATTTCCTATAAAAACCTCATTTACACCTTGCTCTTTCATATTCTCAATCTGCTTCTTGATTCCATCTTCGTATTTTTTAAGTAAATCCCTTCTCTTCTCTAATAATATTATACTTCTATCTTTACCTAATATCCTAATAAAAAACACTGCTATTGAAAATGAAGTTATATCATAGTCAAAATTACAAATAAAGCTTTCTATAGTATCTAATAATTCTTGGTTTCCCTTTTCTGTAATACTATAAACAGTTTTATCTGGCATATTACCACTTTTTTCAATACATCCAACTATATATTCTTTTTTTTCAGCACTTTTAATTGTCGCATATACAGTTGAATCTGCAATATTATACCAACTCTTCACATTTAGTTTAGAAAGTAGCTTAGTTAATTCATATGCATTCACTGGTTTCTCTTGGATAATACCTAAAAGAATAGTCATTGTTTTTGAAAGCAAATTTATTTCCTCCTTGACACTATTATGTATATATAGTACTCTATATATAGAGTACTATATATTTACATTATAATTTTATCATTAAATCTACTAAAAAAAAAGAGTACTACAACTAAAATAAATTTTGGGGAGGTTTAAGATTATGAATTTTAATTTACTTAATCTTTCATGGGAAGATATTTTAAATTTAGACAAAGAAAAATTAATAGTATTTGTTGGAATTGCTCCAATAGAGGAACATGGTAAACATCTACCAATAGGTGTAGATATTTATGAAACAGAAGCATGGATTAATCTTGCTATTGAGAAACTAGATTCAGTTCTACCCAATTATTATTATGGAAAACTCCCTATAATACCTTTTGGCTTTGCAGATATGGGAACTTTCCCAGGTAATATTCATGTTAGTCGTGAGTTGATTTACAAAATAACTTATAGTACATTAGAAAATATAGTTAAATGGGGTATTACAAACATCATCGTTATATCTGGTCACGCTGACCCACTACATACAATTACTATAGAACAATCTTGTGAGGCAATCAATAAAGAGTATGGAATAGTTTCAATTTCACCTATGGGTTCAATTTTTAATTCTGAACAAAAGGAGATACTTAGAGATTTTCCTGATTTTGTTGAAGAAAAAATCAAACTATTTCCAAATGATTTTCATGCTGGATGGATTGAGACATCAAATATGTTAGCACTATACCCTGAATTAGTAAATGATAATTATCAAGAGCGACCTGATATATCTATCAAAGATAATGAAATGATGGATATTCAAAAAGTTATTAATGTAATCAAAAATGAAGGTCATATCGGATTTCCTAAAGAAGCTAGAAAAGAATTAGGAATTGAATTAAATAATAATATTGGAGAAGAAATATGTAAAGCTACACATAATTTTATTTTTCGTTCTAATTACGAAAAATATATGCACCATCCTCTATATGATATACCTGCTTTAAAACTTAAAATTTAAAGTATGCAATTAAAAACTCATTTTACTATCTATTTAGCTCCATTAGAAACATATAAAAATATTACATATTGAAAAATTTTAGTTTTATAATTATCTTTAAAGTTAAATTTTCATAAAATTATATAATTTACTTATAATATATATAAAACTTACATAAAATAGCACTTATAACTGATTATGAGTGCTATTTATATCATATTCTTCTCTTCTATTTATAAAACCAAGAATTTCCACCTCATGTTACCTTTACAATAGCAATTGTGAGAATAATTACAAAGACTAATAAAACTATGTATTTTAGATATTTTAAATATTTATCATCATAAACTTTTTTTATCTTTGTTAGAAATGATATTTTATATAATAAATCTTGTACAAGTCCAAAAGGACAAAGCCATTCACAGGTAAATCTTCCAAAAAAATCACCAAATGCCATTAAAAAACCAATAATTTGAACTGAGAATTTAGACTCTCAACTTGACAAAACTGCTTGTAATAAATCTATTGGACATGTATCAAATAGAATAAATAAAACAATAACTATAATAATAGAAATACCTTTTTTATTATCTTTAATAAAGTTACTTATTGTCCTTGATATAGTTCTTTGTTGATTTAAAGCTATTTATCGTATAAATAAACTTTTTCTTGACTATATAGTTACTATATAGCTTATTATATATAGAGAGTAATAAAAGGAGGTAAAATTTATGGAAAATTTATTTACAAGAAAATTCACTACTTTTGAATTTCTAAAATTTGTTTCTCCTGCAATTATATCCATGATATTTATATCTTTATACACAATAATAGATGGTATCTTTGTATCAACATTAGTTGGTTCAGATGCTCTTGCTAGTATAAATATTGTACTACCTATAATCAACCTTGTTTGTGGATTTGGAATAATGATGGCAACTGGAGGAGGAGCTATAGTTTCTATACGTATGGGCGAAAATAGACAAGATGATGCCAACTCTACATTTTCTTTTATAGTTTTGTTTTCATTGATTGTTGGAATTTTATTTACAGTAATCTCGTATTTTTTTGTCAAGGAAATATCTATTTTGCTTGGAGCAACAGACAAATTGCTACCCTATTGTATAACTTATGGTAAAGTTATGATTTTATGTACACCATTTTATATTTTAAAATTTATATTTGAATATTTTATACGAACTGATGGAAACTCTAAATTTAGTTTATTTCTATCAGTCATTGGTGGTGTAACGAATATAATATTAGATTATATATTTATTAAGTATTTTGGAATGGGTCTTTTAGGTGCTGCCGTTGCAACTGCTATAGGTATTATTCTAACTTGTATTTTAGGTATTATTTACTTCTTATCAAGTAAGTCTACACTAAAACTTAGAAAACCAAAAAATGATTTTAGGCTTATAAGAGATACCATGATAAATGGTTCTTCTGAGATGGTTACAGAGTTATCTACAGGTATTACAACATTCTTATTTAATATAGTCGCTTTAAAGTTAGCAGGAGAAAATGGACTTGCAGCTCTTACTATAGTATTGTATGCTCATTTTTTAATGACCTCGGTATATTTAGGCTTTGCTGCTGGAGTCTCTCCATTAATAAGTTATAATTTTGGTGCTGAAAATAGTGACAAGTTAAAAGAAACATTTAAACATTCAATTAAATTTATATTAGTTTCTTCTTTGTTAGTGTTTATTGTTGCCTTAGTCTTCGCACCACTTATTGTTAGAGTCTTTGTAAACCCAGATAATACAGTATTTGAACTAGCTTTACATGGATTAAAAATATTTGCTTTTGCTTTTTTATTTGTTGGAATAAACATATTTGCATCAGGATTTTTTACAGCATTTCATAATGGAAAAATTTCGGCTATTATATCTTTTAGTCGTGCCTTTGTTTTTATAATTATAGGAATTGTAATTCTTCCTCCTATGTTAAACTTGACTGGATTATGGCTTACTGTTCCATTTGCTGAAATTCTAACTATATTTATATCTATTCCACTTATAAAAAAATATAAAAGTAGATATAACTACTAAAAATTTATATTTATTAGAATAAATAAACCTGCCTTAAAACACAAATTTATAAATTTGATTTTTGGCAGGTTTTAATTTATTTACAATAAGTCATTTGCATAATCTTTAATTGGTGCCCTTCTAAGCAATAAAACTATGAATAGTACACAAATAACCATAATACCTACTTTTGTTCCCAGTAAAATAAATGGATTCTGGAATAAATAAATAATTTTTTCTAAATATATCAATATCTTTTCTATATTCTTAGTTGCAAAATTAATCATATAAATTATTACTAATACAGGTATGCCTATCAACATAGTAACACTGGTAGCTTTTCTAACTCTATATGTAAAAGCGCCTAATAATGCACCTATAAGACCTACGAATATTTCATTTACAACTATCTGTACAAAATAATTTAAATAAGTTAGTAGTATACTCGATGTTGTTGGCTCTATTAGAGCAGATATAGATGTCCAAATTGCATCTTTCTTTAGTAAAGTTGACAAATCTATACTGTAACCTGTTATAATCTCTATAAATAATTTTGATAAAAAAATTAAAACCATACCTACAATAGAAATTATAAAGCTTAAAACAATTAAATTCGTAACAATAGCTTTTATACAACTTTTTCTATCTGCTCTTATACTTAAAGCTCCTGAGAAATCTTTATTAACCATATTTACTCCATACACAAATATCAGTATAGTTAGATATGTTAAAATAGGGTTCACATTTGTATATAGATTATTTTTAGATACTTCACCAAAGGCTTTAAGAGCTATTACTGGCAAAATATTCATAACAATTCCTACAATTACAAATGTGATTATATATAACTTAGTATTTTTGTTAAAAAATTTTATATATGGCTTTAATTCATTCATTTACAATCCCTCCTTCTTAGTCATGTTAACAAACATGTCTTGTAATCCTATATACCCTACTTCAATATTTGAATTCCTAATCACTTTTTCATCATTTTCACTAAAATCACCATAGTAAAAATAAGCAACTGTATTACCAAATGCCTTTTTAGGCTTTATATTTTTTATAGACTCTAATTTCTCTAGTTCTTCTTTGTTTCCAGTAATGTAATGGGCTTTTTGTTTTATAACATCTATCTCTTCATCTACAATAATCTTGCCCTCGTTTAATATTACTACATGTTCCAATAAATCATCTATTTCATCTATCAAATGAGTTGATATTATTATCGTTCTTGGTTTTTTTATATAATTATCCAAAATTATGTTATAAAATTCTTGTCTATTTACTGCATCTAGACCTATTGTTGGTTCATCAAATATAGTGATAGCTGAATTAGAGCAAATTCCTATTATATTTGATAGTACAGTTTTCATTCCTCGTGACAATTGTCTATACTTTTTTTTAGTATTTAAATCAAAATATTTACATAATTCTTCTTCTAATCCTTTATCATAGTTTTTATAGAAACTAGAAGAAAACTCAAATACTTGACTTACTTTAAAATCTGAGCTATAAAATTCTTTTTCTCTCACAACACAGACTTCTTCCAATACTTTTACATCTTCTTTTAAGTTATTCCCTAATATTTCTATGTCGCCTTCATTTTGAATCAACTGATTTACCATTATGTTTAATAGTGTAGTTTTTCCAGCTCCATTTTTACCTAATAAACCATATATTTTATTTTCTTCAAAGTTTAAAGACATATTACTAAAAATTTTTTGTTTTTTAAAACTATGAGATAAATTTTTAATCTTAATAGAACTACTCATATGTTATATCCTCCTTGAAATTGATTATAATATCAACTAGCTCTTCTCTATTTATTTCTAATTTGTCAGCTTCTTGAAGTAGATTTTTTATGAAATTATGTTTAAAATTTTCTTTTCTAGCTTCTTTTATAATAGTTTTTGCACCCTCTGATACAAACATCCCTATACCTCTCTTTTTATATAGAATATTCTTGTCAACCAGTACATTTATTCCTTTTAATACTGTAGCTGGATTAATCTTATAAAGCTTTGAAAGCTCAGTTGTTGATGGAACCTGTTCTTCTTCTTTTATTCCATTTGATAGTATCTCGTCTTCAATTGCTTGTGCTATCTGAATAAATATAGGTTCTTCATTGTTTAATACTAATTTCATAGGCTCCTCCTTTCCACATTAGTTAGTTACTCAACTAACTAACTATATAACTTATAATATCTTGAAAAAGATTCTCTGTCAATACTAAATAAAAAAAACAGAGGAAAAATTCCCTCTGTTTTTTATTCTATAAATTCATAATTAAAGTTTAATCATTATTGCTTACTCATAAATTTAGAAATTTAATAGTCTGTTGTATTCTCATTCTTTAATATTTTACATATTGAGCTAGTTCCTAGTCTTTCAGCTCCTGCTTCTATAAATTTTTCTGCATCAGAAATTGATTTAACACCTCCAGCAGCTTTTATCTTTACATCTTTTCCAACATGTTCTTTCATAAGCTTTATATCTTCTAAAGTAGCCCCACCTGTTCCCATTCCTGTAGATGTTTTTATAAAATCAGCACCTGAAATTGTCACTATTTGACACATCTTTATTTTTTCATCTTCATCTAAATAACATGTTTCTATAATAACTTTTAAAACTTTCTCTCCAATAGCTTTTTTTATTTCTTTTATCTCATTTTCTATATTTTCATAAGCTTCATTTTTTATATCTGAAATGTTTACAACCATATCAACTTCGTCTGCTCCATTTTCAATGGCATCTCTTGCTTCAAATACTTTTGTAGCAGTAGTTTGATATCCTAAAGGAAATCCTATTACTGTACATACTTTTATTCTACCTTTTAGATATTCTGTCGCTCTTTTTACATATGAAGGTGGTATACAAACTGATGCTACATTCATATTTACAGCTTCATCACATAAAATTTTAATATCTTCCCATGTAGTTGTAGCTTTCAAAATAGTATGGTCCACTGTTTTTAATATATGTTTCATAAAATCCTCCTAAATTTGTGATTAATATAATTAAACTACTTTTTTAAATGCAGTTTTCTTTTTGCAATGTTTAGTATCATGTCAACTTCTTCAACCTTAAAAATATTCATTAATAATGTGTAAATTCCACCTCCAACTATAACTGCAATAGTTAATGATACAAATTCATTAAATGTGCCTACTCCCAGAATTCCAAATACAAATTTATACGTAAGGTATGATAAAATACTCATAATAAAAGATGCAGCTAAAGATTTCAGAGTTGCTTTTATTATTTTATCTTGACCAAAATATCCAACCTTTCTTTTTAAATTCCAGAAAAGTAATAATATACATGCAATTGATGATGAACTTGTTGCAAGTGCAAGACCGCCATGAGCCATTGGTTTTATTAAAATCAAATCTAACACTATATTTACACCTACAGATATAATCCCATTTACCATAGGTGTTTTTGTGTCCTGTAATGAATAAAAAACCTTACCTAAAATATCTCTTAAACCAAATGCAGTCATACCAACTGCATAAAAAGTTAAAGCAGTCGCTGTCATTTGAGTTGCCCTAGCATCAAAAGCTCCTCTCTCAAAAATGATTCTAACAACAGGAGTTGCAAAGAAAATAGATGCAACTGAAATAGGAATCATTGAGATTATTATCATATTTATACTAGATTTAACTGAGCTTGTAAATTTCTTTTGATTATTTTCTGCACTTAACTTTGATAACATAGGATACATAACAGATACTATTGAAGCTGTAAATGTGCCTGTAACAAAACCATTTAATCTATCTGCATAAGTAAGTGCAGGAATACTACCTTTAACTAGTGTAGAGGCTAACGTTGTATCCACCAATGAATTCACTTGATTAACAGCAACACCTATAAATACTGGTGAAAGTAATGTCAGTAATTTAATGAGGCTATCATCTTTAAAATTTAGGTAATATAAGTATTTGTAGTTCGTTTTTTTAACAAAAAACATGTAAAAAAGTAACTGAACTACCATAGCAATCACAGCGCCAATCGGAAGTATGTATGGACCAAATACTGTACTTAGCATTATTGAAATAATTATTACTATATTATAAGGTATACTCCCAAATCCAACTACAATAAAATTTTCTTTAATTTGTAAAAATGCTGACATAACACTAGTAATACCTATAAATATTATTCCTGTTATCAATATCTTAGTAAACTTTACAGTAAGAAAAAATCTCTCTCCCTCAAATCCTATCGCAAATATACTTACTAGTTGCTTTGAGAAAATAATACCTAGTATAGCAACAATTATGCATATACCAACTATTATATTTAAAACATTATTCAAAAACTTTAGTGCTTGCTTTTCACCTTGCTTACTACTTATATCTTGATACATTGGAATAAAAGTAGTAACTATAGCAGTACCAATTGCTGCAAATATAATATTTGGTATATTCATAGCTGTTAAATAACTTTCTGTATATAAGCCTGTACCATAAATTGATGATAGCACTAATTCTCTACCCATTCCAAGAATCTTAGAGATTATAGTAACTATCATCAAATAAAAAGTTGCTTTAGCCACCTTGCTCATTTTATCACTCCACTTCTAACATACTTCTTTTTAATCGAGTAAAATCTAGCTCCTTATATATAATTTAACCTATTAACCTTAAACCTATAAAATATAATTAACACCTATTTCTTAATATATCATAAACTACATTATTCTTCATATTTTTTTATTTCTACAATAACTTCTACATAATTATAATACAAGTTGTTCATACTCAATTATATTTAAAGAAATGGAGTTGTCACTTAATAACCTTTAAAGCAAAAAATAAAAAACAAATTTTATCATCTTTTTTAAACTATATTCTAACATATTTTGTCCATATTGAGAAATTTTACTAGACTATTATTTATTTTTATAAAAGAGAAAATTCTTTTATTAATAACACTCTCTTTTTATTTTAGTTAACAATAATATGAATTACAAATATAGTATACTTAAGCATATGTTGTAGTTTTTCTAAATCAGATTGTGTTTTCCTTTTCAATCTACATATTTACAAGATTTAACTACTAGCATATTACTTTGTTGTGATATTGATACATTTTTATTGTGCATCTCTTAATAAATTCTCTGTATCTTCCAATATATGCATACCATGTCCAAACAATGTATTATTGAGATTATCTTGAATGCATAAAATAATTATAAAGGTCTTTAATTCTTTGTTGTCCTGTTTCCTTATCAACTTTACTTATGTTGGATTGTTGTAAAATCAAGATAGATTTGAGCAGGTTTTAAAGCATATTCTTCCATTAGTTCATAAAAATATTTTTTCCCCGACTCGTTAAAAATTCAAATAAAATAACAGCACGCCTATAAAATATAAGTGTGCTGTTTATATATAATACATTTAAAAATATTAATAGAAATGCTTTAATTGTTTTAACTTACTTGGATGTCTTAACTTTCTTATTGCTTTAGCTTCTATTTGTCTTATTCGTTCTCTAGTAACTCCAAATACCTTTCCAATCTGTTCTAATGTCTTAGGGTCATCATCATCAATCCCAAATCTCATTCTTAAAACTTGCTGTTCTTGTTCTCCAAGACCTGTAAGTAACTCTTCTATTTTTTCTTTTAAATTATGTTGTTCAACTTCTCGTATTACAACATCCTTAAAATCAGCATCTGATGGTATAAATTCAACTAAACTACTATCCTCATCCTCTTTTAATGGCGTATCTAAAGATACAACATTTTTATCTCTTCTTAATAATTCCAGTACTTTATCAACTTCAAGACCACATGCATCTGCAATCTCTTCCACAGTTGGTTCTCTTAATAATACATTTAAAAGTTCTTGTTTCTTTTTCTTTACAAAATTTATTCTTTGATGAAGATGTATAGGTATCCTAATAGTATTTTCGCAATCATCGATATATCTTGTTATGCTTTGTTTTATCCACCAAGTTGCATAAGTGCTAAATTTGTATCCTTTTTTATAATCGTACTTTTCTACGGCTTTTATAAGTCCTATGTTTCCTGCTTGAATTAAGTCTAACATATCAATACTATCTCTTTTATATCTTTTTGCTATGCTCACTACCAACCTATAATTTGAATTTATAAACTTTTCCTTTGCTACTGAAGATGAGTTGATTATTTCCTTAGCCAGCTCTACCTCTTCTCCCGCTGACAACATTTTGTATTCCTCAATTTCCTTTAAATACATTTTCATCGCATTCGATACATTTGATGAACCCACACAAATATAATTTTCATAATTATTTTCTTTTTTAGTATCCATAATCAAACCCCTTCTATTCATAGAATTTGCTAAAACAAAAATAAATAATTTAAATCTACATAATCTACAATTACATAATATCCCCTTCTTCAAACAAGTTGTTTTGTACATTATGTATACAAAGTTACAAAAACTATACCTATAATACTATTCTACTTTTAACACCAATATCCTCCCTATATATATAATTTATTTTATTCCATCTTGTTATATCCTTGGTTTTTAGAATGATATATGTCTAAAAAAAAGACTGTTTAATAAACAGTCTCTTTTAATCTATATGCTCGATATTTAATTTTCATGATGATTACATCCACAGCCACAATTTTCATCGTGATGGTGATGTTCTTCTAAATCTTTTACTTGTTGCTCCATTTCATTAAACTCTTTTACCATTATATCATAAGTTGGAAGAGCTGCTTCAGTATCGTATTCTTCGCCTCTCCAATCAGCATACATCATAGCATCGCCATTAGTTAAAACTAATCTACCTGACATAGTTATATTATCTACTTCTTCTAAAAATTCTATTTGTTTTTGTAAAACTTCACCTTCTAGCTCTACATCTTCATCCAAACATTGAACTATCATTACAGGTGCATAATAATCTTCCTCATCTTTAACATTTACAATAATATCTAAAGTTCCTTCTGCGCCTTCTTCAAATTCTGCTAATTCAACATTTGTATCAATCATATCTTGAGGTACTAATAAATCTTCTATTAAATATTTTATTACTCTATCTTTTACTAATTCCTTTGACATTTATTTTTCTCCTTCCAATTCTGTAACATTATCATAATCATTTCTATATTATAGTATACTACATTAATTGTTTTTTCAATCTCTTACAAAAATTATTTTTTTATTATCTTCCTTATATTCCCTTTTTTATTACAATCTTGTAATCGCATTGATTTAAAAAATAGTTTATATTTAGTATAATAGAAATGTAGTACATATTTTTATTCAATATATTAATATATTGAAAATGTAATGTATGTTAAATCTAGGAGGAATATTATGAAGTTTAAAAAACAAATTAGCTCTATTGTTATATCTACGATGCTGGTACTTGGAAGTATGAACCTTTCTTATGCAGATGGTACAAACGTAGTTACACTTGGAGCTAACTTATCAGAATCTCAAAAGCAACAAATGCTTAATTACTTTGGAGTGAAAAAAGACCAAGTCTTAGTTTTAGATGTAACAAATGCAGAAGAAAGACAATACTTACAAGGTGTTGCAACAGAAGGTCAGCTTGGAAAAGTTACTATATCTTGTTCATATGTTGAACCTACTAAAAAAGGGAATGGAATTAATGTTAAAACAGCAAATTTAACTTGGGTAACTAGCTCAATGATTGCTTCAACACTTACAACAGCTGGTCTTGAAGATGCCAATGTTATCGCCGCTGCTCCATACCCTGTAAGTGGTACTGGTGCATTGACAGGAATCATGAAAGCATTTGAAGATGCTTCAGGAAAGAAACTTGATGAAACAAAGAAAGAGATTGCTTCTGAAGAATTGGTAGTTACAGGTGATTTAGGAGATGATATAGGTCAAGAAAAGGCAACTGGTGTAATGAATGATATAAAAACAGAAATTGTAAAAAATGGCACAAAAGACACTACTCAAATAGCAAATACAATAAACAATGTTGTAAATAATTACAATATTACTATTACACCAGAACAAAAAGAACAAATTAAAGGTGTAATGAAAAAAATAGCTGACCAAGATTATGATTACAATAACATGAAAAATACATTAGATAATGTATCAGATAATGTAAATGAGCAATTAAAGAAATTAGGTGAAAGTGTTAAAGGCTCTGGTATACTAGACACTATTGGTGGATGGTTTAGTGGAATAGGAGACTGGTTCTCTGGTTTATTCTCAGGTGGAGATAAAAAAGATTTAGGAATCTTAAATAGCACTAATGATGAGTCTCTTGGCTCTGATGCTGTAATAAACTCTACAGAAGGTGTTCAAATAAATCCACAAGATAACACTGATTCTAATAATAATAGTAATTCAAATAACTCAGAAAATAATAATACAGCTAATAACGAAAATAAAGATAACTCTCAATCAAATAACGATGACACAAATAATTCAGAAAATCAATCAAATAACGATGATTCAGTTGGTTTCTTTGAAAAAATAAAAAATTGGCTTTCAGGCTTATTTTAAAAATTAAATAAATAAAAAAAAAGAATTGCCTAAAATAGAAATTTTCTAAAGGGCAATTCTTTTTCTTTGCAATAAATTTTTATTACTCACTCATCTTTTTAGACTTATCTATACATGCACATATAGCTTTTATGACAGAAGCTCTAAAACCTTCCTCTTCAAGTACCTTAACTGCCTCTATAGTAGTTCCACCAGGTGAACACACCATATCCTTTAACTCGCCAGGATGTTTTCCTGTTTCAAGTACCATTTTTGCTGAACCCATAACTGCCTGTGATGCAAATTTATATGCCTGTTGTCTTGGCATACCTGCAATTACTGCTGCATCTGCCATAGCCTCTATAAATAAAAATACATATGCTGGTGCCGAACCACTCGCTCCAATTACAGCTTCTATAAGATATTCTGGTACTACTTCAGTATTTCCAAAAGAATTAAACACTTCTGTAACTGCCTCTAGGTCTTCATCGTTTATATTTTTATTTATAGAAAGAGAAGACATAGCTTCATTTACAAGAGCTGGAGTATTTGGCATAGTTCTAACTATTTTTTTATCTTCTCCTATGGTTGACTCTATATCTTTTATAGATTTTCCAGCGGCTATTGTAACTACAATTTTACTGTCATCTATAAAATCTTTTATATCTTCTAAAATATCATCATATATATCTGGCTTAACAGCCACAATTACTATATCAGAGTTTCTAGCTACTTCCTTTGAATCTTTTGTAGTATTTATTCCAAAACTTTTATGTATTCTATCAAGTGTTCCCTGACTGTATGCTGATGCTATAACCATATCAGGTTCAACTAATTTTGAATTTACTATCCCTCCTATCATAGCGCTTGCCATATTTCCTGCACCTATGAATCCAATTTTTTTCACTATAGTACCTCCTTATTATCTAGTATTAATAGTTAAAATTTAAACTTCTTTAATCGTATCAGATTTCTCAAATGGATTTGGAACACTTACCACCAAAATTTTTACTAATTTATTAGTATAGTTGACCCAATTGTGATTGTTCTTTTCACTATTATAATGTATTGTATCTCCTGGATACATTTCTATTTGCTCATCACCCAAAAACACTGTAAGAGTACCCTCTAGTACATACACAAACTCCTCACCGTCATGTACGTAACAACAAATTTCTTCACTACTCTTACTCGGAAGAATTTCAATTAATCTTGGCAACATTGTTTTTTCCTTTAGATTAGATGACAAATGATAATGTATAAATGTAGAATTTTCTACATCAAACACTTCTTTCTCATAACTTCTTAATACAGCTCTTTTATGCTCTTTCGGCTTCATAAAAAAGTATGTTAATTCTACATCTAATACACTTGCTATTTTTCCTAAGGAATCTGTTGCCACACTTGTCAATCCTCTTTCAAGCTGTGACAAAAAACCAATTGATAAGTTTGTTTTTTCACTCATATCTTTCAGTGTCATTTGCTTTTGAGTTCTAAGTTGCTTTATTTTTGCTCCTATGTCCTTATTCAAAACCATCACCCCTAAATAATTTTAATTTTTTCATAATATAAATACAAAAATATAAATATAGGCTTTTATGCCTATTTTATTTCACTTTTTAAAAAAATTATTAGTATTACTATAATTTATTAAATTTGTTTTGTCTACACTTTTACGATTTATTTTTCACATATTTTTATCTAACTCTACCAATTAAATATCTACTTCTTACAAGTCTTTATTTTTTATATAATAAAACTTAAGTTATTCATATGATTCAATATATTATCAAAATAATTCATAATAGTATACTAATCCTATTAATATACCTTATCTAATCAATATATCTAAATTATTTTTTATATGTTGCATGTCTTATTTAAATTTAATTATTAAAAATTCAGATTATTGTATTATTATTTCTACACATTCTTACATCCTTTTTTATAATTATAACATAATTTTACAATTTAATGACATCTATTCAATGCCTTTTTTTACTTTGCAACATCTTCCATTTTATAATTTAATATTATATATTTTTTTAGATACAGCCTTGTCAATTTTTAGATTGTCAAGTGTTATTGAAGTGTTTTATGTTCTTTTAAATATATCTCTATTCTAAATAGAATTTCTTTTTTTGTCAAAATTTCTTCATTCTTTAATAATTAATTTATTACTTATAAAATAAGTTAATTATCTATACAAATTTTATCATTTTTAATAAAATACACAAAAAAATTAATTTTTGTAGCTTATTTCGCCAAAATACATCTTTATTTATATTAGTAAAATAATTATAAATTTATTAAAATATGTTCGTAATTCATAAATTTATTTTTATTAAACTAAAAATTCTATAAAAAAATAAGATATCTATCTGGAGAAAATAATTTCCCATAGACAGATATCTCGGTTACATCAAGATTTATTCAATATAAAAACGCCACAAAAAATCTTTTGCCTCTTCTGCATAATCTATATTTATACGCTTACTAGTCTTTATATCCATCTGATTCTTACTAAACACCTTTATTCCTTCCTCATTATAATAAAAGTCACTTATATATAACTCTTCACCCATTATGCTCTTGCTATTTAAGCTTCTATCTATTTTTAAAGCCTTACAAAGTTTTCCTGGCCCATTAGTAATGTTTTTTATTTGATATTTACTCAAATCATTGTAAGATTTATTATATCTATTTATAGATATCTCATCTAGAGAAGTTACAGGTTCTACGCCTCTTATCAATACACACTCTGGTATATTTTCTACATTTGCCGATAAGTTTAAACAGTTGTACATACCATAGATTAAATAAACATATATATGTCCACCATCTAAATATAATGGCTTAGTTCTGTCCGTTTTTTTGTCACCATACACATGTGCTCCTTTGTCGGTTATACCCATATACGCTTCTGTCTCTATTATTTTAGTGACAATTGTTTTATCTTCATACTTTCTTATAAGATATTTGCCTAGTATTGATTTGGCTAAATCAATACCATTTTTTCTAAAAAAATCCTTTTCCAACACTTCACCTCATAAAATTTATTTTCAATGGATACAGTCTAGCTAAAAACATAAATAAAATTAGCTTATTTTATACTAGTATACGAATAATAGATTTCAGTATTTATTATTTATATATATCAAAAAATTCTATCTCGAATTTTTCAATGTTGTCATTATAATTTGACTTATCATAGACTTCTTCAACCACTTCTCTAATTGGGAATATAATTTTTACTTCTGTTCCTTCTCCTACTTTGCTGTCTATGTAAATTTCCCCATTTTGAATTTCAATCAATGATTTTGTAAGACACAGCCCTATTCCACTTCCAAATTCATTTGATATTCCACTATTTTCAATTTGTTTAAATCTATTAAATATATCAAATAATTTTTCTTTTTCTATACCTATACCAGTATCTTTTATAAGTATCTCTACTGTTTCACCTTTTTTATATATCCCTACAAGAATTTCTCCACCTTCTAAAGTAAACTTTATAGAATTTGATAATATATTCAGTATTATACGTTCTATAGATTCTGGGTCAAGCCCTACTCTCATAGTTTCCTCATTTGTATCAAAAACCAAGTCTATTCCCTTAGACCTAGCATAACTACTAATAGATGTAACTATTCTCTCTGTTATATCAATAATATCAAAATTAACTGCTTTAATCTTATATATATCTGATTTAACTTGAGAAATATTTATTATATTATCTATTAATCTTAATAATCTAAACATATTTTGTTTAGTTATTTGTATATGTTCTTTTAGTATATCCTGAGAATCAATTATTTTTCCCTTTTTATAAAGATTTTCGACAAGTTGAACTGAACTATATATATTATTTAAAGGTGTCTTAAGTTCATGAGATATATTAGCATAAAACTCCATTTTCATTTGGTCATATTGTCTTTGTTTTATTAATGCCTTCTTAAGTCTTTCAGACTCTCTTTGCACACTTAAATCTTTAATAATTCTCACTCTACTTCTTTTTTGTCCAAAATACAATGTTCTTGATATCATTTTTACTTCTTTAATATGATTGTTTTCGTTTACTATGTGAATACTCTTTTCTCTCTCTCCTATATTTAAATTATTTATGTATTTTTTTACTAATATATTTCTATATTTTTGTGTTGTAACTCCTAATACGTCACTAGAAATTCCAAATAGTTCTCTAAAAGCTCTATTTGTATATAGAACTCTTGATGTACTTAAATCTTCAAGAAAAATAGCTTCTGGTATAGCATCTAGTAATTTTTCGTATATTACCTTTTGTTCATTTACTATTCTAAGTATATTTATTTCTTTAGTTATATCTCTAAACGTAAGCAATTTAAATAGCTTATTATCAGACCAATAATCTCCAACTCTAACTTCTTCAACACGGTCTTCACCTTCTGAGTCAGACATTACAAAATTAACTATACAGTTTGCTGTATCATTATAACTTACTATTTCAGCTTTCTTTTCTTGTGTAAGATTTAATCTCTTAAATGATCTATTATCAAAGAAATCTATATTGAAAGTTTCAAAATATTGTTCTAATGTCATGCCAACTAAATCACTTGAATTACATTTAAAGCTCTTTTCATATTTCTTATTTATGCTTATTATCTTATTCTTCTTTATACCACCTTCAGCACTTCTTACAAGTATAGGAGATGGAATATTTAATATAATATTTTCATAATCTTTATTTATATGTCTTATTTCTTCATCCATTTTGATTTCATTTGTAATATCATTTAAGCTTATTAAGTAGTTACTTTCTTCTTTATTATTACTTAAACTCAATAAATAGATTTTATCATTTAATTCTACCTGCTTGTCAATTATACTTATATCATTGTCAAACTTCTTTAATTTTTTAGCTACATTTTTATCTTCTTTGACAAAAGTTAATATTTTATAAAAATTACTCATATCTTTTGAAAACTCATTTTTAAATTTATTATTTGTATAGCTTATATTAAAATCATAATCTGTTACTATCCACACATTTGGTATTGTATCAAGAGCTTGTCTCAATAACTCTTTTCTTTGGTCTATATAATTCTTTAATGTTCTTTGTATAGTCATATCTTTTTCTATTGCTAAATTTATCTTCCCTAGTTGCTCTGACTTTCTACTTAATTTTTTATTTATATAATCAAGCTCGTAATATGGATATACTATTCTATTATTGAAACTGTATACATATACATAATAAGTATGGTTACATAATAATAAATACACTACTCCTATTAACCTATCTGTATCTACTGTACTAAAACAAATTGCTATAAATCCTATAATTGTTGTAAAAAAAGCAAAATATGATAAATCTTTTATTAACTTATAGTGTTCAATTGTACTATCAAATTTATTCAATAAATATAACAAATTAAACAACGACATAGCAATATTAACTAATATAATAATCATATTCCAATTAAAATCACTAAAAATATTTCTTATAAAATAGTCTACTATGACAAAAGCACCATAAAAAATTAATACAGGGCTTATTCTCAATTTTTTTATTTTAGAAATGGTTAAATATATAAAAGTAGACATATTAATTATACTTAGATTGAGTAGCACAATTTGGAATTTTTGAAGTTTTAAATCTGCTACTCCTAAAATACTTACAAAAACTAATACGAGACATCCTATTTTTAATATATTTATAAATTCGTCTTTTTTGAAACTAGTTATATAAACTATAGAATACCCAAATATCCAAAGTAAAATTATCCTATACATATTTATAGAAACTGTATACAAATTTATATTTAAAATTGCAATAATCAAAAATACCCCATTAGCCAGTATATAGACCTTATTCTTGCTTAAAGTTCCCTTAGATTCCATATTCCCCACCACTTCTTCATTTTTATATAGTTTTACCTATAAATATGTTACCACAATTCTTCCAAAAAATTTGTCACTTTCTAGTTATAAAAAAAAATGAGTAAATATTTTTAATTTTACTCATTTTATAGATTTTGCATATTCAATTTAGAAAGCTGGCACTATACTTCCTTTATATTCATCTTGTATAAATTTCTTAACTTCTTTACTGTTCATAGCCTCTGATAAAGCTTTTATCTTATCACTATCTTTATTATTTTCTCTACAAGCTATTATATTTACATATGGAGAATCGCTTGATTCTATTACTATAGCATCTTTAGTAGGATTTAAGTTAGCTGTTAAAGCATAATTGGAATTTATAACTGCTCCATCAACATCTTTTAATACTGTTGGTAATTGTTCTGCATTCATTTCTTTTATTTGTATATTTTTAGGATTTTTAGTTATGTCTTTTTTAGTTATAAGCTCTCCATCTTTTACTTCTATTAATTTACTTTTTGCTAATAATTTAAGTGCTCTAGCTCCATTAGTTGCATCATTTGGCACAGCTATAACTGCTCCATCTTTTATTTCATCTAATGACTTAACTTTTTCTGAATAGAATCCCATTGGCTCTATGTGAACTTTAGATGTATACGTAAGTTTATATTCTTTCTCCTTCACAGTTTCTTCTAAAAATGGAATATGTTGAAAGAAGTTAGCATCCAAAGAACCTTCATCTAAAGCTGTATTTGGAAGTACATAGTCATCAAATATTTTTACTTCTAAATCATATCCTTTTTCTTTTAATAATGGCTTTGCAACTTCCAATATCTTTGCATGTGGATTTGATGAAGCTCCTACTAGTATTTTCTTATCCTCTTTGTTTGAACAACCTACTGCTGATATTGCTATTGCTGATACCAATGCTACTGATAATAATTTTTTTAATTTCATTTTTTACTCCCCCTCTTTAAAATGTTTATGATTAAGTTATTTTAGTTTCTTGTAAGCTAGATTTCCTATACCTTGTATTATCTGAACTAATATTACAAGTGCTATTACTGTATACACCATTACTGCTGTATCAAATCTTTGATATCCATAAATAAGTGCTATATTACCTAATCCTCCAGCTCCTACTGCACCTGCCATAGCTGTATATCCAAGTATAGATATTATTGATAATGTAATTCCAGATACTATTGAAGGCATGGCTTCCTTTATCATAACTTTAAATACTATTTGTCTCTTTGTAGCTCCAAAAGATCTTGCAGCTTCTATCAATCCTTTATCAACTTCATTTAGTGAACTTTCTATAATTCTAGCGATAAATGGTGCTGCACCAATAGTTATAGGCACTATTGCAGCAGTTTCTCCTATACTTGTTCCAACGATTAATCTAGTTATTGGAATCATTGCAACTATAAGTATCATGAATGGGAAACTTCTAAATATATTTACTATAAACCCTAAAGCACTATTTATTGTGCTATTTGGTTTTAATCCATCTGGTTTTGTAACCACTAATATGATTGCTAGTATAAATCCTAATATTGTTGCCACTATAGTTGGTATTATAACCATATACAAAGTTTGTAACAATGCATTTGGAAATAGTGTTGTCAAAAAGTCGATTAAACTATTCATTTATCATTTCCTCCCATCTTATGCCCTTACTAGTTAGATATTGTTTTACTTGTTCTCCACTTTTATCTGAAACATTTATGATAAGTGAGCCTAAAATATCTTCTTTGAATTGCTCTAATTTACCGAATATTATAGAAACATCTATATTTAGTTCTCTTGCCATAGTTGTAATAATAGCTTCATTAGAAATATCTTTAGGGAATAGTATCTTTATATTTGTTCCCTTTGGTAAGATTATACTTTCTTCACCGATTAATTTTCTAAGTCCTTTAGTATTTCTTAAGAAAATTTCTTCTGTATCTCCCACCTCTAAAACTTCTCCATTTTCCATTATTGCTACTCTTCCACAAATCTGTTTTATAACTTCCATTTGATGAGTTACAACTATTATTGTTATTCCTAGTTTTTTATTTATATCTTCAAGTAATGAAAGAATTGATTTTGTAGTATTTGGGTCTAATGCTGAAGTTGCTTCGTCACAAAGAAGTACTTGTGGATTTAGTGCCAAAGCTCTAGCAATTGCAACTCTCTGTTTTTGACCACCACTTAGATTTCTAGGTTTATCATTTTTCTTTTCAGATATTCCAACTACTTCTAATAACTCTAAAACTCTTTTCTTGATTTCTGATTTTGTATATCCAAAACATTCTAATGGCAATGCTACATTATCAAATACAGTTCTTCTCTCAAGTAATGAAAAGTGTTGAAAAATCATACCTAACTCTTTTCTTAAATCTCTCATCTGCTTTTCATTTAATGACTTTACTTCCTTATCAGAAACAAGTACATTACCTTCTTGATATTCTTCCAGTCCATTTATGCATCTAAGTAGTGTTGATTTACCTGCACCACTATGACCTATTATTCCAAAAATTTCTCCAGATTCTATTTCAATATTTACATCTTTAAGCACTTGAATCTTTCCATAATACTTATTAACATTTTTTATGCTAATCATAAAATTTCCTCCCCATATATTCTGCTCAGTTTTTATGTTTATCCTAGCTTATGTCTTTTAATTTGTATCTAACAAAATAAAAGCCTGAGTATAAACTCAGGCTTAGAAAGCTATTTATACTCATCTATCAACTATATTAGTTGCAGGATTTAGCACCAATGTATATAAAATATACTGGTTGCCGGGTTTCAAAGGGCCAGTCCCTCCACCACTCTTGATAAGACGTTATTTAATTTAATTTGATTATCATTTGTTGCTATGTTATATATGATATATTCATTAATAATATTTGTCAATGAATTTATTTAAATTTCTTATTTTTTATTACTTTTAGTGAAAAATAAATATCTATTTTTTATTGATTTTATAGCTTACAAACCCCTGTATTTTCAAATGACTTAAAGGCAATGATGATTACATAACTCTAACACCTTAGACTTTATTAAAGATTTAAGTTGCACATATTCTATTATTGTAGTATTTTTTGCAAAAGACAACAAATACTCAGCTCCCCAATTCAGAGTATATTTTGGTATATGCATATCTATATAACCACGATTAGACAAAACTTTTAACCCTCTTGCCAGTAAAAATTCTTTTAAACGTTCAGTGGCAATGTCACTTGTGACAAACTATATGGAAATGTTATATATACTTCCACTAGTGGGAATGTGGATATAAAATCTGCTGTTGGTTCAGGAAATTATAAATCCAATAATTCTGGTAATTTAAATATCGAATATACTAAAGTAATTAATAATCTTTCATTCTTTAATAAAAATGACAAGATTAATATTATACTTCCTAAAGATTTAGAGTTAGAATTTATAGCAAAAACAAAAAATAGCTTAATTCCAATCAATTTTCAAAAATATATTATTATTGAGAAAAAGACAGCAAAATGTAGAATTCGTAGTCATCCTAATATAGAAATTAATGTTGAAAGCAAGATTGGAAATATTAAGGTTACAAAATGATAGTGCTTATATTTTATGATGAAAAATATCAATGTCTTCTTAGATATCATACCAATTTGCTAATATTATTGAGGAATTAAGATATTCGACTTAATTATTGTATTGGATTTTGATATAAAAAAATACGAAGCCCAAGAAAGATAATATCTTCAGGGCTTCTATATGTTTTAAAACTTTTTCATTTTATAATTAGGTATTTGTTATATTATTTTTTATTATTTCCTGTTATTCCTAGTCTATCATTCATATCTTTTATCATTTTTCTAAAACCACTACCTATATCATTCCCAACATCTTCTGTTCCATGAACTAGTTTCATAAAGTCATTTTGACCTTTTTTCATATCTTCATCAGATACATTGTCTAATTTTTTTATTCTTTCATCTATATCTTTTACTAATCTTTCACCTTCAGTTATTAATTCATCATTCATTTTCTTTAATTCTGTATCTTCTGTTTTACCATCTTTTTTAAGAGATGTTACAAATGATTGTATTTTATCTCTACTATCTTTATATGCAGCCTTTACATCATTTAAGTATTTTTCATTTCCTGGATATTCTTTATCCTTAAACTGATTGTTTATGCTTTCTGGAGTATCATAAATAGAGTATCTATTTAAACCTGCTATATAATCGTTATAACTTGTTGAATAATAATTCATATAACCTTCATTGTTATTTACTGATTCATTGGGATTTTTTCCTGCATTCTCACTTGGTTCTTCTGTTTTTTTAGTACATGCAGTCATTCCTATAGCTAATACTAACGCTAGTCCTACAAATAAAGTTCTTTTTAATTTCATTTTTATTATCCTCCTAGATGTTTTGTATTACAAAAAAATTTAATATATTTCTTTCTTAATTTAGTATTTCTATATTTTTATTTTTTATTTACTAAAATTAAACAAGTTATAATTTATTTTTTTGGAAATTATAATAAATAAGCAACTAAATGAAAAAAATATAATTTTATTGTTGATATTGATTATCATTCATAGTATAATTTAATTAATTGATATTAATTTTCATTTGAAGGAGGTTATCTTTTATGTCTTGTTGTAATTCACAATTTTGTTGTAAAAATAAAATTGAATCATCATATATAAAATGGCTTTTAGAAGTTTTAGGTCCAGTTTTTTTAGGTTCTAAACCTGCTGAAATAATAAATATTTCATTTACTGATGTAAATAGAGAGGAAAAGATTAGTGACATTTACAAATATCTATATAAATGTAAAAAAATAGATTTTATAGTTATTGATAAAAAGAAAAAAGGATTAAAAATCTTATTTGTAAACAAAAATGCATTATCAGAAAGATTAAAATGTAAAAAAACAGTAAATTTTTTAAAATTTCTAGGATATAAACAAAATACGAATGTCAATGCTTATTTGGAGCATTTAGTAAATAAACTTAATGGTGACACTTTCCCTGATGAAATAGGAATTTTTTTAGGATATCCTCTTAAAGATGTAATTGGCTTTATGGGATATAGTAATTATGAAGTTTCTATGATTAAATATTGGAAAGTTTATGGAGATACAAAACAATCAGAAGACACGTATTCTAAATTTTTACTTCATCGTAAGAAAATGAGAAAATTACTAGACTACATAAGTGTAGATAAAATAGTAAGTTGTTTTTAATTGTGTTTTTATATATGACAATAAAAAATACACCCTTTTACTATGCTGTTTCCATAATAAATAAGGGTGTATTTTTTACTTCAATATTCTAATTTTGATTGTACAACATATCTTTAATATTTATTTTCTTTTCTTGCATTCCATTAGACATCAAGAATTCTTGTGTATCTTCTAACTCTTTTATATCTTTATCTGTTATTTTAGAACTAAAATCATACCAAGAATACATTTCTTTTGTTTCATCTAAAGATAATCCAACTTCTTTAGATACAACATCCATTACTTTGTCCTTATTTTCATCCATATATTTTAAAGTATCTTCATGAACTTTCATAAATCTTTTTACTAGTTCAGGATATTTTTCAGCAAAATCATCACTTACAGCAGTAACTATTATTCCACTAACTAATCCTTCTCCATTTACAATCATCTTAGCACCTGAATTTATTGTTTTTAATGCAGTTGGACCTGCAAGCATAGCTACATCAGCACTTTTACTTTCTAATGCAGAAGCAGCACCAGGAATATCCATATTTACATATTCAACATCGTCTATAGTGTAACCTTCCTTAGCAAGTGCAGCAATTAATAATTGATGAAGTATAGTTCCCTTTGGCCCTACTATTTTTTTGCCTTTTAAATCCTTTATAGATTTAATATTTTCGTTATTAGTTATAAGCATATATCCTTTTGGTGATCTACTATAAATATTTGTAATTTTAAGACCAACATCATTTGAAGCAGCTATTATTGCAGATGTTCCACCTAAAGCATGTAAAAAGTCTATCTCCCCTGCAGCTAGTGCCTGAGTTTGCTCTGGTCCTGTTGTTAATTCATGAAAATTAACTTTTATATTGTCCTTTTTAAATTCTTTTCCAAATAAGTCATCCTTTTTTTCCAGTATACTAGGAACATTAAGTGGTGATTTTACATAAGTCAGATTTATTTCCTTTGGTAAACTAGCTTCTTTTTTTGCAGGTGCATCTTTGTCCTCATCTTTTGTTGAGCATCCTACAGTACCAACCAACACCATTACTAAAGATGTCATTACTGCTAAAATTTTTTTATTTCTTTTAATCAATTAAAACTCCCCCAATTCCCTTAATATTTCTTTTTTTAAGCTTATATAATAGCTTTTAGTTAAATCTCTATTATATTCATCTTCGACACTAAACTGTTTAATCCCTTTATTTTTACTAAAAACAATTATTTTCTTTGCTATTTCCATAGCTTCTTCGATATTGTGAGTTACAAATACTACGCCTTTTTTAGTATTTTCATGGATATTTATAACTTCTTTCTGCATTTTTCTTCTTGTAAAGTAATCTAGTGCCGCAAATGGCTCGTCCATAAGTAAAATATCTGGATTGAAGGAAAGAGCTCTTGCTATACTTACTCTATGAGCCATACCTCCTGATAATTCATTTGGATATGAGTTTTTAAATTTTTCAAGCTTCATCATTTTTAAATATTTGTCCAAATCAACTTTATTTCTATTCTTTTTTTCAGTATGTAAAAGTATATTTTCACTCACATTCAACCATGGCATAAGTCTACTTTCTTGAAATACCACTCCCACTTTTGGAATGCACTTTTTATCATTACTATAAAAATATATATTTCCACTAGTCGCATTTTCAAGACCTGCTAAAATTCTAAGTAAAGTAGTCTTACCACATCCACTTTCACCTAATATAACAGTTATTTCTTCACTAGATATATTTAACGATACATCATCAAGAACTAAGTGTTCTTTATTATCAACTAAATATTTTTTATGTATATTCTCTAGTAAAAATCCATTTCTAACCATTTAAATCAACCTGCTTCCCTTTGCTAAACTTTATTATCGCCTTTGAAAATAAATAATCTGAAAGTATACCTAAAAATCCAATAACAAAAATACCTACCAATACAACATCAGTTCGTGACATATCTTTTCCATCAGAAATCAAATATCCTAGACCTGAAGAAGCTGCAATAAGCTCTGCTCCAATTATAGCTCTAAAACTATATCCAAGACCTAAACTAAGTCCAACAACAATATCTAACATAGAATTAGGAATTATTATTTTATAAAAAATTCTCTTCTTAGATAAATTAAAAGATTTACCCACTTCTATTAATTTGTTATCGCAATTTTTTATGCCTTTCAATGTATTTAAAAATATTGGGAAAAAGGATGCTAAAATGATAATTATAATTTTGGATTCTTCACCTATACCAAACCATAAAATCAGCATTGGAACTAAAGCTAGTGGAGGTGTACTTCGCATAAATTCAAAAAGTGGTTTGAAATATTCATACATTTTTTTATTTACTCCAAATACAACTCCAAGTGGTATCGCTATCAGTGAACTTATTAAAAAACCTACCAATATTCTTTTTATACTGGCATAAGCATTTAAGAAAATAGAACCATCATATATCATTTTTATGAAAGTATCTAAAACTCTTTCAGGAGGAGGCAAGATATAACTACTCCATATCCCCAGAATACATACAATCTTCCATAAAATTAAAATTATTAAAAAAATATAATATCCTTTGAACTTTTTATGAATTTTCTCAATCATATAAAACTCCTTTTAATATATCTATCCCTGCTACCCTTTTTATTTTTTAAAATCCTAAAGAATGATTAAGCTACACTATAAAATCTAATCTATACCAATTCTTAACCCACCTGAATTCATTCTATCAGAAGGTGTAGAATCTGTTTTCAAGCCAGACAATCTTTCAGATGGCTGTATAATAACTATTTGTCCAGGTTCAACAAATTCCATATGATAAGATTCCCCCGAAGTCTGACCAATAAAAGTCTTCCATGATAATTTTGCTACCTTTGGATATGGTTCTCTTCCAGTCCAAGCTACTAATGCATCTGGGTCAACACAACAAGGACCTTCAAGTATTAGAGGATTCCCATCTGTTATTATAGCAACATCTTGATTTTGACCGGTTTTATTTATTAAATGTGTAGTAAAAAGGCCTTTTTGAGATAGTACTCCTGAACCAATTAGTTTTACACTATAATTTAATTGTTCAGAAAATGCCAATAAATTTTCACTCTCAACATAAATTGAATCACCTGGGTCAATCGATATTACATCTACATGATAAGCATTTTGAGCTAGGTAAATTTCCCCTTCACCTTCAACAACCATTATTGGCATTTGTTCTCCTGTCAATGACCTTTGAACATGCCCTAACAGTGCTCTTCCTAAACCACCACCATTGTTGGGACCTAATAACAATTTTTCAAAATTAAAATTTCCCTTAAAGGCTACCATAGCACCTTTTTTTGCAAAAAATTTGCCACTTCCCCTTGCTATACACATAAGTTCATTTGTCACGTCAAATTTAAACATAATATACATTTATATTGCCTTGTTTAGCAATAATACCTCCTAATCATATATTTGTCTATAATTATACATTAAAATTACAACATAGTCTAACCTACCTCAAACATGAAATTTATTATTTATATAAAAAATAAGAACCTGATAACAAAGTAATTTATACTTTTTATCAGGTTCTTATTTTATCTATCTCTTAGTGCTATTACAGCTCTTGCTGCTTGAGCATCCAGAACAACCACATCCACAACTGCTACCATTCTTTTTTGAATTTTTAACCATATGCATTACAGCTAATGCCATTAATACTACCACAATAGCCGCTATAATAAATGTAGCCATATTTACCACTCCTTATTTATATGAATTAATTTTTCATATAACTTAATTTACCAATTTTTTCTTTTTTCATATTTCTATTTGAATAAGTTAAAACTGCCAATACTACAGCTACTGCTATAACTATAGATATTATTGCCCCAGCAATACTTCCTCCAGTACCTAAAACTAAACTTCCAACTTGATTGACAAGAAGAGCAACTATATATGCTGTTAAAGTTTGGAATCCTAATGTAATCCATGTCCATTTCCATGAACCCATTTCTCTTTTTATGGCTCCAATAGCTGCAAAACAAGGTGCACAAAGCATGTTGAATGTCATAAATGCAAACGCACTAGCTACTGTAAACATACTTGCAACTGAACCAAGAAGTGCTGGGTCTTGCTCTGTTGCATCTGATATACCAAATAAAACTCCAAATGTTCCAACTACATTTTCCTTAGCCACTAGTCCTGTAACTGTTGCTACTGATGATTGCCAGTTTCCAAATCCAAGAGGTGCAAATATTGGTGCAACTATATTTCCTAAACTAGCTAATATACTGTCACCAGCATCTACCATCTGTAATGACCAGTTAAATGATTGTAAGAACCAAATTACTCCACAAGCTATAAATATAATTGTACCTGCTTTGATTATAAATGCTTTTCCTCTATCCCACATGTGTATCAAAACACCTTTTGCACTTGGAACATGATATTGAGGTAATTCCATAACAAATGGAGATGGCTCTCCTGCAAATAAACTAGTTCTCTTTAATATTATTCCACAAATGATTATCATTACAATCCCTAAGAAATACATTGATGGTGCTACCCATGAAGCACCTCCAAACAATGCTCCTGCAAATAATGCTATTATTGGAATCTTAGCCCCACATGGAATAAATGTAGTTAACATAATAGTCATTTTTCTATCTCTATCATTCTCTATAGTACGAGTTGACATAACTCCTGGAACTCCACAACCAGAACTTATAAGCATTGGTATAAATGATTTTCCTGAAAGACCAAACTTACGGAAAATTCTATCCATTATAAAGGCTACACGTGACATATATCCACAATCTTCTAGTATTGATAATAGTAAGAATAAAAGCATGATTTGTGGAACAAATCCTAATACAGCTCCAACTCCACCAATTAGACCATCAACTACAAGCCCTTGTAACCAATCCGCTACATTTAAAGAAACCAAAAAGTTACTTACATTCCCTTGAATAATTTCTCCAAACAGTACATCATTAGTCCAATCAGTTGCTATAGCGCCCAACGAACTCACTGCTATATAGTAAACTCCCCACATTATAAGTGCAAAAATAGGTAATGCTAGTATTCGGTTTGTTACAATCTTATCTATCTTGTCTGATACAGTTTCCTTGCCTTTTCTATTCTTCTTTATTATACTTGAAATTATTGAGCTAATAAATTCATAACGATTTGCTGTTATTATACTTTCACTATCATCATCCAATTCATCTTCACAATTTCTAGTTATTTCTTCTATGTTATTCAATATTGTTTTAGAGATATCAAGTTTTTGTATAACATTTTCATCTCTTTCAAATAACTTTATAGCTAACCAACGTGTTTCCATATCTATGTACGGAGTCTTTTCTTCTATTATTTTTTCTATTTTTTCTATTGCTTCCTTACTTTCGTCAACAAAAGGCAATTTAAAATCTAATTTATTGTTGCTACTTGCAAGTTCAATTGCCTTTTCAGCAGCTTCCATTATTCCTTGACCTTTAACTGCTGTTACTTCTACCACTGGGCAACCTATAACCTCAGATAACTTTTTAATATTTATCTTATCACCATTCTTATTAACAATATCCATCATATTAAGAGCTATAACAGTAGGTATACCCAATTCTAAAACTTGAGTTGTAAGATATAAATTTCTCTCTATATTTGATGCGTCTACAATATTTATTACTGCATCTGGTTTATCATCCAACATAAAATTACGTGTAACTACTTCTTCTAATGTATATGGAGATAAAGAATAAATACCTGGTAAATCTACTATTTCCACATCTTTATTTCCTTTTAATTTTCCACCTTTTTTTTCAACTGTTACTCCTGGCCAGTTACCAACATATTGCGATGAACCTGTAAGCCCATTGAACATTGTTGTCTTACCACAGTTAGGATTTCCTATGAGACCTATTTTTATTGACATTTCCATTCCCTCCATTATTATTAAGTACATAACTATTTATGATACAGAAAATCATTCTCATTATATAATTGCACTAACCCTATTCTAATTAATTAATTTTATTATTCCACAATAATTTTTTCTGCATCTGACTTACGAATTGATAGTTCATAATCTCTGACTGTTATTTCAATTGGGTCTCCAAGAGGAGCTACTTTTCTTACAAATACATCAACACCTCTAGTAATTCCCATATCCATTATACGTCTTCGTGTGGCTCCTTCTCCCTCTAATTTTTTGACTTTTACAGTCTCTCCACACTTAATATCCTTTAGTCTGTTCATGTTGTTACCTCCCTATATTATTATTCTGCTTGCCATCTTTTTATCCAATGCAACTCTAGTATCTTTTACATCTATTATTAAATTACCATCTATCTTAGAAATTATTTTAACGTTTGTACCTACTACAAAACCTATACTATTTAAAAAAGTTCTTGTTTTGTCACTTCCTGAAATCTTCTTTATAACTACTTCTTCTCCTGTATTTGATAGTATCAATGGCATCATATAATATTCCTCCTCTTAAACTAATTTAAATTTACAAGCAATCGTTATCTCATATATGAATTACAATATTTTATCTTAAGTTTTAATCAGTTAAAATAATAACCTATTTTTTCCTTCTTTTTACAATTCCTAATTTTGATTTAAGTCTACCACAATAGTATAAACTTTGCAAGTGATTATTGTATTCTTTTGATTTTTTTTCTCATTTGAGTTATCCTATTGATAAAATCTATATAAAAATAAAGATGCTCCAAAATAGTATATTTAACTATATTAAAGCATCTTTATTGTGTATATGTTTTCACATCACTTATACATTATTTTCTTCTTTTTTAAAAACTATTTTCTCAAACTCTTTTATAGGCATTGGTTTAGAAAATAGGTATCCCTGTACCATATCACATCCAATTTGTTTTAAAAAGTCTAATTGTGAAATAGTTTCTACCCCTTCTGATATTACCTTCATTTTTAGTTCTTTTGCCATTCTAATGACATTGGATATAACAATTTTTTCATTATTGCTCTCATCTTTTTCTGTAAAAAATGCTCTATCTAATTTTAATATGTCAACAGGCAATTCTTTTAGAAGATTAAGCGAAGAATACCCTGTTCCAAAGTCATCCATAGAAATTATAAACCCATTTTCTTTTAGATGATTCATTGTATCAATCAAACCTTCTATATTATTTAATACTGCTGTTTCTGTTAGCTCTAATTCTATAAAATTTGTTGGTATCTTATATTTATCAACAATTAATCTAAACTTCTCAACAAAGTTACTATTTACAAAATGCATTCGAGATAAGTTAACAGATATAGGCACCACTTTTTGACCTTCATCCATCCATTCTCTAATCTTTTTACACACTTCTTCAAATACATAAAAATCAATGTTTACAATAAAACCATTTCTCTCAAATACTGGTATAAATTCTATTGGTGGTATTAAACCTTTCTTTGGATTATTCCAACGAACAAGTGCTTCAGCTCCTATGATTTGGTAATCTAAAAGGCTATATTTAGGCTGAAAATACACAATAAATTCTCCATTATTAAGAGCATCTATCATTGTATTTTCAATTTCTTTTTCTTTTAGTATTTTATTATGCATTTCATCATTATAAAAAGCAAATGAATTTTTATGACCACCTTTTATAGTCTTTCTAGCAGTATTTGCTCTATCCATAATAGTATTTATATCCCTATCATCTTTATTTATTTTGTATATACCACAATCTAAAATCAACTTATAGTAATTTATTTTCGGATTACTAAATATCTGAACTTTGTTATAAATACTGTTTAGTCTTGCTTTAATATCTTCATCTGTCTTATATCTAATGAGAAGAACAAAATGGTCAGCAGAAACTCTTGCAAAGATTTCATCCTCATGTAATTCACTTGCAATAGTATTTGATATATGTATCAAAGTATTATTTCCCATATCAAATCCAAACATATCATTTATATATTTAAATTTATCAACATCCATATAAAATAACACATATGATTCTGGATTATTTTTAGAAAACAGTTTATCTGCATTTATTTTAAACTTCTCTATACTATCTGCTCCTGTTAATGAATCTATGTATGCAATTTTTTTCAGAGAATCTTCTTTCTTTTTCTTATTATAAATTATATATTTGATGGCAATTAAAAATATAATACAAATACACATAATAATTTGTACCGAGTACTCTTTAAAAATAACACTAAATGGTACCTTATAAGGCTTATTAATAGTATTAGAATATATGCTATCATTTAACTGTTCTTCAGTAATTTTACCTATTGATTTATTTAAAATTGATATCAATATTGGATTAATTTTATTTGATACTCCTATACACATTCCATAATTAGTATCTAAAACTGATATAATAGATAAATTATTGGCTTTTCCTTTCTTTAAAAGTTCATCAAACTGATAAGAACTAAGTACCATTAAATTTGCTTTTCCTGCATCTATAGCATCTAAAGAATCTTCTGTAGACTTATAAGATGTTGTTTTAGAATTTTCAAAATTTTTTTCTATATAAGAATCAATAGACTTATAGCTACTCGTTAAAGCAATATTTAAATCATTATTCAGATTAGTTCCTAATTTTCCAACCATAACTATTGGAATATTTATGTACGGATTTGTCAATTTCATATTGAATCGTTTTTCTTTATTGTTTTCATTAATTGAGCCACAAAGCATATCTGCCTTTCCGTTTTTTATATAATTAAGACTCTCATTATAATTTTTTGTTTTAATATATTCAAATTCTATACCACATTTTTTTGATATAACTGACATTAAGTCAGAGCTTATACCTTTAAACGAATTACTTACCATATCATAATATTCAACAGGAGACCACTCTGAATCGTATACCATAGTAAGCTTTGGATTTGCTTTAATAAAATTAATTTCTTGACGAGTAAATGCTATGGAATTAGTAACATCTCTTTTAAAATACTTTTTATATAATTCCATATCATAGTACATGTTATTCATTTTTAATTCCTTTAAAGCATAATCTAATTCTTTTGCTAGGTTAGTTTTTTCTTTTGTAGTAGCAAAATAAAAAGGTTCCATTGAAAACTTACTAACTATTTTCATTCCTTTTGCATTTACGATACTTCCACAAACAAAAGCATCTGCTTTATTTTCATTTACAGACTCAATTAACTCATCAATAGAATTACAATATATATATTCCACTGAAAATTTATTTTCTTCTCTATATTTTTCAAATGCAATATTATGAAAATTACCTTTGAGCACAGCCACTCTCATACCGTTAAATGAACTTATATCTTCATAAAACATATTGTAGTTACTTTCATTTGTATATAGTGCACTATATTCATATCCCGAACTTATTTTAGGAAAATTAAATATTTTATTTCTTTCATCATTACTCTGTAAAGGTCCAAGTAAATCTATTTCACCTTTTTCTAATCTATCTAAACATTCTTCCCAAGACCCTTTTATAAATTCATACTTCCATCCCGTATATTTTGAAATTTCTTTTAAATAGTCATAACCATACCCTGTATAAGAATTGTCTTTTGGTGAAGATATAATTCCATAGTTATCACAATATCCAACTCGTATTTTTTTTGAATTTTCAGACTCATCAGCAAAGCATTGAACATTGTCAAGGCAGGATATAATAAGTAAAAATATCAAAGAAAGTATCAAGAAGTGCTTTTTAAATGATTTCATATTTAAAAACCTCCAATTTGCCAACTTGCTTTAATTTATTTAGTTTACCAGTTGTAACTACTTTTATTGTACTGGTAAATATATCAAATTGCAATATTCTCATATAATATTCTTATTCAGCTACAATTAATTTTCTTATTGTCTGTTTAAATGTATCGCATTATAGTAACTCATTAAAAATCATAAAAACATAATTAATACTATAATTAGATTAATTAACTATATCTCAAAAACATAATAGCACTAAAATATAATGGCACTACTAATATTTTTAAATATCAATAGTGCCATAAAAAACTTTTCAGATTAATTAAATATTTTTATATATTTTATAATAAGTTATACTACTCTAAATATTTAGCTATAAAACTTTTTTCTTTAATACTAAATACTTGTGTTTGAATATCAGAATAATGTTTTGAGTATACATCAATAAAACCATGATTTGCCTCTAAAATTTCGATTTGAATATTTTGTTTTCCAGAAAGTTGACAAGAAACAGAATCTACATCGAATGAATCATATTTTGCAAATACTAATAAAGTAGGACATTTCGGAATTACATCCATATAATCTCTAATTCGAGAACCATAACAACAAATTATACCATCACAAAGAGAATCTTCACTACATCTCCATGCAATAGTTGCACCCACACTATATCCTACAACAAGTACATATTTATATTCTGATTTTAAATCATTTATAAGTCTTTCTACTGTCTTATAAACGTCAAACCCGATATTATTTATAAAAAAAGCATATGCTTCATTGGCTTTTGAGTATGGAAATACTCTTTTTTCTCCTAAAAGTTCAGGACAAAATACATCAAACCCATATTGATAATACTTTTGACAAATATCTTCTATAAAGCTATTAACTCCATAAATTTCATGTAGCACAATAATAGCTATCTCACTTTTATGTATATACTTTATCAGATTATCCACCACCTTTATAAAATAATCAATATTTTTACACTCAGTTTAATGTATTCTTATTAGTATGTCAATTTGCTATTTCTAAATCTAACTTTACTTTTAAACTAATTACTTGTTTTATAAACTTACTTAATAATTCTTAAAATTATGCTCTATGGTTAAAAATATACTCATTAGAAACAACAAATAAAGCATAAAGAATAAAAAAGAGTATCTCACTCATAATTTTTAAAAATTATAAATGAAATACTCTTAAACTCTATTTTATATTAAATTTATTTTCCAAAATATCTATTTAATAATCCTAAGAATGCTTTACCATGTCTAGCTTCGTCTTTACACATTTCATGTACTGTATCATGTATAGCATCTAAGCCTAATTCTTTAGCTTTTTTAGCTAATTTTAGTTTTCCATCAGTTGCACCATACTCAGCGTCAACTCTAACTCTTAAGTTCTCTTTTGTATCTGCAACTACAACTTCTCCAAGAAGTTCTGCAAATTTAGCAGCATGCTCAGCTTCTTCAAAAGCTATTCTCTTATAAGCTTCTCCTACTTCTGGATAACCTTCTCTGTCAGCTTGTCTACTCATTGCTAAATACATTCCTACTTCTGTACATTCACCAACGAAGTTAGCTCTTAATCCTTCAATTACTTCTTCGTCTACACCTTGAGCTACACCTATTCTATGCTCATCAGCCCAATTTTTTTCGCCTTTCATTTCTTCAAATTTATCAGCTCCAACTTTACATACTGGACATTGTGCTGGTGCAGCATCCCCTTCATGTATATATCCACATACTGTACAAACAAATTTTTTCATAATTAATTTCCTCCTAAATTTTATATATCAAATTAAATTTTTTATTTATCAAGTTAGTTTATATATACCCGAGGCATATACCTTTAAACAATTTTTTTAAAGTTTTTTTCTAAATACTTACTTCCCTTGTGTTAACAGTATGTTTCTATAATAATGTCCTTTTAATTCTATTAGTTCTTTATGATTTCCAGATTCTATAATTCTACCATTTTCTAAAACTATTATATTATCACAATTTGATATGGTACTTAATCTATGAGCTATAATTATACTTGTCTTCCCAAAAGTTAAACTATTTATTGCATCTTGAATCTTAGCTTCAGTTGCTATATCTATATTGCTTGTAGCTTCATCTAAAATGAGTATAGGTGCATTTTTTAATATTGCTCTGGCAATGCTTATTAATTGTTTTTGACCTTCACTTAAATCCTCACCCCTATCTGATAATACAGTATTATATCCTTCATGCATTTTCGTTATAAATTTATGCGAATTTGCTATTTTGCTAGCACATATAACCTCTTCATCAGTGGCCATTAGATTTCCATACCTTATATTTTCCATGACCGTATCATTGAATATATAACTTTCTTGTGGAACTACTCCAAAACAAGACCTCAAATAGTTTCTGTTAATAGAATATATATCTTCACCATCTAAAAATATACTTCCTTTATCTACTTGATAGAAATTTGTAATTAGATTTATAATTGTTGTTTTCCCACTACCAGTCTCTCCTATAATGGCATTTGATGTGCCTGCTTTGATTCTTAAATTTATATTATCTAAAACTTTCTTTTTTGAATTATAAGAAAAACTTACATTTTTAAATTCTATTTCTCCATTTACAAAAGAAGAATTTAAATTATCCTTCTTATTGTCATTAAACTTACTTTTAAATACGCTCTTTGCTTCCTGTTCCTCTTTTTCGTCTATAATTTCAAAAACTCTTTCGCATCCTGCTATTGCTGAAAGTAATGTATTAAATAGATTTGCCAATTCATTTAAAGGTCTTGTAAATTGTCTTATATAACTTAAAAAACTAGCTATAACTCCTATAGTTATAATATCCTTAGATGCCAAAACTCCACCTATAATACATATAGTTGCAAATCCTATATTACTAATTACATTCATAATAGGCATTAAAAGGGATGTATAAATTTGCGATTTGAGTGAAATATTTAATAGTCTATCATTGACTTCTCTAAAATCCTCTACAGACTTTCTTTCATAGTTAAAAGATTTTACTACATTTATATTCGATACCATTTCTTCAATATGAGAATTTAACTTCCCTAACTCTACTTGTTGTTGCTTAAATAGAACTCTAGTCCTCTTTGCTATAAAGTTACTTAGAAACATTACTATTGGTATCAATATAATACTACAAAAGGTCAAAATTGGACTTAATATAAACATCATAATGAAAGTCATCAATATATTTAAAATTCCTGTAATTAATTGTACTAATGAATTTGAGATTCCTGTACTAATATTATCAACATCATTTGTTACCCTGCTCATAATATCTCCAGTAGAACTTTTATCAAAGAAGGTTATTGGTAGATTTTTAAATTTCAAAAACAAATTACTTCTCATCTCTTTAACTATACTTTGAGATAGTCTAGCTGTACATATACCCTTAGACAGTTTAACTGAGAATTCAATTATATAAAATGAGAATAATATAATTATGCCTTTCAAGAAAATGGACCTTGAATAAGTATCAATATTTATTATGTCAACTACTTTCCCAAGAGTATATGGTATTATAGTTGATATAATTGAATCGACTATTACCAGCAAAAAAATTAATCTAGTAATCTTTTTATCTTTTTTAAAGTACATAAAAATTCTTTTAAATGTTTTCTTAAAATCTTTAGGCTTCTCTTTTTTCTTCAATCTACTGACCTTTTGATTTCCAGTACCTAAATTCAATATACTTCCTCCTTAATTTACATCTTCATTTGCTAAGTTCTGCAACTCAAAAATTTTTTTATAAATTGGAGAACTAACCAGTAAATCTTCATGTGTAGCAAATCCAACCACCTCTCCCTCATCTAAGACTAAAATTTTATCACAGTCAATTATAGAACTAATCTTTTGTGAAATAGTTATGATGGTACATTTCTTATTTTCTTTGTTTTTTAAATTATTTATATAATCTTTTATATTCTTTCTAATAGTCGTCTCTGTATTAATATCCATTGCACTAAAGCAATCATCAAGAATTAATATTTGTGGTTTTTTTGCTATAGCTCTAGCTATAGTAATTCTTTGTCTTTGTCCTCCTGATAGGTTTTTACCCCTTTGAAATAAAACTTCATCATAAGAATTTTCAAGTTTTGTTATAAATTGATTTGCATTTGCTATCTTACATGAATTTATAACATCTTCTCTACTTATAGCCTTATTTCCCATAATTATATTTTCTAGTATACTTTTCCCAAATACACTACTATTTTGAAATACTACACCTATTCCTTCTCTTAAACTTTCTTCAGAAACACTGTATATACTATTTCCTCCAATCTTAATATCTCCTTTGTCAACTATATATAATTTTTGAATTAAATTTATTAAAGAAGTCTTTCCTGAACCAGTCTGACCAATCATACCAATATTTTGACCTTCTTCTATTTTAAAAGATACATTTTTTAATATTTTTTCATCTGTATTTTTATTATATGAAAAATAAACATTTTCAAAAACTATATCACCACTTGTAAATTTTAAATTCTTTTCTTCAACATTTAAACTGGTATTTTTCTCAATTATTTCTTCATTCTCATCAAGCAAAACTTCACTTACTCTTTCATAAGAAGCTTTTGCGCGAACAAAAACATTAAAAACATGTGAAATCATTATAAGTGAGGTTAATATTCTAGTCATATAATTTACATAAGCAACTATAATTCCAATTTTAATTTCTCCTGAATAAACTAAATGTCTTCCAATTAATAATATTATTATTATGGAAATATTAATAATTATTGTAATTGTAGGTCTAAAAAACGACATCATTGTTGTAGCTTTTCTACTATTTTGAAAAAGCTCTTCATTTAACTCTTCAAAACGTTTACTCTCATAATTGTATCTGCAAAATAATTTAACTACTTTTATTCCACTTAAAAACTGTCTTAATTTTGAATTTATTTTATCTGTACTTTCCTGTACATTTTTAAATAGTCTATATCCAATCTTCATATTGAGTAATATTATAATAAATATAATTAAAACTGCAACTAAGATAATTATTGACATCTTTAAATTTAATTTTATGGCTATAATTAAGCTTCCTATACACATGATTGGCGATTTTATAAAAACCCTCATCATTCCATGAACGAATTGTTGTATTTGGTTAATATCATTAGTGATTCTTGTTATTAGTGATGCTCTACCAAATTTATCTATTTGTTTTAATGAATATGTATTTATCTTTTCAAATACATCCTGTCTCAAATCGTAGGAAAAGCACTGAGAAACTCTTGCTGAGATTATACTTCTTATTATTGAAAATATTGCCCCTAAAAAGGTTATTCCTATCATTAAAGCTCCAGTTGATAATATGTAATCTAAGTTCTTATTTGAAACTCCTATATCTATTATTTTTGCCATTATAGTTGGTTGAGCTAAATCACAAAAAGCTTCCAATGTCAAAAAAAATACTGCTGTCAGAAATAATACTATATATTTTTTTATGTATTTTTTAAAATACCTCATTTAATCATCCCTTCATAGAATTTTCTCATTATAAAAAGTATATCATAATGGCTAATTTAATTGATTGTATCAATTATAAATATTTGTTTTATTATTAATTTTTATACTATACACGTTATAAATTATTTGTTTTTATTTCCTATATTTATATATATTTATAGCATACTATTATATATAATATATATGTATTAAAATTAAGACAAAACTTTAACTTTACTATTTGTGTAAAAAGTAATATAATTTAAAATTGATTATAAATCTAACTTTTTCTCTATCAAAATATTTTAGGAGGTGAGACATTTGAAAAAAACTAATAGTTTAAAAGAATTTTTAAACTGGAATAATATCAAGAATTTAAAACCTTCAAATGGTTTAAAAAATATATTAGAAATTTTTAAAAATGACCTAAAAGATATACGTGGAAATTACGCAGTACTTGTAATAGTTGTAGGACTTGCTTTTTTACCTTCTTTGTACGCTTGGTTCAATATAAAGGCATCTTGGGACCCTTATGGAAGTACTGCTAATATGCTTGTAGCAGTAACAAATGAAGATAAAGGAAATGAAATAGCAGGTCAAAAGATTAATGTAGGAGACCAATTAATCGAACAACTTAAGGATAATAAAAGTTTAGGTTGGCAGTTTGTAGATGAAAAAACCGCTCTTGAAGGTGTTAAAAAAGGTACTTATTATGCGTCACTTAAAATACCAAAGAATTTTACAAAAGATTTAACATCATTAATTACGGATGATGTTAAAAAAGGTGAAATTATTTATACAGTAAATGAAAAAATAAATGCAGTTGCACCAAAGATTACTGACAAAGGTGCTTCTACAATACAGTTACAAGTTAATCAGACTATAGTAAAAACAGTAAGTGAAATCGTTCTTGGTATATCAAATGGAGTTGGTGCAGGAATTGAACACAGTCTTCCAAAATTAACAAAGGTTGAAAGTTCTCTTATCGACCTTCAAAAGAGATTTGACCATATAAATAAGACTGTCGATTTAGCCTCTGATGCTACTTCAAAGTTGTCTGATACAGTTAAAGATATTAAATCAGATTTACCTACTATTAAAAAGACTTTAAATGATACAAAACTGTTATCAAATGATTTAAAGAAATTCTTAGAGGATACAAATGACAATTTAGATGAGCTTTCTCCTCTTATAAAATCTGATTTAAATTTAATGGTTGACCTTTCATCTTCGGCTTCTTCCCTTACATTAAATTTAATTGATGCTGTAAATAGTGGAAGTGAAGATGTCCCTAAGTTGATAGATAATTTATCAGAAAAGCTTTCTAATTTACAATCTTTAAATGATACATTAGAAGACTTTTTAACTAAATTAAACCAGCTTACATCAAATAATAGATTGGATGATGTAATAGATAACCTAGAAGACTCTAACAATAAAATAGATTCCTCTATATCAACATTGAATGACATTAAAAACAAGGTTATATCTGGGCAACAACCATCTATAAGTGCATTAAATAATGTTTTAAGTTTATCAAATGGTATTGGAAGAATTAATTTAAATATTTTAAATAATTTTGATTCAAAAATATCAAAACCTATAAATAGTATATTTTCAAATAGTATAAAAGTAGCAAATGATATAATTACTGTTTTAGATAAGGCAGAAGCAAAACTTCCAAAGGTTGAAGAAATACTTACTACTTCTCTAAGTCTTTCAGGAAATGCACAGGAAAGTATATCATTAATAAGAGAAAGACTTCCTCTTGCAAAAGGAATGTTGGATGACTTGATTGATAATTTAAGTAAGATTAGTAATGGTGAAGATATGAAAAAATTAGTCAGCTTACTTGAAAGTGATATATTAACAAAGTCTAATTTCTTAAAGGAACCTGTTGAAGTGAAAACAGAAAAATTATATCCAATTGAAAATTATGGTTCTGCAATGACACCATTTTATAGTGTTCTTTCTACATGGGTAGGTATATTACTTCTTTCAGCATTATTATCTACATCTGTACATGGAAACTATAAGCCATATGAAATTTATTTTGGAAGGGGTCTTACTTTTCTAAGTATAGCTCTCATCCAAGGCTTCATAATTGGAACTGGAGACATACTATTATTAGGAGTAACAGCAAAGCATCCAATTTTATTGATACTTCTGCTTATGTTTACTAGTATGGTATTTAACTTTATTGTTTATTCTTTGGTTTCTGTATTTGGAAATGTAGGAAAAGCAATTGCAATAGTACTATTAGTCGTTCAAATTGGTTCTTCTGGTGGTACATTCCCTATACAAGTTACACCTACATTCTTCCAAAGAATAAATCCTATAATGCCATTTACCTATGCAATAGGTGCTACAAGGGAAGCAGTGGGTGGTATATATGCTCCAAATTTAACTAAAGATATATTAGTTCTATTGCTATTTATGATTCTGTCTATTTGTTTAAATGTACTTCTAAAAGGACCTATAAACAGAATTATAAAGCCATTTAACGATAAATTTGGTGATAGTAATTTAACTGGTCATTAAAAAATCAATTTTGTATCTAAATATATTTTTAAATACAGAATTTCAACCTTACATTAAAGGTAGTAGCTTATCAGTTACTACCTTTTTTAACTTCAAAACTAAAATTTATTACATAATATAAATGACTGATATTCATTCATTGACTTTCAAAATTCCTTATGTTATTATGTATTTGAAATTATAAGGAGGATACTATATGGCACGTATTACTAAAGAACCAAATGAACGTAAGCAAGAAATTCTAGACACTGCAATAAAATTATTTTATGAAAATGGATATGAGAAAACCTCTATCACTGATATTGCAAAACATATGAATGTTGCACAAGGATTATGTTATCGCTATTTTCCATCAAAAGAAAGCCTATTTGATAGTGCTATAGACTACTATGCACAGACTCTAGTGGACAAAATGTCTACTATTATCGATAATACAGATAAAACATTAAAGCAAATTATTGAAGAAGTACCTACATTTATTGATATAGAAACTGATGATAACCATTACTACAAAGTATGTCATGGAGAAAAGAGTAAAAAAATTCATGACCAATTATCTTTAAAAATATGTGAAAAACTTATTCCTATAGTAAAAAAACAGCTTCAACTGGCTAATTTACGAGGAGAAATTAATATTCCTGACACTGATACCACAGCATACTTTTGTGTATATGGTCAGCAAGGAATATTATTACGTGAAGATATTTCAAATACTGAAAAAGTAGAAAAAATTTGTTCTTTCCTAAATTACCTTATGAACATATAAGTATATCCCTGCTTAATAAACAGGGATATATTCAGTATTCAATATAACTTACATACTTTAATTAAGATAATCAGTTATTCCTGAGTTTAAATTATACAGATGTTCAAATCCTTCCTCAGCCAATAAATTACATGCAGTAACACTTCTATGACCACTTCTACAATAAACCACTACTTTCTTATCCTTATATTCATAAATTTCATCTATGTTATTAATTAGCTCTTGTAAAGATATATTTATAGCATTTTCTATTTTACATTCTCTAAATTCATCTTTAGTTCTTACATCTAATAATAAAATATCTTTTTCATTTTTCATCATTTCTTTAAGTTGTTTCTTATTTATATTCTTGTACATATGTCTAAGATTCCTCCATTTTATTTGTATATATTACTTATACCCTTTATTCTTCATACAACAACAAATATTCTTTTATATTTTTCTCAGCTATATAAAAGATATACTTAATAAAAGCTTTTTTTATTGTTAATAATCTGTTGATTAAAATAATTAAGAATGTTATGCTAATTATAAATTATTAAAAGGGAAAAGAGGTAGTGTAATATGTTTAAGCAAAGGCTCTCTAAATTATTATCTAGTACATTAGTATTGAGTATGTTATTTACTGCTGCTCCAAATATTACTTTTGCTGATAGTAATGTAAAAGATAACTCGGAGAAATATCAAAGTTCTGACATAAAGCTAAATGATTATAGCAAAAACTCAGAATCTTATCCAAAAACTAAAGCTCTTGCTAAAGAGAAAATTAAAACTTTATTATCTAAGTATGGAATTGAAAATGCTCAATATGCTTTGATTGATAATGGTAAAATTGAGATTTCTGGTAATGGTGGAGTCTACAGTAGACAGGATAATAAAAATTTAACTAAGGATAACATGTATAATATTGCATCTATCAGTAAGATGTTTACTACTACTGCTGTTATGAAGTTAGTAGAAGAGGGAAAAGTAAAATTAGATACTCCTATTGTAAATTATATACCTGAATTTAAAATGGCTGATGAGAGATACAAAGAAATCACTCCAAGAATGTTATTAAATCACTCATCAGGATTAATGGGAAGTACTTTAAAAAATGCTCTTTTATTAGGAGATAATGATTCTTATGGTCACGATAGTTTTCTAGAAGAATTAAAAAAACAAAGATTAAAAGCTAAACCAGGAGCTTTTTCTGTTTATTGTAATGATGGATTTACTTTAGCTGAAATTTTAGTAGAAAAAGTATCTGGTATGACATTTACTAATTTTATTGACAAGTACATAAGCAGTCCACTTAATTTACAAAATACAAAAACTCCAGAAGATAGTTTTGATAGTTCAAGACTTGCAAAAGCCTATGTACCTTATTTTGAAGATGCTGTACCACAAGATAATTTTAATACCATAGGTGCTGGTGGTTTATATTCAAGTGCAGAAAATCTATGTACATTTGCACAAACATTTATGAAAAAATCAAATGGTATTCTTTCACCTTCTTCAATAAAAGCTATGGAAAATAAAGAATATTTAAATGGTCTATGGCCTGAGGGAGAAGATTCTATACTTGGATATGGTTTAGGATGGGATTGCGTAAACACTTATCCATTTAATCAATATAACTTAAAGGCTCTTACAAAAGGTGGAGACTCTTTACTATTCCACAGTAATATTATAGTGCTTCCAGATGAAAATATGGCAGTTGCAGTTGTTTCTTCTGGTGGAAGTAGTCAACTTAATGAAATAATTGGACAAGAAATGTTACTGTCTGCATTAAAAGAAAAGGGTAAGATTAAGGAAATAAAACCTGATAAAACATTCAGCAAACCACAACAAGTTAAAATGCCAAGTTATTTAAAAGAAAATAGTGGTCTTTATGCGTCTTCAAATATGATAAAAGTTGATGTTAATGATAATGGAACTTTAACAGTATCTTCTCCTTATCTAGAAAATGGACCTGAAGATAAGTATGTATATATAGGACAAGATAGATTTGTTTCTGAAAAAGGTAATAGTTGTTTAAAATTTGTAAAAGAAAAAAATAACCTTACATATTTAAATATGAGCTCTTACGATGATGTTCCAGGATTAGGTCAAACAGCAAGTTTATATTATGTAGCTCAAAAGGTAGATAGTAGTAATAATATATCAGATAGCGTAAAAGAAGCATGGAAGAAAAGAAATGATAAAGGTTACTATATAGTAGATGAAAAATATACTTCTCAGCACTATATGTTTGGTTCTGTAAAGGCAGTTCTTGGTCTTTCAGATGGAACTCCTGGTTATATAGCTAATACTAAAATAGCAGATGAAAATAACTCAAATGCATTTATAGAAATACCTGGTGTAATGGGACGTGACTTAGCTGATATTAAACTTCATAAAGAAAATGGTACAGAGTATTTAACTTTTGCCACACAGACATATATTAGTGAAGATTCTATAACTAATTTGCCATCAGAAAAATCTTTCACATGCGAGTTAGCATCTAACGGCTATGCAAAATGGTATAAGATTGGTGACGATATAGCAAACAAAAAAATAGAAGTTAATCTTCCTCAAAATTCATCTTTTGCTGTTTATGATGCTAAAGGAATTCCTGTAAACTATTCTTTAGTTACAAAGAATAATAGAGTTAGATTGCCAAAAGGAGGCGTAATTGTTTTCTCAGGAAGTCCAAATGCTAGATTTGAAGTTGCATATCAAGATGAGGTAAATACAAATACATTGACAGGAACTGATAGATATGAAACTTCTATTAAGATAAGTCAAGCAGGTTGGGAAAATGCTGAAAATGCAGTTTTAATAAATGACTCAGCAATTGCAGATGCTTTAGCTGCAACACCACTTGCATATAAGAAAAATGCTCCTATATTATTAACTGGAAGCTCTCAAATAAACGAAAAAACTTTAGCTGAATTGAAGAGATTAAAAGTTAAAAATGTATATGTAGTTGGTGGAGAAGCTTCTGTGAATGAAAAGTCCCTAGATACTATAAAATCAAATAATATTTCTGTATCTAGAATTTCAGGAAATGATAGATATCAGACTTCTATGAATATTGCCAAAGAATTGAATAATATTAGTAACATTTCAAAGATTTCAGTAGTTAATGGTGAAAAAGGATTAGCCGATGCAGTAAGCATTGGAGCTGTATCAGCTCAAAATGATATGCCTATAATACTTACTAATGAAAACAGTAATATAGATGAAATAAACAACTTGTTTAAAAACAAAAAAATTGATAAGTCTTATGTAATTGGTGGAGAATACACAGTTTCTAAAAATATAGAAAGTAAACTTCAAAATCCACAAAGAATATCAGGTAGCACTAGAAATGAAACTAATGCAAAGGTAATAAAAGAATTTTATAAAGATTCTAAGATAGACAACCTATACGTTGCTAAAAACGGAATCAATAAACAAGATGATTTAATAGATGGATTATCTGTTGGAGTTTTAGCTGGAAAAACTAAGTCTCCTGTAATATTAGTAGGAAATTTATTAGATTATAGTCAAAAAGAACTATTTAAAACTATGAGATTTAAATCTGTAACACAAATTGGTGGAAATGGAAATGAGAATTCATTTAAACAAATAAAAGAAATAGCTTAATATATTAAAATGGGCTATATTTAAGTAATATTACTTAAATATAGCCCTATTTTATCTATTTATCATTCATACTTAACAATTTATCCAAATATACTGACTTTAATTGTTTGCTGGCTAAAACTTTTTTAGCTGGTTCAAGTTTTAATATAGCTGATAGTATAGCTCCCATAGCTCTATGACTTGCTAATGCATTGTTATCAAAAATTAGATTTTGTAATTGTCCTTTTTCAATTGCCATTAGAACTGCTCTATGTACTGAGTTTGCTGGAGTTATTATCTTTTCATCTCTCTTTAATAGCATAATACTATTTTTATGACAATTTCTAACGCAAACTCCACAACCTAGGCATCTATCCTCATCAATTTGTATATATTCTTTATCATTTTCCTTGACCTTGCTTATTGCATCTATTGGACATGCAGATATACATTTACCACATTTTACACAACTTTCATGGTTTATATTTGGTATAAAACTAGTAGTCTGTACTGGATGAAGATTTCCAAATCTTTTAGCTGCTACTAATGCCTCGCAACAACAGCCACAACAATTACATATGAATGTAACTCCTTTTCTAACATTTTCTCCACATTGAACTAAGTTATGCTCATATGCTTGATGAAGTAGCTCTTTACATTCTACTTTATCTACACGTCTTGCAAACTTATTATTTATTAAAGAATTTGCTACGTTGTCAAATGTCATACATATATCCATAGGAGCATCACAAGCCTTACCAACATGTTGCATTCTATGTCTACAGTAGCACATACTTACACCTATATGAGTCGATGTATCAATTATATGAGTGGCTCTTTCATAATCTAAAATACTAACTTCATTATCATTAGTTAAAACTTCCTCTTGAACATACACTCTTCCAAGCTTTGTTTCCGTTGAATAAAATAAATCTTTTATAAAATCTTCTTCTACATTCATATATTGATAGTAAAGTTCTGCTAAAAGTTTTTGGTCTATATCATGTCTTGTTCTCATCATAGCAAACTCAAAAAAGCCAGCCATTGGAGGAGGCATTATATATTTTTTTCCTTTATTATCTTCTATATCTAGTATCAGAGCCTTACTTGCAAGTTTATCTAATACTCTATATGCTTCACTTTCACTTACACTCCAGATTTTAGCTGCTGTTTTTACTCTAAAAGGCTTTATTGGAAGCTGAGCTACTAATTTGGCTTCTTGTTCTGTATATAATACATTTAGTATTTTGTATAATGTATCTGATGGTGGAGCACCTTGTGGAAACTTGTTTATTCTTTCCTCTAAACTTTTATACATGTTCTTCGCAGTTATATGAGAAATAGTAATCACCTTCTTTTTCTTTTGTTTTCCAATAAAATCAAATATTTATACTTATTTATAAATACTTTATCTAAACCCTTACTTTATATAATACCAATTCTTTCTAAATAGTTAAATACCTCTAGTAATTTATTTATTAGATTTCTTATATAAATAAAAAATCGTTTATTTAGTATAATAATAGTTTATACCAATTAAACGATTTTAATAATATTTTATATAAATAAAAATTACTTTTATATTTAGATACTTTCTCTTCTTATATTATCTATTATATTTTCTTTGTTCAATTTACTCATTGGTATATAAGCTGCTATAAAAGTTATTATAAAAACACTTACTATACATATAGCTATTGCTGCCCATGGTATAACAGGAGAAAACTCAAGCACACCTGAAATAAGTTTATTCATAACTAGAGTCATACCAATACCAATTGGTATTCCAAATAATAAAGACAATATACCATATATAAAACTTTCTAAATATATCATTTTCCTAAATCCTTTAGGAGTAACCCCTATAGATTGTATTATCGCAAGTTCTCTTTTTCTTAGATTTATACTTGTACTTACTGTATTTAGTATATTTGTAACACTTACTAGAGATATAACTGCTATAAAGCCATATACAAATATTTTGACAACTTTTAGATTTTGTTTTTCTTCTTCTCCTGCACTTTCATCATGGAAGTTAAAATTATTTTTATCAGCTAAAGATTCTACTCTCTTCTTAGTCTGAACATCTCCTTCTGAATCTATAAATATAAGACTTCTATTTAATTTTAAACCTAAATTTTTAGCAACTTCATCATAAGTTATAAATTGCAAGCCCATATTTTGATAACCCATTCCTAGACGTTCTTCATCAGTTATAGCAAGAATTTTAATCTTCATTTTTTTACTTGAACCATTGTCATCAAGATATTCACAATTTACTGTATCTCCAACTTTGTAATTAGTTAACTCCACGATACCTTTCTTACCTCTAGATTCAAAGTAACTTTTTCTAACTAGAATCACACCATTTTCTTTAATTGCTTTTTCCTTATCAAAAGAACCTTTTATTAAATTATTTGTTTTATTTTTTATTGAAAATTCTCCTGGAAACCTTAATTCATTATTTATAAAGTCGTATTCATAACTATCTCCATTCTTATACTGTTCACAATAATCCTTAATTAAATCTTCATTGGATTTATTTATTTTATTTTCACTTACTCTTATAGACATAGACTGACCTGTTGCTAATTCAAAGTTTTTTATTCCAGGAATCTCCTGTAATGTACTTATAACATCATCAATAGGTCTAGCTGTACCCTTTGCAGTTAAATATAAATCATAGTTTTTTTGAGAATTTCTAATTTCTTCACCTTTTAGCAAAAGTAACGTAAATCCACTAAAAGATACAAATATTATTATACTTATCATTAAAGAAAAAAGAGTTACTATGAATTTTTTTCTATTTCTTCTCATATTTTTATATGCAAGTACTCCTTCAGTCTTAAAAATCAGTTTAATAAGCTTTGAGTCTTTGACTTTTCGTACTTTATAGTCTCCACTGTTTTTAATTATATCAAGTGGAGAAATATTAGAAGCTGCTATTGCAGGTAATAGAATTGATATAAATATTGTAAATAAAACTATTATTATACTAACAATAATTATTATTGGGTTATACACTATTTGTAAACTCATCTGTGTAACAATCGATTCTGTAAAATACCTATTTATAGTTTTAAATAATAAGTCTATAGCTATTGTTCCAGATATTAGCCCTATTGGTATTCCAATTAAACTAATTATAATACCTTCTATAAAGACCAATTTTTTAATTTGGCTAGATGTAGTACCTATAGAATTTAATATTCCAAACTGTTTTTTTCGTTCAATTATAGAAATGCTAAAAGAGTTATATACTGTAGCAATAGTACATATAACTACTAAAATAGTCACTACTGCAATTATAGACTTTATAGAGCTATTTATGTTTGCATACTTACTAGCACCTTGTAATCTTAATAAATGTTCATTGTATTTTACCATATCAGAAACTGATTCTTCATCTTTATTTGGATATATGTTTTTGCTTATTTTTTTACTTATTTTATATACATCTTTAGGATTTTTTACTGTTACTGAGATGTTCATTGTGCCATTGTAATTAACTGCAGGATTAAAGTAAGTTATAGCAGTTGTAATTTCATCATAAAGCTCAAATCCAGGTTTTTTAATTATACCAACAAGTTTAAAAGTTCTTTCCTTTTCGTTCGCTATATAATCACCCTCATGAAATACCCTGTTATCAATCTTTTTCTTATTTGAGTCAAACATGTCTCCTACTTTTAAGGTTATCTCATCTCCTATTTTTAATTTATCATCCATAAGATTAATAACATTTTCACTTAGAACAATTTCTCCAACCTTAGATGGCAATCTACCTTCTTCTATAGAAATTTTATATCCATCCATTGCATTTTTATCATACTGTTTTATACTTAATATAGCATTTTCACTATTTTCTAATTTAGAATATCCAATTTGCTTAGTAAATGCATGTTTTTCTATTTCAGCTGATTTTGTTACATATTCCATATCTTTTTTATTTACATCATTGAATGTAACATGAAAACTTCCATCATTCTTTATAGTTTCTCTTACTTGATAATCCATGAAACTTTCAAATATATTTCCTATACCACAGATTAAAGCTGTTGAAAGTATTATCCCAATTATAGTTACAATAGTTCTTCTTTTATTTTGTTTTAAGTATCTAATAGTTAGTGATGTATATAAGTTCATTTACATCACCTCATCACTTTTTATAATTCCATCTTCTATACCTATAATTCTGTCAGCCTGAAGCGCTATGTTTTTATCATGAGTTATCATTATTAGTGTCTGATTGTATTTCTTTACTGATAATTTTAATAATTCTAGTATTTCTTTCGAGTTTTTACTATCTAAATTACCTGTTGGTTCATCTGCTAATACTATAGAGGGTCTATTAATCAAAGCACGTCCTATAGAAGTTCTTTGTTGCTGTCCCCCTGATAACTGGTTTGGAAGATGCTTTTCTCTATCATTTAGACCTAGTGTTTTCATCAAATCATTTAAATATTCTTTGTCGATATCTCGATTATCAAGTTCTGCTGGAAGCAATATGTTTTCCTTTACAGTTAAGACTGGAATTAAGTTATAAAATTGATATATAAGACCTATATTTCTTCTTCTAAATATTGCTAAATCTTTGATTTTTAAATTATAGATATCCACATCATTTATATAAACTTTACCACTAGTAGGTCTATCAACACCTCCTAGCAAATGTAATAATGTACTTTTACCACTTCCACTTGGCCCTGTTATTGCTATAAACTCACCTTTTTCAATTGATAAGCTTACATTTTTTATAGCATCAACTTTTGTCTCATTTTTACCATAACTTTTAGTTAGATTTTCTACTCTTAAAATTTCCATGGCTACCTCCAATATTTATATTCTATACTTCATATATTAGACTTTAGCTATTACTACAAAGTGAATTAAATATTACAGATTAGTCACTATTATCAGCATACATTTTAGGAAATATTATATGGAATTCTGTCCCTTTGCCTTTTTCACTATTTACATAGATATCTCCATTTTGACTTTCTATTATTGATTTTGACATTGCAAGACCTATACCTACACTATCCTCTTTTGAACTACTTCTTCCTCTATAAAATCGTTTAAATATATGTGGTATATCTTTTTTATCTATTCCCTCGCCATCATCTTTTATTATTAGTTCAGAAAATAATGGATTTTCTTTATATGTCATACTTATATTTCCAAATTCAGGAGTATGTTCTATACAATTTTTAATTATATTCACTAATGCTTCCACAGACCAATCAATATCGCCAATATAGGATACATTATCGTTTCCTTCTATAGTTAATTTTTGATTTTTAGTTTCCATAGGTATTTTCATTGGTTGCATTGCTCTATGTATAAGTTCACTAAATTTTATCTTATCTTTTTTAAACTTTATCACTTTTGCTTCTACTTTTGATAGTTTAAGCATGCTTTTAATTAGCCAATCCATCCTATTTAACTGATTCTTTATCTTATCTAAGAAATCTATTTTTACTTCATATGGTACATCATTATATAACAAGTCATTCAACATTATTAAAGAAGTCATAGGAGTTTTTAATTGGTGTGATATGTCAGAAATTGTATTATTTAAAAATATTTTTTCTGATTTCAAAAGTTCAACCTTTTCATTAAGAATTGTCGTCATCTTTAATAGTTCAGTTTTTAAAAGACCTACCTGACCTTCTTGATTTTTATTTTTCATATCAAATGCTTTTCCTTCTGAACTATAGTAAACATACTTAGTCATATCTGATAAATCATTGTACATTACCTTAAAATAACTAGCAATCAATATAAATATTAGAATAAATATTATGCATACCAAGATTATATTTGTTTTTATAGTCTCTAAAACTAATTTAGAAATTATAGGCTCAGCGTTTATTTTAATAGATTTATCGTAATTATACTTACTTAATATTTTCTCTCCATAGTCTATATTTCTTATAGACTTTCCTTGAGTTATTATATCCACTATCTCTCTTTCTAAATTTGGATATTTGCTAGACAGTGTTCCTATTATCGCTTGATTATTTTTTACAATCATACCTTTAGTTATATCCATATTGATTATGCTAAGCCCAATAGATATAGTAATAGCAACAAACATCAAAACAATATACTTACTTAAAAACCTCTTCACTTCTGGATTATATAGAAACATTATTTTCACTTCCTATCCATTTATAACCAAGGCCTCTTACAGTTTCTATGTAGATTGGCTCACATAAGTCATCACCTATTTTTTCTCTAAGTCGTTTTATATAAACAGTTAGAGTATTATCATTTACAAAATCATACGTTACATCCCAAAGTTTTTCCAATATTTGAGTTCTGCTTAAAACTGTATTTTTGTTCTGTATAAGAATTAGAAGAAGTTTATATTCAACTGATGTCAGAAATATTTCTTTTTCATTTTTATATACTCTAGCTTCTAATGTATATATACTTAAATCTCCAAATTTGAGCATTTTCTTAGCTTCTTCTAAAGTATTACCTTTTCTTCTTAAAACAGCTTTTATTCTAGATATTAATTCTCTAATTCTAAAAGGCTTTGTTATATAATCATCTCCACCCATATCAAGACCCATTACAATATTTACTTCTTCATCACAAGCAGTCAAAAATATTATCGGAATTTGAGAGAATTCTCTTGTATATTGACACAATTCATAACCAGTTCCATCTGGCAATGTCACATCCAAAAGTATCATGCTATATTCATTAGAAGAAATCATTTCTTTTCCACTTGATAAATTCTTTGCTATATCTACACTAAATCCTTCTTGCTCTAAGGCATATTTTATTCCAAAAGATATGGTACTATCATCTTCAACTATCAATAACTTTAACATAGCTATTTCCTTTCTTTCCATTTTGATTTTAAATTATTTACCTATACAGTTTTTATTATACACAAATACCTTATATACTAAAATATATCTATAATTACAAAATAGTCACAAAGAGTTGTTAAAACTTATAGAAACAAAAATGTAAGTTGTTACTTAACTCACTTAAGAATAATACCTAGTTCTTCAAGTTAAGCTACAACTTACATTTTAGAAACCTTATGTTAAATAATCTAACATAACTATTTGTTTAACAATTTAGAATATAATTTATTCTTCATCATACTTTTTGTATTCTTCTTCTTTGTAAATATTATCTTTTTTATCATCTTCATGTAAATCAATATCAGTCTTTACATCTTTAACACTATTTACATATTGCATCATTTCTTCCTGAGAAACATGTGGACAATTTTCACAGTTTATTCTTCTTGAATTAAATTCTTTTACCTTTTTTTTTAGTTCTTCATACTCATAATCCTGTTTATTATCTCTACAGTTACAGTCATAATCAAATTCGTCATACTTATAGTCATCATAATCACTGTTTCCATAATAATTTGTATCAACCATTTGAGAATTAGATTTACGATTTTTTACCATCTTATATACAGCATATGCACCCACACCTGTAAGAACTGCTCCTGTAAACATCATTGGTTTACTCATTCCATCATCTTTTTTATGCATTTGTCTTTTAATTAAATATGTTAACATATTTTTTCTCCTTTCTAATTTTTATTTCTATCTATAGATAGTATCTGTATTATTTTGATAAAAATTATGTTATTTTTAAATTACAATTTTTACAAAATATAAATTTATATTTTGTGTTTGACATTATTTTTTATGTTATACTATATATATAACAATCGTTTTCATTTATAAAGCATAATGGAGGTCTTTTATGGTTTTAAATTTAGATTTTAATAGTGATAAATCTATTTATGTACAAATTAAAGAAGAAATAACTAAAGCTATAGCTTCAGGAGAATTGAAAATAAACGAATCACTTCCATCTGTAAGAAGTATGGCTGAAAATATTGGTGTAAATTTGCATACAGTAAATAAGTCTTATAATGAGTTAAAAGAAGAAGGCTTCTTAAATATTGATAGAAGAAAAGGTGCTATTGTTGCTGAATTACCAATAAAAGCCGCAAATCCAACTCGTCAAAAAAATAAGCTTGACTTAGAACTTCTAGTAGCAAAATCTTATTTATCAGGTATCAGCAAAGAAGAATTTTTATCACTAAGTTCAAATTTATTTGACAAATACGAGGTGAAATATCATGAGTAAGATTGAATGTTTATTTACAATATTTCCAGTTTTAATTTTGATGTATGCTTCATTTTATTTCATGCCTTATTTAGTAGGTAAAAAACATATTTATGGAGTTTCTATAGACCAAGAACACAAAAACTATACTAACTTTATAATGTTGGATAAGAAGTTTAAAAAACTTTTATCTTTAGGTTTTATTATAGACTTTATATTAATTTTTATCCTAGTTCTTGCATTTAATAAACTGGAACTTTCTTATTTTATTGGTATAATGGGATTTTTATTATATGAAAGTCTATTATATATTTATACTCATAATAAAGCTAAAAAGTTTAAATCAGAAATTTATTCTACAGAAGGTCATATAGATATAGATTCAAAGTTAATAGTAGATATGGATTTCTTAAATAAAAAAAATAAAATAATAAAAAGGTTTAAAATATTATATTTAATACCAATACTACTTGCTTTTGGAATGAGTCTTTTTATAGTATTTAATTATAATCAACTGCCAGACTTAATTGCTATCAATTGGACTATAAATGGAACTCCTAATTCTTTTATGGAAAAATCATATTTTAATGTTTTTAAATTAATAGGCACTGCATTTTGTTTAATCATTTTATTGTATATAACTTCTATTGGTTCTATAAAGTCAAGAATTAAAATAGATTCAAATAAAATTGAAGAAAGTCGAGCTGAAAACATTAAATATCTAAACAAAATTGGTTATTTATTTTTGATATTGATGATTTTAATGACAATACAACTTTTTACTGCTTTTTTATCAATAAAAACAAATTTATCAACTGCTATAATTATAGTAACATTTTTAGTTATAATTTATTTAATAATAACATATATTAAGTCTCCAAATTTAAAGTCTAACTCGTCCTATTCTCCAGAAGATGATGAAAAACATTGGATAGCAGGCATTATATATAATAATCCAAACGACCCATCATTAATGGTTGATAAGAGATTTGGTATTGGGTATACTGTAAATTTTGGAAATCCTATTGGAAAAATAATATATATTGCTATAGCTTTACTTTTAATTTTTTCATTGTTTAGCCTAATAAAATCTCTTTTACTTTAAATACCATAAAAGGTATCTTACTTGTATTATTGGGTATTATATTTTGTAGGATAAGAAATATTTCATATTATCATTGAAATATAGTATTTATATATTACTAGAAATGGAGATTTGCATAATGTTGTCAAAAGCTGAAATCAAATACTTTAATGAATGTGCTTCTGAAATACTTTCTTCAGAACAAGTACAACTTATGAGAACATTTCCTCATCATGGCAATGTTTCATGTCTTGAACATAGTTTATCAGTAGCATATTATAGTTATTTATTATGTAAAAAATTACATCTAAATGTTGATATTCAAAGTGTTATTAGAGGAGCTTTATTACACGACTTTTTCCTTTATGACTGGCATTACAAAGGGGATAGAAAAGGATTACACGGATTTACTCATCCTAAAGAAGCACTAAAAAATGCAAATTTATTTTTTCAAATAAATGAAATGGAAACTGATATCATTTTAAAACATATGTGGCCGCTTACTATTAAGCCACCTAAATACAAAGAAGCATTAATTGTATGTTTGTTAGATAAATTTTGCTGTTTGGTTGAGACTTTAAAGATACATTCTTTATTATCTCCTTATCATGTATAAGGTAGTGTTTAATATTGTTAAAATTAACAAACAAAGAGGTATTAAGTATTAAATTTTACTTGATACCTCTTTACTATTTCATTATTCATTTTTTTAAATATCATTGTAAGTCATAATATTTAACCTTGATAACTTACCCTTCTTATAGACATACTTACTACCTTAAATAACAGTAAACCAGCTATTAAATTTATTAGTATTGCTGGTACTACTGCAACCATAAACAATGCCATAAATGAACCTCCAGGAAGACCTACTATCATTTGAGCAAACAGTAAAAATGCAGTTCCACTCACAATAGTTCCTATTGGAAATATTATTGTAGCTACTATTAAGTCTTGCTTTTTATTACTTAAGTTTTTCATAAATGGTAATTTATAAATTACATACATTATCATGAACATTATATTTATTGTAATAGTTTTATCAAGTATGTTTGGAATCTGACCACCTGGAAATTTAGTTGTTAGTGCTGCAAATATTCCTGTCACAATTCCTGCTACTAGACAAATCTTATAATCCTCTTTATTTAATATCATTATTATAAACATCATTGCTAGTGATATATCTGGTTGCATTGGAAGTCCTATAGCAGGTGTAAGTTGATGTATTAGTAATCCCATAGCTAAAAGTATTGCATTTAAAGTTAATTTTTTTGTATTCGTTTTCATTGTAATAATTCTCCCTAATTTTATTAATATTTATTTTATTTTTTTGCCAATTTTCTAAATCATCCTCTTTAGCTTTGAAAGTTCATAACATCTTTTTCACCACCTTTTTCTGAAATTTATATATTTTCTTTTAAGAGTTTTTGTAAAATAAAAAACTCCGTCCTAAATCAATAGGACGGAGATTATCCGCGTTGCCACCTAAATTATATAAAAAATAAACCCTAAGTTTAATTCTTATACATCTCATTATCAGGTACTTACATACCCTATTCGCTGTAACGTGCGACTGACGATAAAGTCTACTCTCATAATAATATGATTTCAATTCACTCCTCTAAGGTCCATTCACTATATCCCTTCTTGCTAAGATTCCACCCTCCTCAGCTCTCTATGTTGAAGCTAAACATAATTACTCTTCCTTGTCATAGGATTTTTAATTTGCTGTTGCTATTATAATATTCTAAATTTTTATAATTGTCAACTCTAATTTTTATTTTAAATTTGTAAAAAGGATAGCATAATCTTTATAAATGTTTTAAAATTTAATTTAATAATCAAAATTAGAAAGGATGATATTATGTTTAGAGAAATGAGATTAAAAAAGAGAGAAATGACAAAAGAAGATACTGTAGAAGTATTAAAAAATGGTGAATTTGGTACTTTTTCTACTATATCTGAAAATGGCTATCCTTATGGAGTTGCTGTAAACTATGTGTACCTTAATGATTCTATTTACTTCCATTGTGCAAGAAATGGTCATAAATTAGATAATATATCAAACAACAACAAAGTTTCTTTTTTAGTAGTTGCTAATGAAAATGTTATTCCAGACAAATTTAGCACTACGTATTCTAGTGCTGTGGTATTTGGAAAGGCTTCAACTGTAGAAGGTGAGGAAAAGAAAAATGCTCTTGTAGAAATCATAAAAAAATATTCTAAAGGATTTTTTGAAGAGGGCATGAAATACATAGAGAAAGATATAAATTTAACAACTGTAGTTAAAATAGAAATTGACCATATTTCTGGTAAAGCTTCACGCTTATAATAAATATACTAATATACCTAAAAGTAGCTATACAGCCACTTTTAGGTACTTTAATTTGATATTCTTATACACTCAATCTTTTTAGATAATCTTTTATACCAAGCTTAACATCATCACTTGGTCTTATATCAGAGTTATCTCCTGCTATATGTAGTATTCCATATGCTGGATTGTCTCCTCTTACTGTACATGGAACTGATAAAAGAGTCATTCCCATATGTTGGGCAAATATATTCATTGCTTGTAAAGAAAGTTCTCCTCCTCCATGTTGTGAACCTGCTGTGGCAAAACAACCAAATATTTTTCCACTCAAAGGAGCACCTACCCAAATATCAGAAAAGCTATCCATGAACATCTTCATTGGACCAGATACATTTCCATAGTATGTTGGTGAGCCCATAAATATAGCATCATAATCTAGCAATTCTTTTCCAGATTTAATTGTATTTATACTCTCAAACTCATCTTTATATTCTTTTGAATTTATTAAATAATACTGAAGAAGTGTTTTTGCAACCTCATCACTTACTTTAAACATATCTACTTCTATATTCATTTCTTCAAGTACTTCTTTGTATGTTCTTGCTAATAAATATGTACTTCCACAAACACTATGAAAAATTACTGCTACTTTCATCTTTATCCCCCTAATTAAATTCAAATTTATTTTTTGTATAGTATTTTTTATAATAAAATACTACTAAATGACTAAATGATACTAAATGGATTCAAATATACATCACTTTTTATTACTTCTATTTCATTAAATTCATCCAAAAATCTCTTCATAACGTTTTTAAATATATCTTCTGTATCAAAATGCCCACAGTCTACTATACACATTCCTATATCAAGTGCATCTTGTGCCTCATGATACTTTACATCTCCAGTTATTAAGACTTCTGCTCCTTGTCTCTTAGCTTTTTTTACAAACTCTGAACCAGCCCCTGTTACAACTGCTACTTTCGTTATATTTGTATTAAGATTTCCAACCACTCTGATATGTTTCATATTTAATTTCTCTTTTATTTTATTTGAAAGATTTTCTAATGTCATACTTTCATCAAGTCTACTTACTCTACCTAAGCCAAATGTCTTGCCTTTATTTTCTAGCTTGTACAAATCATATGCAACTTCTTCATAAGGATGTGCATCCAACATGGAACTTATTACCCCTCCTAAAAGCTTCTGTGGCACCACAGTTTCAATTTTAACCTCATTTACTACTTCTATATCATTTATGCTTCCAAGAAACGGATTAGAGCCTTTTAATGGTTTAAATTGTCCTTCACCTTCTATTGAAAATGTACAATCACTATAATTTCCTATATGACCTGCTCCTGAATTACTTAAAACTCTTTTCAATTCATCTGAATAATTACATGGTACATATACTGCGAGTTTATATAAAATCTCGCTTTCTGTTATATCTAAAACCTTTGAGTTGCTAAATTCCATAATTTCCATAAAATAGTCATTTAAACCATCAAATGCTATGTCAAAGTTAGTGTGCATAGAATAAAGTGCTATATCATTTTTAATAAGTTTTTGTATAAGTCTACCTTTTAAATCTGCACTATTAATCTTATTGATTTTTCCAAATATAAAAGGATGATGTGTAACAATTAAATCTATATTTTTTGAGATAGCTTCATCAATAACATTTTCATTAGCTTCCAAAGATACTAATACTTTTTTTACATCTACATCAAAATCTCCAACTATAAGACCTACATTATCCCAATCTTCAGCTAAGTTTAGAGGATACTTTTTTTCAATTTTTCTAGTTAGACTCTTTAATAACATACATACCTCCAATTTATTTTATTAAATTTTCAAGTTTTTTTATTGCAGTTTTACTCTCTTCCCTTTTTTTATCTATTACTTCTCCACTCATTCCTTGTAGCTTATTAACTATAGCACTATATGTCTTTATCTTTTTTTCTATAAATTCATTAAAAAGAGAATCCTTATTTTCTAAAAGTTTTATTCCAGTTTCAAAGTATATCTCATCTTCTATTATAGTATTTTTGCCTGTGTATTTGGCAACTATTATTTCATATATCCTAAAATCTTCTCTTACCAAAACTTCTTCTAAGATTTCATAACCATTATTCAAAAGATAACGTCTAAGTTCTTCTTGTGCTTGCATAGGCTGTAGTATAAATTTTTCTACATTATGTGCTACTTGTTTTTTAGCTTCAAGAAGTTCACTTATCAAAATTCCACCCATTCCAGCAATTATTACTTCTTCTATTTCCCCTATTTCAAGAACCTCTATACCAGAACCCAATCGTAAATCAACCTTATCTAAAAGATTGTTCTGTATGACCTCTTTGCGTGCATTGTCAAGAGGTCCTTTATTAACATCTGCCAATACTGCAAACGGTACTCTTCCCTCTTTTAACAAATATACTGGTATATATCCATGGTCAGTTCCTATATCAGCTATTTTTTTACCATATGATATCAATGATGCTATTTTTAATAATCTATCTGTTAATTTCAAATATATATCTCCTTTCAATTTTCCTTGATTTATAGGCCTTATAGTAAGTCATAAGTATTAAATTAAGGTTACTATAAAAAATAAAATTAAATCTCTACTACAAAATAGCCATGAGATATCACTTATCCCATGGCCTTTATACAAAAACATTAATGATGTATCTTTTTAATCTAAATAATCTCTAAGTTTTTTTGATCTACTTGGATGTCTTAATTTTCTTAGTGCTTTTGCTTCTATCTGTCTTATTCTTTCTCTAGTTACATCGAACTCTTTTCCAACTTCTTCAAGAGTTCTAGCCCTACCATCTTCAAGACCAAATCTAAGTTTTAATACTTTTTGCTCTCTATCATTTAATGAGCCAAGTACATCTTCTATTTGTTCTTTTAGTAAAGAATATGCTGCTGCCTCTGCTGGGGCTGGAGCATCATCATCTGGAATAAAGTCGCCTAAATGGCTATCCTCTTCTTCTCCTATTGGAGTTTCTAAAGATACTGGGTCCTGAGCTATTTTCATTATTTCCCTTACTTTATCTTCTGTCATTTCCATTTCTTTTGCAATTTCTTCTGGTTTTGGGTCCCTTCCAAGCTCTTGAAGTAGTTGTCTTGATACCCTTATTAGCTTATTTATAGTCTCTACCATGTGAACTGGTATTCTTATAGTTCTAGCTTGGTCTGCGATGGCACGTGTTATGGCTTGTCTTATCCACCATGTTGCATAAGTACTAAACTTATATCCTTTTGTATAGTCAAATTTTTCGACTGCTTTTATAAGACCTAAATTTCCCTCTTGTATTAAATCTAAGAAAAGCATACCTCTTCCAACATATCTTTTTGCTATACTTACAACCAATCTTAAGTTTGCCTCAACTAATCTTTGTTTGGCTATCTCATCACCTTCGTGCATTCTCCTAGCAAATTCTACTTCCTCATGTGGTTTAAGTAGAGGAATTTTTCCTATTTCTTTTAAGTACATTCTAACAGGGTCATCTATACTTATCCCTTTTGGTAAAGATAAATCCACAGTTTCTATTTCTATTGCAGAAGAGTCTTCATGTGAAATTGCTTCTGTATCTTCATCTAGGTTGCTTATACTCAAATCATCATCAGTAGCCGAAAAATCTATATCAGCTTTATAGTTTTTTGTTTCTGTTATTTCTATTCCCAGATTACCTAAAGTCTCATAAAGATTTTCTACTTGGTCCTTATCAAGTTCAGTCTCCGAAAAAGCTTCCATTATCTCTGCAAGTGTTAATGAACCTTGCTTTTTTCCTTTTTCTATTAATGTCTTAGCAGTGACTTTTTTTAACTCTTTTTTATTCGATTTATTTTCCACACTCAAACCTCCTTTCTCTACAAGCTCTTTAAAATTTTATTTATATCAACTATTTTTAAAGCGATTTCCATAACTCTACCATCTACCTCTTTCATATCATTATTATTTTCTAATTCTTGTTGTTCTCTCAACAAGCTGTTAATTTGTTCTTCTAATGAATTTTTTCGGATATTTGTTATTATTCCTTCTATTTCTTTTGTGTTCTCTAAGTTTATACTATTCAAAGAAATTGAATTTAATTCTTTTAAGTATTCTTCGGATATGTTTAAACTTTTCAATTTGTCAATAGTTATTTTGTCCAATTCTTGATTTTTAATCATGTAATTTAAAATTTCTTTACTTTCTTTCAGTAAAAAATCACTTTCTTCTACTTTTAGTAACGCTATTTCTCTAATTTTTTTATCTTCTAACATTATTTTTATTAGAGTCTCTTCAACTAATTGTTTTCCATCTTGTCTGACTTCGACTTTTTCAATTATTTTTTCTTCTGCTTTCTTTTGATTTTTGTTATTATATGGCTTATTATAATTTTTACCATATACTTCTCTCTTTATAGACTCGACATTAATATCTATTTGATTGCTTAAATACTTTGTATAAAAATCAATTTCAACAGGACTTGTCAATTGTTTTATAATTTTAGAAGCTTCTTTTGCGAACTTCACTCGTTCTTCATCTTTTTGAATATTAAATTCTTTTTTAAGATGATCTATTTTATATTTTATGTAGTGAGTAGAAACATCCATAGCTTTTCTATAATCATTAAGTCCATATTTTCTTACAAATTCATCTGGGTCTTTCGCATCTTTTAAATCCAACACTTTTACATTAATACCTAATTTAGTAAGTATATCTATAGCTCTTAAAGTCGCTTTTATTCCTGGTTCATCAGAATCATAAGATATAATAGCAGTGTCCGCATATCTCTTTATTAAAATACCTTGTTGTTCAGTCAAGGCTGTTCCAAGGGTTGCTACTACATTTCTTATACCATACTGATAAAGCGAAATTAAATCCATATATCCTTCAACTAAGACTATAGTTTTACTCTCTAAATTCTTTCTAGCAAAGTTTAATCCATATAAGTTCTGTTTTTTATTAAAAATTATTGTGTCTGGAGAATTTAAGTATTTTGGTAAAGAATCATCTAATACTCTTCCCCCAAATCCTATTATATTTCCTCTATAGTCGAATATAGGAAACATAACTCTATTTCTAAATTTATCATAGCAATTAGTTCCATCTCTGTTTTTTGCAATTAGACCGCACTCCAACAAATCTTGCTTTTTATATCCTTTGCTGATTAGAGTGTTCATAAGTGAATTCCATGAATCCAAAGAAAATCCTAAACCAAATTTCTTAATAATTTTATCATCTAGTCCTCTTATTCTTAAATATTCATACCCAAGATTCTTACTTCCCAACAAGTTTGAAAGATAAAATCTAGCTGCTTCTGTGTGAATATCTTGAAATTTTTTGGATTTTTCTATTTTAATCCTAGTCTCTTCATTCATGTTAGTGTTAATTTCTATACCGCATTTATTCGCTAAAATTTTTACAGCATCCATAAAATCTAAATTTTCCATTTTCATGACAAAATTTATCACATCTCCACCTTCTCCACATCCAAAACATTTATAAATTTGTTTTGATGTATTTATATAGAAAGATGGTGTCTTTTCACCATGAAATGGACATAATCCTTTATAATTGGCTCCAGATTGTTTTATATTCATATATTCAGATATTATACTTGCTATATCGCATCTAGCCTTTATTTCTTCAATAATGTCTTTTATATCATTCATATTATCACCTTCTGGTGTAATTTTTTGTGTTAACATTTCTATTCTACACTATATTCTAAATTTGTCAATCACTCAATATACAGAATTCGACTTTTTTTATTGATATCCTTCTTATTAATCAAAAAATTTTTATTTTTTATATTAATTATATCAATATTAAGTCTTTATTTATATCAAATGGTCTAACTATTAAATTCCATATAACTTATAAATTCATCTCAATAACCATTACGAATAAAAAAGAGGCTCTTGCCTCTTTTAATAATTATTAATTGATTTCATTAAATCTTCAAACTCATTAAAACAAAGAGATTGAGTACCATCTGATAGAGCATTTTCTGGGTCAGGATGCACTTCTACCATTATTCCATCAGCTCCACATGCAAGTGATGCCATTGACATAGGTTTTATCAAGTATCTAATTCCAGTAGCATGACTTGGGTCTACCACAACAGGAAGACCTGTTTCTTTTTGAATAATTGGTACAGCAGCTAAATCTAATGTATTTCTAGTATAATCATTATATGTTCTTATACCTCTCTCACACATTATAATATTACTATTTCCTTCTATTGCTATATATTCTGCAGCGCCTATCCATTCAGTAATTGTTGATGCTATTCCTCTTTTTAACATAATAGGTTTGTTTTGTTTTCCTACTTCACTTAAAAGTGTAAAGTTTTGCATATTTCTTGAGCCAATTTGAATTATATCACTTATACTGTACAGTTCATCCATATCTCTTACATCCATAAGCTCTGTAATAACAGCTATACCAACCTCTTTTTTAACTGCTTTTAATATTTCAAGACCTTCTTTTTTTAATCCTTGAAATGAGTTTGGCGATGTTCTTGGCTTATATGCTCCACCCCTTAAAATATTTGCACCATGACTTTTTACAAATTTAGCAGTCATTAAAAGTTGCTCATAACTCTCTATTGCACATGGTCCAGCTATTATAAGTTTGTCCTTTTTTACAACTATTTCTTTATTATTTGTACTTATCTCTATTTTTGAATTACCATTAAATAGGTTTTCTTTCATAACCTACAAGCTCCTTTACTTCTTCTCTTTCTTCAGCAGATAGGAGGTTTAAATGTTCTTTTATTGATTTTTCATTTATTAGAAGTTCTTCATTTAAATCCATAAGTGGTATCAAAACGAAAGCTCTGTCTTGAATCCTTGGATGAGGTATTAGTAGTTTTTCATCAGTGGATACTACATCATTAAAAAATAGTATATCTACATCTATAGTTCTTGGACCCCAGTGTACTATTCTCTCTCTGTGTAGCTCTTTCTCTATTCCTTGACAATATTCTAACAGCTCATACGGTTCAAACTCTGTTTCTATTTCTACGCACATATTTAGAAAATCTGCTTGTTCTGTATATCCCCATGGTTTTGTTTCATATAACTTTGATTCTTTTACTTTATATATAGAATCACTCTTTCTTAAAAGCTCACATGCCACTGACAAATTATTAAATCTATCACCTACATTAGTACCTATTCCCAAATAAGCCTTATTCATCTCTTGTTCTCCTTATCTCGACACCAAAATAGTCATAAATTCCATTTACAGGAGCTTCAGGCTTTCTGACCCTAACCATAACTCCATTTATAAGCATAAATTTGTTTAAGACCTCTCCAGCAATGTTCTCTGCCAAAGCCTCCAAAAGATTAAATTGTTTATTTTCAGTAATATCCTTAACAACACTGTAAACTTCAGCATAGTTTACAGATTTATTTATATCATCACTAAGTCCAGCTTCTTTTGAGTCAACATAAAGCTCCATGTCGATAAAAAATTTCTGACCTAGAAAATTTTCTTCTTTAAGCACACCATGATATCCATAGAATCCTAGATTACTAAGTAATATTTTATCCATTATATCACACCTACTTTCTATATATTGCATCAGTCATTTTAGCTGCCATTAGGTTTTCATAAACATCATGTACCCTAACTATATCTACACCATCTCTTATACCAAGCACAGTAGTAGCTATTGTACCTTCCAACCTTTTTTTTGGTTCAACTGGAAGTACTTTTCCTATTACCGATTTTCTAGATGTTCCAAGTAAAATAGGATATCCTAAGTCTTTCAATTCACTTAGCCTTCTTAATACTTCAATATTTTGTTCAAAATCCTTACCAAATCCTATTCCTGGGTCAAGTACTATTTTTTCTTTTTTTACTCCACAGCTAATTGCCATTTCTATGCTTTCTTCAAAAAAGTCTTTTATTGACTCCATTATATCTTTGTTATAGTTTGTCCCATCTTGATTATGCATTATACACACTTCTGCATCATATTTACCTATTACAGAAGCCATATTTTTATCTTTTCTAAGACCCCAAACATCATTTACCATAGTGACACCTAATTTTAGTGCTTCTTCTGCAACATCTGCCTTATAAGTATCTATTGATATTGGTATATCTAATTCTTGTTTAAGTTTTTTTATTACAGGGATTACTCTTCTTAGTTCTTCATCTGAGTCTACATAACTATGACCTGGACGTGTAGATTCTCCTCCTAGATCTATTATATCAGCACCTTGGTCAACCATATCTTTTGCATGTTTTATTGCTATATCTAAGTTATTAAAATCTCCTCCATCTGAGAAACTATCTGGAGTTACATTTAATATTCCCATTATATAAGTTCTTTTACCATAATCAAACACAATTACTGACACTCCCTTAGATTAAATTTTATATCTCAATAAATGATTATATGAAACGGCTACTACTTCATAGTAATCAGACTCATAGCCTCAGCTCTAGATGCAATGTCCTTTTCAAATATACCTCTTACTGCTGATGTAACAGTTTTTGAACCTGGCTTTTTTACACCCCTCATCGTCATGCACATATGCTCTGCTTCCACTACAACTAAAACACCATAAGGTTGTAACTCTTCCATTATTATATCTGCAGCATTTTTAGTAATTCTTTCTTGTAATTGTGGTCTTTTGGCCAACGTATCTATTACTCTAGCAAGTTTAGAAAGACCTGTCAGTCTTCCTCCTTTTGGTAAATAAGCAATATGAGCTTTTCCAAAAAAAGGAACTAAGTGATGTTCACAGCATGAATAAAATGGAATATCTTTTACCAATACTAATTCCTCATGTTTTTCATCTGCAAAAAGGACTTTTAAATGGTCTCTTGGTTCTTCACCAAGACCAGAAAATATCTCTTCATACATTCTAGCAACCCTATTTGGAGTCTCGATTAAACCTTCTCTATCTGGGTCTTCTCCAATTGCCTCTAATATTTCTCTCACTGCATGTTGTATCTTTTCTTTATCAACTTTATTCATTTAAACTCCCCCCATTGATTTGCGACTAAAAGATTAGTTTTATAATCTCTTTTGTCTCAATTTCTTTAAAAATATAATTATAAACATCTAAAAGTTTTTGATAGTCATAATTTTCACTTACCATTGATACTAGTTCAAAAAGTTCATTATTTTCTTCTTTCAAAACTTTTAGTAATTTTTTATCTTTTGGTACCCAATTATCATTTATATTAAAGTACCCAATTATTATATCTTTTAAATATAAATTCGTCAAAAAATGATATTCAAAAACATTAAATCTTTCTTTATTTTTTAAATTTGATATTTTCCCTCCAATATCTTGTTTTAAAAAGGACTTTTCTTCTAGTGACATTTTATTAGGACCCTTTAAGTAAATATCTCTACTTATATCTTTTATAGTCTTTGATATATTCTCCTCATCAAATAGGACTTTGGCGTCTTTCATCTCTTTAATAAAAAAATACTCTCTATCTGATAATAATTTTTTCACACCATCTTTTGAAAAATAGTTTATGTCAAATTCTATTCCCTTTTTTTCAAACAGTACTCGCTCTTGTTTTTCCCCTTTTTTTACAAAAACGAATACATCAATATCATTTATTTCTACATCATGAAGAGTAAAATCTAAGTCTTTACTAGAACCAACCAAAAATACTGCTGAAGTATTTGGATTTTCTATTATCTTTGTTATCTCTTCACTATATACTTTATAAATACAACTTATCATTTTTTATCTCCAACAAATTGTTAATATTTTAATTTATTTTAAGAACTCTAATATTTTATCAAAAATAATATTTTCTTCATCAAATTTTATTTTGTCAATTTCTATAACTTTCATAGCTCCCATAAGACTATTTGTGACAAAAACAAAATCAAAAATGCCAATTTCTGATATATTAATTTCATTTTCTAACAACTCTATATATAATTCGTCACAAATATTTATAATCCTCTTTTTTATTATTCCATTTAATATTGATAATTTACCACTAGGAGTATACACTCTTTCTCCTTTTATAAAAAATATATTACTCATAGAACACTCTAAGATTACACCAGCTGAGTTTACAAATATACCGTCATTATAACCATTTTTATTGGCAACATTTTTGGTATATATATTTTCAAAATAATTTGTAGTCTTATGTCTATGAATCAAACTATCACCTCTAACGATTGGCGATACAGTTAATCTAAACCCCTTTTCATATGTTTCTTGATTATATGGAATGTCTCTAATAGATATATTGTATCCCTCATCAAAAACAGTAATTCTAAGTGCTTTATCAATAATAGTTTCTTTTTTTATATATGTATTAATTTCATCTATCAAGAAGTCTTTTTCATACTTTATATCTAAGTCTAGGCATCTTATCGAATTAAGCATCCTTTCTATATGGATATTTAAATCTATTGGTATGCCATTTTCAACTTTAATAGTTTCAAATAAACCAATTCCAAATTTGCTTAGACTACTATCAAAACCTACATTATTCTTCATAATATCCCCTCAAAGCCTTCATTATAGATTTTGCTTTATCAATTGTTTCTTGATATTCTTCATCTGGGTCAGAGTCCCAAGTCATTCCTCCTCCAACTTGGAAATAAACTTTTTTATCATCTTTTATTATTGTTCTAATAGCTATATTAAAATCCATATCACCATTAAAACCTATATACCCTATTGAACCAGTATATACGTTTCTTTGTGTTGGTTCCAATTCATCTATGATTTCCATTGCTCTAATCTTGGGTGCTCCTGTTATAGAACCACCTGGAAAAGTAGCTTTTATTATATCAGTAACATCCTTATTGTCTTTTAATTCACCTACAACTGTTGAGACCAAGTGGTTTACATTTGCATATGGTTCAATTACAAATAGTTCTGGAACTTTTACACTCCCAGTTTTAGATATTCTACCAATATCATTTCTTTCTAAATCCACTATCATAAGTAGTTCAGCCCTATCTTTTTCACTATTTTTAAGTTCTTGTTGAAGCTTTAAATCTTCTTCCGTATCTTTACCTCTTGGGCGAGTACCTTTTATTGGTCTAGCTTCTATTTTCTTATTAGTGCATCTTATAAATCTTTCTGGAGAATTTGATAATATATGTACATCTTCAAAGTTTAAAAATGCTCCAAATGGTGCTGGACTAAATCTTCTTAAATCTCTATATAGTTCAAAGCTTGTAAGCTCTGTTTCTCCACTAAACCTTTGTGTCAAGTTAGCTTGATATATATCCCCTTGTCTTATGTACTCTCTAACATTTTGAACTGCATTTTTAAATTCTTTCTTTGTAAAATTAGATTTAAGTCTTATAGGTTTAACTTCTTTTTCTTGATAGCATATATCATCTATACCTTTTTCTTCTTCTTTTAATATTTTTTGTTCTATGTCATCAATTATCTTTTCTTCTAATTTTATATCTATATCTGGAGTAGCTATGTAAGTTTTTTCCATAAGATGGTCTACAACTATTACATGATTATAAAATCCAAAATATATATCAGGCATCCCAATATCATCTACAGCACTTCTAGGTAATTCTTCCATATAATTACCTAAATCATAAGACAAATATCCTACAGCCCCTCCTATAAATGGAAGGTTAGTATCATTTGTAACTCTATATTTATTTAGTTCTTCTTTTAAAATTTCTAATGGATTTTCGTCAGTATCCTTATATTTTAATACCTTAAATGGCTGGCTACTTATAAAAGAATATCTTCCCAATTTTTCTTTATCCATAGCACTGTCTAATATAAAACTGTCATGTTCGTTTCTAAAAATAGTAAATATCTCAAAAGAATTAAGTTTAGTGTTTATCTCTCTTATCATATTACATATGTATCCTTTCTCTAGCTTCTGTTATAAAGTTTTTCAGCATCTCATGACCATATTCTGATAAAATAGCTTCTGGATGAAATTGTACTCCTTCTATTAAGTATTTCTTATGTCTAATTCCCATTATTTCACCTTTATCAGTAGTTGCTGTAACTTCTAGTTCTTCAGGAACTTTATTAGAGTCAATTATTAATGAATGATACCTAGTGACATTCAAAGGATTTTTAAGCCCACTAAAAACACCTTTATTAATATGGTTTATACTATGCACTTTTCCATGTACAGGTTGTTGTGCCTTTATAATATCCCCTCCAAAAACATGTCCAATAGTTTGGTGACCCAAACAAATTCCTAGTATAGGCTTTTTCCCTTTAAAATAGTTAACAATATCTATACAAATACCAGCTTCTTTTGGAGAACATGGCCCAGGAGATAACACAATTAACTCTGGATTAAGTTTTTCAATATCACTTATTTTGATTTCATTATTTCTCTTTACTACGACTATTTCCCCTAATTCTTCTATATATTGTACTAGGTTATACACAAAAGAATCATAATTGTCTATCATTAAAATCATACTATAAATCTCCCCCCCTAAAAATTATTTTATTAACTCAGAAACCGTTACAAATTTAAAACCTTTTTCTATCATTTTTGGGATAAACATATCTAAAGCTTTAACTGTATCATTGGTTGCATAATCATGTAAAAGTATTATATCTCCATTTTGTACTTTATTAATTATTTTATCTGCAATACTATTAGCACCTGGATTTTTCCAATCCTTCACATCTACGCCTGTCCATAAGACAACTTTATAGTCATGCTTTTTTGCAATTTCTATTAAATCTTTTTCTCTATAACTTCCAAATGGTGGTCTAAATAATGTAGGTTTCTTTCCAGTCACCTTTTTCAAAATATCTTCACACTTAACAATCTCCTCTTCTATCTGATTAGAATTTAAATTACTTATATCAGGATGATTAAAAGTATGATTACCTATCTCATGACCTTCTTTACTTGCTCTGACTAATGGCTCTTTATACCATTGTGCATGTTTACCAGCTATAAAAAAAGTAGCTTTTACATTATACTTCTTTAATACATCTAAAACTTGGCTAGTTTCTTTTGGATGTGGTCCATCATCAAAGGTAATTGCTATTAATTTTTTTTCTCTTGAACCATGTTTAATTAAAACATTTCCATTAGTATCTGTCATCAAAGCAGAAACTTTACTAAAATTAGATATTAGTATTATTCCGCAAAACAAAGCTATTGCTACTATACACTTATATGTTGTCCTTTTCTTCCATGGTGTCATTTTTAGACTTCCTTTCAAATAGTTTAGTTATTTATAAAAATTTTGAGTGTAATATGTTTTATAGCTTCCTCCAAATATTACTCCAACTCCAATATTATTATAATTCCCCAAAATATTTTTTCTATGACCTTCAGAATTCATCCAAGCTTCATGTGCATATATTGCATTAATTTGTCCTGCTGCTATGTTTTCCCCAGCTGAGGTATATACTATTCCTTCTCTTTTCATTCTATCAAATGGAGTTTCATCGTTCTTATTTATATGGTCAAAAAAATTATTATCTCTCATATCTTTACTATGTTTTCTTGAACTTAATGTAGCCTGTTCACTGTATCTCAATGAGTTTAAACTCCTTTGATTTCTAACACTATTTACAAGGTCTATAACTTCAAGTTCAAAACATTTTTTGAGTTCTTCTCTATCTTCTGGATATAATCCTTTAAACTCATCTTCAGTCGTTTTATCAATTATTAAATACGAACAAACTCTATTTTTTTCATGAATATCGTAGAAAATTGTAATATACTTGCCTTCTTTATTTATTATATCATATTGATTTTCTGAGTTTATTATATATCTAGTATTTCCTTTTCTCTTATATTTTAATGGTGTAATCTTAGTTCTTACTGTTTGTCTATCTTGATTTATTTTTATATCTTGATTTTCACATGAATTCATAGAGTTACTGTAAAGTGCCACTACTTCATTATTTTCAACACCAACCATTGCAAATTCTTTTCCATACTGATTATATACATACCAATCAAAACCATATTCACTAGTATCAATTCTACCAGGTTTGCCAATATTTGAAAAAACTTGATTTAAATTTTCTCCTAAAGTTATTTTTTCGAAATTCTTTATATCTGATTCTCCTAAATTTTCATTTTCAGCATTATTTAATTGTAAATTTTGATTCTTTTCTTTTTTTTCTTTGTCAGAATTACCATTTATATTTATCTTGTCTAAAAATTCATTCCATATTTCACTTTGAGAAATTTTGTCTTTTATATCATATACTTCTTCTAATAGTTCAGGACTATAAAATAAAACAATAAGTACTACTAACACTAAAGCAATTAATTTCTTCAATATATCCCTCCTTCATAAAATTAAACAAAAACTTTTTAATATTACATTTATTGCACTAATATTGATAATATATACTAATTAATAGTATTAATACCTATTTGTATTTAGTAAGTATTATAAAAAAGCTTTACCTACTAATAGATAAAGCTACAGTCTTAAAGAAAATATTTCATCTAATGTTCTATCAAAAATGGATGGTTTATCAAATTTCCAAGTACCTTCATAAACCAATTCATTATTTAGATAAAAAGTTCCTTGCCCATGTTTTTTCCCATGCATAAATTCACCTACATATTTCTTACCTTTTTCCCATATATAAGTCCCCTTACCATGAACCAAATTGTTCTTCCAATCTCCTTCATAAAGTATTTCACCTTCACTATTGTAACAAATACCATAGCCTTCCATTTTTCCACCTTTAAATTCGCCTGCATATATACATCCATCACTCCACTTATAAATACCTTTTCCATCTTTCTTACCATTTTTCCAAGTTCCAATATACTCATCTTTACTATTATAGAGCATATTTCCAACACCATTCATCGTATCTTCCTCAAAATTACCTATATATTCATTCCCATTTGAAAATATAAAGCTTCCTTTTCCACTTTTTTTATCTTGTTTGAACTCTCCTATGTACTCCATCTCTGTTCCTTCATCTACAAAAAAAGTATATGAGCCTTGACCTTCCATCTTTCCCTCTAAAAATTTGCCTACATATATATCTCCATTTGAAAATTTATATATTTTATTTTTTGGTTTCTTTGTATCGACATCATCTATATCACGAATTGTTTTTCCTTCTAATTCTAACACTTCATTTTCTGGAGCAAAATCTCCCTTTTTTAAAACACGTTTCTTCATGTTCTTTATACTTTTAATCTCTTTATTTACTTCATTTATATATTTCAAATAATTATCATACAAATTAACATATTCTTTAGATAAATTCATAATGCCATTCCTCCAACGTTATTACTAGATATTTTACTAAATCCATTAAATTTATTATATCCTAATAGTGGTCATGTTTTCTACACATTAAGTAATTTTTTCAATTTTAATTTTAAAATAGCATCTTTTAAAGTGATACACAAATCATTAATAAAAGCTTTATGTTCCACATATTAAATTTAAATAAGCTGAGAGCTATAATATATAAATTTATATTATATCTCTCAGCCTGTAAAATTTTCTATAAATCTTTTGCTTTAAATCCTCTTCCTTTTACCTCTGTGACATCATTTACAGATATAAAAGCTTTTTTATCATACTTCAAAGCTATATCTTTTATCTTTGGTATCTCATTTGATGAAACTATTGTATATATAATTTTCTTTTTTTGATGAGTATATGCACCTTCTGCATCTAAAAAAGTTACACCTCTAACTAAACTCTTCATTATGTCTTCTGCTATTAAATCGACTTCATTTGACATTACCATGACAGATTTTTGATAATTCATTGCATCTTTAATAAAACTCATTGAATACGCATTTAGAAATAAACCTATAAGAGTATATAATGCTAAATCTAATCCAAATAAGAAACTTCCTGTAAGTACTATTAATCCATTTATCGCTAAAGCAGTATCTTTCATTTCTATGTTCTTCTTAATTTTTAGTATTGCAGCTATTATGTCTGTACCACCTTGGGAAGACCTAGTTCTAAATACAATCCCAACACCTAAACCCGATAGTATACCACCATATACACTTTGAAGTAATATATCATGTATAGGTATAATCTGACTTATTTCCTGAGTTGCACCTAATAATAATGAAAATACAATCATATTTACTAAACTTGAAATACAAAACTCTTTTTCAAGGTATATGAACCCTAAAATAAATATTGGGATATTGATTAAAAATGTTAATAGACCCACATTTATATTTGTCAAATAGTTTATAGATGTTGCTATACCTGTAGCACCTCCACTAAGCAGATGTGCTGGTCTTAAGAACCCATTTATACCTATAGATGTCATCAACATCCCAAATAGCATTGTTAAATATCTTAAAACTGGATGTTTTTGTAGGGTATTCTTAACTTCACTCATTTCTTTCTCCCTTCAATCTTTCTAAATCTTTAGAATTTTAAAAACTTATCTTTACATATATTATATTATTCCTGATGTAATAGATAATATTTCAAATAAATTTTTTATACAATTTCTTGAACTGTCATCTATTACATCATCTATTATAGTATCTTTTTCATATATGTCTAGTGCAATTTTTTATATTTTAATCTGTAAAAACGTTCAAATCATCTCATTTATGCTTTAAATGAAAATTCTTCTAGCACAATATGATACTACTTATTATTTAACTTGCAATATAGTAAATTTATAGTATTTTTTTCTAAATATCTCTTTTTACAGTAATTTATCTTATCTTAGCAAATTCAAATTTAGTAATTATCTGTTCATAATTAATTGGTAAATGAAATTTTTGTTTTTATAATTTCAGTATATGATTTTTTTATTTCATTATTTGCATTTTTTTCATTCAATTTTTATTTTAAATTTTTTTTATTTTATTTTGTTTTAAGTATCCACAATACTAATTTTAATCTTATTTTTATATAAAATTCATTATAATTGGAATTAATATTACTGTAATTGTACCAGATACCCCAATAGAAACACCACTCATAGCTCCTTCCACTTCTCCAAGTTCAAAAGCTTTTGTAGTCCCTAGAGCATGTGCAGACGTTCCAAGTGCAATCCCTTTAGCAACTGGATGATTTATATTTCCAAGTTTAAATACTGTAGAAGCAAGCATTCCACCAAAGATACCTGTAAAAATTATAGCCACAACTGTTATTGACTCTACACCATTTAAAGAATTTGCTAAAGATATTCCCATTGGTGTTGTTATAGATTTTGGAATCAAAGAGTTTATAATACTTACATCTGAATTAGCTATCCTACCAATTATCAATACAGATATAAAAGAAATTACTATACCACAACCTATACCTACAATAATTTCAACCATATACTTTTTAAATAATTCAAATTGCTTATAAAGTGGAACTGCAAGTACTACTGTAACAGGACCTAGAAAGAAATTTATACTATCTGCTCCTATCTTGTAGTTCTCATAAGGAATTTTAGTTATGCTTAAAAACACTATTATTCCTACGATTGCAATTAACATGGGATTACATATAGGATTGTTTGTTTTTCGTTGGATATATCTCCCTAAATTAAAAAATACTATTGTTACTATTATGCCAAACACTGGCGTTTGTAATACATTATACATCTTTTTGTCCTTCTTCCTTCTTTTTTATCATCTTTTCTACTATAATTCCAGTAGCATACATCACTATTAGTGTGCTTAAACATATGACTAATAAAAGCACTAGTACATTTTCCCTTATTAGGTCTAATGATTTTATGAGTGATACACCCGCTGGTATAAAGAATACAGCCATATTATCAAGGAAAAATCCACTTATATTTTCTATACTACTTAAATCTAATACTTTAAATTGTAGTAGTAAAAATAATAATAACATCCCAACGATACTCCCAGGAATAAGTATAATTCCTTGTATAAAGGAACTTATATACTCTCCTATAACCCATATACTTAAAATTATTACTAATTGATTGAAAACTTTCATTTTCCACCTCCAAAAACTAAAGAGATTGCTTCAAATCATATATTTGTAGTTTTTTCAACAAGCAAATATCTTTCTTCAAATAGAAAGTTATAATTTGATACAATCTCTTTTAAATTTATTTTTATTTTAATTTAATAAAATACATGCTTGGTTGTTTCAAAAAACTTAACTTTATAAACCTATTTTTCACTTAAAATCTCTTTTATTTTTGAATTGTTATACATACTGTCTGGAACTTCACTTCTTAAACTATAAAAAGTTTGTTGTGCATTTTTCAAATCACCATTATCATAATAAAGCATACCCAGCTCATAATATGAATCATCATAATACTGGTCGTGTTTAGTATAAGTATTTATATACTTTTTATAATATTTTATGGCTTCGTCTTTATTTCCTAATAACTTATTTGTTATGGCTAGTTGATATATTGATTCAGAAATATATTTTTTAGTTTTACCAGAAGAAACTACACTTTTAAAATTATCTATAGCTTTTTCATATTCTTTATTTTTCTTTAAATCTAGAGCTTGATAGTATAAATCTTCTTCATCAGCTACAGTTATATCTCTTTCTGGTTCTTTATTTTTAGCTTCACTTAACTCTTTATTCGTTTTTTCTAATTTTTCACTTGTTTCTCCCAGCTTTTTATCAGTTTCATTTAGCTTTTCATCTTTACTACTTATTTGATTATTTAAATTTTCTATTCTCTTTTTACTTTGAATCAAATATACACCCATACCTATTAAAACACAAACAACTATAATATATGGTAAAATATTTTTCTTCTTTTTAACTTTTTTTACTTCTTCCTTTTTACTTGTGCTTTCTTTTTTGTCCTCATTATTTTCAAATACTGGATTATCTTTATCTAACTCTTTAAGCTTATCTAAGTATCCTTCTCTCTTCTTTACATTGCCTAGCTTATCATACAACAAAGATAAAATTACATATGGTTCTATTAGTTCAGGTTCTTCCTCAATTATATTCTCCAAAATATGTATTGACTCATAATTTAATTCTTCATTTATAAATCTTATAGAATGATTGTACCTTCCTAAAAATGTTTTAAAATCTTCAGATGAAATTAGATTTACATATTTTCTCGATATATGGTTATTTTCATAACATAAAGCTGTATAAAAGCTCTCAAATGACTTAGCAAAGTCACATTTTAATAGCTTTAAAAGACCTCTAAGATTTAGTATATCAATATCTTTAGGGTTTATTTCTAAAGCTTTGTTCACCATATTAATAGCACTAGTTATATAGTTTTTATATGCCAAATCTAATGCATTATTATATCTTTTGTATGATTCTAATTTTAATTCCTTTGATGTTGTGTCTGACTTTGAATTTAAAGCTCCTTGTAAGTTCAATAGTGTCTCTTCTTTATAATTTGTAGTCACATAACTCTGTTTTAATGTTTTTAGTGTCTCATCACCATCTTCTTCTTCTATGTTAAAAAAAGTCAAATCACTTTTATTATCTTCTATCAAAGATATATCTAAAATTTTTCTAGGCATGTTTTCTATATCCTGTTTTATATCTTTAACTAAAATAATACTCACCTCCACTCTAAAATATATATTTAAGATAACATATTTAATATATCAAGTCAAAACTATACATATTTTGCCATTATTCCCATAATAAAAAAGGTAATCCTCTTCTTCTCGTGAAAAGGTTACCTCTTTTACAATATTACTAACTTTTAATGTTGAATTTTTTTACTTTTCTATACAGTGTAGCTATACCTATATTTAAAGCCTCTGCTACCTTTTTCATACCTTCTGTGTTACTTCCATATTTTTTTATAGCCTTTTCTATAGCTTCCCTCTCAAGGTCATCCATAGTCTTAACTTCTTGTTTATATAATTCATCTAGTTTAAAAGATATTAAGTCAGACATACTTCTTATAAAAGCAGTTAATTCCTTGTCTTTTGAAAGTATTTTCTCCTTTTGCTCTTCATTAAATGCAGCTATACCCAAAATTCCAAGTATATGTTCTCCCATTTTAACAGGAGTACATATATCAGCTAACTCTTTACAATTTTCTCTATTTGCACATTTATTACAGTTCTCTTCTATTTCCTTATTTATAACATAGGATTTTCCATCTTTTAAAACAAGAGAGTATACTGATTTCTCTGAGATTGTCTCTCCTATTTTACCTCTGAATATTCCTGTACCTGCTATCCTAGTTAAATCTTTTGTAACTAAAGTAACATCTACATCCAACACATTAGAAATATTCTCGCAAATACTTTGAACGTAATTCGTTATATTATTTAAATTCAAAGTAATCCCTCCTATTTAGATTTATATTTTTTAACACTCTACATAAATCCTATTCTTGAGAACTTTAAGCTTGCGGTTGTGGTTGTGTCTCATTAGGCTTATTATCAGTTGGTGGTGTTTCTGGTTTTTGCTGATTATCTTGATTTTGATTATTTGTGTTTTGATTATTTTTATTTTCATCTGTCTTTGGTTTTTCTTCTGGTTTTGGTTCCATAGTTCCAACTAATATAATACCTTCCTTCTTAGGATAATATGAATTAGCTATTTTTTCAGTTTTAATTTTCTTGCCATTAGCGTCATTAAATGTTCTATATGTTGATACAGAGTATGCATTTCTTCCGCTTTTATCCACTTTTTCTTTACCTTTAGGCATTGTAGAATCATTAACTCTTTTCATTGTAGTTTGTGAAACACCATCTAATTTTGTTGATATTGTTATGTTTTGTTTGTCTTCTGCACTTCCATATATGTTGCAAACAATTTGATTCCCTGAAACGTAATTTTTTATGTAAACTGGATGCTTTAGATTATTTTTAAATAAGAAATCTATTCCACTATCTGCAACAGTTGCATCTCTTCCTTTTGGAACATAACTTGATGGTATTGTATGATTTTTTACATTAACAATTTCTAAACCTGCATATAACACAGAATTATATAATGTTGATGAAACTTGACAAACTCCTCCACCATAGTCTTCTTCCATCTCACCCTCCATTATTACAGGTGCACTCTTGTATCCATTTTCTTTACTTCTTTTACCTGTATGATTGTTAAATGAAAAAGTTTCTCCTGGCATAAGCAACACATTACTTATGTTATCTGTTGCTAATTTTATATTTATACTTCTATTTACCTGAGAAGTCTTAAATGTTGTTGAATACGTACCTAAATTTGTGTCTATTTTAGCAAGCTGTTCTTTTTTTATCTTTGCTTGAGTAGCTTTTACTACTAATTTGTTCTTATAGTTACCTTTTTTAGTTTGATTATCAAAACTTTCCATACTCTTAGAAATGTCCATTTTAAGACCATCAGAGTCTGGCACAACTTTTACTTTTTCGCCACTTATATCAAGTGTTGCATCTTTTACGTCTACATCTATTTCTTTAGCTATCTTTTCCATCTCTGATTTTAGCTTATTTTTATCATAGTTTATCACTACTACTAAGTTACTCTTCTTTCCAAAATTTGCTGAAATAGTTTTTGATAGATTTCCAAAGAAACCATTCTTTCTATTTAAATTATATGCATTTTCTACTGTTTTATCCAAATCTGTAGATAAATTTAAATCTTTGCTTTTAACTTTCCAGTTTTTATCATTGTAGATAAACTCAACATTTTCTAATTTGTATTTTTTACTTAACTCCTGTTTTGCTTGTGCTTTAGTTAATTTGCCAATATTTACTCCATTAACATATGTGTTTTTTGCTATTTTCTCCCCTTTAAATTGCATACACATTACACCCATAAAAATTATGACTACTAATGCTACAGCTCCAATAGCTATAACTAGCTTTTTGTTCACATTACTCATCCCATACTTCTCCTTACAATAAAATTATTTATATACACCTACTATTATATTACTACATAATCTGCCTTAAAAACCCAAAAACTTTTTAATTATATAATAATTTAACATTATTAATATAATTAATTAATATTCATTTAGACCTTTTTCTGATATGGCATATATTTTTTCATTGTAAATATTAACCGCGTAAACCTCTTTACCTTTAAACAATCCTTTGTTTACTACAGCATAATAATAAATATTTTTATACTTTCCAAATAATTCTTCTAAAGTTTTTTTACTTTTTACATATCTGTCAGCTTTCTCTATATCTAATATCTCAACCTTTTTATATTTATTTTCTTTTTCATCAAGAGTATTAGTTAATACAAACTTAGCTTTATCTTTAGTAATACCAAATTGATAGCTTCCATCCTCTAATATTCTAAAGTACCCATCTCCATAGTCTACTTTGTAATCTTTTTTACCATCTTTATATGAATATAAATCTTTAGTTTTTGCACTCACTAATACCTCATTTATTAATTTATCATATTCATATACTTCGGCATAATAGTATTTATTATTTTTTATCATTTGTGGAAGTGAGTTTATAGATAGATTTGACTTGTCTTTGCCACTTTTTTTGGATATTACATTTATAATGTCATCAGATGTTAAAGTATACAATGATAAATTCTTTTTATATTTTTTCTCTAAACTTTGTACCTTTTCATCATCTGAATAGTCTTCTTTTAAATACTCTATATACTGTAATGCTCTTTCATAGTCTCCAGAAGTGTTTGCCTCTTCAGCTTTACTTATATAGTAATCATACATTTCCTCAATGCATTGCTTTTTAGCATTTTGAGCCATATTATAATACTTCTCATCTTCTTTTAATACTTTATTATACTTTTCAATAGCTTCATAATACTTATAGACCTTTTGGTCTTTGACTGCAGAATCATAAACATCTCTAGATTCCTTGATTGTTTCTATATTCTGTTTGTATACATCTAAATTACTACCCACGCCATTTAATATCGAAACAGTGTTTATGTAATTAATGGCAATATCATAAGTAGTATTCTCTTCCTTATACATTTCCTTAACTCTATCAGCCTGAACTAATAAATCATCCATATCTATATTTATTTTATTTAACTCTTTTACTGTATTTATTAATCCAATAAAACTTTCTTGACTTATATCTCCATCTAAATATTTATCTCCACTGTTTAATAACAATTTGTTTATTTTTTTAGAAACAGACTTATTGAATCTTTCCATTTTCGAGTCAGAAAACTTCTTTTCTATGCTTGCATAGTAATCAACAGCTACAGAATACTGTCTTTTGTCTATAATTTTCAACAACTCATTAGCTTCATTTCCTACACTAAATTCATTACTACTTAAGAAAAATACTATCATTAAAACAATTACGCCTAATACTGATAATGAAATTGCAACTATAGACTTTCTTTTTTCATCAATAAAATCTACAGCTTTTTCAAATAAATCTCTAAAATTCATTATAGTTCCCTCTCCATTTAGCAATATTTATATTTTATGGTAAACTAAATTTCTTATTGGTTATTATATCATAATTCTTGAAAAAAAATAAAAACACAAGTTAAATCGTGTTTTTATTTTACCTATCAATCATTATTTTATACATAAATATTTCCTTTACATAAATTATGATATCTTTCTGTTTATATCTCTAGAATGACTTTTCTGTTTTTTATTAGCATTGACATTTTTCATTCTTGTTTTATGTATAGTTTTATTATCAAATATTTTTCTAGCATTGCATAAAACAACTCCAGTTGTTAAACAAACTGTAAGTACACTTCCCATCAAAAAGTAGTAATCCAATCCTATATGTACTCCCATAACTGAATTTATTAATACTAATGCAAAAGTCATTGCAAAACATATCATCATGGAGATAACTAAAATTCTTAGAATTTTTTTCAATTCAATCACCTCGTATAATCGCTAATATTGACACTACCCCTTATCCATTACTATACCAAATTAGTAAAAAAATAGCAATTACTATTGTCATTTATGTTAGGAAAATATTAAATATTTTTAATAAATAGCTTTTTTTGACATTAGGATTCCTTAATTTTTAATAAAGTAGTAACACTAATCTCTATTAATTAATAGAATAAAATAAATGATAATTTATTGAGGGGTGATTTACATGCCAAATTTGCCAAGTTTAGGATCAAAGGCTCCTGATTTTAAAGCCAATACAACAAACGGCCCTATTAGACTCTCTGATTATAAAGGTAATTGGATTGTTTTATTTTCACATCCTGGTGATTTTACACCAGTTTGTACTACAGAATTTTTGTGTTTTGCTAAATATTATGACGAATTTAAAAAAAGAAATACGGAATTAATTGGTCTAAGCGTTGATAGCAATAGTTCACATCTTGCTTGGATGTACAATATCTCTTTACTTACAGGTGTAGAAATACCATTTCCTATTATAGAAGATAGAGATATGAGAATTGCAAAATTATATGGTATGATATCAAAACCAATGAGTGATACATCAACTGTTCGTTCTGTATTTATTATAGATAATAATCAAATTTTAAGAACGATTCTTTATTATCCACTGACTACAGGAAGAAATATCCCAGAAATACTTAGAATAGTAGATGCTCTTCAAACTAGTGATAGAGACAACATCGTTACGCCTGCAAACTGGTTTCCTGGTATGCCAGTGATTCTACCATATCCTAAAAACTATAAAGAATTAAAAAATAGGGTTAACAGCTGTAATAAGAAATATTCCTGTATGGACTGGTACTTATGTTTTGTACCAGATAATTATAATGACGAAGAATTAAATAAGAAGATTGATAATAATTGTAGCTGGAATACAGAACATACTAAAAATATTGAAAATAAATCTGATTGCGAGAATAAAAATACTGACTATATGAATAAAACTCATGATTGTAAAGAAAATCACAACAATGATATTAAAAAAGATTGTAACTGTGAACAGAAGCACACTAAAAATACCAATAAAACTTCTAACTCTAAACAAAGCAAACTTAAAGATAAATCTTGTGATGCAATAAATTATAACTACGATAAAGAAGATAGTAGTTATGAAGATTTCTATAAACAAAATTATAAAAACTATGATTATACTAGTGAAAAAAATACTAAAAAAATAGCTATGAAGACTTTGAAAGATTCAAAAAAATTAGCTAGACCACAAATAACAGACCCATACAATCCAATAGTTGAAAATGCAAATTGTCCAGATATAAGTCCAATTGTGGCAGAATATGTTCTTGGTAATCCGACTAATGTAGATGCTCAACTATTGGATGCAGTTATCTTTGCCTTTGCAGAGATAGACCAGTCTGGCAATTTATTTATTCCTTATCCTAGATTTTTAAATCAATTACTTGCTCTTAAAGGTGAAAAACCTAGCTTAAAAGTAATTGTAGCTATCGGAGGTTGGGGAGCTGAGGGCTTCTCTGATGCAGCATTAACTCCTACATCTAGATATAATTTTGCAAGACAGGTTAATCAGATGATAAATGAATATGCTTTAGACGGAGTTGATATAGACTGGGAATATCCTGGAAGTAGTGCATCTGGAATAGTATCAAGACCTCAGGATAGAGAAAACTTTACACTTTTATTGACAGCCATAAGAGATGTTATAGGAGATGAAAAATGGCTTAGTGTGGCTGGAACAGGAGATAGAGGATATATAAATTCAAGTGCTGAAATAGATAAAATAGCACCAATAATAGATTATTTTAATCTTATGAGTTATGATTTTACAGCAGGTGAAACAGGTCCAAATGGTAGAAAACATCAAGCAAATCTTTTTGAATCTGATTTATCTTTACCAGGATATAGCGTTGATATAATGGTAAGAAATCTTGAAAATGCTGGAATGCCTTCTGAAAAAATACTTCTTGGCATACCATTTTACGGAAGATTAGGTGCTACTATAACAAGAACTTATGATGAACTTAGAAGAGATTATATAAATAAAAACGGGTATGAATATAGATTTGATAATGTTGCTCAAGTTCCATATTTAGTTAGGGATGGAGAGTTTGCAATGTCCTATGATGATTCCTTATCCATCTTCTTAAAAACTCAATATGTTCTCAGAAATTGTCTAGGTGGTGTATTTTCATGGACATCAACTTATGACCAAGCAAATATATTGGCTAGAACTATGTCAATTGGTATAAATGACCCTGAGGTATTAAAGGAAGAACTTGAAGGTATATATGGTCAATTCTAATAGAGCGTAAGAAATTTTATAGTTTTATTGTATGAAAGAAGCAGATTGTATTATATTAAATAAACTATATCTAATTAATAATACTATTGATTATTTATAAATTAGATGCTTATTTTACTATAATACAATTCTGCTCTTTTAATTATAACTTAAGAATTTAAATCTATACTTATGACAACTTACTATATATCAACAATTTTTTGTTATACACCAATAGCTTTTTTGGCTAATTTATCAGCTTCCTCATTATATTTATTTCCAGAGTGAGCTTTAACCTTTGTAAATTTCACATTTAATTTATTTTTAATACTGTCATAAAAATTTTTATATGCTATAGTTCCTTCTTTATTTGTTTTCCAAACTCCAGTACACCACTTTTCAATACCTTCATAGTCAAAATATAAAATCAGGTTTTGAATATTATTCTCAATACAGTATTGCATTGCAATTTTAGAAGCCTCTATTTCTCCAGCTACGTTTCTCATTCCTACAAGAGTTTCCTCTTTTCCTTTTTCACTATATGTTTTTATAACTTCATTATTTTTTAAAATCACAACACCAGAACCATACATCTTTATTGAATGTTCATAGCTTCCATCTACATATGCTTCTATAACTTCTTCATCTTCTTTAAAGCTCGATTTTTCTGACCCATAAATATACTCTTTTGCTTCTTGTAAAGTAGGAAAACTCTTGTATTCAGCTCCTGAAAATCCATTCACCTGTTTTTTGCACTCATCCCATGTATTATATACGCCTATACTTTTACCCTTTTTTACAGCATAAAACTTCTGTTTTGCCAAATATATCACTCCCACCCTTAGTTTTTATGTTCTTCTCTCATAAATATGTCTAAATTTATCAGATAGTTCTTATCAAAATACTTTACTTTCATATCTTTGTTTATAATATCTATATAATACACTTCTCCTTTTACAGCTCTTTGTCTTATATTTTCATTCATGTCTTTTCTTATGATATCCTTATCAACATCATTATTATCTATTCTATCATCGACATTTAACGCTTTTACAGTATCAAATATAACAGATTTTAGTATCAAGCTTCTAGATTTATTTAAATGTTGCTTTACATAAGTGTAAAATTCATTACTATTCATCTTTGAAATTTTACAACCATGCAAATCTTTCTCCAATCTCTTCAGTACACTTATATTAGTTCCTACATCAAAAATCACAAAACATCCATAGTCATATTTACTTCTTAAGATTCTTCCCATAGCTTGTTTTACTTTTATAGTCATTTGAGGGTAATTTATGGTGTAGTAATCTATATTATACTTCTTCATTATAGTAAAATACAAAGGGTCTTTGGGATTTAGATTTGGAAGCTTGTCTAAAGTTACACAAACCAAACCATCTCCTGGAATATCTACACCCTCAAAACATCCTTTTGAACCAAGTACTACACACTTTCGATTCAAATCATTAAGATGTCTAATACCCTTTTTATCAGCATAAATTTCTAAATTAAAACCATGTAAATATTTTTTCAATATTTCATAAGTCTTTTCTTGTCTGTCTTTACTATTAAAAAGAGCTAGTGTATGACCTTCTGTAATTTGTGATATATTAGATATAATTTTACTCATTTCATTTGGAAATTCAGTATTTCTATACTCACATATATCAGAGAAAGCAACCACAGATACCATATTTTTATAATCAAAAATTGGCTCTATAATCTTTTCTACATTCTTAACTCTATCTATTCCTAATGTATTTTTAAAATAAGACATATTTTCAGATAAACTCAAGGTTGCAGATAAAAATATTCCTTTTTCTAATTGAGATAAAATATTTTCTTCAAATAAATCTGCTATTTTTAATGGAACTACTCTAAATTCAAAATCATTATAACTTTTATCAATTTCAACTATCCTTGCATAATCATCCTTTTCATCATATTCTAAAAATATTTCAAATATAATTTTTATATCCTCTAAGTCTCTAGCCTTTGCTTTTCCAAATTTATATATGTCGGTTTCTTTATCTATATTATCATCATCAATATTTCTATAAATTGTTATTATTATTACAACTAAATTTTTTATTATTTTTTCACAACTTGATTTTATCTTTTCACTATACAATCTATAACTTATTTCAGTATCTATGCCATCTTTTTTTAGTTTTCCCACAATTTCATCTATTTGCAGATTTAATTCCCATCTTAAATTATAATTGCTTACACTATTATATTCATTACAGCTACCAAAGTCTAATATTGAATCTATCTCTTCAAGAATAAGATTTATACTTCTAGCAATTTTTTGTTTATCTTTTCTTTCAATTTTTAATATATGATAAAATTTATCAAAAGCCTTTATTTTTCTCATATTTTTACTATATTTTTTATATATGAAGCTACTATCTTGAATGAATTCATATGGATAAATTTCTTGCAATAAATATCTTAAAGACTTTGAATTTATAATGCTTGAAAAGAAATCATATCCCTTTTCAGTCAAATTATGTGCTTCATCTACTATTATATGTTCTAGAGGTTTTTCATCTTTATATGGCCATTTAGCTAATAAAGAATGGTTTACTACTGTTATATGTTCTTCTTTCAATTCTTCTGTCCTTTTCTTATATAGGCAATCTTTTTTACACTTTTTAGGTCTACACATGTTTGGGTCACAACTTATATTTCTTAAGTGTACATTTATTTCCTTAAAATTATCCAACACCCAATAATTTATTTCTTCTATATCTCCATGTTTACCACCTTCAACTAATCTCTCTAAAAATATTAAAGATAATATTTCTCCCTTAGTAGGTTCTTGAGACTCATAGTCTGCTATATATGCTTCCAGTCTATCTATGCAAATATAGTTATTTTTTCCTTTTATATATCCATAACTTACTTTTCCATTTAGACCTAAAGAATCTAACACATTTGGAATATCTTTATTTATTAATTGTATCTGTAATTCCTTTGTATCAGTAGAAATTAACAACCTTTTTTTATTAATTCTAGCTTCTAATATCGCAGGCAATAAATATCCTACACTTTTACCTATACCAGTTGGCGCTTCTATACATGCAATTTTTTCTTCATCTTCATTATTTCTAAACAACTCTCTTATTGTTTTGGTAAGCTCATACTGACCTGATCTATACTCATATGTAAATCCTTCTTTATTCTCCCATATGGTTTTGTATTTTAATAATTCTTCATAATTTTTTTCTTCCTCATTTAAAATTTTTAAGGTTTCTCTTTCTTTTTTCTTCTCTTCCTTTGAGTTAAATTCTTTATATTCTTTTTTAATATTTATATTATCTGATAAATCATAGTTTGCCTCTTCTAAAAATTTGCTCCATTCCCATGTTAAAAGATTAAACTTCTTAAGATAAGAATTTATTTTAAAACTCAATGGTTCTAGAGTAGTTTTTTCACAATTATTAAATCTTACCAGAAGACAATTTACAATATTTACGATATCAATTGCATCTGACAACGCTCTATTTTTTACTTTATAATCATAGTTGGTCAAATTATTTTTTAAATACTCCAAGCTATACTCTTTATGATATGGTTCTAAAATAACTGCTAATTCAATTAAATCAATAAATTTATTTTTTAACTTTGGCATATGATACTCAAAACACTTTCTTTTCAAGCTTAAATCATGACATATAATCACGCTATCTTCTACAAAATTTATAAGTCTATCTTCGACTTTTTCTATCTCATAAGCTGTTTCTAAATCACTTTTATTTAAATTACTACATAGTGAAAATACTTCTATAGGTACATCATACTTATTTTTTATTAATGATTGATATGTATCTATCTTCCAATCTTTAACCTTAACAGCTCCAACTTCTAAAATTTCTGAATTTAGATAATCTAATCCACTAATTTCTATATCTAAAAAAACAACATTATTCAATACACTTATTATATTATCCATTTTTATATCCCTTCAAGTTAAACAAGTCTAACTTATATACAATGATTGCTCTTTATATTTTATCATTTATATGTACTTTATTTAATATAATTAATATTAATTTTATATATCTTACAACAAATTTCTTTAATTTATTATCTGTATATATGAATATTTTTAACTATAAATATTCAAACTATATTGTAAGAAAGATACTTGAAATTTTAAATAAGAGGTGAAATTGTGAAAAAAGATAGCCTAAAAAAATACATTTTAATTGGAACATTTGCTCTAATACTTTTGGGAATTGCTAGTATAAACTTTAAATCATTAGACAAAACAAAAACTCAAATCTCTAGCCCAACACTTGATACCCATGAATACGATTGGTATTTTAATCCTAGAGAGGATGGTAAACAGCCATCTCCTATAAAAGAAGCAAATTTTTTTAAAAAATATGATTCTTATTATGTAGGAAATCCTAATGAAAAAGTTATATATCTATCATTTGATGCTGGATATGAAAGTGGAAATACTCCAAAATTATTAGATACACTGAAAAAACACAATGCTAAAGCACAGTTTTTCGTAGTTGAAAGTTATATAAAAAGCAATCCAGATTTGATAAAACGTATGGAAAAAGAAGGTCATTTAGTTTGTAATCACTCAAAAAGTCATCCATCAATGGCAGGTATTACAGATTTTGAAAAATTCAAAGAAGAAATTACAAGTGTAGAAAAGGCATACAAAGATGTTACTGGAAAAGAAATGCCTAAGTACTTTAGACCACCTATGGGAAAATTTAGTGAACAGTCTTTGAAATACACAAAAGATTTAGGATATAAATCTATATTTTGGAGTTTTGCTTATGTAGATTGGTATGAAAAGAAACAGCCTACTCATGAATTTGCTAAAAACAAAATTTATTCAAGAACACATCCTGGTGCAATAGTTCTATTACATCCAAATTCATCAACAAACACTGAAATATTGGATGAAGTACTTACACATTGGGAAAAAGAAGGTTATAAACTTAAAACGCTTGATTATCTAAGTAATAAAAAATAATATTTTAATTTCAAAAAAACTCCATCATGAATTATAGTAAAAATAAAACTATTTATAAATACTTTAATTCTTAATGGAGTTTTTTATTTTTTATTACATAAAATAAGGCTCTTGAATATCCTCTAAAATGGTGTTATTTCTCCTTATATCGCATTTGAAAGTCGTTTTACACCCTTTGTGCATAACCTATTAAATTCTATATGTATAACAATATTGTGTAATAATTTACAGTGTCAAAAAATACAATTACTAGCCTTTCTTGTTAAAAACTGTATAATATGCTAACCTATAAACGAGGAGTTGACCGCTATGACTACGATTTGTGTAATGATTGACCATATATTTTTAGATACAGAATATAAGCAACCAACTATTCATCAACACTTTGCAAAACATATTATTATATCACAATCTGGAAACTTGTCTGTGATGTTTGATAATGGCGAGGAATTACAATGTAAGGGGATTATTATAGATTCCAATGTCGCACATACAGTGTCAAGTAAAGATAACAAAATGTTGGTTTTCTTGATAGATGACACAAGCATGCTATCTCAAAATCTTAATCAACATCAATTACTAGGCTATCCTTTTTTCGTTATAGACAATCTCATAGTTGAACAAATACAAAAAATTTATATCACTTGTCAGGCAAAGGGATTTCCCCAAAGCTATATTGACTTTTCAAATCAAGTTTTCCATCTATTGAATTTAAATTATCATAGTTCATCTCTTACAGACAGTAGAATACAATGGGCATTGAATCATATTCTAAAGTCCACACACATTGATAATCAAAGCTTTTTTGAGATATGTGCTGAAATAAAATTGTCCAAAAGCCGGTTTTCTCATCTTTTCAAAGAACAAATGGGAATATCACTAAACAGTTATTTGGCTTTATCAAAGCTTCGCAAGGCTTATGAGTTATTATTAAAAAGTGGTGATATTACCTCTAATAAAGGCTTATATTCCCTTAATACAAACGCCAATTTTAATTTTCAGTTAAACAGGGTTATTATGTGGGGCGGAGGTCGCTTGGAAGATATACAAAAAGTCGCTTCTAAAATTGTCGATAGTGAAAGTTGGAAAATAGAACTTATATGTCTGGCTCAAGAAGCCGAACAAGATGAACGCATAGAAAATGCCATTGCTTACTATCGTATGAGTGAATTTTTTATGTACGATGGCGACCCTGATAAAATAGAATCCTACAAAAAAGCGACTACTCTATTTTACGAATACTACTCTGAATATTTCTCAAATGGAACTATACAGATTTTTCATGTGCCATATGAAAATATCACCCTACCTGTGATGTATGCAAAAGCACAGGGAGAGAAAAAGGACATTATATTGCTTCATGGTGGAAATGATTCTTACTTTGAAGAATTCTTTTTTCCGATGCTTTATCTTGCATCACAGGGATTTGATGTTTATCTTTTTGAGGGACCTGGTCAAGGTGGCGTGATGCGTTTACAGGAAAAACACTTTACTTATCAATGGGAACGTCCTGTAAAAGCAATTTTAGACTATTTTCATTTAGATAATGTAACCATCGTAGGTGCTTCCTTGGGAGGTTTTCTTGCTCCACGAGTAGCAGCCTTTGAAAAACGAATTGAGCGAGTGGTAGCTTGGTCTGTATTCCCCAATTTCTTAGACGTAATAATTGGATCGCAACCAATAAAAATGCAAAAACTACTTCGCTTACTGCTAAAATTTAAAACAAAATGGCTAATCAATTTCATAATAAAACAAAAAATGAATCGTGGTGATAGTCTGGTAGTATGGGGGTTAAATCATGGAATGTATGCATATGAAGCATCTACACCTTATGAGTATTTTCAAAGAATCAACGATTATCAAATAGAGCCTATTGCGAAAAAGATAACACAAGACATTTTGATTTTGGGTGCAACGCAAGATCATTTCATTGATTATAGAACTGTTAGTAAAGAGATTGATTTACTTACCAATGTTCGCTCACTTACATTCCGTCTTATGACAGAAACAGAACAAGCTAGTAACCACTGTAACTGTGGAAATAGCAAACTGGTTTTAGATACAATTTCAAATTGGATTATGATGATGAAAAAATCTGATAGAGTTTAAAAATTTATTTTCGAGCCATACAAAATTCCATCTTATACCATGTCTGTACATAACCATACATATGATAATTAGGCCCAGTTACTCAATGTAGCTGGACCTTTCCTATGTCACAAATTTTATAGGGACTTGTGGAATAGGAACATCATTTAATCAATTTTCAAAGAAAAATCCGCTTAAATGAATAGTCCATAAATACCAACAACCCCATCAATCAAGCGTCTTTCAAATGTTTAAGCTGTTGTATAAGATACATTATGAATGACACGAAAATTCACTATTTTTTATAGTTATTTAAAAAGGATTGTCCATTCATTTATCTCTTTGTATCCTATATTTTTATATATTTTACCTGCTATGTCATCATTGTAAAAAAGACATGGTACCTTTCCTTCCAACAATAAGTCTTTACTTAAATTGTAAACTATATAACTTGCAAATCCTTTTCCCCTATATTTTTTATCGGTGCTTACAGATACTACCATTGCCAAAAAACTAGTTTCCATACCAGTTGATGCAGTGCTAATCATAATGTCATTATTTTTAATAAAATATGCTCTTACATTTCCTTCTTTTAAATGCTCTTTTCTTTCTTCTATGTAATTTTTACTTACTTTATAATCTGAGTTATTTAAAAGTTTACCTATTTCATCAACATCTTTTTCCTGAGCCTTTTCTATTTTATACTCACTCATATTGGAGAAATCAATTTCTTTTACTTCCTTTAATATGCAAAATTTATTATCTAGTTTTTCATAGAAATCTTTATATCCACTTATTAATCTATCCATTACACACTTTTTTCCACTTATACTTTCTACATCCAAATCTTTTATATGATACTTCATCTCTTCTATATCAAAATCATTTTTTAGACTATAAATTATAAGTGTTGACTTACTCTTTAATATTATAGAAGTTATATTTCCTCCTTTCATTTGAGACCATATATCTTGAGAGTAGGAGCTAAATCCATAGTTTTCAACATATCCAATTATGAATAAGTTTAAACTTTCTTCATGTGATACATATTGCCAAAATTCTTTTTCTAAAGTGTTATCTATTTTTACAATCAAGTATATATCCTCCTTTTGCATTAATAATGATATACCTTATAATTTATAGTATCATTTAAATTCATTATATTCCACCAAATATTCTTAATTTTTCAAAAATAATTTAGAATTGTAAGCTAATTTATTTCTTGTAAAAATATACAATTAAAGATTATATGTCATTTTATATTTTAAATAAGCTACATTTTTTCAATATCTATGCAATATGTTCATATTTATTTTTATATTCTGTTAGTGCTTCATTCCAAGCTTCTTCTACTGACATACCTTTCTTGATTGCTATTCTTTGTGCCAATTCTATTATTTTCATAGCTTTTCTTGATATATTCATATATTTTCCTCCTCTAAATTATCATAAATTATTTTAAAGTTAAATTTCTATAGTTATTTTATATGTTTATTTACTTATATCTTACTAATTATTTGTGTATTAAATGTGAACTACGCTAGAAGAATTTTAGAACTTAATAAACCATAAACTTTACATACAATTCATATATATTTGTCATATCACAATACAAGTGATATAATTTATTATCATTTTATGGGGGTGATATATTATGAAAATAAGAGATGAATACACATGTCCTCTTGAAATTGTACATGACATAATCAAAGGAAAATGGAAAACTATCCTTGTATTTGAATTAAGACAGTCTAATAAGACATTTTCTGACTTAGAACATAGCATTTTGGGAATAAATCAAAAAATGTTAATTCAACAATTAAAAGAACTACATGAATTTGGTATTATTGATAAGATAAGTTCACCTGGTTATCCATTACATGTTGAATATTTTCTTACTGACCGTGGTAAAAAAATGTTAAAAGCTGTGGAAATAATGCAAGAAATAGGTATAGAATATATGCTTGAAAATGGTCAACAAGGGGTTCTAGACAGCAAAGGAATTTGTTATAATAAATAGTTTTATACATACCAAAAAGTAAGTAATTTACATTTTTTATATGAATATTATAATAAGGATAGATAGGAGGTATAAACATGTCTATAGCTTTAATACTAATTGATATTCAGAATGATTATTTTAAAAACGGAAAATGTGAATTATTTGAACCAGAAAAAGCTGCTGAAAATGCAAAGAAAATATTGCTGTTCTTTAGAAAAAATGACTTACCAGTTATTCATGTACAACATATATCAACAGATAAAACAGCTTCTTTTTTTCTTCCTCACACTTATGGTTCAGAAATAAATGAAGCTGTTTTTCCACTGACAAATGAAGAAATTATAATTAAACATTCACCAGACAGTTTTTTTCAAACCAGCCTACAAACTGTACTTGAGAAAAAAAATATAACTAAGTTGGTGATTTGTGGAATGATGAGTCATATGTGCATTGATACAAGTGTAAGAACAGCAAAAAAACTGGGATACGACATAACTCTTATAGATGATGCCTGTACAACAAAAAATTTATCTTGGGGTGATGTAGAAATTCATGCAAACACTGTTCATCAAGTATTCATGGCATCATTGCAGAAGAGTTTTGCAGATATAAAAAATACAGATATTTTTTTATCTAGTTGTTATAAATAAAAATATTTACCATATTAAAAAGAGCAAACTTAACTTATTTAAGTATGCTCTTTAATCATTTAAAATTAGATACGTTCTATCATTTTTATATATATAAAATACTCTTATCTATTTTATATTCATATATAACTATCATATAAATTTTAAACTTTACTATATCCACATAAAAAATGTAGTATTATAGTATATATATTATTATATAGAAAGGGGTGCTAGACAAATGAATAATCATATACTAATTCAATTTGAGTATATAGCAAGAATCATCCTTGCTGGTTTCTGTGGAGCTTTAATTGGATATGAAAGGAAAAATAGACTAAAAGAAGCTGGAATACGAACTCATTTTATAGTGGCATTAGGTTCAGCGCTTATAATCATTGTTTCTAAGTATGGGTTTAATGATATAGTAGGTACTCCAGGTATTGGTCTAGACCCAGCCCGTGTTGCAGCTCAAGTTGTCAGTGGAATAGGTTTCTTAGGAGCTGGATTAATATTTATTAGAAATCAATCAGTAAGTGGACTTACTACAGCTGCTGGTATATGGGCAACAGCAGGTACAGGGCTTGCTATTGGCTCTGGGCTATATTTATTAGGTATTGTTTCAAGTATTATCATTGTTATTGTGCAGATATTACTCCATAGAGATAGGAAATGGATGAAACTCCCTACAGCAGAACAAGTTTCGCTCAAGATTTCTAATAGAAGCGATTCGATAGAATATATTGAGGAGAAATTTAAGAAATCTAATATTGAAATTATAAACATGAATATTAAACGCCTTGATGGAGATTGGTTAGAAATAGTTATATATACTAAGTTACCTAAAGGATACAAAAAAACAAATTTATTAAAATTATTTAGTGATAATCCTCTTATAGAAACTTTAGAAATATGAAAAACAAATATAAAGATACAAATTACCACCGATTTTAAAATATGGTGGCGAATGGGTGGCAAAACAATTGCCACTCCATTTTTCTTTATTCAACAATACTATATGTTATTTATTAATCATTTTCTTCTGAATGCTTAAAATTTTCTTCTAACTTCTTTAATTTCATTTTTACTCATTAAGGAATCTTTTTTCCATAAATAAGCTGTCAATATTAATTAATATCACACTTTATTACTCTCTATTTTTAACTACAGCTATAGGTTGTTGTTGAGTTACACAATGAATCATTCCACCATCTTTATATAACTCTCTTATATCTATTCCTATTACTTTTCTATCAGGATATAAATCTTGTATAATCTTATTCGCAACTTTATCATTTGGGTCATTATAATTTGGAACTAATACAACTTTATTACCTATATAAAAATTCATATATGAACCTTGATATGCTAATTTTTTTCCATTTTTTAATTTAACATTGTTTTGCGTAAGTGGTAGATATACATAATTATATTTTTTCCCTTTTACATTTGTTGAATTCAACAATATATTAATATCTTTTTGCTTTAATCCCCAGTCTATCAATCCTTTTTTATTTAATGTAATTATTGTTGATTCATCATAAAATTTTGCAAATCCATCAATATGAAAATCTGTTATATCTATTCCAACTACACCATCTAACCATATAAATTTTTCTACTCCATAATATTTTCTTATATATTTTTCTATATCACCTTGGCTTAAGTTTTTATTTCTATTTTTATTTATTATAGAACTTTTAGTCGCTAAAAATGTTCCACTACCATCAAGCTCTATTGCTCCGCCCTCTAAGACTACTTCACTTAAATTTATACTTTTAATTCCTAAGTCTTCACTTATCTTTTTAGGAATCTGATTTGATTTACTATATGGTTCTTTTCTTCCCCAACCATTAAATCCCCAATCTAATATTACAATTTCATCACTCTCATCATATACAAATATAGGACCATTATCTCTTATCCAAACATCATCAGTTTTATGAATATAAAAATCTACATAACTCATGTCAATGTTTTCTTTTTTCAATAAATTCTCTATTCTATCTTTTTCACTATTATTATAAGCTACTATATGAACATTCTCACCTTCCACTAAAGACTTTGTCATCTTTACCCATACATCTTCTATTCTCTTTTGATATTCTTTTCCATAAGTATAACTATGAGGCCATTGCAACCAAGTGCCTTCATGTTCTTCATCTTCTAGTGTCATATAATACTTTTTTTGATTATTTTGATTTATATTTTCACTTTCATAACCTTTTGTAAATCCTCTCATCATCAATAATAATGGTAATACCAGCATTGAAATTATTTTATTCATAATAACCTCCTCTATTTTTATAATTCAAGTATAAAGGTTATCATAGTGTCAAGGTCAACTAATCTTTTGAAACTTTTATAGATACTTCTGTTATAAATTCATAGCTAAAGGGAGTTAATAATGAATCTACAAGATATTTTTCAATAAAATTTCCTTTAACTTTAAAATCGTTATTTTTAACCCACTTATACAAAGCATTATAAGCATCAATTAAATTTTCATAATCTCCATAACATATTGTACTAATATATGTACCACTTTCAATTACCTTATTATTGAATCCATTTATTTCTTTATTATCTATAATAGGTTGATAATATTCTATTTCATATGTATTTTCATCTATATTTTCATTATCGTAGAACATTACATAATAGCATCCAACTTTATTAGATTTGCTTTTTGAAATCGTATTATAGCAAGATTCTATAAATTCTCCTATCTCTTTATAAGTAATAATGGCTTTTTTGCACAAGGTATTAACTGATTGTCTTTCACAAATATTAACATCATAATTATTTATAATTGTATCTTTAAATTTTACCTTTTCTTCTATTTCTGAAATTAAATATCCATATTTATTTATTTTTTTTGTTAGTTCTTCAATCTTATTGATATATATATCTATATTTTCATATTTATTATTATCAAATATATCTTTTATTTCTTCATAAGAAAACTCATATCTTCTTAAGTTTTTTATTTTTGATATTATACTAATGTCTCCTTCTGTATAGTACCTATATCCATTATTTTCTATGTGACTAGGTTTCAATATATTTTCTTTATCATAATATCTAAGCATTCTAGATGATATTTTAGTTATTTTTGAAGCTTCACCTATTTTATACATACAAACACCTTCTTCATTTTTTTGATTTCGAAGTTTATTACTTTATTATTATTTATATATACTATAGATTAAACTTAAACAAAATGTAAGTGAATTTGTGATATTATCTGATTGTTTGAAGATTTGTTTGATATATCATTGAAATCTAGCTATTTAGTTACAAGTACTTGAATTTCGGTTATAAATTGTAGTATTTTCTTTGTCTTTATTTATATTTATTTTGAAACCATTAAAATATCAGACATTAAATCAATGTTTTTATTTTATCTTATATTTTTATTTATAGTTAATTTTATATAATAAGTTGGGCGGCAAATAGGTGGCAAAAAATTGCTACTCCATTTTTTTATTAAATAATACTATATTTTTTATTAATCATCTTTTTCCAAACTCTTAAAATATTCTTCTAACTCATTTAATTTTTTTCATCTACTTTCTCATCATTTTTATGTAATGCTGAAATCAAACTTCTAATTGAATTTTTATGTATATTTTTTATGAATTCTCTTGTTTCAAATCTCTGATATTGTTTTTCTTTTACTAGTACATTATAGTGAGTACGTTTATCTATTTTCCCTGTTTCTAAAAACTCTCTTCTTTGCAATCTTTTTAATACTGTAAATGTAGTCGTGTCTTTCCATTTATATTTTTGTTCCATGGCTTCAACAATTTCTCTTGATGTCAATATTCTATATGATTCCCAAATATATCTCATAACTTTTAATTCCGCTTCTGGTAATTTACTAATTTTCACGTTATATATACCCTCTTGTCGATTCATATATAAATAAAATTCTATCTTAATAAAGTTTTCCAAACAAGAGAATTAAGGTAAATAATACCACCCAATTTTCACCATATCATTCTTTTAAGTTACTGTAATACTCTTCTAGTGAATCTAACTTATCTTTGCTTATAGATTTATGTGTGGTAGTAAGAAAACGCATTATTTTTCTACTTTTACTAGATTTTAGTACCTTTTTCTTAAAAGCGTAATATTCTTCGTTATCTATTGTTATTTTATAATGAGATTGAAATTTTATAATATCTCTAGCCAAATAACCTTTATCAACCAATCTTTTTAATAGTGTTTTTATTGTACTTTTATGCCATCCATACCTCTGTTTTATATATTTTACAATTTCTTTTTTAGATATTATAGAATCTTTTTTCCATAAATACTCCATTAATATTAGTTCTGCTCTTAATAATTTTTCTATTAACATTTCTTCTTCCATCTTGTGTCGCTCCCTCATTCAGTCTAACTTAAACTAATGATAGGAGCTTTTTAACACAAAAACTACAGGTAAAATTTTCCATATATTCTACTTATTTAGTTTGTTTTTATATATAAAAAATATTATTCATATCTATAAACTTATTCAATTTTCAAACACATATATTGAATAATAACTAATTGCATTGTATTATTAAATTGTAGAATAAAACTAAATCGGCAAAACTATAGAAATTTAGTGACGCAAAGCTATAGGGACTAAGACTTATAAAATTCTTATAAATTATGTCATCCAGTTACCAAAAATATATAGTTCTTTTTGTTTTTATGAAAGTTTTTTAGCGAGATAATAATTTATATGTTTAGAGATAAAATGGATAAGTGTACACATATGTTGACTGCTTATATCAGTAGTTCATACGATTATTATAATTTTGTAAATACAAAGTTATATAGATTTTGTTTTCTAGAGAATCTCTTTTAACTTTATCTCCATTCGCACCAATCTATAGTAATACAAAGCTCTTAAATATATTTTTAATATTAAAAACAAGCAGAAATGTTAACTTAAAAATATAATTAAGTAGACATTTCTATTAATCTATGATACAATAGTATTTGTGGTAATACACAATTAAATCAAGTATATCTTGATATAGGTTAATAGGAGTATTTTTAATGAATAATGGAATAGTGAAATGGTTTAATAATGAAAAAGGATTTGGTTTTATATCAATAGAAGGTGGAGATGATGTATTTGCTCATTTCTCAGCTATACAAACTTCAGGATTTAAATCATTAGAAGAAGGTCAACAAGTAAGCTTTGATATAGTTAAAGGCGCTAGAGGTCCTCAAGCAGAAAATATAACTATATTATAATATATAGATTTTTCGGGAAAGACTCTTTTAGGGTCTTTTTTTATTGCTAGTATATATAAGATAATTATTAATGAAGTAAATAATGTTATCTCAATGTCCCTATCTTCTTCTCTTCCTGCTGTTTGAGTATTACTAAAACTAGATATTGTAACTAACCCATTGTAACCAAAACCAGTTACTATTAAGCGTAATGGTTCGGCTTGGTCTACCATTTTTCAAGCATTGCAACTATTTCAGTAGAGTTTTTTAACTCACTATATCTACAATAAGAAGCATCATATAAGTTGGGTAAGAAGGTCTTGAATGATATTTTTCTTATCTTCTCGCCTTCTTTTTTAATGTCAAATTCAACTAAATTCACTATATGAACAGTTTCAAATCTTTTTTCTTTTTTAATAGATAAAAAATCTTGTGGATTAACTGGGAAATGGAAATCTATTTTTTCTTTTTCATTTTTTATGTATATATCTATTACCAAGTTATCATTTCCTTTCTAATGTGTTTTTGAATATTACACAGCAGTTTTCTTACCATATATTCACTTCCTTATTTAATATTAAAATAAAAAATGCCTATTAAATTTAATAAGCATTGTTTCTTTATTTACATATTTTTTCTAATTTATGCTATAGTGAAAGCAAAGAGATAAAATTTACTTTGTAAAAGGTGAATTTCTCTAATTGATTAGAATTTAAAAGTTATTTTTTTAATCACCCTTAGCTTTTCAATTTTATTTTCCTTGCTCAAAATATTATAACATATAATTCTTACATATTTTACCTATTCTATATTTATTTTATATTATAATCACATCCTTTCAATTAAAAAAACACTTACCATAAGCAAGTGTTTTTGGATTATTTTTAATTTTGAATCCACATAGTTAACATAAAACATTATGATGCAGTTTCTATAACCTATACTGTTGCAAACTTTACATACCACTTAGTTAATATAAAACGATAAATCTTTCATAGATACTCCTAATGCTCCACCCACTTTACATACCACTTAGTTAATATAAAACTATAGAACTAGACTCATCTTGTCCTCGTATGATTATCTTTACATACCACTTAGTTAATATAAAACCTTATGATAGTCAATTAAAAAGTTTTGACTATTATAACTTTACATACCACTTAGTTAATATAAAACTAGCTCAAATAGTCTTAGAATCGGGAGGTTCTAACCCCTTTACATACCACTTAGTTAATATAAAACTAAGATTTTTAGAGTGCAACATGAAAAAAGGTTTATACTTTACATACCACTTAGTTAATATAAAACGACTTACAAATTGAGTAATCGAGGTGGTGATTAAATTCTTTACATACCACTTAGTTAATATAAAACTGAAACTCCTGCTCCTGTTCTACCTAGCATAGATTAGCTTTACATACCACTTAGTTAATATAAAACTATGACATACATTTTAAAAATAATAATTGTATATTCTTTACATACCACTTAGTTAATATAAAACCCTGCTTTAGATGCAGAAACTAATCCAGCTCCTATTCCTTTACATACCACTTAGTTAATATAAAACAAATATTTAAGTTTTTTGAATATATATCTTTTGTATTCTTTACATACCACTTAGTTAATATAAAACAATGCTACTAAAATTAAAGATGATAAGTATAAGACTACTTTACATACCACTTAGTTAATATAAAACTTTCAATGTTTTTTTGCAAAAAAAAAGTTCTCAGACTTTACATACCACTTAGTTAATATAAAACACATTGAACTTCTTAGCAAAGTCATTTACTAAATGTTTCTTTACATACCACTTAGTTAATATAAAACTTTAGCATTTAATTCCTCTATATTGCGTCTTATACTTCTTTACATACCACTTAGTTAATATAAAACTTAAAAGTTTAAAAGACTTATAAAAATAAAAAATAAAACTTTACATACCACTTAGTTAATATAAAACATGACTGTCCTTATTCTGAAAGTTTTAGCATTAAGATCTTTACATACCACTTAGTTAATATAAAACGAAACAGTAGTTTCCCGCTTACATCCCTAAAAGGTAGCTTTACATACCACTTAGTTAATATAAAACAAAAAGAGCAACAATGACAGAAATTGAAATTGATATAACTTTACATACCACTTAGTTAATATAAAACCTGTATTAGTTGGTAATACTAATAGTACACAGTCTAGCTTTACATACCACTTAGTTAATATAAAACTTTCTATTTGACTTTGTATTTCAAACATGTAAACCTAACTTTACATACCACTTAGTTAATATAAAACCTATAATAACAGAATTGCATTATATAGATATTGAATACTTTACATACCACTTAGTTAATATAAAACGTTTTTATCTAGGTTCAACTTTTATGGGGGTTTAATACTTTACATACCACTTAGTTAATATAAAACGGATAATACCAAGACCTACAATGTTAGTTGATAGTGGTCTTTACATACCACTTAGTTAATATAAAACAATGTTAGACCAAGTATATGTTTTAAAGAAAAAACCTTTACATACCACTTAGTTAATATAAAACCCCAAAATAAACTTAGCATTTCCAATGCTTACACACATACAACTCTCTCAAATTTGCAGTGAACCATGAGTAGTGCAGTTGATAACACTTATCACACAGCCTCAAAGCCTTACATTGCAACTGTTAAATCATACTTTATCACGAATATCGCTCACTGCAAAATTTCTATATTTTTATTATATCATAAAATTCAAACTATAAAATTAAAATGAAATAAGTTATCAATTTAAGAACACCTATATATTTGTAAGTACTTACTATATCATCTATTCTAATAATTCCTTTTTCTTTTTATTATATTCTTCCTGTGTAATTGCTCCTGAATCTAACAACTCTTTTAGTTTCTTTATTTGTTCTAATGGGTCTACATAACTCTGATAATTTTTCTTTTTAACTTCATCTATACCATTTTGAATCTCTTCATCAGTCATAATATTATCTTCACTAATATGTAAATCTAATACAGATTTTTCACCAGTTTGTACTTCTCTATAGTATTTAATATAAATACTATTATACTTACCCCCATCATCCTTAGTATAAAATTCAAAAGTGCAACAATCTATCTTAAAATCCTTTAATTCTTCTGTAATATATTTTATAAATAGTTGACATTCTTTAGTATTTTCAAATTTTTCATTTTGTACTGTTAAATAAAATTGAGTAAGTCCAGACTCAACTACATCAACTTTATAGTGACTACCTTTATATTTTTGAGGTACTAATTCTTCTAATTTTGCTTTTAGCTCCTCTGCTGAGATTTTTTTTCCATATTTTTTCTCCCTTTTTTCCTTATCTATTTCTTCTTGTTTTCTGATTCTTTCTGATTCTTCTTTCTTTTGTTGTTCCTCTAAAATAGCCATCTTTTCTTCTGTATATGGGCTTATATCTTCCCAAACTGCATATAAATATATTGTAAAAATAAGAAACATATAAGATATAATACACATAACTCTTTGTTTTTTTCTAACAAAATAAATAATTATTAATGATGCCAAAAGTACCAAACTTCCTGGCATAAATCCTATAAAAATAACTATTCCTAATAACATTAATATTATTGCTACTATTATCATTGGCATATCAAAATTCCCCCACAAATTACTCATCTCAAACAACATTATAGCATAATTTGGTAAAATAAAAGCACCTACAATAAAGTAAGTGTTTTTTAGTATTTTTAATTTAAATCCACATCGTTAATATAAAACTTTGACAACATTTTTACCTATCTCTAGAACTTTTTTCTTCGCATACCACATAGTTAATATAAAACTTTAGTAAGATTTAAAAACATACTATGTTACTCTTAAACCTTAATTATCTTTTAAACTTATGCTGATAGTTTTCAATTTCGATCGATTTAGTTAGCTTCTTATCTGATGCTATTTAGAATAATATATTTATAAATTTTATTAATTTTAATTACTTTACCTTAGTATATTTTTGAAATTTATGAGGTATCAAATCATACAGCATTATAAAAAAAATATGTATAAGAAAAAGTATTAATATTCTAGTTGAATAACTTAAATAAATCCCTTTATATCTTATAAAAACTGGTGAAAGAAGTATAATTGAAAAATATATAATTAAATAGTAGATATAACGATAAATACTACTTTTGAGTTTATATATGGCATTACATTTTTTACACTTAAGTTTTCCAGTAAACATACTTTTAAGCCTATTTGTAATAGAAAAAGTGTAATTGCACTCTAAACAATTTTTCATAATAACCACCTTCTTATTCATAATTATAGTTTGCAAATCGTTCCTTAACTATTGTAAATACACTTTATACTAAATTAATCCATCTAATAAAACTTTCTTGTCCGTTTCATCAATAGTATTTAATAGCTTATTTATTCTAGCTTCAACTAAATGCTCTAAACTTAAATCACTATCCATTAATCCTAATTCTTTTTTGATTTCCTCTATATCTATATGTTTCTTAATAATATAAATAGTTAATTGCTTTTTGTGTTTACACACTACATAGTCATTATAAAACTATGTATAGTTAATCTAATCCTAGAACTAGCTTCTAGCTTCAAATTCTATACTATCAATTAAATTTACATCATTTTTTATATTGTTCCAATCTTCTAACCATACTACATAAGTAAGAGTACCATCATCAACAAAGTTTATTCTTACTGAATAGATATCATTCATATCTTTTATGTTGTTGACTAATTCTTTAGTAAAGTTTCTGCATTCACTTTCATTATTAAATTTAGAATCTTCTATTTGAATGCTAACTATATACCCATCTCCTTTAGTTGGAGTAAGCATATCAACATAATAACTTGTATTATTTTTAAAATTATCAGGTATAATAGATTCTACTTTTTCTTTTACTTCTTCCTTAGATAAACTTTTTTCTACTTCATTTTTCTGTTCTTCTTCTTGTGCTTTTTTATCTGCTTCTTGTTTTTTCTTTTCTTCTAACTCTTTTTTCTTTTGTGCTTCTAATTTATCTTTTAATTCTTTTTCTTGTTTTTCTTTAGCTTCCTTAACTTTTATCTCTTGTTCTTCTTTTTCTTTTCTTTCAATTTCTTGCTGATTCTTTAAATTATGCTCTGTTGTTACTTTGAATGTAGCACTCCACCATGCCCAATTAAACATCAAAAGTATAAATATTAAAAACAAACTTATAACAACTCTTAATATTTTCACCAACTTATTACCCTTTTGCATTATACTTTTTACTAAAAATAGAATAGAAAAAAATAGCAACGTTAATGGTAATAATAAAATTCCTATTATAACAATTAATACCTTTTGCCAACTTTTTAATGCCTTAAATTTTTCAAACATAATATGATTTTGTAACATAATTATACTATATAAATAAAATTTTTACATTATCATCACATCCTTTCAATAAAAAAAACACCTACCTGAGTAAGTGTTTTTAGTATTTTTAATTTTAAGTCCACATAGTTAATATAAAAACCAATACGTGTTTATATTACAATCAATTGCATTTGCATTTACATACCACATAGTTAATATAAAACATGTTAGAAAAAGAGGTAAAAAATGGTATTACTATTTTGATGCAGGTATAGTAGATGGTAAGAGAAAAAAAGTAGAAAAAGTTGGTGGAGAAACTAAAAAAGAAGCTGAAAAAGCTTTAAGAGATGCAATAGATGAATTTGAAAACTCTGGCACTGTATTTGATGAAACCAGTATTAGTTTATCTGATTATTTAAACTTCTGGTACAAGGAATACGTACTTCTAAATTGCAAGTTTTACACCCAAGGTAATTATAAAAGGTCTATAGAAAATCATATTAAACCAAGTCTTGGGAAATATAAATTGAAATCTATAAATCCTACTGTTATTCAAGAATTTTTAAATATAAAACCAAAAGAAAAATATACAGAAGATGGCAAAGAAAAAATTACTCAAAAGGAACTTTAAAATTGATTTATGGTGTTTTAAACACTTCTTTAAAATTAGCTGTATACCCATATAAACTTATTAGAGAGAACCCTGTTCAATATGTTAGTATTCCTAAAAACTTAGTAAAAACTAATACTAGTAATAAAGTTAAAACTATTACCTTAAATGATTTTGATACAATATTACATAAGTTTCCAGTTGGGACAAATGCCTATATTCCTTTGATGATTGGGTTTTATACAGGTATGAGAAAAGGTGAAGTATTAGGCTTATTTTGGGAAGATATAGATTTAGAAAATAATATAATTAAACTTAGAAGAAACTTAGTAAGGAAAAAAGATTCCAATTTTGAATTAGCTCCCCCTAAAACAAATTCTTCAATAAGAGATATTAAAATTGGTGATACTCTATCTAAAATATTAAAAGATGAAAAACTAAATCAAAAAAAGTAGAAAGTTAAAATAGGAAAATGGTATAAAAAAACAGAATATAATTTGGTATGCAGAAAAAAAGATAGTTCATTTGTAACTCATGGTGGTATTGACATGGCAATAGCAATAATAAATAAAAATTTAAATATTGATTTCAATTTTCATTGTTTAAGACATACACATGCTACTTTACTTTTAGAAAATGGTGCTAATATTAAAGATATACAAAAGCGTCTAGGTCACAGTAAAATAACTACAACAATGGATACTTACTCTCATGTCACACATAAAATGGAAAGTGAAACAGTAAATATTTTAGAAGGTCTCAGAATATAATTTGCCACCGATTTTATAATACGGTGGCAAATCGGTGGCAAATTAGCATTTTTTCACTCTATTTATCATCTAATTCGTTGAAATCTAGCGATTTAGTTACAAGTACTTGAATTTCGGTTACAAACTCATCTACAATTCCAGTCTCATGTATATCTATCTTGTATATTTCTATAGGTTCAGCAATTATTTTATAATTATTTTCTTTTATAAATTTAAATACCTTTTCCATATATATTTTATTATTAGAATTACTTCCAGTGTAGTTTAAAGTTACATAATATCCCTCATCAAAAACTATATTGTATATTTCCTCGCTATTCTCTAAAAAACAGAATACAGATTTAAACTCATTGAATATACCTTTGTTGATTGCTTCAGTAGAAAAAGCAGAACCAATATTATTATTTCCAAGTATATTAAATCTATTTTCATACTCTTTTTGAAGTTTTTGAATTAAAAAATCAAAATCCTCATCTCTTCTTATATCAGCATTTAATTCTAAAGCTTTTCTCTTTTCTATATATACAACCTCTATCTCATCTATTTTTGTATTTTGAATTACACTTTCAATTGAACTTAATCTTTTTATAATATTTTCCTTATGACTTATAAATTCAAATATTTTTTTATCAATTAATTCAAGCTCTTCATTTAAAATATTTTTTGTAGACTCTATACTTCTATCATCTAAGTACTCTTTTATTTTTTTCATTGGAAAATTCAAACTTCTAAATTCTTTTATTAAATTGAGTTTCCATATATCTGATATGTTGTACATTCTATATCCATTTATGTCTCTAACTGGCTTTAGAATACCTATTTCTTCATAATACATTAATGAGTCTCTTCCTATTCCATATATTTTAGATATCTCTCCTATTTTATAGTAATCTTTCATTTATATGACAAAATCCTTCCTAATCCTATTTTTATTTTATAATCAAAATTATTTCTCTCTATAATCATATTTTTAGAATATACTAAAAACACCTCTAAAACAAGGACATGAAAATAAAGCTTCTACAATCAGTTATTAAAATCTAGTTGTTTTTCTATTATAATATTTCTAATTTTAACTTTTTTAAGTAATATCTTAGATTTCTATCCTTCATGTTTATAACTATTATATACATATTTATATAATATCTTTTTGAAATAGATTTCTATGAATTATCCTTTAATACATTTAGTAAATTAACATTTATTCTAGTATATATCAGAAAATATAAAATTAAACTTAATTCAAATAACTGAAATTAAGTATATAAAATTATTAATGTAATATTAAATTATAAGTAAAAATTAATTATAAATAAATTAATTATTTATTTATAAAAACATTAAATTTGAAATTACTTATAATGTATTCTATCTTACTAACTACATGGCTTACAGTCTATCTATTTATAAAGAAATATGATATAATTGCATTCAAAAAAGAAATATTTCAATACACTCAAACTTAGACATTAACTAATTTTATATAAGATTATTACTAATTTAAAAATTTTTATTTTTAATCTTATAATAAGTAAGTTAATGAATATAAAGTTGAAATACTTATTTAAAATTAATTGTTCAAATTATTTATAAATTAACATTTAAATATTTTAAGCATAAATACAGTTGTCATCAAAATTTAAAGTATCTTATGGAGGAATACCATGCAAAATTATGATTATATAAAAATGTTAAATAAAAAGATAGAGCTATTAGCTAATGAATTAGACAATAGAAAATATAAATTTAAAATTTCAAATGAAATAGACTTTTTTTCTAAAATACCAAACAGAGAGTTTGTATACCAATATATTAATGACTGTATTTTGAAAGACATACATATCGGAATAATGTTATTAAATATTGATAACTTTAAATTATTTAATGATATCTATGGATACTTAGTTGGAGAAAATCTATTAATCAATATCACTCAAAAACTACTGTCCTTTGTTCCAGAATCTAATGGAATAGTTGCTTATTTAAAAGGAGAAGGATTTTTAATTGTAATTCCAAATGTATCAAATGATGAACTAAACAATATAGGTACAGCTATTATAAAGAGTGCTAGAGAATTAAAAATACAACTTCCTAACGAAAAAGAAATATACTCCAATGTTACATTTAGTATTGGTAGTACTATTTGGAATGGCGAGCCAAATAGTACTACTTTAGTGCTTTTCAATCAAGTGTATAGTGCTTTAAAAAAGGCTAAAGTAGAAGGTAAAAATAGATACATTTCATTTGACTTTAAGGATAATAATTTTTATAATCAATTGGAAAATGATAAGGAATTTTTATATGAAATATCACAGGCCTTACAAACTAAACAAATTGAAGCATTTTATCAACCACTCTATAATATAAAAAACAATACTATAGTTGGATGTGAGGCTCTTGCAAGATGGAGACATCCTCTTAAAGGAATTCTTACTCCAGATAAATTTATACCTTTATTCGAACAGTTTGGTTTGATAACCGAGCTAGATTTATACTTATTTGAAGAGAACTGCAAAAACATAAGAAGATGGATTGATAACAATGATGTTTTTGTTCCAATTTGTTGTAACTTTTCTCGTCTTCATTTTTTTAATTCTAATTTTCCAAGTATGCTAAAAAGTATTACTGAAAAGTACAGTGTTTCTACATCAAATTTCAGTATTGAAATCACAGAAAATATATTATTAGAAAATACAAATAATATTATTCAACAATTAACTGAACTTCGTTCTTATGGTTTTTCTGTATCAATGGACGATTTTGGTTCTGGATATTCATCTTTTGGTATGTTACAAAATCTGCCTTTTGATATAATCAAAATTGATAGAATATTTTTGTCTCATAATTTAAATGATTTTAAAAATACAACAATTTTATATTCTATAGTAAATATTGCAAGAGCTCTTGGAATGCTTACAGTATGTGAAGGTGTTGAAACAGAACAACATGTAGAATTTATTAAAAGTATAAATTGCGATATTGCTCAAGGTTATTATTATGCAAAACCTATGGAGTGCACACAATTTGAAAAATTACTATCTGAAAAAAATAACCCAGGAGAAATGTTTATAAAATATTCTGATATAGGGAAATCTTTGGTAGAAAAGATATTTGACGAATTTTTTATTATGCAAGACATGCAAAAACTAAAATCAAATGTCACTGAAGACATTCAATGGTTTGATTTTTACAGTAAAACAGAAATTACATCTTTTTCTAAAATAATAGAACATTTTGAAAAACATATTAAAGGTAAAAAATTTTCTATTCTTTATAAAAGTATAACTCCACATAATACTGACTCAGATTTATTATTAATTAGTGGAGAAGCTGTTTTATCAGATGAATCTGCTGAATGTCAAAAATATAGTAATTTCTATTTTAGTGCAAATTGTATAATTTCAGAAAACAGATTACTTTTAGCAAAACTACATATAGATTTAATAAAAACTGCTGGTTATATAAATGAATTTGAATCGTATTCCATACCTAAAATGACAAATACTCATCTTGATGAAAGTAATGTTTTATCACAATTTTATTCAATGTTACCTGTTGGTATAATTCGCTATGATTTATTTGGTGATATGATTATTACTTATATGAATGAAGAAATGTTTGATATTATAGGTTATACAAGAGAACAATTTTTTGGTGAGATGGGTGGTAACTTAAGAGCAATTGTTCATCCAGATGATTTAGACTTTATTTATAAAAAGAGTTTAGAGATGATTGATACAAATAAAATTGAGCCTTTTTTATATAGACTTATAAAGCGTGATGGTCAAATCGTTACAGTTATGTATACACAATGTAATCTATCTGCAATTGATGGTAGGTCTATTGCACAAGGCATGTATATAGATATAAATAAAATAGAAAATTTAATAAAAATCTAGTCTATAATACATTAGCTTGAAGAAATTAAGATGTTTAAAGAAATTTTTTAAATATAAATATAATTCATTCAACTATGATATTGATACAGTAAAATAAACTTTAAATCTATAACGATAGAATTAGATAAAAAATATGTAATTATTTTTCTTTTTCTGAACTTATATTTTATATTATTATGTATTTATATAGTACGTTAGTCCTAAGCGCTGAAACAGATTTTGTTGCAGTGCTTTTTAACTAAAATCAACTTATTTAATAAAAATATCACAGTTTAACAACATTTTTAATTTAAGTATATTAATGTATAATATAATTAGGATATATAATAACAAAGGAGAGGGGGAATATCATGAGCATACTCCTAAAAAAATCACCTAAATTTGCAAAACATATTATAACAAACTTTTATGTAAATCGAGATATTGATGAAATATTAAAACACCTTTCTAAAGATGTCACATGGATTGGACCAGGAGAACAGGAATTTCTCACTTCTTTTAATGAAATAAAAGATTATTTTTATGCAGGTCAAAACGAAGTGCCTTCTTGTGACATAAGTAATGACACATTTGAAATTGTAAGTGAAGATAAAAATAGCTGTATGGTATTAGGAAAATATACTGTCAGTACTAAAGAGAATGCACAAATGGTATTAGAAGTAAATCAGCGTTGTACATTTGAGATAATTGAAGATAGAGAGAAATTATTAGTAAAACATATGCATATATCAAATCCTTATGGTGAAATGCAGATTGATGAATACTTCCCTACCAAAATTGGAACACAAAGTTATGATTATTTACAAAGAATGCTAAAAGAAAAAACAGAAGTTATTGAGATGATTACAAATAACATTAATGGTGGATTAAAAGGTAGCAATGATGATGATACATACTCTTTTTTCTATGTTAACGAAGGATTGCCTAAGATATTAGGATATACATATGATGAGTTTATTGAAATGAGTGGTGGTTCAGCAGTAGGAGCTGTATATCCGCCAGATTTACCTAAAGCACTAGAAGATTGCAAACGATGTTTTGCAAAGGGAGCTACATATTCATCTGAATATAGAATACGCAAAAAAAATGGAACACTAATGTGGGTATTAGATACTGGAATGAAATCATTAAATAGTGATGGTGTAGTAAAAATTAATAGCATTATTACTGACATTACTCCATTAAAAAATATAGAATCTGAATTAAAATTAGAAAGAGAGCGATATCGCATCGCTTTGCAAAATATTACAGACATTATGTTTGAATATGACATTGGAAATGATAATTTTATAAAATATCAACGTGTAGAAATAGATAAAAAAATTGAATTAGAAAACTTTGAAACAAAAAATTATTCTAAGTTGTTAGAGTCTGGAGCAATTGTTCATCTTGATGATATTGGCAAATTACTAGAAGTTCTTCGTGGAAATCTTAGAGAAATAATTGAAATAAGACAATTAAACTCATTGACTAAAGATGAATGGAGATGGATTCGTGTCCAATGTTCAGTTATCTATGATAGTGACCATAAACCTATCAAGACAATTGGTGTTTTAAAAGACATAACTGAGGATAAATCTAAATTAGAAATTTTAATTAATCAAGCTCAACGTGACCCATTAACACAACTATACAATCAAAGGGTATCAGAAGACTTTATTCAAGATTACTTTTGTAATTCTGAGACAAAACCTAGTGATGCTTTATTAGTTATTGATATTGATGATTTTAAAACTGTAAATGATACTTTTGGACATTTAGAGGGAAATGAAGTTTTAGTTGCTGTATCAAAAATATTACTACAAAACACATGTAATAAAAATATAGTTGCTCGAATCGGTGGAGATGAATTTATGATATTTATGAAATCATTAACAAAGGATTTAGTAATAGAAAGTACTAGTAATATTTTAAATGATACAAGTAAAATAAAGGTGAAAAATAATCATAAAATAACATTAAGCATTGGAATTGCTTTTGTTGATGATTCAATTAAATCCTATAAAGATTTATTTTCCAAAGCTGATAAAGCTCTGTATATATCAAAAGCAGATGGAAAAAATCGTTATAGTATATGCGAATAATAAAATTGTCATATTATACCTTTGCCTAAAAATAAATTATAATTCAGCTATTGTTATTTATAATGATATTAATCATAAAGTATATTATTATTTAAAGACAATCATATACTTTATGATTATTATATAAATATTTAATATTTTTTAGTAAGCTTCTCCTCTAATTTTCATAATTTGTTCTTAAACCCCTCTACTACTTCTATATAAATTCTTAAAATAAATTTAGATAAAATACTTCTTAATATTGGTTACTTTACTAAAGAACAAATTTATGGAAAAATTAAACTTTAAATATCTAGAAATATAAGATTATAAATATTTTATTACAAATACCTAATATTAATATAGTCTATCTTAAAATAACAATTTATTCGTATAAAAAAGTGAACGCTTAAAAGAGTTCACTTTTTATTTTAAATACAAAGTTATCTATAAGCACAAATTCTTTCTTATAAACTTTGACATTCATAATTTTTAAATATTAAACTCAAATTCATAGCTGCTGCACATATACTATACTTCATTTCTACTGGTATACAATCTACTCCATTTATAAAATCTATTATGTATTTTTCCTCAACATTTGAAGCCTTAGCTATAAATTCAGTATTAAGATTATACATATTAGTCAAAAGACTTAAAATACCTCTAAGCCTAGAATCTAAGTCAACATCCATGATATATTCAAGTTGTAAAATTACATTTATCCTTTTTGACCATACATCTAAATCTTCTATAAATTCATTTTCATATTTCTTATACTCTCTTATTTTTTCTATGTCTACTCCAAACAAATTTGATAAGATATTTTCACCTATATGGTATTCATCAATCAATTTATTAAGCAAATGCTCTATGCAATCATTATCAATTTTTTTTACTTCCATTCAAATTAATCCTCTCTAAACTTAAATAAGGCTTTTTATACTGTACACATTTATAACAAAATAATTCATTTTTCCTTAAAATACATCTAGTCCCTATTATTCTGCCATAGCTGGAAATTCATAAACTATCTTCAACAACATTTCAGTGAAAATTAATGTCTTCTTAGCATCTTCCTCACTTACAATACAAATTTCATGAGTAGCTTCATTCCCTATTTTTCTTATTTGATTTACCCATTTTTTAGAATTAGGCAATATATAATTCTTTTTATCAAGCCATTCAACATAAAATATAAATGTCTTATTCTCTTCAGCACCTAAATGTACTGCTACATTCATTAGTAACTTTCTGCAACATAAAGCTACTGATGTAAATGCATTTACACTAAATGAATTTCGAGCTTCTTCATATAAATTTTCAACATCTTTATTATTAATATGTAATACATCATTCCCAGCTTTAGACATTGGATACTGCCTATTGTCCTCATCAAAATACGTTGGATTCCCACAACTAGGACATAAATATATGCTTATTTCAACCTCTTTTTCTGGACTAGTACGACAAATACCTTCATAACCTTTTTCGCTTCCTACGTAGCAACCACAATATCCACAAGTGTAGTTTTTACCTGACAACTCATTGTCTATTCCTTCCCAAAAATTCACTGTCTTTACCCCCAAAACCTTAAATTTTTCTTATCTCAGTGTCAGAATACATATCACCTTCACTGCCTTTAATTTCTACTATTTTTAAATTTGACATCTCCATTATCCTCCAAAGTATAAACCAATCTTTTGCATGCATTTCATCTTCAAACATAGAATCTGCAACAGCTTCAATTAAAGGTCTCCATTTATCACTAATATTTCTTAATATATATTTATCAAAATAAGTTTCTTCAACACTTTTAATTTCTTCCTCTACCAATGCTCTAAAAATAGCATTTTCTTTAACTAATACATTCCATTTATTTTTAATTTCTAGCTTTTCATTAAAGCCAATTTCTGATGCTTTATTTAAAAAGAAATGAGAATCTTCTGGAGCCATTTCACTGGTAAACGAATATTTAATTAGACAATCTTCTTCCTTTTTTTCATCTATTAATACAATTTTTATATTTTTATCTTGAAACTTACTAACTACATAGTATACACCACATAAATCTTTTTGGTTATTTGCACACCATATTATTATATCTCTATGTTTTACTAATTTTCTATCTTCTAGTAAATTTGGCTTGAATAGTAACTTAGGATTATTTTCAAGGTCAGTTCTAATTCTAAAAATATTTTCTCTTAATTCATAATTATTTACATCTGAAATATCACCTATTGATAAATCATCTTCAAATACTACGATTTTATTATGTGGTATTAACTTTAACTTCATTGCTTCTTTCAATATGTAACAACAAACATCATCAAAACATATGTGTGCCATATAATTCACCTATTTGTAAAACTAATAATTTATTTTATTATAATATATAAACTGCACTTGTTAAACAATTCTAAAGTATTATAGTATTGTTTTTAGAGTTAATTTACATATTTCTATTCATGTTTTTCATAATATAGGTACAAAATAAACTCTATAATAATATATATCATGCTTAGAATTGCTGTTGTAATAAAAATAAATATATACACTATATTTTCTGTTAAATAATAAGATAAAAAGCCACATATGCTAATAATTGTTGTAATCCAAAATATAATATTTCCACACTTAGCTTCACTTTTTAACTTTATAAGACGATTTCTTTCATCCATAGATTCAATCCTATCTTCTTGTGTAGCTTTTTTAGAAAATGCACGAATAAGAGCTATAATCCCAAACAATAAAATTATTATAGAAAATACAACATGCTTAATTTGCAGTGTTAGCCAATCCTCAGGATATATAATATCTTTTGTCAAACTACATATTCCTAATATTGTAGCCAAAACACCAAAAGTAAAACCTTTTTTATTATAAATTTTCATATTGTTTATCCTCCAGCACCTTATTTTCTTTCAGATAGCATAAATCTTCTACTGTTGTATCAAATATCTCTGAAATACGATAAGCAAGCATGAGCGAAGGAGTATACAGTTCTTTTTCTATAGAAATGATTGTCCTCTCAGTTACATAAACTAAATCAGCAAGTTGTTGCTGTGTCATTCCAATGGAAGTTCTTAATATTTTAATTTTAGTCTTCATTGAATACTCCTTTTTATACAATATAAAATTTATTTTATTTAAACAGATACTAGCATAAAAGCTATTTCAGAAAGATTGGGCTATTAAGATATAAAAATAACTATGAATAGATATTCTCACTTATTAGATAAAATGGACAAAGAAGTATCTGAAAATATAAGCAAAATACTATTCAAATAATGGTCAGTTTTATGTCAGTTAAAGTACTTTTTTCCCTATTTGTCAGTTTTATGTCAGTAATATATATAATAGGATATACTTATAAAACGCTTAAAATCACTATGATTTAATAAAATCTATAATTATTTACTATTTGCTGTTGACATTGGTACTATACCATAGTTTATCATTTATACTAGAAATAAAATTATTAATTAATAGTTTAATATTTTTATAATAGATTTACAAGGAGTGGTAATAAATGGATACTAAAATATCTATAAACGAAAACATGAGTCTAGGTAAGAGGTTTTTTAAATACCTAGCACCATCTGTAGTTGCAATGTGGGTTTTCTCATTATATACAATGGTTGATGGAATATTTGTAAGTAAAGGAGTTGGTGAATTAGCTTTAGCTGCTGTTAATATATCAATGCCTTTTATTAATTTTATATTTGCAGTTTCTCTGTTATTTTCAACTGGTGCATCTACTATAATTGCAATTTATCTTGGCAAGAAAGATATTAAATCTGCAAATGAAGTCTTTTCATTCAACTTAGTATCAATAATTATATTATCTATAATTATTTTAGCTATAACTTTTTTTAACTTAGACAGACTAGCATTATTTTTAGGAGCTACAGAGTCCACAATTGGTATGGTTAAAGATTATCTAGGAATAATAATATTTTTTAATGGCTTCTTTATAGTATCTTACTCTCTAGAAGTTATAATAAAAACTGATGGATTCCCAATATTAGCTACTGTTGGCGTAATAATATCTGCTCTTACAAACATCGTACTTGATTACTTATTTGTCATTGAATTTGGATGGGGTGTAAAAGGTGCTGGTATCGCCACAGGTTTATCTCAAGTCTTTTCTACTATTTTTTTCTTGATACATTTTTTAAGAAAAAACTCAACCTTGAATTTTTCAAAATTTAAAGTTGATTTCAAAACACTTAGAAAAATTGTATTTATAGGCTTCCCAGATTCGACTACTGAATTAAGTTGTGGTATAGTTGTCTTACTTTTTAACTTGAGTCTTACTAAATATATTGGTGAAAGTGCTCTTATCTATTACAGTGTTATAAATTATATAAATACATTGGTACTTATGACTATGATGGGTATAACTCAAGGTATGCAACCACTTACTAGTTTTTATTATGGTGCAGGGAATATGGATAATGTAAAAAAATTATTAAAGATGGGAATAAAAGCCACAATAATAGCATCAATTTCTGTATTTGCAATTTGTATGGCTTTTTCAGGACCAATAGTTTCTTTATTTATACACCCAGAAGAAACAATACTATTCAATGAAGGAATTCGTGTATTTAAAATATTCTCTATATCTTTCCTACTTGTAGGAATTAATGTAATAATTTCTGGATTCTTTGTTTCAGTAGAAAAACCATCAATTTCTACTGTTATATCTCTTGGTAGAGGACTTGTAGTAGTTGTTCTAAGCCTAATTTCAATGATACTAATATTTGGCGGTCAAGGAATATGGATGACTACTATTGTTTCAGAATTTATATGCCTTATTTTATCAATAGTTTTCCTAAAAAAGAATTATTCTACATTAGACTCTAATCTAAATAAGGTTGCTTAAAGAATATTATGTAAAATATATAAAATAAAAAATACCTATTATACAATCTTGCAAATATTAGACCTTTGCAAAAACTAGGATTATATAATAGGTATTTTATTTATGTAATTATTTTATTTCTAAATATCCATAACCATCTTTTGTTGAAGTTCCTTTTACTTCATATGCTACAGGTTTTTCAAATATTGGACCATCTACTACAAAAGTATGATATTCTCCATGTTCTCCACATGGGTCAGCACCTGCATCTTTTATCTTTTTAACAAGTTCTCTAGTCAATTTTTCTCCTAAGAATTCCTCTCCTAGATACTTTAAATTTACTTTTGTTACAATACTACAAAACCCACTGTCTATAAATTCATATACTAAATTTTCTCGACTCTCTTGCCACAATGGTAAACTTACTTTCATACCAACTGCATCACATCTATCAGAATCCCATTTTCTATGACTTTCTATGTCTATATCTCCATATGCACATATTGTTGCTCCCATATTTTTAGCTTTTATTAAAGCTCTCTTAAAACTCTCTTCGTATCCTTCTACGCCACACTCAGCAACTAATAAAGGTAATCCTATATTGCTACTTACTTGTTTAAGCATATTATATTCTAAATTATGCGTCCATGATTTTCCATGTTCCTCACTTATAGTTGTCAAGAGTGCCACAGGCTTATATCCTTTTTTCAACATTCGATTTAATGCTAATATACTATCCTTACCACCACTAAATGACATTACAAATTTTTCATCAGCCAATTCTAACACCTCTTTCATCTAACTTTGTTTTGTTACCATAATTATACCAAATATCTAAGTTGTATAGCAAATTATATAATACTTTAAATTACTAATTTACTATAAAAAATGTCCCTAATATTAAAAGTATAACACCTATGTACTTGTATAAATGCATTGTTTCTTGTCCTAAAATCACGCTATCAATAAAAAATCCAACTAGAACTTGAGATACAAGTGTTAATATAATTGTATTTGATACACCTAAATTTGGAATTGCTTTTACTGTGAAATATATTATTAGTCCACCAAATATCCCACCTAGTAATAACTTATAGTTAAAACCATTTATAGACACTAGACACTTTAAATCTCCTGTAACTATTATACTTACCAAAAAAAATATCGACCCTACAGTTAAGCTTATAAATGTTGCAACTAATGCTGTTGTACTTTTCCCTAGTTCTCCATTTATAAAGGCTTCAAGTGCAGTAGACCCACCTGCTAATAATGCAAATATTATTGCCCATAATTTTGTCATGGACAAACCTCCTCCTATATAATTCTATTAATAAAAGTTTATGATACAACCTATCAATTAATTACTAAGTATAGTTTAATTTTTATACTTGATGACTTTATTTGAATATAAATTTCTGTTATAATTGTTCTATTGATTTTGGAGGTGATTTTATGTACACAAATTTTAATATTGATTTTAATAACTTTAATAAAAAAGAAAATGCTACTAAGTTTATGTTAATGGGAGTATTACTCATCGTTTTAGGATTATTATGCCTTACATTTAAGACATTAGGGATAAAATTAATTTCTTGGACTTTTGGTATTGCTCTTTTATTCTTTGCATATTTAAATCTAAAAAATATCAATGAATTAAAAAGATACGCTACTAAAGAAGAACTTAAGTCATCTACTAATGTTCAATGGATTTTAGTAATTGCATGTATACTACTTTTTATATTTCCTCAAAAAATACAAAGTATATTTTCATTATTTTTAGGATTTTATTTAATATTTAATCAACTAGTAGCACTTGTAAATAGCAAGAATAATCCATATTCTAAATTTACAACTTGGAATATAATTAAGACTCTATTTGGTGTATGCCTTATATTGTCTCCTCTTTTTTTATCTAGATTTATAGTATCGATAATGTCCTTTTTCATAATATTATTTGGACTAGTTCTACTTTTCTCTGGAAATAATGCAAGAAAATATTAATTATTTTCTTGCATTATTTTTTATATTACTTAAAATAGAATTTGTTTAAGTCATATATTTATGGTAATATGTTTTTTGTACAAATTGAGTGTACAATTTTATTAGAAATAGGTGATTACTTTGGATAAATTTAAATATGCTTTTGATAATAAGAGGTATCATACTTGGAATTATTATCTTAGAAATACTTTTGGAGAAAAAGTTTTTAAGGTATCAATAAATGCAGGGTTTACTTGCCCAAATATTGATGGAAGTATTGGCTATGGCGGATGTACCTATTGTAGCAAGGAAGGTTCTGGTGACTTCGCTGGCAACCCTAAAGATAATCTTATTAGTCAATTTTATAATATAAGAGAAATGATGTTAAAAAAATGGCCTCATGCAAAATATATTGGTTACTTTCAAGCATATACAAATACGTATGCTTCCCTTGAGGTTTTAAAAGAAAAGTATGAGACTATATTAGAACTTGATGATGTCATAGGTCTTTCAATATCAACAAGACCTGACTGTTTGCCAGATGATGTTGTAGAATACTTATCTGAACTAAATAAAAGAACTAACTTATGGGTTGAACTTGGACTTCAAACAATTCATGATTCTACATCTAAAATTATAAATAGAGGACATGATTATAAATCATTTGTTGAAGGTGTTGAAAAATTAAAAGCTAAAAACATAAAGGTTGTTGTACACATTATAAATGGTCTTCCTGGCGAAGATTATAATATGATGATGGAAACTGCAAAGGCTGTTGGTAAAATGGGTGTAGATGGCATAAAAATTCATCTATTACATGTTATAAAAGACACTCCTATGGAAAAGATGCTACAAAATGGCATGCTAACTCTTATGGAACAAGATGAATATATAAATCTAGTATGTGACCAATTAGAAATACTTCCTGAAACTATGATAATCCATAGACTTACTGGTGATGGCAAAAGAGATGAACTAGTTGGTCCTTTATGGAGTCTAAAGAAATGGGAAATTTTAAATCAAATTGATGATACCTTGAAGGCTCGAAATTCTTATCAAGGTTGCAAGTTTTTTTAATTATGTATACTTATTACACATAAAACAATATCAAAAAAATAATAACTATAGAAAGTGTTATGTAAATATAATTCTCTCTATAGTTATTTAGTATTTATAAAACAATATATTAATTTATATAGTATATAGTAAAAAATTTAATTTATATTTCTAAATTAACTACAATTACCTATAATTTTATGTAACATTATTAATTTCAGTATTTTTAAATCTCAATATTTTTAAATCTCTAATTCTAAATACTTTCTGTTTTTTCAATCTGCTTTAACTTGTTGGATTTACAAAACAGTCTTATTCCATCATAAGAAAGATTAAGTGCTACTACTGCTGATATTAGCATCAGCATTACCCCAAATAGCTTCCATAAAGAAAAATTTTCTCCTAATATAGTACAACCAATTATTACAGAACCAACTAGCTCTACTGATGCCACAACACCTGCAACAGATAACTCTACTCCCTTAGATATACCTGCTGCATAAAAAATATATGCAAGTGCTGCTGGTACAATACCTAACATTAGCATACAAGATAGAATATTTAAATCTTTGGCATAATACAATATCTCCCAAGGTCTAGCAGATGGAATCATAAAGATAGCTCCAAATAAGAAACTGTACACTAATATTGTAGAACTTGAAAATTCTTTCAAAGCATTTTTACTAATAGTTGGCATAAGTGCATATGCTATTGCTGATAATATCCCAAGTAAAAGTCCAAAAGCACTTAAATTTTGAAAATCTAAACTTCCACCAGTCACCGCCATAACTGCACCCATAAAACAAAAAATAAGTGAAATTACTTTACTTCTAGTAATACTCTCTTTATAACAGATTTTTGAAAATACTGCTAAGAATAATGGTGAAGTATATAATAAAACTGCTGCTACTGACACACCCACAGTTTCAATTGCTTTAAAATAACATAAGTTAAACATAGCTTGACATATAATACCTATTATTATTGAATATATGATTCCCTTCTTACTTATTTTTAAAATATGTGGTGTCCTTATAGAAGAATATACTCCTAAAACTATAAATCCAAAAAACAATCTTGTAAATGCTACCTGTTCTGATGTTAATCCATTTCCCATTAAAAACTTTCCAAATAATCCAAGTGTAGCCCATAATATTCCTGCTGTTGCTATAAATACATACCCTTTACTTTTTTCTCCCATTTCAAAGTCCCCTCTAATTTTATTTAAGTCAATGCACATAGTTTTTGTTAAGCAAAAATTATGCCACTTTAATCCAATATATATCGACACCAAAAACCTAGTATTTTCAACAACACTGATAAAATTTCAATTTTTTAATATTTGTTTCATATACATTTTAAGTTGATTTAGACTTGTTTTAATTGTAAAATGAGTTATATATAACTTATTTAAAGTTAAAATAGACTGAAACTTATATATTATATAAATATTAAATTTTAATTATATTTAGTAAATTAAACCTATTTTAATATATCATTAAGAATTTAGGAGGATAACAAAAAAATGGATTTGAATTTAGAATTAGATTTGGAGTTTTACCAAAAGATATTAGAAGCCTCTCATGACGAAATATGTGTATCTGATAATAAAGGAATAATCATATATTGCAATAAAGCATTTGAAGAAAATTATGGTCTAAAAAAAGAAGATATTTTAGGAAAAAATGTTTCTTTTTTAGAGGAATCTGGATATTCAACAAAAAGCCCCATACCAGTTGTATTAAAGACAAAGTCTAAATTTTCACTAGAACAAGATACTCAAACAGGAAAAAAGCTCATTATAACTGCTACCCCTATATTTGATGAAAATGGAGACTTAGAATTTACTGTTGAGAATTGTAGAGATATAACTGAACTTAATAATATAAAGAATAAACTTGAAGATACAAAAAAACAAGTAAAAAAATATAAATCTGAAGTGGAAACATTATATAGAACTGCTCTTAGAATTGAAGATACTGTAATTATGGATGGACTGGTTATGAAACCAATCATAAATACAGTAAATCACGTTTCTAAAACAGATGTAAGTGTTCTTCTTTTAGGAGAATCTGGGACAGGGAAAAGTTCACTTGCTAGATATATACATCACAACAGTAATAGAACTAATGGACCATTTATAACTATAAATTGTGCGACTATATCTCCACAACTCCTTGAATCTGAACTTTTTGGATATACTTCAGGTGCTTTTACAGGTGCAAGTACCAAAGGTAAAGTTGGACTTGTAGAATTGGCTGATGGAGGAACTCTTTTCTTAGATGAAATAGGAGATATACCACAAAATTTACAGGCAAAATTTTTGCAATTAATACAAGATAAAACTTTTACTCCAGTTGGAAGTTTAAAAAATAAAAAAGTCGATATAAGAATTATATCTGCTACAAATGCTGATTTAATTTCAAAAGTAAAAGAAAAGAAATTTAGAGAAGATTTGTATTATAGATTAAATGTTATAGAAATAAAATTGCCTCCTCTTAGAGAAAGAAGAGATAATCTAGTAGAGATTATAAAATATTATTTTAATAGGTATTCAAGTGACTTTAATCTAAATAAAACTATTTCCAAAGATGCCATAGATATTATTGCAAATTATAGATTCCCAGGTAATATAAGAGAATTACAAAATATAATTCAAAAAATCTTACTTACCTGCACAGATAATCATATAACAATAGATGATTTACCACATATCCTTACAAGAAATGTAAATATTGACATTAATGAAAATAAAATGAATATATCTGACATTAATAAAATTATAAAGTCTAATTCAATATCCATTGATTATAAGAATAAAAATTTTGATACCTTAATTATGGAGTATGAAAAAAATATAATTTTGGATAGTTATGAAAAATTTGGAAGTTCTTATAAAGTAGCTAAACACCTTGAAATTTCACAGTCTAAAGCTAGTAGGTTAATTAGAAAGTATACTAATACTTAATTTTAAATTTGATAAATAAAAACTTAACACTATTTACATATTGTAAATTTGGCCATTTACTGGTATTATGAATATGGTTGAAATTATTTAAATAAATATGATTGACTTAGTTTCATATATTTACCATTAAACTTTTATCATAAATATCATATCATAATAATATATTTAATAAGTCTAACAAACTATACGAGGTGTAAATATGTTAATGAATACTCATTTTATTATGGCAAAATCAATACTTGATAATATAGATGAAAATAAAACATTCTTTATAAGTGAAAAAAACTTTATATACGGTAATATAAAACCAGATGCTTTTTCTAAATATAAATTAAAAAAACATTATTTAGATGAATCATTTAATATGATTCTTTCTAAGATAAACTATTTGTGCAGTCTTAATATAGATAGTCTTTCTAAATATTTTTCAGTAAGCAGACTTAGCCAAGAGTTAGGAGTTATATGTCACTTTCTGTGCGATTTTTTCTGTGTAGCTCATAGTGAACGCTGGGAATTTAAGCATAGTTTAAATAAACATGTCACTTATGAAAGAGAACTTGGATCATTCGCAAAAGATGTTGATTTGTCTAAAATTAAAGGTACTACTATAAATAACGGTTTTGAGAAATTTTTTACTAAACTTTATAATGAATATAAAAAGAAAACTGATTATATGAATGATTTAAAGTTTTCAGCTTATACATGTAATAGCGTTATAAATTATATATTAGATGCTATTTTATCTAATACAATAAAATCATATCACATAGCAAATTGTGGTTAATTTAAGAACTTTTAAACTTATAATTAAGTATAATCAAAATGACTGTTCTATAGAATATAAAAGATAATTTTATAATTCTTTAGAACAGTCATTTTTTATATTAAATAAACAAATCTCTAAAATTGATTACTTAATAGATTTGTAGAAAAATATAACTCATTAATTTTTTATTAACTATATAAATCTTGTATTTAACTATTTATCTCCATTATAACATCAATAGCACTTTTCACACTATCCACTATATAATTTGCACTTTGTTTTACTTCTTCCCTCGCTTTGGACATTGCAAAACTGTATTTAAATCCTTCCAACATGCAAATATCATTTGGAGAATCTCCAATAGTAGCAACCTCATCTGGGCTTACATTTAAAGTTTTTATTACATGTTCTATACTTCCTCTTTTTGATACACTTTTAGGCACTATATTTAAAGTATATGTTCCAGAAAAATATATTTCTAATACTTCACTGAACTCACTTTTTAGATACAATTCTATTCTAGATAACTCTTCTAAATTTTCAGAGCATACCCCTATATTTCCTATAAGATTATCAAAACTACTTCTTTTCTCAAAATCAGGGTCAACTATAAAATCACTAGAATAGTGTCTAAAGGCAGTCGTATCACTACCTACGATTACATCACCCTTATACTTAAAGTACAATTGTGCATCACTTGACTCAAATCTATCAATAACTTTTCTCACTAGATTATCGTCTATAGTTCTTTTAAAAATTACATTATAATCTTTATCATGTATAAATGAACCATTTTCACATATATAGTATCCATTCATATCTAAATTGCCTTTGATAATATTACGAGCCTGTTTAAATATTCTACCTGTAGCAACATTAAACTGCACTCCCTTTTTTTCTACTTCTTCAATTGCTGATATATCTTCTTTTGTTATAGTTCCATTTTCGTATAGAGTTCCATCTAAATCACAAAATATATGTTTTATCATAAATTAAAAGCCTCCAAAAATGATTTTATATTATACTAATGCTTTAAATATATCCAGTATCATAATAATTTAAAGCTTTTCCAATTGTATTCTCAATTCATTAAGTAAATCTCTAGTAGCTCTTAATCTTATCTTTCTTCTATCCCCATTAAATATATTTTTTTTCACTACTGTTTTCCCATTTATATATATTGCAGTATAAACCAATCCCACAGGCTTTTCCTCAGTTCCTCCGCCAGGTCCAGCTACTCCAGTTGTAGATATACCTATATTAGCTTCAAGCCCTTTAGCAACGCCCTCAGCCATTTCTATTGCTGTTTGCTCACTTACTGCTCCAAATTCTTCTAAAGTTTCTCTTTTTACTCCTAATCTTTTCATTTTAGCCTCATTAGAATATGTTACACAACCTTCAAGAAACACAGAAGATATTCCTGAATAGTTTATAAGAGATGAAGAAACTAAACCTCCAGTACAAGATTCAGCTACTGCTATTGTTAAGTTTTTTTCTACAAGAAGTTTAGCAACAGCATCTTCTAACACAGTTTCTCCTTCAGACACTGAAATATCACCTTCAGTATATACATATTTACCAACTCTATTTTTTATTTCTTCTTCCACTGGTTTTATTAATTCAAAAGCATCTTTTTCATTTTTAGCTTTTGCAGTTATTCTTATTGTAACTTCTAACTCCTTTGCATATAAAGCAACTGTTGGATTGGTTTGTTCATTGATTATATCGAGAATTTCTAATTCCAGATTTGACTCCCCTATTCCATATAGTCTTAAAGTCTTAGATACTAACATTTCATTTGTAAATTGTTGTAAGTAAGGTTTGACACTCTCATTAAACATAGCTTTCATTTCTCTTGGTGGTCCAGGTAACACTATTATACTTTTATCATTTTTCTTTAAAATTGCTCCTGGAGCTGTACCATTATTATTTTTCAGTACTATAGCATCTTTTGGAAAGTATACTTGTTTCATATTGTTTTCAGCCATTTTTTTTCCTGTTTTAACGAAAAAAGATTCCAAAACTTCTAATGATGGTTTATGTAATTCTAGTTCCTGACCAAAGTATTCTGCTGCAGTTTCTTTTGTCATATCATCACCAGTTGGTCCAAGACCACCTGTAGTAATTACTAAATCACTTCTCTTTAAACTTTCATCAAAACATTCTAAGAGTCTTTGTTTGTTGTCCCCAACCGTACTCTGATGGTATACTTCTATTCCCAATGATGCAAGTTCCTTAGCCAAAAATTGAGAATTTGTATTTACTATATCACCTAATAATATTTCTGTCCCTACACTTATTATTTCAGCTTTCAAAATTTATCACTCCTTGATTTATAGCCATTAAGACTAGTCTTAAGTTCATAACAATAATTTTAGCAAAAATAATAACATAAATAAAGTTAAAAAATCATTTAAATTTATCTTTAAATTAGATTATTACTCCAAAACCACACATGATACAAACTTCATATATAGTGGTACTTTCATCATCAACTCTTAATTCATATAATTAAGTAAGTAAATAAAAAATTTAATTTAAAATAATAAAAATCAAAATAGGAGTGTATAATATGAAAATAGCAGTTATAATGGGTGGAATATCATCAGAGAGAGAAGTTTCTTTAAACTCAGGAAAAGAGATATATAATAATCTTGATAAAAATAAATACGATGTTGTAAAAGTAATAATAGATGATAAAAAAGATATATTTACAAAGATACCAGAAGATGTAGATTTTGCAATACTTGCCCTGCATGGGAAGTTTGGTGAAGATGGATGTATTCAATCAATACTTGAAACTATGGATATACCATATTCTGGATGTGGACCTCTTTGCAGTGGAATGTGTATGGATAAAAATATAACTAAAAAAATGCTTAGAGATTCAAACCTTCCTACTGCTCCATGGGCTTTAGTAAAATCAGTTGATGCGATAGATTATGATGAAATAGATAAGATAGGTTATCCAGTATTTATAAAACCAAATTCAGGAGGTTCAAGTGTAGCAACATTCTTTATTCATTCTAAAGATGAAGTTGAAGAAGCAGTTCGCAAAGGACTAGAAGTGGATGAATTTGTAATGATTGAAAAATATATACCAGGTGTAGAATATACTTCATTTATACTAAATGGAGAAGTATTCCCTACAATATCTATAAAATCTGATTCAGGCTTCTTTGATTATGAAGCTAAATACTCAGTTGAAAAAGGAGCAAAAGAAGAAGTTGTTTATTTAGAAGAAGAACTTCAAAAAAGAGTAAATGAAATTTCTGAGACTTGTTGGGAAATTTTTAATTGCAAAGCATATGTAAGAGTTGATATGATTATAAGTGAAGGTATTCCATATGTTCTTGAACTAAATACTCTTCCTGGCATGACTCAAACTAGTTTAATTCCTAGAAGTGCAGCTGCTAGAGGTATTAAGTATAGCGAGCTATTAGATAAACTTATAGAATACTCTTTAAATTAGATAAAATAATTTGAGGTGGTAATTTGATATTTTCAAATCTAAAATTAAATGATAACGAACCAATTTATATACAAATTAAAAATTATATAAGTGATATGATATCAAAAGGATTAATTCCAGACAATAGTAAGCTCCCTTCTACAAGGGAGCTTAGTCAGCTTTTACAAGTTAGTAGAAATTCTGTAGTCTTAACCTACGAAGAATTAAAATCAGAAGGTCTAATCTACTCTATTTCAGGGAAAGGTACATTTGTTAAATCAAAGAATAAATCGTCAAATACTACATGGTCTTTGAACTGGGACTGTTTAGAGAATACATACTCCAAAAAAGCTAATGAATTGGATATTATAAAAAGTGAGATTCCTTGGAGCTCTGATTTAATCTCATTTAAAAGTATCTCTCCAGATGGAGATTTATTTGATATGGAAGAATTCAAAAAATCTTTTCTAAATAGAATATCTTTAGAAGGTCACAAATTGCTCAATTATGGATATGCACAAGGTTACAAACCCCTTATTGATTATTTGCTAAAATATATGACAAACAAGGGAGTTGATATTAATAATAAAGATATACTAGTCACAAATGGGTTTACAGAAGCCTTTGACATCATTATGTCATCTTTTACTCAAGAAAAAGATTACATAATATGTGAAAACCCAACCCATAATACTGCTATAAAAATTATGAAATCACATAACCTCAACATCTTAGGTGTAGACATACATGAAGATGGTTTAGATTTTAATATGTTAGAAAATCGTCTAATCGAGTATAAAAATAAAATAAAGTTTGCATATATTACACCTTCTTATCACAATCCTACAGGGATTGTAATGACTCCTGAAAATAGGTACAAATTCTATAATCTTATGAAAAAATATAACATAGCAATTGTAGAAGATGGCTTTAACGAGGAATTGCTCTACAATAGTTCTCATATATTTCCTATATGTTCTCTTGATAATATGAATAATGGTGTTGTATATATTGGTAGTTTTTCAAAAATTTTATTTCCTGGAATGAGAATTGGATGGATATTTGCAGATAAAAAAGTAATAGATAAATTAGAAAGTGTGAAAAGATGCAGAAATATACATGTATCCTTTTTGGATCAAGGAATTTTATTTGATTATTTGAGCAATGGAGGTTTTGAGAAATACATTAAGAAAATACGTAAGTTCTATGGAGATAAATTTAACTTTGCATATGAATGTATAAAAAAATATATAAACACAGAATACATCTTAGGTGATGGTGGTTTGCATATATTTATAAAACTAAAAAACATAGATACTAGAAAACTCTTGGAAAAATGTTATGAAAAAAATGTTATATTCATGCCTGGAGATTTATTCTTTACAGACAATTCTGGTTCTGACACTTTAAGGCTTGGATTTTCTAGGTTATCTTTTAAAGATATTGAAATTGGAATAAAAATAATTGGAGAAACTGTAAATGAAATGTCCTAGGTTAACTAAATATTGTTAGCCTAGTTTATTTTTATGATGTATAATATATATAGTTTATATGAATCTAACACTGGGGGATAATATGAGTAAAAAGTCAAAACGAAAAAAGATTAATAAATTAAAACTAACAATTGTAATAACTGTATTATTTCTTGCCTTATTATCTATATATGAGATACTTTTCTCTAGCCCCAATAAAAAAGATAATGTAAATAGTCAAGAAACTATGCAGAATAAAAACAATACAACAGATGGTTCTAAAAATAATCAAAGCTCTAATAAAAAGCAGGAAGATAACAATATTAAACCTACTTTTTCATATTCTTCAATACCAGATAATATAAAAAGTAAAATGATTGGTAAATCTATGCCTTCTGATGAACCTATAAGCTTTGATAGCATATCTTATTTAAAACTTACATACTATGGATTCGATGAAAAAACTCATCAAGGAGAAATGATAGTAAGTAGTGAACTAGCTCCAGAAGTTGTGGATATTTTTAAGGAATTATATGAAAAAAAATATCCAATTGAAAAAATTAAACTAATAGATGATTATGACGCTATAGATGAAAAATCTATGTCTGATAATAATACCTCGTCATTTTGTTATAGAACTGTAGCTGGTACAGATGTCGTTTCAAACCATGGTAAAGGACGTGCTATAGATATAAATCCATTGCAGAACCCTCAAGTTTCTGGAGATAATGTTAGTCCTAAAGTAAGCACAGTCTATGCTGATAGGTCTACTTCGAAACTTGGAATGATAAAAAAAGGTGATGATTGTTATAATGCTTTTGTAAGCAGAGGTTGGAGTTGGGGTGGATATTGGAAAAACCCAGACTATCAACATTTTGAAAAATAATAGATTAGAAATAAAGGTGAATTATATGAATTTAATGACATTGGAAAACATAAGTAAAAGTTATTCCGAAAAAAAATTACTTGAAAATATATCTCTTGGAATCAATGATGGTGAAAAAATAGGACTTATTGGTGTAAACGGAACTGGTAAATCTACTTTGCTTAAGATTATTGCAGGAGTTGAAGAAAGTGAAACTGGTAATATAACAAAAACTAATGGTATTAGAATAGAATATCTACCTCAAAACCCAACTTATAATGAAAGTTCAACTGTACTTGAACAAGTATTTAATGGGACTTCAGAGGAATTAAAACTACTTGGTGAATATCAAGAAATCTTAGAAAGACTTAATTCAAACTTTACAGATGAATTGAATAAAAAATTATTATCAATACACGAAAAAATAGATGCTTTAAATCTTTGGGATTTGGAAAGTGAAGCCAAGTCAGTACTTACGAAACTTGGTATAAATGACTTTAATCAAAAAATAGAAGAACTTTCTGGAGGCCAAAGAAAGAGAGTTTCTTTAGCATCAGCCCTTATTACTCCTTGTGAGCTTTTAATACTAGATGAGCCTACTAACCATCTAGATAATGATACGATAGATTGGCTTGAAGAATATCTCAATTCAAGAAAAGGTTCACTACTTATGATAACTCATGATAGATACTTTTTGGACCGTGTTACAAATAGAATAATTGAGCTAGATAAGGGTAGATTATTTAGTTATGATGGTAATTATTCAATATTTCTAGAAAAGAAAATGGAAAGACTTGCACTAGAAGCAAGTATTGAAGATAAAAGACAAAATTTAATTAGAACAGAACTTGCTTGGGTTAGACGAGGAGCTCAAGCTCGTAGTACCAAACAAAAAGCTCGTTTACAAAGATTCGATGAACTCACAAACAGAGAAGCTTTCAAACCTGATGAAAATCTCGATATATCTGTTGCATCAAGTAGACTTGGGAATAAAATAATAGAAATACACAATATATCCAAAGCTTTTGAAGGTAATACAGTTATAGATAACTTAGAATATACTTTAGCTCGTACTGATAGAATTGGTATAATAGGAAAAAATGGTATGGGTAAATCGACCCTTATAAACATAATCAATGGAGATATAGAACCTGATAATGGATATATTTCAATTGGAGAAACGGTTAAAATAGGTTGTTTTTCTCAAGATGACTCTCATATGAATATTGATATGAGAGCTATAGACTATGTAAAAGAAGCTAGTGACTATATAGAGACTTCAGATGGTACTAGAATTACAGCTTCTCAGATGTGTGAAAGATTCCTTTTTAATGGTACTATGCAGTATACTTTGATAGGTAAATTATCTGGTGGTGAAAGAAGAAGACTGCACCTTCTTAGAATCCTTATGACAGCTCCTAATGTACTTCTGTTAGATGAGCCTACAAATGATTTAGATATTGAGACACTTAAAATCTTAGAAGAATATCTTGATGAATTTAGAGGTGTAGTAGTTACAGTATCACATGATAGATACTTCTTAGATAGAATTTGTAATAAAATATTTGCATATGAAGGAAATGGAAAAATCCATGTATATACAGGTAATTATAGCGACTATCTTATTTATAGAGAGATTCAAGGAATTGAGTTTGAAGAATCTAAAAAAGAATCAATTAAAAAAGATGACTCTACTACTTCAAAAAAAGAAAAACCTAAAAATGATAAAAAACTTAAATTCTCATATAATGAGCAAAGGGAATTTGAAAATATTGAATCAGACATAGAAAAACTTGAATCTAAAATTGCAACACTTGATGAAAGTACTTCAAAATTTTCAACTGATTTTACCAAACTTCAAGAAATTTTAGATGAAAAATCAAGACTAGAAAAGGAACTTGAACATAAATATGAAAGATGGGAATATCTAAATAATCTAGCTGATGAAATAGCTAATAATAAATAATACTATTCTAATATTAAGTTTAATAAGTTCTAATTTAAATTTGTAGGTTTTAATATATATTTTCATCATTTCAACAGTAAAAAAGAGGCTTATCTCTATTTTGAGATAGCCTCTTTTATAATTATCTTCTAACTTTTACATTCCGATATATCCTATAATAATTTTACTTATATTTATATATCCAGTCTTTCAACATAATGACAATTAACTTCAATATGATTTAAAAAAACTAACAATCTTTCGTAAAGTGGATGAGATTCTTCTCCATATTTAGCTTCTAGGTTTTCACCTATTGCTCTAACAGTTCTCTGACCATCAATTTGTAAAAACACGAAACTAGAATATTCATCCAGTTCTATTTTTTTATATTTAGGTATTCTAGCTTTTAACTTTCTAAAAAACCTTTGGATTTTATGGTCTTGTTTTTCAAGTATCGTTACAATACTATTTTCATCTACTTCATATTCAAGTCCATTAGTAATTTTAAATACAATATCTAAAACATCATTACTCTTGCTCATTGTTTTTTACTTTAGATAAAACAATAGGTAACGCTGTAAGTACAACTAAAACTACCAATAAAGCAATTGCCATTGAATTTGTTGCAGCAAATCCACTTGGTACTTTTGGAGTTATAACTCCAGTTACTTGTAATATTATACCTATTAAACCAATGATAGAACCACCAGCAACAAGACCAGAAGATAAACTTATACCATTAGAAACTTTAACTTCTTTTTCTTTGTCAGTTTTAGATACTAACTCAACAAATAAACGGATTAATGCTCCAACTAATATTATAGAAGTAGTTGCTATTGGTAAATAGAATCCTATAGCTATAGTCATTATTGGTAAGTTTAATGCATATAAAACAATTGCCATAAATACTCCAACAATAATCATAACCCAAGGTAAACTACCTGACATAATACCAGAAGTTAATGTTGACATTAAGTTAGCTTGTGGTAATGCAAATTGTACATTATCACCAGTTGCTCTAAGTTGGTCAGAAAGTAATAAAATTACTCCAACAACAACTATAACACCAACTATACTTGCAATTGTAAAGTAACGTTGCATTTCATTTTTGCTACCACCAATGATATAAGTTACTTTTTGAGATTGAGTATAACCTCCAGCTATAGCAATAGCAACAACTATAAATGAACCAAATAAAAGTAATGATTTATTAGCTTCTAAATCAGTCCAGCCCATTATAACAAATACTAATGTTACAATAACTAGAGAAGCAATAGTCATACCAGAAACTGGAAGATTTGATGTTCCTATTGTTCCTGTTAAACGTCCTGCTACTATAACAAATAATAAAGATAATAAAAGAGATATGATAGCTCCAATAATTGCCATAGCAATATTACCAGAAATTAAGAACGCTGCTAAGAATCCAACAACTACTCCACCTAATAAAAGTATCATTTGTATAGATGAACCTTCTTCTCCTTCTCCAGTACTTGATTTAGCTTTAAGTGTTTCTTTTATAGAAGCGATTATAGTTGGTATAAGTTTTATTGCACCAATAATACCACCACAAAGCATCATACCAGCACCTATATATTTTACATAACTACTAGATATAGCTCCTACATCCATTTGGTTAAGAGGCATCGCAGGATTATTCCATACCATAGCTCCATCTCTAGCCATATCTGTAAAATATCCTATTAAAGGTGCGATACCAAAGTTTGATAATATACTTCCTGCAAACATTGTTAAAGAAACTTCAAGACCTACTATAAATCCAATTCCTAAAAGTAGAGGATTTACTTCGATATCAAATTTCCATTTGTAGAACTTACTTCCTACAAGACTCATTACATTGTTTGCTACATTTAAGAATGAACCAGTTAATACAGTAATAAATCCACTTATTACAAATCCTATTCCCATGTACTTAATTGAATCTCCACCAGCTTCTGAAGCAACAAGTGTCTCAGATATAGCCATTGATTCTGGGTACATAAGTTTACCATGCTCTTCAACTATTAGATAGTTGTGAACTATAGCAGCAACTCCTATACCAAATAAAACTCCACCAACTCCAACAGCTAAGCCTTCGAAAAATGTAATTTGGCTTCCAATTAAGATAACTGCTGGTAATACGAAAATGAATCCACTTGCAACAGATTCTCCACCACTTGACATACCTTGGATTAAATTCTTACCAAGAATACCCTTCTGACGAGCAAATGCTCCGACAAAAGCAGAACCTATTATAGCTCCTGGAATACCCGCTGCAACAGTAAGACCAGCTTTCATTCCAGAATAAGTTGTAGATGCGGCAAAAATGGCAGCTAAAATGATACCGATAATCAGTACAGCTACATTTCCACCGGTTCTGGACTTATCTGTGATGTATGGAACGTAATCTTTTCCACTAACTTCACCATAAGCACCCTTAGGTAATTTTTTGTTCATAAAATTTTCACCCCTTTTCAGTTTGTATATATTATAACATATATACATATAAAACTTAACTTTTTATTATTTTACAAATAGCGAGTTAAAATTACTAAAATTTAACCCCATATTATTATTTTCTACTTTTAGATATTTTTATGCTAATATTCTTTTTATTTTTCAATTATACTAAAAAGTATTAAGATAAAAAGTAAAAAAATTTTTTAATGTAAAATTAAATTTGTTAGAAAAACACTTTAAAACACGTAAAAGTATAAAAAATACAATAATCATTCTTATAAACAAATTTTCATCACAGTAAAAATGTACAGAAAATTCTTTCTTTTGTGTCAATTGATTATTTCTAAAAAACAGGTGTCATAAAGAAATTTCTGAAATCACTTTACAACACCTGACATAATAAAAAATCACTCTGGTAGTGCTTTTTTATTTACTTTTCCGATTGGTGTAACTGGTATTTTATCTATCCTCATTATTATTGTTGGAATCATATATGGTGGTAGATGCTCATTTAAATATTCTCTAACTGCTCTTTCATTTACCTTATCACTATCTTTATCATCAATCACATAATAAGCACATATATACATATCTCCATCATCATTTGTTCTTGATATACAAACAACACTTTTAATTTCTGCAATATTGTTTATTATATTTTCAATCTCATATAGCTCTATCCTAAACTCATCAATTTTTACTTGATTATCCATCCTTCCAATATAATCTAGATTTCCATCATCTAACCATCTTACTAAGTCTCCAGTCCTATACATTAATTTATTATATTCACAAGTTTTATAAGGATTTTCCACAAATACTTGCTCTGTAAGCCCTTTTTTATTTAAATAACCTCTTGATATTTGAATTCCTGATAGACATAGCTCTCCTGGAACTCCAATTGGACATAGTTTATTCTTTTTATCTAATACATATGCATAAGTGTTAAATATAGGTTTACCTATTGGTATTTTTCCATATTCCTTATCCACATGAAAAGAAGTCGATACGACAGTAAATTCTGTTGGTCCATACTCATTATATAATTCATAGTTACGTTTTCTATATCCCTTTAATCTTTCTCCTCCAGTCTGTACAACTCTAAGTGAGCTATTGGTACAATTTTGTATAAATAATTTTGCAAACGCTGTTGGTAATGCTAAGATAGTTATATCATTTTCCTCACAATATTCATTTACTGTATATTCATCAAATTTAGCTTCCTCAGGCATAATGTTTATTGATGCACCTATAAGCAAATATGGAAATAGCTGTTTCATTACAGCATCAAAGCTAAAACTTAAGTATATACCACATATATCATCTTCTACAGCCTTTATTACTTTTACACTATAATAGCACATGTTTACTAGACTCTTGTGCTCTATAGCTATAGTTTTTGGTCTACCAGTTGAACCTGATGTAGATATTGTATATGCACAGTTTGATGGTGTTATTTTTTCAGTCAATTCATATCCAACTTTGAATATATCTTCATTATTTATATCAAGTACGATTGTATTTTCATTTACAACCTTGCAGCTAAGTTCATCTGTAGTTATTACTACTTTTGCATTACTATCTTCAAGAAGATAATTTAATCTTTCTTCTGGATTATTTGTATCTATTGGGAAAAAAGCTCCACCTGATTTCATAATCCCTATAGCTGTAATAATTATATTAATATCTCTTGGTAACATTACAGCTACTATATCTTCACTTTTTACTCCTATATGATTTAAATAACCTGCAAGTTTATCAGTTAACTCATCTAGTTCTCTATATGTTAAATTTCTATTTTCATCTCTAGCTGCTATATTATCAGGTGTTGTTTTAGCTTGTTCTCTAAATAAATCAATATAACTTTTATCATATGGCACTTTATATTGATTATCATTAAAGTCTTCCAATAATACTTTTTCTTCTTTTTTACATACAAATTCTAAATCTTCTATTAAAATATCGTTATCTTTTATTATTTGTTCTATTATATAGTCAAATTGATTTAGTATTCTTCTAATAGTTTCTCTTTTGTATATAGATGGTTTATACTTTATTTTTATTTTAAGTGCTCTCTTTGTATATACTATTACAGATAAATCATATCCTTTTTTTTCTATGTCATAGTCATATGATAAATCAAAACTTTTGGCTACAAATATGGTATTTATAAGTTTAGTATTTAGATGATTTTTATTCTCTATATCCGATAACAAATAATACCCATATTCTAAAGACCTACTCCATTGTCTTTTTAACTTTCTTACAACATCTATAAATTTCTCACTTTGTCTAACCTTTACTCTTATTGGAATTATATTTATTGTTTTTCCAAAAACTACATCATCTTCATATATATACTTTTGAAGTATAAGACCATATATAGTTTCTATAATAGAACTTATGCTAATATTATTATGTTTAGAATACTGAATTAATCTTTCATGTTTTTCGATATTCATCTTAAAAACTTCGTCTAATACTTCATCAGAGCAGTCTTTATAAAAAAAATCATTTGGAATTTTTGCTATATTTGTATAATCATCTAACAAATCCATCCAATAATTCATAGCTCGTTCTAAATTAACTTCATACATATCAAAATTCCCCCTTACTACTAAATCTATAGAAAAAATTCTTTTGGAATTTTATTTTTGCAATATAGAAATATATTAATAATACATATGCAAGCTCTAAACACATGAGCTTGCATAAAATTATATCTATTCTTATAACTACTAAATTCTTAATATTTACAATGTTTAAAATATATTATAACACAGATATGATTTTATTTTTCTACATTTATATAATATATAAATTATAAATAGTTATTTAATTAATATATAACAATACCTTTTGGAATATGATATATTATATTAATTAAAATTTTACAAGATTTATTGGAGGGAGCTATATAAATGAATATTTATGCTCATAGGGGTTTTAGTGGAAAATATCCAGAAAACACTATTCTAGCTTTTAAAAAATGTTTAGATATGAATATATATGGAATAGAACTTGATGTTCACAGGACTAAAGATGGAAAAATTGTAGTTATTCATGATGAAAAAGTTGATAGAACTTTTAATGGGCATGGATTTGTAAAAGACTTAACCTTAAGAAAACTAAAGACTCTAAATTCATCATTTGATGGATATCAAAACAGCAAAGAATGTAAAATTCCAACTTTAGAAGAGGTATTAATTTTAATTTCACCTACAAACCTCGTTTTAAATATAGAACTAAAAACTGATAAGGTAAATTATCCTAATATAGAAAAAGATGTTTTAGAACTTATTTTAAAGTACAATATGGAAAACCAAGTTCTTATATCTAGTTTTAATAGCAATAGCTTAAAAAATTTTCATAAATTAGACCCTAGTATAAAAACAGCACTATTGTGTTATTTACCTATAAATAATGTTGTCAATTTTGCTAAATTTCTAGGTAATAGTTATCTCCATGCACCTTTAATTTTAGTAACTGAATCTCTAGTTGAACTTTGCCACACAAATTTACTTGGTATCAATGTATACACTGTAAATGAAGAAGATGATATGCTACATTGTCTAAAACTCAATGTAGATGGTATTTTTACTAACTATCCAGATATAGCTTCAAACCTTTTAAATTCAAAATAACATAGCTAACCATACAATGTTTGTACTCCTTGACTTTTATATAATTAATATGTACAATTTTATTAAATTTATCTCGGAGGTATAACTATGGATAACTTATTAAATGAACTTGAAGCTTTAAAAAGTAATTTAGATAATCTACCAATAGAAAAAATAGAAAATTATGATTTGAGTAAAACTGCTTTATTTATAATTGATGTTAATAATGGTTTTGCAAAACAAGGTGCCTTATACTCTCCTAGAGTAGAGTCTTTAATAAAACCAATTGAAGTATTTACAAAAAAAATATCGAATAAATTAAATAGAATAGTAGCATTTACTGATTCTCATACTCCTAAGTCTATAGAACTTTTGAGTTACCCTGTTCACTGTTTAGAAAATGATGTAGAAAGTGAATTGGTTGATGAGCTTAAATCAATAGAGAATCTACAAATTCTTCCTAAGAATTCTACTAATGGATTTTTTGCATTAGAAAGTTTAGATTTTGAATATATAGATAATATAATTATAGTTGGTGATTGTACAGATATATGTATATATCAATTTGCAATAACTCTAAAAGCCTATTTTAATCAGTATAATATTGAAAAAAATATAGTTGTACCTATGAATTTGGTAGATACTTATGATATCCCAAATGTTCATCCTGCAGAACTTTTAAACTTAGTATTCTTTAATAGTATGATTCAAAATGGCGTTAAAGTATTAAAAGAACTATATTAATAATTCAATATTTCGTACAGTATATTATATAATTACTAAACAACTCATTTTTAATAAAACTTTAATAGAATAATACAATTTTAAAAGGATATTATTACTTATAAATGTTATTTACTATGACCAATCTCTATAATATAAAAAATCGCAATTTACATATTCCTTACTCGTTTTTTGTAAGAAAAATAAATTGCGATTTTTGTTTTTAAGTTATATAACTAAGTGATATTGATTTAATAGTTAAATTTACTTTTTAATAGTCATACTTGTTTGTAGTCTCACACATAACTACTTTTATCTTTTTGTTGAACATATTCTTATATTCTAATAAAAACTCATTTAATTCTGAGTCCATAAGATTTATTTTTTTATCACTACAAAGCATTATTTTTTCTTGGTCTATTATTACATTAATATCATTCAAATCATTTTTTATGAATGTTGTTATGCAACTTTTAGGTTGAATTTTTTCACCATATTTCTCATAAAATCCTGCACTCTTCTTAAATGATTCTAAATCTTCTGTAGATACTTTGCTGGAAGTATTATTACTCATAAAACCTGCTGTAGAAGGGTCGATTCCAAAGTTTCTAAGTTGTTTTTCTACTTCTTCAGTGTCCATACCATATCTCTCCATAAATTGTTTTTGTATTTTCATAAACTTTTCTTGAGATATGTTGTTATCTCTCATATAATCAAATATTTTTCTTGAAAACTCAGCCATCGACATCTTTCCATCCATAACAGAAAAATATAAGTTATATATATATTGCTCAAATTTATCTACATCAGAATCTTTAACTTTGTTCTTTAGTTCGTTAAAGTCTATTATTCTATCATCAGACATTCTTCATCCTCCTAGCTAAATTTTTACTTGTATAAGATTATACCATATTTCCATTATATTTATATACACACTATTTTTTTAATTTAATCATTTTTTCTGTAGCATTTAATTCACACATTCTACCTAAAGGAATAGTTACCATTGGGACACAATGTCCAGACTGAAGATTATATATAGCTGGCTTATTAACCTTCCTTGCAAATTCTTTTAATAATTCTATCAAATCTTTTTCCTCAATACAATCTTTGAAATCTCCAAAAATTATACCATTACACTCATCAAGTTTGCCTGAAGAATATAGTTGGGTTAACATTCTATCTAGTTTATATTGAGATTCCCCAATTTCCTCAATAAATAAAATTTTATCCTTTGCATCTATTTCATATTTAGTTCCCATTGTAGCAATTATTAAGGATAAGTTTCCTCCCATTATTATTCCCTCTGCACTACCTTCACATACAGTATAAATCTCTTCTTCTTTTGGGTTTTCTAAGTAGAGTTCATCTTTAAATTCTAAAGCATTTATTAGAGATTTATAGGTAAATTCATCCCATTTGGCTACATTTGCTGCCATTATCCCATGATATGGTAAAAGACCACAATTTTTATAGAAAGCTAAGTTTAAACCTGTTATATCAGAAAAACCTATAAATGGTTTTGGATTTTGCTTTATTATATCATAATTTATCTTGTCTAATATCCTTGTTGTCCCATAACCTCCTCTTAAACACATAATCATATCTACATCTTTATCTAAAAACATATCTTCTATATCTTTTGCTCTAATATCATCATTACCAGCTAAATACCCTTTATAATTTAAGCTACAGCTCTTAGAAAATTTGACTTCATAACCATAAATTTCTAAATTAGACTTTATTTCTTCCAAACTTGTATTTCTTAATGGCCCAGATGGCGCAATTACTCCTAACATTTAAACACCTCTTATTCTAAAATGATATACTTTTCTTCATGTTAAATATCTCTACTATAATTATAAGATATTTTATTTATACTTGATACAGAATAATGATTTATATTGAATAATATAATTAATGAAGAAAAATAAATTTTTAATATAGTTAGGATGTGTTTTATGCTTAATATAAAAGCTCTTTGTAATGAAATAAATGATTGGGTTATAAGTATCCGGAGAGATTTACATAAAACTCCAGAACTTGGATTAGAAGAATTTCAAACTAAGAAAAAAATAATTAAGTATTTAAATGAAATAGGTATAAGCTATATTGAATATAAAAATCACACTGGAGTAACTGCTTATATAAATGTAAATCCAAACTTTGAAACAGTTGCAATAAGAGCTGATATAGATGCCTTACCTATAACAGAAGAACTCAATTCTTCTTATAAGTCAATTAATCTTGGTAAAATGCATGCATGTGGTCATGATGCACACACTGCTATTTTACTTGGCACTTGTAATATACTATTTAAATTAAAGGATTATCTAAATGTAAATGTAAAACTCTTTTTTCAACCTGCAGAAGAAACCATTGGTGGTGCTCAACTCATGATAGAGGATGGATGTCTGAAAAATCCAGATGTAAAATACATATTTGGTCTTCATGTAAATCCTAACATTGATAAAAACCTAATTGAATTAAAATACAACACTTTAAATGCTTCCACTGATACACTTCGATTAACTGTACATGGTGCAAAATGTCATGGAGCTTATCCACATCAAGGTATTGATGCTATAGTTATATCTGCTCATATCATAACAGCTCTACAAACAATAGTCAGCCGAAATACAAACCCTACCGATTCTGTGGTTATTTCTCTAGGAAAAATTGAAGGTGGAATTAAAGAAAATATAGTTTGTGATAAAGTTGTTCTAAAAGGAACTTTGAGAACTTTAACTCCAGAAACTAGAAACTTTTCAAAAAAACGAATCAAAGAAATTTGCGATTTTACTTGTAAAACATTTGGAGGAAGTATTTCTGTTGAAATTGAGGAAGGTTATCCAGCCCTTATAAATTCAAATATTCTTGTAGATTATGTTAAACAAAATGCTATAGATTTGTTTGGAAAAGAAAATATTATCATTAAAGATGCCCCCACTCTTGGGGCTGAAGACTTTTCATATTTTTTAAGGAACTGTGAAGGAGCTTTTTACCATATTGGTTGTGCAAATAGGGAAAAGGATATAACTTCTCCTCTGCATACATCTACCTTTGACATCGATGAAGATTGCCTTATTACTGGTGTCATGCTTCATGTAAAAAATGTATTAGCTTTTTAATTATTAATATTTAATAATTTTTTATATTGACCCTAACATGGTGTTAGGTACTATTCTAAAATTACAAATGACAAACCAAATAATTGGAGGTAATATTATGAAACAAATATTAGTAAATCCTATCGGAAAAATATGTGTTCAAGGTGAAGAAATCTTTATTGAATTGGATAAAAAATACATACCCGCGCTAAAAGGGCTTGATGACTTTGCTCACCTAAATGTACTTTGGTGGGCTGATGGATTCGATAATACTGAATTAAGAAATATTTTGGAAACTCCAAAACCATATAAAAATGCACCAGATATTCTGGGAATATTTGCGACAAGGTCACCTATTAGACCTAATCCAATAGCATTAACTACTGTACAAATCATTAATATAGACCATGAAAATGGCATAATAAAAATCCCATATATTGATGCTAATGACAATAGCCCTGTTATTGACTTAAAACCATATACTCCAAGTGTTGATAGAATCGAAAATCCATCAGTTCCTAAATGGTGTAATCATTGGCCTAAAAGCGTAGAAAAGTCAGGAGAATTTGATTGGGAAAATGAATTTGAATTTTAATTTATTTACAGTAGACCTTTAGTTAGAATACTCTAATTAAGGGTCTTATCTTTTATTCTTCAACTGTATCTTAAACATATGCTAATCACCTATATTTAAATTTTGAAATTATATAATTCCTTTTATCCACTTTAATATTAATAAATTATCTTGTATACTTAAATATAAATAAATATAAAGGAGAAAATACATGACAATATTTAGTCTACAAGCAGCAAATTTATTTGGATGGATAGCTATGGTTCTTGGTGTTATCATGTCAATTAATGATAGTAAAAAACAACTTCCAAAATTCAAGAATTTAAACTACTTTTTCTTTGCTTTCATAGGCTTATTTTACGCATTTACTTTATTTGCACTTGCTCAAAATTTTATATCACATATATTTAGAATATTAAATTGTATCATTTATATAATAATCCTAATAGCATGTAATAAAATTTCTACAAAGAAAAATCTTAATAGTAGTTTTTGGACATTATTTGGATTTTCAATAAATCCTATTTTATCAATAATTATTGTATTCTTTATTAAGAATAAAAAATACAATTAAAATAATACATTTCTTTTTGAGAGTTATTTATCAACTATTAAGTACACTTTCGTACATTAATTATCAGTTTATTTCTTATAGCTCTCTACTTTTTTCTTTTCTATTAGTTAATATAAATCCTTATAATAATTTCTGTAAACAATTTAATTTAAAAATGATACATAACTATGTTAAACTAGTAAATGTAACTACTTATATGTTACAATCTTATATAAATATTACATAAAAAAAATTATACAAATAGATGATACCTAGTGTTATATTTTTAATGCTAGTTTAGTAATTTTTCAGTTACAGATTTAATAATAATTAATAGTAAGACATAATATTTTTATGCCCCTTATTGATTATATTTTTCTGTTATCTGTTATTATCATTAATTATAAATATAAGGGGGGCTATATTATGAAATTATATTTAAGTGCTGATATAGAAGGTACTTGTGGTATTGTAAATTGGGATGAGACAAAACTTGAATGTGAATTTTCACAGCACTACAGAACACAAATGAGTAAAGAAATAGCAGCTGCATGTGATGGAGCTACTCAATCTGGTATACATGAAATACTTGTCAAAGATGCACATGACAGTGGTAGAAATATTAATCCAGATATTTTACCTGAAAATGTCAAAATACTTAGAGGATGGACTAAAGACCCACTAGTTATGATGGCTGGAATTGATGAAAGCTTTGACGCATGTATATTTACTGGTTATCATTCTGGAGCTACTTGTAATGGTAATCCACTTTCTCATACCATGGATATTGATTATGACTATTTTAAAATAAATGATGAAATAGCATCTGAGTTTACTATAAATGCTTATATTGCTGCATACTATAATGTTCCTGTAGCATTTTTAAGTGGAGATGAAATGCTTTGTGAGAGTGCAAAAAAACTAAACCCAAATATAATTACTGTACCTGTGTCAAGAGGAATTGGAAATGGTTCAATTTCAATACATCCAAATTTGGCACTAAAAAAAATAGAAAAAGGTGTTAAAGAAGCTTTATCTGGAGATTTATCTAGACACTTAATAAAATTGCCTGATAAATTCAAAATAGAAATAAAATTTAGAGAGCATTACAAAGCTTTTAAAGCTTCTTTTTATCCAAATATGAAAAAAATAGATTCTCAAACAATACTATTTGAAACAGAAGACTATTATGAATTTTTAAGAATGTTATTATTTATATAGATTAAGGAGTTGATTAAGATAAGTAATAAAAGAAGAATTCCTTTAGGCGAATTTATTTCTGTATTTTTATTTTTTGCTGTTTTTTTTGGTATAACTTTTTGTATTTTCACGGTTATAGGAATTGGCTTCTTATCATTCTTAGGTTTTGAATATAAATCTCTTGGGTCCGTACTAATTTTCTTTTTAATATATTTTTGTATAACTACTCCAATTGATTTTTTATGCACTACTATTTTAGATATATTCAGATATGTAAACAAATTACCTTACTCAATATATAAGCTTTGCGAATTTATAATTGATTTTATACTAACTTTTCTAGCTATGAACATAATTGATACATTTATGGATTCAATAACGATTCCTTTAAGTACAGAAATCTTATTCGCTTTACTTTCTTATCTTTTATCCGAATGTATGGATTTTTTTGATAGAGATAAGAAAAAATCTTAATAAAAAAAGATAGATTTTTTAATAGAACACATCCATTAGTATATCTATTATCTAATCTATCTTTACTTTATTTAACAAATTTTCTTAATTAAAATATAGTTTCTTCTATCTCTCTAGTCATTTGTTTAGCATTATCAAAAAAATCTTCTATATACACTACTTCATCACTCACTCTTGAATATTCAGCTGCAAATGCCATTACATGACTTTGTATAGCCTCTTTTGCTGCTACGCTACTCTTTTCTAATTCTTTATTTGAAACTAACTTAACAAACTCAGAAATAAGATTTCTGTCATATTCCTCTACCATATTCTGTTTATTTGATGGCTTTATAACTATTTCTTCATTTTTTCCAAATTCTTTAATTCTTATCTCATTTTTATTTAGGTCGCCACCAACTTCACCATGACTAAACATTAGCTTTATAGTTCTTCCGCTTTCTTTAGTAAATGCACATAAATTAAAAGTAGCTGTAACTCCATTTTCAAACTGTAATATATTTACCATATTATCTACAACATTATTATCACATCTATAGACACATCTTCCATATGGACTAGTCTCAAGTATCTTTAAAATATTTTCTTCTGTTGGATTTATATGAACCGCTCTATTTATACTTCTATCTTTTTCTAGATAAATTTTCTTTGCTGAATATGGACATTTTTTTTCAACTAAACATTGAAGACAGTTCTGTGCCATTTCTCCACTAGCATTTTGGTTATTAAGATGCTTCAAACTTCCAAATGCAGATATTTTTTTACATTTACTTCCTACTAAATATAATAAAATATCCATATCGTGACAACTCTTAGCTAAAATTAAAGGACTTGTTTCATTACTATTTCTCCAATTTCCTCTAGTAAAACTGTGTGCAAAATGCCAGTATCCTATATTTTCATTATACTGTATACTAACTAGCTCTCCTAGTTTTTTACTTTCTGCAATTTCTTTTAGTTTATTATAAAACGGAGAATATCTAAGTACATGACAAATCATAAAAATCTTATCTTTATACTTATTACACAAGTCATCTATATGAACCAAACCATCTAAACTGTTAGACATTGGTTTTTCTAATAATACATGATATCCTTTTTCAAGAGCTAGTTTTGCTACATCATAATGTCTATCATCATTTGTAGCTATTATAACTGCATCTGCCATTTTATCTTGTTTAAAAAAATCTTCTAAAGTTTCAAATACATTTTTACTATCTAAATTATATTTTTGTGTAAATAATTCTCGTCTTCCTTTTTTAGGTTCCGCTACGGCAACTATTTCACACACATCAGAATTCTCATAAATATATGGAGCATATGCATATGTTCCTCTATTACCTGCTCCAATCACAGCAATTTTTACTTTTTCCATACTTTAATTTATCCCCTTTATATTATTTATACTACTCTATTATAGTCTATTTTTACATACATTTGGATATTTTTAATAAAAGAAACAGCAGTTATAATTTTTCAATCTTAACTGCTGTTTTAGACCCATATTTTAAGTATTTTCAATCTATATATTATTTAATTTTAATATAAAACTTTAAGTATTAAATACAAACTCTAAACACAATTTTTTATCTATCTTATTACTCTATTGCTTTCTATTTTCTTTATCTAATTTATCTAACTTCTTATTATATAAAAACATATAAAATGCAGCTGAAAATACTATTAAATATCCAACAACACTTAACATATCAGGATAGACATTGAATAAGAATATACTTAAAATTGCTGAAAAAATTATATTACTGTAGTCAAAGATAGAAATTTCCTTAGCAGGTGCATACTTATATGCTAGAGTTATTCCAAATTGCCCTAAACTTGCAAATACGCCACCTAGTAATAAATATATAAGTTGCATAGGAGTCATTGGTTCATATACTGCAAAGGCAATTGGTCCTACAGTAACCAATGAAAAAACTGAAAAGAAAAATACAATTGTATAATAATCTTCTCTATCTCCAAGAACTCTCAAACAAGTATATGCCATTGCTGCAAATATAGCTCCTGCAATTCCTCCTAAATATGGAATCACTTCTACACTAAATGTTGGTTTTATTATGAATAAAGCCCCTACAAATGCAATTATAATAGCTCCTATCTGTTTTACATTTATTTTCTCTTTTAGAGCAATTGCACAAAATATAACTACAAGGAAGGGACTCATTTTATTTAACATGTTAGCATCTGAAAGCATCAATCTATCAATTGCATAGTAGTTGAATATAACTCCTAAAGTTCCAAATATTGACCTATATAAAAGCACTTTTAAATTTTCCTTTTTACCAGTTATACTACCTCTATGTTTTATAATAAGCCAAAATGCTATTATAGCTGATACCAGGTTTCTAAAGAACACTTTTTGAAAACTTGGTAAATCTCCTGCTAGTTTTACAAACGCAGACATCATTGCAAAACCAAGAGCTGATGATATTATGAACATTATGCCCTTTATTCGATTTGATTTGATTGTACTACTCATACTTACCTCTTTTCTATATAAATATATAAAGTCATATTAATTAAAAACTTCTACTTATAGATTAAATAATAATTATCTAAATATTCCAATTTATACTATAATTAAAAGTATAAATTATGTCAAGTAACTAATAAATCTTTTCAATTAATAACAATAATAATTATAATTAAAAAGTTGTATGTTTTTATAGATTATTATCACAATATATAATATAATTTTATATAGTATAGACTTTTTTTAATTTATTATTTAGATTTTTAATGGATTTTTTAATTATGGAGGTATTTAAAATATGGAAATAAAAAGATATGAAGGAACTGGAAGAATGAGTAGAGCTGTAGTTCATAACAACACAGTTTATTTATGTGGACAAACTCATGCTGAAGGTGGAATAATTGAACAGACTACTGAAGTTTTAGCTAAAATAGAAGATTTATTAAACAAATACGACTCAGATAAACAACATTTATTATCTGTTACTATTTATTTAAGAGATATGAAAGACTTTGAAGCTATGAACTCTGTTTGGGATGCTTGGGTTGAAAAAGGATTTGAACCTGCTAGAGCTTGTGTTGAAGCTAGACTTGCTAGAGAGCATTTATTAGTTGAAATGAGTGTTGTAGCAGCTACAAAATAATTAACTTAACTAACAAGAGGCTGTCTCAAAATAGAGATAAGCCTCTTTTTCATTGTTGAAATAATAAAAATGTATTTGATTTAATACAAAAAAGAATGCCTCATGAACTAAAAAGTTCATTTTGAGACACTCCCTTGTTAGTTTTTATCTATATCAATTCAATTATTTTCTACAGGCAATATCAATCTGGATGGATATTTACCTCCATGATAAATAATATTCTTTGCCTCTATATACTCAATACTATTATAACCTTCTATTGTGTTGCTATTTTGGAAAATAAAATTTTTAGCACTAGATGTTATATCTAGTCTAATTTTATGACCAATTTTAAATGTGTTTGATATTTTTGAAGTTATAATTGAGAACTTGTAAATTTCTCCTTCTTCCATAAACTCTGACTTATAAAAACCATTTCTAAATCTAGCACTAAGTATACCATCAGCTAATTTAATTGAATTTCCATCTAAATCTACATCCATAATTTTTATGACCCAGTCAGTATCTTTGGCAGAACTTGATGCAAAGAATTCTAATTTTATATCACCTGTTATAGTAATTTCTTCACTAAAAGCATCTGATGTATAACATAACATGTCTCTTCTTTTTTCTAAATCCTTGTAGTTGTTCGGAACACCAACTTCATTTTCTGACATATCAATTAGCTGTATTGATGGGTCTTTAGGATTATATATATAACTGTCATACTTTTCTTCTAGCACCCTATCAAACACTAATCTCCCATCTCCCAAAGATGTGTTAGCATTTCCATCACTTATTAGATATAGACTTTTATCTATTTTGTTTTTTATTGGCCAATTTTCTTCTGCCTTCCACTTATTAGAACCTACAGAATAATACTCTACTGAAGCAGTCTTATCTATATTGTTTTCTATACCTTTTAAGTATTTGTCAAACCATAGCAAATAATTATAATCCAAATCATATCTCAATGAATTATTTCCTAACGAAATACCATTTATATCTCTTAAAGTATTTGAGTTATGCATCCATGGACCTAAGATAGCCTTTCTCTTTCCTTTTTCATAACCCTTTATTACATCTAAAGCTTCTGTAGTCCCCATACCATTATCATCATACCATCCAGATACAACCAATGCAGGTACATTTATTTTATCTTTTTGTAAATGCCAATCCATCATATCCCAATACTCGTCTTTTTCTACTCTTTTTAGCCATTCCTCTAGGAATTCAATTCTATATCCAAGAGCTTCAACAGGTATATTCTGTATTGGTCGTATGTTTAAAACATCATCCCAGTCATCTCTTACCATTTGACTTCTATCAACTTTATTTCTTGATACCATAAATGCCCATGCAAGCATGCCAGATACAAAAGCTCCTCCTTTTCTTGGTATATCAATAAAAGGACTTCCTGATGTTACTATGCTAACTAAAGCTTTCAGATGTTTATTACTTGAAGAAGCAGCTGCCCATTGAACATAACCAAGATAAGATGCCCCTAACATACCAACCATGCCGTTTGACCACTTCTGTGATACTATCCAGTTTATAGTACTATCTCCATCTTCTCTTTCATGAATCATAGGCTCCCAATCACCTTCTGATTCATTTCTTCCTCTAACATCCTGTATGACAACAGCATATCCTCTTTGTACATATTTATAATATATTTCTTTATCATTTTCTTTTCCATATGGAGTTCTCATAAGAATTGTTGGTGCTTTTTTAGTAGAATCTGTAAAGTTAGGAAGATACACATCTGTAGAAAGTTTTATTCCATCTTTCATATCAACCATATAATTTCCACCAAATTTTATAGAATATATGTCCTCATCTTTATGAGTTTTATTCCATTCTTTTAATACAGTATAATCTTCATATCCATCCATAACTAATATAGTACAAGTTTCTCTAGATAAACATATAAAACCAACTATTTTATTATCCACAATAATTATATCTAATGGAAATTTTTTATTTCTTTGAACCCATATGTATTCATTAAGCCTAGAATATGTCTCTCCTAGCTTATTTACAATGACGCTTTTATCTGCATTTACCAAACTAGTAGTGTATACATCAAAGTTGTAAAATAAGGAGTTTAAATCTATTTTTGTGAGATTTAAATAGTATGCATTTTCTTCTTTACTTATTGCTTTTAAACTTTCGATTTTATTTGTAAAAGGATTCAATTTTTCAATCAATAACTCATTATCAAAAACTACATTTCCACTATATAATCCAGATATATATAGCCTAAATTCTAGCAATTAAATCACCTCCTATAATCCCAAAGACATCTTTATAGCATATGCCACTGATATACCTGCATAATTTCCTAATACTCCACCAATTACTCCCATGACGACTGCCACACTTACAAGTGAATTCCATTTTGCAGATGCAGCTACTAAAGCTGAAGTTGGTCCATCAGCAATTGCTCCCACTATAGAGAGTATTACATATTGATATTTTATTTTTAAAAGTCTAGTTATACATAAATGGAAAACAAATGATGCAAAAATTATGCTAAAACAGTAAAGTGTTATGGTAAAAGTTGAACCTAAAAACTCTTTTATATCTACTGAAAAACCTATAGTGCATAAAAAGAATAATGCAACAAATAATCCTAAATCTAAATTACCTTTTAGTTTCTTTACTGGCTTTAACTGAGCAATTATAATTGAAATGGTTGTAACTAAAAGAATTCTTGCTGCACTACTAAAGCTTGAATTGAAATATCCAGAAAGTATTGTTGCAATCTCTGTAACAACAAAACCTATAGCTAGCATCCAAGCAATGTCTTTAATACTCCACTCTTTTGACTCCATAAATTCTTCATTCTGACCATCCTCTAATTCTGATTCTTCTACATGATATGGCCAAAGTTTTTTAAACTTCTTTGAGTTTTTTAGTATAGCTGGTAGAGCAAACATAAATATTAATGTTGGTACTCCAATTACATAATCTGCTGCATTTGCCGCTGCAAGAGTCTGTCTACTTACATTAAGACCTGTCCCAATAGCTGTAAGATTAGCACTTCCTCCAGTATATGTACCCACAAACATTCCTGCAACCTTCCAACCTTCTGATATTTTTTCTGCAAATACAAGTCCAAATAAAAATGCCATGATACTTACAGTTAATACTGCTACAAAAATTGCAATTAAAGGCTCTCTTGATAACTTTGTCATTTCTTTTAAATCAACACTCATCAACATTATAGTCATAGAGACTGGAATGGCATATGTAGAAATAGTTCCATATAACTCAGTACTTACTGGAACTACTTTTAAGTTTGAGAGTATTATTCCCATTATAATTATTGTAAGTGCTGGTCCTAAACTCTTAATAGCTTTATATCTTTGTAAGTAAAAACCCAATGCAATCATTGATGTCATTATAGCAAGTATACTGCCTGTACTTGAAAAAAGTGTATTCATATTTAACCTCCAATTTTATCATAAGTTTACTTCTATTCCTAATCCTGGTTTATTGACAAGATTCATAATATCTCCATCCATCACAAATCCTCCAGATATACCATTTAATTCTTCACAAAACATAAAACTATCAAGGTCAGCTTCTGTTATATTTTTTTTAGATGCAATTAAACTTGCTGCTGCTGTTATACCAATTCTCGTTTCAAGCATACATCCTAACATACAATTTACCCCGCTTGACTCAGCTATGTTATTAATTTTTATAGCGGGATATATTCCTCCTGATTTCATCAGCTTAATATTAAATGCATCAACTGCATTCTTTTTTATCGCTTTAATAGCATCTATTGGCGAATGTAGTGACTCATCTATCATAATCTTTGTACTACTCTTATCTCTTATGTAAGCAGTTCCATCTAAATCCCAATGTGGAAGTGCTTGTTCAATTGTATCAACACCAAATCTTTCTAATTTTTTGATAGTATTTATACTACTATTTACATTCCATCCTTGATTTGCATCAATTCTAATTCTTATACCTTCTCCAACAGCTTCTCTAATTAATTTTACAGCTTCAATATCATCTTCAGGGTTTATACCTGCTTTAAGCTTCAATATTCTAAATCCTTCATTAACTCTTTCTAAAGCCTCTCTTGCCATTTTTTCTGGCTTATCTATGCTTATAGTAATATCGGTTTGAACTTTATTATCAAAACCTCCAAGAACTTTATAAAGAGGTACATTCATAATTTTCCCTTTAATGTCGTATAAAGCTATATCAATAGCTGCTTTTGCGGAAGTGTTACCTATAATAATTCCATCCATGATTGTATGTATCAATTCAATATCCAATGGGTCTTTCCCTATTAGCTCTTTTTTAAACATCAGTAATATTGAAAGTACATTATCCAAAACTTCACCTGTAACTGCTGCAAGAGGAGCTGCTTCACCAAACCCACAATAACCTTCATCAGTTTCAATTTTTAAGATTATACTTTCACCATATTCAATTACTCCAAATGAAACTACCACAGGTTTTTTTAATTTAATTCTTAGTTTTTCAAATTTTATATCTGTTATCTTCATATTGCCCTCCTTTTTTGAAGCTATAATTTAATTTTTTAATTTTTATACTTAAAATTATATTATTACTTCAATACATATGTCAAGATAATTTACTGAAAATTTATTATTTTCTAAAATATTTTTCAATAATCTTCTTTTAACTAATACTCCTATGATAAATTTTTACCTAGTATATTTTCTATTGTATTAATTCGGCAATAATTGATTTTCATATACTTTTATTTGCATTTAATTGATTTTTAATTGTCATAATCTTCTATTTATTCTTGTTGCCACTAATTCTATGTTATGCTATAATTACTTTGTTTTAATCTAATATTTATATTAATTTTATTATTTGGAGGTTCTTATGCTAGGTGAAAAGATGAGAAATATAAGAAAAAGCAAGAAAAAAACATTAAGTGATGTTTCCAAATTGACAGATTTATCTATAAGTTATATCTCTCAAATAGAAAGAGATGCTATTGAACCGTCCTTGTCTTCATTGAGAAAAATTGCTGAAGTTTTAGATACTCCTTTATATATGTTTATGGATGATAATAATACTGATGATTTAGTCATTAGAAAAGAAGATAGAGTTATGATGAAATTTCCAAGGAGTGAAATGTTTTATGAGATAGTATCCCCAATGCCAACATCTGAATTTACTCCTTCAAGTTTACTTGTAGAGTTTGAACTTAAACCAGAAAGTGAAGATGCTAAGGATTGTATATATCATGCATCAGAGGAAATCATGGTAGTAACGAGTGGTATGGTTGATATTTGTATAGGCGAAAAAGTAGTAAGATTAAATACAGGTGATTCAACATTTATAAAGGCCAACATACCTCATAAAATCATCAATCCAAGTAAAGATACAACAGCTCGTGGATATGGTGTTATTTCTCCTCCAATTTGGCCTGTAAAATCTAAATAAACACTGTATAGTATACATACTTTTTCTAGACACTTCAAAATATTTAAATATAATTTTTGTTCTCAAATTGAAGTATTTATTTAAATTTATACTATCTACTTAAACTAAAAAATAGCTATTTGACTAACTAAACCATCTTAATTATGGTAAATAGTAAATAGCTATTTGTGAATTACGTTTTAAAATTTGATAAGAATTATGTTCATCAAGATTAAATTAAACTGCTATATCATTTAATACTTTTGCTTTGACAACTCTTATATTTTTCATACTCTTATAAATATCTTGAATCTTATCTTCTTGTTCTCTAAGCAATCTATGTGCTTCATATATATCTACAAATTCAAATTTTACTACATCATTTGGTTTTGCTTGTGCCAACTTATATAAATCTACACTTATTACATTCCCTATCTTAGTATAACCACCACTAGTTTGTCTATCTGATAGCATTATAATAGGTTTTCCATGTCCAGGTACTTGTATAGCTCCATAAGAAATACCATCAGATATAATATCTGCCCCATTAAGGTGCTTTATACTCTCTCCATCTAGTCTACAGCCCATTCTATCAATTTCATTTGTAACTTTGTATTCATTTGATAAGAACTTTTCTACTTCATCTTTAGAAAAAGCATCAAATTGAGGACCTTTTACAATTCTTAATACTATTTCTGAGTTATAATTTGGAATATATTTTGAATTCAATTTTTTATTTATTGTAAAATCTTTTTCCTGAATAAAAGTATTTATATAATCACCTTTTTTAAGTGCTCTACCTTCAAAACCACCAATCTTAGCTCTTGTATAGGTTGATTTACTACCCATTGCAAGTGGGACATCTATTCCACCAGCTATTGATACATATGCTCTAGCTCCTGATTTCACACCTCTAAATGATAATATGTCACCAGGATTTATTTGATATGACCTCCAGTTTTGAATCTCTTTTCCATTTATTCTGGCACCCAAATCTCCCCCAGTTACTGCTATTTGCGTATATTCATCAAATGTAATTGTAGGGCCCAACATTAAAACTTCTAAAGAAGCTTCATCTTCAGAATTTCCAACTAATATATTTCCCACTCTATGTGCATACTCATCCATTGCCCCACATCCAGATACACCATATTGTCCATATCCAACTCTACCTCTGTCTTGTATTAATGTTTGGAAACCTCCTAATTCAACTTTTAATCCCATATATACCACTCCCTGTACTATAACGATATTTAAATACTTAAATTACTTTTTTCAATTTCTATAAATTCATCTAATGTTATTGGAACAAATTTTATAAAATCTCCAGCTCTAAGTAAAATTTGTTCTTCTCTATTTTCATCATATAATTTTAAAGGTGTTCTACCAATTATTTGCCATCCACCAGGACTATCTATAGGATATACTCCTGTCTGAGAGCCTGCTATACCAACACTCCCACCATAAATTTTAGTTCTTGGAACCTCTAGTCTAGGTGTAGCTATTCTTTCATCCATCCCCCCTAGATATGGAAACCCAGGAGTAAATCCTAACATGTATATCAAATACTCTCTACTTGTGTGTATTTTTATAACCTCATCTACAGTAAGATTATTATGACTTGCAACATTTTCAATATCTATTCCAAAAACCTTATCATAACATACTGGAATCTCATGTATTTTAGGTTTTGGCAACTCTATACTTTCTAAATTATTTTCTATTTTTTTCAAATTCTCAATTAAGCTATCAAAGTCTATTTTTAGTGGATTATAACTTATCATAAGTGACCTATATGTTGGCACCATTTCTGTGACAATCCCTTTAAGATTCGATAGTTCTATTGCTCTCATAAATGAAATTACTTTTTTATTTATATCTTCTGATATCTCATTTCCAAATTCAGCAACTACTGCTTTATCTCCTGATAGCAAGTATCTAGTTTTCATAAATGTCACCTCTTCTAAATTAAGCAAATAAAGTACCTAGACTACTAAGAGAAGTTATTCCTGTATAGGCAGATATTAAAACTACTATTATTCCAAATATTAAAAGCCATGTAGGATGTTTGTAATCTCCAACAATATCTTTTCTTTTAGATGCTATAAGCATTATTCCTAATGTGATTGGAAGTATTAATCCATTTAAAGAACCTGCTAAAATTAATAAAGTTGCTGGTTTTCCTATAAATGCCATTATAAGTGTTGATATTGCTATAAATCCTATTATGAAATATTTTTCATACTTATCTATAAAAGGATTCAGTGTTTTTAAGAAAGAAACTGATGTATAAGCAGCTCCTATAACTGATGTAATCGCAGCAGACCATAATACAAGCCCAAAGAATTTATATCCTATTGCCCCTGCACTAAATTTAAAAGCTGAAGCAGCTGGATTTTCTGGGTCAAGTTGAAGACCTTTTGAAACTACTGCTAATATTGCTAAAAATAGAAGAACTCTCATCATTGTTGCAACTAATATTCCTAAAAGAGAAGATTTAGTTATTTCTTTTATATTTTCTTCTCCTGTTATTCCACCATCTATCAATCTATGTCCTCCAGCAAAAGTTATATAACCTCCAACACTTCCTCCAAGTAAAGTTATTATTGGGAATATAAGCCCTTTTGGATTCTCTGGTTTTACCATTTTAAAAACTGCTTCTCCAACAGGAGGATGATTTGATATTGCTACATATCCAACTATAATTATCATACCTAATGCTAAAAATTTAGTTATCTTATCTACTAGAGAATTTGAATTTTTTGACATAAATACAAATATTGCTATCAATCCACTTAATACAGTTCCAAGTGTCATATTCATATTAAACATTACATTCATACCAAGTGCAGCTCCACCAACATTTCCTATGTTAAAAGCTAATCCTCCAAGAGCTACTAAAAAAGCTACTAGATAACCTAGTCCAGGCACTATCTTATTTGCTATATCTTGCCCTCTAAGACCTGATACACCAATTACTCTCCATACATTTACTTGAGCTCCTATAAAAAGAATTGTTGTAATTAAGATTACAAATGAAAAACTTGGCCCAAAATCTTGAGTAAATTGCGCTGTCTGAGTTAAAAACCCAGGTCCAATTGCTGATGTTGCCATTATAAACGCAGCCCCTATAAGTGCGCCAACATCTTTTTTATTTTTTGTTTTATCAGTAATATTTTTTGTACTCATATTTTATCTCCCCCTCATATTATCAGTCTTATACTATGTTCTCTGATGAACAAGCTTCCATATCTTCTAATGGACAAACTTCTATATTTTCTAATTCAAAGCGTTTTCTTATCTCTTTAACAAACTCTATAGCCTTTGGATTATCCCCATGTACACATATAGAATCTGCTTTGATATGTATAACTTCACCTGTTAAAGTCTCTACAGTTCCTTCTTTTACCATCTTAACAACTCTATCTATTGCACATTTTGTATCATGTATAACTGCTCCTTCTACACTTCTTGGAACTAAAAATCCATTATTATCATAAGCTCTATCTGCAAATATTTCATTTGCATACTTAAGTCCAATCTCTTTAGCAGAATTTATCATTTCACTATTATATAACCCTAAAAGTATGATATCTTTGTTTACTTCATATATAGCCTCACAAATACCCATAGCTAAATCTTTATCTTTAGCTGCCATATTGTATAAAGCTCCATGTGGTTTTACGTGTTGTATGTTACATCCATTTGAGCTTGCAAAAGCCATTAAAGCTCCTAATTGGTATTTTGTATAATCTTTAGCTTCTTGCTTTGTTATTTTCATCTCACGTCTTCCAAATCCCATTAAATCTAGAAAACCTGGGTGTGCTCCTATTTTTACTCCATTTTCTTTAGCTAACTTTACTGTTTTATTCATATGATTAGGGTCACCTGCATGAAACCCACAAGCTATATTAGCTGATGAAATATATTTTAAAACTTCTTCATCTAAACCAACCTTATATGCTCCAAAACTTTCCCCTAAATCACTATTTAAATCTACTTTATACAATTTATGACCCCCCTCACTAACATTTTGATAGAATAAGTAGTTTTAATTTTTAAATTTTGTTTATTTTATATATTGCATGAAATATTTTATTACTTTTATTCAATTTTATTTTTGCAACTATTTCGTTGAATTTCATAATATAATTTTACCATTTGAGGGATATTTTTGCAATTATTTTAATATCACATTCATTTGTATTTCTTTTTCAAAAAATGTTTTTACCATTTTTTAGTTAATAATTAATCATTTTTACTTAAAACAAGGACTTTAGCTTTCATTTTTAAAGTATTTCTCAATTTTAATCACTTTATATGCAAGACAGAAGTATTTTTCTTCATTCATTTGTTTATTTCATTTATATAATTATCATTTTTTGTAAATAAAATATCTTTATATTTTTATAAGTAAGTCTTTACATAGTTTTAAGTATAATAAAATCATGTATACTAAATGCATGTTAAAATATTATTTTAAAACATGGACAATATTTGTACATATTGTAGACATACAAACCTATAAATTATACAATAGTATTGTTAAGATTATATATTTTTTAACATAAATTTTGTATTGGGGGAAAAACAATGGATAAAAATTATACGATGCCAATATACCAAAAAATAGCGTTGGATATTGCAAATAAAATATATACAGGTGAAATACAAGAGGATTCAGTATTATTTGGACGTTCTGTTTTGGCTGGTAAATACAATGTATCTCCAGAAACTATAAGAAGAGCTGTTAAAATTTTAGAGGACATTGGTGTTGTTAAAAGTATAAAAGGTAAGGGTGTTATTGTACTATCTCCAGACAAAGCTTCTTCTTTTATAAAAAAATACAGGGATATTACAAACATATCATCATATAAATCAACACTTTATAATTTAATAGATACTAAATCTAATTTAGAGAATGAAATTTTAGATACTATAAATAAAATTTTAGATTATTCTAATAGACTTGAAATAATAAATCCTTTAGTGCCCGTTCAGTTCACAATAAATTCTAAATGTAAATATGTTGGACAAACAGCTGCACAAACTAAATTTTGGCAAAATACAGGTGCTACAATAGTTGCAATTAAAAGAGGTGAGGAACTTATAATATCTCCTGGCCCGTATATCGAGTTTTTAGATGGAGATATTCTCTTAGTCGTTGGAGACAAACATATTTACAACTCTATACCAATGTTCTTATATGAAAGTGAAAAATAAATTATATAATTTAGTATAATTGTATAAAACTGCAAGTAAACAATAAAAAAAGAGCTTCATATTTTTACATAAAGCTCTTTTTAAGTTCAAATAAATTTAGTTTCTGGCTAATTTTTAAATATCTACTTCATCTTCTTTTTCCCAGCTTAAAGCTCTTGATACAGCCTTTTTCCAACCTTTATATAATCTATTTCTCTTATCTTCATTCATATTTGGATTAAACTCTTTTTCTACTGACCATTTTGATGGGATTTCATTACTTCCAATATAGAATCCAACAGATAATCCTGCCAAATATGCTGCTCCTAAAGCTGTTGTTTCTACTATTTTTGGTCTATCTATATCTACATTTAATATGTCTGACTGAAATTGCATTAAAAAATTATTATTACTTGCTCCACCATCAACTTTTAATGACTTTAATTTCAATTTTGAATCATTTTGCATTGCTTCTAAGACATCTTTTGTTTGATAAGCAATTGATTCCAATGTCGCTCTTATTATATGTTCTTTTTTTGCACCTCTTGTGAGACCCAAGATTGACCCTCTAGCATACATATCCCAATATGGAGCTCCAAGACCTGTAAATGCTGGCACTACATATACACCATTAGTATCATCTACCCTATTTGCATACATTTCACTATCTTTCGCAGATTCAATTATCTTCAATTCATCTCTAAGCCATTGAATAGATGCTCCTCCAATAAATATACTTCCTTCTAGTGCATATGTCACTTTTCCATCAACGCCCCAAGCAATTGTTGTAAGCAGTCCATGTTTAGATTTAACTATGTTGCTACCTGTATTCATAAGTAGGAAGCAACCTGTTCCATAAGTATTTTTTGCAGTACCTTCTTCAACACAATTTTGACCAAATAATGCTGCTTGTTGGTCTCCTGCACATCCAGCAATAGGTATTTTAGCTCCTGATAGCATACGTTCATCTGTATGACCATAGACATAACTAGACGGTTTTACTGATGGTAACATGCTTATTGGTATATCCAGTTCTCGTAATATATCTTTATCCCATTCCAAACTATTTATATTGTACATCATCGTTCTAGATGCATTTGAGTAATCTGTTACATGCACTTTTCCACGTGTTAAATTCCATATTAACCATGTGTCTATAGTCCCAAATAACAATTCTCCTTGTTCTGCTTTTTCTCTAGCACCTTCTACATTATCTAATATCCATTTTACTTTTGTTGCTGAAAAGTATGCATCTATTAAAAGACCAGTTTTTTCTTTTATTAGTTCTTCTAATCCTTTATGTTTAAGTTCATCACATATTTCTGATGTTCTCCTACACTGCCATACTATTGCATTATAAATCGGTTTCCCAGTATACCTACTCCAAACAACTGTAGTCTCTCTTTGATTAGTTATTCCTATTGAAGCAATTTCTTCTGGCCTTATGCCTGCTGTTTCTATAACCTCTCTCATTACTCCACTTTGTGAACCCCATATTTCCATAGGGTCATGCTCTACCCATCCAGCTTTTGGATAAATTTGTTTGAATTCTTTTTGTGCGATTTTTACTATTTCACCTTTTTTATTAAATAGTATAGCTCTTGAACTAGTTGTTCCTTGGTCTAATGCCATTACATACTTCTTTTCCATCACAGTATTCTCCTTATCACATAATAATATTTAATTTATTAAAAAGAAAAATCTAATATTACATATTTAAGTAAATAACCATACTTAAGTACAAATTTAATAGATTAGATACTTCTAATAAGACACTTATTTTATATCATATCTATATAATAATATTATACATTATAGCTTGCATATTGATTAATAAATTTTAAAGGTTTATAATAAACAGTGTTCATAATAATTTTAATAAACGAGGTGGTAATATGCCAAAGATTTTAGAAAATGTAAAAGAAGATATACTAAAAGTAGCTCGAGACATGATTCTAGAAGAAGACTACTCAAATATTAGCATAAGGAAAATAGCTCAAAGATGTGGTATAAGTGCAGGCACAGTATATAATTACTTTGATTCAAAACAAGAAATAATAGAATACATAACAAAATCGGAATGGGATTTACTACTAAGGCGAATTGAATACTCTAATAAAAATACTGAAGATTACATTAAAAAGCTAGACATTATTTTTACAGAAATAAGAAATTTTATAAACAAGGTTCATAATATTCAATACAATGATTTTCTAAACACTTTTGAGACTAAAAGGTTTTTTGAAATGAAAAAGCATAAAGATGATTTTCATGAGCAGCTTTCAAATAAAGTATATGAGGCTTTAGAAAAAGAAAAGTTTTTTAATAATGATAAGTTAGTATGCAATATCATTATTAAAATGTTTTTTTCATACTCAACATACACTCATATAGAATTTAAAGATTTAAAACCCTATATTGAAAAATTAATACATTAAGGTGGTGTTTGCCTTGAATTCTAATACTAGTATTCAGAACAAGGATAGTAATCCAAAAATATTTTTAGTACTTACACTTTATCTTTTAGGTATATTTATGGGAGCTATTGATACAGGAATAGTGTCCCCTGCAAGAACTATTATACAGAATAGTCTTGGAGTAAATGAAAAGACAGGAATTTGGATGATTACCATATATACATTAACATATGCATCTGTAATTCCTATTTCTGGAAAGTTAGCAGATAAAATAGGAAGAAAATATGTGTATTTGGTTAGCATATTTCTATTTGGTAGTGGTTCATTAATATGTGGATTATCATCACTATTTTCCAATTTCAATATTTTACTAATTGGTCGTGTTATTCAGGCAATTGGTGGTGGTGGAATTATGCCTATTGCTACAGCAGAGTTTGGAACTACCTTCCCAGAGAATAAAAGAGGTATGGCTTTAGGTTTAGTTGGAGCAACGTATGGTATTGCCAATATTTTAGGTTCAAGTATTGGTAGCACAATTCTAAGTATATTTGGAACTCAAAATTGGAAGTGGCTATTTTTTGTAAACCTTCCGATTTGTTTAATCATACTTATTGGTGGAATTATGTGCATTAAAAATAATAAGTCTGCATCTACAGAAAAAATAGATAAACTAGGTACATTAATGTTGATATGTATAATTGTATCGTTATTGTATGGTCTTATGAATATAGACTTTTTTAACTTTACAAACTCTATACAAGATATATCAGTTTACCCTTACTTATTGGCATTTATTATACTTATACCTATTTTTATATTTATTGAAAATAAAGCTAAAGACCCTATTTTAAACTTTGAATATTTTTTAAACCCACGAATACTAATAGTTCTTATATTATCTTTGACTGTTGGTATTGGAATGATGGGTATGGTATTTGTTCCACAATATGCTGAAAATGCATTAAAAATAAATGCTGGTTCTGGTGGATATTTTGTCGCTATATTAGGATTATTTGCAGGTGTTGCTGCTCCTTTAAGTGGGAGACTTATTGATAAGTTTGGTGCAAAGAAAATACTGTTATTAGGATTTTCTGTATCTATGATAGGGTCTCTTTATCTAGTATTGATTGCACTAAAAACAAATACAGTCTTTAGTGTATGTATAAGCCTAATGTTTATGGGATTAGGAATGGGATTTACTATGGGAACTCCTCTAAACTATATGATGTTATCAAATACAAGATTAGAAGAATCTAATTCAGCACTTGCAACATTATCTTTGATACGCTCAATTGGAACTTCAATTTCTCCAGCTATAATGATTGGATTTATAGCACATGCAGGACTATCTGTACAAGATAATATTATGGACTTAGTTGGGAAGCCATCAACACCTAAAATAGTTCAACTTGAAGAACTTGAGAATATGATAGATGATTTAAAGTCAGACCCTGAAATGGCAAAGAATTTAAAAGATGTCTCTATCCCAAATATGAATGATACATCAAATATCAACATGGATATGACAGGTGGCAAACTCCCAAAATACTTATTGGATAAGGTTCAGACAGCAGATACAACTAACATTACCAATATCACAAAGGAAATATCAACAACAATGTTTGATGAAAAAGTTCCATCTGTAATTACTAAAATACAGTCAAATGTTCAAAAAGGAATAGATGGAACACAAAGTGGAATAAGTGGTATTGAGGAAGGTGAAAATAAGCTAAATAGTGGTATTAAAGGAATTCAAACTGGTATTGACAATATGACAAAGGCTAGAGCTGGTATTAATCAAGGAATAGATGGTATAAAAAAAGGTATTGATGGTGTCAACAAAGGTATAAAAGGAATGGAACAAGGTCTTGTAAAGCAAGATAAAGCTATAAATGAATTGACAATCGCGTATAATAAAATACCTACTATACCACAAGGAAACACTCCTACTAATAATGAAAATAACTCAAATGACCAAGAACAAGATAATACTAGTGATTCTAATTCTGACAATAATAAAAATGATTCTACAGAAAATAAAAATAATGATTCTGGTGAGAATAAACCAAATTTAAATGAAAAAAAGGAAAGTTTAAATGCACAAATACAGAAATTAAAAAAAGCAAGAACTGAATTAAATACAAAGCTACAAAAAAGTAAAACTCAAAAGAAACAATTGAATAAAAAACTTAAAACAATGGAAACTCAAAAAAAGGAACTTCAAAGTAAACTAAATGATTCTATAAATAAAAAGAAAGACATGCAAAAAGGCCTTGATACGATGGAGCAGCAAAAAAAATCACTTCAGTCAGTTTTAGAAAAGACACAGGAAGTAAAAACTGAAATACCAAAGGCTTTTGATAAATCAAAATTAGATTATATAAATTCTATAGAAAGTAATAGAACAAAAATAGAGAATACACTACAGTCTACTCTAAATTCAGGATTTAAACAGATGTATATAACAGTATTCTGTATAAATTTACTTGCATTTATAATATTGTTGTTCTATAAGGAAAATAAAACTAAATAAAAAAGTGTTATAGTATTATATTGTAAATTTATCTTATATCTTAAATGTTTTGTCTTAAACGTTAAATTCCTAATTTTTTTATAATTGATTAATATAAACTACAATATAATACTATTTCTATTTTAATATTTTTCATTTTTATAATCAGTTAAAAAACGAACTTAGTTTATCAAAATATATTTATAAATTCTATTCACAACTCTTTCATCTTTCATACCTAACTACACCTATAGAAATATATATACAAATCAAAATAAAGCATATATTTTCAACTATAATATGTTAAAATCATAGTATGAGCACATTAATTTAAGTAAAATGTCAATTAGACTTTATTTTGTTAATTTTTCATATATAAACTTTAATATCTTTATTTTAAATGTCATTTTGACCTTAATTGTAAAAAGAAAGGAGTGTATTTTGTGGATACTTTAGGAAAAAGAATTGCTTATTTAAGAAATTCAAAAAAACTTACCCAGCGCAAACTTATGAATATTTTAAAGTTTGAAAATTTAGGTAAGTATGAAACTGGAGATAGAAAACCTAATTGCGACATATTAATGTCAATAGCTGATTATTTTGATGTTACAACTGACTGGCTTCTATATGGTAAAGAAAAAGTAAACTCCAATAATAGCGTAAAAGAAAATAAGGAAGATTACCTACATGTTACTGATGATGAGATGAAGATATTAAATCTATACAGACAACTAAATGAGCGTGATAAAATAAAAATAGAAGGAATACTTGAACTTAAGATATCTGAATATAAAGACTTAAAAAAGCATTCCTCTAATACTAATAAAGATAAAACGGTTTAAACATACATAATTTGATACGATTTTACACCATCTATTAACCTTCTTTTTTTGTAGCAAACTACTAAAATATGGATTTAAGCTATTTGAAAACAAGTATATTCTAAATTCAAACACATCTATAGTATTTATATTGCCTTATCCATATTTTAGTTTATGTATTTTGAAAAATATTGTACATTCCTATGTATTATTTATGTTACCAAGAAATGTACTATTCATGTTTTTAATTCTTCCAACATCTTTTTATATACAATTGTACATCCTCTGTAATTACCCTCTTTAAGAAGACTTGAACATGTACTAGAGTATTTAATTAATATATTCAATCTTTCCATATTTAAACTTTGTACACTATTGAGAGCTGTAATAAATTCATCAATTGCTCTACAGCACTCCATCACTACATCTGAATCTAATTTACACATAAGAATATTCACCTACTTCATATACCATTTATTAATCATCTTCTGAATATTCTATATTAAGCAATTGATAAATTGATGATTTGTATTTTTTACCCGTTCTTCTTCCGTTTAAAATAGCTGACAAATAGTTTTCATTGACACCTATTTTCTTCGCTAATTCCCTTTGAGTCATATTTAATTCAATAAGCCTTTGTTTGACTTGTACTCCCAAAAAAGGTATCCATTTTTTTTGAGCCTCCATTTATCAACTTTCCTTTCTAAGTTATTTATACTTCCTTTTATTTTTAGTTTACACACCTCCCTCTTTTTAGTATATTTTTTTAATATGTACAAATATTAAGTACATAAATTTATTTGATACTAAATAAGATTTTTTGATTACTTTATGCTAAAATTAGGATGTAATTTCGTATCATTAAATTAATTATAAGGTCATTTTGACCTTAAGTCAATATTTTTTATGTCATTTTGACCTTTAATTTGCAACTATTTACATTTTAGAAAGTCTTTTTGACATTAATTGAATGGAGAGTGTTTATGGATACTTTAGGAGAAAGAATTGTTTATTTAAGGAAAACAAAAAACCTTAAGCAATATGAATTAGAAGAAATGTTAAGCTGTGATAACTTGAGTAAATTTGAGAGAAATATTAGAAAACCAAATTATGAAATATTAAAATCTATAGCTGAGATATTTAATGTTTCAGTAGACTGGCTATTAAATGGAGATAATCCATCACAAGAGCCAGATTTAATTTGCGATTCATCCTCAAACTATCCACTTAATAGCATAAACTCTAATGAAATAAATCTTTTAAATAACTTTAGAAAGTTAAGTGACTATGATAAAGCCAAAATAGAAGGCATGATTGAATTAAAACTTCATGAATATGAAAAAGAGAAAGATTTGAGAGAAACTGAATATAATAAAAATAAGGATGAGAAAATAGATAAATAATTTTTATGTTGCTTTTGATACGATTTTACATCATTTCTTAGTTCTAATATTTTTATTTCATTTATTTTCTTTTTTATAGTTTTATGATAAAATAATTAGTATATTTTGCTTTACTTGAATGTAATTATTTATACAAAAGTCAAACATAATATAAATGTGGTAAATTTTTAGTTTCAAGTAATATCTCGTTATTATAACTAAATATTTATTAAAATTAGGAGGATAAAATGGGCTTAAGAGACAAATTCGCGCAATCATTTGCTAGATCAAAAACTATGAGTGGCCCTGAGAAAAAGGCTAATGAAATAATGGGTAAATTGCTTCTTAAGAAAGCTATATTACCTATCGTTTTAATGTTCGTGATAATAATCGCTGGAGCTATGCTTAAAATTAATTCTTGGGTTACACTTGGCATAAATTTAGTTATTGCTGTTGGTGCTTTCTTCTACATAAGAAATTCTAGTAAAAAGTATCAGAACTTCAAACCTTATGTTGGCAATTTGATTAGTTTAGAGAAAAAAGGTAAAAAAGAGTATGTTGCTATTATAAAACAAGGTAAGTTACCAGTTAAGTTACAAATAGCTTATGGTGGTGAAGACCTTGAACATATTAAGAAAAATCAAATGGTTCAAATAAGTTATAATCCAGATGCTAAAATAGCTATTTTAGTTAATAGACAATAATTTAATAAAAAAAGAGGTAGCGTAATGCTACCTCTTTATGTTTTGTTTATTTTTTTACTTTTATTATTATATTATTTCAAATACTTTATTTAATTTTGATTTGTTTAATTCTAATTTGTACAGTTTCATTTAGTTTTTTATTGATTTGATTGATTATATATTAGTTGCTATTTTATTTTTATAGTCTTTTATATCAATTAATGTACTATTATTTATATTGGTAACATATCTTTTATATCATTAATCAAACTGACTCTAGCCGTATTTACACTAGTACATAACTCATCTATAGCTCCTTGAACATTTGTGGCAGCAAGTTTACTTATTGTATTATCATAACTTGTCTTCTCTGCTGTTGTTTCTATGCTGTCAAGACCTTCCTTTACCTCGTTGACTGCATTTACAAGACTTGTTTTATTTGTTGTATTAAGTAGAGTTGTATCTCCTATTTTACTAGTAAGTTCTGTCTTAGTATCATCAATTTTAGTATTTAACTCTGTTTTAGCTGTTTCTATATCACTTGCTAAACTTACTTTAGCCGTTTCTATTTTTTTATCTAATTCTTGTATATCTTTTAAAGTTGCTAAAATAACAGTTGGATCAACTTTCAAATTTACACTTGAAGTATTAGAAACTACCAAGATAATTCTTATAATTAAATCTTTTACACTTCCAGAATCAGCAGTTGGTTTATACGTTTCTGGATACTTAGATATAGCTATAAGCTTATCTTCTGAATCAAATATACCAACTTCTCTTATCATAAACCCACCAATACTACCTGGTATTACAGTTTCTATAACTATCCAGTTAGAGTTTTCATCATCTATTTTTACATTGCTTATATTTCCTTCCCAAACAACTTTTTTAAGAGATGTTTGTTCCTCTGTTGGATTATACTCACTTCCTCCGCCATCTCCAAGCTGTAATTTCACTAAATCTACCTTTTTACCGAGAGCAGTTGCATTTGCAATAGATGCTTTACCTGCTTTGGTCAAAAGTGTATAGTATTTTTGTTCTGCCAATTTATATCGCCTCCTGTTTAGGATATAAGATTACTTTTTCCATACTTCTATCATTGCCTGTAGTTATAGTTATCTCTCCAAATATTTCTATATTTGATGGTGTCCATGGATATACAGTAACAGTTTCTCCTGTATTTATAGCAGTGCCACAAAATAATTCATTCTTATTCAACAAAATCATTTTAAACTTATGTTCTAGATGGCATGGCTTTACATTTTCCAATACTTTATCCAACTCTACAATGGAATTATAGCTACAATTATTAACTATAAATTCTAGTATGAATATAAATTCATTGCTGAGTACTTTTACTTCAACATTAGTCTTTGTATAAGCTTCACAAATATTTTTTATAACCTTTAATTTAGTGGTTCCTAAACTTCTCATTTTAGCTTTTATATTACTTCTTCTAGTCTCATAATTTAAATCTTCATTATTTTGAATACATAGTATATTCTCCCACATATCAAGACCCCATGTGGATGTATCAACAAACATTTGATTTATAGTATCATCTATATTTTCTTTTAATGAAGATAATTCATTATCATAAGAATCTTGTATTGCTTCAACTGTATAATTTTTATAAAACGATGGCAGTTTATCAATTAATTTCATTAAACCTCCACCTCACTAAAATTTAAAGTAGTAACACTAGGTATTTTGTCGTCTTCAATAACTATATTATCTGTTGAATTATTTACAAGTAAATTACTTAAATCATGCACTCCAGAAGTACTTATTAGAATACCCATAATCTTTGTATATACAATTTCTCTTGTTATGTTTCTAAAATATTGATTTATGCTTTCTATAAAACTATTTTTTACCATATCCAAAGTGTATCCACTTTCTAACTCCATAGATGCACTTATACTTATATCTAGTGGTACTGGAGTAGTTACTGTTAGTGTAGCTCCTATTGGCATTTCTTCCTCAATATGTTCTCTACATTTAGTTATTATTTCGTCTTCAACAGCTTGATTATTTTGACCAAATAATAAAACCTTAACTGTACCTGCACCATCCCACCTTGGATATACTTTTGCATTATATACACCATCAACTTCTAAAGCCCATTCTTCATAGTGTGCTTTATTCCCACTCGTAGCTTGATTCTTTTGTACTCTAAAAAATCTTGCTCTCAGCTCTTCATCAGTTTCAATTTCTGTACCACCTGAAAATTTATTTATATTTGTTATCTTTTCAATTCCAAATATGGTCTCATTCAACTTAAATTCACAATCAGATGGTAAATTATATCTAGTTCCAATTTCTAGCGCTTGAACTGGACTTATATTTCCCTCTTCGCCACCAATTACAACATCCTTTATTACAACAAATAATAAATCTTTATAGGATATAATTGTTCCATTTGATATTTCTACACCATTCTCACCTGTAAACTCTACTTCTCCAATAGCTTCAGTTCCTAATTTTCTATATACACCAAATTCATTAACTCTTTTATCTAATAATTGGTCATAAGTATCTTCAATAAAAGCCATTTTGTGTATATTAGAAAGTTCAACATACATTTTGGAAAGTTCAAATGTATTTCCAGAAATCATATCATTTAGAAAAGAGCCTTCTCCTTTATACACATCTAAATTTATATTTTTAAGGGTCCTATCTTTTATTGCATTGTAAGTTTGGTCACTATACATTTATTTCCACCTCCCCATAGATAGTGGATATTTTTATATATGCACTCAATATATCTTTTTTAAAATTAGTATTTACTACGTCTACCTGTAAAATATATGGATTCATCAATAAAGCCTCTTTTATATACCTAGATGCTTCACTTTCTGTAAGGCCTTTACTATACTTTTGGCCTATTAAATCAGTCAATTCTGTTCCATAATCACTTGAGTAAATTTCATGTTCATTTTTATTTGTTTTTATACACTTATATACCCAAACTTTTATAGCTTCATTTTCTTCAATAATCTTAAAATCTCCATTTTCTACTATTGGTTCATCTTTTTCAAAATCCCATGCTACTTCACGAAATAATCCTAATTCCTCTTTTTTAGGAATTTCATAGTCTTCTGGAACACCTATAAAAGGAAATATTGTGCTAGACATTATAAACTCACCAACTTACTTAGTATTGCAAATTTTTCTCCTACTTTAAACATGATAACTGTATCGCCCTTATCTAGTTTATTAGTAATAGGTTCCTTCAATTCATGAGTATGGTTATCATATTGTGTTGTTGTAAAACTTTTTGTAGCTCTATCAAACAACCAATTATCTATAAGTAAATTATCTTTATCTAGAGTTATATTGTTCATCGATACCTTTAAATCAGGTAATTTATTTATTATTATACCAATAAAAAAAGAAGGTTCATTGTGAAATTTCCCTTCTTCTCTCATTATTCCAATAAATTCATTGATTGGATTTGCCACTATATCACTCCTTCCTACAAAACACGTTTTGCATTATGAAAATCTTTTCTCTTACTTAGTTTACTTATCTTTACTACATCTCCAGTATTTGGTGCATGTATAAATTCTCCATTTCCAATATACATACCAACATGATGCACTTCTTCACCAAAAAATACCAAATCTGATGGTTGTAAACTATTTTTACTTACATCTTTTCCATATCTAGATTGTTCTCTAGAAGTTCTTGGTAATTTAACTCCTACTTTATTAAAACAATATACCATAAGTCCAGAACAATCAAATCTATTTGGTCCTGTAGCTCCCCATTTATAAGCTTTTCCTTTATGCTTCATGGCCTCATCTATAACTGCTTTAGCTTTTCCTGACGAATTAATGGAATAAGTTCCATCTCCTATAACCGCTTTCCCATTTTTTTTACCCCAAGTATTACATTCTTTACTACTAGCCATCAATATATCAAAATGATACACTCCATCTTTTATATTTATAGCTCCCCCTCTATCTGTAACAGTATATACTTTTCCATCCCTGGATGTACCTGTTCCTTTTACTTGTATCTTTGTTCCAAATTTTATGTTCTTTGGTGCTGCACAAGTATTTTTTTTAGGATCGAGTCTATTTCCTTGTGCATCATAAAGTCCACCTTCCATAGAATTATTTGCAGGATAATATGCAGTAAATAAAGCTTTAACCTCATTACCATTCATAAGACCATCTCCACTGTCATCAATAGTCTCTTTTTGTTCATCTTGTCCTACAGATTTTTCGTCCATTATATTTTGAAAATTAAGCTCTAGTTCAATCTGATAATCTCCATTTTGCCATGTATGTTTATCTGTATCTATATAAAATAATCCTACTAATTTTGTGTAAGAATCTTTTACCTTTACACCTCTACCAGTTATACAACTTGTATCTCCATATCCCTTTAGAGAACAAGTTCTTTCAATCTCTTTAAACTCACTTTCTATATCTGTTGTAATATTTTCTTGTTGTTGTATGACTTTTTGCATTATCACATTTACTTCTTTAAATAGCGAATCATTAACTTTCTCACTAACTTTATTACCATATTGATCAACTACCAATACTTTATTCTTTACGTTTTCCATACTTTCAGAAAAAGTTGTATTGATGAGATTGAATCCTTCTTCAAAAGTAACATTTAATGTAACAGCACCTTTCTCAATAACATTAAATTTATCAAGATTAGCCTCTATCATATACTTTTTCTTTGTAGTCTTACTTGCCTCTGTGTAAGCACTCATTATAGTATCATATCCATTTACTGATATAAACATTTTAGTATATTTTACATTAGTCTTTGGTATATTTCCAATTGCAAGTTTATTGTCTGTAAATACTTGCTTTGCAATATGTTCTACTAACTTATCTTTAAAATTGTATGACACTTCACTTTGTAAGAGTAAAAAACCCATATCTTTAGCAGTAAAATTAATATTGACACTACTTGAATCTTTGGACCTATTAATTATCATACCTCTAAAAAGTTCTTTTTCATCCACATAAAAGCAAACTGTACTAGCTATCGGAATATCAATTTGTTGAAAGTTAATATCAGAGGCTGATTGGACTATAGAAAATTCTAATGTTCTTGATGGAGATTTATAATCTCCAGACCAAGAGACAGCATCTACTATATTACTTATATCATATATATTACCATTTTTTATGTGTACCCAAATTTTTATAATAAAAAATCACCTACCTCTTTATTTGATTATTTAGTAATTTTTTATAACAATCATATTATTTTTTTGGATTTGCTCTAGGTATTTGTAACCTTTTATACTCTTTTAAATCTAATGAAAAGTATACATCTCTTGTTCCATCTTTTTCTTCATAACTAAAGCCCTCTATTATTACTTCCATATTTATATTTGTCTCTGTAACTGTAAACCTCAATATTAAACCTTCATTCATCCATCTTTGAATTTTGTTTACACAATCATAAGGAGAAGGAAATCCTTTGTAATTACAAAAAGAATATTCTTTATTTGGAAAAAAGCTAGCTATATTGATACTTCTAAGAGCTACGCCTCCAAAAGTTGCTATTTCTCCAACTTTAAGTATATTTGATGAATTTATAGTTGCTTTTCCATTTATGCTTATTGATGATGGTATAACTGGAAATCTAAATCTATCTTCAGCTTGTCTAAGCCACATTTCCATTATAAAACACCCCCTAGTTGTGCCATTTGTATACTTGCAACTAATTTTGATGTTACTTTTTCAATATCAGCTTCTTCTCTAATTACTATTGTATCAGCTAATTTAGCTATATTTATATTTCCACCATTTTGTCCACTTCTGTATTGATTTGCTTCTTGTTTAGTTAGAACCATTTCCCCTTCATGTAACCTTGCTGAGTATTCATTATATGGCACATAATTTAATCCAAATGCAACTCCTGCTGCATCTCCTGCTTTTGTACCTTGTGTTGGATTCTTTTTATATCTTTCTCTACCCTCATCAAGTATTGTTGATATTTTTTCTGCTATTGGATTATTTTTTATCGCTTCAACTAATTTTTTCCACCAATCACATACTCCTTTTACCTTATTACAAATATTATCTAAAAAGTTTAAAAATGAGCCTAAAAGAGGTTCCATAAATTTCCACGCTGTTTCTAGTAAAGGTCCTAATGTCTCCCATACTGTTTGCCATATAACTCCTAGAGTCTCTATAAAATTATTTATTTGAGGAGCATAGTCTCCTAAAAAAGTGAAAATTCTTGTAATAATAGGACTGACGGCTTCAACTACAGGTCCAATCAACTGAAATGCAGTTGTTACCACAGTTCCAAATATACTTATTATACCTTGTGCAACTGGAGATTTATTGTTTATACTATCTAGCAATCCATTAACTAGATTTACTATAGGAAGTAATGAATTTGTTAAAGCTGTAAAATCAATGTTTTGAGTAAGCATTTGACCTACATTGCCTATTGCCCCTGGCACATGCCCCAGTGCTGTAGCAGTCTGAGTTTCAAGCGGATTTTGTTTATTTTCAACAATTCTTTTTCCATTCATTACATCTGCAACTTTTTGAGAAAAACCACCTAAACTCTGTGGTACTTTTTTTAAAAATGAATTTACTTTTTTTAATCCGCCCTCTAATATGCTATCAAATGGCTCTATCATATTATTTAATCCCATATCAATATAAGTAGATGCACTAGATAATAATCCTGGAATTGTATTGGACATTTCATTAGCTAATCCATTTTGTTTCTTCTTTATACCATTAAGTGCTTCATCGAATGTTTTATAATTTTCTCCGACCAAAGCATTAAGAGCATCCATATTGCCTTTTGATGCACTTACAAAAGCTGCTGATACATCTTGGTCACTACTAGTTTCCATATTTAGTGCTCTGACATCTACCATAGCTTGAGTTATTTTCTTTGATTTCTCACTATCTCCTTTACCAATCATCATTGCTTTAGTACTCATTGAAATAACCTCACTTGGGTCAAATGGGGTATTCAGTGCAATTTTTTCTACTACATCATTATAATAATCATTAGAATCTGATTTAGCTTTAGCCTTATCTTTAATTCCTGTAGTTCTTTGAACGACGTTGGTTAAAACAGCTTTTTGATTTTGGGCTTTCCCTACTAAATCTACACCCTTTTTTATACCTTCACCTATTGTAAACCCATTAGTAATGTCAGATATTTTATCTTTTATTCCGCTTAATATACTACTTGCTTTATCTTTTATCGAAATAGCTCCACTCCACATTCTTCCAGCAAATTGCTTTAACTTTGATAAAGTACCCATTAAAACATTCTTAGCTAAATCTTTAACTGAAATAGCACTAATCCATTTGCTATTTTTAATCTTATTTAGCATATTTAGTGAATTTTGAACAAGAGTGCTTCCTTTAACATCCATTACAAGACTACTATTGAATACTTTATTTTTTAATCCAGCCAAGTTATCTTTTGCTATATCTTTAGAAGCATTTTTTGTGTCCATTTTAACTTTTCTGACTACCTCTTGCACTGTTTCTAGTTTTTTAAATTTATTATCTTCAGTTCCATTATTTCCAGAGTTCCTAGACAAAGCATTTCTATGTATGTCTCTTCCTTTTTTATTATTTGCACTCTGTGATATTCTAGCTATTTTACTACTAGTTTTTTCTGCTATTCTTCCAATAGATTCTAAATCTTCACTAAAACTTTTACTTGATGAACTTGAAGCACTCATATTTCCATTCATTTTTTCTATACAAGTATTTACGCTTGTCATACTATCAGTCATTTTCCTTGCAGAAGAACTTACAGCACTTATACTATTGCTTGCGCTTGTCATAGAACTTTTGATACTGTTAGCCATTACATTTATTGAAGGAGAAACAGATACAGTAATTCTTTTAAAAGTCTCAGTAAATGCTATAATTTGTTTCATTTTTGGTGTGTAATTGTCTGTAAGATACATATTTATACCTTCTTCTCTTACATTCCCCACTATATATCACCTCCTGTCAAAGGACAAACTCCATATCCATGTTTCATTTTTTCAACTTCTTCCTCAATTTCCAAGGCGAAAAAAGCTTCAATAAGCTTTAATTCGCCTTTATCCATTGTATAAAAAAGGGACGGTCTAATACCTCTCTTCTTCCAATAATAATACATTATTGTAGTTTTGGTATCCGTCCCTATTAGTTTTTTACCTCTTCTATTACTGCGTTTTTACCATAACCCATAACATCTTGAAGTATTCTGTATAAGTTAGTAATTTCACCTGGTAGCAGTAATTTTCTTGCCAATTCTTTTGGAGTTGGAGCCTTAAACTTCTCCATTAACTCCTTATTTTTAAATAGAAGTTTTCCATCCAAATCACAAATGCCTTCTATTACTGTAAGCATTTGCATCTCTGGTAAATCTATGTCTGTTTTCATATTTTCATCAATTTTAAGACAAGTGTTTTGTATTTCCTCATCCTTACTTATTGTTAAAGCCCTACACATTACCTTAAACTCTTGACCAAAAACATTAGATAATCTCTTAAGTTCAACTATTGTACTTGGTCTTTCTAAATTTTCTGTATCTGCATTTAAAAGTAAGTCTACTATATTTACATTCTTTGGTAATCCATTTTCACCCATTATTATTTACTCCTTTATCAATCAATTTTTATTAACTAATTACATGTACTCATTAATTATATATTTACTATCTATCTTTATTTATCAATTATCTATTTAAAACTAAATCACATCAAGAAAATCATATTCAGTAAATGTAAAAGGAGCTTCTATCTCTCCTTTTACTCCAACTTCCCAATCAGCTAAAGTTAAATCATCAAAGGCTATATTCTTTACCGCTATTCTTTCTGCCCCATAAGAATCTGGGTCATTTAATTTAGATATAGCAACAAATCTAGGTTCAAAACCTCTCTTTATATTTTCTCCAATTAATTTGTGCATTCTTGAGCTGACATGGTATAAAGTTATTGAACCTTTTCCTTTGTATCCCATATACTTTGTATCAGTACCCATTTGACCTGCTATTATAATGTCTTCCTTTGTAAATTCCATCTTTGCTTGAAACTTCTTTACTTCTGCTACTTTATCTCCATCAAGCCAAAGTTCTCCCCAAGTACCACTCATTACATTTCTAGCTTCCATATTTGCCATATTAATAATCCTCCTATATCTCTATTGATAAATCTATATCTTCCATAGCATCTAACATCTTTATTTTTGCTGTTAAGAATACTTTTGAACCTGTATTTGCTTCTCTTATTTCTTGTTCTTTCATATTAGATATATCTATATTTTTAGATTTCAAATACTGTTTTTGTGATTCTATGTCTATATCTACAAGTGAACCAACTTCTATTAATTCTTCCTTTTCCAATTCTTCTAGGTATTCTTTTATTGCCACTATTAGTATGCATTTATTATCATAACTATTAGGAATTCTGCCTATATAATCATCTATTATTACTTTCTTAATATCATTATTTATAATATCTAAAGTATCAACTATTTTTATCTTCTGGAACATTTCTCCTTTTTCTTCTGTTAACTCAGTTAAAGAATTTACTCCTCTAGCAATTCTTACAGCCCCTGCTTCCTTAATAAGTATAAGCTCTCCTTTATTAACCTTTGATTCCGCATCAACTTTAGTCATCTTAGGTATATCAACTACATCACTAAGCTTAGTATAAGTTATTGATTGACTTAAAGGTGTTCCTGCTATAAGACCTGCCACTCTACTTGTAAACTCATCAACACTGTATTTCTTTTCTCCAACTAGTACGTCTTCTGTAGTAAAATTAATTATACCTTCATGGTTTCCTACAACTTTTCCTAATACAGCCTTAACTTTCACTTTATCTGTGTCTCTAAGTTTAATTATCCAATTTTTTATAGCAGTCTTATCAGCTTCTACTGCTTTCGGCATACATAGATAATTAAATTCCTTAGTCTCTAGGAAGTCTAATGCAGTTTGAATATCTGCCTCTCCCTCTATTACATAAGCTAATAACTTATTTGGAGTATTAACATTTCCCATCAAAGCCAAATTTATATATTCTTTATTTTCATCAGATAAATCAGCTGGTATATCCTCTTTTTCATGTATCTCATTAAGACCTAGTGCCTTAGTATCTTTAAGCACCATTGCGATTATTCCTCTAGCTGAACGTTCTTTAACAGTTGTAGCTAACTCCTTAAATGATATATTGATACTTGGTAATCCTATAGCCATACTATCACTCTCCTAAATTCAAATTGATTTCTTCCATATTTTCATATACTACTTCTTCTTCATATACACTATCAAGATAGTTTAATGTGATTGAAAAGTTCAATGTATAAATTGACTCCTCTTTTTTGATACTCTGTTCTAGTTTTGTTATATTTAATTTTCTATCTGTTACCTTTATATTTCTGTTGAATAGCTTATTTAATTCGTCTGAGACTTCATACATTCTAATACTGTTTGATTGTGACTTTGGTAAATATTTTATAGAGATAATAATATCTTTGTTATTTGTATTTAACATTATAGGTGTACAAATAACTGACGATATACTTACAAAAAAACAAGACCCTTCAGAGCCTTGCACACTTTCATCATCAGTAAAAACATTTTCAGTAAAGTTTTTTTTGAGAGTCTCAATAATTGTTTCTATTATTTCTTTGTATTTAAGCAAACAATCACCACTCTATCACTAAATATTTTTGCTTAATCTGATAATCTTACTATAAATGATATAAGTCATTTTTAAATATACATCTCATTTATTCCTATCAAGTATCTTCTATATTTTTAGGTAATATTATTCTTTTCAATTCATCACCTCCTTCAATATGGATTTCTTTCACAATAACATTATCTCACATATTTTATAGCCTATTGTTGTAATAGTGTATATAAAGTGTTTAAAATTTGTCCTGTTTTTTATAATATCTCATTTAATTTAAATATCATCTTTTTCTTTAAATTGTAACAAGAGGTTCTATCTAAATGTAACTTCATAGAAATATAAGTCATATTGTTTTTTGTCTTACTATTGTAGAAAAGATTAAAAAACTCCGTTTCCATATCATTTAGGCATGTTAGAGCATTTTCTATCTTTTCTTTTTCTATTTCTATATCTTCTTTTTCCATCTTTAATTTTCTTAATCGCTCTTCTTTTTTTATAACTTCATTCTCAACAGAAGAACTTATATTATATGTAGCACTAGTCTTTTCTGTATACACCATTGCTCCACACCCAGCGTATTCATTTTCACATCTTTTTATATCCAAATTAATGTTCTTTATCTTTATATCCAAATACTTATAATTATGTAATCTTTCATCTGTTTCTTTAAATAATATATCTTTTTTGTTTTCCATCGTATTTCTCCTTTTTTATATGCTTATATTAGCTTTAAATTCATAATAATCTCTTTAATGTACAGTTTTTACTAATCTCATAACTTTCAAGAACATATTGTTCTATAATTACATAAAAAAAACTTCATCTATATTTTGTTCTAAAATATTAGAAATTTTTTTAGCCATAAGAAGTCCAGGATTTTTTATACCTCTTTCTATTTGAGATATATAGTCATTTGTAATACCTGCTTTTCTAGCAAGTTGAATTTGTGTCATACCTTTACATTTTCTATAATATTTCAAATTATTTTTAAACATAATTTTCATACCTCCACCACTTTTAAGAATATTTTGTTCTTCTATATCCACATTATATAGAATTATTTGTTCTTTATCAATAGATTTTAGAAAAAAATATTCTTTTTATACTTTCATAGTTTTATTCTTTAGAACAATTTGTTATAATCTATACATAAGGTGGTGTTATAATGTTTGCCAAAAGATTAAGAGAACTTAGAAAGGAATTTGGATTGACTCAAAGAGAACTTGGTGAAAAAGTAGGAGTTTCCCAAAGAGTCTTAGGATACTATGAAACAGAAAACAGATTTCCTGATGAACACATTTTAAATAAGTTGGCTGATGTGTTTAATGTATCAGTTGATTACCTTCTTGGAAGAACCTTAGTTAAAGAAAATATTGATACAGTAGCTGCACATAGAAAAAATCCACATGAAGAATTGCCTGAAGAGGCACAAGAACAACTTAATGATTATATAGAATTTTTACTAAATAAATATAAAAAAAAATAAACCATATGATGAGCAGTCTATTTTCTGCTCCTTTAATATAATTTTAAAGCAAACATACATTCTATTTTAGGGGGATTTTTATGAATAATTTGGATAAACTCTTTGAATTAGCATCTCAGGAAGAGATAATAATTCATTATACTACTTATATTGCAGGTGATTTAGAAGGACTCTATATAAATAAACATGGTATGAAAATCATATCATTACTCAGTAATTTAAAACAAAATACAAAAAAACTTACATCTATCTTGGCCGAGGAGCTTGGGCATCATTTCACCAGTCTTGGATACTATGTGTCTTCTTATAACGATTATTATACAAAAATCATTATAGACAAATGTGAAAATAAGGCTTTAAAATGGGCTTGTGAATTCTTAATTACTGAAGAAGATATAATAAATATAATTAATTCTGGTATCATTTGCGTTTACGAAATGGCAGATATACTTAATGTTGATATTAATTTTTTTCAAAAAAGACTAGAATTCTTATCATTAAAAAAACAATCTTTATCACTTGGAAGTAATAAATATCTAATATTAACCAACTTGCCATATTTCTACATATTTGATCCAATTTCATAATAAAAATGGTAGTATTTTCAATTGACCTAACAGTAAAATCTATATATTTATTTTAACAAATTTTGGTTTCTATAAATTCAATATTAATATATAATAATGGTATCACATTATTTAAAATTCTAAAAATAAATACATGCTTTTGTTAAGAAAGGTTGTTTGATGAATGTATAAAGAAAAGTTGTTTGATAATTATTTTAAGTTCTTAGCATTATTTTTTTGGCCAATTATGTGGTATAAGTGGATAGTAATTTCAAATGGAACTATTGAAAATATATTATTTACTGTATACGCGATTGTAGCAATTATTTTCATCATTTTATATTCAGTGTTTATGATAAAATATAAGGACGTTACACAAATAGATTTCTTTTACAGAATAAGTACTCTACTTGCTTTTATATTTACTCTTTTCAGCTTTTTAATATATCCTAAAAGTTTATCTTTCCTATATCTAAAGATAATTTTTACTGGGGTATATTTTTATTATTCGATGGTAAAAACACTTAAATTTAAACATGAAGAAGGTGTAGTAGGTATTATGAGCTCACTTTTATTGATTGTAATAACTTTGTTCTACTAAATTTAATTCTATTTGACTTAATATGGGTTTAAATGTTAGACATCTACATTGTTTTCTGATATTATTTAAGATGGTAGTTTTTATATTAATAATGAAATACACTATAAAGGAGTTAACTATTATGGAAAAAAAAGTTTTAGCAACAGTTGGAGAAAAAGAGATAACTAATATTGATATTGAAAATGCATTAAAGTCATTAGACCCTTATCAAGCTATGCAATTTAAAACTGAAGAAGGTAAAAAACATTTATTAAATGATTTAGTAAACCAAGAATTATTCTTATTAGATGCTAAAGAAGAAAAATTAAATGAAGAAGAAATATTCAAGTCAGAAATGAAAAAGATAGAAGAAAATGTATTAAAGCAATTTGCTATAAATAAGGTTTTATCTAGTGTTGATGTAACAGAAGATGAAAAAGTAGAATTCTTTGAAGCTAATAAGAGCTCTTTCTCTAAACCAGAAAGTGCAACTGCTAAACATATATTAGTAGATAGTGATGAAAAAGCTAAAGAAATACTTGCTCAAATAAAATCAGAAGAAATATCTTTTGAAGATGCTGCTGTTAAACATTCTTCTTGCCCATCTAAAGACATGGGTGGTGATTTAGGAACATTCGGTAGAGGACAAATGGTTCCTGAATTTGAAGAAGCTGTATTCTCTATGGCTAAAGGTGAAGTAAGTGAGCCAGTTAAGACTCAATTTGGATATCACATAATAAAATTAGAAGACCTTCAAGAAAGCACAGAATCTTCATTTGATGAAGCTAAAGCTGAAGTTGAAAAAAGTTTATTATATCAAAAACAAAATGAGGTTTATGGAAATAAAATAAATGCTCTTAATGCTAAATACGGAAACCTTGTAAAGTACAACGATTAATCATAAAATGATGTATAAAAAAAGCTGTCTTTTCGCAATTTTTATTGTAAAAGACAGCTTCTTATATTAAAGTTTAAATTTTTAATTTCAGATTTTTATTCTTTTATTATAAAGAACACAGCTTAAAAAGTTTCAATAAAATTTTTAATTATCATTAGCTAGATTTTTGTATCCTCGTATTATCTCATAACAATAACCTATAACATCTCTTCTTTTTATTATCCCAATAAATGTGTCTTGGTCATCTATAACAGGAATAAAATTTTGATTTAAAGATTTTATAACTAAATCTTCTATATCTGCATTGATGGAAACAGGAGAATTATCCATTTTTCTATTAATATCTGTCACAGGAACATCTTCCAATCCTTTTAAGTCCAGATTTAAGTCGTTTTTTAATGTCCATAAAAAATCACCTTCTGTTATAGTTCCAATATATTTACCATCCTTACTTATTATTGGAATTGCAGAGTATTTGTGATATTCCATTTTTTCTAGGGCTTGCCTTATAGTGTAGTCTTCATATATATATGCTACTTCACTTTTTGGTGTTAGAAAGAATAATATGTTCATTACACTACCACCGTTACCGAAAAATTATAAATATTATTGAATATTTATAATGTTACTTTTTGCAGTAACTTTCTCCTTTCTTATTTTCTAAGTATTATTACATACTATACGCTGTAACAAGCGTTTTTCTTTTGGTCATTTTAATCTTGTTTATGCTTTATTAATATTTTTATATGGTCTATCAGTATCACTTATTCTCTTTTTAGCAAAATTAACTAAAAATTAATTGACTTAAACTTAGCCATAATAAATTTACTCTACAATATTAATTTTAACATATTTATCTTATTATTAATGCTTTTATTTTAATTTATTTATTAATTTATTTTGTTTACAAAAAATGAAAAAACCGCTAAACGATTAGCGGCTTATCTCTCATATTACTAGAACACTAATATATATGAATTTTTAATTATAATCTAACTACGTTAGCAGCTTGAGGACCTTTAGCTCCATCTACTACTTCAAATTCTACACTTTGTCCTTCTTCTAATGTTTTGTATCCGTCTCCAGTTATAGCTGAGAAATGTACGAAAACATCTCCTTCACCTTCTACAGATATAAATCCAAATCCTTTTTCGTTGTTAAACCATTTAACTACACCAGTTTTCATTAATAAATCCTCCTAAAAAAACACAATTATTTAGCTACTCTTTTCTGTAACCTTAGTACTACTCTATCATATATAGCTATGTTTGTCAATTATTATTATTTTTATACATTAATAATCATTTTTTTTACTTTATAATATTAAGCCATTATTCTCTTTTACACTTTATTTTTCTTTATAAATTTTTAATAATTTATCTTTATTATATGGAACCTTATAGATTTATCACTCCAGCCTAAATCCCATGGAACCAACATTCTATCAGTATTGTGACAAGTTACCAGAGGGTATCCTCTTGAATCTAGTCCTGTTACTGTTGAAACATGTGTTATTCTGCCTTTTTTCTCATATCCGACAAAATCCCCTGGACGTAGATTATAAGCTTCTTTGTATACTTCTTCATAGGAACCTTTCGCTATTAATGAACCTCTTCCACTATACAATGAATAATTTTTAAAAGCTTGTGCATTTACCCATGCTTTTGTACCTGCTCTTTCACTATAATTCCAAATTGAGTTCTTCTTGAATCTCCCACTTTCAAACATTATCTGTGATGCAAAATTCGCACAATCTCCACCTTCTGGATTATAATCTCTATAGTTTGGATTAAATTTCATACCATGTTCCTCATTAGCTGCTGCTCCACAGTATTTATGTGCATAATCTATAGCCTTCTTTTGTTCATCTGTAAGCTGTAACTCTACACCATTTTGTTGACCAATATAGTTTCTTATATCATCAGATTTTATGTTTTCTAAATTTAAAGAATCTGCAAAAGGGTCTGTATACCACTCTTTAGTTATGACATATTGATTATCCATAATTTTTACATTTAGATAATGATATGTACCTATTCTAAAGACATTTTCTTTGTCCTTTTGATTTTCATATGAATATTTATACTCAGTCGATACAGAACAGATTATACCATATAGGTCTTTTTCTTTTTCTTTTATTTTTTTAATTTTAACTCTTGTTTTTATGTCCTTAAATTTTACTCCTTGTTTACTAGACCAATTCTCTAAATATTTCATCTTTTTTACTTCATTTTCATAAGCCCAAAGACCAAATTTTTTATCTGTCTCATAAAGACCTTTTAAAATATTTTCATTTTTCTCTAATATTGCCTTATTTCTGTAGTCAAATAAGTTTTCAAGCAATAGCTTATATTGGTCTTTTACATCATCACCTTCAACATTTGCAGATTCTATGACTTTTTCCTCCATATTTTTCATGCTTAAATCATTGACTAAAAATACACCTGCTGTAGTAGCTAAAGACAAAAATACAAATGCCATTATACCTTTGATGTACTTATTCTTGTTTTTCAGCATTTTCAAAGCTACACCTCCCAAATAGTACACCTTACAAATGAAATTACAAAGAATATTCTGTCACATATAATAATTTTCATATTTGATAATTCTTTATTTTATTATGTCCAATATTAAAAATTAATTGTATTGATACACTGTTTTTTTTACAATTTTTTATTTTATAATCTACTTTTTTCTTTTTTTTATAGTAATATATATGTATATAAATATTTTGGCATCATTATAATTAATACATACTAATGGAGGGTTTTTTATGCAAAAAAAAGTCGCAGCAATTAATGACTTATCTGGAATAGGAAAATGTTCATTATCAGTTGCTATACCTATACTTTCAGCATTAAAGGTTCAATGTTGTCCATTTCCAACAGCTATACTTTCAAGTCAAACTGGTTATCCTGAATTTACTTTTTTAGATTGTACTGATGAAATGGTAAAATATTCAAATGTTTGGAAAAATTTAAAAGTCAACTTTGATAGTATATATAGTGGTTTTTTAGGTTCAAAACATCAAATTGAAATAGTGGCTAATTTTATAAATGATTATCCCAATGCTTTTATCGTAGTTGACCCTGTTATGGGTGATAATGGAGTCATGTATCCAATCTTTACAGAAGAAATGAGACAAGAAATCAAAGAACTAGTTAGACATTCAGATTTAACTACTCCTAATTTAACAGAAGCTTGTTTTTTGACTGGGAAGGATTATACCAAAAGTGATTACAATAGAGATGAACTTATATCTATTGCAAAAGCTGTATCTGATTTAGGACCTAGCAAGGTTGTTATTACTGGTATATTAGAAGAGGACAATATATTAAATTTGGCTTATGATAGAGATACTGACCATGTATTTTTTACATCAGTTAAATACAATAATTGCTCTTATAGTGGAACAGGAGATATATTCACATCTATCCTTTGTGGTATGTTAGTGAATAAACATGATTTAGGAGTGGCAGTTAATACAGCAACAGATTTTATATATAAAACTATAAATTACACATCTCAATTTGATACTGATAGAAATGATGGAGTTATGTTTGAAAACTTTTTATCAGATTTGACTAGTATATAAAATTTCAAAAAATTATCCATTTTATAAATACCTATAAACTACAAAATTTAGGTATTTACAAAATGGATATTATTTATTAAACCATTGGTATTTCAATTGTTACCATAGCACCACCAGTTTTTATAGAGTTTTCAATATGTAAAATTCCATTATGTTTTTGTACAATATTATTTACAATATATAGACCCATTCCATAATGAGATTTAGAATTTCTACTCAAATCACCTGTATAAAATTGTTCTGTAGCTTTTGACAAATCTGCTTTAGAAAAGCCACTTCCACAATCTGTAATTACAAATTTTAAATATCTATTGCTTGTTGATACACTTATGTATAGTTTACTCTGGCTTGGTGAGTAGTCTATAGCATTTGAAATTACATTCATAATAGCTCTAAATAATAATTCTTTATCTACAGTTATATTCTTAGGCAAATCATCTTGTTTAGAAAACTCAACATTTAAGTTTTGTGTACTAGCTAATGCTTCTATTTGAATCAAGATATCTTCTATAAATTCACTTACATTAATTACTTCTTTATTTAATATATAACCAGCCTCTTTTTTTGATATGTCTATTAGTGTATTAATATATTTTTCTATTTGGGTAACACCTTTTGCTATATATTCCATGTACTCTGATAACTCTGGATTTTCATTTATTTCAATTAATAAATCAGTATTTCCATGTATAATAGTCAATGGTGTTTTTATATCATGTGCTAATGCAGATATCTGTTCCTTACGATTCTCTTCTAACATCCACTGTTTTTCTAAAGAATCTTTTAAAGCTGACTTCATTTTATCCATAGAAAAAAGAACATTATTGATTTCACAAATTTTACTAGATTCTACAACAAAATCTAAATCCTGCTGTTCTATTTTTTCTGTAGTATTTTTTAAAAGTTCCATTTCAGCATTTAATTTTTTGCCAAATAATTTTGATAGTATAATAATTTCAATAAGAAATATTATACTAAAAATAATCATTCCTAATAGTTCTGGCTTTGGTAAATATGTCCTTAAAGTTGGAGAAACAAATTCTACTACTATACTATAACGTATTATACAAACTTCATTATCTCTGGACAATTTGATATAGTTTTTTGATGACTTGATAGTCCTTCTTTCAAAACCTCGCATTAAATCCCATACTTCTTTTGACTCATCTTTATTAAAAGTTCCTGAAATTACTTTGCCATTTAAAGTATACACTCCATACTCACATGAATCTGGAATTAAATCTTTAGTTACTTGTTTACTTGAAATAATCTTATCTTTATTTTCATAGATTTGTTTTTCCGTATAATTAGCAGGTAATATTATATTTAATGATAATAATATAGGAAATGATAATATCAATATAGATACTAAGACAACGGTTATAGCAAAGAATAAAGATAAATATCTTACAAAAACGGTTCTAAGTGTTACAACCTTTTTATTATTAGACTTTTTACCTACAAGTATCCTCACCACCTCCTCCAAACTTTAATTAGTTTATAGTTAATTACAAACTAGCTTTTGATTTGATTATTTTTATCACTAGACTATATTCTAACATAATAATATGAGTAAATAGTAACTTTTTTATTTTTATTCTTCAGACTTTTTACCCTCCCATTTAGAAAACCATATACATAAAATTATAAATGCTAAAATGGTTACAAATCCACATACTAATCCTATTGATTGATATTCTTTAAATGATTCAACTCTAATATATTCAATTGTCTTAGAACTTGAAAAAGATGACCAAATACTTATAAATCTAACACCCCATACACAAGGAATATAAGGCCAAATTCTAGCACCTAATCCAGTTAACAACACTGCTGAAAGTAAAGTTTCTACTATACCCACTCCAATTGAGGCTCCTTTTCCGAATCTTAAACTTAAGAATAAATGTAATATATATACAAATAAATTACTCCCAACTAAAATTAAAATTGAAATCACATAAAAATCTAATGTAAAATAAACCTCATTAGAAATACTAGATACACCAAATTTAAAACCTAATACAGATACTAGTGTTGCTCCAAAACCAAGGCATATCAATATTATATACTTACTTATAAGTGTAAGATATTTTGGATTAGATGATGTTAACATATGTTTATAACTTCCTGAATAATATTCTTGTTCAATACATAATGAACACATAATACTTGATAATAAAGGAAACGCTATTGCTATAACTTGTAAATATGCAGCTATCTTTGATATATCATCAGCACTTGAATACTTATAATATCCTAAACACAATCCCATACCTATCAAAGCAATGCAAAAGTGCATTAGTATTATAAAAGTTCGCTTTAATTTTATTAAATCAGAAAAAAAAATTCTTACTAGTTGTTCCATATTACTTCACCTCTCTATTATTAAACCAAGTATTTGTAGCTAAAGAAAGCACTATAAATAAAACAATAGATATTAACACTCCTGGCAAAATTACATTACTATTTAAAAACTCACTTCCTTCTGGTACAGGAAGTCCATTTGGTAGAATATGTAATACAGGAGCCATCAATCTTGGAGTAATTGAATAGGGGAATATATACCATATTTCTGTAGTCGAAAAAACTGCAACTCCAATCATAGTAAAAAACATGTTTATTATAATTGTAACAAACAAACCAAATTTTGAAGCTAAAAACATACAAAGAGGAATCTGCCACATAAATAATAAAACTAATAATATGGTTCCAATAATATTTTGACTTATTGAAATAACTTCCTTATATACTATCCCAACAAGAACTATACCTATCATAAAAATAATTGATGTTATAAAACAGCATATAATGCAATAAAGTATTTTTCCAGTCCAAACATCTTTTTTTTCAATTGGTAATGATAAAATACCACGATACTTCTTTTTTTCATCTTTTTGTACTATTAGGGAAGAAATCAATGTTAATGCCCCTGGAAGAAACATAGTATACCACCAATTGTAAACACCATTTTGTCCTCCACCAAATAAAAATACAATAATTATAGAAAATACTGGGGCTATCCATATCAATCTAATTCCAAAAGTTCTTTTCATTTTTTGAAATTCTGCTCTAACGAATTTTTCCATATTAATTTCCTCTCTTTCTATTTTCAGCTACTACTTTCATAAAGAGCTCTTCTAAGTTTTGCTCTTTTGATATCTTTCCTTGATAACCTATTACTCCATTAGAAATTATTCCTATTTCATCTACAACCTGTTCAACTTCAGATAAAATATGGCTTGATAAAATAACTGTAATTCCTTCCTTTGGAAAAGAACGAATCAATTCTCTAAGCTCTTCAATACCAATAGGGTCAAGACCATTTGTAGGCTCATCTAAGATTAAAAGTTTTGGGTGATTTAATAATGCAATAGCAATGCCAAGACGTTGCTTCATACCTAGAGAAAATTGACCTGAACGCTTTTTAAAAGTATCTCTTAAATCAACAATTTTTAATACTTCTTCAATACGAGAATCTGGTAGACCTAATAAAGTAGTATGAACTTTTAAATTTTCTCTTGCTGTTAAATTTTCATATATAGCAGGAGACTCAATAAGAGAACCAATATATGCTAAATCTTTTCTAGTCCATCTATGTCCCTCTAACATTATTTTTCCTGAAGTTGGATTTAAAATTCCAGTTATCATTTTTAATAAAGTAGACTTGCCAGCTCCATTTGGTCCTAATAACCCATAAATAGAATTAGGTCTAATTTTTATTGAAATATTATCAACTGCAACCTCATTCTTAAACTTTTTAGTAACTCCCCTTAACTCTAAAATATAATTACTCATGATTTTCATCCTTTCTTTTATTGAACTTGTTTACAAGAATCATTCTAAAACATAAATATAAGGATTTTATAAGGATTAAAAATTAATAAAAAAAATGATGTGTTTTTAAACACATCATTTTTTATATTAACTCTATTAATTTTCCATTATAGTATATTTCTACTTCTTCAATCCAGATACTATCATCTTCCTCTTGGATGACATTTTTTATAATATTGTTTATAGTGTATTTTATATTTTGTTCATTTAAATAATCGTCTTTCCAAGATACCCTACTTTTTTCATCTGGTTCTACTAAACTTATTTTAACGAGATTGTCTTTTTCCTTGACTTCCACTTCCATATCTAAGCCATTAAAATACTCATTTGATAATGTATCTAAGATTAATTGTAGTTTATCTTTAAGTGTACTTTCTTCATCAATCTGTAAGTATTTTACTATTTTCTCATCTTTTGAAATTATCTCTATAGGTATTTTAGTAGTAGTCTTAGGATTAATCATTTTACTAGTTGCTTCTTCTTTTACAACCTCATCCTTCTTCACAACTGCTGACTCTTTAGAGTCAACCAATTCAACTGTGCTGATGTTATAATCCATACATGCTGTACTCGATAAAGTAGTAGCAATTATTAAAAAACTTACTGCTATTTTATTCATAAGTATCCCTCTCCTAATTCTCTTTCGATACTTATTATACCATAGTATAGATTATATTTTTATACTTTTAAATCAATTTATCAATTATTATAGTAAATTATTTACAGTTCTAATCGATTTGAATTTATTTTTATAGTATATTCTTGTTCTAAATTCGACATATTTTTATTCAAAAGCCCTTTTATTTCTCTAATGTCTTTGTATTTGTTACTATGTCCTTCACCATGTTCATAATCAGACGAATCGTTACTATATTCTTCATCACTACTATACTCTTCATCATTATTGAATTCTTCGATTACTTCTTTTGACTTTATATCACAATTAAATTTATACTTATCCACTGGTAAATTAAGACTTACCTTAGAATTTGGAACTTGTATATTTAAATGCTTAGCAATTGGCAAATTAGAATATAAATTAAATTCATTATTATAATGTGAATTTCTACTTATTTTTTCATTTATATTTACATTTTCAGGTATATACTCTTCTATATTATTGATAAATACATCTTCATCTTCTGAAGATATGTCTAATGATTCTGATTCTATATTTACATTTTTGACACCTAAAATTGACTTTGTTGATAAGTCAATATTACTATTAGATATTAAATTCAAAGTTTCCAGTTTATTTACATTATTTTCTGTTATAGCTCTGCTAAAACCTCCATAAGAAGTTTTATATGTTATATTATTTGAAGCTACATTATCATATACGAATAAATATGAACTTATACTTGATGCATTTATATCTACATTATTTGGTACATATATTACAAGCTCTCTATAATCATGTGAAAACATATTATTTATAGATGTATTTAGTAATTGGTCGAAATTTTTAATCCTTTTAAGTTGATTTTCATATTTTCTTTCACCTTTTACAACTAAAGTTTTGTCTTTTAAAGTAACATTATACTTGTAAAATTCATTATTTCCTTTTGTTGTAACACGCACATCTTCACTCGCATGTTTCTTTATCGTAACATTTATATTGTCAACAGCTATATCCAACTTGTCAATATTTACTTTTTCTTGATAAAGTTTATTTTCTTTTTTAAATTCAGCTTCCTTTTCTAGCCCAAAGTTTATTAAGCTTGGCATAACTAAAATCCCTGACCAGGTTGTTCCAATTATACCTATTACCAATAAAACTGCAGCAAATATGGCAAGTTTCTTATTCATGTTTATCTTCTCCTTTCTTATCATCTATATCTTCAAGGTCCTTATACATCGCCTCAAAGTTTATATTATCATCATAGTCGTCAGTTTTTTTGATACTTTCTTCTTTTATATTATAATAGTCATCACTATATGAATCTTCATCAATATCTTTATCCAAGTCTTCTTCTCTTAAAATTTCTTTATTTCTTTTTTCCATCTTTTCATTTGCATTTATATAAATATTTTTTCTCTTTATCCAATTTATATAGCTACCTAGCAATTGTTTACCTAATTTTATAACAAACAGTAAAATTTGCCATGCAAGTATTTCAAGTCCTACAAATCCTATAGTCGCAAATATACAAAACATCGTAACATCTGGAACCATTGTTATAAACTTAATCACAAATGGAATTGATATAACAAAAGCAATCAATGTACATACCAATCCAATGGCAACAGATATAACTGCACATATAAATGCAAAAGCTGGAATAATCAAGAATAAAGATAATACTACTAATAACGCCTTTATAACTTGTCTAGATAAGCCTCCAACACTTTCCTCTATACTTGGTGTGAGTTTATCATTTATATTTTCCTTTGATTTATTGTACTTTTCTTTGGCTTCATCTTTTAAGATAGAATAACCTTTTTTCATATCTGATTTAAATTTACTAAATTTATCATTTAAAACATCAGTATTTATTATTTTTTCTTCCTCAGTATCTTTTTCTTTAGTCTGTAATATAAGTTCTCTTGCTATAGATTTTGGTGAACCAAGTGATGCTATTATCTCCATGTCACTCTTTCCCTCTATAATACCATCTACAAAATACTCTTCATAATCTCTCAATATATCATTAACTTCGCTCTCAGAAAAATCTTTTTTTAGATAATCCTTTAAAATTTCAAGAAACTCAGTTTTATTCAAGTTCATTACCTCCCTCATCTTCACTTATTAAAATCTCAACAGCCTTTACAAATTCTCTCCACTCTTCCATAAGATTGGATAAGTTTTCTTTTCCTAGTGAAGTTATTCTATAGTATTTTCTAGCAGGACCTTCATTAGATTCTAGTATATATGTTTCGAAATACAAATCTTTTGTAAGTCTTCTTAGAATAGGATATATTGTTCCTTCATTTACATCTATCACTTTAGAGATATTATGTACTATTTCATATCCGTACATATCTTTTTTAGATATTAGTGCAAGTACACAAATTTCTAAAACACCCTTTCTAAATTGTGTGTTCATATACTCCATCCTTTCTTTAAATACACAGTATTGTGTTTTACAAGGTACTATGTTAAAACTTCTTATATTTTCATAATAACACAGTACTATGTTTTACACAATAGTTATTTTTAAATATTCTTGTTGATTAAATTCTTCTATAAATGTATAATACTCTAATCAGATATATTTTATGAAAGTGGTGATAAATTGGCTAAAACAAAAGAAGATAAAACGATATTAATCTTAACTGCTCAATTTGGTGCTGGCCATATAAGTGCCGCAAAAGCAGTCAAAGAATGTATTATTGAAAAATATAGTAACTACAATGTTGTTATACAAAATTTTATAAATGCAAGTATCCCTATGATGAATAAGCCTATGGTAAAACTTTATGAAAACAATACAAAATATACTCCAGGATTATATAATTACTATTATTATTTTAAGAAATCGTTTGATTCAAGACATGATTTCTCTCATAAATTATATACACCTAAACTTTCTGAGTATATTTCTGATATAAATCCAGATTTAATTATCTCTACATTTCCACTAGCAGCAGCTTGTGTAAATAATTTTAAGATAAAAAATCCTGATATAAATATACCAACACTTACAGTTATAACAGATGTTGTAGATAGTATGGAGTGGGTTTTTGAAAACACAGATTTATATTTTGTTCCATCTCCTGAAATAAAAAACCGATTTTTTCAGAAGGGAATAAATCCAGACTCAATAAAGGTTACAGGTGTTCCTGTAGATAAGAGATTTCAAATTGAAAGTAAAGAGCTCTGTCATGATAAATATAGATTACTACTTCTTGGTGGAGGAAGAGGTCTATTCGATATAGATGAGGATTTTATGCATTGGATAGACGAATTTATTGAAGAACATATTGATTCTATAGAAATTACAATAGTTACAGGTAAAAACAAAAAATTATATGACACATTAACTTATAAAAAACCTTTAAAAAATATAAAAGTACTTGGATTTGTAAATGACATGTATAATCTGATAAAAGAATGTGACCTAATGTTAACTAAACCTGGAGGAGCAACCATATTTGAAGCTATTCAATCACAAACTCCAGTCCTTGTAAAAATGCCAAAGGTTGGACAAGAGATTGAAAATGCTAAATTTATAATAGATAAAGGTCTTGGAATGATTTATAGTGATGACTTAGACCTCAAGAATATATTTTATAAATTAGTCTCAAATGAATTTGATTCTATAATAAACTTTATGCAGAAAAATTTAGAAGAATTTAAAACAGTCATTCATCCAGATGAAATTGCTGATTATATCTCGGAATTGATAGATACTCATTACAATTAGTGTTCTATTACAAAACTTAAAATTATAAAACCAAAGGCAATCAAGTATGCTTTCGTATTTGAGATTTTACTCCAAATGACCTAATCATACTCGATTGCCTTTATAATATTAAAATCAAATTATTAATTTATCTTAGTAGATATTTTTCTTGTATTGCATATATAATTGTTGTATTTCTTCCATACTTCTCTTTAACTCTATTTGTAAATCAGAAGCAGTCTGATAATCTTTATTTTCTACAGCTTCTCTTACTCTAGTAAATAGAGACTCTCTAGTTAAAGTATCCTTCATAATGTTGAACTTCAAATCTGAAATTGAATTCCAAACCACTTCATCAAGTGCATCCATATTTTCTTTTGTGTGTATTTTTACAATGCTTCTTATCTTTTGTATTCCTGCTTCTATTATTCTAGTTTTTAATTTTTTTTGCCACTTATCTATTGCCCCAACCTTAAATGATTCTATTATACTATCAGTAAATACATCACCTTGTTTTAAAGATTTTAATTTTGAAGCATATATTTCTAAATTTTTCATATTCTCATAAACTGTAGCTGGTGGAATTCCAAATCTTGCATTTCTTTCTTCTAAGCTATAATGCTCAAATACATCATTTTCATCTCTATATGCTCTATCCTTTTCTAAATAGAAGCCTTCTTCACCTACATTTTTAGACAATTCTTTTTCAAGTTCTTTTGTGCTAAGACCACTCTTAGCTGCTGCTTTTATACCATCTAACATTGTTTGATAACATCCTGCTATTACTAAATACGTGTTAGATAGAGGACTTGGTGATCTTAATTCAAATCTTACAGTCTTTGGATTTTTCATATCTCTTATTAATCCAACAAGTACTGACCTATTTCTTGATGGAATCTCATAACTATGACCTAAAGATGTAACTATACATACAGGTGCCTCAAATCCAGGAACTAATCTATTAAATCCATCATTAGAAGCTGTTACAATTGGATTTAACACTTCATAATTATAAAGAAGTCCCATAAGAGCTCCATATCCTAATTCACTTAGATAGTCTTCTCTTAAATCTTTTGGAGCAAATAGGTTTTTGATACTTCCATCTTTTAGCCTTGCACTTACTCCTACATGTGTATGCCCACCACTTCCTGCAACTCCATGAATTGGTTTTGCTTTAAATGTAACTTCTAGTCCATGTGATGTAAATACATCTTCTATAACGTCTCTTACTAATAACTCATTATCTGCTGCTTGTAATGGTGTAGAAAACTTCCAAGAAACTTCTAGTTGCTCCATAGCATGGTTTGTTCTTCCATCTATACTAATAGAACTTTGTATCCCTCCAACCTCTTTATGAGCCATTTCAGGGCTTACACCTAGTTTTTGAAGTATTATTAAACTTTGCTCTAGGCAAGTTCTTATAATACCATGAGTTCTTTTCCAGTATTGCTCTTTTAGGCTTTGTGATACATATAATTTCTCTAGGTCTGCTTTATCCTCAGGAGTATTAACCCAAAACTCAAGCTCTGTAGCTGCTGTCAACATTATTTCTTCTATATCATCTATTGAATCTATTCCTATGTTATTTAGCACATGTGGGTATTCTTTAAATATCTCAAACATAGATTTTTTGAAATACTTATCTGCTTTTTGAAGTACTCCTCTTGAACATACTTTTTTATTATCATGTATTAAAAATGCAGGTATCTTTAATGTTCCAACAGGTAAACCAACTTCTTCGTCTATATATTCCATATTGTAATCTACATACCAATGACAACTTTTATCTGGCATTAAATCAACTTTTGCATTATTTAATGTCGCTATATTATAAAGTTCAACACTCGAACCATCAGTCTGTATAGCTGATTCTAAAAATTTATCTATATCTTCTAAAAATATTTCTACAGGAATCTTTTCGTCTGTTGCATTTCCTCCTAAGTCAACCCCCATTAATGAAACAAATCTTATATTTTTATTGTTTTTTAGGATTTCTCTTATTTCTTCATTAGTATGTTTATCTTTCTCTATTACATATAATAGACTATCCATTTTTTCACTCTCCCATAATTTTTATGTAAATTTTATTTTGTTAAATACAAGATAAAATTCATTTTTGCTTACATTTATGAATTTTTCTTGCAAAATATTCGTGTTTTATTCGTGTTTTTATTTATATTATTATATATCAAGTACAAAAAGTTCGCAATATTTTTTATTGGAAAAAATATTTTCCATACAATAGTTTAACATTTTTATAAATATGGGGTATACTAAAATAAAAGTATTTTTGTTTAAAAATTTAATTTGTCTTATAATATAATCTATAATAGCAATAATAATAAAATTTAGGAGATAAACTTTATGGAATACATAATTTTCGATTTGGAATTTAATCAAGGATTTGATAGAAAGCTTAACAAGACTATATCCAATGAAAAGTGTCCTTTTGAAATCATACAAATAGGAGCAATTAAATTGGATTCTAAATTTAATATAATAGATACATTTAATAGTTATGTGAAACCTACAATATACAAAGAAATACATCCTTTTATTAGTCGTATGACTAATATTAAAGATTCTGACTTTAATTGTTCACCTACTTTTCCTGAAGTTTACAACAATTTCACAGAATTTATATCATCGCAAGACCCTATATTATGCGTATGGGGCTCTGGAGATTTAAAGGAATTGTACAGGAATATTAATTACCATAAGTTAGCATCAAATACCTTACCTAAGTCTTATATTAATATTCAACAACATGCATCTAAATATTTCGATAATCCAGCAGGAAAAAGTATTGGATTACAAAATGCTATTTCCTTATTACAACTCGATGAAAAAATGTCTTATCACAATGCTTTAAATGATGCATATTATACTGCTAAGGTCTTTATTAAGATATACAATTCAAGTATAGTACCAGATATATATATGTATACAAACATCAGACCTAAAACTATAAAATATTCCAGTAAAAAGAAAATTGATTATGATAAGTTATTTGATGAATTTAAGAAAATTTTAAATCGTGAATTGACTAAGGACGAGAAAAAAATCATTAACTTAGCTTATAACATGGGAAAAACAAATCAATTTGCATTAGAAAATGCCACTCAAAGAAAAAACAAATAAAGCTTACTTAGGTTAAAAATAGGCATGTAGATTAAAATATAATTATTTTTAAATGTATATCTACAGCCCAATTTTTATCCTGATTAATCTTTATTTTATCTTTAATTCAACTGGACAATGGTCTGAACCTAATACTTCGGTGTGAATATCTGCACTTATCAATTTATCTTCTAATTTCTTAGATGCACAAAAATAATCGATTCTCCATCCTGCATTATTTTTTCTTGCATTAAATCTATATGACCACCAACTGTAGACACCTTCTTTATCAGGATTAAAGTATCTATATGTGTCTATAAATCCACTATCCAATAGTTTAGAGAATTTTTCTCTTTCTTCTTTCGTAAAACCTGCATTTTTCGTATTATTTTTAGGATTTTTTAAATCTATTTCAGTATGCGCAACATTCATATCTCCACATACAATTACAGGCTTATGATTGTCTAATTTAACTAAATAGTCTATGAAGTCATCTTCCCATCTAGTTCTATATTCTAATCTTTTCAACTCAGATTGAGAATTTGGTGTATATACAGTGATAAAATAAAAATCTTCAAACTCCAGAGTTATGACTCTACCTTCTTTGTCATGTTCTTCTATATTTATTCCATACATTACTTTTAAAGGCTCTTTTTTTGTAAATATAGCAGTACCTGAATACCCTTTTCTCTCAGCATAATTCCAGTATTGAAAATACCCTGGTAAATCTAACTCTATTTGTCCTTCTTGTAATTTAGTTTCTTGTAAGCAAAATATATCTGCATCAACTTCTTTGAAAAAGTCTAAAAATCCTTTCCCAACACAAGCTCTTATTCCATTGACATTCCATGATATAAATTTCATATTATACTCCTCATCTAAACAGTAAATTTCTTTTAATTTTTCATTTGTTTTTGTTTTAACAATTTAACACTATAACTTTATCTAAAAATTACTATTTACTTAATACCTTAAAAATATATATTTTAATCAATTTTTAATTTTTTTGCTAACTCTTCAGGGATTATTGAAGAAACATACATGTTTGTTCCAAGTTCAAATCCTCCAAAATTATATTTTCTTGGGATTATATGCATATGAACATTAAAATATGATTTTGTTTCAATATTTGTTGGATGAGTATGAACACATAAGTTAAATGGCATATATCCATTGATATTATATAGTTTTTTAAATAACTTTTCAAATATCATAGAGAGTTCTTTTACATTATTATCATTTAACTCATCAAATTTTATTTTATCTTTAAATATTACTCTTACTTCTCCGCTATATTTAGTTGCATATGGAATAAGTACTATAAAAGCTTCTCCATTATAAACAACTCTTGTATTTAAATTTATTTCATTTTCGATTAAATCATCATACAAAGAGCTATTATTACTATCATAATACTCTTTTGAAACTAGTAACTCATTTGTAATCTCAGGAGGAATAAAAGACATAGACAATATCTGAGCATGTGGATGCATTAAAGATGCACCAGCTTTTCTCAAGAAATTTTTAAAGATACTAACATACTCTACTCTGTCATCTTTCGACATTTCTCTAAACCTATCTCTATACATAAAAAAAACATCTTCAAATTCTTTTTGATTCATGTTATAAAAATTACTATTATGTTTATCACTCTCTATCATTACTTCATGAACACCATATACATCTCTTGCCACATCATCAATTATAGGAAATTTATTATAAATAGACTTCACAAGCCATCCTTCTTCACCCTCTATTTCAAATAATGTATCAGTTGCATAAGACTCATTTCCCTTACAAAATGGGCATCCTTCTTCATATCCATAGCTTTCTTCATCGTCATTTGGTATATCTGCTGTATCCAAAGGTCTTTTTAATCTATCAGTAGCAAATATAACAACATCATTAGTAATTGGATCTATTCTTAATTCTTTCATAATTAACACCTCTTAGTTAATAGCCTTTAATATAATTATATGATATTTATCGTATCTGTTAAATAAATTTATAATATTTTTTATAAATTTACATATTTATCATTATATATTTTTGTCTATAAGTAAAAGATTATAACAAAAATATTACTGCCAATATATCAAAGCATTATCTTACAATAAATCAATTTACTAATACATAATTTATTGGCATGGACATAGGTATTTCACTGTAATTTGTTAAAAGTTTATTTTAGAGCTATATTAATTTTTTTTGATGATTTTTACCTATAAGTATGTTATTATTATCTTGTAAAGATGTCTTGTATTCAAACATACAATTTACATAATACAATATACGTATTTAAATTAAATAGGGGGTATTAAAATGAATTATTCAAACAGAGTTAGTGCAATGCAGGCCTCTCCAATCAGAAAACTTGTTCCATTTGCACAAGCAGCAAAAGATAGAGGAATCAAAGTATATCACTTAAACATAGGACAACCAGACATAAAAACTCCTAAAGGGTTTTTTGATGCTGTTAAAAACTTTGATAGTGAAGTCTTAGAATATGCTACATCAGAAGGTATTCCAGAATTATTAGAAGCACTTCAAAATTACTATAAAACTTATGATATGAATTATGAAAAAGATGAATTGCTAGTAACTAATGGTGGTAGTGAGGCTTTACTTTTCACTATGATGGCAGTTTGTGACCCAGGGGATAATCTATTAGTTCCAGAGCCATTCTATACTAACTACAATGGATTTGGTCAATGTGTAAATGTAGAAGTTAATGCTGTTACAACAAAAGCAGAAAACGGTTTCCACCTTCCATCTAAAGAAGAAATAATGTCTAAAGTAGATGATAAAACTAAAGCTATAATTCTTTCTAATCCAGGAAATCCAACTGGTGCAATCTATACAAAAGAAGAACTTAATATCCTAGCTGAAATAGCTAAAGAAAAAGATTTATGGATAATAGCAGATGAAGTTTACAGAGAATTTGTTTATGATGGACTTGAGTACACTAGTTGTGGTAATTTAGAAGGTGTACAAGATAGAGTTATAATAATAGACAGTGTTTCTAAGAGATACAGTGCTTGTGGTGCTAGAATAGGTTCTATAGCTTGTAAAAATAAAGGTCTTATAGCTCAAATACTTAAATTATGTCAAGGAAGACTTTGTGTTCCTACATTAGAGCAAATAGGAGCTGTTGAATTATACAAAACTCCAGTTTCTTATTTCAAAGAAGTTAATGAAGAATACAAAAAAAGAAGAGATGTATTATACAATGAATTAATGAAAGTTGATGGTGTTATATGTAAAAAACCAACTGGTGCTTTCTATATAGTTGCTAAATTACCAGTTGAAAATGCAGAAGATTTCACAATCTGGATGTTAAAAGAATTCAACAAAAACAATGAAACAGTTATGGTTTGCCCTGCTGAAGGATTCTATGCTACTCCAGGTTTAGGACGTGACGAAATAAGATTGGCTTACATCCTAAATGAAACTGACCTTCATAGAGCTGCTACATTATTAAAAGAAGGTTTAGAGCAATATGTAGCTTTACACAAATAAATTCTTAAAATATTAATTTATATAAATTTAATGATATAAAATATCCCCTTTTCATATATTATTTGAAAAGGGGATATTTTTTCTATTTAAATTCTTCTTTATTTAATATATATTGAAGAGTATTTATTGCCTCTAAATACTTTTTTCTATCTTCTTCAGTCAATTTAGAAAGCTTTTCTCCTAGACCATCACTCAATTTATCCATAAAATCAGAAGCTATCTTGCCTCCTTCTTCAGTAATATCAATTAGATACTTTCTTCTATCAACTAAGTCTCTTTCTCTTGTTACATATTTCTTATCAGTTAAATCATCAACCATACTAGTTAAACTGCCTTTTTCTATATTTAACTTAGAGCATAAATCAGTCATGCTTATTACTCCATAGTTTTTTATAAATACTAATGCTCTTAATTGTGTTTTATTTACATTATAGTCTGGTGCAAATTTTTTTAGGTCTTCTAAGTATAGGCTCGAATAAATCTTAGGAAATGTTTTTACTAGAAAGCTTATGGTATCTTTTACTACGTAGTTCATACAATCACCTCGGTTGTTTTAAAATTTATTAAATTATCTAAATAACTTTATTTCAGTTTACATTAAAAATATTGCAAGTACAATAGTTTTTGCTGAATGTTTAAATTTAATTAGTAATCTTATTATTTTGTTTATTTTTATTTATATTATTCTTATTAAACACTATTTATATAGCTATTTTCTTTAATTCATGGTATAGTAAATAAGGAAGAACTCTTCATAGCGATGGAGAGCAGACGCTAGCCCATTAAAATGGCTATCTTATTTATAAATAAGATAGCCATTTTTAATTATATTTTATCTGTATACTTCTATACTCTCAAATCTACATCTATTTTTCCTAAATCTTCTTTATAATCTTTTATAGCTGGTTCTATAACTTCGTTTGCAAACTCTACAACCTGCTCTGGTGCTCTACCTATAAAGTTTTTTGGGTCCATTATAGACAATATTTCTTCTTTGCTCATTTTAAATGAATCATCATTAATTATAAGCTCAATTAGATTATTATCCTTACCTTCATGTTTAACCCTATATGCAGCTTTCATAGAATATTCTCTTATTATCTCATGTAATTCCTGTCTATCTCCACCTCTTTTTACAGCTTCCATAAGTATTGTTTCTGTAGCCATAAAGGGAAGTTCCTCATTTACGCGTTTATTTATCATATTCTCGTATACTACTAAACCATCAGTTACATTTATACCTATCTCAAGTATTGCATCTGCTGCCATAAAGGCTTGAGGTATAGCTAATCTCTTATTAGCTGAATCATCTAATGTTCTCTCTAGCCATTGAGTAGCTTGTACCATTGCAGGGCTTAAAGACTCAGAAATTATATATTTAGATAAAGATGCTATTCTCTCACTTCTCATTGGATTTCTCTTATAAGCCATTGCTGATGAACCTATTTGATTTTTTTCAAATGGCTCTTCTAATTCTTTTAAACTTTGTAAAAGTCTTATATCATTAGTCATCTTATGCATACTTTGAGCTATTCCTGACAATATACTTATCACTTGATAGTCTAATTTTCTAGTATATGTTTGCCCACTTACTGCATAAGAAGAATTATATCCCATCTTTTTACAGATTTTCTTATCTAACTCTTTTACTTTTTCATGGTCTCCTTCAAATAAGCTTAAAAAACTTGCTTGAGTACCAGTAGTTCCTTTAACTCCTCTTAATTTCATATTATCAATTCTATAGTTCAAATCTTCCAAATCAAGTATTAAGTCTTGAGCCCATAAACAAGCTCTTTTACCTACTGTTGTAAGCTGTGCTGCTTGAAAATGTGTAAATCCAAGAGCTGGCATGTCCTTATACTTAAGTGCAAATTCTTTTAAATTGTTTATTAAGTTGACAAGTTTTACTCTTAGAAGTTTTAACGCTTCATTCATTTGTATAACATCTGTATTGTCTCCAACATATGCAGATGTCGCTCCTAAATGTATTATTCCTTTTGCCTTTTCACATTGTAAACCATACGCTTTTACATGAGACATTACATCATGTCTTACTTCTTTTTCTATTTTTCTAGCTTCATCAAAATTTATATTATCTATATTAGCTCTTAGCTCATCTAATTGTTCTTCAGTTATATTTATTCCTAACTCATGCTCACCTTCTGCAAGAGCAACCCATAATCTTCTCCATGTAGAAAATTTAAACTGTGGAGAAAATATATAACTCATATCCTTGCTACAATATCTGTCTGTAAGTGGATTTGAATACGTAGTGTATTTATTATCTATCATTATATTAGCACCTTCCTTAAATCTTTTGTCATGTAATTAGTGTGTACATATTAGTACATAAATAATTATATATAATTTTACGAACTATAACAAGACTTTTTTATTTTTCGTTCATATTTACATATAATATTTTTTATTTATTACTATTTTTTATTTATGTCTAAATTATCTTTTTCAATTAAGTAATCCACTATCTCACTATCAACAAAGTTTAATACATATTTATATCTAATTGCATAGTATTTGTCACTCCAACCAAGTTGATTTTTTACATCACTCTCATCCGCCCCAAGTCTTAAACTTATTGCTGCAAATGAATGTCTAAAGTCTCTTGCTGAATATTGAGAAAGCCCTGCTAAATCTAAAGCTTTTTTGACTATAAGTCTGACATTTCTATCCGTTATAGAATTACTCTTTTGAGTTGTAAAAATAAAGTCATCACTAGGTATTATTACCTCTGGAAGTCCAGAATAATTCCTATAGTCTTCTAAAAGTTTAAAGAAGTATGGATGTAACTTAACTACTCTCTCTTTTCTTCCTTTACCTAGTCTCACGTACGAGTTATCGTTTTCATCTACCATAAGGTCTTTCCACTTCAAGCTAACTAATTCATTTAATAAACACCCAGTAGTAACTAGACAGACTATTATTACCCTATCTCTTATATTTAATTTTGGTAAAATACCTATAAGCTTATTTATTTCTTGTATGCTTAGGACATCATCTTTTGTTTTTATTCTTGTTACTGTTGGTTTCTCTACATATCTAAATTGATTTATATCTATGTATCCCTCTTTCTTTAAGAAGTTATAAAAACTATGTAAATAACTATATATCTTTTCACAAGTTGATTTTGCATATTTTGTCTGTATATAGTCTACAAAATTTTTACAATCTTCTTTTGTAACATAAATCAATTCTTTCCCTTTTAAGAACTCTTTAAACAGTATAACCTTTGATAAATAATCGTGTTTTGTGTTTGGGTTTAATTTTGTAGAAAAAACATTAAAGGTTTCGTACTCATAATCATCTAGTATTTTTGTGCTATACATAATAACTCCTTTCCTTCTCATAAAATAAAATGGTTATACTTTTACTATACCATATATTTCCCCTTCAAATATACCCCTTATTCAATAGATAGGTTTTAACTTCACTTTGTTAAATTATGAAGGTTTTATGAAAATATCAATCTTCCATTGTGCACTACACAGTACTATGGTATTATAAGTTAGTAAAAGGTGGCATTTTTTTGTTAAAATCTGAATAAAATATGCTACTATAAATTTGTATTGGAGGTATTTTGGTTTGGAAACATTTAGTTTGCTTGAAGTTTTTAAGGCAGTCATTTTAGGAATAGTTCAAGGAATCACAGAATGGCTACCAGTAAGTAGTACAGGGCATATGATATTAGTTGATGAGTTTATAAAATTGAATTTTTCAGATACATTTATAAGTACATTTTTGGTTGTAATTCAATTTGGTTCAATATTAGCGGTACTTGTTATATTTTTTAAAAAGTTAAACCCTTTTGATAGCTCAAAGAATATTAAACAGAAAAAAGAAACAGTTCGCTTATGGCTTAAGGTTATAATTGCAGTTATACCATCTGGAGTTATTGGAATACTGTTTGAAGACGATATAGATAGATTATTCTTCAATTCAACAGTAGTTGCTATTGCTCTTATTGTGTATGGTATAATAATGATAGGGCTTGAAAAGAGAAATAAAAGACCTAAGTATAAAGATTTTTCGCAAGTTACATATAAGTTAGCTCTTTGTATAGGATTATTCCAATGTCTAGCTCTTATACCAGGTACATCTAGATCTGGTTCAACTATAATAGGTGCAGTGTTGCTTGGTGCTTCTAGATATGTAGCAGCAGAATTTTCATTCTTCTTAGCTATCCCTACAATGCTTGGAGCTAGTGCATTGAAGCTTCTAAAAGCTGGATTTGGATTTAGTGGATTTGAATGGCTTATTTTAGGTGTTGGTTCTGTAGTAGCATTTATTGTTTCAATTGTAGTTATTAAATTTTTTATGGACTATATCAAAAAACATGACTTCAAAGTATTTGGTTATTATAGAATAGTCTTGGGTATAATTGTTCTTGCTTATTTCTTTCTATTCTAATTTATTTTAATTTAAAGACAAATGATAAGGAGAAAAGTTATGAGTGTTAAAAAAGAAATATTTGATTGGGCTAAGTCAATAGCTATGGCTATTGTACTTGCATTTGTAATTCTACAATTTATAAGACCTTCTATCGTCAGTGGAGAATCAATGTATCCCACTTTAGACGATAAAGACTATCTAATCTTAAATAGAATATCTTACAAGGTTGGTAAACCTGAGAAAGGTGATATTGTTGTTTTTAAAACCAATTTAGTTGATGGAGATACAGGAAAGAAAAAAGACTTAATAAAAAGAGTTATAGCTACTGAAGGTGACAGTATAAAAATATCAAACTCCAAGGTATATGTAAATGGAAAATTATTAAATGAACCATATATACACAATAATTATACTTCTGGAGATATAGATACAGTTGTTCCAAAAGGTAAGCTATTTGCAATGGGAGATAATAGAGAAAACAGTAATGACAGTAGATTTCCTGATGTAGGTATGGTTGATGAGGATGAAATTCTTGGTAAGGTTATGGTAAGACTATTACCTTTTGATAATATTGGAAAAGTAGATTAGAAAAATAAGAGACTGGATTGGTAAAATTCATTTTACACATCTCAGTCTCTTTTAATTTACTTATATAAAAAATACATTCTTTTACTAGCTCTCTTTTGATTCTGTGATAATTCTTATTATATCACTTGCATCTTCATTAAAAGTCGTTACTATGCTTAAATAATCAGTTGCTCTACTCATAGCTAAATAAACCTTATTCAAATCTCCTACAAAGTCATTTACTTGGTAATCTTGCTCTGTATCATTTATAGTTTGATTATATAACATTTCTAACTCACATATTATCACTGCTTTATATTCTAAATTCTTTATAGAATATATATTTGCTATTGTAGTTCCTACCTTCTTACTTATATTTGTTAGGTTATCTTCTGCACATATATAAGGAATTTTTGCTTCTTCCAATGCTTTTTTTAGCATGTATTGGAAGTAAATAGTTTTTCCACTTTTTAATTTTTTCTTATTGTAAGGATATACAATAGCAACTTCAGAATAATCAAGACCTTTTTTACTTATTAAGTACTCAATTTCCCATATTACAGAACTTATTTGGTCATCAAGGTCACTTACCTTTATTATATCAACAGACTTATTACCACTTCTAAGTGCTTCAGTATTAAAAAAAGTATTAAACTTTGTACTTGGCCTTAATTCATTAATATATGAGTTAGAATTATTTGAAAATTTATTCGTAAAATCGACAATCTCTTTGGCTTGTCTATAATTTTTACTTAGAATAATCTTATCATCAAACTCTATACTGCTATATAAGGTTTTAAATATATTTAATCTATTAGAGATATTCAAAGAATTACAAGAACATACATTAAATATAAATTTTGTTTTATATAAAAACTCTCTTATAAAATCTATCTCATAATCTAAAAAGCTTTCTGCTTCATCAACAAAAATAGCTTTGAACATATTTTTATTTTTTATAATGTTCTGTGCTTGTTTTACTAGATTATTAAAAGTTTTTTCATAATCATTTTTTAACATGTTATAGTCTACAATTAGGTTGTATTTTTTAGCGAGTTTAAATATAAAAGAACTAAATGTATGGACTTCTAAATTATTATTATCTTTATACAATAGCTCTATTCTTTCTCGAAGCTCATTGCATAATTGCTTTGTATGTGTAAATATGATTAATTTATGATGTGGATATACTTTCGCTAGTTTTATAGCTCTTGAAAGCATAATTGCTGTCTTTCCTATACCGGAACCACCTTCAATAAGTGTATTCCCGTATTTAATAGAAATAGCATCTTTAATTTGAACCTCTTCCATCATAGTTGCTGTATACTTATAGTCATCATTATAGAAAGAAATCTTTTTAAATTTTTCATTTAGATGTAGTTTATCATTTATTATATAGTACTCTGAACATATATCTAATAAAAATAAATTTAAATTTATTTCATCATTTTTTTCACTAAGATATTCCTCTAGTGAACCTTTATTCATTATATCCTGAAGCTTATTTTTATCTATTATATTATTATTAACAAATTCTCCAAACTCATATGCTTCTTCTACTTCAACATATGGCATAATGTAAACGTAATTATAGCTTATATTTCTATTCTTTTGTCCCATTTTTAGTTTCAAAAGCTCATATTCCTCATTCATAACTTCAAGTAACTCTTCTTCCAAAATAAAAAATATATCTTCTGTTGTATCCATAAATTTTATAAATAAAATTTTTCCATCTTTAACATACAACAAATCAGTATTTATTCCTTTAAAAGGAGTAACTTTTGGCACTACTTTAACGTCCTCATTGATATCTTCGTAAAATAGTTTCTCGAATTCCTTCAATTTTAGGGCGTCTAACTGAGAGTTTATATTTATGTATTGGCTCACTTACATTACCTCCTTCTGTTATACTTAATTATACCATTTTGAACTATATTTTTATATATACTTTTTATAGGCAAATTTAGTAAATAAATTCAAAATAAATACAAATAAATACAAAACTATTAAAGAAAATCTACAATAAATATAAATATTTATTGTTATAAAATATTTTTTGTAAATAACAAATTGATAAATTTCATAATTAATTTTTAAAATAATAGGTAAAATCTTTAAAATAGCTAATTTTATCGTCTATGAACACAGAAGTTTAGCATAAAAAATTTAAGAACCTGCTAAAAAACAATCTATTTTATTAGCAGGTTTTATTTATAGTAGTTACATATGGCTACTATTATATTAAATTTTATATTTTACTGTGATATTCAATTTTTATCTTCTGATATAAGATTAAGACTTGATATATCTGTATAAATCGCATAAAAAACAGGATAACGATTTTGATATAACTCGTTCACAAACTTACCTTGCATTCTTACAGGAAAAATATGACCATCTGTATGGCAAAAACGGAAAACTACTTCAAAAGTTTCTCTTTTAGAAATTGCTTCTTCCAATGTATCGATTACTATTTGCAAATCATCTTGTAATACTGGTGAAAGAACATTAAAGTCTTTAGATGAAACAGATTGTGCAGAATATCCAGTGAATTCAAGCATCTTTTGATTAAAATAAAGTAATTTTAAATTTTCCATGCATGCAAATTTGACAACACCATCAGTAGCCATTTCTAATAATACCTTTACATCTCTAGGGTCTATGTGAAATGACATACTATCAATAGAATCATCTGAGAATACATGATAAGAATTTTTCCCATGACTTTTTGCATAATAAAGTGCTTGGTCTGCTTTTTCATATAACTCAGAATATACATAACCATGTTCAGGATACATTGCTACACCAATACTACATGTAATAGAAAAATCCATGTGCCCAGCAAATCTTTTTTGATTAATTTTAGAGCAAAAACGCTCTAATTTCTCTATAAGTACATAGTTATTAGTGCTAAAGTTTTTTATCAATACTACAAACTCATCTCCACCAATACGACCTACAATATCATCCTCACGAAATTGAGATTTCAATTCCAATGCAAACTCACTTATAACAAAATCTCCAAATGCATGGCCATACTTATCATTTACATTTTTAAAATCATCAATATCAAATATTAGAAAAACATGTTCTGAATCTTGATTATTTTTGTTTTCTAAAAATGAGCTAATAAATTCTTCTATTACACCCTTATTGTAAAGTCCAGTAAGAGAATCGCGTTGTGAACGTTCAAGGAGCAACAATTCTCTATTTTTCTCTTCGTCTATATTTTTACGATAAGATATCATACGAACAGATTCATCTGATGTCCAAAAGAAAATTCGTGCATTAATTCTAATCCAGTGATAATTTTTCTCATCGGTCTTAATTAAAAAATCATAGCTCATATTATTAATTCCGCTATTATAACACTTAATAACATTTTCTGGTAAGAATGTATCTAAGTAATCCTGTGCATACTCTTCTTTGATTTGTTCTTTAGCAATTGTATGTAGTGCTTCATCATATGGTGTATCAAGCCCTAAACCAAACTCATGAAAATATCTATTTGAATCTTCACAGCCAGCTCTATTATTAGTAACATCAATCTCAAAAATATTTTCATAAAGTTCGTCAGTAGATTGACTTAGCATCTTTTGATATTCTAATTTCTGTGAAACACTAAGCTTCATAATTTGACTTTTATACTTCTTAAGGACACGTGTAATTGTAAAAAGCACAAATATTATAATCAAAATTATAACTGCAATTCCTTTTAGAAATTGTGTTTGAAGTTGCTTACTCATTATAGTCAAATCATTTTCTAAAACAAGGTGCCATTTTAAACTGGGTATATATTGATATACAATGTAAGTTTTTGATTTTGCAGATGAATGCCAAAAACTCCTTTGCTCTTTTTTATTGTTTAATATTAAGTTTTTTGAATCAGATAAATCACTACTAGAATTTTCAAAGAAATTTATATGCTCATAACCAGTTTTGTCTGATGTTAATTGTACAACGCCTTTATCATCAATTAAACATGCTACAACATCAAATTTGTCATCATATTCTTTAAGCAAGCTTTGTAATGAATTAACCTTTAATCCAACGCCTATAATTCCCATAGTTGACCCATCATCATCTTTTATCTTACAGTTTACAAATACTGTAATACTGTTATTACTTGCTTCATCATTATCAACATTTAATGAATATTCATCATTATTCTTTAAGAAATTATAATACCATTGATTTTCTGAATTCTTAACACTAAGATTTCTATCAAGCCCATTAAAATGATAATAATTATTCGTTTTGGTTGATACTAGAAAAACAGAATCATATGAGTATTTATTTCTGTATGCATTTAAGTAATCTTGTAACTTATAAATAAATTCCTCATCATTTATATGTTCTTTCTCTCCATCTAAAAAGTTTTTCAGTAAGCTATCATTTGCCATGGTAAGAGATACATTTATAGGTTCTGAAAGGAGTTTATCTATCTGATAATAAATACCTTCAGCGGCCAATGTAGATACATGCTCAATATCATTTTTAAAAATATTGGTATTAGATTGGTAGCCAATTACAGAAGTAGCTACAAAACCAAGAGTAATAATAATACAAACAATAGCATTTGTATGTAAAAGTGTATTTTTTTTCATAATATCTTCCCTCTTTAACCCTCATTTTGGCTTCATTGTATTTTCACCTTCTTTAAATATAATTATTTCAAGTAGTAAACTCTTTAAAACTTTAAATTTTTTATATTAATCTATTACTTTTTCTAAAACAACAGTAATATACAGATACATCATCTAAAAATATATGTTAAAACACTCAAATCATTCTACTAATATAAATGAATTATATGAGTTTTATTATCAATATATATTAATATAATAGATAAAGCACATCTAAAGCACATCATTAAAATTAAAATTCTAAAAAGATTTATATTTTTTCACAATAAATTATTTATCTTTCACAATAACACTGATTAAAAGTTTTTTGATATAACATTCCTGTAGTCAGTTCTGCCCAACTATAATTTGTCATATACTCTCCAGCATATGTATTAACTGCCATCATATCCCATCTCAACATATTGTAATAATCGCATTCAAATTCTGTAATATCTACTGCTATACTATTCCATTTTTTAATTATTATATGTTCAATCTTTGCATCTTTCATAGTTTTCATCATATTTGATATTACTGTTTGTGTTTGATTTTGTAACGAGCGGTTATATTCCTTATCTTCCCAAAGTACTGCTGCTATTTCAGCTATAGTTGCACTTGCTCCTTTTCTATCTACTAAATAAGCAAGTAATTCTTTTGATTTTGCTCTAGTAAATATTAAGGGTTTTTTATCTACAAATACCTCAAAATTGCCAAATGTATGAATAAAAACACTATTTTTTGATTTCAAAGTAATGGGTGTACGTAAATTTTCTATTTCTTTCTTTATTCTTTCTACTGTTACAGGCTTAAGAAGATAGCCACTAGCATGTATTGAAAAAGCATCTACTGCATATTCTGAGTAACCAGTTACAAATATAATATTTATATTTGGCAAAATATCTTTAGCTAGTAGTGCAAACTCTAACCCATTCATGCCATACATCTCAATATCAAGAAATGCAATATCTACATGATGTTCTTTTAAGTAATCTAATGCAGATTGAGGTTCATCAAAAAGAGTAATTCCTTCAATCCCAGAAATATTTTCCAACTTTTCATTCATATTCTTAAGAGCAATTGGCTCATCATCTACAACAATTATATTCATAAATTGACTCCTTTCCAATAGGTATGATTATTGTCACTATTGTCCCTTTTCCTATACAACTTTCTATAGTTAAACTTCCATTACACTGTGTCTTTAATCGCCTTTTTACATTTTTAATCCCAACATGACTTTTTCCATCATTCATTTTTTCGAGTGCTTTAAATCCTACCCCATCATCTTTTATAATAATATAAATATTTTCTTTGTCTTTTAAAGTTGATACTACGATTGTTCCTCCTTCTTTCTTCTTTGTAATGCCATGTCGTATTGCATTTTCAACAATTGGTTGTATGGTGAGAACAGGAATAGAAAAATCTGTAGCAAGGAGTTCATACTTAATTTTTATACGCTCTCCAAAACGTAATAACTCTATACATAAATAATTTTTTAAATGAGATAATTCCTTATCAAATGGAATTAATTTTTTTTGTGTAAGAGAATCCATATTTCCACGGAGATAAGAAGAAAATTTCTCTATTGCTTCACATGCCCTATTAGAATCATGTTTACACAAATACTGAATAGTATTAAGTGCATTATACAAAAAATGTGGTTGTATTTGACTAAGCATTATAGAAATCCGATTTTCCATCAATTCATTCTCCAATTTCTTTTGAAGTTTCTCTTTTCTTTTTATAGAAAACATAATATGTCCAATTTGAAATACAATAGTAGTTAAAAAACCTACACAAAAAAAAGGTAAATCTTGAATATATATAGTATAATAGTTTACTATTTCCATAATACCACCAATAACTACTGGTAAGTATTCAAACAGTGCTATTTTGGCATCAATATCTCTATGTAATACAATTTCTATAACTAGACATCCTATACCAAGTAGTACAATTAAAATACAAATCATATTTTGCACTATAAGGAATTCATGTAAATCATATATTCGTAATACTTGGAGAATAACACAAAGTAATATGCTAGTCATTAGCCCATATGCACCTATATTTATAACTTTCAATCTCCATCCAGTTAAGTAAGTAGCTAGATAGAGAATGTAGAAAGTAGGAAGAAAAAATTGTGTCAGTAACTCCAAAATACTAACCAGAGTTGGAGATTGAATGATAAAGGTTAGCACATTAAAATCTGCTAGACACCAAATTCCTCCAGCTATAGCAAACCATGATAATAAAAAAATCTGACGTGTTAGGTCACTTTTCAAAAAAAATAAAATAATACTTGCAATTAAACCAAATAGTCCAAAAGATATTGTTAACATAGTGAACATAAGACCAAGCTTGTTTTCATGAAGCACGCTAACAATTAAGTCTCCTTTAGAACCAATCTGCATTTCCTGAACCTCCCATGACTAAAGTCACAGGGTTCCTGCTTCATAGAATTTTGCATACTAAAATATGTCTTACTAATTCTCCACAGGCTATCCCCGTAGTTCCTACGGTTCTTACATACGTTATCTATTTTAAACTGTTATTAGTCTTAATCCTTCTTTTAATATATTTATACTTGCATTTATATCTCTATCATGAGTTTCATTACAACAAGGACAAATCCATTCTCTTATACTTAAATTCTTCATTTCCTCGTTTTTATACCCACATTTATTGCATATTTGTGAACTTGCAAAGAATTTACCTACCTTTACAATTTGTCTACCATACCAATTAGCCTTATATTCTAATTGACGAATAAATTCTGACCATGACACATCAGAAATTAAGCGAGATAATTTACGATTTCTAGTCATATTCTTTACTTGTAAATCTTCTATGCAAATAATATCATTCTCTCGTATTAATTTAGTAGATAGTTTTTGTAGAAAATCCTTCCTTTGATTAGCTATATGTTCTTGAAGTCTTGCAACTTTTAACCTTGCTTTATTTCTATTTAAACTACCAATTGTTTTTCTCGATAGTTCTCTTTGTAATTTTGCAAGTTTGTTTAATGACTTCTTAAGATACTTAGGATTTTCTATAAATTGTCCACAACTTGAGATACAAAATTCTTTAATTCCTAAATCTAAACCTATCTGATTATTAGTATTTTCAAATGCTTCAATGTCTATATCAGTACAACATAATGATACATAATATTTACCACTTGGTTCTTTGGATATAGTAGCATTAAGTATTCTCCCTTGAGGTACTTGTTTATCCCTTACTTTAACCATACCAAGTTTAGGTAATTTTATATATTGACCAAGGTGCATAATATTTCCATTTGTAAAGTTAGTTCTATATGAAAATCTATTAGTTTTCTTTGATTTAAATTTAGGAAATCCTGTATTTTCTTTAAAGAATTTTTTATATGCGTTTTCTAAATCTTTTAAGGTGTTTTGTAGTGAAAATTTGTCAGGTTCTTTAAGCCACTTTAATTCTTTTTTTAAGTTGGTCAAATCAGAACTACACTGTTTATAAGTAAAAGTTTCTTTATTGTTTTCATAAACTTCTATTTTTTTAGCAAGATACTTATTATATACAAATCTACAACATCCAAAAGTTTTGTTAATTAACTCTTGCTGTTTTTTATTTGGATACATTCTAAACTTATAAGCTTTTTCCACTACTATCACCTCACTTTAATTGTTTTTTATGATTATTAATATACATATCCGAGTAACTTCTATTTTTCATCACCCATTATAATATTAACAAACGTAATTATTTAAAACAATTATTTGGAAGGTTTTTATATTTATTTTTAAATAACATATTTAAGAACCGTAAGTCCTAACTTTTATCATTTTTGAGGTTGTCGTTCACATAAGTTCGCTACTACCTATGCAGTTCTCTTATGAACTTCTTACACTTTCATGCAAGCACAGACTATATCTTATCCTTCGGCATTATCCGTTAAGGTCTACCCACTTCCACTACCGATAGCTTGTAGTGTACTTCCCTCAAGAGGAATAGTCGTTGAAGTTTCTCCTATTCGGAGTTTACCTGCTGATTGCCCATTTTAAAGTACTTAGGGTTTAACCTTATACCATCTAACCAATTTTTTCTACTTTCGTAACTTTCACACTTAGGTTTATTTCATCCTTATGTTTTAGTTTGGTTAGCTTTAGGGGTTTCCAGCAATTCAAGTAGTATTGGATAGGTTCTCTCCTATCTCTACATATAAGTTTCCCTATACGCTGACTACTTTAGCTACTAACTCATGACTAAAGTCACAAGTGTGTGTAGCTATTTTTTAATCAAAAAAACATACTAATTGTAATGCTCTACCACTAGAGTACACTCGTTGTATGGTTATTTCTACTAACTCATTGGTTGATATGCCACTTGATTTGAATCCTGTCCACAGATGCCCTGTAGACCTAGTCAGTGTATTACTTGAATTTATTCTATCAGTAGAAAATACTTCCTTATCGGATACACGAATATTAACGTTCAAGTGACTGATATGTAATAAAAGAGTTTGCCCTACTGGAATATCTCTACTAAAATGACCACGTAAATAAATAGACTCTTTTCTTATATTCTTAAGTGAGTCTACATCAATAAAAGGTTTAAATTCCATTGATTTAGGTATTTGATACTCTCCAATAAATGAAACAGGAGTAAGATTACTTTTAAAATTTGAATTATTATCTGCTCTTGAAGCACAAATAAGTAGTAATATCACTGACAAAGTTAATATTATTGGTAAATAAAATGTATTACACCTAAATGTTTTCTTTCCCACAATAGCTTCCTCCATAAAATACATACTAATTTTATTATATATTTAAATATATGATAAAATTATATAATTTAAAAACATTTATTTAAATATAATATATTATTTTATCCCTTCATTATATCAAACAAACTCAAATAATTATATAAACAATACATATATAAAAATTTATTTTATCAATGCTTTATAATCAATATTTTTTTTCATTATATTAATTCCATATAATGGTAAATTAGTTTTTTCAATTAAAAAGCCACAAGATATATTATCATATCTTGTGGCAAATCTAAATTTTTAAAAATATTTTTATTATTATTTAGATATTATTTCTTTTACTTTGCATACTCTATAGCTCTTGTTTCTCTTATTATACTTACTTTTATTTGTCCAGGATACTCAAGTTCATCCTCTATTTTCTTAGTCATATCTCTAGCTAATAAGTGTATTTCTTCATCATTTATAGCCTCTGGTTTTACCATTATTCTGATTTCTCTACCAGCTTGTATAGCAAATGATTTTTCTACACCTTCATATGAATTAGCTATTTCCTCTAGCTTTTCAAGTCTCTTGATATAAGCTTCTAAAGTTTCTCTTCTAGCACCAGGTCTAGCAGCTGATATTGCATCTGCTGCTGTAACTAATACAGCTTCTACAGTCTGAGGCTCGTAATCTCCATGATGAGTACTCATTGCATGTATAACTTCTTTAGACTCTTTATAACGTCTAAGTAAATCCATACCTATTTCAACATGCGTACCTTCCATTTCATGGTCTACAGCCTTACCTATATCATGTAATAAGCCTGCTCTTTTTGCTAATCTAATATCTGCTCCTATTTCAGCAGCCATTATGCCAGCTATATGAGCAACTTCTATAGAGTGTTTAAGAACATTTTGTCCATAACTAGTTCTATAGTTAAGTCTACCTAATAATCTTATTAGTTCTGGATGAATTCCATGTACACTAGTTTCAAATGCAGCTTGTTCACCATATTCTTTTATAATATTGTCAACTTCTTTTCTTGCCTTTTCAACCATTTCTTCAATTCTAGCTGGATGTATTCTTCCATCTGCTATTAGTTTTTCTAGAGCAATCCTTGCAATCTCTCTTCTTATTGGATCAAAGCCTGATAAAATTACAGCTTCTGGAGTGTCATCTATTATAAGGTCTATACCTGTTAAAGTTTCTAAAGTCCTTATATTTCTACCTTCTCTACCAATTATTCTACCTTTCATTTCATCATTAGGTAAGTTTACTACTGTTACAGTAGTTTCAGCTACGTGATCTGCTGCACATTTTTGAATTGCATATCCTATAATTTCTCTTGATTTCTTATCAGCTTCTTCTTTAGCTTGACTTTCTATCTCTTTTATCATTATAGACATTTCACGTCTTACATCTCTCTCTGCATTTGTTAAAATTATTTCTTTAGCCTTATCAGAAGTAATTCCTGATATACTTTCTAATTTTTCCAATTGCTGAGATTTTATTACTTCAACTTCTTCTTCTTTCTTTTCAACTACCTTTAATTTTTCACTTAGGTTTAATTCTTTAGATTCTAAATTTTGTAATTTTCTATCTAAGACTTCTTCTTTTTGTACTACTCTTTTTTCATACTTTTGTACTTCTGTTCTTCTTTCTCTGTTTTCTCTTTCAGCTTCTGTTCTCCACTTATGGATCTCTTCTTTAGCTTCTAATAATTTTTCTTTTTGTACTGTTTCTGAGTCGTGGTGTGCTTTATCTATTATTTCTTTGGCCAAGTTTTCAGCTTGTCCAAGTTTTGCTTCAGATATATTCTTTCTAACAAAATATCCAGCTATAATACCAACAGCTGCACCTATTACAATAATTACTACACTATCTATGACATCCACCTCCTTCGTTAATAATCCCAAAATGTCATCACTATGATTAAAAAATATTCCTAATAATTAAAATTAAATTTAGATATTTTATCCTCACTTAATTTTATAATTTTTTCAACATTGTGTCAAGCTAATAGGGAGCGTGGCATGTCTTTAATTACTAGTTATTTTTTTGTATTTTTACTTCTTCTTCTACAATTTCTTTTGATACTGAGTTACTTGATTCTTCACTTTCTCCAGTTAAGTTGTAAAATGTTCTAACTTTCTCGTCTATTTCATTAGTTAAATCTAAATTATCTTCCAAGAATTTTTTAACATTTTCTCTTCCTTGTCCAAGTTTAGTATCATTGTAACTATACCATGAACCTGATTTTTTAACTATATCTACATCAGCAGCTATATCCAGAAGGTCTCCAATTTTTGAAATACCCTCTCCATACATTATATCAAATTCAGCTTGTTTAAATGGTGGTGCTACTTTGTTTTTAACAACTTTGACTCTCGTTCTACTTCCTATGACTTTGTCACCTTGTTTTATTGTATCTATTTTTCTAACATCCAGTCTAACTGATGAGTAAAACTTTAGTGCACGTCCTCCAGTAGTAGTTTCTGGATTTCCAAACATTATTCCTACTTTCTCTCTTAACTGGTTTATAAATATAGCAACACAATTTGATTTTTTGATTGAACCAGTTAACTTTCTAAGTGCTTGAGACATAAGTCTAGCTTGTAAACCTACATGAGAATCACCCATATCTCCATCTATTTCAGCTTTTGGAACTAATGCTGCTACTGAGTCTATTACTATTATATCTATCGCTCCACTTCTTATTAATGCCTCTGCTATTTCTAAAGCTTGTTCACCTGTATCTGGTTGAGATATTATTAGGTTATCAACATCCACACCCAATGCTTTTGCATATACTGGGTCAAGTGCATGTTCTGCATCTATAAATGCGGCTATTCCGCCCTCTTTTTGAGCTGATGCTACACAACTAAGTGCGACAGTAGTTTTACCAGAAGATTCTGGTCCATATACTTCAACTATTCTCCCTCTAGGTAGACCTCCTATACCAATAGCTATATCTAAACCAATTGCTCCTGTTGATATAACATCTATAGACATAGACGTTGCTTCTCCCAATTTCATTACTGAACCTTTACCAAAATCTTTTTCAATTTTACCTAAAGCTTCATTCAACGCTTTTAATTTTTCTTGATCTACACTCATCTCTATACCATCCCTTCATTTATCTACAAACATTTGTTCTCTTGTTATATATTAATTATATAACATAAATCAAACCTAGTCAATTTAAAAACGCTACTAATGATTATATTTTTATTCATTACATTTTATTTATAAACCATTATTAATAATTATATACACAAAAGAAAATATTCTTAAAATGAAAAGAGGTATACTATAATAGTATACCCTTTTTTACATTTTTAAAATTTTAAGTTTTTATTTTTTATTAATTAAATAATTAATTTTTATTTATATTATTTTTATTTAGAGGACATAAAAAGCTCTTTATTTTTATATAGGTATTCCCATCCAGAATATAAGGTAAGTAGAGTTGCTATAAGTATGAGAATTCCACCTATATTTAATATTAATCCACTCTCAAACTGAGCCCCTAATAATAAAAATACTATTGACACCATCTGAGTTATCGTTTTAAGTTTTCCACTGTTGCCAGCTGCTATTACTTTTCCATCAGCTGCTGCTATAGCCCTTAATATGCTGACGGTAAGCTCCCTAGCTACTATTATAATTACCATCCAACTACTTACAAGATGGTCTTCTATCATACATGTAAGTGCTGAAATAACTAATAGCTTATCTGCTAATGGGTCCATAAACTTTCCAAAGTCAGTAACTAAGTTGTATTTTCTAGCTATTTTTCCATCTAACGCATCAGTAATTGAAGCTATTATAAAAATAATACAAGCTATTAAAAACTTATTTGGTACATTGAGTAACATAATTAAAACAAATACTGGTATTAAAAAGATTCTAAACAAAGTTAATTTGTTAGGCAAGTTCATATAAAACATCTCCCATTAAATCGTATTCCATTGCATCATTTATTTGAACACTTACGAATTCTCCTATTTCAAGATTATCTACACTTTTTACATACACTATGCTGTCAATTTCTTCCGCATCACCTTGTGTTCTTCCTGTATATACATTATCTTCTATCTGTTCTTCTATCAATACATCATATGTCTTTCCTATTTTTTGCTCATTGAGTTCTTCAGATATTTTTTGTTGAATCATCATTAAAGTATCTCTTCTTTGTATCTTTACTTCTTCATCTATATGATTAGGTAATCTATCTGCTGGTGTATCTTCTTCCCTTGAATATGCAAATGCGCCAAGTCTATCAAACTTAACTTCTTTTACGAAGTCCACAAGTTGTTTAAAATCGTCTTCTGTTTCACCAGGGAATCCTACTATTATCGTTGTTCTAAGTATTGCATCTGGTATATTGCTTCTTATAAGATTAATTTTATTTAATATATCTTCTTTACTAGTTTTTCTATTCATTAATTTTAAAATATTATTACTTGCATGTTGAATTGGCATGTCAAAGTAACTACATATATTATCATGCTTTTTTATAACTTGTACTAATTCTTCTGTTATAGATTCTGGATATGAATACATAACTCTTATCCACTTAAATCCATCTATTTTTGCAAGTTCTTCTAAAAGTTCTGGCAATTTTTCTTTTCCATATAAATCAAAACCATATTTTGTTGTATCTTGCGCTATAACTACAAGTTCTTTTACTCCAGATTCAGCTAGTTTATTAGCTTCTTTAATTATATCTTCAAATTTTCTACTTCTATATTTACCTCTTAATTTTGGTATTATACAATAAGTACAATTATTAGAACATCCTTCTCCAATTTTTAAATATGCCATATAACTAGGTGTAGATAGGTATCTTGGTAAATCTTCATTAAACACAAACTCTATATCATCAAGACTTACAATTTGATGTTTTTCACTTAATTCTTTAAGTATCTCATCTATGTTCTGATAGCTTCCTGTACCTACTATAGCATCTATTTCTGGAATTTCAGCTTTTAATTCTTCAGAATATCTTTGTGCCAAACACCCTGTTACTATCAGTAACTTTAAGTTTCCAGTTTGTTTTAATTCAGCAAATTCTATTATTGTATCTATTGATTCTTGTTTAGCTGATTCTATAAACCCACATGTGTTTACTATGATTACATCAGCTTCTTCAAAATCTCCAATTAATTTATAGCCTTTTTTATTTAAAATTCCCATCATTATTTCTGCATCCACTAAATTTTTTGAGCATCCTAATGATTCTAATGCTATTTTTAACATTCCTTATCTCCTTCCAATATGCTCTCATATAAGTCTATAACATCTTCTAAAGCTTTTTGTGTATCATTAAAACTTATAACTTTATTGTACTTATATTTCTCTACTGAATGCATATAAAGTGGGTCGTAGTATTCTAAAAGGTATCTTTTTACAAGCTCTTTATATTTACCTGATTCTAATAATTCAATATAATCATCTACTACTTTATGACCCAATCTTTTTCTAAATTTATTTATACATTCTTTTAAGACCTCTATATTATCCTTATCATAAATATAGTCTCTACAAAGTCTATTAACTCTATTTTCAATATTACATTCTAATAGTATATGATGCCCTTCTCGTATCATTGCATCAAAAATCTCATTTGGAACTGTGACACTTCCAACTCGTTTACTTTCACTTTCAACAAATATATAATTCTTCTTTGAGAAAAATATACTTTCAAACAACTTAGTTTCAAAATTCTTTTGAGATGGTGGCTTTTTATCAAATGTTATAAAACCAAAAGTAGAACCACTATTTTTAGCTATACCTTCCAAATCCAGTACATCTATTCCTTTTTCCTCTAATAGATGTAATAAATCAGTCTTTCCTACCCCAGTCAATCCATGAACAGATACAAAGTTTTTTGTATCCATTACATTCCTTAAATATTCTAAAACAAAGTTTCTATATGCCTTATATCCACCTTCAAGTTGATATACATTTACACCTAATGAGGATAATACATTTACTATACTTCCACTTCTCATACCACCTCTTGCACAATATATAACGATATTATCATAATTTGTTGCAAGATTTGCTGCTTGTAGATACATATCTTTTAACTTATACGAGACATAGTCAAAACCCTTTTGTATTGCTTCATGTTTTCCTTGCATTTTGTAGATTGTTCCAACTTCATTATGCTCATTATTTTTAAAAATAGGCATATTAATCGCATTTAATATATGGTCTTCTTCATATTCACCTTCTGTTCTTACATCTACAAATATTACTTTATCTAGCTTAAGTGCTTCTTCTATTTTTATAACTGACAATTCTATTCACCTTCTAAATTCTGCAAATCTTGTTTGCTTATTAATACCTTTCTTGGTTTACTTCCCTCGCTTGCTCCAATTATTCCTCTTTCTTCCATAGAATCTATAAGTCTAGCTGCTCTATTAAATCCTATTTTAAACCTTCTTTGTAACATAGAAGCAGATGCTTGACCACTCTCCACGACAAATTCTATGGCTTCACTCAAGAATTCATCCTCATCGCTACTCTTTGAAGTATTAACCTTAGATATAGTTTCAATTATATCTTCTTCGTATTTTATTCCATCTTTAACCTGACTTTTTACGAAATCAATTACTTTTTCTGACTCACTCTCTGATATGAATGCACCTTGAAGTCTAACTGGCTTTGCTGCTCCAAGTGGGTAAAACAACATATCTCCTTTACCTAGAAGTTTCTCTGCACCACCCATATCAAGTATTGTTCTTGAATCAGTTTGAGATGATACTGCAAATGCTATTCTAGATGGTATATTAGCTTTTATAACTCCTGTTATAACGTCAACAGATGGTCTTTGAGTTGCTACAATCAAGTGCATTCCAGCAGCTCTTGCCATTTGAGCTAGTCTACAAATATAGTCTTCTACATCATTTGCACTTGCCATCATTAAGTCTGCCAACTCGTCTATTATTATTACTATTTTAGGTAATTTTTCTTCTGATTTTTCATTATAGCTTGTTACATCCTTTACTTGAGCATCTGCAAATAGTTTATATCTTCTATTCATCTCAGTAACTGCCCAGTTTAAAGCATTAGCTGCCTTTTTAGGGTCAGTAACTACTGGTATTAGTAGATGTGGTATTCCATTATAATTTGCAAGTTCAACTACTTTTGGGTCTATTAATAGTAATTTTACTTCATCAGGATTTGCTTTATATAATATACTACTTATTAATGTGTTTACGCATACACTCTTCCCTGAACCTGTAGAACCAGCTATTAGTAAGTGTGGCATCTTACCTATATCTCCAATTATAATTTTACCTGCTACATCTTTTCCAAGTCCCATTGCAAGAGGAGAATTAAAACTATTGAATTCTTCACTTTCTAGAACTTCTCTTACTCCAACCATTTGAGCCTCTTCATTTGGAACTTCTATTCCAATTGCACTTTTCCCAGGAATCGGTGCTTCAATTCTTATGCTTTTAGCTGCTAGGCTTAAAGCTATATCATCAGTTAAATTTACAATTTTACTTACTTTAACACCAGGGCTTGGCTGTATCTCATATCTCGTTATAGTAGGTCCAACTGTAACTTGATTAATTTTCGCTTCTACTCCAAAATCCGATAGTGTCTTTTCTAAAAGAGAAGCATTTTTTAATACTTTCTTTTTACCATTTTCATCAGATTTCTTGTTTACTTTATTTAAAAGCTCAATACTAGGCTTTTTGTAGTTTGAATAATCCTCATTAACTGACTCTGCTATAATGCTCATAGGTTGAGTTTTTTCTATATTCAAGTTCGGTTTGTTTATATCAACTTTTTTTTCTGGTTTAGTATCTACAACTGGACTTTCATTTGTAGCTTTTTGTAATTCTTTTAAAACATCTAACTCTGGCATACTTTGAGTACCTTCTAATATTTCTAAATACTCGTCTTCTGCTTTATTAAATCCAACTATTTTGATAGTCTTATCATCTACACCATCAGTATTCTCTTCTTCAAAATATTCCTCTTCTTCATCCTCATTATTGCGACCTTTTGACATTAACCCTTTAAAGAATCCTGGCTTCTTATTTATAGTAGTATCATCTACTTCGTCAGTCATCATATCTATTGCAGATTTCTTCATATTTGCAATTTTATCTTTAAATGTTAAATTGCTATCTTTTGATGCTTTAGATTTTGATTTTGCATTGGATACCAAGTCTTTTATAGAAATATTAAATATAAACATGATAGAAAGTATAAGGGCAAATATGCTTATTAACCATCCACCTGCTATACCAAATATTTTACTCATATAATAAGCAATCGTAGTTGCTATCAAGCCACTACCTTGTCCACTTACACCCATTTTCATAATATCATCAAACATGTTACCTTTTAGTGGGCTATCCACAGGAAGAGTTCCTGCATTTAATAATCCATAAAATACAAATATAAATAAAATAATTATGTAGTATAATTTAGTCTTTCTTAGCCTATATATATATTCATTTCCATCAAAAAATCCTAAAAGTCCTGTTATGATTACTATAAATGGTATTGCTATAGAAAGCCCTCCAAATAGTCCTTTAAAAAGATTCTGCATTAACACAGGTATCCATCCCATAGAGTTAGAATTTAAACTATATAATAAAAATACACCTACAAATATTGTTATTAAATTATGATATTCTGCGTTAAAACTTAAGGTATTTACCTTCTTTTTTTTCTTCTTTTTCGTGGCCATTAATATCACTCCTTATTTTTAGCAAGTTTTACCCCTTCACAGCAAAAAGTGCTAATGCCTTAACACTAACACTCCTACTTTATTACATCATTATATCATAAATTTTATTATTTAAACAAACTTTAATCATTATTTTTTTCTTCATCAGATTCTTTTATAAGCTCTTTTAATTTTTTAAGAGCTTCCTTCAATCCTCCAACTTCATCTATAAGCCCATAATCTACTGCTTCTTTTCCTATTAATACACTACCGACATCACTTATAAGCTCATCTTTTTCATGCATAAGTTTCTCAAGTACATCTTTTTTAATATTTGAGGTTCTTATTATAAATTGAATTATTCTATCTTGCATCTTTTTAAAATACTCAAAAGTTTCATTTATACCAATCACAAGACCAGTAGTTCTCACAGGATGTATAATCATGGTTGCTGTTGGTGCTATAAATGAGTAATCTCCTGCTGTAGCAAGAGGAACACCTATACTATGGCTTCCACCTAAAACAAGAGTAACTACTTTTTTAGATGTACTGTTTAAAAGTTCTGCAATAGCTAGACCTGCCTCAATATCTCCTCCAACAGTGTTTAAAACTACTAGTACTCCTTTAATATCATTACTTTCCTCAATTGAGTATAACATTGGAATTATATGTTCATATTTTGTAGCTTTTTTTTGAGGATTTCCTATAAAATGTCCTTCAATTTCTCCAATTATGGTTATACACTGAGTATCCTTAGAGGGTTGAAGTGGCATTTCATTAGTCCCAAATTGCTTTATACATTCTCTTTCTTCACAACTAGATTCTCTTCTACAACTATCTTTATCAAATGTTTCATTATCTTCTCTATAATCTTTCATAAAAAAACTCCTATCAAAATCATATTTAACTTAGTTTTACCAAATAAATCAAATATATTAAGATATACATAAAATTATTAAAATTTGAGTAAAAATAATTGTATTATAGTATTTATTTTACATAAAATTGTTGATGTATTGCATGTACTGCTGTGTGCATATCTTCTTCACTAACTAAACAAGATATAGTCATATTTGAGTCTGATGTTTGTAAAAGAGATACTCCTGCCTTTGATAAGCCTCTAACTACCTTTGACATGATACCAGACATTTCATCTGCGATCCTTGAACATATCAATGTAACTTTAGCACAATCTCTATTTACTTCATAATCTAATTCAAATTTATCTAGTATCTCTTTTAATGCTTTTATATCAGCATCTTCAATAACAAATGCTTTTTCTGATATAAAGAAGTTTATCATATCTATATTTATAAGTTTATTTTCTATCTCATTTAATACTTCTGTAAACACTTCTTCTGCTGATTTAATCTTAACTTGCGCTACACTATCTTTATTTGCAACAGCAACGTTAAAGTCTTTTTCTTGTTCATATTCTATATTTTCTTCTAAGTGTCTACATAAAGAACCTATTTTTGTCCCTTCAAAAGTTGGGTTCATTGTATTTTTTATAGCTAAAGTTATATTTCCACTTTTAGCTAATTGTACTGCTCTTGGGTGTATTACCTTTGCACCTTTGTCAGCCATTTGGAATACTTCTTCATAATCTATAAAACTTAATACTTTAGCATTTGGTTCTACTCTAGGGTCTGCTGTCATTATACCATCTACATCAGTATAAATTTCAACTGTTTCACATTCCAAAGCTTTACCAATAGCAACTGCTGACGTATCACTTCCTCCTCTTCCAAGAGTAGTTATTTCTCCATCATCTGTTACACCTTGGAATCCAGCTATAACTACAACTTTCCCATTATCTAAAGCTCTTTTTACTTTCTTAGGATTTATATATTTTATTTTTGCATTAGAATATTCATCACTTGTAATTATACCTGCTTGTTGACCAGTAAAGAAAACAGATTCTATACCTTGTGCATTCAATAAATTAGCAAGAATTGTTCCTGATATTATTTCACCACAAGACATTATTAAATCAAGCTCCCTTTTATTTGGTTCATCGTTTACTGCACTACACAAGTTTATAAGTGTGTCTGTTGCATATGGAGCTCCTTTTCTACCCATTGCTGAAACTACTAGTACTAATTGTAATTCTTCATCATTCTCTTTGTATGCTTTTACTATTTTACATACTTCATTCATTTTTTCATATGATTCTACTGATGTCCCACCAAACTTTTGCACTAAAATACTCATTTTTTCCTCCTAAATATATCCCTCATATTCTATAATTATCATGTCATTACCTATTTTTTTTACATTTCTCCATGGTACTTCTAAAAATGACTTATCTTTTCTTCTGGCAAAAAAACCTTTTTCTTTTGGAATTAAAAGCGCTAATATACCGCCTGTAGTTTCATCTAGTATAAGGTCACATTCTCCAATGACCCCCAATCTTTCTCCTGTGACCAAGTTAACTATTTCCTTACCTGCTATTTCAGATAAATTCATATTTTATTACCTCCAGAGATTTACTTTTTAAGATATCAATCCAAATGTAGAATATTTTCTACATCTCTTCCAACTATACATGTACCAATATTTTCAATATTGAATACCTTATCAACAACTTTCTTTACTAAATTGATATCAACATTATTTATACACTCAAGTATTTCATCTGTAGTTTTTACTTTTTTACTAAGTAACATAGATTTACCAGTAGACATCATTCTACTGCTAGTACTTTCTAAATCCAATATATAATTGCCTTTTAATTGTTCCTTACTTTCATATATTTCTTTTTCTGTAAGATAGTTTTTCCTTATGTTTTCAATTTCCTCTTTTATTAAATTATAAACATCTTGCAGATTTTCTGTACTCATACTTGCAAATATGCCTAATTCTCCACATTTTCTGTATAATGTCTGTGATGAGTATATGGAATATACTAAACCTTTTTCCTCCCTTATTTTCTGAAAAAGTCTTGAGCTTATACTTCCACCAAAAATATTATTTACTACTGCCATTGAATATACTTCGTCATCATTTTCAAATGGAATACCTTTTAAGCACATAGCTAAGTTTACCTGTTCAGTATCTTTATTTTTTGATATAAAACAAGGATTGAATTTAGTCTCGTTTATTTCTATATTCAATTTTTTCTTTTCCCAGTGTCCAAATTTCGATTTGATTTTATCTACTATATCATCAAAATTAAAGTTTCCAGCTATAGAAATAACAGCGTTATTTGGAATATAATACTTGTTTAAGTATTCTAACATTGATTCCCTAGTTATATTGTATAGAGAATCTTTTGTCCCAATTATATTCATTCCTAAACCATCATTAGCATATATATTTTCTACTAATAAATCATAAGATAAGTCATCTGGAGAATCTTCGTACATCTTAAGTTCTTCCAATATTATAAGTCTTTCCTTATCTATATCATTTTTATCAAATTTAGAATTTAGTATCATATCACTTAATACATCAATTCCTGTATCTATATGCTCATCTATTAATTTTACATAATAACATGTACATTCTTTACTTGTAAATGCATTTATTTGCCCACCCAAATTGTCTATTGAACTAGCAATCTCCTTTGATGTTCTGTTTTTGGTTCCTTTAAACATCATATGCTCTATAAAATGAGAAGTTCCACTCACCTGTGCTTCTTCTATCCTAGAGCCTGCATTTATCCAAATACCTAATGTTATTGACTTTAGATATGGTATTTCTTCACCAATTATTGTAAGCCCATTTTCCAGTATTTTTGTCTTATACATTACATTCTCCTAAAAATTTATTCTTTGTTTTATATTGGATTATTGAAAACACTATATTTTAATTATATTTATTTTTATATGTATTACATTATAAGTCAGTCTTTTAATTAATTCAACTACAACTTATACAATCTTAATCAAATATTTACACTTTGTCTATTTAAAAACATCACTGAGTTTACCTGGTTTTAATCCTTTCTCCCTTACAATTGCTATAATATCATCTATACATTTTGTCGTTGCATCGGTTGGGTGCATTAAGATTATACTATTATCTTTAATATCTTTTTTCTTCATTCTATCAATTATTACTTCTGGTTGGTCTTTATACTTCCAGTCTATAGTGTCAGCATCCCATTTTATTGAGGTATATCCTAATGCTTTAGCTGCTTTTACTGTCTCTGGACCGAAAGAACCTGCTGGTGCTTGAAAAAATTTAGTTTTTTCACCTATGATTTCTTCAATTATTTTTTTAGATGTCTCTATTTGTTCATAATTATCTTCATATGATAATGTCGAATAATCTAAATGTTTGTATCCATGATTGCCTATTTCATGTCCCTGTTTTTTTATCTTTAATAATTCATCCTTATTCTTTTCTGCCCACTTACCTGTTACATTAAAAGTAATTTTTACATCTTCCTTTTTAAGAGTCTCTAAAATAGATTCCACATACTCTGTTTCCCATCCAAGGTCTATATTACAAGTTAATGCAACATATCCACTTTTATCTTTTGTGCCTCTTTCATATGGTAAATCTACCCCATTAAAGAAGTTGAATACTGGTTTATTATTAAACATTTTTAATACCATTACTCCTCCTGATAGCCCTAATAATAAAACTAAAATTAGTATTATTATTTTCTTGAGTTTACTCTTGTTAAGTACCATCATTATCATTAAAACTCCCCCTAATTATGTACAAATTGTTTCTTATTTAATACTATTAAAAGAAAGCTTTATTTATGCACTAAATATGATGTAAATACTTTTTTACATGTCAATATAATATATATCATTTAAGAAGATATATATTTACATTAAAAAAAGCAAAATCATAAGATTTTGCCTTTAATTATTTATTATATTATTTATTTTTATGTTCTGGTTTTGGTAAAAGAACTTTTCTTGATAAATTAACTCTTCCTTTTTCATCTATTTCTGTAACTTTAACTTCAACTTCATCTCCTATATTTAATACATCTTCAACTTTAGCAACTCTTTCATGAGCTATATGAGATATATGAAGTAATCCTTCTTTTCCTGGAAGTATTTCAATAAATGCACCAAAGTTCATTATTCTGCTTACTTTACCTTTATAAGTTTTTCCTACTTCTGGTTCGATTACTATATTATTTATAAGTTCTTGAGCTTTCTTAATCATATCAATCTCAATACCTGATATAAATACTTCTCCAGTTTGTTCGATATCTATCTTAACTCCAGTTTCATCTATTATCTTAGTTATTATCTTTCCACCAGGTCCTATTACATCCTTTATTTTATCAGGATTTATTTGCATTTTAACAATCTTAGGTGCATATGGTGAAAGTTCTGGTTTTGGTTGAGATATAGTTTTTCTCATTTCTCCTAGTATATGGATTCTACCTTCTTTAGCTTGTTTTAAAGCTCTTTGTAGAATTTCCTTATCTATACCATCTATTTTTATGTCCATTTGTATTGCTGTTATACCATATTCTGTACCAGCTACTTTAAAGTCCATATCTCCTAAATGGTCTTCCATACCTTGTATATCTGAAAGTACTGCAACCTTACCATCATGTTTTATAAGTCCCATAGCTATACCTGCAACCATATCTTTTATGGGTACACCTGCATCAAGTAAAGATAATGTTGAACCACATACACTTGCTTGAGATGTAGAACCATTTGAGCTTAATACTTCAGAAACTAATCTAATAGCATAAGGGAAGTCTTCTTGAGATGGTATCACTGGTAATAAAGCTCTTTCTGCTAAAGCACCATGTCCTATTTCTCTTCTTCCTGGTCCTCTTGATGGTCTAGCTTCCCCAACACTATATGCAGGGAAATTATAATGATGCATATATCTCTTATTTTCTTCTTCATCTAATCCATCTAACTTTTGAACATCTCCTAAAGCACCTAAAGTAGCTACATTAAGTACTTGAGTTTGACCTCTAGTAAATATAGCCGAACCATGAGCTCTAGGTATCATACCAGTTTCACACCATATAGGTCTTATTTCTTCTAATTTTCTATTATCTGGTCTTACATTTTCATGTACTATAAGCTTTCTTACTTCTTCTTTTATTATATCTTGTAATACTTCTTCTATATCTCCAATATAATCTTCAAAATCTTCAAGAGTTTCTTCAAAGTGAGCTAAAGTTTCTTCTTTAACTCTATCCATATTTTCCATTCTCTCTAATTTTTCAAAAGTTTGAACTGCTTCTTTCATCTTATCAGTTGCAAATTCACGAACTAATTGAGTTATTTCTTCTCCTGCATGGTACAATTCAACTTCTAATTTTTCTTTTCCAACTTCTGCAACTATACCATCTATAAACTCAACTACTTTTTTGATTTCTTGATGTGCAAATAAAATAGCCTCTAACATCACATCATCAGGAACTTCATCTGCTCCTGCTTCAACCATCATTATTGCTTCTTTTGTACCTGAAACAACTAAGTGCATTGAACTTTTTTCTCTTTGTTCTGCATTTGGATTTACAACAAAGGCACCATCTACAAGACCAACACATACTGAACCAGTTGGTCCATTAAATGGTATGTCTGATATAGAAAGGGCTATAGAAGAACCTATCATTGCGACTATATCTGGTGTGCAATCTTGGTCTACTGATAAAACAGTTGCAACTACCTGAACATCATTTCTAAATCCTTTTGGGAATAATGGTCTTATTGGTCTATCTATCAATCTTGATGTAAGTATCGCTTTTTCTGAAGGCTTACCTTCTCTTTTTAAAAAGCCTCCTGGTATCTTACCTACAGAGTATAATTTTTCTTCATAATCTACACTTAAAGGAAAGAAGTCTATTCCGTCTCTAGGTTTAGCCGATTTAGTTGTATTCACCATTACCATACTATCACTGTATCTAACTATACAGCTACCACTAGTCATTTCACAAATTTTTCCTATTTCTACAGAAAGTTCTCTTCCTGCAAAATCCATTTTAAATATTTTATGTTCAAACATTAATGCTTGTCCTCCTCTTATTAAAAACACGTATATCACTCTATTTACTATATTATCAAAAATACTATAAATTAACAATATAAAATTATCTTTACACATATATGCAAAAAGCTTATATTACTACTAATTAGAGCAACTTATAGCTAATATATCTGGCCCTGTATGAGAGCAAATAGAAACGCCTCCTCGAGTAAATAACACTCTTCTTGCTTTTATTCTTTTGTTTACTTCTTCTTTTAATATTTCACAATCATGAAAATTATCTCCACAACCTATCGTAACAATTTTTCCTTCTAAAGACCCTTCATTCATCTCTAATATTATATCAACCAATTTACTTGCTATATTCTTTACTCCTCTAACCTTATTTACTAACTTAGCTTCCCCATTATCAAAGAAAAATATAGGCTTTATATTCAACATATTTCCTATCAAAGCAGTTGCCACTGGAACCCTTCCGCTTTGTTTTAAAAAATCAAGTGTATATGGTGCGAAAAGTAATCTCACACTACTACGAGTATTTTCTAATTCTTCTATAATTTCTTCAAATGCCAATCCTTCTTCAAGAAGTTCACATGCTTTTATAACATATTGTCCACTACCAAGAGATAAGTTTCGAGTATCAAATATATGTATTTTTTCATTTTCATCTACATCATTTTTAGCTATCATAGCACTTTGAAAAGTCCCTGATGCATTTGCTGCTCCTGTCATGCAGATTATATGGTATCCATCTTCTACAAACCTATCAAATACTTCCTTAAACTCCATATATGTAGCCTGTGATGTTTTAGGTATTTGCTTAATTTCTTTTACTTTTTTATAAAACTCTTCTTTATTTATATCTACTCCTTCTATATATTCTCTATCATTAAAAATAACTGTAAGTGGAACTATTTCTATATAATCTTTTTCTGATATTTCATCTGGAATATCACATAAACTATCACATACTAACTTTATTTTCAAAATAATATCCTCCTTATTCCAACTAATTATACTGTTATAAAGTTTCTATATTTATATTGTCTTTCCTTTTAAATTAATTATGTATTTATATATTTCTCTAATATTCTTACCCAATATTATTCATTTTATAATTTTTTATAATATATAAACTACTTTTATTATTAACTATTTTACTTTATAATGAATTAACTATAAAAAAGCAGGTATACACTATACCTGCTTTTTTATAAAGAATGAAATTACTTTCTTAATCCTAACTTAGCTATTAATGCTCTATATCCTTCAAGATCTTTTTCTTTTAAGTAAGCTAATAAGTTTCTTCTTCTACCAACCATTTTTAATAGTCCTCTTCTTGAATGGTGGTCTTTCTTATGAGTTTTTAAATGTCCATTTAACTCGTTTATTCTAGCTGTTAATAAAGCTATTTGTACTTCTGGAGAACCAGTATCTCCTTCAACTCTTCCAAATTCTTTGATTATTTCTGACTTGTTTATCATTTAGATTACCTCCGTATTTTTTTAGAAACGCCTATTACTAAGCATTGATTGGAGTATTCAAATGCCGAGTAATGGTTATTTTCCTTAATCATTTTATCATACATTACTTGTTTTTGCAAACATAGTTTTCGTATACATAATTTGTGTCATTAAACAATTGATTTTTTAAGTCATCTATTGAATTAAATTTTCTCTCATCCCTTATTCTTTCCAAAAACTCAACAATTATATTTTTACCATAAATATCTCTGTCAAACTCTAAAATATTGGTTTCAATAGATAAAGATTTTCCATTGACTGTTGGGTTATAGCCTACATTTGTAGCACCAAAATAAGCCTCATCTCCAATATGTACAATAGAAGCATAAATACCTCTCTTTGGAACGAGCATATTGTTCTTAAGGTCAATATTTGCTGTTGGAAATCCCATAGTTCTTCCAAGGTGTTTAGAATGTATAACACACCCTTCTAACTTGTAATTACGACCTAAATACTCTTTAACATTAGCCATGTCGCCTTGGGATACTAAACTTCTAATATAAGTACTACTCACTCTTACATCATTTATTTTGATTGGTTTTATTACTTCTACCTCAAAACCAAATTCATGTTCTAAGCTTTTTAATAGATTAACATTACCTTCTTTTGCTCTTGCAAATGTAAAGTCATGGCCAATTACTATTTTTTTAGCTTTTAATTTTTTTACTAGTATCTCGTCTACGAAATCCTTTGCAGGTATTTTAGTCATATACTCATCAAATGGTATGATTACAACTATATCTATTCCCAAGTCTTCTAATAATTTTATCTTGTCATTCTTGCTTATAATATTTTTTGTTGAGTTTGGTCTAAAGTAATTTACAGGATGATTTGCAAAGGTAAATACAATACTTTGTATATTTTGTTTTTTTGCATATTCAACTGTTTTTTTTATAAGAACTTGATGTCCTTTGTGTACACCATCAAAGTTTCCTATGGTAATGACGCTTTCTTTTATGTTTGCTATTTCTGCTATAGATTTTATAATCACCATAATAAATGTTCCCCGCTAAAATTATAATTTACTCTTAACTTATTCACAAACTATTATAGCATAAGTAAAAGAGATAGACTATAGAAGTTATTATAGTACTATCTCTTTTGGAATTCTTTTAAATACATTAATTATATGAACATCTTATCACTTTTAACACTTATTGTATTATTATGTTTTGATAATTTTCCTAATCCTAAGAAGTTATCTGTGCTATACACCCTTACAAATTCATCATTCTTATTGAGATTATCTTTCAAAAATCTTTTATCATCTATTGAACCACCATTGCTATAATATTTTATAGCATTAGGATTTAATACAATATAATTAAATGAATCAAGTACATAATCTATATCATATAAGTGTTTGTCTAAAGTTTTATTTTCATAAAATGATTCTAGTTCTTCTAATGTTATTGAATTATCTAAATCAAATTTACCAGAAGATGTTCTATTCAAAAATGACATATGTGCTCCACAACCTAGGTATTCTCCTATATCATGACAAATACTTCTTACATAAGTCCCTTTAGAACACTCAACATAAAACATTACTTTGTTACCTTTTATACTGAGTATTTTTATGTCTTTTATATTCACTCTTCTAGTTTTTAAAGTAATTTCAGATTGTCTACCACTTCTTACTAAATCACACATTCTCTTTCCATTTACTTTTAAAGCTGAATAGATTGGAGGAAGCTGACTTATTTCTCCTCTTTGTGTATCAAAAGCTTTTTCTATATCTTCATTACTCAACTTAAAATCATCAACTTTTTTTAAAATTTCACCTGAGGCATCATAAGTATCTGTACTTATACCTAAAGTAAGCTCACATATATATGATTTATCTTTGTTTAAAATAACTTCACATACTTTTGTAGCTTTTCCTATACAGATTGGTAAAACACCTGAAGCATCTGGGTCAAGAGTACCTGTATGACCGACTTTTTTTATATTTAAAATCTTTCTCACTCTACTTACAACATCATGAGATGTCATACCTGTAGGTTTCAATATACTTATAATCTTATTCATTTTACTGTCACCTTAAATTGATTTTAACACTGCCTCTAATACCATTTTTTTTGCATTCTCAACATTATCTCTAATAGTACATCCAGCAGCTCTTACATGACCACCACCGCCAAATAACTTGGCTATTTCACTTACATCAACATAATTTTTTGACCTAAAACTTACTTTAATTTCATCTTGTTTTTTCTCTTTAAATAGAATTCCAACTTCAATTCCTTTTATATCTCTTGTATATGTTGTTATTCCATCAACATCGTTGAAACTTGTATTATTTCTATTCATCATGTCTTGAGTTAAAACTATACTAGATACTTTTGAATCAAATATTTCCAAAGATTTTAAAGCTTCTCCTAATAATTTATAGTAATCAGAAGAATTACTTTGATATATATTTTGTATTATAGTATTTTTTTCTGCACCTAAAACAAGTAAATTTTTTGCCATTTCAAAACTACTTGCATGCACATTTGAATATGAAAAGTTTCCAGTATCAGTTACAAGACCTGTATATAAACATGTTGCTATATCTTTATTTATAATCTCAATATCTTTTATTTGCTGGAATCTAATCAATAAATTATAAACTAGCTCACATGTAGAGGATGCATCCATATCTACATAATTTAAATCCCCATATGAATCATTACTAGCATGATGGTCAATACAGATTACTTTTGATGCATTACTTTTGATTTCATCACTTACGCATATTCTCATTTCATCTCCACAATCAAGTGCTATTAGAGAATACTGATTCATATCAAGTTCATTAGACTTATAAATTTTTACGTCTTCAACCAAAAACTTTAAATTTAATGGTGCTTCATCATCAAGTACATAATATACTTTTTTCCCTAAGTTTTTTAATGTATAATACATCGAAAGTGTAGAACCAATATTATCTCCATCTGGGCTAATATGAGAGGTAACTATAAAATAGTCACCCTCATAAATATAGTTTATAATACTATCAATATTATTCATCATAATTTTCATCCTCATTTTTTTGAGTATTTTTTTCATTAACTCTTTTTATAAGGCTATCCATATACATTCCTTTTTCTATTGAATCATCAAGCTTAAACATTATTTCAGGAATATATCTAAGTTTTATATTTTTTCCTACTTCTCTTCTTATATACCCTCCAGCACTTTTAAGTCCTGTTAGTGTAGATTCTTCATCTCCACCTAAAATACTTACATATACATAAGCGTATCTTAGGTCATTTGTAACTTCTACATCAGTTACACTTACCATAGATGTTATTCTAGGGTCTTTTACTCCATTTATAAGCATAGTACTTACTACTTTTCTTATTTCTTCTGCTATTCTTCTTGTTCTATTATATGATGCCATACCATCGACCTTCTTTACTAACTGATTTTCTTTGATACGAATTTATAATTTTCTTTCTACTTCTTTAGTTATATAAGCCTCTACTACATCGCCTTCTTTTATATCGTTATAATTTACAAAACTCATACCACATTCGTATCCAGAATTAACTTCTTTTACATCATCTTTAAATCTCTTAAGTGCTGCAAGTTCACCTTCATGTATTATTATACTATCTCTAACTAATCTAACTTTACAGTTTCTAAATATCTTACCATTAGTTACATAACATCCAGCTACTGTTCCAACACCAGATATTTTATATATTTCTCTTATTTCAGCTTTTCCTGTTTCTTCATCAACATATTCAGGGTCTAACATACCAGTCATAGCAGCTTGTATATCTTCTATGGCTTTGTATATTATAGTATATGTTCTTATATCAACATTTTCTTTTTCTCCTAGAGATTCTGCACCTGGAACTGGTCTTACATTGAATCCTATTATTATTGCATTAGAAGCTGCTGCAAGTAATATATCTGATTCTGTTACAGCTCCAACACCTCCATGTATTACTTTAACTTGAACTTCTTCATTTGATAGTTTTTCTAAAGATTGTTTAACTGCCTGTACTGAACCTTGTACGTCTGCTTTTATAACTATATTAAGGTCTTTTATAGAACCTTCACTCATTTGACTAAATAAAACATCTAGTGATAATCTTTGAGTTGATTTTAACATTTCATCTCTGACTATTTGCTGTCTTCTTGCTGCTACACTTCTAGCAATTTTGTCAGTTGGAACCTCAACAAATTGGTCTCCACCTTGTGGAACTTCTGATAAACCTAATATCTCAACTGCTGTAGATGGTCCTGCTGTTTTTACTCTTTTCCCTTTTGCATTTATCATTGCTCTAACTTTACCACATGCAGCACCTGCAACGATTGGGTCACCTACTGTTAAAGTACCACCTTGAACAAGTACTGTTGCAACTGGACCTCTTCCTTTATCAAGCTCAGCTTCTATAACAGTTCCTACTGCTCTTTTATTTGGATTTGCTCTTAATTCTTCCATTTCAGCAACCAATAATACCATTTCTAAAAGTGTATCTATTCCTTCTTTTTTCTTAGCTGATACTGGAACTGCTATTACTTCTCCACCCCAGTCTTCAACTAATAATCCTTGGTCTGCTAATTCTTGTTTTACTTTATCTGGATTTGCACCTGGTTTATCTATTTTATTGATAGCAACTATTAAAGGTACTCCTGCTGCTTTAGCATGGTTTATAGCTTCTACTGTTTGAGGCATTATACCATCATCTGCTGCAACCACTAATATTGCTATATCTGTAACTTGTGCTCCTCTTGCTCTCATTGATGTGAAAGCCTCATGTCCTGGAGTATCTAAAAATACTATTTTTTGTCCATTAATTTTAACTTCTGAAGCACCTATATGCTGAGTTATTCCTCCTGCTTCACCTGAAATTACATCAGTTTTTCTTATTGCATCTAGTAGAGATGTTTTACCATGGTCAACATGTCCCATAACTGTAACAACTGGTGGTCTAGATTTTAAATCCTCTTCTTTATCTTCTTCAATTTCCATTAAAGCTTCTATTTCTAAAGCTTCTGTATCATCACTTTCAGCTACTGTTAGTTCAAATCCATAGTCTTTGGCAACTAAAGCACCAATTTCAAAACTTATCTCTTGATTTATTGTTGCCATAGTTCCCATTTTCATGAGCTTCATAATTACTTCTGATGGAGATTTATCTAACTCTGTTGCTAATGCTTGAACTGTTAGCTTTCCATCTATCTCTATAACATTTTCATTTTCTTTAGATGAAGCTTCATTTAAGAATTCTAATACTAATTCTAATTCTTCTCCTTCTAATACTGAATCTTTATCAGCTACATTTATATCTAATTCAGTTAACTTATTCATAAGCTCTTCATTTGATATATTTAATTCTTCTGCTATTTGGTATACTCTTGTTTTTGACACAAGATCACCCCCTATTTTATTTTAAACTTCTATTAGTTCAATTATCTTTTTAGAAAAATTTTCATCTTTTACTCCTACAACTGCTCTTGGAGATTTTCCTATTGCAAATCCTATTTCCTCTTTTGTTGAAAAAAATAGATATGGAATATTTCTAAAAGTTGATTTATCCTTAAAAAGTTTTTTAGTATTATTTGATGCATCTTCTGCTATTAAAACCAACTTTACTTTTCCTTTTTTCAAGTCAAGCAAAGTTGAGTCATCACCAGACACTATTTTCCCTGCACGAGTTGCGAGCCCTAAGAATGAATGTATTTTTTCTTTATTATTTTTCATATTCTTCTAACTCCATAAGTAGATTATCATAGACTTCATCAGGAACATCTATCTTAAAAGCTTTATTTAATGCTTTGCTTTTGATAGCCTTTTTGAGACATTCAGAGCTTTTACATACATATGCTCCTCTTCCATTAGCTCTTCCTGTTTGGTCTAAAAATATTTTTCCTTCTTTATTTTTAACTATTCTTATAAGCTCTTTTTTAGAGTCTCTATCTTGACATGCTATGCATTTTCTTTGAGGCACTTTTTTTACTTTTTTCAAAATCATCCCTCCTTACTCTTCTTCACTAAAAGTATCATCTGAAGTATCTAACTCTTCTTGGTTGATAGATTCAGCTTTAACATCCTCATCTTCTATTTCTCTGGAATTTTCAAGATTTAACATTTCTTGTTCTGCTTGAGATTCGCTCTTAATATCTATCTTCCAGTTAGTCAATTTTGCTGCAAGTCTTGCATTTTGACCTTCTTTACCTATAGCAAGCGATAACTGATAATCTGGAACAATTACTAAGGCAGATTTTTCATCTTCATTTATATCTACTCTAACAACTTTTGATGGGCTAAGTGCTGCTGATATAAACTCTGCTGGGTCTTCACTATATTTTATTATATCTATTTTTTCATCACCAAGTTCATCCACTATATTTTTTACTCTAAGTCCTTTTGGTCCAACACAAGCTCCAATTGGGTCTATTTTTTCATCTATAGACCTTACTGCCATTTTAGTTCTTGACCCTGCTTCTCTTGCTACAGATTTTATTTGAACTATTCCTTCATATATTTCAGGAACTTCTTCTTCAAACAATCTCTTTACTAGACCTGGATGACTTCTTGATACAACTATTTGAGGTCCTTTATTAGTCTTTTTAACTTCAAGTATATAGAATTTTATTTTTTGACCTGCTTTATAATTCTCAAATGGTATTTGCTCACTTTGAGTCATTATACCTTCTATTCTTCCAAGGTTTACATAAACAATGTTTTTATTTGCTCTAGCAACCTCTCCTGTAACTATTTCATTTTCTTTTTCTATAAATTCATTATACACTATTTCTCTCTCAGCTTCTCTTATTCTTTGAACAACTACTTGTTTTGCTGTCTGAGCTGCAATTCTTCCAAAGTTTTTAGGAGTAACTTCATGCTCTATAATATCGCCTAATTCATAATTAGGGTTTATCTCTCTAGCATCTGCTAACTCTATTTCTAAGAAAGTATCATATAAATCTGATTCATCAACAACAACTCTTTGAGAAAATACTTTTATATCTCCCTTGTCTCTATCAAATTCAACTCTAACGTTTTGTGCTGAACCAAAGTTTTTCTTATATGCAGTTAAAAGAGCTTGTTCTATAGTATCTATAAGTATCTCTTTATCTATACCTCTATCAACCACTAATTCGTTTAGTGCTTCCATAAATTCATGATTCATTTTTTTATTTCCTCCCTATTTAATATACCACTAAAACTTTATTGCTAATCTGACAATAGCAACATCTTTTCTATTAAATTCCATTTCTTCACTATTTACAATGATTTTTATATTATTATCTTCTGTTAGTCCTACAAGTTCACCTTCAAATTGTTTACATCCATTTAATGCTTTATATAGTTTTAAATCTACATCTCTACCTTGGTATCTTACAAAATCTCTATCTTTTTTTAATGCTCTATCAAGTCCTGGAGAAGATACTTCTAAAAAATAATTCTCCTTTATAGGGTCTTTTTCATCTAATATTGGGCTTAATTCTCTACTAACTAATTCACATTCATTTAAAGATATTCCTTCTTCTTTATCTATGTATACTCTTAAGTAGTATTCTCCCGCTTCTTTTACATATTCAACATCAACCATTTCAAATCCATGTTCATCTGTTATTTTAGTTACAATCTCTTCAATTGTAGCTTCTAAATTTTTTTTCATTAAATTTCCTCCTATTCAATTGTAAATGACCAGTCACTATAATTTTAAATAAAACATATTTAATAAAATTAAACTGGTTTTAATAATATATTTAAAATAAAAGAGTGAGAACAGCTGTCTCACTCTTAGTTTCTGCAAAGTATACTATTTTCTATACTATGATATCATAAAATTCTTTTATTTGCAACTTTTTGAACTAACTTAAAACAGTGACAATTGATTTCTCTCACTCATATTCTCAAGTGAACCATGATTAGTAAGAGTTTCTATTACCGTTTTTGATATTTTCGTTCTCTTTCTCAAATCTTCTTTTGATATAAATTCACCATTTTTTCTTTCATTTTGAATATTTATAGCAGCATTGCCTCCAAGGCCTTGTATTGCTGCCATTGGTGGAAGTAATGTCTTTTCTCCCACTACTATAAAATCAGTCGCATCTGATTTGTATATATCAACTGGCAATAGCTTTATTCCTCTAGCATACATTTCAAGAGCAACTTCTAATACTGTTAACATACCTTTTTCTTTCGTAGTTGCATCGTTCCCTAATGCTTCAATTTCATTTATTTTTGATTTTATAGAATCTAGACCTTTAACAATTAAATCTGCATCAAAATCTTCAACTTTTGTAGTAAAATAAGTTGCATAAAATGCTTCTGGATAGTGAACTTTACAATATGCAATTCTGAATGATGTCATAACATAAGCAACAGCATGTGCTTTTGGGAACATGTATTTAATCTTTTTACATGAACCTATATACCACTCTGGAACATCATTTTTCTTCATTTCTTCAATATGTTCTGGCTTTAGACCTTTACCTTTTCTTACACTCTCCATTATTGTAAAACTCATTTTTGGAGGTAATCCTTTAAATATTAAATAGTTCATTATATCGTCTCGTGTTGATATAACATCTTTTAACCCAACTATGTCTTCTCTAACTAAATCTTGTGCATTGTTTACCCAAACATCTGTACCATGGGAAAGACCAGATATACGTACAAGCTCAGCAAATGTAGTAGGCTTTGTGTCAAGTAGCATCTGACGTACAAATTTAGTTCCAAACTCAGGTACAGCAAGACAACCTATTGGACAATTTATCTCTTCTGGAGTAACTCCCAATGCCTCTGTAGATGTAAATAAAGACATAGTCTCTTCATCATCTAATGGTATTTCTGTTATATTTATTCCAGTAATATCTTCAAGCATTCTTATTATGGTAGGACCGTCGTGTCCAAGTATATCCAATTTCAGTATTCTACCACTTATTGAATGATAATCAAAGTGAGTAGTTATTACACCACAAGAAGTATCATTTGCTGGATATTGAATAGGTGTAAAATCATACACATCTTTATAATCTGGTATAACCATAACTCCTCCTGGATGCTGTCCTGAAGTTCTTTTTACTCCTGTACAACCATTTGAAAGTCTGAGTACTTCTGCATTTGGTACGCTTATATTATTTTCCTCTACATATTTTCTTGCATATCCAAACGCTGTTTTCTCTGCTACAGTACCTATGGTACCTGCTCTATATACATACCCCTCCCCAAATAATTCTTCTGTGTATTTATGAATTATCGGCTGATAATTTCCAGAGAAATTTAGGTCTATATCTGGCTCTTTATCACCTTCAAAACCTAAAAATACTTCAAATGGTATATCATGACCATTCTTTGCAAGCTTTCTTCCACATTTTGGGCAATCTTTATCTGGTAAATCAACTCCTGAACCCCATTCACCTATTTCATAAAAGAATGAATATTTACAATCTTCATTTTCACAAATATAGTGTGCTGGAAGAGGATTAACTTCTGTTATATCACTCATTGTCGCTGCAAAAGACGACCCAACTGAACCTCTTGAACCAACTAGATAACCATCTGAAAGAGATTTTGCAACTAGTTTCTGAGCTATAATATACATGACTGCATATCCATTACTTATTATCGAATTTAATTCCCTATCTAGTCTTTTTTGAACTATTTCTGGTATTGGTTCCCCATAGATTCGTCTAGCCTTTTCATAACACATTTCTCTTAATTCTACATCTGAACCTTCTATAATTGGTGGATAGGTATCGTCTGGTATAGGTTTTATATCTTCAACCATATCAGCAATTAAATTACTGTTTTCTACTACAACTTCATATGCCAATTCTTCACCAAGATAACCAAATTCTTCTAACATTTCATCTGTTGTTCTAAAATGTAAATAAGTTTCTTCTTCATCTACCTTAAAACCTTGAGAATACTTAAGAACTTTTCTTAACACTGCTTCATGTTTATCTAAAAAATGAACATCTCCAGTGGCTACTGGAATTTTATTAAATTTTTTAGCTGTATCAATTAGCTTTCTATTAAGTTCTCTTAACTCTTCTTCGTCTTTGACTTCTCCTTTATCAATCATAAATCTATTATTATCTATAGGCATTACTTCAATATAGTCATATAAATCTATTATTTTTTTCATTTCGTCATCAGGTACATTTTTCTTTACAGCTTGAAAAACTACTCCTGCTTCACATGCTGAACCAATTATCAAGCCCTCTTTATATTCATTCAATACACTTCTAAGTATTCTTGGAGCTCTGAAAAAATGATTTACATGTGCATCTGAAATTATTTTATATAAGTTTTTTATACCTACAGAATTTTTTGCTATTAAGGTTATATGATTTGTGCTAAGCTTTGTATAATCAATTTTCCCAAGTACATTGTTTACATCACTTAAAGTTTTTGCACCTTTTTCTGTAAGTATCTGTAAAAATTTATTAAATATAAGTGCTGTAGCCTCAGCATCATCGACTGCTCTATGGTGATTCAAAAGAGGTATACCAAGCTCTTTAGCAACAAGATTCAATCTATGTCTTTTTAATTTTGGCAACATGACTCTTGCCAGCATAAGGGTATCCACTTTTTTGTTGTTGTATAATAAACCTTGTTCTCTACACTTTTGTGATATAAATCCTGTATCAAACTCTGCATTATGTGCTACTAATACACTATCTCCAACAAATTCCATAAACTTAGGGAGAACCTCTTCAATGGTTGGCTTATCTTTTATTAGCTCATTAGTTATTCCTGTTAATTCTTGTATTTTATAAGAAATATCTTTTTCTGGATTTATTAATTCACTAAATCTATCTACAATCTTAAAATTTTCTATTTTTACAGCACCAATTTCAGTTATTTTATCATTTGTATTGGAAAATCCAGTTGTCTCTATATCAAATACAACAAATGTTTGTGAAAGTTCTTTGTCATTTGCATCCTCTATAATAAGAGAATCATCTTCAACCAAGTATCCCTCTACTCCATAAAGTATTTTTATGTTATTTGCCTTACCTGCATTCATAGCATCAGGAAATCCTTGTACGACACCATGGTCTGTTATAGCAATAGCAGGATGTCCCCATTTAGCTGCACGTTCTACAAGCTTTTTGACAGAACAAATAGCATCCATAGAAGACATTTGTGTATGTGCATGTAATTCTACTCTTTTTTCTTCTGATTTGTCTTCTCTCTCTGGCCTAGATTCTTTTCTTATCCCACTAATCATCATACTAATTTCTCTTTGATATGTATCATAAACTATGTCACCTTTGATTTTTAAATATGCTCCTTTTTTAACATTTTCAAGTACTCCATCTTTATTTGTGTCTGTTAAAAATAGTTTACAACTTATTGAACTCGTATAGTCTGTAATTGATGCTATCATAAGTATTTTTCCGTTTTTAAGTTCCTTAGTTTCAACATCAAATATATCCCCAACAACTGCAACTGTTCCAGAAGATGAGTTTAATTCAGCTATATTCTCAATCATGGCATTTGCATTATCTCCATAGACTAAGTTTTCATCTACTTCAGACTTAATGATATAACTTTCTTCTTCATGTTCTTCACAATTATTAATCTTTCCAATTTCTAAAGCTCTAATTTTTTCTTCCATCTCTCTATCATTAATTCTTATAAGTCTCTCTTTATTTATCTTTTCATCAACAGCTTTTTCAATTGTTATATTTAAATCTAATCCTAGCTCTTCACTAAGCACAGTTCTAAGCACATAAATTACATTTTTTTTCATTAATCGCTCATAAAATATACCTTTGGGAAGTTTTATTTTTAGTTCTTCATCTAAACAAAGAAATTCTACTTGTTTATACCATCCTGCTATAGATGGACAAAGATACTTCAATATATACAATATATTATTCCAATATTTTTTTATGACATCTTTATTAGATTTTCTTTCAAAACCAGTGAACCTTATCTTCATTCTCATATCTTTAAAGTAATCGAGTTTATACATCAATTCCTCTTTAAATTTATCTAAAAGCTCATGAGAAACAATATCTTTAGAAGTTAGGTAAAAGTAAACTATCTTGTCTTCTTTAAAATAAACTACTCTATTTATGTAAACTTCTTTAAGTTGCTTTCCAAGACCACTATTGTTAATTTCCAACTTATCTAAATATTCCTTAATACTTTCCATGTATATCCTCCTTTCTCAAAATTATCTTTTATATATTATTACCACTTTTTATCTATTTCTATCTATTATTCACTTATCTTTACTTAGAATTAATATTATAACATAAAAATTTTGCTAATATTAACTTTATACCTTGTAAATTATATACAAAAAGACTATAGATAATTTAAATAAAATGAAAACTACCCATAGTCTGTATTTTTTACTTATGTATTACTTGTATTGAGGAACCTCAAAAACTAAACTGCTTCCTCCTCCATAAAGACCAATTAGATTTTCCATAATCCCAGAAATTCCATTCGCCCAATTTACATCAGTTGCATATTGATGCCATGTATAATCATAATTCCACTTCATCTTGTAAATAGTATTTTGATTATATTTAGAACTGTTTATATAATTTTGAGATATCCACTTTGCAGAACCATCTATAGTAGCTTCTACACTAGTCCATCCATTAGAGTATGCTGCTTCTGCCCCTGAAACATTAGCACTTTTATCTATTGCTCCTATTCCAAAAAAATTGTATACTTTAACTGGTTTACTAAGAGGCTGTCCCTTATAAGATGTTAGCGTCTGACCTTGTGCAAGTGTAGATTTGCCATAGGCAGTTTCCCACATAGCATGTGATACCAGATATACAACATCTATATTGTACTTCTTAGCAGCATTTATAAATGCTGCTCCTTGATTTTTAAAGATACTAGAAGATAGACCATTAAGATATGAGTTTAAACTCGATTCTGAAATACCTCCTCTATAACTATTAATCTTCAAAAACTGCATCATACCTTTAGTAGTATTTGTAAAGTTTTTAGGATTTAAATAATACTCTATATCACTTGAACTTGCATTTACAAATGAACTTGTTCTCTGGGCTGAAAAAGTACTATATTCAGGACTTGGAGTGCTTTTTCTATTTCCTGGTGCTACTACATTTCCTCCTGCTGCTGCTTTCTCAACTTGTTTACTTATGTGAGATGCTAAAGTATAACTCAAAGATTTATAATCAATTTTAGCTCCACTTATACCAGACATTCCATTTACTTGACCTGATGATGATGAATTATTTCCACTATTATTAGAATTACTATTTGAGTTATCATTATTCGAGTTATCATTATTCGAATTGTCATTATTCGAATTGTCATTGCCTGTTGAATTGGATAAATAATTACCTACTACAAAGGCTTCTTTATTATTAAAATTAATTTTAGCCCATCCACTACTTTCTGATAGTACTTCTACTTTACTTCCTTTATAAACCTTTCCTAACTTACTATATGTAGAACCAGGTCCACTCCTTACATTTAAAGAAGCTGTATTTACAACTTTATCAGTATTTTTTTTATCATTATTTTGATTAGAATTATCTGAATTACTTTGGCTTACATCTGATAAGTACATACTAGATACATATGCATCTTTTCCATTATACTTTATTTTAGACCATCCATTACTCTCTGAAAGTACTTCCACTTTACTTCCTTTTGGTAACTTACCTAATAAACCATAACTTGTATTCGGCCCACTTCTTACATTTAGTGAAGTTGTATTTACTTGTTTAGTTTTTGAGTTATTAGTTGAGTTTGAAACATCTCCTAAATAAGAACTAGATACATATCCTAATCTTCCATCATATTTGATTTTAGACCATCCATTACTCTCTGATATTACTTCTACCTTTTGTCCTTTTTTTAATACAGTTATTATTCTATAACTTGTACCTGCTCCATTTCTCATATTTAAACTATTTGAAGTAACTTGTTTTTCTTTATTTGTAGATGTTCTTAAAGAATCACCATTTGATTTTGCTATATATTTTGACGAAGCCCAACCTTCTTGTCCAGATTCAGCTTTTATTTTATACCATCCATCAGAAGAGTCTTTAATCAAAACCTTGTCATCTTTCTTAGCAACAAAGGCTATACTACTTTCGGCAGTTGGCTCATTTCTTACATTTAAATAATTTATAGTCACTATACCTACATCACCATCAGCATGTGCATTTATCATACTTAAGGGTAATACAGCTAATGTTGCTAACGCTGCTTTTTTCTTCACGTACTTCCCCGCCCTTCTTATACACTAAAACAATTTTAATATAATTATACGACAACTTGTGATTTTAGTAAATATTGTCTATTTACATTTTGTATACATTCTTTTTATAAATTCTTTATTCTTCTTATTAAGCTATAGGTTTTTTAAATATGAAAATAGATTTTTTTTATAATCCTTATGATGTTACATGTGATTACCACATAAATTTATTTTGAGAATACCAAACTTATTTTAAAAACACTGAGTTCTAATAAAATAACATAAACATCCTAATATGTAGTACAATTTATATATAATAATTTGGAGGTGTAACTATGGATGCAAATAACTTAAAAGAATTGATAGCTAATCATAACAATATAGTATTTTTTGGTGGAGCAGGTGTGTCAACTGAGTCTAATATCCCAGACTTTAGAAGTTCTACTGGACTGTTTAGTCAGAAACTCAATAAACAATTTACTGCTGAACAATTAGTTTCACATACTTTTTTTGTTAGATACCCAGAAGATTTTTTTGAATTTTATAAAGATAAATTAATATATCCCAATGCAAAGCCAAACAATGCTCACATAGCTTTAGCAAAACTAGAAGAGATGGGTAAGCTTAAAGCTGTCATAACTCAAAATATTGATGGTCTTCATCAAATGGCTGGAAGTAAAAATGTTTTAGAATTACATGGCTCTGTACACAGAAATTATTGCACTAAATGTGGTAAGTTTTTTAATTTAGAATCTATGTTAAACTTAGGTGGTAATATTCCTTACTGTGACAACTGTGGTTCTATAGTAAAACCTGATGTAGTGCTTTATGAAGAAGCTCTCGACAATGATGTTATTACTAAAACAATCTCTGCTATAAGTAATGCTGATTTACTAATCATAGGGGGTACATCATTAGCTGTATATCCAGCTGCAAGTTTTATAGATTATTATAAAGGTAACTATATAGCTCTTATTAATAAAGCAAATACAGTTTATGATAAATCAGCTTCTCTTGTAATAAATAAGCCTATTGGAGAAGTTTTATATGATGCTGTATTAAGACAAATGTAGATTTATTTCACTATTTTTATTATATATATGAGTTTTTATGTTGAATTTAAAGTTTATTTTTAGTATTATCTTTGTTATGATGTTTTAGTAAAAATATGAATAACTTGAAAGGAGCTTTTTATGAAACTAAAAACTATATCCTTACCAGAACTTAATAATTTAGACCCAACACTAGAATCTACATTTATCAAAATGGGTGAAGAGCAAGGTGAATTAGCTGAATGTATAGGTAAATTCAGAAATCTAAGTGGAGAAAATAATGACTTAGATGAAGTTGATATTATAAAGAAAACTGCTAAGGAGCTAATGGATGTAGCTCAGACATGTGTTACTATGATGTTTAAGCTAGAAGAGCAATATGGTATTAATCTTGATGAAATACGCAAAGAACATATAAGTAAGTTAGAAAAAAGAGGCTACATAAAAAATATAGATAAGTAAGATTTATTGTTTGTACATTTTTATTGCTTGTACATTATTGAAGTAAATATTTAAAGATGGTATCACAAAATGATTTTTTACTTACATTTGAAATACCATCTTTTTTATTTATATCATTTTTAATATTTTTATAAAAATTTAAAATTCTTTAAGTAAATTTACTTTTACCATCAAGTTTTTATTACCCTATTCCTTTCGCCTTTCTTCATAAAGTTTACTGTATTCTTCCACAGCTTCATCCCATGCTTCTATATCATCTATCCCCTTTTCAACAGCTAATAAATGAACCATCTCAGCCAATTTTGATGCTGACTCTATTATTCCCATTTGTTACACCCTCTCTATTGTCAAATACTTACAAAAACTGTTAATTAGTTCTAATATTTGTTATTATTATTTCCAAAAACTCTAGTAAATAAAAATTTTTTTATTTTTTGACATGATTAGAATATATCTACAAAACAATAGAATGTTTTTAATTATCAAAATTTCTATAAAAAATCTAACTATTATTAAATTTTTTATATATTAAATTGAGAGATAATGAATATATTTATATAGATACATATTAAATTTATTATAGGAGAGAATATTATATGTTTAAAATTTTTCTTTTTTCTAGTGAACAATTTGTAAGCCTCTTTATATTTGGATTGTTTTTATACTATTGTCCAAAACTAACAAAAAATATTTTACCTTATAGCTACACCGTTGAGAAGATAATTTGTACATTAATGGTAATAGTTATGGCTTTAGAGCAATTTTTAATTATTTCTTCTGGTAATTATAGTACTCTAAACTCTTTACCAATTGGAATTAATTATATCTGCATATACCTGTGTATAGCTATACTTGTTTTTAAACAGTATCATCTTTTTAACATCTTTTTTTCTTGGAGTTTAGTTTGTTCAGTTGGAGAACTCATTTTTTCTAAAAACTTGGGTTATGAATTTCCTAGCTTAATATATTTTATATTTGTCTTTTCTAAGTGTCTGATAATTTATGCAAACATCTATATGGTCGATGTTAGAAAATTTAAAGTTAACAGATACGCACTTAGAGATAATTTAGCTATTTGTTTAATTTATTTTTCATTCATATTTTTACTAAACACATTTACAAATTCACAATACTACTATGGATTTTTAAGCCATAGCACAACTGCTATTTTTACATTTATTTTTGTTACTAGTATTATGTACATACCCGCTCTTTTATCTAATAGAGATACTTTTATACTTGAAAAAAAGAAAAAGAGTAAATAGTTTATTTAAACTCAAAAATAAAGCCACATAGATAATCTTATATATAAAAATTATCTATGTGGCTTTATAAGTTATATTTTATGATTGTTCCTTTACATTTCTGCTAAATAGTACAAAGTTCTAACAGGTTCTCCTGTTGCTCCCTTTGATTTGTATCCAATTGATTTTGATGATGTACTTGTTCCGGCAATATCCATATGTATCCATGGAGTATCACCAACAAATTCACCAATAAAAGCTCCGGCTGTTATACACCCAGCATTTTTACCTCCTATGTTTTTAAGGTCTGCTTCTTCTCCTTTTATCATATCTATAAATTCATCATAAATTGGCATCTTCCATACTCTTTCTCCAGACAAAGTAGATGCTTTTTCTAATTCACAATAGAATTCATCATTATTTGTAACTACAGGAGTTGCAACATTACCCAATAATGTTAAAGCAGCACCAGTTAATGTAGCTACATCAACTACCTTTGTTGCTTTTTCATTATTTATAATGTAATATATTGCATCAGCTAATGTAAGTCTACCTTCTGCATCTGTATTTAAAACTTCAATAGTTTTCTTTGCCATAGAATTAATTATATCCCCAGGTTTATATGAGCCTCCCGATAAAGAATTCTCACATGCAGCTATTACTGATATAACATTTTTCTTTAGTTTATTTTGAGATATAGCACACATAGCGCCTATGACACTTGCAGCACCAGCCATGTCTGTTTTCATGTCTAACATAGAAGCATTTGATTTTAAAGAATATCCACCTGTATCATAAGTCAATCCTTTACCTACTAATCCTAGTATATCTTTACTTTCTTTATTCCCAAAATATCGCATTACTATAAATCTTGGTTTATTAACAGAACCTCTTGAAACAGCAAAAAAAGCTTCCATTCCCAATGCTTTTATTTTTTCTTCTTCATAAACTTCAACATTAAATCCGAACTCTGCACCAAGTCTAATTGCTTCTATTGCTAATGTTTTTGGATAAATTATATTTGATGGTTCATTGACTAGGTTTCTAGCTATTATATTTGAATTAGCTAACACCATTGATTTTTCAATTTGACATTCAGCTTCCTTATCAGTAAATATAATTATATTATCAATTTCTCTTTTTTTAGAATCCTTGTCTTTTGTCTTATATTTATCGAACTTATAATTTCCAAGTAATACACCTTCTGTAAAAGCACCAATTTCATCGCTATTTAAATCAAGATTCAATATATTAATGTCATTACTCTTGTATTCTTTATTTTTCAATATATTTTTTAACTTCTTACATAAGTTTCCACCTATGATTCTAATTTTTTCTCTATTTAATAGCTCCCTCTTACCAAAACCAACAAAACAAATACTTACTAAATTACCATTTTCAAGTAATGTTACAGTATCTATATTATTTTCTTTAGCTTTAAAGTTTTTACTTACAGTATTTAATTCTTCAAATGTTGTAGAAACATCTTCACCATCAAACATTGCTACTACTGTTATAGCATTCTCTAGATTTTTTAATATTTCTTTAGAGCATTTTATCTTCATACTAAATTCTCCTTTTTAAAATAATTGTTCTATTATGTTTTTGGATTCTTCTAAAGAAGAAAATAATTTATCTTTATTATCTATATCTAAGCAATCCATTTTATCACTTATTATAGAAACAAACTTTAATATTTCATCATCTAATATCTTTTCTCCATTTTTAGTTATGCCATAAAATGTATTTCGTCTATCTCTACTATCTTCTTCCCTATACACATAATCTTGCTCAACCAATTTATTAAGTAGTATACATAAACTAGAAGTAGATACATGCAAATCTCTACTTAAATTTTTAAGTTCTATTTTATCATGTTTTCTTATTTTTACTAAAGCAAAAAATTGTCTTTCTGTAAGCATCTTGCTTTTTTTATATCTTTCATTATTAATAATTTTTATTAAATTATGAAAGTTATTCATACTTTCTAACAACAAAATAGATAACTCTTTATCGTTCATAACACTCACCTCAAAACTAATGATTTATAACTCCCTCTTATATCCTCAAATACGTTTATATATCTATAACATAATACTTTCTTTTCTTTTTATAATTATACTATATATCAACTTTATTATCTATTTAAATTGTTTTAAACTAAAATCTTACTAAAGATAAACGTTTAAATTACACAGCAAAATAGTGGGATTTATACTAATCCCACTACTTTATTTGTAAGCACATCTATATTTGTAAATATTTTATCTTATTTTTGCATATTGTTTTTATCTTGATTTTTATTGCTTTGAGATATATTTTGAATTTTCTCCAATACTCTAGGAGTTATAGATAATATATTATCTACAAGATTAATGTTACTATCTAAACTCATTATTCTAGTCTCTCCACTTTCAACAACTACAAATGCTACTGGTTGCACAGATATAGCACCTGCGCTACCTCCAGCAAAATTTGTATCTGCTTTTTCATTTTTTGATTCAATTTCTTTATCTTTCTCATCATATCCTTTTGAGTATTCTCCTCCTCCTATACCAAATCCAATCGTAACCTTTGATATAGGTACAACTACTGTAGTATCTGTTTTTATAGGGTCTCCTATAATAGTATTTGCATCTATAGAACCTTTAATTGTTTCAAGAGTTGTTTCCATAAGACTTTGTATCGAACCTGTTGCTCTCATTACTATCACCTTCCTTATAATTTCCTTTATTCTTATTCATAATTTTATTAATCATTATTATAGTGCGAAATAAATCTTTTATTCTTGACCTTATATGTATCCTTATATTTCCCAAAACATAATCTTTTGTAAAATCCGGATTTACATTTAAATACATTTTTTCTGCATCAATTATATTAAATAAATTTCCATATAGCGTATTTATTAATACATACACAGAAGATGTTAAGCCGATATTTTCAGTTCCAAAATTAATATTTGAATAAAGTTCATGTATTTTTATTTTTTTTAATAGTCTATAAACGCTTAAAAGGTCATCAGCTAATAATATACTTGAATCTATATTATTCTTCATCCCTTCTTTTTTATCATTATTTTTACTATTTTCAGCTGGATAAAGTTGTCTATTTATATTTATTAAATTAAACATGTATTTTATATTAATTGTTAGAAGAATATCGTTGTTATTTATATCAGCTATTAATAAGATGTTTATATGTGACATTAAAATCAATATAAGTATACTTATTATAAAAATTATAGCTATTATTAAATACTTAAAATTAAATAATTCATTAAACTCCATGTTTATATTATCATCAAAAAATTACTATTTATACTTAATTATCCATATTTATTTCGATATAATTCTAATTTTGTATTTACATAAAAAAACACAATAACTTAGAGCCTTTTAAATCCTTAAAAATTTAAAATTGCAAACTAAATCATTGTGTTTTTTAATTTTAATACTATCACTATACATATATAACATTTTATTCATTTGTCGCTACTTCTTGATAATTTTCTATAGGAGGTAACTCTTCAAGAGTTTCTATATTCAATAATTTTAAAAATTCATCCGTTGTTTTATAAATTATCGGTTTGCCTATCTTGTTAAGCCTCCCAGCCTCTCTTATAAGCTCATTTTCAAATAAAGTTTGTAGTACCTTATCACATTTTACTCCTCTTATATCTTCTATCTCCACTTTTGTTATTGGTTGTTTATAAGCAATTATAGTAAGAGTTTCTAATGTAGCTTGACTCAAACTTTTCTTTTTCTTTGGTTCAATAATCTTCTTTATATATTCTGCATAATCTTTATTTGTACACATTTGGTATTTGTTTTCTAACTTAATTATCTGGATACCTCTATTTTTTTCTCTATATTCCTCAATAAGTGAATTTAACATAATCTCTATCTCTTTTGATGAAAGTTCTTCATTTATTATATAGTTTAATTCTTTTATACTTATTGGTTCTCCATATGCAAACATAACAGATTCTATAATATACTTTATATCTTCTCTTTTCATTTTAACACTCCGAACTTTTTCTTATTAGAATATCGTCAAAAAATATATCCTGCACTACTACTATTTCTTTTTCTTTTATTAGCTCTAATATAGATAAAAATGTAGCAATTATTTCATCATTTTCATATGATTTTATGATATTTGTAAAAGTAACTTCAATCTTCTCTTTTATAATATCTCTTATATATAATATTTTTTCTTCTACAGATATTATCTTCTTCCTTACTATTTTATCTAGTTTCTCATCATTAGAATTTTCAATTTGTGATGTTTTAACTTTAAATATGTATGGAAGTATATTTTTTATTGCTTCTATTGATATATCTTCTAAATCTACATTATCATCAATAATTATTTCTTCTTTATTTCTATAAAATCTCTCATTGACACAAGCTACATTTTCTTTTATATCTTGTGATGCTATCTTGAACTTTCTATATTCTTCTAATTTTTCCATAAGTTCTATCCTTGGGTCTTCTTCTTCATCCTTTTGTTTATAAAGTAGATATTTGGATTTTATCTCTAGGAGTTTTGATGCCATAGTTATAAATTCACTAGTTATTTCTAAGTCCATTTTATCTAATAATTTCAGATAATTTAAATACTGCTTAGTTATATCTATTATAGATATATCCTTTATGTCTATCTTATGTTTTGTTATTAAATCATACAGTAAATCTAATGGCCCCTCATAGACTTGCAATTGTATATTATACTTCATATCAATCCCTCTTTAATCTATTTATTTGTATTAAACAAATAAATATACTATTTTTAGTAACACAGCATATATTGGTGTTAATATTATTCTATATATACCAGTAAATAAAGCAATTAATAAAATTATATAACTCATACTTTCAAATTTATACACATATTCATTCCATTTATATGGTACAAATGTAGATATTACTCCCCATCCATCAAGTGGTGGTATTGGAAGTAAATTAAAAGCGGCAAATCCAATACTATATAAAAACACGTATTCAGCTATTGTGTTTATCGCATACATATGCACATACTTATTTATAATTACACAAAGTATGGCGGTCAAAAGATTACAAAAAACACCTGCAAGTGAAACTATCAGATTTCCTATCTTGTAGTTTTTAAAGTTATTTGGGTTTACTGGTACTGGTTTTGCCCATCCTATTCTAAGAATAAACATAGCCAAAAGACCAATTGGGTCAACATGTCTTACAGGATTTAATGTCATTCTACCATAAGATTTAGCTGTATCATCTCCCAATAAGTGAGCTGAATAAGCATGGCCAAACTCATGTATTGATATTGCCATAGCTATACCAACTAAACTTGCTACTATTTCTCCTATATTCATACTTAACATTAATGTACATCTCCTAAATTAAATTTTTAATATTATTATAACAATTAAATAACTTATAAGCAAAATTATTTTATATTATAATGATTTTAGCATATAGACATAAAATTAAAATTCACTTTTTATTTTATAACTTTTATTATTATATCATATTCACTGTAAAAATATAATAATTACACCTATTGTAAATACAATATTATGTTGACATGAATTGACATTATTGTTATTTTATTTATGTATAACTAATGAAAGGAGCACTAAAATGAACAATCTTGTGGAAAAAAATGAACTTAAATTTAGATATGCAGTTGAATCAGATACACATCTTATTCTAAATTTCATAAAGGAACTTGCTTCTTATGAGAATCTGCTAGATGAAGTTGTTGCTACAGAAGAAATACTCAATGAATGGCTATTTGTAAAGAAAAAAGCTGAGGTTCTGATTGGTGAATATGATAATAAAGCTATAGGCTTCGCTCTATTTTTTCATAATTTTTCGACGTTTCTTGGTCGTGCAGGAATTTATTTAGAAGACTTATATGTTAAGCCAGAGTTTCGTGGCAAAGGACATGGTAAAGCATTTTTAAAAAAATTAGCAAGCATCGCCATAGAACGTGGATGTGGTCGTTTGGAGTGGTGGTGCCTAGATTGGAACAAACCAAGTATAGATTTTTACATATCAATGGGTGCAGAGCCAATGAAAGATTGGACAGTATATAGAATTGCTGGAGATACACTTAATAATTTAGCAAAATAAATTACATATAAATAAAAATAGCAACTAAAATAGATAAAGTTGCTATTTTTTTATTCATATTTAGATTTTAGTCAATATCATACAAGAACTACAAAAAAATATGTGTTACACTTTGTATAATGTGAAGGGAGGTTACTTAAGTGAAACAAGAAGAACGCACAGTATGTTTTGATAAAGAATTGAAAGTCGAAGCATATAGATTTAAAGGTATAATGCAAAAATTCCCAAACCATTTTCATGAACATTATGTAATTGGTTTTATAGAAAAAGGTCAAAGATATTTATCTTGTAAAAATAAAGAGTATACTACCAGTACTGGGGATTTACTACTTTTTAACCCTTTTGATAGTCATACTTGTGAACAAATAGATAACAAAGTACTCGATTACAGATGTATAAATATTAAGCCAGAAATAATGAAAAAAACTGTATTTGAAATTACGGGTGAAAATTATTTACCTAAGTTTAATCAATCTGTAATATTTCGTAGTGAGCTAGTACCTCTACTACAAGAATTACATCATATAATCATGGAAGAAGAACTAGATTTTAAAAAAGAGGAACTTTTTTTCTTTCTAATTGAACAATTAATTGAAGAATATACAGAACCAAATCTGCAATTTAACTTAGAGAAAACAAGTATAGAAATCCAAGCAGTCTGTGACTATTTAGAAAACAATTATGCTGAACATATATTGCTTGATGAATTAAGTACTATAGCAGGAATGAATAAATACTCATTACTTCGCAACTTTACAAAATTAAAAGGTATTACACCATATAGATACTTAGAAAATATACGAGTAAATAAGGCTAAGAGACTTTTGGAAAAAGGGGTAGAACCTATAGATGCTGCCATACAGACAGGATTTGTAGACCAAAGTCACTTTACAAATTTCTTTAAGAACTTTATTGGTCTTACACCAAAGCAGTATCAAAACATATTTATAAACAATGACAAAAACAACTTTAAATAAAACGAAAAGGGGAATTAAAAATGGAAACTAAAAATTCAAAATGTGTTATGGTAATAGATGAAAATTTACCAATGGGAATTATATCAAATACAGCAGCTATAATGGGAATCACACTAGGAAAATATGCACCAGAAACTGTTGGTTCAGATGTGATTGATAAAACAGGAAATAGTCACTTAGGAATAGTCGAACTTCCTGTACCTATTTTAAAAGGAAACAAAGAACTTATAAAAGATTTACGTAAAAAACTATATAGTACTGACTTTGAAGAACTAACTGTTGTAGATTTTTCAGATATTGCACAAAGCTGTAATGTTTATGATGAGTTTATTCAAAGAATTGCTAATGTACCAGAAGATGAACTACAGTATTTTGGTATAGCAATCTATGGAAACAAAAAGAAAGTAAATAAACTTACTGGTAGCATGCCTTTACTTAGATAAATATTAAATAATATTTTAAGTTTTATATATTTTTCTAACTCTCTATAAAAAACATAAAATTATAAAATCCTTCTATAAACAATAAATAAAAATACCCCTATAGTAAATAATTCTATACGGGTATTTTTTATGTGGATTATGGTTGTATATCATTTGGTAATTATTTATATCATATTATCAATTATTCTTTGAAGCATTTGTAGATAGCTTGCCTTATTTATATCTTTAGTATTTATTAATTCCACTTCGCCTATTACTTTTTTATCCTTACATATCTTTATCTTTCCTAAAACAGTTCCTTTTTTAATTGGCATTTTAGGATTTTTTACTATTTCAATTTTCTTCTCAAATTCTTTAGAACTTCCTTTTTTGATAAGAGCATTTAAATCTTCCTTAGCAACTAATTTAACTTTGTTTTCATCAGCCTTATCCAATGTAAGTGTTGCTATATTATCTCCTTTACTGCATAGCTTAACGCTTTCATAATTAGCAAACCCATAGTTCAAAAGACTAGACGCATCGTTAAATCTTTCTGGAGAAGTCTCTGCTCCCAAAGTTGCTGCAACCAGATGAGTATTACCTCTCTTTGCAGCTGCTGATAAACAGTATTTTGCTTCTTGAGTAAATCCAGTTTTAACACCAGTTGCTCCTTGATAATGCTTTATAAGTTTATTAGTATTTGCAAGACCTACTGTAACTTGTTTTTTTCCTACTACAACTTTATCCATCCATGTAGTTAAGTATTTACTTATCATTTCATGCTTTAACAGTTCTCTAGACATTAAAGCTATATCATGAGCAGATGTATAGTGATTTGCAACTGGAAGTCCATTTGTATTTGCAAAATGAGTATCATTCATATTTAACTCTTTTGCTTTAGCATTCATTCTATCAACAAATCCTTCAACACTTCCAGCTAAATGTTCAGCCATAGCAACACAGGCATCATTTGCTGAAGCAACAGCTATACCTTTTAATAATGTATCAACCTTTTGAGTTTCTCCTGGCTCTAAGAATATTTGACTACCACCCATACTAGATGCAGTTTCACTTACTTGAACTTCATCATCAAGCTTAACCTTACCTGAATCCAAAGCTTCTACGATAAGTAGCATTGTCATTACCTTTGTTACACTTGCAGGAGGAAGCTTTTTATGAGCATCCTTTTCATATAAAATTTGTCCACTGCCAACATCCATCAAAATTGCTGATTTTGAAGATATATTTAGTTGGTTGGCATCAGCATTTTCCTTATTATTTGCAAAAGAAAAGCTTAAAGGAGTAAACGCAAGTAATATAGCCAAAGCAGTACTAGCTAATTTTTTCATCGATGTCACCTCTTAAAGTTTATTTAAACTTATTTTCTCACATTTAACTTTTTTTATTCTAAATGCCTAGATATACCTTGACCTAAATTTTTTTTCTTCTCAAGCTTTTTAAAATAACCTTCTAAAACACCTTTATTAGATGCATTTTCTATTATTTCAAAAGCATCTTCATAATTCATTCCATATTCTCCTGCTATTTCCATTTTAGTTTGTTTCAAAGCTTTTATAGCATTTTGTCTTGAAATATTATCCATAAGAATCCTCCTATTAGTAAAATTTATATATAATTAGTTTTTACTAATAAAAGATTGTTATAATTGGTATTTTATGTAATATGTATATATTTTCAACATGATAAATTAAAAAGACCCCTTATAATTCTTAAGATAGTATCAATTGGATTTTTGATATTATTTTAAAAATTATAAGAGGTCTAATTTTCAATTTTATAGTTTTTTATATATTACACTTCCATTATTATAGGAAGTATCATTGGATTTCGTTTAGTTTTTTGATATAAATATTCTTTTAAGTTTTCTTTGATATTATTCTTTAAATAAGCCCACTCTTTAATATTTTTCTCTTCACATTCATTTAGGACATTCTTGATTATATCTTTTGCTCCATCCATTAAATCTTCTGACTCTCTTACATATACAAAGCCTCTAGAAATTATGTCTGGACCTGCCAAAACTTTACCTTCATCCTTAGAAATAGTCACTACAACTATCATAAGACCATCTTCTGATAAATGCTTTCTATCTCTTAAGACTATATTACCTACATCGCCCACACCTAATCCATCGACTAGTATGTTTCCTGTTTGTATACGATTTGCTACTTTAGCAGAATTCTTATCTAATTCCAAAACATCTCCTGTTTGCATGACAAAAATATTTTCTTTGTCCATACCAAGTTGTTCAGCTATTTCAGCATGTCTTTTTAACATTCTATATTCACCATGAGCTGGCATAAAAAACTTAGGTCTAACTAATGCATGTATCAATTTTAATTCTTCCTGACAGGCATGTCCAGAAACGTGTATATCAGCTATATCGCTATAAACTACTTCTGCTCCCTTTTCAAATAAGAAATTGATTACTCTTGATATTAATTTTTCATTTCCTGGTATTGGATGAGCAGATATTATAACTAAATCGCCACTCTTTATCTCTACTTTTTTGTGCTCTGAAAAAGCCATTCTAGCAAGAGCTGACATAGGTTCACCTTGTGAACCAGTTGTTATTATCACTAATTCACTATCTTCATATTTGCATATATCATTTAAATCTATAAGCATATCATCAGAAATATCTAGATATCCTAATTCTTTTGCAACTCCAACTACATTGACCATTGAGCGACCTGATATAGCAACTTTTCTATTAAACTTTTCAGCTGTATTTATTATTTGTTGTAATCTGTGTATGTTGGATGCAAACGTAGCAACTATAATCCTTCTGCCATTTCCTTTTGCAAATAATTCATCAAGACCTACTCCAACAGTCTTTTCAGACATAGTAAATCCTGGTTTTTCTGCATTAGTACTATCAGCTAGCATTAAAAGAACTCCTTTTTTGCTTAACTCACAGAGTCTATGCATATCCATAACATCACCATCAATAGGAGTCAAATCAATCTTAAAGTCTCCTGTATGGTATATTATACCTTGGTCTGTGTGTACTGCAATAGAGTAAGCATCTGGTATACTATGATTATTTTTCAAAAACTCTACTTCCATGTTATCAAGTTTTATAACTTGTCTTGGAGTTATGACATTTAACTTAACATTATTCATCTTATGTTCTTTAAGTTTCACTTGTATAAGACCTATACTAAGTCTTGCTCCATACACAGGCACATTTATTTTCTTTAATATATATGGAAGAGCCCCTATATGGTCTTCATGTCCATGTGTAATAAATATACCCTTTATTTTATCCCTATTTTTGACTAAATAAGTTATATCTGGTATAACTATATCTACCCCTAACATTTCATCTTCTGGAAAACTAAGTCCAGCATCTATAACAATTATTTCATCTTTATACTCAACAACAGTCATATTTTTTCCAACTTCGTTAAGTCCACCTAAGGCCATTACCTTTATCTTGTTGGTGTTCTTTTTGAACAATTGCATCATCTCCTTCTGTCTATTTAATTTTTTAACACGTTCTACAATCCTAAATAATATCAAATCACGCACTCGCTACCAGTTATTCTTATTGTACCATAATTCGTATCATATTTTAAGCTATATTTAAAATACATTTAACGTATTATTTTGACAAACCTATTTTATTTTGATATCCTCTAAATATTATATAATTTAATATCGGATATTTTAGGAGGATTTATGCGTGGTAAAACTCATTGTGCAATAGGAATCTTAACAGCTATCCAAACGTCTTTGATATTTAAAATTCCTATATCTTTAGTTGACATTTTAGTTTCAGCTACTTTCGCTGTACTGCCCGATTTGGATAAATCTAATTCTATGCTCTCAAATTTTATTCTAAAAAACAATATATCCAAATACATATATAGAATTTTTATATATGCTGTTAATATTATTATTTTCTTTATTTCAATAAATATAAATGATAATTTTTATTTAAGTGCAATAATTACATTTATTGCAATTATAATTATTGAAGCAAAACTAACCCACACGTTTCTTAGAAAAGTTTTTCTATCATTAATATTTATACTATTAGCTATATGCTTATACATCATAGAAGTTGAAATATATTTTACAATTTTTTGTCTAATGTTGTCAATTTTCCCCTGGTTGAAGCACAGAAGTTTTTCTCATAGCATATTTGCAACTATAATAATATATTTTTTACTAAAACAGATAGAATTAATCACTAGTATTAATAATTTATCTTTTTATGGGACACTTGGTTATGCAAGTCATATGTTTTTAGGAGATTTATTTACAAAACAAGGAATACCAATTTTTTATCCGTTAAGCGAGAAAAAAATTTCTTTAGGTTTTTTAACAGTTGGAGGTCCCTTTAGTAATTTTATAGAAAAATCATTCATTTTCATACTTATAGGATTAATTATATTTTCGATATTAAAACTATAAACACTTTGAAAATTATATATTTATATCTTATAACTGATTTATAATAAAAAATGGAAGAATAGCATAGAATATAAAAGTTCTATACTATTCTTCCATTGACATTAAGCAATAGAAGGTTATTCTTCTGAGTCGCTTATTCCATTACACTCATCACATAGTCCATAAAATTTAACATCATGATCAAGTATTTTAAATTTGTACAATGATTGTATCTCTTTTTCTATATTGTCTAAAAGGTCTTCTTTAGCTTCCATTATCTTTCCACAATTTTTACAAATAAGATGATGATGATTATGACAGTCTTCTTTATGTAGACTAATCTCATATCTTATACATCCATCGTCTAAGTTTAGTTTTGATATTAATCCTATTTCATCTAACAACTGCATTGTTCTATATACAGTAGCTAAACCTATCTCAGGACAGTCAACCCTAACTAAATCATAGATTTCTTCACTACTTAGATGTGAATGGTCATGTTTAAGCAATATTTCAACTATTGCTCTTCTTTGTGGCGTAATCTTAAAACCAGTTTCTTTTAACTTGTCTTTTAATAAATCCATTGTGTTTGCCATAACATCACCCTTACTATTTTCAATTGATAATCTTTATTAAATAATATTGTAATTGATAATTCATTTTTTGTCAAGACATTTGAAAAAATTTAATTTATTCTCACAATATAAATATATACCCATAAAAGATATATTATTCACCAAAATCTATAATTTTTTTAATATTTTTAATAAAAAATAAAAAAACAGATACATACTACAAATGCTTTTTATAATTAATAAATCTTAATTATAGCAAATATAATAAATATCTGAATTTTTATATCAAACTTAATTCTTTATCTAGTTAAGTCCATTTGAGTCATCTTCATCGTAATTTAAACCTTCTTCTTCCATTATAGCAGTATATACAGCTACAACAGTTTCGTACTCTTCATCACTTTCTAAAGGTATTAATATTTCACCTTCTTCGTCTTCATCAATTCTGAAGATTAAAGCTTCTTCAGCCTCTTCATCATCTAAAGGCATTAATATTGCATATTCTTTTCCTTCTGCTTCTAATGTTAATATTATTTCAAATTGGCTTTCAACGCCATTTTCGTCTATTAAATTTATTATATTTTCTTCCATAATGTCATTCACCTCAAATTTATTTTTATTTTTATTATTTATATTATATATCATAAGTATTCAATTTTATAGCTCTTTTATGAATTTATTTTAAAATCTAAATATCCTTGCAAAATTATTACTGCAGCTAACATATCTATAACCTTTTTTCTTTTTTGTCTACTTACATCTGCCTCTAATAGAGATCTTTCTGCTGCTACTGTAGAAAGTCTCTCATCCCAAAAATCTACATCAAGACCAGTTTCTTCTTTTACTAACTCACAAAACTTGATTACTTTTTCTCCTTGTGGACCTAGAGTTCCATTCATATTTTTTGGCAATCCTGATACAATTTTATTTACTTGCTTTTCTTTTATTATTGCTTTTATTTCTTCAATATCTTTTTTCTTACCAACTCTTCTTATTGTTTTTACACCTTGTGCAGTTAATCCCATTAAATCACTCACAGCAACTCCAATAGTTTTATCACCAACATCAAGCCCCATTATTCTTCCGTCTAACATATTGCCTCCTCTGTTTATTTATATTCTACAAGTTAAATACATATTATCAATCATAAAAATTGCAATATGATTTTTCGATGTAAACTGTTCAGTTTACATTAGTAATCATATTGCATTTTTTATTTAAATAGTATATAAACAGTAAAAAATTCTTTAGTTATTTTTTTCAAATATTATCATATTTATACTTATTATTATAAGTGGTATAAGTATATATATAGATGCTGTAGATGCCGCAACTATACCAGAATCGTTAACTAAAAGAGTAATTATACAACCAACCATAGATGCAATAAAACCTTTAAATAAGATTGGGAAGTTGTTCATTATCTTCCTAAAGTGTCTAGATGGCTTGAATATAAGTACTGCAATTACTCCAATTCCTACAAGTAAAATATTTACCCATACACTTGTCTGTGCTAATTGCATATTCATTTGAATTTTTCTTCCAAATGTCTGTAATATCTCTCCTGGCCCATTTAGGAAAATTCGCTGTACAAACATACCTAAATGAGATTCACTACCTGAAACTATATCTAAAGCTGCAAATGCACAAACGACAACCACAGCTGAAATAGCCAGTAATAGGACTTTCTTAAAGTCTAATTTAATATCATATATAAGCATTATAAACAACAAATATGCTACACATTCTGATATAGCTCCACCAACATTTGCCCCCATTGAAGGATATGCACTAGTTATAAGTATTATTAATGAAAAAATTACAACAAGTGCTTTAGAGACCTTCTTATAATGTAATAGTACTGCTAAACCAAATACTGCACTTGCTATAGTTACACCTTCATATTCATTTCCTACTCCATAGTATCTAGCTCCAATAACAGCATCATAACTCATTATGTTATTTTGCATTAAATATGTTCCAAATACAGAATCTATAACTATGACCAAAATAGTAAGTGTCGCAAAAAATCCCATGTGTTTTATATCATTGTCTTTAAATAATTTTCTACCCAGTAAGTATAATATTAATGTAGTAGCAAATATCCCTAGAGATATTGAAAGTGGAGTTTTAAAATTCATCAAAGGAGCTAACATAAATGATAGTGGCATTATTATACCCAATTTTATAAACTCTTTAAGTACTTTGAATACACGCTCTTTATGTGGCATGTGATTTCTAAAGAAAACTGCAAACATTGCAATTACCCAAGAGGCAGATATCACTCCTACAAATCCATTTATAATACTTGACCTTATTGAAGATATAGATACTATCCTTTCATAAAGTGATTTCAGATAACTGGCATTGTCTTCTTTGTTTACCAAAGTGTAACTTCTGCCTACCATCTCTTTATTTTTAAGACCAAATTCATTTAATATATCTACTCCAACATCTAGATTTGCAACAATCCCAGCCTTTCTTGTTGTGGCCGATTCCAATAGACCTTTCCCTTCTCCACTAAATTTTATTATTGGAGAAAGTCTTCTTTTATTTTTATAATCTAAATCGCTTGGGAATGCACTTGATATATAAACAGTGTCATTTTCTCCAACCATAGAAAATACTTGTTCAAGATATTTATTTATATTTTTTACAATGTTTTTCTTCATTGTAGCATAAGTATTATCATTTAGGTTCAATCTATACATATCTAATCTATATGTATCTCCAAGTTCCACAAATATAGCATCGCTATTATTATAAGATTTTTTAGTCTCATCTAGTAACTTATTATAGTCTGTAGACATTCCAAATGGCATTTTAGAATCTTTCTTGTTAATATCATCAATATTACCTGAATCAATTCTTCCATATTGGTCCATAGCAACTAAACATAGATTTCTATTTTTAATTACTTGATTATTTTCAATAATGTCAGAATTTCCAATCACAGATGTCTTTAAACCATTTTCAGATAAAGTTTTCCCTAATGAACCTAAGTTTGCTCCATACTCTCCATACTCAAGATTTTCGTTTATAGATTTATTAATACTTAAATCATTTATTTCTTTAGCCTTTTGACCTGTTGCAACTTCAAAAACTTTAGAAGTATCTTGGTCTACTTTTTGAAAATTGATATAGTCTTCAGTAGTTACACTAGCTCTTGTTCCTGCACCCATACTTGCATAAGACCTTCTATCGTCAGTACCTTGATCCCCTCTTATATTCATGAGAGCTATATAACCTCTCTTTTCTAACTCATTTTTTAAGATTGGAATATTCATCATACTTCCAAGATTAGTCCTATTCATATCAATAAATATAACCTTGCCTTTTTCTTCAGCAAAACTATAGCTGACAGTTGATACAAAAATCATAATGACTACCGCAAACAATGACATAATCTTTTTTCTCATTTATTTGACCTACTTTCTATTCAGATAGTGCGTGATTACTTCTTCAAGTATCTCATCTCTTTCAAATTTTTTAATTATAGCTCTTGCATTTTTATGACTAGTTATATAGCTAGAATCACCAGAAAGGAGATACCCTATAATTTGATTTATAGGGTTATATCCTTTTTCAACTAGTGCTTTATATACAAAATCAATAGTGTCTCCTACACTCATTCTATCCTCTGGTATCCCTTCAAATTTCATAGTGTAGTCTAAATCTTTTTCCAAATTAAAAACCTCCTTAAGTGAATGTTATTTAACTTGTGTCTTAATAACCTCACTTGCATAGCTTAAAGCTTGGTCAACCTTAGATACATCACTAGCTCCTGCTTGTGCCATATTAGGTCTTCCACCACCTTTTCCTCCAGCTATTTTTGCAACTTCTCTAACAATATTACCTGAATGTATTCCCTTGTCTAATACATCTTTAGTGGCAGTAACTACAAAGTTAACTTTATCATCTACTACATTTGCTAGTACCACTACACCAGAACCAAGCTTATCTCTTAGATTATCTGCTGTTTCTCTTAGTGTATCCATGTCCATACCTTCAAATTTATTAGTTATTAAATTAACTCCATTTACTTCAACTTTAGAATCAAAAATAGAATCAGCTGATTGTAAACTCATCTTAGCTTTCATATCATGTAATTCTTTAGATAAATTTTTATTCTCTTCTAATAAAGAGCTTATTCTTTGAATTAAATTATCTTCCTTAGATTTTAAGCTTACACAAACTTCAGAGATAATACCGTCTCTTTCTTTTAGATATTCATAAACAGCTTTTCCTGTTATTGCTTCTATTCTTCTTACACCTGCTGCTACTCCACCTTCAGATAATATCTTGAACATTCCTACTTGAGAAGTATTTGTCAAATGAGTTCCTCCACAAAGTTCTGTAGAATAATCTCCCATAGAAACTACTCTTACCTCATCACCATATTTTTCACCAAATAGTGCTGTAGCTCCTTTTTCTTTAGCTTCCTTTATATTCATAATATCACATTTTATGTCTAAAGACGCTAAAATAACATTATTTACTTTTTCTTCTATTACTTTTAATTCTTCATTTGATATAGCTTCAAAGTGAGTAATATCAAATCTAAGTCTTTCTGGAGTAACTAAAGAACCAGCTTGATTAACATGGTCTCCTAATACTTCTTTTAATGCCTTATGAAGTAAATGCGTAGCACTGTGATTTCTTGCAGCTGCCATTCTAATTTCTCCATCTACCAGTGTCTTCACTTTATCTCCATTGCTTATTTTTCCTGATTTTATTACACCTATATGTTTTATACTATTATTAGCTCCTTTTTTAGTATTTAGTACTTCTACAACTAGGTTTTCATTAGTTATTAATCCACAATCTCCAACTTGTCCTCCACCTTCAGGATAGAAAGTAGTATTGTCTAGTACTATAGATACCTTATCGCCTTCTTTTGCACTTTGAACTAACTCATCGTCTTTAACTATAGCTTCAATAATTCCTTCTCCATATATTTCAGTATATCCATTAAACATACTATCAACTGTAGATTCTAATTTTGATAGAGGGTCTTCCTTCCAACTTTCTCCATCCATATTTCCTCTCGCATTTCTAGCTCTTTCTTTTTGTTTTTCCATTTCTTCATTAAAAGCTTCTTCATCTACAGATAAATGTTCTTCTTCTAAGATTTCTTTAGTCAAGTCTATTGGGAAACCATAAGTATCATATAATTTAAAGGCTTCTTGACCACTTAAAACAGTTTTTCCTTCACTTTTTAATACTTCTATATAAGAATTTAATATTTCTGTTCCTTGGTCTATAGTTTCATTGAATTTTTCTTCTTCTATACCAACTACTTTTTTAATATAGCTTTCTTTTTCAACTAAAACTGGATATGCTTTATCATTTACTTTTATAACTTCATCTATTAGTTTCTGTAAAAATAATTCTTTTACACCTAATAATTTACCATGACGAGCAGCACGTCTAAGAAGTCTTCTAAGAACATATCCTCTTCCTTCATTTGATGGAAGTACTCCATCGCTAACTAAGAACGTTACAGCCCTTATATGGTCAGTTATTATTCTTAGTGATATATCATTTTTTGGATTCTCTCCATATTTTACTCCTGTTAATTTCTCAACTGCTTCTAATATAGACTTAATTGTATCTACTTCAAAGATAGTATCAACTCCTTGCATGATACATCCCATTCTTTCAAGACCCATACCTGTATCTATATTTTTACTTTCTAATAAGCTATAGTTTCCTTCTTCATCTCTATCAAATTGAGTAAATACATGGTTCCAAAATTCCAAATATCTATCACAATCACAGCCTGGTTTACAATCTGGATTATCACATCCATACTCTTCTCCTCTATCGAAATAAATTTCTGAACAAGGACCACAAGGACCTGTACCTATTTCCCAGAAATTATCATCTTTCCCAAGTCTAACCATTCTTTCTTCTGGGAAATTCATTTCTTTTGCCCATATATCATAAGAATCATCATCTTCTTCATATACAGTTACCCAAATCTTATCTTCTGGTATATTTAACCATTCTGTAACAAATTCCCATCCCCATTTAATTGATTCTCTTTTAAAGTAATCTCCAAATGAAAAGTTACCCATCATTTCAAAGAATGTAGCGTGTCTTGCAGTTATACCTACATTTTCTATATCTCCTGTTCTTATACATTTCTGAGATGTACACATTCTTACATTTGGAGGTACTTCTACACCTGAAAAATAGTTTTTCAAAGGTGCCATACCTGAATTTATAAGTAATAAACTCTTGTCATTGTTTGGTACTAAAGAATAACTATTTGCTACATAATGACCTTTTGACTCAAAAAACTCTAAAAACTTACTTCTTATTTCGTTTAATCCCATCTTTTCCATATTATGTTCCTCCTAATAAATTTTATTTTTTCGTTTAAATAAAAAACCTCGTCCCTATAAATAAATTTATAGGGGCGAGGACAATCGCGGTACCACCCTAATTATCATAAAAACTATGATATCTTCGGAAAACCTTAGCTATAACGTAACTACCGTCAATCTCTACTTATATATTCTTTACATAATATAAATTGTTCAAGATTGCTACTAAAAGGCTGCTTCAAATATTGTATTCTAAGGGCTTCCAGCATTTTCCCTCTCTCTGTAAGACATCAAATATTTTACTATTCCTTATCACTGTATTTGCTTTTTAATTAATATACTAATTATATTACTAAATTTTACAAAATTAATCAATACTATATTTCCATATACAATAAATTTATTTTATAAACTTTATTCCACTTTAATATACTTTATTGTTTATTTTTTTAATTTTTTAGATGTTTTTATAAACTTTTCTCGATTATTCCTCCACCTACTACAAGGTCTCCATCATACATTACTACAGATTGACCTTTAGTAATAGCCCTTTGAGCTTCATCAAAAACTATTTTAATAGTATCTTCTCCTATTTTGTGAATAGTCGCTGGTGATGGTTTTGCTGAATATCTTATTTTTGCTTGAACTCTTAGTGGTTCTTCTAATTTATTTATTGATATAAAGTTAACATCTTTTGCAATAAGTTCTTTTTTAAACAATTCTTCATTATCTCCAAGAATTATAGTATTATTTATTGGATTTATATCTATTACAAACATTGGTTTCCCAAAGGTAATTCCAAGACCTTTTCTTTGACCTATTGTATAGTATAGTATACCCTTGTGTTTTCCAAGTATATTTCCTTTAGTATCTACAAAAAAACCTTCTTCAATACGCTTTTTAGAATGTTTTTTTACATAATTTGCATAGTCATTATCTTTAACAAAACAAATTTCCTGACTATCAGGCTTATTGTGGACTGCCATTCCCATTTCTTTAGCAATTTCTCTTACTCTATCTTTTTCATAATCACCTATTGGCAATAAAGTATGTTCTAGTTGTTCTTGTGTAAGATTATAAAGTGCATAAGTTTGGTCTTTTTTATCCGTAACAGATTTTTTTAGCAAATATCTTCCTGTACTTTCATCCTTTTCTATCTTTGCATAGTGACCTGTAGCCACATAATCACAACCTATTTGTCTAGCTTTCTTATAAAAATCATTAAATTTTATATGCTTATTACAAGCTATACAAGGATTAGGAGTTTTTCCTTCTAAATATTCATCTATAAAATAATCTATTACTTTTTCTTTAAATACTTCTCTAAAATTTAGAACATAAAATGGTATACCTATTTTATTTGCTACTCTTCTAGCATCTTCAACTGCTGATAAAGAGCAACAACCACCTTCATTTTCAACATCGTCATCATCTTGCCACAATTTCATAGTAACACCAATGACATCATAACCTTGTTGTTTTAAAAGATATGCAGCTACAGAGCTATCCACTCCTCCACTCATACCTATCATTACTTTTTTATTCATAAACAAATTTCACCTCATCTTTTGCATTACTTATTATTATACCATATAGAGCAAGCATTGTATTTATTTAAAATATAGCTTGCTCTATTTTCTAAAAAAAATAATATTATTAAGTAATTTTAAAAGATTTAAGGTTAATTTTTTATTTACTAATTCTTAACTACATCTACTGATGCTGTTGTTTCTGTTATTATTTTATTAGAATTACTAACATCAACTAGCTGTATTTTTACTTTATAAGTACCTTCTGTATTTCCAACTAGATAAACTGGTGTTGTTGCATCTTGTAATGAAAATCCTTCCATTGGACCCCATCCTGTGTTTACTATGTTAAACCAATTTCCATTGCTATCTTTGGCAATTAATTGTATTCCACCTAGACCTGCTGAACCATCTTCCTCTTTTATTTTTACTCTTACATTCTGATAATCATTTTTACCTTTGTTTAACGTAATCTCTACTGGTGTTCTATTTTCAGTATTTTCAAATTTAGGTATACTACCATCTTGATTTTCATCTATTTTATTTTCTTGTGTTATATTAACAAGTTCATTCATAGTGATAGAAGCTTTGCCCCAAGTAGCAGTTTTTGAATCTTGTGATAGTTTACACTCTCCAAATCCATTAACAACAACTTTATCGTTATCATAATCATCTGTTTGTATTGGAGTATATTCACTTATATTACAATTATCTGTCAAAGTTAAGTTTGCATTAGTTTCACTTACAACTCCATCAGCTTTTACATATTCTACATTTACTCCATACCATCCATTTCCACTTGTTCTAAGATTTGAAGCTGTTACTGATGAGCCATTTACTATTAGACCTGCACCCTTATTGTTATTCAAAGTTACATTATTTAATTTAATATTTTTTGATAAATAAACATGCATTCCTGATTTATTTATCCTATCAGAATCTAAACCAGTTACTTTTAGATTGTTTATTTCTACATTATCTATTCTGTCTAACGTCACTATATTTTCATATCCTGGTATAGTATCAGTAAATTCTGCAGATTTTATTAACTCAGCATCATTAATGCCATTTATAATTATTTTTTTATTTATAACAATTGGCTTTTCGACATTTATTTGTCCATCTATTTCCCATATTTGACCATCTTCTTGTAAATCAAGTGCTTTTTCTAATGTAGCAGTATTATTAATTTTTATTGTCTCAACTTTAACAGGTTCAGCTACTTTTACTGTAATACTTGGTAGTGATAATCCTTCTGATAGTTTATATCCATTTGCTAAATTGGCCTTGAATACATATGTTCCTGATGTTGTAGGACTATACTCTGGTGTACTTTTCCAGGTTACCCCTACTTTAGTATTAGCTACTCCAGATACTGTTGCTGATAGCTCTTTTGGTAAGTTTAGTCTGCTTAACTCTGTTCCATTTTCTACATTTTGAATTTTTATTGAATCTTCAAGTGCTGTTATTGATGTTATCAATTTGTCTTTTACAGACGAACCACCACTTGAACTACCTCCACTTGATGAAGAACCCCCAGATGAACTTCCACCTGGTTTAGTACCATCTATACTTGGACTCTGAGAACCTTCTACTTTATCAGTTATTGTTCCTTCATTTTTTATATTTGTTCCTGTTGCATCATTTTTTATATTTGTTATTTTACCATTATTCTTAACTACAACATTACTAGAATTATTTTGTATCTCTACTTTTTCTATTTTTGCTCCACTTTCATTTATTATTGTTCCACCTTTACTGTCTTTAACTAATACTTTACTTATTGTCCCTTTATTAACTATATCTGCATTTGGAGCAGTTACTACTATAGTCCCTGTATATGTACCGTTTAAATTTACAGAAATTGAATTATTAGTACTTAATGATAAATCATTTGATATAGTTCCTGATGGCTTAACATTTATAACATCATTTGCATCAGCCTTAACTAAGGCTGTTTTTAATTCTTCTAAGTTTTTAACTTCATATACTGTTGTAGATTGTGATTTTTTTATTTCAGAAAAAGCATTTTCATTACCTGAGCCTCCAACCTGTGTGATTGTTTTTAAGCTTTTAGTATTCAATACTTTTTCTTGTTCTTTATTTAACTTGTTTCCAACTAAAACTACTGGAGAACTATTTTTTGCTGCTAGTGAACCTACTGCTAGTGAGTCTATAAGGTCACCTTGTTTATTCATACCATCTTTTGTTATATATGCATTTTTCAACTCTTTTGTCTCGTATAGACCTCTTATAACAGCAGCATTAGTTTCATTTCTATCATTTCCTGACAATCTTTTAGGACTAGGTAAAGTATTTTTTGTTGCTTCTGAGATTGACTTTACACCACCAATTACATAAGATGTTTTTATACCTTTATCTTTTATAAATTGACTCGATAATTTTATACCCTCATTTGGACTAGAAAGTATTATTGGCATTTTATTTTGAGCTGCTGCTGCTCCTACACTTACTGCGTCAGCTAGACCTTTTTCACCATTAACTACAACTATTTTTGAAATATTACTAGTAGTTTTTCTTCCAAGAGATTCATCTAATTTTTTAGCTAATTCTAAAGATGTTTGATACCTATCATTTCCAGATATTCTTTCTGTATCAATTTTTAGAGATTTTAATTGAGCTTCTACTTCTGAACCTAGAGTTTTTACTCCACCTATTAAGTATACTTTTTCGGCTTTTAATCTTATTATTTCAGCCTTCGTTCTATCATCTAATTTATTATTTTGTGTTAAAAGAATTGGTGCATTTTTAGAACTTGCAAAAGGAGTTGCAGTCAATGCATCCACTATAGTATTATCATTTACTAATATTACATTTTTAGATGTATCCCATCCTTTTTTACTTATTTGTATAGCAGTCTCCCATCTACCAGAACCTTTAAGTGTGTCACTGTTCGTTTGAGCATTTGATATGCCTACTGTTACACTGCTAACTACTAATGATATAGTAAGAATTGCTGCTATTTTCTTTGGTACTTTCATAATTTTTCCCCCTAATAGTGTTTTTAATTTGAAATGTGCCTTTTTCACGAAAATAGCATTTTTAGATAATTTCTTTGAAAATATATTTATATATGAAAACCTTCTAAACGATTGATTTGCTGGGATTTATTATATTCTTATTGTTTAGAGATTATAGAAGTGTATCTTTTTTATTATTAGATTAATTTATAAAACGGGTTAAAACAAGGAATCTGGGCAATAAAAAATAGCCATTTTCGTGAAAACGGCTATTTTTCTTTACTACATCATTATACACTTTTTTAAAATTGTTTTAAACCAATTTTTGGAAAATTATTCCTTATTTTTATTCTTCTTCCTCAACATCATGGTCATGAGCATCATCTATAACATATCCATCTAATTCTGGTATATGAATATTATTCTTTTGAGCATAATCTATAAGAGCTGCTTTTACAGCTTGTTCTGCTAAAACTGAACAATGCATCTTTACTGGTGGTAAACCATCTAAAGCTTCAGCAACAGCTTTATTTGTAAGTTCTAATGCATCTGCTATAGTTTTACCTTTTATCATTTCAGTTGCCATAGAAGAACTTGCTATAGCTGAACCACAGCCAAATGTCTTAAACTTAACATCCTTGATTATGTCTCCTTCTATGTCTAAAAATATCTTCATTATATCTCCACATGTAGGGTTTCCAACTTCACCTACACCACTTGCATTATCAATTTCTCCCATATTTCTTGGATTCATAAAATGTTCCATAACTTTATCACTATATTGCATTATTTTTTCCTCCTACTCAATTTATGTCTATTTTTTATGTTTTATCTCTCTGTCTACTTTACTAAGCCTTGTTTCTTCGCATCATCATAAAGTGGTGACATACTTCTAAGTCTTTCTATAACATTTGGTAAATTCTCTAATATATAATCTATATCATCATCTGTTGTAAAATCTCCAACTGTAAGTCTTAATGAACCATGTGCTATTTCATGTGGTAAACCTATTGCAAGAAGTACATGTGAAGGGTCTAATGAACCAGAAGTACAAGCAGAACCGCTTGAACCAGCAATTCCTAGCATATCTAATAATAAAAGTATTCCTTCACCTTCTATAAATTGAAATGCAAAGTTTGCATTTCCTGGAAGTCTATTTTCTAAACTACCATTTATTCTTGTATAAGGTATTCTTTCTAACACACCATCTATTAGCTTATTTCTAAGACGAGTTAAAGTCTCTACATGATTTTGCATATTTGCTTTAGCTAATTCTGCTGCTTTTCCATATCCAACTATTGCAGGTATATTCTCTGTACCAGCTCTTTTACTTTTTTCTTGTGCTCCACCATGAACAAAGTTATGAAGTCTTACACCTTTTCTTATGTATAAAGCTCCTACACCCTTTGGTCCATATATTTTATGTGAAGACATACTCATCAAGTCTATTCCTAGTTCTTTAACATCTACTGGAATATTACCTGTAGCTTGTACTGCATCAGTGTGGAATAATATCTTGTGTTTTTTAGCTATCTCAGATATTTCTTTAATAGGTTGTATAGTTCCTATTTCATTATTTGCAAACATTATACTTATAAGTATAGTAGTATCTTTTATGGAATCTTCTAATTCCTTTAAATCTACTTTTCCTTCACTATCAACATCCAAATAAGTTATTTCAAATCCGTGATGTTTTGCTAAGTATTCACATGTATGAAGTATCGCATGGTGCTCTATCTTTGAAGTTATTATATGATTGCCTTTATTTTTATTAGCATAAGCTACACCTTCTAATGTCCAGTTGTCACTTTCTGAACCACCAGCTGTAAAATACACTTCACTAGGTTCAGCGTTTATAAGGTCTGCTACTTGTTCTCTTGCTTTATCTAATGCATCTTTTGCTTCTCTTCCGAATGTGTGAAAACTAGATGCATTACCAAAATAATCTGTTAAGTATGGCATCATTGCATCTAATACTTCTTTTTTAACAGGTGTTGTTGCAGAATAATCCATATACAATCTTCTTTTTTCCATTACATTCATCTCCAAATCTATTTTTTAATATTTGTTATATCATTTTCTAATTTATTTTTGTTATAGTCATTTATCATATCTTTTAGAGTAATTGAATCTATAACATCTTCTATACCCTTTTTCATCTTTTCCCAAACTATTTTCGTTACACACATGTTTGAGTTTTCACATACATCTTCATCTAGTACACAGTCAGACAATGCAACTGGTCCTTCTAATACTACAAGTATATCACCTACTGTTATGTCTTCAGCATTCTTTGAAAGCAAATATCCTCCTTGAGCACCTCTTACACTTTTTACTAGACCTGATTTTTTTAAAGATGAAAATATTTGTTCTAAGTACTGATCTGATATTTTCTGTTTCTTAGCAATAAATTTTAATGATACTGGTCCATTATCTTGATTTAATGCTAATTCAAACATTGCTTTTAATCCATATCTACCTTTCGTAGACAACTTCATATATTATCACCTCTATATAGAAATCTAATTCATACTGATTTAGTAGGAATTACTTTCAACATAATTTTATTATACCCTACTAATTTTGTCAAGATTAATTTGAAATTTTTTATTTTGAATAAATACCCCATTTTCCAATGTTCTCAAATCCTAGCTTTTTATATATCTTTCCAGCTTCTTCATTATCATAAAACAAACAAGGTATTTTATTTTCTCTTAGGAGTTCTGAACATAGTTTAATAAGGCACTTTGTAGCAAGTCCTCTAGCTCTATACTTTGGATGTGTACCTACTCCAATTATCATTGCATGAGTTTTATTTTCTGAAGTACTCTTTGCCATGGATACTACTTGTTTGTTAATCTCTATACAATACCCTCTACCTGTCCTCAATCCATTTTTTAAATTATCTAAAGTCGTACTGTGAAATTCATCTATCAAATCATAAAGTCTTACTGTCTTTTTAAGATTTCCCAGCCTAATCTTTTTTATCTTTTCACTACAGTTATTATCCACCAAAAACTTTCTAGTTTGAAGTTTACAAAAATCAACTGTCTTTAAATTATTAAGTCCCAATCTATTAGCTAAAGCTCCTACAGCACATATTTTACCAGAAATTTCTTCATAATTAGTATTACAAAGTAGATTATAAAAACCTTCAACATCATATTCTCCATCAGAATAAAACATCATAAACTCAAAATATTTAAGTAATATTGCCCTTATCTCACCCTTTTCATCTATATCTCCCCAGATATTTAAAAAATTATGCCCATATCCATATCTTTCGATATCTCCTATTATAAACAAATTGTACTCAGGTTCTCTTTTTAAGTATTTCATAACTCTACTATGGTAAGTTGAATTAAGTCTTATAATCATAATATCTACCCCCGATACATAACGTTCAGTTTAAAAATCACTATCTAGATATTCTAAATATTTCTTTATATTTGTCTCAGTTTTATTTTCTTGTGGTATGTAGTAGATACTATCTTTTATACTATCTGGTAAATACTGTTGCTTTACATAATGATTTTTAAAGTTATGAGGATATTTGTACCCACAACCTCTACCTATATCTTTAGAACCAGAATAATGTGCATCTTTTATACTGTTTGGTATGTCCTTAACAAACTCTTTATCCAATTCATCCATAGCTTTCATTATTGCTATACATGCAGAATTAGATTTTGGAGATGTAGCTAAAAGAATAGTAGCTTCTGCCAGTGGTATTTTTGCTTCTGGAAATCCAAGTTGCATAGCTGAATCTACACATGCCTTTACAATCATAATAGCATTTGGGTAAGCTAAACCTATATCTTCACTTGCTATTACCAAAAGTCTTCTACATATACTTATCAAATCTCCACCTTTTATAAGTCTTGCTAGATAATGTATAGACGCTTGAGGGTCACTTCCTCTTATAGATTTTTGAAATGCACTTAAAATGTCATAATGACTATCACCATTTTTATCATAGTTTATAATCTTATTAAAGGTAGATGACTGTATTACATCTGAATCTATATGAGTTATATTATCTTTATTTGGTTTAGTTGAATAAACTACCATTTCCAAAATATTCAAAGCTCTTCTCATATCTCCATCAGAAAGAATAGCTATATCTTCAATTGCATCCTTATTACATTCAATATCCATATAACTTTCTTCATTTAATACTTCAATAGCTCTTTCCAAACCTTTTTCTATATCAAACTTCTCTAAAGGTTTAAATTCAAACACAGTAGACCTGCTTAAAAGAGCTTTATACACATAATGGTATGGATTTTCTGTGGTACTAGCAATTAAGGTTATACTTCCATTTTCCATAAATTCTAATATTGATTGTTGTTGTTTTTTATTAAAGCTTTGTATTTCATCTATATATAACAAAACTCCATTTATATTATTTATACTTCCAAGTTCTGATATTACCTTTTTTATATCTTCTAGAGATGAATTCGTAGCATTTATTTTATAGAAATTTTTATTGCTTTTTTCTGCTATTATTTCTGCTACTGTGGTTTTACCAACACCTGGAGGACCAAAAAATATCATATTTGGTAAAAAATTAGATTGTAATATCTTAGACAATATTTTGCCATTACCTATTATATGACTTTGACCTATTACATCATTCATTGTTTTTGGTCTTATTTTATCTGCTAAAGGCATCTCCTCACTCCTTTTTTGATTAAAATACTTACTCTATAATTATTTCAATAATTCGTCTAAAAAAGGTATCTATTCGAAATAGATACCTTTCCTAATCTCAATCTATAAAAAATATAGATTATTGATTGTTTTTTAATTTTTTCAATTCATCTGTAAGTTTATCATTAAGTATTCTTATATGAGTACCTTTCATACCTAATGATCTTGATTCTATCACACCTGCACTCTCAAATTTTCTAAGTGCATTTACTATTACTGATCTAGTTATACCAACTCTATCAGCTATCTTACTTGCAACAAGTAAACCTTCTTTACCATCTAATTCAGCAAAAATATGTTCAACTGCTTCAAGTTCGGAGTAGGACAGAGTGCCTATTGCCATTTGAACTACAGCTTTCTTTCTCATTTCTTCTTCCAACTCTTCACCTATTGCTCTTAATATCTCAAGACCAACAACAGTCGCACTGTATTCAGCTATTACTAAATCATCATCATTAAATGAAGCTGAATATCTTGAAAGTACTAATGTTCCAAGTCTTTGACCGCTACCTAAGATTGGTACTACTGTAGTATATTTTTGTAATCTTCCATGTTCTTCTGGAAAAATTTCCAATATCTTTTCACCATTTAAATTTTCTAATGTCTCATCAATCTTTAATACATTTTGAGTATATTCATCTGAAAATTTCTTTTGTTTAGTATACTCATCTTCTATAACTGAACTGTCTTGAGCATCATTTAAATGAAGACCTAATACTTTACCTTTTGCACTTACTACATAAACATTAGAATTTAAAACATCTCCTAATGCTCCGGCCAGTAAATCAAAAGAGACACTACTTCCACCACTTGTTTGTAATGTTTTATTTATTTTCCTTGTTTTTTGTAACACTTCACTTGCCATTTAATCATCTCCTCATGAAATTTAGGCCTTTTAATAACCTTTTATATTTTCTAATATTATTTTCATCTCTAATGAAAATTTATTTTTTATATTAGTTGTTTACACTTGAAAGATTATCATAGATTGGAACCTTTTTCAAGAGAATTATGTGATTTTTTTCAATTTTCACTCTTTTCCGTCATTATGCTCTTTTGACTCTTTATTACATTCTTTATTAGAACACACTGTTTTTGTTTCAGATTTAGTCACTTTTTCAACCATATATGAACCACACTTCTCACAAAACTCTCCTGTCGGCTTATTCCAAGCTACAAAGTCACAGTTTGGATAATTAGAACATCCATAAAAAGCTTTACCTTTTTTAGATTTTCTAAGTATAATATCTCCTTCTTCACATTTTGGACATTTAACACCAATTTTATTCATAATTGGTCTAGTTGTTTTACAATCTGGATAGTTTTTACAAGCCATAAATTTTCCAAATCTACCATATTTTATAACCATATTAGAGCCACAATTTTCACATATTTCATCAGTTTCTTCATCCATATTTACTTTTTCTATATTTTCAAGTGCTTCTTCAATAGCTTCTTTAAGTGGAGCATATGATTCAGATACAATCTCTTTCCAGTCTGTATTTCCGTCTTCTATAACATCAAGTTTACTTTCCATATCAGCGGTAAAATCTACATCTATAAATTTATTAAAATTATTTTCTAAAATGTCAGTAACTATTATACCAAGTTCTGTTGGACATAGACTCGTTCCTTGTTTTTCAACATATTCTCTATTTAATATAGTAGCTATAGTTGGAGCATACGTACTTGGTCTACCTATCCCTAATTCCTCTAATGTTTTTACCAAACTAGCTTCTGTATATCTTGCTGGTGGTTGTGTAAAGTGTTGGTCTGGTAATACATTTTCTATATTCAATATATCGCCTTTGTCTATACTTGGTAAAATTTTATCTTCTCTCTCTGAAAAATTGTATACCTTAGTGTAACCATCAAATTTCATTTTTGAACCAGTAGCTTTAAATACAAGGTCTCCTATTTTGCATTCTACATTTAATATATCGAATACTGAATCCTCCATTTGGCTAGCTACAAATCTTCTCCAAATTAAATTATATAACTTGTACTGGTCTTTGCTCAGTGAAGCTTTTATACTATCTGGAGTTCTGTCAACAGAAGTTGGTCTTATTGCCTCATGGGCATCTTGAACTTTTTTAGTATCTTTTTTTTCTTTTTTATCACTACTATTTTTATAGTAGTTTTCGCCTAGATTACTTACTATATAACCTTTGGCTTTTTCTCTTGCTTCATCAGAAATTCTCTTAGAGTCAGTTCTTATATATGATATAAGACCAACAGTACCTTCACCTTCTATATCTATACCTTCATATAATTCTTGGGCTATCATCATTGTCTTTTTAGTAGTGAAGAATAGCTTATTTGCTCCTTCTTGTTGAAGCATACTTGTCGTAAATGGTTTTGGAGCTGATTTACGTCTTGATTTAGATTCTATCTTCTCAACTTTTAAATCTTTGCCTTCCATTTCTTTTAGTATTTCGTTTACAGCTTCTTCATTTTCTAATTCGATTTTTTCATCATTCTTACCATAAAATTTTAAAGTTATATCCTTATCTTTTGCTGTCTTTGCTTCCACATCTATTGTCCAATATTCTTTTGGAATAAATGCTTTTATTTCTTTTTCTCTATCACAAATTAATTTTGTTGTAACAGATTGTACTCTACCTGCACTAAGACCTTTTCTAACCTTTTGCCACAATATAGGGCTTATCTGATAACCTAAAAGTCTGTCTAATACTCTTCTTGCTTGTTGTGCATCAACCAAATTTATATCAATATTTCTAGGATGCTTAATTGCTTTTTTAATTGCATCCTTAGTTATTTCATTAAACTCTATTCTACAATCTTCAGATTCATCTAAATTTAGTATATGAGCTAAATGCCATGATATAGCTTCACCCTCTCTATCAGGGTCGGTTGCTAGATACACTTGTTTAGACTTTTTAGCTTCTTTTTTTAATTCTTTTATTACATCGCCTTTACCTCTTATGTTTATATATTGAGGTTCAAAATTATTTTCTATATCTACACCTAATTTACTTTTAGGTAAATCTCTGACATGACCAACTGATGCTTTCACTGTGTAATGACTTTTTCCTAAAAATTTTTCTATGGTCTTAGCTTTTGCAGGCGATTCTACGATGACTAATGTTTTGGCCATAAAACCACACACCCCCACTACCTAATCTTAATTTATACATTTAAACTGTACGTTTTATTATTCATTTCTACTACTAACTCATTTAGTACTAATTCATTGATTATTGAATTTACATACTTTATTTCTATACCAGTATAATCACAAATACTATCTATATGCAAGTTTCCTTCTCTTTTTATAGCTTCTATTATTTGCTTAGACTTGGCATTTAGACTTATATTATCATATTTTTGATTTATTTTTTTATCAATAATATTAAATATGTTATATTCATTCAAAATATCATCTATATTTTCAATTAATTTTGCACCTTCTTTTATAATTTTATGACAACCTCTACTCATTTGGGAATTTATATTACCAGGTATTGCAAAGACATTTTTTCCATGTTCAAGAGCAAAATCCACTGTGATTAATGCACCACTTCTAATTGCTGCCTCTACAACCACTACTCCATCACTTAATCCGCTAATAATCCTATTTCTATTAGAAAAATGATATGGTGCTACTGTCGAGTTAATATTATACTCTGATAATAATAATCCCCCATTTTCTAATATTTTATTTGATAAATATAAATTTTGTTTTGGAAGAGGATTGTCTACTCCTGAGCCAAGCACTGCTATAGTTTTAGATTTTCCATTCATACAACCTATGTGTGAATATGCATCTATTCCTATAGCTAATCCACTTACTATATTAACCCCATACTGGGATAGTTGACAACTTATTGTTTTTGCACAATTAATTCCATAGGCTGTAGGTTTTCTTGAACCTACTATAGCTATATTAAAATTATTATTAACTAAACTTATATCACCTTTATAGAATAATAACTTTGGAGCATTGTATATATTTTTTAATTTCTCAGGATATTCTTTATCATATTGACAAATATATTTAATTGTTTTTTTATAAAGAAGTTCTTTTATATTTTCTAAATAAGCGTGACCTCTATATTTTACTATATTTTTTCTAATATTCAAGCTTATATTTTTTAAATTATATATTTCTTTTTCAGAAAAATCAAATATATCCTCAATATTTACTATTTCACTTTCTATTATTTCAATTGTTTTTGTTGTTATTCCACTAATTGATTTTAACCACAAATAGATATCTCTTTTTTCCATAAAATCCACCTCAAAAACTTATTTAAAATAACTATAATAAGCCTTTCTAAATGAAAAAGCTTCTATAATACACTGCGAATTTATTGTTTCTATTTCTTCCAAATCCGCTATTGTTCTTGCCATTTTTAAAAGTTTTGTATAACTTCTACTACTGAGATTATATTTATTAATTATTGTCTCAGCCGTTTTTGAAGCTTCTTTTTCCAATTTACAATATTTTAATAAATTAGAAGATTTAATTTCACTATTATTTTTTATATTATCTTTTCTAAATCTATTTATTTGTATTTTTCTAGCATTTTCTACTCTTCTCTTTATTTTTTGAGAACTTTCTTCTTGTTTTGAAGAATTAAAATCAACATATTTTATAGAATTAACTTCTACAAAAATATCAAACCTATCTAATAATGGACCTGATATTTTATTTATGTATTTATCAATTTCATTACTCCTACATCTACATTCTGTATCTGACATATAGTAACCACATGGACATGGATTCATAGCTGCAATTAACAATACTCTACAAGGATATTTTGTATTATATTTCACTCTGGATATATTTACATATCCATCTTCTATAGGTTGTCTTAAAGTCTCAAGTATTTTTCTATCAAATTCAGCTATTTCATCTAAGAATAATATACCTCTATGCGCTAAAGCAACTTCTCCAGGTCTTGCATCTACTCCGCCACCAATCAAAGATTGCTTTGTAGTTGTGTGATGAGGTGCCCTAAAAGGTCTATTGTCAATTATTCCTTTGGTTTCATCTATCATACCTAGTATGCTATAAACTTTACTTACTTCTATCATTTCTTCTATACTTATGTCTGGTAAAATTGTCCTTATCCTTTTTGCAATCATAGTTTTTCCTGAGCCTGGAGGTCCAATCATAAAGATATTATGATTACCAGCTGCTGCAATTTCTGCACTCCTCTTTACAAAATAATTGCCCCTTACATCTTTAAAATCTTCATCATATTTATTTTCTTTTATACTGTGAATCTTTATATGCTCACAGTCTTTATAAGTATCATACTTTTCTAATCTTCCATTATATATTTCTAGCTCCTCATTCAAAAAAGACATTATCCTTTCTTTATCGACTTTTATTTCTTCATTTAAAAAATCAATACATTCATTTAAACTTTTAACAGGGATTATATCAATTTCATCTATAAATAAACTTTCTCTTGTATTCTCAATTGGTATAAAAATACGTTTTATATTTTGGTTTTTTGCACCTATAATGATAGGCAATATACCTCTTACTTTTCTTATCTTTCCATCTAATGATAACTCTCCTATAAACATACTTTCTTTTATGTAATTTTCGTCTTTTTTTATTAATCCTCTTAAAAGACCTATACTTATAGATAAATCTAAAAAAGCGCCTTCTTTTTTTATATCTGCTGGTGATAAATTCACAACTATTCTCGTGCTTGGGAATTTATACCCACTATTAAGAATTGCTGATTTTACTCTCTCTCTTGCCTCTTTAATTTCTTTACTTGGAAGACCAACAATATTAAAACTAGGTATACCATTACTTATATCCACTTCAACCTTTACCAAAAAACTATCTATTCCTACTAAATTACTTGAATTAATAATACTTAACATTTTTAATCCTTTCAAAAAACTTTATATTTTTTAAAAAGCATTTATTATATGATTTACTCTCTTTTCCAATAAATAGACCTCTATAATATCAAATCTTATTGGAGTATTATATAAATTATTTTTTATAATATAGTATTTTGCTACATCAACTATCTTTTTTCTTTTTTTAAAACCTACAGATTCGCAAGGGTAACCATACTTTATATTGGACCTTGATTTCACCTCCACAAATACAATTTCATTACCTATATTTGCTATTATGTCTATCTCTCCTAACTTCAGTCTGTAGTTTTTTTCTAGTATCTTCGCACCTTTTGCTAGCAGATAATTAACTGCTATTTCTTCTCCAAAATCACCTTTTTCTTTATTATTCATTATCTACTCCAATACATTAAATTTGTACGTTTAAATTATCGTCAGTATACAATTTAACTATTCAATTTTTTGAGATTGATTTTATTTCCATTAATATTAATAAATACTTCTATTGACTTTATTCTTTTATGATATTATGCTAGTTTTCATAAGGAAAGTTTATTTTTATGGAGGAATGTCTTTAATGAACAGAAAAAAATTATTTATTTTTATACGATATTTATCTCTATTTATATTACTTGTAAGCTATTTGAATAATGCTGAAAATACATTGTATCCAGTTATAACAATAATTATATTATTTCTAATAATAAATAACCAAGTCAGATTTTTTTCTTTATCAAATGAGAATAAATTTATACTTATTTCTTATTTTTTAGAGCTTATTTTAATTTTTATATTGTACAATTATACAAAAACTTTTAATTCACTATACTTTGTTCCTTTAGTTTTGGATGCCTCATTTTTAATAAAGGAAAAGTATAAATACATATTATTCTTTTTAGTTATAATATCTTCTTTTATTATTGGTTTAGATAAAAGTGTATATTTAGCACTAGAATCAAGTTCTATATTACTAATTATTACTATACTTTCTATGTATCTAGAAAGTGAGAATTTATCTAAATTATACAATCAAAGTCTTTACGATAAACTCCGTGTTTCTAAAGATGAATTAAAAAAAGCTAATGCTGATTTAGAGATTTATGCAAGTTCTATAGAAGAATTAGCAATTTTGAAAGAAAGAAACCGTATATCGAGAGAAATACATGATAGTGTTGGACATTCTCTTTCTACAACAATAATTCAATTAAGTGCTATAGAAAAGCTCTTAAAAGACAAACCTCTCATTTCTGATTTAGTTCATGAACTTAGAGAATTTGTGACTGAAAGTTTCCAAGATGTAAGAAGAGCTATATCTGAACTAAAACCTGTTGAATATGAAAATTATCAAAATTTACTTAAAATCAAAGAACTGGTTAAAAGCTTTATTAAGCTTACAAATATCAACGTTAGATTAACTATATCAAAAAATACTTGGAACCTATCTAGAAATCAATCTATCGCTTTATATAGACTCGTTCAGGAATCGCTTTCCAACGCATCAAGACATGGAAAAGCAACTGAAATTAGAATTTTTATAACATTTAATCCTTCAAATCTTATAATTACTATCAGTGATAATGGTATAGGATGTAACAATATAAAAAAAGGAAATGGACTTAGCAGTATTAGCGAAAGAATATATGAATTAAATGGCAAAGTTGAATTTGATAATTCTAATACTGGATTCACAATTAGAGCGTCTTTTCCTAAATTTTCAGGAGGTGATTTTTTTGAATAAAATCAAAGTTCTTATAGTAGATGATGAAAAATTGATTAGAAAAGGTCTTAAGATTATTTTATCATCTTATGACGATTTAGAAATTGTAGGAGATGCTTCCAACGGATATGAAGCATTAGAATTCTGTAAAAAAAATGATGTAGACATAGTCCTTATGGACATTAGAATGAAAGTTTGTGATGGAGTTCTAGGTACAAGACTTATAAAAGAATACGATAGTTCCATAGCGTTATTAATTTTGACAACCTTTAATGATGATGAATACATAAAAGACGCTATGAAGTTTGGAGCTTCAGGATATCTTTTAAAAGATAGTTCGGACGAAGTATTACACGAGGGGATTCGTTCCTCGTTTTTTGGCAATATTGTACTTGATAAAAGTGTTGCTGAAAAAATCATGTCCCCTGAAAAAACTATAGGACAAGAACATATTTCTGATATGTATAATTTAACAGAAAAAGAAATATCCATAATTAAATTAATTGCAAATGGACTTAATAATAAAGAAATTAGCCAAGAATTATTCTTATCTGAAGGTACAATAAAGAATAATATCACTAATATCTTGGGAAAACTAGGACTTCGTGATAGAACTCAACTAGTTATATTTGCCTTCAAAAATAAAATTGTAATATAGATATATATGTAAGAAACCTATACTCTTAAAAAATTTCTTACTTACAAACTTATTTATAATAAATAAAAATATAAAGTGACTTAAGTCACTTTTTTTAGTGACTTATAGTAATAGAATTATGATTCATAATTCTTTATTATAGTATTATAGATTTTTAGCTTATACAAAATTACTTTTGGAGGGATTATTATGGATATAGTCAGAGTAAATAACATAACAAAAAGATTTAACGATAAATTGGCACTTGATAATATCAGTTTTTCTGTTAAAGAAGGGGAGATATTTGGACTTATTGGACCAAATGGGGCTGGTAAGTCTACACTTATAAATATAATTACAAATCTTATGTTACCAAATAGTGGTGACATTCAAATCAATGGTTTAGATTTGTCAAAAGATTATATAAAAGCAAAGTCTATAATAGGATTAGTTCCACAAGAATTAGCACTTATGGAAACCCTTACTCCTTTTGATAACTTAGAGTACTTCGGAGCTTACTATGGTTTAAAGGGAAAATTGCTTCAAGAGAGAATCACCGAAGCCTTAGAAGTCACAGGACTTACTGATGTTAAAAAGAAAAAAATAAAAAAATTATCTGGTGGTATGCAAAGGAGATTAAACATTGGAATAGCACTCTTAAATCATCCTAAAATATTAATATTAGATGAACCAACGGTAGGTGTTGACCCCCAATCAAGAAATCATATTTTCAATTTTATTAAAGATATATCTGAAAAACAAAAAACCACGGTAATATATACTTCTCATTATATGGAAGAAGTTGAACATCTTTGTTCTAAGATTTTTATTATGGATGAAGGCAAGGAGATTGCTTTTGGAGATAATAATTATCTAAAATCATTAGTATCTACACATACAAAATTAATCATGGAAATTAAAAATATAAATGCTCAACTTATATTCGATTTAAAAAATATCAAAGGTGTGATATCTGTTTTAGAAAATAATTCATTAGTAGAATTGGATATAGATAAAAAATTGCAACTTACAGATGTGCTATCTGTTGTTGAGAAAAATAATTCAAAAATAGTACGAATTTCTTATGAAGAACCTAGTCTAGAAGATGTGTTTTTAAATCTAACAGGTAAAAATCTAAGAGATTAATGGAGGTGATTTTATGAGATTATACATTAGTGTAAAAACTATGCTAAAAGGTTTAAAAAGCTCTTTTATACTTAATTTAATATATTTCTTAGCCTTACCTCTAGTCTTAGCTGGGTTTCTTGGAATGGTGACAGAAAGCATGTTTCAAAACCCTATAAAAACAGATTTGACATCAATTGTTATATATGACAAAGATGATACAAAGCTATCAAATAATCTGACAAGATACTTAAAGAATGACTTATCTTCTATATTAACAGTTCAAAAAGATAGTTCTAATGCAGATTTAAAACTCACTATACCTAAAGGATATGAGAGTAATTTATTAAATGAAGAATCAAATACTTTAAGTGTGGAAAAACTTGGAACTCGCGATGATATTGCAATATTACTTCAAGACATATTAGATACTTATCATGAAAAATTATATTTAAATAATTCGCAAAAACTAAGTTCAGAAGATTTCTCTAAATTATTTAACAAGAATTCTATTGATACTTCTATAATAAAAAATAATGTCAAACAAAACTCTTATGAGTACTTTGCTTTAGTTTCTCTGGGATTTCTTGTAATAATTTTTATAATGAATAATATTTTAGCAAATTACGTAAGTGAATCAAAAGGACTTTCAAAAAGACTTTACTCTATGCCTATTACTAGAGTACAATTCTTAATTTATGATTTTGTAGGATTGTGGATTTATTCATTTATCTTCTTGTTATTATATGTTTTATTCTTTAGAATACTTGGGATAACATTTAAAGGTAACTTTGCCATATTAATTTTACTTTGTGCTTTATCTTCTTATTTTATGACTTCAATATCTACTTTTGTAACCGCCTTTTTTAGTAAGAAATATGGTACAGTTATTGTTTACACATTACTCTTCTTACAGACAGTTTTTGGAGGTATTCTCAGCATGGTAAATGATATATTTACTAAGTTTACAAGTTTATCTCCTACTTATTTAATAGGAACATTATTCAGTAATTATGAGACATTTAAAACTATCGATTCAATAGGAAACTTAATTTTTATATGTCTAATTGCATCTACAATATTGATTGCACTTTCTATTGTAAAAGAAAAATATAAATGGAGGGAGATTTAATAATGATTAGATTAATTATTGCAAACATAAAAAGATATATAAAAAATCATGCTCTTTTAGTTAACATGGTTCTGTTTCCTGTTATATTATTAATGTTTTCTCTTAACTTTTTTACTGGTAACTCAGAAAATCAATCAATGTACTTTTCTCCAGTAGCAATTGTATCTAATTCTTCTGGAAAATATGAACATAAGTTAATAGATGGTTCTAAATTAAAAGAAAACTCATTTGGATTAGACGAACAAGATAAGGCTATGAATTTATTAAAAAATAATAAAGTTTCTGCTGTCTTCATTTTAGATGAAAATTTTTCAAACAATATAGATAACTTAAAACGACCTGTAGTTAAATGCTTTAAAACTGAAAGTGGCGGAGGTAGTCTTTGGGCAGAATCACAAATAGAATCTTTTATTACTAATTCATTAAAATTAAAAATAGATAGAAACATAGATGATAAATTTACAAGGACAAATATAATTGATAACAGTCCAAATAAGAATAAAAATTCATTTTTAATAGTCTTCTTAATATGTTATTTTATGTATATTAATGCAGCACATCTTGCTTCTGATTTATTCGCATTAAAAAAATCTAATACCTTAAAAAGACTTGTTTCTACAAGACATAAAGATATAAAAATCATTTTCAGCATATTTTTAGGGTTATTTTTTATTCAAGCAATTATATACACCTTAACTTTAGTATGCTTCTCATTTATAAGTGATTTTAAATTGACTTTAAACACATTAATGATTGTACTAGCAAATAGTTTTGTTGCTACTGGATTTGTATTTTGGATAGCTAGAGTAACTAAAAGTGAAAGTTCTATAAGTCTTATGTCTACATTTTATTCTTTAATAGGTTTAGCTATATCTATATCTAGTCTAATACCATCACTTGATAAATTATCCTTTATGGTTAATCTTTCAAAGCTTACACCATTTTATTGGACTATAGACGCTATTAATAATGATAACATATTAATAAATATAATTGTTTTAATTTTTATTGGAATGGTCTTTGTAACAGCTGGAAGTCTTAAGTTAAGAGATTTTGCTAAAAATTAATAATTACTAAGCATAGTTAATGTACAGTTTTATAAAATACTAACATAATATTTCAATACGTTAAATCGTTTTATCTTATATTTTTATAGTTATTTTATATTTATTTATCACAAACTTAATATTATATATTAATATTTTTGACTTGTCAAGTATTTTGTGATATAATATTGAGTATTAGATAATTAAAGCATTGTACCCAAATTGCAATATCTAAAATTCAGTTTGGAGGTATAACTATATGTATAATATTGGCGAAAGTGTGATGTATCCAAAAGAAGGTGCTTGCTATGTAAGTGATATTGTAACAAAAGAAATAAATCATAATATACAGAAATACTATGAATTAACTGTTATTTTCAATAGCAATCTTAAAATTTTGATTCCAGTTATAAGTGCTGGCAAGATTGGCATACGTCCAGTTATGAATGAAAATGAAGTTGATGATTTTATGCAATCTATTGATAAAACAGATGGTGTATGGATTTTTGATAGAAAGAAGCGACTTAAATTATACCAAGATAAATTTCATTCAGGAGATGTTTTTGAGATTGTAAAATTGATTAAGATGCTTATGATACAAGATTGTTCAAAGCAATTATGTAGTACAGATAAGGACTTTCTAAATAAGGCTCAAAGGTTTGCTTTATCAGAATTAGCTGCAGCTCAATCCAAGTCCTATACAATTGTATTAGATGAAATGAAAAAACATATACTAAATTTGAATAAAAATTAAGCACGTAAAGCACTCTCTTTTACTTTAAACTGCTCAATCTATTATTGATAAAATTATCTTAATTAGATTGAAATTTATACTCAAATAAAAAAACTAAGAGCAAATCATATTTTTGATTTACTCTTAGTTAATAAAATTTAATCTTCTGCAAGTTCTTTTTTTTCTTGTAATAACACACCTAGCTCATTTGCTTCTAAAACTTGTGCCTCTGCAATATCAAGTAACTCTTGTTGCCATTCCACACATTTATCTTTGTAATCAAAAGGTAGCGTTCTGTCAACTATGTACTTATCAATACAACCCTCCGCACTTTTAATTATTTCTTTTCTTTCATTAATAAATTTCTCCAATTCTACTAAGGCTTCTTCATAAGCTTTTTTACTCATATAAATTCCCCCTTTGTACAATTATTCTACATTAAAATTATTTTTCCTCTTTTTTGTATAAAATTTTATTTGTATATAACTTTTCCATCAATATCTTTTATAGTTTGACATCCAGTTAATATCATAGAACCACTTAGTTCTGATTGAAGCTTATTTACATAAGTTTCTACACCATCAGTTGCTCCACCAAATGAAGCAGTCACAAAAGGTCTTCCTATTAATACTGCATCTGCTCCTAGACCTATCATCTTTAATACATCTAATCCTGTTCTAACTCCACCATCTGCAAGTATTGTAACTTTGCCTTTAACAGCATCAGCAATCTTTGGTAAAACTTCACATGCTCCTGGTGTACAATCTAATACTCTTCCTCCATGATTTGATACAACTATGGCATCTACACCTGCTTCAACTGCCATTAATGCATCTTCAACAGTCATTATTCCTTTTAATATAAATGGTAGTTTAGTAGAGTTCACCAATTCTTTTATTTGTTCAACATTTTTAGGAAGTACTGGCTTTCCATGTAGCGATAAAGTCACTAGACCACAAGCATCTATATCAACTCCAACTGCAAATGCACCAGCTTCTTCAGCTAGTCTTATCTTTTTTATAATATTTTCATTATCCCAAGGCTTAATAAATACAATCCCATCACCATTATACTTTTTAACTACATCTAAATTTTCCATTAAAAAAGCATCTACTGCTGTATCTCCAACCATCGCATAAATCCCACTTTTAGCACATCCTGCAACTACTGGTTCTATGTAATCTCTTTCACTAATTTTTCCACCCATATTCAAGGTAGTTCCTGTTACTGGAGCTGCGAATATAGGTGCACTCATTTTTTTCCCAAATATCTCTATAGATGTATCAGGATTTGAGACATCATGTATTACTCTCATATTTACTTTTACTTTTTCTAAACTCTTACTATTTTCTATAAAAGAAGAACCACTTCCTTTACCTCCCATACCAGGAACTTCCCCTGCACAAACAACTCCATTACAAACCTTACAAACTTTACAACTTCCATTTAAATTTTCTCTAGCATTTTTTAATAATTCATTATACTCCATCTTTAATCCCCCCATTTATTATAGTAATTTATATCATATACATTATATCATATTGTATTTACAGTATATTTTTCAAAAAACTTTTCCTATGTATAGGAGTTATTCCATGTTTTTCAATGGCTTCATAATGTTCCTTAGTCCCATACCCTTTATGAGATTTAAAACCATATTCTGGATAGACCCTATCATATTGATACATTATACTATCTCTAGTAACCTTAGCCAATATACTTGCTGCTGCTATTGATATAGATTTTGAATCTCCTTTTACGATTGGATTTTGAGCTATGTCAATTCCTGGTATTGTCGCTGCATCAACCAATAGATAATCTGGTGCTTGTTTTAAACAATTTATAGCTTTTTTCATTGCCATATAGGTAGCATTCAATATATTAAATTCGTCTATTTCTTCATTATTTACTATACCTATTCCATAGTCTAATGCTTCTCTTTTTATTACTTCAAAAAGTTCATCTCTTTTTGCTTCACTTAGTTTTTTAGAATCATTTACGCCTTCTATTTTTGTGTCTTTTTTAAATACTACTACAGAAGCTACAACAGGTCCAGCAAGAGGTCCTCTTCCCGCTTCATCAATTCCTCCAATATATAAATAACCTTTATTGTAACCTTCATTTTCAAATATATTTATAGTTTCTAATCTTTCTTCTTCTCTTCTAATATTGTCTAATTTTTTAGCTAGTTTTACAGCTAAGCTTTGAACAGATTTTCTGTCATCGACTCTCAATAGTTCTATATATTGCATATATTTTTCTACTTCTAAAGTCTCAATTATTTCCTTAATCTCCCTCACGCTTTTATTCTGCATACAATTCCCTCATCTTTCATTTGTAAAAATATAAGTTTTTAAATCTATTAAAATTTTGCTAACACAAAGTTTAATTACATCCACTATATCCACATTTTAAGCATATACTACAACCACCTGTATGTGCAATTCCTTCACTTCCACACTCAGGACACACAAATTTCTCATCTTCTTCAAAATTTTTATTTATTATTTTTTTGGATTCTTCATCTTTATTATCTTTTTCTTTTTTATTATTTTTATAACATTCTTTTTTATTATCTTCTTTTTTATTATTTTCTTTATTGTTTTCTTCCTTTTTTTCATTTATTAAAATTCCACTCCTTTTGCATCCATCTCTAAATATTGTCACCCCTTTAAGACCAGCCTGCCATGCCTTAATATATATATTGAAAACATCTTCAACTGTAGTTTCAAAGGGAATATTTATTGTAGATGATATAGAAGCATCAATATATTTTTGCCATACTTTTTGCATGTTTATCCTTTCTTCGTATCCTATATTCATTGCAGTTACAAAGAACTCTGGTAAACATTCTTCATCTGTAATACCTTTTTTATCCATATATTCTTTAACGATTGGAGTATATACTTTGTAATATACATCTTCGTCATGTAAACTCTCAGTTTTTCTTATATATGAAAGATTAAATATAGGTTCTATTCCACCACTAATTCCTATCATTGTAGATATAGAACCTGTAGGAGGTATAGTTAATAGTTGTGAATTTCTAAGCCCATATTTTTTAACCATTTCCTTAGTATCATCATTTAAATTTTCTATAAAAAACTTAGACTTGGATATATTTTCATATTTATACTCACTAAAAGTTCCATATTCTTTGGCAATTAAGGCTGATTGCTTTACAGCTTCATTCAACATAGTTTTACCAATTAAATCACATAATTCCAAAGATTTATCAGAACCATATCTTATTCCCATCTTTATAAGCATATCAGCTATACCCATTACTCCTAAACCTATCTGTCTATATTTATGTACACTATCTCTTTGCTCTTGTAATGGATGTAAGTTTAATCCCTCATCTAACACATCATTTAAAGCTACCACAGCTTCTCTAACGCAAGATTTTAATTTATTAATATCAAAGGTAGCATGTTCACCAAATGGTTGTATTACAAACTCTGACAAGTTTATTGAACCAAGCAGACAACTTCCTCCACTTGGAAGTGGCTCTTCTGCACAAGGATTTACTCCTGAAAAGCAAAAATTCTTATCTTCGCTCATAAAATTATAAGTTCTTATTTTGTCCCAAAATAATATACCTGGTTCTGCATAATCCCAGTTATTTTTCACAAATTTATTAAACAAATCATATGCATTTACTATCTTGACTATTTTTTCTCCAGTAGTTTCAACTTCAAAAGTACAATTATACAGTTTCTTTTCCTTTACAGCTTGCATAAATTCATCTGTTACTCTTACAGAAATATTTGCTTTAGTAACTTTTTCTAAATCTGTTTTTATATCTATAAACTCTTCTATCTCTGGGTGGTTTACGTCCATAGAAATCATAAGAGCTCCTCTTCTTCCTCTTTGACCAATCAAACCAGTTGTCATGCTGTAAAGTTCCATAAAAGAAACTGCTCCAGTCGTGTGTTTTGCAGCATTATTAACTTTTGCTCCTTTTGGTCTTAACTTTGAAATATCAATTCCAACGCCTCCACCATAGCTAAATGTTCTAGCAAGTTTTTTTGCAGTATCGAAAATATCTTCTATACTATCTTTTGGTGGCTCTATTACATAACAATTAGAATATGTTACTTTTTTACCTTCTTTCTGCAATCCTCTATTTGCTAAAATCCTTCCAGCAAATAGAAATCTTTTCTGTCTTATTAATTTTGAGATTCTAGGACTATTATTTGAGATTCTCTTTATCCACTCATCAAAACTCTCACCATTATTTCTATACTTATTCTTCCATATTGATTTTTGCAGTTCATCAAACTCCCAAGCTTTAGTTCTTATTTCAGAACGTCTTTCTCTATATAATATGTAGTGTTTTGCTATATCTTTTCTATTTGATTCCATAAGTAATACTTCAACTATATCTTGGATTTCCTCTACGGATAAGCATTTTTCCATAGAATTATAATCTTTAGCTATTTTTCTTGATATATCATATGCTAAATCTCTATCCACTCCACCTTCACTATTTATACTAGCCTTATAGACAGCATCTTCAATCTTACTTTTACTAAAAAGTTCTTTTGTACCATCTCTTTTTATTATGTACTTCATTTTTAGACCTCCAATAAATTAGTATTAAATTAATACACCTATTAACTATAACTCTAAACAAACTTTTTTATATGTTTGTATTTTTTCAGATTAATTATCTAGCATAATATATATTATACTATTTTATATTCAATATAACACTCCTTATAGTTCTCTCAACTTTTAAAACAATTTCTTAAAAAAATCAAAAATAATATAAAAAAGTATATAAAAGTCCAATTCTACTTTTATATACTTTATATTTTTTATGTTTTTATTGTTTTAACTTTTATTAATTAATAAGTATCTAAATAATAAATTCTTTATTTTTTCTTTATATATATATAGCAATAATTTACATTTACATTAAATATTTTTAGTAAATATAATTTTATTTTACTTATAGTTTTAAATCATCCTTTTTATTTTACATGCTATTATAAATCATATTACTGCTAATGTTATAAAATTAAACAAATAACATATTTTCAATCTTAAGCAATTTAATAATACTTGCAAATATTACAAATATAAAAAGGAATTGCCTCTATAATTTAAAGGCAATTCCATAATTATCAATTATTCTTTATTATTATGCAGTTTTACTGCTTTTAGATGGAATAAAGTTTCCTATTATTCCTGCTATTACAACTGGAACTATCCAGTTAAATCCTAATGAAGCGAATGGTAAGCTATTAACTAGAGGAATATTTACACCAAAGCTTGTTGCAACTGTTAACACACTTACTAATAATGCCATATATGCAGCACATTTGTATACATTGTCATTTTTAATTTGGTTACTAAATAATGCTAGTATAACTAGAGTTATAGTTGCTGGATATACCATACTTAATATAGGAGAAGAGAATTTTATTATTGTACTTACTCCAAAGTTTGATATGATTGCACTAAACACACAAACTACTATAACTATATGCTCATACTTTAATTTCCCATCTGTAAGTGTTGAGAAATATTGACCTGCTGCTGAAGAAAGTCCTATAGCTGTTGTTAAACATGCTAATGCAACTATAATAGCTAATAAGATTTTACCTGTAGTTCCAAGTAAAGATGCTGTTATTGCAACTATTAAAGCTGTTTGTTGAACATCTTGTCCATATGCTTGAGATACAGTTGCTCCAAGATAACATAATCCACCATAAACTAGTGCCATACCTATTACTGCAATAACACCTGCGCTTACTGTAGCTTTCATCTTTTCTTTTTCACCTGTATACCCTTTAGCTATTACTGACATGATTATAATTGATGCAAATACACTAGCTGCTAATGCATCCATTGTTTGATAACCTTGAGTTATACCTTCTGCAAATACATTTTGTATTAAAGAACTGTCTCTTATTTCTCCTAATGGAGATATGATACCTTTAACGATTAATACTGCTAAAGCTATAAGTAAAGCTGGAGTTAATATTGACCCAACTATATCTACAACTTTTGATGGTCTTATTGTTAGAAGTAATACTATAGCAAAGAATACTATAGAAAATATTACTGGGCTTATTCCTGAACCTATTGTAGGTAATATACCCATCTCATAAGTTGTTGCTGCTGTTCTAGGTATTGCCAAAAGTGGACCTATACAGATTACCATTGCACATCCTAATGCAATACTTAATCCTTTACCTGCTCTTGAGAACATCTTTGATGTGTCTCCATTGAACTTAGTTGCTGCTATAACTGCTAATAATGCCAAACCACCATCTGCGAAAAGGAATCCTATGAAAGCTACTAGCCAACTACTTCCGGATAAAACTCCTAGATATGGAGGGAATATTAAGTTCCCAGCACCAAAAAACATTGCAAATAGTGCAAATCCAATTACAATTACATCTTTAAACTTGATTTGTTTCTCACCCATTTAAAGCACCCCCATTTGAATTTTACTACTTTTTTTACCTTCTACTACATTTTACTAAAAAATAAGTCCAATCTCTTCTTAAATGAAAACCTTTTGACGAGATTTTATTTAATTATACATTTTTGACTTAAACTTGTCAATTATGTTTCATAATTTATAAAATCTTCGCAATATTTAATACAACTTTCTTAATTAAATAAAATCAACCTGTATACTTTAAACATGACTGGTTTTTCATTTTTTTACTAAGTTTTCTTGACAAAATTAAAAATTCTAACTTTTTTGAATTTTCTAAATTTTACCATTTTTTGAATTATTCCTAATTTAAGTTGCTTTATGTAATACTGTATATCACCCTCCTTACTATTTTTATATAATCTTTTTAATTCAGTTTAAATTTTAAATATTTTGTGTTTATTATATAATTCTAAAAAAAAGCCGTCAATATGATTTTTAATTTTTTAAATTTTCAAAATTATGATATCTAAAAAATCGTTTTCCTTTTGTCACAACTCTTATTTACGTTAATTCTTGTAGGATTTTGTATTTATTTTGCTAAATTAACTCCTAATTTTATTGAATAACCGTTCTACACCTATAGATTTTTCACTTCTTTTTTATGCTTGAAATCGTTTTTTCTGAAAATTCCTTATTATGATTTACAATCTTACTTTTCTTCATCGTAATTATTTTCTAACTTCCAACTTACTTAAACTTTGCAGTTGCTAGTATCCACGTAAACATACTTATATTTCAAAATTAACTAAAAATTCTTAATATATACCTCTATAAAAACAATTTAGTGCTTTGCTCAATTCATTTATATATGTAAATGACTTAAATTTTATTTTATTATTTTATTATTGTTATAATTTTATTTATATAATATTTTTGTAAAAATCAGCTACTACATATAACTAAACTTATAAAATTCATCCAAAATTCTTTTTTTAATCTTTATTATTGTTAAAAAATAAACTATATATTTTTTCTAATATTTTCTTATATTTTTACATCCAAAAGCAAACAATTAGTATAGAAACTAAAAATAAAAGGAGTTATCTATATAAATAATTTAATTTATTATAGATAACTCTTTTATTTATAGGTAATTATATTTTAATTAAATAAAGTTTAATTTGTTCCAAGTGTATTAGATTGACTCTTTGATGGTATAAAATTACCAATTATTCCAGCTATTATAACTGGAACCACCCAGTTAAATCCTAATGAAGAAAGTGGTAAAGAATTTACTACAGGAACATTTACTCCGTAAGTAGATATAACTGTCAATATACTTACAAGTAGTGACATGTATACTGCTCCTTTGTAAACATTATCATTCTTAATTTTTTCATTGAAGAATGCTAAAATTATTAAAACAATTGATGGTGGATAAACTATACTCAATATAGGAGATGCTATCTTTATTATAGTTCCAACACCAAAAGATGCTACTACTGCACTGAATACAGATACAGCTAATACTATTTTTTCATAACTTAATTTACCTTTTGTAAGTCTAGAGAAATATTGTCCTGTAGCAGATGTAAGACCTATAGATGTAGTTAAACATGCTAATGATACTACTATTGCTAAAATCGCTTTCCCAACATTACCAAGTAATCCTTGTGTTATATTTACTATTACTTGTGATTGTACTGCATCTGTTCCATACATTGTTGATACAGTTGCTCCAAGGAAACATAATCCACCATAAACTATAGCTAGACCTCCACAAGCAAGTACACCAGCTTTACCAATCATTTTTAATTTCTCACTAATAGAAGTATATCCTTTTTCATTTAAAGACACTATCAACACTGATGCAAGTGCTATCGCTGCAAAGGCATCCATCGTCTGATATCCTTGACCTATACCTTCTGCAAATACATTAGGTATCATAGGCTTATCTATTATCTCTCCAAGAGGAGATACAACACCTTTTATAATTATAAATGCTAAAGCTATTAGAAGAGCTGGAGTTAAAAATTGTCCAACTATATCTACGACCTTAGAAGGTCTTATCGTTAATACATATGATATCGCAAAATAAACTATACAGAATAATAACACTGGAATCGAAGTTCCAAATAAAGGCATCATACCCATTTCATAAGTTGTTGCACCTGTTCTTGGTATAGCTAGGAATGGTCCTATGCATAAAATATCTGCACAACCTATAAGAATACCTAATTTCATACCACATCTTTTAAACATTTCAATTACGTTTCCATCGAATTTAGCTGTAGCCATTACTGCTAGAAGTGCTAAGCCAGCATCGGCAAATGTAAATCCTAAGAAGGCAATTAACCACTCTGGACCTGTAATTATTCCCAAGTATGGTGGAAATATTAAGTTACCTGCTCCAAAGAACATTGCGAATAATGCAAATCCAAATACTATAATATCCTTGGTCTTACCCATTATAAAATCCCCCTTTTTAACCTTATTAAATTAATAAAATTCCTCAATTGTTTACGCTTGCATAACTTACATATATAACTTAATTGAAACAATAAGAGCTTATTATTAAATTAATAAAACTAAATAAATTAAATTTTTAATATATTGTATTGATTTGTGCTTATTATATATTATACGAAACAAGCAAGTCAATATACCAAAATTTGAAATAATCATACTCATTTTAATTTTCAAAAAATTAGGCATATTTGTCTTAAATTAATGTTTTTAAAGGTTTTCTAATCTAATTTACACTTTCGCATGACAATATTTGTCTATATTTCAAAAAAGTAAAAAAAACCTTTAGGAAAAGGCTTTTTTTAGCTTATAATATTAATTTTTTTAACTAGCTTTAAAATCTATCTTTTAACATTCTCTGGTACTTCTAGAGTTATATTGCCTATTTTTCCATCTCTAAATTCATTTAAAACAGTTGTAGCTATGCGTGTATAATCAAGCTCTTTTTTACCTGTTATAAATCCTCTTTTATGACCAATCATATCCATAGTTTCAATTGGAGTTTCTCCTAGAGTATCCAATTTATATCTCGCTTTCAGATTCTCAGGAGCTATTTTCATAAGTTTTTCTATGAGTCTTAATGCTAAAGTTTCAGTATCTAAAATCTCATCCTTTATAGCTCTACTAAAGGCTAAGTTTAAAGCAACTTCTTGGTCTTCAAACTTAGGCCAAAGTATCCCAGGTGTATCTAGAAGTTCAAGGTTTCCCTTTAATCTAACCCATTGTTTACCTTTAGTTACTCCTGGCTTATCTCCTGTTTGTGTACTTTTTCTTCCTGTTAATTTGTTTATAAGAGATGATTTACCAACATTTGGAACCCCAACTATCATTATTCGTATAGCTCTTTCTTTTCTCCCTTTATCCTTTAAATTATTCATTTTTTCTCTAGTTACATTCTTACATTCTTCTATTATCTTATTTATGCCAACTCCTTTTATTGTGTCTACAGGTATAGCTTTTATATTGATTTTTTTATAGTACTCTACCCATTGATTTAATTTATCTCTGTCTGCCATATCACTTTTATTAAGTACAACTACTCTTGGTTTATCACCTACAAGCTTATCTATATCTGGATTTTTACTACTAAATGGTATTCTGGCATCTAACAGTTCAATAACTACATCAATCAATTTTAAGTTGTTTTTTACCAACTCCTTAGTTTTTTTCATATGACCTGGATACCAGTTTATATGTAGATTGTCATCCATAAGATACTCTTCATATTCATTTGACATGTATATCACTCCTTTAAAAGATTATATTATTATATCTTAATTATAATTAAAAAATAAATTTATTTAAATCATTGTATTGTCATGCTTTTAACATCCTACTTTACATAATATTCTCTTCTTATTTTAATATTATTTCGAAATATAATTCAATATTTATTGATTTTATTTTTCATTTTAAAAGGTATAAATTCATAAATAAATAATATATATTTTCAACAAATAGTTCTATTTATTTCTAATATAATTATTTGCTGTAATTTTCATTAAAATAGAAAGAGGACTGATAAATCAGCCCCCCATTTATAAGTAAAGTTTTTAATTATCTATTTCTAGCTTCTTTTATCTTAGCAGCTTTACCTACTCTACCTCTTAAGTAGTTTAGTTTAGCTCTTCTTACTTTACCTTTTCTAGTAACTTCTATTTTTTCTATTTTTGGAGAGTGAACTGGGAAAGTTCTTTCTACACCAACATTGAAAGACATTTTTCTAACTGTGAAAGTTTCTCTTGCTCCTCCACCTTGTCTCTTTAATACTACACCTTCAAATACTTGTATTCTTTCTCTTTTTCCTTCTATAATTCTAACGTGTACTTTAACTGTGTCCCCAGGTCCAAAATTAGGAACTTCATTTTTTAATTGTTCTTGCTCAATTGCTCTTAGCATTTCATTCATCTTTCTTCCTCCTAAATATCATAGACGTTCTTAACTACCCGACCAGTGTAAACAGAGGAACGCCCGTATTTTCAACATTTTATATTATACTATACTTCAATATTTATTACAAGCACTTTTATGTTTTTAATTCCATTTATAGGTACTTTACTGTATACATGTATATTAATTATTTATTCTCTTTTTATTTTTTTTGAGATTTTTTATATAAGTCTAATCGTCTTTCTTTAGTTATTCTTATAGATTCTTCTCTTCTCCACTCATCTATCTTTTTATGATTACCTGATAAAAGGACTTCTGGTACTTTTAATCCTTCAAAGTCTCTAGGTCTAGTATAATGAGGATATTCTAACAAGTTATCTTTAAATGATTCTTCTTCAAAAGATTCATCTTGATTTAATACACCTGGTATTAGTCTTGATATAGAATCTATCATTATAAGTGCTGGAAGTTCTCCTCCAGTTAGTACATAATCTCCAATTGAAATTTCATCAGTTACGATTAAATCAATGATTCTTTCATCTATTCCTTCATAATGACCACATAGCAGTATTATGTCCTCTTTGACAGACATCTGTTTTACTATGGATTGATTGTATACCTTCCCTTTTGGAGTTAAATAAATTACTCTTGGATTATTTATATTATAGGTTGTTATTATATGCTTATACGTGTCATATATTGGTTGAGGAGTCATTACCATCCCAGCTCCTCCTCCAAATGGATAATCGTCTACTTTTTTATGTTTATTATCAGAAAAATCTCTTATATTATATATATTAACTTCAATTATACCTTTTTCAACAGCTCTTTTCATTATACTTTCATTCATATATGAATGAAATATTTCTGGAAAAAGCGTCATTATATGAAATCTCATATTACCACCTAATCAATCATTCCCTTAATAGGGTCTATAATCATTTTTCTGTCATCAATGTCTATTGTAGGTACAAATTTTTTAATAGCTGGTATCATAAATTCTTTATCTTCATCACCTTTTATTACATAAACATCATTTGCAGAATATTGAAGAACATCTTCTAACACTCCCACATATTTTCCGTCTACAGTTAAAACTTCCATACCAATCATATCTGCTATAAAAAATTCGCCTTCTTCAAGCTCTCTACTATCTTCTCTAGACACGTACATAAATTTATTTTTTAGCTTTTCTGCTTTTTCTATACTATCTATATCTTTTATCTTCATTATAACCATAGAACCTTTGTATCTTACCTTCTCAACAATCCACTTATTATTTAAATCTTTTCCTAGATAGAAATCTTTTAACTCATCAAATCTATCTATATCATCAGTAAGTGGATAAACTCTTACCTCACCTTTTAGACCTTGTGTATTTACTATTTGACCTATCTTAAAATGAGTTACTTTTTCTTTCATGCTATCACCTTCTTAAAAAATTTAATCTTATATACTCATATCATCATAAATTCTTAAAACTACATATAATTATATAAAAAGGACTAGGTATTATACCTAATCCTCCTATTTACACTATCTCAAGAGAAACTTTTACATTTTCTCTATTTGCAACAGATCTTACGACAGTTCTTATAGCTTTAGCTATTCTTCCCTGCTTCCCAATAACCTTACCCATATCATCTTGAGCAACTGTAAGTTTTAAGACTATACCATCATTATCTTCAAATTCCTCAACGACAACTGAATCAGGATTATCAACTAGAGCCTTAGCTATATCTACAACTAGCTCTTTCATATATTTCATCTCCTAAAGTAACCTCAGCAATGAGTACTTACTTAAACTAATCGCCAAGAAAAAATTATTTTGCTTGTTTAGAAGCTTCGAATTTTTCTATTACTCCATTTTTTACAAGTAATTTTTTAACTACTTCTGTTGGTTGAGCACCAGTAGCTAACCATTTTATAGCTTTTTCATCATTTATTCTTACTTGTTTAGGTTCAGAAACTGGATTATAGTATCCTATTTCTTCTATAAATTTTCCATCTCTTGGAGCTCTTGAATCAGCTACTACTATTCTGTAGAAAGGTTTTTTATTAGCTCCCATTCTTTTTAATCTTATTTTAACTGCCATTACAGTCACCTCCGAATAATTTTTACTTTTTTATATTTTATTTAAAAAAAGGTAAACCGCCTAAGCCGCCCCTTTTCTTCATACTCTTTTGTGAACCAGCAAACATCTTCATCATTTTTTTCATTTCATTAAGTTGTTTTATAAGTCTATTTACATCTTGTACACTAGTTCCACTACCTCTAGCTATTCTTTTCTTTCTAGAAGCATTTAATACTCCTGGGTTTCTTCTCTCATATGTAGTCATTGATTGAATTATGGCTTTAGTTCTATTCATTTCTTTGCCATTCAAATCTACATCTCCAAGTTGGTCTTTTACATTTCCCATACCAGGTATCATGCCAATTATCTTGTCAAGAGGTCCCATATTTTGTATTTGTTCCATTTGTTGTAAGAAATCCTCAAAATCAAGTTCTTGCTTTTTGATTTTTTGTTCTAATTCCTTAGCTTTTTCCAAGTCTATGTTTTCTTGTGCTTTTTCTATTAAGCTTAAGACATCTCCCATACCTAGGATTCTTGATGCCATTCTGTCTGGGTGGAAAGGCTCTATATCATCTAGTTTTTCTCCCATACCCATAAACTTTATAGGTTTTTGTGTAACTGCTCTTATTGAAAGTGCAGCACCACCTCTAGTATCTCCATCTAATTTAGTTAATACTACTCCATCAACACCAAGTGCTTCATTGAAACTTTCTGCAACATTTACAGCATCTTGTCCTGTCATAGAGTCTACAACCAAAAGTATTTCATGTGGTTTAACTTCTGACTTAATAGATTTTAACTCATCCATAAGCACTTCATCTATATGAAGTCTACCAGCTGTATCTATAATAACTAAATCATTTGCATTTTTAATTGCATGGCTTAAACCTGCTTTTGCAATATTTACTGGATTTTCTTTATCACCCATATTAAATACAGGTATATCCAATTTTTCTCCAACAACTTGAAGTTGCTTTATAGCTGCTGGTCTATAAATATCACAAGCTACTAATAAAGGTTTCTTGCCTTGCTTTTTAAAATATCCTCCAAGTTTTCCTGCTGTAGTAGTTTTACCTGCTCCTTGCAATCCAACCATCATTAAAATTGTAGGAGGTTTTGAGGAAATCATTACTTTACTTTGTACATCCCCCATTAAGCTTGTAAGCTCTTCATTTACAATCTTGATTACATGCTGAGCTGGAGTTAAGCTTTGCATAACTTCTTGTCCAACACATCTTTCTTGAACTTTTTTTATAAAATCTTTAACTACTTTAAAGTTAACATCTGCTTCAAGAAGAGCAAGTTTAACTTCTCTCATAGCATTTTTTACATCTACTTCTGTAAGTTTTCCTTTTGATTTTAACTTACTAAATGCCCCTTGTAGTTTATCAGACAATCCTTCAAATATCATTTTATCATCTCCCTACATACATCTTCTATATTTTCTAGCTTAGGGATTAAATTAGCACAATCTCTATTGTGCAATAAATCTTCTTTAATGTCAATAATTTTATCTTTTATACTTTTAATATTTTTTTCCTGCTCTTGAATCTTAGATACTAAGTGTAACTTTTCTTCATAATCTCTTAGTATTTTCTCTGAACGTTTCAAAGTGTCATACACACCTTGTCTTGATACATTCAGATTTTCACTAATTTCACCTAAAGAATAATCTTCTTCATAGTATAGAGCTACTATTTCTTTCTGCTTGTCAGTTAATAATTCTTTATATTGTTCAAATAACAATCCAATTTCGACCATTTTTTCTATATTCATATCTTACACTTCCTAGCAGTATACTGTAAAGGTTATCTACTTTACACTATTGTATTTTATATCATATAAACACTCTTGTCAACCATTATTTTTAAAAGAATACTAGTTACCAAATAATGCATCTGAAAATGATTTTGCATTAAAATCTTGTAGGTCTTCTACTCTTTCTCCAACTCCAATAAGTTTTACAGGTACATCTACTTCTGATTTTACTGCAAGTACTACTCCACCTTTTGCAGTCCCATCAAGTTTTGTAAGCACTATACCTGTTATGTCTGCAACTTCTTTAAATGTCTTTGCTTGAACAACTGCATTTTGACCTGTTGTGGCATCTACTACAAGAAGTACTTCACGCTTTGCCTCTGGGAATTCTCTATCTACTATTTTAAATACTTTGCCAAGCTCATTCATAAGATTAGCTTTATTGTGTAATCTTCCTGCTGTATCACATATTAATACATCTGTTTTTCTAGCTTTTGCTGCCTTTATAGCATCAAATACTACTGCTCCTGGGTCTGCTCCTTCTTGGTGTTTTATTATATCTACATTAGTTCTATTTGCCCAAATTTCTAATTGCTCTGTAGCTGCTGCTCTAAATGTATCTGCTGCTGCCAATAAAACTTTTTTACCATCTTTTTTGTATCTATTTGCTAGTTTTCCTATTGTAGTAGTCTTACCAACTCCATTTACACCAACCATTAAGATTATACATGGTGCTGGTTCTATATCTAATGTAGAGTTTTCATTCGTAAGAATGTCTTCAACTATAGATTTAAGTTCTTCTCTTACCTCGATAGGCTCAGTAATACCTTTTTGCTTTATTTTATCTCTTAATTTTTCAATTATATCCATAGTTGTATTTACACCAACATCTGCTGTTATTAAAATTTCCTCTAAATCCTCAAGTAAATCTTCATCTACTTTTGTATATGATTTTAAAACCTCATCTATTCTATCTGTTATTCCTTGCTTTGCTTTTGTTAATCCTTGTTTTAGCCTTTCAAACAAGTTAACCTTTTTTTCTTCTTTATCTTCCATCTCTTCAGATTCAGTTTTATCATCATATATTTCTAATTCTTCTATTATATCTTCCTGAGAATCACTATTTAAGATACTTTTCACTTCTTGTTCATCACTATTTATCCGACTTTCTACTTCTTCAGTTTCTTCAGTACTGTCATTAGTAACATCTTCTTCAGCTTTTTCTTCGATATCTTCCACTTTATCTATCACTTCTTCTTCAAGCCCTGAAAAAATAGTTTCTTCTATATTTTCTAGATTATCAACACTACTTTCTATTTCTTCTTCTACCTCGTCATCTTTTTTTTCCAGTTCTTTTTCTTTGTCTTTTCCAAAACCAAATAATTTTTTTAACACTATTCTTCCTCCTATGTCAATCTAAGTTATATAATATCTGTTATTTCCTGAGCTTCCTTTAATTTTAAACTAATAACTTTTGAAATGGCTTTTTCTTGCATAGTAACTCCATAAATATAGTCAGCAGCTTCCATAGTTCCTCTCCTATGTGTTACTGATATAAATTGTGTTTCTTTAGATAAATCCTTCAAAAACTCTCCAAATCTAAATATATTTGCATCATCAAGTGGCGCTTCAATCTCATCTAATATACAAAATGGTGTTGGTTTTGTAATTAATATAGCAAATAATATACTTATTGCAGTTAAAGCTTTTTCTCCACCAGACAATAGGTTTAGGTTTTTCATTTTTTTACCTGGTGGTTGAGCTGTTATTAGTATATCACTTTCTAATAAATTTTCTTTATCTAAAATAGTTAATTCTCCACAACCTCCACCAAATAATCTCTTATACACATACTTAAAGTTTTTGCTTATTTCTTCAAATTTAATCTCAAATTCAGATTTCATATTTTCTTCTAATGTATGTATAAGTTTTTCTATCTCTTCCATAGATTCTTCTAAGTCTTGTTTTTGTTCACTATAAAAATCATATCTTTCTTTTATTTCTTCATATTCCTTTATAGAATCTATATTTATATTTCCAAGACTTCTTATTTCTCTCTTTAGACTTTCTAAGAATTTTCTATCTATATCTAAATTTTCATTTTTAATTTCCAATGCTTGTACTAGAGTCATCTCATATTGCTCAAATAACTTATTTATATATGTGTCTTGACTAGTTTTTAATCTTTCTAATCTTCCACCAACTTTAAATAAACTTTCTTTAAGTTCTATATGTTGTCTATCTATAGTTTTTAATTCTTTATTGATTTCATCAAAACTATTTTTTAAATCATCTTTAGCTATTTTTCTAGTTTCAAGATTTCTGTTACTATCTCCCAATTGTTTTGTTAGATTTTCTTTTTCTTTTTCTTCAATAGATATAGAGTCTTGTAATTTAACTATTTCTTGTTCTTCATAGTTTAATGATTCTTCTAGTTGTTTGTTTTTTTCTTCTAGCTCACAATTTTCACCAACTATTCTTTCTATATCTCTAACTATACTATTATAAACCTCTCTTTTCTTTACTAAGGTTAAGTTTAATTCATCAAATTGGGATTTTTCTTTATCATATAAATCATTATATTTTTTTATTTCATCATTTAATCTATCAATTTTTTCTTTATTTTGACTGTATATGTTATCTAATTCTTCCATATCTTTTTCAACAATATCACTTTTTTCAAGTGTGTAATTTAAATTGGAGTTCAAATCATTCTTCTCACTCTCTAATTTAGTAATACTACCTTTTAAAGATTCAATTTCAGATTCAATGTTCTTTATACTTGTACTTTTTATTATTATACTTTTTTCTAAATCCTTTATTTTACTTTCATGTAAATCAATTTCATTTTTTATATTTTTTATATCCTTATCTAGAGATTCTCTTTTTAATTCTAAGTCTGAAATCTCAACCTTGATACTATTTATCTTTTCTGTATATTCATTAATGTATCTTTTTCTTGATAATATATTCCCATTAGTTTTTAAGCTTCCTCCAGTCAAAGAACCTCCTGGGTTCAATATCTCACCATCTAAAGTTACTATTTTAAACCTGTGACCAGTTTCTTTTGCAAATTTTATACCTTCATCTATATTATTTATAAGTATTGTTCTTCCAAGTATATTTTCAATTATATTTCTATACTTTTCATCAAATGTAATTAAATCACTTGCTATTCCTATAAACTTAGTATTTGCTTTTAAGTTTCCCAAACTTATTTTATTTGATTTAATTATATTTAATGGAAGAAATGTTACTCTCCCTAAATTATTTTGCTTCAAATAATTTATTGCAGATTTAGCACTAAACTCATCATCAGTTATTATATTCTGCATATAGGCACCCAAAGCTGCTTCTATAGATTTCTCATATTTTTCAGGCACATTTATAATTTGCCCTAGTGCTCCATGAACACCTTTTAAACTTTTATTTTTTAAGACTTCCTTTACTCCTCTATTAAACCCCTCATAATGATTTTCCATGTCTATATAGACATTTAATTTTGAGTTATATCCATTTAGGTTATATTTACTTTTCTGTATTTCATCTTCTAGCTTATTGTGTTCATTAATTGAATCTTTTAAATCTGTTGCTAATTCATTATTTCTATTATTTATATTCTTTAAATTTTCATTTTGCATATTGAATTCTTTATTTATACTATCTAATTCAAAAGACTTTATTTCAATACTCTTATTTAATTCTGCTATTTCTGAGCTTATGTTTTCATCTCTTATATTCATATTTTCCTTATTTGCATTTAAGGTAGATAACTTATTACTAAATTCTTGCTTCTTATTTAATATATCTATTATACTTTCTTTCAATAATTCTATATCATTATTTAAAGATTCTAATTTCACTTTTTGTTTATCTTTATTAGATTCCAATATTTTTATATTTTCTTGCAAAATAGATAGTTCTTCACTACCTGATGACTTATTGCTTTCTAACTCTTTTATGTATTGCTTATTTTCATTTAGTTTTTCTTTTATATCATTTATTTCTGAATTTTTTCTATGAATTTCATTTGTAAAATTTCTTATTCTTTCTTTAATTAAATTTATCTGAGATTCTTTTTTTGATATAACCCCTTTAATTGAGTTTATATAGTCTACAGACTTTTCAATTACATCTTGTAATACATCTATCTCTTTATTGATATCCTCTTGCTTTTTCTCTACAATACTTTTTTGTTCTTCTTTTTCATTAAGTTCTTTTTCAATAACGTTTCTATGCTCATTAACCTCACTTAATTCTTTTTCCGTTCCTTCAATTTCTCTTATAAAGCTATTTACTTCTAGTATCTTCAACTTCTCACTTATTTCCAAATACTTTTTTGCTTTTGTCTGTTGATTAAAAAGAGGTTTTAATTGATTTTCAATTTCTATATATACATCATCTATTCTTTCTAAGTTCTCCTTTGTATTACTTAAATTTCTTTCTGCTTCCTGCTTTTTATATCTATACTTTGATATACCACAGGCTTCATCAAAAACTTTCCTTCTACTTAAAGGATTGTTACTTAATATTTCGTCTACTTTTCCTTGTTCTATGATTGAATAACCATCTTTTCCAATACCAGTATCTAAAAAGACTTCTTTTATATCTTTTAATCTACAACTCTTATTATTTAGAAAAAACTCACTTTCACCATTTCTGTAAGCTCTTCTTCTTATAGTTACTTCTGTAAAATCTAATTCCAATTGATTCTCAGAATTATCAATAGTAAGAGCCACTTCACAGTAATTCATAGGTTTTTTTGTATCTGTACCCGCAAATATTACATCTTCGAGTTTATCTCCTCTAAGACTCTTAATACTCTGTTCTCCTAATACCCATCTTACAGCATCAGATATATTACTTTTCCCACTTCCATTTGGCCCTACTATAGCTGTTATTCCTTCTTTAAAAATAATATCTGTTTTCACTGGAAAGGATTTAAATCCCTTTAACTCTAGTCTCTTTAAATACAAATCGTTTCTCTCCCTTCATCGTTAAAACTAAAGGTCATAAATGTCATACAATTTTCTATGAATGTCTATCATATTAGCAATAATTAAACTTTTTCCATCTAACACAATTTCTAATTGATTTATATCTAAATCTGATTCTTGTGTTTTTAAAATCACACCAAATTTTTCTTTCATATACTTCACATTTGTTTTTTTATTTCCTATTATTTTAGAAATATTCTTTTTATTAGATTTCACCAACATTTGTTTTACATCTTTATTTTGTAAAATAATAAATTTTAAATAATCTTTTATCATATCAGCTTCTACTAATTCCCTAAATGCAGGATGATATGGTCCTGATAAAACAGCTTTTCCAATTTGTATATCATCAGTAGCTTGAAGTCCAACTCTTATTACATTTATATTATTAACATAAAACAGTACAAGAACTTTTTTTACTATACTTATACTTTCATCAAGAGTAAATGGACTATACTCATTTTGCTCCATCAATTTTTCAAGCCCTGTATCTTTTACTACTAAAGTTGGATAAACTCTAACACAATCTGGTTTTAGCTCTACAAATTTTTTTGCCGTAAATATACATTTTTCTTCTGTATCAGCTGGGAGACCAATCATCATCTGCAATCCAAGTTTAATTCCACTATTTTTTATCATTTTTGAACTCTTGTATACAACTTCTGCTTGATGACCTCTTACACTCTCTAATAATACTTTTTCATCTAAAGATTGTACTCCAAGTTCAATTATGCTTGTCTTATAGTCTTTCAACATACTTAGTATCTCTTCATTAATGCAGTCTGGTCTTGTAGACATTCTAATATCTTTTACAATACCTTTTTCTACATATTCTTTGGCAACCGATAACAAACTTTTTTGTATATCAATATCTATAGCAGTAAAGCTACCACCAAAAAATGCTATTTCTACATCAGCATCTTTATCTATGGTCTCTAAACATTCTTCAATTATTTTTCTTGCATCTTCACTTGTAACATCGGTACTCACACCTGTTATTTTTTTTTGATTACAAAAAATACAATCATGAGGACACCCTTTGTGAGGAACAAATATAGGTATAATTCTCTTTTTCATCTACAACATCCTTCTAATATAAATATTTCTTTTTATATTTTTACATATTACATTTATTTTTCCCATAATTTTTTCTTTAAAGCCACTTTAGCGGCTAATTGTTCAGCTTCCTTTTTACTCTTACCTTCTCCTATACCCAATACATCTTCATTAATTCCAACTTCCATCACAAATCTTTTATTATGGTCTGGCCCTTTTTCTTCTATAAGTCTGTACCAGATATTATTTTCACCATTTCCTTGTAATACTTCTTGAAGATGTGTTTTATAGTCTCTAAATATATTTCCTTTTCTTGAGTCATAAATTATATTTTCCATATAATTTAGTATAAATTGTCTTGCACTTTCAAAACCTCCATCAAGATATATAGCAGCTATTACAGCTTCAAATGCATCTGCTAATATTGAAGTTCTGTGTCTGCCTCCAGTTGCTTCTTCTCCTCTACCTAATAACATGTGAACACCTAAATTTATATCATTAGCTACTTCACTTAATGAATCTTCACAAACTATATTTGCTCTAAGTTTAGTCAGTTCCCCTTCGGGCAGATTAGTTTCTTCATTGAATAAATAATCACTTATCACTATACCTAAAACCGAATCCCCTAAAAACTCTAATCTTTCGTTAAAATTATATTTTTTATTTTCATTAGAATATGAACTATGAGTAAGAGCTTCTAATATATATTCTTTATTTTTAAACTTATAATTTATAACATTTTCAAATCTTTGTATATTATCTAGTAATTTTTTACTTATTTTCATAACTACATCCCTCCAAAATCCTATTCTATAAATTCTAGTGTACTATTTTTGTCCAAGTATTGCAAAACCAAAATACATAATACCCTTCCTCATAAAAATAAAACTACCTATGAAACAAAATTATCTCATAGGCATCATAGGCAGTTTTATTTCTTATGAATTTTTACTCTCTATCATCACAACTTGAACAACCACCACATGTACAATCATCATCACAATCATCTTCTGATGATAATATTACAGCCTTACAATCAGGACAAACAACATCTACTTCATCATCATATAACAAATCTTCGTCTATTTCTACTAACTCTCCACAATTTGGGCATTCCATTTCTATATAGCTGAAGTCCTCATCGTCATCATCTTCATCTTCTTCATAAAGATCATCTTCCATGTCAGCGATTTCTTCTTCTAAATCTGCTAAATCTTCATCAATAGATTCAACAAAATCTTGAAGTTCTTCTTGCTCTTCATCCAATGTTACAATAGCATCTGCAAACACTTCTAATGCATCAACTATTTTATGTATCATTTTCCCTTCTTTGCTTTCAGCACTAATTTCTAGTCCTTCTGCTAGGCCTTTTAAGTATGCAACTTCTTCATATAAATGTTTCATGTAACACCCCTCGCTTTCTTTTTTATATATAAACTAAAAGCTCATATATCTTATATTATTAAGACATATAAGCTTTTATATACATAAATTTTTATACTCTTGATAAATATTCACCTGTTCTAGTATCTATCTTTACTTTATCTCCAGTATTTATAAATAATGGCACTTGAACAACTGCTCCAGTTTCAACTGTAGCTGCTTTAGTTACATTACTAGCTGTATCACCTTTTATACCTGGCTCTGTATCTGTAACTTCTAGCTCTGCAAAGTTTGGAGCTTCCACTTGGAATGGTTGCCCTTGATAAAATCTTATTGTAGCAACTTCATTTTCTTTTAAGAACTTAATTGCTTCTTCAACTTGCTCATAGTTTAATGGTATTTGTTCAAAATTTTCTTGGTCCATAAAATAATATAACTCACCATCATTGTATAGATATTGCATTTGTCTTGTATCTATAACAGCTTTAGGGAATTTTTCACTTGGATTGAAACTTTCTTCTCTTATAGCTCCTGTTTTTAAGTTTCTGTATTTAGTTCTAACGAAAGCAGCTCCTTTACCTGGCTTAACGTGTTGAAAATCAACTACTAAACATGGTTGTCCATCTTTTTCAAATGTAACACCTTTTCTAAAATCACCTGCTGATACCATTTCTTGTTCCTCCATATTAAAATAAATTTCTTATTTTTTAGTAAATTTTACATTACTATGCCTTTAAAATTATATCTCTTACTTGAATTCTGTCAAGTCAGGATTACAAATTTTTACTAATATCATAATATCATAAGTTATACAATATAAACAAGTATTTGGCAAATTACTTATTCTATATTTTTATTATTCTCCTCTACAATCTTAGTCTATACATTTTATATATTAATATTATTCAGTTATATAGTTCTCAATAATTATGTTTTATATGATTTGTTAATGTTGTTTATTTTTCTTAAGCCTATGTGTTTTATATGTTTTGACTAAAATTCCATACTTTTATTTTGAATTTAGTTTCATAGTTTTGGCTACGTTTTGATAACTTCAATTTTATATTAACATATTGTCCATTATTAGACATTGACACATACATTTCGTCTACATAATCTCCAATCTCATAACCACCAGCTTGACTACTTTCACCATTTAAAGAATTTACAAACAACTTATTTCGTCTTTCATTTAATATAATTTCTTTGTTACTTATATATTCTTCATTATTAGTTATACTTTCGTCTACATACCTACATTTTATAGATGTTGTCCTTTTAAAACCTTCTTCGTCATTAGATAGATTTATTATTCCCATAGAATTACTAATAATTCCTTCCATAGATTTTACAATTTCAAGGCTTTGTTGTTGCAACTCTATCTTATCTTCTATTTTAAGTTTCAAGTTTATTGTAAGTACAAATATAGAATGTAGAACCATTATCAATATTACAATTGAAGTTAATGATACTACACTTTCTAAAAGTAAGTATCCATCTTTATGTTTCATATTTTCCCTCTTTCAGAAGTACTCTTCCACTTACAGGTGTTATTGTTATAGTTTTTCTTAGTCTATTATTATATATCTCTATTGTAGATGCTTTTTGAGGCGAGCCATCAGATTTAAACTTTATTATATCAATACTTCTTGCTATTTTTACACTTTTAGGTAGTACTATAGATTTAATATTTTTACCATCTTTTCTCAATACATATCCTTCATGTTTATCTTGATTTACAATATATATATATGTATTGTAATTGCTAAACATATTAGTTCTCCTAACATATCTTATATCTGAACAAAGTTGACGTGCAAATAAATTTATTTTTTGATTTTCAAGATTATCTTTTGGAAAAGATAATGTAGCTATCAATAGTATTATACTAATAGATACTACTAATTCTATTACAGTCACATTCCTTCTTTTTTCAAAGTTATACACCTCTATACTTATATACATATACTAAATTTTTTTCATCAAAGCTCTTTTTTATATTTTCAATTATATTCTGTTTAATCTCTTCTTCTATAGATTCATCAAGTTCTTGATTACTTGTGCTTTCACTCTCAGCTTCAAATTCATTTAAAATTTCATTTTCTTCAAATGACTCATATTCATTAAATACCTCAATATTGGATTCATCCATATAATCTTCAATGTCAATCCCTACCCATGGATTTTTAATTTTCACCCTCACTTTTATAACTTTTAAAAAATCTTTTTCTCTAACTGAACTTGTTATATCCAATTCAAAAAAATCGCCTTTATCATATATAGTATTATTCTCTACTTTTAAAGAAACGTCTTCTAGGTTGCTATGGGAGGTGTCTTTTATTTTTTTTATACAATTAATCATATTATTTCCTAAGAAATATGTTCTAAATTCATCTTCACTATTTGATATATTAATGGCTTCCCCCACACAAGAAAATACATTACTTATTGATATTTCTATCCCACTTAAAGAAGTTTCTTTTAGCTGAATGTCCTTGTATTCTAACTCAAATATGTTATTATGTGTGTAAATTAGACCTATAGTCATAATACATACAGTACTTATAATAGAAAATATTATCAATGTCATTATTAATATAGAGCCTTTATTGTTTAGTAACATAACTATTAAACCTCAATTTTTTAAAATTACTTTTTATTTCTATATTTATTTCATAACATTGATAGTAATCTAAAATTTGTTTTGCTGTACTGACAACTTCATATCCATTTATGTAGTTTCTATTTGTTTCATTCTCAATCAAATCATATTTACTACTTTTTATTTTATACTTCTCCTCTTCCATATATTTTTTTGCAATGATTAACATTTCTCTATCAGATGAATTTCTACAGACAAAACTATAACAACTATATAAAGATGTTGACACTAAATAAACCGTCACATATAATATAGCAATGCTTATTATACATTCAATTGATATAAAACCCTTATTTCTTGTTTTCAATAATAAAAACCTCTCAGTAATATTTTATATAGAAATTTAACTGTAAATTTTCTTCATAAATATCTTTTATAAAGTTTTTCCATTTCCCTCTAAAGCTATCTAAGTCCATATACAAAAGCACTTATCCCTTGATTTATTAACATATCAATGTTTCTTTAATTGAACATAAACTGTCTGCCATAACTCTACAAGCACCTCCACAACCTAATATCATCACTTTCTTATTTGTTAAATCAAAACCATTTTCAATTACAGATTAACTCTATTCCATCATTACTATATCCCTTTAGTACACCACCTTAATTTTTAATAGTATTAACTACTCCTGCTAACCTCACTTTGTAATCTCATCTTCCTTTATATTTATTGACATCCAAATTTCAATTTATACTAAATAAATTAATAATTCCTTCGCCTTGTTTCATATATATATAACAAAATTTTAAATTTATGTTATCATTTTTCATGTTATATTACGGTCAAAAGTTTGTAAATATATGTTTTAAATTCTAAAAGTATGCACATTATTTTATTAGATAACAGTCAACTTGGATAAGTCTCCTTCATATAATTTAAAGTGACCGTTGAAAAGGGGGGTGACCTATTGGCAGCTCTTAAATCTTTTGAAAAACCCTTAACCCCTGAAGAAGAGATTGAGTATTTAACTAAATTTAAAATAGAAAACGATAAAAGTGCAAAAGATACATTGATTGAAAGAAACATGAGATTAGTAGCTTATATAGCAAAAAAATATAATAATTCGACGGAAGACCAAGATGATTTAATATCCATAGGTACAATAGGATTAATAAAAGCTATAGAAACTTATAATATAGATAAAGGAACTCGATTAGCAACATATGCATCTAGATGTATTGAAAATGAGATTTTAATGAATATTAGATCTAACAAAAAAAATAAAACTCAAGTATCTCTACAAGACCCTATCGGAACAGATAAAGAAGGTAATGAAATAAATACTACTTTTTATCTATATTTCTCTACTGTGTAAAATAACATCCTCCTATAAGAATACTTTTCTCAAGCCTCTCAAACTAAAGTACATATCAATAGCATCATTAGCCATAATTACATATTTTTAAATATATCTAAATATCTAGCTTTTTTAATCATGACTTTATTACTATACAATGCCAAAGCTATACTCTCAAATAAATTGTTATACATATAGCAAACAAATATTTTATATTAAACCTCAAATATTCTACTTTAATAGTTTTATTATTTTTGTCATTTTATAGATATTAATGTATATTTACTTATTGTAAAAAATAATAAAATTTTATAATTTATTCCATAATATACTTTTTTCTATAAACATTTTATATATAACCTTTATTTTTTTATTAAAATGCATTATAATAAAAAGTAAAGCTAAAATTGATATAGTTTTAACAAATATTATTTTCAGAAAAGTGACACTATTAAATATATTGAAAATAATCATAGATGGAGGTCAAAATATGAGTGTAATTGTATTATGTAGTTACTGTGGAAAAGAAATAGATGAATATAGAAATAAATATATAACTTACTATGAAAAAAATACTAACGAAGAGATTAAGGTTTGTATTAATTGTGCTTTGGATTTATTAGAAAAAACAAAAGAAAATCAAGAATTAGATATTCAAAAATCTCAAGATACAATACTTCTTTAATAATTTAGAAAAGCACCTATATAGGTGCTTTTTATGTGTAAGTAAATCCATATATCTTTAAGGCAAATATAAGTGTTGAATGTAATACTAGAAACAATAAAAAAGTAGATAGTATTGTTGCTAAAGTACAACTATTATTCAAGATTAATTATATCCTCATTAATGATATACACTTTACTTCCATCTATAAGTTTGTAATAATAATCAGTCCCAAAAATAATATCACAATAATTGTCACAATCAAAGCTAATACATTGATAATTTTTATTGTCTTGTTCTTAAATATTTTTGATAATAAAACAAAAATTGCTATTCCTATTATTCCCCCTAATGTATTTCCTAACAAATCAGTTATATCACTTGCACCTATTGCAAATATATATTGAAGTGTTTCAAAAATTAAACTTGCTAAAAAAATAGGTACAACCTTTTTCAGAAAGCTCCACTCTTCTTTTAGCATACACAAATATATTCCAAATGGCACAAATACAACTACGTTTAATATAATCTCTGATATATCAACTTTATTATTAACTACAAGTGAGCCAGCAAAAGGTACTAAGTTTATATTTCTAAGATTCATGGCTTCAAGTGATGCAATATCAAATTGCATCTTAAATAGTATTATCCATGTCAAAATGATTATATATACTATAAACAATACTTTTGTAATATTAGATTCCCTCGTTTTCATTCATTGCCTCCTTACTATACTATTGTATTACACTCTTAATACAATAGTATAGTAATACAATTTATCTGTCAACTATTTCTTATAAAATTACATAAATCTTTATTCACTATTTAATATATAAAATTTATTCTTTACTTTGTCAACATGCACTTTATTTATTATTTAAAATTCTATTTTTATAGTATAGACCTTAGTAGAGATTTCATAGTTAGCTACTCAAACTCCTCAAATCTATATTCTTGTGCTGTATTAAGATACTTTTCTTTATCTACTTTAGAGAGAAATATATCTATGGGTCTTGCAAATGCTCCTGTCCCATTGTATAAAGATTTGTAAATTACTAGCTTTTCACAGTCTATTTCTTTTTGATGATAGAAGTTTCCATCCGAGTCTTTATATATAACCACAATATCATTAGTTTCAGTATGAACTGCATTAAAACCATTTTCTACTACCAAATAATAACTATCAAATTCAAACAATGATTTATTAAGTTCAAAATAAGCAACAGGTTTACTAATTCCTATAGTTACATAAAATCCACCTTTGAAATGCTTATATATATATGGATATTTTAATTTTCTTTCCTTAGATTCTTTTATATCTAAATCTTTAACCATTATATCTATAGTATCATATATGTTAAAAGTCTTAATATCTTTATACAAACAACTATTATTATTTAAATTATAGTTGTTTGTATAAAATTCACAATCACCACAGTTTAGATTCTTTTCTTCTCTTGATTTTTTCGTAAAATTATTGCAATGTTTTTCCATCTTAGATAAAACTCTATGTAATTCTAATAATAACTCATTTTTAACCACTACTTAAATCCTCCTAATTTACACATTTCATATTTATATTATTTTTTAAATTAGTATCTTTATAATTTTAATTATTCCATCGACTCTTATATAAAACTCTTTTCCTATTTAAATAATATATTTACTTATTGACTATAATTTTATTTGTTACTATAAATGTAATAAATGCTATCAGTAAAATTTTTCTCACAGCTAGAGCATATATATCCAATATTTATGGTAAACAATATACAACCTCAATTCTTTGCATATTACAACTGTCATGATTCAACTTCTATAATACATCTTACATAAGCTTTTTACACTTCAAGTTTTCTTCAAGTTTTATTACGATTATTAAATCTTCTACATATTTCATAATTTGATATTAACTATAGCTCATAAATTCTTTTATAATTAGAAATTTAATGTTCTTTTTGTTTTTCTAAAATAAAAATTATTTTATGCCTCTTTATTTTTCACATTATATTAATGACGTAAAATAACTACCTAGTTGTTTAAAAACACTTGTCCAACTTTGTGGTAAAGAAGTGCTAAATATTAGCAACTTCTATACTTTTTTAACATTCTGCTGTTTCAGCTTTTTTCATTGATATATTAATAGCTACTTCTTTGGCTACAGCATCAAAGTCTTCCCATCTTCTTTTATTCTCTTCATTAGAAATGCGTGGATATATTATATAGACTTCTGTACTTTGATTAGCTATAATTTTTTCATCATACTCTATATCCTTTTCTGTATCATATTTAAATGGTTTAAATTGTTGTAGTACTTTCACAATATCACCCCTTGTTATAAAATATGAGTCCATATACTTGTCTTATACTCAATATAAACCTTGTTTTTAGAATTTTAATTTGTCATGTATTTACTATCTTAATTTAGATTTTAAAATTAGAAATATAGTACTATGAACAATCACTACAATCATAGATACATTGTATTTAATTTATGTTGTAACCTTATTTTGCAGGAGTTGGTGGATATGGAGAAAGAAAAATTGTTAAATTAAAACAGATAAATGTATTAAACAGAGCTTAATAATAACAAAATAATACATGAGTGATAAATATTATGGAAAAAATGAAAGTATACTTAATATTTATAGATATAGTCACTTTAATAGGTGAAGGAAAAGAACAAATTTCTAGGAAAACTAATGGTATAAAAACTATATTATATACTTTTACTATGGAATAAAATTATTATTTTTGAATATTTATATCAATTTGTGATATAATAAAAGCAAGAAGAACTGCAATCTATGTGGTGTAGAGTGAAGTTCGTGATTAAAAAACTAGAAATTATTTAAACTTATGGCATTTGATTTTAAAGTCAAATTCCCAACCACTCTTAGTTCCAGCTTTGAGTGGTTTTTTACGTTTTCTAAATAACTTACTTATCAAGTAAACTATATAGCTAGCCAGAATACTGGCTGCTAATATACTTAGTAAAAAATTATCCATACATAATCACCTCCCTTCTTAAAATGGGGAGGATAATCCTTTGTTTGTATGAACTCCACTCTTAGATTATAGGTTACAACTTCTTGCTAGAATTATTATAACATATTCTGGTAATTTATATAATTATAATACATTTATAATTTATCTAATAAAAAAGTACTCTCTGAAATCAGAAAGTACTTTCTTTATTATCCTTAAATCTCTATCATCTATTCAAGTATACTATAGTTATTTGCAGAATAATGAGGTGTCCACTCTATTTTTTCAAAGTCCTTATCTGTATCAAACTCAAGCCTAACTTTTTGTCCTTTTTCCCAAGTTCCATTTATCGATGTTGATGTTTGTGTATCAATTATTACACCATCTTTATCTATTAAATTTATATCTAGATAAAAGTCTTGAAGGTCTAAATCACTTGTATTTTCTACAGTAGCTTGATAAGTCTTCCAATCATACTCATCCTTTACCTTTTCAAATTTTATACCTTTAACCATAGCATCAATTTTTTCTTTTGATGCATTTTCTTCATTTACAATTTGTGCATTATCCTTTAATACCTTAAATTCTTTTTCATCTACTTTTAAACCAAACTTATCAACTAAAGTCAACAAAATCGTACTTCTTTCATTATAAGGCTTTTCCCAAAGTTCTAAAAACTTTAATTCATCTTTTGAATAATATTTTATAGATTCTTTTGAATCTTCAAGAGCTTTTATATAATCTTTTGCTAATTTTCCAAGTTCTGGACTATCAAACTCAGCATCTTTATACTTTGATACAGCATCCATTTCTACTTTAACAAACTTCTCATAAGCTTCATTCTCCTTTAGATTTAATGTCCCAGCTTCATCTTTAGATGCCAAAGCCCATCTTTCTTTTAGACCTTTTCCTAAATCCTCAATAAATTGCTTATCCTTACCTTTACTTTCATCTTTTGTTTCTCCCCCACTAGAACATGCCACCATAAAAACTGATAGTAACATTACCATAAGTAGACTTAATATTTTTTTAAAATTACACATATAATTCCCCCCTAGAAATTGTTTTCAATTGCATTATACTATATATTCCAATTGGATGCTGTCGATTCATGCGATATTTTAATACTATTTTTACAATCTTAACTAATTTTGCTTAACATGAAATATCTCCTTATATAACTAATATAATATATTCAAGGAGTGTGATTACTTATATGAATGTTGCTATCTACTTAAGAAAATCTCGTGCTGATGAAGAAGCAGAAAAACAAGGAGAATTCGAAACTCTAAGCAGACATAAATCAACTCTATTAAAAATAGCAAAAGACCAAAATCTAAATGTAATTGAAATAAAGGAAGAACTAGTATCTGGAGAAAGTATAATACATAGACCCAAAATGATTGAACTTCTAAAGGAAGTTGAAGAAAATAAATACGATTCAGTATTAGTAATGGATTTGGACAGACTCGGTCGTGGAGATATGAAAGACCAAGGTATAATTTTAGAAACTTTCAAGGAAAGTAAGACTAAAATTATAACACCTAGAAAAACATATGACTTAACAGATGAATTTGATGAAGAATATTCAGAATTTGAAGCATTTATGGCAAGAAAAGAATTAAAACTTATCTCAAGAAGAATGCAAAGAGGAAGAATAAAATCAGTTGAGGAAGGAAATTTCATAGGTACTTCTGCTCCATTTGGATATGATGCTGTAACTACAGGTAGAAAAGAAAGAATTCTTGTACCAAATAAGGATGCTGATGTGGTTAGAATTATTTTTGATTTATATATTAATGAGGATATGGGTTGCAGTAAAATATCTAAACATCTAAATAACCTAGGGATTAAAACCTCTACAGGTGCTAATTGGTATAACTCTGCAATAACAAATATAATAAAAAATAAAGTTTATTGTGGTTATATTCAGTGGCAAAAGAAAGACTATAAAAAATCTAAAAATCCAAATAAAATAAAAACTGTTAAATTAAGACCTAAAGATGAATGGATTGAAGCAAAGGGTAAGCATGAACCTCTAGTAAGTGAATCAGTTTGGAAAAAAGCTCAGAATATCCTTAACAAAAATGGCCATGTAAGTTATGGTAATCAAATAAAAAATCCACTTGCAGGAATAGTAATATGTAAAAACTGTGGTAGACCTCTAGTATATAGACCATATACGGACCACGATTATATAATTTGTTATCACCCTGGTTGTAATAAGAGCTCTCGCTTTGAATTTGTTGAATCTGCTATTTTAAAGTCATTAGAAGATGCAGTGAAAAAATACCAACTAAGAATGTCTGATATAGATTTAAAGGAAAATAATGCAGATAATAATATAGAATTTCAAAAACGAGTATTAAAAGGCTTAGAAACTGAATTAAAAGAATTAGGGAAGCAAAAAAATAAGTTGTATGATTTGTTGGAGCGTGGTATATATGATGAAGATACATTTATTAAAAGGTCTAATAATATAGACTCAAGAACTGAAGAAATTATAATCTCAATAGACACGCTAAAAAATAAATTAAATACAGTTAAAAAAGATACTGCAAAAATAATAAACGATATTAAAACAGTACTATCTCTTTATCATGACTCAGATTCTCTTGGAAAAAATAAACTTTTGAAATCTGTTATTGATAGAGCTATTTATTACAAATCTAAAGAGCAAAAACTAGATTCCTTTGAGTTAACAGTCCACTTGAAATTATATAAAAGTTAGTAATATCAATAACATATAAAGCGTAGTGTGTAATGAAATAAGTCTTTTAGATATACTTGGTACAGAAGCTAACCATGTTCTTGATGAAGTTGAGCTAAAAGTTCAAGTCGGAAAACTTTATGAGCAACTAAACAAAATTCTTACTCCTAGAGAAAGAGAAATTGTCCAGTTAAGATATGGGTTAACTCCTTATGGGTATAAAACTCAAAGAGAAATTGCACAAAAACTCGATATATCGAGGTCATATGTATCTAGAATCGAAAAAAAAGCTCTTAAAAAACTAGAAAAAGAGCTTGTTCAGGAAAGTTAATATTATAATTTTTAAAAGGATATATCGCAATAGTATTAGATATAGCCATTCATCTAAAATTTAAAATTACGATATATCCTTAAATTTTATAATATATAATTTTATTGTATGCTTTCACATATTTCTTTAAATATAGGTATTGCAGATTTACTTTCTTTTTGAGTTCCTTCTACTAGCACTGTTATTACATACTTAGGTCTTTCTTCAGGATAAAATCCAGTTATCCATCCATGGTCTATTGCTTTTTTATTCAAACTACTTTGAGCTGTACCAGTTTTAACTCCACATCCACCTTCTAAATCTTTTAAATCTTTAGCTGTACCAACCTTAGATACAGACTTCATAATTTCTTTAACTTGTGTACACACATAAGGAGAAATAAGTTCTTCTTTTTTTGAAGACTTGTAAGTTTTGATTGTATTCATATTATTGTCCACAAGACTTTTATATAAATATAATGGTTTGAATGTTCCATTATTAGCCATTATCTGAGTCATTTGATTTATTTGAAGTGGTGTAAATTCTATATTGTCTTGACCTATAGCTAAATTTCGTATTGATATATTTTTTGGAGCTTCTCTAATTTTTTCTTCATCAAGACCAATATCAACCTTTTCAAATAAATGCAACTTTTCAGCAGATTTAAGTATCTTTTCTTTGCCAAGTTTCATAGCTATATCTAAAAATGCAGGATTACATGAATTAGAAAAAGTTTGTCTTAAATTTTGGAAACCATGACCATTTCTTTTATTACATCGTAGTATTTCATTAGTATTTCCAACTTTAGTCTTTCCTGTGCAATTATAAGTATAGTTCTCATCTACAACACCATTTTCAAGTGCAGAAAATAAAACTACCATCTTAAATACAGACCCTGGTGGATATGTTGCCTTTATAACTCTATTTTCAAATTCTCCATTTTTTCCTTTCAAACTTTTTGATATATCATTCTGGTCAAAATTAGGTCTAGAACACATTGCAAGAATTTCACCTGTAGAAGCTTCCGAGATTACTACTGCTGTAGGGTTTTCTTCTTTGTTTAGTATCTGCTCTAATTTTTTTTGAATATTATAATCAATTGTAGTTTTTAGATGTCTATCCTTAGACTTATCATCAATAGTTTTTACACTTCCCTTTAGTATGTTTAGAGATTTTTCATTTCCTGCATCTCCAGCTTTAAAAGCACTTATATACTTTTCATTTGAATTTCTAAGCACACTATCCATACTTTTTTCAATTCCTGTTTGCCCTGACTTATCATCTTCTTTTATATATCCTATTGTATGTGATAATAAACCATCTTTTGAATATCGCATAGTTTTTTCTTCTACCATTATTCCGTTTTTCTCAAGCTCTTTTTTCATACTATTATCAATATTTTTAGTCTGAATCTGTATTATAGGATGTGTTAATTGTTCTTGTATAGCCTTATATATATCCAAATCTTTCAGATTAGTAGCTTTCTTAACGAGTTCTAAAATTTTATAGTTATTATTTAATTTTTCTTTTTCAACTACCAGTACTTGAGTCTTGCTTGTATCTGTAAGTTTCTTGTCGTTTCTATCATATATTATTCCTCTTCCACTATTTAACTCTACTTTCTCAACACTTTGTGATTCTACACTTTGTTTGTATTTATCACCTTTTAATACCTGTATATCAACTAGCCTATAAATTAAAGCACTATAAATTATTAAAATTATAGTAAATATATACCAGGTTCTCTTTCCCACTTTTTTCAAAAATGGAGTCTTCTTTTTTGACATGAAATCACCCCTTAGATAATTTCATTATTGACAATTTCTAAGGGGCTAATACTATCTTTATCAAATTTTTATTATTCTTCAACCTTTTCTTCTATAACTTTTCTAAGCATATAATCTTTACCAACTTTTACTGACAACTTTAATTTCACTATTTGTCTAGGATGAGGAGCTGACTCTATGGCTTCTCCTTCTTCATTATACATTTCTTCAATTCTAGTAAACATAGTTTCTTTATATGGTCCCATGACCTCTATTTCATCACCAACGCACATTTTATTTCTTTGCTCAACCACAATAAGACCATCTTCATCTTCTGTTTCTCTAACTATACCTATAAAATCATAGTTTCTAACATATGATGCTGACTGATAATTTTGGTCTTCTGTTGTTGGTTTATTCAAATAAAAACCTGATGTAAAATGTCTATGACTACCTTTCTTTAACTCTTCCATCCACATTGGATTGAACTTCCAGTTTTCTGGGTCTTTGTAAAATTCATCTATTGCCATTCTATATGCTCTTACAACAGTAGCTACATAGTATGAAGTTTTCATCCTACCTTCTATTTTTAAACTTGTTATACCAGATTTGATTAATTCTGGTATATACTCTATCATACATAAATCTTTTGAATTAAAGAAGAATGTACCTCTTTCATCTTCATATATTGGGAAATATTCACCAGGTCTTTTTTCTTCTACTAAATGATATTGCCATCTACAAGATTGAGCACAAGAACCTTTGTTTGCATCTCTTCCAGTCATATAATTACTTATTAGGCATCTACCAGAATAAGAGATACACATAGCTCCATGCATAAATGCTTCTATATCCATATCTAAAGGTGTTTTTGCTCTTATCTCAGATATTTCATCGAAAGACAATTCTCTTGCCACTACAACTCTTTTTACTCCATGCTCGTACCAAAATTTTGCACTTAGATAATTAGTTGTATTTGCTTGCGTACTTAAATGTATTTCCATATTTGGAATTACTTTTTTAATAACACTTAGAACTCCTGGGTCAGCTATTATAACTGCATCTATTCCTATTTCTTCTAATTCCAACAAATAATCCTCTAGTTGTAGAAAATCTTCATTGTGAGGTATTATATTTACTGTTACAAATACTTTTTTACCTCTTTCATGTGCAAAAGCTACTCCTTCTGCCATATCTTCCTTACTAAAATTCTTTGCAGCAGACCTCATTCCAAAAATCTCTCCACCTATATAAACAGCATCTGCTCCATATGTTATAGCTATTTTCAATCTCTCCAAATCACCTGCTGGAGCTAAAAGTTCAACTTTATTTAATTCCATCTACGTCACCTCTTTTACTTTCTTTATAACTTAGTGCTACACCATCACCTATTGGTATCAATGATGTACTTAAATAATCGCAATTACATATATAATCTAAATAATTTCTCATTCTTTTTACTATGGTTTTCTTTCTTCTTATGACAAAATCATCATGTGCAACCATACCTTTGTATAAAATATTATCAGATACTAAAAGTCCACCATCTTTTAATTTATCTATAACTAAATCAAAGAATAACTTATATTGACCTTTGGCTGCATCTATAAATATAAGGTCAAATTCACCTTGGACTTGACTAAGCTTTTCTTCTGCATCTCCTTCTAGTATAGTTATGTTATTGTCAAATCCAGCTAATTTTATATTTTCTTTTGCTTTTTCTATCATTTTTTCATTTCTCTCAACAGTTGTTATATCTGCATCGTTTCCTATAATAGTAGCAAAAAAAATAGAAGAATAACCAATTGCGCAACCTACTTCTAAAACTCTCTTTGGCTTTTGAATCTTTAATAAGACTTTTAACAAATCTGAAACTTCTTTATGTATTATAGGAACGCTATTTTCCTCTGCATAAATTTCTAACTCTTTTAAAAGTCCTTCTTTTTCTTTTAATGTCACTCTTATATAATCTTCAACCAAGTCATTAACTATATTACTCATAAAAACACTCCCTAAAATAATAAACATTCAAACATTGTCTTAATTTATTATTTTTTAAATTCATATTGTTATATATATTTACACTTTCTTTATTATAAATCTAAGAATAACAATTTTCAATAAAAAAGCCCAACATTATTCTTACCCTGTTAGACTTTTTATAATCATCGTTTATTTTTTTGTATTTTCTTTATTTGTTGTTTTTGTATCTTTGCCTTGCTTATCTCTTGCTTCTTTATATTCTTTGACATATTTTAAATGGTCTTGATAGTTTGTACTATAGTTATTTCCACCATCAATCTTAGCTACAAAATAGAGATAATCAGTTTTATCTGGATATAGTGCTGCTTCAATAGATTTTATGCCAGGATTTGATATTGGTGTAGGAGGCAATCCTTTATTTTTATAACTATTATATGGTGAATCAATTTTTAAATCATCATATGTTACAATTTTCTTTCTCTCTTCAAATATATATTGTATTGTTGCATCAGATTGAAGAGGCATACCTACCTTAAGTCTATTATAAAACACACTTGCTATTATTGGTCTGTCTTTATCAAGAACAGCTTCTTTCTCAATTATTGAAGCCATTTCCATTACTTCTTGAAGAGTCATCTTTGATTCTTTTTGCTTATTTTTAAGCTTGTCCGTATATTTACTATCAAATACCTTTAACATTTCGCTTAAAATATCTTTTTCTGATTGTTTCTTTGAATTAAAATAATAAGTTTCTGGATATAAGAATCCTTCCAAAGAAGTTATTCCCTCTTCCTTCAAGTATGGAAATTCATCATAAAATTCTTGAGGTTTTTTTATTAAATTTTCAAAAGTAGTTTTATCTCCTAGATTTTTGTTTACTAACATTGCTATAATTTCTTTTGATGTAGCACCTTCTGGAATAGTTACTTTTACACCATCATGATATATTTTACCTGAAGCCAGAAGACTTATTATATCATTATTTGAATACGATTGGTTAAGTAAATATGTTCCTGATTTTATAGATGGGGCTTTATTACTAACCTTTACCAAAAGTTTAAATAATAGTTCATTTTTTATTAATTTATTTTCATATAATATGTCAGATATTTTTCCAACAGATGCACCACTTGGGATATCAATAATTACATCATTCTTGTTATTTTTATTATAAGGACCTATTTGCATAGATACAAATATACCTGCTAAGATAATTAAAATAACAATTATTAATGCTGCTATTTTTAATCTATTTTCTTTAAATTTCATAATATAATCTACTCCTTATGTATATTTATCCATTTTCTATTATAAAGCTAGATACTCTAATTTTCAATCACCTTGTCGAATAAACTTATTTATATTTCAAAAAATATTTTAAAATATATTTTTTGATATTCGTTTATCACTTATCAAAAAAATAAAAAACCTAACACTATTTTTGACATGTTAGGCCTTTTATAATCACTTTTCTAAAATTTTCTAAAACTTTTTGATTTCATCTTTAGTTACAATACCATATATTAATTTATTTTTTTCTATTTTTTTATCTACAATGGAATATGAATTAATAAATCTGTCTTTTGCCAATAAAAACTTTTGTTCATCATCGTAATACAAGTATGCTAAAACTTCACCTTCATTTACATAATCTCCAACTTTCTTTTCTAAGATTATCCCTGCCGATAAATCTAAAATATCATCCTTAGTCTCTCTACCTGCTCCAAGAATCATAGCTGATAAACCAACTTCTTCAGCCTTAATTTTACTTATATAACCTGATTTAGTTGATTTAACTGGATGTTTATATTTTGGTTTTTTAAATAAAGAATAATCATCTACTACATTTTTATTTCCACCTTGGTTTTCTATGAATTCTTTAAGTTTCTGTACTGCACTACCAGATTTTATAGATTCTCTTATCTTTTCAATACCATCGTCAAAATCATGTGCAACCTTTGATAAAACTAACATATATGCTCCTAATACTTCACATAGTTCAACAAGGTCTTTAGGTCCATTTCCTTTTAAAGTTTCAATTGCTTCTATAACTTCTAAAGAATTTCCTATTGCAAAACCTAAAGGTTCATCCATATCTGTTACAATTCCTATTGTATCTTTGTTCATACCAGTACCTATATCAACCATAGATTTCGCTAATTCAAAAGATTCTTCTAAAGTCTTCATAAATGCTCCATCTCCAGTTTTTACATCTAGCACAATTGCATCCGCTCCTGAAGACAATTTTTTGGACATTACACTAGATGCTATTAATGATATATTATCAACAGTTGCTGTAACATCTCTAAGTGCATATATTTTCTTATCTGCAATTGCTACCTTGGCACTTTGACCACATACTGCTATTTTAGACTTATTTACAGAATCAATAAACTTATTTATATCCATTTCTGTTGAAAAACCTGGTATAGACTCCAACTTATCAATAGTGCCACCAGTATGACCAAGACCTCTACCAGACATTTTTGCAACTGGTGCTCCACATGAAGCAACCAAAGGTATAAGGGCTATAGTTGTCTTGTCTCCTACACCGCCAGTACTATGCTTATCTACCTTTATACCATCTATATCTGATAGCTTTATAATATCACCAGAGTTCATCATCGCTTCTGTAAGATAAACAGTTTCTTGTTTATTCATCTTATTTAGGTAAATAGACATTAATAGCGCAGAAGCTTGATAATCAGGTATATCTCCTTTTGAATAGTTTTCTATAAAATAATGTATTTCTTCTTTACTAAGTTCTAGTTTGTCTCTCTTCTTTTTTATAATATCATACATTCTCATACTTGAAATCTCCATTCTAACTTGTAATAATTTAAATAAATATTAAACTTTAAAACAATTTCAAATCTTATAGTATTATAAAAAAACTGTCTCTTATTAGAAATAATTTTCTATATTAAGACAGCTCTTTATTAATTCTTTTCAAATAATACATCAGCTATTTCATTATAAATCTACTCAAAATATTTATAAATTTTTAACTGTACTCTTAACTAAATTCATAAATTCTACTTTTACTTTTTGAGTAGTTTGTATTACTTCCTCATGGCTTAGTGGTTGATTTAAGATACCAGCAGCCATATTAGTTATACAAGATATCCCAATAACGCTAATATTAGAATGTGCTGCTACTATAACTTCTGGAACAGTAGACATTCCTACAGCATCAGCTCCTAATATTTGAGCCATTCTTACTTCTGCTGGTGTTTCATAGTTTGGACCACTAAAAAACATATACACGCCTTCTTTTACATCTATCTTGTATTCTTTTGCACAGTCTTTAACTATATCTACATATTTAGAAGAATATGCATCTGACATATCTGGAAATCTAGCTCCAATCCTATCATCGTTTTTGCCTACTAATGGATTGCTTCCACTAAAGTTTATATGGTCTCTTATAATCATCAAGTCCCCTGCTTCAAACTTTTTATTTACTCCTCCAGCAGCATTGGTTACTATAAGAATTTCAACTCCTAAAGCTTTCATAACTCTTACTGGAAAAGTAGCCTCTTTCTGAGAATATCCTTCATAGTAATGAAATCTCCCCTGCATAGCAATTACTTCTTTCCCTTCAAGCTTTCCAATAACAAGTTGTCCAGCATGTCCTTCTACTGTTGATACAGGGAAATTTGGAATTTCACTATATTTAATTATGACAGAATCTTCTATATCATTTGCCAAATCTCCAAGTCCAGAACCTAATATTAAACCAATTTTAGGTTTTATACTAATTTTAGAATTTATAAATTTGCTACTTTGTTCTATCTTTTCAAACATTCCAATCCCTCCATTCTATTAAGCTAAATTTTTTGACTTTTTATTTATATTTTAATTTAGAATAATTCTTTTTTAAAACTTGACCCATGTTTAGGCAATTTTACATCTAGTATATCTGCAACAGTTGCTCCAATATCAGCAAAAGTATCTCTTATTCCTAAATTAAATCCTTTTTTAACCTTATTACCATAAATCATAACTGGTATATATTCTCTTGTATGGTCTGTACCTTTATATGTTGGGTCATTCCCATGGTCTGCATTGATTATAAGCACATCATCTTCTCTCATATTCTCCATTATTTCAGGAAGTCTACTATCAAACTCCTCAAGAGCCTTCTTATATCCTTCTGGGTCTCTTCTATGTCCATATTTAGAATCAAAATCCACAAGATTTGAATATATTAGACCTTTGTTTTTTTGTTTCATATAATTTAAAGTTTCATCTACTCCATCCATATTACTTTTAGTATGGATAGCATCTGTAATTCCTTTTCCATTAAAAATATCTTCTATTTTTCCGACTGCTAAAACATCAAGCCCTGACTCTTTTATATTATCCAGAACAGTGGGTTCAAATGGGTCTAATGAATAGTCTCTTCTATTTGAAGTTCTAACAAATTCACCAGTTTTCTTCCCTATGAATGGTCTAGCAATTACTCTAGCAACTGCATTATCTCCCATCATTATTTCCCTAGCTATTTTACACATATTGTAAAGTTCTTCTAGTGGGATTACTTCTTCATTTGCAGCTATTTGAAATACACTATCAGCTGAAGTGTATACTATCACATCACCAGTTTTTATTTGGTGCTCTCCATATTCATCAATTATCACAGTCCCTGAAGCTGGTTTATTTCCTATTACTTTTCTTCCAGTTTTTTGCTCGAATTCTTCTATTATTTCTTTTGAGAATCCATGTTCAAATGTTTTAAAAGGCTTGTCAACTATTATACCAGTCATTTCCCAATGACCAGTAGTAGTATCTTTCCCTTGAGACATTTCCTTGCATTTTCCAAAACAACCTATTGGTTCTTTTATACTTTCAAAAAAATCTACACCCTCTATATTACCTATCCCTAATTTTCTCATATTAGGAATTTGTATATCTGGATATTTCTTAAATATATTTCCAAGAGTACTTACATCCTTACTGTCTCCAAAATTTTCAGCATCAGGCAATGCTCCTATCCCAACACTGTCAATTACAATCCAAATCACTCTGCTCATATAAATACGCTCCTTTTAAATTATAAAATTTGCTATACAGTCTATTTAGCCTCTGCTTTTTGTAATTCTATATCAATATCATTTCTTGGATGTTTTTCCTTTATTTCTCTTCTCACGTTTTTATCTATATGATTTAAATATACTTGAAGGCTAGATAGATTAACATTTCCTAAAATTTTACTTACAACAGCAATGTTAGCACCTTCATTTAATAAATGAATTGCAAATGAATGTCTAAGCATTGTAGGATTTATATTTTTATCTATATTAGCTAAATTAGAATATTTTTTTATGACTTTCCAAAGACCTTGTCGTGTAAACCTTTGACCCAATGAACTTACAAATAATGATTTTTCACCTTCCACAGCTATTTTAGGTCTTGCTTCTTTTAAATACTTATCTAAATAAAGTTTTGTAATATCACAAAGTGGTATTACTCTTTGATTTTTACAACATGAATTACAATATATATAGTCAATATCCAGGTCAACATCTTCTACGTTCATATCTACTAATTCAGATACTTTTATGCCAGTACCATATAATACCTCAAAAATAGCCTTGTCCCTAATCAACTTAGGTGTTGTTAACTTTGGAAACTTTAATAATCTTTCAATTTCTTCTTCTGTAAGTATATTTATATTTTCTTTTTTTATTTTAGGTTTTTTTATGTCCTTTGCAGGATTATTTGTGCATACATGATTTAAAAATAAATAATCATGAAAAGATTTTATAGAGGATATCATCCTCGCTATTGTAGCTATTGATACATTATCTTTTTCCAACTTTATTAAATAACTTATAATATCATTTTCAACTATATCTACTAGTTTAATACTTTTTTGATTTATATATTCCATATATTTTTTTATATCCATAAAGTATGATGCCACTGTATTTTCTGATAATTTTTTTTTATCTTTTATGTAATCTATATATCCCTCTATAATATCCATTATAAACTCCTTTATTTAACTAGGAACTTAATAATACCAATACTTGCAGTATTTAATATTAATTGCAACCCCAATGATAGTGCTATTATAATTATAATATTTAGTATATACCTCTTAATTAAAAATTGCATATTTTTTCTGTTATTCTTTTTAAATTCATAAACCATCTCTTTGAAATAGCTTAAACTAATTAATGTTAATATGATTGCACATGGAATAATAATCAAATTTTTAAATAATATTATTAAAATCATTTTTACGCTTTTAAACTTTAATGCCAATATAAAACTATTTATTGTATATCCTATTGACATACCTTTTAATACAAAAACTACTAACACTGCTGGAATTGTCACTACAAACAAACTTAATAGAGCTATTGAGCCCATAAAAATTCCATCTGACTTTAAATTTTGTATAACTGTCTCTTTTATGTTTAGATTTAGATTATAATACTCTACAGCAGGATTTATATTGTTTAATATATTGTCACTAGAACCTGGCAAGATTTTATTTATATAAGACCCAATAACAATAGACATCATAAACAACAATCCTATAATAATTATTTGTCTATTCAATTCTCTAAAATCATTTTTTCTATATGTTCTTCTCAATTTTATTCCCCCTTGTCCTTTATAAAATAATATGCTTTAGGACAAGGGGTTATTCATTTTTATAAATATTAATTTTTAAACATATCTTTTACTAATAATAATCCAATAGAAGTTTTTGCATCTTCAATATCATTCTTTAATACCATATTATATGCCTCTTCAAGCTCAACTTCATATACATCTAAAAACTCATCTGCATCTAAGTTATTCTCTCCTGGAGTAAGCCCAGTTGCTAAATATACGAACATTATCTCATTAGAAAAACCTGCTGAAGTGAAAAATTTATGTATTAATTTAATATTTTTTGCACTATACCCAGTTTCTTCTTTTAGTTCTCTTTCAGCACATTCTTTTGGACTTTCATTTTTTTCTAGTTTACCAGCTGGAATTTCGAAAATTGGCTTTTCTATAGGCTTTCTAAATTGCTTAACTAGTACAATTTTGTTATCATCTGTAATTGCAACTATTCCTACTGCTCCACCAACTTCTACTAACTCCCTTTTTTGATATCCTTGCCCTGGAATTTCAACAGTATCAACCTTTAAAGTAATTACTTTACCTGTATAAACCCTATCACTACTAATAGTTTTTTCTTCTAATACCATCTTAAACCTCCATTAAGTAATATGCTACTGTACTTGCAGCTTTAAAAAATGCCTCATCTTGTTCATAATTTCTTCCCATACTTTTTACTTTTAGATTAAAATAGTCTAAATCCTCTTTCGTTTTATTATTATCTATATAAATTATATTATGCTTTTTATCTAAACCATTTAAACTTACTTGTTCTTTTATAAAACTTAATTTTTCATCATCATATATGGTTATTGGTATATCTACATTTACATTTACAATTTCTTTAAATACAGTCATACTATGATGTGAAATACCTTGATGCCTTTCTCTTTTATCAGCAAAACTAATTCTTGGAATTGCTATTGCTCTTCCTCCAAGTTTTTTTACCGCATCAAGAATTGGACCTTGTTCAATTCCTGTAAATCCATATTTTGTTCCTGTACCAGCAATTCCTGGTCCCATACTTACAAATACTACATCTGCTTTTAATATTTCTTTTGCTGTAATTAGCGCAGTGTATATATTTATACATTCATAATCTCCACCAAATGCATTGCCTATTGTTATGGTACTGTCTATTAATTTTTTTGCTTTCAAAGTATCCACATTTTTACTTAAATAAATTGGAAGAGATGCTCCATCAGTCATTATATATACTAACTTTTTATTGGGATTACTTCTTTTAAATGAAGCTGCAAATGGCGTTAACATACTGTGAAGAGTTCCTACCACAACAGAAAGACCTTCTAATCCTTTAAAGTTTTCAAATGCATCATGATAAATACTTTCTTGTTCTTCAATAGAATCAACTTTTATTTGAAAAGGTGTATACCTAAGTTTCATTATATGTCCACCTTCAGTTAAAGTAGATTCTAAGTTATTTAAATTAGTTATTACAAAATGGTATCCACCTGTACCTAAACTCAATTCTACTGCCGTTGTATTTAAAACTACTTCATCTCCTATACTTACGCTTCCAGATAGTTTTGGATAATTATATGCCCTTTGCACTTCCCCATTTATATTCACTCTTATATCATCAAGAGTTTCAGTTTGGCTTACTATTGACTCAACAATCCCCACTCTTTTGCTTATCATAATGCTACCTTCCCAATTTATCTATAAAATTTAATAATTTATTTTTTTCTATTATCTTAGTTAATGAGTATTTCTCAGTGAATATATGCATAATAACTACGAATATTAACCACCCTAATCTAACATTAAATGAATATCCAAAAGCAATCATGATTCCAATAGATATTCCAAGAACATTTGAACCAGTATCTCCCATCATTGCTCTTGCTTTTAAATCATAATTAAAATATGCAAGTACATTTGGTACTATAAGTAATGGAAGCACTTGAACAAAACCTGTCAATGTTAAAAATATAATCACCATTATAAATAAGTATACTTTTATTGCCCTCCCTGGTCTTAAATCCAAGAGATTCATTAAATTAGTCGATAGAGCTATTATTAGTGTGTTTATTATTATGTCAATTATGTCTTTTGATATAGCAACAGAAACTATAAGTCCTACAAATCCACCAAATAATGCTTTAAAACCACCAGTTGTAAGACTTCCTTTAAATAGACTTTTAAAATGTCCCTTTAAACCACTTACATCTCTATTTCCAATAATATCGTCTAGTATCCCTGCAAAAAACATGGATATCATACCAAACATAAACATAAATATATATGCTAAATCCCTAAATTCTGTAGTAAAGAGAGCAAGTATTATTCCGTTAATTACAACCATCGGCAAAAACACAATACCCATACTTACTGGTATCATATCTTTTTTATAGTTTGGCCTAAGTACATTTCCATTTATCAATAGATTTTTAAATAGTGGTATTACAGCATAGGTTCCAAATAATCCTGTTAATAGTAAAATGGTATAAAGTATATAATCTTTCACTAAGATATTACCTCCATTCTTTCTTTTTTTGTCCTAAAACCTTTTTTATGTGATAATACTGTTTTCCTCTATGAATAAATCCTTTTAAATTTCTTCCTGTTTCATTGTGAGTCATATTCACTAATACTTCTTTAATTTTAAATCCATACTTTAATATATCAATAGTCATACCAACTTCTACTCCATATCCAAAAGGTATTTCATCAAATTTTTCTAAAACTTCTCTTTTAAATATTCTTTGGCCTGATAAAGTTGCGTCTAACTCAACACCTGTCATCTCAAAAACAGAATTTTTAGCTAAACCTTTTACAAATCCCAATCCTCCTTTTTTCTTTGCAGGAGGAAACTTAGCTATAGTAACATCAGCATCACCATTTAATATAGGCACTATTAATTTCTCAACTTCTTTAGCAGAACTTCCTAAATCTCCATCTAAAAATCCTATAATGTCTGCATTTTTCATCGCTAACTTAATACCATAATTTAAAGCATATCCTTTACCTCTATTTTTATCTAACTTAAAAAATTTAATCTTTTCATTTTCTAGTTCAGATACAACTTTAGCAGTATTATCAATTGAACCATCATCAACGACTATTATTTCGTTTATTTGTTTAATATCCACTATACTATCTAACGTATATTTTATTCTACTTTCCTCATTATAAGCTGGTATTATTATACTTATATAAGAATTCATTTCTTCTCTCCTTAAAATTATTTCTATTTAATAGATGGCAACAATGAAGTTGCAGTATCTAATCTACCAAAATTGCCAACTATATTTCCTTGTTGTAAAAGAATAGCTAGAGATATACTTCCTATTCCTTCATCAATATTATCTATAGTTGCAACCTTGTTTTTAGAATATAGTTCTACATAAGAAGTTTTAACTCCTGTATTTTGAACTTCTACTAAATATTTATTTTCTGATTTAAGTTTTGAAACTACAAACTTTTCTATCTTTTCAAACTGTTTTGTACTATCTTTTGCATCATTTCCACCAGCTATTACAACAGAATCATATTTTAGATATGTATTACCAAGAGAGTTAAATTTTATTACATCTAGTTCTTGAAGATATGTCAGAATATCACTTGCATCTTCCTTTTTAAGAGTATCCATTATATAATTAACAGCATCACTTGAATTTTTTATATCTGCACCCAATTTAGTTGATATTTCTTTTAACTTTTCTGGACTTGTTATATTTTCTTTTAATACTATATTGAATGCAATATTTCCATTAGATTTATTTATTATGTCTTCTATATTCTTTGTATAATCGTCATTTTCATTAGCTGATATTATTCCTATATTTTTACCATTTAATGAACCGGCTAAAATCTTATCTACATTTTTATTTATAAAATTAACCGCCTCTTCATAATCTTTATTTACATTTGCTAGGTCACCATCAAGTTTATCGTTTTTTTCTTTTAAAATATTAAACTTATCATCTAAATCATTTATTATATTTGCTTGTTGTTCACTTAATTGTTGATTATTATTTAAGTTAAATCCTACTAACATGCCTATACCCAAAGCTATAAATATAGCACCTATAGTGACTATATAATATTTCATATTAATATGCATATTTATCCTCCTAAAATTTACATCTGTAATAATACTCTAAACTTTAATTGCATTAGTTGTATAAATTGTTGAACTCCTGGTGACAACGATGCTACTACCAACACAGGAAATAAAGCTGTTGCTATTAATGCCCATATGTACTTTATTTTTAACTTACTTCTATATAACAGATTAACTCCTTTAGCATCTATAAGCTTTGAGCCTATTTTAAGCCTAACTAAAAAGGTACTTGCCATACCTTTTCTTCCCTTTTCAAGGAAATCAATCATATTTGAATGTGTACCAACTGCTACTATTAACTCTGCTTTATACTCATAAGCAATAAGCATAGCTATATCTTCACTAGTTCCTGGTGCAGGAAATACAATTGCATCTAAACCTAACTCCTGAACTCTCTTAAGACCTGGTGCCCTTCCATCTGTATAAGCATGTACTACTATTTCGCTAGCCTTCTTTAAAGCATCGTCACTTACACTATCCATATCTCCTACGATTACATCTGGAGTATATCCAAACTCAATTAAAGCATCTGCTCCTCCGTCAACACCAACCAAGACTGGCTTTACCTCTTCTATATAAGAAAGCATAGTACTTAAATCTTCTTTATAGTCCTGACCTCTTACAACTATCAATACATGTTTATTAGCATAATTAGTTTTCACTTTTGGGATTTCTACTTCTCCAAGTATAAATCCTTTTTCTTTTTTAGCATAATCTATAGTATTATCTATAAATCTGTCCAATTCTACAGCTAAATTTTCATAAGCAGCCTTTATTTGGTGTGAAACTTCATACTTGTCTAAAACTTCGCCTGCACCTAAAAATTTTCCTTCTCTATATATCTTTCCATCTACAACTTCTATAGTTTCCCCTTCTTTTAATTCTTCAAATAATTCTTCTCCAATATTATCAATTATTAGTATATTATTTTCAGTTAATATTCCTGGACCTTTATTGGGATACCTACCACTTATAGAAGGAGCCGCATTTATGACAAGTTTTATTTTAGCTTCTACTAAAGAGTTTGCAGCAACTTCATCTATATCGATATGATTTATAACTGCTATTTCCCCACTTTCAACTCTTTTAGCAAGTTTTTTGGTTTTTCGATCTACTTTTATAGGGGCCTCGACTCTCATTTTTAAACCTCCACTATCATTATTAAAATCACATTATATTATAGCATTACTTAACAATAAAATAAATGTTTTAAGTTTGTTTTGCATCTTTGGCATTTATAATACTATATTCTATTATTTTTTTATTTAACACATTCAACAATATTCTTTAAAATATAAAGTTTATTATATTTTATTCAACATTCATTTTTAAAAAATAAACTCCTTCCATTTTGCAACTTATAAAGACATATACTATAAGCATAGTATAAATAAATTTATTATATTAATATATTGAATGAATAATAAAGAAAAAATAAAGAAAAAATTTTATACTTATTAAAATAGCGAAACAGCATAACCCTACTGGTTATACCATTTCGCTACTTGTAATACATATTTATCGCCAATGCCTTAATTAAAAAGCCTTACTTTTTGTGTCTATTTATTTAACCATACTATGCTCTAGTCTTAATTTGTCAGCAATCATTGCTATAAATTCTGAGTTAGTTGGTTTTCCTTTAGTATTGTGTACTGTATATCCAAATAGTTGATTTATTGTGTCAACTTTTCCTCTACTCCATGCAACCTCTATCGCATGTCTGATTGCTCTTTCAACTCTACTTGGTGTTGTATTGAATTTTTTAGCTATACTTGGATATAACTCCTTTGTTACTGCACCTAAAAGCTCAACATTATCAATAACCATTTTAATCGCTTCTCTTAAATATAAATACCCTTTTATATGAGCTGGTACTCCTATTTCATGTATTATATTTGTGATTTCTGTTTCTATATTTCCTACATTCTTAACGAAATCACTTCTAGTCATTTGAGTTTCTTGAACTGGTCTAGGCTTTGGCTCAACTTGAGCAACTCTATTAGAAACCAATTCTCTAATTCTGTTTATAAACACAACAAAATCAAACGGCTTTACTATGTAGTAATCTGCTCCTAGATTTATTGCGCTTTGAGTTATCTTATCCTGACCTACTGCTGATAGTACTATTATTTTTGGCATTTTAGGTATATCCATAGTATTCAATTTTTCAATTACACCTAATCCATCTAGATGTGGCATTATTACGTCTAATATTAATAAGTCCGGTTGTGTCTTTTTTACTAAGTCTAATGCTTCAATTCCATCCTTAGCTATGCCTAATATATCGATATCATCCTCATTAGACAAATACTCTTTTAATACCTGACAAAAATCCTTATTGTCATCTGCTAAAACTATTTTGATTTTTTCCACTAAAAATCCCCCCATTAAAAAACATCTTCTTATTACAGAAAACTAAACTTTTTACACAATTGCTCTTAATTATCTACTCTAATGCATATTCGACACTTCAAAATTATATTCCTTCTAGATAATTGATAAAATAATAAAATTTTTTAATGCCTCACCTACAATTTTATCATTTCATCTATAAAAATACCATATCCTTTTTTCGGATTATCTCTAAAAACATGAGTTATTGCACCAATAATTTTATTATTTTGTATTATTGGGGCTCCACTCATCCCCTGTACAATACCTCCTGTGTATTCCAATAACTTATCATCTACTACTTTTATTACCATATCTCTATAATTTCCTTTATCATATACTATACTTTCTATTTTTATATCATAGCTTGTTATATTCTTATTTTTATCTTCAAAAAGAATTACTGCATCTCCTATTTTTACATCTTGTGGTCTTCCAACTTCTATCAATTGCATTTCTTTATTTGCCAAATCAAATTCTTTGTTCTGTTTATTTGTAATATTACCACTTATACCTAACTCTGAATTATTCGAGAAATTACCCATTAAATTGCTATCATTAAAGTCGCCTTTTATTTTACCGATTTTTTCATTACTAGCCTTTACTATTTTTAGCTTTTCTGGCTTATATATATATCCTTGTTTTATTTTTAATAGTTCATTAGTATCCGAATCTTTTATGGCATGACCAATTGCTTTGAACTTTTCCATACTAGGGTCATAGAAAGTCATAGTTCCAATTCCAGATATTTTATCTCTTACCCAAAGACCAAGCTTATATTTACCATTTTCTCTTTTAGTTTCTATTATTTCTGTCTTATACTTATTCTTTCTCTCAAAAGTCACTTCAACTTTACTTTTTTTAGCCTTGTTCAAAATTTCTGATACATCTTGACTGTTTTTTATCCTTTTATTATCTATTTTTACTATATTATCACCAATTTGTATGCCTCCAATATAATCTACATCTTCTTCCTCAAATCCTAAGACCAATACACCATCCGTATTGGCTTTTACTCCAATTATATTTCCAAGTGGATATACGAATTTTTTATCATGATTCTTAATTGTAAAAGCTTCTATTGGAGTTTCTTTATTTATATTATAATTCTTATTTTGAAAAATTATAACCATCATAAAAATCGATACAGCTCCTAATATTATCCAAATATTTTTGAAATTTTTATTTGCTTTGTTCATATATTCATCTACTCCTATGCTGTATTATTATGTATTTATAATTCCTTTTTCCAGAAAATTTATTCATTTAAAAACCTTGCTGAGTATCTTACTAAGTGATTTTTAATATATAATATGATAGTATTATATTGTAACAAAAAGTTTGAAGGGCGGTAATATCTTGAAATTAAATGTAAGAATTGCAGACATAAATAATTGGCATGATTTAGTTAATTTGTCTGTAGATAAAAGTCAATTAGATTATATAGAAAGCAATGCACTTTCTATTGCTGAATCTAAATTTATAACAGCTTGGATACCTGTGGGAATATATGATGAAAATTCATTGATAGGATTCGCTATGTATGGTCGCTTAGAAGATGATAGAGTTTGGCTTGATAGATTCATGATTGATTCAAAGTATCAAGGCAGAGGATACGGAAAAGCGTCCTTAGATTATCTTATAAATCTTCTTAAAAAAAAATATAACTGTGATGAATTATATCTTAGTATATTTGATAACAATAAAACGGCTATCAAGCTTTATAAAGATTTTGGATTTGAGTTTAATGGAGAACTTGACTATGGTGGTGAAAAAGTAATGGTATTAAAATCTAATTGATATTAACAAAAATATACATATATCAAGGAGGTGAAGTCGTTATATAAACATATTTATATAATGATGGATAAAATGGCTCAAAATATAACTTTAGAATTTGTTGAAGAAAAAGACTTGGAAAACCTTGAAAATGTAAAAATTTTATTTACTGAATATTCGAATTCTCTAAATATAGACTTATGTTTTCAAGACTTTAACAATGAATTAAAAACACTTCCAGGAAAATACAAAAAACCTTCTGGTTCATTGATATTAGCATTTGTTGATGGAAATTTATCAGGTTGTGTTGCTCTAAAAAAACTTGAAGGCAAAATATGTGAGTTAAAAAGATTATATGTAAGAAATCAATTTAGAGGACTAAAAATAGGAAAACTACTATTAGAAGAAATTATTAAAGAGGCAAAAGAAATTGGATATGCATATATGAGACTAGACACTCTTCCAAGTATGAAAAGTGCTCAAGGACTATATGAAAAACTTGGTTTCTATGATATAGAACCGTATACTTATAATCCGATTGAAGGTGCTAGATATATGGAATTAAAATTATAATTTTTATTTAATAGAGTATAAATAAAAATACTAAGATTTTATTTATACTCTATTTTATTGACTAACTTTATTTGTATATGTATTTATTTTTCTAAATCTTGTAGTCCCATAGTTACCTCTTCAGTTATATCCTTTATGTATTCTACTCCATTACTGTATGTAAGCTTGGCTTTAATATAAACTATATCATCAATATCCCTTTTAGGAAAAGCAGCTTCATAATTTACTTGACTTTCATTTGAATTATTGTTTTTATCATCATCTGAGATTTTAACAGATTTTGCTTTGCATACAGTATCTTTTTTCCCTTCATTTACAATGATATCTACTTTCTTCAATCTGATATTATTATAAACTTTATTTTTTGACTTTTCACTTTCATGATTTAAGAGATTACTATTTTCTATTATTTCAATAAAATATTCTTTATTATCCCTTATTCCAGAATTAAATACAGGTTGTTCAGGCATATAATCAGATGTAGTTAGCTTTTGTACATCTGAGCTTTCAGATATTGTCCCATTTGTAACTACTTTATAGTCATATTCATTGCCTGTCTTTATTTTCATCTCACAAGCATACGATAATTCTCCATGTTTTGTCATTTTAATTTCATTCCATTTATTATTATCTTCTTTATACATGAAAAATACCTTGCCATCTTTACCCAGCTTACTCAATTGAATATCTACCTCAATAATACATTCTTCTTTTTTAAGCTTTTTAACTTTTAAATCAATACTTTTAGTTATATAGCTTTTCGACATTTCTTCATTTATCGTATTACTAATATCTGACTTGGTGTTCATAATTTCTTGTGACAAGTACTCTAATTTATTATTATAGTTTTCTATGTTTTTGTTAATTTCATTCATTGTCAATATCATATACCATAATAAAATAAAAATTACAATTGTAAAAATTAAGTGCATAGTATTTTTTTTATTCAATTTATGCCCCCCTCACTAATACCTTATACATAATATTATACTTAAGCATCTAAAAATTTCAAAGTTACAAATTTATAAACCTTTAAATTTTGTGTTTTTAATGTCTACATTAAATAATATAAAATTATTTTGTCATAAAAAATAGATGTAAAGTATTCAGATAGAAAATTCTTTACATCTATATTAGAGCAATCTTTCTTAACTAGCATTTTTTAGCCATTTCAATGATTTCACTTGCATGTTCAATAGTTTTCTCTGTTATATTATTACCTGCTATAAGTCTAGCAATTTCATTTTTTCTTTGAGATTGATTTAGTTTACTAACATTAGTAAATGTCCTATTATTTGAAGTGTCTTTCTCTATACAATAATGAGTATCTGCATTTGCCGCAATTTGAGGTAAGTGAGTTATACATATTATTTGTTTTTTCTTTGCTATATCACTTAATTTCTCACCAACAATTTGTGCTGCTATGCCACTTATCCCTGTATCTATTTCATCAAACACTAATGTATCAATATCATCTATATCAGCTAATATTGTCTTAAATGCCAACATAAATCTTGACATCTCACCACCTGATGCAACTTTATATATTGGTTTAATATCTTCTCCTAAGTTAAAAGATATCATAAATTCAATATCATCTACTCCATTTAAAGTAAATTGACCTTCTTCAAAATTAACTTTGAACATTACATTTTTCATGTTTAGACTTTTTAATTCATCAAGAAGTATTTTCTCTAAAGTAGTTGCTACTTCTTTTCTTGCTTTGGTCAATTTATTAGCTTTTATTTTTAAATCTTCTTCTATATTCATAAGTTGACTTTTTAATTGTTCAACTCTTTCATCTCTATTTAGTATCTCATCTAATCTATCTTTTATCTTTTCATAATACTCAAATATATCGTCTATACTATCTCCATATTTTCTTCTTAAATTGTTAATCTCATCAATTCTAAGTTCAATCTGCTCTAGCTCATAAGGCTCAAAGTCTATATTATCTTTGTAATTTCTTATATCACCAGATATATCTTGTAATTCATACATAATTCTTTCTACAGTATCACTATATTCACTCAAAACACTGTCATATTTTGATATGTCATTAAGCTCTTTAGATGCAAGACCTATTAGGTCAATAACATTATACTCACCATTATGTAACTTGCTATAACTTAAATTTAAATTATTATATATCTTTTCACTATTCCTATAAACTTCTCTTTGTTTTAATAAATCTTCATATTCATTTTTGTTTAAATTTGCAACTTCTATTTCATTTATTTGAAATTTTAATAAATCTATTTCTCTTTGAATTTGCATCTCATCTTTATTTTCTGTCAAACAATTTAAAGCTTTTTTTACCTCACTATACTTGTTATACACTTTTTTATAGGCAACTTTAAATTTTTCTAATTCATTTTCTCCAAAAAGGTCTAGAAATTTCAAATGAGTATCTTTATTAAATAAAGCTTGATTTTGATGTTGACCATGTATATCTATAAGTGTTGATGCAATTTCTCTAAGAAGAGATACTTTAACAGTTCTTCCATTTACTCTAGCAGTACTCTTTCCATCTGAATATATCAATCTAGTTATGACTAACAAATTGTCATCTTCTATACTTATATCATTTTCGTCTAGTATTTTTTTTAAATATATATTATCTGACAAAAATACGGCCTCAATAAGTCCCTTGTCTGTTCCTTTTCTTAGAAAAGACCTATCGTATTTATCACCTAGACAAAGTCCAAGTGCATCTATTATTATAGATTTTCCTGAACCAGTTTCACCTGTAAGTATATTTAAATTTTTATCAATACTCAACCTTAGCTCTTCAACTAAAGCACAATTTTTCATATATAATTCGAGGATCAAGTCTAAGCCCCCTTTTAGTCTATTTATCTAAATTATGAGAAGCCTCAACGACTTCTATTATTTTGTTATTGTGTATGTCACTATTAAACTCATAACCTTCATTACCATTTCTCAAATGAATTAAATATTCTATATTTCCTTCAGGACCCTTAATTGGAGAAAAGTCTAATCCTAAAATTTCAAATCCATTTTTAACCGAAAAGTCTGAAATCATTTTTATGACTTCTATATGTGTAGATTTTTCTCTAACTACACCTTTTTTACCTACTTTTTCTCTTCCTGCCTCAAATTGAGGTTTAATTAAGGCAACAATTTCTCCATCATGGCGTACTAACTCCTTAGCTTTTGGAAGTACTAGTTTTAATGATATGAAAGACACATCAATTGATGCAAAATCAGCAAACTGCTTTGTATCTTCTATTGTTACATTTCTTATATTGGTTCTTTCCATACACACAACTCTATCGTCTTGTCTCAATTTCCAAGCAAGTTGACCATAACCAACATCTATAGAAAATACTTTTATTGCTCCGTTTTTGAGCATACAATCTGTAAAACCACCTGTAGATGCACCTATATCCATACATACCTTTCCATCAATAGTTAAATCAAAGTTTTTCATTGCTTTTTCAAGCTTTAAACCACCTCTACTGACATATGGTATTGGATTTCCTTTTACTTCTATATTACAGTCCTCTTTTACTTCTGTGCCAGCCTTATCACACCTTTGATTATCAACAAAAATTAGACCAGCCATTATTGCTTTTTTAGCTCTTTCTCTACTTTCAAAATGACCTTGTTCTACTAACAATAAATCTATTCTCTTTTTCATAAAATTACCTTTCTGTTAAAAGCTACTTTAATAATAACTAAAGTAGCTTTAAGTAACACACTTGATATTTATTCTAATTGATAAATTTTATATTTCATCTCAGTCTTAATTTATAATATTTTCATTAACTTTTTATTCAATAACTAACTTTCTTATTTTATCAGCAATACTCTCTGAGGATAATCCTACAAAATCATATAACTCATCTGCATTACCATGTTTTATAAATTCTTCTGGTATTGCTATATTAAGTATATTTATCTTATACTCATTATCTATAATAAACTTGTTTATTCTACTTCCAAACCCTCCAGTTACAACGTTGTCTTCTATTGTAACTACATTTTTGTGAGTCTTTAATAAAACATTCAACATATCTTCATCCATTGGCTTTAAGAATCTAGCATTAACTATTGTTGGATTTATTCCTTCTTTCAATAATATTTCTTTAGCACCCAAAGCATGTTTTACCATACTTCCAATAGAAAGTATAACTGTATCTTGTCCATCATCTAATACTTCATACTTTCCTAATACAAGTTCTTTATATTCTCCCTTGTCCAAGTAATAGCTATTTCCTCTTGGATATCTAATTGCTAATGGATAGTCTAATTTTAATGATAAATCCATCATAAGTTCCATCTCTCTTGTATCTTTTGGTGCCATTACTACAATATTTGGAATAGAATTCAAGTAACTTAAATCAAACATACCATGATGAGTTTCTCCATCATTTCCAACTAACCCAGCTCTATCTATAAGAAAAGTAACTGGCTTTTTAGTTATACATACATCATGAATAATTTGGTCATATGCTCTTTGCAAAAACGATGAATATACAGCAAAGTAAGGTTTCATGCCATTTTTTGCAAGTCCTGCTGCAAACCCTGTTGCATGTTGTTCAGCTATACCAACATCATAATATCTTTTTGGATATGCACTTTCAAATAAATTTAACCCAGTACCAGATGGCATCGCAGCTGTTATTGCTACTATATCTTCATTATCGCTAGCCATATCAACCAGTTTTTCTCCAACACTAGCTGACATAGACTTAACTTTTGAAGATGTAACACCTGTCTTTATATCAAATTTTGATACTCCATGATATTTATCAGGTTGCTCCTCCGCAAATCTGTACCCTTTTCCTTTTCTCGTAATTACGTGTAAAAGTACAGGCCCTTTTTTGTGTTTAGCCTTCCTCAATATATCTATTAATTCTTTAGTATTATGACCATCTATAGGACCATAATATTTTATACCTAATGAATCAAAAAATGAACAATCTTGAGGAGAAAAACTATACATCAACTTGTCTTTAAATCTATGTGCAGTTTTAGATAAAATTTCGCCTGTTGATGTAACGTTTAAAATTTTATCAACTTCATCTGTCATTTTTTCAACTGTTGAATTTCTTATAATACTTGACAGATATTTAGACATTCCACCAACATTTTTATCTATGGACATCTCATTATCATTAAGGATTACTATCATATTAGTATTGATATATCCCAATTGATTTAAAGCTTCAAGTGCCATACCTCCAGTTATAGAACCATCTCCAATCACAGATATAACACTGTAATTTTCTTTTTTTATATCTCTAGCACAGGCAATACCTGTAGCTACAGAAATAGATGTACTGCTATGTCCTGTGTCAAAAATATCATGAGGACTTTCACTCTCCTTTGGAAAACCACTTAGTCCATTAAATTGTCTCAAAGATATAAAACAATCTTTTCTTCCAGTAACTATTTTATGAACATAAGATTGATGTCCTACATCCCATACGATTTTATCTTTAGGACTGTCAAACACTTTATGAAGAGCTAATGTTAACTCAACTACTCCTAAATTAGAAGCTAAGTGTCCACCTGTCTTAGAAACAGATTTTACTAAAAATTTTCTTATATCTTTTGCAAGTAAATCCATTTCTTCTATGCTCATATTTTTTATATCCTTTGGAGAATTTACTTTATCTAAATATTTATACATATTATCCTCACCTTTGTTTTGTAAATTTTAAATTTACATCAATATTAAAGCTGTTACTATTCCGAGTAAAGCTCCAAACCAAACTTCTAGTGGTGTGTGACCTATTAATTCTTTTAATTTCTTCTGCTCTATATGCTTTCCATGCTGTATATCTGCTACTATTTGATTTAATATAATAGCTTGTTTACCTACAGCCCGTCTAACACCTGCTGCATCATACATTATAATCAAGGCAAGCACAGTAATTATAGCAAAATCAGTAGAATTAAACCCTTTTTCAATACCTACCACTGTAGCTAAACTTGTAACAAAAGAACTATGGGAACTAGGCATACCTCCTGAAATAAGTATTCTTGATAACTCAATTCTTTTTTCCTTACCAGTAAATATTTTTATAAATTGTGCCAAGAAACAAGCAATCAGACTTATTCCCAAAGCCCCATTGTTAAAAATCTCCGAAAAAAAGTCCATTTTTCCCTCCTCGATTTTAGCTGTATATTTTAGTATTCCCTATCTATTATATATTCAGCCAATCCCTTTAAAAAATCTACATCGTCAGATAATTTTTCTATACTTTTCTTTGCTTCATCAATCAAATTATATGCAATTTCTTTAGATTTATCTAAACCTAAAAGTGATGGGTACGTTGACTTGTGATTTTCTATATCACTTCCAACTTTTTTTCCTAACTTCGCTTCATCTCCCACTATATCTAGTATATCATCTACTATCTGGAATGATAATCCGATATTTTTTGCATATTTAGTTATTTCTTCCATCTGTTCTGAATTTGCTCCACCTATAATAGCTCCTGCTCTCATACAGCCCACCATCATTGCAGCAGTTTTATTCATATGTATATAATCTAATTTTTCTTTTTCAATTTGTTTATTTTCACTTTCTACATCTACTACCTGACCGCCTATCATTCCATATATACCAGCACCTTTAGCAATTTCATTTATAGCTTTTAAGTATTTTTCTGGATTTTCTTTATTGATTGAACCTGAAAGCATAACTTCAAAAGCATAATTTAGTAGAGCATCCCCTGCTAAAATACCCATAGCTTCTCCGTATACTTTATGATTTGTTGGTCTTCCTCTTCTTAAATCATCATTGTCAAGAGCTGGTAAATCATCATGTATTAGTGAATATGTATGTATCATTTCAATTGCCACAGCAAAAGGAATAGCTTCTTCTTCATTACCTCCAACTATTTTACAAGCTTCTAATGTAAGTATTGGTCTTAATCTCTTACCTCCAGCACTTAAACTGTAGTTCATAGCTTCAATAACAGTTTTTTGATATCCTTCTTCTTTAGGCATATATTCTTTAAGTACATTTTCTATAAAACTTGCTTTTTCTTTCAGACATTGTTTAAATTCCAATTTTACTCCTCCTCGATTTTAAAATCTTCTTCTATTCCTAATTGATTAAATTTACTTATTTTCAATTTAGCATCATCTAAAAGCTTATTACAATGTTTATAAAGGCTTATACCTTCTTCATACAAGCTCAAAGATTCATCTAAGCTAGCATTTTTAGATTCTAACTCGTTTAAAATACTCTCCAATCTTTTATAAGCTTCTTCATAGGTTAAATTCATACTATACCTCTTTATTTTCAATTTTATCTATCATACATTCTAAATTTCCATCTTTTAATACTATATCTATCATATCTTTTGTTTTTAATCCATTTATACTGTTTATTACTTTTCCATCTTTCTGGGCTATACTATAACCTCTATCCATAGTAGCTAGTGGACTTAAATTATGAAGTAAAGCTCCAATCTTTATTAGTTTCTCTTCTTCCAATTTCAAATTATTTTCTATTCCAAAAATTATTTTATCATATATTTTATCTAATTGTATAACTTTATCTTTTATTGTATAAGAATCTAAATAGTTATTTATCTTGTTAAACGCTGACTCTAGCTTGTATTGGTCTAGTTCAATTTGATTTGTAAGAGACTTACTCATTCTACTTTTTATATTTCCAAGCTTGTAATTTATATCATCTAATGATGGAGTAGCAATCTCTGCTGCTGCTGATGGTGTTGGTGCTCTCATATCAGCTACAAAATCACAAATAGTAAAATCAGTTTCATGCCCAACTGCTGATATTATTGGAATCTGAGAATTAAAAACCTCTCTTGCTACCATTTCATCATTAAAAGACCAAAGCTCTTCTATTGACCCACCACCTCTACCAATTATAAGTGTATCAACATTCTTCATATGATTAAAAAATCTAATTGCTTCACATATTTCTTCTGCTGATTTATCTCCTTGAACTGTTACTGGATAAAGCTTTATATTAATTTTAGGGTATCTTCTTTTTATAACATTTATTATATCTCTTATAACAGCACCTGTTGGAGATGTTATAACTCCAATTGATTTTGGCATTTTAGGTATAGGTATCTTGTATTTTGAGTCAAATAGCCCTTCTTTATTAAGTTTTTCTTTTAATCTATTGAATTCTATGTGTAAATTTCCTATTCCCTCTATTTCAATTTGGTTAATGTATAATTGATACGCACCATCTCTCTCATAGACTGATATATATCCACTAGCTATAACTTTCACACCATTGTCCAATTTTAGATTACGATTAAAATTGCTTTTAAAAATTACACAGTTTAACTTTGATGATTCATCTTTAAGTGATAAATACACATTCCCACTACTATGAACCTTAAAATTAGAAATTTCTCCCTTAACCTTAAGATTAGAAAGTATTGGGTCGTTTATTAAAATTCTTTTAATATATGAATTTGCTTCACTTATATCTAAAGCTCTTAGTTTCATACTCTTTCTCCTAAAAAGTTATTCAATCCTATTATAGCACACCCAACAGCATTATCAGTTGAATATTGTGGCTCTGTAAAATGAGCTTCTATATGTTTTTTTCTTAATTTTAGACTTAATTCTTTGAGAATATACTTACTTGCAGAAACTCCACCTGCAAAAACTACTTCATTTATATTATAAGTTTCACATAAATACACTAAAGATTTAAACATATTTCTAACTACTGAATCTAATACTAATTTAGATACATATTCTTTTTGATTGGTATTATCTCTATTATCCTCTATAATCTTATTTACCTGATTTTCTAATCCAGATAAATTCATATATCCATCTCTCACAGAAGTTTTTAGACCACTTTCTATTTTAAGATTATAATTTAAAGCATTTTCATCTAAATATTTTCCTGAAGGAAATTTATATCCTAACTTAACTCCTACTCTATCTATAAGTTGACCAAAACTAATATCTTTACTTCCTCCAATTATATCTATATTATATCCAAAATTATTGCATAACTTACTTTTATCATCTTTTTTATTACTTATTTTGGTAATTGCATCTAAGTTATTATCCCATATATTATAATTACTATCCAATTTGCTTATTAAAAGTATCTCTGTAGTGCCACCAGACATGTGAACAGAAATAAATCTATTATTATTTTTTAATTTACTATTTAATAAACTTGCTTCAATGTGATTTTCTTGATGAGTAGTCTCATAAAATCTACAACCATACATGCTTGATAATAACTTTCCAAAATTATATCCTACATTAAATACAGGCATATATGAGTTTTCAACTGGTCTAGGTCTTATAGATGAACAGACACCTTCTACATTAAACTTACCTTTAAATGATTTTATTCTATCACTGAGAAGTCCTAAATTATTTACATGCTGGAATACAGCTTCACTCTGTCTTAGACCTTTGGTATTTTCTTTTACTTCCAACATTATTTTTTCATTAAAGATAACTTTCTTATCTAAAGAGATAGCTGCTATAGAAGTAGTATAGCAGCTAGTATCAATTCCAATTATTATATTATTTCCCGATTTCATCAACAACACTTCCCAATATACCATTTATAAACTTAGGAGACTTATCATCACAATATATCTTTGCAAGTTCTACAGCTTCATTTATTGATACTTTATTAGGAGTATCCAAATAAGCTATTTCACATACAGATAATCTAAGTATAGACACATCTACCTTTGGCATTCTATCTACTGTCCAGTTTTTAGCATGCTTATTTATTAACTCATCTATCTTATCATGATTTTCTTTTAGTTCTTTGCATACTCTGTTTATATACTTTCTGTCTATAACATCTTCAAGCTTAATATCTTCTAATTTTAAATTTGCATTATTTGAATACTGAAGTGCAAGTTCTTCATATCTATTTATAATATGCTCCGAATTATCTTTTAAAAAAGTATCTACTTTATCTTCTAAAGCCTCAAAATCTTCTTTATTAATATTTATCTGGTATATAAGTTTCATTATATATTCTCTTGTTGTACTCTTTTGTGCCCTATCTTTTTTCATCAATCAAAATTCTCCTTTAAGTTTAATTATCTATATAAAAATCAAATGCCAACAAAAAACCCTCTGACTTTTCAGAGGGCTAATATTAATTTTTCTTAGTTGCTTTTGCTTCTTCTTTATCAACTTTATCTTTCTTAAAGCTGATTCCTTGAATGTGTATATTTACTTGAGAAACCTTCAGTCCTGTCATTGTCTCAACAGTATTTTTTACATTTTCTTGAACTTTAAAAGCCGTATCTGGTATTGACATTCCATATTTTATCATAACCATTACATCTAAATTAACATCCTCTTCTTCTATTTGTATTTTTACTCCATTATTTTTTAACAACTTATCTGTTAATGTTGCTGTAGTTTCTATGCCTTCAACTTCTAATGCTGCTAAACCAGCTATTGTAGCTATTACATCATTAGATATTTTTACTTGTCCAAACTTATTATCTTCCATATTAAAACTTACCTCCTGATTTTAAGGAACTATTTTTATAAGTATAATAATACCAAATACAAGTCTACTTTGCAAGAAAATAACCTCAGTTAATTCTGAGGTTTATTTTTTACTTTTTATTATTATTTGTAAGTTTAATATTTTCATACTTTACATTCGCTTGTTCTGCAACTAAGTCAAATATTTTTGCTGCATCTTTCTTATCTAATTTAGCTTCATTTACTACTACATTAACTTTGCTATCACTTATATAAACTAATGCTTCTTCATATCCTTTTGTACTCAAGAGATTTTCTATTTGAAGTTCTTTTTCTTGAATTTTAACTATATTTAATTTCATATTAGAAGCTTCTTTTCTAGATTCTTCTGTTGTAGATGGATTATTTATCATTTCATTTAAATCTTGAACTAATTCATTTCTTTGCTTTTCTCTATTCATTTTCATATCCAAAATATAAGATGCTTTTTTCATATTTTTCTCAGATGATAGTTGAGCTTTTATTTCTTTGCTTGTTTCAGTTGCCTTTTCTTTTATTTTACTAGTTTTACTATCGACTATGTCAATATCAGCACTTTCCTTTCCATCTTGTTTATTTACATTACTAGAATCCTCTGTTTTACTACTATCGCTATCATCAGTATTTTTCTGTAATTGCGCTTCTTCATATGCCTTAAACTCTTTTGATGTTTCTAATAAAGACTTCTTACTCAATTGATAATTCACTGTTCCTACTACAACTAACATTGCAGTTAAAGTTATTATTACAAATCCTCTTCCCTTATAATTAAACTTCATTCATTTATCCCCCCGGTTATATGTATTTATTTAGAATATATTTCTACTTGATGTCCAGCTACTTGTAATGATGTTTGTACTGCACTATAAAGTGTTTCTTTCACACTTGGGTCATTAGCTCCACTTGCTACTACTATCACTCCCTTTATCTTTGGCTCTGTAGTTTTTATAACTACAGGGTCACTTGAATTTGAAGTTATCATTGTTTTATTTTCACTAGAAGTCGTAACTGTTCTTTCTCCTCCTTGTGCATCTTTTTCCTCTGTTGTTTCTGTTGTATTATTTGAATTAAAAGCAGGTTGTATTTCTTCACTTGATTCAAATGTAACCATTACATCAACATCCCCTGCTCCATCAATTTTAGATAGTATTGTTGTTAGTTTTGATTCTAAATCATCTTTTTCCTGTTCTTTAGTAACTTGTTTTTCAGTACTTTTGTTAGCTTCTGTTTTTTCAGCTTCTTTATTGTTTTTGCTACTCGGAAAACAAGATAATAATACTAATGACACCACACATATTCCAGCTATAGTTATTAGTGAATATACCTTTCTCTTATCTTTGTCATTCAAGTTTTTCAACATTCTCCCAACTCCTATTTATCAATTTGTATATCTTCTATAGAAACATCAAGCACCTTTATTAAGTCATTTTTTAATTTTTTTTCATTTAGGTTCAGTCCATATTCTGTACCTTTTTTAAAGACTTGTTTAGAATTTTCTTTGTCATTAGAGTTTATGTTTTCTCCATTATTTTTAGTACTATTATTTTTATTTTCTTCATCAATACTGCCATCACTTTTTGTACTATCATTTTTTTCTTTTATTCTTATATTATTTATATTTGCTCCATTAAGCTCTATATCTTCTAAATCATAACCATATTCGTCAAGTTTTAATTTAAGCACTTCTTTTAAACCGTCCTCATATCCCTTAGATAAGCTATTGTTCCCAGTTTCTTTTGCTAAAGCATTTGTACTATCTACATATTGTTTGTTGTAGTTGCCCATAGACTTCAAGATTCTATCTTCTAAGCTCATATCTTTTGAAAAAAATCCTACTAATGGAGTTATTACAATAAATACAAACATAAAGTTTAAAACTAAGTTGACATAAGGTTTTATCTTAGAACTCGGTAAAATCATATCTACTATATTTACTATAAATGCTCCTATTAAAACACTAACAATCCATGCCTTTATGCCCTCTAACATAACACCCTCCTCTCTACAAACTTTCGATTCAATGTAATCATTTTTTATTGATATATTATCCTTGACTTACGACACTTATCGAGGTCAAGATAGCTACAGTTACAAAGAACATTACTGTTATGGCAATTACTGATGCTAGCATTATTATCATTAAATTTGCAACTTCATTTAAAAAATTAGATATTCCATCTTCTCCTACTGGTTCTACAATTATTGAGGCTAATTTGTATACTACTATAACGGATAAAATTTTTATAACTGGAAGTAAACAAATTCCAACAAGTAATATAAGCCCTATTCCTCCAAATATATTTTTTATAAGTTGAGATGAAGATAATAAAATATCCACAGAATCAGATACAAATCCACCAACAACAGGAATAAAATTACCTATAGCAAATTTAGCAGTCTTTACACTGAATTTATCAAAACTAGTTACATACAATCCTTGTATGGATACAAGCCCTAAATAAATAGTAAACATAGCTCCAATAGAAACATAATTTATTTGTTTTACAAAGGAGAAAAATCTCTTTAACCTTATATTTTTTGATAAATTGTTTATTATTAAAATTCCAAACGCAACAGTAATTGATACAAATAAAAAATTTTTAAAAAATACATTTATAAATGTTACTCCTCCTATAAAGATAGGATTCAAAGTAGTAGATGTTATTGGGAATCCAATTAAAAGTAAAAATGTTATCAATATTGGCATTATAACCTGCATGAGACCTACAGTATGGTCTATTGCATCATAGCAAATTTGTAATACATCTTTAAATCCAACAAGTGTGAGTGATACCATTGTGATAAATATTATATATGTTGCTATTTGACTTACAGCACCTGATGAAAAAGAGTTCTCTAGACTTTTTAAAATAGATGATAATAAAGCCAGTACCAAAATTATTGCTACTACCTTTAAACTCGCTTTAAATTCGTCAAACATCAATATCTTCAATCCATCTTTATTGAATAAATCTAAGATATTTTTTTTGCCACTAATTAAATCTTTTACAAACGATTTTAAATTAACATCATTAATAACTATTTCTTTATTTATATAATCTTGAATTTCATTTATATCTAGCTTGTCTAACTGACCATCTATATATTTATCTATACTATTTTTTGTTTCACCATATTCTTTATCTTCACTACTTGGTACTTCGTTAGCAAATATCATAATAGCAAAAATATTTATAAAAAAGAAAGTAAATACAAAACCTATAATCATTGGTAAAAATCTTTTTTTCATAAGCAACCATGCCTCTCTTCACTCTATAAACCTCAATACAACGAATCTCTCTAATATACCTATAGTTATCTTAAGATACATAACTATGGAATTATGTTAACTACCATTTCTACAATGGATAGAAGTATAGGGAAAGACATTGACATAACTATTATTTTTCCTCCAAATTCTAGCTTTGAAGCAATGTTTCCTTCCCCACAATCTTTACAAAGTTGTATTGCAAATTCCATTAAATATGCTATCCCAATTAATTTTATTATTAATGATATATACATGGTTGGGATATTAGCTTTATTAGCTAAATCTTGTATACTATCTACTATAAAGTTCAACTTAAACATAACTGATAATAGTATTATTACTCCAGTTATTATCGCTATGAAGTTTGCTATCTCTGGTCTATCTTTTTTAATTACTAAACAGAGTGTAGTTGAAATGATTGCAATTCCTATTAATTGCATTATTTCCAAATTACTCCCTCCTCTTTAGTAAAGTTGAAACATTGTTCTTACAGTATTAAATAAGTCACTTATTTCTGTTATTACCATACCCAATACGATTATTACACCTGCTAATGTAGTAAGACCTGCCCAGTCTTTTCTATCTGTTTTTTCCAATATCATATTCAATACTGATATTAGAATTCCAACACCTGCAACCTTTAATATCAATGATATCTCCATAATAAACCTCCCCATATTTAAATCAATATAATACATATACCTATGCCTATAAATGTGACTAATTTTTTATACAATACACCTTTTTTGTTTATATCTTCTTTTGTCTCATAGGTCTGTTTTTTCAAATTTTCTATAGATAAATCTATCATTCTTTGTTGTGACTCTATGTCACTTTTACCTAAAGTAAGTATTAAATTTTTTAACTCCTCGATTTCTTTATTACCTAGATAAGTTTCTTTGTTTAAAATATCAAGATTTTCTGATATTATCATTTCCAAAGTTTTGCCTTGTTCATTGTGAAGTTCTTCTGATATTTGAAGAAAAAACTTCCAAAAACAAAACTCTTTATTTTCACCTATCCTCTTAAAAATCTCTTCCAATGTATAAAGTCCAAAAGACAAGTCCATCCTTAATATTTCTAAAACTCTTATTAAATCATTCAATTGTTTATGTCTACGAGTATAAGTCTTGTAGATGTGTTCACCTATCAAATAACTACTTCCTATTAAAAGAGCTATAATAATTATCTTAATTTGCAAAATACCATCTCTTTTCTTCTAAATCATAAATTTTTTCAATTGTCCCTGCACCTCTTTTGGCAGAAAGAATTATAACTTTTTTAAATAATTCTTTATCTAGAAGCCTATTTAATTCTTTTCTATTTTGTATATCTTCTATTGAATCTCCATGTACAGTAGTTATTAATCCTATACCTCCATTTAATGCTGTATATAATGCCTTTATTTCTTTTTCGCTTCCAATCTCATCTGTCACAATAACATTTGGTGACATAGACCTTAAAAGCATTGTAATCCCCAAGTCTTTTGGGCAAGTTTCTATTATATCAGTCCTTATTCCAACATCCATTTGTGGAACACCTAGATAAGCACCTGCTATCTCATTACGCTCATCCACTAGAGCCACTTTTAAACCTTTAAATCCATAATCCTCATTTCCATTGCTTAAATTTCTTACTATATCTCTTATTAAAGTTGTTTTTCCACATTGAGGTGGCGATATTATCAAAGTATTATTAATCTGATTTTTTCCATTTATGATATGACTTAAAATCTTGTTTGAACATCCAACGATTTCTCTCGATACTCTTATATTTAAAGATGATATATGCTTTATATTTTTGACTTGTCCATCTTCTACTATTGCTTTCCCAACTAACCCTACTCTATGCCCTCCTCTCAAAGTTATAAATCCTTTTTTTATATCATCCATAAATGAATGTATCGAATATTTACATATTATTTGAAAAGTTTGCTCTACATCTTCTCTTGTCACTACATATGAGTTTTGTTGATTTAAATCGAGTGTCATAGTTTTTTGATTATAAAAATAATCTTTAGAGTTTGCATTTAGTATCAATGGTTTTTGTGAACGTAACCTAATTTCTTCTATATTTAGATTATTATTTGAGATTTTTTCTACCTTTTCTCTTATAGTTGTAGAAAGAGAGTTTATAATTTCATCAGAAAGTTTATTCATTTCTTGTCCTCCTCCTTTGTTTATATAATTCTATTTATAAAGGACAAGGAATATTACCAAAACATATATATTTTTTAAAATAATATTTATCAATAAAAAAAAGTAAACCCATTTATTTAGGATTCACTTATTAAGTAAGCTCTATTAAATTACTATTATTAACCTTTATGGTATATTACTCAATAAAAAAGACACTTCAATTATGAAGTGTCTCTATAATATCTACATTTCTTTTATTAGGCCTTTTTTATAAGCCATTAAAAGTAGTTTTAAATCTTCTATTTCTTCCTGTATTTTTACTCCTTCATCAGTATCTCTTACCATTTTTCTCTTTGCCTTATGCTCTACTACAACAGTTGTCGATAAAATATCGCTTTCATTTGCAATAGCTTCTTCAGCAGAATTAAATGGTTCATGTGATACTAATTGTAGAGTTCTAGAATTATATATCAAAGTATATCCAGCTATACCAGTAGTTTTTTGATACGCTCTAGAAAAACCACCATCTATAACAAGAATTTTACCATTAGCTTTTATTGGACTCTCTCCGTTTTTACTTTCCACAGGAACATGACCATTTATTATATGTGATTCATCAAGTTCTAAATCAAATTCTTCAAATATTCTTTTACAAGCCATCTCATTTTCTCTAAGCTTAAAATATGGGTTCTTATTTTCTTTATGAGTCTCTTTTTCTGCTATAAAGTATCTTTCAAATGTAGTCATATCATCTTTACCAAATAATGAGGAACATTTTCCAGTCCATAAATACCACATAATATCCATACCATATAACTTTTCTTCTGCCTTATCTTTAAAGAAAAAACCTTCTCTTGCTAGAGATTCCATTTTGTCCATAAGAGCCTTACCTTTATACTCTTTTCCCATTATATTCATAGACATAAAACTTCCATCCTCATTTAATGGTACACATCCATGAATCAGTAAGTTCAAATTCGCCTTTAAATATATACTTCCTTTAGAAAATAAAAATGAAACATGTTTTTGTAGTTTTTCACTACCTCTAAATGAGGATACTAATTTATCAATAACATTTTTTTCTTCTATTGTTAATTTATATGGGTCCTTTTTGTCTATTGTAGGCAAATAAGTATCTTTTAATTTATATGTCTTTCCATTTAAAGTAATTGTACCTTCATCATAGTTTATCATATTAAGCAAAAGTCTATGTTCCATCTCAAATTCAGGTCTTCTCCTTATAACTTCACCTTCAAGTTTAAACTGGATTATACTTATTGCCTTGTGCATCTTAGCCATCAAAGACTTTTCTGTTATTGTTACACTTTGGTCATTAATCTTTGGAATAAATTCTTTACAAGGGTCATCCTTATACATCTCTATAGCAAAAGTAGCTAAAGGTAATAGATTTATTCCATATATGTCTTCTACAATATCTAAATTAGCATATCTAGCTGATATCCTAAGAGCATTTGCTATACAAGTTTTTTCACCTGACGCTGCACCCATCCATAATATATCATGATTTCCCCATTGAATATCTACACAATGATGTTCAATAAGTTTATCGACAATTATATCTGGTCTTGGACCTCTATCATAAATATCTCCTATTACATGCAATCTATCGACAACTAATTTTTGTATAACTGTAGAAATAGCAATTATAAACTCTTTAGCTATACCTATGTTTACTATTGTTTCAACTATACTTTTATAGTACTCTTCTTTATGTTCACTTTTGACATGCTCATGTAAAACTTCTTCTATTATGTATTTAAAATTTTCTGGCAAAAGTTTTCTAACTTTGGACCTAGTATATTTGCTAGAAGCATACTTACAAAGTTCTATAAGTCTATAAATATTTATTCTATAAAAATCATCTATATTTTCCTCTTGCTTAATTATTAGGTCTAACTTTTGTTCAGGATAATATACAAGAGTTGCTAACATCTTTTTTTCGCTGTCCCTTATTGTGTTTGAAAATAATTCTTCTATTTTTCTCTTTATTACACCAGAACCATTTTTTAATACGTGTACGAATGGCTCATATTCCCCATGTACATCTGTTATAAAATGTTCTGTTCCCTTTGGAAGATTTAATATAGCCTCTAAATTTATTATTTCTGTACTTGCTTTTGATATACTTGGATATTGTTTTGATAATAACTTTAAATACTTCAGTTTGCTGTTTAAATAATCATCTGATATTTTACACAGATTTTTCATAATTCGTCCTCCAAAATTATATTAAGTTATATTCTTTTTTAATTATACCATACTTAATATACTTTTTTCGAGATAAAATGTACACTAATTATATTCCTAATAAAAGTGACATTCCTACTAAATCTGTATAAACACCATTATAGTAACATTCTTTCTTTAATATACTCTCTACTTCAAATCCAACCTTTTTGTATAGTCCTATAGCATTATGATTTTCTTCATTAGTTACAAGAGTTATTTTCTTAGTTATTCCATTTGATTTACACCATTCTATAAGGTCTAACATAAGTCTTTTTCCTAATCCAATTCCCCAATATTTTTCTTTTACAACAATCCCTAATACTCCAACATGCTTTCCTTTTGCTTTTTGATTAGAATCAATTGTCGCAATACCAACTATCTCATTATCTATAAATGCAATCAATTTCACTGAATTATCAGACGCTTTTGCTGCCTCTATAGCGTTTTCTTGTTCCTCTAAAGATACTTTATATTCGTCTTTTCCAAATGAGAGAAAATGAGTTTCTCCACCCACTTCATTATAGAAATCTATAATGTTTTGAGCATCTTCTTTTACTCCCTCTCTAATAAGTATGTCCACACCATTTTTTAAAGTTATTGTTGGCATAAATTTACCTCCTAACAAGTTTTTTATCTATAAACATAATACTATTGTTTTTAACCTATTACAATATTTTTCATGTATTAATAACAATATAAGGTTACACTAAAATAAAAAATCAATAATATTTTAATATAACCTTATATATACTTATTTATATTTAATTTTCTGCCAATATCCAACCTTATTTCAATTTGTTTTTATAATGCAATTAAACTATTTTCTTTAATTCTTCACCATAAACTTTTCTATTATAAGACTTCATTATAAAGTATAGTGGTACTCCAATTGCCAATGCTCCTAATCCCATAATTAACTGATGCATAGATGCTTGGAATAATAACCATGTCCCAACACATACCGCAATTAAAGGAATCACTGCTCCAAATGGAGTTTTAAAAGTACCTACTAATTCTGGTCTTTTCTTTCTAAATACTAATACTGATAAAGATGTTGGTATATACTGTATAAATCTAGCAACTGCACTTATTGCCGCTAATTCAGCAAAGCTTCCAGATAAGGCTATTGGTATAGTAATTATCATAGTAGCTATTATTGCTACATATGGTGTCCCTTTTTTGTCTTTTCTTGCAAATATTCTAGGTAACATTTTATCATCAGCCAAAGCTACACAACTTCTTGGATTTACGAAAGCACCACACATACAAATTCCACCCACAGAAACTAATGTCCCAAAAGTTACCAATCCTGCACCCATATTTCCAAAACATATTCTTGCAGCGTCTGCAACCGGTGTAGATGTACTAGATAATGAATCTCCTAGTATACCAACACATACAACTTGATTTAATATGTATATTATTGATGCAATTACTATTACACTTATAATTGCTATTGGTATATTCTTTTTAGGATTCTCCATATCTTCTGCTGCAACTGCTATAGATTCAAATCCTGTAAATGAATAAAACATTAAAAGTGCTGCTGCTCCAAACTCTGTTACTCCAGCTCCTGGAGGTACCATTGTTGAAGTAGTAAAATTAACTCCTTTTATAAAAAATATACCTATTCCTATAAATAATATTAATGGAATCAGTTTACCTACAGTTATAACATTTTGTACAATTTTTGATAAGGATACACCTAATAAGTTTATAATTGTAAGACCAACTATCATAGTTACAATTATAATTTTTTGTATATAAGGGTCACCTGCTGGAGCCCATACTGCTGACAATGATGTAGGGAAACCTACTATTAATGCCCCCCAAGAGATACATCCTATTACCCATTTCATAAGACCTACTTCAAAACCACAAAAATCTCCAAAAGCTTCTTTAGTATATACATAGGCAGCACCATTTTTGTTAAATTTACCTGCTACCTCAGCAAAACAAAATGCCATGGATAAAACCAACAACATATCAAACATATATACAAATATACTTGCTACACCAAATGATTTCATTGCATCTCCTGGTAATAGGAAAACTCCAGCTCCTACAACTGCGTTAATACCTAAAAGTATAATACTTATTAATCCCATTTTATTCTTTTCGTTCATGTTCAATCCCCCCCAAGGTATATTATAAATTTGAACAAATATTTATAAAATATTTAAATAGTTTTTCCATTTTATTACAGTGGTCTACCATCATTTCTGGATGCCACTGTACACCTACTACAAAATTTTCATCCTCTTTCTGAATAGCTTCTATTATACCATCTTTTGAATATGCTATAGCTTTTAATCTTTTTCCAAGCTGATTAACACTTTGATGGTGATAACTATTTGTAAGTAATTGTTTTCCTAAGATTCCTTCTAAAATACTACCTTCTTTAACATCTACTTTATGAGTAGCTACATGTCTTTTTGAAGATTGTGTATGTTTTATATAACTTCCTTCTACAAGATTATTATCTTGATATAAAGTTCCTCCTAAGCTTACATTTAAGATTTGTAAGCCCCTGCATATACCCAATATAGGTTTTTTAAGTTCTAATGCTATACTTATAGCAATTAAATCAAACTCATCAACTTCTGGGTATATAAATGTCGTTTCTTCTCTTGTTTCTTCACCATACAATTGAGGATTGACATCCCATCCCCCAGATATTAAAACTCCATCAACCATCTCAATCTGTTTTTTTATAACTTCTTTATCTGTATTTACTGGAATAATAACTGGACTACCTCCACCTTTTAGTACTGCATTTATATAGTCATTATTTACATATGACCTTTCAAGACCTGGAAACATTCCATTTTCCATTATTATTAAATTTCCTAAAATCCCTATTATTGGTTTCATAATCAAGCTCCTAACTAATCGATTGTTGTATGTATTTATTTTATATTTATATAATTTTCCAATGCTAGAGAAAGTTGGTCTGGACAAGATGTTGGCTTTGTCTTACATTCAATTCCTTTTAATTTTTTAATTACATCTTCTATATTCATACCTTCAACTAATACTTTTAATCCTTTTAAATTTCCATCACATCCACCAATAAAATTTACATTTGTAACTTTATTCTCTTTTACCTCGAATTCAATTTCTGTAGCACAAGTCCCTGTTGTTTTGTATTTCATAATTAAACCTCCTAATTATTTTGTCGTCTTATCCCTATAATTAGCAATATACATGCCAAGATTTATAATTATTTATATTTATTTTTTATCTAGCATTTTCAGTGCTTTTGTAGACTTCAGTTTTTATTGTTTATCTTATATACAATCTTTTTGAAAATAAAAATAGGTAATGGGTTATTTTATAATAACCCATTACCTATCTAAACCTATTTTTTTAACCTATTAATATTTAATTTAAAACATTTGAAATATATGCTATTCTCTCCACTATAATATAATCTGAATTTTATAAGTATAAAAGTTTACACTTATTTAAATATTTATGTTCAAAATATCTTATTTTAATATCAGTACACTTAAGTCATTTTATTGTAAAGATTTATACCTTCTGAAGTTATTTGACTTCCAAATCTACCAGATTTAGATGATATGTATCCACACTCACTTAAATAAGATAATACCTTTCTAACTTTGCTTTCAGAAATCTCAATCCCTTCATCTGTAAGTCTTTCAATTATAAATCCTCTTCCAACTCCAGAAGCTGATTCTCTTCTTTCATATAGAACTCTTAATATATCCTCAAATTCTTTTTTTGTATAACCAAATCCATCTTCATAATTAGCAACATATTCTGTCTTTATATATGGTGGTAAGTCCTCTTTAAAAACCATATTATCACACATTAGACTTACATAAGAAGCAACATTTTGTAACTCCCTTATATTTCCTGGCCAATTATATTTTTCTAAGATAGTTACAACTTCAGGTGAAAGCCTTATATTATGTTTTAAGAAGAAATTCATAAGTGTTATTATATCTTCTTTTCTATTTTTTAATGATGGTACATCTATTGGCAATACATTCAGTCTATAATATAAATCCTCTCTGAATTTTCCTTCTCTAATCATCTTTGGCAAATTTTTATTTGTTGCTGCTATAACTCTAACATCTATATTTACAACATTATGAGAACCTATAGGCATAACCTGCTTCTCTTGAAGTACTCTGAGTAACTTTGTTTGCAGCAATGGAGGCATATCTCCTATTTCATCTAGAAATATGGTTCCATTGTTTGCAAGTTCAAATAACCCTTTTTTTCCTTCTCTTAAAGCTCCTGTAAAAGAGCCTTTCTCATATCCAAACAACTGACTTTCTAATAGGCTATCTGGAACTGCTGCACAATTAACTGCTATAAATGGTTGATTGCTTCTATTAGAGTCATTATGAATTGATTGGGATAGCAATTCTTTCCCAGTACCACTTTCTCCTATTATTAACACAGAAAGGTCTGATTTAGATATTTTTTTAGCCAATTCTATGCACTTTATCATATTTTTATTTTTAGTTTTTATATCTTTAAATGTATACTTAGCTATTTGTCCTTGTTCTCTCAATTTATTAGTAAGATTTTGTTCTAACTTTTTTATATATGTTATTTCTTGTAAATTATAATATATACCAGCTTTATTCCCCATAGAAAATATATTTTTTTTATTTACATTTATATATTTTTTATTTGTAAATACAACTTCATCAACTATTTCTTTGTCTTCAAGTAAAATATTTAAATCTTTAGATATAACTTCCTCTATGTTTTTACTTTGTGGGTTTTCATTTATACCTAAAATCTTTAAAGCTTCTTTATTAAAAGTATTTATAACACCATCTGCTGAAGTAAATATTATTCCATCTTTTGATAAATTTAATATAACATCTTGTTCCTCCATTTTTAGAAACAATTGTCTATAATTATCTTTGACTCCGTTATCTAGACTTATTAAACGTTCAGAATATGCCATTAAGTTTTTACGTATTTCCTTAACATCAATTCTAAGTCCATTTATTATTTCTATAAAAGTAGATATATCAATATATCTATTCCCAAGGTCTATTACTTTACTTATATAACTTGGTACTTTTTCTTTTACTCCAGGTGTTATAGCTATATCTATATTTTTATAAATTTTTCCTTCAATATATGGAGTAAACTTTAAATTTTTTACTCCTATCTTGTAAAACAAACTTATTGTTTCTAAGGTAGTTTCTTTTGTATCATTTACAACTAATACTTCTGTTCCATTTGGGATTGAAAATAATCCATAGATTTCATTTTCTTTAAGAGTCCTTCTTACTACTATAATCTTACTATCTTGTACTAAATGCTTTCTCATGCTATTTAATCTATCATCAGTCATTACCAATACAAAGTCACCTTGTATTTTATCATCCTCTTTTAAATTGTCTAAATAGTAATGGTTTATATCAATGTAATCACCCAAAACCAAACGTATATTTTCTTCTAAAAAAGATGATAATTTGGTTATTTTATCAGTTACTATAGCTATTGATTGTTTCATACTTATACCTCTTATTTATATAACATATAATTACTTATATACTACTTTATTTCTACCAAGTTGTTTTGCTTTGTATAAATTTTTGTCAGCTTCTTCTAGTACATTCTTACTGTCAGAAATATGAGCTATACCTGCACTTATAGTCACAGTTACATCTTCACCCCATTTTTTATTTGCAATTGCAATTCTTATATTGTCAATTATATTTACTACTTCTTCACCAGATTTATTTCTTATTAGTACAGAAAACTCCTCGCCTCCATACCTAAATACTTTATCTTCTTGCTCCAACATGACACAAATAGTATTTGTTATCCCCTTTATGACAACATCACCAAATTTATGTCCATAATTATCATTTATAAGTTTAAAGTTGTCAATATCTATCATTACAAGTGCAAAATTATCATCTTTATCTCTATATTTTTCATACATAATATCGAAACTTTTTCGATTATAAACATTTGTAAGCCCATCATGTAAGTTTTGTGCTTTAAAATACTTCAGTCTATTATATAAAAAAGTAGACCCTAATATAGCAATTATAATTACTATAAATAATATTTTGTAATATTTGATTTCTTTCTTAGTTTTTTCAAATAATGCACTTTCATTTGATACTTTGTCAATTATATAAAAACTAGTCTCTGAGTCTCTTATCCTTTTGTTCTCTTTGTATTCACTTATCAGTATCTTTTGGTACTTATTTACAGCATTTACATTTCCTTGTTTTTCATATATATTTAATATTTTGTTTAAAATTCTTATTTTCTCCTGAATTAACTTTCTTTTATTAGATATCTCTAAGCTTTTTTTATAATTATCTATTGCAGAAGTATAATTTTCATTTTTATATTCTAAATTTCCCATTGCCATATAATAATACATATCTTTATCTAATATATAGACTGATTTGTCAGATTTTATAAGATAATCAGCTCTTTCTAAAAAAGTTCTTGCCTTTGGCATATCATTTTTTCCTACATATGCATTTGCCTGCATTATAGAAGCCATTATCTCAAAATCGTTGTAATTATCTATCTTTACAAATTTTTTATAGTCTTCTACTCTGCCACTCGTTTCAATAGCTTTATCATATTCTCCCAGCTCTACATATATTTCTGATAAATTTATAAGAGCATATAATCTAACCATTCCATTTTTTTCGCCTTCATCAATATCTATATTAAAAGAATCTCTTATTAATTTCTCTCCTGTTTCATAGCCACCTACCTTTAAAAGTATGCTCGCCAAATCAACATCTAGCCTTGCTTTTTCATAATTGTCCTCTAATTTTTCAGCCAATTTTATAGATTTTACAGTTAAATCTACGGCTTTAGAATAATTATTATCCATTATGTACACTGATGCTAATCTTTTTTCTATATTAAATCTACTCTCATCAGATAATTTTTCATCTGACATTCTCATCTTCTCCAATGAATCAATAACTATCTTCGTTCCTCCTGGAACAGATGAAATAGTTTTTAACATGTCCCATACTTCATTATATACTTTATTGTATTTTTTTTCTGGTATAGCTTCAAAAGACGTTTTAACCAATTTTTTTGCTTCATCATACTTCTTATCTGAAACAAGACTTTCAGACATATATTTCCCCTTATTTATAATTTCTCTTTCTTTCAGCCCATTTTGGTCGTACTTTATAAACAAAATAATACTAATAAGTATTACACCTATAAAAATTATACTTTTTAATAATCTTTTATTTGGTAGTCTAAAATTCAAAATTTTAGTCCTCCTTCTGTATATTGTAGAATGAAAACTCGCATATATATAAATAACCTCTTAATACTTAATAATACAATATATCAAAATGATTTACAACATATGCTAGAATTAAATCTTAATAAAAAATCCCCTAAAATAATTTAGGGGACTTTGAATTTAAGTCAATGTAAATTTAAAAGTTAAAACAAGTACTTGTTTTTTAATTTCAAATTTAATATTTATGATTTATTTATACATATTTTTTTAGTACAATTGTAGCATTGTGCCCACCAAATCCTAAAGAATTTGATAGTGCATATCTAACATTTTTTTCTTTACCTTTATTTGGGACATAATCTAAATCCAAATCTTCACCAACTTCTTGTACATTTATAGTTGGAGGTACAAAACTATCCTCTATACTCATAGCACAAACAACAGCTTCTATAGCACCTGATGCCCCTAATAAATGTCCAGTCATAGATTTTGTTGATGATACACATAAATCATATGCCTTTTCTCCAAATACAGTTTTTATAGCCATAGTTTCGTACAAGTCATTGTAATAAGTTGAAGTTCCATGAGCATTTATATAATCTACTTCTTCTAATGGAACATTTCCATCTTTCAAAGCCATATTCATAGACCTAGCTGCTCCTTCTCCATTCTCAGCTGGAGTTGTCATATGATATGCATCAGCAGTTAAACCATATCCAACTACTTCTGCATATATCTTAGCACCTCTTGCTAAAGCATGTTCCAAGTCTTCTAGGATAACAATACCTGCTCCTTCTCCCATTACAAATCCATCTCTGTCTTTATCAAATGGTCGTGATGCAGTTTTAGGGTCATCATTTCTAGTCGACATAGCTTTCATATTACAGAATCCAGCAAATGCAAGACCTGTTACAGCAGCTTCAGAACCTCCTGCCACCATAATATCTGCATCGCCTCTTTGTATAACCTTAAAAGCATCACCTATTGAATGAGTCCCTGATGCACAAGCTGTACATACATTAGTGTTAGGTCCTTTTGCTCCTAAAAATATTGAAACTTGACCAGCTGCCATATTACCTATCATCATAGGTACAAAAAGAGAGCTTACTCTTTTGTTTCCTTTTTCTAAAAGAATTTTATGTTGAGTTTCTATTGCTTCAACTCCACCTATTCCAGAACCTATTATAACACCAACACGTTCTCTATTAACTTTATCTAAATCAAGATTTGCATCTTCAACTGCTAATTTTGCAGATACTATTGCAAATTGAGCAAATTTGTCTAATCTTTTCAGTTCTTTTTTGCTTATATATTCTTCTGGGTGAAAATTCTTAACTTCTCCTGCTATCTGAGTTTGATATGTGCTAGCATCGAAATTAGTTATTTTATCTATACCAGATACTCCAGATTTTATATTGCTCCAGAACTCATCTTTTCCCGTTCCCAACGGCGTAACACATCCAAGTCCTGTTATTACTACTCTTTTATTCATCGGATACCTCCACTTTTTTAAAGCTCGACTATTTATTAGCTTCTATATACTTAACTATATCTCCTATAGATTTGAAGTTTTCTGCTTCTGTATCTGGTATTTCTATACCAAATTCATCTTCAAGTGCCATTATTATTTCTACTGCATCTAATGAGTCAGCTTCTAAATCTTTCATTAATGATGTTTCCATAGTTATTTCTTTATCTTCTACTCCTAATTGCTCTATTATTATTTCTACAACTTTATTAAACATTGTGTACCTCCTAAGATTTTTTATTTTAATAGATTTCTCTACTTTTTAAATTATTATTTTTTATTATTGCATTACCATTCCGCCATCTACATTTATCACTTGTCCTGTTATATAACTTGACATGTCACTAACTAAAAATGCTACAGCATTTGCTACATCTTCTGGTTTACCATAAGATTTTTTTGGTATATTTGCAAGTGTTGATTCTTTTACATCATCACTTAATACTTTAGTCATATCTGTTTCTATAAATCCAGGTGCTACTGCATTTATATTTATATTTCTTGATGCCAATTCTCTTGCAGAAGCTTTTGTAAATCCAATTACACCAGCTTTTGATGCACAATAATTAGTTTGTCCTGGGTTACCCATAATTCCAACTACTGAAGTCATATTAATTATTCTTCCATACTTCTTTTTCATCATAGGTTTAGTAACTGCTTTTGTACAATTAAAGACACCTTTTAAGTTTATATCTATGACTCTATCAAAATCTTCTTCTTTCATTCTCATAAGCAAAGCATCTTTAGTTATACCTGCATTATTAACCAATATATCAACTTTTCCAAATTCTTTTACAACAGAATCTATCATTTGATTTACTTCATCAGATTTAGACACATCACATTTTATAGAAGTACATTTTACACCCATTCCTTCTATTTCATTTTTAGTTTTTAGTGCTTCATCTTCTTTAGAAGTATAATTGATTACTACATCAGCCCCAAAAGATGCTAGTTTTTTTGCTATTTCTTTCCCTATACCTCTAGAGCCACCAGTAACAACTGCTACTTGTCCTGTAAGATTTATCATTATATCTCTCCATTTCTATAATTTTGTACAAATTCATTAAGAGAATCTATACCATCTATATTATAAATATTCACACTTGCTTTTTTGTTAGAAGCTATCTTCTTGATAAATGCTTTTAAAGTTTTTCCAGGCCCCATTTCTATAAAAGTATCATATCCATCGTTTAAAAGTCTTTCTATAGAATCTTCCCAAAGAACAGATGAACTTACTTGTCTTATAAGTAGTTCTTTCCCTTCATTTTTATAGTAATCTGCATTTACATTTGCTACTACATCAATTTTAGGTTTAGTGATGTTAACTTTCTCTAACTCACTGCCTAACTTTGCTCCTGCTTCTTTTAGCATTGATGAGTGAAAAGGTCCACTTACATTTAATTTAACAGCTCTTTTTGCTCCTGCTTCTTTGCATCTTACCATTGCCTCTTCTATCTTTTCATTTTCACCAGATATAACTATTTGACCAGGAGAATTATAATTTGCTACTTCTACAATACCTCCTTGTATATCTTTAACTACATTTTCTAATATACTTCTATCTAGGCCTAAAATTGCTGCCATAGCTCCAACACCTGTTGGAACTGTATCCTGCATAAATTTACCTCTTTTTTTGACTAAGCATACAGCATCTTTAAAATCAATTGCATCTGCTGCAACTAATGCACTATACTCTCCTAAAGATAAACCTAAACATGCACTATATTTTAAATCTATTTGAGCTTGTACTGCTTTTAATACCGCTACACTATGTGTAACCATAGCAGGTTGAGTATTTTCAGTTTTAGAAAGTTCTTCTTCATTGCCTTCAAACATAAGTTTTTTTAAGTCCATTTTTAAGGCTTCACAAGCCTCATCTATTACATTTTTAGCAACATCATTATTTTCGTATAAATCCTTGGCCATACCTACATATTGAGCTCCTTGACCAGGAAATACTAGTGCAACTTTTCCCATCTTGCTCCTCCTGATTTACAGTTCTATTGCTGGCATAATCTCTTTTGCTTGATTTACCATAGTTTCTATAATTTCTTTACAAGGTGTTATTTCTTTTACCATAGCAGCACTTTGACCTGCCATAAATGAGCCTTTTTCTATATCTCCATCTACTGTTGCAAATCTTAAAGCACCTGTACCTTTTTTATCTAATTCTTCAGGAGTAGCTCCATTTTGCTCCATCTTTAAAAATTCTTTCGATAATTTATTCTTTAATGTTCTTACTGGATGACCTGTACTTCTTCCTGTAACAATCGCATCTCTATCTTTTGCTTTTATTACTAAGTTTTTGTAGTTTGAGTGTACAGAACACTCTTCACTACAGATAAATCTAGTTCCTACTTGAACTGCACTAGCACCTAATGCAAAAGAAGCAGCAATACCTCTACCATCTACAATTCCTCCAGCAGCTATTACAGGTATGTTGACAACATCAGCAACTTGTGGAACCAAAACCATAGTAGTAAGCTCTCCTATATGGCCTCCACCTTCTGTACCTTCAGCTATTACTGCTGTAGCTCCTAGCTTTTCCATTCTTTGAGCTAAAGCTATTGTAGGTACTACAGGAATAACCTTTGTTCCAGCTTCTTTTAATCTATCCATATACTTTGCAGGATTTCCTGCCCCAGTAGTGATAACCTGAATTTTTTCTTCTATAATTAAATCAATTATGTCATCTACAAATGGTGACATAAGCATTACATTTACTCCAAAAGGTTTATCTGTTAATTTTTTGCACTCAACAATTTCTTTTTTTATAGCTTCTTTTGGTGCGTTTCCTGCTGCTATTATTCCAAGCCCTCCTGCATTAGATACAGCACTTGCTAATGATGCAGTAGCTACCCATGCCATTCCCCCTTGGATAACTGGGTATTTTATATTTAATATTTTGCAAATTTTATTCATACAATTCTCCTTCACTTGAAATCATAAAAGTAAACTTTTTATTATTAATCAACCTTACTCTTAATATAAAGTTAATTTTGTCAATTAAAGCATTTTGGATATTTTATACTATAAAGTCCACTTGACAACTGAAGCCCCCCAAGTTAGACCTCCACCAAAGCCAACTAAAACTACATTGTCGCCTTTTTTAATTTTACCTTCTCTATAAGCTTCATCTAACGCAACTGGTATAGATGCAGCAGACATATTTCCATACTTGTTTATATTTACATAAACTTTTTTCATATCAAGTTCTAATCTCTTAGAAGACGCTTGTATGATTCTTATATTAGCTTGATGTGGTATTAAATAGTCTATGTCAGTTGTATTTAAATTGGCTTTTTCAAGAGCTATTAAAGAAGTTTCTGCCATCTTTCTAACTGCAAATTTAAATACATCACTTCCTGCCATTTCTATTGTATGTAGATTAGCTTCTACAGTCTCTTTACTTGCTTTAAGTCTTGAACCTCCAGCAGGTACTTTTAAACAATCTTTTCCTTTACCATCAGAACCCATATGAGTAGATAGTATTCCACCTTCACTTACAGGTCCAATAACAGCTGCTCCAGCACCATCTCCAAATAATACTGCTGTTGTTCTATCATCGTAATTTAAAAACTTAGAACAAGTTTCTGCTCCTATTACAAGTACATTTTTGTAACAACCAGTTTCCACAAATTGCTTTGCAATAGTTACTCCATATACAAATCCAGAACAAGCTGCTGATATATCAAATGCAGTAGCATTCACTGCTCCTATTGCATCTTGTACTATACATGCAGTTGAAGGCAAAGACATATCAGGAGTAATTGTCGCTAATATAATCAACTCTATATCCTCTACATTTAACTTTGCACATTCTATAGCTTTTAAGGCAGCTTTAGATGCTAGGTCAGAAGTTGCTTCAGACTCTTTAGCAAATCTTCTTTCCTTAATACCAGTTCTAGTACTTATCCACTCATCTGATGTATTCATTATCTTCTCGAAGTGAAAATTATCATATGATTTCTCAGGTAGATAACTTCCTACTCCTAATATTCCAGCCTTTGTATTCATTATATATTAAACCTCCAAAACGAGTTTATTCATCTTCGTTATTTTTATTTTCTTCATTATATTTGCTTATAAATTGACTGATATCTTCAACAACGTTTCCTTTTGCAAATTTTATTCCTTGATTTATAGCATTCTTTATAGCTTTAGCATCAGAGCTTCCATGAGCTTTTATAACGCCTCCATTTAGACCTAAAAGTGGAGCTCCCCCATACTCAGAATAATCTATAAAACTCTTTAATTTTCTTAAATCATCCTTTATAAGTAATGCTCCTATTTTACTCTTTGTACTAGCCATAAAAGTTTCCTTTATAAGGCTCATAACTGAAAGAGCTACACCTTCAGCAGACTTAAGTAATATATTACCTGTAAATCCATCACAGATTATTATATCTGTATATGCATTTATAACTTCCCTAGCTTCTACATTCCCTATAAAATTTAAATCTAATTTTTTAATTTCTTCATATGACCTTTTAACTAAATCATTACCTTTGCCTTCCTCTAGTCCAACATTTGCTAATGCTACTTTAGGATTTTCAAGACCTAAAACTTTTCTTGCATAGATATTACTCATAGCTGAAAATTCAACTAGATTTTTAGGTTTACAATCTGCATTTGCGCCACAGTCTGCTATAAGTGTCATTCCTCGCTTTACATTCGGTATTGCTGAGCATAAGCAAGGTCTATCGATTCCTTTTATTCTACCAACAACAAATAATCCACCAGCAAGTAAAGCTCCTGTATTTCCAGCTGATATTATAGCATCTGCCTTTCCTTCTTTTACAAGGTTTAATGCTACTACCATAGAAGAATCTTTTTTACTTCTTATAGCCTTTACTGGTTTATCTTCATTTTCTATAATCTCAGTAGTATGAACTATCTCTAGCCTATTTCTATCAAATTCATAATTTGAAAATTCCTTTTCTAATAAATCTTTATCTCCTGTGATTATTAAATCAACGTTATATTCTTTTATAGCATTTACTGCGCCTTCTACATTAGATTTAGGTGCATTATCTCCACCCATTCCATCAATTACTATCTTCATGATTACCCTCCTAATCTAATTCTTCAAAGATAAACTTTCCTCTAAATATTTGTTCTTGAGCTTTATTATTGATAACAACTTTTACATAATGCTTTTTATCTATATTTCTATACACTTCTGCTTTTGCTATAAGCCTGTCTTGTTGTTCTATCAACTTAAAACTTTTTACATTTGCAACTCTCATAATAACTTTAGGTGCATCTATTATAGCCATTGCCAATGAATCTGCTAGAGAAAATATATACGTATCTTTTAAAGTATTAGTCTTAGAATAAATCATGTCTTGTGTAACTTCTAACATAGATATACCTAATCGCCCTACAGATAAATCAATGATTTCTCCTGTAATTTCCTTTACTCCTAAAGTCTTTACTTTTGAACTCTGAGTTTCTGCTATTGATTTGACTCTTTCTCTTAGCTCTGGTATGTTTAGACTCATTCTATCTAATCTTATAGTCTGTATACTTACATCAAACAGACTTGATAATTCTTCATCAGTATAAAAAGGATCCGTCTTTAGCATATCTATAAGCTCTTTTTGTCTTTGGGCTTTACTTTTCTTTTTCATGTTCCCTCCAAATTTTATAGCTGTAATTAGTACCAGCTACTAATAGTAGTATATAGTAACACACAAAAATTTTCAATACTTATATTATTATTTTTATATTTTTTAATATGCATAAAATCCACTTATTTCTCTAGTAAATCATCTTCCTTTTATATGTACAAAAAAAACATGTAGAGTATACTCTACATGTTTTTTTAGAAGCTATTACTTAGACACAACTTCTTTACCTTTATAATATCCACAGTCTGGACACACTCTATGTGGTAATTTTGGCTCATGACATTGTGGGCAACTTACAAATCCTGTTGCTTCCATCTTTGAGTTAGCTGCTCTTCTCATTTTTGTGTTTGATTTAGACGTTTTACGCTTTGGTACTGCCATTTACGCCACCTCCTTAGTCAAAATTTAATTAAATAAATCTTTTAATTTAGCAAAACGAGGATCTATGTATTCCTCATCGTTTGTAATTTCACTGCAAGAACATTCTACTTCATTTAAGTTTGCTCCGCATACTTGACAAAGACCTTTACAGTTTTCACTACAAAGAACCTTATGAGGTACATTAAAATCTAATGTCTGTTCTATTATATCAATAAGGTCGATTTCTTCGCCATCGAATATAAAAGGATCAAATTCCTCAAAATCATCTTCATCATAATCTTCTTCTTTTACTAAAAAGCCTTGTATAGAATACTCTAATGGTATTTCTACTTCTTTAAGACATCTTGAACAATTGTCAACAATTGTAAAATTGACATCTATATCTAGATATAAACCTTTATTAGTCTTTGACACTTTCCCTTTTAAATTTACAGGTGATACTAATTTGTAAATCTCATCACAATAACTAATAGTATCAATTTTTTCACAAAAATTCAAGTCTATTTTATCAGTTTCTTTTCTATTTATTTTTTCTATGCTAACTTTCATTAAGTTCACCTCAACATATCACCAAATTTATTATACAAATCTAGCATTTGTTTGTCAAGTATTTTTACTTGATAGGCATCAGTTTGCTTAAATTATTTTACTAATCTTAATGTATCTCTAGCTATCATTAATTCTTCATTAGTTGGTATTAAAAGTATTTTTACTTTAGAATCAGCAGTAGATATTATTGTTTCTTTTCCTCTAACATCATTAGCTTCTTTATCTAACTTCATTCCTAAGAATTCCATATTAGAAGCTATATCTGCTCTTATAGCCTTTCCATTTTCGCCAACACCAGCAGTAAATACTACGACATCCAATCCATTCATCTCAGCTGCATAAGCACCTATATATTTTTGTACTTTTTTAACATAAGCTTCTAGTGTTGCTTGAGCTCTTTCATCTCCATTTTTAGCTGCATCTTCTATATCTCTGAAGTCACTAGAAATACCAGTCATTCCATATACTCCAGATTCTTTATTCATTAATTTATCTAATCCATCAGCATCTAAACCTTCTTTTCTCATTAAGAAAGGTAATATAGCTGGGTCTATATCTCCACATCTAGTTCCCATTATTAATCCTTCTAATGGAGTGAATCCCATAGATGTATCTACACATTTTCCACCATCAACAGCAGCTATAGAAGCTCCATTTCCTAAGTGACAAGTTACTATTTTTAAATCTTTTATGTCTTTTCCTAATATCTCTGCTGCTTTTTGAGATACATAATTATGAGAAGTTCCGTGGAATCCATATCTTCTTACCCCATATTTAGTGTATAACTCATGAGGTAAACCATATAAATATGAAGATTTAGGCATTGTTTGATGGAAAGCAGTATCAAATACTCCTACCATTGGTACGTCTGGAAGTATAGCTTTACAAGCATCTATTCCCATTATGTTTGCTGGATTATGAAGTGGAGCTAAATCTATACATTCTTTTAAAGCTTCTTCTACTTCTGGAGTTATTACTACTGAAGTAGCAAATTTTTCTCCAGCATGTACAACTCTATGTCCTACTGCATCTATTTCTTTCATTTCTTTAACTGCACCAAATTCTGGGTGAGCAACAGCTTCTAAAACTAATGCTATTGCATCTTTGTGGTCCTTCATTGGTTGTTCAACAATGTATTTATCATCTCTACCTGCTTTTTCATGTTTTAGTATAGAACCTTCTATTCCTATTCTCTCAACTAATCCTATACATAAAACTTCTTCATTAGTCATATCTATTAGTTGATATTTTAATGAAGAACTCCCACAGTTTAATACTAATATTTTCATTATTATTTCCTCCTTAGATTTTTATAAATAATATGTAATAATTTTTGATTTGTAATAAATGTCTAAATAAAACTCTATCTTTTATTATTTTGTCATAGATATATTATTGTATACATTAAACGATTTTCATAAATAATATATCACCTTTTAATATAAAAGTATATACTTTTTTTTTATATTATATCATATTTATAGTATGGTAATTTGTGTATTTTCCTAATAATATATTAACAAATTAACTTAATGTAGATTATTCTTTCCCATTTGCTATAATAATATAATATAAAGCTCTAATAAAGTTATTTTAATAACATTTAACTAGTTTTTTATTATGTAGTATTTCTACATTTTTATAACTTTTTTTACGTTTTTTAGTTTTATAATTAAAAATTTAAATTTTATATACATTTTAATAAATTAAGATATATATAAAAATAACTAAAGATAGAAGGAGTATTTTATGAATGTACTTGGACTAATAGTTGAATATAATCCATTTCATAATGGACATATATATCACTTATCTAAATCTATAGAAAAAACAAATGCAACACATACTGTAGCAATAATGAGTGGAAACTTTCTACAACGAGGTGAACCAGCTTTATTTGATAAATATACTAGAGCAAAAATTGCTGTCGAAAATGGTGTAGACTTAGTTATAGAATTACCAACTCTATTTGCTTGCCAAAGTGCTGAAATTTTTTCTCATGGTGCCATAACAATTTTAAATTCACTAAACTGTATAAATTCTATATGTTTTGGTAGTGAAGAAGGAGATACAGAAATTCTTTACAACATTGCAGAAATTTTAGCAAATGAACCAGATGAATTTAAATTATTTTTAAAAAAATATTTAGATGATGGTATGTTATTTCCAACAGCTAGAACTAATGCACTTTTTGATTATATACATCAATACAAAAAAAATGACTTTATGCAGAGTTATTCAAAGGAACAATTATCAAAAACATTAAATTCATCAAACAATATACTTGGTATAGAATATATAAAAAATCTTATCCATTTAAATAGTAATATAAAACCATTCACTATCTCTAGAGTTCAAGCAGAATACAATTCTGAAGAAATCGATAGTAATATTTGTTCTGCTACTGCTATAAGAACTTCACTTAAAGAAAACAATACACTTTTTCACTTAAAAAATGTTATTCCAGAAAAGACTTATAACACTCTAAATGAAAAAATAGATAATGGCTTTTTGCCTATATTTGATGACTTTTTCTTTGATGCTTTAAAGACAATTATACTTAGAGATATAGACAATTTAAAAGATTATTTTGAGGTAAATGAAGGTATAGAAAATAAAATCTACAAAGATATTTTTACATCTAAAGCCTTATATGAACTACAATTATCAATTAAATCTAAACGATATACTTTAACCAAAATCAAACGTACTTTAAATAATATATTGTTAGGTATTAAAAAAAGTGATATGCAACTTATAAAAAATATAGATACAATACCTTATATAAGAATACTTGCTTTTAATGATAAAGGTAGAGAAATTCTAAAAGAAGTAAAAAATAAATCTGAAATAAAAATAATAAACAAATTTTCAAATATATCATTTTCATTGGATGATATGATTTTTAGAACGCTCATAAGTTATGATATAAAATCTACAAATATGTATAACTCAGTATATTACAAAAATAATGAAAACTTAATAAAAGGTCCTATGGATTTTTATACTCGTCCAATCTATATAAAATAGATTTTTAAAATAAAAATATTTCTAAAAACTATTTTATTAATATATTGTACAAAATATAATAATCTTACTTCAATCTATATGCACATACTTTTAGGATGGCAACATCAACTTAAAAATTATCTAACTTTCTAATTTTAAGTAAATATTGCCATCCTAAAACTTTTACAGTTTAGCTTCTTATTTAAAAATAAATTTTAAAGTATTACATTTAAATATCATTTTTATACTTTTTTTCTCACAAACATTGCTAAATTAATATGTCTAATATATTTTTCCTGGATTTAAAATATTTTTAGGGTCAAAAGCTAATTTTATATTTTTAATTAACATCATATAAGCATCTGAATTTGATTCATGCAAATACTCTTTTTTAGCATATCCTATACCATGTTCGCCAGAAACTTGGCCACTAAGTTCTCTAGACTTTCTATACATACAGTCAAAAGTTTCTTTTAATCTCGTCTTCCATGTATTATCATCCATACCATCTTTTAAAATATATATGTGTAGATTTCCATCTCCTGCATGCCCAAAACTTTTTATTCTTATTTTTAATTCATCTTGAAGCTCATGAGTGTATCTTATAAACTCTGCTATCTTATCTCTTGGAACAACGACATCACATTCATCCATTTGTGTTGTAGATGCCTTTATAGCCTCTAGAAAGGCACCTCTAGCTGACCATATAGAATCGTTTCTTTCCTGTGTATCTGATATAAATACATCTAATGCACCGTTTTCTAGACATAAATTAGCTACCTTTTCATATTCTTTTTCTATATCTTCAGTGCTATTTCCATCAAATGTAAGTAGAAGATAAGCATCTGATGTGTTATCTGGAAACTTCTTACCTAAAAATTCTTCTGCTGCTAGTATTACATCTCTTTCCATAAATTCTATAGCTGTTGGTATTGACTTTGACTTTATTATTTTAGGAACAGTCTCGATTGCCATTGATAAATTTGGAAATGGTATAAGTAAACTTATACTTTTCTTTGGTAGTGGAAGTAATTTTAATATGGCTTTAGTAACTATTCCTAAAGTTCCTTCCGAACCTACTAATAAGTCCTTTATACTATATCCAGAACTATTTTTAACAACTTTTCCACCTATGTTTATAACCTCTCCATTTGGCAATACAACTTCAAGACCTCTTACATAATCTCTTGTGACACCATACTTTACTGCTCTCATACCACCTGCATTGGTATTTATATTACCAGCAATTGTAGCACTTTTTTCACCTGGGTCAGGTGGATAAAATAAATCTCTATCTTGAACATATTGACCTATTGTCATCAACAAAACACCTGGTTCTACTGTCAATGTTAAATTTTCATAATCAACTTCAAGTATTTTATTCATTTTACACAGATTAATCATTATTCCACCATTTATGGCAACAGCAGCACCTACAAGACCAGTTCCTTGACCTCTTGGTGTAACTGGTATATTATTTTTATATGCGTATTTCATTATTTTAGATACTTGTTCAGTTTCAACTACGTTTACTAGGACTTCAGGATATTTTTCAATTCCTCCAAGTTCATCATGTGAGAAATCTTCATTTATATCACTTCCAACTATTACGTTTTCTTCTCCGCAAGTATCTATTAAAAAATCTATATCTTTTTTATCGATTATTTTGTACATTTCTATCCCCCTATTTGGCTGCTGATGCCATATATATTTGATTATCACCTTTTTTATTTTCTATCTTTTCAATCAATTTAGGAATAATATCATAAATATCACCTATTAAAGCTAGGTGTGCTACATCAAGTATAGGAGCCTTATCATCTTTATTTATGGCTACTATATAGTCAGCACCTTGCATCCCTGCAACAAATTGAACAGCTCCAGATACACCACAAGTTATTATAAGTTTAGGTTTTACAGTTCTACCACTAAGACCTATTTGTTTTTTTGCATCTATCCATCCTGCTTCTATTACAGGCCTTGTTCCTGCTACTTGAGCATTTAATTTATCAGCTAATTTATATATCATCTCCATATCTTCTTGTTTTTTTATTGCTCTACTTGCAACAACTATCACTTCGGCTTCTTCAAGCCCAATTTCTTTATTTTTTTCTTTTACACTCAATACTTTAATCTTAGAGCTTAGCTCTTTTTTTTCTATTTGACATAAAGTAATCTTTCCTGTAGCACTTTGTACTTTTTCTGGCACTGAAAATATTTTGTATCTTACAGTAGCAAATTGTGGTCTATTATTAGGTGTGTTTATATGAGCCATTATATTTCCACCAAATGCTGGTCTTATTTGGTCTAAATCAGTATTAGATTGAATATCAAGTATTGTACAGTCTGATGTAAGACCAGTTCTAAATCTAGCAGCAAGTCTTGGAGCTAATGACCTTCCTAGTGTAGTTCCACCCACTAGCATTATTGTTGGCTTTATTTTATTTATAAAGTTTTCTATCGCTTTTGCATATGGTTCTATCCTGAAATCTTTAAATTCATCCTCATCATATACAAATACTTCATCCACACCATAGGAAATCAAATTATTACACTTATCTTTTATGTCTTTTCCTACAAACACACAATACACAGGTTGTTTTATTTTTGATGCCATCTCACGAGCTTTACCTATAAGCTCATATGTTACAGGATGTATATTTCCATTGTGATGTTCTACATATACCGCAATCCCCCTCCATTCATCCTTATTTATTTGTACTTTGCTACTTTCTATAAATTCAAATGCACCTTTTGGTCCACTTTTGACACATAACTTACACATCTTACATGCAGCACTTATTTCTACTATACCTGATTTTTCTTCTATAGCACCAAAGGGACATATTTCTAATACTCCTTTTAAATCAGTTATTTTATCTTGATTTACAACTATCTTTGACATTTATTAATCCTCCCTAAACTAATTTTAATTCCTCTAATTTATTTATGAGTGCAGAACTTAAGTCATCTGCATTTCCTCTTACAATATTTTTATCTGTGTTTGGCTTTGGAGGAAATATTTTTACAACTTGAGTAGGAGAACCATTAAGTCCATAGTTGTTTTCATCTTTATCTTCAAAATCATCTAAGTTATATACAGGTATTTTTCTTTCTTTAGTGTCTAACTTTAATTTAAATGATGGTAGTCTTGGTTGAAAAATATCTTTTTCTACAGTTATTAAGCATGGATATTCAATCTCACATACTTGTAAATCATTTGGCATATCTATTTCAACAACTATACTTTTTTCTTTAACATCAATTAATTTTGTGACATTAGTAACATGAGGTATATCTAAAAACTCAGCTACTTCAGGTCCAACCTGTGCTGTATCACCATCAGTAGTTTGTTTCCCACATATTATTAAATCTACTTTTCCCATCTTCTTAATGCCTTGTGATATAGTATAGGAAGTAGCCAGTACATCTGCACCTCCAAATCTTCTATCACTTATTAAAGCTCCTTCATCAGCTCCCATCATAAAGCTCTCTTCTATTACTTTTTTTGCTTGAGGAGGACCCATACTAAGCACTTTTAGATTAGCTCTTTTTTCTTGTTTTATTCTAAGTGCTGTTTCTAAAGCATATAGGTCATAAGGATTCATTTTTGAATCTACTCCATCTCTTTTTAGTACCCCTGTAGTTTCATCAACCTCTACTGAAGTTGTACCAGGTACTTGTTTTATACATGTCAAAATTTCCATAAAGTACACCCCTTTTTTATTTAACTATAACTGATACTCCATCAGGTATAACTACTATCTTACTATCATTACCAACTATACTAGTTGCCATTTCCAAAGCTTCTTTAAAATTAAATGCGTGCTTCATATGCATTCTATTTATCATTTCAGGATTGCACTTATCTGTTACCATTATCACAGTATATTTAGATAGTATTCTTGCTAATATCTGAAATTCCCATTGGTCTGGGATTGTATCACATCTACCAACACTTCTAATTTTTTCTAATAATTGTTTTGGAGAATCTGCACTTGCTACATTTTCATAAAAAGATTGACCTCCATGACCATCATTACATGCTGCAATCATTATTATTACTCCACCTTCTCTACAGGTAGCCTCTGCTGCTGTCATACCTTTAACTGATTGATAAATATTTTGGTCTAATGGATATCCACCATTTGTGGTTACAACAATATCTGATTTTATGGAATTTACTTTTGATAACTCTGTTACAAATTCACAACCCTTAGTATGTGCTTTTTCGACATCCCCAGCAAAGGATGCAATTATTTTTTTATCTTTATCTATTACAACATTCAATATGAACGCTAACCTTGCAACTTTAGCTGCGTACACCATATCTTCATGAATAGGATTATTCTTTAATTTTCCAGTTCTTGAATTATCACTGTCTATAAAGTCACTACAATGGTTATACATTATAGTTTTTGCAGATGCTATTCCTGGAAGTACACTTTTTCTTCCACCTGAAAAACCTGCAAAAAAATGTGGTTCTATAAATCCTTCTGCTATTAAAAGTTCTGCCTCATATGCTAGTTTATTTATATATAAATCCCCACCTGAAGGTAGTACTCCCACTTTACACATAGATTCGTCATCAGTAGATATATGCATAACTATATCCTCATTATCTACTATTTCTTCTCCCATTTTATAAACTAACTCTTCCCTTGTGCTTGGCCTATGAAATCCAGTTGCCACTATAATTTTCACATCAATGTCTGGATTGACCTTCCTAATTCGTCTTAATATAATTGGCATAGTTATTTTACTTGGTACAGGTCTTGTATGGTCACTTGTAATTATAACCACATTCTTTTTACCCTTAGCTAGTTCTTCCAGTGAATTAGAGCCGATTGGATTATTCATAGATTCTTCAACTATTTCTTCTTGAGTTTTATTTTCTATATAATTATCCGATTTTGCTTCCAAAACACCAATAAAACGTTTTTCAGGTATTTCTAAAATCATTCCTTGCTTTGAATACGGTACTTTTAACTTTACCATTTTTAATCTCCCATTATATAAACTATAAAATTGGTATGTGGTCATACCAGTTTTACACTTATATGATAATACCATTATATTCCATTTGCAAGAATAATTTATTTTATAACAAACTTTTAATTTTCATTTTTTCTATAATTTTTACTTATAAACTTCATATGCTCTTTTGCTTTTTCAGATGCAAGTTCTAAATTATTTTCTACAACTGCATTATATATCGCCTCATGTTGCTCAAGTAATATATTTTCATTAAAAGGTTTTGCAATTATTTTTTCTCTTGCATCTTCTATAAATCCATCAAATAATTTTGATGCTGTCATAAAAAGACTTTGAATTAAATAATTTTTACTTATTGTGGCTAGTTTACTGTGAAATTTTTGGTCTAATAAAACTAAAGCTTGGTTATTATCTTTTCTCTTAGTTTCCATTCTCATTTCATCTATTATATTTTTAAGTTCTATAGATTCAGAAGAAGTTATTCTCTTTGAAGCAAGTTTTGCAATTTCAATCTCTAAAATTATTCTAAGCTCCAATATATCTTCAAGTGTTCCATTATTAAGTTTAAAAATCATAGATAATGGTTCTATTAAAGTTTTTTCTATATTTGTACATATAAAGTTTCCTTCACCTTGTCTACTTTCTATCACTCCCATAGTTTCTAAGACTCTAATAGCCTCTCTAATAGACGTTCTACTTACATTCATTTGCTCAGATAATTCTCTTTCTGACAGTAATTTATCTCCCTTTCTTAATTCTCCATTTAGTATTTTATATTGTATTTGTTCAATTACTTGTTCATAAACTTTCTTACTAGCTATACTATTAAACATTTTTTCCTCCAATATTATAATCGTTCTTGTAATATATATCTATTATATATCTTAAGCCATTACATTCATATATTTTTATTACTTTTAATATAATATCTTATAACTCAAATTTATAGGTGATATTATGAAAAAAAATAAAATTATTGCTTTTTTTGCTCCAGCTATTATAGTTGGAGTTCTAGTTTTAGGCATTATCCTATACCCAAATGAAGCTATAAAATCTGCAAGAGAGGGTTTCTCTATATGGTCTAATGTTCTAGTTCCATCACTACTACCATTCATAATTGGAGCAAACCTAATTGTCGATTTAAAAATAGTGGATATTATAGGATTTATTATTAATCCTATAACTAGACTTGTATTTAATGTCTCAGGCAAAAGTGCTTTGGCTTTTGCAATATCAGCAGTATCTGGTTATCCAGTAGGGGTAAGTTTGGCTTCTGAATTTAGAAATAATAGACAAATTTCTAAACATGAAGCACAAAGACTCGTCTCTTTTTGTTCTACATCAGGACCTTTATTCATAATAGGTTCGGTTGGTACGGGCATGTTTCAAAATTCAAATTTAGGCTATTTAATGATTCTATGCCATTATCTAGGGACTATATTGGTTGGTCTTTTTTTTAGAAATTATGGTAATGAAATTCTTCCAAAGACAAAATTAGATTTAAAAACAAACATAAAAAATATAATCAATCTTCGAAATGCAAGTGGAAATGGCTTTTTTGTTCTATTTGGAAATGCTGTATTTAATGGAGTAAATACCTTACTCACAGTTGGTGGATTTGTAATTGTTTTTTCAGTAGTATTTAAAATACTATCACTTTTTAATGTAATATCTTTAATAGCGTCAATTTTGTATTTACCTCTTTCATTTTTAGGTGTAAACAAAGAACTCTGTCAAGCATTTGTAAGTGGTTTATTTGAAATCACTATAGGTTGCAATAAGGTGTCCAGTATAACAAGTGCTCCAGAAATACTAAGAGCATCTTTAGCTAGTTTTTTAATAGGATTTAGTGGATTATCCATACTTGCTCAATGCTGTACATTTTTATCAAAAACAGACATAGATTTAAAATTATACATACTAAGTAAGTTTGCTCATGGAATCTTAGCTGCTCTATTTATATTTATACTTTATCCTATTGCAAACTCTACTGTATTGGTTTCTAGTTTTGCTGATACATATAATGTTATATATAATAACTTAATCTGGTTTTATTATCTTAGCTATTATGACACAATTCTTCAAATTGTAGTAATAGTTTACCTAATATCAGCTTTATTTATTGCTAAAAAGCATATGAAAAGTTTATCTACAAGTGGAAAATTAATCAGATATAAAAATACTTTCTCCATTAAGAAATATTTACGAAAAAAATAAAAATCACAAAAATTGACTAAATACTTCCATTTTTTTATTATATTTGTCATAATTTTAATAACCTTTTTAATTAGTTTAACAACACAGTTATTTCATCACAATTTTGTAATTTTATTAGTAAATATTTTTCAAAAAATTCTCCTTAATCACATATATCACAGTTGCATAAGTTTATTGGTAAATTTTTCCATTATATAATGTTTCATTTATATTATATAATAAATACCGACCTAAACTTACCAAATCAAATAAGAGGAGTGGTTGAAAATGGCAACAAGACCTATAGAAATAGACGAATATAAAAAGATAATGGAACTATTACATACTGGCTTTATTTATAGTGAAAATGGCGTTGAAAAAAGATTTAGAAAAAATCCTAAAGTTGCATTGGCACTAATGTTAGAAGCTAATTTAGGTCTAAGAATATCAGATATTTTAAGATTAAAAATAGGCAATTTTAAAGGTAACATGTTAGAAATAAATGAAAAAAAGACAGGCAAATTACAATATAGACCAGTTAATAAAAATATAATTGAATCTATAAACGAACATGCTAGAAAGTATAATCTTAAATCAAATGACTATTTAGTAAATATAAAGACAAAAGCTATTCAAAAACAGTTGAGGATAATTTGTAAATACTTGAATTTGTATAATATAAGTACACATAGCTTTAGAAAGCTATATGCTACTACTCAATTTGAAAAGAGTAATAATAACTTAGAGTTAGTCAAAGAGCTCTTAAATCATAGCTCTGTGGCCACTACACAGCGATATATAAGGGTAACTCAACAAGCTATTAATGAAGCTAGTGAAAACTTCTTTATTGGCTAATTATAACGTATTTATTTTTCTATTATCTTATTAATTCACCAGATATTAAAAAGGTGAAGTAAAACAAAATATTTATTTTGTTTTACTTCACCTTAAATTTTATAATTCCTATATAAATATATTAATCTATCTTCAATAATTTCTTAGCTGATTTACTATAATTATTTCTTTTTACATCTTCCAAAAGTCTATCAATTTTATGCTCTGAATTTGCATTTACAAAAATCGCTAGTTCTTCATCATCTATAATGTCATAGCTATCCACATATTTATCTAAACATTTTAAAATTCCATCTTTATCATATCCATCAAATCTAACTACAGCACTACATTCATCTTCTATAAGTCCACTTAAATCCAACTTTCCTTTTGAGAAAGATTTTATATTTGCATTTCTATTATCTATTATATCTATAATATCAGCATAGACAGCACTACCTGTTGCACCTCTTCCAGCTCCTTTACCCACAAAAGAAAGTTCACCTACTGAATCACCTACTAGAATCACTACATTAAACTCATTATCTATTTTTGAAAGCATATTATCATTATCAACCAATGCTGGTCTAACAAACCCACTTACTTCTCCTGATTCATACTTACTTCTAGCAACTAATTTTATCTTACAATTTAATTTTTTTGCGTATTCTATATCTTTTTCATCTATTGAAGTTATTCCTTCTAATAATAAATCTTTCCAATATACTATTTTTCCATAAGATAAAGTAGATAATATAGATAGTTTTCTAGCACTATCATATCCTAAAACATCTGCATCTGGGTTAACTTCTGCAAATCCCAATTCTTGTGCTTGTTTTAAAGCTACATCATACGGTAGATTTTCATCATACATCTTTGATAATATAAAATTACAAGTTCCATTCAAAATAGCATTTATACTCTTTATATTATTACCTTCTAATGATTCTATCAATGGCTTTAAAACTGGAATACCACCTGCTACAGATGCTTCAAATTTAATGCTAACATCATTTAAATTGGCTAATTCTATAAGGTCGCTACCTCTCTCTGCAAGCAAGTCTTTATTGGCTGTTACTACATGTATTTTTTTATTTAATGCTCTTGTTACATAATCAAAAGCTGGATTCAATCCTCCAATTACTTCAACTAGTATATCAATATCCTTATCAAATATATCTTCTATATCTGTTGTTATCTTATCAAAATACTTTTTAGACTTATGTTTCTCTTTATTTTTAACTAAAATTCCAACTATTTCTATATCTCTTTTTGAAGTATTATTTTCTATTAAATCAATTAATCCACTTCCTACTGTTCCATACCCTAATATTGCTATCTTCACTGTTACATACCCCCATCATTTTGATTATATTAAATTATTTATATGTATAAATATACTAATTAAAAAAGCTTGAGTATAAACTCAAGCCATATGACGGGTTTATACTCATCTTTCAGCATAACTGCTGCAGGATTTAGCACCAATGTATAATAAAATATACTGGTTGCCGGGCTTCATAGGGCCAGTCCCTCTGCCTCTCTTGATAAGATTGCTAATTTAAATTTATGTTTAATAGTATAATACAATTTTTGCCAATTGTCACTATTTTTTTAACTTATTTTACTAAAAGAATATATACTATTATCTAGCTGCTCTTTTAGTTGGTTTACCTTTTTTTGTAACATTATTATTTTTAACCTTGGCTTTTGCCTGTTCATGTCCTGGGAAAAGTATCTTAGGTTCCTCAACATTTCTCTTATAAATAGTAAATTTAAAACCAATAGCTTGCACAAATTCAGCTCTTAAAGCTTCACATACTGCATTAGCAGTTTCTTTAGCATCAAGACCTGCATTTTCTAGTATAGTAACTTTTACTAATTCTCTAACTCTTAACATATCATCTAATTGCTCTAAGAAACTTTCTGTGACACCTTCTTTACCAATTTGTGTAGTAGGTTTTAAAGTATTTGCCAAAGATCTTAAATACGCTCTTTGTTTTCCTTTTAACATATCCTCACCTCTATAATCCTATACTAAAATTAATTGTAAAATTCAAATTCCAATTCGTAAATTCTAACTACATCTCCATCCTCTATTCCCATTTCTCTAAGTCTATCAAACACACCTTGACTTTCCATAGCTTTTTGGAAATATTGAAGAGATTCCATATCATCAAAATTTACAGAATACATTATTCTTCTAAGTGCTTTACCTGTAACTACATACACACCATCTTCAATATCTATACTCAATTCTTCTTCAGTACCAATATCAAGTTCTGGTCTGTACATTTCTTCTTCTGAAACTAGTTCCACATCTTCTACTTCTTTTAAAAGTTTAGAGACATAGGCTATTACATCATCTATTCCTTGACGAGTTGCTGCAGATATTTTAAATACTGTATATCCTCTGCCTTCTAACTCATTCTTAAATGTATCAAACTTACTTTCATCTTCTAGTATATCAAACTTATTTGCAACAACAACTTGTGGTCTCTTTGAAAGCTTTTCATTGTACAATCTAAGTTCGTCATTTATCTTGTCAAAATCTTCAATAGGGTCTCTACCCTCTAGTCCAGATATATCTACAATATGTATCAATACCTTTGTTCTCTCTACATGTCTTAGGAATTCATGCCCTAATCCTATACCTTCAGAAGCACCCTCTATAATTCCAGGTATGTCTGCAAGTACAAAACTATCTCCAAACTTAGTTTGAACGACACCTAGATTTGGTGTTAGTGTTGTAAAATGATAGTTTGCAATTTTGGGTTTAGCCTTAGTTACCACTGATAGAAATGTTGATTTACCTACATTAGGAAATCCTAAAAGACCTACATCTGCTATCATTTTAAGTTCAAGAGTTACCCATCTTTCTTCTCCATCTGTACCAGATTTTGCAAAAGCTGGAGCTTGTCTTACTGCATTTGCAAAGTGTTGGTTACCTTTACCACCTATACCACCTTTTGCAACTACAGCTATATCTCCTTCTTTCTTTAAATCTGCCAATACAAGACCTGTAGCCTCATCTCTTATTACTGTACCTGCTGGTACTTTTAATACTAGGTTCTCTCCATTTTTACCAGCTCTTTTACCTTTGCTTCCGTCGCCACCATTTTGAGCTTGATATTTTTTTTGGTACTTAAAGTCCATTAGAGTTCTAAGACCCAAATCAACTTCAAATATGATGCTTGCTCCACGACCACCATCTCCGCCATCTGGTCCACCAGCTGGAACATATTTTTCTCTTCTAAATGCTACCGAACCATTTCCACCATTTCCAGCCTTAACAAATATTCTTGCCTTATCTATAAACAAATTCTTCACCTACTTAATTAAAAACTTTTAATTAGCATTACCAAAAACACTATTATAAATTCATCAGTACTATAAGAAAAAGGAGTGCCTCAACACTCCTTTTATGTATATTACTCAGCTATTGCTACTGGATATATACTAACTTTTTTTCTCTTCTTGTCTTTTCTTTCGAATTTAACAGTACCATCAACTAATGCAAATAAAGTATCATCGCTACCTTTTCCAACATTAGTTCCTGGATGTATTTTAGTTCCTCTTTGTCTAACTATTATACTTCCAGCAGTTACTAATTGCCCATCGAATCTCTTAACACCTAATCTTTTAGATATAGAATCTCTACCATTTTTAGAAGAACCTACCCCTTTTTTAGATGCTAATAATTGTAAATTCATGTTTAACATATGGAGTCACCCCCTACTTTTTTAAAATTTTTATATTTTTTGGGTATTCCCGTTTAATTTCTTCAACCGCTAATTGAAAGTGATTTAGTAATAATTGTGCATCTTTTATATGTATATCTTTAACTATACATTCTATATGACCTTCTTCTCCTACTACTTTTTCAAATTCAATCTTTTGTAATTTGTCTAAAGAATTTATAACTGCAATAGCATTAGATGTAACTGCAGCACACACTATATCATAGCCTATTTCAGCAAAATCAGCATGTCCCTTTAAACAAAAACCTTGTATCAAGAAATCATCATTATAATAATATTTTACTTTTATCATAACTTAACCAACAACTAAGCGTTTATTTTTTCTACAACTATCTTAGTGTATGATTGACGATGTCCTTGTTTTCTTCTGTAATCTTTTTTTGCTTTATACTTGAAAACTATAACTTTCTTAGCCTTACCTTGTTCAACAACTTTAGCTTGAACAGATGCTCCTTCTACTACTGGAGAACCTAATTTTAATTCTCCATCTTTAGAGCAAGCTAATACTTCGTTTAAAGTAACAACATCACCTGCGTTAGCTTCTAATTTTTCAACGAATAATACATCACCTTCAGAAACTTTATATTGCTTCCCACCAGTCTTTACTATAGCGTACATTAAATACACCTCCTCGGCCTCAAACTCGCCAGTACAAGGTACTTCATTTGAAGATTTAGACCTTTACTGTGCGGCATTACAATTATTAATTATAAAATATTTACATTTTATTGTCAACTATTTTATCGAAAATAACATTAGTTTTATTGTGTTTTAATGTAGCATTTGAGTTTAAAGAAATCTTTATATTATATTTTTCACCAATTTTATCAATTATATCCATATAATATTCTTTTATTTGTTCAAAAATAAAATCATTAAACTCTATTATTACATTTTTATAGACTGTATGCTCGCTTATTCTCATAATTTCTTTTTCAATACCATCTACCATATGATGTATAGATTTTATCGTTTGTGCACCATCACAACATGGACAAGACATTAGATAATATTTATCAATAGACTCTTTTTCTCTACGCCTTGCAACTTCTACTAAACCAAGCTTCGTCATACCTAACACTTCAGCTTTTCTTTTATCTTTATTAAATTCTTCCTCTAAGAGGTGTAAAACTTCATTTTGATGCTTCTTTTTATGCATGTCAATAAAATCAATTATTATTATTCCAGCTATGTCTCTAATTCTAAGTTGCCTTACAATTTCTTTTGCAGCTTCAATATTAGTTTTATAAACAGTCTCATCAAGTTTGCCAGTTCCAACAAACTTACCTGTATTTACATCTATGACTGTAAGAGCTTCTGTCTTTTCAATTATTAGATAACCTCCACTCTTTAACCATACCTTTTTATTTAGTAACTTATCTATTTGAGATTCTATCCTATATAAATCAAATACATCTCTATTTTCTTCAAGACATAGTTTATCAACATAAGTATTGTCTATTCCCTTCAAAATAGATTTGAGTTCGCAATATCTATCATAACTATTAGTAATTATAGATTCAATATCATCATTCACATTATCTTTTACATATTTAGTTGCAAAATCTAAGGATTTATATAATAATTTTGGTCCAATACCAAGTTTATATTCTTTTAAAATGTTTTCATACTTTAATTTCAACTCTTCTATATCTTTTTTTATTTCATCATGAGTGCAACCTTGAGCCTCAGTCCTTATTATTAAGCCTAAATTTTCTTTATTTACTGCCTTAGTAATTTTTTTTAATCTAAATCTTTCTTTTTCATCAGTAATTTTATTCGATATTGTAGTTCTATCATTGGAAGGTATATAGACAATATACCTTCCAGAAATACTAATTTCAGTGTTTAATTTTGCACCTTTAGTTCCTATTTCTTCTTTATTTACTTGCACTAGAATATCTTGACCAGATTTTATAGTACTTCCTTTTTTCAATTGTAAATAAGCAAGTTTTTTAAAGCCAATATCTACAAAACAAGCTTCTATTCCTGGTATAACTTTTTTTACAATTCCACGGTATATATTGGATACAGTCTTTTTATTTAAATTATCCTCAACAAAAAGTTCTACTAACCTTTCATCTTCAAGTACTGCTGTTTTCTGAGACCCTACTAAGGACTCGATAACTATCTTTTTCACAACTTCACCTCTCGAGCCTACATAGGAGTCACTAATTCACCATCTTCTAATACATATAAATCTCTTCTCAATATATCAACATCTAATGGGTCAACATTCAATTCAAACATCTCTAATATTTTTGGAATAAGTATATTAGTATTTAAATTAGTCTTTGAACCTGTAGCTATAGTAGCGGTAAGAGTAATATATTCATCTTCTAAATTTAAAACATCAAAAGTTCTTATCATAGGTCTTATATCAACTTCTACCATCTTCCCTTTTTTATTCTTTTTTGTTATAATTATTTCTTTATTATTCATAAAATCAATTACTTTTCTTTTTACAAACTCTTTAGTTAGAGGTCTTTTTAACTCTATATTAAACAGATATTCTCCATAATCTATCACAGAAGAAAGAGAAGGTGTTTGTCTATCAATTTCTTTTGCTTTGATAAATGCTATTCCATCTGGAAGTTGAACTGATACTTTACTTAAGAACTCCTCTACTGATAAATCATCTTCTTCTATCTCAATATCTACATACTCTCCCTGACTTTCTGTTCCTAAAGCCAAAGCATTACCATAACTCATTTTAGGATGAGGATTAAACCCTTGAGAATGTGATAAGTTTATTTCAGCTCTCCTAAATGCTCTTTGCAATAATCTCTGAAGGTCAAGATGTGATATATATATCATATCGCCTTCCTTTTTAAATTTTACTCTTATTATTTTACTCATATTAGCAAAGCCCCCTTCCTATATCATGTATATTTATTCCACAGCCATTACAATTATGTCTACAATCAGAAGTGATTTTTTCTTTTTTAGCATTCTCATCTTCTCTAATTAAGAATTTTTTATTAACACCTACATCTATATGGTCCCAAGGAAATACTTCTTCATAAGTTCTATTTCTATGTGCATAAAAATCTATAGAAAGATTATTTTTTTCCATAGCTTCCTTCCATATATCCAAATTAAAGTGTTCTGCCCATCCATCAAACTTTGCACCTAGTTTAAATGCATCATATATAACTTTTCCTATCCTTCTATCCCCTCTAGCTACTACAGCTTCCATCAAGCTAGTTTTTGAATCATGGTAATTGTATTTTATATTGTTGTTTCTCAATTTATTTACTAAGTGTCTTTGCTTCTCAACTACTTCTTCTGTAGTATCTTGTCCATGCCATTGGAAAGGTGTAAATGGCTTTGGTACAAATGTAGAAGTACTTACTGTAACGCTAAAACTTCTCTTTAATTTACCTCCATTTACTTTTCTGTAAATATCAATAACCTTATATGCTAATTTAGCTATTCCATCTAAATCATCATAAGTCTCAGTTGGTAAACCAATCATGAAATATAGTTTGACACTATTCCATCCCATCTCAAAAGCTCTTTCTGTTGCATTTTCCAAATCTTCTTCTGTGACACCTTTATTTATAACATCTCTAAGTCTTTGAGTTCCCGCCTCTGGAGCAAAAGTAAGTCCAGACTTTCTTACTTGTTGTATTTTATCAGCAATTTCCATTGAGAAGTTATCTAATCTAAGAGATGGAAGAGAAATCCCTATATTATTAGAAGCATACTCGTCTACCAAATAATCAGTAAGCTCAGATAATTTGCTATAGTCACTTGTACTAAGTGATGATAATGATATTTCATCATATCCAGTATTTTTAACTAATTTATCTAATATTTCTTTAAGTCTTTCAACACTTTTTTCTCTTATTGGTCTATATATCATACCTGCTTGACAGAATCTACATCCTCTTGTACATCCTCTGAATAATTCCAACACTATTCTATCATGAACAGTATCTATATAAGGTACTATTAGTTTCTCTGGATAGTCTACAGTTTCAACATCTTTTATTATTCTCTTAGTAGGATTCTTAGGAACTCCATCTCTATTAGGAGTTACACTTTGAACTGTACCATCTTCATTGTATTTAACATCATAAAAACTTGGTATGTATACTCCCTCTATACTTGATATTTTATATAAAAAATCTTCTCTAGTCGTTTTATTTTCCTTCCATCCTTTATACTCATTTACTACTTCTAAATTGACCTCTTCACCTTCACCTAATATTACTACATCCACAAAATCTGCTAAAGGTTCAGAATTATAGGCACAAGGGCCACCAACCATTACAAATGGGTCTTCCAGTTTTCTTTCCTTTTTTAATATTGGTATATTTGCTAAATCTAATATATTTAAGATATTAGTATATGAAAGTTCATATTGAAGTGTAAAAGTAACAAAATCAAAGTTTGTTATAGGCTCTCTTGACTCTAATGCAAATAATGGTATGTTTTTTTCTCTCATTATATTTTCCATGTCAACAGCAGGAGAATATACTCTCTCACAAAATACATCTTCATCTTTGTTTATTACATCGTATAATATATGACTTCCTAAGTGACTCATACCAACTTCATATAAATCTGGAAAGCAATGTGCGTATCTTATCAATTCACTATTACTAGTATCTTTATGAATTGAATTTATTTCATTTCCAAGATATCTAGCAGGCTTTTCTACTTTTTTTAAGATTTTTTTCAAGTCTACTTTATTCATTTATCCAAATTCCTCCAAACAAGCTCTTTATTTTTATTCTTATTTATAAGTAATATTATACACGATAAAATATTTTCTATCAAAAATATAACTAAAATATTGAATTTAAAACCTATATTATTCACAAAATAGAATGTCTAAAAAATATTTAATAATATTTTCCATTAAATTTTTATTAAAATGCAGATTTTTTATCAAATATGATATATTATAAACATAAACTATTGTTTTATATGACTTATAATGACATCTTTTGTTTCATTAACCCCAAAATGGGGTATGTTACTTGTATAATGATAAATTTTAGGAGGGTTAAAAATGAGTAAAGTTTTTGAAGTAAAAAAAGATATCTACTTTACTGGCGTAGTAGATGAAGGTTTAAAAGTATTCGACATAATAATGGAAACTGAGTTTGGGACAACTTACAACTCTTATTTAATCAAGGACGAAAAAACGGTTTTATTTGACACAGTAAAAGCAAATTTTAAAGATGAATTCTTAAGTAATCTATCAGAAGTTACTGATATAGCTAAGATTGACTATGTTGTAATTCATCATACAGAACCAGACCATGCTGGTAGTTTAAAGTACTTATTAGATTTAAATCCTAATATAGAAGTTTATTGTACTAAAGCTGCTAAACTATACTTAGATGGTCAAATAAATAGACCTTTTAATTGTCATGTAATAAAAGATGGTGAAGTTTTAAATATTGGTAAAAGAAACCTTAAATTTATAACTGCTCCATTCTTACATTGGGTTGATACAATGTTTACTTACATTGAAGAGGACAAGACTCTTTTAACTTGTGATGCATTTGGTTGTCACTTTGCAAGTGTTGATGCAGATGTAGTAAACAGTGAAGATTACCTAAAATCAGCTAAACACTATTATGACTGTATAGTTAAGCCATTTGCTAAGCACGTTTTAAGTGCTGTAGATAAGGTTGTAGGAATGAACATAGAATTTGATACTATATTAACTTCTCATGGACCAATGCTTACTAAAGACCCAATGGCTGCTGTTAAAAGATATGTTGAATGGTCTACAGAAGCTATTAATACAACAAATCAAAACCAAGTTTCTATATTCTACTTATCAGCTTATAGCAATACTTTAGAAATGGCTAAAAAGATAAAAGAAGGTCTTGATGCAGAAGGCGCAAAAGCTGAATTATATGATTTAGAAGATATGACATTAACAGAGATGCACGATACATTAGTAGTATCAAAGGTAATACTATTAGGTTCTCCAACTATAAACAAAACTATGGTTAAACCTATGTGGGATTTATTCTCTGTTATAGACCCAATGGCTAATCAAGGCAAGATAGCAGGAGTATTCGGTTCATTCGGTTGGAGTGGTGAAGGTATAACTATGGCTGAGACTTTACTTAAAGCTATGTCATTTAAAATGCCTGTAGAATCTCTTAAGAAAAAATTCTTCCCTAGTGAAGAAACATTAAAAGACTGTATGGCATTTGGTGCAGAATTTGCAAAATTAGTTAAATAATCATTAATCACAAACAAAATTATTTAATTTAAATAGTTTTATATCCAAAAATAAATTAAAAAGGAGTTGTCTCAAAATTGATTTTTTCTAATCTAATTTTAAGTTCAACTCCTTTTTTAAATTTTTAAAGAGGTCGAAAATCTCTTTTTTGTTTCACATAATAATGTTAAATACACCCTCAGCGAGAGGTTGCATTATTTATAATGATATGTTCTATTTGTATATTAGTATTAACGGACGTATCTAGCGTATGCTACTAGCCCTATTCCAGAATTAGATCCTTTTTCACCAATTTCTACTTTAATAATTATATTATTTTTTTTACAGTATTTTGACAATTCTGCCGCAGAACGGTTCTTACCACTAAAATCTAAAGAAAATGGCTTATCATATTCAAAAGGATATTCAACAGGTTTACTATTTGGTGCTAATGCAAACATACCATATGGTGTTTTCATAAATCCTATTACAGAAACCGTATGCTTTGATGGGTCTAAATTTGAATTACTACCTGTAAACTTAATTGTATTTATTGATGAGTCAATTGAACTACACAAAAGACCCTCATACATTTCATTTTTTGGCTTCATATTATTTCCATAAACTTCATTAAGTATTGCCCCTTGTTGATCTGCTAGCATAGTGTGCTTCCCAGCTTTTGCTGGCGGATTTTGAGTATTTACTGCTCCAACAGCTGGATATGCTGTCTTGTCAAATGGTAATGGGTGAGTAAGGCTCTTGTATATAATGTCCTTTCCTGCCGATTTGTTAGCATCAATGTCTACATGATACAAACGTCCATCCTCAAAACGGACAAGGTTCCACTGGTGGTCATTTGATGTACTATGTACATAATAACATTCAATTCCCATAGCATCACATAGGGCTTTAAAACTCCTACACATTCCAGAGCACGCACCTTTTTTAGTTACCAATGTATAGGCAGTATTGGCTCCCTCTGCTGCGTTCCAATTAACATATGTTGTGTTATTTTTAATGTGATTGTAGGCAACCATAATCTTAGCATCTGTGGTCATGTTCTTTGTAATTTTATTATTCATAAAGTCTGCTGTTGCCTGTGCTACTGAATTCAGTTGGGCTTGTGACAACTTTGGACCATATATACTGTTAGTTCCAGATACGTAGCTTTTTGGTGTCTTTGCAGTAACATCTTTAGCTGTCATACCATAAACTGTCACATACATACTTGAAGTTAAAACCATTGTTGTAATCAATAGTTTGGTAGCTAATTTCCTGATTTTTTTCATATTAGCATTCTCCTTTATAAAATATTTTTATTTCCTATTCCCTACCATTAATCAGACTATTTTGGATTTAAAAAGAAGGATTGTAAACATGTATCTCCATTTATACAGTTGAGAAATATCTGGATTTCATGGAAAATCTGGTTAATATTTTCTACATAATTGGTATACAATACAACTCACAAATTAGTATATTTGATGTCAACATGAGAAAACGATAATTATTAATATATTAGAAACTGTTATTCTGTATCTGGAGTAACTCTTTTTCAATCATTATTAACGGTGAGAGTGAGGAGAATTTTCAATAATATAATTAAAATCAAAATTGTATACAATTTATATATTCTCCCCTAAAAACATTATACAGATTATAATATATATATTCAATACATTTTTTGGAAAGTATAGTTACATCAGGATGTATAATCATGTATAGTTATGGCTCACTGTGAAGACTATAAAAGAAAAGAATGTAACAATATATCAGTTGATTGAGTAAGTAATTCAGATAAAAATGATTTATAATCTAAAACACAATGTATGTTATTGTACTTACACAAAAAACTATGTACAATTTTATTGTGAAGTCAGTGAATATTGTAGATAACATACAAATCAATAGGTTTAAAATAATATAAAAAAAGGAGATGATTCAAATTTTTATTTTGAAACATCTCCTTTTTTATATATAATTTACTTTTCTTAAACACGTTGACTTTTATTTTTTCTAACTTCTCTCCATGATAGTTCTCCCCTATCAAGAGCTTTTATAAATATTTCTGCAGAAGCTAGATTTGTAGCTATTGGAACATGATAAACATCACAAAGTCTTATTAAAGCTTGTATATCTGTTTCATGAGCCTGAGATGTCAATGGGTCCCTTAAAAAAATAACTAAGTCTATCTCTTGTGTTACTATTAAAGAACCTATTTGTTGGTCTCCACCTAAAGGACCAGATGCTAACCTATTGATATTTAAGTCAGTTTCATCCATTATTCTTTTTCCTGTAGTTCCAGTTGCATAAAGTCCATACTTTTTTAAAATTGATTCATAACCTATACAAAATCCGACCATAGTATTTTTCATTTGGTCATGCGCTACTAATGCTATATTCATATGCTCAATCTCCTCAATTTACGTTTCAAGTATTAAATCTAGAAATTTATTTTCTTTCTTCTCATACAAACATTTAGTACTAATCCTAAGTTTGCTAAGGATGTTAATAACGAACTACCTCCATAACTTACAAAAGGTAGTGTTACTCCTGTTACTGGTATTAATGCAACAGTCATACCTATATTTTGGATTATCTGATAACCAAACATCCCCATAACACCAACCACGATGAGGGTTCCATAAAAATCCTTGGCATCTCTTGCAATTACTAAAAGCCTTAATAAGAATATTGCAAATAAGATTATCAGCACTGCCATTCCTATTACACCAAGTTCTTCACCTACAACAGCAAATATAAAATCACTATCTTGCACAGGTAAAAAATCTTCTTGGTTTTGACTTCCATTGTATAGCCCCTTGCCAGTTACACCACCAGAACCTATCGCAATCAAAGATTGCATAACCTGATAGTTTCCTTTCAGTGTTACATCTTCTGGATTTAAAAAGGCTTCTATTCTTATCTTCTGATGGTCTGCCATCATCAAATACATCAGTGGCATTGATACCAACAGTATGATTATTCCTCTTTTTATCAATTTTGAACTAAGACCTGCTGTAAACATCATTGCAAATATCATACAACAAAAGACAATTCCCGTTCCCAAATCTGGTTGTGCAAGTAATAATCCAATAAATGGAATAGCATAAACCACAACAGGTATAACTTCCTTTAATGTATTTAATTTGTCTTTCTTAGTTTCAAGTATCTTTGCATAACTAAGTACAAATGTTAATTTGACTATCTCAGATGTTTGCAAATCAAGTGGACCTAAGTTAATCCACGACCTAGCACCACCTTTTTCTGTACCAATTACAGGTAATAAAACGATGGCTAACAAAACAAGACTTATTATATAAAGCGCTTTGTAATACCTACCTAAAAGATTATAATCAAAAAATAATATGACTATAATCATCCCTATGCCAAGTACAAAAGCTAGTCCTTGCTTAATTAATTGATTATATGAACCAGTCGAATTAGCATGCGTTGCACTACTAAGTATAACAAGTCCAAAAATAAAGATAGCTAATACTGTAACTATAAGTTTCCAGTCTAACTGTTTTATCAACTTAATTGTCGACTTATAATTAATATTGATTTTTTTCAAAGAATCACCGTCTTTCTATCTTTAAACACATAATTAAATAAAAGGGGCATATACCAATAAGGATACCCCCCTTTTAAGCACTAATTACATACATCTATCTTTTATATTCTTTAATGGTATATTAGCAACTAATGCAGATACAGGTTTGTCATCGTGCTCACCTCTGCATTTAGACATTTTTATTTCAAGGCCATCATCTTCTATCTCTGCATAATTGGCTATTACTTTTAAAATGTCTGTTTTTATCATTTCTAAAAGTTGTGGTGAACAATCTACTCTATCATGTACTAAAACTAATTTTAACCTCTCTTTAGCAACAGATTTACTAGTTTTAGCATCGTTAGAAAAAACTCTAAATAAATCTAACACAGATGTATCCTCCTTTGCTACTTAGCCATGCTAAACATTTTTTTAAGTCTACCAAAGAATCCATCTTCAACTTCAAGTTCAAGTAGAGGAACTTCTTCATTTAGTATCCTTTTTGCGATATTCTTGTATGCTTGACCAGCAAGTGACTTTGAATCAAGTATAGCTGGCTCACCTTTATTTGTCGATATAATTATACTTTCATCATCAGGAACAAGACCTAACAAATCTATTGCTAATATTTCTATTATATCTTGTTTATCCATCATGTCTCCACGTTTAACCATATCATTTCTAATCCTATTTATAACTAATCTTATTTCTTTTATTTCATTTGCTTCTAATAAACCTATTATTCTATCAGCATCTCTTACTGCCGATATTTCTGGATTTGTAACCACAATAGCTCTATCTGCTCCAGCTATTGCATTTTTAAATCCTTGCTCAATACCTGCTGGGCAGTCTATTATTATATACTCGAAAGATTCTTTTAGTTTTTCACACAGGTCAACCATTTGTTCAACTGAGACAGCATTTTTGTCTCTAGTTTGTGCTGCTGGTAATAAATATAGATTATCAAATCTTTTGTCTTTTATTAGAGCTTGCTTAAGCCTACAAGTTCCTTCAACTACATCTACTATGTCATAAACTATTCGATTTTCAAGACCCATTACTACATCTAGGTTTCTAAGTCCGATATCTGCATCTACTACTACTGTTTTTTTATTTTCTAGGCTTAGCGCAGTTCCTAAGTTTGCTGCGGTAGTAGTTTTTCCAACTCCACCTTTACCAGATGTTATAACTATAACTTCGCTCATAATACTACCCCCTATTTTTCTTTCTATTTGTCCAATTTTGACAAATAGCTTTCGATTACAATTCTTCCATTACTCACAAAGGCTATTTCTGGGCTAATTTCTGATTCAACTTCATAATTTTCTTCATCATCTGGAGCTTCTGCAATATTTTCTGCTATTTGTAATATTTTAGGATTAAGATTTCCAGCAACAACATATGCAAATTCATTACCTTCTGCACCTGCATGTACAAAGCCTTCTATTTTACCCATTACAAAAACATTACCTCCTGCTACAACTTTAGCACCAGCATTTATATCTCCCATAACAACTGTATTTGATTTTGAAAGCACCTTTGAACCAGGTTTCATATCATTTAATATGACTACATCACCTTCAAATTCAATATTTTCTCCAGATCTTAGGGTATTGACATATTTTGTTGGAAAATTACTATTTTCTTCAATTTTTTGATCTTCAACGAATTCCACATCAAATCTAGAAGTGATTCCTTCTTTTAATTCTAGAATCTCCATGTCAGTTAAATAATCACTATTAATTTTACTAATTTTAGCCCCATTAAAAAAGCCAACATACGCTTCCAATTTGTTTATTAATTTTTCCTGTATTTCCTCAAATGGAGCTTCTTTTTTTATATTTACTATTATCCCTCTTTTATTACCTTTGAACTCTACTAGTTCTTGACTACAAATTTCTCTTAAAGACATAACAACCTCCAGAGTGATATATCATTTATATTCTTCAAATACGCTTTAAATCCTTTTATTTTTTCTGTATAAAGCTAAAGTTTATATATGGATTAAGCTATCTGTTAATTTGTGACTCGAAATTTATATTTTCGTCAGAAGAATTGTTAACATCATTCGTATTGTTGTCTTTTTTACTATTAGTTGGCTCTAATCCCATATACGTTCCAATAACTTCTCGAGTTGGTAAAAGTGAGAATACACTTGAATCACCTTGAGGAATTACACATACAACAGCTATTTCTGGGTCATCTGCTGGAGCAAAAGCAACAGTCCATGTAAAAGAACCATAATCTTGTTTAAATTTATCTATTTCGTCATCTGTTATTTTTGGATTTAATTCTTTTATAGCTTTTCTTAAATATGAAGAATTCACTTTATCAGTATCTTCTAATCTAACTTTTATTCCATCCTCTAATTCTTCTTCTAATTTCTTTCTTTCTTTGTCTTTTAAATCTTTGTTTTCTAATTTCTTTTTTACTTCCTTTTCTTTAGTTAATGAAAGTTCTTTTTCTTTTTCTGCTTTCATCTTATCTGCTAGTTTAACTGCATCATCTAGATTTACATTATAAGATGATATATGACTTTTTAAATATTCATATTCATTATCTGTAGGTATTTTCCCACTTTTCTCAGCTGTACCAGTCTTTGCCGCTACATCTATTGGGAAATCAGCAAAAGCACTCTTTCCTGTACCTTGTTTTGCAACCAATTTCATACCTTTTGTTAATTCTTTTAAGTTGTCAGGATTTTTAAAAGGTATTTTTTCTACTTTCTTCTGGTCATTGATTTTCACTGATGAATAGTTACTTGAAACAGCTCTATCAACTACAGATAATTCTACTAAATTGCCTCCATTTGCTATGGCAGCCACATATCTTGATATCTGAGCTGGTGTATAGGCATTCTCACCTTGACCTATAGCCAAGTTGAATGTATCTGCAGTACTCCATTTTGCAAAGTTGAAATAACTAAATACTGCTAAATCTGCTACATCTTCTATTCTCTCTTCTTTAACATCCAATTTTTTTAGTCTATTCATTGTTTCTACTCTACCAGGAGTTTTCTTTTCTGCTGCCCAGCTTACAATCTCATTGATTCTTTTTTCATATTCTTTAGGATTTTTATCTCTAGTTATATCAACAAAGTCATTTGCCATTTCTCTTTCTAAATTCGACTTTAACAGAGCTTGTGTTGATTTCAATTTATCCTCTGTGCTAGGAACTTTACCTGCTCTTTCTTCTACTTCATCTTGAAGTCCAGTATTTTGGTCAAGTCCAAACAATTTTGCATACTCAAGGATTTTACTTGCATTCATATCTATACCAATGCTTTTTCCATCTGGCCATGTTTTACCTGTACCAATAGTTGCCATATATATATTACAAGATTCTTGTATTGCTTTATATAAGTTTGTCATGCCATGATTGCCTCTACCATGGTTCCATACATAGTCACCAAAAGATTTTTTACCTAACATGATAACCCCAGGGTCATTTATTGTAAAGTTTGGATTTAAACCATTTTCTAAAGCTGCCATTGAAGTTACCATCTTAAATGAAGAACCTGGCTGGAATTCCCCTTGTGTAACTAAGTTTAAAAGTGGACTCCCTGCTAGTAAGTCATTTGGATTCTTTGGCTGAAGTGCTTTATAATCTTCTGTAGAAATACCTTTTGCAAATTTATTTGGGTCATAATTAGGATAGCTTGAAGAAGCTAATACTTCTCCATTTTTTACATCAATAGCTATAAGGGCTGCTGATTGTGCTTTTCCTGCATATGCACTAATTGGTTTATCACCAAATTTACTTTTAAAAGTACCTCCTTTAGAAGCAACTTCTATTATTTGTTTTAATGCATTATCTGAAACTTCCTGTAAGTCTTTATCTAGTGTAAGATATACAGTATCTCCTGATTTAGGCTTTTTAGATTCAATCTCTTTACTGATTCTTCCCAATGCATCAACCTTAACCATTTTATAACCATCAGTTCCTCTTAGTCTACTTTCATTACTTTTCTCTACTCCTGCAAGACCTACCATGTCTCCATTTTCATACCCTTTCTGAAGGTATGATTCTATTTGAGTTGATGGCATTTTTCCTACATATCCTAGCATATGTGAACCTAAAGTTCCATTAGGATAATATCTTACTGGTTCGACTGCTATTGAAACACCAACAAGGTCCATAGCACGCTCTTCAATTTGTGCAATTGTAGTTTCTCCTACATCTTTTGCAATGGTTACTGGATTATACTGAGAATATCCTTTTGATTTTATCAAATCTCTCACAACCATTATTTTTCTTGCATCTTCATCACTTAAACTTTTATCAATGTTTAATGCTTCACTATTTCTTACTTTTTCAAACGCTTCTTTGGCATTTAGCTTAGTCTCTTTTATCTTATAACTAGCCAGCCAATCTCTCTTATCTCTTTCTGCTGTGAACATCCATTTACTAACTAAAATAGGTGGATAATATCCATTTTCATTCAGTTTTGCTTGTAACTTTGTTGCATCCAATCTTTTATCTTCTTGAGACAATATTCCAGCTGATATAAGTTTATCTACTAAGTAATAAAAACTTTCTTTAGCATTATAATCATTTGGGATACCATTTTCTGATTTATACTCTCTAATATCTCTGTCATATGTATAATAGTACTTTCCATTTTCTACATATATAGGAAACTCATCTACATATTCTTCACCATTTTTTTCAAGCAAATTTATAAGCTTTAATGATATTTCATTTGCTCTTGAACGCTTCTTTGCATCTTTTTTATTAATATCGTTACCTGAAACCTGAACAGTAAATAAGTTTTTATTTCCCGCTAACAATCTTCCATATCTATCTTTTATTTCTCCTCTTGGAGCTTCTATTGCCAATTTTTTATATGTTTTATTCTCAGCTAACTCATTGTAATATTCATATTTAAATGTAGTCATGTAGATTATTTTTACTAAAATAGCTAAAAATATCACACTTATGACTATTTTAATTATTTTTAGTCTATCAACTTGTTTATTTTCTTCCATGAACTCACCAACTAATCTTCTTTAAGTTTTAAAACTGCTCTTTTAGATAAGCGATATATTACTAAACCAATTAAACTATTCACTATTGGTGCTACTAGTAGACCTTTTACTAAAAGTGTTGATATGCTATAGCTTTGATAGATTATACTAGATGTACCTATATTGACAATTGAATCAATTAAACTTCCTATAAAAATCAAAACGAAAGTAATAATATAGCTACCTTTATATAGCTGGTCTCTCATGTGTCCGATTGCATACGCAATAACAAACAAAACTAACGCATTTACACCAAAAATTCCACCAACGGTTATGTCTTTAATAAGCCCTATTATAGCAGCTATAATACCACCCTCTAGTTCATCTAAATAAAGAGAGATTATAGTCACATATATAAGAACTAGATTAAAGCTTATGCCAAAAATATCTATATAATTTGTTATACTATTTTCTATAGTCATAAGCACAATTCCTAATAGACAAAGTAAAACTTTTTTCATTGTTTTTATCCCCTTTATCCTATATTTCTTGGTTCTATGACTACAACGTCATCTATATTCTTAAAATCAACATAAGGTTTTACAACTACATATTTTAGCGACTTATCTTTATCATCAACTACTTTTTCAACCTCACCAATTGGTATACCCTCTGGGAAGAATCCAAGACCTGATGTTGTTATTATATCTCCTTGAATTACATTGTATGATGAGTCAAACATATAACCTTGTAAATATCCTTTACTATTATAACTATCCTTATTATCCAAAGTAGTATTTTGAGTAATTGTTCCTTTTGCATTAGCATCCTTTGCTAGTTTAAAACTTACAGATGCCTTAGAATCCAATAGTGAAATTGCCTTGCTATAATTGTTTGAAACTTCATAAACTACACCAACTAATCCACTACCATTCATAACTATACTTTCTTTTTTTACACCCGAACTTTTCCCTGCACCTATAACAAAGCTCTCATACCAGTTTCCATCATTTTTACTGACAACACTTGTAGAAATACTTGTAGCTTTATATTTTTCCTCTACAAAATTAAGCGTCTTTTTTAACTCTTCTAGTGATTCTGTTTTATCTAGTTTAGTATTTAAAGTTATCATATCCTTTTTAAGTTTTTCATTTTCTGCTTCTAATTTCTTTACCTTTTTAGAATTCTCTTTAAAACTTGATATGTCTTTAAATCCATTTTTGATAAAAGAAAAGCCATTGTTTATTCCTTTTCCAACACTTGTAATAGCATCAGAGGCTACTCCTAAATTTACTGGACTACCACTAGAAAATTTACCGATTGATATACCCACAATTCCAATTAAAGTGATAGCAACTACGCCCGTTGCTATCACTTTAACATTAATCCTTTTTTTCTCATTTTTATTCTTGTCAAATCTCAAGGCCATCACCAACTTCTAATTTTTAGCATTCATCATTAATACTTTTTCAAAGATTTCTTGGTCTTCAACAGATTTTCCTGTTCCAAGTGCAACACAATCAAGAGGTGTTTCTGCTATTTGCACAGACATTCCAGTTTCTTGTGTAATAAGTTTATCAAGACCTCTAAGCAAAGCTCCTCCTCCTGTTAGCATTATTCCGTTTTCCATTATATCTGACGCTAATTCTGGTGGAGTTTTTTCTAGTGTAGATTTTATTGCATCTACTATTGAACTTACAGGTTCTTTTAATGCTTCTCTAACTTCTGTAGAACATATTTCTATTGTCTTAGGTAACCCTGAAATTAAATCTCTACCTCTTATTTGCATGTTTACTTCTTCATCATCTTTAAATGTAGAACCTATACTAATCTTAACATTTTCAGCAGTTCTTTCACCTATCATAAGATTGTACTCTTTTTTTACATAAGCAACTATAGACTCATCAAACTCGTCTCCACCAATTCTTATAGATTTAGCAGTAACGATTCCTCCTAAAGATATTACAGCTATCTCTGAAGTACCTCCACCAATATCAACTACCATATTACCTTCTGGTTCTTCAACTTTTAATCCTGCTCCTATAGCTGCTGCCATTGGCTCTTCTATAAGGAATGCATCTTTAGCTCCTGCTTGTCTTGCAGCTTCTTCTATAGCTCTCTTTTCTACTTCTGTAACTCCAAAAGGAACACATATAGCTATTCTTGGACTTACAACACCTTTTTTGTCAGCTGCTTTTTGTATGAAATAACTAATCATTGATTGAGTTATATCAAAATCAGCTATTACACCATCTTTCATAGGTCTTATAGCTACTATATTTCCTGGTGTTCTACCTATCATTTTTTTAGCTTCTTCACCTACTGCTAAAACTTCCTTACTGTCATCTCTTATTGCGACAACTGATGGTTCTCTAACAACAATACCTTGTCCTTTTATGTAAACTAATGTATTTGCAGTCCCTAAATCTATTCCCATATCCTTTGTCATCTTATTAAAACTAAAAAAACCTTTTTTCTCTTTCTTTTTTTCCTTAGCCATGATTTTACTCCTTCCTACTATTAAGAATCATGTTAAAAACATTCTCCTACTATTTTATCACATATAAAGTCAAATTATCATATTTTCTTTAAAGCTAAAGTATAATCCATCTCCAATAATTATATGGTCAATTATTTCTATTCCAATTATTTCTCCACATTTAACAAGTCTTGATGTGATATTCTTATCTTCACTTGATGGTTCCACACTTCCTGAAGGGTGATTATGCATCACTATTATTTTACTTGCACTTCTTCTTATAGCTTCTTTAAAAACCTCTCTAGGATGGACTAATGACGAGCTTAAAGTCCCCACGGATATATCTACATCAGATATTATCTCATTTTTTGTGTTCAAAAGAACTGCTTTAAAAACCTCTTTTTTTAAATACCTCAGGCTGTCCATATAATATTTATGTATATCCCAAGGATTTTTTATTTTATACTTCATAGGTTTAAAACTGGCTATTCTAGAGCCTAGTTCTAAAGCTGCTTTAATTTGGGTTGATTTTGATAACCCAATTCCATCTATATTACACAGCTCCTCTATTGTCATATCTTCTAAATGTCTAATACCCTGAATATCTCTATTTATTATATAGTTGGCTAACTCAATAGCATTTTTATTTTTGTTACCAGTCCTTAAAAGTATAGCCAACAATTCAGTATTTGATAAGCTTTTTACTCCTTCAGCAAGCATCTTTTCTCTGGGTCTTTCCTCTGGTGCCATTTCTTTTACCTTAATGGTTGAATTAAATGACTTTTTCAGATAAATCACACTCCATAAAAAAGATTTATATTAAAATGTTTTTTTAATAAGTCACCTAACTTTGAAATTGGAAGACCGACTATATTAAAATAATCTCCTTTAATTTCTTCAACTAGCAAAGCTCCATAGCCTTGTATACCATAAGCTCCTGCTTTGTCAAATGACTCTTTAGTTCTCAGATAATCCTCAATATCCTGTTCTGATAACGTTTTAAATTTCACATTGCTGATTACATAGTCAATTACTTTCTTATCTTCGCACAAGTTTATTAAGCTAATACCGGTTATGACTTGATGCTCTCTTCCAGATAGTCTTTTTAGCATATCTCTTGCACAAGACTCATCTTTAGGTTTTCCTAAAATAGCATTGTCTAAAACAACAACTGTATCAGCTCCAATAACAACATCTTCATTATGTTCAGATGCTACAGACATACTTTTTTCAAAAGCCAATCTCATAACTAAATGTTCTGGTGCTTCACTTTCTAATATAATCTCATCAATTTCACTTTTAATTATATCAAATCTTACATTTGTATTCTCTAGAATTTCTTTCCTTCTTGGAGAGGCTGATGCCAAGATTATATTCATTTATTCACCTCGTTTGTACGTAATTTGTACCTATTTAGTCTATCACTATATTGTAAAAAATTCAACAGAAATGTCGAACCTTTTTTGTTACACTATTGTTATATTTATTACCAATAAAATAAATATACATAAAATAGAGGTATGGAAATTATTCCATACCTCTGTTTTATGTACTCATTAGAGATATGGAAATTATTCCATATCCTTATTTTGTCCATATTACAAAATTTTAATAGCTTTCTTTGGACATTTTTCCATACATAAATGGCATCCTACACATTTATCAGCATCTACCTTATGTTTTTCTTTTAATTCTCCTTCTATTGCATCAAACTTACATTGTTTTTTGCATACTGTACATCCAACACAAAGTTCTTGGTCAATAGTAACTTTCTTTTTCTTAGTTATATCACCTGATATTACTTTTGTAGGGCATTTTGCTACACATTCCATACAACCTACACACTTGCTAGAGTCTATCTTAGCTATTTTATTTTCAAATATTATAGCATCAAATTTACAAGCTTTTACACACATTCCACAGCCAATACATCCAGCAGTACATTTTTCTTTAACAGCCTTACCAAACTCTTTACTGTTACACTCTACAACTACTTCTTGACTTTCTGGCTTTGTGATTATTATGCCCTTAGGACAAACTTCTTGACATTTTCCACAATTTACACATTTTTCTTCATCTATTACTGCTACTCCATCAACTATAGATATAGCATCAAATTTACAAGCAGCTTTACATGTTCCAAGACCTAAACATCCAAATTTACACATTTTAGCTCCTGAATTTAAAACATTTGCTGCTCTACAATCTGATATTCCGTCGTACTCATATTTATCTTTTGCACTTGAACAAGTTCCTTTACAAATAACTTTTGCTACTTGCTTTTCACCTGCTTCAGCGCTTACTCCCATTATTTCTCCTACTTTTGCACCAACATCTGCTCCACCTACAGGGCAACCATTAACTGGTGCTTTTCCTTCAACTATTGCACTTGCAAGACCTCCACAACCTGGAAATCCACAACCACCACAGTTAGCTCCTGGAAGTACTCCTAGTATAGCTTCCACTCTTTCGTCTACTTCTACAGCAAACTTTTTAGATGCAAAATCTAGTACTATCCCGAAGATTAAGCCCATAACTCCTAAAACTAATACAGCTGTAAGTATCACTATTTTCACCCCTCTTTTTTATAGCTTTATAAGTCCTGTAAATCCTAAGAAAGCTATTGACATTAAACTTGCTGATATAAGTGTTATAGGGAAACCTTTAAATGCTTCTGGTATATCAGCTAATTCTAGTCTTTCTCTTATACCTGCGAATATTACTATTGCTAAAGTAAATCCAGCTCCGGCACCAAATCCATTTATTATTGTTTCTACTAAGTTATAACTTTTTTGAACATTAACTAGAGCTATACCAAGAACTGCACAGTTTGTAGTTATAAGAGGTAAATAAACTCCTAATGCTTGATATAAAGATGGACTCATCTTTTGAATTACCATTTCAACGAACTGAACTATAGAAGCTATAACCAATATAAAAGCTATTGTTTGTAAAAATCCAGTTCCAGTTTTTACTAATAAAATTTGTATAAAATAAGTTATAATTGAAGCTAAAGTTAAAACGAATGTAACTGCAACTCCCATCCCTACTGCTGTATCAACTTTCTTAGAAACTCCTAAGAAAGGACATATACCTAAGAACTGAGATGTTATAACGTTATTAACAAGAACGATACTTAAAAATAAAAGTATTAAATTCATTTATTACACCTCCACTACGCTTTTTTACTTCTTAATTTATTAAATCCTGCAAATAAGAATCCTAATGTTAAGAATGCACCTGGTGGTAATATAAATATTAATACTGGTTGGAAAGATGCTCCAAATAGTGTCAATCCAAATAAACTACCATTTCCAAGTAATTCTCTTACTGCACCTATTATTGTAAGAGCAACAGTAAATCCAAGACCTTGACCTACACCATCAACAATTGAAGCTAGTGGACCAGTTTTAAAAGCAAAACTCTCTGCACGAGCTAATATTAAACAGTTAACAACTATTAATGGTATATATATACCAAGAGCCTTATCAAGAGCAGGAACATATGCTTTTAAAACCATTCCTACTATTGTAACAAATGTAGCTATAATTACTACAAATATAGGTATTCTTATCTTATCTGGTGTGATTTTTCTTAGTAATGATATAACTAAATTTGCACATATTAAAACTGCTGCTGTTGAAAGACCCATACCGATTCCATTTATTGCTGAAGTTGTAACGGCTAGTGTAGGACACATACCTATAACTTGCACAAATGTTGGGTTCTCATCTATTAGCCCATTTTTAAATACTTTAGCTAAATTCATAATTAACCCTCCTTATTTATTAAGAGCACTATTGAAAACATCTATTGCAGCATTTACTCCTGTAGTAACTGCTGTAGACGTAATAGTTGCACCTGATATTGCTAGTATTTGATTATCTGCTGTTGCACTACCTTTTGCTACTTCAAGAGGCTCAGCAGTTTTGCCTTTATATTGACCTTTAAATGCATCATCTTTAGCTTTTGCTCCAAGTCCTGCTGTCTCTGTCATATTACCAATATCAACACCTGTAACTTGACCTTCAGATGATATACCTACCATAACTTCAATTTCTCCACCATAACCACTTGGCTTAGCTTTTAAAGTATATCCCACTACTTCAGAACCATCAAGACCTTCATATACCTCAGCTATAAGTCCATCTCCAAGGTTTTTATAAGTACTTTCTTCCATTTCTTTGAACTCTTTTGCTTCTGGAAGTACTGCTTTTCTAAGTTCATTATTTGCTTGTATATTTCTTTGTTCTATTACTGGAGCTGTAACTTGATTTGTAGCCCCAAGTGCTAATGCGGCTATAGCACTTATAGCAAGTAAAGTCCCACCTAGTCTTACAATACTATTCATTATTTAGCCACCTCCCCAAACACTCTATTTCTAACAAACTTATCTATAAGTGGAGCAAGACAGTTTACTAGTAGTATTGAGTAAGATACACCTTCTGGATATCCACCATACATTCTTATAACTGTTGTTATAAGACCAGCTAATACAGCGTATATTATTTGACCTTTTTTAGTCATAGGCGAAGTTGTATAATCCGTAAGCATGAAGAATCCACCTAACATAAGACCTCCAGCAAACAGCTGATATATTGCGAAATTTATATTAAATCCACCTAAAAGGAATGTTAATATAAATACAGTTGCTATGTAAAATACTGGTATAATATAATTTATTATGCCTTTATACATTAGGTATACTCCACCTAATAATAATAATATTGCTGATGTTTCACCTATACATCCACCAATATTACCAATCATCATATCAGCGAGACTGATTCCATTACTAGAAAGGTCTGCTAATCCTGCTGCTCCATTTTTCAAAAAGCTCAATGGAGTTGCTGTACTAACTGCATCTAAGTTTTTACCTATCCAGTTAACACCTGGCTGAGTCCAAGCAGTCATCGCAACTGGGAATGATGCTAATAAAAATGCTCTTGCAGCAAGTGCTGGATTGACAAAGTTACATCCAATTCCACCAAATACCATTTTAACTACTAATATTGCAAATATTCCTCCTACTAGACACATCCACCAAGGAAGTGATGCAGGTACGTTAAATGCTAATAATAATCCTGTTACAACAGCTGAAAAATCTCCTATAGTACTTTTTTGCTTCATAAATTTTTGATATAAAAATTCAGTACCTACTGTACCAAGTATACAAAAAAACATAGCACTCAAAGCATTAAGTCTAAAGAAGTATACTCCTGCTACTGCTGCTGGAAGGAGTGCTATAATAACTTGTTTCATTATATATGAAGTATCTTCATTACTTCTCACATGAGGAGAAGATGATACTATCAACTTATTTTCCATCGTTTTTCCCCCTTAACTTTCTTTATTTCTGAGCAGCTTGCTTTCTTCTCTTTGCTCCTATTTCTCTCTTTGCTGATCTTATAGATTGAAGTAATGGTCTTCTTGCTGGACAAATAAATGAACAAGACCCACATTCGATACAATCCATTGCTCTATGATATTCAGCTGTGTCATAATCATCTCTTAAAGAATATGCACTTATGTAAAGTGGTTGTAAGAATGATGGACATACATCTGTACATCTTCCACATCTTAAACAGTTTTGAATATCTGGAGTACGTGATTCTTCCTCATCCAAACATAAAATCCCTGAAGAACCTTTATTAGTTGCTATCTCAGTAGTATATTGAGCCATACCCATCATAGGTCCACCCATTATAACTTTACCAACCTTCTTACCTTCTTTAAATCCACCACATTGTTCTATTATTTCTGAAACTAATGTTCCAACTTTTGTTATTAGGTTTTTAGGTTCTTTGATACAACTACCTGTTATTGTAGTGATTCTTTCTACCAAAGGCATACCTGTTTTAATAGATTTAGCTATTTGAGCTGCTGTGGCAACGTTGTCAACAACTGCACCTGCTGCTATTGGTAATCCACCAGATGGAACTTCTTTACCTGTACACGCATAAATAAGTTGTTTTTCTGCTCCTTGTGGATATTTCACTTGAAGACCAACAACTTCGATTTCACTATAATCTTTAGCTACATTTTGAATTGCTTCTATAGCATCTGGTTTATTTGTTTCAATTCCTATAAATCCTTTTTTAACATCTAATACCTTCATTAATGCTCTTAAACCAAATACAACATCTTCTGGATTTTCAATCATTAATCTGTGGTCTGCAGTTAAGTATGGCTCACACTCTGCTCCATTTAATATAACTACTTCTGCTTTACTATCTGGTGGAGGAGATACTTTTACATGGTTAGGGAATGTAGCTCCACCCATACCTACTATTCCTGCCTCTTTTATAATACCTACTATATCTTCTTTACTCAAATCCTCTAACTGACCTTTTGGTTGAACACTTTCATGTAATTCTTCCTTAAAGTCGTTTTCGATAACTACACATTGAGCCGAACCACCTGGTACTTCATGTTGTTCAATAGCAATAACTTTTCCTGATACTGAAGAATGAACGTTACATGACACAAAACCTTGTTGTTCACCTATTTTTTGCCCAAACTTTACTTCATCACCAACTTCAACAATAGGTTTAGCTGGTGCCCCTATATGTTGCTGAAGAGGAATGTAAACTATCTTTGGAGCTTGAGCTTTTTCAAGTGCCTTTGTGTTAGAGTACTCTTTTCTATATGGAGGATGTATCCCTCCCTTAAAAGTTAAGAGTTTCATTGTTTTACCCCCTTATCTATAAAAAAACATTTTTTCTGCCTTATATAAGTATACTATATATATTAAAAAATCTTAACAATTGTTAAAAAAATATCCCTATTTTTATAATTTATTTTATAAATCAATACCTTTATATTAAGTCAAAACGAGGAAAAGGATTGCTTAATTAAACAATCCTTTTCATATAGCTTTCTAAAGTCCAAATTTTCTGTATTTTATTTTATAGAATTTATAAACAAAGAGTACTCTTGCATAGATGATAAAAGTAGACTTTTACTCACACTATATTTTTCTTCATTTGCTGCTTTTGAAGCTGTATCAATTTTTTCATTTACATTCTTTACATAATCAATTAAATTATCTTTAAATAAACGCATTTCAGAATAGTCAATCTTTTCAGCTTCTTTTGATATATTTTGTGATATTGCCTTTCTATTTGTCAAAATAGTATTATATTTTTTCATATCCACATTATTTTCATCATTTGACCAAAAACTTGATTCTTCTTTAAAGTTTGTTATTAATTTATTTAATTCTTTAGATATACTCTCTATATAAGCGTAATTACTTGTATATTCTAAAGACAACATAGGTGCATCCAAGTGTGATAAAAATGCATCTGGAAATACCTTTCTTACACTGCTTATGTGTTTTCTAACTTCGTTTTCGTCAAACGAAGAATATGTCTGTATTTTTTTTACTCCATCCTTCTTCATAACTGAAAAAGGTATATCGCTACTAACTAATGATGTCTGTATTTTTTTCAAGTCATCATTATTATCTATTGCAGCAACTTGAATAGTATACATATCCCATCCTTCTATAGTAGCTAATTTCACTTCTTCTGCTTCTTTAGTATTATTTACTGCTTTTTCTGGATTAGTTTCTTCTTTATCTTCTGGACTGGTTTCTGATTTAGATTTTTTTCCGTTTTTTATTGAATTTAATTCATCAGATATATCTTTATAAGTTATATCTGATGAATGATTTAGAAATGGTATTTTAGCTGATACATATTCAAGTACCTTGCTATCTTTTATTTTTGTATAAGAATAATAGCCAATTAAACATAAACAGGCAATGGTTATAACATACTTACGTAAATCAATTTTATGTCTATTATTATTAAATCCTCTGTATATCGTTTTTCTTCTATTCATTAGTTTGTCCCTCCCAAAATTATATTATTAATAAAGTATATTTTTAAGAGTCACAATTTATGAATAGAAATGATTATTTATTCTAATTTTTTAATAAGAAATTGTATTTGTTAAGCAAGTCTTCTTGCTCCAAGTAATGCTTTAGACCAATATGAACTAGTTAAATTATCCACTTTAACCTTATTAGGATTGGTCTGAGTACCACTACAATGGATAAATTTACTATTACCTACATATATGCCTACATGATTAGTTGCTCCATCTCCATCAGTGTCAAAATAAACCAAATCTCCTGGTGCATAATTTCCCATAGAAACTGCGCTTCCAGATTTGGCTTGCTCTCTGGAAACTCTAGGAATAGAAACACCTACAGAGTTTTTGAAAACATACTGTGTGAATCCAGAGCAGTCAAATTTATTAGGGCCTGATGCACCCCACTGATATGGAATTCCAATAAGAGTATATGCAAAGTCTACAATTGTTGAGCCTTTTGCTGTAGATTTATCCGAATTTCCAGTAAATGATGAATTAGAATTACTGTTGGATTGAGAATTCTGATTAGATGATGAACTAGAATTGTCTTTTGTTCCTTCATTAGTCTCAGAAATATAACTAGCACTTACCCATCCAGTTGTACCATTTGATAACTTTACTTTATACCATCCACTACTCTTAGCCTTTAATTCAACAATATCTCCACCATTTAATTTTCCTATTATAGAATAACTTGTCCCAGGTCCACTTCTCACATTTAAACTTACAGTAGAGGTTACCTTACCGTTTTTTCCCTCAATAGACTCTTCACTAGATGGTTTTTTATCAGAATTATTAGTATTACTTGAATTGGAATTATTTGAATTAGAATTATTTGTCCCAACATCTTCTGACGTTTTTGAGATATATTGGCTACTAGCCCATCCAGTAACACCATTTGATAGTTTTATTTTGTACCATCCATTACTTTGTTCTAATAACTTTACTACATCTCCATTATTTGCCTTACCAACTAATGAATAGTTAGTACCTGCACCACTTCTTATATTCAGTCTTGAACTCACATTTACCTTACCATTTCCACTTATAGTTGTCCCACTTGAAGTCGAATTACTTTGGTTTGATGTACTTTCAGATGAACCACTAGTTGATATGTATTTTGCACTTCCCCATCCAACAACAGAACTTGATACCCTTACTTTATACCAACCATTAGATTTTTCTAAAATCTCTACAGTTTTTCCTTTGTATAATTTTGCTACTTTATCACAATCAGCGCTTGGCCCACTTCTTATATTCAAAGCACTTGCCGTTACTACTCCTTTTTCAAGAGCACTTGCATTTATGGAACTAACAGATACTGCTACCGCTCCAATTCCTAAAGCTGCTATAGCTTTCTTCACTACCATCACTCCCCCCAACAAATTTTTATAAACATAAAGTCATAACATTATTATCCATTTTTAGTACCTATAATTTAATGATAACTTATTATATTATTAATTGTAAAGAAATTATAAATATTTACTTAAAATTAATAATTTTTAGGAAGTATTTCAATCCAATAATTATCTGGGTCTGCTATGAAATAAATTCCCATATTTTCGTTTTCGAAACATATACAGTCCAAATCTTTATGAAGTTTTTTTGCCTCATCAAACTCATCAACTTCCAAAGCTAAGTGGAATTCATTATCTCCTAAATTATATGGTCCATCCCAATCTCTAAGCCAAGTTAATTCTAATGTATGACTAGTAATGCCATCCCCCAAATAAACTAATATAAAACTACCATCTTCTGCTTCTTTACGCTTTACTTCTTTCAGTCCCAAAGCTTTATTATAAAAATTCAAACTTTTTTCTAAGTCAGTAACATTGAAATTGTTATGGCAAAAATTAAACTTCATTTTGAAATCACCCTCCAATTTTTATTTTTTTTATATTATATCATTATTATAAATTTATTTAAATCACATTAAGTTAAAAATTTGAATAATACTGTGTAATTCCTAAATAGTAGTAAATTATTTAAGGTAATATGTCAAAAAAAGAATAAGTTCTATCAAATCCATAGAAGAATTATAATCAAGTTATACTTAATCATGTAAATTGATAGAACTTACTATTTAAAATTTTTAAATTGTATTGCTTCGTACAATTCTAACCAAACAAATTAAAATTTTAGTTCTTAATCTTCTCTTTAATAATATAATTTATTACTTTTTTTCTAATGTCTTCAGCATTATAATCATCTTCTACTTCTATATCCAAAAGTTTTGCTATAGACTTCATATCTTCCCTAGTTTTTGACCTATAACTTGCTATTAATTCATCTTTTATCTTTTCAGGTTCTAAAAGATATTCTTCATCCCCTCTTTTAAAAGCAACATACTTTTGAGCATATGAACTTCTATTATAGTATATATATCTTGATATTTTTCTTAAAATCTGATTATATGAAAGTCTCTTGTTAATATCAAGCTTTAAGTACTCTGAAAAAGCGAATAGCTCTTTTTTTGATTTAAATAATGTTTCTTTCTTTATAGTTCTTGATATTGAATTTACACTTTCTTGATATGCACACTTTTTTAACATTTTTAAATATACTCTATTAAGACCAATACTTTGATTAAATTTTTTTATGTTATTATTGATAATCTTATCCAAATTGCCTTCAAAGTATTTTTTTGCTCCTTTTTGTGATACATAACTCTCAAGTTCTTTGTGGGCCATATCAAGTATCATTTTTTTTAAATCCTCTTTATATCCCCTAGATTCCATGATACTCCCTCCCTTAACTATTTATAGTATATTCAAAACAATTAAGAAATGTGAGTAATTACAAAATTTTTTTACTTTTTATGTATATATTAATTTAAAGGGGGAGATAATAGTAATGTAAAATCAAACATACTCAATCTCCCCCATTTTTAGACCTCTATTACTCCCCCAATAGAGGTCTTTTTTTAGTTTGTTATCTTTCTATTCAATTCCCTTTAATTCAAATCCTAACTCTGCTACTACTTCTTTTAATTTTTCAATTGATACATCATCTTTCATATCTACAGATGCACACTTGTTTTCTAAATCTACATCTAAAACTTCAATGCCATCTATATCTTCTGTTAATGCAGTTTTAAGATGATTTACACAATGACCACAACTCATACCTTCTACTAATAGTTTCTTTTTCATTTAATTACCTCCTTATACCCTATAAGGGTATTTTATCATATAGTTTTGACTTTTTAAATACTAATTAACCATTTAATTTAATTTGATTCACTAGATTTTATATCTAGATTAGATATTCCTTCATATACATCAAAATCATTTGGAGTAATTTTACCTTTTAATCTACTATTACTTACAATATAGTTATTTCTGATAGCTAAACTTATAAATGTTGCATTATCTTTTACATATGTCTGTACATTTTTGTATGCTTTTTTTGTTTCAATTTCAGATGTGGAACTTGTAAGTGCAGACATATATCCATTTAACTTATCATCAGTATAGCCACTACTTGCTATAATGCTACTTACATCTGGTATACTTGATAGTTTCCATCCAACCAATGCTAAATCATAGTTTTTAGAATTAAGAGCATTTTCCATATCTTTATCTGATAACTGATTTATTGTATTATTTATTCCTATAGCCTTTAAGTTTTCACTTATTATGTTTGCAGTTTTTAGTCTTTCGCTATTATCTCTATTTACTATTATTTTTAAATTCATTTCAGAAAGTCTTTTCTTTACTTCTTCTTTTTCTCTATTTTGTTTTTCCTCAGCTTCTTTTTTAACTCTTTCTTCTTCCTCTTTTTTAGCTTTTGCTTCTTCTTCTGGAGTAAGCTTTTTTGTATTCTTTTTAGTTGATTTTTTTTGTTTCTTATCTGCTTTATTATCATTTTGATTTACTGAATTTATATTTGCATATTCTACTTTATTAAGATACTCTATCGCCTTATCTTTATTGAATTCCAAATCTTTCATTTCACTATTGTAGTACTTTGACTTTGAATTAAGCGGAAATTTAACTGGAGTAGCATCATCCATATAACCTTCACTGATAATTCTATCTTTATTTATAGAATGTGCAATTGCTTTTCTAAAATTGACATCCTTGAAAAAAGGATTATTATAATTAAACAATATACACTCATACTCTCTACCTTGATATTTTGTTATATTAAACTCTTTTTCTTGAAACTTACTCAAATCATTCAATGTAACATTAGTTATATCACTATCAAGTGCCATGACCATAGATGTTCTTGCATCTTCATTAGGAACCATACCCACTTTTATATTCTTCATAGTTTTTGGAACTTCTTCATAGTAATCTTTATTTACAGATAAAACCATTCCTTCTCTCTCTGTATATGATTCTATTTTATATTTCCCATTTCCTATCAAATTATTATTTTTGTCATTTGCATCCTTTGAATCTAAATGATTTTGAGATACTATTGGAAAGATTAAACTATCAATAGAAAAGGCATATCTAGCTTTAAATTTTATTGTGAAATCTTTATCTGATTTAATATTCACAGAAGCTATGTTTTTAGTAAATTCATTATATGGACTATCTGTACTTTTTTGAATTAAGCCAATAGTATAATTTACATCATTTGAAGTAACAGCTTTTCCATCATGCCACTTTGCATCTTTTAACTTTATATCTATACTCATTCCATCTTGAGCTATATTATACTCTTTAACTAGTTGAGGAGTTACATTATAGTTTTCATCTATAGTAAATAAACCATCATAAACTAAATTCATTATATAACCAACAGACTTATCAGTATTAGTTATAGGATTTATAGTTTTTGGAGTTACCATTGTTAAGTTTATATATTTAGCATCTATAGAACTTTGACTTTTTAAACTCGAATCGCTACTACTTTGTTTTGTTTTAGTATTACTACAACCAACTACCATAAGAGTTATAGCTAAAATAACTGTTAAGACTTTTATTCTCTTCATTAGTTTTTTCCTTTCTTGCCATATATCTTATTATAATGTTTATAATTATTTTTAACTTTTTCTACATATTTTGAAGTTTGCTCAAAAGGTATATCATGTAGATTTTCTCCATCTTTACTATATTCATTATTTTCTAACCACTTTCTCACGTTACCTGAACCACCATTATATGCAGCTATTACTAAGTCCAATTTACCAAATTCCTTATACAATTTATTCAAATACCAACAACCAAGTCTTATATTAGTCTCTGGGTCAAAAATATCAACATTTTTTAGCTTTAGTTCATCTGCTCCCCAGTCCCTAGTTATATCTAATAGTTGCATTAAACCCTTTGCCTCTTTTTTTGAAATGGCAGAACTATTAAACTTACTTTCGACTTTTATAACACTGTAAACTATATTTTCATCTAAATTAAATTCCTTAGAATACTTTTCTACATATTCTGAATATTTTTTAGGATACAAAAACTTATGTATTACTTTGCTTTCCATTAATAGTGCTCCAAATAAGATTATAAAAATAGATAGAATCAATACTTTCTTACTATTCACGCCAATTCTCCTTCATGTACTCAATAAATTTGTGTGCTTTACTTTCTAATTCAGTTATTGTTCCCGAATTATCTATTATATAATCACCATATTTGGATTTTTCTTCCTGACTCATTTGTGAATTTATTCTACTAATTGCTTCTTGCTCACTACAATTATCTCTATTCTTTATCCTATTAATTTGCACTTCTTGTTGACAAGTGACTATTAATAACTTATCAACCATATCTAAAAAACCACTTTCTACCAATATAGCTGCATCTAAAATCACTATACTTTCACCTTTTTTTCTTACTTCATCTATTTCACTTATTATTCTTTCTCTTATTCGTGGATGAGTCAAATTATTTAGCTCTCTAAGTTTTTCTTCATCATTAAAAACTATTTTTCCAAGAGCTTTTCTATTTAATGTTCCATCATCATTTTTTATATTTTGTCCAAAGTAATCAAATATTTTTTTTAATAATATTTTATCTTCAAATATTTTTCTAGATATAATATCTGCATCCACTATAGAAATATTAAGATTTCTGAATATATTTGATAGGCTGCTTTTTCCACAGCCTATTCCTCCTGTAAGTCCTAATATCAACATAAAATCACCTACTTTGTCTCATACCAAGAACTACCGACATTTAAATCTACATCTAAGTGAACATCCATACTTACAGCATTTTCCATTTCTTCTTTTACTATCTTTTTAACTATCTCTATTTCATCATCAATTGCTTCAACTATCAATTCATCGTGAACTTGTAGTATAAGTTTTGATTTTAAATTATTATCTTCCAACTTTTTATGAACATTTATCATAGCAATTTTTATTATATCTGCTGCACTTCCCTGTATTGGTGCATTCATAGCAAATCTCTTTCCTCTGTTTCTTTCCATAAAATTGCTTGATTTTATCTCTGGTATATATCTTCTTCTGTTTAAAATTGTTACAGCATATCCATCTTCACTAGCCTTTTCTATTGTCATATCCATAAACTCTTTTATTTTATGGTATTTAGCAAAATAACTTTCAATATACTCTTTTGCCTTTGGAACAGGTATATTTAAATCATCTGCCAATCCAAAATCACTTTTACCATATATAATACCAAAGTTTACTGCTTTAGCTGCACCTCTCAATTCACTAGTGACATCTTCCATAGAAACATTGAAAACTTGTGAAGCTGTTTTAGTATGAATATCTTCATTGTGTTTAAATGCTTCTATCATATTTTCATCTTGACTCATATGTGCAAGAACTCGAAGTTCTACCTGTGAGTAATCGGCATCAACCAGCTTACAATTATCATCTGCAATGAATACTTTTCTTATTTTTCTACCCATTTCCATTTTTATAGGTATATTTTGAAGATTTGGTTCTGTAGATGAAATTCTTCCTGTAGTTGTTATTGTTTGATTAAATGATGAATGAATTCTATTACTTTCTGGATTTATTATATTTAAAAGCCCTTCAACGTAAGTAGAATTCAACTTTACTATTTGTCTATACTCAGTTATCTTATCTATTATTGGATGTTTATCCCTTAATTTTTCTAGAACATCTGCATTAGTAGAGTATCCAGTCTTAGTTTTTTTGATTATTGGAAGCTCTAATTTTTCAAATAGTATAACACCTAATTGTTTTGGTGAATTTATATTGAATGGTTCTCCAGATAATTCATAAATTTCCTTTTCTAATGTAGCTATTATTTCTTTAAACTCAATACTTAACTCATCCAAGATACTTTTGTCTACTTTTATACCTTCATACTCCATATGTCCTAAAACTTCTACTAAAGGCATCTCTACATGATAAAAAAGACCATCCATACTCATATCTATTAGACTTCTTTCCATCATAGGAACTGTTTCTTTCACTGTGCATATTATTTGACCCATGTACTCAGCTAAATCCTCAAACTCTAAATCTTCATAGTTTTTGGATTTAACTCCTTTTCCTAATAATTCTTCTTTTGATTTAACCTTTTTTGATAAATACTTCATGGCTATTGCACTACAATCATATGAAGTAGATGAAGTTGAATCTATTAAATACTCAGCTATAGTTATATCAAAATACATATTTTCCAATTTAATATTATATGGCTTTAAAGATATATAATCATCCTTTAAATTATATCCATATTTTTTAATTTCGTTATTTGAAAGTATGCTATCTAATTTTGTTACTTCATCTGAATCTATATAATATATTTTTTCTCCATCTACACTTATAAAAATATATATTATATTTTTTTCAAGTATATTACCTTGTCCTCTAACAGTTTTTAAAATAACCTGTCCTTTTTTATTCACTTCATCTATAAATTTATCTATATCTTTTAGTTTTAATATTTCTATTTTTTCTTCTACTTGCTCTGTATCATTTGAATCAACTAAATCAACTAATCTTGATAAGAGACTTGTAAATCCAAAATATCTAAATTTATCTAAAAGCTCATCTTTATCATAATCACCAAAAATCATGCTCTCTAAATTTACTTCTATTGGTACATCTCTTATAATAGTTGCTAATCTTTTACTTTGAATAGCAATTTCTTTATTTTCTTCTATTTTCTTTTTTACACTACCTTTAAGTTTATCTGTATTCTCTATCAAGTTTTCTACACTAGAAAACTCTTTTATAAGCTTTATGCCTGTTTTTTCACCTATCCCAGGTACTCCAGGTATATTATCTGACTTATCTCCCATCAGACCTTTTAAATCTATAAACTGTGTTGGTGTCATCTCGTACTTTTCAATCACAGAATTAAAATTGTATTCTTCTACTTCACCAACTCCTTTTTTTGTTATAAGAGTAGTTGTGTTATCTGAAGCAAGTTGGATGGCATCTTTATCTCCAGTTACTATGTATACCTTATATCCATTCTCTTCTGCTTTTTTAGAAACAGTACCTATAATATCATCTGCTTCATAACCATCTATTTCTAATCTGTTTATTTTAAATTTATCTAAAAGGTCTTTTAATGGTTGTAATTGTTCTGCCAATTCATCTGGCATTCCCTTTCTTCCAGCCTTATATTCTTTATATTCTAAATGTCTAAATGTAGGTGCTTTTCTGTCAAAGGCTACACTTATATGTGTTGGTTTATATATATCAATCATTTTAAATAACATTGTCGTAAAACCATATATAGCATTGGTCTTTAGACCTTCTTTATTATTCATTTCTGGAAGAGCATAAAAAGCCCTATTTATTATTGAATTTCCATCTATTATAATTAATTTTTTTTCCAAATTATATCACTCCTAAAAATTATCTATTTTTGTAACATATATATTATATACCAATATACTGTTATTTAATATTCCCATAATAATAATAGTATATTAAAATTAAATATGTTGCAAACAATATATTTTTTTGCTATAATAATATACATAATATGCCCGAGTGGTGGAATTGATAAATACAATGGGTTCAAAATCAACTGTGTTGATTTATAAGTTTTTGTAATAAAAGTCTAGTATTTATGATATTTTACAGTTTGATGAGTATTTTGTATTCAATATTCCTCTTGCATATTCTTGGAAAATCTGGTAGGATATACAAGTAGCTTGGATTTAAAATATAAGCCGCTGTGGCGGAACTGGCATACGCATACGACTCAAAATCGTACGGGAAACCATATGGGTTCGAGTCCCATCAGCGGCACCAATAAAAAAAACTCTTTAGTATATACTAAAGAGTTTTTTTTTACTGTAATATTTTTTCATCTTTGTTTCTAGCCTTGTATAAGTATAAATACCATAGGCATGACTTCTTGAACTCCTAAAACATATCTAAACAAAGCAGGATTTTTTATGTATTTACTTAATAAATCCATACTTCTTATCATATTGATTTTTTCCCAATCTCTAAAACTTTTCCCTCTCTAAAAATATTTATAATCAATCATCATTATTCAGTATAACGATTCGATATTATTTTAAAGTATTTGTCATTTAAAACAAACTTGTAATAAAAGCATATCTGAAAGTATTCTAACTCCAATACTTAATAAAGAGTTCTTTTTACAATTATAGATATAAACAACATCTATCTTAATGGACTGTATAGAGCTACAACCAAAGGCAAACACATATAGTTAAGCAATGTGCCCGTGATTTTTCTTTATTATTTTATCATAATAGCTTTATTAATCCATTATAACATTACATCATTTTAAAAAAATTATATAAAAAGTCAAAATTTACATATATATTAATAAAACTTGTAAAAACACAGCTAAATTTGTACAATTAAGTACTTAAAACTTGAAAATACTTACTTTGCTATATATTTTAGATAAATATATAATTTATTTAGTTAAGAAAGGAAGTTGTAAATATAAAATATAATTTAAAAATAACACTAAAATACATAAAAAGTTATAAAGCTAGATCTTTAACAATTGCTCTGAGTATAATTCTTGATACATCAACTTATTGTTGCTATTGTACTCTCTCAAGAAGTGCTCAGTAAGCAGTGGTAGTTAAATAGTATGAGCCTAAAATCAGAAATGAATCAAGACCTTACTCTTAATATATATATTATTAATTTTAGTTGTTTTATTTATTATTCATTTATTAAATAATAAAAAGATAAGGAGTTTAATATGATATTCAGTAGTTTAATATTTTTATTTTTATTCTTTCCAGTCACACTCATTTGCTATTACTTAGCAAATTCTAAGTATAAAAATGTTGTGTTACTTCTAGCAAGTATTACCTTCTATGCATGGGGAGAACCAAAATATATTTTTTTGATGATGCTATCAATAATAGTAAACTATATATTTGGTATTAAAGTTTCTGACAGTAAAGATAAGAAAATATGGGTTGTGCTTTCTGTGATTTACAATATATCCATTCTTGGTATATTCAAGTATAGCAATTTCTTTGTAGATAATATTAATTTTTTATTAAATACAAATATAACTATATCTGAAATTAAATTACCTTTAGGTATCTCATTTTTCACATTTCAGATAATGAGCTATGTAATAGATGTATATAGAAATGATGCTAAAGTTCAAAGAAAATTAACTAACCTAGCATTATACATAAGTTTATTCCCTCAGCTTGTAGCAGGTCCTATTGTTAGATATCAGACTGTGGCAGATGCCATTGAACATAGAGAACATAATTGGTATAAATTTACTCAAGGCGTAAACAGATTCGTTATTGGTCTTGGAAAAAAGGTGATTTTAGCAAATCAATTAGGTATAATTGCAGATGATGTATTTAATAAGTCATCTGGAGATTTATCAAGACTTGATGTGTGGCTAGGTGTAGTTTGCTATACACTTCAAATATTCTATGACTTTAGTGGTTATAGTGATATGGCTATTGGTTTAGGTAAGATATTTGGATTTGATTTTTTAGAAAATTTCAACTATCCATATATCTCTCAAACAGTATCTGAGTTTTGGAGAAGGTGGCATATATCTTTAAGTACTTGGTTTAAAGACTATGTATATTTCCCATTAGGTGGAAATAGAGTCTCTAGATTAAAACTATATAGAAATCTATTTATAGTATGGTTTTTAACTGGCATGTGGCATGGAGCTAATTGGACTTTTATTATATGGGGTCTATATTTTGGAATATTAATATCAATAGAAAAAGCATTTTTAGAAAAGTTGTTATATAAAATGCCAAGAATCATAAGACATATGTATTTACTTTTTATAGTCATGATTGGATGGGTATTCTTTAGAGCAGAAGATTTACCAAAAGCTATTAAGTTTATAGGTATTATGTTTGGTTCTGGAAATTATCCACTTGTCAGTAATGCATTCAATGTATTTATAATTGAATATTGGTATATAATTGTTGGAGCAATCATTCTATCAACTCCTATTGTAGAAGTTATAAAGTCATTAGTAGTTAAGAAGAATAAAAATACACTAAATAGTACAATGTGTCAAGTTACTAATGCAGCTTTCATAGTTGCTTGCATGTTTATTGTAATGGTAATGTTAAGTAGCTCAACTTATAATCCATTCTTATACTTTAGATTCTAATTTTGGAGGTATTGACATGAATAAAAATAAACCAAGGATTGTTGCCATTTCATTTTTAATTATAGTATTTGGATTTTTTATACTAAACTTCTCACTTCCAAAGAAAAAATTAAGTATAACTGAAAATAGAAATCTTGCAAAATTCCCAACTATAGAAAATTTTAAAAAAGGTAACTACATAGATAAATTTGAAGAGTACTTTAATGACCATTTTGCATTTAGAGATGAAATGATATCAATAAATACAAAATCTCAAGCTAGTTTAAATAAAACTAAAGTAGGTAACTATTACTTAGGAAAAGATAACTGGATATTAGGTATGTTTCCAAAAGTTTTAAACCAAAACCAATTAAATAGATACGAAAAGTCTATTAATTACTTATCTGATCTAAGTAAAGATATGGGAAAAGATGTGTATTTTACAATGATACCACATAAATCTAATATGCTAAAACATTTATATCCTAAGTATGTTGATAATACAAGTAATATAGATATAAATTTAAAGAATTTTAAAAATAGATTAAATCAAGATTCAATTAAATACATAGATATGGATGAGTATTTTTTAAGCAACTATTCAAATAAAGAAAGAGAAAATTTATATTTTAAAACTGACCATCATTGGACTGGATATGGAGCATTTGAAGGCTTTAAAATGATGGCATCAAATATGGACTTGGGTCTTTCTAAGCAAGATTTAAGAAATCATTTTAATAGCTACAAAAAGTCTATAGTTACTGATAAAAAGTTTGTAGGAAGTTATAATCAAAATATAGATATGCTAATTAAAGAAAATGAATATGTAGTTTATATGACAAAAGATAACCAAGATTATAGCTTTGATATAAATGGAAAAGAAAAAGAAGAAAGACAGGTCTATGCAACTAAAAGAAGTGATAAAAAGTGGGATTATGGTGGGGCATACATTAGAGGAGCTCAAACTAATATATTAACTATAAAAAATCCTAAAGCATTATTAGATAAAAAAATACTAATATTTAGAGATTCATACCAGGCTCCTACAACACTTTTATTTGCTGATATGTTTAATGAAGTAGAGATAGTAGACCCTAGAAATATAAACTCAATAGATAAAACATACAAAGATATGATTGAGGAAAGCAATGCTGATGTTGTAATGTTTATGTATAATAGCTCTGGGTTTGATTCAATGATAGATGCGATGATAGATAAAGGAATAGTATAATATAAAAATATTAACTAAAATTAATTTTAAGGGATTATTTCAAAATAAAAATTTGAATCATCCCTTTTTTATACCAAAACTGGAAAAGAGACTATTTATCTAACAATGCATATACCTACCATATAAACTTATAAACAACCTCTCTACACTATGTTATCTTTCTAAAAATATCAATATATATCTTATATTAGCATAGCGTAAACAATTAAGAAATAATCCCATACGTCTTTTTTACAATAGAGATAAAATCACAAAGATTCTTAGACAACCACTTGTCCTTATGATAAATTAATTGTGAAAAAATATTATAGTCTGTAGTATAAGGAATCTTAACCAATTCATGTTTTTTTAATTCCTTTTCTACTGCAAGCTCTGGAAGAAGGCACAATCCAAGCCCACTAAGTACTGTTTGTTTAATTACCTGAATACTTCCAGTTTCAAGAACTGTTTTTGGTACTATAGATGATTCAGATAGCTCTTTCTCAAATAAACTTCTATAACAACAACTCTTTCCTGTCAAAATAAATGGAACATTTTGAAAGTCTTGAATATACACCTTTTCTTTTAAGGCTAAATCACTTTCTGGAACTGATAAGACACAGATTGGCTCCTCATTTTTTAATACAGAAATAGTAGATTTATCATTTATAGGTAAATCAAGTATAAATGCTATGTCAATCGTATTATCAGCAAGTAAAGGAACAAAATCAGAAGAATCTAGAGTTTTTATAAAAAGGTCAACATCTGGATATTTCTCTTTATATACTTTAATAATCTCAGGTAACTTAAAAATACAAATAGATTCTGATGCTCCAATAACAATACGCCCATAATTATCTTTCTCTTTATACATCTTTTTTATATCAGATGATAATAAAAGCATTTTTTCAGCATATGAAACCAACTTCTCACCTTCTCTAGTCAATTCTACACTTTTTCCTATACGTTCAAAGAGATGTACATCCAATTCCTTTTCTAATTGTTGTATATGAGCTGTAATATTTGATTGTGCATAGTTCAAATATTCAGCAGTTCTAGTAAAATTTTTAATTTTACTAAGTGTTAAAAATGTATTTAAATGCTTTAATTCCATATCTATGTACCTCATTTCATCTAAATATCAGATTGATATAATCAAATCAATCTATTTCACAAATAATTAGATTGATGTTAACATACAGATATACTAAAAGTCAAACAAAAATAAAATCTAAAGGAGATTCTAATGTTATCAAAAACTAATATAATTGAAGAAGTAAATAATATTGAACAACTGTACGTATACAGAAAATTAGGAAAAATAAACAATAATATACTAAGTGTTGTACAAGTAGCAAATAGAAGCTTAAATTTTCATGTTCATGAAAAATCAGATGAATTGTTTTATGTAATAGAGGGAGGATTTAATTTGGAAACTCCAGAAGGATTAACAGAAGTTAAAGAAGGAGAATTTATCATTGTACCTCAAAATACAATACATAGACCAGTAGTTAAAAAACTTACAAAATTTCTAATGATTGAATTAGAAGGAACTCTTAATAAAAAAAATAGTGGTAATTTATATGAAGACTAGCCTATTTTGTAATCTATAAAAATCATTCATAAGTAATGATAATACTATAGTACTTCTCTTCAAAACATATAGAATTCCATATAAAAAAGCCACAATATATAATACTTGTGGCTTTTAAGAATCTATACATATAATTTAATCTTATACTATCAATTTATAAACTAATTTGCTTTTATATAATTTTATATTCAGCGTTATAATTCATTACAATTTTTTATCTAATTTATTATATACAACAACACCACAAATAAATTGAAATAAAATAAGTAATCCAAGAACAATTAAAACCCATCTACTTGTTAACATTACAGAGAACACACTCAATATAGAAACAATAAGTATAAGAATTACGAAAACATAAGACATGATTTGATTAGTAATACGTCCAGATTTGTCACGTAACATAATTCTTCTTTCATCATTCATCTCTATCCTTTGATTCTCTACCTTTTCTTTATATTCTACAGCTCTTTCTGGATTACTCCAATATATATATTGAAAAATCATACATACCCCAGGACCCAAAGTGGCTCCAGATAATCCCCAAATCAAAGCCTCAAATGAAAACTCTGTAAATGTAGCCAATAAAACAAGTAAAATTCCACAAATAAAATATCCAATTCCAACATATAATCTGTTCTTTTTCATTTTTACTCCTCCTCATAAATAAATATTTCTTCAATATTCATATCAAAATATCTTGCTATCTTAAAAGCTAATATGATAGAAGGATTATATCTACCATTTTCTAATGAACCTATAGTTTGCCTTGATACTTGCAAAGCAGATGCAAGTTCTTCTTGTTTTATACCTCTCTTTTTTCTTATTTCTTCTAATCTATTTTTCACTTTGCTCTCCTTTAATATCTTATTTATGTAAAGTCTACTTTCCATAATTATACAACAATATTCATCTTATGTAAAGTTTACTTTCCATTTATCAAAAAAAATAACAGACCATTTCCAGTCTGTAATTTTAAAGGTTTATATTGTTCGTTAATTTTAGGATTGTTTCTTAATTGGAATCCAAACTTCTGTGGTATAATCAGGAGCATTAATATCACCATTAGGATAAAGTTCAATATCTGGTAAATTAGCATATACATATCCAGAGCTTGGTAACCATTCAGTAATAATTCTTTTTTGTAATTCTTGTATTGCCAAAGCATTTGGCATTGGGGAAATACATTCAAATACTGCCCATGTACCTGATGGTATAAAGTATTCATAAGTATTTTCTACTATAGGATTATCCGTTGAGACAGCAATGTAATAATCTAAGCCTTTACTATCTGTACATACACTAACTCCAAGCAACCCATGAGGTTCGTTATTTATTAACTCTGAAAGCTTATCAATTGTTCCATTTTTTATGGATTTATCCCACAATTTAGGAACTTTATCAAAACACTCTTCTACAATCATATTCATACTTTCTTTTATACCAACAATACGGAATCCTTTCTTTTCTACAATACGATACTGCATTTCTAAGTTCCCTTTTACATAAATAGTTAATGTCATCTTAGGATATGCTTTTAAAACAACTCCCTTTGCTCTAGCCGCAGAAGGAGAAATGCTATGTATATTTTGAAAAGCCCTATTAAAAGATGTTGGTGAATCATAACCATATTTCTCAGATAGTTCTAAGATTTTAATATTGCTATTCTGTAGTTCAAATGCGGCTTTAGTCATACGTCTTCGTCTAATGTATTCAGATACTGGTACTTCTGCAATATATGAAAACATCCGTTGAAAATGAAAGGTTGAACAGCATGCGATTTTTGCTGCTTCGGCATAATCTACCCCACTTTCAAGATTATCTTCAATATAAGTAATAGCTTGATTTAATTTATTTATCCATTCCATTTGATATTACCTCCAAACAAATTATACAATCTAATAAAATAATATACCTCTCTATTCATGCACAAAATTGTAAGCATTAAAATTCGTAAGTATTTTTTAATTCATAAACATGATAAATAAGAAAGCTGGATTATACAATAAAAAAGTTCAATAACATTATATTATGGAATGTTATTGAACTTTTTATAAAAATTAGTTTAAGTGTAGTTAAGTATTAAATTATCTTATATATTACAATATCCAACTATCTTATAATCTTCTGGTACTTTGTAATCTTTATCTGGAGTACCTAAATTCCATTTCAACTCAAACATAGTTGCACTTATTATTGTTGCAAAGTAAAGCATAACGATACCTACATCTATTTTTTCTTCATATAGACTAGTATGCCCATCTTTTCTAACGGCTAAAACTACAACTCCTCCATCAACTATAAATCTCCATGGTTGTCTATTTAGTGTAGATGGTGCTAATCTTGCATAGTGGAATGCCTCAAGAAGTGCTCTTTCTTCTAATACTTCTATACTTGCATCATTTCCCCATTCATCCATGTAAACTACATCTTCTACACCTAATCTAGAAGAACCATTGTCTAATACAACTTGCATATCAGATTTTGAATAATTTTCTCCAGTCTTTGTAGCATTTAATATTTTAGTATTGCTTGCATTTTCCCCATATCCAATTGCTATGATTCCTGTTACTTCTTTATCTGAATTAATTTCAAGTTTCTCTCTTACCTTTTTACCATCTTCAAAAGTAACCCAACAAGAACCTATTCCTAGTTCTGTTACTTTAAAGATTATACTTTCTCCTATGTATCCTGAATTTTCAATATAGTTATCTTTTACATCAGATAATATTATAATATAACTTGGAGCATCTATCATATTTCCTTTATATCCTGCTACTTTATCTAAATTGTCAAAAACTTCATTTCTATTCATAATTCTTATGTCAACATCTATTTCTGGAACTAGTTTCTTGCAAGATTCTGAGTATTTCTTAATTTCACTAAGATATTCCTCTTTAATATCTGTGTTCTTGTATTCTCTAACAGACTTTCTATTTAATATGATTGTTTTATAATTCATAATTTATCCTCCCCAAACTAGTATATTATTAATTATATACCCATTAGTATGATATTTTACTCATTTACTTAACAAATAATAATTACAATTTTGTAATTATTATTTGTTAATAATATTCCACTTTTACATTAATAATGACCAGTTGTGCAAAATCCATTGCCAACCTTCAAATAAACACATATTATAAAGGTAATATAAAATAAACAAACAAATCTTAACAAAAAATTAAACTTTTTTACACGAAAGAAGGCTTCCCGTTGCCTTCTTTATTTTTTTAAAAAAATAAGCTGTTTCTAAATGATTTCACATTTTGAAACAGCCAAGTTATTTTATAATGACAACTATAATTTGAGGATGTGAGGGAGAGTTGTCATTATAATTTTAGGGTAATTATATTATGTTTTAAGCTAGTTCTTTCTATATTTATATAATACATTTTATATATGAATTTTATATGAGATTTGTATAAATGGTATATGAAATTACCTATATTTATTATATTAAATCTTATTATTACATTTTCCACAACGATACTCATATGTTTCCACATTATTTGGAATATTTACAAATACAAATTCTTTACAGTTCTCACAATACTTCAATATAGATATAGTTCCACACGTGTAACATTCAAATGTCACACAATCCTCATTTTCCTCTACTATCTCAAACTTTTTACTGTGTTCACCACACTCTGGGCACTTGTGATTATTTACATTCATAAATACTCCTCCTTATTAGTATAGTTAAAAATGTGTCAAAAACTTAATTACTGTATTCTATATTACTTAGTATATATTCTATAATAAATCATATTCTAATATAATAAAACAAATTAAATAAAAAAAAACCATAAATTTTAAATTTATGGATTAATTCTTGTAATGATAACTCTATTTGAGGATGTGAGGGAGGGTTATCATTACAATAGGGTATTATATTATGGTTTTTTAAGCTAGTCTTTCTATACTCTATATAATACATATGCTATATGAATTTTATATGATTTTTACATAAATATTTTATGAAATTTAAATTTTTTAGTCACTTTGAAATTTGTAAAAAGTTCTCTAAAAAACCATAACATCGTAAACAACCAACATTTAAGTAAAATATCATAAAAAAATTTGTCCAATAATTTTAACAAGTTATATCACCTCATTATAATTATTGACACAAAATCAAATAAACAGTCTATAAAGCTCTTATAAAATATAATTTTAATACTTATTGATACACAATCTCTAGTTTATCAATCTTATCTTGCATCTCTAAGAAAATCTCTTCAACTGAATTGTTAAATATATTGCCTAAATAGATTCTTTTATCTTTTTGAAGTGAATAAGATTTTACGCTACCATCAGAAGAAATGTATAAATGACTCCATTCTGCACCATACTTTGAAAATCTTTCTTTTGTATCCTTAAATCTCATGTCTGCTATTTTTATTGCTTTCTCCCTATCTTCTCTTACTACTGTATGCCCTCTTTTTATCAAACTAGTTATTTTTATATCTTCTTTTAATTTAACATGTGCATTATCATTGTTTGAATATACTTTCCATATTACTTTATGACGATAATTATCTAATTCTTTTATAAGTCCTCTATCAATAGTAAAACTCTCCTTAGTTACCACAACTAAATCAAAATGGTCTAACATATATTGAAATATTTCTCTCATATTTTTATTTTTTAAAATATCCTCACCAATAACCTCTATGAATCTACAACCTTTTTCATTCATACACTTTAATAATCTTGTGATTTCAGAAAAATACTGACTTGTATTGTTGTTACCATCTATCTCTATTGTAAAATATAAAGGAGTAAGATATACTTTGTTTCCTGTTATCTCAAAAACACTTGATAGTGTCTGTACTTCGTCTTCAAAGGTTAAATATACATTCTCATAAAACATAAAAAATTCAATGACATTTTCTTTTATATCAAGCATATTCCTATATTTATTGGATAATATATTTATTACATCTTCAGTAGTATTTTTCCCATCACATTCTGCCAGTACAACAATTTGCTTCCAAGTTAAGCTATCCACATTTCCTATACTTTTTTCATATCCATTTGCTTCATCATAAATTGGGCCAAGTATAAGATTTTCCTTTGGCCACATATGAACTCTGGTTCCATCTTTTAGTTTTGGATATTTATTTCTTACAGATTCATAAAATCTACTTATATCACCCATGATTCTTCTAATCCCCCTATATTTTAAATATTCTATGCTAAAAATAACACTTTATTTTTATTAATTCAACACTTATTCAAAATTGGTCATTGTACATGTTTAACTGGATTTAACATCAACTTTATCTATATGTTATTGATGTTTATATACAAATTCTTATTCATTAGACTTCAATGTAATTTTAACTATTTCTGGTTTGCAATTAAGTCTAATTAAAACTTTTGAACCTCCCAAGCCTTTATTTAAAATCATAGTACTATTATCTTTTTCATATTTTCCCCAGTCATACTTAGGAAAGAACTCTCTATTTGGAGATAATACCCCTCCAATAAAAGGTATTCTTATTATACCACCATGAACATGTCCAGCTAAAATTAAGTCTGCTCCCCATTTTGCATATTTTTCAAAGAAAAAAGGTGTATGAGCTAAAAGCATATTATACTCATTTTCATTTATCTTACCTAGATTATCTTCTATAAAATTGTCACTTAATTCTAACTTTTTATTATTGCCAAAAAAATATGGATAGCATTCCAATGGTATAATTAAACCATATAAATTAAGATGACTATCTCCTCTATATATTCTTACATACTCGTTTTCCATATTTATTATTTTCTTTGAGTACAACTTCTTAAAATAGTCTTTATATAGATGCTTGTACTTTTTTATTAAAGATTTTTGTTCATGATTTCCAATTATATGATATACCTCATATTTTTCTACCAAATTATCGATTAAATCTAATGCAACTTGAAAATTTTTATTTTCCCCATCAACTAAATCTCCTGTTATAAATATAACATCTGGACTTAAGGAATCAATTTTATCCATTAATACCTTATTATTTTTTTTATCAAAGACCTTATTATGTAAATCACTTACTTGAACTATTTTAAAGTCATCAAATTCTTTTAGAATTTTTTCATTAAAAATAGTATATTCTGTTGTTTCTATATGCTGAGTTTCATACTTATACAGAATATACAATAGTACTAATACCAATACTGTTAATAAAACCTTTATAATCATATTCTCTTCCTCTTTATTCTATTTTATTAATATTATTATAATGCTTTTATGTTTTTTTTTAAACAATAATATTAGTACATATATATAATTTTTTTTGATATTATAAAAACAAGTCACCCTTTTCCAAAATTATAATTTATTTCAGAAAAGGATAACTATAAAATTATCTATAAACTTCTATATTGTGAAATATAGTTTTTCCTATATTTAAATTTTTATATATATGCTCTAAAGTTCCATCAAATCTAATAGAATGTCCAGACTCTAAAATATAAGTTTTCCCATCAACATTAAGTTCAAGTTTTCCTTCTATTACAAGTACGTACTCTTCTAAAACATGACTGTGCGTAGATGAAACATGAGTACAATTCTCTTCAAGCTCTATTATGAAAAGTTCAAACCTTCTTTGAGGACTGAAAGGATATATTGGATATAACTTCATATTACCTTTCTGTTCAATAATAGGTTCTACATCTTCCTTTTTTATAACTTCATAGGTATTTGTGTTTTCACTTAATAGTGTTGTAAAATTTATTTTAAATCCAGATGAAATTTTCCATAAGGTAGATACTGTTGGACTCGATTCCCCTCTCTCAATCTGACCAAGCATTGCTTTACTAACTCCTGTCATCTTTGAGGCCTTATCTAAACTCATGCCCATTTCTTGTCTCAATAACCTTAAGTTTTCTCCCACATTAGGAAATTTATTATCCATGTTAAAACCCTCCTGATAGCCTATTTATATTCTATGATTTTTACTCCTGTAAGTTCTACTATCTCTTTTAATTTTAACATATGATTATTACAAATTTCATCAAATTCATATATATAATCTTCAAGTCCTAATGCCTTATATTTATCAATTCCAAATTTATGATATGGAAGCAATTCCATCTTTCCTCCCGAAACATTTTGTTTTACAAATAATGCAGTATTTCTTATATTTTCTTCACTATCATTCACTCCATAAATAATTGGTACTCTTATAACCATAGATTTATTCAGATTTGAAAGCTTGCATATATTCTCTAATATAATTTTATTACTTACTCCTGTATATTCTTTGTGGATATTATCATCCATTGATTTTATATCTACAAAAATATGGTCTATTTTCTCGAATACATCATTTACTTTATTCCAATCAAAGTATCCACAAGTTTCAATTGCCATATTTATACCTTTATTATAAAAAACATCCACTAATTCTCTTAAAAAATCAATTTGAAGTGTTGGCTCTCCTCCAGAAAAAGTTACCCCTCCATTAGATTCAAAGAAGAATATAAAATCTTTTTCAACTTCCTTTATAATTTCTTCAACATTCATTTCTTCAGTCATTATACATATAGCATCTTTAAGGCATACTTTAACACATTCTCCACATAAATCACACTTGCTATTTATTTGAGCCCTATCAAATAGTGAACTTATCTTTTGAGGACAAACATCTATACATCTATTGCAAGATACACACTTATCCTTCATAACACCTAGCTTGACTATATTACTCCATGAATCTGGATTGGAACACCACTTACATTTTAATTTACATCCTTCCAAAAATATAGTAGTCCTTATTCCATCTCCATCATTTACTGAAAAATGTTGCACTTTTACAACTCTACCTTTTTTACTCATAATCTACCTCTTAATTAAAAATTACTATGTGAATTTCTAGCTATTATAGCATCTTGCATTTCTCTTGATAAATTAACAAATTGAGTACTATATCCAGCAACTCTCACTAGTAAATCTTTATATTCTTCTGGATTTTCTTGAGCCTTCAATAGAATATCATTTGATATTGTATTAAACTGTACATGGAATCCTCCTAGAGCAAAGTATGATTTAACCATAGATGTTAGATTTCTAAGTCCTCTTTCTGTTTCTACCAAATCTTGATTCAGTCTTAAGTTTAAAAGTGTTCCACCAGTATGAACATCGTGATTTATTTTTGATGCAGATTTCATAGCTGCTAGTGGACTTGTTGTATCAGTTCCAACGAATGGAGAAACGCCTTCTGTCAAAGGTTTTGTTGCTTTTCTTCCACATGGAGTTGCACCTACAATTTTTCCAGTTGGTACATAATTTGATATTCCCATAAATGCACTATTAAATTTTGAGCCAAATATATCCTTATATTTTCTAGTTTCAGTATAATAAAAATCAGAAACTTCAATTGCTAATGAATCTACATAATCATTGTCATTTCCATACTTAGGAACATCTAATGCAAGTTTTCTTAAATCTTCATAACCTTCCCAGTCATTGTTTAGTGCTTTTGTTAACTCTTCTAATGTCGTAACTTTATCTTCAAACACTAATTTTTTTATAGCTGCTAATGAATTTGAAACCACTCCTAGCCCTATACCAGTTAATACAGGCCCTATATTATATTTTGCTCCTCCTTTGCTTAAATCAACACCTTTATCTAAACATCCATCTACACAAGTAGATAAAAATGGTCTCGGTACCATTTCTTTATGAATTTGTTGGGCAACAGTAGTTCCTATAACAGAATTTTTGATAAGGTATGCTAATTGTTTTAAAAACTCATCTTTAACTTCTTCAAAAGAAGTAAATTCTGCGATATTCTTTATATCTAATCCCATTACTTCTCCAGTTAACCTACTTTTACCTTCATTCATAGCATATTCTAAAGCTGCTGCAAAATTTATATTTACTGCCGAAGTCCATTGCCCTGTTTTTCTGAAATGAGGAACTACACAGCCACAATTACTCCAGTCTCTTGCATCTTCTGCATCATATCCATCTTGTAATAACATTTGTGCCCCTGCACTATCACTGTGTATAGCAGGGAAACCAGTACCTTGTTTTACTAGTTTTGCAACTGCCATAACGAAATCATCTGGTGCTCCTTGACTTATTCTAACACTTAAACCTGGCTGATGAGTTTTTACACTTTCTGTAGCCTTTAAACACATATATGAAATGTCATTTGTTCCGTCAGTACCATTTCTCTTTTTACCACCAACAGTAAGATTTTGGAATTGATTATATCCTGCAAAGTAATTTGCTGTATTTGCTGATATAGTCCATACCCATTCTGACAACTTAATCCAAAGAGCTTCTATCAATTCTTGGGCTTCTGATGCAGTTATTTTGCCTTCTTTAGCATCATTTTCATAATAAGGGTACATATATTGGTCAAATCTACCTAAATTTAATGCTAGAGGATTTTCTGATAAAACACCTCCCAATTGTACAAACCATACAAATTGTATTGCTTCATAAAAACTAGTTGGAGGATTTGCTGGTACATTCATACATATTTCTGCTATTTTTATAAGTTCTGCTTTTCTCTTTTCATCTGTTTCAGATTCACTCATTTCTTTTGCAAGATTTGAATATCTATTTGCTAATATCATAATAGCCTCTGCAACTATAGAAACAGATTTGTAAAAATCTATTTTTTCAATATTTTCTGAAATTGATATATCTAGTTCTGCTATTTTTTTGTCTGCATCCTCTTTGATTCCTTTATATCCTTTTACAAATAGTATATCTTGATAGTCTGGTGTTACTTCACCAACTGCCTGTCTCCACTTAGAATCATTGTCTATTATTCCTGTATCTACCAATATCTTAGCTGTATCTTCTGGAATTCTTGCTAAAAAAACTTCTTCCAAAGATTTTCCCTTCCAATATGGAAATATCTCTCTTCTTATAAATTCTATTTGCTCTTTTGATATTACATATGGGTCTTGAGTTCTTTCATCAAAAGTATCCATTTCTTTATCTACCCATTGCCAAGAAAATTCTGGTGTCAATATACCTGTTCTTCTAAACTTACCTGCTGTTCCCACAATTAATTCATCTTCAAATATTTTTATAGGAAGTCCCTTACATGTTTCTAAAAAAGCCTTAGCTCTTCTTATACATATAGCCTCTCCCTCAGTTTTTTTATGTGATTCTGTAAAAATTCTAGCCCTTTCACAACATATCATAGGCTTAGAATTAATGTATTCTTGTCTAAATGCTTCTATTCTATTAGTTTGACTCATTTAAAATCCCCCTTTAGATAAATATCTATTAGCTTTTGTATGTTATAACATACTTTAATTATATTATACTGTCCTTTTACATAAAATGGAAGCATAAATAATTTATTTATGTAAGAAGAGGGATATTTTATTTATAATGTATTTCTATCTTGTTATAAGTTTTTATATTATACTAATATGCTAATGATTTGAAATATCAACTTTATATAATAGGCTAAGTTTTAAGACTTTAGTAGACTCTTTAACTTTGCTAACTTCAATATGCATATCCTTCATATAAGGAAGTTCTACAGTACCTGCTTCATCATTAAAGTTTTTTTCTACAATAGAAAAAAATTCTTTCTCTGTTAACTCTGTATTAGTCAATGACTTAAATAGATTGTATAGAAATTTAATATATTTATCACTCTCAGACAACTTATCTTCCTCTGGATATTCTTTAGCACAGAGAATATCTATTATTACCTTTCCTTCTTTGTCATCTTCAGACATAGAATAGAATAAACTTCGGATATTTTTTTCAGGTACTTTCTCTGTTCCATTTATAGATACCACAAAACTACCATCTGTTTTTGAATTAGTAATACTATAACCACTATTTGTTATAGCTTTCGAAAATCTTTGGGATAAATCTTTTTTTACTTCTTCTCTACCTTTTACATCATTCATCTTTTTTGAGTAATTATCAAATAATTCAATAGATTCATCTTTTTTATCTTCAATTTGTTTTTTTAATGAATCCTCACTAATTTGCTCTGAGCCATTTGAATTATTGTCAGACACAGTAGGCATACATCCTACCATCAGTCCTAAACTGATATTTAAAGCTACCACTATAGCCACTCTATACATTTTTATCTTCATTTATACTTACCTCCACTCTATTTACATATTTAAAGTATTACTTATTTAACTGCAATATTCTTTTAGCTTTCATTGTTCAATACATACCACCTTTCTATCCAATGCTTATAACTTATACTAGTAAAGTTATACATTCCTTAATACACAAATAAGGATGTTATCTTTTTCTATCACAAAGATAACATCCTTATTTTTTTGTATCAATATATATGGACCAACTAGTAATCTAATCGACCCAACTGTCAGTATCTTGATTCAATGGTATATATATATTTAGTATAAATTTATCCTTATTATTTTCAAATAATAATTCTCCATTATATTTTTGTAAAGAGGATTTCATGCTCTGAATCCCTATTCCATGAATAAATTTATCCACTTTGTCTGTCAATAATATACTTTTATTGGAATTAATAGAATTCACCTTACTATTTTCACACTTAAATACAAAAAATGACTTCGTTATAGTTCCTTTAATCCTAATATATTTATCAACATTCTCATCTATAATTTTATCACATGCTTCTATTGCATTCTCTAAAGCATTAGAAAATATACTTGACACATCTATAGGTTTCACAAAATTTACATTTGAAAAATTTATACAGCAAGTAAATTTAATTCCCTTTTTTTCACATATTTCACTCTTTTCATTGATTATAATATCTAATATCATATTTCCTGTATTATAAATATATTTAAATGATTTAATTTCATCTTTTAAATTATGCACATATTCATCCATTTCTTTACTATTATTTTTAAGATTATCTATACAATAAATATGATTATTTATATCATGGTAAAGCTTCTTAACTTTCATATGAGATTGTTGAATAGCTAAATAATGTGCATATTGCATATCTAACTTATTTTTTATTAATTCATTTTGAGATTTTAATCTATTTTCTTTTATTATTTCCTTGAATACCAGAATAATAAGTATGCTACTAGCTCCTACTAACTTCGGATTTACAAAATTGTAAAAATAGTATCCTTCTGAATATAATGACCCAAACCGTTCTAATTTCTTTAATATATAATTTACAAATACATTCATTGTATTAACTAATAAAGCAAATAATAAGTATATATAATTTCTCTTATCCTGACTAATCGATTTTATATGCTTCCTAAAAAAACTAAATATCATGTATATAAGTATAATTATTAAATTGCTATATATATTAATTTTTATATAATCTAGATGAGATGCCAATAGATATTCTTTAGATGATATAACATTCCCTGTAATTACAAAAAATAGTATTCTATATATGACATCGTTTAGACACTCATAATATACACTAAATACAAAAAATAAAATAGAATACTTAATATAATTCATCTTGTAAAAATAATTATAGTAACCTGCCCAAACGATAAATATTACAATAGGAAATAAGTAATTTATATTATTATAATACTTACCTTCATTAAATAATCTAGTTATTTGAACCAAAATATAAATAAGAAATAACAAGATACAAAATGCTATTTTTTCATTTTTTTTATTATCTTGTTTGTAAGTTAATACATCTTTCATTATAGCAAATTTTGTAAATACAGATAAAATTAATAACATCTCAGTCATAAAATTTAGCATATTGTATCACCAAGAAATTTCAAAAACTTCTCCTTAACCTCTTTATATCTATATCTACTAATAGGAACTTCCTCCCCACTTTCCAGTATTGCAATATTATGCTTTATATTTTCAACATAACTTAAATTGACTATAAAGCTTTTATGACATCTTATAAATTTATATAGATTTAATTCTTTTTCTATTTTACTTAAGCTATATCTTATATCAAAGTTCTTATTTATTGTGTGTATTAGCATATCCTTTTTTTGAACTTCTATATACTTAATTTCATTTAGATATATCTTGTATGTATTGGACTTATTTTTTATTGTAATATAACTATCCCTATTTATTTCAATATCCTTGATACAAGTCAGCACATGCTTTTTTAATTCTTCTAACTCTATTGGCTTTAACAAGTATCTATAAGCTCTTACCTCATACCCCTCTTGTACATAGTCTATCAGAGACGTTATAAATATTATTTCCATTTCATTATCTACTTCTCTAATCTTCCTTGCAGTGTCCATTCCATTTAGTTTTTCCATCTTTATATCAAGAAATAATATATCTATGTCTTTCAAGTTGCTTTTAAGTAACTCTTCGCCAGATAAATACTTTTGTATTTCATATTCTATACTTATATTTTTTAATATATTCTCAATATAATCTACTATTAAAAGTTGAGTTTCTTTTTCATCTTCACAAACTGCTATATTAATCATAAAACTCCTCCTTGCACGATTTCCAATTACTACAGTTAAAATATTTGAATTAATTCATTCAGGCATAATTTTTTATATCTGATACTTTAGAATAACATTTTTAAATTATTTCTATCAATACTCAATTTTATACAACTGTTATTTTGATATATCATTTTCACAATGAAAATTATCCTTATTAAAAGATAGTATTTATGTATAAAAGAGGGTACCTTAAAATATTTTTAAAATCATTTCAAGGTACCCTCTTCTATTTATTTAAACTTTTTGAGCCTTAAATAATACATTAGTCTCTTATATAACTGTACCATATATAAAACTAATAACATAATCTGTAGTACAATAGCAGTTATAGATACTCCATAACCACTAGATAGATTACTTACTTCAACAGATAATAAATATATAAAGATTACCACTAACAAAAAGAATATAAATATATTCATAAACAAAATTGATTTTACTTTATTTTGTTTATCAAAATCACCATATAGTTTAGGAGGCAAATCTTTATACTCTTTAGACCATACATACCATGAAGATGTCCCCATAAAACTGCCAATACTCCTAAATATAAGATTCCAACCTTTTGATTTATGTTCATCAAAATAATTATTCTCTGCATCATAGTAGTAATCAATAGCGTATTTTATTTTTCTTGGGCTTCCTTTGTGAAAATAAAATATTCCTCCAAATTTATTTATCTTATACAGATTATATCCATTCGCTTCCATATCTTCTAGCCATTTTTCTATCTTATCAGGTGAGCTATACCAGTCAAATTTAAACTTTATTTTCTTTTTCATAATACTCACTCTCCAAAATGATATTTTTAAATATCTTAAAAGTCTATTTAAATAATTATATCATTTTGATATTAATTTTAAGTTACAATCAGATATCTAAAGGCTTATTTAAATAACAATAAGCTAATAGCCATAACACCCATACCTGCAATCAACCCATAAATAGATAAATGATGCTCACCATACTCTCTAGCTGATGGCAATAGCTCATCAAGTGATATAAATACCATGATTCCTCCTACAATTGCAAATACAATTCCAAGAGTTATATCATTTAAGAAATTTCTAAGAAGCACATATCCAATAATTGCTCCTAATGGTTCAGACATTCCCGATAAAAAAGAATAATAAAAAGCTTTCTTCTTATCTCCTGTAGCATAATAAACTGGTACAGATACAGATATACCCTCAGGTATATTGTGTATAGCAATCGCAATAGCTATCGGTATAGCTATTGTAACATCATCAAGAGCCGATATAAATGTAGCTAAACCTTCTGGAAAATTATGAATTGCTATAGCCATTGCTGTAAATACTCCTGTTCTCAAAAGAGATTTATTTCTATTGATATTTTGTTCTTCTATATTTTCCATTTTCTTTATCTCATGTGGATTTTCTTCTTGAGGAATTAACTTATCAATAATTGCAATAATAGCCATCCCTACAAAAAAAGCTATTACAGTTGACCAGCTTCCCATTTTTTCACCCATAGACTTTGTCAAAGCATCTTGTGCTTTAGGAAAAATTTCTATCATAGACACATAAATCATAACACCAGCAGAAAATCCTAAACTTATAGAAAGAAACTTAGTATTAGTTTTTTTAGCAAAAAATGCTATGCAACTTCCTATACCTGTAGACAAACCTGCCAATAATGTTATCAAAAATGCAAACACTACATTATTCAAATAAATCACCCTCTTTTTAATTGATATTGATTATCATTTTCTTTTATGTTATCATATATCTTTTATATAGTCAATCTTATAAGAATTATATGCATTAAAAAAGCAGAGATATAAACTTAGTCTCTGCTTTTTCTTTATAGTATATTAAATTTATTTATTTAAGAAATCTACTGCATATTGAACATATAAAGCAGTCCCAATTTCTAAGGCATCCTCGTCTATATTAAAACATCCATGATGATGAGGGTAACAAGCACCTTTTGATTCGTTTCTAGCTCCTACAAACGCTAGTGCACCAGGTGCAATATTCATAAATTCAGCCAAATCTTCTGCTCCTGTTACTTTTTCAAACATTGTTATACATTCTTCTCCAAATAACTTAATTGCTGCATCTGTTGCTATCTTTGAGCATTCTTTGTCATTTATAACTGCTGGTGTTAAATATCCATATTCTAATTCAGCTTCTGCTCTATATGCTCCTGCTGTAGATTTTGCTATACGTTCTAAAATTGAAGGAATTTGTTCTCTAAGTTTTGGATTAAATAGTCTTATTGTACCTTCTAATATAGCTTCACTTGCTATTACATTAAATCTAGTTCCTGAATTTAAAACTCCAACACTTACAACTAATGGCTCTAAAGGACTTACTTCTCTACTAACCATAGATTGTAAATTCATAACTATTGCTGAACTTGCAAGCACTGTATCAACACCCTGATGAGGAAGTGAGCCATGCCCACCTTTGCCCTTTACAGTGATTTTAAAGAAATCGGCAGAAGCCATTCTTGGTCCCTCTTCTACTGATATAGTTCCAGATTCTACATCTGTCCAAAGATGTATTCCAAATACACTATCTACACCTTCCATAGCACCATCTTTAATCATAGCTCTTGCACCTTTACCAACTTCTTCTCCTGGCTGAAAAAATAATTTTACAGTTCCATTAATACTATCTTTAATATCATTTAGTACTTTTGCTGCTCCTAAAAGCATTGATGTATGACCATCATGACCACAAGCATGCATAAGTCCTTCATTTTTTGATTTGTATTCTACATCTGTACATTCAACAACTTGTAGTGCATCCATATCACCCCTAAGTGCTACAGTCTTTCCTGGATTAGTTCCTTTTATAGTTGCAATTACACCTGTACCTCCAGCTGATACATATGGTACTCCAATTTTATCAAGCTCTTCTTTAACTCTTTTTGATGTTCTAACTTCTTCCATACTCTTCTCAGGATTTTCATGAAATTCCCTTCTAAGTTTAATCACATAATCTTTATAATTCTTTGTTATTTCTTTAATATCCATTCCAGACCTCCAAGTAGTACATATTCTTCTTATTTAAAATATTTTTTATTGTTATCATTTAAATATTAGATTAGATTTACAAATATACCTGCTATTACTACAGAAGCTATTGTAACTGTAGTGAAACCTCCAACAAGCATCTTTGGAAGCATCTTATCCATTAAAAACTCTTTTTCTTCTGGTGTTTCAGCTAAAGCTTTTACTGCTTCTTCAGTTAATATATAGTTTGGTGGAAAACCATAAAGTGCTGTAAGAGAAACTGAAAAAGACATTTCTTTACTTTCACCTAAAAGCTTACCTACTATAATAGAGAATATTCCCATTCCTATTACACCAAATATTATGATTCCTACAAGAGGAACTGCCATTTCAGCAAGCATTGCTGGTGTAGCTTTTGCTAATCCTGCAAATATAAAAGCCATCAATGATGTCATTAACCATCCAAATGAACCAGATTTGTTAAGAGGTTTTCTATCAACTATTCCAAGTTCTGATGCTATTACACCAAATATCAAACATATAACATATCTAGATACAACTTCATGTGTAAGATTTGTAAATTGTACTGCTAACCATGCTACCAATCCTAATCTAAGTATTATCATATATGTTGTATCATACTTTTCAGGTAAATCTGGAATTATCTTAAATCTACTTTTTTGTTCAGGTAAATTCTCAGTTTTTTCTTCAACTTTACTTGTAGTTACTTTTCCACTTCTAAAATCTGATAAAAGTCTTTTTCCTTCTTTTTTAAGCATTAGTGCTGTAATAGGATAACCTGCAAATCCTTGTGCAACATACATCAAAATTGCAAGTACTGCCAAACTTGCAAGACCTTTTGCTGTAGCAGCATCTGCCATCATTATAGATGCAACTAGTCCCCCAGTAAGAGGAGGTGTAGCTATTACTGCTGTATCCCATCCAAATACTACTGTCCCTAATGCTAAAGCCCCTACACATATACCTACTATTCCTGCCAAAGCTATTACGATTGTTTTCCATTGCCCTGCCAATTCTTTAATACTCATCATAGTTCCCATATGTGTTATTAATAAAAGCATTCCCAATTGGGCTAATGGTGTTCCTAAAGCGGCTAAGTCTACAATATTTTCTGGGAAAAAAGTCCAAAATCCTACTATAAATATAATTGCTGATACAAAAACTGATGGAACAAAAGCTTTAGTTTTCGCTGAAACTACATCACCTATCGTCAGTGATACTAAAACTAGACAAAAAGCTGTTATTGCCTCCATACAAAATCCCCCCTCATAATAAATATATTTGTATACAATGTATGTATAGTTATCCATTATTTTACTACTTTTGAAAAACATTTCAAGACAAAATTCGAATTTTTTCATAAAATTCCATAAATTCTATAAATTAAAGTTAGCTTTCTAAATTATTCTTTTTAAAAAAACGTTATCCTAATTATTGGCTATTTATCACTATTCTTATAAATAGAATTAATTGTAATTTGCAAAAAATAAAACATAGAATACATTTTTTCATAAAACATCTCATTAATTAAAATGAATTTGATTTATGAATCTTAATATATTCTATGTTTATAAATTTAGTGTATATGTTAGTTATTGTATAAAATTTACATACTAGTTATTGTGTAATCTACTATATACTCCATTTTTGTTTACTAACTCTTCATGAGTACCTCTTTCTTCAATTCCTTTATCTGTCAATACTATGATTTCATCAGCATTTTTTATAGTAGTTAATCTATGTGCAACAACTAAATTTGTTCTATCTTTGCTTAGTTCTTCTAAGGATTCTTGAATTTCTCTCTCTGTTACATTGTCTAAGGCAGATGTAGCCTCATCCAATATTATTATTGGAGGATTCTTTAAAAAGATTCTTGAGATTGATATTCTTTGTTTTTGTCCACCTGATAATTTTACTCCTCTTTCACCTATATAAGTGTCATATCCGTCTGGTAAAGTCTCTACAAAATCATGTATCCTTGCCTTTTTGGCTGCTGATATCATTTCTTCATCTGTAGCATTAGGATTTCCACAAAGAATATTGTCTCTTATCGTTCCTGTAAATAAAAACACATCTTGTTGAACTATACCTATATTTTTTCTCAATGATTTTAAGCTGACATCTTTTATACTCTTTCCATCAATTTTTATATCACCCTTATCAAATTCATAAAACCTTGGCAATAGATTACATAGTGTAGTCTTTCCTCCTCCAGAAGGTCCAACTAATGCTATCGTCTTACCAGCTTTTATAGATAAACTTAAATTATTTAATACTTGAGTCTTATCTTCGTATGTAAAAGATATATTTTCTATCTCAATATTACCTTTTACATTTTCAAGCTCAACAGGATTTTTAGCTTCCTTTTGATGGTCTTGTTCCATTATTTCTATGAACCTTTTAAAACCTGTCATACCATTTTGATATTGCTCTGTAAAGTTTATCAATTTTTTCATAGGTTGTATAAACATTTTTACATATAATATATAGGCAGCAAAATCACCCAAAGTAATTTTTCCAAGATAAGTAAAGTAACCACCAGCTATAACAACTACCCACTCTAAAATATCCATGTATAAGTTCATGCCAGAATAGTATTCTGCCATTACTTTATAAGAATCTTGTCTTGCTCTTCTAAATAACTTATTACTTCTTACAAACTTATTTAATTCTTCTTTTTCAGTACAAAAAGACTTAGTTACTTTCATACCTGCTATACTATTTTCTAAGGTAGCATTCACATCACCTATAGTAACTCTACTCTTCATAAAAGCAACATTCATTTTATCTTTTTTAGTTATTGCAAACCAAATTATAAATGGTAATATGGCAAATATTATGAGAGTAAGAGGAATATTTATATCTATAAGTATAAAGAATGAACCCACCAACATTACTATAGAAATGAATAAATCTTCAGGCCCATGATGTGCAAGTTCTGTTATATCCATTAGGTCATTTACTATTCTAGACATAGTTACCCCAGATTTGTTATTATCAAAATACGTATTTGGAAGTCTCTGCAAATGTGTAAATACTTCATTTCTCATATCAGCTTGCATATCTACACCAATAACATGCCCCCAATACTGCATAAAATAGTTAAGACCTGCTTTTGCTATAAAGATAAGAATAAGTACTACTGCAAAAACTACTAACATTCTTAAATTTTTATTTGGAACAATGTCATCCATTATATTTCTAGTTATCATAGGATAAACTAAATCACATAAGGAAAATAAAAAAGCTGCTATAAGGTCTAGTGTAAAAATTTTCTTATACGGCTTATAATATTTTATAAATTGTTTTATCATAAGTATTAAACCCCTCCTTCATTGATACTTCTAAAAAATACCCATAAATTAGTATAACATAACAACAATTTTAAATCTTTTATAAACTTGCAATATAAATCAATATTTTTCATAAATTTGAATATTTATGTCATATATTATACATTTAAAACAATATAAAAGAGCCATATCTCTGTAAATAACTTATTACAAAGATATAACTCTATATTTAATGCTAAATATTTTTTATAGATACAAAACTACTTCAATGCATCCAATATTTTCTTATCTAAAGCAGCTGTATTTATACCTGTTATGTATGCTGTTGCTTTTATCGCAGGTATATCATAAGTTGTTGGCAATATAGTAGTAGACACTATTAAGTCAGCCCCCTCTTGTTTTGTTGCACATTCAGCAATTTTACATTGTATAACTTCTGCTTGTATGTTGTTTTCTTTAATTAATCTTTCTACCCTATCACAAACTACTGTTGATGTCGCAATTCCTGCCCCACATGCTACTAATATTTTTTTCATATTTTTTCCTCCTACGATTTCTTTGATATTTTATAATTCAAAATACGATTGATAAATTTCTCATATCTTTATTTATATAAATAATTATACCATTTTATATCAAAAGAGTATCTTAAAATTATTCTTTTAATATGTTTTTTATTTCAGTATCATTTATACTTAAAATCTCATTTTTTATACAATACTCTATGTAATTTGATATATTTTTATAGTCATTTAAATCAAATTGTTTAATATTCAAATCGTATTCTATATCACTAACAATACCTATTAAATCAGACTTATTTGATAAAATATCCTTATATTTATTCTTTCTAGTTATCTCCAACCTTTTGAACCTGTAATTTTTATATCCTTCTATAATAATTAAATCCATATCTCTATATAACTGAATCATTTCATATAATGGATTCTTCTCTTTTAGTTCTTCAATATACGCTACTCTCTTATCTGATATTATACATACCTTTTTAGCACCAGATTTTCTATGTTTATAAGTATCCTTACCTTCTTCATCCATGTCAAAATCATGACATGTATGTTTAATCACTCCAACATTATACCCTTCTTTATTTAGTTCTTTTATTATACCTTCAATCAATGTAGTTTTACCTACTCCAGAATAGGAGACAATTGACAATATATTATACATAAAATTGACTTCCTCTCATAAAACTATCTAATAACAACATCTACTAACTGATTTTCTTTTATAGTTTCTTTCTTTTTTATCCTTATCATACAATTACTTCTCAGTGTTGCTGACAATCTAGCTTTAGCATCTTTCTTATCATTTAACTTTACATATAATTTACCTTCACTTGTGTATAATTTTCCACTTACAAATCTATCTTTATTTGAAAGTTTATTAAATTCTCCCTTAAATATGGCTTTTATATAATGCTCTCCTTTTTTATATGTCAAAAACTCAATAACAGGAACTACCACATTATCAAATACCACAATTGCTGCATGCGGATTTCCAGAAAGCCCAAATAATAGTTTTTCTCCCAATGTAGCTACATAACAAGCCCCTCCAGGTTTAATGTTTATTTTCCAAAATAACTCCGTTGCACCTATCTTTCTAAATACATCTGGAATTAAATCTTTGTCTCCAACAGACACACCACCTGTTGTAATTAAAAAATCTACCTTTTGCAACATATTCTTTACTATTTTTTCTAACTCTAATATATCATCAGAGCAATTACATATTGTATCTGCTTGTATTCCAAGCTTTAGAAGTTTTGAATATAATGTATATCTATTACTATCATATATCTTACCATCCTCTAAAACCTCATTTATATCTTGTAGTTCTGTTCCTGTATTCAAAATCCCAACTTTTAAATCATCATACACAGTTACTGTAGATATTCCAAGACTTGCTAATACTCCTACTCCATCATATCCTATATCCTGATTTTTATTAATTATCAATTGTCCCTTTTTTATATCCTCACCCTTAAATATATAGTTATCGTATTCCTTTAACTTTACATTTAAAGTTATCATATCATCTATAACAGTTACATCTTCTTTTTTTATTACACAGTTTGCACCCCTTGGTATTTTACCACCAGTCATTATCTTCACTGCTTCATTTTTATTTAATACACTATCAAACACTTCTCCTGCATATAAAGTCCCTATAACCTTTAAACTTCTATTTTCAGAATTTGCATTATATGCATAACCATCGTACGGTGACCTATCAAATGGAGGGCTATCAATTGTTGAATATATATCTTCTGCAACCACCTTATTTACTGCGTCTATAAGATTTACTCTCTTCACCCTACTTATTGGTACAACATTTTCTTCAATAATTTTTATGGCATCTGCTAATTCTATCATTTTAAATACTCCCCAATATATTTTTTATTTAAAACATTTTAATGTAATATGCTATAGATTACAAAAATTAGAAATAACTTTATCTTATATTTAATTATAACTAATTGTCATCTATAAGTGCAGTTCAAATTTAATAAAGCTTATAAAATTATTACCAACTACAATGTGCTAAATTTTATAAATCTTATAAAAAAACTGTTTCCAGCTAGAAATTTACTTCTATCTTGAAACAGTCTTGTATGCTCTAGAATCCATTATTCTATTAAAGCTCCTTTTAATATTTTTACAATTTTATCACTTTCAGTAGTTTTTATAGATTTTATTTTGTTATCCTCAATACTTATTGTAAGCACTTCTTTTTTTAACAATTTATTATCTTCTTTTAATCTATAACTTTTCACTACTTTGCTACCTTCATGATCGTATGCTATTAAATCATAATTTACATCTCCCACAATTTCATTTATTCTAGCCTCTTCAACTCCAATATACTCCCCTAAGTCAATTTTTCTAAATTTTTCTATTGATACAGCCGATTTTTCATGGTCACTTTTTTCAATCATAATACTAGAATCAGCGTCAATAGTTATATTGCTCTGTGAAGAAAATGAATTTGTTTCAACATTGACTACTTTATTTTTATTAATATCAATGTATAAAGCACTTCCATCTAGCTCATTATTTCCAGTATACTTGGGGTAAACTAATGTCATATAACTTGATGTATTTATATCTTGCATTGTATCTGATTCTTTTAAATCTTTAGGTTTTATATAGTAAATTGTGTTATAAGGTATTCCCATATTCTTTATAACAAAATTATAGTCTTTACTCATAATTTCATTAACATCATTTTGAACTTTTGTCATAGTTTTTTGTTGTGTTGCTTTATTTGCTACTTGATTTTTCTCTTTAGTATTTTCTTTATGACATCCAACAAGTACAATACCTAAAATAGTTACACAAACTAATGACTTTTTTAACTTCATAAATCAATCCTCCTTTCTTAAATTTTATAATATTTATCTATATATCAATGTACGATTATCTCTTTTTTCAATAATTATATTTATTATATTATAAAATAATTATATAATATTTATTTGAATTTAATAAGATTAAGAAGCCATTTGTAATTTTTCTGTAATAAAACACATTTTAAAGTTGAATTTTGAAAATTCAATTTAAGATATTTTTAAGGTAAATATCCTTATAACATTATACCAAATTATTCCTAAACAATCAAAAACTCCATGAATATTTTAAGGTTTTCTATTTTAAAAATCACCTTTGACTATTAATTTATCAAATATGTTATAATAGTTTTAGATAATTTAAGGAGGATTAAATAATGGATTTTAAACAACTTGAAGTATTTGTTGCTGTTGCAAAACATCAAAGTTTTTCAAAAGCTGCAAGAGAACTTTTTTTAACTCAACCTACTGTAAGTGCACATATACAAAATTTAGAGAGAGAGTTAGAAACTGTACTTATAAATAGAAGCAACAAAGTGATTACACTTACAAAATCTGGTGAAATTCTTTATGAACATGCTATATATATATTAAACAACTGTAAACGTGCAATATATGATATAAAAGAATATTCAGGAAAAATAGAAGGTATCATAGATATTGCATGTAGCTCTATACCTGAAACCTATATTTTACCTGATTTTATGAAGAGTTTTTCCATGAGTTACCCAGACGTAAAATTTTCCATAAGCCATTATGATTCTCAATATGCTATATCAGAAATTTTAAATGAACGAATAAGCTTTGGATTAGTTGGTTCTAAGGTCAACAATCCTCAAATAGAATACCTAGACTTATTAGATGATGAGCTTGTTCTTATCACTCCTTCAGATTTTAAAATTGACAATAAAGATAATAAAATTGATATAGAAGAATTGGCTTACTTAAATTTTATTATGAGAAAAGAGGGCTCTGGTACTAGAAATTTAATATTAAATACACTTAGCAAAAATAACTTTCCTGTAAATAAATTAAATGTAATAGCTCATGTAGAATCAAATGAAGCTATTAAAGAAATGGTTAGATTGGGTCTTGGTGTGTCTTTTATATCTTATATCTCAGCTATTGATTATCTAAATGCAGGCAAGATTAAATGTTATAAAATAAAAAATGTTGACTTTACTAGAAAATTTTTCTTTATTTATTCCAAGAAGAAAACTTTTTCTCCACTAGAGGATAAATTCCTAAACAGATTGTGTGAGTACTTTGAAATCATAATATAATAATTATAATATAAGATACTTAATCCTAAATTATATAACTAATGAATAAACTAACTATAACTGTCACATACATAGTCATAAATTACTATGTAACAATTTTCTTTTTTAGTTAATTTAGTAAAAAAACCCTTGTTCAAATGAACTTGGGATTTTTTATATAAAAAGGGAGTTGCCTTATTTTTAGTGCAACATCCCCTTTGTAAATTTCATTTGTGGATAATATTAAAAAAAACATATCCTTAATCTTGATTATACTATTCCAATAGCAGCTAATACTATACAAATAATTATAACGGAAATTAATATCGTAGTTGTCTTGACCTTTTTTCCTAATAACCAATATATAATACCAAATATCATAGCTGGAAGCATACATGGCATTATTTGATCTAAGTAAGTTTGAATAGGCTCTGCCCACTCTCCACTACCTACATTAACACTAAGCTTTAACATTACATTAGAGGCAGTCATTCCTCCAATTACCATAAGCCCTAGCATTGACGCTGCTTCCATAACTTTTGAAACTATACTTGAACCACTTACATCTTTAAAAAATTGAGTTCCATACTTAAATCCTTTATCTAAACATATATAACGGATTATAAAATGAGGAATATTTATTATTAAAAGAAATAAAATTGGCCCCATTATATTTCCCTGAGAAGCTAAAGCTATACCAACTCCAGCTGCTATAAGTTTTAATGTACCCCAGAAAAATGAATCTCCTATCCCAGAAATGGGTCCCATTAAACTTGATTTAACAGCATTTATACTATTTGCATCAAATTCTTCATTCTTTGCATTTTCTTCTTCCATAGCTCCAGATATACCCGCCAAAAGAGTACTTATATGAGGAGTAACTGACATGAATTCAAGATGTCTTTTTAAAGCCTTAGATTTTTTTTCCTTATCATCTTTATATAATCTACGGATTATAGGTGCCATCATATATGCATATGCTATATTTTGCATACGCTCATAGTTCCAAGATGAATCTAGTGTTAAAGACCTTCTAAAACATTTCCAAAAGTCTTTCCTCGTTATTTTACTGTCTGGTGAAATTGTTTCCAATTTCTTAGAATTCGTTGTCATCTACTACTACCTCCTTCTCTCCTACAAAGTTAACATATATTAAAGCTATTGCTAATCCAAACAATGCAACACCTGTTACTGTTATATTTAGATAAGCGACCAATATAAATCCTAATAATAAAAATGCTACTGTCTTCTTATTAAGCATCATTCTAGCTAACATAGCAAAACCTATTGCTGGTATAACACCAGCTGCAACATCCATTCCATGAGTTACATATGATGGTATAAATGAAAGTATCTTTTCTATTACTGGAACACCTAATGAGAATCCTATACCTACTATTATTGCTAATATTAATTTATTTCCTATACCAAATAATAATTGCACACGCTCTACGCCTTCAATATTACCCTCTTCTGCATAACGGTCAGCAATATGAGCTCCCCATGTAAGTACTACTGTCATTAAGAAGTTGTCTATAAGCAATACTAATGTTGCTATAGGAACTGCAAGTACAACTGCCGCTGATACATCTTGCCCAGTTAATATTACAAATGCTGTAGCAATAATAGAACCAGAAACAAAATCAGGAGGATTACTTGCTCCAACTGGAAATGCACCCATAAATACTAGCTCTAATGTTGAACCTATTACTATACCTGTCTGTAGATTACCTAGTGCTAAACCAACAAGTGGTGCAACAACTATAGGTCTATTATGCATTGTAGAACCTACAAAACAATGCATATATGCAAAGAATGCAATTAGAGTTATTAGAATAACTTGTGTAAATTCCATTTTCATCCCCCTAAAATTATATTAATTTCATTACATTTGTAGCATCATCATCAGGAACCAATTGTACAAATACATTTACGCCTTCTGAATCTAATTCTTTAATCATATTTATGTCATCTTTTGATACATGTACTGCTTTAGATATATTTTCACGATTATCAGCTGATTTTGTTCCACCAAGGTTTATAGATTTAATAGATTTTACTTCTTTAGCTAGTCTATAAACATCTTCTACAGATTCACAAAGTATCAATAAATTATACTTATCAGTAACTCCTGAATTAAGTGCTTTTACAGAATCTTCTATACTTTTCATTACAAGTTTAACATTAGATGGTTTAGCCATTCTAAGTCCTGCCATTCTTAATTCATCCTTTAATAATTCGTCACTTGCTATCAATATACAATCTGTACTTAGAAATTTTGTCCATGTAAATGCTACTTGTCCATGTATAAGTCTGTGGTCTACTCTTACTAATTTAATCATTATAATTCCTCCCTAATTTTTTTTATTTCATCCATGAATGTTTTCACGTGTTCTACACTAACATCCCCAAAATCTTTATAATTATCTTTAAAGTAACTTCCTATTATTGCCATATCTCCTAATTCAAGTTGTTCTTTTGCATTTTCCAAAGTAACTCCAGCAGCTATAACTAATGGGAAATCCCCTAAGTTTTTACGAAATAACTCTATCTTTTCCATTGATGTTTCTTGTCCTGTAGCATTCTCTGTAACTGCTATGGCATCACATCTTGTCATACCTATTTTTAAATCTTCTTCAACTGTCTTTTCAGATAATACTGGTTGGTATTTAAATCTCACTCCTCCAATTAAATAAGCTGGGCACTTTGAGCGTTGTAATTTAAAAAATTCTTCTAATGTTGCCTCGTCTCTAGGTTTAACATGACCTACTACAGAATCAACTTGTATATAACTTGCCTTATATTTTGTTGCCAGTTCAAATCCCATAGTATCAACATTTAAGCAGTTTACTCCATATGGTATTGACAAATTAGCGTTTGATACATACTCAAGTATTCTTTCTAAATCATAGTAATTGCCATAGTAGTTTTCTAACATTATTCCATCTACACCATTTTCCTCCAAGATTGCGATTTCTTTTTTAGCTCTTTCAAAGATATCTTCTGGAGTATCTCCTTTTAAATGTATCATTGCTATAATTGGCTTCTTATTTTTAAATACTGATAATATTCCCTTTTTTTTCATAAACTAAAATACCTCTTCTTCTTCTTTAATTTGTAATGTCACACTTTGTATTCCCATTCTAGATTCTTTCACTAATTCTTCTACATCTTCAGCTGTCAATTTATCAGAAAATCTTGTAAGAAGTTCTAATACCAGATTCAAGTTCATTCCAGAGAATAAATTAACATTATGTAAGTTAGTTAATCTCAACATTGCAGTGCATACACTTGCACCATATAAATCAGATAAAATTATGTATTCACATTCTTTATCTTCTACTATTATTTTTTCTAATTCTAAAGCAAAGTCTGAAGCACTTTGTCCAGGATACAAACTATATGAACTAACACAATTTGCTAAATCTCCTACTATCATTTTTACTGAATCTAAAAGACCTTTTGAAAATTCTCCATGAGATGCTAATATTATTTTTCTCATATCTGTCCTCCTACTAAATATAGATTATATTTCTGCTGATACTGCATATTTATACTTATCACTTCTTATAAATTGTTCATTGTAATATAAAACATCATTATTCTCTGTATATACTGATTGTCTTACTTTCAATAATGGCATATTGCTTGCACATTTAAGATGGTCAGAATATTCTTTGTTTGAATGTTTTACTTCAAATATATTTTCTACACGCTTAGGTAATGTACTTATATTATTAGATATAACTTCCATTAAAGATTTATCTTCTAATTCTTCTTTTAATAAAAACATATAATCTATCCTAAAATAATCAACTTCAAAGATAACAGGTACTTCATCTATTAATCGAAGTCTTTTAATACAGATTACCTTCTCTTCTAACTCAATACTTAAAGCTTCAGCTACCTGCTTATCAGCTTTTTTTATTAAAACAGAGATTATTTTGGTGCTTGGTTTTGCATTAATACGATGACAAGAATTAGTAAAACTATTTCCCGCACATGTTGCTTCTATTCTCTCTGGTATTGTTACATAAGTTCCTTTACCACGTTTTTTACACAGTATATCTTCTTTTACAAGTTCATTAAGTGCATTTCTCACAGTTATACGACTTATATTAAATTCTTTACATAAATCACCTTCGGATGGAAGTTTATCTCCCGGCTTATATATACCAGATGCTATTTGTTTTTTAATGTTGTCATATAGTTGTTGATATAAAGGAACAAATGAATTTACTTCTAAATCCATCTCTTTTTTTTGTTTCTTTTCATCCATTTTGTTCACCTCCCTATGTAACTTTTTTATAACATTATATAACAAGTTCTTTATTACATATTATAACAAGATAAAACTGTTGTCAATTTTTTTTGCTATTTTACAAAAAAATAAGACTATTGTATAACAATTTAAAATTGTTTATACAATAGCCTTTATTCACTTATTACTCTTATATTTTAATTTATAAGTTGATATTAAAAAATGCCTTATATCCCTTGTACATCTCATATATATCTACCTTAGAGACAATCTCATGTGGTGCATGCATATTTAGAACTCCAACACCACAGTCTATAACCTCTGCACCTTGATTTGCTAATATATACGCTATAGTTCCGCCTCCTCCTTGGTCAACTTTTCCAAGTTCAGCAGTTTGCCATACTACATTTCCTTCATTAAAAATTCTTCTTACTTCTGACATAAATTCTGCATTTGCATCATTACATCCGCCCTTACCTCTCGAGCCAGTATACTTATTTAAAACTACTCCATTTCCCATATATGCGGAATTTCTCTTTTCATATGCTTCTCTAAAATTTGGGTCATATCCAGCAGAAACATCAGCTGATAAAACCTTACTATTTGCTAGGGCTCTTCTTACCTTAATATCACAGTAATCACCCTCCAAAGCAATTAATTCAGCTACAGTATTTTCAAAAAACTTTGAGTGCATACCTGTATTTCCTTGAGAACCAACTTCTTCTTTGTCTACACATAATGTAACTGAAGTGAATTCTGGTTGTTCAGTTTCTAATATGGCTTTCACAGCAGCATATGAGCATACCCTATCATCATGCCCATATCCCAATACCATTGACCTATCAAAACCTAAATCTCTAGCTTTTCCAGCTGGAACTACTTCAATTTCAGCACTTAATAAGTCTTCTTCAACTATACTATACTTCTCATTTAAAATCTTTAATATATTTGCTGTTATAGGTTCTTTTTCCTCATCGTTTAAAGGCATATTACCAATTAATATATTTAAAGCTTCACCACTAATTCCTTCAGATAGTTTCTTTTGCATTTGGTCTCCAGCTAAATGAACTAATAAATCCGTTACACAAAATACTGGGTCACTTTCTTCTTCTCCAATGGATATATCAACTTTTGTTCCATCATTTAATATAACTACACCATGTAAAGCAAGAGGGATAGCTGTCCACTGATATTTTTTTATTCCTCCATAATAATGAGTTTTAAAAAAACCTAAGTTTCCTTCTTGATATAGTGGATTTGGTTTTAAATCCAATCTTGGTGCATCTATATGACTTCCTATAATTTTCATACCTTTTTCTATATAATTTTTACCTATTACAAAAAGTGCTACTGCCTTTTCTTTATTTATAACATAAATTTTGTCACCACTACCTATACTTCCTTTTTCCATAGCTTCATCTATTGAAATATAATTATTTTCTTTAGCTAATTTTATAATTTCTTTTACTGAAATTCTTTCAGTTTTTGATTTACTTAAAAAATCCATATAATTGCGAGAATATTGCATAACTTGTTCAATAGCATTTTCTTTTCTTTCAACATCCCATGCATTCTTAAATTCATGCTTTAAGTTCATGTTTTCCTCCTATTAAGTTTTAATTTTTATTGTTTTTCATATACTGTTCATATTCCTCTGGTGAAACTACTTTAACACTGTCAAGTCTTGATTTAAAGTGTGCCCTAAAATTTTCTAAGTATTCTTTTCTTAAAATTTCTCTTTCTTTGATTTCATCATCAGAAAGAACTCCCTCTTTATTTTTCTTTGCCAATTCATTAATCCTATCTAACTTCTTTTTGTCAAACATGTTTTCCTCCTAAAGACTTCTATTTATTTAATAAAATAATTTATTGCTTTTTATATCTAACTTGTTTTTATATTCACAAAAAAACTCATCTATATTATCACTGATTATGGTTATTCCTTTTTCTAATTCTTCCATGCTTGGACGAGCTATGTTTATCCTAAAAAATCTATCATCCACTAAATTGTCAAAAAAATAAGTTCCTGGAAGCATAGATACCCCTTTGTTCAGCATAAAACTTGTAAATCCTTGGGATGTATATCCTCTTGGTAATTCTAAAAAAAAGTTTATTCCTCCACAAGATTTTCTAACTTTTAATTTACCACTCAATTTATTATTAATCAAGCTTTTTGCCAATTTGTACTTATCAGTATATATCTTCTCTATATGATTCAGATAATTTTTCCAATCAAAATTCTCCATATAGTAATACATTGATTTTTGAATAAGACCTGGTGTTGATATATCTGAAGAATATTTAGCCCATAAAACCTTCTTTAGCAGTTCATTTGGCATTTCTACAATTCCTATCCTAAGACCTGGCATAAGTATTTTTGAAAAACTCTTTATATATACCACTCTATTTTTATCATCATAACTTCTAACTGTCCTATTGTCTTTTGATTCAAATATAAAATCACTTATAAAATCATCTTCAATTATATAAAAATCATGTTCTTCTGCTAATTCTATTAACTTCTTTTTTTTATATGTTGAATAAGATATTCCTGTTGGATTTTGAAAGTTAGGCATAATATATATAAGTCTTGGTTTTATTTTTTCCAATTTTAATTTTAAAATACCTATATCAATTCCATCATCTAACATAGGTATAGATATTATTTTTGCACCTCTACTTTTAAATACTTCAATCGCTCCATTATAAGAAGGCTCTTCCATAAAGACAACATCTGAATAACTTATAAGCCCTTTACAAACTATATCTATACCTTGTTGAGCACCAGATATGATTTGAATATTTTCTTTAGTAGTTTTTATATTTCCGTCACTTAGATACTCTACCATCTTTTCTCTTAATTCTTCAGAACCAAGACCTTCATCGTAATCAAATATCGAACTGCCATCTTTAGATAATGCCATATTTACAGCATTTTTAAAGGAATCAATAGGAAACATATCATTAGATGGATTTCCATTATCAAAATGAATTAAATCTTCTCTTTGCACAGTATTCTTGTTTTTTCTGTTGTCTATACCACTTTTATAAGAATTTGAACTTGATACAAAAGTTCCACTACCTACAATCTTATATACATATCCTTCATTCTCTAAGAGTTCATATACTTTAACTATGGTAGTATTATTTACTTGTAAGAAATCTGATAGTTTTCTTATTGGTGGTAGTTTTTCATGTTCCACTAACTCTTTATTTATTATCAATTCTTTTATATGATTAAATATCTGTATATATTTAGTTAACTTTTTTTCACTTAAATCTATTCTGTATTTTTCCACCTTTATCACCGCTCATTGTATTTATATTTTATTGATGCTTTCACATATATTTGATATTATTTAGTATGTATATATAATACCAAAATTTTTATAAAAAGGGGAAATATTTATGTTTTACGACTATCACATGCACTCAAGTTTCTCTACTGATGGAAAATCTACAATGGAAGAAATGATAAAAAAATCAATTGAACTTGGTTTAAATGAAATTTGTTTCACAGACCATGTTGATTATGATGTCTATGCCGATGATTCTTTTTCGATTGTATATGAAGACTATTTTAAGAGTCTAGAAACTCTTCAAAATAAATATAAAGATAAAATCTCAATAAAAAAAGGAATTGAATTTGGAGTTCAGACTCAATTAATGGATACCTATAGAAAAGAAGCTCATCAATATCCATTGGACTTTATAATATGTTCTATTCATGCTATAGATACAATGGATTTATACCTTGGTAGTTATTTTAAAGATAAAACTCAACATGAAGTTTATGAAAATTACTACCTTTACTTATATAATATTGTTAAGAATTATAAGGATTACTCTATTTTAGGTCACTTAGATTTAATTAAAAGATATGCACCTTATGATACTATTTTAGATGATAGACTATTTTCAGATATAATTGAAGAAACTCTTAAACAAGCTATTTATGATGGTAAAGGTATTGAGATAAATACATCTTGCTACAGATATAACCTTCCAGATTTAACTCCATCTAGATATATCCTTCAGATGTATAAAGACTTGGGAGGAGAAATTATAACTACAGGTTCAGATTCACATCATGTAAGTCAAATTGCCTGTGAATTTGATTACATATATGCATTACTAAAAAACATGGGCTTTAAATATGTATCTAAATTTAATAAATTGAAACCAGAATTTATAAAATTATAAATTTTTACACCTCCTTGTGAATATATTTAAAAGATAAGGAGGTGATTTTTTTGAAAGTACCTTATTTAGTACTATCAACAGTTATTCTATTTATATCTAATTTTATTGTAAGGATATTTGGGTTTTTGTATAAAATATTCTTATCAAGGGCTTTGGGTGAAACGGGTCTAGGTATTTACCATATGATTTTTAACTTTTTAATGATTTGTTTAGCTGTTACAACAACAGGTATACCTACTGCACTTAGTTGTTTAGTCGCAAAGAGAAAAGCTTTAAATGATAGACACAATACTAATGCTTTATTTATATCAACTTTATATATATCATTTTTCGTAGCACTTGCTATATCTATAGTTGCATCCTTCAATAGCTCTTTTTTATCACTTAAGTTTTTAAAAGACGCTAAATTAAACCTATTTATACTAGCAGTTTGCCCTGCTATAGTTATAATAACTCTTTCAAATGTACTAAGAGGATATTATTATGGTATAAAGAATGTAAAAATCCCTGCTATTGGACAAATTATTGAACAGATTGGTAAAATTTTATTTGTTTTTTTACTTGTTATGTACATAAATAATAAATCTATGAATTGTTATATTGCCCTATTAGGTATATCGATTGGTGAATTGAGTAATATTGTATTCATGCTTATTTGCTTATGGAGAGATTCATCGTTTGACAATAGGTATATTATAAGTATAAAAGATTTTTATAATTCTTCAATGGAAACATTAAAAATGTCCATTCCAATAACTTGTAACAGAATGTCAAATATACTTTTGCAGTCTATTAGTTCTATGATGATACCATCGAGATTAGCATTATCAGGAATGACTTATCAGCAATCGCTAAGCATGTATGGTGTTGTCAGTGGAATGGTAATGCCATTTATATTTTTACCTTTTACTGTTGGTTCAGCACTTATTGTAAACTTGATACCTACTATATCACAAGAAATAGCTCTAAGAAAACGTAAGAGTGTCTTAAAAAAAATAAAATACTCTGTACTTCTAACTTTATTTGTAGGCATACTATCATCAATATTTTTTTATTTCTTTGGAAAAGATTTATGTGTGTTAGTATTTAAAAATAAACTTGCTGGAGAATATTTAAAAGCCATGTTTTTAGTTCCATTATTTATGTCATTAAATCAAACTCTATCTGGCATTTTACATTCAATAAGAAAAGAGTTAGCCTCAAGCATAAATACTATAATTGGTATGTTAATTCAACTAGTGGCTCTATACGTATTCCTACCTATTCCAGGGCTTAATATTTATGCATACATATACACAATGACAATCGTATCAATATTTACTTGTCTATTACATACTATAGTACTTTTTAAATCACTAAAATCTATACACTAGTTATAAAAACGTGAAGGCTACCAAAGTAAATAATTTACATTGGTAGCCTTCCTTAGATGATTTTTATTTATAATTTAAACTGTCTATATATCTACCTATCTATCTGTGGCAACTAGGCTTACCACTTCCGTTATTAGGTCCACATTGCGAAAAATCACATACTTTAGAGAAAGTATCAACAAGTCTTGGTTCGATTGGATTTGGTGATGCTAAAACTACTATTTGTTCACTTATTAATGTGCTAACTGTTTCTTGTAAGCAAAGTACTAAATCTATATCATTTGGTATTATTAATTCATAGAAAGGTTCACAACATTCGTTACATTCTAATTTTAATATAGATTTTCCTATACAATCTACAGTTAAGTTAGTTTGATATTCTTGTCTTAAAGTAACAGCTCTTCCGTCAGCTGGTAAGCATATTGGTGCTGAAAGTGTGTTAAAAGTAAATTCTACATAATCAACTCTTCTCTTACATCCACCTCCTGCTCTGACTGCTGGGAAAGCTAATGCAACGAATTCTGTACATCCACATCTACCTCTTAGCTCTAATACTAAATTACGAACTGCTACAGTTAATCCTCTTTGTTTATAAGCTACTGATTTGCCTTTTCCTTGTCTACAACATTCAGCGTTTCTTTCTCCACATACTGCAAATTCAAAAGTTGTTTCACAATTTCTTCCTACTATATCTCCTAATGGATCTAAATCGAAATCTTCTAAAGTTGTCATTCCTGTGTCTATAACTATTCCATCATTACTTAAGCATATTTTTTCTATAGTTACACTTGCTTGACCTGCACTTGGAACTGAACCAAATACTTCTACTACTTCTGTTTCAAAAGTTAATGGTTCTCCATTTGGTCCAGTTGCATCTGTAAATGTTTGGAATTGCATAGTATCAAATATTCTATTAGCCTCTATTGCAAATGGCACTGCATTTGATACAGAGAAGTTTCTTGGTGATATAGGATTGCAGCAATTTGGTCCACATTTGTTTTCAAAACATTCATCTGAATCCATTTGACATGGTTCACAATCACATTTACAATTGTCATGGCATCCACAATTGTCATCACATGGATTAGGTTTACATGGATCACATGGATTAGGTTTGCATGGGTTAGGTTTGCATGGATTGCATGGATTAGGTTTGCAATCATCATGACATTCACACTTATTATCATTATTACATCCATTATTATGATGATGTGATTTTTTAAATCCTCTCATATCTTCTGAATTCATTTCCTCTGTATACACTTCTTCTTCACTAATTGTAGGCATTGGCTGATTTATCATTCTTCTTTTATTTTTTTTATAATCTTGCATTTTTCATTGCCCTCCCTGTAAGCTATTCTAATTAAGTCTCGGCTTTTTGAAGCCTAATTAATACTATGCTCTTATAAACTTAATTGTTACTTCGCTTTTTAAATTTATCAATAATTAGATATATTTAGTAGAAAAATGCATTTTAATAAAAAAAGTACTACTATTTGAAATAGTAGCACTTTTTTTGTCCCGAAACACCGGTGGCTAAGTAAATTCACACCCTAGGCACTCCCAGGTGGGTGACTTGCCAGTAACCTTTAACGTCCAAACTAAACAGGCATGTTATAATTTACTAGACACGGTCTCCCGTATTTCATTTGTAGGTTGAATTTAAAAAAGCCTTATCGTATGTTTCAGGATTTCATACTATTATTATATAATAAATTTCGAATTTTTTAAAGTGGTTTTATATAGTAATTAAGATAAACTTATTCTAGTATTACTTTTTCTTCCTTTTCTCTTTATGTAGTTAGTTAAATTATCTCTTTCTCTTAGTTCTATTTTTAGTATTTTTTTCATTATAATTATTTTCAGATTTTTGCTCATTTACATTATATAATTCTTCATCATAAACTATATCTTCATCGTTTTCGACATTTTCATAGTATAGTTCCTCTTCTTCCATCGATTCTTCTTCATCATTATATATTTCATTTTCATCTGTTAACTCATCTTCATAATCTAATTCTTCATCTTCATTATCCAATTCTTCTTCCTCATAATCTAATTCTTCATTGTTATCTTCATCATCATCGTTACTACTATCATCACCTCTTAAAAGACTTCCCAATAATTTAAGATTATTCATACTACCAAGATTATTTATATTTGCCAAAGAACTTAGACTGAATCCACCTTCTCCAAAGTCATCTGGCAAAAACAATTCTGCAAATAAATCTATTTTCTTTTTCATTCCTATAGCTTTCTCAACCGAATTTTTTCTTTTTTCTGGGAATACATCTATAATTTCTTTTATCATCATATTCTTTTTATCGTCACTATCCATTTTTCTGAAAAAATCTGTTTCATCTTCCGAATCTACTACATCTATATTATTTAATTTTTTTATACCTCTAACCAAGTCTAAAACACTCTCTATTTTTATTAGTATTTTCCTTTCATCTCTTGACATGTATTTTTTAGTTCTTGTTATTATTTCCATTCCCATTTCTAAATCTTCTTCACTTAAATCCATAAGCCTTAAGCCTCTTTTTATATCATTTGCATCAAACCTTAAATTTCCATGTGTAGACTGTGAAAGTTTATCATTTGCATTTTTTTTGTTTTTTCTAACTCTATTATTTCCTTTTGATTTATTTTTATCATCAAATATAGAGATATTACCATTACTCAATGCAATCACTCCAATCAAAAATAGTAAATTATTCAAGACAATTCCCCCTTATATTATATAATTGCCCTATATTAAAGTATGTTTTTCATATTTTAATGTTCCATTTTTAAAGCTCAGTGCATATATATTATCTATAAGAATTTTTATTTATATTATATATCACTCACAATTCACCACTTCAATATTATTTCTATATATAAATAGTATGAATATAATTCAATATATATTTATAGAAAGGGGTTTTTTTATGAAAAAATTAGATACAGAGTCATTAGAAAAAATGGCTAAACAAAAAAATATTGATAAGGATAAGATAGAAAAGATTGCTGATAATTACAAAGGAAAATCAGAAAATGAACTTATGGAGGAACTTATAAAAATAGGTAAAAACTTAGATGGAAGAGATGAAGTAGTATCAAAATTCAAAGCATTTTTAGATGAAAATCAACGCAAAAAATTAGATAATATAATGGAAAAAATCTCAGATGCAGAAACTCAAAGAGATACTAAAGCAGTTAAAAGTAAGAAAACTAAACCTACTAAAGGTAAACCAAGTTCCCCTGCACCAAAAAATACACCAAATGGTCAACAAAAAAAATCTAAAGGTTTATTTAAAAAAACTAAGAAGTCCAATCCTCATGAATAAATAAAAATAAATTATTTAGATATTCATGACAATTATTTTTTCAACTGAACTATTTTTAAATTTGATATTATTGACATAAAAAATCAGGTAGTGCTTAAAGCACTACCTGATTGATTTTAATGGTTTTATTTTTTTCTTTCTATAACACTTTCTCTATCAACAATTCTATAAGGTAATTCTATTTTCTTATTTTCAATTATTTCTTTATTTATTAATTTTATAACCATTCTTATTGCTACTGCTCCCATATCATATAAAGGTTGATATACTGTAGTAAGTTTAGGTCTATACATTTTAGCTATCTTAACATCATTAAATCCTGCAACTGATATATCTTCTGGAACCTTATATCCAGCATCACAGATGGCGTTTATAGCACCTATAGCGGCCTCATCACCTGTTACAAAAGCTGCATGAGGTATTATTCCATCATCTAATAATTCTTTCATACTATTGTATCCACTTTCATAATCAGTTCCACCATATTTAATTAAGCTCTGGTCTAATTCTATGTTGTTATTTGAAAGTGCTTTCTCATAACCTGAAAGTCTCTCCATCTCTAAAACAGTATCATCTTTACTTGTCATTATAAAAGCTATCTTTTCATGACCTTTCTTTATAAGATGTTCTGTCATATCAAAAGTAGCCTCTTTATTACTAGTACTTACTGTATATATATCATAATTTCTAGCAGTTTTACTTATATATGTTGCTGGTATACCACAATTTTGTATATAGTTGATGTGTTCTTGTTCAACTACCCATGAAATCATAACTATACCTTCCACTTGTTTTGCTCTCAATAGATTTATACTCTTAAGTTCTTGTTCTTTATCAGAGTATGTATTAGCTAAAAGAATATCATAGTCATACATTTTAGCAACTTCCTCTATCCCATTTAATATCTCATTAACAAAAGAATCTGAAACTTCTGGAACTATTACCCCTATTAATTGACTCTTCTTAGTTACTAAACTTCTTGCAAGCGGATTTGGTATATATCCTGTTTCTTTTATAACTTCTAAAACTTTTTGTTTGACTTCATCAGTCACAGGTTTTGAATCATTTATAACTCTAGATACTGTAGATATTGACACGCCTGCTTGTTTAGCAACATCTTTTATCGTTATATTACCTTTCATCTTCATCCTCCTTATTTTACTAAATTTATCTAAAACTGAACCCAATTTGTGAAGGTTCCTATTTTAACTATATTTATATAAGTTTTTATTTTACCATAAAAGCAAGTACATTTAAATACATTATATTTTATATTATACCCTATATTCAACAAATTTAATAATATTCATTATTAATTTAAATCATATTAAAAAACAAAATAAAAAAATGCTGGTATAAAATACCAGCATTTTTACATTGCAACGGTTTAATCCTAGCAACCGCAGCCTCCATCACCTTCAAAGAATCCACCACATGAACAAGTTATTAATAATAGTATTAAGAATGGTATCCATGACATTATGTCTATATCTCTCCAACAATCTTCAAAAGCTAAGAATAGGAAGAATAGTACTATTATCCACCATCCTCCTCCACCAAAACATCCTTCTTCTCCAAAAAATCTATCTAACATAACAAAGCCCTCCTTTTTTTAGTAACTACTATCTTTACTCTAAGCATCCACCACAGCAGCAAAGTATTAATAAAACTATTAGGAATGGTATCCATGACATTATGTCAAATTCTGCCCAGCTATCTCCAAAAGCTAAAAATAGGAAGAATAGTACTATTATCCACCATCCTCCTCCACCAAAACATCCTTCTTCTCCAAAGAATCTATCTAACATTCCACGTTACCTCCTGTTGATATTTTGTTGAGCTTTTCGCTCCTAACATATACTATGCATTTGGTTTCCATTTTGCTAATGTATTTTTATTATTTTTTTAATTTTTTCTTATCCTAAAAAAATAAAGTTTGTACATTCATACAGACTATAGATATGGCAAACAAGCACTTTACAGAGTATTTTATTTATAATGAAGTATTAAATTTCTAATCTAAACTAAAAAAGGCAAAACCATAACTTGTATAAGTTACTGGCTTTGCCTATTTAATAATCAATATTTTTTAGCAACAACAACCATCATCGAAGTTAAATAACAACAATACTATTAGTATAACCCATATCCATATATTGTCATCGCATAATAAGTCTTCTAAAATGTCTGTACATAATAATAAGAATACTATAACTATTATTATCAACATTTTATTACCAAAAAATCCTTCGCATCCTCCAAAGAAACGTTCCATATTGTCTTCTAATTTTGTCATAACTAATCCTCCTTGAATCATTAAGAGACTAAGTTCTGTCTCTTTAATTAAATATATGTAGTAATAGACAGATAAGTTACTTCTAAAAAATTTTTATTGATTAGTTTATTTATTTCTTTTTCACCAAGTTTATTGTATCTATCAACTTCATCTAAATAATCTTTTTTCTCTTCTGATATAGTATAAATTAAACTCTCTATTGATTTTACTTTGTATTCTTTATATCTTTCTATCAAGAATGATGTTTTTGAGTTTTCTATCCCTTTCTTTACATGCATTAATCTTGATATGTAATCTTCTTTTTCATTAGATACATAACTATCTTTTTCAGCCACATCTTCAAGTATTAAATTGGTCTCCATTACATAATCCTCTATACGTTGCATATCTAAAGTTATTGAATTATAATAAAAATTTACTGCTACAAGTAAAAACATTCCTACTGATGCTAGTAATAGTCCTACATATTTCATAGCATTTCCTCCTAAGTTATATTTGTTATCAATAAAGTTTATTCACCAAATAAGACTTTATTACTACCTTTATAAAATTTTATTATTTTTTATGGATTCCATATTGAAAAAATCTCGATATTATATTAAACTAACATTAAAATTAATTAAAACTGCTTTAGGAGGCTTAAAATGTTTGAAAAAATAAAAGAAATAATAGCAGAACAATTAGGGGTAGACAATTTAGATGAGATAACTATGGAAGCATCTTTAATGGATGACTTAGAAGCTGATTCACTAGATGCTGTTGAAATTATAATGGCCCTTGAAGACGAATTTGGAATAGAAATACCAGACGAAGAAGCTGAGAATTTTAAATGTATTGGTGATATATGTAAATATATCGAAGAAAACAAATAGTATTGTTTTGTCTACAAATATAAATAGCCTGTGTATACTTCTACATAATAATTTATATCGAAGTTTACACAGACTACATTACGTTTATTTACAATTATAGAAAATATTCAATTTTTATATATGAGTATATGAATTACTCAAATTAAAGTTACTTTTCTTCATAAAATGTTACATTTTTTATTACTATATCGATAGTTCCATCTTGATTTTGTTTTACAGTATATTTCATTGGGTCTTCAAAATCAGTTAAATTTCCTTTTATATCAAATCCATTATCTGTTTTTATACTTCTTTTTTTAAGCTTTTTCTCAACCCATTTTTTATCTATACTAAAACATTCATCAAGACCTTTTTCCTCCATATGTTCTTTGAAGCTATCCTTTAACTCATCATCCTTAATTGAATTATCAACAAAGTCATTTATATCAACCTCATGTTTTTCCTTTAATGTATAATTTAATATACTTCTTACATCTTCTGCCTGTTTTATATCATTACTAAGAGCATTTGTTATCCAATTTTCAGCTGTATTTTTAAATACTTTTGTCTTATACTTATCATCATCGATTTTTTTAGCATTTAAAAATTCTGTCACAAATTTTGATTCTGAACCTTCTTTTTCTGCATCTTTATCTAAAAGTCTTAGATGAAACTCATCATTTATTCCACTTAAACTAATCAACGCACCTTGCTTTTGTCTTAGAGTCTCTGGAATACCAATTTCATTTGAAACCATTTGAATATTAAATTTATCATCCACAAATTCAATTGAATGAGTATATAACTTTTTATAATCTAATTTTAATATAGCTACACTCTTTTCATCCTTAATAGTATATAAACAGATTGCTAAATCACAAGATTCTAGCGCAGCATTAATTTTCATAACATCAAACAGGTAAGATGCAATCTCTTTAGAGTTTTTTAAAAAAGAACTTTCATCATATATTATTTGTTCACAACAGTTCTTAATTAGATTATCATTATAATCTTTAAAAATACCTTTTCTTAAATCTTCATCCTTTGCAATTCTTTTTATAGCTTTTTGAAAAAAGCCATCCACCTCTTGGTTAACTTTACCTTCAAAGTCATTTAATATTGGAACATCACTATTTTTGTCCAAAACATGTATTATAAATTTATGTATTATCATATATATCACCCCATTATCTTAATTTCGATATTAACTCTTTCATATCCTTTGGTATATCCGCTTTAAATTTCAATTTTTCTTTTGTCCTTGGTTGCTCAAACTCTAACTCATAAGCATGAAGTGCTTGCCTATCTATAAGTTTTTCATCTACACAACCATATAACTCATCACCTATTATTCCATGCCCTATATGAGCCATGTGCACCCTTATTTGATGTGTTCTACCAGTCTCTAAACTTACTTCTAGTACAGTTGCATTTTTTAATCTTTCTACCACTTTATAATGAGTAACAGATGCCTGTCCTCTTTTATCTATTACTCTCTTTATTGAATCTTCTGTCTGTCTATAGATTGGCTCATTTATAGTTCCTTCATCTTCTTCTATAATTCCATCAACTACTGTTATATACGTTTTTTTAACTTTATTTTCACTCATTGCTATAGACAAAGTATGATGTGCATAAGCATTTTTCGCTACTATAACGAGTCCTGAGGTATTCATATCTAACCTATTTACAAATCGTATTTTTACATTTTCTTTCTTACTATCTATATAGTAACTAATACCATTTGCTATTGTTTTATCATAGTGACTTTTGGTTGGATGAACTACCATAAATGGAGGTTTATTTACCATGATTATATCAAAATCATCATATATTATTTGCAAATTTAAATCTTGAGGCTCAAATCTAGCTTTTTCTTCTTCTATTTTTACCTCTATTAAATCACCACAATATACTTTTACACTTGGTTTTTTATATACTCCATTTACTAAAACACTCTTTTCTCTCTTCATTTTTGATAATGACCTAACCGAAAAATTTAGTTTGTCCAATAAAACTTCTTTTAAAGTCATTTCTTCCTCATTTGTATATGATATTATATTATATCTTTGATTTTCTTTTTTAAACAAGCCTTTACCTACTTTCTTTTATATCTTCAAAATCATGATATTATATATTTTACACTATTTTTGTTTAATAGATAATAATTATTTTTAACTATAAAAACCTGTAAGAATAACAAATAGTTACTCTTACAGGTTACATTCATAATTAAATATTTAATTTTTTAAAATTATCATCTAAAACTATCTTTTAACTATTAGAGTAGTTCCCATTCCACCACCTATACAAAGTGTAGCTAAACCAGTTTTAGCATCTCTTCTCTTCATTTCATATAGAAGTGTAGTAAGTATTCTTGCTCCTGAACAACCTATTGGATGCCCTATAGCTATTGCTCCACCATTAACATTAACTTTAGCCATATCTATATTTAAGTCTTTTACTACAGCTATAGATTGAGCAGCAAATGCCTCATTAGCTTCAACTAAATCTATATCTTCTATAGTCATATTAGCAGCTTCTAAAGCTTTTTTAGTTGCTGGAACTGGTCCATATCCCATTATCTTAGGGTCAACACCAGCTGTTCCATAAGAAACTATAGTAGCAAGAGGCTCTATTCCTAATTCTTCAGCTTTTTCCTTAGCCATTACTACTAGCATAGCAGCACCATCATTGATTCCTGATGCATTACCAGCAGTAACTGTTCCATCTTTCTTAAATGCTGGTCTTAATTTAGCAAGTTTTTCTATTGTAGTACCAGCTTTTATATATTCATCTTTATCTACTATAGTGTCACCTTTTCTACCTTTTATAACAACTGGAACTATTTCTTCGTCAAATTTTCCTTCAACTTGAGCTTTTTCAGCTTTATTTTGGCTTGCAAGAGCTAGTTCATCTTGTTCTTCTCTAGTGATATTCCATTGCTCTGCTATATTTTCAGCAGTAATACCCATGTGGTAGTTATTGAATATGTCTGATAATCCATCTTTTATCATTGAATCAACAAAAGCAGCATCACCCATTCTTGCACCGTATCTAGCACTTGGTACTAAATAAGGAGACATACTCATGTTTTCAGCTCCACCAACTAGCATTATATCAGCATCACCTAATGCTATAAGTTGAGATGCCATTGAAACAGATCTTAATCCAGAACCACAAACTATATTTATAGTCATAGCTGGTTTTTCTACTGGTATTCCTGCACCTAATGCTATTTGTCTTGCTACATTTTGTCCAAGACCTGCTGTAAGTACTCCTCCTAAAAGTGATTCATCTATCATATCTGGAGTTATATTAGCTCTTTTTATAGCTTCTTTAGCCGCTGTTATTCCTAAATCTACTGCTGAAACTGATTTAAATGCTCCTCCGAAACTTCCTACTGCTGTTCTAGCTGCACTGGCAATTACTACTTCTCTCATATTCATTACCCCCGTTAAATTAGATTTTTATCAGATTATCGAAATTGTTTTTTAAACAATACTATTTAAATTTCTAAATTCTTATTTATTGTAATCATAGAATCCTATCTTAGTTTTTCTTCCTAATTGATTAGCTCTAACCATTTTAGCTAAAAGTGGATGAGGTCTATATTTAGTATCTCCAAATTCAGTATATAGAACGTTCATTATAGCTAAAACAACGTCTAATCCTATTAAATCACCTAATGCTAATGGTCCCATTGGATGGTTTGCTCCTAATTTCATAGCTTCATCTATTTCTTCTTTACTTGCAACACCATCTGCATATATACCAACAGCTTCATTTATCATAGGTATAAGTATTCTGTTTACTACAAATCCAGGAGATTCAGATACATCTACTGGTACTTTATTGATACTCTTAGATAATTCAAATACTGTATCAAAAGTAACTTTTGATGTTAACTGTCCGCTTATAACCTCAACTAATTTCATCATAGGAACTGGATTAAAGAAATGCATTCCTATAACTTTATCTGGTCTAGTAGTAGAAGAAGCTATTTCTGTTATAGATAAAGATGAAGTATTTGTTGCTAAAATAGTGTCTTCTTTGCATAATTCATCTAATAATTTGAAAACATCTTTCTTTATGTTCATATCTTCTACAGATGCTTCGATTATTAAATCCATATCTTTTAGGTCTTCATAGTTAGTAGTTGAACTAACGTGACTTAATATTTCTGCTTTTGTAGCTTCATCCATTTTTCCTTTAGTAACTAACTTAGTTAAATTTTTATCTAATAAACCTAAACATTTATCTATGGCACCTTGAGTTCTACTCTTTAAACATACATCATGACCACAACTTGCAAAAGTTTGTACAATACCACTTCCCATAGTTCCACTACCTATTACAGCTAATTTCATAGTTATAACCTCCTGTTATTTTAGTATTTATATTCTGTTAACTAGATTAAAATATTGATTCAATCTAGTTAACAGCAAATATATTTTTAATTAGATTTTTTACCCTTTTATAAAGTTAGCTTCTCTTTTTTCAACAAAAGCTGACATTCCTTCTTTTTGGTCTTTAGTTGAAAAACAAAGACCAAATAAATTAGATTCTATATCTATTCCAGTATTTATATCAGTTTGAGCACCAAGTTGTATTGCTTCTTTAGAGTATCTAACTGCAAGCTGAGCATTTTTAGCTATTATCTTAGCTAATTTCTCAACCTCTTCCATTAAAACTTCTGGCTCAACAACTCTATTTACTAGCCCTATTTTTTCAGCTTCATCAGCTTTTATAACTTGACCTGTAAAGATTAATTCTTTTGCTTTTGCCATTCCAACCAGTCTTGTAAGTCTTTGAGTTCCACCATATCCTGGAGTTATTCCAAGAGTTACCTCTGGTTGCCCAAATTTAGCTTTAGCAGATGCAATTCTTATATCACATGACATTGCAAGCTCGCATCCTCCACCTAAAGCAAATCCATTTACAGCAGCTATTACTACTTTTTTACTATTTTCTATTTCTCCAAAAGCTTTGGCTCCTAAGCTACTAAAATCTTTAGCAGCTACAGCATCTAAATCTTTCATATATGCAATATCTGCTCCAGCTACAAATGCTTTTCCTTCCCCTGTCAATATTACAACATCAATAGTTTCATCATTATTAATATCTACAAATACTTCATAAAGTTCTTCTAAAGTTTTTGAATTTATTGCATTAAGGGCTTTAGGTCTATTCATTTTCACTGTACATATATTTCCATCTACTTCAACAGCTACATTCTCATAAACTTTAACATCACTTGTACTCATAATACCCTCCCCAAGAAATTAGTTAGCTAAAACTTCACCTTTTTCTTTTGCAACACTTAACTGACTGATAAGTTCTGGAAGTACTTTATGAACGTCTCCAACTATACCAACATCAGCATACTTAAATATTGGGGCTTCTGGATTTTTATTTATAGCAACTATAAACTCAGCATCTTCCATACCAGCTATATGCTGTATTGCTCCAGATATACCACAAGCTATATAAAGGTCTGGTCTTACAGTTTTACCAGTTTGACCAACTTGTCTTGCTTTGTCTAACCATCCTGCATCTATAGTGGCACGAGAACCAGAAACTTCTCCACCTATGATTTCAGCTAATTCATAAAGTATATCTAAGTTTTCTTTTCCACCCATTCCACGTCCAGCAGAAACTAATATCTTAGCATCTTCTATTTTAACTTGTTTTTTAGCTTCTTTGATTACTTCTACAACTTGAACTAATTTGTCAGCTTCAGTAAATTCTACTTTAAAACGATTAATTACAGCCTCTTTAGTTTCATCAATTTCATTTTTCTTCATAACACCTGGTCTAACTGTAGACATTTGAGGTCTAAAGTCTTTACAAACTATTGTTGCCATTATATTTCCACCAAAAGCAGGTCTTGTCATTAATAATAATTTTGTATCCTCAGCTACTGCAAGTCCTGTACAGTCAGCAGTAAGTCCTGTATGTATTCTAGCAGATACTCTAGGAGCTAAATCTCTACCTATTGAAGTTGCTCCAAATAATACAACTATTGGGTCAGCTGCTTTTATTGCTTCATAAGCTGCCTTTGTATATGGTTCAGTTGTATACAATGCTAAAGCTTCATCATCAACTACAATTACTTCATCTGCTCCATAATGTGCTAATGTATCTATTAAACCTTCTACTTTACTTCCTAAAAGTAATGCAGAAACTTTTGTATCATAATCTTTTGCTATTTCTGTAGCCTTTCCTAGCAATTCTAAAGAAACGGTTTGAATTACATTTTCTCTTTGTTCTATTACTACTAAAACGTTACCCATTCTTTATCCCCCCTTAAATTATATGATAAACTTCTCTTTTAATTTATCTATTACAATTCCAGCTGATGTTTTTGCATCTTCATTGTATATTGTACCAGCTGGTTTAACTGATTTTGTAAATGATTTAAATACACTAGTTGGAGAACCTTTAAGACCTAAATTAGTAGGGTCAACTTCTATATCTTTTACAGTCCAAGTTTCTACTACATCATTTTCAAATGCATCGTATATTCTTCCAACCTTCATGTATCTTGGTGTGTTCATATCTTTAAGAGTTGTTATAAGGCATGGCATTTTAACTTTTAAGTCATGACAACAATCTTCAAATTGTCTTTTTACTAATACATATTCACCTTCAGTTTTTATTTCTTCAGCATATGTTATTGATGGAAGTTTTAAATGTTCAGCTATTTGAGGACCAACTTGTGCAGTATCTCCATCTATAGCCTGTCTTCCAGCTATTATAATATCAAAATCTATATTTTTTAATGCTCCTGCTAATGCTGATGAAGTCGCCCAAGTATCAGCACCTGCAAATGCTCTATCTGTTAATAATATTCCTCTATCTGCACCCATTGCTAAAGCTTCTTTTAAAGCCATATCTGCTTGAGGAGGTCCCATTGTTATAACAGTTACATTAGCACCCATTTCTTCTTTTAATTTTATAGCTTCCTCTAGACCTGCTTTATCATCAGGGTTTATTATACTTGGTACTCCATCTCTAATTAAAGTACCTGTATTAGGATCTAGTTTAACTTCTGTTGTATCTGGAACTTGTTTTATACAAACGACTATATTCATAAATCCTTCCTCCATATCTATTTTAATATCGACCTATTGTGTATATTTTAATATTTATCTATTTTAATAATTTTCCTGAAATAACCATTCTTTGAACTTCACTAGTTCCTTCATATATTTCAGTTATCTTAGCATCTCTCATCATTCTTTCTACTGGATAGTCACGAGTGTATCCATATCCACCATGAAGTTGTACAGCTTTTGTAGTAACTTCCATAGCTGTTTCAGCTGCAAATAGTTTTGCCATTGCTGCTTCTACTCCATAAGGTTTTCCTTCATCTTTGTTTATAGCTGCTTGATATACAAGATGTCTAGCCGCTTGTATTTTAACTTCCATATCAGCTAATTGGAATTGTGTATTTTGGAATTTTGATAGTGGTCTACCAAATTGTACTCTTTCTTTTACATATTTAACTGTTTCATCAAGAGCTCCTTGTGCTAAACCTAAAGCTTGTGCTGCTATACCAATTCTACCACCATCAAGAGTAGACATTGCTATTTTAAATCCTTGTCCTTCTTTTCCAAGTAAATTTTCTTTAGGTATTCTACAATCTTCAAATATTAATTCACTAGTAGCTGAACCTCTTATACCCATTTTCTTTTCTTTAACCCCAAAGCTAAATCCAGGAGTTCCTTTTTCAACTATAAATGCTGATATTCCTCTATTACCTTTAGATTTATCAGTCATTGCCATTACTACATATATGTCACCAGCTATTGCATTTGTTATAAATATTTTTGAGCCATTAAGTATGTATTCATCTCCATCTAAAACAGCAGTTGTTTGTTGTCCAGATGCATCTGTACCAGCATTAGGTTCAGTAAGACCAAAAGCTCCTAATTTTTCTCCACTTGCTAATGGCTTTAAGAATTTTTGTTTTTGTTCTTCGTTTCCATATTGATATATAGGCCAAGAACCAAGAGATGTATGAGCTGATAAGATAACTCCTGTAGTACCACAAACTCTAGACAATTCTTCAACTGCCATTATATATCCTACAGTGTCTCCACCTTCTCCACCATACTCTTTTGGATATGGTATACCTAACATTCCTGCTTTTGCCATTTTTTCCACTGTTTCATAAGGAAATCTTTCTTCTTCATCAAGTTCTGTTGCTAAAGGTTTAACTTCATTTTCAGCGAAGCTTACATATAGCTCTTTAAGCATCTGATATTTTTTAGAATTTAAATCCATAATAGCCTCCTCAGTATTTTATAAATATTTTATTTTCATTTATTAATTAAAATCTCGGCAGCATCTATAATAAAGTATTTGAATATACGTCGAGAAATTTATAACCGTAATTAAAGTCCGCCCTATATTTATATGTAATTATGCTAACCAATTATGACATTAATTTAATTATAAATTGTTAATTTAAAATCAACTACACTTAAAAAAAATCTCGCTTTTTGGAATTTTGTGAAATTTCAAGCTAAAATAAGATTTCTTTCACAATGGTTATAGACAAAATAATTTGTTTACGATTTTTATCTTAGGGTATATTAGTTAGTAAACATTGTGTATATATCTACTTCTTAGCAGTATACAAAAAAAATTTTATCGTATCAAAATTATTTTAATAGAGCTAAATAATCATATTTTTCTGTGATTATTTTTTGTTTTTAAATATCTTACATCTATAATACTATCACTCAGAGGATAATTTTTCAATAATTTCTAATTATTTTTTTAACAATATTTACTACATTTTTTCTATTTTTTTGTCATTTTTTTTTAATTTTGAAGAAAAATCAGAATTTTTTAACTTTATTTTGGATTATTAGTTTAAATTAGATTTTCCTCCTAGATTTATAAATATTTCATCAAAAAAACTACCCCTGTATAAATTGTATACAGAGATAGTTTTTTACTAATTTCTACTATAGTTTACTATATTTTTTACCAATTCTTACAAACGTCTACCCATTTTTCACAATTAGAAAATTTATCCATTTCCTCACATGTAAGCTCTATTGCTGAATTACTACTTCCACATGCAGGGAATACTGTATCAAATCTTTTCATTGAATCGTCTAAGTACACTTTTAGAGAATTTTTTAATCCAAATGGACAAACACCACCAATAGCATGTCCAGTAAACTCTAAAACTTCTTCTGGTGTTAACATTTTTGCCTTACAGTTAAATTCAGCCTTATATTTTTTATTATCAATCTTAGCATCACCAGCTGTTACAATCAAAATTGCATCATCACCTATCTTAAATGAAAGTGTCTTAGCTATTCTTGCTGGAATAACTCCTGCTGCTTCAGCTGCAAGTTCTACAGTAGCACTAGATTGTTCAAACTCCAATATACTATCTTCTCTTCCAAAACCTTTAAAATACTCCCTTACATTACTTATTGACATCAAATACCCCTCCTACTCTGAATGTTTATAGATTTTTTATTATTCTTAATTATATCTATGATTGGTTAATTTTTCAATTTTTTAAAATCACTCCATAATAGTAGCTTTCCATACATCATTATTTTTTCCAACTACTAGATATAAACCTTTTGCCATTGGAATATCGACAATATATTCTCCCCTATATTCGACACTCATCCCAGACTGACTAAAGTACCTATAATCAAAATTTAATCCTTTTGGAATTATAAAATCAACATAACCCTGATTATTTGGTTTTATACCATACTTTAGAGTTTTTTCAGTTATAGAATTTTTCTCATTAGATAACTCTATATTTACATATGAAGAACATTTATCTATTCCTTTTTTATTTTCTACACAGCTTTCAAACTTCATTTTAGCACTGCTTAACCTATAGCTATATCTACTATTATTGCTTATTTTAAATCTTACAATAGTACCAATATCTCTACTTCTTCTGCTATCAAAATCAAAACCAATTTCCTCTAAATGATTTATTTCATAATCTTTGACACTTACCATATCTCTATATACTAATTTATTTATAGCTATGAATAGTGTAAAAATCCCCAAAATAAAAAATGAAACCTTTATAAACTTATTCATTTCTAGTCTCCTTATATTTTGTGCTATTGTGCTATAATATTAATTAAAATTTTAATAATTAAACTTATTCTTTTTTGAAATCCTAATAGAAAAATACATCGATATTATAAAAATTATTATTGTTAAAAAAGTCATACTATATAGGTTTATATATTTAGTATTAGCCATATCAGTTACATAATTTGAAAGATACACTCCTCCAATTTTACTATAATTAAAATGCTTTACCTGATATACAACCATGCTAATTGTCTTCAAAAGACCTCCATATACAAAATAGATTAATATACTTATCATTAGACCACAAACTTTCATTTTGCCATATCCAAATTTAAAAATTAAAGGAAGTAAAATTGCCAAGATTGCTAAAAATATATTTACAGAGAAAAATACATCATTTAAAACCATATTTCTGAAAAATACTAGTGATGTCAATTTACTTACTAAAGATACAAATGTTGTCACAGAAATTATCAAACCCACACCCAGTAAATATTTTGAATAGACGACATCTTCTATACTAACTGGCATACTTCTTATAAAAATCCTTGAATCATTTTCATAATCACACTCAAATGTATTTATAAACACCAAATAACTTACAACAATGCTTACTGTGTAATATGAAATTGAGTTAAGGAAAAAATAAAAAACAAAAAATAATACTATGTACTTTAAATTGCGAATACCATCTGAACTAATTCCTATTATTAAATCCTTCCTTATTAAATTGAACATTATTTCACCTCATTTACATAATAATACATTAGTTCTTCTATAGTAGGATTTTTGACCTTATGTTTATCAATTTCTACCAACAAACTTTTTATTTTTAAACTATCTCCAACTTTAACAAGTGCCTCATTGTAATATTTATACTCTTTCACACCAACTATATTTTCTTTAATTGCTTCTAATTCTGCCTTATTTGCTCTAATTATTTTATATTCTTGTTCTATTAACTCTTTCTTAACTGTAAAAATCTGATTTCCTTTATTTATAAAGACAAGATAATCAGCTACCTTAATTAAATTATCAGTGTTGTGAGTGGAAATTATTACACTGCTGTTTCCATTTTTTACAAAATCTTTTAAGTATTGCATTATTTCAGTTCTTACTATTGGGTCTATTCCAGCAGTTGGTTCATCCAAAATCAATAATTTAGCATTATGACTAAGTGCATTTGACAGCATAAGTTTCTCAGATTGACCTTTAGACAAATTCTTAATATGCATATGTTCTTCTATCTCAAACTTTTTAAGATATTCATCAAATCTTTCTCTATCAAAATCACTATAAAATAATGATACTATTCTTCTAAATTCTTTAACCTTTAAATGTGGATAAAATTGTAAAGAATCATATACAAAACCAATATTGTTTTTAAAACTTATTGGAGAATCGTCAATAGTTTCATTACAAAGTTTAATTTCACCTTCATCTGCATCAATAATCCCCATTATAATTTTTATTAAAGTCGTCTTTCCTGAACCATTTGGACCTATAATTCCAACAATATCCCCTTCTTTTAGCTCCAAGTTTATATTATTCAACTTGAATTTACCTAATTTTTTTGTGATATTCTTTACTTCAAACACATCTTCACCTCTTATGTATTTTTTATACCCGCCTATACATATTTTAACACATTCACAACAAGCTAGGTCATTTATAAATTTATAAATTAAGAATTATAAAACTATGTTATAATACAAAGTATGAAGAGGTGAATATATGAAAAGAATTATAACTATAAATACAAACCAATTAAATAAGTCCCTTGAGACTAAAGAACTCTTAACTAGAAAACTTATCAATGCTGGCTTTGAAGTGTATTCAGATATTTATCCAGATACAGAGCTCATTATATCAATTGGCGGTGATGGCTCTTTTTTAAGGACAGTTAGAGATTTCGATTTTCCTGAAATTCCTATAATGGGTATAAATACAGGACATCTAGGTTTTTTTCCTGATATTTTACCAGATAAAATCGATAACTTTATTGAAGCTTATCTAAAAAAAGATTATATTATTCAAGAAATGTCACTTCTTAATGCTGAAGTATATACAACTACTAGTGGTTCTAACATGCTTGCTGTAAATGAGGTTGTTATAAGAGGGGACAAGTCTAGAACTATACACCTAAATTTAAGCCTTGATAATAGACATATACAAAATTTTAGTGGAGATGGTATGATTATTTCTACTTCCACAGGTTCAACAGCCTATAACTATTCTGCTGGAGGTAGTATCGTTGATATAAATCTTGAACTTATGCAGATTACACCTTTACATCCCATAAACACCAACGCATATAGGTGTTTTACATCAAGTATAATATGTTCCAATGAATCTATTATAAAAATTGCACCAGAATACAGATTTGAAGATTCTGTATTAATTGTAGTTGATGGAGTTGAACACAGATTTAGACAAATCGAAAATATAAAAATTAGTATATCTGATGCAAAAATAAAATTACTTAGAATGTCAAATTACGAATTTTGGCATAGAGTATCTGAAAAATTTTTATAGACTGCACTTAGGAGGATTTTTAATATGAAAATAGGAATAATGAGTGATACTCATGGTAGCTTGCTTTACTTTGAAAAAGCATTAAATGTATTGTCTGATTGCGATATTCTCTTACATGGTGGAGATGTCCTATATCATGGACCTAGAAATGATATTCCAGAAGGATACAATCCTAAAAAATTTATCGAAGTATTAAACAAGTTAGAAAATATTGTGATTGTAAAAGGAAACTGTGATGCAGATGTTGACCAGATGGTAATAGAACATCCTATTCAAAGTCCTTATGTTATGAGCCAATTTGGTGAAATTAGAATTATATTAAATCATGGTTATACAGAATCAGAGGAAGAAATCGTTGATAAAGCAAAAAAAATGGGTGCTGACATATTAGTTTTAGGACATACTCATGTAAAGAAACTATATATGGATGATAATTTAATAGTTATAAATCCAGGAAGTACTTCTATCCCTAAAGATGGAAGCCATTCTGTAGCAATTATAGATATTATAAAAACTGATGATGAAGATGAACTTGAACTTGATATCAACTTAGTTGACATCAATACTGGAAATATAATAAATATTAATGAATAATAAACTTTGAATAAAAATAAATCAAACTTAATCTGTTAAATTAACAATAAAAAACAAGTAAACTACGCTATTTATATCTCAATTAGAAATTTAAAAGATAGTACCTTAAAATTCTAAATTAAATATAACTTAGTTTACTTGTTTTTTTATATATTCTTATGGATCTACTATATTATTGTAATGCTAATGCTTCTGTATATGGTTTACTATTCTTACCTCCACCAACTTGTACAAATTTATCAGCCTTTACTTTTTTTATAAAATTTTTCTGTGCACTACTTAAACTGCCACTTGCAAGTATTACAGGTGATTTACTCTTCGATGCTAATACTCCAGCAGCAAGTCCATCAACTAAATCAGCTTCTCTTCCACTTCCATCTTTTGCAAAATACATATTATTAACCTTACTTAATTTTCCATAAAACTTTTCTAATACTTTGGCATTTGTATCTTTTCTATCTGTACCAGCTAATCTTTCTGAATTTACTAATTGCCCTTCAAGTTTTTTACTTATACTATATTCTCCACCTACTATGTATGTCTCATTTGAGTTTTGTGTAATAAAACTCTTTGCTTCACTTCCTATACTATCTTTACTTGTGTATATTATAGCCACATTATCACTTGCTGCTGGACTTGATATTGAAGTCGCATCTGCTAGACCATTATATCCATTGACTACAGCTACTTTTGAAACACCTAAATCCCCTGTATCATCCAATTGCTTAGTAAGAAGTAAAGAAGTCTCTTCTCTATCTGCTCCACCAATACGACTTACTAACACTCCCATATCTTCAAGAGATTCTTTTACACTTGATGAAATAGCTCCTTCACTTCCAATTAAAATAACTTCTTCTGGATTGAGTCTTTTTATTTCATCTTCCACATTATATGGTATGCTGTTTTTATTGGTAAGTAATATTGGCGCATCCAATTTACTTGCTAAAGGAGTTGAAGCCAATGCATCTGGTAATGAATTTGAATTTACTAGAAACACTCTCTCTGAACCATTATTCCATCCACTTTGAGATATTTTTATGGCTGTATCAAATCTATCTTCACCAATCAACGTTTCTCCTTTTGGAGATTTTCTGTTTTGAAGATAATGATTTACACCTTTCTCTGTATTTTTACTACTAGTGTCTGCATATACACAACTAGGCATCATAATACCCACTACAAGTGCAAATGCTATTATTTTTTTAGATTTAATTTTCAATATAATTCCCCCTTTTTAAAAGTTAATACCTATTGATATCCATACCTCTTATTGATACCCACAATTAAGAATAATTATCTTTTATAAAAATAATTATAAAAATAGCTACATCATCTCAAATACAATACAAACTTATAATCAGTTTGACTTATAAAGAATGATATAGCTATTATAACTTTAAATGATTAGTTTTTAAATACTTTTTAACTAAACTCTTTCAGCATATTTTTCAGCTATTCTTATAATTAATTTAGTCGCTTTCTCCATAGAACTAACTGGTATACATTCATTTTTACCATGGAAGTTTAATCCTCCAGTAAATATATTTGGACAAGGTAATCCATTAAAAGATAATCTCGCTCCATCAGTCCCACCTCTTACAGGAACTAGACGTGGCTTTATACCTAATTCCTCCATAGCATCTTTAGCTATATCAACTATGAACATAACTGGTTCAATTTTTTCTTTCATATTATAATAAGAGTCTTTTAAGTCTAATTCTACTCTATTGTCATATTTCTTATTTATTTTTTCTATATTTTCTATCATAATAGACTTTCTCTGTTCAAACTTTTCTTTACAATGGTCTCTAATAATATAAGCCATACTTACATTTTCAACATTTCCACCTATAGAATTTAGATGCCAAAAACCTTCATATCCCTCTGTTGTTTCTGGTCTTTCATCTGCTGGAAACATTTCTGATATTTCAGCAGCTATATGTATAGCATTTACCATTTTATTTTTAGCTGACCCTGGATGAACATTTCTACCATGTATAGTGATAGTTGCATTTGCTGCATTGAAGTTTTCACACTCAAGTTCGCCAACTATTCCTCCATCCAAAGTGTATGCATATTTTGCTCCAAATTTTTCAACATCAAATAAATCAGCACCTCTACCAATTTCTTCATCAGGTGTGAATCCTATTTTTATGTCTCCATGTTTAATTTCTGGATGATTTATTAGATATTCTATTGCAGTTACTATCTCAGCTATACCAGCTTTATCATCAGAACCAAGTAAAGTTGTTCCATCAGTAACTATTAAATCATCTCCCTTAAATTCTTCTAATTCTGGAGAATCACTTATATACGTAACAACATTTAATTCTTCATTTAAAACTATATCTTTTCCGTCATAGTTTTCTATTATTCTTGGTTTGATGTCTTTTCCACTAACATCTTCAATTGTATCTAAATGTGATATGAATCCTATAGTATCCACACCATCAGTGTTTCCTTTTAAAGTAGCCATTATATAACTATTTTCATCTAAACTTACATCATCAATACCCATTGATTTTAGCTCTTCAACTATATACTTAGCTAAAACCCTTTGCCCTTCTGAAGATGGACAATTTTCACATTGAGAATTAGATGTTGTATCAAATGATACGTATTTTAAAAATCTTTCTACTACTTTTTGTTTCACGTATATACCCTCTTTCTTATACTATTAATGAAATTTTTTATTTATTAGTGAATAAAATTTTATTTTTTAAAATTTCTGACTTACTATAATTAAAAAATATCCACCTTCTTAAGTATATCATGCATACATACCAAACCCAAACAAAAAATTACGCCAATTATTCCTTTTACTTGGATTCCAATAAAAATTGCAGAAAGCGTCGCAAGTGGATTTAATCCAACATTTACTGATACTAGTTTAGGTTCTAGTATTTCTCTAATTAAAGATAAGATAAAAAATATTACAGTCATACTTATAGCTATAAAATAATTTTTTATAAGAAAATAGTAAACAATCACTGGAAGGTATATTGTTATAATACCTAGAAATGGAATTAAATCCATTAAAGCTCCCACAAACCCTACTATCAAACCATATTTCAATCCAAATAAAGCAAAACTCCCCCAGATTGCAAAAAATGTTATAGCCATGAGTATTGTATAAGCCCTTATATATCCAACAAGAGAAAGACCTGCTTCTTTTTTTACGTTTTTTACCTTCTTTCTAACATCAGTAGTAAACATATTGTAAAAATTATTTTCAATTTTATCTAAATCTTTTGCTATAAAATATGTAGCAATAAACAAAGTAATTATAAATATTATAATATATGGGATGGAAGTAGCTAATCCAAGAATACTTGTAAGAAGATTTTTTGTAATTTGCATCACTTCACCACTAAATTTATTTACTAATTGCTCTACATCAAAATTAGCTATTTCTTGAAATGTTTTCATAAAATCATTTATTTTATTTAAGAAATACATAATAGTATTGCTTATATCTTCAGGATTAGTAGATATGTTATTTAAAAATCCCATTAGTTCTTTTACTGAGTTTATTACTATTATTGTAGTAACTGTACTCACTATGGCAACTGCAAGAAAACTTAGAACTAGTGTAGATACACCTTTGTTTATGTGGAACTTATTTTCTAATTTTTGTGATATAGGATTAATCATAAGTGCTATTATACCACCTAAAAAAAATGGAGCTATGTATGGAAAAGCTTTATAAATAAAAATAAATAAAAATGTATATATACAAAAAAAGATAGTATTATTTTTTAATTTGTATAAGAAATTATTCTCTAGTATGCTCATCTTAAAAATCTCCTTTCTTCTAATTTATATTTTTATTTTGTCCATTTCATACTAGTTTTATTTGAATATAAAATAAAAATAAGTGCATGTAATATAAAATTTAACTTTTATATTACATGCACTTATAATATTTAAGAACATTATCACATTATGTATATATTCTTATTTTTTTAATTCTATTTTTTTCTATACTCTCTATACAAAATCTTATATTATCGACTTCAATTACTTCATTCTCTTCTGGCAATCTGCTCAAATGTCCAATTATAAATCCACCTATAGAATCAAATTCTTCAGATTCTAAGTTTACACCAATAAGTTCATTAACATCACCAATTTTAGTACTTCCATCTACAATATACTCATCTTCTTTTATAACCTGTATTTCATCTTCTTCTTCATCATATTCATCCTCTATATCGCCAACAATCACTTCTACTAAATCTTCTATAGTTAGAAGTCCAGATGTTCCACCATACTCATCTACAACTATGGCCATTTGGCTTTTTTCAAGCTTCATCTCTTCAAGAAGTTGTGTTATTTTTTTGAATTCATATGTGAAAAAAGGCTCTCTCATATAGTTTTTAATGTCAAATGATTCTATTTCTTCATCTGATAAAAATATAATGTCTTTTATATTAAGTATTCCTACAATATCATCTATAGTCTCTTCATACACAGGCATTCTACTCAATTTTTCAGTTTTAAATACCTGTATTATCTCATCATAACTATCTTCCATATCTATAGCTACCATATCTATTCTTTGTATCATTGCATTTTTAGCTTGCATATCTCCAAATTCAAATACATTATTTATGATTTCTCTTTCTTCCATTTCAAGGACGCCTTCTTCATGGCTTACATTTACCATGGTTTTTAATTCTTCTTCAGTTATGAATGATTTGGCTCCTTTATTTGTTATACCGAATAATTTAAATATAACACTTGTGATTATGTTAAATACCCATACTATTGGTCTTAATATAAATATAATTACTTTTATAGGTTTGGATACTAATAGAGAAACCTTTTCTGAATTACTTGCTGCTATTGTCTTTGGAGTGATTTCACCAAATATTAATACTAACACTGTCATAACAGCTGTAGCAAGTGCAACTCCTTTTTCTCCCATTAATCCTATAAATAAAGATGTTGATATGGATGTTGCTGCTATATTTACGACGTTATTTCCAACTAATATAGAACTTAAAAGTTTATTTGGATTTTCTATTAATGAACTTACTAACTTAGCTCCTTTAACTCCTTCATCTTGCATATATCTGATTCTGATTTTACTCAATGACATTAAAGCCGTTTCAGATGCTGAGAAAAATGCAGACCCCATAAGTAATACTATTAAAAATATAATCTGAATCAAATTATTGGGCGATTCCAACACTTACCACACTCCTAATTACATGTTTTTATATTAATATTAATTATAAATAACTTTAATATTAGTTTTAATTATATCACAATTATATATTTTTTGGAAATATTAGATAATATATTCAATTAACATATGTTTTTAACTATATTCAATTTTTACTTGAGAACCTACTCCAGCCTCACTAGATGAAACTATTAACTTAACAGGAACTCTATTTTTAAGTTCCTCGACATGACTTATTATACCCACACTTAGATTATTACTATGCAATCTTTCCAAGGATTCTATAACAATTTCTAAAAGTTCACTGTCTAGTGAGCCAAAACCTTCATCTAAAAAGAAGAATTCTAGAGGTGCACTTCCCTTTAATTGTATCTGAGATGAAAGAGCAAGTGCTAGTGATAGAGAAGTTAAGAATGTTTCTCCACCAGATAGGGTATCAATACTTCGTCTTTCTCCTCCATTAAAATTATCTCTCATTACAAAATTCAGTGTCGAATCAATTTCAAGTGCATATCTTCCTTTTGTTATTCTTTCCAATCTTTTTGATGCTTCCAAAGCGATATATTTTAATTGGTTTGTAGAAACATATTCTACAAACTTATTTCCTTGCACACATTTATCTAATTCCTCTAATAAATCTACCTGATGTTCAACCACTTTAAGTTCTTTATTAAAATCATTTATCTTATCTAAAGAGTCTTTTAATGTTATTAGCTTATTTTGATTAGCTCCAATATCTTTCGATATATTACCTATCTCAACTTTTAGATTATAAATCTCGTCTTTTAATTGCTCAAAGTATTCCTTCTTTACAGTCCTTCCATTTAACTTTTCTTTTGATGACTTTATTTTAAATGTCAATAATTTTTGTTCTTCTTCATACTCTAATATCTCTTCAATTAATTTTTTTATTTCATCGCCATCTAATAAAGCTCTCTTTACTGCATATATACTTTCAAATTTATTTTCTGCTAGTAATCCATTTAATATTAATTTTTGTTCTTTATATTGCTCTCTAGCTGTTTTAAGCCTACCATCTATATTGTGTTTTTCAGCAATATTTTTTTCATACTCTAATCTTTGCTCTTCTAATTTTTTTCTACTTGATTCTTCTTGTTCTAATATCTTACATATATTTTCTTCAACATTATGTAAAAGATTTTTAGGCAAATCACCCTTAGTTATGTTAATAACTTCTTTATACTTATTTTCTCTATGCACTTTTTTTTCTACATATAATTCTCTAGCTCTTATTAACTCTATCTCTATCTCATGTAGTTTACTTTCATTTTCTCTTATTTTAAGGTCTAATGAGTCTCTATTTTTTAACAACTTTGAGTATCCAGTGCTTAATAATTCTAATTTTTTTTCATTTTCTCTTATTTCTTCTACCTTTGATGATAAATTAGAAACTTTAGTAATCGTCTTTAACCCTATATACTCCTGTTTTAGTTTTCTACATTTATTTTCTAGACTTTCTATCTCTGTATTTAAGTCTCTCGTTAATTTCTTATAGTTATTCAAGCTTTCTTTTATTTTTAATTCTTCTTTTTCAACCTTATTCTTTTCTTCTTTAACCAAAGTTATCTTATTTTCGGTATCTTCTTTCTCTTTCTCCCATTCTTGAATGTTAGATTTAAGCAAAGCAAGTTTTCTTTGTTCGTCATCAAGCTTTTTTAATAATTGACTAGATGGAATATCACCTAGCTTTCCTTTTACATCTTCCAATTCTTTAGTTTTCATTTTTTCTACAGACAAATATCCACTTACTTTAGCATTTAATTCCTCTATATTGCGTCTTATACTTAATTTTTCTTTTTCCTGTTTCTCTAGTTTTTCTTTGACAAAAGCTATATTTTCATCATATTTGGTTATATTATGGTTTTCATGATGTTTTGACCCACAAACTGGGCATGGCATATTTTCTTTTAACTCACGTCTAAGTTCAGATGCTAAATTTAAATATTTTAGTTCTTCTAGCTCTTTTTCCAAGTCTTCTCTGTTTTTTCTATTATTTTCAAGTTTCTCATTTAGTAAATTTATTTCTCTTTCAGTATTAAACTTGCTTTCTAGTACTATCTTTAATTCATCTTGTATACTATTCTTCTTAATTTCATTTTCTTTAGTATTGTTTGCTTTATTTCTTAATTCAGTTACATATTCAGATTTTAAAAGTAAATCTGCACTCTTACCAGGACATTTTTTAAGAAGAACATCTAAGTGAAGAGATAAATTGTCTAAATTACGTTTTGTATCATTTTTATCTTTATCAATATATCTGATTTTTAAATTTATGTCTTCTGTCTCTTTTAGTATTTCTTCTAGTTTATTTATTTTTTGATTCTTCTCTTCTAAGACCTTATTATAATCTTTCTCATATTCATATGCTAAAAATATCTTTTGCTTTAATTCAGCACTTATATTTACTTTATCAATTTTTCCTTCAACTTCTTTTATGGACTTAATTACTGCATCTTTTCTAGATTCAGCCTCTTGTTTTACTTTTTCTAATTCTACTTTATTCTTATTTAAATTAATTCCATTTTCTTTTAACTCTTTTAACTCTTTATCCAGTAAAACTAACTCCTCTTCTAGTTTTATTGCCTGTTGTAACCTTATTTTTTCTTCACTTAACTTAGGGACTTCTTCATTTTTAATTCTACTTATTTTTTCATATCTATTTTTTATGACCTCAAGTTCTTGATTTAATATCACTAATTTCTTTTCTAAATTATTTACAGTAAAGCTATCTTCATTTATTTTTTTTTCTAGATTTTGAACAGAGCCTATGTATGGGTCTACTTTTCTTGCATTATTATCACTTTCTACAGTAGTAGTTTTTTCCTTTATCTCGTTACTTTTTAAATTAAGTTCATTTTTTCTACTCTCATTTTTCTCTAATTTTAATTGCTCTTCATATACTGCCTTACTCTCTTCATAGGATTTCTGAGCCAAATCTAAAGCTTTATTCTTCTCTTTTTCTATTTGTTTTAATTCTATTAATTCTTGGTTTATATTGTTGTATACTTCTTCTGTAATTCCATCATATTGACTTAATTTTGATTTTAAATCTTTTAAATTTTGTAAATGTAGATTTTTTCTCTTTTTTACTTTTTCTCCAAGACTTCTTCCATATTTCTCAAGATTGAAAATTCTCTCTAGCATATCTCTTCTATCCGCACGTGACAATCTTAGAAACTCATTAAATTTATCTTGTGGCAAAACTACTGACCTAGTAAAATCATTAGCTGTTAATCCTACAACTTGAGCTACTTTTTCATTCACTTCCACAACCTTATCAGCTAAAACATTTTTAGTATTGTCATTCAATATCTCTATTAATCTAGCATTAGAAGTCTTTGTCCCTGTTTTACTTCTAGCAATAGTCCTATCTACAATATACCTTCTTCTAGTATTTTTACTTCCTATCTCAAATTCATACGATATAATTGCCTTATCACATACGCTATTTATATATTCTTTTGTATTTCTGGATATATTTCCATACATAGCAATGGTTATTGCATCTAAAATTGTAGATTTTCCACTTCCAGTAGTTCCAAATATCCCAAACAAACCTCTTTCAATTAGCTTTTCAAAGTCTATAACTTGTTTATCAATGTAGCTATTAAGTCCTGTAACTTCTAACCTAATTGGTCTCATCTGCTGATTCACCCTCTTCACTTATTATATCTAGAAACAAATCCATAAGCTCCCCTTTTGGCTCTACACCCCTACTAAAAGAATAAAATTCTTTAAATAACTCTGCCATAGACTTTTCTTTTATATCTACACTTTCTTGTTCATAACAAGATGTTATTATTGGTTTTATTTCTATTATGTCTTTTAATAATTCCTTCATTTTTTTTATTTCATTCTGTGATATTATCTCATCGGTATTTATTTCAAAGTATGACCAAATATCTCTATCTTGATTTTGCTCACATATATCTAAAGCTTCTTCTATACCATTACATTTAAATACTTCTATAGGTTTATAATTATTAAAATATACTTCCTCGATTATTGGTTTTTCACCAGCTTTTATATCCACTATGTATGCACCTTTTGTATATGCTCTTTCATCTTTACTATATTGAAGTGGAGAACCTGAATAGTATGCATTTAAACGTTCAGAAGCTTTTTGTTGTTTATGCAAATGTCCTAATGCAGTATATTGAGCTTTTTCTGGTAAGTCTTTTCTTTCAACCAAAAAACTCCCCCCCAGTTGTATTGGTCTTTCTGATTCAGTACTCTCTCCACCTATTACAAATATATGTGATACTGCTATATTTATAGTATCACTTCTAAAATTTTCTTCTAAACTTTTAAATATATTGCCTACTTTTTCAGAATAAGTTTTTTGTTTTTCCAAATCATCTTCACTTGAAAAAACTTCATTTAACCTTTTTTCACTTGGATAAGGTAATGTAGCAATTACAACACTTTCTCCATTTATATCTAGTGTTGTGCATCCTTGTATTGAATCTGTTATTTCAAATCTTTCATACTTAGCTTTGGTTGTAGAACTTGATGGATATCCAAATATAAGTATTCCTTGTTCATGTGCTAGAGGTGTTATTGCAGAAAGTCTCTCTGGATTATCATGGTTTCCTGAAATTATTAATACACACCTTTGCCCATTATTAGCAAGTTTTGAAACAGTTTGATAAAACAGTTTTTCTGCTTGTGCTGGAGGATTCGAGGTATCATATATATCTCCCGCAATTACAACCATATCAATTTCATTTGATTCTACTATTTTTATAAATTCCTCACAAAACTTTGCTTGTTCCTCAATTCTAGAATGGCCCTCTAGGGATTTCCCTAGATGCCAATCTGATGTATGAATAAATCTCATCTTTTCCCCTTCCTCTATCTTTATGTTTAATTTATATAAAAAAACTAATAACAAACAGCTTCATCAACACCAAATAAATATATACATTTTTCTTTTACTGACTTCCCAGTTAGAGTTTCAATAACATCTGCATATAAATCTAGTTGTTTTTTATATTTTTCTATTATTTGGTTTATATTTTCTTCATTTACAAAGTCGGTTTTATAATCAACTAAAACTATTTGATTATCTTCCTCAAAATAAGCATCAACTATACCTCTTAACATGACACTTTCTTTATCATAAAGTTTTTTATCATCATTTTTTATCAATTCTTCATAAATATATATATCTTTCATATTCACTTGTGCATAAATTGATTTTTCTCTATTTATAAGTTCAGCATTCAGCATTCTTTTCCCTATGTCGGAAGCAAAAAACTTATATATTTTATATGGATTTACTATACTAGCTTGTTTTTCTGTTATTACGCCTTTTGAAATAAGGCTTTTTATTTGTAACTTTATATCATTTACAGTATTTACTTTTTTTAAGTCTAAAACTTCCATAACTAAATGGACTATTGTACCTCTTTCTGCTCCATTTATCTTTTCTCTTTCTTCATCATTTTGAATAAATAGAGGTTTTTTTAGTATTACTTTTTGTTCAAAGATAGTATTTATTAATTCTTCTTCATAGTTATTTTGTATTTTTTTTATTTCTGTAACAGATATACTAGCAGGTTTTCTTGTACTAAACTCATATGGATATACATAATTTAATTTTCCTTCTATTTCAGTATAATAATCACTGTCATGCTTATCTACATCTATTTTTTCAAGGATTTCTTCAATACTTTCATTTTCTTCATTAGTCTTTCTTTCTATTAAGACATCATTCTTGTTCCATAGTTTTCCACTCCATTTTGAATTATGGTCAACATTAAAGACTGCATCTAAGCCTACTTCTTCCAATAAATTAGACAAATCCTTATGTTTTAATACACAAGGCATTATCCAATCCAGAAAATTTTTACCTTTTAATATCTCGTATTGTGATATTGTATCCAGACCTTCAATTCCATTTGCCCATCTTTTTATACTATCTTGTATATTTCTAGTAGAACCTGTTATAATTAATTTTTCTTTAGCTCTTGTAAATGCAACATATAAAACTCTCATCTCTTCTGATAAATTTTCTATATTTATTTTACTTTTTAATGCTTCTTTGGCTATACTTGGAAAAGAGATTCGTCTTTCATAGTCCACAAACTGAGGTCCATACCCTAAATTATGATGATATAAAATACTCTTTTTAAAGTCTTGAGTATTGAAATTTTTACCCATTGCAGAACATATAACTACTGGAAATTCTAATCCTTTACTTTTATGGATACTCATTATCCTAACAACATTTGCATTTTCACCAAGTGTCTTTGCACTTCCCATATCAGAACTGGATTTTTTTAATTTTTCTATAAAATTTACAAAGTTGAATATTCCCTTAAAGCTAGTTTCTTCAAATTGTTTTGCTCTTTCAAACAGTACTTTTAAATTAGCTTGTCTTTGACTTCCACCTGGTAATGCTCCAACATAAGCATAGTATCCAGTCTTTGTGTACAAATACCAGATAAATTCGTCGGTACTCATGTACATTGATTTTTCTTTAAAGTCCTTTAATTTAACAAAAAAATCCTTGCTTTTACTTATACATTCTTTACTTGGTACAAACTCAGACTTATTTTCATTTTGATAATCCGTAAACTCGTCATACTCTGATGTACTTTCTAAAACCTCATAAAAAGTCTTATCTTTGTTCTGAATTCTAATATCAATCAAATCCTCTGGCGTAAATCCAAATATAGGAGATTTTAATACAGATATAAGTGGTATATCTTGTATTGGATTATCTATTATTTGAAGTAATGATAATATAGTTTTTATTTCAATTGTATCAAAATACCCTACTCCAACATCTGCATAGGTTGGTATATCCATATTCATCAATTCATCTGCAAACACTGGAGCCCATGCAGATGTAGCTCTTAAAAGAATCACTATATCTCTAAATTCAACAGGTCTATATCCATCAATTCCTTTATCGTATACTTTTTGAATTTTTCCATCTTCGTTAACTTTCATTAAATCTTTGATAATCTTTCCAACCATTCTAGCTTCAAGTTGTATATTATCTAACTTTTCTTCTTCTTCTAATTCATTTTCTTCATTATTGGCATTATCATCTTTATTATTTATAATATCATCATCAAGTTTATTATCTTTTTGTATAAGATGTATTTCTGTTGCTCCACCAACAATAGAGGTTTCATCTGTGTCTAACTTAAAATCAGCTCCCAAATTTAGTCTTTCTTTTTCCGTATATTCAATTTCTCCTATATTTTCATTCATTATATTTTCAAATATATAATTTACAGCATCTACAACTTCTGCTCTACTTCTAAAGTTTTTATAAAGCATTATTTTTCTATGAGAACTTCCCTTTTTATCATTGTAGTTATTGTATTTTTGTAAAAATAATTCTGGCTTTGCTTGTCTAAATCTATATATACTCTGCTTTACATCTCCAACCATAAACCTATTTGGTGTTTCTGTGTTAGCCACAGCTTTAAGTAATACTTCCTGTACTAAATTACTATCTTGATATTCATCTATAAATATCTCATAAAACCTCTTCCTATATCCCAATGCTATATCAGAAGGTATAATATTACCTTCTTCATCTACATTTGTTAGTATATTTAAGGCAAAATGCTCTATATCATTAAAATCTATTATTCCTTTTTCGCTTTTCTTATTACTATATTCCTCTTCAAATCTCAGTACAATATTAGATATAGGCTTGACTATATTATAAAGATATTTTATTTCTTCTTTAATTGAGTCATTATCTTTATTGAATGTAGCATTTACTATACTTTCTAAAGATTTTTTAGCTTTATCTCTCATAGCCTTTGCTTTTTCTTTTGATTCTTTTATATATGAAGGAGCATCTTTCGGGATTCTTTTTATTCCTTTTACATAGTTTTCAAAAGACATACCTGCCATCTTTTCATACGCTTCATTCCAGGATTTATTACATGCTTCTGAAATATCTACTATTTTTTTATACTCAATAGCTAACTTTTCTGCAAAAGTTTCTAATTCTTCTATTGATTCAACTTCTTTTAATGCCTTTTCCATATTTAAACAAAGACCATTAATTTCTATTTTTACAGTATCTAATATAGCTCTAGCCCAAATAGACTGTGAAAAATCAAAATCCTCATCGATATTAAATCTCTCTGCTGAATCAATTAACCATTTTTTAGGTTTAGGAGAAGCCATTGCAAATGAGTATATTCCTAAAATAATATCTTGTACTTCCTTGTCTCCTCCTCTTTCTGCATAACTTTCAACTAAATTTAAAAAACCCTCATTTCTTTCTTCATACAAGGTTTCAAATACATCTTCTATTGCTTCTTGTTTCAAAATAGCACATTCAGTTTGGTCTCCTATTCTAAAATTAGGGTCTAAGTTTATTCTATGAAAGTTTGATTTTATAACATCCAAACAAAATGAGTGTATTGTTGTAATGCTAGATTTATTCAATAGAACCAGTTGATTTTGTAAATGTTTATTTTCTGGATTTTCATCTAGTGATTTTCCTATAGCATCACCTATTCTCTCTCTCATCTCTGATGCAGCAGCATTAGTAAATGTAACAACTAATAACTTATCTATATCGATTGGATTTTCCCTACTTGTTATCATTTGAATTATACGCTCAACTAGTACTGCTGTTTTTCCTGACCCAGCAGCTGCTGCAACCAATAAATTGCAGTCTCTACTTTCTATGACTTCTAGTTGCTCTTTTGTCCATTTAGGAGAACTCACTAATCAACATCTCCTTTCATCATTTTTATTATCTCTTCATTGCTTTTATTGTTTAGAATTTTATATTTATTATCTTTCATAGTTGAATCAAATTGACATATGGCTGAATAATCACAAAAATCACATGATGTTCCATCTTTATGTTTATATGGAGCTATACATATTTCTCCACTCAACATGTCCTCACATAAATCTTTTATAGCATGTTTTACATATTTTCTAAGTAGTTTAAAATCCTCATAAGTTACTGCTGATGTACTTTTACCTACATTTCCATCTTTAGTAAGACCTACTGGTATTACTAAAGAGTTTTTTCGTTCTCCATCTATTAATGATTTATCCATTTCTTTTATTATATGTGAATCTTTTATTACAAGCCCTTTCATTCTAAGCTCTTTTAGTATTGCTTCTTGTATTTCTTCATCATCTTTGTCTTCATTAAATTTTGCTATTGGATTATTTATTCTACAATATAATATTGCAGCTGGATTTATATTTATATCTTCACCTTTTACACTTTCAAGGATTGCATCTAAATACACAAGTAATTGTAATTGTAGACCATAATATATTTCTGTCAAACTTATGGATTTATTACCTGACTTATAATCTACTATTCTTATATATTTATTTTCTCCTTCTTTAAATTCATCAACTCTGTCTATTTGCCCAATTAGATTTACTTCTTCTCCATTGTCTAATACTATTTTTATAGGAGGATATTTTCCGTCTCTTCCAAAATTAACTTCATAATCTATTGGTTCAAATGAACCTTGTTTTATTTGTTGACTAATTATATCTACAGCAGTTGTCAACATATTTTTTAATCTATATGCAAGATATTTGTACCTTTCTGAACTATTTAATATATACCCTGGTATCTTTGAAATTATTTCATCAACTATTATACCTATCTTTAATTCTATATACTTTTCATCAATGTCTCTCCAAGATAAATTATCTTGTGAAAGCTCCTTTGAAAATCTATCTAAAATATTGTGAATGAAAGTTCCCAAATCTGGTGGTGTAAATGAGTATTCTTTACGTTTTCGAGCTTTTAAACCGTACTGTATGAAATAAGCAAATGGGCACTCTGCATATTTTTCAAGCCTAGATATACTGAGAGAATTACTTTTATATAACGACCTTATCTTTTTCTCTTCAATCTTATGAACTTGATTAGTATAACTAAGACCTTTTATAACCTTTTTTGTTATGGAACTATACATTTCATCCTTTAGATAATATCTATATATATCTAGCCAAATACTATTAATATCTTCTTTATTATAACTATCACTATCATAATTTTTTATTACATTTATAAGTTCATTAAATGTAGGTGATTTAACAGTTATTTTTTTTAGTATATCTTCATCATTTTGCTTATCTTCTTCTACTAAATAACTTTTATTTTCTATATTTGGAAATATCTTTTTAAGTCTTGATATAATTATTGATGGTCTAAGAGTTTTACCCTCATGGTCAGATATCGGATATGTTATGATTAAATTCTCAGATGTAGAGGTAAGAGCCTTATATACTAGAAATTGTTCTTCAAAACTTCTAGTTTTACTATCAATGTCAACTTCAATTCCTTTACTTCCAAGGCTTTCTCTATCATTATCACTCAATATCCCACTATCCTTTGTAATCAGAGGAAATACACCATCAGTAGTTCCAATTAGATATAAATATTTAGTATTTGGATTTTTCATTCTATCAATACTACTTACAAGTACCTGGTCTATACTAGGAGGAACTAGTCCTAATTCATATTCATCAAAACCTAAAGTTATCAGTTTTATAAATTTTTCTAAAGAAATTATTTCATCACCCATAAGCTCGACCATTTGGTCTAGTACATCCACTACTATATCCCAAACTTGTGAGTATTGATTGGCAACATCAAGTTCCCCTTTATCTTTAAAATTTACTATTAAACTTTCTATAGTTTCTGGCATATTTATATCTAGTAAAAATTCATATATATATTTACATATTTCTTTTACTCTATTTTTTCCTTTTAATTTTTCTTGTAAAGTGATTATTGGCTCTAATACTCTATTTTTTATTTCATTTATTTTGTCTTTTAATTCTAGCTCAAATTCACTTTCTTCACTAGAAAGACTCTGTGTTATTCTATAGTCCCATTTTTCATCAAACCATTTCTTACCTTTAATTCCATTAGCCAGTACATAATTTTCTAGTAAATTTATATCATTATTATCAATTCCTATAAGTCCACTTTTTAAATATCTAAACATAGTCTCATATCCATATCGTCTATTTTTCATTTCTAAAGCTGAAATAATTAAAATAACTATTGGATTACTTTTTGCTTCTCTCTTCTTATCTATAAAATTTGGTATATTATATTGGTTAAATATAGAGTGTACTAAAAAATCATATCTATTTAAATCTCTTGTAGCAATAGTTATATCTCTATATCTAACATTCTTATCTCTAACTAAATGTACAATTTGTTTAGCTATTTCTTCTACCTCTGAATATAAATTATTAAATTCTTTGATTTTTATATTTTCAGTTGCTTTTAAATATGTTTTATATGGATAAGCATTATAAAATCTTTCTAAGTGTTGTAATTCTTTAATTTCCTCAAATCTTTTTATAACACCTGTATTTAAATTTACTTGTTGTAGTATTTTTATTCCTTCTTCATTGCACAATTGAGTTAATTTTGAATAAGTAAATTTAGTTCTAGAAAATACATCTGCTTTACTATATCCAATATAATTAATATCATCTACAGTCAAAGAAATACTGACATTTTTAGTTTTGTTTAATATGCTCTTTATTACATTGTACTGATTTGGTGTAAAACCTGTAAATTCATCTATATAAACACAAGCTCCTTCTAAATAACTACTTAATTCTATCCTATTTGCCAATGAAGTTAGCATATCTTGAGCATCTACGTAATTTTCATGTAATTTTCCTTCAAAAGAATTATATATCTTACTTATGTCTTTTAATTTTAGGCTTAAAGTCTCATTATCTAATTCTCCAGATATATTCTCTAACATCTCAGGACTTATATTATACTGTTTCATTTCTGATATCATATCTGTAATTGAACTTACAAAACCAGATTGTGACTTTGATTTTGAAAATACATTTAATTCTTCACTTACATCTTCAATTGCTCTATATACCATCATTGCTTTTCCACTAGAATTTATATTTACATCAGTTAATCCTCCTGCTTGAGAAAAAACTATATTACTTAGTGTTTTGAAACTAAGCACCCTAACTCTTAAATACTTATCTTTTTCTTTACCTAAAAATAGTTTACTTACTCTATTTTCAGCCTCAAATGTGTATTGTTCTGGAACTAAAAGTATAATTGATGTAGTTTCATTTTTTTGAGCTTCTCTTTTAATTTCATCTAGTATATAAGTAGATTTTCCACTTCCACCTCTACCTAATATAAACCTAAGTCCCATAAATTTCCGCCTCCAAAATACTATAATCTATTTCTTTACCATTACATAATTTATTGAATTCACAATACTTGCAATGATTCTTGTTTCTATAGCACATACGTTCTTCTTTATTATATACCTTTTCTATATCATTGTATAGATTGTCTTCGTATGTATGTTCTTCATAATTAGTATTCTTTATCATACTTATATAAGTTTGAATTTTATTTTTATTTGCTTCATGCTTTTCCTCGTCATATGAAATGATGATTGGTAGGTCATCAAATTCAGGTTGATAGTATCTCATATTTATATCTTTAACATTTATGTCCATTTTTAAAACTTTTGGGATTACTTCTTTTGCTAAAAACATATAAACAATTGTTTGTATTCTATTTTCTACATTTTTATAGTCAATCTTTTTAGACTCAGTTTTCCAGTCCCATATCTCTATACTGTCTTTTCCAATTACAACTAAATCATACTTTGCCTGTATTGTATCTCCTTTTAAAGTCATCCTTACTTCATATTCTGGTAGATACATTTTATCTTCTTTAATAGGAACGACTTTTTTTATATTTTCAATCCATTTTAAAAATTTTTTACTATTTTTATCACCTTCATTAGAATAGATTCCAAGGGGTATATTACTAAAATATCTTTCGCAAATTAAATGAAAATCTCTTCCTGTTTTTAAACTTTCATAATACTCTCTACTACCAATATCATCATTTTTCCAATTTATTCTATCAATATATTTATATTTAAACTTCAATGGACATGATTTATATGTGTTAATTGAATTTTGACTATAAGAAAAATATTTTAATTTATCATTCACTCATATCACTTTCCTCTTAATTTTATTTTTAATAACTATTTACTACTATATATTGTTTTAACTTTTTTCAATCAATATTTTAAACAATATATTGATGTAACTTATCATATATTAATTTGACCTCTTTTCAATAATATGTCGGTTCAGTCTGCTTAAATATATACTTGGTTTTTGCTCTTTTCTTTTATTGCCTATATCATTTTCATCTCTATAAGCACTTCCTGAAAGTACTAACATCTCCTTTGCTCTAGTAATTCCTACATATAAAAGTCTAATTTTTTCATTTATAGAATCAATCTTAGTCTTATGAGCATAATCAGTTGAGATACTTCCTTTTAATATAGCTTCGATTTCTGATTTAATAATTGCCATAGGATTTTTGTATTTTTCTTTTAAATACCATTTATCACTCTGAAATTTTTGATTGATATTGTCAGGGAAATTATATTCAACAAGACCTAATAAAAACACACAATCCCACTCCATTCCCTTTGACTTATGATAATTACATAATGTTATACTACCAGGCTCTGGCTCATATCCATTTATCTCATATACTACATCTATTATGTGATTGAATACTTTATTTTTTACATCGAATAATAAATTATATACATCCTCTAAATCCATATGTATATTTTCTGATACTAGATACTTTATATAAAAAGATATATAATCAAGTACAGCCTTATCTTCTTTTTCTAAATTAAGTTTTTTGCCAATAAATAAAACTAATAAGTCTAACCTTATTATTGGATATTCTAATATATGTTTTATAATATCTATTCCTTTTTTGAAATTCAAATATACCTCACTTTCTTCATTAATTTCTATTAAATCAGTGTCTAACTTACTAAATTCAAAATTGTAGATGATTTCTTCTGTCGAATAGTCTTTTAATACTTCTAAAAAATTCTTCTCATCTGCTTCATTATCAATATTTATAAAAACCTTATCAAGTACATTTATTAGCTTTTCTACATCATCACAATGTAGCATAAAATCAATAATAGATGCTATGTTGTTTATAATCTTCCTCTTACTCAAAGAATTTGGCCCTAATTCTTCAAAAGTTAGATTGTACTCCCTAAGTTCTTTAGCAACTTGTGTAACTTGTTCATTAAATGGGACTAATATACCTATACTTTTATCTGGGTATTTATTTTTTATCCCTTTAACATATTTAGCAGTTTGCTCTATTTCATTTTTCCAACTCTCATACCACTTTACATTTATATTATAATGTTCTGGGTTAGGATTTTCTTTATACCCCATTCCATTTGGTACAGTCTTTATTTGCATATCTTCAAGAGCATGTCTACATTCTTCCTGTCTAAATTCCTTTGTAACATAATCCACAAGAGTATTTGCTAAATCAAGTATATCTTTTGAACTTCTATTTGACATATTCATCCTGTGACAGAAATCTGCATTATTTATAAATTCTTTAAAAAATCTGGGGTCTGATGATGAAAAAGTTCCTGTTATACTCTGATTTATATCCCCAACCCTAACTAAATTTTTATTTTCGCTAGATATAATTTTTATTATATTACCTTGAATTTCATTTGAATCCTGACATTCATCTTCAAAAATATATTTGTATCTAGTCTGAAACTTCTTTCTAAGTGCTTCATCTAAACTCAAAGTTTTTTCTGCTAAAATTAATATATCATCATAATCTAATAATCCATTTTGCTTCAACTTCCTATCATATAACTTATATATTGGTAAAATAATTTTAAGCATTCCTTTATGCCCTCTTGACAATATTTCTTCAAGTTTATCTGGAGAAATACCTTTATACTTAAGTTCACTTATTGCATTTCCTGCAAATTCAAAAAAACCTCTTTCCCAAGCTTCAAGAGTTATTTCTTTCCAACGCTCATCTTTTTGCTCTTTTAGAAACCATCTAAAAGCTCTTTCTCCTCCTTCAAATCTAAATCTATTTATACATTCATTTAATATAATATTTTTTTGTAAATCGTCAGCTATATTAAAATCCTCACTTAACATTACAGCTTCTGGTTTTTCCTTTATTATCTTTACAGCTAAACTATGTATGGTCATTACTTCATATGAACTAGCATCATCTATTTTATTCTCTTCAAGAATTTTTTTTATTCTACCTTTAAAATTATTTACAGCACTGTTCATATAAGTAAGAACTAATATCTTTCCACCTTTATGCTTCTGCTCAAGTAATAGCTTTGCTACTAAGTTTGTTATTATAAATGTTTTTCCTGCACCTGGTACTGCTGGTACCGCCATAGTACCATTATCATAATTTATTATTGGTATCTGATCTTCTCTATAATTTATATTAATCATAATTTTTATCTCCTTTATGTGAGATTTTTAAAAGTATACTATATAACATACTTTCTTGAATATATCCATTAATCGTATACTCACTCTTGTATGCATAAATTTTATTTGCATTTAGTAACAAATTATATACAGTATTGTATAGATAATATTTCTTATAATATTCTTCCATTTCATTTGTATAAATCTTTTTTTCCTCAAAAGATTTTCTAAGTACAATTAAATTGCTTATATCTTTTTCTATTTTCATATTCCAAGCATTACTTCCTATATCTACCCATATTTGTATACTTCTATCTATATTTGATGATATATACGAATAAGGAGTAGTTATTACTATTTTATCTTTAGATTTTAACTCTTCCATATCAACAACAGAGTAATAATCATTTATTGTAGTCTTTAAAGCTTCTATGAATATCTTTTCTTCTCTCATATCAAGTAAACTTATACTTTCACTAAAAGATTCACTTTCAGCTATTATCTTTTTACATAACCCAACATTCTTCTTACCTTCTTTTAAACCTAGCATTTTATCTATATAGAACTGAATTAAAAATTCATGTATTTTTATATCACTTTTCTTCTTTTCTTCAATATACTGTAAAATGTCACAGTACTGACTATATCCATTTATATTATCAATACTTAAATTTCTTGTTTCATTGAGAATTTTAAATGCCTTTATCCTATTTATTTCTAAAAGAGTTTCTAAAAAACTTAAATATTCATCTTCTTTTATAAAATCTAAATGCCCATAAAATATACATGTAGCTACTACCAGTGCATTTCCATATGGATAATCTATAACTTTTTTATCCTTTTTAGTATTAAAAACATCTATATTTTTTTCTATCAAAGAGTCTCTAATCTGATACTCCAATATAGTATTATTTATAGGAGATATAATTGCTATATCTCTTGGAGATATACCATCTTCTATAAGAGATATAATTTTTTCACTTATTAAATCTAACATTTCATTGTACAGTTGGCTTGATTGATTTAATTCCACTTTTGCATTTAATAAGTATAAGTCTTCTATTCCTATGTTCTTCTTTTTAATCTTATCTTTTTCTTGTGATTCAATTTTTGATATTATCTTTTCATTTATATAGTCCATATCTGCATTATTAAATACAGAGTAATCTTTGCTATAATCAATATATATATAACTTTCCAATGCATTATCTAATGCTTTTACAATAAAATCAACTTCTACATTACTTGAATTTTCAAGGCTATCCACTATTATATATCTCACTTCTTTAAATAAGTTTTTTATATAAGAATCATCAGTAAGCAGATATTGATTATATAGATATACACTTAATGCATTATCTAAAATTGAGTTTGATAATAATGAGTCTATATAATATGATATAATTTCATCCATTTGAGTATATGAAAATCTATATATACTATCTCTGTTTTTCTTTGATGAATATATTTTTTCTCCAATAAAATCAAAATCAATTAAATTGAATGCAGATTTGTTTATATTGGTCATTATACTATTTGCTATTGATTTATTTGTTCCTGTAATATCTTCAAAATAACCTTCTTGTATCCTTTTTTCCTTAACTTTTTGTACTATTAAATATTCACTTAAACTGTTTGATATAAATGTTGGAGATACAGGTTTTTTACTTATTTTATTACATTTTTCTATTATGAGTGGCCAATATTTCAATAATTCTTTTTTTACAAAACCTATATATGTTGTTATTTTCAACTCTTCACTATAATCTAATTTTAAAGACCTTTCATATCTTATTTTTGTATTATTATTTGGTACCAATAGAATAATACTTCTTGAATTATTATAGTTTTTTTCTAATATTTCTCTATATTTATCTAAAGGTTCATCTCTATATTCTCTTAAACCACTTTTTTCAAATAAATATTCCACATAATCACCTTCCTCAATTAAATTAAGTGTATATTATCTAATTATATCATATTGTGTATTTTACAAAATACAATCAAATTATTGCATTTAACTACAAAAAAGACTATATATACATAGTCTTGCATTTATATATGCAACAATGTATATACAGTCTTTGATATTGATACACTTATATTTCATTTTATGACTTTAATGTCAATTTCCAATTATAGATTTACATTAAACTTTTAAATCTTTTTACTTATAATTACTTTAATGACTCTTCTATTCCTTTAGCTATTTGTGTACCCATTTCTTTTACTTTTGCTGGCGAGTTTATTAAACTCATATCACTTGCACTATCCAAAAAGGCACATTCTACAAGTACAGCTGGAATATTATTAGTTCTTAAAACATACAAATAGTCTTTTGTAGAGTCATCGTTTAAAGCTCTCGTTTTTATTCCTCTATTAGTAAGTTTAAACTTTTCTAAAATCCTATTTAATATATTTTTAGCTACCGTCTTAGTAGTTCCTCCATTTTTATCTTTAAGCTTATAAAACACTTCTACTCCATGACCTTTTCTATTATTATCACCATTATAGTGTATACTTGTAAATAAGTCTGGTTTAAGTGAGTTAGATAAAGCAGTTCTACTTCCAAGTGATACAGTTTTATCTGTATCTCTAGTCATAATTACATTTATACCTTTTGAACGTAAATATTCAGTAGTTGCAAGTGAAGTATTTAAATTGTAATCTTTTTCAATCATTCCTCCAAATGAATTTCCAGGTGCTGAACCACCATGCCCTGGGTCAATCATAACTGTCTTAGCACCATTATTACTTCCTGGGTCTGTTGGAGTTGTATTATGTTTAGATAGTGATGCTGCTATAGAATTCATTACATTAGAAGTCAATCCTCCGCCTATTTTATATACCTTATTAGCCGATTTAGCCTCTAAATTAGCTTTATGATATGCTGACACATATGTCTTTGGCGTTATAAGAATTGGTGACTTTAAACTAGCAGCTAATGGACCTGCTGCTAAAGCATCAACAAGTTCATCCGATTTAGCTACTAACATAGCTTCTAATTCGGCATCTGGATAGAATTTCTTTATTACATTTGCATTTGTTTCATGTCTATCTGCACCAGATACTCTATTATTAGTAACATTATCCTTAGTTATATCATTTACTTTATTTATAACATTTGTTGATATCATTTGAGGACCACCTATAAAATAAGCACTTTGTAAATCCTCACTCTCCAGCCATTGATATGTAATATTTGTAATACTATCTTTGTCAGCCACTATAATTGGTTGCTTATCTTGACCTGCTTTTGCTGCTATAGTAAGTGCATCTATTTCTCCACCATCCTTACCATTTGTTATATAAACTTTATCTACATCGTGATTTTTATCTATTTCTTTTGCTATCAATAGAGATGTCTCGTATCTATTAGAACCATTTAGACGAGTTTGATTAGAAGAATTTACAGCTGATTTTATCTGATTAACACTAGTTTTAGAAATAGAATTCTCATCTCCAACGATAATTATATCTTTAGGATTTAGACGTTTTAATTCTGCTTTTACACTATCAGGAACATTATTTTTTTCAACTAAAAGTATTGGTGCATTATATGTAGTTGCTAGTGGAGTTGATATAATCCCATCAATACTTACATCTCCATTTATTATAACTACCTTATCTGCACCATTTTTCCAACCTTCTTTACTTATTTTAACTGCTGTTTCATATCTATCACTTCCTGTAAGTTCTGTAATAGGTGCAGAAGTCTTTCTCAAGTATTTATTTACATCTTTTCTTGAAGTTATATCTTCAATTATACATTCCTGCGTTACATTATAGTCTTTTAAATTTAATCCCAGCTTCTCTAGGTCTTGTTTGTTTAAAGTTTTAGGATTATTTGCACTGTTTATTGTTATACCTTGTAGCTCCCAAACATTTTGATATTCTGGGTCTTTATTGTAATTGATAGTACCTTCGTATGCCCCAGTTGATTTGTTGTAATTTAGAGTTGTATCTAATGGCATGTCATAACATTTATATTTTAATGTAATACTATCTGCTTCTGGTTTTTCTTTAAATTTGACACTAACTTTTGATGTACTGCCTAAAACTATACTTTTTTTCTCTAAGCTTATATTTAAATCTGCATTATTTTCCATAGCATTAGATTCGGTAGCAAATGCCATTGTAGGTGCAACAATTGCCATTGAAAGAATTCCTGTTGTTAATAATTTTGTATTTCTTCTCATATCAATCTCCTTATTTAAAATAAATTTCTGACTTAGTCTTCTTAATTTTTTAATATGTCAAAGTGTATCTACCCAAAATTATAAATAATTTATAAATAAATTATAAAAATAAAAAAATAAATGTATTAAATACATTTATTTATCTTCACTATATCACTTATTGTGATAAAAATCCATAAAAATCCATAAAAAACAAATAATAACACATAATACCTTAATTTTCATCGTATTTTATAGACAAATATCACAACTTTTAATAGTTAATAATATTCTTTATATCTATGAATGTTTTTATATTATACTTAACTACAAAAGGCTATATATACACTTTTTTGCACTTATATGCAACAGTATATATATAGCCTTTCTTATTAATACAATTATATTTTATTTTGTAGATTTAGTCTAAGTTTAAGACCATAATTAATTTTATATTAAAACCTTTAATGATTCTCATTTAGACTATTTTAGCGACTCTTCTATACCTTTACCGATTTGTGTACCCATTTCTTTTACTTTACTTGATGTATTCAATAAACTCATATCTTTCTCATTGTCTAAAAATGCACATTCTACGAGTACTGCTGGCATATCATTTGTTCTTAAAACATATAAATAATCTTTTGTAGCATCAGTTGATAGTGCTCTCGTCTTAGCACCTCTGTTTTTTAGATTGAACTTTTCTAAAATTCTATTTAATATATTTGTAGCTAAAGTTTTAGTAGTTCCACCATTTTTATCTTCAAGTTTATAAAATACTTCCACACCATTTCCAGTTGTATCAGACGCATTATAGTGTATACTTGTAAATAAATCTGGTCTTAAAGAATTAGATAAAGCAGTTCTGTTTCCAAGTGATAGAGTTTTATCTGTGTCTCTAGTCATAATTACATTTATACCTTTTGAACGCAAATATTCAGTAGTCGCAAGTGAAGTATTTAAAGTATAATCTTTTTCTTTAATACCACCTAATGGTTTCCCTGTTGTACCACTATCTGAACCACCGTGTCCTGGGTCAATCATAACTGTCTTAGCACCATTATTATCTGGGTCTGCTGGAGTAGTATTGTGCTTAGATAATGATGCTGCTATAGAATTCATTACACTTGAAGTCAATCCTCCACCTATTTTATATACCTTATTAGCTGATTTAGCTTCTAAATTAGCTTTATGATATGCTGACACATATGTCTTTGGAGTTATAAGTATTGGAGATTTTAAATTAGCAGCTAATGGACCTGCTGCTAAAGCATCAACAAGTACATCTGATTTAGCTACCAAAACAGCTTCTAATTCATCCTCTGTATAGAATTTTTTTATTACATTTGCATTTGTTTCATGTCTATCTGCTCCATATACTCTATTATTAGTAACGCTATCCTTAGTTATATCATTTACTTTATTTATAACATTTGTTGATATCATTTGAGGACCACCTATAAAATAAGCACTTTGTAAATCCTCACCCTCCAACCATTTATATGTATTATTTGTAATACTATCTTTATCAGTCAATATAATTGGTTGCTTATCTTGACCTGCTTTTGCTGCTATAGTAAGTGCATCTACTTCTCCACCAGTAGCATTCGTTATATAAACTTTATCTACATCATGATTTTTATCTATTTCTTTTGCTATCAATAGAGATGTTTCGTATCTGTTAGAACCGCTTAGACGTGTTTGACTAGCATTTACAGTTGATTTTATCTGATTAGCACTAGTTTTAGAAATAGAATTCTCATCTCCAATTATGATTACATCTTTAGGATTTAGACGTTTTAATTCTGATTTTACACTATCAGGCACATTATTTTTTTCAACCAAAAGTATTGGTGCATTATATGTAGTAGCTAGTGGAGTTGATATAATCCCATCAATACTTACATCTCCACTTATTATAATTACCTTATCTGAACCATTTTTCCAGCCTTCTTTACTTATTTTAACTGCGGTCTCATATCTATCACTTCCTGTAAGTTCTGTAATAGGTGCAGAAGTCTTTCTCAAGTATTTATTTACATCTTTTCTTGAAGTTATATCTTCAATTATACATTCTTGTGTTACATTATAGTCTTTTAAATTTAATCCTAGCTTCTCTAGGTCTTGTTTGTTTAAAGTCTTAGGATTATTTGCACTGTTTATTGTTATACCTTGTAGCTCCCAAACATTTTGATATTCTGGGTCTTTATTATAATTGATAGTTCCTTCATATGCTCCAGTTGATTTGTTGTAATTTAGAGTTGTATCTAAGGGCATATCATAACATTTATATTTTAATGTAATACTATCTGCATCTGGCTTTTCTTTAAATTTAACACTAACTTTTGATGTACTGCCTAAAACTATACTTTTTTTCTCTAAGCTTATATTTAAATCTGCATTATTTTCCATAGCATTAGATTCAGTAGCAAATGCCATTGTCGGTGCAACAATTGCCATTGAAAGAATTCCTGTTGTTAATAATTTTGCATTTCTTCTCATATTAATCTCCTTACTTAATGTAAATTTCTATTTTGTTTTATAGATTTAGATTTTTAAAATATATCAAAGAGTATCTACCCAAAATTATAAATAATTATATAAAAAATAAACTTATAAAACACAAAAAATAAAAAAATTAAATATATCTAATATATTTAATTATATCCACTATATCATTTATTGCCAAAAAAATCTATAAAAGACAAATAAAAACATATAATAATTGTAGTTTTATTAAATTTTATACAACAAAAAAAGATTACGTGGCTACGTCCTACTCTCCCAGGCAGTTTCCCACCAAGTACCATCAGCGCTAGAGAGCTTAACTTCTGTGTTCGGAATGGGAACAGGTGTATCCTCTCTGCTATTGTAACCACATAATCTTTTGGAGCGGGTGAAGGGGATCGAACCCTCACAGCTGGCTTGGAAGGCCAGAACTCTACCATTGAGCTACACCCGCATTAAATTCTTATAAATTAGCAAAACTAATTTTCTAGAGTTAGCACTCTAAAAACTACACATATATTTTATTGAATGGACATCAAATAATTTGGTCAAGTCCTCGACCTATTAGTATCGATAAGCTAAATACATTGCTGCACTTACACCTTCGACCTATCAACCAGATAGTCTTTCTGGGGTCTTACCCTTGCGGTGGGAAATCTTATCTTGAAGTTGGCTTCGCGCTTAGATGCTTTCAGCGCTTATCCATTCCGTACATAGCTACCCAGCCATGCCCTTGGCAGAACAACTGGTACACCAGAGGTACGTCCATCCCGGTCCTCTCGTACTAAGGACAGGTCTTCTCAAATTTCCTACGCCTGCGACGGATAGGGACCGAACTGTCTCACGACGTTCTGAACCCAGCTCGCGTACCACTTTAATGGGCGAACAGCCCAACCCTTGGGACCTACTACAGCCCCAGGATGTGATGAGCCGACATCGAGGTGCCAAACCTCCCCGTCGATGTGGACTCTTGGGGGAGATAAGCCTGTTATCCCCAGGGTAGCTTTTATCCGTTGAGCGATGGCCCTTCCACGCAGAACCACCGGATCACTAAGTCCGATTTTCATCCTTGCTCGACCTGTATGTCTTGCAATCAAGCTCTCTTTTGCCTTTACACTCTACGTACGATTTCCGACCGTACTGAGAGAACCTTTGAGCGCCTCCGTTACCTTTTGGGAGGCGACCGCCCCAGTCAAACTGCCCACCTGACAGTGTCCCAAGACCAGATTCATGGCCTATGGTTAGAGTCCCAGTACTACAAGGGTGGTATCCCAAGGATGGCTCCGCCAAAACTGGCGTCCTGGTTTCAAAGCCTCCCACCTATCCTGTACATGTAGTACCAAGACCCAATGTCAAGCTACAGTAAAGCTCCATGGGGTCTTTCCGTCCTGTCGCAGGTATCCGGCATCTTCACCGGAATTACAATTTCACCGAGTCTGTTGTTGAGACAGTGCCCAAATCGTTACGCCTTTCGTGCGGGTCGGAACTTACCCGACAAGGAATTTCGCTACCTTAGGACCGTTATAGTTACGGCCGCCGTTTACTGGGGCTTAAGTTCACTGCTTCGATTGCTCTAACAGATCCCCTTAACCTTCCAGCACCGGGCAGGCGTCAGCTCCTATACATCGTCTTGCGACTTAGCAGAAACCTATGTTTTTGGTAAACAGTCGCTTGGGCCTATTCTCTGCGGCCACCGGATGGTGGCACCCCTTATCCCTAAGTTACGGGGTCATTTTGCCGAGTTCCTTAACAACAGTTCTCTCGCGGGCCTTAGGATACTCTCCTCACCCACCTGTGTCGGTTTGCGGTACGGGTACCTTTAACCTCGATAGAGACTTTTCTTGACAGTGTGAAATCAGCTACTTCGCTACTAAATTTCGCTCCCCACCACATCCCAGCATTATCAAAGCGGATTTACCTACTCTGACTGCCTCAATGCTTGGGCACACATAACCAACAGTGTGCTTAGCTTATCCTACTGTGTCATCCCATCTCTCAAACGGTTATCGGTAGTACAGGAATATCAACCTGTTGTCCATCACCTACGCCTTTCGGCCTCAGCTTAGGTCCCGACTAACCCAGGGCGGACGAACCTTCCCCTGGAAACCTTGGGTTTACGGCCTGTGGGATTCTCACCCACATCTCGCTACTCATGCCAACATTCTCACTCCCATACTGTCCACATGTCCTTACGGTCATGCTTCAACCCGTATGGGAAGCTCCCCTACCCATCATTACTGATGCCGTAGCTTCGGTAGTAAGTTTTAGCCCCGGAAATCTTCGGCGCAGGATCACTCGACCAGTGAGCTATTACGCACTCTTTGAATGAGTGGCTGCTTCTAAGCCAACATCCTGGTTGTCTGTGCAATCCCACATCCTTTACCACTTAACTTACATTTAGGGACCTTAGCTGACGATCTGGGCTGTTGCCCTTTCGACTATGAATCTTATCACCCACAGTCTGACTCCCAAGTATAAGATGACGGCATTCGGAGTTTGATAGTCTTCGGTAGGTGCAATACCCCCTAGGACATTCAGTGCTCTACCTCCGTATCTCTCACCTTGAGGCTAGCCCTAAAGCTATTTCGGGGAGAACCAGCTATCTCCGGGCTCGATTGGAATTTCACCGCTACCCACAAGTCATCCCCGAGCTTTTCAACGCTCGTGGGTTCGGACCTCCACGAAATTTTACTTTCGCTTCATCCTGCTCATGGGTAGGTCGCCCGGTTTCGGGTCTACGTCAAGTAACTGAACGCTCAGTTAAAACTCGCTTTCGCTACGGCTCCACACCTTAAGTGCTTAACCTTGCTACTTAACGTAACTCGTTGGCCCGTTCTACAAAAAGTACGCGGTCACACAAGAAATGTGCTTCCACAGCTTGTAAGTGCAGGGTTTCAGGTTCTATTTCACTCCCCTCCCGGGGTTCTTTTCACCTTTCCCTCACGGTACTATACGCTATCGGTCACTAGGTAGTATTTAGCCTTGGAGGGTGGTCCCTCCTGCTTCCCACAGGGTTTCACGTGTCCCGTGGTACTCTGGATCATACCTAAAGAATTATTATTTTGACTACAGGATTATTACCTTCTATGATGAGTCTTTCCAAACTTCTTCGTCTATAATGACCTCTTATATATGGTATGTCCACAACCCCAATAAAGAAAACTTTATTGGTTTGGGCTCATCCGCGTTCGCTCGCCGCTACTTACGGAATCGAATTTCTTTCTCTTCCTTCAGGTACTTAGATGTTTCAGTTCCCTGAGTTCCCCTCATTAAGCTATGTATTCACTTAATGATACTTAGACATTACTCTAAGTGAGTTTCCTCATTCGGAAATCTTCGGATCAAAGTTTACGTGCAACTCCCCGAAGCTTATCGCAGCTTATCACGTCCTTCATCGGCTCCTAGTGCCAAGGCATCCGCCCTGCACCCTTAATAACTTGACCAGTTAAAAAGGTTTGATAGATTAAAGTCTATCAACTTGATAATTTTTAAAAGTTATCAACTTTATATATTACAAATTAGATGTCATATCACTAAATATATATGCAGTTTTTAAGGTGCTAACGCACGTCGCCAACAAACAAACTTCGCATGTGCTCAGCTTATTCTGTTGCTTAAAGTGCAAATTTTGAGTATTCGTAAAAACGAACCCTCAAAATTAAACAGTAGGCAATTCTCCTTAGAAAGGAGGTGATCCAGCCGCACCTTCCGATACGGCTACCTTGTTACGACTTCACCCCAGTTATTGATTCCACCTTCGACGACTTCTTCCAAAAGGTTAGATAATCGGCTTCGGGCGTCTCCAACTCCCGTGGTGTGACGGGCGGTGTGTACAAGACCCGGGAACGCATTCACCGCAGCATTCTGATCTGCGATTACTAGTAACTCCAGCTTCATGTAGGCGAGTTTCAGCCTACAATCCGAACTGAGAGTAGCTTTAAGGGATTAGCTCCACCTTACGGCTTGGCAACCCTCTGTACTACCCATTGTAGCACGTGTGTAGCCCTAAGCATAAGGGGCATGATGATTTGACGTCATCCCCACCTTCCTCCAGGTTATCCCTGGCAGTCTCTCTAGAGTGCCCAACTTAATGATGGCAACTAAAGACAAGGGTTGCGCTCGTTGCGGGACTTAACCCAACATCTCACGACACGAGCTGACGACAACCATGCACCACCTGTCACCAATGTCCCCGAAAGGAACTCTCCGATTAAGGAGATGTCATTGGGATGTCAAGCTTAGGTAAGGTTCTTCGCGTTGCTTCGAATTAAACCACATGCTCCGCTACTTGTGCGGGTCCCCGTCAATTCCTTTGAGTTTCACTCTTGCGAGCGTACTTCCCAGGCGGAGTACTTAATGCGTTAGCTGCGGCACCGAGGGGGGTAACCCCCGACACCTAGTACTCATCGTTTACAGCGTGGACTACCAGGGTATCTAATCCTGTTTGCTCCCCACGCTTTCGTGCCTCAGCGTCAGTTACAGTCCAGAGAGCCGCCTTCGCAACTGGTGTTCCTCCTAATATCTACGCATTTCACCGCTACACTAGGAATTCCACTCTCCTCTCCTGCACTCAAGTCTCCCAGTTTCAAGAGCTTACTACGGTTGAGCCGTAGCCTTTCACTCCTGACTTGAAAGACCGCCTACGCACCCTTTACGCCCAGTAAATCCGGATAACGCTAGCCCCCTACGTATTACCGCGGCTGCTGGCACGTAGTTAGCCGGGGCTTCCTCCTCAAGTACCGTCATTATCTTCCTTGAGGACAGAGTTTTACGACCCGAAGGCCTTCATCACTCACGCGGCGTTGCTGCATCAGGCTTTCGCCCATTGTGCAATATTCCCCACTGCTGCCTCCCGTAGGAGTTTGGACCGTGTCTCAGTTCCAATGTGGCCGATCACCCTCTCAGGTCGGCTACTGATCGTCGCCTTGGTAAGCCGTTACCTTACCAACTAGCTAATCAGACGCGGGTCCATCCTGTACTGGCTCACCTTTGATATTTAAGAGATGCCTCTCAAATATGTTATCCCGTATTAGCATACCTTTCGGTATGTTATCCGTGTGTACAGGGTAGGTTACCCACGCGTTACTCACCCGTCCGCCGCTCTTTACCGAAGTAAATCGCTCAACTTGCATGTGTTAGGCACGCCGCCAGCGTTCATCCTGAGCCAGGATCAAACTCTCAAATAAAAGTTTATCAGGCTCAGATACTATTGTTATCAAAATATCTGGCTTTATGGTTTGTTTCTTGTTTTATAAATTAACCTACTGTTTAATTTTCAAAGTTCATTTTGTTCTCTTTCGAGTACAGTAATAATAATATCACCTTTTAAATAACAAGTCAATACATTTTTTTAGTTTTTTTTACAAATTTTCTATTCTTTTGTAGAAACTAATATTATCCTGTTATGACTTTGTATGAAGTTAATAATTACTTTGTTTCTACTTTATTATCTATAAGTTGCAAATTGTAACTTCTAATGACTTCTATTAATAGTTCTGCATATATGCGATTTCCTTTTTTATCTTCAGCTGTACTATATCCTGCATTTTCCAATGCTTGTGCTTGACTGATATAATCTTTTGCTTCAAATAAACCATGTTTTCTATATCTTTTATTATTAACTAAAAATAAACTATGGTCTTTAACAGAATCTTGTATTGAATTATATGACCTGAAATTTGCTACAATTTTATCATTATAGTTTTCTGAAGTTGAAATTTCTACCTTTTTTCCTTTCCATGCTTTATCTGCTTTTATTCCAAATAAATTGTTGCTCTGTTTTGTGAGTTTAGAATTTCCCCATCCAGATTCTAATATAGCTTGTCCTATTGTGATAGATGGCAGTATTCCATAGTCAATGTATTCTCTTATAGCTGAGTCTTCTAATTTTTTTATAAACTTAATTTTTTCATCACTATTATTTAATTCTTTATTTCCAAGATATGTGTATTCTAAATCCTTCATATATTTTTTTGCTCTACCTTTTTGAGAAGAGTCAAATTTCAGTTCACTTAATACTTTAGTGAATTTTTTTACCTTATACACTTTCTCTCCTTTATCGTTTTTATCCTCTACTATAAATCTTTCACCTATATTCAATGTGTCTTTCTTTTTTATATTACTTAAATCTTCATTATGTATTACCATATCTATAGCAAGCAACGCCTTCCAACTTAATTGAACTTTCCCATCACCAGCTTCATCAGCTACATCCATATAGTATTCAATTTTAGTACTTTTTATATCTCTTACTTTATATAATTCCTCAAAATATTTTGTTATGTTAAAAACAGCAATTATACTTGCTATTATGCATACAGTAATAAAAATTTTTTTAAATAGAAGCTTTATTCTCTTTACACTTTTATTTCTACCTAAGTTTTTTATGGTTTTTCTGCCCATATTACTCCCCCTTAAAAATGGTATTCCTTATGTTATCACAAATTTTATATAAATGGATAATAGTTTTAACCTTTTCCACTATAAATTCTATAAATTTTATATTAAATAACTAAAAACTAATTTAAATATTTGTAATTAAATTTTTTCATTATTATGTCCACTATATATTTACTTGCATTTCCATCCCCATATGGATTAGATGCTTTACTCATCTGAATATAGCTCCCTTTATTTACTAATAAATTACTTACTGAATTATATATTTTTTCTTCATTTGTACCTACTAATTTAAGTGTCTTAGCCTCAATCCCCTCAGTTCTTTCTGTTTTATCACGCAATACAAGAACTGGTTTACCTAATGATGGAGCTTCTTCTTGTATTCCTCCACTATCAGTCATTATCATATATGATTTATTTAAAAAATTATGAAAATCAACTACTTCTAAAGGCTCTATAATATGAATTCTGTTAGGTGATTTTCCAAATACTTCATCAGCTATATTACGTATTTCAGGATTTAAATGTATGGGATATACTATCTGTACATCTTCAAAGCTATCTACTATTCGTTTTACAGCTTTGAATATATTTTTCATAGGATTTCCTAAGTTTTCTCTTCTGTGAGAAGTTAATAAAATCATCCTATCATTACCAATCTTATCAATTATAGGATGATTGTAGTCTTCTTTTATTGTCATCTTTAACGCATCAATTGCAGTATTACCAGTTACAAATATATTATTTTTAGGCTTTCCTTCAGAAATTAAGTTTTTTCTAGCCAAACTAGTAGGAGCAAAGTGTATATCAGCAATAATACCTGTAAGTTGTCTATTTAATTCCTCTGGAAATGGAGAATATTTATCATAGGTTCTAAGTCCAGCTTCTATGTGACCAACAAAAATTTTACTATAAAATGCAGTCAAACTAGTAGCTAGAGTTGTGGTTGTATCTCCATGCACTAATATTATATTTGGATTTTCCTTATTTATAATTAATGGAAGTTCATTTAAAATTTTGCATGTTATATCGTTTAAACTTTGTCCTTTTTTCATTATATCCAAATCATAGTCTACATTTATGTTAAATGTCTCTATAACTTGGTCAAGCATTTCTCTATGTTGAGCTGTAACACACACAATACTTTTTATATGCTCTCTTTCTTCAAGTTCTTTTATCAAAGGTGCCACTTTGATAGCTTCAGGTCTAGTACCAAACACAGTCATAACCTTGATGTCATTCATTTGTATCTCTCCTAATCATCCATTTTAATTTATGCAAATACTAATATTTACATAATAAAACTATTCATACCAAGACTTAATAATCTTTATACTCTCCTTTGATGGGTAAAAATTTTTTTCTTCATCTATTTTACCTACACAAAACACAGAAAAGCCCTTTATCCAATCTTCATTTTCAAAAACCTTTTTATATGCCTCAAAGCACCTTGCTTGCTCTTCACCATTTATAACTTTTGAAGGAATATGATTCCAAGGTTGAGAACTCGCATTTTCTCTATTTGAAAAACCTAGTTCTCCAAAAAATATTGGTTTTCTATGAACCTTATAAAGATTATATATTTCTTCTTTTATATTTTGTCCTCTATTATTTACAGTAGATGAATATAGTGCAGAAACCAATTCATCCACTGTATTAACAGATTTATTACTTAATTCAAAATATGTTGCTATAGATATAAAATCTAATTTATCAAAAAAGTTATTATTTAGCTTTTCTTCATAAGACAATTTACTATTTAAATCATCTTTTTTTGTATACCACCAATTAGTCCTGTACGTTATAAGACCATCAAATTTTGATTGTACAAAATCTATTATCTCACTCCAATTTTTCTGATATTCCTCTAAATGTACAAAATTAGAACCTATATTCAAAACATTTACATCTAGAGGATTTGCCACATCTATTATAAGTTCATTTAATATAGTATTTTGCCATGTATAAAAAAATCTCTCTTTATTTCTAGGATTCCAGTCAGTCTCATATAACTTGCCATTTTCTATCCATGGATATGCTTCTAATATTGTTGAAACACCTTTTTTATTTAGTTTTTTTATCAACTTAATTGCTTTTTCTTTACTGGTATTATCTATTGACATAATATCAGAATTAATTTCATCTACATTTATAATTATAGGTACATTTACTGTATTCAATCCTAGTTTATCTATATCCTTCATAACTTGCTTTATTTCATAGTCTACAGATAAATTGGCCGATTTAATCTTACCATTATATTGATTCTTTATTAAACTTTTTTCTTTTAATTCTACACTTATAAAGTAAATTATAAATATAAACATTAAAACCATCACTGAGATTAAAACATTTCTTTTTAATTTAAATTTATTTATATGTTTATTCAAATTATATACCTCTTTTAAAATAATAGATTTATCATTTTATCTTCTTTTATACTTTTTTATATATAACATTGACAATACTGCTCCTACAATTATAGTAATAAAAGAAATCATTAAAAATACTTTAGTAGTCTTACTAATACTGATGTTACTGTTTGAATCTTTTACTTCCTTATTAATTTTTAAATTATAAGCTAAATCTTCTACCTCTCCATATTCATCAACTGTTAATGTATCTCCTTTTAAATCATTAACTTTACTTTTATTCAATAAATAATCCATACCTAAATATAAATTTTTTTCATTTATTGAACTAATTGCCATGATATCCTTTTGATTATTATAAGGTGATTTTATTAATTGAATTGCACAAATATTTTTTCCATAATTATCAATAAAACTTATCTTATCATTTGATAAAAAGTTGGAGTAACTTTTATTAAACTTTATGTTTAAATTATTGTTTAATATCTTTATAACAGAATTATTAAATGGTACTCCAAAAACTATAATATTGGTATCCTTATATTTCTCATTAAATTCTTTTCCTCTAATTACATTTATATTTCCTTTATATGAATTTATATTTGCACCTAAATTAACCCCTAATCTAGACATCCAAGTCATAGCTTGTGAACCTGAATAATCTGGCATTATCACAGTTAAATCATTAAACTCATCATCTTTAACAAATGGATATGGATAACTTTCAAAGGACAAAGCCTCATTTTCTTTTGTAGATAACTCCAAATAAGAACTATTTAATACATATGCCCAAGGATTATTACTTTCTCTTGTAATACAATTCGAATTTTTTATACTCAAATTAAAAGCTAACTTAACTTGATAGTAATTTTTATTATCTATATCTTTAGGTATTTTTAGTTCTAACTTATCATTATTAGAATGTGACCTATCCAATTTTTTACTTCCCACAACAACATCATTTATAGACACTGTAAGCAACGATTTTTCAAAGTCCAAATTATCAGAGTACCTTAAATTTAATACAATTTTTGAACCATTATCTAATACTTTGCCCTTTGGTATTTTAACATCAAACAAAGCTTGTTGACTAAATGCACCTTCTAACAAAAAATCTGAATATCCTAAATCTTTTAATGTCAAATGAGCTAAGTTTAGTTCTTGTTGTTCATTAATTTTTATATTAGTATCTTTGTTTACAAGTACTGATGACGATAGTACTTGACTAGAAATTTTATTTTCTACTAATAAATTTGATGCTTTTATTAAATAATCTTCATTACTACCAATTATCACTATCATCTTTTTATTCTTATTGTAAGGTGAATCTACTTGCTTAATTACGCAATTTGAAGATAAGAGGGTTTGTTCTTTTGTACTTAAAATATTCAAAATTTCTTCTGCTGTATTTTCAGGTTTACCTATATATATAATATTATCTTCTGACCAATTTTTCATTTCTGAAAATAGTTTAACATCAAGTCTTAAATCATCATTTTGTGTTATTTTTCCAAATTCTGAAGCTAGATTGAATACAGCTGTGGATTCTCCTCTAGTCATATTGTCTGGAACTACTATAGTTGTATCTAAGTTAAGCTTATCTTCAATTTCTGCATATGGATATGGATATTCATTTATCAAATTTCCCATATTTTTCTGCTTATATCTAATTGATGTATATGATTCTTTATGAATAACCATCCAATTTCCAGTATTAGAATCATCCTGACAAATTTCATCAGATATTGTTTTATATGCTTTTATTTTTATTTCATTATAACCTTCTATTATATAATCTTTTGGTACTAGTACTTCTAGTGTATTTTTATAATTTGTTTTAGTATTTAATTTAATAGATTTTATTGGTACATTATTTATTAAAACAGTTAAACTTGAAACATCTCCATTTAATATTTGACTTTTACTAAAACTAAGATGTAATAAAACTTCATCAATATCCCAATTTTTATTTACCTCAAAAAAAGTACTATTACTTCCTATAACACCATCAATAGTGATGTCTCTTTCAAACTTATAGTTTTTAACTTTCGTCTCATCAGCCTTTACTTCATCTACAATTGCTATATTTGAAAAAAACAATACTAGAGATATAATTGATATAATAAATTTTTTCATGCTAGTTCCTCCTGTACATGAATCAAAATCTTTCTGTTTTATACCATTTAACTTCTCTTTTAAAAATTATATCTTTTAAATACTCTATCATTCCTTTTATAGCTACAAATAGCCATAATTGGGAGTATGTAAAATACATGATTGCAACTATGAATATATTTTCAAATGTTGATTCACCTTTTTCTATACTCAGACTTATACTCACCTCTATGATAAATAAAAGATATGATAGTATCCATATTAGAAAAAAGTTAATTGGAATTGAAATCTCTATTAGTTTAGATATACTTAAAACAAATAAAATATCTGATATGATGACAGATGTTAAGAATAAAAAATATACAGAAAAAAAGTATGCTATATCAAATACAATTTTATTTTTTCCCTGTTTAAATATATTTTTTATATATTTCATTAAGACATATATATTACCCTTTGCCCATCTGGTACGTTGCTTTATCCATACCTTAACAGTTTCTGGTTCTTGTTCCCATGTTATAGACTGTGGTACAAGCTTTATCTTATACCCCAATTTATATATCCTAAAGCTAATTTCTGTATCTTCTGCAATTGCTTTACTATCCCATCCTCCAATTTCTTCTATGATACTTTTTCTCAATATAAAGTTAGTTCCTGGTATTGTACACAGATTAAATAATTGCCATCTACCAGCTTGTGACATCCATTGAAAGCTTAGCGTTTCTATGTTTATGAATTTTGTTAATAGATTTTTATTTTTATTTCGAGTTCTAAATTTTCCAATAACAGCACCTAATTCATCGTCCATTACTATTGTTTGTATTAAATATCTAAGTGCATTTCTGTCCGGTGTGTTATCTGCATCATAAACAGCTATAAACTCTCCTTTAGAAAGGGTATATCCAATATTCAATGCATTTGATTTTCCTTTTCCTCCAGTTAAATTATCTGTATTTATTATGGTAAAATTATAATTATTATACTTATTTTTTATGCTTTCTAAAATTTCTTTACTATTATCAGATGAGTTATCATTTATAACAATAAGTTCCATTTTATCCTTAGGATAATTAAGTAATAGTAAAGATTCCACAGTTTTACCTATTACTTTAGCTTCATTATGAGCAGGAACAAGTATTGATACCATAGGATATTCATCAATTTTTTTTACTTCTTTATCAATATTTTTAAAATAAAATATATAACCACCCATAGCTAAAATAATATTTATAAGCAATAAAGACCATATACTAAATAAACTAAATATAAATAAATACTCTGATATATTTAAATCTCTCATAAATTTCTCCTAAAAGTTTTTAAAACATTGATTCTAATATAAAATCACTTATTTTAAAAATTTCTTTTTATCTATTTTTTTAAAATATATAAATATAATCACAAATGTTAAAACACTTACAGATACTATTAATATCAAAATTTTGCTAATATTGGATATGGACTTAAATTTAATATCACTTTCAGTATTTTCTTCTAATTTTCTATCATAAGTTACTCTAATTTCATCTCCAACATTTCTTATTTGTATTTCGTCGACTTTTACCCAATTATCAAAATCTCTTAAATCCATAAAATCTATATCTTGTTTTTCTAGATATTCTATTGCGTATTTTAAATACTCTATATCTAAATATGAATGAAAAAAGAATCCTCCACTAAAACCTCTAACAATAGATATTTTATCTAAATTTTCTTTTATATTTTGAAAAGTAAAATTATCTTTTGGGTCTATATATCCTAAATTTTCAGGTATAAGTATATTAAACTCTTCTGTATCACGAATAACATAAGGATATGTATTTGTACTAAATTTTTTATCATTATTTTGATGTTGACCTACATAAGTAGAAAAATATTTTTTTAACTCTCTGTATCCTTCCGATTCTATTGCATAATGTGGTGCTTCAAACGCAAGAGGATAAATTCCATTTTCTATGCATATTCTAAGGCCACTCAACACCCTATTTTTTACAAATACTTTCATGTCTTCCTTTAAAGGTGCATCCCTTTCTCCATCCCAAAATTCGTACCCTTCTCCAGAAACTGCTTCTTTTTTATATTGATGAGTATATCCATGTAATATCACTGTACCCCCCTTATCTTGCATATATTTTATTGCTTTGACAATCTCATGGCTTTCTGATAAAGTAGTTATTTTATGATTCTTAGGATTTACATAAGCTGGTATCAGTGCAATTGTAAATGGTATATTCTTATCACTTAAATAATCAGCTATCTTTACAAGGTCTTCTGGGTCTCTGAAAGCATGTACATCTTCTATTCTTACAAATAGACTTCCCTTATCAAACTCTTTAATATTAAAAATATCGTTCAATGAATCACAGAATATATAAAATAAAACACCATCCAAATCCAATTTTGATACATAGAAAAGATTTTTATCATTTATTATATATGGATACTTGTTTAATGTATCATCAATCCTTCCTATCACTTTATTACTTGTATCTTTTGATTTTATAAGGTTAAATAAATAGTGTTCATCCAAATTGTATGATTTCCCCTTATAATTTACATTAACTATATTATTTGTTTTTCCCAAATACTCTAAATTATACTTTTTATATTCCAAAAGATTTTCTATACCATACCCTAACCAACATATATTGCCTTTATATGAATCCAATGAGCTAAGTAAATATTTAGTTTTTTTGTCATTACTATATGAATTTTCATTAATTCCTATAATAAACACATGACTATAATAATTTTTATTTATTTCATCATCATAGTTACTTAATTTTAATGATTCAATATCTGAACTAAATCTTCCCAATAGAGTCCTCATAATTTTTAAAATATCTCTATTGTAAGCTGTTTCTTTCTTAGAATCATATATGATTAAGACCTTATTTTTATTAGAAGTAATTTCTGATGCATATGAAGATAGGTTAAAATTTAATATTATTAATACTATTGATAATATCATTACTAGTCTTGATAAACTCTTATTAAATATTTTAAACATCGTATTGTAGTTCCTCTTCAACCATATTCTTAAAATTTATACTATCTCCAAAGCTGTCTTTATACTCTAAAAATGCAATTTTAATGTCTATATTTACATACTTTCCTTTATTGTTTAAATCTAAATTTAGTTCTCTTATCCTTTTATTTATTCTGTCTTTAACAACTTTTGAGCCTTCCAGAGATGTATTTGGCATTAATATTCCTATCATATCTTTTTGTAAACTATAGATTATATCCTCATTTCTTGTACAGTCTATAATACTAGAACTGATATGTTTTACTATTTTATTAGTTTTATTTTCTCCAAATATTGTCTGTAGATTTCCGTAGTATGGCAATTTTACTATCATAAGAGAAAAATTAGTATTATGTCTAATAGATTTACTTATCTCCATATTTACATCATTATAAAAAATCTTTAAATTTCTAAGTCCAGTTTCTCTATCAATAGTCACTAATTCTTTATATTGTTCAGATAACTTTATGTTCGTATCTTGTAATTCATTTATATTTTTATTTAAAGTACCTATTATAATTGAAGATATAGGTATTGCTATTATCCACATATATGATATAAATTCAACATCTATATTATGAGTAATATTGTTATATAAAATATAGGATGTATATATAAATATAGTTATCGAACTTGTTATCAATCCTACTACTGAGTTTGATAAATAAGTTAACATTATTATGAAAAAAATTACTGCAAGCATTATAAATACATTCAATTTATTTTCTGTTCTAATAGATAATATTACTATTCCAACAATTAAAAACATAAAAACTAGTAAACTCAATATTAATAAATCTATTTTTTTATTTATCCTATTCATTTTTATAAATTTACACCTCCAATTATTCTATTAAGTTGCCCATTTTTTCTAATTATTATTAAAGTCATTATACAAATAAGCTTTTCACTTACTTAAATCTTATTTAAATTGTATGTGAACATAGTTTAATAAAAAAACAAGCAAACACTTGACATTAAAGTCATATATTTGCTTGTTTTTATGAGTGTTATTACAAAACTAGTAATCAACTAAACTTATTGAATTTTAAATTATTATAAAAATAAATTCAAAAAAAGTATATAATATGAGCAAAAAATAAAACTGTTCAATAATTAGAAAATTAATTTCTAAAAAGAACAGTTTTATTAAGTAAATATAATTAATCACCAAAACTCTATTTTGACTTTAATTCTATCCAAGCCTTATCATATAACTTTATGTTTTCACCAATATCTTCAAAAGTCTCACATTTACTAAGTACTTCTTTAGACGGATATGCAACAGGATTATTAGTTATTTCTGGGTCTAATAATTTTAGTGCTCCTGTATTAGGTGTCGAATATCCAATATATTCAGCATTTATTTTTGCATTTTCTGGGTCTAATAAAAAGTTTATAAACAATTCAGCTTCTTTTTTATTTTGTGCAGTTGTAGGTACACACATAGCATCTACCCATTTATTAGTACCTTCTTTAGGTATAGCGTAATCAAGGTCAGGGTTTTGGTCCATCAATGTAACTGCATCTCCAGAATACAACATACCCATTGCTACTTCTCCACCAAGTAGTCTATCCTTACCTTCATCATTTACATAGGCTAATACCAAGTCTTTTTGTTTCATTAAAAGATTTTTCGCTTCATTTATTTCTTTTGGATTTACACTATTCATACTATATCCTAATTTTTTAAGAGTTATTCCTATAGTATCTCTAACAGAATCAAACATCATTATATTGCCCTTATACTTTGGATTCCAAAGTATATTCCAGCTATCTATAGGTTCTTTAACTTCTTTTTTATTGTACAATATTCCAAGAGTTCCCCACATATATGCAACACTATATTCATTAGTTTCATCGTATACAGGATTTAAAAAACTCTTATCTAAATACTTCATATTAGGTATATTTTTAAAATCTAGCTTTTCCAAAAGACCTTCATTTTTCATTTTTTCTACCATATAGTCTGAAGGAAAGACTAAATCGTAGTGTGTACTACCACTCTTTACTTTTTGATACATCATTTCATTAGTATCATAAGTCGAATATTGAACATCTATTCCCGTTTCTTCTTCAAACTTATCTATAAGAGATTCATCTATATAATCTCCAACATTATATACATTTAAAACTTTTGTAGAATCAGTTGCTTTATTACATCCTGTAAATAGAGTAACTATCATCACACCTACAGCTATAAGGGCTATTACTTTTTTAAACTTAATCATTATTTAGTCCCCCTTACTATAGATTCTTTTTTGTTAGCTAATAAAAGTAATCCTAAAACCACTGCAAACATTATTGTTGATAATGCATTTATTTCAGGTTTTATACCTCTTCTAGCCATTCCATAGATTTCTATAGAAAGATTACTTACACCATTTCCAGCATTAAAGAAACTTATTATAAAGTCATCTATTGACATAGTAAATGCAATTAAAAATCCAGAAACTATACCTGGCTTTATTTGTGGTAAAATTACCTTTCTAAGAGCATATATAGGTGTTGCTCCTAAGTCCATAGCTGCATCTTCTATATTATCAGGCAATTGCTTCATTTTTGGTAAAACTGAAAGTATAACGTATGGCAAACAAAACATTATATGTGCCAATAGCATTGTTGTAAATCCAAATTCCATTTTTACAAATACAAACAGACTCATAAGAGCTACTGCTGTAACTATCTCTGTATTTAAAATAGGAAGATAGTTTACATTTAGTATTAGTTTTTTGCTCTTACCTCTCATCTTATGTATTCCTATAGCACTTATAGTTCCTACTATTGTAGATATTACAGATGCTAATATAGCTATTACGATAGTATAATATAAAGCACTCATTATACTCTCATTTTGAAGTAATTGACCATACCACTTCCATGTAAATCCATTCCATCTTGCCATTGATTTTGAATCATTGAAAGAAAATAGTACTAAGGCAAATATGGGTGCATATAAAAACAAGAATACTAATGCTAAATATATATTAGAAGTTATTTTCTTTAATTTTAAAATAGTAACCCACCGCCTTCTTTGTCAGACTCATCTCCAAATTTTGACATTATAGACATCGATATCAATATTACTATCATCATAAATATCGATATTGCTGAGCCAAAGTTCCAATCTCCAACAACTGTAAATTGTTGTTCAATCAAATCTCCAACTAGCATTATTTTACCTCCACCTAACAGTCTTGATATTGCAAAAGTAGTAACTGCTGGCATAAATACCATAGTTATTCCAGACATTACACCTGGTAAACTCAAAGGAAATATAATTTTTCTAAATACTGTCATATTATTTGCACCTAAGTCATGAGCAGCATTTATCAAATCATTATCCATCTTTGATAGTGCAGTGTATATTGGAAGAACCATGAATGGTAAAAAGTTATATACCATACCTAAAAGTATAGCAAAATTAGTATACAAAATTGCTAATGGCTGTATTCCAAACCAACCTAAAAATGTATTTAAAAGTCCATTTTTTCCTAATATAGCAACCCATGCATAAGTTCTTAAAAGAAAATTCATCCACATAGGAAGAATAAATAATAATATTAATGAACCTCTTCTACTTACATGAGCTTTTGAAATTATATACGCCACTGGATAACCAACTACAAGGCATATCAATGTCGCTCCTCCTGCTAAAAGAATAGAACGAGCAAACACTTTAATATATATGGGGTCTATTACTTCTTTATAATTCTCAAGTGTAAATGCATAACCTCCACCTGATTCTTTTGTAAAACTGAAAAATACTACTAGTATTAAAGGAATTATTACAAATATCGCACTCCAAACTACATATGGATATGCTAAGAAAGATTTTCTCTTCATCTTAGTTATTCTCTTTTCTCATTATATGGATGTCTTCTGGATATATGTCCATACCTAGTTCTGTTCCAACCTCAGCATTTTTAGTATTATGAAGTATCCATAATCTGCCATTCTCATTTAATTCTATCTCGTAATGCACTCCTTTAAACACAGTAGATGTAACTTTCCCCTTTAACATTCCTTCTTCTGGCTTTACCATTTTTATATCTTCTGGTCTTATTACCACTTCTATATTTTCATTTTTTTCAAACCCTTTATCAACACATTCAAAATCCCTATTACAGAAATTTACTTTATAATCTTCTATCATAATTCCATCAAATATATTACTTTCACCTATAAACTTAGCTACAAATGAGTTTTTAGGTTCATTGTATATATCCTGTGGTGTTCCCATTTGTTGTATCTTACCCTTATACATTACGACAATAGTGTCTGACATAGTAAGAGCCTCTTCTTGGTCATGAGTTACAAACACAAATGTTATTCCTAATTTTTTTTGAATTCTTTTTAATTCTATTTGCATTTCTTGTCTTAACTTTAAATCAAGTGCTCCAAGTGGCTCATCTAGTAACAGTACTTTTGGTTCATTAACTAGAGCTCTTGCTATTGCAATTCTCTGTTGCTGTCCTCCACTTAGTGAGTCAACTTGTCGTCTTTCAAAGCCTTCTAGTGCAACAAGTTTTAAAACCTCTTTCACTTTAGCATCTATTACATCTTTTGGAGTCTTTTTAATTTTTAGTCCAAAAGCTACATTTTCATACACATCCATATGTGGAAATAAAGCATATTTTTGGAATACTGTATTTACTTGTCTTTCATATGGTGGTAAATTGTTTATCTCTTTACCTTCAAATAAAACTTTACCATCATCAGCATACTCAAATCCTGCTATTATTTTTAATGTAGTAGTTTTTCCACATCCACTTGGTCCAAGTAAAGTTAAAAATTCATTTTTCTTTATATCTAAATTGAAATTATCTAAAACGGTAAGTTCTTCATAATGTTTAGATATATCTCTTAATTCTATTATATTTTCTACCAATTATTAAACACCTCTATTCTAAAATGATGGTGGCGTACTTACCCAAATCACTTTTGCTGTCGTTTTACCTTCGTTTGATATATAGTGATTTGCTCTTGGTCTAAAGTAAAAGCTTTCTCCTTTTTTTACCTTATTTTTCTTTTCGCCTATATGAACATATATCGAACCTGCTAATACATATCCAAATTCTTCGCCTTCATGTGGCTTTTCTTCTTTATATTGTCCTCCTGGATACAATGTTATTATTATTGGCTCCATTTCATTTTTTTGTGAGTTCGGAATTAGCCACTTCAGTTTATATTTTAAGTCTTCATCTTCCGTTTCAAACATATCCTCTTTTGTAAAACTAATTCTTTCGTCATCTATTTCATTAAAAAATTCCCTTAAATTCGTACCTAGTATTTCAAGTATATCTATAAGGGTAGCTATGGATGGTGATGTTAAGTTATTTTCTAATTGAGAAATAAATCCCTTTGACAATTCACATCTATTAGCTAACTCTTCCTGGGTCAGTTGTTTTTCTGTTCTTAATCTTTTTATCTTTTCACCTATATCCATGTTGCACCTCCTAGTTTCTGTTTTATTTTACTAAACATTTTGTTTACTAAACATTGAGTTTAAAATTTGTAAACAACATAGGTAATTATATATAAAATTTGGATATAATACAAGAGTTTTTTTGACATTTTTTTATTTTTTTATTTAGAATAGATGCAAGTATTTTAAAGGCTTTGGAAAATACACAATCTAAGGGTGTTTATATTAATATCTATAAAGTTTAGTATCCCTAATTATAAATTAATCAATTCATTAAATACATAATAAAACTTCTAAAACATAAAAAAGTGTTAAACAAATAAAAAATTGCTAGAAATCTATATTTTATAGATTTCTAGCAATCTTCATAGTTTAATATTCTTTTAATATCCAACGCTATATATATAATTTTAAATTTACAATATTTAACCTTTTATTAAGTTTATTGTTAAGTTACTTAGCTATATTTTGAGCAGTAGTTTTTTTATCTCCACTCATATATATCTTAATAAATTTTATATCATCTACTATAAATCTATGTTTAATCTTGCTACAATCCAATTTAAATAAACTAAATATTATCTGTGTAAAATAACCTAATCCAAATGCACTTATTATAGTTCCTATACCAACTTTTCCTCCTAGGAAAAATCCTACTATTAATGCTCCAACTTCTATAGTTCCTCTTATTAAGTTAAGTGATTTTCCAGTTTTCTTTTGAAGTGCAACCATCAGACCATCTCTAGGTCCACTTCCTAAACCACTTCCCATATAAAATACCATTCCAATAGCCAAAAGAATTAATCCTAATATTAACATAATTATTCCTACAAATAAACTATCAGCCTCTGGAATTAATTTACTATACAAAAGTAAATCCATAAAGAATCCAATTAATAGCATGTTAAAAACAGTTCCCCATCCTACATTCTCACCAAGAACAACATCAGCTATAACTACTATAGAGCCTACAATTATAGAGGCAGTCCCTATAGTTATTCCTATATGATTTGAAAGACCTTGATGAAATACATCCCAAGGAGATAAACCAAGGTTACAATTTATCGTCAGTACTATACCAACTGAACATATAAATAAACCTGCTACTAGCTTTAAAAATTTCCATAATACTTTTTGTAACAAAATCTACCCCTCCTAAACATAATTTAACTACTCACTTTAAAAATCAAAAGCCAGCAGTTCTCTTTTAAAAAATCTTACTTTATTAATTTTATAATACACTTCTATGATACATCATTTTATGCTAAATAACTACCATTTTATTACAATTTAGTTACAATTTTTAATTATTTTTTTATTATGGATTATCTAGTTTTAGCATTTCTAAAATTGCTTTCTATATTTTAAAAGTCTTTATTACTTTATTGCCCATAAATAAAACAATAAAATAGAAACCACTTAAATATAATAGGAAATTTTATTTAAATGGTTTCTATTTTATTATGTAATACTATTAATATGCAGAATTTAGTTTTGCTTCTATTTTCTTTTGAACAAGTCCAAATACAAATAATATAAACCAATATACAAATCCTGCAACTAAGAATGCTTCTAGATATTTGTATTTACTACCACCATTATAATTTGCTGCTGCCATTATTTCTATTACCCCTATAGTAAAAGCTAATGAGGAACCTTTAATTAAATCTACAAAGTGATTAGATAATGCAGGAATAGCTACTCTTATAGCCTGTGGCATGACTATCCTTCTAAATATTTGTACATTTGTAAGTCCAATGGAAGCTCCTGCTTCATATTGTCCCTTATCTACAGAAGAAATTGCTCCTCTTATAGTCTCTGACATATATGCAGACATATTTACTGATAAAGCAATTATCATTGCAGTAAATGGAGACATATCTACAAGAGCTGGAATAGCTCTTGGTAATCCAAAATACAATGCATACAACTGAACTAACAGTGGTGTACCTCTAAAAATTGAGGTATAAACTTTAACAATTTCATTTAATATTTTAACTTTGTTATAGCTTATTAACGCCATTATAGTTGCTATTATTAAAGATAGTACTAGTGATATTAAAGCCATTATTATTGTTTCTTTAGATGCTATAAATATTTCTGGCAAAATGTTAAACATGAATGATACATCTAAGCTCATAAAATTCACCTATCTCTCAATTGTTATATCTTCTCCAAACCATTTTTTAGAGATTTCAGTAAGAGTTCCATCTTTTCTCATAGCCGTTATTGCATCATCAACCTTAGCTTTTAAAGCCTTTGATTCTTCATCTTTTCTAAATGGATACGCATTTATTTCTTCATAAATAGGTTCTCCAACAGATATGAAATTTGAACCCGCTTTTTTATTTCTAGCAGCTGTTGCAGAAACAGAAATTATCCTTGCGTCAGATCTCCCAAGTTCAAGACCTTCATATGAATCAGCTCCATCATTGAATACTAGTTCCATTGAATTATCTTTATTTTTTTCCTCCATTATTGCTCTTTCAGATGAATTTGCTCCAACTTCAACTTTTTTTCCTTTTAAATCTTCAAGAGTTTTTATCTTGTCTTTATCTTCTGGTCTAATAGTTATCATTAGAGGATTATAAGCATATGGTACTGTAAAATCATATACTTCTTCTCTTTCTGGTGTTATACTTATTTGTTGAGCTGCTGTATCTGCTTTACCACTGTCCACCATTCCAAGTAACCCACCTGTATCTCCATTATTTACTTCATACTTAATTTCAGAATCTAATCTTTTTCCAATTTCATTCCATATATCAATTTCAAAACCTTGCATTTTCCCGTCCTCTCTAAAATTAAACGGATAATACTTTGCTCCTGTGGCTACTGTAATAGTCTTTTTTTCTTCTTTTTTAGCCTCTTCTTTTGTTGAACAACCTATTGTTAATCCACAAATAACTAACCCTAATGTTAATAAGCTTAATGCTCTTTTCCAATACATTAAAATCCCTCCATACTTGATGATATTTTTATTTACATGAATTTAAACTTTATTTATATACCATGATTTAGTTTTATAATTTTTCAACTTACATGTAACCTTTTACTTTAATATAAGTTAAATTTAAAACATTCATTTTTATGGATATTTCTACAAAATATAAGTTTATTTTCCATTTACCCCAAAACAATCGTATTATACTTTTCATACTTTGTCTAATTGTTTTTTTCTATGCACTTTTTTAATAGAATTAAATTTTACTATATCTTCTTAAAATTATAAATGTACGAAATTACAACGATTATTAATCTAACACCCATAAGAAAATACTTTTTATTAAAAACAAAGATATTAAAATAAAAAAAATACTGTTAAGTAGATATTTACTTAACAGTATCAATATTATTTGTATCTTAATCTATTTTGACTTTATAAATCTTCTTCGGTTTATCTTTGATACACCTACTAGCATAACTGACATGATTATCATTGAAGCTCCACCTAAAATTAATTTAGAGTATGTTGTTGTTTTATTCATAGAGCCGCCTCCTTTATTACCAAAACCTCCAGCTTCCTTTGGATTTCCTTGACTTCTATCTATATTCATATCTCCATTTTTACCATTCATATCACTCTTATCCATATTTCCCATTCCTGGTGGTGTTTTACCATCCATACCTTCAGGTGGCTCTGGCATACCACCCATGTTCTCATCAGATTTTTCTGTGTCTTTACTTTCACTTGAACTATTATCATCAGAAGTTTCCTTAGTTGAAGAAGATTCTCCACTTAATTGAGCATTTATAGTTTTACTCATATTTTCTGCAACTTCTAAAACTCCTGGTATTGACTTTCCACCTTTGCCCATAGGTCCTCCTGACTTTTCATTAGTATCGTTTCCATCTTTATTGGTATTTGTATTATTCTCATTTTCACTATTATCTTTAGTATTATTTTGAGTATCATTATCCGTATTAGTTTTGACTTCGCTTAATGTTAATTCAGCATTAACTTCTTTTTCATTACTTTTGTTTTCAAAACTCTTATTTTCATTGTTAGAGTTATTATTGTTAGAATCATTGTTATTGGATTCATTGTTGTTAGAATCTTTATTATTAGAATCATTATTATTAAACTCTTTATCACCAAATCCCTTATTATCACTAGAATCTTCAATTGAAGATGTTATATTTTTCTCAAATTCTTCATAAGTATAAAATGCTGTTGGGTCTTCTTTTACATATGATGCTATCAAATCATGTAGTTTTGTTGTCATATTTTCTAGATAATCTGAATCCAAATACTTGGTTACTATTTCTTCTAGATATTCATGATACTTAGTTTTATATGTATCATTTTTTAATAATGCAGATATTAAAGGTCTATCTTCCAAATTACCCGTTGTAGGTTCATCAATAGCTATAGATTGACTACCTCCACCAAAACCACTAAATCCACCAAATGACATATTAAAATCCCATGGCAACATAGAAAACACTCCATCTTGTTCATATAAATAGTAATTATGAGCAAAACTACCTTGATAACTATCAAGATTTAATAAAGCTGTACTTATTGCTATATTTTTGAGGACAGAATCTACATCAAGATATTTTTCAATATCTTCACCTGTATCTAAAGATTTTAGTAGTTTTGTAACTTTAGACCAATCAGCTGTTTTTTTATCACTTTCAACGATTAGATTTGAGTAACTATCTGGGTCATCACCCTCATATTGTAATGAGGCTCCTTCATCTGATTTGTATAAGTCTCCAGTTACATCTCCAAAATTATTTTCAAGATACGATTCTTTTAATCCTTCTACTGCCAAATATAATCCATGATATTCACCATTTATAGAAACTTTAGCATATGCAAATTCTGGAGTAGCTAAGCCCATATCCTCACAGACACTATATGTTAAAAATTCTCTCATATAAGATGGGTCAGAATAACAGTTATTAAGGTTTAATTGAGTAAGACCTTCCATACTTTGACTAGTATTATATTTATCGAAATTAATCTTATAGCTATATCTATCACTATCACTATTTGCTACAGATGTAAGACTTGAATTTCCTTTAGTTCTTATACCAACGTTTCCATATGCGTCTCCATTTACAGTTACTTTTGCAACTTTAAATTCTTCTTTTATAGCATTTTCATTCATGTCTTCCAAGTCACTTTCATCTATTTCTATATTAACTTCCATAACCTTGTCTCTGTCAAAATATTTTTCAATATATACATTGCTATATAAATCAACACCTTTACTACCATATGTACTGTAAACTCCAACTACTGCACATAAAAATATAATCATAATTGAGATAAGAAGGGTAAATTTTTTATCTTTCATAAAAGATTACTCCTCTCTATGCTACATAGTCACCATTATAACTTACAAGAACTGCATTAGTAACTCCATCTACTTGGCTTAAGTCATTTATAAGACTTGTTTCTCCATCCTTCATTCTTACTTCAAATACCAATTCTATACCTTTTTCTGGTGTAACACTTTTTGATTTTATTTGATACTTAGAAAATACTTTTTTAATTTTGTCAGTTGCAATATCCTCTGAATTTTCATTATTACAATTTACCATCAATATATATGGTGTTTCAGATATTGTTTTGTTTGAAAAGAATATTAGAATCAATCCCATGATTATTGAACCCATAACAGCCAATGGAATTAAACCTGCTCCTAAAACTATACCTGAACCTAATGACCAAAATAGAAATACCAAATCCATTGGGTCTTTGATTGCTGTTCTAAATCTTACTATAGATAAAGCACCAACCATACCTAGAGATAAAACTACATTTGATGTAACTGCCAATATTACGAAAGTTGTAAGCATTGTAAGTGCTACAAGTGACACATTAAATGGTCGAGAATACATAATCCCCATATATGTCTTTTTGTAAATCATATATATGAACAAACCTACTAAAAATGCTGAACCTAGAGCTAAAGCACTATCTATAAATGAAAAACCTGATACATTTTCTATAAAACTTGATTTAAAAATATCGTTAAATGTCATAACTAAAATCATCCTTCCTGTTTCTTAATTTTTTTATTTTATTTAAACACTTTTTACATAAAACTTAGATTCCATTCCTATATATACAGTCTACTTGATGCATACTTTGAAACTGCTGTAGAAGTGGTTTTATTAATCTGAACCAAATCTTTTATAAAATCTGGTATAAACTCATCATATTTAACTTCTAATACAGTCATATTTTCATCAATAACTGATACTGTTGGCAGTTCTTTATTGAACAAATCTATTGAATTTACAGAAGTTTTAATGTCACTATCGATTGTGACTCTTACATTTCCAAGCGGATAAACAAAAGCTTCTCTATCATAATCAACTATACTTTTTGCCTCCAATCTTTCACATTTTATTTTTAAGTAAAACTCTCTTAATAAGCAGTTTGTCGATTCTTTTAAAAACTCAATGTCATTTTTTAATATCTTCTCTACTTCTTTTTTAGTTAAACTAGCTGATAGCTTTGATGTCATATTATAATGTTTTATTTTCTTCTCCAACTTTATATAAGAAGGGTTATTGTTATAAAATCTTATTCTAAACTTTTCTCTCATTGCAACTCCATTTAACTTATCTAAAAGCGCTTTATCTTCAGGTGTATCAAAATACAAACTTCTGATAAGATACTTTCCATCTTTTGATGCGTTTCTATCTTTCTTCATTATTGGATAAAGTCTTGATTTTAAAGCTAGGACATCAGCTTCAGTTATTTTGTGTTTCATCTCAAATCTATAGTTTAACTTCTTATCCATTATTATCACCTCTCAATTCATTTAACTATGTTTGATTTATTTTATATTTAGAGTATACTTCACTTTACTTTGTTAAATCTCCGTAAAATAAGTGCATCTTTATGGCATATATGTGGCAAATAAGATTAGATAAAAAAATAAATGTGAATTTATTTATCTAATTTTTAATAATATCTTATATCTTCATCTGTAAATTAAATTTTATATAGTATTAGATTCTGTATAACTAACAAATAGTAGCTTTAGGAAGCAAAAAAAGAAGATGTTACTTATAGATAAATTAAATCTTTCAAATAAAAAATAAAGTTTCTTATTCAAAATTATATAATCTATAGTTTCATCTTCTAAATTTATAACACTAAATAATTAAATTTATATACGCTCAGTTATGTTAAAATTAGTTTTACTGCACTCCAAATAAGTACTAGTGCCATAATGATATTAATTACTTTGTAATGTTTGTTTATATATTTTTGTAAAATACCTCCTGCTAGAGCCCATGTCAAAGTCCCAGATATGCCCACAATACTATTACAAACTGCTGCTGATAATAAATATTCAACTGACTGTGACACAGGTATTACATACCCTGTATATACAGTAATAGCAAATATTATAATTTTTACATTAACAAACTGCAAAATAAATCCAGTCCAAAAGGATTCTTTCTTCACATCACTATCCTTGTTTGGTTTGCTCTTAGCTACTTGTATTGCTAACCAAATAATATAAAGTGCTCCTATGTACTTCATAATACCAGTAATCATTGGTATAAACTTTGATAATTCAAGGCATCCAAGAGCACATATGAACATAATACACATAAATCCCATGCCAATTCCTATAACTACTGACTTCCCTTTTTTCCATCCATTATTACTAATCGTATTTAACGCAAGGATATTATTAGGTCCTGGTGTAAAACCTGTAACAAATGCGTATGGTAAAAAAGATAATAAAACTTCACTCAACACTTGCAATCACTCTCCTTTTATATTATAATACTATAAATTAAACCATAAAAAAAATCGAAATATTTAAATTTATACTTCAATTATATTGAATGAAATGAGGTTAAATATGTATCTTAAATACCTACAAACTTTTAAAACTATAATAGAAGAAGGCAGTTTTTCTAAAGCAGCAAATAAGCTCAATTACACACAATCAACAATAACATTTCAAGTACAACAGCTAGAACAAGAACTATCTACACATTTATTTGAAAAAATAGGAAGAAAAATGGTTCTAACTAAAGCTGGTAAAAATCTAATACCTTATGTGGATGATGTTCTATGTTCTGTTGATAAAATGAAGAATTTTGGTACTGACTTATCTGAGTTACGTGGTGATTTGCATATAGCAATGGGAGAAACTCTTATTTGTTATAAAATGCCTTCTATCTTAAAACAATTTCATGAAATGGCACCAAATGCACGACTATTTCTTCGCTCAATGAATTGCTATGATATTAGAAATTCTTTGCTTGCAGGAAGTATTGATTTAGGAATATTTTATAAAGATATTGGAGGCTTAGGAAATTCTATTTCTACCTATACTGTTGGAGAATCACCTTTAACACTAGTTGCATCACCAAAAGTAAAAAAACAATTCCCTGATTTTATTACTCCAAACCAAGAATTAAATATTCCTTTCATAATAGATGAACCAGCATGCATTTTTAGACAGATGTTTGAATCATATTTAAATGAAAAGAATATTATTCTAGACCATACGATTGAACTTTGGAGTATACCTACTATTAAAAATTTAGTCAAAAATGATATGGGAATATCATATCTCCCTACGTTTGCAGTAGAAGATGATTTGAAAACAGGAGAACTATGTGCAATAGATACAGAGTTAGATGATAAGAGTATTGTTTCAGTATGTGGTCATCATAAAAATAAGTGGATTAGTCCACTTATGCAATTATTTATTGATTTAGTTGTTGCAAATGAAAAATAGAGCTTGTGAATTCTATTTATATATATTGGTATTTAAATTGATAAATAGTAACTTATATTAATAAACAATTAAAGTAGATACAGTTTAGGAGGTAGAACATGAAAAAAAAGATTATTATTGGAATAACCATATTTATTTCAAGTCTTTTAATTTGTGCATATGTATACATTAAAAACGTTATTCCACCTGGAGAAGAATGGATTTCTTATCAAAATGATAAGATAATTAAATCTATCAATCAGCAATTGAGTAAATTAGATATAGATAGTATAATGGCAAATAAAGAAAAATATGTAGTTGAAAAAAATATTGATGAAATCCAAAAATCAGTAGAAAATGGACTAATAACTTATGAGGAAATTACAGCAATATATCTTTATAGAATTAAAATGATAGACCAAATTAAACATGGATATAATTCCGTGGTAGAAGTAAATCCAGGTGCAATTGCTGATGCCAGAACTATGGATTCAGAGAGATTAAAATTGTCTTCACAAGATAAAATAATACCTTCTCCACTTTTTGGTATTCCTATCATGTTAAAGGATAATATTAATACCTCTAATATGCCAACAAGTTCAGGTACTGTTGCCTTTGCAGATTTTATTCCTAATGAAGATGCTAATTTAGTAAAGGATTTGAAAAAACAAGGTGCTATTATATTGGGAAAAAATAATCTGTCTGAATTCGCAAATTATATTTCAGGAATAATGCCTAGCGGATATAGTGGTAAAAAAGGTCAGACAGTTAATCCTTTTGGCCCTTTAAAGATATCTCCATCTGGTTCTAGTAGTGGTAGCGCTGTCTCTGTTACCGCAAATATAGTTCCAATCTCCATAGGAACAGAAACAGATGGTTCCATTGTTGCTCCAGCCTCAGCAAATTCAGTGGTGGGATTTAAACCATCTAGAGACAAAATATCTAGTGATGGAATTATGCCACTAGTCAAAAAAATTGACACAGCTGGTCCAATAGGAAAAACAGTACAAGATGTAGCGATTGCTTATAATGCAATTTCAAATGAAAATATATCATTAGACTTTGATATTAACTCACTGAAGGGTATGAAGATTGGGTTATTAAGCTATGAGTATAATGATGAAAAAATGCTAAAAAATCTAAATCAAGAATTAGAAAACATGAATGTCACTGTTGTGCCTATTAGTCTCAACGAAGAAGGAATTGGCATAATAAATACTATCAATTTATCCTTTAAAAAAGACTTTGAAGACTTTGCTGATAAGTATAATATGCCGATAACAAAATTAAATGCCTTAATTGAATTTAATAATGCTGACTCCAAAAGAAGAATTAAATATGGCCAAGACTTATTGGAAGAAGCTAATCAAGTAGAAAAAAGTAATATGAATAAAATAGATGATTCAATCCAGAAAGCGAAATCAGTCCTTAATAAAACTTTTAAAGAAAAAAACTTGGACGCTATTGTTTTTTTAGATAGCTCTGGCTCTACAATGGCATCAGCATCAGGATATCCTGAATTAAATGTACCATTTGGATTGGACGAAAAGGGAGCTCCTATTGGAGTTACGTTTATGACACTGTATGGTGAAGATAAAAAAGTCTTAGATATTGGATATAGCTTTGAAAAAAATATTAGAGGAAGATTAACTCCATAAAAGAGTCTTTAATATAATTAATACATTATAAATGTGAATGTGAATGTAAATATTAGATTTAAATAAAACTGACTAAGCAATATTTTTTAATTAAGATTCAACATATATACTTAGAATCAAAATAGAGATAATAAAATTACTTTTAATTATTGGAGTAATTTTTATTATCTCTATTTTTCTTGTAATACAATTCTTAATATCCTAATTATATATAAAATCTTATATTATAATATTATTAATTATACAACTTCTTCATCATATTCACTTGAAAATTGACTATTATAAAGTTCTTCATAAAATCCTTTATTTTCAATAAGTTCCTTATGATTTCCTTGTTCGATAATATTACCTTCTTTCATTACTAATATTAAATCTGCATCACGAATAGTTGATAATCTATGTGCAATAACAAAGCTAGTTCTTCCCTTCATCAAGTTGTTCATTGCCTTTTGAATCTCAACCTCTGTTCTGGTATCAACACTAGAGGTTGCTTCATCAAGAATTAACACTGACGGGTCTGAAAGTATTGCCCTGGCAATTGTTAAAAGTTGTTTTTGACCTTGAGACAGATTAGAAGCATCTTCAGTCAATACAGTATCATACCCTTGAGGTAAAGTCCTTATAAAGTGGTCTACTCTTGCTGATTTTGCTGCCTTTACAATCTCATCCATTGTAGCATCTGACTTACTATAAGCAATATTTTCTTTTATACTACCATTAAACAGCCATGTATCTTGAAGAACCATTCCAAACATAGTTCTAAGCTCTCCACGCTTTAAGTCTTTTATATTAACTCCATCAATAGTAATTCTTCCACCTTGTATCTCATAAAACCTCATAAGTAAATTTACAAGAGTTGTCTTCCCAGCTCCTGTAGGTCCAACAATTGCAATTTTATCTCCTGCATTCAATTTAATATTAATGTCTTTCATAAGAATAGAATCATCACTATATCCAAATTTAACATGCTCAAATTCTACCTTTCCTTTAGGCATGTTGATAACTTTTGAATCTTCTTTGTCCTTCATTTCTTCCACTTCATCCATAACTGCAAAAACTCTCTCTGCAGATGCAATTGCTGCTTGAAGCATATTTACAATATAAGATATCTCTGTAGTAGGCTCTGATGCTTGATTTACATATTGGATAAATGCCTGTATACTACCAAGAGTCATTGCTCCAGTTGATGCAAATACACCACCCACAACTGCTATAATAACATACCCAATTTGATTTATAAATCTAATAATTGGAGATATAGCATATGATGAGAATTGAGCTTTTCTACTAGCATTATAAAGATTTTGATTTAATTCTTTAAAGTTTTTTATAGTATCTTTTTCTTTGCTAAATGCCTTAACTACTATTTGACCAGTAAACATCTCTTCTATATTGCTATTTAATTCTCCTAATGATTTTTGATTTTCTGAAAATCTAGTTTGTGATTTTCTTGCAATTATGACAGTAATACCTAAAGAAACAAGCAATGTTACAGCTGATACTATTGTAAGTGGTATACTTATGCTTATCATCATTACAATAGAACCAATCACTGTGACCACTGCTGTAATAAGTTGCATTAATCCTTCTTGTAAACTATCTGCTACCTTCTCTAAATCATTTGTAACTATACTAAGTGTTTCCCCTTTTTTGTGAGAATCATAGTATTTAAGCGGAAGTTTATTTAATTTATCACTTAAATCTTTTCTCATGTTAAGAACTAAACTTTGTGCAACACCTGACATAATATATTGTTGTATATATATAAATACTGCACTAATTAAATACAACCCTAGAAGTATTGATATTATACCTCCCATAGTACTAAAATTCACACTGAACTTTGTACCTGTTTGAACTGCAGTTTTAATCCCATTAAATAATTGGTCAATAGCTTTTCCCATAACCATTGGTGCTAAAACTGTAAGAGCTGAACTTATTAATACTGAAATAAAAATCATTAATAACTTAAATTTTTGTTTTTTCATATATTTCAATAATCTTTTAGTTGTCTTTTTTGCATTTCTAGCTTTTTCTGCTGACATACCATCTTCAAAGCTAAGTACTTCTACATCTTGTTTTTCTGTTATTTTTTCACTCATATTACACCTCCAAATACACAGATTGATTCTTCACTCTATGCAAGTTCTTCTTTACTAAGCTGTGAATCTGCGATTTGCTTATAAACTTCACAATTTTCAAGTAACTCTTTATGTTTTCCTATACCTACAATTTCTCCATCATTCAAAACTATAATCTGATTAGCATCCATAATTGTACTTATACGCTGTGCTATAATTATAGCTGATGAATCTTTAATTTCATTCTTTAATGCTTTTCTAAGCCTTTTATCTGTCTTGAAATCTAATGCAGAAAAACTATCATCAAAAACATATACTTCTGGTTTTCTAACTAATGCCCTTGCAATAGATATTCTCTGTTTCTGACCACCAGATAAGTTATTTCCACCTTGTGCTACAAATGAATCATACTTATATTCCATATCAGAAATAAACTCATCAGCTTGGGCTATACTTGCAGCATGCTTTACTTCTTCAATACTTGCATCTTCTTTTCCATATCTTATATTTTCTTCTATTGTCCCACTAAATAAAAAGGCTTTTTGTGGTACAAATCCAATCTTATCTCTAAGCTCTTTTTGAGGCATGTTCTTAATATCTTGACCATTTATAGATATTTCTCCAGATTGAATTTCAAAAAAACGTGGTATTATATTTGCAATAGTAGATTTACCAGAACCAGTGCTTCCTATAATTGCAGTTACTTCTCCAGATTTTGCTTCAAATGTTATATTATTTAAAACAGGTTCCTCCGACTGGGAATATGAAAAAGTTACGTTTTTAAATACTAAATGACCTCTTTCTGAAGTAATATCCTTATATCCATTTCCATCTACAATTTCAGGTTCTATATCTAAAATTTGATTTACTCTATCTGCGCAAGCTCCTGCTCTAGGTATGTACATAAATACCATTACTCCCATAATTAAATAAAATAATATTAGGATGCAATATTCAACTAGTGCCATTATATGACCTATCTCCATATTTCCATTGCTTACTCTCATACCACCAAACCAAATTATACTCACTATACCTAAGTTCATTATTAACATTACAACAGGCATAAGTACTGCAAATATTTTATTTATTGAAATTGCCGTTTCAGAATAATCTATTGCAGTTCTATCAAATCTCTTTTTTTCAAAACGACTTCTATCAAAAGCTCTTATAACTCTTACTCCAGTTACTACTTCACGTAATACTCTATTCATATTATCCATCTTTATTTGCATCATTTTAAACAATCGGATAACTTTTTTACCAACCAAAAATGCAGATAACATGAATAGAAACATTACTGTAACAATAATAATTGTCATTACTTTATCTATAGAATATGCTAAGAATAAACCAGAAACCGTTATGATTGGTGCTGGTAATACCAATTGAATAAACATAAACAAAGATTGACCTATTAAAGTAATATCACTAGTACTCCTAGTAATCATTGAAGCTGTACCTATCTTATTAAAATCATTTATTGATAAATCTTGTGATTTTATAAATACTGCTTCTCTAATATCTCTACAAAATCCAGATGAGAGATTTGATGATACTTTGCAAACTAAAACAGCTGATAAAGCTGTTATACCTGCTGCTATCAACATAATTAGACCTGTCTTTACAATATAATCTACGTCCCCCTTTACTACACCGTTATTTACTATACTTGCTGTAAGTGTTGGTATATATAAAGTTCCAAGAGTTTGTAAAAATGTAAACATCAGCACTGTAACAATTAAAACTCTATATGGTTTTAAAAAACGAATTAATTTTTTCATACAATCACACTCCTTTATAGAATATTATGATAAACTATACTGTAACAGGATAGTCAAGGAGGAATTTTAATTATGAGTCAAATTTCGAAAAATTATTTCACAACTGGAGAATTTGCAAAGATTTGTGGAGTCAATAAAAAGACGCTTTTTCATTATGATGATATAGGTCTTTTCTCTCCAGAGTTAAAGAAGGAAAACGGATATAGATACTACTCATACCATCAACTCAGTATTTTTGGTATAATTTCTTCACTTAAGGAAATTAAAATGCCTTTAAAAGAAATTAAAACTTATATAGATAAACGAACTCCTAATTTACTAGTTGAACTTTTAGAAAAGAAGACTATTGATATTAATAATGAAATTGAAAAACTGAATAATATTAAGGCTTTAATGGAGTCTACTATTTCATTTACTAAAAAGGCCTGTAATATAGATGCAAATACGATTATTTTAGAAGAACATGAGGAAGAATACTTAGTCAAAACGCCTCTTACTTCTAAAGAACCCTTTCTTGGAGACGATGATGAAAACTTTTTATATGAATGTATTAACTTTATGGATAACTATGATTTAGGTGATAATGGTATGATTGGTTCAATCATTAAAGGCGAAGATATAATGAATAGAGATTTTGAGTCATATTCATATTTATTTACAAAAGTTAATAAAGACTATAAGAAATATCCTACATCAATCAAACCAAAAGGGCTTTATGTAACTGCTTACCATAAAGGAGGTTATGAAACTATTAATAAAACTTATGAAAAACTCTTAGAATTTTTTAATCAGAATAATTTATATATGGGAGATTTTGTTTATGAAGAGTATCTCCTATATGACATAAGTGTACGAGATTCTAATGAATATCTAACTCAAATCTCAGCAGAAGTTAAAATGTAAAGGGAGATAAAAATAGGAGTTATTTTGTTGGGGTTATATGGGAGCTATGGCACATACCTTTATGGTTTACAGTTTATCATGTAGACGGTTTAGGTATATTACTTAGATTATTTTTTGTAATTAGTATTTCTATATTTTTAGGTTATGTTTATATGAAAACTAAAAATATATGGGCATGTATTGTAATTCATTTAATTAATAATACAGTTTTTTTAGATGCTGATTTGAATAATATCTTTTTAAATTTTAATTCTTCAAATCTTAATTCAAATATTATATTAGGTTGTTTAATTTTTTCTGTACTCCTTTCATTATTTATTTTTACTAAAGAGTACAAAAAGAATATAAAAAGGAGTAACAAAAATAGAAAATTAAATAAATTTTTTATAGAGTATTATCTTAAATATACAAAATTTATTTCAAAAGAGGCTGTCTCAAAAGAGGCTATCTCAAAAGAGAGATAAGCCTCTTTTTCATTGTTGAAATGATAAAAATATATTTGATTTCATACAAAGAAGAGTGCCTCATAAACTAAAAAGTTCATTTTGAGGCACCCCCCTTTATTTATATTTAAAACAATCTAAATTCTAGAGTTCTCTAATAGCCATTTTTCTGCATCTTTATAAAGTCTATCAACCTTTTCTGGTCTATCTATTCCAGGAAGTTCTTGATTTATTTTATATCCATCCTTACTAAGCATATAAGAAAGACTTGCATATGAAGGTCTATAATCCTGTATGTCTTTCTTAGAAATTTTGACATCTTCATCCTGATAAACAGGTAAAATTATATCTTTTTCATATATAGCATCCATAGATATTATATACCATATATCATCTATCTTCTGAGTCTTATACAAAAACTTGACATCTGACTGAAGTTCAACTAAATTTCCATCAATTTCATTTCTAATATGAATAGCCCCCATTGTGATTGATACTGCCTTATTATTATTTATCCAAACTAATGTATCACAAATTTTATGTGGTGCATAAGATTTCATCTTACTTGATTCTTCTACAAACCCTTTTCCACTACCTTGATACCAAGATATTGAAACAGTAGATTCCTTTGCAAAGCATTTTTTCATTTCATCCCATAATGCATTATCCCTACAAAATCTCTCAAATTCTATAAGTTCTTTTACACTATTTTTATCTATTATATCTTGCATAGAATTCTTTCCTGGTCTACTTAATAACATGTTCTCAATCTCCTTTAACATAAATTTCTTTTATTTTTAACACTACTCGGTTTACTATCTTACTTTATTGCCTTTTATCCATACACCTTTTATATTTCTAGTTGCTGTTATATCTTTAATTGGGTCACCTTCAACCATTACTAAATCAGCTCTTTTTCCTTCTTTTATTAATCCACGGTCATTAAGACCTAATAGTTTTGCTGGCAAACTTGTTGCACTCTCAAGTACCTCAATTGTATTAAGACCTGCCTTAACTAATAATTCAAATTCACGATGAAGGGACTCCCCATGTTTCACTATACTAACAGAATTCTCATCATTATTTGCATCAGTTCCAGCTAATATCACCACTCCAGCTTTTTTCAATGTAGCTGTATTTTCTATTGCTGTTTCTAACCTAACCTCTTCTCTTCCTGTAGCTTTTTTTATATTTGATATTATACTTTCCATCATAACTATAGTTGGAATTGATATAAGATTTTTCTCTTTTATCCTTTTTACTACATCATCAGATAATTTCCCTATAAAAGGAATATGATTTATTACATCAACATTTGCTTTTTCTGCATATTCATAAGCTATAGTTGTAGGTGCATGAGCAAATACTTTTTTCCCATTTTCATGAGATATTTCAACTACTCTTTTTATTGTCTCAAAATCAAAAGCTATTTTAGATGCTTTTGGGTCTTCTATTATAATTTTTACGAAATCTGCTCCTTGTTTAATTTGTTTCTTAGCAAAATGTTCAGCATCTTTAATAGTATGTATTTTACTATCTTTAAACCCCATGCCCATAAGATGAGGGTGTGATGCTGGTGCAACAGGTTCATATACACTACGAATATCTGTTAGTCCATCTATATTTCTTAAAGATTCTACTATCTCTTTGCTATTAGTTGCCATATCAAGCATAGTAGTTATCCCCCAGTTAGTTGCATCCTCCAAGTTTTTTATACTATCTAAATGCACATGAGAATCAATAAATCCTGGAAGTAAGGTACATCCTTCCCCATCTATAATAATATCAGCAGTTGTTTTTGATGATATTACTCCCTCTTCTATTACAATACTCTTTTGTTTTGAAAGTTTTTCTCCATCAAATATTTTAATATTTGTAATTTTAGTTATTGCCATACTCCACACTCCCTTTATTTTTATTTACTAAAAACCTTATTCTTATTTAATTAAAATTTTTTACTTTGATGCTTTCTTAGTTTATATAACTAATTATATATAAATTAATTTGCTTAAACTATGTGTTAGAATCTAAACTTTGATGTAAAATATACTATATCTATTGTGTTATAGTACAATCAGATATAATAAGAGGAGGTTTCCCATGAAATTAGTATATTTAATGAAAGGTATATCTCAATATATCTCAGTATTAAAGCCATTTCTAGATGAATATATAGATATCACTAGCTTAAATATTTATAAAAATAATCAAACTGAATTTAATACTGGATGTTTATATTTAGGAAATATAACAGATATTTCTGTAGATTTGACCAATATGAATTTTTTAGGTATCTTTATACAAAATGAAGTTAACATTGATTTAGAAAGATATAATTTAAACCCAAATATTTGTATCATAAAATCTAAAAAAGAAAAGTATGACCTTTTTGGTGAATTGTTAAATATCATGAATCAAGAAGTACATCTTAGTTTATGTTCTCAAAAGTTTTTTGATGTAGTTTCTGAGAATAAAGGCATACAATATTTAATCGACATAGCACATGAAGAATTCGGCTATCCTATAATAATTCGTGACTCTAGCTTCAAAGTTTTAGCTTATTCTTATGATGTCAGTGATATATTACAACTTACTGAGGATTCTAATGGAGATAAATATTTAGACGAAGAAACTATAAATTACATAAAATATCAAAATATCCATAAAAAAATACATTATAATAAATCTACTAAAGATGAAAATAAACCAGATAACTGGCTTGGAACATTAGTCTCATCCGTATGTGTAGAAGAAATTGAAGTAGCTCATATAGCTATCTGTGAATGGAAAAAACCACTTAATGAGTTTCACTTTAAATTATTAGAATCACTTAATAAAGCTTTATCTCTAGAACTACAAAAAAATAATTTGTTTAATATAGATAAAAAACTTATTCCTAATTATATACTTTCTGATTTGTTGGAAAAAAAGTACCTAGATGATGATACTATAAGCAAAAGATTCCATTATTTAAATTGGACTAAGTCAAATTCATTAAATATAATGGTAATAGTAAACAAAGATAACAATTATTTTGATAGTAAAGTTCCTTTTATCATGCAATCTTTAAGTGCATTTATACCATCTAATAACTGTGTAGTACATAAATCTGCTTTAGTCGTTTTTATTAATGATTCTTTAATTCATAATTTAATTGACAATGAGAATAAAGAATTTATTAATTACTTAAAACTAAATTCACTTTATGCTGGAATAAGTTCAAGATTTTCAAAGCTATCTGATAGTTGGAAGTATTATATTCAAGCTAAAAGAGCTAGTGAAATTGCTCAAAAATATGATATAAACTTTTCTCCATTTGGGAAAAGCATACCATATATACTCTACGAGCTACTTAGTACTAATTATGATTTATATGACCTCAATCATCCAGCTGTAACCAAACTAATTGAAGAAGATAAAAAAAATGGTTGTAATTTATTAGAGACCTTAAAACAATATATATACTTTAATAATTCACCAAGCAAGGCTGCTAAAATCTTAAATATTCATAGAAATACTCTGTTTTATAGAATTAATAAGATAAAAGAAATCACAGGTATTACACTAGACTATGCTGATGAAATACTTCAGATTTATATTTCTATAAAAATGATTGAAATTAACTCAAGAAATAAAAGCTATGAAACACATAATTAAACTATATACTTTATAGCTTTTATTTTTTATATGTATGTGCTTTTACAAATATAAAAAGTAAGGAGAATTTATATGAAATTATCTAGTAAAAAGGAACAAAATGTCGAAAACTCAGAAATGAAACAGTATATAACTGGAGCAGGAGGTTGTATTGTCAGTAAATCAATTCTCAATGGAACATCAAAATTGAAGTGGCTTTTTAGAGAAGACAGTGAATTTGGAAATGGATGGATTGCTTTTGGAGATACAGATACACAGGAGTATGTTGATAATCCTAAAAACATGACAATTGTAGATTTCAATACTCTTGTTAATATTGAACCAACTACTTTAAATATTTTTTATATGCCTATAGGAACAGACCTAGAATTTCGCTCTGATAAAAGTGGAAAATATTTTATTGACACAAACACAAGGAAAGAAATTAGAGAACCAGTTAAGCATCCTGCACAAATAGCCTTTGAAAAAAACCTAAAATTTTTAAATCAGGAAAATTATCCAATAGAATTTTTTAAAAGCTTGTTTCAAAAAAGTGACAAACTTGAACCATTTATCGTGGGGGAAACAGATTTTCCAAGCGGAGAAGTTGTCCTTGCAGACCCTCTTGCATATTTAGGGAGTGAGTATGAAACTTGTTTAGAAAGAAAAATACCAGTTGGAAGTTATTCTGTAGAAATATCTATTTGTCATTCTAAAATTGCTGGACTTAGAATTGCAGCAGCTAGATTAATTATTAGTGACAAGCAACCTATTACATATGAAATTGCTATGCCAAAAGGAAAAGGAATCGAAGACTTTGGAAAAGCAGGAGCATGGACTTTTTTTGGTGTGGATACAGGATTAGCTTGCTTTTCAGACGCAAAAGTTGCAAAGGAATATGCTAGTTTTACAACAAAATGGCAAAATGAAAATCCAGATAAAAATAAATATCATGATTATTTTTCAGCACTTTTTAAAAAAAGCTATGAAATGTATCCAAACATCCAGAATAAAGATGGCAATTTCTTAATTTGGCAATTGCCACAAACACCCTATAGATTAATTATGTTAACAAGTGGCATGGGTGATGGTATTTACAGTGGATATTGGGGACTTGATGCATATGGAGAGGTCACAGAACTTATAATACCATTTATGAATCCAATATATTTTTAAGCTATAAAACTTATTGTGGGTTTAGGCTTGCTAAATAATCTCCTTTTAAAATATATAATACTTAGTTGAATAGAAAAGTAAGGCTATGCTTTTTATTACCATAGCCTTGCTAATAAATGTTTATAAATTCAGCTACATGAGCCAACTTTTTAATAATTTATCTATATACTTAAACTATATATTCTAAATTCACTGTATATATAGTTCCTCCTCAAACAAACAATAAGAATTCTTACCAGATGCTTTTACATTATAAAGTGCTCTATCTGCATTTTTGAACAATTCTATAAATGAATTTCCATTTTGGGGATATCTTGCAATACCTATACTAACAGAAGCCTCAAAACTAAAACTTAAATCATTATAATTATCATAAAGAACTCTGTTTAATTCTTTTGCTTTTTTATGCAAGTTTACTTCTGAATGATAATCTTGCATATATACTACGAATTCATCACCACCAATTCTTCCAACTAAATCTTCATTACCAAAACTGGCTTGTATCTTCTCAGCAAAAGTTTTTAACACAAAATCACCAAATGGATGACCGAAATTATCATTTATTTCTTTAAAATCGTCTAAATCAATAATGAATAAAGCATCTTTCTTGTTACTTTTATTTGTAGATATAACTTCTTCTACTAGTTTTTCAAATGTACCTTTATTATATATATTTGTCAATGAATCACTTTCTGCTCTAGTTTTTAACTCTTCATATTTTTTTATATCACTATCTACATCTACAATCACGCCTACAACCTTTAAAAGTTTATTTTCATCATCAAAAATCTTTGTCACTGATGTTCTACACCAAATGTATTCGCCATTAGATTTTTTTAAACGATATATTACTTGATTATGTTTGTCATTTTCTTTAATACTTTCAAGAAAATCTTCAAATACACTGTAATCTTTACGATGAACTAATTCTTTATCTCTAATCTCTTTTAAAAGATTTTCACATTTACTGCTATATCCAAATTTTTCAGTCCAGGCCTGAGATACAAATGATTTATCTTCTTTAAGATTCCATTCAAAGACAACAGAGTCAGTCTGTTCAACAATAATCTTATAACGTTCATTACTAAGTCTTAATTCTTCCTTATGAATTATTTCTTGCTCAAGTATTTCATACTTCATAGATAATTTAGTTTTATCTATAATAGATTTAAATAGATAAAATACAATAAAATTAATATATAAAATACCAATACTTGATATTAAATTTAGAAATTTTAAACTTTCAGAACTAAAGAACTTGTTTATATCAAATATAGAAATAGCTAGAAATAAACTAAATAAAGGTATTGCAAGTAAAATAATCCAATACTTTATTGGCATATCTGAATGTACATCTTTTTTAAATAAACAAACAATCTTACATATAAATAAAAAAACGATTTTAGATAAAATTGTGGCTAATACTCTTATACCATTGTTTTCAAACATTATTTCAAAGCCTTCTTTTATAAATAAGACAAAAATACTTGTGACCACAATTTCTGATAATATAAAGAATACATTTAATAAAACAGTAGCAAATAATCGTGTCTGTATATTTCCTTCATATAAAAATGATGATGAAAAAATAAGGATGAAAATTAAAGGTATTGTGATTGCAGGATTTAAAGTTATTAAATTACAGACTCCTAAGCATATTATAAAACCCAATCTAGCATATCTTATAGCTCTTGTATATCCTTCTTTCTGACCTAAAAAATCTGATAAAAACATATGGACAACAAAAGCTTCAAATATAACAGTTACTAAATTTGTAATATCAAAAAGCAGTTGTTCTTTCATACATATTTTTTATAAAATAAGAAGCTTACTTAAGCTAAATACACTTCAGATTTTACTTTTCCTTTCTGCATATATATTTAAGCTTCTACTTTAATTGTCAACCATTATAATATATGTCAGCTTAATATTGTTCTTTTTTCAACAGTATACAATAGATATATGTAAAAAACAACTTCAAATATTGACATACTTTCTTTAATATTTCTTTATATTGTCTTTATAACTTGAATACTATAGTAAACTTAGCACCTTTTTTACCATTTTCCGCATATATGCGTCCACCATGTTTATTTACAATAGATTTAACTATTGATAATCCAATTCCATGATTACCCCCAACCCCCTTATAAAATCGTTCAAAAATATGAGGTAAATCTTCTTTATTAATCCCAATCCCATCATCTTCAACTATAACAACTATATTTTTTTGATTATGTTTACATACTATTTTAATTTCACTCTTAGCATATCTTAAAGCATTTTCTATAAGGTTCATAAATGCTTTTGACACATTTTTTTCATCACATTCAAACAAAACCATCTCTTCATCAAACTCATAAATAAATCTTATACCTTTATTCATTGCTCTTACATTTTGTCTAGAGCCACAATTTGAAAGTACTTCTCTTAAATCACATTCTACGAGGTCATAATCTTTAGTTATATTATCTATTTTAGATATATATAACAAATCTTCAACCATATCACTCAATCTATCACTTTCTTCAAGTATTATATCACTTGCATGTTTACTATCTATTACATTATACTTTATAGCTTCTGCATAACCTTTAATGGACATAAGTGGTGTCCTAAGTTCATGAGATGCATTTTGGAAAAATATTTTTTGTTCATTATCATACTTATCAAGATATTCAGCACTCTTATTCATAATATTTGAAAGCTCTACTAGTTCTTTATCTGAAAAATCAAAGTAAGTTCTTTTAAAATCTCCTCTACCCATTTTTTTTGCAAAACCACACAACTCTTTTATAGGTTTAGCGATTTTCTCAGATAAAACTACAGCTGTAAAAATTGCTAATATACCAGCAAACCCCATTACAAATATTAATACAATATTTATCTTTTGGACTAGATTTAAAGTTTTTGATATATCTATAAAAAGAATTAAATACTTATCTTGTTCTCCATATATACTAGTTATTTTTACAGTCGAAATATAGTAATCCTTACTTCCAGTAGATATACGTGTATTTTCATCTGAGTTTAAATCTAGTTTTTCATTTTGAATACACTTTTTAATCGATTCCATCTCGTCAATATTCTTTAAGAAGTCATCCTCTCTTGTTGGAAATATCAAGTTATACTTTGAATCAACCACCATAGCATCAGCATCTGATTGTGTTTCTGCCATCCTAACTTTATCTTGTACATTTCTCATAAAATTAGATAATGCTTTTGGAGGAAGCTTTCCATCATCTTGAGGAGGCTTAATAGGTCTAAAATTGCTATCCATATGTTCTACTATTTCTGTAGACTTTGTTAGCTCTTCATTTGCAGTTGTTTTTATGTACGTATCAAGCAATATATTAAAAGATACTAATATTATTATAAATACTACAATTATTAAACACAATATGCTCAATAAAATCCTAGTTTTTATGCTTATATTTTTCTTTGAAAATTTTAATTTAAATATGGATTTAATCTTATTTGCTCTCTTTTTATCATTTTTATTTTCCATCTGAATTTTTCTCCTTTAATCTAAACCCAAAACCCCAGACAGTTTCTATCAAAATATTTGTATCTAAAATCTTTTTACGTAGTCTTTTAACTGTATCATCAGCAGCTCTTGTCTCAACTTCTATATCATATCCCCATATTTTATTTAATAATTCATCTCTAGAAACTGCCCTGTCTCTATTTTCAAACAGATAAGTTAATAGATTGTATTCATTTGGTGTTAAGTCTATATTGTCACTTTTATTTGTAACGATTTTATTTTTTTTATTTATTGTTATATCACCAAATTTTAATTCCATATCGACAGAATCACCATACTTATCATAATTTTGTTTCTTTTCAAATTCTATCCTTCTAAATATAGACTTTACTCTCATAACTAAAGACATTGGACTAAATGGCTTTGTAAAATAATCATCACTACCTAAAGTTATCCCTGTAATATAATCTATATCTGTATCTCTTGCAGTAAGCATGATTATTGGAACGGTACTCTTCTCACGAAGTTTCGTACATACATCAAAACCACTTAAACCAGGCATCATTATATCTAGTATTACTAAGTCGCACTCATTTTTATTAAATTGCTCCAAAAGTTCATCACCTGTCTTAAAATCCATAACATCATGGCCTTCATTTTTTAAGAATGTCTTTACCAAATTTCTTATATTATCTTCATCATCTGCTATATAAATTAACTTCTGCATAAAACTCACTCCTTAATAGACTTTTATTATAAATTGAATAGTATAAATATATTGATTAAACAATTAAATCTCAATATATAAGATAAATTTTATTTTTTTACTATATTTAAATTATATCAGTTTTTTATGGCACATTAGTTTTAAAATTGTTTAGATTTTAAGGCAATTTTAAGGCAAAATAAATGATTATAAAATTTATTAAACTCAGTACAGAAATGTCATAAAATAATAATCCAATATTTAACTATATTTATTCATTTTTTATCAAAATTGCTATTTAAAAAACTTTTCATTGAATATTCAAACAATTAATATTATAGTTATATTAAATAATACAGTTTACTTCAAGCATAAAAAACATTTATTAATATGTCATACTTAGTCCATTCTCAACTAATTTTATGGATTTCTTAAACTCATTGGCAAAACTAGATTTCAACAGAATAAAACTAGATAAAGTCTTTATGAAAGGAGAATTTAAGATGAAAAAAGCTCTTAGATATTTTTTATTTTTAATTATTCTATTACTCATGTATTTTTTAGCTGTTAAATTAAATTTTGATTACTATCAGCAAATTCATACCAGTTTTACACAAGACTTTAAAAAATTTGTTTTTATTAATTTGATTTCCTCTGGTGGTATTGGTTTATTACTAGGCGTTGAATTATTTATTAATGAATATAAAAAAAGTGGTAATTGGTATCTTGATATTCCAAGATTAGTTATTATCTGTATTCCATCTTTTTTTCTAGCATTAATGCCTATGCTAATCTTTATATTTCCAGTTGGAAATATTCCAATTATAGGTAGTTTTATTATGCTTGACCGAATACCACTGAATATAACAATTTTTAATATCTTACTTGGATACTTCTTGATAACGAGTTTTCGTAAAAAGTAATAACTAAATAACTTAAATAAGAATAGCTGTCTTTAAATAAATTTGATTATTTAAAAGACAGCTATTTTTTACTTAAGTTATATTCTATTCTTATACTAATTTATAATCTTTTGGATTCAGTTTACTTGCTGCTGCTTCATCTATTATAACTATAGTATCCTTGTGAAGTTGAAGTATAGAACCAGGAACTTCTGGAGTTATATCTCCATAAACAGTTTTATATACTGCATCAGCTTTTTCTTCCCCTGAAGCTAAAAGTAATATTTTTTTAGATTTTAATATTGAACCAATTCCCATACTTACAGCCTTTTTAGGAACATCTTCTCTTGATTCAAAGAATCTTGCATTGGCCTCTATTGTAGATTCTGTAAGTTCAACTACATGAGTTCTTTTTGCAAATTTATTATCAGGCTCATTAAAACCTATATGAGCATTACGACCTATTCCAAGTACTTGTACATCTATACCACCGGCTGCATCTATAGAAGCTTCATAATTTATACATTCTTCTTCAATATCATCAGCCATCCCATTTGGTAGATGGGTATTTTCTGGCTTAATATTTACATGATTGAATAAATTTTCTTTCATAAAATAATCATAACTTTGGTCATTAGATACTGGTAACTTATAATATTCATCTAAATTAAAACTAATTACATCTGAAAAATCTACTATATTATCATTATATTTCTTTACTAAATCTCTATACATACCTACTGGTGTGCTTCCTGTAGCTAGTCCCAATATTGAATTTGGTTTTAAAACTATTTGAGCTGCTATCATCTCAGCTGCTTTTTTACTCATTCCATCATAATCTTTGCATACTAATACTCTCATTTTGTTCCTCCTAAATTTTAGCTAATACTTTAATTGATATAAATTTAATTTACTGTTACTTTTTTATGTTACTTTTATCTTCTTTAAATTTTGTTTTTATATATTATATATTTTTATATACTACTTCACCTAAACAAAGAGTCATCTTACAATCCAAATTCTCATCAAATACAGCTATATCTGCATCTTTACCGATTTCTAAACTTCCTTTTTTATCATTTATACCTAAAGACGTTGCTGGATTTAGAGATGCTAAATTAATTGCTTCATTCACCTTAAGATTTGTATTCTCTAAGAAGTTAAATACCATTTTATTTAAAGACAATACACTTCCAGCTAATGCTCCATTTTCAAGTCTAGCCTCATTACCTTTAACTATGACTTTCTGACCTCCAAGAGCATAATCTCCATCTTCAAGCCCACCAGCTTCTATAGAATCTGTTATTAAAATCAATCTTTCTTTCCCTTTATTATTCAGTATAAATTGAAATAAATCTTTATTTATATGGATTGTATCTGCTATTAACTCACTGTATACATTAGTTGTAAGTGCAGCACCAACAACCCCTGGGTCTCTATGGTTTAAACCAGTCATTGCATTAAACATATGAGTTACATTTGTTACCCCTAAATTTATAGCTTCTTTAGCTTGCTCATAATTTGCATTACTATGACCAATAGACAACACTATATCTGTACATCTTTTTATTTCCCTAGTAAAATCAAAATCAATGTCTTTTTCTGGAGCATAAGTTATGACTTTTATAACATCTTTATATTCTTTGATAAATTCGTATTTTGAATTTATTATAAATTTTTCGTTTTGTGCTCCTTTATAATTTTCATTTATAAAAGGCCCTTCTAAATGTGCTCCTAATATCTGTGCTCCTTCAAGTTTTCTATTTTGAGCTTTTTTAATGACTTCAAGAGCATCATAAACATGTTCTTTATCCATGGTCATTGTAGTTGGAAGAAAAGAAGTCACTCCATGTCTCATTATTGATTTTGAAATTGTTTCAATAGATTCATCAGTCGAATCCATTGTATCTTTTCCCATATTTCCATGTATATGAATATCAATAAGCCCTGGAGATATATACTTTCCATTAGCATCTATAACTTCACAATCTTTTGGTGCACTATCAGTTATATCCATTATTTTTTCATCAAATACTAGTACTTTATTTTCCAATATTTGATTCTTTAATATTATTTTTCCATTAATTAAACATTTCATATTATTCACCTACTCACTCAATACTATTTCATATTGATATTTATCTGTCCTAAATATTGATATGGTATATTCTATTGGATTACCTTCTCTATTATAAGAATTTCTATGAAGCTTAAGAGCCAAAGCGCCTTCTTCGGTCTCTAGAAGCTTACTTTCTTCATCTGAAAGTATTATTGGCTCCATTACTTGCTCAGCTTTTTGTATCTTATAACCATACTTTTCATTTAAAACTCCATATAATGAAGAATTATCTAATATCCCTTTTGTAAGACCTTTACACATTTCTTCTGATAAATATACTATTTCCAATCCAAATGGCTCTCCATCAGTATATCTAAGTCTAACAATCTTATATATATTTGTGGTGTTGTCATTTATTCCAAGCTTTCTTTTAACTAAATCATCAGGTAGTTCCATCTCAAAGGATAATATATCCGTTTTTATGTTTACTCCCTTTTCTTTCATAACATCAGTAAAACCTTTTACATTTGAAAACTGGTATTTCTTTTTTTGCTTTGCAACAAAGGTTCCTTTACCTTGTACTCTATAAAGAAGACCTTCTGTAACTAATCCAACAATAGTTTTATTTACTGTCATACGACTTACATTTTGTATGTTACAAAGTTCTCTCTCTGGCATTATTGCATCACCTTCTTTAAGCTCACCTGTCTCTATCATTTCTCTTATTATTGAACTTAATTGAGTATGCAATGGTATGTTATTAGATTTATCTACTATTTTCATATAATCACCACTTTTCGATATGGTATATACCAATTTTGGTATATACCAATTATACTTTAAAAGAAATTTTATTTCAATACTTTTAACTTATTTTGTAAAAATTTTAGTAAAATCTAAAGACAAAAAAGAAATTGGAGTTTATACTATATAGGAAGCTAGAGAATTGAAAAATGCATAAATAACTACATTATTTATTTCAAATTTCACTAATACTAATACATATACTGTGACAAACTACTACATAAGTATATTATGGCTAAATTATAAATATAAAATGAGAGGATGATTTTAATTTGATAAACATAGGTGATTTTAATAAACTTACAGTGAAAAGAAAAACTGAGTTTGGATATTTTTTGGATGGACAAACTAATAACACAAAAGACGATATACTTCTTCATAATAGATTAATCGGAAAAAATGAAGTAAATATAGGTGATGAAGTAGATGTCTTCATATTTAAAGATTCTGATGATAGAACTGCTGCTACTTTAATACCTCCTTTAGCTAAGGTTGGAGATGTAGCACATTTGAAAGTAGTTGACAATACAGATATTGGAACTTTCATAGATATGGGACTTTCTAAGGATATACTAGTTCCTTTTAAAGCTAAGACTTATCCATTATTTAGGGATGAAAAATATTTATTTTATATATATTTAGATAAAAGTAAAAGAATTGCTGCTACTACAGATATAGATTCGTATTTATCAACAGACCATACTTATAATGTTGGAGATGTTGTAACTGGAATTGTATATGGATTCCAAACCAATAACTCTGCCATGATATGTGTAGATAATAAATATGCTGGTGTAATACTTCATAATGAATACTTTACTGAATTAAAAACTGGTGATGTTCTTGAAAATTTACATGTTATAAAGGTATATGAAGATGGAAAACTAGGTCTTTCTCCTAGAGGAAATAGAAAAGATGAACTTGATACTTTAGAAAATAAAATCTTAAGTTATTTAGAAGGCTCTGATGGATATATGAGATTTAATGATAAGTCTGACCCTAAAGATATTTCTATATTATTTAATTCAAGCAAGAAAAATTTTAAACGTGCTCTTGGAGTGCTTATGAAAAAAGGATTAATTTATCAAGATGAAGAAGGAACTTATCTAAAGTAGAATAAAAATTTTATACTGTAAAAAAAGAAGTAAAAATGAAAGATATTTTCTATTTCATATTTACTTCTTTTTTAATCTGATAATTGGCTAAAGATTCTTAATCAGATAAATCTTGAGGTAAAAAAGACATGGATAGATAAATAGCGTAGAAAGGACATATTTTAAGCTTTGCCGTTTGAGGATAATGTAGATTTAACCATACAATAAGAATTGAACTCTCAGCCAACAACAAGTGGTATGCCATAAGGCATACCACTTGTTGTTAATATCATATTTTATATTCTTCTGCATACACTTCCTTGTAAACTGACCTAATACATTATTTAAATAAATCTAATCAGCATTCAGAATCAATATATTTATTATTAATTTTTATAAATTTTATGCTATCTACGAATTTTGTATAAATTTACTTCCAACGTTTTAATGTTGGAAAGAAACTATTCATCATTGTTCTTGCTTCATCTTCAGTCATGCCTTTATTACTTTCAAGCATAGGAGGTATACAAACCTCTATCATCTCTTTCATACTTATATCTGCTATAAATTCACCATCTTTAAAACAATAGCTACAGTAATCAGTACTTTTACTTCCATCTTTATTTGTCCCATATAATTCATCAGTTTGTCCCATTGGCATAGCACAACATTGGCAAAATTTAGTTTCTTCCATTTTAAATCACTCCTTATATTTTTCTTTGGCTCCTAACCATATTCAAATTATATCAAGACTAATATGACATTATTATGTCATATTAAAAATAAAAAAACTAATAAAATTATTCCATATAAAAAACTCATTTCAAGTTTTCCATATCTCTATATTCTTTTGGAGAATATCCTGTTTTTTCTTTAAAGCATTTACCAAAATGGCTCATTTGGTTAAACCCAATAGTTACAGCTATATTACCAATAGGTTCATTTGTATGTTTCAGCAGTTGTGTTGCTTTTAATAAACGAATTTCATTTAGATATTTATATGGTGTAGTATTTAAACTGGATTTAAAACATCTTGAACATTCTGATTTACTAATATTTGCACTCTTTGCTAAATCCTCTAAGGTTAAATTTTCTGAGTAGTTTTCTTCAATATATCGAAGTATTTTTTGTATACGGATATTCACTATATTTTTTTGTTTTCTTTTTGGGAAATTAATATTCTTTATCATTGTAAGCCAAAGAGAAGAAAGGCAAACTAGTACCTCATATATATAAAATTCTGTTTTATTATTTTCTATATCTGCTAATTGACTCAAAACAGACAATATTTCGTCATGCCAAACACTCCCCTGTATAAAGTGATAGAAAGTAAATTGTTCGTTCTCTACCACACTATCAACAAACGATTTTACATAAGCTCCAGCATAAAATTCTAAAAAATAGTTTGGAAAAATAAAACTATTATAATGACAATCTTTAATACGTTTTACATGATGTATAACATTTTTGTTGATGAAGATTCCTTCTCCTGTTTTAACTTGAACAATGTCATCAAGAGTCGTAACTTCGATTGCTCCACTCAGTACATATATAAATTGTAAATCATCATGCCAATGCATGACTTGAAAACCGAGATTTTTCGGATAAGATTTGTCATTGACTACATCAAGAGCAAGATAAGGAAAATCAGTATTTATATTCAGATTTATGGAATTGATGTATTTTTCTTTTTCTAAATCCAATGTTCATCTCTCCTTTGGTAATATTGTGATAATAATTGGTGTTTTTTTAATATTTTTTTGAAGTTTATCGTGATAAAATCATAATATGAACAATGATAAAAGTCAATATAACAATGAAGATATGACTATGATTTTCACATATGGAGACATGTAAATAGATACAGATTTATTCTCTTACACACTACATTATCAGTCAACAAATATCAATAAGAACACAAATTATAGTCTGTAAAAAGATTTAAAAAAGATAAAATAAGGAGGAAACTAACATTGAAAATAAGAAAGGAACCGCACTATGAAACCATCAAATTTAGAAATACTTAATCAGTCTTTCGATGTACAAGCCCCTAATTTTGAAAGTGATACTGTACAATTTTCAAAACAAGATTACTTAGATTATACTCTGTCCAATATAGCTCCCAATAAACATGATACTATTTTAGAAGTAGCTTCGGGAACTTGTATTTGTGGACGTTTCTTCTCACCTTTTGTACAAGCAGTAGTATGCTTAGACGCAACAATATCTATGCTACAAGCTGGAAAGAAAGAAGCAGATAAAAATCACTTAGATAATATGTTTTTTATGAAAGGTTGTGCAGAGGAACTTCCATTTTTAGATAACAGTTTTGATATTGTATTTTCTCGTCTTGCTTTTCATCATTTCACAAACGTAAGCACTGCATTTTCAGAAATGGTAAGAGTATTAAAACCTAATGGTAAATTAATAATGATTGACATGGAAGCTCCTCACGAAACATTGAGAAGTATAGAGGATAAACTTGAAACTTTGCGTGACCCATCTCATGTAAAAAACTTAAGTAGAGATGAAATGCAAAAACTATTTGAAAATTATGGTTTACACATAGAAAAATGTGACTCAAAGAAAATCGAGCAAAATTTAATGGCTTGGCTAGACTTAACCTTTACCAATGAAACAGCAAAAGAAAAGATTATCACTTGTATGCAGGAAGATATAAATGGTAAGAGAAAAACTGGCTTTTATCCTTTTCAAAATGATAAGGGCATATGTTTTAATCAAAATTGGGTTTTTATATTGGGAAGAAAAAGTATATAGTAAATATCATAACTTGTGTTAATAAAGATAGAGAGATACACAGATTAGCTGTGTAATCTCCCTTATCTTGTATCATCATATCAAGACTAATTCAATTGCCAACTATCGTTTCTTTTTTATTGTGTAGGATTGTAAGCTCCTTTGGCATCCGTTTTTTTCATAGAACTCTTCTACTCCTGATTGTGCACCAAAGTACAACATGGTTGGTGTATTTTCTTTGGCAAGCTGTAGAAGTCTACTGCCAATACCTTTTTTCTGATACTCTGGAAGAACAAGTAATTCTGTAATTGTTCCAAAATAATAGCCATCCGAAAGAATTCGTAGGCAGCCCACAAGCACTTTATCATCATAAGCAGTTATATTCAATGTTTTCGATAATGCTGTCTGTGTTTTATCCATATCATAATCACCTGGCCATATTCTGTTAACGAATGGTATAAATATTGATACATTAAGTTCTTGGTCATTAACTTTATATTCCATTATTTATTGCACCTCCACAAATTTAAATTTTTCACTTTATCATACCCGTATTATATCACTCACATATAAGCACAACAATAAAAATCAACACGACAAAATATAATGAGTATCATTAGATAGTAAAAATGCCCATATATCCAATAAAATAAGGATATACGAGCATTTATAAATATTTTTAAAAATAAGACAAATCATATATAAAGTTTATAAAAAGATTATATTCTATTTACTTTAGTTTTTATAGCTGCTTCTTTAACTGCCTCAGCAACATTTTTTACAACATTTTTATTAAATACATCTGGTAATATGTACTCTGGACATATTTCCTCATCACTTATAGTATTGGCAATTGCATATGCAGCAGCTATCTTCATCTCTTCATTAATTTCTTTAGCCTTAACATCAAGTGCCCCTCTAAATATTCCTGGGAAAGCCAATACATTATTTACTTGATTAGGAAAATCTGAACGACCAGTTCCCATTATAAATGCTCCACCTAATTTTGCTTCCTCTGGCATTATCTCTGGAGTAGGATTTGCCATTGCTAATATTATTGGCTTTTCAGACATACTTTCAACCATTTCCTTTGTAACAGCTCCTGGACCTGAAACACCTATAAATACATCTTTTCCTTTTATAATATCTTTTAAAGAACCTTTTTCATTTCTTATATTTGTTACTTCCAACATTTCTTTTTGAACATAATTTAGATTTTCTATACTAGCTTCTAATGCACCACTTCTATCACATAATATTATATTCTTAACATTCATATTAAGTAATATCTTTGCTATAGCTATACCAGCAGCTCCTGCTCCATTTATAACTATTTCTAAATCTTCCATTTTTTTGTTTTCAATTAACTTTATTGAATTTATTATAGCTGCTGCAACTATTATCGCTGTTCCATGTTGGTCATCATGAAAAACAGGTATACCTAAAGATTTTTTTAGTCTCTCTTCTATCTCAAAACATCTTGGAGAAGATATGTCTTCCAAATTTATTCCTCCAAATACTGGTTCCATCAATTCAACAGATTTAACTATCTCATCTACATCATTAGTCTTTAAACAAATTGGAAAAGCATCTACATTTGCAAATTGTTTAAATAATATAGCCTTACCTTCCATAACAGGTATAGATGCTTCAGCACCAATATTACCCAATCCAAGCACAGCACTTCCATCGCTAACTACTGCTACTAGATTACCTTTAGAAGTATATCTATAAACATCATCTTGACTTTCATGTATTTTTAAACAAGGTTCTGCAACACCTGGCGTATATGCTGTTGATAAATCGTCCTTAGTTTTAATTTCTACCTTACTTTCTACACTTACTTTTCCTTTATTAATTTCATGCATTTCTAATGCCAATTTTGCATAATCCTTATACATCAATTTTCCTCCTTAAAATATATACAACTGTTTTTAAATTTTGATATGCATATAAATTTCTAAACTTTATTTACATTCATAAAGTGCTCGACCTTGCTCATATATATTATTCCCATAGCTATCTATAGCTACTGTAAGTTTAAGGTCTTCTACTACAATCTTTCTTATAGCTTCAGCTCCTAAATCTTCATATGCAATAATTTCACATGATTTTATTGAATTTGAAATATATGCTCCAGCTCCACCTATCGCAGCAAGGTAGACTGCTCCATATTTTTGCATACCTTCTATAACTTCATCACTTCTTTTTCCTTTGCCTATCATCAATCTAAGACCTCTTTCTAAAAGAGGTATAGTTAAATCATCCATTCTATAACTTGTTGTTGGACCAGCAGCACCTATAATTTCGCCTGGCTTTGTAGGAGTAGGACCTACATAATATATTCCTTGACCATATACATCAAATGGTAATTCCTCTCCTTTATTTATACACTCTATCAATCTTTTATGAGCAGCATCTCTTGCTGTATAAAGTATACCACTCAAACTAATTGTATCTCCACAATTTAATTTAGCTATATCAATTTCACTTACAGGCGTAGTTATCTTTATCATTTTATTTTCCTCCTAAATTACTACCTTTTTATGTCTTGATGCATGGCAGTTTATGTTTACAACAACAGGAAGACCTGCTATATGTGTAGGAAAAGTCTCTATATTTAGACCTAAAGCTGTTGTAGTACCTCCCAAACCTTGAGGTCCTATTCCAAGCTTATTAATAGATGCTAATAATTCACTTTCAAGTTTAGCTATATTTTCATCTTTATTAAATTCTCCTAATTCTCTAAAAAGTGCTTTTTTAGCTATTTGAGCACATTTATCCACAGTTCCGCCTATACCAACTCCTATTACCATAGGAGGACATGGGTTAGGTCCAGCTTCTGAAACTGTATCTATTATAAATTTTTTAATTCCTTCCAGACCATCTGATGGTTTTAACATTTTCATCTTGCTCATATTTTCGCTTCCAAATCCCTTGGCTGCAAATTCTATTTTAACTTTATCACCTTTCACCATCTCATAATGAATAATAGCTGGTGTATTATCTTTTGTGTTCACTCTGCTAATTGGGCTTACAACAGATTTTCTTAGGTACCCTTCTTCATATCCCTGTCTTACTCCCTCATTTATAGCATCAGTAAGCGTATCACCTTCAATTACAACCTCTTGTCCTAATTCAACAAAAAATACAGCCATACCAGTATCTTGGCATATTGGTATATTTTTTTCTTTTGCTATTTCAGCATTTTCAACTAATATATTTAATATATTTTTTCCAACTTCACTCTTTTCACTTTTAGCTCTTTCTTTTATACAGCTTAAAACATCTTCTCCTAAATATAAACTTGCTTCTATACAAAGTTTTTTTACATGTTCAATAATTTGTTCAGACTTTATTTTTCTCAAGCGAACATCCCTCCATTACTTTATAAAAAATATTCGTGATTATACTTACACTTTACCATTATTCTTAAAATTTCTCAATATTTTTGTACAATTACATATAAGTAACTGAATATTTATTTCAGAGTTATTACTAATGTTATAAACAATATAACTCTTATCATTAAGCATATAGTCTCTATGTTTTTTATGTAATTTTTATTATTTTATTACATCTACAAATTCTACTTGTATAAGCTTTTGTAAATCAAATGGTGACAGTTCTATTTGATATCCTATTTTACCTGCACTCACGATAATTGTATCTAAATTTTTTGCACTTTCATTTACAAAAGTTCTATAAAGTTTTTTCATACCTATAGGAGAACATCCGCCTCTAATGTATCCTGTAAACTTATTTATATCTTTTACATGAATCATCTCCACACTTTTCTCCTTAGCTACTTTTGCAGCCTTTTTTAAGTCCAAGTTTTCATGTACTGGTATTACATATACATAGATATTCTTACTAACTCCTTGAGTTACTAAAGTCTTATATACTTCATTTACATCTCTTCCTATATCATGTGCTACCTCAACACCATCTACATGTTCACTTTTCACTTCATAAGACATTACTTTATAATCAATTTTATTTGAATCTAAGATTCTCATAGCATTAGTCTTAACCATATATTCACTTCCCTCTCATAAAATACGAACATTATACATCTTTTCGAATATTCTGTACTATTTTAATGTAGTCTTATACTTTTAAATAAGCATATTTTAAAATAACAGTATTATTATAACTCTATATTAACTTCAAAACTTCATTTTTTTCCAATTCCTTAGAATTTTTTAGTATTTTTTTTATTCTAATAGGAGAATCACCTAAAATAAATATTCTATCCGCTAAAAATAATGCTTCCTCAATATTATGAGTTACAAATAACACAGTTCTATTTTCTTTTTTTAGTATATCTCTAAAATTATCCATTATAATTTGTGTATTTTTTGCATCAATAGATTTAAATGGTTCATCCATAATAATATTTCTTGATGGATATATAAAAGCTCTAGCGATATTTACTCTTTGTCTAAGACCTCCACTAAGCATTTGAGGATAGAATTTTTTATATTCACTAATTCCAACCAATTCTAAATACTCGTCACAAATTTTATTTAGTTGAGTTTTATTATAGTATCTATTTACGACTACCTTTATGTTTTCTTCTACTGTTAACCAGTCTATAAGTCTATCATCTTGAAATATGTAACTAGCTTCCAATTTACTTTCTCTTTTATTCAATTCGTCTTTGATATTTAAATTGTTAGTATCATTTTTAATAATTCCACTTATTATATTCAAAAGTGTAGTTTTTCCACACCCTGATTTTCCAAGAATACAATTAACCTCATTCTCATAAAAATCAATATTAAAATTTTTAAATATAATATGCTTATCATATCTTTTATTTATATTTTCAATACTTAGCTTCATCTTTTCCATAAAAAAGCTCTCCTTGCTAAAGACTTTTGAGTTATTTGCAAAATGGCGGAAATTAAAAGAACAATAATTATCCATGCAAATATTCCAGATGTATTAAAATTAATTTTTTCAGTCTGTATCATAGTTCCAATACCATATGTAGGTTGACTATACACCTCTCCTGCTATAGCAACTTTCAAGCTCAAAGAAAAGGTTGATACTAATATAGATATAATTTGAAATTTTATGGCTGGCAAATAAATTTTTAATACCTTATCTACAAATCTTATTTTATACACACTTGCCATTTCTAACAAGTTCTTATCTATATTAAATATAGCTCCCAAAACGTTATCATATAAGATAGGAAAAACTATAGCAAAGCCAACTATAAAAGGTGTACTATCTTTTTCAAACCAGATAAGTGCAAGTACTACCAATATCATAGTTGGTATTGAACGTGCTAAAGCATTGATTGGTTTTAATAAATTTCTAAAAAACCTACTTAAGTAAGACATTATTGATAGTATAATAGCAAAAATCATAGCAAATAAAAAACTAAAAAAACATCTGCCCAGAGAATAAAGTACATCTATATAGAAAGTAGAATTTAGTATGATTTCTTTAATGCTATTAAATACTTGAGTTACTGTAGGTAAAAATATGTCATTATCAACTTTTAAAGCGATAATTTGCCATAAAAATAAGAGGATAACACAAGAAAGTGTTACCTCTAATTTATCTATAAATTGTTCTTTATTTTTTTTATTTCTCAACAAAGTATATTGCTTCATCTGGTACTTTGCCTCCTAATGTCTTATCATCAAAATCAGCCAATTTATCATAGTAGTTTTTGTAGTCTTTGACCATGTCTTTAACTGGAATATATTTTAAATTAGCTCTTTCAAGAGCTTTTCCTATTATCTTGGATTCCGTAGATATTTTTATTTTTTCAGAATATGCCCCTAATTCTTCAGGATTTTTATTTGCCCAATCTATACTATTTGATAATTGACCGACAAAAGAATCCACAAAATCTTTATTATCTCTTAAGAACTCAGATTTTACAATTAATGTAGATTGAGGATAACCATCTTTTGAACCACTTACTTCCTTCCATGAGTCATTTAAACTTTTTATAATTTTTATATCTGGATTTTTAGACATCAAGGCACTAAGTGCAGGTTCTGGAACAATACCTGTTGTAATTTTACCAGTAGCCAATAATGGTACTAATTCACTTGCTGAATTCACATAATTGAATTTTATATCTGAAGAACTTATATCTTTTTGTAATAAAAGGCTCTTTATAGTTATATCTGGAGTAAGTCCTTTACCAGTACATCCAACTTCTTTACCAATTAAATCAGAATAGTCTTTTATATTTTCTGTTGACACTAAATAAAGTGAACCCATTCCTACAGTACCAACAATGTTATATGCTGAAGTTTTATTATATGCTATTGCAGCCATGTTTGATGGAACTATAGCTATATCTATATCTTTTTTCATCACTCTAGTAGAAATCGCCTCTGGTGTCTTCTCAATACTATACTTTGTCTCGTAGCCTTCTTTAATTTCTGGATTTTCATTTGCAAGTTTAGCTATTGCTACTGCTGGTAATCCATCTGGAACAGCCACTTTTACTTCTTTAACAACTGATAACTCTTTTTTTGGAGATTTACCTTTTTCTGATGTACATCCTCCCAAAAAAACTACCCCAAATACTACTAACAATATTATAGAAATATACTTTTTCATCTTTTCCTCCCAAAGCTAACATCTTATAAAATAATTATATTTATTTATATTAATTTCTGTTAATTTATCGAATTATCCTTCTTATTTAAATATTTTTATTTATATTCTAATATTTTTTCTTTTTTTTAGTTGAATTTTTTTGTTGATTCTTATTAGTTTTGTTATTTGTATTAACTCTTTTATTTTTATTTGCACCTTTAGATGTATTTTTCTTAGAATTATTTCTGTTAAAATAAGGCTTCTCATCTCTTGGCTTTATTAGACATCTATGTCCAAAACCAATTAAATCTTCTCTTCCTGCTTCTACTAATGCAGAATACACTAAATCATAATTTCTAGGTGCTCTATACTGTAATAAAGCTCTTTGCATCGCCTTATCACGTTTTGACTTAGGTACATAAACTGGTTGCATTGTAAGTGGGTCTATACCTGTATAAAACATTGTTGTAGATAGTGTCCCAGGAGTCGGATAAAAGTCCTGAACCTGCTCTGGTTGATAATGAGTATCTCTTAAATACTCAGCTAACTCTATAGCACTGTTTAATGTTGAGCCAGGATGACTAGACATTAAATATGGTATTAAATATTGCTTTTTACCCAATTCTTCATTTATAGCAAAAAACTTCTGTCTAAACTTATCATAAGTTTTTCCTGCTGGCTTTTGCATATATTTTAAAACTTCTTCTGATATATGCTCTGGTGCTACCTTTAATTGACCACTTACATGATGTTCTATCAACTCTCTAAGGAACTTATTGTTTTTATCTGCCATTACATAATCGTATCTAATACCAGAACGCACAAATACTTTTTTTATTTTAGGTAATTTTCTTACAGTTCTAAGTAAGTGTAGATACTCACTATGGTCTGCATCTAGATTTTTACATGGTGATGGTGATAGACATTGTCTATTTTTGCAAGCACCTTTAGTAATTTGTTTATTACATGCTGGCCTTCTAAAATTAGCTGTTGGCCCTCCAACATCATGTATATATCCTTTAAAATCATCCAAATTTGTTATTCCTATCGCTTCATCGATAATTGATTTTTCGCTTCTACTTTGCACTGCCCTACCTTGATGAAATGTTATTGCACAAAATGAGCAACTACCAAAACAACCTCTTGAACTTACTATACTAAATTTCACTTCTTCTATCGCTGGTATACCACCAAATTTTTCATACACAGGATGATATGTCTTTTGATATGGTAATCCATAGACTTCGTCTAATTCTTCTCTGCTAAGTGGCTTCTCTGGCTTATTTTGCACTAAATACTTACTCCCCTGAGGCTGAACAATTACATTTCCTCTAAATGGGTCTTGTTCATCATATTGAATTTTAAAAGCCTCTACATACTTCATTTTGTCTTCACATATTTCTTTATATGATGGAATTAATATATATTTATCATATACTTCATCTAATGTATCTGCAACATAACATGTCCCATCAATATGTCTAATATATTTTGGGTCATATCCATCATTAAGTGCATTGGCTACCTCTACAATCTGCTTTTCACTCATACCATAAACTAATAAATCAGCTCCACTATCTATTAACATAGATTTTCTGACCTTATCACTCCAATAATCATAGTGTGCAAATCTCCTTAAACTCGCTTCAATCCCACCTATTATTATTGCAACATCACTATATGCTTCTCTTATTTTATTGCAATAAACTATAGTAGCTCTATCTGGTCTATGTCCCATTTTTCCACCTGGAGAATACATATCCTTCTCCCTATGTTTTTTGCTAACAGAATAGTGGTTAACCATAGAGTCCATATTCCCTGCATTGACTAAGAATCCAAGTCTAGGCTTTCCTAACCTCATAAAATCTTCTGTAGTCTTCCAATCTGGTTGAGCTATTATTCCAACCTTGTAGCCAGCATTTTCTAAAACCCTGGATATTATTGCTGTCCCAAAACTATGATGGTCTACATACGCATCTCCTGTAACTAGAACAAAATCTAATTCTTCCCATCCTCTATCTATCATATCCTGTTTACTTATTGGTAAAAACTTATTTTCCATATTATCACCTGCTTAATATATATTTAACAAATATTTTTTCATACAAAAGTATCTTTCTATTTTGTTCTTAACGCTTAATTATATCACAAAAAATACTTAAAACCACAACTTAAATGATTTATATAGACATTTTAAGTCTAATAAATTCAAATTGTGATTTTAAGTAATCTATAATACAGTATTTTAAACATTTTCTTCAGTCTCAATACTACTTACTTCATTTCCAAAGATTAGACATGCATCTTTGCCATCAAACCATTTCAAAGTAGTTGTAGTTATGTTTGCATTTACATCAAACTTTCTATTATGCATAAATGATTTACAAGTATCATCACTATCTTTTAAATGTCTCATAGGGCATTTTTTACAAGGTTCATTTTGATTGTTCCAGATTGCCTTATAACATAAATCACCTACATGAGTATTTGGTGCTGACTCAAGCATTTTTTTGTTGACAAATAACAATTCATAAGTATTTTTATCAATAACGTATGCCCATATATCCATATTATCCATTACAGACTTTTGAATCTTTAAAGACTCTTCTAGTTTGTTCTGCATACGCATTTTTAATAAAAACATACTAATCATTTTAGATATAAATATCAGTGTATTTACTTCGTCATTAGTCCACATACGATTGTATGAACATTCATCAAAACCTACAAACCCTCTAAATTCATTTCCTTCTAAAATTTTACATTGTAACATTGAGCGTATACCTTGTGGCTTAAGTATTTTTTTCTCATCACTGCCTAAGTTATCAATATCATTACAATAAAATAATCCATCTGCATTAAAATTTAAAAGATAATTACCTAAATCATCATAGTAAATATTTTTAAGATTATCAATTTCTGAACTTATACCTTCATTGCACCATTCAAATGTGTTTTTACAAGCTAGATTATCATCTGAATTCTCAAATATATAAACACGGCTTACATTAAAATACCTACCTACAATATCTAGAATTAAATTTACTGCCATTTCTATATCATTTGATTCATATAGTATATCAAATATATAATTTGTTATATGTTCTTTAAAAGACCTCTCTATATTGGTATTTTCATCTGCATTTCTCGTGTTAGTTATATACTGTGCTTTATAAATTCTTTTATCATATAATGTATAACAATTTTTACCTTTTCCCTTAGCTGAGTAAAGAGCTATATCTGCATTTCTAAACAACTGCATATAGTCCATACCATCTTGTGGGAATCTCGCAATTCCAACACTCAACGATATTTTATAATTGTACCCTTTCCCTATAAAAGACCTCTCAAAAGTTTTAACCAGTTCATCTGCTTTATTTATAATATCCCTTGTTTCAGAAATATCTTTCATAAAAACAATAAACTCATCTCCACCTATTCTTCCTACTATATCAGATGCTCTAAATAGATTGATTAAATCACTTGCAATTTCACTTAATACAGCGTCTCCATATAAATGTCCTAAGTTGTCATTTATTCCTTTAAAATCATCAATATCAATAATCATTAAAGCACCTTTTCTTTTTTTATCTAATGTTATGTATTCTTCTATAAGTGATTGGGATGCTTTTTTATTATATAAGTCTGTTAAAGGGTCTTTTTCTGCTCTTTCTTTCAACTTTTCAGCTTCTCTCTTTGACTCATCAATATCAGTCAAACTTCCTACAACCTTATAAGGTATTCCATTATCATCAAAAAGTGTTGTTGCCTTTATGCTAAACCAAGCATAAGTAGTATCCCTAATTCTAAGTCTAATTTCACACTCTTCATATTCACTACCTCCAGAAGTAAGTTTAATTAATGAAATAAACTTATTCATATCATCATGATATATATCTACTGATTTAATTATATTTTTTGTTGCGTTTTCAGTTATAGGGTCATAACCAAACTTATTATACCAATTTGGTGAGATATTCATTTGGTCTTTTTTTATATCCCACTCTACTATGATATTTTGTGTCTGTTTTATAATAATCTCATGACGCTCTTCATTTTTTTTAAGTTCTTGCTCTAATAATTTAGCAGAAGTAATATCTACAATAACACTACACAATACAGATTTTCCATTTTCATAAATTATTCTTCTCCCTTTTAATAAAACCCAGACAATCGTGCCATTTCTTTTCTCAACTCTTTGTTCACATTCAAATGTATCACTTACTTTGAGCTGTTCATTGATGCTACCAATCATTGCAACTCTATCATCTTTAAAAATCAGTTTTATTAGCTTATTATTTAATTCATCTTTTAGTTGTTTACGTGTATATCCAATCATATTTAAATAGCCCTCATTTAAATATATACTGTCAAAATCGTCATTTATTTCAGTTATAACTATTCCACCAACAATACTATTGTTGATAGCTTCTATTTCAAATCTTTTTGAATTTAACTCTTCCTGTATTTTCTTAAGCTCTGTTATATCAGTTAAAACACCCTGAATACACTCATTTCCTTTACTATCTTTTATAGATTTACTTCTCTCTAAAACCCAAATTATACTTCCATCTTTTTTTACAATTCTATATTCAACTTCAATTCTATCTTGTTTCTCTAATTGATTTAGAATAATACAATTAAACTTGTCTATGTCTTCTTTATAAATTATATCTTTGAATTTATTTTTAAATATGCTATTTAAATCTTCATTAGAGTAACCCGTAAGTTCTAGAAATCCTTGACTTACATAGGTCATAGTCATACACTCATCTTTAAGACAGTTTTTAACCCCTCCAAGTATATTATCAGTAAGTGCCTTAAATTTTTCTTTTTCATTTACAATGGCCTTAGTGTTGTTATTTATAATACATGCTATGTATACTATAAAAATCAATATAACTAGTAGTATTTCTAATGCAAATACATATACATCATAAGATATATTTTCTGACTGAATAGATACTATTTCATTTGGTACGACAGAAAAAATATACCAATCATTAATTCCAAGTGGCTGATAGTTTAACATAAATTTTTTATTATCTAAATTATAATTAGAATATCCTGATTTATTATTTTGCATATTTTCTTTTATCGTTTTTAGACAATCAACTTCATCACAATTCTCTTTGTCAAAAAGCTTAAATATACATGATAGCATTTGACTATTTTCATTTATATTTTGAGCAATTATATCTCCATTTTTCTTGGCAATAAAAACATCTGCTTTTTCATCAAATGCAGATAATCTTAACAACTCATTTAACCTTGTTGAATCATAAACTCCACTTAAAACACCAACTATTTTCCCGCTTTTATAAATTGGTGTAGATAGAACTATTATTTCTTTTTTATTAATAATAGACTCTAAAGGCTCTGATATATTACTTTCTCCTTTTTTAGCTTTTTTAAAGTAATCTCTATCTTGAATATTACTGATGATTCCATCATTAGAATAACTTTTGCCATCTAATGTAGAAACATTCATTCTAATCAAAGAACTTCGCTTTACACCAGAATCCATTAAATCAATTACCAATTCATCATTTATATTGTTCAAGTTTCCAATGAAATTAGCAATGGATTCAAGCATGTCAAATTGACCACTAAGCCTCGTCTTAAGATTAATTATATTATGTTCTGTAAACTCAGCCAAATACATATGCGTGGTTTCTTTTAACTTATTATCTAATTTAAACTTAAACTTAAAAATAGCACCACCAGTTAAAATAATTATAATAATAAACAAGATACTAATACCTAAAACTCTTGGTTTTAGTCTGTTCATCATACTCACATCCCCATTATATATAACTATATTATTTAATTCTTCAGTAGGAAGTTATCTTAAAATAGAAGAAACATTTAACTAAAGTTTAGTGCTCTTTATTCACATTGCAAACCTTTGCATGCACTCCTATTTTTAAGATTTTTCGATAAATATTTTCTGCATTCCTATATTAGAATTAAACAATATACCTTTATATTTATTTATAAAGCCTTCATTCATACTTCAATCTTAATAAATACTAAAACTGTAACTTCACTTTTAATATATCAACGCTAATAATGTAATATATTCATTATTATTCATTCCTTTTCTAATTAATTACTATCCCCTTCATTTCATACAAAAAAAATAATATGTATTATCTCCCCTAAAATACATTTTTTTATTTATCACTATTTTATAAAATTTCAACCTTATTCAAAAATCATACACTTTATATTCATACTTAGAATTTAGGTTTCCGGATAATAATTCTAGTAGAACATTATAATATCCTTTTATTTTTTCATTCTAAATTATAACATAGAATATCACCATCTATATGTTAAAATTATCCATTTCTAAAAAAATGGTAACTATTATTGAAAAAATTATATCCTAATGTTCATATTTGATGCATGATTTCCAATAAAAAAAGGGCTAAAAAGTGTAATTCTCACTTCTTAGCCCTTTATTAATTATTCATTTATTTCATGTAGAAATAGCCCACATCTTACTTTAGGTTCAAACCATGTTGATTTAGCTGGCATTATCTTACCTGCATCTGCTACTCTTATCAAGTCCTCAATACTAGTTGGATACATTGCAAACGCTACCTTCATATCTTCATTAACTCTTTTCTCTAATTCTTCAAGACCTCTTATACCACCAATAAAGTCAATTCTTTTATCTACTCTAGGATTTTCAATACCTAAAATAGCATCAATAACATAGTCTTGTAATATAGAAATATCTAATGAATCAACAGGGTCTTCTATTTCTAATAAGTTTTTATTAGCCTCCATTTTGTACCATTTATTACCTAGATACATTCCGAAAGTTCCTTTTTTGTCAGGTTTATATTTTTCTTTTCCTTCTATTTCTTTTAGCTCAAAATTTTCTTTTATTTTATTTATAAATTCTTCCTCACTTAAACCATTTAAGTCTTTGATAACTCTATTATAATCTAAAACCATTAAATTCTCATCTGGTGCAATCATTGCTATAAAATAGTTAAATTCTTCTTTTCCAGTATAGTTTGGGTTCTTAGCTCTCATCTCTTTTGCTACATTTTCTGCTGAAGCTGTCCTATGATGGCCATCTGCAATATATAGATAATCTAACTTTCCAAATTCATCTACTAAATTGCATATTATATCATCATTCTCAATCTTCCATACTGTATGCTCTATCTTGTCATCTGTTACAAAATCATATAAAGGGTCATTATTCTCCATAAAATCGTTGATTATATCATCTATTAATCTTTGATGTTTATAAGTTACAAGTATAGTTCCCGTATTAGCATCACAGTATTTTATATGCTTAGTTCTATCAATTTCCTTTTCTGGTCGAGTGTATTCATGTTTTTTTATTGTTCCATTTAAGCTTTCATCAACTGATATACATGCTACTATACCAACTTGAGCTCTACCATCCATGATTTGTTTATATATATATATACACTCTTTATCATCTTTTACTAGAATTTCTTGTTGTCGAAATTCATCTAAATTTTCTCGCGCTTTTAAATAAACTTTTTCATCATATAAATCTATATTTTCATCTAAATCAATTTCTGATTTATCTATATGCAAAAATGAATATGGATTCCCTTCTGCAATTTTTCTAGCTTCTTTACTATTCATAACATCGTAAGGAAGTGCTGCTACTTTATCTACTATATATTTATTTGGTCTAACCGCCTTAAATGGTTTAATCGTTGCCATTACTTATTTCCCCCTAATTATATAAATATTTTATAATGCTACCTCTATTATATTGTTGAAGTCAAGAAAGAAATCTTGAATCACATTTACGATTTCTTCTCCTATTCTTTCTTGAGCTTCTACTGTAGATGCACCAATATGAGGTGTAGGAGAAACTCTTGGATGATTCACTAAGTCTAGATTTAATGTAGGTTCTTGTTCATAAACATCTATAGCTGCTGCTGATAATTTACCTTCATCTAATGCTTTTAGTAAATCTTTCTCATCTACTAAACCACCTCTTGCACAGTTTAGTAAATAAGCACCATCTTTCATCTTGTTTATTTCTTTTTCAGTAATTACTGCCCCCTTATTCTTATCAAATGGTATGTGTAAAGATAAGAAATCTGCCTTTTCTAAAACTTCTTCCATATCACAGAATCTATATTTGTTAAAGCCTTGTGCTTCACCCATTATGTCAGTATATATAACATCCATACCTAATAGTTCGGCTCTCTTTGCAACTTCTTTTGCAATTCTTCCAAAACCAATAAGTCCAAGTGTTTTTCCATTAATTTCTGTACCTTTATATTTTTTCTTCTCCCATTTTCCATCTCTCATAGTTACATTTGCAGTATTTATGAATCTTGCAAGTACAAACAATTGACCTATTGTAAGTTCTGCAACAGATATACTACTTGCATTTGGAGTATTCATAACTTTTATGCCATTAGCCTGTGCATATTTAACATCTATGTTATCTAATCCTACTCCACCTCTTACTATTAACTTCAATTTTTTTCCCTCTAATGCTTTATCTATTACCTCTTTAGTAACTTTAGTAGCTGAACGTACTACAAGTACATCAACATCTTTAAGTTTATCTCCTAAAACATCTTTTTCATAAAACTGCTCTATAACATTAAAATTTAACTCTCTCAATTTTCTCGCTGCTTCTTTCTCTATTCCATCAGTAATTAATATATTATACATAACAAACTCCTCCAATTTTTATTCACTTAATTTTCCCAATTTTTATTTTTTAAAGTATTTTTATCCATAAAACACTTTATTTAGTTTAACTTTCTGTTTATATAATTTTCAAAATATTTTTTATTAAAGTCATATCAAATTTTCTTATTCTTTGTTAAAAATTTAATATGTAATTTTTATAAAATATATTCTAAATTTATCTTAAAATATACATAATTTTATAATATTATTTATTAAAACCTAATATATCATCAATATTATCTAATAATTCTTGTACATCTTCGACAGTATAGTCACCCATATGTGAAATTCTAAAAGTTTTTTCTTTTAAATCGCCATAGCCATTTGCTATCTGGAATCCTCGTTCTTGTAATTTTGAATTTAAATTTGATACACTAATACCTTGAGTATTTTCTATAACAGTAAGTGTATTGGATAAGTGATTTTCATTGGTAAAAATTTGGAAGTGTTTTTTAGCCCAGTTTCTAACTAAGTTTGCCATGTCTTCATGTCTGTTAAACCTGTTATCTAAGCCTTCATCTAATATATTATCTAATTGGAAATCTAAAGCGAACATGTGAGAAAGAGATGGTGTTGAAGGGTATTGGTAGTTTTTCTTGATTAAGTATTCATACATTGCTAACAAATCAAGATATACTCCTCTAAAAGGTACTTGCTTAGCTCTATCGATTGCTTTTTGAGAAAATGTGCAAATAGACATTCCTGGTGGTAATCCCAGTGCTTTTTGTACTGATGTTATACAAATATCTATTCCAATCTTATCAACCTCGACTTTTATTCCACCGGCTGAACTTACAGTGTCTACACAGTAGACCACATCTTTATACTTTTTAACAACTTCTCCAATTTCTTCTATTGGATTTCTTATTCCAGTTGAAGTTTCATTGTGAGTTACAGTTATTAAATCGTATTCTCCGGTAGAAAGCACCTTATCAACCATTTCTGGTGTTGTTGCCTCTCCTAATTCAACTTTAAATATATCCGCTGGGACATTATTAGCCACTGCCATTTTGTACCATCTATCACCAAAGGATCCACAGGAAAATACTGCTGCCTTTTTGGATGTACAGGAACGAATGGAGCCTTCCATTAAACCAGTTCCGGATGACGTGGATAAAAGTATCGTGTTGTTTGTATAGAATAGTTTTTGCATTTTTTCACTTATACTCTTTTGGAGTACAGATGCATCTTTTCCTCTATGTCCTATCATTGGTGTAGCCATCTTTTGCAAGACTTCTTCTTTAACATCAATAGGACCAGGAATAAATAATTTCTTACTCATTATAATTCCCCCCTTTTTTAGTTTGTAATATGGATAGCGTTTTTACTGTCCTTATTTTTAATAACTATAATATCAAGCTGAATTAACTATGTCAACATAAAATTTATTTTTTATGTATAATTTATATTATATATTTTATGAAATCATTCATTTCGTGCATTATCACAAGTCTGAATATTCTGAAATATACTCTCAAAAAAAAATAGACTTTTTAGCTATATAAATTAATTTTTTTGATATGTAAATTTAACGCTATTAAGAGAAATCTTTTTAGTATAGCTAATTTATTTTTATCTTATATTTTTTATATAATTTTTTAATTTTATCTTTTTTAGATATAAACTTTTTTTAATTAAATTTCAATATATTCTACATTTTCTTTTGATTCTTCAAAAAACCATTCTTCATTAGAAAAGTCACCTTCTGAAATTTGACCAATAGGCATTTTCATATACTTTCCTGTTGCTGTTACTGCTATATCTCCATTTGGTAGAATTATTTCTCCTGTACCTTCAAACAATTTTCTATTCTCTTTAGTTATTCTTCCAACAACTTTTATAGTAGCATCTGTTGGTACTGGCTTTTTATATTTTAATTCTAAAGACACTGTTACACCCCAAATTTGGTCATCATTTATACTTACAGCTCTTCCAATAGTCTCATCTAATATTGCAGCAGACATACCTCCATGTACTCTTCCTGGATAACTCTGATGCCAATCTTTTGTATTACAAATTGATACAAGTTCTCCATTTTCAAGTTCATAAAAATCTGCTTTAAGTCCTAGTTCATTTTGTGTCCCACAAACTAAACAAGATTTGCTACTATTTTGCTTTTTTAAAACCTTATACTTTGCCAAAAATTCCATCTCCTAACCTACATTAATAGTGGCTTAATGTTAAATAATTCTAAAATACATTATATAATATTAATTAAATCCCTGCAAACTTCTAATAATAAAAATAGACTATTTTAAATATTAGAACTTTAATTTTATATATTACTTTCTAAAAAAACACAATATAGTTTTATGTAATTAAAATTACTTAAAACTATATTGTGTTCTAAAGATAAACTATATTATAATAGATTTTTTACTAATTTTCCAAATTATACATTCAACTTATATTATACAAATTAAATTATAATTCTATATTTCATTTACTATTAATTCGCCCATTTTTTTCGTTCCTACAACAGTTCCCATGCCATTATAGATATCACTAGTTCTATATCCTTTATTAAGTACATTTTGCACAGCATCTTCAATACACTTAGCTTCTTCTTCTAAGTTAAAACTGTGTCTTAGCATCATGCTTACAGATAGAATAGTTGCAATTGGATTCACAATATCTTTTCCCGCTATATCAGGTGCACTTCCATGTATTGGTTCATACATACCAAAACTATCTTCTCTAAGTGATGCTGATGGTAACATACCTATAGAGCCTGTAATCATAGATGCTTCATCAGATATTATATCTCCAAATATATTATTAGTTACTATTACATCAAACTGACTAGGTTCTCTTACAACTTGCATAGCAGCATTATCAACATACATATGGGATAACTCGACATCCTCAAACTCTTTAGCTAGTTCTTCCATTATACTTCTCCAAAGTCTTGAACTCTCAAGTACATTTGCCTTATCTACACTTATAAGTTTTCTTTTTCTATTTCTGGCTATTTCAAAAGCTCTCTTACCAATTCTTCTTATTTCATTTTCGTTATATGTCTCTACATCATAAGCATTTTCAATGCCATCAATAATTTTTCTTCCACGTTCTCCAAAATAAATGCCCCCTGTTAACTCTCTTACAACAACAAAATCAATGCCTTTCTCAACTATATCTGCTCTAAGTGGTGAAGCTTCTTTTATACTTTCATACATTGTTGCTGGTCTTAAGTTTGCAAATAATCCCAATGACTCTCTTAACTTTAAAAGACCTGCTTCTGGTCTTATATCACCCTTACATTTATCCCACTTTGGGCCGCCAACAGCACCAAGTAATACCGCTTCGCTTTTTCGACAAACTTCAACACTTTTATTTGGTAAAGCTTCTCCAGTTTCATCAATTGCGCATCCCCCAGCTAATACATATTCACAATCGAATCTATGGTTAAATTTACAACAAATTTTATTTAGAACCTTTATACCTTCATCTATTATTTCTGGTCCAACACCATCACCTTTTATGACTGCTATATTATAATTCATACCCCACTACCCCCTGTTTGCTTTTATCGAATTGATTAAGCCTTCTTTTAGTATAATATTTTGCATAAACTCAGGAAATGGTTCCGCCTTATACTCTTTTCCTTTTGTTATATTTTTTATCACACCTGTAGAAAAATCTACTTCTACATTATCTCCTTCTTCTATATTATTAGCAGCCTCTTCACATTCAAGTATAGGAAGCCCTATATTTATAGAGTTTCTAAAAAATATTCTAGCAAAAGTAGAAGCAATTACACATGACACTCCACTTTCTTTTATTACAATTGGAGCATGCTCCCTTGATGAACCACAACCAAAGTTTTTAGTGGCAACTATAATGTCTCCTTTTTTTACCTTAGAAACAAATTTATCATCAATATCCTCCATACAATGCATAGCTAATTCCTTATAGTCAGCTATATTTAAATATCTAGCTGGTATTATTACATCTGTATCTATATTATCACCGAATTTAAAAACACTTCCATTAGCAATCATAAACTTTACCTCCTTTAAATTATATCTGATGGTTTTGATATTTTACCAGTTATAGCTGATGCTGCTGCTACGGCTGGACTTGCAAGATATACTTCTGAATCAACATGACCCATTCTTCCTACAAAGTTCCTATTTGTTGTTGAAATTGATTTTTCTCCTGACGCAAGTATTCCCATATGACCTCCTAAACAAGGTCCACAAGTTGGAGTAGAAACTGCTGCTCCTGCCTCTATAAAAGTAGTGATATAACCCATTTCTATAGCTTCAAGATATACTTGTTGAGTTCCAGGGAATATCATAACTCTAACTCCATCTGCAACTTTTTTACCTTTCATGATTTCAGATGCTACTTCAAGGTCTGATATTCTTCCATTTGTACAAGAGCCTATTACAACTTGGTCTATCTTTATATCCGTATCAATCTCATCTACTGTTTTAGTGTTTTCAGGAAGATGAGGAAAAGCTACTGTCTCTCTTAGTTCAGCTAAATCAATTTCATATACTTCATCATAAACTGCATCTTTATCTGCTTCGTATACATTTACATCTTTTGTTATTGTTGTACACTTATGTGAATTTATATATTCCATAGTTTTATCATCTACTGAAAAAATTCCATTTTTAGCTCCTGCCTCTATTGCCATATTACAAATAGTAAATCTATCATCCATAGATAAATACTTTACTCCATCTCCACAAAACTCCATTGACTTATAAAGTGCACCATCAACGCCTATCTTACCTATTATATGAAGTATTACATCTTTACCACTTATCCATTTATTTGGTTTATTCTTTAAAATAAATTTTATTGCTCCAGGTACCTTAAACCAACATTTTCCTGTAGCCATACCTGCTCCCATATCAGTCGAACCTACACCAGTAGAAAATGCTCCTAATGCTCCATATGTGCAAGTATGAGAATCTGCACCTATAATTACATCTCCAGCTGTTACTATCCCTTTTTCAGGAAGAAGAACATGTTCTATTCCCATCTCTCCCACATCAAAGAAATTTATAACCCCTTTTGATTTCGCAAAACTTCTTGTAAACTTGCATTGTTCTGCGCTCTTTATATCTTTGTTAGGTGCAAAGTGGTCTAAAACCATCACTACTTTAGTCTTATCATAAACATCTTTAATGCCTAATTTTTCAAATTCTCTAATAGCTACTGGCGATGTTATATCATTTCCTAAAACTATATCTAAATCTGCTTCAATTAACTGCCCTTTCTTAACCTCATTTAAATTAGCATGTTTGGCTAAGATTTTCTGTGTCATAGTCATCCCCATCTTTTACTTCCTCCTCAATATAACTTTTATTTATTGCGTTCATAAGTGCATTAATAGCTGCCGTATTTATGTTTTCCGATATACTTACACCAAAATAGACTTTATCGTTGTGTTCTATCCCTACATAAGCTACACCTCTTGAATGTGAACCTTCTTCTAGTGCATGTTCCCAATAGTATCTGAATTTGTAATCTTTCATACCACATTCTTTTAATGCATTGTTAAATGAATCTACAGGCCCATTTCCTACACCAACAATCCTTTGTTCATTTCCCATGTAAGTTATTCTTGCAGTCATCTCAATCATGTTGGTATCATTAGAGTCATCATTTTCATAGTTTAGTTCATCCATTGATTTTATTTTATATTTTTTAACTTTATAAGGGCTTTCAACATCAATATATTCTTTCTTAAATAAGTTAAATATTGCTTCACTACTAAGTTCTTCCCCTATTCTATCAGATTCCATTTTTACTACATTTCCAAAATCAGAATGCATATTCTTAGGTATCATAAATCCATAATCTGTTTCCATTATATAAACAGCTCCTCCTTTACCAGATTGGCTATTTATTCTAATAATCTCTTTGTATTCTCTTCCTATATCATGAGGGTCTATTGGCAAGTATGGAACTTCCCAGTAATCATCAGCTCTGTTTTTCATTGCTATCATGCCTTTTCTAATAGCATCTTGATGTGAACCTGAAAAAGCACAATGTACAAGATTACCTGCATATGGATGTCTATCATGCACTATAAGTTTTGTACATCCCTCATATATTTCTCTTATCTTATCAATATTACTGAAATCTAAATCTGGGTCTATCCCTTGTGTATAAAGATTAAGTCCAACATTTACTATATCCATATTTCCCGTTCTTTCACCATTTCCAAACAAAGTACCTTCAAGTCTATCTGCTCCAGCCAATAACCCAAGTTCACTTGCTGCTGTACAAGTTCCTCTATCATTGTGAGTGTGCAAACTTAGTATAATAGAATCTCTACAACTTACATTTTCACAAAACCACTCTATTTGGTCTGCATACACATTTGGTGTTGCCATTTCCACTGTTGATGGAAGGTTTATTATCACCTTCTTTTGTGGAGTTGGCTTCCAAACATCTATCACTGCCTCACATATTTCAAGTGCATAATACATTTCTGTTCCTGTAAAACTTTCTGGTGAATATTCAAAAGTGAATTCTGTCTCTGGGTATTTTTTTACTTCTTCATTAAACAATTTTGCCCCTTCAACTGCTATATCTATTATTTCTTGTTTACTCATATTAAAGACCACATCTCTTTGAAGAACCGATGTAGAATTATATAAATGTATAATTGCTTTCTTACATCCTCTTATTGATTCAAATGTTTTTTCTATAAGATGGGCTCTAGATTGTGTAAGAACTTGTATCGTCACATCATCTGGAATCATATCCTCATCTATTAGTTTTCTTAAAAATGTATATTCTGTATTTGATGCTGATGGAAATCCCACTTCTATTTCCTTAAATCCCGTATCCAAAAGCATTTTGAACATTCTGACTTTTTCATTTACACTCATAGGTGTTGGTAGTGATTGATTTCCATCCCTTAAATCAACACTACACCAAATTGGAGCTTTAAATATCTCATTATCTGGCCATTTACGATTTTCTATTTGCATTTTACCATATTTTTTATACTTACCATATTTCATGCTATTTCCCCCTTTTTTGTTTTTTGTATCCAGTATACTTTATATCGACGCAATCTTACCCTATTTAATTCATAAGAATAAATGTTAATTTTATCATTAGAATAAAAATAACCTCATCTCTAATAAAATTAGAGACGAGGTTTTGCTCGCGGTACCACTCTATTTAGCTTTATAAAAAGCTCTCTTAGTAATAGCCAAAATCAATACTTGTAATGACTATATTCCCTATAACGTGGAATTACTCCGATTATCCTAAGACTTAAATCCTGGAAACAGCTCCTAGACAAGTTCAGAACTATCAACTGCTAAATCACACCACACTTTAGCTCTCTGAAAGTTTCATTGTTCTTACTACTTCTATTCATCGCTTTTTTAATCATTTAAATTTTCTAAATATTTTGATTTAATAGTTATTATATACACATTAAAAAGTATTGTCAACACAAAAAAATAATTATCTATGTTTTTTTATTTTTTATTTTTGATAAGTAATTTTATAAACCATGCTAACTATTGAAAATAGTATAGTATTATACCTTAAACTTTTTCATCTTTTCCTCTATGATATTCAATAATTTTTTTTCATCTTCTACACTCAATGCACTCAATCTAATTTTGTAACTAGAATCATCAGTATATATATTTAATATTTTTTTTGCCACTTCTATTTTTTCTATTATTTTATAGTTAAACTTTTGATTTTTTTTAGATTTTATACTGAATATATATTGATTATTTATTGATATTGAATGATTATCGAGAGTAAGATATACCTCTCCCTCATATTTATTTGAAAAATCACGACCTTGTTTAAAAAGAAAAACTGCTGTTATTATACATAAAAGGTATAAGATTGTCGTTGAATATATAAAAATCGTAGCTAAAATTACAAGTGCCAAGACCATATATATAGCCATTCCTTTTTTAAAATAACCATTGTCATAATAATTCATATAGATAAACTTGTTTTTACTCAAAATTTTTCACTCCTACGATTCTAAAAATTAATATCAAAAAACTCTATAATTTCATCTTCATGATAATTTATGACTAATTCATCTGGAAAATCTACTGATTTTAAAACTTTCTCTGCATTTTCAAATTCTCCTATAGAATAACATATATGAGAATCCGTACCAAGAATTACTCTTACACCATATGTTTTACATAGCATTAACATGTGACTTGCATTTTCCCAAGTTCCAGTTCTATGAGAATTTGAACTTAATGATGAATTATTTATTTCTAAAAGAATGTTTTTTTCTTTAGCTTTCTTTACTATAGATTCATAATCTAAAGGATATCTACTATCATCTGGATGACCAATTATTTTTACTTTAGGTTTATCCATTACATTCAAAATAGCATTTGTATTTTCTTCTTTTGTTCCTGAAATTATACAAGGTCTATGCAGACTTGCAATTACATAGTCCAAGTGTTGTAACATATCTTCCTGAACATCTAAATTTCCATCATAATCCATTATGTTCCCTTCTATTCCTCTAAGAACTCTTACATTTTGTACTTTTCGTGGAAGTAGATGTAAATTATAAAAATAAAATGGATGTGGACCTCCTGGCATATTAGGTCCATGGTCTGATATTCCCAGATATTTTATATTTTTCTGAATTGCTTCTTCAACATTTTCTTTAAAAGTACTGTGTGCATGTCCACTTATTAAGGTGTGACAATGTACATCTATAATAGACTTTTTCATTAAACTTCCTCCTAACATCTTATATAAGTTTTTGTAGATAGCTAAAGGGCTATTTCAAAACTAAAGCTGTCATAATAGACAGAGTAATGTTTTAAAACAGCCCCATTTTCAATTATTTTACACTTCTAAATCTTTAAATTTATCTTTAAATAATTCTCCAATACTTCCTAAAGATTCTTCTACTTCTAAGTATTCTGTTATATCTTCTTCTGGCTCTCTAGTTGCCTCTTTTATTGAAACTAACATTCTTTTAGTCTTTGGTTTAAAGTCAAGAATTTTAACTTTAACTTCATCTCCAATATTAACAACATTAGTAACTTTAGCCACTCTAGTATCACTCAATTCAGATATTGGTAAATAAGCATCTACACCTTCTTTAATCTGAACAAAAGCTCCCTTTTCTATTATTCTAAGAACTTTAGCATTAACAACATCATCAATTTTTACTTCTTTTGCTATTAAATCCCATGGGTCATTATTTATGTCTTTTAATGCTAATGCAATTTTTTTAGTATCTTTATTTACATCTAGCACATAAACTTCTACTTCTTGACCTTCTGAAACAACTTCTTCAACACTTTCAACTCTTGTCCAAGCTAAATTGTTTATATGTGCTAATCCTTCAATTCCACCAATATCCACAAATGCACCATAAGGCATTATTTTTGTTACTTTACCATCTCTTTTTTGTCCAACTTCAAGTGAATTAAATAATTCTTCTTTTGCAACTTTAATACGAGCCTTTTCTTCTTCTCTTTCTTGTTTGATTCTAGCTCTTTCAGCTTCTTTTTCTGCTTTAATTTGGGCTCTTCTTTCTTCTTTCTCTTTATTTATACGTTCTTGTAATACGTCTCTATGAGATGCTACAAGTCTGTTTTTCCTAATATCAAAGTCTTTTATATAAACTTCTAAGTTAAGTCCAACAAATTTAGATGTGTCTGTAATGAATTTTGTATCAAGTTGAGAAATTGGTATAAAAAATGTATATGTATTGTAATTAGCAAACACACCTTTTTCTATATTTTTTTCAACATTTACAGTTATTATTCTATGTTCATCATAAGCTTTTTGTAATTCAGCAAAATCATTTCTTTTATCAAGTTGTAATTTAGATAAAGTTATTGTCCCATCTTTTTGAGATACTTTTGTTATTACAGCAGTTATTTCATCACCTATATGGTATAAATCTTCTATATATTGATTTTTTTCTATGTTTAATTCACTTATAGGTATTATTCCATCAAACCCATAGTCTAATCCTAATTGTACTTCATCATTTCTAACTGCAGTTATTTTTCCAGTTATTAATTCTCCAACTTTCACTTTGCTGAATACTTGTTCTTGCTGGTCAAGTAATTCTTGCATTGTTAAATCATTTTCCATTATATAAACATCCTTTCCTCTTATTAATTATCATATCTGTAAATATTATACCATTAATATTGCAAATACTTACATTTTTCTTACTGTAATTTTTAAAATTAATTCGACTTTATATCTTTATACATTATAGAAAATATCTTATTAAATTAAAATACAAATTCTAATTTTTATCTACTAAAATATTTTCATGGAAATTTTATTATATATATCCTATTCTTCTGTTGTTTTAGATTTTGATAGAGAACTTTTATAAAATACAAAGAAACAGATTGCTGTTACAGTAGCTGCTGTTATATCTGCAACTGGCTCTGCTAAAAGCACTGCAAAAAGTTTTTCATTAAAAAATGCTGGAAGTATAAATATTAAAGGTATTAAAAGTACAACTTTTCTAAGAAGAGCTAAAATCAAAGATATCTTTGCTTTTCCAAGTGCTAAAAATGTTTGTTGACAAGCTAGTTGAATTCCAAACATAAAAGAACCTGCAAAATATATTTTTATACTCCAACTAGTCATGCTAAGTAACTGCGGATTATTATTAAATATACCAACAAAAAATGCAGGGAACATCATAAGTAGAATCCACAAAATAGTAGAATATGTAAAACATGACAATAGACATAATTTAAATGTCTTTTTGACTCTATCAAGTTGTCCTGAACCATAATTGTAACTTATTATCGGTTGTGCTCCTTGTGTAAATCCCATATTAGGAAGCATAAGAATTTGCATTATACTACTCATTATAGCCATTGAGCCTACCGCTAAATCTCCTCCATACATCTGCAATTTACTATTTAATGCTATAAGTACTAGACTTTCTGTAGATTGCATTATAAATGGAGATATTCCTAACCCCAAGACTGGTAATATAATACTTGCTTTAGGTATCATATACTTCTTTTTTATCTTAAGTATACTTTTCTTTCCAAATAAAAACACCAATACCCAAATAGCAGAAACACCTTGTGCAATTATAGTAGCTAATGCAGCTCCCTTTACACCCATATTAAGACCAAATATAAAAATTGGGTCAAGTATTATGTTTATCAAAGCACCTATAGCAACTGTAATCATACCAGTTGTAGCAAATCCTTGGGTATTTATAAAAGTGTTCATTCCCAATGAGATTTGAACAAATACTGTACCTATTAAATAAATTTTTAAATAATCCATTGAATATCCAATAGTAGATTCACTTGCCCCAAACATCCAAAGCAGAGGCTCTTTTCCAATCTGAAAACCTATAGTTAAAAGTATTGCTAAAATCACTAGTACAGAAAAACTATTACTCATTATTTTCTCTGCACCATCATTATCTTGTTCACCCATTTTTATGGCTGCTAATGGGCCTCCTCCCATACCAATTAAATAACTACATGAAGTTATTATAATTATTATTGGAAATGCTACTCCAACACCTGCCATAGCAACTTCTCCACTTTCCATTCTACCAATAAAAATCCTGTCCACTATGTTGTATAAAACATTTACAATTTGTGCGATAATAGCGGGTGTAGCAAGTTTAAATAACAATTTTCCTACACTTTCATTGCCTAAATTAGTGTTTGAATTTTCCACTTTAAAACCTCCTTATTCTGTTAATTAAAATTTATTGTAATTGAAATCTTATTCCATATAAAAATTTTATTTTACTTGTAAGAAAATTTGTAGTACTTTCCTCACAAGTAATACTATACTATATTTCTTTATCCATAGTAAACATTTTAGAGCTAAATGAATTTAAATACTCCATCAGTTTTTGTGGCTATTTTTAAAAATAGTTTTGTATCTACTCACAAAAAAACTATCCAAATATATTGTTTGGATAGTTTTATATTATATGTAGAGAAAGAGCTGAAACTATAACTCCTGATAGCAAATTGCCAAGAAATACTCCTATAAAAGCATCTTTTATTCTCATTTTTAATATAGAAGCTATAGCAGATGCCGTCCATGTTCCTGTAGTTGGAAGTGGTATCCCTACAAATAGTATTATACCTATTATTGAAACACTTTTTAATTTTTTCATCCTTGAATTTATTTTCCTATCAATTGTATCTGCAATCCCTTTAAATAGCTTTTTCCCTCTTAAAAATTGCAATATGTGCCTAAATGTTAATATCAAGGGAATTGATACCAAGGTAGAACCAATTACACTAAATACATAAACCCACATAGGATTTAAGCCCATTGCAATACCTATAGGAATTGCTCCTCTTAATTCTGTTACAGGAACCATAGACAAAATTAATATGTGTAAATATCCCAAACTATTCCCTCCTATTCTAAGTGATATTAAGTTATGAATTTATTTGTTCTATAACTTCACCATTCTTTTTACTAACCAAAAATGCGTTTTTAGCTAATGAAAGCATCGGTAAATCACTCTTAGAGTCCGAATATGCATATGAATTTTCATAATCAATCTCTATCCCAAGCTTATCTAACACAGTCTTTATTCTTTGTATCTTTTCAATTCCCTTACAGTTTTCTCCAATGAATTGATTTTTATATCTTGAATTTTTGTAAAATAACTCAGTGCCTATGACCTCGTCTGCAAAACCATAATGTTTAAAGTATTTCATATATGCATATGGAGATGCTGTTATCATAATTATAACATTATGCTCTTCTTTGTTTTTGTAAATAACTTTTTTCATAGACTCGTTAATTTTTTTCATTATACAGTCATCAAAAAAAATTTTTAAATCTTCTTCACTAAAATCTACTATTGGATGAAAGATTGCCTCTTTTGCTCTTTTCAAAGGTACTATTCTAATTAAATACATAGCTAGAGTAAAAATAATGTATGGCAACTTTATAATAGTTTTAAATGTTTTATTTTTTAAAGAATAAATAAAAAAATCTAACATGCTATCAGTATTTATAACAGTATAATCTATATCGAGTAATAGTACACTTTTTTTCATAAGTATTTCCCCATCCTATCACTAAAAAATTAATATTATAAAACATGCAATTATCCATAATATTACGTTTATTTTTAAAGCACTGTCTTTTAATACAATATCGGTGGGATTCCCTTCATTTGTAGTATTAATTATATAATTATATCTAAGTACACCATAAACTACAAATATGGTTGTAAATATCATATGTGGCTTTTCTGGATTACTTGTAGAGTACAATGCATAACATACAATTGTAGAACTTAACATTACTACCATCATTTGATTTAGATTTTCTATATCATAATCTTCTAATATCTTTCTATGTTCAATTGCATCATCTCTTAAAGTCACTATTTCTTTTTCACGCTTTCCAAAAGCTAAGTATAAAGATAAGAAAAAGGTACATAATATTATCCAATTTGATAAGTTGACATTTATGGCTACACACCCTGCATAGACCCTAAGTATAAATCCAAGAGATATGGAAAACACATCTAATAGTATTATATTCTTTAACTTAAGAGAATATAATATATTGTTTATCAAATAAAGAACAAGGATTATAGATAAATTAAAATTAACAACTGTTGATAAACAAATTGAACACAAAGCCAATATTACAAATAGTATATTAGCATTTCTTTTACTTATTCTTCCACTTGCAACTGGTCTATTGCGTTTTTTGGGATGTTTTTTATCCTTGTCCATATCTATGGCATCATTTAATGCATATACTGATGATGACATAAGGCAAAAACATACAAATGCAATAAATGTTTTTAACAATAAATTTGTATTTAGCATATTATTCGAAAAAATTATAGCAGAAAATACAAAAAAATTCTTTATATATTGCTTTATTCTCATTAGTTTTATATAATCTGAAATTTTAGTAAGAAGCTTTATATTTGTATTTGTCTGTTTCATAAACTTACTACCCTTTCAACATTATTTTTTAAACAGGATATGACTTTATTCCTATATTTAAAATTTCTATAAATCCATTTACATTACTGATTATTATAGTAACCAATAACAATGATAGAAATATATTATACATATTTTTTTCATTTTTTCTAAGTGCTTTAGTAAAGTAAGCCAATAAAACTATAACTGCAAAACTAAAATTTATAGCCATAATACTTGAATTAACTAGATTGTATCCTATTATTCCATGTAAAGTTAAGTTAAATATAACTATTCCCATACATAGTTTAGGTACTCTTTTGTCTGAGTTTTCAATAACTGATAAAACACAAAAACAAAATGCTAATAATGTAAGAATAACTGGTATTGTTGAAACTTCACCATTTTGCAAAAATAGACCTTTTTTTAACGCTGCTCCAGGAAAATAAAAAACTGAGTATAGTAGTCTCTCTATAATCATTGCAATTTTTTCTAGAATTGGTTCTCCACTTATAAATTTAGTATCATACTGTATTACATTTCCAAGATTCATGAAACTCTCATAAGATTTCGTTGAAATTACACAAATGTATGCCATTAAGATAAATGTAGCTAAATGTTTTAACATTTTTCCTATTTTTAATTTAAATTCAAATATCATATTAAAAAAATACAAATATATATTACTAATAGTTATTCCAAATAGAGGAATAGCAGCGAATTCCACCAAATAAGAATACTTTCCTTTCATCTTATTTGCAATAACTATGAAAAATATTAATGAAAATTGACTATATATAAACCTCTCTACATTTAAAGTCATAAATAGTTGTGGGAAAGAAAATATCATTATCATAGTAAGTAAAATTAAAGTTAACCTCTGCATTTTTATCTTTTTAATATGATTAAAAACTAAAGTTATAGACATAGCACTAGTTATTATTTGTAGACAAATTAATCCAAATCCATAAGCACTATTAAAATCGGCTGTCCCTGGATTTGCTATTGAAGTACAAAATAAGTATATTGGATATGCAAAAATTGATATAATTGCTGAAAATAATATGTGTTTACTATTATCTTGATTTATAGCAAATACATTTAAATTGAATAAAACACCTGTATCTGTATCTAACAATACATCATAAGTATTGTTCAAGTCATAAAATATAGTAGTCTTGGAAAAAAATATCTTAGTTATTATTAGATAAGTTATTACAACTAATATAAACAACAACATCTCATTTTTGTATTTTAATATTTTACTCATCAATATATATCACCATCCATTCATCATATAGGATTTGCTGCTACCTACAATTTATTCCTTTAATTTTAATAATTCCCCTTTATAATATCCTTACTTGTTTTATTGTAATTGAATAACTCTTTATTTACAACCACAATATTCACTTTATTAATGCTATGTTTAAATAGATACTATATATATAGTATTTATTTTTATAAAATACAAAAACATAATTTAAGGAGACAAAATTATATCTTGTCTCCTTAAATATTAAAATTATATTTTAAAATATTACTAAACAATAAATTTCAAGTATGATATAAATTAATTATACTGTAACATCATTAACTCCATTTTCTTCCCACTTTTTAATCTCTTTTAATCTATCAATTATAGGTAAATGCTGAGTACATTCAACTTCACATTTTCCACAAGATATACACTCTTCAGCTTTTGCATCACTATTCATTGTATAATTCCAATGCCCTAATCCATAAACTAATTTTGTCATCTCTTCATCACTCTTTTTAAACATCTGCTTTTCATTATAAAAAAGCATATAAGCTGGAGTATTAATACCTTTTGGACATACCTTACAATACCCACATCCTGTACATATTTCATTCATATTTTGATTTAATCTTGTTTCAATGTCATGTATATCTTCATCTGAATAAATTCTATTTTCATCCGCAATTTTACATGCATCATCTATATCTTGCTTTTTATTAAACCCTATCAAAGATACGTTTATTTGTGGAATTCCTATATTAAATCTTAAAGCTGCTTCTATAGTACTTTCCCTATCTTTTGCTAGAAAAGAAAGCTCTTTATTGTATTTTGGAATAGTTCCACCACTTAATGGATTCATAGCTACAACACCATATCCATTATCAACAGCATACTTAGCACCTTTTAGTCTATATGGAAAGTTTAATATATTGATTCCCATAGTTACACCTTCAAACTTATTTTCATCGAGGATATCTATAACTTCATCACCTGGTTGATGTGATGAGAATACTATATGGTCTATCAATCCTTCTTCTTTACATTTTAATAATCCTTCATATTGACCCCCAGGTTTCATAGCTAGTTCATAATGCTCCATCTTTCTAATATTCCAAACATGATAAAAATTTATTTTAGATACGCCTAATCGTTCTATTGACTTTTTTACTGCTGTTATGGCTTTTTCTGATGTATCGCATACTTTCGGTTTTTCTTTAGTTGATACATAAAAATCGGTCTTACCTTCATCTATCATTTGTCTAAAAGCTAGTCCAAATATATCTTCACTTCTGTCATCACAATATCCTGGTGCTGTATCGAAATAATTAATACCTTTTTCATATGCGTATTTAACTAAATCAGCATTTTCTTGGTTGCTTTTCTCTAAATCAAACCTTAATCCTCCATAACCAACTACTGAAACCATTTTCCCCGTCTTGCCATATTCAACGTATCTCATTATAAATTCCTCCTTAGATATATTAAGACTTAATTTCTTTATAAAAAATATTATACCATAAATATTTTTTATAAATTATTTATGGTATAATATTTTTTTTATAAATTATAATTTTTTACAATTGACCTTTTCTAATCAAATTAAAAGCTATAAAAAGGTTCAATATGAACTATTACTTGAGCATTTTCATTAATCTCTTCTTGTATTTGTTTCTCGATTTTATGTGTTAAAGCATGAGATTGCTCTATACTTATAAATGGGTCAACCATTACATGCATATCAATATATATAGAACTTTTACTTCCCCTACTTCTGATATTGTGAACATCTCTTACTTCATTAAATTCAAACACAATTTCTCTTATATAATCCTCATCTACAGCTACTCTATCTACTAAGATTCCAATAGATGGTCTAAATATCCCATAAGCTGAGTAAATTATAAATGCAGAAATAATAATAGGAACTATAGATTCTATTATTACTGGAAAACCTAATTTTACACCAACTAAAGTAATCAATACTCCTAAAGATACAAAAATATCACTTCTTGTATGCAATGAATCTGAAATCAAAACATAACTATTTAATTTAGTTCCAATCCTATATTCATATATACAGACAAAAATATTTATAAAAAGTGTAATGATTAGAGCAATTAGACTTTCTATAGTTATAGAAGGTGTAATTGGATTGGATATTCTTGATACTGCACTAAGAATTATCTTAATCGCTATAACAAATAACATACCACTAATAAATAAGCTAGTTATAATTTCGAATTTTTTATGTCCATAAGGATGATTTTTATCTTTTGGCTTAGATGCAAAGAAAATGCCTATGATACCTACTATATTTGATGCTCCATCTGACAGAGAATGGAATCCATCAGCTGTCATACTATAACTTTTGATTTGATTACCAATAATGATTTTTAATAACGCTACTGCAAAATTAGCAAATAAAATTATCCATAATACTTGCTTCACTTTCTTATAATTATCCATAATAATCTACCTCCTCCCTCCGATTTAATCGAAAAAAGACTATGTATCAATATTAATTAACTAGACAATAAAATTGTATATAAGCACATTTACTATATTTATATTCAAAATTGGTTGTACTTGTTCACTCAATTTGAAACTTAATTATAAATAAAAAGTACTTTTATAATTTTGATACAAATAAAAATAAGTTATAGATAATATATAAAATATTATCTATAACTTAAAGTTTTGATATAAACTATTAATTTTTTATACTAATCCTTCTTTAACTAAGAATGAATGAGCAACATCTTCTGGTGATTTACCAAGTTCATCAACTTGATAGTTAAGTTCTCTCATAGTTTCTTCATTTATTTTACCTGAAAGCATATTCATTACTTTTTCTAAATCAGGATATTTCTTTAAAGTATCTTCTCTTACTAATGGAGCTGCATAATATGGTACAAAGAAGTTTTTATCATCTTCTAATATCTTAAGATTGAACTTTTTAATAAGACCATCAGTTAAGAATGCATCTATAACTTGAGATTCATTATTATCTAAAGCTGTATATCTTAAACTTCCATTCATTGCTTTTACATCTTTGAATTTTAAGCCATAATCTCTAGCAATTCCTATAAGACCATCTTCTCTATTTTCAAACTCTAGAGTTGGTGAGAAAGTAAGGTCTTTACTATATTTAGTTAAATCAGATATAGTGCTTATTCCATACTTATCAGCAGTCTCAGGCATCATGGCTAATGTGTAAGTATTATTGAACCCAAGAGGGTCAAGTAAAGTTAACTGATTTTCTTTTTCCATAGTATCTTTTACAACCTTATATGCTTCATCAGCATCTTTAATTGGAGCATGTTTCATTACATTTACCAAAAGTGTACCTGTATAGTCTACATACATATCTAGCTCTCCAGACTTAATTGCATTAAATGCAACAGACGAACCACCTAGATTTAAATTCTTCTTAACTTTAAGATTTGTATTTTTTTCTATTAATTCAGCAAAAACATTACCAAGTATAAGTTGTTCTGTATAATCTTTAGAACCAATAGTTATTGTATCTTTCTTTCCTGAAAAACTTGAACTAAAAACAACAAACAACATTGAAACTACAACTACAACAGATATTACTTTAAGTGCTATATAATTTTTCTTTGGTACTTTTGGATTTAATCCTTTTGGAGTAACTGCAACTTCAATTTTACTAAATAAATAATCAACTAGTAGTGCAATTATACATGATGGAATTGCACCTGCCAAAATCATATTATTGTTTACAGTTTGAACACCTGAAAATACTAAATATCCTAAACCACCTGCACCTATAAACGCCGCAAGAGTCATCAAACCAACAGCTGTAACTGCAGAGATTCTAACCCCACCCATTATTATAGGAAGCGCTAAAGGAAATTGTATTTTAAATAAGGTCTGATTTCTTGTAAGACCAATCCCTTTAGCCGATTCTAATACCACTGGGTCAATACTGGTTATACCTATATACGTATTTTTTACAATTGGCAGTAATGAGTAAACTACTACCATAAATATGGCTGGTCTACTTCCTATCCCAAGTATGGGTACAAGAAGACCCAAAAGTGCCATAGATGGAACTGCTTGGACTAAGTTTACAAATCCAAGTATTATTTTTCTAAGAGATGAGACTCTTGAAATAATGATTCCAAGAGGAACCCCAACTATTATAGCTATCAGAATAGATGTAACTGTTAAACTCATATGTTGTATTAAAAGCTCTATAATCTTATCTTTTTGTAATAGTATAAAGTTTAAAAAATTATCCAAGGACACTCACCTCCATTTCTAGGAATTGTTCACTTAAAACAGAAAGTAAACTACTTCTAGTAATTAGCCCTACAAGTTTATTCTCATCAGAAATAACCGGAATATATCCAACCGAATTACGATTCATTACATTCAGTATCTCAACTAAATTATCGCCTTCATTTACATGTAAAGGCTCTCTTGACATAATATCAGAAAGTAATATTGATTTATCATTAATGTCTTTCATATCCTTTACAGTAACAATGCCTTTTAATGTTTTAGCTCTGTCTATAATTAGTAAACTGTCAACCTTACTTGTTCTCATAATTTCTATCCCTTGAGTTACAGTTCTCGTTGAAGTAACGGCAATAGGATTTTTTATCATAATATCTCTTGCTTTTATATATTCTGGATTATCCCAAACTCTATCTTCTCCAATAAAATCTTTTACAAAATCATTTGCAGGTTTTCTAAGTATATTTTCTGGAGTATCATATTGTGCTACTCTTCCATCCTTCATAATACAAATTTTATCAGCTATCTTTAAAGCCTCATCCATATCATGAGTTACAAATATTATAGTTTTTTTCAATTCATCTTGAAGAGAAAATAATTGCTCTTGTAAAGATGTCCTTGTTATTGGATCTAACGCACTAAAAGGCTCATCCATTAATATTATTTCAGCATCAGTCGCAATGGCCCTTGCAACACCAATTCTTTGTTGTTGACCACCACTAAGTTCTGAAGGATACTTATTTAAAAAATCATCACTATTAAGACCTACCATCTCAAGTAGTTGCAATGTTCTTTTCTCAATTTCTTCAACGGACTTTTCCTTTTTTAGGCGTGGAATTAACTCTATATTTTCTTTTATTGTAAGGTGAGGAAATAGGCCTGTGTTCTGTATAACATATCCTATTTTTCTTCTAAGCTCTATTTCATTTTCCTGAGAAATTGGTTTGCCATTAATATATATTTCACCAGATGTAGGTTTTATTAATTTGTTTATAAGCTTCAAAGTTGTAGTCTTCCCACAACCACTTGAACCAATCAAAACTACCAGTGTACCTGTTTCTACAGTTAGAGAAATATCATCTAATATAACATTATTTCCTATCTTCTTGGTCACATTTCTTATTTCTATCATAATTTATCATCCCCTCTATCGACAAGCAACCTTCACCAATGCTATAAGTTGTTTTTTTAATTATATCATATTATTCGCTTTATGTAAACTAAGTACAACTTTTAGGTCAATATATGTCTGAATATTGCTACAGATGCAACGTATTTATGTATTATATAATCTAAAAAACAAAAAAAGAATAAAAATATTCATAAAATAACATAAGAGGGTCTTAAAATGAATGTTTCAGTTCATGATGTACTCTTTTTTGTATGAAATCAAATGTATTTTCATCATTTAACAATAAAAAAGAGGCTTATCTCTATTTTGAGATAGCCTATTAATTTATTTAAATAAAAAATTATGGTTGAATACTATCCATATACTCAAATAATGTAATATCTTTATAAGTTTCTTTTTTATCACTTAAGTTTGAAATTGTAACTCCCAATAACCGAATTTGTTTTCTATTCATCTCAACATTTCTTAATAAATTATCTACACAACTTCTTATATCATTATATTCATCAATATAATGTTCTACGCTAAGGCTTCTAGTTATCTGTGTGAAATCCTCATATTTAATTTTTAATGTAAGTGTCTTTCCAAATTTTTCAGAGTTTTTTAATCTATGACATACCTCTTCACAAAGTTCATCAAGGATATTGCGTGTTTCTTCTTCATCAATATCCAAATTATGACTTAATGTAGTCTCAGCTCCAACAGATTTTCTAACTCTATTTGGCTCTACAGGTCTATCATCTATTCCTCTTGCAAATTTATACAATTCATAACCTTTTTTCTTGAATATATTTTCAAGTTCAAATAAATTTAAACACCTTAAATCGTATCCTGTTTTTATACCTAAATTTTTAAGAGTATTTGAAGTGACTTTTCCAACACCAAAAAATTTATTTACAGGTAATTTATCTAAAAATTCTTGAGCATTTTTTTCATTTATTACAGTCAACCCATTGGGCTTTTTTAAATCTGATGCAATTTTAGCAAGAAACTTATTGTACGAAACACCAGCTGAAGAAGTAAGACCAACTTCTCTAAGTATATCTCTTTTTATTTGCTTTGCTAACTCAATTGATGAATCAATATTTTTTTTATTTTTTGTTACATCTAAGTAAGCTTCATCTAAAGACAACGGCTCTACCAAATCAGTATATCTATAAAATATGTCTCTTATTTGATTTGATACATTTTTATACACTTCAAATCTAGGCCTTATAAAAACTGCATAAGGACATCTATTATAAGCTACAGCTGATGGCATAGCTGAATGTACGCCAAATTTTCTAGCTTCATAAGAACAGGTTGCAACTACACCTCTACTTTGTGGATTTCCACCAACAATAACAGGTCTTCCTTTTAATTTTTTATTATCTCTTTGTTCTATAGATGCATAAAAAGCATCCATATCTATATGAATTATTTTTCTATGAAGTTCCATCCTTATCACCTTTTAAAATATAAACATATTAATTTTATTTAGATTACTTTTTAATTATACCAAACTTATGTTTCTTTATGCTCTTTTTTTTATAATTCTCTTTATAGATTGACATTTTCCATATATAAAGCATCCTATAATCAACCAATTTAATATAATTTATAAAAAATCCTTAAAAACACTTGCAAAAACTATATAAAAGCTTTACAATAGGTATTCCAAGGAACTAAATTTAAAATTCCTTATGGATAACAGTATATATATTAATTTAAATGGGATGTTTTAAAAACAAAAGACTGCCTTATATAAGACAGCCTACTGATTTTATTATAATTGTAATGGACTGCTCAAACTATTACTTTAAAACAGCCCATATTTTTTTATATAATTTTAGCTATAGTAAAGATTTTGTGAAGGATACTCTGGGTCACAAGTTACATCTATACCAAGTTTTCTAAATGTTTGTTCATCATCTCTATTTAGTATAGTAGTAGAATGAGCTTGACACCCTTTTAATAGTGCCAATTTTTCCATAGCAAATTGTGCAGTTGGATTAGTTACAGCACAAATGCTAAGTGCAGTTAAAACCTCTTGGCAACTAAGTGACACATTTCTACTAGCTAAAGTTTTTGTTTTTAAATTTATAATAGGTTCTAATATTACAGGTGATATTAAGTGCATATCATCAGATATATTAGCTAAGTGTTTAATTGCATTTAATATTGCAGCTGCTGTTCCATTCATTAAGTCAGAACCCTTACCAGTTAATATTGTTCCATCCTCTAACTCTAATGCTACTACAGGGCAAGTATCATTTTTATCAGCATTTTCTTTTAATTTATTACTGTAATTTCTAGCAGGTAAGACAACTTTTCTATCTTCTGGCTTTAAGTTAAGTTCTTCCATAATCATTTTCATTCTATCATAGGCACCCTTATCAACTTGTCCTTTTTTATATTCACAAGCAGTTTTAAAGTATCTTCTTATTATTTCTTCTATAGATGCTCTTCTTATTACTTCATCATCTATTATTCCAAATCCAACTCTATTGACACCCATATCAGTCGGAGATTGGAAAATTGATTCTTTTCCAGTTATCTTTTCTATTATTTTCTTAAGCACTGGGAATAATTCTAAGTCTCTATTGTAGTTTACTGACATTTCACCATAAGTTTCAAGATGGAATGAGTCTATCATATTTACATCTTTTAAATCAACCGTAGCTGCTTCATAAGCTATATTTAAAGGATGCTTCACAGGTACATTCCAAACTGGGAATGTCTCAAACTTAGAATATCCAACTACATTTCCTCTTTTGTTTTCATGATATAACTGGCTTAAACAAGTACCAAGTTTTCCACTATTAGGACCTGGCGCTGTTACTACTACTATTGGTTTTGTAGTTTCTATATACTCATTTGCCCCATACCCTTCATCACTAACTATAGTCTCAACATCTGACGGATATCCCTTTGTTGGATAATGCTTATAGACTTTAATTCCTCTACGTTCCAATTTATTTATAAATACAGTTGTAGCAGGTTGTCCTTCAAATCTAGTAATTACTACACTGTTTACATCTAACTCGTAACCTCTTAAATCATCTATTAATCTTAAAACTTCCATATCATAAGTGATACCAAAGTCTCCTCTTATTTTATTTCTTTCTATATCTCCTGCATATACACAGATTACAACTTCAACTTTTTCTTTCATATGTTGTAGCACTTTTATTTTTGCATTTTCATCAAATCCTGGAAGCACTCTTTTTGCATGAAGGTCTCCCATCAATTTTCCTCCAAACTCTAAATAAAGCTTGTCAAAATTGTTTACTCTTTCTAAGATATATTTAGACTGCTCTTCTAAATATTTTTTGTGGTCAAATCCTACTTTCATCTTAACACCTCACTAAATTAAATTTCTTATTGATAACAGTATATTTATATATATTTTTTTAGTAAAACATCTTATAAAAAAATGTTAATACTTTTTCACTCAAAGTAATATTATACAATTAAGATTAATTTTTTTCAAGATAGTTTTATTGTAATTTAGATATACCTATATAACTAATAAAATAAGAATATTATATTCTACATATCTAAATATAATATTCTCACCTTATCATTAATTTATTTCAATATTCTCATATATCTTTTATTCTAAGTTCAATACTTTTCTAATATCTTCTATTCCTTGATAAACTTCTTGTTTAGAGAAATTCATAGCCTCTAATTCTTCATCAGTTTTTTCCATAAGCATAGTATAAAATTCTATTGCTATATACTGCATATTTTCAGTATTCACAGTGTTAGCCTTATCGAATAAAATCTCTTCTGCTTCATTCACTTTTCCTTGAAAAACTAGTCGTTTCAATGTTATAAGTATAACTTCTTCTTCTGTATTATACACTAAATCTTTTTCTTCATATTCACTGTATTTTTTTCCCAATAAAAGTCTTGCGACCATAAGTTTTATCTCATTGAAAATCTTATCCACTATAGCCATTTTTACATCTCCTATAAATAAAATTTATTTTCTTTTTAATTATATCAGACTTTATAGTAAAAATTATTATATGTAAATGAAATAATTCAAAAATAGATTTTAAACATAAAAAAAAGAAGGTAGCGGGGGATTTCCGACTACCTTCAAACACTAGATTGTGATTGGTTTGGTATTTTACTTATACCCACCATAAGCTTCGTTAAATCATCTAAATTGATTTTTCTAGCATCCACATCCTCCATCAAAAACGTCACCGCATTCACAAAGTATTAATAATACTATTAAGAAAGGTATCCATGCACATAAGTCCATCTCAGCCCAACAGTCTTGGAATGCTAAGAATAAGAAGAATAATATTATTATCCACCAAGCACATCCGCCAAATCCGCCTTCACCAAAAAATCTATCCAACATAATATGTTACCTCCTAGTAATTTTGTATGTGGAGTTTCAGCTCCTAAAATATACTATGTTTAAGGGGTAATATTTGCTAATGATTTTTTAAAATTTTTTTAGAGATTTTCTCAAAAAAATTATTGGCTTACACTCAATACCTTGCCATCACTATTGATGACTACATCTCCATCAGAAGTCAAAAATGTTTTTATATTCAGTTTTTCTAATATTTTTAAGACATCCTCTTCTGGAGCTTTTTTCTCTGAACAAGTTATAACAGCATATTCTGGGGATATAGAGTCTAAAAATGCTTCAGTTAATTTGTCATATCTCCCATGATGAGGGATTTTAACAAAATCATATTTCAAAGTATTTTCACTTATAAATTCTGCCAACCTTTTTTCCTCTGCATCTCCTGCAAACAAAAATTTGTGTTCTCCATAATTTATACTAGTCATTATTGAGTAATCATTTGAACCCTCATACTCACTTTTTGAAGCTGGTTGTATACTTATTTCTGCATTACTGATTACAATATTCATTTTTTCCTTAAGCACTACTGGTTCTACATCAGCTTTTTTAAGTGAATCAATATACTCATCATATTGTTTACTGTCTTTCTTATAATTTGCTTGTATCAGATTCTTTACTTTGACACTAGATAGTACACTATCGACTCCACCTATATGGTCCTTATCTAAATGAGTTAAAATCAAATAATCAAGTGTGTTTATTTCTTTTTCTTTTAATTTATCGACTATTTGTTTTCCATTTTTATCTTCTCCTGTATCAATCATTATGACTTTATCACCTATCTCAATTAGTATACAGTCTGACTTACCAGTGCTTAGTATAGTAGTCTTAAATGCAGTATTTTTTGTGCTACTCTTAATATTATTTTGACTTACACTATTTTTGTCACTCTTTAAATAAGATTCACTTGTTGATTTTATCTTACCATTAGTAGTTACATTTACTACAATCAATAATATTGCAATTACAGATAATGTAGTAACAAAAAACATGATGTCTCTTAATATTATTCTCTTCATCCAAAGTCTCCTATAAATTTTATTTATTTCATATTTATAGTATAACAATCCTGACTTAGTAAAATACACATATAAACAGGGCAAATTCTAGGCATATTTGTGGCATTAAAAAAAAGAACAATATAGTTATAAACTGTACTGCTCTTTTTATAAAAATTAAGTCTATCTTTCTAAAGTTACATCTTCAAATTCTTTAATTTTATCATTAGATAAAACACTTTTTTTAGTTGATTGTCCATTTTTTCTATCAAAGGTATTCTTAGCTTTAGCACCTGATAAAAACTTACCAGCTCCATTAATACAACCTTCTTCACACATCATTCCTTCTATAAAATTACCTTCTAATCTATTCAATTTAGCCATTGTCATTGTTTTTTTAATTTGTCTTGGACCAGATACTTTTATAGGTTCAAAATCAAAACTAATTCCCTTCTCAGTAATATAGTTCTGTATTGATTTAGTAAGACCTCCAGATGCTCCAAATCCTCTTCCAAAAATTGACCCATCATTTATATCTTCATTCGAACATTTTGATAAATCTATATTAAATGATTCAAATAATGCCATTAACTCTTCAAAAGTAAGCACATAATCTACTGCATCTTTTAAGTATGTCTCTGTTGCCTCACTCTTTTTGGCTGTACATGGTCCTATAAATACAACTTTAGCATCAGAATCAAATTTTTTTACTAATCTTCCTGTTGCTATCATAGGAGATACTGTAGATGATATTTTATCTTTTTCATCAGGGAACATCTTCTCTATGTACTTAAAAAATCCAGGGCAACATGAATTTGTCATGTAATCATCTCCAGATTTTATTCTCTCAATAAATTCATTACTTTCATGAACTGTAACCGCATCTGCCCCACAAGAAGCTTCTATCATATCTACAAACCCCAACGACTTTATAGCATTTTTTAACTGTCCATATGTAATATTGCTATCAATTTGACCTGTTATAGCTGGAGCTACTATTGCATACATATTTTCCTTCTTTGCAAGTTTTTTTGCAACAGGTGCTATCAAACTTTTGTCAGATATTGCTCCAAATGGACATGCTGACATACAAGCTCCACAATTTATACAATTATCTTCATGTATCATGGCTTTCATAGTATTTCTATTAAAATCCAATGCTCCTGTTGGACAGACACTCTTACAAGGTCTTACAACTTCAGATATAGCATCGTATTGGCATGAACTTTTACACATTCCACAAGCTTTGCATAAATCATGATTTATATATGCTCTTCCATTTATGTAAGAAATTGCCCCAAACTTACATGCTTCTTTACATCTATGAGCTAGACAACCTCTACAAAGTTCTGTAACTGTAAATTCATTTATTGGGCATCTATCACATGCTGCTTCTACTATATATATAATTTGCTCATCCGTATCTAAATTAACTAAATCAGGATTTATATCTCCATATTTACTATTTGGTGTTAAACTTAATGCAAGTTGTGCTCTTTCAAGAACTACTTCTCTCTCCTTATAGACACAGCATCTATATCTTGCTTTTTCTCCTTTAATTATTTCATATGGAATTTTTTCTATATTTTCTTTTGTTAATTTTTCTTCAATCGCTAATCTTGCTACTGCCGTTAAAACTTCATGCTTCAACCTTTTTAGTTGCGTTTCGAACTCAAACATAAGTAATCCTCCCCATAAATCACATCTTTTTCGCTATATTTCTACTATTATGTATATTGTATTTTTATTTATTTCCATAAATTATTATAACACAGGCATATACTTTGTTAAGTTATATACAAAATATTATATATGTAATTTTTATTTTAAGTGCATATAGTTTTTGTTTTAAATTACTAAATAACCAAATATATAAATAAAAATAGAGTTGTCCAAAAGTTAAACTGCAACTTAGAACAACTCTATTAATTATATGTATTTCTCTTTTTATTTTTCTAAATTTATTTTACTAAAATCTTTTATCTTTGTATTTGCTAAAACACTCTTCTTAGTTGATTGAGAATTTTTTCTATCAAAAGTGGCTTTAACCTTTGCACCTGATAAGAACTTACCAGAACCATTTATACATCCACCTTCACACATCATTCCTTCTATAAAATTACCTTCTAATTTTCCTAAATTAGCCATAGTCATAGTTTTCTTGATTTCTCTTGAACCAGAAATCTTTACAGGTTCAAAATTAACACCTATACCTTTTTCAGCAAGATAATTCTCTATAGCTTTTGTAAGACCACCAGCAGCTCCAAAACCTCTTCCAAATATTGACGCATCATCTATATCTTCATTTGAACACTTAGCTAAGTCTATATCAAATGCTTCAAATAATGCCATTATTTCTTCAAAAGTCAGTACATAATCCACTGCTCCTTTTAATTCTTTCTTAGCTGCCTCACTTTTTTTAGCTGTACATGGTCCTATAAATACAACTTTAGCATCTGGCTCAAAACTTTTTATAAATCTTCCACTAGCTATCATAGGGGATACTGTAGAAGATATTTTCCCTACATGATTTGGGAATGTCTTTTCTATGTAACCAACAAATCCTGGACAGCAAGAATTTGTCATAAAAGCTTCTCCTTTTTCCATTCTTTCAGCAAACTCTAAACTTTCATGAACTGTAACTGCATCTGCTCCACAAGCTGCTTCTAATACATCGACAAATCCTAATGATTTTATAGCATTCTTTATTTGACCATATGTAACATTTGCTTCAACTTGACCTGTTATAGCAGGAGCTACTACTGCATACATTTTTTCGTTTTGAACTAATTTTCTAGCTACAGGAGCTATCAAACTTTTATCAGATATTGCTCCAAATGGGCATGCTGACATACATGCACCACAGTTTAAACACTTATCTTCATGTATCATAGCTTTCATATTCTCTCTATCAAATCCTAAGGCATTAGTTGGGCATACACTCTTGCATGGTCTAACAACCTCTGAGATGGCATCATATTGACAAGCTTTTTTACACATTCCACAAGCCTTACATAATTCATGATTTATGTAAGCCATTCCTCCGACGTGTGTTATAGCACCAAATTTACAAGCTTCTTTGCATCTATGTGCTAGACAGCCTCTGCAAATATCAGTTACTGTGAATTCATTTATTGGACAACTATCACATGCAGCCTCCAAAATATATATAATTTGTTCATCTTCTCCTATATCCATTGTATCTAAATCTATCTTATCTTGACCTGGCTCTAATCCCATACTTACATTTACTCTCTCAGATATTATAGCTCTTTCTTTATAAACACAGCATCTGTATGTAGGTTTCTCACCTTTTATTATTTCATATTGAATATTATCCATTGCTTCTCTTGTAAGGTTATCATCTTTTCCAAGTCTAGCTATTGCAGTTAAAACATCATGTCTTAATTTGTGTATTTGTGTTTCAAATTGAAACATTTTAATACCACCCCCGTAAATGATTTTATACGATACCATTATAACATAATATTTCCTTTTATTAATATATACATAAAATATTATATGTTTAAATTTTATTTTATCGAATATATACAATGTTTTTTCATTTGATTATATAATAATATTGATATTTCTGAAATTTCACTATTTTTATTTCAAATTTTTAATCGAATATATAATATTTTTTATTATAAAATTTAATTCCACTTTTTACTCACATTCCTTTTTATTACATTTTTTGATATTAAATTTATTCCTTATATTCATATTTTTGTACGATTTTATACTGCTTATTTTTGCATCATTTAACAATTTTTTTTAAATTCTAAAATTAATTAATCTTTTTAAAAATTTTATTTGCTTTTATTTTAAATTTATGCTATATTAATAGAACAGACTTATTTTTTTAGTTTGTATTTTTTAATAAAGCGGAGGTTTTCTTATAATGAAAAACGGAATAGTAAAATGGTTTAACAATGAAAAAGGATTTGGATTCATATCTGTAGAGGGAGAAGACGATGTTTTCGTACATTTCTCAGCTATACAAAATGATGGATACAAAACTTTAGAAGAAGGCGAAAAGGTTAGCTTTGATATAACTCAAGGTAATAGAGGACCTCAAGCTGAAAACGTGAATAGAATATAATTATTTAATTTAAATATATATATTTTAGAAAAGGAGCTATAGTAGGCTCTTTTTTGTTGTTCATTATACTTATAATACATTACAAAAACAAGAAGTTACTTTAAAAAAGACAATTCAAAACATCTTTTTAAAATAACTTCTTTTATTATAATATATTACTATCAAAAACTACTCTATTTAATTTTATCAGATATTATTAAGCATAACTCTCTCAATATTTTACAGGCTATAACTGTTGATACACCTGTAATATCATAATCAGGACTTAACTCTACAATATCACAACCAACGATATTTATATTAGAGTTTTTTATGATTCTAAAAACTTCTTGAAATTCTCTATAATTTATACCACCAGGTTCTGGTGTACCTGTTCCTGGAAATACAGATGCATCTAGTATATCTAAATCTACAGTTAAATAAACATTCTTTCCATTCAACATATTAATTATATTTTCAAAAGTGTTTATTCCTCCAATTTCCATATATGTATGCTTTTGTTCTGTCGCAAACTTAAATTCTTCTTTTGTACCAGACCTTATACCAAATTGAAATATTTTATTATCTCCTACAACATCCCATATCCTTTTAATTACTGTTGCATGAGAAGTTTTGCTATTATTATACTCTTCTCTTAAATCTGCATGAGCATCAAAATGAATTACATATATATCATTATACTTTTCATACACTGCTTTAAAAGCTGGTAGTGTAACTAAATGCTCTCCTCCAATCATAAATGGAACTTTTGAATCTCTAACAATCTTAGATGTTTCTATATATATTTCTTCTAATACCTTTTCTGTACTTCCTACACTTATTTCTAAGTCTCCATAATCACATATACTGTAATCTTCCAAGTCCAAATCTAAAAACGGGCTATACGTTTCAAGGCCATAAAATTCTTTTCTCATAGAACCACTTGCAAATCTAGCTCCTGGTCTATTTGAAGTAGTTCCATCGAATCCAACACCAAATACTATAAGATTAGATTCTTCATAATTTTTGTCCATACTCATAAAGGTATTCATGTAATAGAAATTATTGTTCATCTAACATCTCCTTTACGTATTGAGGTAACATAAATGAACCTAAATGTATATTACTATTATAATATTTAGTTTTTAAATTTAATTTTTCCCATCCATCCCTATCTTGATTTTTTATTGGACTAAATTTTTTCGAAGCAAAACCAAACAACCAATGACCAGATGGGTATGTTGGTATATGTGCTTGATAGACTTCAGATATTGGAAATATCTCTTTTAACTTCTTATTAGCTCTTTTCATTTCCCTAGCATTAAAATCAAAATAAGGACTTTCACTTTGATTTACCAAAATTCCATCATCACTCAGTATTCTATGGCAATCTCTATAAAAATCAGTTGAAAAAAGACCTTCTCCTGGTCCTATTGGGTCAGTTGAATCTACTATTATCAAATCATAAGATTTATCAGAGGCACATTTAACAAAATTAACACCATCTTCAAAATATAAATTTACTCTTTCATCATCTAATTTGCATGAACATATATCCATATACTCTTTAGATACATCTACAACCATTTTATCTATTTCGACCATATCAATCTTTTCTATTTGTGGATAACGGCTTAATTCTCTTACAGTTCCGCCATCACCCCCACCTATTACTAATACTTTTTTTATGTTTAAATTTGTAGACATAGGAACATGAGTTATCATCTCATGGTATATAAATTCATCTTTATCTGTTACCATCATTAACCCATCTATTGTTAGAAACTTTCCAAATTCATCACTCTCAAATACATCTATTCTCTGAAATTGAGACTTCCCCTCAAACAAATGTTTATTTACTTTTATAGAAAATCTTACATTCTCTGTCCATTCTTCTGTATACCAAAGTTCCATATAATAATCCTCACTTTCTCTCATATATTCTGCATTTATACTGCTTCTGGTTTATGAGTAATCTTACCTAAATCTTTTTTTGAATATTTTTTTATTTTTGTAGTCAAACCTCTTGGAATTTCTGTAGACTCACTTCTTTCTGACTTTAAAAGCTGTTCTAACAATTCAAAACTTTTCCATGGGTCTATATCACCACAAGTGAAAAAATCCGCTGCTGCATAACCATATTCAGGCCAAGTATGTATTGTTAAATGAGATTCTGCAATTATAACGGCACCTGAAACACCCCAAGGATTAAAATGGTGAAATACAGAATCAACGATTGTAGCCTTTGCATTTAATGCTGAATCATTCATAAAATTTTCTATAAGACGTGGGTCTTTGAGTACATTCTCATCACAATTATAATATTCTACTAGTATATGTCTTCCTAGTGTTTCAAATTTCATTTCAATCCCAACTCCTCTACATATTTAATCTATTCTTATATTTTCTAAATAAATCAATTTATTTTATTACAAGTATTCTATCTAAGTTTTTATCTTGCACATCTGTTAGATATGCATTGCTGTTTTTTAAGAAAATAATATATTCCATAATTTCTTTTGTTATCAATTCTCCTGGAGCAACAATTGGTATACCTGGTGGATATGCCATTATTGATTCTCCGCAAATTCTATTTATACACGAATCAATTTCTACACTTTCTTTTGGTGCATAAAAAGCTTCTCTCGGATTAAGCTTAATGGTTGGATTTATTTGAACCATATTAAATTCATTTAATGCAGTTTCTTTTCTATAGACTTTTGCAATTATTGAAAGTGCTTTCACTAATCTATCAATATCAGACTTGTTCGTTCCAATAGACACAAGTGCAAGAATATTGTATGAATCTCCTAATTCCACTTGAATTGAAAAATTTTTATACAATAAATCATAGACTTCAAATCCTGTTAAATTTAATTCTTTCACGTTTATACATAGTTTTGTTTCGTCTATAAATTTAGCACCTTTTTGCTTTAGCATTTCAGTAGATAAGACTTTTATTCCATCAATTTTGTTTAATCTAGATTTTGCATACCTAGATAAGTTTAATGCTTTTGATAGTTGCTTTTCCCCATTCTCAACTAGATTTGCTCTAGCACCATCTATACTTGCCATAAGCAAATAAGATGCAGATGTTGACTGTAGCATGTTTATTGATTGAAGAACTTTTTCGAACTTCACATTATCTCTATTCAATAAAAGTGCTGAAGACTGTGTCAATGCTCCTCCAGTTTTATGTATGCTTACGGCTACCATATCAGCTCCCAAGCCTATTGCAGAAGGAGGTAAATCTAAATGGAATGGAAAATGAGCTCCATGAGCTTCATCCACTAGCACCAAAATATTATTTTTATGACATAGCTCTATGATATTTTCAATGTCCGCACAAACACCATAATAAGTTGGATTAAGGAAAAACAATGCTTTTATATCACAATTTTTTTCTATCTCTACTTTAATTTTTTTAAGAGTAATATTTAAACTTATGCCTAACTGTTCATCAAACTCTGGCTGTATAAATATTGGTATTCCTCCACAGAGTATTAGTGCATTTATCACTGATTTATGTATATTCCTTGGAAGTAATACTTTTTCACCTGGTTTTATCACACTTAAAATCATTGCATGTATTGCCTGAGTTGTACCATTGGTTATAAAGAATGCTTCATCAGCGGTATATGCTTGTGCCAACAAATCCTGTGCATTTTTTATAACACCATTTGGAGCAGATACATTGTCCATAGTTGGTGATGAATTTATATCCATTTTCATGAGATTTTCACCTAGATATTTATTTAATATATCTACACCTCTATTTTTTACATGCCCAGGCACATCAAAACAAGCTATATTTTTTTCTGAGTATTCCTTTAAAGACTCTAATAATGGAGCACATTCATAGCTTAATTCAACCGCATTTGCAAACTCACTATCCATGATTTTGAATTCATCCCCTCTCTATATTAAAATAATTATTGTATTTTTATTTATTATTTCTATTTTTTATTTTTACTTTTATTAAACTCATGATATTTATTATATTAATATCCAAGACTTTTTACAAGTGTTTTTTTGGCTCTATCCAAAAACTCACACATTAGTAATGTCAATATTTTTAAACTTTTTTATTTTTTATTGTTTATATTAATTTTTTTTAAAATTAGTATTTATAAACTTTTTTGTTTTTTATTTTTTTAGCATTTCTATTTTTTTGAGATTTACTAAGCTTTTGAGTTTAATATTTTTAAGTTGTAAGTATTTTATTACTAAACTTTTATATTATTCTGATTTCATATGTCAAAATTTCTAGTTTAGTTAGACTAAATAAATTTCCTATTTTTGTATTTTTATTTGCTGTTAAAATTTATTAAATTTTTTTTATTTGATGAAATAAATTCTATTCTTATAAACAAAAACAGATACAAAATTAAGATTATTCACATAGGTACTGCACTTACTAGGAAAACAACGAAACATAAAAGAAAGATTTACAACGAATAAAAGTGTCTTGATATGACAAAACAACCTTATTTAGAATGACAAATAGTCAAGGAAGATATTTTTTGTTTCTTTTTATTTCTTATTGACAATAGTACTAATTAGTACTATACTACATAAAGTACCGATTAGTACTATTAGGAGGATGTTATGGATATTAGAAAACAAATCAGACTTGTAAACTCTGCTTTAAGCAGTACATTGGATTTATATAGGATATGGGCGAAAAAGAATAAGTTGAATTACAATTCTTTGGTTGTTTTATATACCTTGTACGATTTTAAGACATGCACTCAAAAACAAATATGTGATTGGTGGGCTTTACCTAAACAAACAGTTCATGGAATTTTATTTGATTTTGAAAAAAAGGGCTATATTTTAATTACTCCAAATGAAGAAAATAAAAGGGAACGATTGATTACATTTACACCTAAAGGAAGTGATTTCGCTTGTGAAATATTAAAACCATTACTTCGAATGGAAGAAAATGTAATGGAAGAATTAGGTGAAGAATTGATAAATCAGCTCATTGTGAGTAACACAAAATATTATGAATTACTCAAGGAGGAAATCAATAATGAATAATGTTTTGGCTAAAAAGTTTTCCTTTTGTTCATTATTACAATTTGCAATACCTAACATTGTGATGATGATTAGTTTATCTATGTATATTATTGTTGATGGAATGTTTGTATCACAATTAATTGGCACAACTGCTTTATCTGCTGTTAATATGTTTTATCCTGCAATATGCTTTGAAATGGCAATCGCAATTATGATTGCAACTGGCGGTAGTGCAATAGTTGCAAGAAAATTAGGCGAAGGTAAACAAAAAGAGGCACAGGAAAATCTTAGTTTTTTAATTGTTATAGAGGTTTTAATAGGAATTTTGATTGCGATTCTAGGGAATGTTTTCATTGATGAAATTATTTCACTTTTAGGTGTAAGTCCCATTCAGTCTCCCTTAACTATCTGTTATGCAAAAATTATATTTTCATTTGCTCCAGCTTTCTTTCTTCAAACAGCTTTTCAAACGTTCTTTGTTACAGTAGGAAAACCAACATTAGGATTAGCCGTTACTTTATTAGCTGGTATTACAAATATTGTCTTAGATTATATTTTTATGGCACCCTTGAATCTAGGTGTAAATGGTGCCGCAATTGCTACAGGAATAAGTTATTGTATTCCTGCAATCGTGGGCTTGTTATTTTTCTTTACATCTAAAAAAAATTCATTATGCTTTGTAAAACCTAAAATGGATTGGCAAGTACTTATAAAATCTTGTACAAACGGTTCATCTGAGATGGTAACAAATTTAGCAAATGCTGTAACAACTTTTTTGTTTAATTATGTTCTATTAAAATTTTATGGAGAAGATGGTGTAGCTTCCATTACAATCATACTTTATTTTCAATATATATTCACTGCTCTTTATTTTGGATATTCTAATGGAATTGCACCTGTCATAAGTTTCAAATATGGAAATGATGACAAAGAGCAGTTACAGAGTATATTTAAAAACAGTATTGTTTTTTTGCTTATAAGTACAGTATTAGCAAACTTTTTGATTCATTTGACAGTAACAAAAGCAATCACAATTTTCACTCCAGTAAATAGTAGTGTTTATGATATTACACTTCATGGATTTTCTATTTACTCCCTATCTTTTATTATTATGGGATTAGGAGTTTTTGCTTCTGCAATGTTTACCGCATTTTCAGATGGAAAGACATCAGCCATTATATCATTTTCAAGAACTTTCATTTTTATTGTAGGTGCTATTCTTATTCTTCCTAATATATTTGGAGAATTTGGTGTTTGGATGGCAGTTCCTGTAGCAGAAGCTCTTGGATTCATTGTGGCAGTATTTTATATATTTAAGAAAAAGGATACCTATACTTATATTTAAATATATCATCAAATAACACATTCCTGTTGAGTGTTGTATGAATTAGGAAATTTTTTATAAAAAATATAAAAGAGTTGAACTTAAAATTTGATTAAAAAGGTCAGCTTTAAGACAACTCTTACTCATATAATTTATAATATTAAATGCTATAAACTTATAGCATTTTTTGTACATTCCTTTATATTCACTGCTTTACTTATAATCAAAACTGTTAAAAGCTCTGAAATAGCCATACTTACCCATATTCCATTTACTCCAAATAATTTAGAAAAAATAATCAATATAATAGGTAAAAGCAAAATTGAACGCAAAGCCCCTATAATATTAGAATGTATTGGCATTTCTATTGCTTGATAATACATAGTTGTTGTTAAATTTTTTCCAATCATAAGGTAAGCTATATTAGCCATATTAAGTGCAATATATGCCATCAAAATAATTTCTTCATCACTTGTAAATACTTTTATAATCTCTCTTCCAAACAAGAAGCACACTATTGTAAATATTACAGACACAAAAATACTCATCTTCGTTGCCATACTATAATAACTTAACATTTTATTACTTTCTTTAGAACCAAAATTATAGCTTATAAGTGGTTGAACACCCAAAGTTATCCCCATTAGGAGATTATAAATATTTGTAGTTATATAGTTTACTACAGCATAAGCTGAAAGACCTACCTCTCCAACTACTCTTGTTAAAACTATATTGTGTGCAAGTATTATAATTGAAAAAGCACATTCTGCAAAAAATGAAGGAAATCCTATTGTAAATAGTTCTTTTAAAACATCTTTTTCTATTTTAACTGAACCAAAAGACAATTTACCTTTCTTAAATACAAAATGAGGTAGCATTATCATTAGTGTTGATAACTGACCTAATCCACTTGCGATTGCTGCACTCTTTATACCAAATCCAAGTTTAAATATAAATATATAATTCAAAGCTATATGAAAAATTGTCCCTGACAAAGTGGCTATCATTGCAAGTTTTGGTCTTCCATCATTTCTTAAAAAGCTACAGAAAACAAGTCCTAATAAGTTTGGAAGACAAAAAACAGCATAAAAGGTTAAGTACTCAGCAGATAATCCAACCAAACTTTCAGTTGCTCCCATAAATCTAACAATATGATTTGAAAAAAGTATACAAAATATTGTAAGAGATACACTACCCAATATTAAAACTTTTATAACTTGCCTAAATATATTTATAGCCCTTTCATCATCTCCAGAACCAAAGTTTTTTGATACTAATGCTCCTCCTCCAACTGCCATTAAACTGGATAACCCTAAAAATACCATAACAAGAGGTACCACTATACTAACAGCTGTAAGTGCTGCATCACCTAGTCCTTTACCCAAAAATATTCCATCTAATATAGTATTAAATGACGATACAAACATAGCAAGAGCTGATGGTACAGCATATTCTAAAAATTTTTTTATCATTATAAATCTCCCCTCTATATATTATTATGATAATTATTATTCCACTATATAAAATATTAATATATCCTCTGAGGGGAGAGTCAAGTTTTTTTGTATACTATTTTTTTCTTATTTCTAACTGAACTAATGTCTTTTCTTTTGAATCTGAGTCTACTCTAGAGAGTATCCATATTTCATTAAAATCACCAACAATTTCTATATTGTTATCCTTAGTATAATCTATTATTTTTTGATAATAATCATATGCATTATTCCAATTATCATCATATAAGATAGTTAGATATTCTCCTTCTGGCAAAATATATTCATTTTCATAATTGTCTCTCCTTGTAAAATCTACTATGTTATCATACAATAATGTATCTCCTTCCTTAATTACTTTTTCATAAGAAATACTACCTGATATTATAGGATAGACATCGTTATACTTATCTTGAATATGTAAAATAACACGTCTAAGATACATCTCAAACTCAACTTCATCTTTTGAATCACACTTATATACACTTACTTTTCTTTCTTTATTGTACTTTATAAACACCTGATTTAAACCGTATTCCAATAATTCATTTACATTAGATTCTATATCATTTAAGTATTTTTTTACATATGACAATTCTTTTATTTTGTTTTCTATCATTTTTTTCTGTTCATTAATTGTATTCAACATAGATTCTATTGAACCATCTGAGTCAATCAATTTTTTTATATCTTCAAGAGTCATCCCCATAATCTTGCAGTACTTAATTACATCTATACTCATAAACTGCTCTCTTGAATAATATCTATATTTATTTTCTTGATTTACATATGCTGGTTTTAGTATACCTATTTTATCGTAATATCTCAAAGTTTTTATTGATAATTCAAAAAGCTTAGATACTTCACCTATTGAAAAATATGTTTTTATATAATCTCCCCCTTTATATTTTGCATTAAAATAATACTATATTACTATACAAACAGCAATATAAAATTAATTATATCTTTAATTAATTTTATGCTTATTTTTTCATTAATAATTACTTAAGAAACAGTAAAATACTATAAAAAATAAAGAGAAGCTTTGTAAAAGCTTCTCTTTATTCCATCTCTGATATCGGTATCGTTTTCCAATGTTCCCTCAAAATTCTTTCAACATTTTCTAAATCATTTTCTCTCATAAATTTGACTACCTCAATATGTTGATTATTACTGTATATCAACATTTTATATAACTCATCTTCATTATTACTAGTATATGACTTTGACATAAAATTATATCTTAAAGAATTCAATAAGTTTATTAACACTTGATTTTCTGATTTAGCTATGTATATATCATGAAATTCATTACTTAATTTTAAATAGTTACTGTAATTTTTATACTTTATAGATATTGTCATCATTTCTGTTAATTCTTCCATTTTTACTAAGTCTGATTCAGTTAAATTTTGTAATGCTGAAGAACCTGCTAACGCATCCAATGCTCCAATTACAGAGTAGGTATCTAGTTTTTCCTTTTCTTGAAATTCTTTTACCACAAACCCTTTATTAGGTATCTTTTCTAGTAAATTTTCACCTGCCAACCTCGTTAGTGCTTCCCTTGCTGGTGTTCTACTAACTCCTATAGAGTTACAAATCTCTGATTCAGTAATTCTCTGATTAGCTTCATACTCTCCATTTTGGATTTTCTTTGATATATAGTCATATACTTGAGTTGTAAGTGGATCTACCTTCATAAGACGTTCCTCCATATTAAGATTATAAAAGTTAAATCTCCCTACAACTTTGGTAGAGAGGTTACGTTTTATCTTACTAATTTATATAATATCACAATTATCAATTTTTTTATACTTCTTTGTAAGATTTTAAAATACTAAAATTTTTATAATAATTTAAACAAAAAATGTAGAAAAAGTTTTGATTTATCAAAACTTTTTCTACATTTTTACTTTCTATTTATATTTTAACTCACATATTTAATTTACACTAAAAACTCCAAATGATTTAGCTTCTAAATCAACTTTCAATTCATTACTTTCAATATTTATTGTATCATTTACATTTTTAGGGCTATATTTTATTGTTATTTCTTCAATAAAACTACCATCTATATTTAATGATATTCTTTCAGTGTTCTCACTTCTATTTACCAAAATTAATATTCTATCATTATTTTCATTAAATCTAATAAAAGCGAATACAGAATCATTTCCAGTATATATAAATTCTGTATCTCCTGAGTTTAAAAGTTTATTTTTATTTCTAATTTTTATAATATCCTTATAAAAACTAAGTATATCTTCATCTTCATTTTTCCATGGATATGTCCTTCTATTATCTGGGTCAACGCCTCCACAAAGACCTGCTTCATCTCCATAGTATATATATGGTACACCCTCAAATGTCATCTGTATAGCTACTGCAAGCTTCATTAAATCCACATCATCACCTAATTCAGTTTTAGCTCTTGTAACATCATGTGTACCAATTAAATTTAAATTAGACTTAAATGATTCTTTTGGATAATGCTCCTTAATCTCCATATATCTATTACAAAGTTCATATGAGTTAATTTCTCCTTTTAGAAAAGAAAACATGTTGTTTCTGAAAGGATATCCCATAACAGAATCTAATTCTTCTCCTAATAGATAACTTCTTCTTTGACCATAACTAATCTTATTTGATGCATCTTCCCAAACTTCTCCTATAAGAATTGAATCATCGTCAGCTTTTTTTAGTTCCTTTTTTAACTCTCTTATAAACTTAGTTGGTAATTCGTCTGCAACATCCAATCTCCAACCCTTAACACCCATATCTATCCACTTATTTATAACACTATCTTTGTCATATATTATATAATCCATATAGGTATTTTCTAATTCATTTATATTTGGTAATGTCTTGACACCCCACCAACTTTTATACTTTTGAGGAAATTCTTCAAACATGTACCATGAATAATATGGAGATTCTTTTGATTGGTATGCTCCTAGACTATTATAGTTTCCATACATATTAAAGTATTTACTATCTGCTCCAGTATGACTAAAAACGCCATCTAATACTATTGATATATCTTTTTCTTTTGCTTTATTGATAAGCTCCTTAAATATATCCTCATCTCCAAACATTGGGTCAATCTTTTTGTAATCTCCAGTATCATACTTATGATTACTAGATGCTTCAAATATAGGGCTTAAATATAATATACTTACTCCTAGTTTTTTTAGGTAGCCAAGCTTATTAATTATACCTTTTAAATTACCACCATGGAAGTCCCATCTTACAATATCACCTTCACTATCCTTTATGTACATAGGTGTATCTTCCCAATTACCATATATAAAGCTATTCTTTTTAGGATTATCAACCTTACCATTTCGGTTACCATTATTAAATCGGTCTACAAATATATGATAAAGTATTCCTTCTTTATACCATGTTGGCACTTTGAAATCTTTATAAACAGTGATTTGATATTTATTAATATCATTATAATTATACTCACAAGAGTATCCATTTTCTCTATTCTTTCCATAAAATACAGTTTTTTTATTACCATCCACTTCAACATCAACTTTAAAATAATAAAAATAAATACCTGTCTCTTCAAGTCTTTCCATTTTGCAACAAAAACACTTTCCAAGTTTGTCATTACCGAATTCTTCATTTAAAGTTATTGTTCTCATTTCTTCTTCTTTATTTATTTCTAGGGAAATAGAATCGACATTATAGCCTTCATTTACTTTAACATAAATTGTCAATTCCTCATCAAATTTTAAAGCTCCAAACGGAGCCTTAAAATTTTTATCCCAAGAGTTATATTCTATTATATCTTGCATCTAATCACACCCTTTTAAACCAAATGTCTTTTGCATATTCAGAAATTGTTCTGTCTGAAGAGAAAAATCCCGAGTTAGCTATGTTAATCAAAGACATTGTATTCCATTTTTCTTTATCTCTATATAATCTATTTATATCAGCCTGAGCTTGACCATAATTTTCAAAATCTCTCAATACAAAATATTCATCATTGTAAGTAGTAAGTGAATTATAAATACTTCTTCCTTCTTCACCTAGATTAGGAATAAATCCATTTATTAAATCATCTACGACTCTTTTTATATTCATATTAGAATGATATAAATCAAGTGAAGAATATCCACCATACTTATTATAATTCAATACTTGTTCTGCACTAAGCCCAAATAAAAACATGTTTTCTTTACCCACTTGTTCACATATTTCTACATTTGCACCATCAAGTGTAGCCAAAGTTATAGCACCATTCATCATAAACTTCATATTACTTGTTCCAGATGCTTCCTTTGTTGTAGTTGAAATTTGCTCACTAACATTTGCTGCTGGTATTATTATCTCTGCTAATGATACTCCATAATTCTCTAAAAATACTACTTTTAACTTGTCCCTTACTCTAACATCATTGTTTATAGTACTTGCAACAGAATTTATAAATTTAATTATACACTTAGCTAAATAATATCCTGGTGCAGCTTTTGCACCAAATATAAAAGTTCTCGGGTCAATATTTAAATTAGGATTATCAAGCAACTCATGATACATATGAAGGACATTAAATATATTCAACAACTGTCTTTTATAAGCATGTAATCTCTTAACTTGAACATCAAATATTGAACTTGGGTCGATATTTAAATCATATTTACCTTTTATAAACTTTGCTAAATTTGCTTTATTATCGTATTTTATATCATCAAGTCTCTGTAAAACAGAAGAATCATTTTTAAATTTTTCAATATTCTTTAATTGTAAAGTATCCTTCTTCCACGAATCACCAATTAAATCTGTAATTAAATTACTAAGTTGAGGATTTGAACTTATAAGCCATCGTCTATGTGCAATTCCATTAGTCTTATTATTAAATTTATTTGGTTCATCTTGATAGAAATCTTTCAATACCTCAGTTTCAAGAATCTGAGTATGAAGCTTAGCAACTCCATTTACACTATGACTTGTGACAATACATAAGTTTGCCATGTTGATGTTATCCCAGTGTATTATACTCATTCTATTTATTCTATCTTGGTCATATCCTTTATTATTTAATTCCTCTACATATCTTCTGTTTATTTCTTCTATTATCATATAAATTCTTGGTAATAGCTCTTTCATCATACTTACAGGCCATTTTTCCATAGCTTCTGACATTATAGTATGATTAGTATAAGATACTGTTTTTTTAGTTATTTGCCATGCCTCATCCCAAGATAAATCTTCTTCATCAAGCAAAATTCTCATGAGTTCTGGTATACATAAGGTAGGATGTGTATCATTTATATGAATTGCTACCTTATCAAATAAATTGTTGATATCCAATTTGTTCTTTTTATATTTTCTTATTATATCTTGTATACCTGCACTCACAAAAAAGTATTCTTGTTTTAATCTCAATAACTTTCCTGCATAATTTGAATCATCTGGATATAGCACCTGTGATATTTCCTCAGTATAATACTTATGTTTTAAAGCCTCTTCATAACTACCAGAATAATTTAGAGCATTTGAAGTAAGTTCACCAAAATCTCTCTTTGGTATCTCACTTTTAAACAATCTTAAAGTATTTATACATTGATTTTGATACCCAATTATCGGTATATCATAAGGCATTGCCATTACAGGAAGGTAGTTTTTATGGATTACTTTTAAATGACTACCTTCCTTAACTAATTCCACCTCTCCACCAAACTTCACCATTGTTGCTTCATTTGGTCTTACAGTTTCCCAAGCATATCGTCCTTCTGTAAGCCAGTTATCAGGTACTTCTACCTGATAACCATTTATAAATTTTTGTTCAAACAAACCGTATTTATATCTTATTCCATACCCTTGACCACTTATATTCAAGGATGCCATAGAATCTAAAAAGCAAGCTGCTAATCTACCAAGACCACCATTTCCTAAGGCTGGGTCTGTTTCAGCTTCAATTAAACTATCCAAATTAATTCCTAATTCTGATAAACCTTCTCTAACTTCTTCTTCAATATTCAAATTTAGTAAATTGGATTTTAATTGTCTTCCTATCAAAAATTCAAGACTAAAATAATAAACTTCTTTTTTCTTGTCTAACTTTGTAGCAACCCATTTTTTTGCTATTTCATCTTTCAGTAAACTACATAGTGCATTTAACAATTGTTCATCAGTAGCTTCCTTGATAGATTGTGCATATAAGCTATACATTTTCACTTCAAATTTTTGCTTGAATTTCTTTTTGCTTATTGTTACCAAAAAAACCACTCCTTTAATCACATATGTCTCTATATGTTTCTATATACTCCTTAGCTGATTTTTTCCAACTATTATCTGTGTTCATTGCATTTTCAACTAATTTCGTCCATTCTTCTTTATCTTTAAACACTTTGATTGCATTTTGCAAACAGAAAAACATCTCATGAGCATTGTAATTTTTAAAACTAAATCCATTACCTTCACCAGTAAATTTATTGTAAGGTATTACAGTATCCTTAAGTCCTCCGGTCTCTCTAACTATTGGTAAAGAACCATATCTCATAGCCAACATTTGCCCTATACCACAAGGCTCAAATAGCGATGGCATTAAGAATATATCACTTGCAGCATATATCTGTTGAGCTAATGATGTATTAAAAGTAATTCTAGCTGATACTTTATCTGAAAAATTAGAGTCATAATAATTGAACATTGATTGATATTGATGTTCTCCTGTTCCTAAAACAACAATTTGTAAGTCTTCTCTCATAAGTTCAGGCATCATATACGCTATTAAATCAAATCCTTTTTGAGAAACTAATCTTGAAACTATTCCTATCAATGGAATAGACGAATCTTTTTTCAACCCTAAAATATCTTGTAACTTCAATTTATTTTCTACCTTTTTATCAATAGAATCTACATCATAGTGAACAAATATGTCTTTATCTTTTGCAGGGTCGTTTAAATCGTAGTCTATACCATTTAATATACCTTTTAATTTTCCTGATTCTTTTCTAAGCAAACCATCTAATTGTTCACCATAAAATGGTGTTTGTATTTCATTAGCATAAGTAGGACTAACAGTTATAATTTTATCTGCAAAATTTATTCCAGCTTTCATAAAGTTTATTGAGCCATAATATTCTATATCTCCATTATCAAAGTATTTTTGAGGTAAGTCCAATATATCATCTAAAACAAACTTATCAAACACACCTTGATATTGCAGATTATGTATAGTATACATAGTTTTTATATTTTTATACCCCTCAAGGGTTGCATATCTCTCTTTTAAAATCAATGGTAACATGCCTGTATGCCAATCATTTATATGTATTACATCTGGATAAAAGTCAATTCTACGTATAGCTTCTAAAACAGCATTTGTAAAGAAAGTATATCTTTCTGCATCATCTCCATATCCATATATACTCTTTCTTTCGTCTTCCCTTCTAAAATAAAATTCATTATCTATAAAGTAAAATTTGACACCATCCAGTTCCATTTCTAAAAGTCCACAATATTGATTTCTCCATCCAACACGTACACTAAACACAGCTATTTCTTTTAATTGATCTTTTAAATAACTTGGTATAGTTGAATATTTAGGCATTATAACCCTTACATCTACACCTTCTTTTTTTAATTCTTTAGGCAATGCATAAGAAACATCTCCTAATCCTCCAGTTTTTGCAAAGGGCCAACACTCTGCTGTTACATAAAAAACCTTCACTAGTCATTCCCCCTTCTAAAAAATATATTTATATACTTGTATTCTTTTCTACTACAAGAGGATATTTTTCATCTCCTCTTAACTCTTTTCCATTTGATATATTTGTATTTTTATCTAATATTGCATTATATAATTTTACATTTGACTTTATTACACAATTTTGCATTACTATTGAGTTTTCTATAACTGTTCCCTTTTCAACATTGACCTTTCTAAATATAATACTATCTTTTACAGTCCCTTCAATTAGGCAACCTGATGCTATAAAACTATTTTCTACTTTAGCACTATCTGTATAAATTGTAGGAGATTCATTCTTTTCTTTTGTAAATATCTTTCTTTCAGAATACAATAATTCATCAGCAATTTCTAAATTTAATAAATCTTTGCTCATTTCAAAATATGATTCAACAGAATTTACACATTTTAGATATCCTGTATACTCATAAGCTCCTACTTTCATATTTTCTGCTTCTTCAATAATGAATTCTTCTAGATAACAATAATTGCCTTTATTTACAATATTATATATACATTCTACAAAATCTTCACGTTTCATAATATAAGTTTCCATACATATATTTGCTCTAGGGAATTTACCCAAATTATTTCCGACATTTATTACCCTATTGTTACTGTCTAAATTTAAAGTTAAATTACCAGCAAAATCTTTATTTGCATTATTTACATTTTTATATACTATAGTTATATCATTATGAGATTTTTTATGGTATTCTAATGCCTGAGAATAATCTAAATTGCATAGCATATAACTAGGAGCTATTAAAATATATTCTTCTTCACTCTTTTCTATATAATCTAGATTTGCTAAGATAGTGTATATATCACCTTCTCTATGTGAATAAGTATTTCTGTACTTAGTGTTTTCTGGACTAAAAATTGATAAGCCACCTTTTTTTCTACTTAAATCCCAATCTTTCCCACTACCTATATGGTCTGTCAATGATCTGTATTTTTCCTTTGCGAATATTCCAACTTTAGTGATTCCTGAATTTATCATATTAGATAAAGCAAAGTCTATTATTCTATATCTTCCAGCTATTGGTGTAGATGCTATTGGTCTTCCATAATTAAGTTTGTTTATTGCTGGGTCTCCTTTTTTGTTTAAATTTATTATACCTAAACATTCATTTCTCATCTTAAAGACCTCCTTCTATTAATACGCATCTAGGTTCGATATTTTCATACTCAGAAACTACATTTATTTCATTATTTACATTTTTTATCTGAACATTATCATTTATAGTTGCACACTCACCTATCATAGCTTTTTCTATAGTTACATTTTCACCTATTACAACATTTGGCATTATTACTGAATCAATTACTTTACTTCCTTTACCAACAACAACTCCATGTGATAATACAGAGTTCCCTACTTCACCTAAAATCCTACAACCATCTGCTATCATTGATCTATGAACATTTGCATTTTTGCCTATATATTGTGGAGGCATCGCCATAGTATTTGTATATATCTTCCACTTAGGGTCTGCTAAATCAAGTGTTTCTGGAGATTTTATTATATCCATATTGGCATCCCATAAACTTTGTATAGTTCCTACATCTCTCCAATAGCCTTTAAATGGATAGGCATACATTCCAACATTATCCTCTAACATTTTAGGTATTAAATTTTTTCCAAAATCATCATAATTTATTTCTGAATTTTTTTCTGCTTCTTTAAAGTAACTTCTCAACATTTTCCAATCAAATATGTACACTCCCATAGATGCCAAATTACTCTTAGGTTCGCTTGGTTTTTCTTCAAATTCATAGACACTTGAATCTTCATTTGTATTCATTATTCCAAATCTAGAAGCCTCATCCCAAGGAACTTCAATTACTGCTATTGTAGCTTTAGAGCCTTTTTCTTTATGAAACTTTAACATCTTGCTATAATCCATTTTGTATATATGGTCACCAGATAATATCAATACATATTCTGGATTATAAGTATCTACAAAATCCATATTTTGATATATTGCATGTGCTGTACCATTATACCAATTTCCCTCTTTTTCATTCATAAATGGTTGTAAAACATATACACCACCATTTATTCTGTCCAAATCCCAGTGACTTCCCATACCTATATGTGAATTTAATATCAATGGTCTATATTGAGTTAAAACACCAACTGTATCAATACCAGAGTTTGAACAATTACTTAACACAAAATCAATAATTCTATACTTGCCTCCAAATGACACAGCTGGCTTGGCAATTCTCTTTGTAAAAACGCCTAACCTTGAACCTTGCCCTCCTGCCAAAATCATAGCTAACATCTCTTTTTTCATTTAATGACACTCCCCTCATCTAGTAATTAATATTTATAATTGCATTTTTACTTTTATAAACTCTATCAGTCAATAAATGCTGTGTATAAATCTTGCTAAAATGATACTTTAATAAAAATAAAATAATATCAACTATACAATTGATATAATGTATACCCCATAATGGACTTATCTACGTATACATTATTTTCCATAAAGACTATAGTATTTATTAATATTCAATTCTCAGTTAAAAAATAATACAAATTTTATTTTATAGACATAAAAAACATTTTTTATAAATCTTTTATATTGTATAAACATACTTATTTTTTATTTATTAAATTCATAATAGTAAAACATAATTCTAATTTTGTAAAATAATTATATAAAAATTTTTAAATAACCACTAGTCAATTTTATCTTTATATTAATATTTATTTTCTTGTTATCTAAACAATAAATTATGAAATTCCAACTCAATTATTAGTTTTCTTAGTAGTATCATTGATACTTTTATAACTATGTATGCTAATAGTACAAATGATTAGTTAAAATCATTCTCATTACCTACATGTTTTATATATTATTATATAACACTTTTTATATTAGTAAAGTATAAATTGTATAAAGATTCTGTTAATTTATTTTTATAATACCATTTTTTAAATAAAAACAAAGAAGAAGACTTAAAAAGCTATAAGTCTTCTTCTTTTCAACGTGCATTTTTGTGCTATATTTAATTAATTCGACCTTTAATTTCCATTTCCTTCCTTCGATAACAAAACTCTTTTATTTTTTTAATGACTCATTGTCACCTAGAACTTCTTTTACATCTAATATATCTTTGTTATCATCACTCATAACTTCTTTTATACCTTTAAATGTTCCTAAGAAATTAACTGCTTCTGAAGGTAAAACAAGTTTTGTTGACTTACCTTCAGCCATTTTTTCAAGTGCTTCCATAGATTTTAATGCTAAAATATTATTATCAATATCAGACTCTTTCATTGCTGAAAATACTAGTTTCAAACCTTCTGCTGTTGCCATTTGAGTTCTCTTTATCATTTCAGCTTCACCTTGTGCCTTAGCAATAGCTGTCTGTCTTATAGCTTCAGCTTCACCTTCTGCAACCAATATAGCAGATTCTTTTTCACCTTCCGCTACACGTACCATAGCTTCTTTTCTAGCCTCTGCTGTTAATATTGCAGATTGTTTTTCTCCTTCTGCTTGTAATATTGCAGCTGATTTATTACCTTCTGCTTGAAGTATTGCTTCTCTTCTTTCTCTTTCTGCTCTCATTTGTTTTTCCATAGCAACTTGAATATCATGAGGAGGCATTATATTTTTTAACTCTACTCTATTTACTTTTATTCCCCATTTATCTGTTGCTTCATCTAGGATAGTTCTCATTTTTACATTTATTATATCTCTTGATGTTAATGTTTCATCTAAGTCAAGTTCACCAATTATATTTCTTAATGTTGTAGCTGTTAAGTTTTCAATAGCAGCTATTGGATTTGCTATCTCAAATACATATCTAACTGGGTCTGTAACTTTATAATACACAACTGTATCAATCTGCATAGTTACATTATCTTTAGTTATAACTGGCTGAGGTGGGAAATCTATTACGATTTCTCTCAAGTCAATTACATATGCCATTTTATCTAGAAATGGTATTAAGAAATGTACACCTGTCTCTGCTACTTTCTGAAACTTACCAAGTCTCATTATTATACCTACTTTAGATTGTTTTATAACTCTTATGCAGGTTAAACTTATTGCTACGACTACTACAATTAATACAATACTTAAAACAATTTTAGTACCCATACTATAAATCCTCCTCTATTCTATTGATTCGTAACACTAGTTGTAGCATTTACTTTTTTAACAACTAGTTTTACCCCTTCTATTTTCAATACTTCTACTGTGGCATCTTTTTCTATCTTTTCACCATCTATAGAAATAGCCGTCCATGTTTCATGTTCAACTACAACTAGACCTGTGTTATTTGGAGAAATCTCTTCTGTAACAATACCTTTCTTAGACATCATTGCTTGTAAATTAGTATTAGACTTATATCCTTTATCTTTTTTTACAATTTTTTTAGTAGCTACAACCAACATTGCTATAGAGATTACTGCAAATATTAAAATTTGTAATAATATACTCTCTATAAAGCTACTTAAAAATATAAGGATTACCGCTCCTACACTAAACCATATTAGTGTCAAGCTTGGTGTCAACATTTCTGCTATTCCAAATAAGATTGCTACTATCAACCATATTAACTTCATACTATCTACCCTCTTCTCATATGAATTATATAACCCTATATAAATATTATGTTTATACAATGCTTTTAACTATAAATTTAAACTCTAAATCAATAAAATAAATTAATTTTAAATTAATTTAATAGTATTATATCAACATACTTTGTTAAAGTTGTTACAAAGTAGTATCAAATATAATTTGTTATCCAAGCAAAAACTCCTTCATTGTTAACGAAATGTTACTTATTAAATCTGTGGCATTTATTGTATACATCTTTTTACTTAATTTATCTCCTATATAGCCATGTATATATGCTCCACTAATTGTAGCTTCAAATATATCCATACCTTGACCTATAAATGAAGTAATCATACCAAGCAAACAATCTCCCATCCCACCAGTTGCCATACAGCTATTTCCTGTAGGATTTATATATGTTTTTTTACCATCTGTTATGACAGTTTGATATCCTTTTAAAAGTACAACAACATTATATTTTTGAGCAAATTCTTTTGCTACATCTACTCTATGTTCTCTTATATACCCAATTGAGTCTCCTGTCAACCTGGCCATTTCTCCCAGATGAGGTGTAATCACGAATCTATTTTTCCATTCTAAAAAGCTATAACATCTATCTTTCATAATGTTTAATCCATCAGCATCTAATACAATTGGGCAATTAGAATTTTCTACTATTTTGAGTAATTTATCAAATGTTTGATTATTATCTCCCATTCCCGGACCAAAACCAATTGCATCACTAGAACTCAATAGTTTATCTAATCTTTCTTCTTCAAAATTTGCAGTCATTGCTTCTGTAAGCCTAATAGATGCCTTGTTTTGTACATCTTCTTCACTAATTAACGTTACAAGTCCACTTCCACTCTTAACAGCAGATTCAGTTGCTATAAAACTTGCACCATAAAATCCTTTTGAACCTGCAACTATAGATACTTTTCCAAAATCGCTTTTAAAGCCATGTATATCTCTTCTTCTAATACTATTTTTCACAAAATTCTCATCAGTTATGAACTCATCTTCATGGTATTTTCTTGTAATAAAATCTGGAACGCCGATTTTTTCTACAATTACATCACCTATAAGTGAACTAGTATCATAGTTTAAAAAACCTCTCTTATAAAACTCAAAACTAATTGTCTTATTTGCTTTAATACAAGTTCCTAATACATATCCTTTATCACTATCTATACCAGATGGAATATCTATAGAATATGTATTTTTACTGTTATCATTTACTATATCAATTACTTCTTTAAAAATACCAGTTATATCTCGTTTTAATCCAATCCCAAATATAGCATCTACTACAACATCACTTTTAGATATTGTATTTTTAAATATTGTTAAATTTTTATTTTTTATAATATTTTCTTTCTCAACCTTAATAATTTTATCAACTTCTTTTTCATTTGTATTTCCAGCTTCTTTTTCATTTAAATCATTTTTATTAATATTTATAATATTAATTCCCATATTTAAAAGTATGTTGTAGTTTATTTTAGAACATTCACTTAGTTTTTCAAGATTACCAACTAAAAATACTTCTATATCTTTTCCTTTTGTATTTAAATGTCTTGCTATTCCAAGACCATCTCCGCCATTATTTCCAACACCACATACAACAACATAACTATTATATATATCTATATCCATATTTTTCATTGCAGACATCACAGCGTTTTCCATTAATACAACCATTGGAATTCCCAACTCTTCCACACATGCAGCATCAACATTTTTACTTAAATTAGATGTACCTATCAGCATAAATCATCACTCCTATAAAGTTAAAGACTTCTTAAATATCCACAGATAAATATCTATTGAAGTCTTTTTAATATCATAAATGTCATAATAAAATTACTAAAGCTAAAATTTTAAAGCAATTTAAAATAACAAAAAATTTTGAATTAAAATAATTATTTAATTTTATTATATCACATAATTTGAGTTATTATGTTGGTTTAAAGCCTATTTGAACTAATCATCTAAAGATTTTTTACTTTTTATAATCTTTTATTGCTTATTGATATTTTTTATTTTTATTTAGAAAATAGTAATCAAGAATATTACTATATTCCACACATAAAAATTTTTTTATTTAAATCAAATTTTCTGATAATTTAACAATTTTTCAAAATTTATAGTTGACTTTTATTTTTTACTGTATTAAACTAATTACTATACAAAATAGAAAACAAAATTTTCAAAATTATTAAATTAAAAGGAGAGATAAACATGAAGACTTTATTAAACAAACAAGTACGATTTTTTAATAGCCAATTTAGTTAGGGTTTGTAGCTAAGTTAAGACAAATTGTCATGACATAGATACAAACCCCTTAGGATTATGATTTTTAAGGATTGTATCTGTGTTGGCTATAGTAATTGTTGTTAAAGTTTTTATTTTATCATCATAATATAGAGCCACATGGATTATACTGTGTGGCTCATTCGTGTTTTTGCCATACAGTTATATGTACTGTGTGGTTTTTTTATACCAAAATTCAATTTTAAAATTAAATTTAAAAAATTATTTAAAAATATTTTTCAAAGGGGTGTTTTATTTATGTCAGGTATTATATCTGTAATGACGCAAAGTTTAATTTTATCAATCATGGCACTGGGGGTTTATATAACTTACAAAATCTTAGATTTTCCAGATATGTCTGCCGATGGTAGCTACACAATGGGTGCTTCTATCGTAGCATTTTCTCTTACTAATGGTATTTCCCCTGTAGTGGCAACACTAATGGCTATATTATGTGGTTGCACTGCTGGTCTTGTTACTGGAATTCTTCACATTAAGTTTAAGATTTCTAACTTGCTTTCTGGTATTTTAGTTATGGGGATGCTATACTCTATCAATTTAAGAATAATGGGAAAATCAAATATCCCTCTATTTAGTTTCAAGCACTTATTCAATGGAGAAGTATCTCCTATAGTTTTAGCCTTAGTATTCGTTTTTATCTGTAAAGTCTTCTTAGACTTATTCTTAAAGACAGGTCTTGGATACACTTTAAAAGGTGTTGGTGATAACTCTCAAATGATTAAATCTTTGGGTATAAATATCGGTTCTATAAAGATACTAGGACTTATGATTTCAAATGGACTTATAGCTTTATCTGGTAGCCTTATGGCTCAGTTCTTAGGATTCTCAGATGTAAATATGGGTATAGGAACTTTAGTTCTTGGAATTGCATCTATCATAATTGGTATTACTTTATTTAAGAAATTCACTTTTATTAAAGATACTACTGCAATAATCGTTGGCTCTTTTATATACCAATTCACTATATACTTTGCAATGAGTTTAGGAATGTTATCAACCGACTTAAAACTAATAACTGCTATAGTTATAATAGCTTTCTTAGCTACTGGTAACTTAAATATTTCACTAAAAAAAAACAACCACAAAGCTAGTACCAAAAATAAATCCGAAAAAAGAGGTGTTATAGATGTTACAAATTAAAAATCTTTCAAAAAGTTTCCCTAATCCATATGGTCAACCTAATACTATATTTGAGAATTTATCAATTGATATAGAAGATGGTGAATTTGTAAGTATCATAGGCAGTAATGGAACTGGTAAATCTACTTTACTAAACATAATATCTGGGCTTATAAAAGAATCTTCTGGTGAAATTACTTTAGACAATAATACCATAACAAATTTAGCCGAATACAAAAGGACTCAGATAGTAAGTAGAGTTTTTCAAGACCCAAGCCTTGGAACTTGTCCTTCTATGACAGTTAGAGAAAACTTATCTTTAGCTCTTAATAAAGGGAAATTATTGAACCTAAAAAGATGTCTTCGTCATAAAACGAATGACTTAGAACATTTACTTGAAGGAATTTCTTTAGACTTAAAAAAATACTTAGATATAAAAGTACAATATCTTTCAGGAGGTCAAAGACAATCACTATCATTAATTATGTCTAGTTTATCAAGTCCTAAAGTTCTCTTGCTAGATGAGCATACGGCAGCACTTGACCCTAAAACATCAAATGAAGTTATTGGATTAACAGACAAAATAGTAAGAGAAAAAAATATAACTACACTTATGGTTACTCACAACTTAAAACATGCTCTTCAATATGGTGATAGGTTGATAATGCTTCATAAAGGCGAAGTTGTTTTAGATGTAAGAGATAAGGAAAAAGAACAATTAACAGTTGAAGAAATCTTAGAAAAATTCGAATATGCAGTTTAAGAAATAAGAAACTTAGTCTTAAGCAAGTATACTTATAATCTTTTATATGAATATATGAACAAATATAATTATTTAAATTTTGAGGGAGGAAAATAAAATGATAAAAAGTAAAAAAATATTAAGTTTAATTATAGCAGGAGTACTTGGTGTATCAATGCTTACTGGATGTTCTCAAAATGGTGACTCTAGTGCCTCTAATGAAAAGAGCAAAACAGATAGCAAGAAACAAAAAAATATAGGTATCACTCAATTAGTAGAACATCCATCTCTAGATAAGGCAAAGAAAGGATTCATAAAAGCACTTGAAGACAAAGGCTATAAGGATGGAGATAATATAAAAATAGACTTCCAAAATGCACAAAATGATATGCCTACTACACAAAGTATTGCAAGTAAATTCGTATCTGATAAAAAAGATTTGATATACGCTATATCTACTCCATCTGCTCAAGCAGCTTATAATGCTACTAAAGATATACCTATAATCATGACTGCTGTTACAGACCCTGTAGAAGCTGGGCTTGTTAAATCTATTGAAAAACCAGGTGGAAATGTTTCTGGTACATCAGACTATCTTTCAATTGATAAAACATTGGAATTAGTTAAAACACTAGCTCCAAAAGCAAAAAAAATAGGTGTTATATACAATACTAGTGAAGTTAATTCAAAAACTCAAGTTGATTCTCTACATGATTATGCTAAGAAAAATAATTATGAAGTTGTCGAAAAAGGAATTAGCTCTTCAAGTGAAGTCAATCAAGCTATTTCTAGCCTAGTTGGCAAGATAGATGTTTTATATGTTCCTACTGACAATTTAATAGTTTCTTCTATGCCAATAGTTTCTAAAGTTGCTAATGAAAACAAAATTCCTATAATAGCTTCTGAAGAAGGCTCTGTATCTTCTGGTGCTTTAGCTTGTTGTGGAATAGACTATGAAAAGCTAGGCTACAAAGCTGGAGAACTTGCTATTGAAGTGTTAGAAGGAAAATCTGTTGGTGATATACCAGTTACTATGTTAGATGAAACTGAAATAATAATTAATGAAGATACACTAAAAGCACTTGACATGCAAAAGTTATCAGCAGATAATATAAAGTATATAAAGTCAGATGAAAATACAAAATCTGCAGAATAACACTTATTAATTTCAACAAAGTAGGTAATATGAAAACTTTATATAATAAGTACTCTTATCCACCCTAACCCTTTGAAAATTGTGCTTATTTTAGCAATTTAAGTATTGCATATAAAGTTATTCATTTTCCATAAAAGTCGTCTATATTGACGACTGATTATGAAAGTTACATAACTTTCTAATCACAACTTGAGCTGTCCAAAAGAATTTTAATATTCTTTAGACAGCTTTTTTTTATAAAATTGTATGGATGTATATACATATAGACTCTATGCTTAGTAAATATTTTCACAAATTTTCCACATTAATCAAAAACTAGGATAACGTTTCTTTCAATTACCACATTAATTTAAAAGTTATCTAAGCATACATTATTTAGTATTTTAATTAAATTTAGCAGTTGACTTTTATTATTGTATAATTTATAATTTATAACAAGTCGAGAATACATATAATTTTCTGACTAATTAAAATATTAAAAGGGAGAGATAATTATGAATACTTTATTAAACAATAAAAAATATTATTATTATTATAGCCACTATTTTTAGGGTTTGTACCTACGTTTTAACATAGATACAGGCCCCTTAAGACTATTAACATTTTGGGATTGTATCTATGTTGGCTATATTGTTTATAGAGTTTTCATTTAACTATATAAGAGCCACATAGATTAAACTATGTGGCTTATTCGTGTTTTTCACCACATAGTTTTGTATACTATGTGGTTTTTTTATACACAAAATTAGCAAATAATTAAAATTATAAAAATATTTTCAAAGGAGTGTTTTATTTATGTCAGGTATTATATCTGTAATGGCGCAAAGTTTAATTTTATCGATTATGGCACTGGGGGTTTATATAACTTACAAAATCTTAGATTTTCCAGATATGTCTGCTGATGGTAGCTACACAATGGGTGCTTCTATCGTAGCATTTTCTCTTACTAATGGTATTTCCCCTGTAGTGGCAACACTAATGGCTATCTTATGCGGTTGCACTGCTGGTCTTGTTACTGGAATTCTTCACATTAAGTTTAAGATTTCTAATTTGCTTTCTGGTATTTTGGTTATGGGGATGCTATACTCTATCAATTTAAGAATAATGGGAAAATCAAATATCCCTCTATTTAGTTTCAAGCACTTATTCAATGGAGAAGTATCGCCTATAGTTTTAGCCTTGGTGTTTGTATTTATCTGTAAAGTCTTCTTAGACTTATTCTTAAAGACAGGTCTTGGATACACTTTAAAAGGTGTTGGCGATAACTCTCAAATGATTAAATCTTTGGGTATAAATATCGGCTCTATAAAGATACTAGGACTTATGATTTCAAATGGACTTATAGCTTTATCTGGTAGCCTTATGGCTCAGTTCTTAGGATTCTCAGATGTAAATATGGGTATAGGAACTTTAGTTCTTGGAATTGCATCTATCATAATTGGTATTACTTTATTTAAGAAATTCACTTTTATTAAAGATACTACTGCAATAATCGTTGGCTCTTTTATATACCAATTCACTATATACTTTGCAATGAGTTTAGGAATGTTATCAACCGACTTAAAACTGATAACTGCTATAGTTATAATAGCTTTCTTAGCTACTGGTAACTTAAATATTTCACTAAAAAAAAACAACCACAAAGCTAGTACCAAAAATAAATCCGAAAAAAGAGGTGTTATAGATGTTACAAATTAAAAATCTTTCAAAAAGTTTCCCTAATCCATACGGTCAACCTAATACTATATTTGAGAATTTATCAATTGATATAGAAGATGGCGAATTTGTAAGTATCATAGGTAGTAATGGAACTGGTAAATCTACTTTATTAAATATAATATCTGGACTTATAAAAGAATCTTCTGGGCAAGTATTATTAAATAAACATAATTTATCTAACTTAGCTGAACATAGAAGAACTCAAATAGTAAGTAGGGTTTTCCAAGACCCAAGTCTAGGAACTTGTCCTTCTATGACAGTTAGAGAAAACCTCTCTCTAGCTCTTAATAAGGGAAAATTATTAAACTTAAGAAAATGTCTTCGTTACAAAAGAGATTTCTTAGAAAACTTATTAGAAGGAGTATCTCTTGATTTAAAAAAATATCTTGATGTTCAAGTACAGTTTTTATCAGGAGGTCAAAGACAATCACTATCACTAATTATGTCATGCTTGACAAATCCTTCTGTCTTATTACTTGATGAACATACAGCAGCACTTGACCCTAAAACATCAAATGAAGTTATTGAGTTGACTAATAAGATTGTAAGAGAAAAAAATATAACTACACTTATGGTTACTCACAACTTAAAACACGCTCTTCAATATGGTGATAGGCTAATAATGCTTCATAAAGGTGAAGTTGTCTTAGATGTAAAGGGTAAAGAAAAAGAGCAATTAACAGTTGAAGAAATCTTAGAAAAATTTGAATATGCAGTTTAAAATATATCTATTATACTAATTTAAGTTTAGTTTATTTCTAAAAATAAACTAAAAAATATAATAATTATGCTAACTTTACAACAATTCATATGAATATATGAACATATATAATAACAAAATTCTTGAGGGGGATATAAAAATGATTAATAAAAAAAGATTGGCAAGTTTAGTTTTAGCTGGTGCACTTAGTGTATCTATGCTTACAGGATGTTCACAAGGTGGAGATTCTGGTAATTCAAAACAAGAAAGTACTTCTAAAAATAAAGAAGTTAAAAAAATTGGAATAACTCAATTAGTTGAACATCCAGCATTAGATGCTACCAAAGCAGGATTTGTAAAAGCATTAGAAAAGAATGGATTTAAAGATGGAGAAAATATTGATATAGACTTCCAAAATGCTCAAAATGATATGCCCACTACACAAAGTATTGCAAGTAAATTTGCATCTGACAAGAAAGATTTAATATTTGCTATATCTACTCCATCAGCTCAGGCAGCTTTCAATGCTACTAAAGATATACCTATACTTATGACTGCTGTAAGCGACCCTGTTGCTGCTGGATTAGTTAAAACACTTGAAAAACCAGGTGGAAATGTATCTGGGACATCAGATTTTGTTTCTGTAGACAAAGGCTTAGAACTTCTTAAAATATTTGCTCCTAAGGCAAAAACTATAGGAGTTATGTACAATACTAGTGAGGTTAATTCAAAAGTTCAAGTAGATGCCTTAAAAGAATATGCATCTAAAAATGGTTTTAAAGTTGTTGAAAAGGGTGTAACTACTTCAAATGAAGTCAACCAAGGAATTTCTAGTTTAGTTGGTAAAATAGATGTCTTATATGTTCCTACAGATAACTTAGTAGCTTCTTCTATGCCTATAGTTTCTAAAATAGCTACTGAAAATAAAATTCCTGTTATAGCTGCTGAATCTGGACCAGTCGAAAAAGGTGCTCTTGCTTGTCAAGGTATCAACTATGAAAAATTAGGTTACAAAACAGGTGAAATGGCTGTTAAAATTTTAAATGGAGAATCTGTTTCTGATATGCCTGTAGCTACATTGGATGATACGGATATCATAGTTAATGAAGATATATTAAAAGCTTTAGGCATGGAAAAACCTTCTAATGATAATATTTCTTATGTAAAAACTAAGCAAGAATAGATATAATAGATTTTTTGAGGGAGTGGTCAAAATGAAACGAAGTAAACTAATAAATCTAACTTTGATTGGTGTTCTTAGTATATCTACCATTACAGGTTGCTCTAAGAATAATGAAGGTGATTCAGATGAATCATCCAGCAAAAACAATGATATAAAAAAAATTGGTATTACACAATTAGTTGAACACCAAGCTTTAGATGCATCTAAAGAAGGCTTTGTTAAAGCTTTAGAAGATAATGGATTTAAGGATGGTAAAAATATAGAAATAGATTACCAAAATGCACAAAATGATATGCCTACTACACAGACTATAGCAAGTAAATTCGTCTCTGATAAAAAAGACTTGATATTTGCTATATCTACACCATCTGCTCAAGCTGCATATAATGCAACTAAAGATATACCTATACTTATCACTGCTGTAACTGACCCTGTTTCTGCTGGGTTTGCAGATTCTTTAGATAAGCCAGGTAAAAATGTTTCGGGAACTTCTAACTTTACACCAATTGAAAAAAGTATGGAAGCTCTTGATGTACTCGTTCCAAAGGCGAAAACTATAGGTGTCATATATAATACTAGTGAAGTAAATTCTAAAGTTCAAGTTGATAATCTGAAAAAATATGCTGATAAAAAAGGACTTAAGATTGTTGAAAAGGGAATTAGTTCTTCTAGTGAAATAAATCAAGCAGCTTCTAGTTTAATGGGAAATGTTGATGTTATTTATGCTCCTACAGACAATTTACTTGCTTCTTCCATGCCTATAGTATCTCAACTTGCTACTAAAAATAAAGTACCTATAATAGCAGCAGAGGAAGGAATGGTAAAAGGAGGAGCGTTGGCTTGCCAAGGTATAAATTACGAAAAATTGGGATATAAAACTGGTGAGATGGCTGTTAAAGTGCTAAAAGGAGAATCTAAAGTTTCAGATATGCCTATAACAAGTTTAGATGAAACTAATTTAATTATTAATGAAGATACATTAAAAGCACTTTCTATAGATAAACCTTCTGACAATAATATAGTTTACGTTAAGACTGAAAATAAATAATTTGACTACTCTAGTTTGAACGATATAAAATTAAATATATTTTCTCTATAATTACTATGCCTGTTTCTATAAGTTTTTTAAACCAAGAAACAGGCATATATTTTTACTTTAATATATTTTCTATTTAAAATTATGTGTAAACACTCTTAATTTATTTTTATAAGCTTTCTTTTTATAGACTTCATTTTTACAAGATTTATATAATCAATATTTATTCCTCTATTTTCTTTATTACTCTGCATGGATTTCCAACAGCCACAGTATCTGATGGAATATCTTTTGTCACTACACTTCCTGCGCCTATTACTACATTATCACCTATAGTAATACCTGGAGTTATGATTACTCCACCACCTATCCATACATTATTACCTATTTTCACAGGAGAACCATACTCTATACCAGAATTTCTAAGTTGTGCATCCATTGGATGATAGGCTGTATAGATTTGAACATTTGGTGCTAGCATTACATTATCACCGATTTCTATTTTACATACATCTAAGAATATACAATCATAATTTGCAAAAAAATTTTCACCTACATGGATGTTATATCCATAATCACATCTTATATTTTGTTCTACATTTATTTTACTACCTACTGAACCAAATAGTTCGCTTAGAATTTCTTCTCTTTTCTCATATTCATCCTCTAAAGTGTTATTAAACAGTCTAGTTAATCTTTTACATTTCTCTCTTTCTTTTGCTAGAATTTTATCACTTGCATAGTAACCTTTCCCTGACAACATTTTTTCTTTTTCAGTCATATAATTTACTCCTTTTCGTTATAATTGTATCTAAAGCAAAATAAATATTCCTGTGGAAAATCTAAATAAATGCTGTCTCCCTTCTTAAATCTCATTTTACTCTTTTCTAATTCTATTTGAATAGGCATACACTGGTTAGATAAATCGTGTTTTCTAACGTATATAGTATATGTAAATGGATTTTCTATAATGTTAATCAACTCAAAACATAGCTTTCCACTTAAATCTTCATTAGAATCCAAGACATTAATATGATGCTCTCTGATTCCCACATATTCTATATTATCACCTATTACTCTATTTAATGTCAACTCACATCCCCAATCTGTAGCATAAACAGTATTTTTATCTATCCTATTTAATTTAGATATATTTTTACATCCTGTTATCTTTGCTTCCATAAGATACTTTGGAGATTCAAACAATTCTTTTTTAGGTCTTTTGGGAAGACCTTCTCCTTTGTTATATACCATAATATCATCACAAACTCTATAAGCTTCCTCAATATCATGAGTAACAAATAATATATCTCCTTTGTAGTCTTTTAGCATATTCATAAGTTCTTTTTCCATGTTACTTCTTAAATGATGGTCTAGTGCTGAAAAAGGCTCATCTAGAAGTAATATATTTGGAGATGTAGCTAATGCTCTAGCTAGTGCCACTCTTTGTTGTTGACCACCAGATAATTGCCAAGGATATCTCCCCTCAAATCCATTTAATTTAAGTATGTCCAGGTATCTTTCTACTATTTCTTTTTTTTCACTCTTACTCAGTTTTAAAAGCCCAAGCTCAATATTTTGGCTTACAGTCATATGTGGAAATAAAGCATAGTTTTGAAATAGAAAGCCGACTTTTCTCTCTTGTGTTGACAAATTTATCTTTTTTTCAGAATCAAACAATACTATATCGTTTAATACAATCTTACCTTTTGTTGGTTTCTCAAGCCCTGCTATACATTTTAATGTCATACTTTTTCCAGAACCAGATTCTCCTAGAAAACCTAAAATTCCTTTTTCTTGTTCAATTTTTACCTTTAATTTAAAAGAGGATAAATCTTTTTCAATATCTACATATAAGCTCAATTATCTACACCTCTTTCCTATAATTTTCTGCTGAAATTCAGACCAATAATTTAATAATAAAATCATCGCTATGGATATTGCTACAATAATCATAACCCACATCATAGCCTTATTCATATCTCCGCCCTCAACTGCAAAAAATATAGCTATTGGCATAGTTTGAGTTTTTCCAGGTATATTTCCAGCTATCATAAGTGTAGCACCAAATTCTCCAAGAGCTCTAGCAAATGACAGCACCAATCCACCAATTATTCCAGGCCATGCTAATGGAACTGCAATCTTAAAAAATATGTTCCATTCATTAAGACCTAACGTCCTAGCAGCTGACAACATATTATTGTCAATCTGCTCAAATGCCGACCTTGAAGTTCTATACATCATAGGAAAAGACACCACTACTGCTGAAATTACAGTTGCTGTCCAACTAAATATCAAGGTCTTATCAAAGTTTAATAAAAACTTACCTACAAACCCATTTTTACCACATAACAATAATAAAAAGAATCCTACAACTGTTGGTGGCAAAATTAATGGAAGTGTAAATACCCCATCTATAAGACCTTTCCATTTACCTCTATAGTTAGCCATAATATATGACACAAATATTCCTATTATAAAAGTTATCACTGTTGACAAAAAAGATGTCTTAAGTGATATCCATAAAGGTGACCAATCTGTTCCCATCTTTCCCTCCTTAATCTTAAATGGAAATAGTGAAATTAATATGTCTATTAATTTCACTATTTCCATTTTATTATAATATACAATTATTTTCAATTTTCATTTATTTATATATAATTTATACTTAAATATACATAACTTATTTGTAAACTTATTCTACTTTTTTGTACCCAAATTCTTCAAAAATCTTTTGACCTGCATCACTTAACAAAAACTCTTCAAATTTCTTAGCAGCATCTACATTTTTACTAGCTTTAATTACTGAAACTGGATATGTAATAGGTGAATGAGTTTTTTCATCTGTTTTTTCAACCACTTTTATCTTATCATTATTAACAGTATCACTAAAGTAAACGAATCCAACATCAGCATTTCCTGATTGCACCCATGCTAGAACTTCTTTTACATCCTTTGCAAATACTAACTTGTCTTTTAATTTATCTTTTAAATCTAAATTAGTTAATACTTCATCTGCATATTTCCCTGCTGGAACACTTTCAGCTTCACCAACAGCAATTTTCTTTACTTTATCCGATGTCAAATCTTTCATACTAGACACATCACTATCAGTAGAAGAAATAAGAACTAAATCATTTTTTACTAAGTCTTTCATAGTATCAGAAACCAGTAGCTTTTCTTCATCCAAAGCTTTCATTTGTTTTTGACCTGCTGAAATGAATAAATCACATGGTGCTCCTTGTTCTATCTGTTGTTGTAATGAACCTGATGCTCCATAATTAACTGTAAGTTTTACATTTGAATCAACTTTTTTGTATTCTTCTTCAAGCTTTGCCATTGCTTCTTTTAAACTTGCAGCAGCCGATATGTTTAACTCTACTGCATCACTACTTTTATTTGTTTTTTCTTGTCTTTCATCATCTTTCTTGCTTTCATTATTATTGCATCCAACTGTCCCCAAAGTTAAACATGCAACTAGCCCTAATATTCCCAATATTTTTTTCATACCAATCTCCCTTTTTGTAAATTTAATACACATTTTAATATGTTTTATCATGTTTTATCATGTTTTGTTACGTATAACTTAATTATATATACCTACTAATAAATTTTCAAGTAAATTATTTATATTACTTTTAAATATTTTCCTACATTTTTCTTTTTTTAATGTTAAAATAACCTTATATGGAGGTGTATTATGGACTCATTATCATCTTTGACGCCTGTTGAGGTAGCTGAATTATTAAAGATAACAAAAAATACTGTATATGAATTAATCAAAAGAGGTGAACTTCCTTCTTATAAAGTAGGAAAAAAAATAAGAGTTGATATTAAAGATGTTGAAGAATATATCAACAGTCAAAAGACTGGTAAAATAAAAGATACACATTTTAACAATAAAAATATGTCTATAAATAATAATTTTAAAGTTATTATTTCTGGTCAAGATGTAATATTAGATATTTTAGCTAGGTCTGTTGAAAAAAAATTAGATGGAGTAAATACATTTCGCTCTTATATAGGTAGTTATAATGCTTTATATGAATTATATAATGGTAGAGTTTCTATAGCATCATCTCATCTATGGGATTTTGAAACAGATGAATATAATAGCACTTTTGTTAAAAAACTATTACCAGGAATCCCATGTGTACTTATAAATTTGGCTTATAGAATGCAAGGTTTTTATGTTGCTAAAGGCAATCCTAAAGAAATAAAAACTTGGGAGGATTTAACTAGACCAAACATAACTCTTGTCAACAGAGAAAAGGGGGCTGGTACTAGGGTTCTACTTGATGGTAAGCTTAGACTTCTAAATTTTAATGGTAACCATATAAAGGGTTATGACAATGAAGAGTTATCACATCTTGGAGTTGCAAGTACTGTTTCTCGTGGAATAGCTGATGTTGGTTTAGGGAATGAAAAAGCAGCGTTACAAGTAAATAATATTGACTTTATTCCTCTTCACAAGGAACGTTATGATTTAGTTATTAAAAAAGAAGACTTACAAAATCCAGTCTACCAAACTATAATTAACATAATAAACTCAGCTGAGTTTAAGGCTGAACTTCAAGGTCTTGGTGGATATGATTTAACTGATACAGGTAAAATCATAGCAGAAGTATAGAATTAAAATCGCAATCTATTTTATAAGATTTATAATTTTTTGCAAAATTTATAACTCGAGGACAAAATAAATTGCGATTTTGGTGTATTTTTGAAAATATTCACCTTATTTATTTTAACACCTAATACAAATTTCAATATAGTAAATTTTATAGTACTATTATATTAATAGATATTTACATAATAGTACTTTTCCTTAACATAGATTAACATATGATGTACTCTAACAAGCAACACTCTTCCTTGGTTATATATATGTGGCAATATGTATGAATTTAATACATTATATACAATGTTGCTTTCTTCTTGTATTTTTTCAACTAATAAGCTATTTATAAAGGTATCCTTTTCATTTTCAGTAACTTTACACCAATTTATTTTAACTTTTAAGATATATCTTCCAACTAGGTATATACATTCTACAATAAATAATAAAAATACAATATAATCAGCACCCCCTACCTGATATAAACTCCCTGATACCAACGGTTTAGCAAAGAAATTATAAAAATTTAAAGTATCTCCTGTATAATCAAAAAGTATTAATAGTAATCCTAAAACTCTTAATACCTTCATATTCAACATTTCTTTATTATTTTTGTTTTTCATATATATTACCTCTCTTTTCTTTAGTTTTTATTGTAATATAATACTAACTCTTTCATTTGAGGTATAAATGAATTTAATTGGTAGTTATTTTCATTTTTACTAGAAATTAATTCACATTACTAAATATTATTTATATTTAAACATAAAAATAGCTTATCTATTTTTGCTAAATACCAAAATAAATAAGCTATTAATATACAACTAATTTTTATCATTAACAACATTACTATCTATAAATTTAAAGATTTTATTGAAATATACCGTTTTATCATGCTCATATCCATCAACATGACCAACACCTTCTATAAGCCATATCTCTTTTTTATCGTGTTTAACTAAATTATACATTTTTTGGCTGTTTTGATAATCACAGACATTATCATTTGTTCCATGTATAAATAGTATAGGAGCATTAGACTTTTTAACTGCCTCATCTGGTCTTACATCACTGTACCAAAATCCAGATTTGAACTTATTATATAAATCTCCACATGTTATTACATAGTTGACTAATACCTTTGGTATGCGCTTTTCTATTACCCCCATTCTAATCGCTTCTCTCATTTCAGAATAAGGAGAATCCAGTATATAAAAATCAACTTCTCTATTTCTAAGGTTTATCTCTGTATGCATAGCAGCTGTTCCTGCCCCCATAGAAAACCCATGTATTCCTAGTCTTCCCTCTGGAAATTTATTTTTTACAAATTTAACTAAACTATCTAAATCATACCTTTCATAAAGTCCAAATGTATAATTATCGCCTCCACTATTACCAGTATTTCTTTGATTGTAGATTAATACATTATAACCTTTATCTAAGTATCCATATGCTACCTTTAGCATTTCATAGTGACAACTTCCTATTCCATGAACAAGTATAATAGTATCTTTTGTCTTTATATTTGAAGTTATAAAAATACTTTCAAGTTTGTAATTATTAGAACTCTGTATCATTAATTCATCTGTCTTATAGTTTTTTAATTTCTCTAGTGGTTTATCTTTTCTCTCAGAAAATACTTTTATCACATCTTCTTTTTTTATTAGTTGCTCTGAACCAACTGAACTATCATAAACTAATTTACCAAATATATAAGATACAATTAATAGAATTAACAGAAATACAACTGATATAATTATAATCTTACTCCTTAAACTAACATAATTTTTAAAATTATTTTTCATCTTTATTTACCATACAATTTTCCTATATTATATTTTTTAAGTAATAGAATAACTACTTATACTACTCTTATCATTTCTATTATACCTATTAACATACTAAATTTACAAACTTTATTTAATTTTAATAAACTATTATATTATGTAATAAATATTCTTAGAATTTTATTATATAATATTATTTAAATATTCTTCTGTATTTTTCTTCTTCCTCTTCAGTAAAAACATTAAATACAACTTTCAAATTTTTCTCAGGATTTTCTTTTAGCCATAGTCTCACTCTGCTTACAGCAAGATTAGCTGCTTCTTTTTTTGGATAACCAAATACTCCTGTAGAAATTCCACAAAAAACAATGTTTTTTATTTCATCAATTTCTTTTATAGTATTTAGGCATGATTTGTAACAATGAAGTAGTTGTTTTTCCTGTTCTTTGCTTGGCTGACCACCAGATACAATAGGACCAACAGTATGTACTACAAATTTTGAAGGTAGACAATAACCTCTTGTTATTTTAGCGTCTCCAGTATATTCTAAATGGCCTTGTTTTTTTATTATTTTATCACAATCTTCTCTAAGTCTAGGACCTGCACATGAATGTATCTCGTTATCCACACATAAATGCAGAGGTTGTAGACACCCTAATAACTTATTATTTGCAGCATTTACTATTGCATCTGCTTTTAAATTTGTTATATTACCTCTCCATATGGCAATCCCTTCCTCTACTTCTTCTATATCATTTACATCTACTAACTCTCTTTCTTCACATTCAATTAATAATAAATTATGTAACATACTAAGTATTTCTGGAGCAATTTCTTTTGGTGGATATACATTCAAAAGTCCTCTAAGTATATCTCTAGGCTTAATTTCATCATTTGATAAATTGTATATTTTAGAAGGAACTTCTTTTGAAAAATATGCAATTAAAGTGTTTATATTTTTCTTTCTTTGTTCGTCAGTTAGAGGCTTGATACTTTTATCAAAATCCTCAAATAAATTTACATCATCAGCATAATCTCTCCACTTCATAGCCATCTCTCCATTCTCATATTTTAGGATTATAAAATAATTATGTATTATGTACATATTTATTTATTTCTATAAACACTTACATAAATCCTGTTAAAAGTGTAAATTTTTTAATATTATTATATTTAAAGACAAAATATAGAATTATTTTAAGTATTTTATAGAAACCTTTATAAAAATAATATGCAATTTGTTATTACTTTAATAGTAAAATTTTTAAATAATAATAAAGGTGAAAGCTTCTAAAGCTAACACCTTTATAAATTAAATATTCTAAAAAAACATATATTATTCTTAGTTAAGTTCTGGCCAATAATTTTTATTTGCTTTTATTAAATCATCTAATAGTTCTTTTGCTACTGTTGCACTTGGAACTGTTTTAGATAGCATAAGTGCTTGCCATAGTTTATTATATGATTTCTCAATCCAAGCATCAACCACTAACTTTTCAACTGCTAATTGTTGTTCTATTAAGCCCTTTTGAAATGTTGGTATTTTTCCTATTGATAATGGTTCATACCCGTCTTTGCCAACTATACATGGAATCTCAACCATTGCATCAGATTGTATATTTTCTATAGCTCCATTATTTTGAACTATTAAGAGCATACGTTCATGAGTATTAAAAGCTAGAGCTGTAGCTAAATCAACTATAAACTCTGCATGTATTCCTATCTCAAGTCCACTACCAGTAGAATGCCCTTGCTTTTCTATTAATGCACATGAGCTAAATACCTCTTTTTCTCTTCCATCAATCACTTCATTGGCACGAGTGTAATTTACATCAGAATGATTTACAACATAATCTGGGAATAGATAGTACTTTAAGTAACTACTTGGTATTGTAGTTAAATCTGTTTTTACTATTTCTCTAGTAAATAAATTAGTTTCAAACCAACTATCTTTCTTGTTATTTTTCATTCCTTCTTCGCCATTTATAAATCCATACTCTTTTATATGCTCTACTAACTTTGGCAAAAGTTCATTTCCTTTTTTGTCTTTAATTGAAGTATACCAACCAAAATGATTTAATCCAAAGTATCTTATATCCATATCTTTTCTAGATTCAAGTCCTGCAATCTTCGCTATACTATGTTCCATACCTATTGGCATATCACAGATATTTATTACTCTAGAAGTAGGTCTTAACCTTCTAACAGCTTCTGCTATTATAGATGCTGGATTAGAGTAATTTAACATCCAACAGTTTGGAGAATACTTTTCCATATAGTCTATGTTTTCAAGTACACCTTCTATAGACCTCATTCCGTAAGCTATTCCACCTGGTCCACAGGTTTCTTGACCAACTATCCCATGCTTTAGAGGTATTTTTTCATCTAGTTCTCTCATTTCAAGTTTTCCAACTCTTATATGAGCTAAACAAAAGTCTACATCTGTATAAGCTTCTTTCGGGGATGTTGTTGCTAAATATTCTATAGTAGAATCTTTTTCTTTTATTAATATTTCACATGCTTTAGCTACTTTATTTTGTCTTTCTTCATCGTTATCATATAATTTAATAGCTCTTAATGGTAACCTATCTAAATTATCTAACAACATTAATATGATTTCTGGAGTATATGTACTTCCCCCTCCAGCTATTACTACTGAAAACTTCTCCATAACAATTTCTCCTTTTCTATTTAAAAATTTACTATATTTATAAATAACTTTATAAATACTAGCACTTTAAAGTAAAAGGGAGTTCATTTATTAAATTTTTTAAATTAATAAACTATAGCCAAACTTCAAGCACTATCTATATGAAAATTAATTTTCATCACTTCTTGGGTCCATTATTTCAAATATGTCTACAAGTTCAGATACTAAAGAGTGAGCAAATAATGCATTTGAATAATGGTCTTCAGAGTGTACAACTAAAAAATTAGTTCCACTATCTTCACTACCCATAGCATTTGATAGTAATTCTAAATGATGTTTTGATGCTGTTTGTATTTTTTCTGATGCTGATTCTAAAAGTTTTTTCGCTTTATCATAGTCACCTTTTTTTATTTCTTTAAGAGACATCATTACATCACTTTTAGCATCTCCTGATTCTGATATTATGCTAAACACTTTTTCTTCTATTTCAGGTATCATATCCTTCTCCTTCTAATGACTAATTAAAAATCAAAGCTATCGTCATTTAATTCCGTAGCTAATTCTGCATTTTTGTTTAATTCTTCTTTTTCCATTATCTTAAAGAATGGATAATATATCAAGGTCATAAGTATTATACTTGCAAATACTAATACTACAGCCTTCCAGTCTAATGTCATTAAAAATGCTGCAACTCCTGGAGGTAAAAAACCTGGTGGCTCTGCAATAGGCAATCCTACTAATCCTAATTTTAGAGCCATAAAGTTAAGTGCTCCAACTAGTACAGGGCCAAATACAAATGGTACAAACATATATGGATTCATAACTATTGGTGTTCCAAATATTACTGGCTCATTTATTCCAAATAATGATGGTAACAGTACAACTTTTCCCATACTGTTTAAACTCTTACTCTTACTTCTTGACATAAGATATACTAGCCCTAAAGTTATTCCTGACCCAGTTACTTGTAGGAATCCATAGTAAAACCCTATCGTAAATACATATTTTGGGTCTCCTCCTGCTGCTATTAGTGTTGCATTTTCTGCCATATATGTAGCAGCTATTGGCATCCATATACTTGAAGTTATTGCTGCCCCATGAAGTCCAAAGAACCATAGTAATTGAGTTATGAAAAGTATTATAATTACTGCAAAAACATTGTCTACACTACTTATAGCTGGAGCCAAGAAATTCATTATAATAGCTGGTAAGGGTTGACCTAGTACATTTTTAGTTATTGCTGCTATTGCTGTAAATAACATTATACAGACTATCATTGGTGTTAAATTTCTAAAACTTTTATTTACTACACTTGGTACTTCTTTTGGAAATCTAATAACAAGATTTTTATCATTCATAAACTTAGTAATATCAACTACTAAAAGCGCTATTAATATACTTACAAATAAACCTTGAGCGTCTAAATAGCTTGTATCTAACGCACCATCTACTACTTGTCCGCATACAACAAGTTGTGCTATAACGGCTGTCATCCCTATTTCTACATGATTAAGATTATATTTTTTAGCTAATGCTTGAGCTATAAAAAATGCTGAGTATATAGATAATAAACTCATAGTAAATTTATTGGGAATAAGTAATGTATCCATATTCTCAGATAATAAAGTTTTTGCACTTCCTTCAGGTAACATATTATTTAGTGCTACAAATAACATACTTAAAGAACCAACAATTATTACTGGGGTGATGCTTATCATACCTTCTTTTATAGCTTGAAGATGCCTTTGCCTTTCAATCTTTTGTGCTATTGGAAGAAGAAATTTTCTCAAATTATTTTGAAGTGCTTCCATGTTTATTTTCTCCCTAATTATCTATTTTTATATAACTCTATTGCCGACTTCATGACAGAAGGGGCATCCATACGACCATAATGTTTAGTATCTATTACACCAACTGCTATTTTATGGTTTTTGCAAGCTTCAACTATATCTTCCTCTTTAAATCTAATCTGTGGTGCTACAAGAACTACATCTATATCATTAACTTGAATATATGATTTTAAATTTTCAAATGATGTTGCATCTATATTTATAGTCTTTGTTTTTAACTTTACATGCTCACTGCAAAAACTTTTCATTTTTTCTACGAGTACTCCTGTTGACGCTCCGTTTGCACATACTAATAAAATATTCATAATACATTCCCTCCTGCAATATTTAATCGCTTTTATTTTTTATTTTATATACTCTAATTATTATTTTAATTCTTAGTACTGCCAGTGATTAAATTTAAAGGCTGTATCTATAGCTTCTTCTGGTTTATATTCTTCTAATATTTTTAAGTATCTTTCTTTATAATCATTATCTACTTCTTTTTCTGGAATTACTATACTAGCTTCATTTAAAAAGTGGAATGAATCCCTTCCCATTTCTAATCCTCTATATGTATGCTTATCTAGTGCCACATCCATAATTTCTGGAACTTTGCCCATTGCAAATCCTTTTATAATTATATTTTTTAATAAATCACTTGACCTATCTTTCTCACATGCACAAAGATATCTTATTGCATGTATGAAAAATAAAGGTCTATCTCCATCTGCATATGAATATTCCTTTCTCACTTGATTTAAATTATTTATGATTATTATAGCTGATGGGTCTCCCATTCCTATATCTTCAACTGATATTGTAAGTATTCTTCTCCATAGCTTATCTTCTAATTCTGGTGATGATATATATAACTCATACGCAAATTCACATGCTTCTTCTACCATATTTCTTCTTATGGCCTTTTGAAATGATGATATTATTTCATCTGCACTAAATCCGTTTCTTGTAGTCATTCTTGCCCATGGGTCATTTGCCTTTTTATCTCTTAATATTTTCTCATGCATATTATTTACTCCTTTTGATTTAAATTTTAATTCTTTATATTATTTATTAATATATAAAGCAAGTATTGTGCCAGTTTTTTTAGACACTTTTAAATGTGATTATTTCAATCATATTTATTGCCAATACTCAGATACTTTGTCTAAATTTATTTGTATGTGTCTAATATTAATGTCATTTTAGACTAAAAAAGACTACCAAATAAGTTTTCATACTTATTGGTAATCTTTTTTAGTATTTATACATACTCTAATATTAATAATATTTGATAACATTCCTTTTTATTAATTTCTATGTTGTATTTTTTATCTAGTTGAGCTAATATATTTTTTATCTTACTTAAATTCTTTTCATAATTAAGTGCTTTTTCTCTATCAAGTTCTTCAATTACTCTAGTATTTCCAATTAATCCATCTACCATGAAAGCCAAGTGCATCATAAGCCCAATTACTTTGTCATATTTTTTTTCTACATTAAATATTAAAAATAGTTCATCCGAAACAGATTTTATATCTTTAAATATTCTGTTATAATTAGAACTTTTTAGAGAGGTTCTTAGTCCTTCAACTACATCGTCATAACCAATACTTATCTTTATAATATTTTTTAATTTATTTATATTTTCATCTTTATCTATATCTTTTTTACTTATATAGTCAATTCCTTTAATATTAATCTTTTGTTCATTGATTAATGCTACAACATTACTGCTTTCTTTTAGTTTTGTAATATTTAAACTTAAATCTTTTTCTGTTTTATATGGTATAGATATAATATCTATTCCATCTAAGTACCTATTCATTTTTTCTTCTAGAATTTTTCTTGTTTTATTATCTACACCTTCTGAAACATGAGATGCTATAATAATTGTTTTAGACAGATTTTCTTTATCTTGAATTTCACTAGTTCCAAAATAGTACTTTCTTGTATTAACAATAGAATTATATACATCATTTAAAGCTAGTCCCATATTAGCTTTTTGAACTGCTTCTAACACAGTTAATGTGGTCACCATAGGAATTACTCTTATATCACACTTTTTTTCTTTCTTTATAATTTCATCAAAAGAATTTAATGAACCCATATCTGTAAATAGTAGTATATCTTTATTGTCTATACTGTTAATCAGTTTTTTAAAATCTATAATTACTTTGTCATAGCTTTTATCTAACTTCATATCAAACGAAATAGCACTACATTCTCCAATAATATCACTAACTGCTTTAACCATACTACTTGCTGTAGTTTCTCCATGCATAGCAACTATAATATTAAGCTTATTCACTATTTTATTTTGTTCCTCTTGTTTAGCTTGTACTATAAATAATGTAATATATGCCACAGTTTCTATAGATAAAAATAAATCAAATTCATTCTCAATTATTCCAACTATTTTTAAGGCTGTCTTAAATTCACTTCTATTATTTCTTCTAATTTGATTTAAGTCTATGTTATTTGTAGAATTACTTTTATCTAATACATTTTTTATGTATATTGCCATTGACCTAAATATTGATTCATTTATATTTATTTCTTCATCTTCTTTAATAATTTGTCTTATTGATTTACACATATTTTTAAACTTAACATCATTGAATAATTGGGCATCTGCCATATTCATTTCTACAGATTCATTAAGATTAGAATTTACTGCATTAATAATATTCATGTCATCATATTTAATAATTTCCTCTTCTCCTAATGGTGTGAATACAAAAAATTCTATTCCATGTGTTATAACTTCATCTGCTTTAATAGACTTATCTCTATAATCATCATTCACTTCATTTATCGACTTATCAAAGTATTTTTTCTCTATATAAATTGGCTCTTTATTGTTTATTTTATATCTTAAGTATCCATTTGCAACAGCTAACTTTATATCATTTTGAAGTTGACCTACATTATTTTTACAATCATAAAGTAGTAATGATTTAATTATTTCCCTATGTACTTTTATAGAGATAGAAATACTTTTTGATTCTTGCTTAAAAAAATTTTTAACTAATTCTATTCTTTCAATCATAGTTCTATTTCTCAATGAAGGTATTTCTATTTTCATAGGTATTCTTCTATTAAATGTGTCTAATAATGTTGATGTTGGATTTTCTGTAGTAGCGCATATTATTAACACCTTAGACTCTCTTTCCTTAGTTGCATCTCCTAGTCTTTTAAATGTTCCTTTATCTATAAAAGTAAACAACATTTCTTGCCCTTCTGCTGGTAACCTATGAATTTCATCTAAAAAAAGTATCCCTCCATTTGCAATCTCTAAAAGTCCCTTTCTTGAAGATTCTGCTCCTGTGTAGGCACCTTGTTCTACTCCAAAAATATGTCCCATAAGTAATTGTGGGTTATTTGCATAATCTGCACAGTTAAATGTTACAAAGGGTGCTTTCTCTCCTCTAATTCCACTATCTATAGAATAATCATACATGTACCTAGCAATCATACTTTTTCCTACTCCTGTTTCTCCATAGATAATGGTATGGAGTCCATTTGTAGGATAGAGCATTGCGACTTTACATTTTTCTATTATAGGTCTTAAACTTTGTGTTCTACCTATTAAGGTTTCAAAACTATCTTTTTTTATTTTAGTTTCTATTTTTATTTCTTTTGGTGCATCAAACGATTCCTCTTTATCAATATTAACATTTGCAGGGATATAGTATACAGGTCTTCCTTTTATCTTTGTAACCATCCCTTGATTGAATAATTGATTTAAATATGTACTTATATTGTTTCTTGCTATTCCAGTTTTTTCTGACAATCGATTAGCTGTAATACCTTTTCCATTCTCTCTATATGATGATTTTAAAACTTCCATTACTTTATCTTTTTTATATATCATTACGCCCTCCCTCCACATTTGTAATATTTTATTAGCTAAAACTTTTATATTCGCTTTATTTATTTTTAATAAACCTTATTCTCTGATTCTAACTACAATTTCTTAATGCTCCTTTGCTTACCTATATAGAATTCTTTTAGAAACATTAGTATTATTGGTCATTTTTCTATATTTCTATTTTAAAAATTTTATGGTATTTTATGAATAATATATTTTCCTTGTTTTTAATTTTATTATATTTGAAAAATGGAAATAAAAAAACCTATTTTTGGAATGGTTTTAAAATTTTTCCAAAAATAGGTTTTTAGTTTATAGTTAAAATAATCAGCCATTACTTAGAGTAACCTTATACTAAACAACTTTTAAATTTTCTTGGTATTTATTTATGTCTGCTTTAGAAGAATATACAAAGTGACCCTCTGAAACTTCAATCCAACTCAATGACTTCTCATTTGAACAATTAGATATATTAGAATTGTACTCTACTCTATTTTTTGCCTTAGCATACTTAGGGTCAGGAATAGGAATTGCAGAAAGCAAAGATTTTGTATACGGATGAATAGGATTATTATATAATTCATTTGAACTTGCTAATTCTACTAATTTTCCATTATACATAACTCCTATACGGTCACTAATATGTCTCACCATAGATAAATCATGCGCTATAAATAAACAAGTCAAATTTTTTTCTTGTTGTAACTTCTTAAATAAATTTACAATTTGTGCTTGTATAGACACATCCAAAGAAGCTATAGGTTCATCAGCTATTATAAACTCTGGGTCTACTGAAAGAGCTCGTGCTATTCCAATACGCTGTCTTTGCCCACCTGAAAAATCAGAAGGATATTTATTTGCATAACTTCTATCAAGTCCAACTAGATTTAACATCTCATATACTTTATTCATTCTCTCTGTTTTATTTTTACAGACACCTTGAATTTTTAGTGGTTCTGAAATTATATCTGCAATTGTCATACGTGGATTTAATGATGAAGTAGAATCTTGGAAAATAATCTGCATACTTTTATTTACATCTTTTTTTATAAATTTATACGTTTTTTTGTCTGAGATACAATTTCCTTTATAAATTACTTCTCCACCAGTAGATTCATGTAACCTTATTATAGTTTTGCCAGTTGTAGATTTTCCTGAACCTGACTCTCCTACTAATCCAAATATCTCACCTTTATATATATCAAAACTTATATCATCAACTGCCTTTACAGTAGTACTTTTATCCAAATGAAAATATTGTTTTAAGTTTTTTATTTCTAGTATTTTTTCTCTATTCATTAGAAATCACCCTTCCACAATTTACTCTAACTGGTGTATCTACTTTAGGTGCATCTGGATGCAATAACCAAGTTGCAGCACTATGTGTATCATTAATTTTAAACATCGGCGGTTCTTTTTCATAATCTATTTTAAGAGCATTTTTATTCCTTACTGCAAACGCATCTCCTTTTGGAGGATTTAATAAATTCGGAGGCATACCAGGTATATTATATAAATAGTCATCCTGTGAATCTAAAGTAGGTAATGAGCCTAATAAACCCCAAGTATATGGATGCCTAGGGTCGTAAAATATATCTTCTACTGTTCCTATTTCTACAATCTTTCCTGCATACATGACTGCTATTCTATCAGCTATAGTTGCAACTACGCCTAAATCATGAGTTATAAATATTATTGATAAACCTATCTTATCTTGTAAATCCTTTATTAAGTCAATTATTTGAGCTTGTATAGTTACATCTAAGGCTGTTGTAGGCTCATCAGCAATCAATACATCTGGATTACAAGCAAGTGCTATAGCTATTACTATACGTTGTCTCATCCCACCAGAAAAATGATGTGGAAATTGTTTAAATCTCTTTTCAGGGTTATCTATTCCAACTAATTCAATAAGTTCCATAGCTCTTTTTTTAGCTTCACTTTTACTTATACCTTGATGAATCACTATAGCTTCTGCTATTTGCTTTCCTATTGATATAGTTGGATTAAGAGACGTCATAGGGTCTTGAAATATCATTGACATATTCTTTCCTCTGATAGACTCCATCTCTTTTTCAGACTTGTTAACTAAATCATTTGATTTAAGTAAAATCTCTCCATTTTTAATATATCCATTATATGGGAGTATCCTTATTAAGCTCTTACATAATACAGATTTACCACAACCAGATTCTCCAACTATAGCCAATGTCTCACCTTTTTTTAGATTAAAAGATACATTTCTTACAGCCTGTACTTCTCCTTCTTCTACTTTAAAACTTACAGATAGATTATTAACCTCCAATAAATGTTCCAAAAACCATCAACCCCTATGCTATTCAAACCTTAGGGATATATTTTTATCCCTAAGGTTTCTAATTAATTTAACTATTATTCAATTGTCCAATCAGCTATGTTCCAGAATATACCTACACCATGATGACCTAGAACTGTATCAGGTGTTAGCCCTTTGATATTTGGTTTTCCAACATAGATTGCATCTATGTAAGCAATAAATGTATAAGGCATATCTTTAGTCATTTCTACTTGGAATTGTTTATATAACTTTAACTTTTCATCTTTATTTTCTGTTTCTCTTGCTTTTTGAAGTATTGTATCTATAGTAGGATTAGAGTAAGCATTGTAATTTGAACCTTTATCTGTTCCAAACACTTTATATGTATGGTCATCTGGGTCAAATGGACTTCCCCAACCTATTAAATGAGCATCTTGATTAGCCCAATCTGTTTCAGTTACAACCACAGCTTTAGCATCCACACCTATTTCTTTTAACTGTTGTGCACATATTTTAGCCATATCAACTCTAACTTGGTCACTCTCTCCTGCTGTTATTTCAAAAGCTAATTTAGTACCTTCTTTTTCATAAATTCCATCAGAACCTAATTTCCATCCTAATTTTTCAATTTCTTGTTTAGCTTTTTCTGGGTTATATTCAAACTTCTCTATATCAGGATTATTATATTCCCCCATTTGTAAAGGTGAATATGCTGGCACACCATGTCCTAATAATACGCTATCAACTATTGCTTTTCTATCTATTGCATAGCTTAAAGCATTTGGTAATCCTTTAGTTTTTTCATCTTTAAAGAACTTAGAATTAAAATTATATAATATACCTCTATAGTCTGCTGTTTTCATTATATTTATTTTAAAGTTCTTTTCATCTTTTTCAAAATTAGACATATCCTTAGGAGTTACTTGAGCTAAGTCTAATTCTCCTGATTTTAATTGCATTGCTTTAGCCTTATCATCTGGAACAATTTTAAATACTACTTTATCTAAACCTGGCTCTTTTACGAAATAATCACTATTTTTAACAAGAGTTATACTTTGACCTTTATCCCATTTTTCAAGTTTAAATGGCCCAGTTCCTATTGGTTTTTGATTAAATTCATCAGTAGCTATATCCTTACCTTCTAATACATGTTTTGGTAATATTCCTATTGTAAGATAATCAAGCATTGCTGTATTTGGAGCTTTTAAAGTAATTTTTATAGTATTATCATTAACTACATCAATTTTTGTTATATCTTCATAATTTGATGCTATTTCAGAAGCATTCTCTGGTTTCACTATAGTTTCTATTGTAAACTTAACATCATTTGCTGTAAATTTCTCTCCATCATGCCACTTAACATCATCTCTTAAATTAAAAGTATATGTATTTGTTGCCTCATCAAATTTCCAGTCCTTTGCTAAACAAGGAACTATTTTATTATTTTCATCATGAGCTGTTAATCCATTAAATATTAGTGAATTTATCTCCCCATGCTCATATAGTGCAGGATTTATACTTGTATAGTCATTACTTCCATAAACAAGCACCTTTCCATCTTTAGATGTATCTGCTTTTTTATCTTTGTCTCCTCCACTAGAACAACCTGCCATTAGACTAAGTATCATTACTAAACTTAAAACTTTTAACTTCTTTAATTTCATGATGCTCCCCCTTTTGCTTTTTATAAAATATTTTTCAAAGCTTTGACCCCATTTATTTAAATAGATATTTCAAATACCTCAGTATTTGCTTATTTAGTTCTCAAATGCTGATTTATAAATTACTAGATTTTTTATTATTATTTTTTCTTATATAATTACCTATATTAGTTATACACACCAATGTAGTAACTAAAAATATACCTGGAATCAGTATAATCCACCATCTATTTGAAAGTAATGCTTCTTCTGATAAAGATAACATACTTCCCCAAGAAACAATTTCTATTGGTAGGCCTATTCCTAAAAAACTTAGTGTTGATTCAGTCCCAATAGCTGCACCTATATTTGTTACAACCATAAACATTATCGATGCTACAAAATTTGGAAGTAAGTGTTGCTTTAGTGTATAGAAGAATCCTCCTCCCATACTTTTAGCTGCTAATATGTATTCGCTATTTCTTATTTGCCTAACCTCTGTTCTTACAATCTTAGATATGTTCATCCAACTTGTTATCCCTATTACTATAGACATAGATATTGGACTCGAATTTCCAAGTATAGCTTGTACAAATATTATGATTAATATTGAAGGTATACTAAGGATGATTTCTGTAAATCTCATCATTGCATCATCTACAAGTTCAGATGCTGAGCCACTTATACTTCCATAAATAACTCCTATACAAGTTGATATTACAGTAGAAAATAATCCTATAAATAAAGATATTTTTCCTCCATACCATATCATAGAATATATATCTCTACCCATTGAATCTGTTCCAAATAAAAAAGTTTTATTTGGAGCTAAATTAGAGCTTACTAAATCCATGTAGGTTGGTTCATGTGTCATTATGAAAGATGAAAACACACTTCCAATAATAATAATTGATAAAATAATAATTGATATATATGGTAATTCTTTAATTTTGTTTAATAAGGTTTTCTTTGTTTCTACATGTTTCTCTTCTGCTACTAAAATATAATTTTCTCCTACAATTTCAAAATCACTACATTGTGGCTTCATTAGTATCACCTCTATCATATTTCATTCTAGGGTCTATTTTATTGTTTATAATTTGAGCTAGCATATTACCAAATACTACTAAAGCCCCTGTTATTAAGCATAAAACTAATAACATATTATAATCATGATACTTTGCACTTTCAAAACAAAGAGTTCCTAACCCTGGGTAAGAAAAAACTTTTTCAACTACATAAGTTCCTCCCAATATGTGAGGTATTGAAATGGCCATTATACTGATATATGATGGCATTATATTTCTCAGGCAATGCTTAAAAACAATGGTTCTATTATTTAAACCTTTTGCTTTACATAACAGTACATAATCTTCTCTTATCTCTTCTAGCAATTTATTTCTTATCATATATGTGTAATACCATAAGTGACTCAGTATAAGTACTGTAAGAGGTAAGATTAAATGCGATATCCTACTTAATATGCTGGTCTCCTCTCCCATTGCATAAGCACCACTGCTTGGAAGTATGTTTAGGTTTATACTGAATATGAGTATAAGTACCAAAGCAACCCAAAATGATGGAATACAGTTGGTTATCGTTCCTAGTTTACATATAATTCTATCAATGAGCTTATCTTCATGTAGTGTACAAAATATTCCTAACAATAAAGCTAGTATAAAGGTAAGTATATACCCTGAACCACCTAATATTATAGTATTTATATAGACATCATTTATAACAGAAGTAACATTTTGTTTATATTTAAATGAAATTCCAAATTCCCCTTTTGATGCATTTGAAATCCATTTTACATATTGACTGTATATTGGTTCGTCCAAACCGAGTTTTCTCATGGCATTTTCTTTTTCTTGAGTACTCATTCTTTCTACCCCATCTCCATAGTAAGAGATTAATGGGTCTCCTGGAGCAAGTCTTGCCATATAAAAAACAACAAACGATAATAAAAACATTACTAAAATAAACTGCAACAACTTTTTCAGTACATCCTTTAACAAACCCCAATTCCCCCTTTGTTGCAATAAAAAAAACCACATAAAAGCAAACGTAAAGTAACGTTAAAACCTTCGTGGTTTCATTATCATTAAATAATTAAATTTTCACTATTTATCTATGAGTTAATTTTAGCATCATTTATTCACTGTGTAAACAAACTTTTTAAAAATTGTTAAAATTTCATCAAATTATTTTATTTATACCTAAAATAAAATTTTTATACAGCATTTTCCACTATTTAGTATAAAATTATTAATTTTTAGGTTGACTATATTGATAAATTATATTATATTAGTTTCTACGCAAACTATTTAAGAGGTGATTTTATTGAAGACTAATTATGATTGTTTTAGAATAGCTATGCTTTTAAAAGAACTCTATTCTAAAACTATGTACACAGTAGAAGAAAATTTTAAAGAGAATGGATTGACACATCAACAGATTATAGTTATAAAACTAATAGCTCATAATCAAGAGCTTACAATATCACAATTATGTGATGAAATGTCTCTAGCTAAGGGTACAGTTTCAGGTATAATCAGCAGATTAGAACAGATTGGATATATAGAAAAATTCAAGAAATCTGAAGATAAAAGAAATACATATGTTAAATTTACAACATCAGGACTTGAATTTGCCACAAGTTTTAAAACTAAAATGCAGGAAAGTTTTGATGATATCTTTAAAAACTGTGATGAACAAGAATTAAATGACTTAGTAAAAAATCTTAGAAATATATTAGCAAAAATAAAGGAGAGATAATTATGAATTCTAAATTAATACTTGCAATAGTATTTATAACATCAGCTTTAATTTTTTACACTATAGGTGTATTTGGAGAAAGGAAAGCTAAAATTTTAAAAAAGAAGCATGTAATCATATTTTGGCTTGGTTTGATATTTGATACTTTAGGAACATTTACAATGAGTAACATAGCTAAAAGCAATACATTTTATGTAAAATCCGCTTTATCTCAAAACCTTCATAGTATAACAGGTCTTCTTGCAATCGTACTTATGCTTTTTCATGCAGGTTGGGCTACCTTTGTCCTATATAAAGATGATGAAGATAAGAAAAAATTCTTCCATAAATTTAGTATAGTTGTATGGACTATATGGCTAATTCCATACTTTATAGGTATGTTTATTGGCATGGCTGGATAATAGATATGTAGTAAAATATATAAAATAAAGTGTGTAAGAAAGTAAATATACACTTACACACTTTTTATATATTATATTTTAAATAATTTCTTAAATTGATTTATATATATTTATCTATAAAATCTATTTATTAAACACCTAATACTTGAGTTACTCCTGGAACTTCACTCACTAAAACATTTTCAATAATGGCTTTTATTGTCATAGTTGCTCCTGGGCATCCACTACATGCACCTTGTAATCTAACTAAAACTACGCCATTTTCATTTACATCTATAAGTTCTACATCTCCACCATCTCTTTGTAATACTGGTTTTATCTTTTCTTCAAGTACTTTTTCAACCTTTTCTCTCATAGTTATTCCCCCCAGAAATATTTTATTACCAAGATTATACCAATGGTTTAAATTTTTGTCCATCTAATGATTTGTCAAATTCAGTTTTTGCTTCATTAATAATTTCAGTATTCATAAATACATCATAAGCACTACAAGCCAACACTTTAGCTGAATTTATCATAGCAGAAAATCCCATGCTTGAACCTGCTGATGAACATGACTGCCATGTATGACTTGCAATTCCAACAGGCCATGCCGCCATTGCAAATTGAGCCACTGGTATAACATAACTTACATCTCCAACATCAGTAGAGCCAGCTAGTCCTTTATCTTGGTCTCCATCAACTATCTCCTGATGTATATAACTTTCTACGATAGATTTATCATTTTGTAATGATGTTGCTACACCTAGTCTTTCTTCTCTAGTAAGAGTTTCACATAGTTTTTTAGCAAATTCTTCTTCTTCAGGAGTAGCTTTAGGGCAACCAACAAAAACCATATTATTGTAAACCAAATCAGTCAAACATTGATTTGGTATATAATCATATATTCCATCTGTAACAGTATACTCCATCTCAGTTTCTGTCATCATTGCTGCTCCCTGTGCCACTTTTATCAATCTATCAAGAACATGCTCTGCATCCTTTGCTTTTTTCCCTCTAATAAAATACCAGCTCTCAGCAAAACCAGGGACTACATTAGGTCTTCCACCACCATTAGTTATAACATAGTGCATTCTTATAGAATCAATAACATGTTCTCTTAAATAATTTGCTCCAACATTCATAATTTCAACAGCATCGAGTGCACTTCTACCATTATGTGGAGCTTGAGCTGCATGTGCTGTTATTCCTTTAAACTTGAACTTTATAGATAAGTTTGCTAGACTTCCTCCTCTCCAAGGTGCGTTTATATCAAAAGGATGCCATGTAAATGCACAATCTACGTCATCAAAACATCCATTTACACACATATAGGTCTTTCCCCCACCTTCTTCTTCAGCAGGACAACCAAAATATTTTATTGTTCCATTAAACTTATTTTCTTCTATTAATTTTTTTATAGAAACAACCGCTCCTACACCTGCTACACCTAGCAGATTATGCCCACATCCATGACCTGCTTCACCTTCTACCAATGGCTTTTTTTCTGTACTTACAGATTGTGACAACTCTGGTAAAGCATCATATTCTCCAAGTATTCCAATCACTGGCTTACCTTCTCCAAAACTTGCTATAAATCCAGTAGGTAGATTTTCTACTTCTTCAATTTCAAATCCCTTTGATTTTAGATATTCTTTTTGAATGTTACTTGCATACTTTTCTTCAAAAGCTAGTTCTGGATTTTCCCATATTTTTTTAGACAAGTCTATTAGTTCTTCTCTTATTTCTTCAATATTATTTATGATATACTCTTTCATAATTCCCTCCAGATATATGTATTTTTGATATGCTTTACAGATTATATTATATACTAACATTCTATTTATTCATAATTTTTTGTTAATTAATTTGATTCATATATTCTTCTATAGATTGTATCTTCTCTTCATTTTGTATCTTCATAAATTCAATGTATTTCATTTTCCATAATGTAGTTTCAGTTTTCTTATTTAATATAAATTCTAATAAATTAATTTCTTTCATTATTATGTCCTCACAAAATACAACACTACCCAATATTGCCAATTCTAATTCACTTAATGATGCAAACAACATTAAATACTCTTCTCCGAATAAACATTCCGCTTCAAGAATATCAACAAAATCTTTTTTAGCATTGATATTTTCCTTTATTATTCTTATTTTTTCAACTATAGATGTACTATCTAATATTTGATTGAATATCTCTCTAAATGATTCATCGTCTAGTTTACGTTCATCATCAATAATGTAATTCTCTAAAGACTCATTTGCACTACTACTTACAGTTATCATACTTTTAAAAGTATCATTTTTTATTGAACTCAGCACAGATTCAATAAATATATTTTCATATCTTTTAATATATCTTATCATTACTTCATCTTCTATACTTAATCTTTTTATTAATACTTCAATTGCTTGCATAAGTAATGAGGTTATCTTTTTATTTCTTCTAATTTTTCTATTAACTTCTTCAAAATCACTATAATTTAAATTATTATCTGCATCAATCAATTCAACTATATTATTTTCCTCATAATCCCTAACTTCATCTTCAACATTATTATTGTATATGTTTTTAAACTGTTTTTCTAAAAACTCATATTCATATTCTGAGATTTCTAGATTAGTTACTTCATTTCCTAAAATCGTAGAAAAAATACAATTATTTATAATAAGTTCAAATAAATTTATAAGTATGACATCACAATCTATTTTATAAGTCACTCCATAATCATAAAATAATTTTTCTCTATCTTTCTTCTTAAATAAATTACAAAACCTATTTTCTATGTCTATACTCTCGATATAATTCTTTACATAATAGATACCTTGAACATCCATATCGTCTAATGCCAATGGATAATCTATACTCACTGGAATGTCATAAGCTTCAAATTTTATAACATAATTTTTAAAGAAGCTTGATAATTCTACCAAAGTATCATTATAGGCTATTGAGTTGGTATCTAACTTTCTATTTATCATTAATTTATAAAAACTCTCTAACTCAATTAAATCATTTTCTAATATTTTAATACCTTCTAGATACATGTTTTTTATATTTTTAGCAGTCAGCTCTACAACTCTCTTTTCTAAATTTTCTAGCTTATTTATATATGCATCAATAGCATACCATAATGAAATCAACAACTTTTCAGCAACTTCTGTCCTTACTGATGTACTTTGACCATTTGTATATTTTTTAATTAAATCTATGAGTATTAGAGATATTTCTTGCTGTATGCTATATACTTCTCTTTCATCTATTACTTTACAGTCTAGACATTCCTTGAGCAAAGATATTGAATATTGATTTTTTATTAAATTTTTTTCATTTATATTAATATTGCTTAGATTATTTGACATAGCTACTCTCTCCTATCATATATTAAACTTCTCCAAACTTAAACTTCTTTGCGAATTCATCTGCTTCTCCTCTTACATTATCGAGATTTCCTGAAAATTTTTCATAAAGTTCATCTAGCATTTCTATAATCTCATCATCACATATCTTATCATCCGTTTCATTTTTTAAATAATAAAAAAGTTCTTGCATATCATTAATAGTTTCTAAATAATCATCCATATTTGTAAACTGTGATGTATATATATATTCTATCAATTGTTTTGTAACTTTTATATCCAACTCTATCCTGCCATACCCCTTTAAAGTATAATTTCTTGAAGTTATTATATCTTTTACATCAGATTCTGAAAGGGTTAAACCATATGCCTTAGATTCTCTATTAGTATCAAGCAATTCATTCCTTTCTATTTCTTTTAAACCTTGATGCATAGAACTCAAAATAATAGGTGATATCATTTAAAATTCTCCTTTTTTTATTTTTTCTATTGACTTTTTTATATTTTTATGTTATATTTAAATTAGTATATTTATTTTTTTCTAACTACTTATAATAATATTATCATAAGTAGTTTTTGTCAACTCAAAATTAGTATCTTAATTAAATTTCTCAATAAAAAAATACCATCACCTAGACATATAATTTTATATAACTTCTTTTTATTCCACAGTTATTTACAATTAAAATCTAAACAATGATATCCTTATTAATTTATTTATCTTTTTTAGCTCTACTTCTACTTTTCTTTACATTTGAACAATTTCTACAAGAAGGTGAACAATATTGAGATTTGGAATTTGTAGGAATATAAATCTTACCACAATACTTACATTTATTTAAAGAAGGAGGTTCACTTGTAATTGCAAACGCATATATAGTCTCAATCGCTGTCTTTAGAGAGTCAAACTCCCATGCAATAGTTGGTTTATCCAATTGACTTATAGAAAAACCTATCTTTTGAGGATTAAACCCTCCAGACATAATAGTAACACTTTCAGTTAATAGATTTGATGTATTTTTATATACACAAACTTGATTAAAGTGTCTACACATATCCTTAGCAAAACTTACAATCCAGTCTAATTGTTCAGTATAAAATCTTGAAAACACTAAATCTAAAATTAATGGTCTTTTTCCAAAAAACTTAGGCGATTCCTCTCTTTTTGATACATCTATACCTCGTCTATATTTTTTAAAATACACATCGTCATCACTTGCAAATGGTATAAACATATTTACATATTCATCAGTACTCAATATATTATCTTTTGTAATATAGTTCTTTTCAATCATCAGCACTCTTTCTTCTCCAACTATGTCTCTATTATATACACTTGAATAAATTAAACCCAACAATCCATATTTTTTTACAAATTCAAGTACTTCTTTTTTTAATCTCATTTCTTTCGTCTCTTTTGGTATATCTTGCAATGCTTCTTGTCCTATACAGATTATATCTACTATTATATCATCTACAACATCAAATGGATTGTACATAGTGAATACAGCATCTTCAGTTGGTACTATATACAATTCATCGTCTTCAGTAATTTTATATTCATAATCACTATATCTAATCCAATCACTTGCAAAATTTCCTATTAATTCTATTTTTTTATTCATAATAATTGTGCGCTCCTCCCAATGTAATAATTAAATATTTTTTACTATTACATTTTTAGTTTATTCTATAATTTCTACCATGTCAACTATTCTTTTTATATTTATATCACATCAAAATATACTAAGTCTGTCAGCCTAATATTCTTATATTATAGATTAATTCATAATTAAATTTATAAAAACTATTTACATCTGAAATTAATCTCTTTATAATTAATATGTAATATATTTTTAATTTTACATATTACATACAAATTATGAAAAGAGGAATCTAAAACATGGATAGAAAACGTGAATTAAAACAACTATATAAAGAAATGAAATTTGACATTGGTGTATTTATAATAAAAAGTGATATTACCAAAAAGATTTACTTCGGAAAGAGCAACGATATAAAAAGCAAATTTAACTCCCTCAAATTCCAGCTTAGTGCTGGGTCCTGTATGATAAAAGATTTAAATAACGATTGGAAAAAACATGGAGAAAAAGCTTTTACATTCGAAATCTTAGAACTTATAAAACATGATGATAATAAAACTGAAAAAGACTACTTAGAAGAACTAGATATTTTAGAAATGGTTTGGTTGGAAAAGTTAAAAGAAGATAATTCTTATGAAATTTATTCTATATAAAAGTTGTGTAACATAAGTAAAGAAGAGGGTGTCTCAAAATGAACTGTTTAGTTAATGAGGCACTCTTTTTTGTATTAAATCAAATATATTTTTATCATTTCAACAACGAAAAAGAGGCCTATCTCTATTCTGAGACAGCCCCTTCTTATAGAATCTATGCCACTATAAATGAATATACTAATTTTTCAAGATGCATATTTATTTTGCTAATAACACTCTATTACTTTTTTACAGCATTCAAACACTGCTCTATAATATTCTTATCACTTATACCTATTGCTGTTACTTTATTAGCTCCCTCTAATATACTCTTATCACTTTTACTTGAAACTAAAGCAACAGGAGCATTTTTTGCAAGTGGTGATGCAACTAGAGCATAAACCAAATCATCTCCACTTGTTACATAAAATTCTTTTGCTCCATTATAGAACTTTTCAATCACGTTTTTATTAGTTTGGTATCTATCAACACCACCAATTCTAGTCGCTCTATATCTATTCACTATGTAATCGCTTAATGTAGACTCTCCTCCAATAGCATATACTGGAACAGGAGAAACACCGAATAATGGGTCTAAATCCGTATCTTCTTCCGCTGAAGCTATATCTTTTGTCAATATTATAGGAGACCCATCTCTATAGGCAACAGATGCAACACTTACTGCATCAGCTTCATCTTTAAATCCATTTACTAAAAACATCTTATCACTATTTTTAATTTTTTCTATTTCACCTGCAATCTTATAACTTGTATCTACTCTATCTACTCCATCAATTCTTATAACTTGCATTCTTCTCATAAGTAACATTTTTTCTACATCTTTACTTATAGTATTTTCTCCACCTATTACATATATCTTAGTAACTCTATTTAATCTTTGCAATGTTGCTTCTGGTATATCATTCTTATTAGTTAATAAAATAGCTGCATTATTTACTCCTGCAAGACCACTAGCCGCAATACCATCTACCATTGTAGAATCAGAGTTAATTAAAACTGCTGTTGTAAAATCTTGCTTATCTGAAATAAGCCCAGCTGTCTCATATTTATCTACCCCTTGAATATTTTCAATCTTATCTAGCGCATTTATTGATACTGGAAAACTAGCACTTAATAATAATGCTGAAATACCTAACGCTAATATCTTTTTACTAAACCTCATAAATTACCTCCCTAAAAACAAATATATTTAGTACTAGTATAATATAAAATCGCCTAAAAGTAGTATAAAAATAGTTACATTTTTTATAAATTAAATAATTTTAAACCAAGCATACTTCATCCATTAAAATAACTTCATTCATCCTATATACTAAACCATCCCAAGTTTTTTTAGACATATCTACAGATGTCCTTTCATTTGAGTTGTTTAATAAAGATTGTATTTTAGTATCTATGGAATTATACAAGTTCTTCTCAAAGGTATACAACTCTTCCTCTTTTGGAATACCTTCATTCTGCATAAAAGGTAGAGGTACGTACTCTATCTTTCCAGAGTTATTAATCTCGCTCCCAATCCATTCTTTAACACCAAGAATATCAGTAGTAATCACGTCTGTACCACAGGATAAAGCTTCTAAAACAACAACTGGTAATCCTTCATAGAATGATGGTAACACAAATATTTGTGACATATTAAACAACTCAGCTAAGTCTCTTTGCTCTAATTTCCCTAGAAAATTCATCTTAAATGGAGACTTGTTTGCAAGTTTAACTATCTCACTATATGATTCAATATCACTTCCAGTACCTGCAAAATTAACTTCTATTAAATCTTTATGATATTCTAACTTAGACATAGCTTTTATAAATGGAATTAGTCCCTTTGACTTGCATATCTTACCTGCAAATACTATTTTTATTTTATCATCTTTTCTTTTATAATGTTTGTTATAAAATATATCATCATTATAACCACTACCAATTACAACTACTTTACTTTCACTTACACCAAAAGTCTTTATAATATCATATTTTTGATTTTCATGAAGAGCAAATATTAAGTCTAGTTTCTTTATGTTTGATATTATGTACTCTTTCTCTAAATCAATAGTATTTAATTGTCTTAAACAAGTCCCATGGCAGATAGACATTACCTTTATACCTTTTACAATCTCTCTAACAAATGCAGTTAAGAGATATAAATGGTGGCATATTATAATGTCTGGCTTAAAATCATTCATAACCTTATCTATATTTACTCTAAATTGATGCTTTAATCTGTTTATCATATCTATATTTAAATCTCTATATCTTGTACTTTCATACGGCATAGAATCACTCATGCCTACAACAGGAAAATTTAATTCTCCACAATTATACTTTACTGGGTAAAAACTTACATCATTTGAGAAACAGTTTACATCGTCATTCACATCTATTCCTGCAATTACAACCTGCTCATAACCTACCTTTTCAAAACCTTTTATCATACCAGATAAATATATACCACTACCTGTACTATTTGGTTTTTGTGTTATTATATGAAGAATTTTCATTTTTTACTTACCTCCCTTCTAAATTTAAATAATTTCATACAGTCTAATCATTATATATGTCTAAATACAAACAAGACGAATCGTCTTTCACTTTAAATCTTGGAACTTTAACTGCTTTATAATCGTTATCCTCAAAATCTCTTACCTTATTGTGTATATATCCTATACCAAATTTTTCTGCTATATGTATTAATTCTTCTTCTTTTATGAGATTATATCTGTCACATGCACTTGTAAAACCATCACTTGTCAACATCAGTTGAAAATCTTTTTTTATTTCAAGATATCCATATATGGAATTTTTCACAGCTTCCTCATCAAAATCCAATATCCAATATCCATCTTTTGTATTTTTCTTCAATCTATTGCTCACTATTGTATCCATAACACTAGCTTTAATCTCATCAAATGTCATTTCTTCCAAATTAGAAAGTTTACTCATTTCATCAAATACAATATTATCAAATTTACAAATACTTCTATCCTTTATAATTTTTGAATCTCCATTTTTAATAAACAAAGCACAATCTCCTAATAAAAAATACTCCACTTTATTTTCATGAAATTTTACAATAACTATAGAACTCGATGGTAAATCTAATTTTTCTACTTTAATTCCATTTAGCCTTAGCTCATACTCTTTTTTCACTTCTACTATTCCACTATTAACAATACTTTTTAATGATTCTTCTCTATTTATATTTTTATATAGATACTTATTCCACCATTGAACATACCATCTAGCATCACTTTCATTTGATATTAAGTTTTTTCCATTAAGTCCTGTAGCACCATCTAAAACCCATGCGCCAAATGGATTTATACCAACCACATCTTCATTAAACTTAGCTGTTCCTTGACTACATAATAGGCTATAGTCTCTTATATTTAAAGCCATATCAACCTCCAAATTGAATATCTAAAAATAAAGTTCTATTTAAAATTATACAGTAAATAAAAAAATCTACAACAAAACTTGTTGTAGATTTTAACTTAATCTATATTTACTTTATATTTTAATGATGGAATAATCTATTTTTAGTAAAAGCCATAACTATATTATATTTATTACAAGTTAATATAACATTATCATCACGAATAGAACCACCTGGCTGTGCTATAAAGCTTACCCCACTTCTTTTTGCACGTTCTATATTGTCTCCAAATGGGAAAAATGCATCTGAACCAAGTGCTACTCCTGTTAAAGTTTTAAGCCACGCTCTTTTTCCTTCTCCAGTTAGAGGCTCTGGCTTTTCTTCAAATAAGTTTTGCCATATACCATCAGCAAGAACATCCATATAATCATCAGAAAGATATACATCAATAGTATTGTCTCTATCTGGACGACCTATATCTTTTTTAAATTTTAAGTTTAATACTTTAGGATGTTGACGAAGATACCAAATATCAGCTTTATTACCTGCAAGTCTAGTACAATGAATACGTGATTGTTGACCTGCACCTACTCCTATAACTTGTCCATCTTTAGCATAACAAACAGAATTTGATTGTGTATACTTTAATGTTATTAAGGCTATAATTAAATCACGTTTTGCATTATCTGTAAAAATTTTATTATCAGTTGGAATGTCTTTTAATAGGTCTTCATTTATTAGTATTTCATTTCTACCTTGTTCAAAAGTAATTCCATAAACATCCTTTGTCTCAATAGGCTCAGGAGTATAATTTTCATCTATTTTTACAATGTTATAGTTTCCTTTACGCTTTCCTTTTAATATTTCGAGAGCTTCATCTGTATACCCTGGAGCTATTACACCATCAGAGACTTCTCTTGCTATAATAGTTGCAGTCTCTTTATCACATATATCTGAAAGTGCTATAAAATCACCATAAGAAGACATTCTATCTGCTCCTCTTGCCATTGCATAAGCACAAGCTAATGGAGAAAGCTCTAAATCATCAACAAAATATATTTGCTTTAAAGTATCTGATAAAGGTACTCCTACTGCTGCACCTGCTGGACTAACATGTTTAAATGAAGTCGCCGCTGGAAGACCTGTGGCTTCTTTTAATTCTTTTACAAGTTGCCAACTATTAAATGCATCTAAAAAGTTTATGTATCCAGGTTTTCCATTTAATACTTCTATAGGAAGTTCTCCATTTTTCATATAAATCTTTGATGGTTTTTGATTTGGATTACAGCCATATTTTAGTTCTAGTTCTCTTGCCATATACTCATCCCTCTCTATAATAAATTAATCATAAATTTGATTAATTCCATATTAATTAAATTATTCGTACTAATAAAATTATATGGCATATTTATCCATTAATCAACTATATTTTTTAAAACTCCTATACCTTCAACTTTACATTCAACTACATCACCATGTTTTAAATATACTTGTGGATTCATCCCCATAGCTACACCAGCTGGAGTTCCAGTTGAAATTATATCTCCTGGCTTTAGAGTCATTCCTCTTGATAAGTCACTTATTACAGTAGGTATATCAAATATAAAGTATTGTGTATTAGAATTCTGTCTTACTTCTCCATTTACTACACTACTTATATCTAATTTTAAAGGATGTTCAAATTCTTCTTTATGTACTATGCAAGGTCCCATAGATGTATGTGTATCTAAACTTTTACCTCTAAACCATTGAACATGTTTATCTTGAAGTGCTCTTTCACTTATATCATTCACTATTGTATATCCAAATATATATTCATAAGCATCTTCTTTTGATATGTTTATGCCCTCCTTGCCTATAATTACTGCAAGTTCTGATTCATAATCTAACTTTTCAACCAAATCACCATGTAAGCTTATCTTATCATCCACTCCAATGATTTTATCTGCTCTCTTAGAAAAATAAATTGGATAATCAGGCATAACTACATTTTTTATAACTCCATCTGGGATTTCATTAACATGGTCTCTATAATTAAGACCTAAACATATTATATCTTTCTTAGGTCTTACAATTGGAGAACATAATTTAACTTCTTCTAATTTATAACACTTAGCACTTTCAAATGAATTCTTCTTTATTTTTTCTAACTCTTCTGTAGATATATTTTCAATAAAATCATTCATATCCATATAGATTCTACTTAACCCCAAACTATTTATTTCATATATACTATTTGTTTCTGAATTAAATACACCTATTTTTTCTTCACTACTACTACAAAAAGTCACAAATTTCATTTTTATTCCTCCATTCAATAAGTTGATTAATATTATTTTATTTTTATTAGTTTATATAAATTGTAATAGATAATATTTATATGTCAATATATATCTGTAAATAGAGTTCTAAAAAGTGTAATAATTCATAAATATTAGAATTTATAAAAGATAGTATAATTAATCAGTAGTAATTCTAATAGGCGTTATTATATAGATAGAATTTTATGAGAAATAAAATATAAAAATTATTTACATATAAACTTTAATTAAGTCTTCATTAGCATGGATATTACCTATTTTTAAAACTTCAATTTTATCTATATCATAAGAATTTGTTATAACTACAGGAGTTATAATAGATTTAGCATTCTCTTTAATCTTTTTCAAATCAAATACAACACTTGAAATATACTGTATATATTTATTCCAGTAATCACTATGGTCATATACGAAAACATATATTTAACTTTACTATCATCAACCATTTTACTAATAAAAGAACCTATAAATCCGCCCAAAACTGCTCCTATTATCATAAATGGTAATCCAGACAAATCATATACTCCAAATCCAGTATTCATCAAAACTGTAACCAACTTGGAAATATTAGAAAATAAAATAGTTATAATGGAATTAAAAGCAGCTTCTTTAGCTGATAAACCAAATAACATTGTAAATGCAACCACATTTATAGGTCCTCCCCCTATTCCTAAGAAAGAAGATATAATCCCTAAAAAAATGCCAATACTAAAATAAGTAATATTAGTATTGAGTTTTATATTTAAACTTTTATTTCTGTATAAATAAACCATTATCAACAAAATAATCATTATAATATTTTGAGTTATTTTTATTATAACTGGATTATTTACATATAAAATTGATAAATCTAGTAATCTTTGACCAATAGTCCCACCTAGTATTGATGCTCCAGCAATTAAAATAATTCTCAAATCTATTTTAAAAATTTTCAACTTAATTTGTTTATATGTAGAAATAACTGCCATTGATAACACAGTAAATGATGACAATACACTTATTGTAGACACATCAAATACTCCAATCAAGTCTAACACTGGTTTTATTATTACGCCTCCACCAATACCTGTTATTGCTCCTATAGTTGTTGCAAATATAGCTATTACAAATAAAATTATATTCATTTAAATCATCCTAACTAAATTTATTATATTTTAAATCCCTTAATCATACGTAATCCTCAATAACTTAATCTAGAATTCTCAATACTAAAATTATTTAGGCATTTGATTTTTATACATTAACTCTGCTATTTTTTTTAAATCATTAAAGTTATCCATTAGAAAATCTTTATATCCACAATAATTACTATTAGAATCAATATACATAAAGTTTTTCATTCTTTTACAACCACCACCACATATTCTATAGAAATCGCAGTTTATACAAATACTTTCTTTTTGTATATTTTCATGTAAAAATTTGTGCATTATAGGCTTTCTCAAAATATCCAATAAAGTATTGTCCTTTATATTACCTAAATTATAGTTATCTAGAACATAAAAGTCACATGGATATACACTTCCATCAGCCTCTATTACAAACTGTGGTTGACATTTTCCAATTATCCCACATGTACTTGGTGTTCCTGTAATTAAAAGAGATATAATATTGTCAAACAAATTAATACTTATGTAATTTCCATTATCTAACTCATCTTTCCAAAGTTTAAATACTATTTTATAAAAATTTGCAAAATGTTTAGGTTCCAAAGAATACTCTGATTTATTCTCACAATCTAAATCATCTAAGCAAGGAATAAACTGAATATACTTTATACCAGTTTCTTTTATAAAGTTAAAAACTTTATTGGGATTACATGCAATCTGATTTGTCAAAACACATAATATGTTAAACTCTATTTTATATTTTTCTAATAGCTTTTTTGTGTTTATTATATCTTCATAAGTTCCTTCATTACTTAAATATATACGATTCTCATCATGTAGGTCTTTTAATAAGTCTAATGATAATCCTACTAGAAAATTATTTTTCTTTATAAATTCACACCATTGATTATCTATAAGTGTTCCATTAGTTTGAATAGAGTAATTTACTATTATATTTTTTTTCGTTTTTTCAATGTACTCAATAAAATATTGAAAAAATTTTAAGCCTGCCAAAGTTGGTTCTCCACCTTGAAAAGCAAACATAACTCTATCTCCAACGTTCAAAACTTTAAATGTATTATCTACTATATTTTTTATAGTATCTTCTTGCATAATACCATATGATTTTATTTCTCTTAAATCACTTACATTAGCATAAAAACAGTATCTACATCTCAAATTACATAATGATGATACAGGTTTAATTAAAACTGATATACTCTTCATTATAAAACCTTCTTTTTTGATATTTTCTACTTATTAGATAAGAGTCTATAATACTCATCCCTTCCTGGATAAGCTCTACCTTCTTCTATTTCTGTTTTCCATCTACTTGAACCAATTCCTTTTACAGGACCTTTTAAGAGTGGGTCTTTTGTTTCTATCATCCAAGTATCCACTTTCTTTCTCAATTCATTTGCTATATCTTGATAGTTCAAATCATTTATTACATTATTTTCTTCTAATGGGTCTTTTCTTAAATCATAAAGTTCTTCTTTTTCATTAGGAACATAGAATTTATCTCTTACAGCTTTACCTGATAAACTTAAATGTGAATCGACTGTAATATATATTTTAGGTCCATCTTCAAAGTTTCTAACATAACTATATTCATTAGTTCTTATGCCTCTCATTGGTCTATACTGGTCATGCCATGTCATTTCTGTAAAGAATGAATCTCTTCCTATATCTTCATTTGTCTTTAATAACTTAACAAAACTTTCTCCATCTATATTTTTAGGTATTTCAGCTTCAATTAAATCTAGTATGGTTGGAAGTAAATCAATATTACATAACAGTGCTTCTTTTTTAATGTTTTTTTGAGAAGAATTAGGTAAGACAATTATAAATGCTGTCTCTAATCCCGCTTCTTTTAACATACCTTTAGCTCCTGGAAATGCAACACCATGGTCTGTTGTGAATATAACAATTGTGTTTTTATCTAGCCCTGTTTCTTCCAATTTATTATATATTTTTCCGATTGCATCATCTAATACTTTTGCTGAACCATTGTATAGAGCTATATCTCTCCTTACATCCTCTGTATCAGGTAAAAATTTAAATACCTCTACCTCATCTAATCCATCTGCATATGGTTCATATTCATCAAAATCTCTATGAGTCTCAAAAAATCCTACATTTAAATAAAATGGTTTTTCTTGATTTTTTTTATGCTCTTCCAAAAACTTAATCACTTCTTTAGCAACTTTTGGAGCCCTGTCCCCTGGCACAGATATGAAGTTATCATATCCTAAGTCATAAGTTGAAGAAAATACTCTATCTTCTATTGGTGGAGCTTCATTTATAGTTTCATGACTTAATCCTATTAAAGTTGTCTTATACCCATTTTTTTGTAACTCCATAGGAAGTGTTGTATGCTTAGAATCTATACAAAAACCTAGATGTGCAAGCCCAATTAATCCATTATTATGAGGGTACAATCCAGTTAATATGCTTCCTCTACTAGGACTACACTGAGGTGCTGCACAAAAATAATTATCAAATTGAATTCCTTTTTGAGCTAATTTATTTATACAAGGAGTATCTACATTATATCCATAGCTATTAAATTTTCTCCCACTATCATGAGAAATCATAAGTAAAATATTTGGTTTCATAAATATTACCTCTTTCTATTATTGTCTATTTCTTTACTATAAAATGATACCGTTTCATAAGGTTTTAATCTTAACTTAGGTTCTAAATCTCTTTCTGTATAATTTCCTATTAAATATGTAAATGGTTTTTCTAAAAATTCCTCACTAACATCAACTTCAACTTCATGGTCATAGAAATTATTAAATACTATTAGCTGTTCATTTTCTAAGTTTCTTACATAGGCATAAACTTTATCATTATCTAGTAAAATACCTCTATAACTTCCTTCAGATATAATGTCTAATTTTTTTCTTAAAGATATCAGCCTTTGATAGAATTTAAAAATCGACCCGTCTTTAAGTTCTTTTTCAACATTTATCTCTTTATAATTTTCAGCTATTTTAATCCATGGCGTTCCATTTGTAAATCCAGCATTTAACTCATTTGACCACTGCATAGGTGTACGACTATTATCTCTAGACTTAGATTTTACAATATTCATTATTTCTTCTTTTTTAATTTTATTTTTTAGCAATTCATTATACGCATTATGAGTCTCAACATCCAAATAATCATTGATTTCTTCAAACCTTGGATTTATCATACCAATTTCTTCACCTTGATATATATATGGTGTTCCTCTTAGTAAATGTATTGTAGCAGCTAACATTTTTGATGCTTCTACTCTATATTCTTCCTTACAAAATCTACTGACAGCTCTTGGCTGGTCATGATTATTCCAAAACAATGCATTCCATCCACCACCCTTTTCTACCTCTGTTTGCCATTCATTTAAAATATTTTTTAACATTATAAAATCAAAAGGTATGTCACTCCACTTTTCTCCATTTTCATAGTCTACTTTTAAATGATGAAAATTAAATGTCATTGAAAGTTCTTTTTCTTTTGGATTAGAATATAATATACAATTTTCAATAGTTGTTGAAGACATTTCTCCAACAGTTGTTATCCCTTTAAACTTTCCAAATGTTTCTTTGTTCATTTCTTTAATGAACTCATGAACAATAGGTTTATCTGTATACATTTCTTTTCCTACATTATTTGTAGAGTCCTTCAAATCTTCATCTTTACCAATTACATTTATTACATCAAATCTAAACCCTTTAACACCTTTATCCAGCCAAAAATTTATAACTTTATATAATTCTTCTCTAACTTCAGGGTTACGCCAATTTAAGTCAGCTTGGGTAATATCATATAAATGCAAGTAATATTTATCTGTATCTCCAAATTTATCCCAAGTACTCCCACCAAATTTAGATTTCCAATTTGTTGGTGGTAGATTATCTTCTTTTCCATCTCTAATAAAATAAAAATCTTGATATTTTTTATCTCCATCTAAAGCTTTTTTAAACCATTTATGTTCTGTTGATGTGTGATTTAATACCATATCTAGCATTAATTCTATATTATACCTTTTGGCTTCATTTACTAATCTTTCAAAATCTTCCATAGTACCAAACATAGGGTCTATTGATGTATAATCAGCGATATCATATCCATTATCTTTTTGAGGTGACACAAAAAATGGGTTAATCCAAATTATATCTACACCTAATTTATATAAATAAGACAATTTATCTATAATTCCCTTTAAATCCCCTATTCCATCATCATTGGAATCATTAAATGACTTTGGATATATCTGATAAATAACTTTTTTCTTAAAATCCATGTACAAATCTCCTTTTTGTCTAGACAAATTTTATATATTTATGATAAACCTTTTCGTTATCAAAATCAATATTTAGACTAAATAAAAAATGTAATCTCCATATTTTTTTATTAACTTGCTTATATTTCTGATTTTTCAAGGATATTCAATCTATATTATGATATTAATATTAAAAAACACTTAGGATAACGTTGACATTAAAAAATGTCTATGGTATATTAATTTCAAGATTTGTCTATACAACATTATATTTTAGAGGGAGGTAATTTTATGAGTACACAAAAAGAGAGTGCACACCATAAAGAGCAGGTTGAACAAATTCTTGAAGCAATTGGTGGAATAGAAAATATAATATCTGCAACACACTGTATTACTAGGTTAAGATTTGCTCTACATTCGGAAAGTAAAGTTGATGTAAAACAGTTAGAAAAAATAGATATAGTAAAGGGAAGTTTTACTTCAAATGGTCAATTTCAAGTTATTATAGGTCCAGGGCTTGTAAACAAAGTTTATTCTACACTATTAGAGATTACTGGACTTAAAGAAGCAACAAAGTCTGAGGTTAAAGAGATTTCTGCTAAAAAATTAAATCCAATTCAAAAAGCTATAAAGATACTGGCAGATATATTTATTCCTATACTTCCTGCTATAGTTGCCTCTGGTTTATTAATGGGTATAAACAATCTACTTGCAAACCCAGGAATTTTTTATAAGCAACCTTTTTTAGAGGTTCATAGTAATTGGGCTGGCATATCTAATATGATTAACCTTATAGCAAATACTTCATTTGCATTTTTATCAGCACTAATAGGTTGGTCAGCTGTCAAGAAGTTTGGAGGAAATCCTGTACTTGGTATTGTATTAGGTCTTATTTTAATTAATCCAGATTTAATGCCTGGTGCACAATACTCTAAAACACCTGAAGCTGTTACTTATTGGAATATATTAGGATTTAATATTGCTAAAATAGGTTATCAGGGACAAGTAATCCCTGTTCTATGTTCTTCTTATATTTTAGCAACAATAGAAAAGTTTCTGACTAAAAAAATTCCTGAGATGGTTCAACTTATTTTTGTTGCTCCTCTTACATTATTAATAACGGGTTTTTTAACTTTTTCTATTATAGGACCTATAACAATGTCTTTTGCTAACTTAATTACAAATGGAATCCTTGGATTATTTGAAATTAATGCGATACTTGCAGGTGCATTATTCGGATTTATATTATCTCCATTGGTTATAACAGGAATGCATCATTTATTCTTAGGTATAAACTTACAAATGATAGGTACCTTAGGATTTGCAACATTATGGCCAATACAAGTTATGGCTAGTCTTGGACAAGGTGCAGCAGCTTTAACTATGTTCTTCATATTAAAAAATAAGAAAATCAAGGGTGTTGCATTAACAGCTGCAATTTCAGCTTGGTTGGGTATTACTGAGCCAGCTATATTTGGTATAAACTTACGTTATCGTTTTCCTTTTATAGCATCTATGATAGGCGCAGGTATCTCTGGAGGAATTGTATCTTACTTTAATATTAAAGCAGGTTCTATAGGCATATCAGGACTTCCAGCATTCTTATCTATATTTACAGAACAATGGAGTGTCTATTTCTTAGCGATGGGCCTTTCTATAATGATTACTTGTATACTTACATACCTATTCTCAAAGAGTAAATATTTTAATAAAGAATATATAGAAAATTAAAAGAATATACAAATTAAATAAAAAAGAGGGTGTCTCAAAATGAACTATTTAGTTAATGAGGCACTCTTTTTTGTATTAAATCAAATATATTTTTATCATTTCGACAACGGAAAAGAGGCTTATCTCTATTCTGGGACAGCCCCTTTTTAGTATTAAAGATTTCTTCTTCTTGCAAAATCTACAAATCTAAATGTGTCAACTCTATGTCTAGATTCATGATATTGGAATAATCTTGTGTCTTCTAAATATACTTCACTTCGTATCACCACAACATGTGTATCTGCTCCAATATCTAGCAACAACTTATCCTCTTCTGTAACGGGGTTTACTGTTACCTCTTTATTTGCATAACCTATTTTTAATTCTAAGTTTTTCTCTATATAATTAAATATTGAACTTTGAACTGCCATTAATGGTATTTCTGGTATTATTTCAAACATAAAGTAATCTTTATCTAAAATAACAGCTTCTCCATTAATTTTTCTAAGTCGTTCAACTGATATAACCTTAGTTTTCGTGTCTATATCCAACTTTTTACAAATTTCTAAAGGCATAATTTCCTTTTTGTTTTTAAGTACATTTATTTCTGTATCCAAATTTTTATTTCTTTGTAATTCGTCAAAACTAATTAGCCCTGCCCCTTCTATTTCAAACTTATTTATATCTAAAACAATAGCACCTTTACCTTGCTTTTTTTGTATAAAACCCTTTTCTAACAAGAGAGCTTCTGCTTTTCTAATAGTTTCTCTTGATACTTGATATTTTTGAGCAAGCCTTACTTCTGTTGGCAAAAATTCTCCTATTGCATATACATTATTTCTTATATCTTTCTCTAAATCTAAATATATTTCATAAAATTTTTTCAAGTAAATCACTCTCATTCATAATTAGTTTTCATACTTATCCCATTTTATATAAATATCATATTATAGACTAAACTGTCAAATATTATTAAATTTCATAAAAATAAATTACTTCAATGAGATAATTGAGTTATTGGTTATTATGAAAAATATATTTATGTCTCATTTATTTTTACAATATTTTATTAAGTTTTTATATAGATTACTTAAAATAAGTATGTACAAAAAAATAAACTCCAAATATTAGAGTTTATTTTTTATTTATAACTATTCCTAATTATTTTGAAATACAGATTACAAAATAAACACTCTATTTAATTATATTATCTGCCTAATAAAAATAGAAAATAGACTCCTCAACAATATGCAAAAACCTACGTCTTTGAATCTTGATTTAACAATTCCAAGCACAATACCCAAAACAGTACCTATCATGATTTTTGAAATAATTACTTCAAATGTATAGCTAGAATTGTTATACAAAGTTATGTAATTTCTTATAACATCTATATATCCTATATTATAAATACCAGATAATATAGATGTTATACATATAATTTTACTCTTTGACTTTATAAAATTACTTAAATAGTTCCATAGATACTCTCTAAAAAATAACTCTTCAAATATAGGAACTATCAATGCAGACAAAATCATCATTGTTATGTTAAAAAATACATAACCTTCTCTGCAATAAGTTGAGACTATTGCTAAAGCTAAAACCACTATAAAAAGTATCAACTTACATTTTTTAGTAAGTATATTGTTTTTATTTTCTTTAAATGCTTCTGTGATTTTTCTATTTTTAACCCTGTTATACAAAGAATTATCTTTTAAAAATAAAATTAATGATAAGCCAACTAATGTAAAAGAAATTAAGTTTATAATATTAAAATTTTCAAGAGTAAATTCAAATTGACTTAGAAGTATATAATTCAAAATCATCCTCAAGATTTGAACTATAAGCATCAATAAAATAGAATCTATAATACATTTTTTATAACTATACTTCATCCCAATTTAAATCACCCCATGTATATGCTAATCGTAAAGTCCATTTAATACTCTACTTACAGTTGCCTTACTCCAACTTGTTTCATTCGAAATTTCTTTATAGCTTAAGCCATCTCTTCTTAAATTTTTTATATTGTTTATATCATCATCCGTAATTTGTTTTTCTTTTGGCTTAAGACTATTTTTATAACTTCTTAGTCTATCTAATTCTGATTTCAAACTATCTACTTCAAACTGCTTTTTTTGAAGCTTACTCTCATAAGAATCTCTCATTTCATTAAATTCTTTAATATAGTTTACTTTCCAGTCCTCATCAATTTTTGTTTTAAATATACCCATACTTTAACCTCCTTAAATTTTGTTACTCAAGTTATGTATCGATTATAAACATTAATTTCTATATTTATCTTTAAAACCCTTGTACATAACCACTAGATAAGTTAGTAAAATTCAGATATATTTTTACAATTTTAAGTATATATTAACAATATAAAAAAATATAATGTCTTAATACAACATATTATATATTAAAAGTTGTTAAAATGAACCTTTTCATATTCCAAATCAGAGTCACTATATGCTTTCTTTTCTTCATCAGGATATCCTATAGAAATTATACATTCTACACTGTACTTATCAGGTACTTTAAGCTCTTCTCTAATATACTTATCAGCTTCTATATCATCATTATGCATCCTGTTTCTAACTTGTACCCAACAAGAACCTAATCCTAGTTCATGAGCTTGAAGTTGTATATAGGAAGCAGCAATACTCGCATCCTCTATCCAAACATCATTTTTTTCTTTGTCTCCAATAATTACAATAGCTAAAGGTGCGTTTTTTAAGAAAAACCCACCCCCTTTAGTTCTACATTGAGATAAGTTAATAAGTTTTTCTTTATTATCTACCACTACAAATTCCCATGTTCTAAGCCCCTTTGATGATGGTGCCAAAAGAGCAGCTTTTAGTATTTTATCTAGTTTTTCTTTTTCTACTTCAATATTTTTATACTTCCTAATACTTCTTCTTTTCTTTAAAAATTCAATCATCTAAACCATCCCTTTCATAATATCATTCAATAAGTCTATATAACACGTCTACTAACATTAAAAATATATTATTTACCCTTTGTATGATAAATACCTTTTACAATATTTTATCATAACAATAAAAAGATTTCTCCTTTCCTAAAAAACTCATTTCTCCAATTTTGATAAAACCACATTTTGTAAGAAGTGCATTCATTTTTGAATTTATTGAATATGTATCACTCTTTAAATATGATACACTATTTTTTTCAGCCAATTTTTCCGCAAAATCAACTAACTTAGATGCTATTCCTTTCTTTCTAAAGTTTGGATTTACGGCCATTCTATGTATTACCATAGCTTTTTTATTAGAAGACCAATTTAGACCTACATATTCTTCTGGTTCTTCATAATTAAGACATATAAACCCAGCTATTTCTCCATCCATTTCTTCTACATATAAATCTTGTTTCTTAATATCTGAAACAAAGTCTTCGTCTGATGGATAATTCTCATCCCATTGTGTATTATTATAATCCTTCATTTCTTCTACTGTTGATTTTATAATTTTCATAATTTTTTCTAAATCATTCATATTGGCTTTTCTAATCATAAAAATATCTCCTTATATTAATTTACTATCTCTTCACTTTAAACCATTCTTTTTCAGCATTTTTGCTCATTTTTTCTAATACTTTAGTTGCAACCTGCTTTTCTTCATCTGTAAAATTCTCAAAACACATCTCTATACTTCTATTCTCTTCTTCAATTATCAACTCATAAACTTCTAAAGATTTATCAGTTGGAGTTAAATTATATCCTCTTTTATCAGACTCATCCTGCTTTTTATCTACATATCCTGCTTTTATTAATTTCTGTATGGCTTTGGTTGCTGTAGCCTTATCTACCTTCAACATATTTGATAATTCCACAAGGTTTATACCAGGATTTTCACAAACTCGTGTCAAAAATGTAAACTGTCCTTTTTGCAACTTTAACTCCTTGTACTTAATATCATTTATCGAATTTACTGCTCTAGATAAAGTACCGACTTCTCTTAATATATTACTGTCTAATGCCTTAATCAAACACACCTCCAATTAATATGTTGATTTTTAGTTGAAAGTTCAACTTTATTCAGATATTACCATATATTGGTTGAAAGTTCAATTAAAAAACAAAATTTTTAATATTACTCTTTCCCTTTACTAAATACTGTTAAAATTAAAAGCTGTTAATTGTATCTACAACAATTAACAGCTTTCCTTTAATATACATTATATTTTTACTATAAACACTATCTATACGATATATTTACATACTTCATCTGCAAACTCTGTAGTTGATGCTGAACCACCTAAATCCACAGTTAATTTACTTCCCTCAAGAAATACCTTCTCTAAAGCTGTTTCTATCTTTTGTGCATTTTCATACTCACCTAAGTATCTAAGCATCATTACTGATGATTGAATAAGTGCTGTAGGGTTAGCTTTATTTTGACCAGCTATTTGTGGCGCACTTCCATGAACAGCTTCAAATATAGCACAATCTTTACCAATATTTGCACTTGGAATTATACCTAGCCCTCCAACAAGACCAGCTCCTAAATCAGATAGTATATCCCCATAAAGATTTGGCATTACCATTACATCATAATTTTCTGGATTTAAAACTAAGTTCATAGCTGCTGCATCTACAATTAAATCATCATACTCTACATCATGTTTTGACGCTACTTCCCTAAATACATCTAAGAACAATCCATCAGACATTTTCATTATATTTGCCTTATGTATGGCTGTAACCTTTTTTCTCTTATTGTCTTTAACATAGTTACATGCAAAATCAACTATTCTTTCACTTGCACCTCTTGTTATTATCTTTATACTTTCAGCTGCATAGTCACCTATTTTATGCTCTATTCCAGCATACAAGTCTTCTGTATTTTCTCTTACAACTACTAAATCAACATCTTCATATCTTGATTTTATACCTTTAAAACTTTTAATCGGTCTTAAATTAACATACAAATCTAATGCCTGTCTTAAAGTTACATTTACACTTCTAAATCCTTTCCCTACAGGAGTAGTGATTGGACCTTTTATAGCTATTTTGTTCTTTTTTATACTATCTATAATATATTCAGGAAGAGGAGTACCATATTCTTCAATAACTGCCTCTCCTGCATTAACTTCTTCCCATTCTATCTCTACCCCAGTAGCTTCTACTACCTTTTTCATAGCTTTCGCAACTTCTGGTCCTATTCCATCTCCTGGTATAAGTGTCACTTTATACATTAAATATTCCCTCTTTTCATACTAATTAGCTTGATTTTTAGTGTAATTTAATTTTCCACCAGCTTTTAATACATCAACTTCTTTTGCTGATAATTCTACTTTAACTTTAAAAGAAGTTCCTTTAGTTGTGTTCTTAACTTCCAAGATTCCATTATCTAAATTATCCAAAATATTTGGTATCTCAAGATTATCTAAAAGAGATAAGTTTTCATAATCTTTCTCATCATAAAACTCCATTGGAATTATACCACTATTTATTAAATTAGCTTTATGGATTCTTGCAAAGCTCTTTACTATTACCCCTTTAACGCCTAAGTATAGTGGTGCTAAAGCTGCATGCTCTCTACTTGAACCTTGCCCATAATTATCTCCACCAACTATAAATCCACCACTATTGTCTTTTGCTCTTTGAGGAAACTCTGTATCTACAGTGTTGAAACAATAGTTTGCAAGATATGGTATATTACTTCTAAAAGGAAGTAACTTAGCATTTGATGGCATTATATGGTCAGTAGTTATATTATCTTCTGTCTTTAATATAATTTTTCCATCTATAGACTGACTTAGCTCTGTATTAAGAGGGAAAGGTTTTATATTAGGTCCTCTAACTACTTCTACATCACTACCTACATCAGCAGGTTTTATTATCATGCTATCATCTATCAAAAACTCATTTACATCTAAGTCTGTAAATTTAATATCAAATTCTCTTGGGTCTGTAAGTTCTCCTTTTATTGCACTTACTGCTGCTACTTCTGGGCTCACTAAGTACACTTGTGCTGATAGAGTTCCACTTCTTCCATAGAAGTTTCTATTGAAAGTTCTTAAAGACACAGAATCAGTACCTGGAGATTGCCCCATACCTATACATGGACCACAAGAATTTTCTAGTATTCTGGCTCCAGCACTTATTATATCTGCTAAAGCTCCATTTCTAGCAATCATCTCCATAACTTGTCTTGAACCTGGTGCTATTACCAAACTCACATTCTTATGCACCTTATTTCCTTTTAGAATTTGAGCAACTTTCATTAAGTCTTCATAAGAAGAATTTGTACAACTTCCTATCGCAACTTGGTCTATTTTAATTTTTCCTATATTTTCAACTTCATCTACATTGTCTGGACTATGAGGTTTCGCAGCTAATGGTTTTAATTCATCCAAGTTTATAGTAATCTCTTCATCATAAACTGCATCTTCATCTGATTTTAACTCTATCCATGCATCTTCTCTTCCTTGACTCTTGAAGAATTCTAGTGTTTTTTCATCACTTGGGAAGATTGAAGTAGTTGCTCCAAGTTCAGCTCCCATATTTGTTATTGTAGCTCTTTGTGGAACAGATAAACTTTTAACACCTTCTCCACCATACTCATAAACTTTACCTACTCCACCTTTTACAGTTTGTTTTCTTAACACTTCTAATATTATATCTTTTGAAGATACCATATTATTTAATTTTCCAACTAGATTTACTTTACAGACTTTTGGTGCTTTTATATAGTACGCTCCTCCTGCCATAGCTAAAGCAACATCTAATCCACCAGCTCCAATAGCCATCATGCCCACACCTCCAGCTGTAGGTGTGTGGCTATCAGAACCCAAAAGTGTATCTCCTGGTGTTGAAAATCTTTCTAAAAACACTTGGTGACAAATACCATTTCCTGGTTTAGAGAAATAAACTCCATATCTATCTGCCACTGTTTGTATATATTTATGGTCATCTGCATTTTCAAATCCTTGTTGTAACATATTATGGTCTACAAATGCTACACTTCTTTTAGTTTTTACTTTATCTATACCCATAGCTTCTAATTGAAGATATGTCATTGTTCCAGTAGAATCTTGTGTTAAAGTCTGGTCTATCTTTATACCAATTGAGTTTCCAGCAACAGCTTCTCCATCTACTATATGTTTTTTAATTATTTTATAAACTATATTATCTCCCATATTTTCCTCCTAAACAATTATACCTTAAATATATGAACCTCTAACTGCTTCTTCCTCTGTTGTTTCCTTCTCATGTGCTAGTATATCACAATATAATTGAAGAATTTCTTTATCCATTAAACTTCTTTTTAATCTTATTGATGTAGCTCTTATAGCATTTAATAGCTTGGTAGCGTTTTCTGGAGAAATATACATTTCATATTCACTCAACTTATTTATAACTGCAGCTCTTCCTGAATGTTTACCTATTACTATTTTTCTCTCAAGATTTACTTCACTTGGGTCAAATGGTTCATAGTTATGTGGGTCTTTTAAAGCTCCATCTGCATGTATACCAGATTCATGGATAAACATATTATCTCCAACTACTGGTTTCCATGTAGGAAGAATTCTTCCTGATGCTTGTGCAACATACTCACATATTCCTCTAAATTTTCTAGTATCTATATTATTTAAATCACATTTATAGACGCACTTAAGAGCCATTAAAACTTCTTCTAATGCTGCATTTCCTGCTCTTTCACCTAATCCATTTACTGTAACTCCAACATAATTTGCTCCTGCTGCTATTCCTGCAAGTGCATTTGCAGTTGCCATTCCAAAGTCATTATGTGTGTGCATTTCTATGTCAAAATTAGTTCTTTCATAAAGAGTCTCTATCGCATTCTTTATAGAAAAAGGATTCATAACTCCTACTGTATCACAATATCTAAATCTATCTGCCCCTGCTTGTTTTCCAACTTTTATAAATTCAGTTAAGAAGTCTATATCTGCTCTTGAAGCATCTTCTCCATTTACTGAAACATATAATCCATTTTGCTTTGCAAATTCAACTGTTTTAGCCATATTTTCTAAAACCCAACCTCTAGAAGTTCTCAATTTATTCTCTATATGAATGTCAGATACTGATATTGATATAGCTACTGCATCAACACCACAAGAAATAGATTCTTCTACATCTTTTATTACTGCTCTATTCCAAGCCATTATATCTGATTTTAAGTTTCTACTACATATGTGCTTTATTACGTTTTTTTCATCTCCACCCATAGTAGGTATACCAACTTCGATTTGGTCAACACCTAGGTCGCTTAACATTTCAGCAATCATTATTTTTTCTCTATTTGCAAATACAACCCCAGCTGTTTGCTCTCCATCTCTTAAAGTAGTATCTACTATTTTTATTTCCTTTGCTCTATCTTTTGATATAATGCACATATTAATGCCCCCCTTAGTATACTTTTAATTTTAAAAATATTCGATTTTATTTTTCATTGATACCTCTAACTTATGATTATTTTTTTATTTTTTATTCATTTTAATTTCATTTGCAATTTATTTTTTTGCCTTTTCATATCTTGTAATCTATTATATTACTTTATATCATTTATTGCACTATATTTTTTCTTTTTTGTGAAAACTTCTTAAAAATGAAAGTTATTATGTTTTTCTTGCATTTTAATTTAATCTTTAAATAGATTTATTTTCAAAAAACCTTTAAAAATAAACCTCTAAAATTCCTCCTAAAATTTAATTTAATCTACATTTTATTTTAAGGTATCTTCATATATTTCTAAACTATATAAATAATAATCAAAAAAATTACTAAAAATACTTACAAATATGATATTATTAATTGATTAATAAAAAAAGAAAATTTTTCATGAAAGGTAAGATAATAATGGATTTTAAAAGCTTAGGGATTAGTGAAAATACAATAAATATTCTAGGAAAATCAGGAATAATAACACCTACACCTATACAAAACGAAAGTATCAAATTGATAAAAGAAGGAAAAGATGTAATAGCAGAAGCTCAAACTGGTACAGGAAAAACACTTGCTTTTTTGCTTCCGATATTTGAAAACATATCATTAGATATAAATGATATACAAGTGCTTATACTTTCTCCTACAAGAGAACTAGCTATTCAAATAACAGAAGAAGCAATAAAACTTAAAGAGTCTAAAGATGTAAATATCCTAGCTGCATACGGAGGAAAGGATATTGGTTCTCAAATAAAGAAATTAAAAGGAAATATTCATATGATTATAGCTACACCAGGTAGACTTTTAGACCATCTAAATAGAAAAACGATTGACCTTAGTAAGTTAAAAACTTTTGTTTTAGATGAAGCAGACCAAATGTTACTTATGGGATTTAAAAATGAAGTTGAAGCTATTTTAAAAGATACTTCAAACAAAAAGCAAACATTATGTTTTTCTGCAACTATGAATTCTCAAGTAAAAAAATTAGCTTATAGATATACAAAAAATCCAGTTATAGTTTCTATCCAAAAAGAAGAAATTACTCTTAATAATATAAAACAAGAAGTAGTGGAAACTACAGATAGAAAAAAATTGGATGCCCTGTGTAAAGTTTTAGATGAAGATAATCCTTTTATGGCTATAATATTTTGTAGAACTAAAAGAAGAGTTGACAATCTTGAAGAAGCTCTCGCTATAAGAGGATACAATTGTCAAAAACTGCATAGTGATATTGCTCAGTCAAAACGAGAAAGAATAATGAAATCATTTAGAAATTTAGATATACAATACTTGATAGCTACAGATGTGGCTTCTCGTGGTCTTGATATATCTGGAGTAAGTCATATATATAATTACGACTTACCAGAAACATCTGAAGACTATATTCATCGTATTGGTAGAACTGGTAGAGCTGGTGAGGAAGGCTATACATGTGCTTTTATTGACCCTAAAAATGAACGAATGTTAAGTGAAATAGAGACAGCTATTGAATCTAAAATTAGTAGAAGAATTATAGAATTGTAATTTATAAACTAATTAAAATTCCAATAGTATATAAACACTATAATCTACAGAAAGTAGGTATTAACCTTTTCTTTATTATAATACTATTTTACATTGAATAAAAAAGCTGTAACCTTTATGATTACAGCTTTTTCTGTCTATTCTTAGTTTTATATTAACTGTTTCAAAGTTGTTTAATATTAAGCTTTGCAAATAATCTCAATAAATATATTATGTTCATTATATCTGCCAAATTTTAATTTATCAATTTATTTTTTAACCCTATTTTATCATATCTAAATAGTAATATACTCTATTTTTATTTGACTATATTTTCGTCTTATTAATTAAATTATCTCTTTTATTTAAAGTACTACTCATTTTATAAATTTTCAATATTTTCGTTTAATTCGGCTGGCCATTTAGCCTCTGGATGTTCCTTTGCAAATTTCTTATTCTTATAATGCCCTAATGTAAGGAAAGGAATTACTATAGTAAATAGACCAAGATAACCACAATATCCATATCCATATTTAACGATATTACTTAATCCTGTAAGTGATATAAGCATTGACACTACCATTATTGCACACGCCGTAAATACCCTTCTTTTCATTTTTGAGGAAAGGAAAGAAAGAGCTTTATGGTCTTCAAATCTATTTACAAGACCAAATATAGTAGTTACTCCTGTAGACATCAAACAAAGGAATAATGCCACATTATAAATTATATATATAGTATGATTTCCAGATTGACCTGCTACATAAAGAGTAGGAAGTGTTGTTTGCCCAGCAGCAATAATTTCTTTATACCAACCCATTAACATAGTTACAGCAAGCCCTAATGCAACTGCATTCATAATAAATGAAATTACCATTGCCTTAGTAGCCTCTTTTGAATTCTTAAGAAGTGGTCTTGAACATCCTGCAAGTGTAGGTATAACAACTGATTGAAATCCTGCATAAATAAAAGTATTTAGTATTGGCTTAATATAGCCAGGTGTAAAGCTCGTTCTATTTGATAATATTCCAGTTATTTCTGGCACCTTAGCTTTTATACCTACTATAAAAATAGTAAGTGTGCATACTAATATAGCTATGGTCATTGCTGTAGCAGCTTTAGATACAAGCATAGCTCCAAATATAGTAAATACAAGAAGTACAATCCCAATAATAAATACAGCTATAAAGTAATTCACCCCTATACTTTGGAATACTGCTGCTGCACCCGCTATTACAGCACTTACAGCTATTAAAACCATAAGATAATAATATATTTCCCATATTATTTCAAGTTTTGGATATGGACTCCAAAGCTCACAAAATAAATCCTTATAATTCCTACAATCATTATTATTATACATTATAATAACTTCTCTCATGGTAGCAGTAAGTATAATCATTGCTAAAACTGCCATGAATGGTGCTGTCCATCCATACTGCACATAATACTGAGTTTCTTGGTTACCGGTTGCAAATCCCCCTCCTGCATGCGAACTAAAAAGAACGCTTGCAACTCCAAAAATAGCTAGCATAGAGCCAGTTACTTTTGCTTTCTTTACATTTTTTTGCATGAAACCATCCTCCCCTAAAAATGATAATGAAAGTTTATATTTTAACACTTTCTTGATAAAACAATAACATTTTTGTTTGTTAAATTCAACCAGCTATTTTTAATAAAATTATATTTTTAACTCCTTTTTCCTTATATATTAAATATTTTAAACATATTCATTTTATTTTTTAGCTTTTTTTAAATCTATTTTGTTTTTTACTTTTATGAAATTTCTTTCTTAATGTTAAATTTTATACAAAATATTGTTTATTATTAAATAAGTATTATTAAATAATTATTTAATAATACTTATAATATATGAATTTTGCTATAGTATCATATTTATTGGAATTATTAAGCCTAATAATAATCAATGTAATTTTTTTAACAGTGCATGTATAAATAAATAAACTTGCTTTATTTATTCTATCATTATTAATACATGATAAAATTGTTTATTAATGAAAATATTTTCTCGTTAAAAATAATTTTTTTATAATATTTCATGTAATACTACATTAATTTTTTTTAAAATAAATATAATAAAAAGGAGTTATCTCAAAATTGATTTTTTTCTAATCAAATTTTAAGTTAAACTCCTTTTAAATATCATCTCAAAACTTATACACTTATAGTCAGCCCTACTCCAACTTCATTTACACTTAGTATTTCATTCATCTTAGCTTTTACCTTAAAAGAAACACAATGACAAGGGTACAACATTCTTATTCTTTCTTTATCTAAATATTTGATTGTGCTATCTAGTCTATTATCCAATTCAAAAAGATGAAAACCACCTAATATACCAATAATTCTGTCATCTTCACATACCTTTTTAGCATACTCCACTATATTACAAATTCCACTATGAGAACATCCTGTAATAATAAAAAGCCCTTTATCCGTTTTACAAGCTATGGCAGAATCATCTAAAACATAATCATCTTCCCATAAGTCTCCTGCTTTATATTTGCCCATTTTAGCTCTTTTTTCAAAATTATGTATAGAAGGTATTTCACCTAAAAATATACAGTTCTCACTTATATTAAAAGGTTTCTCTTGAGGATTATACATGAAAATTTGTTTAATTTCATCAACAGAAAACGGAGCACCTATATTCTCCTCGCCTTCTTTTTTAGTTATAAAACAATTAGGATGTGCGACAAGTTCAACCTTAGACAAATCATATTTATTTTTCAGATACTTTACACCTTTTGTATGGTCATTATGTCCATGAGAAAAAGCAATATGAGTTAAATTGCTTAAATCTATATCTAGTTTTTCGGCATTTGATATAAATATATCTGAATATCCCGCATCAAATAAAATCCTATTTCCATCAATTTCAATATAATAGCTTACTGCTGGTTCTCCAACAAAGTACCTATCAATATATGTATTATTATCAGCGAGAACTTGTATCTTTAACCTTTCCATGATAATCACTCCTTAAATTATTATTTAGTTTAATAGTACGATATTACAAAATATTTTACAATTTAATATCTTTAATTTTCACAATAAAAGGAGAACTTTACAAAGTAAAATTCTCCTTTCATAAACTGTCTTCACTATTTATTTTTACAAATATTTATCAATAAATAGCCCCAAACTTAAAATCTATACATGTTGTATATTTGTATAATTTGATATTTCAGAGTTAACTGTATACAAATCATCAATACTTAAATCATGTATATCCTTATGACCAGAAACTCTAGCAAAAGTCTTAAGTTCTTCTAAACTCACATTTAAGAAGTTTGCCACTCTGTTAGCACTATTTTCTATATGTAATCTTTTTCTTAATCCCTCATCTTGAGTAGCTACCCCCACAGGGCACTTACCAGAACCACATATACGATACTGTTGACATGCCGCTGCCATAAGAGCAGAACTTGCAATGGCAATTGCATCAGCTCCCATAGCTATTGCCTTAGCAAAATCAGTAGATATACGAAGTCCACCTGTTATAACTAAGTCTATATCTAATTCATGTGTATCTATATATTTTCTAGCACGGTGAAGAGCAAATATTGTTGGGATTGAAGTTGCATCTTTAAGCAATTTTGGACTTGCTCCAGTAGCTCCACCACGACCATCAATAGTCACAAAATCAGGCTTAGCATAAGCTATAAATTCCATATCTTTTTCAATATGTCCTGCTGAAATTTTAACACCAATTGGGCGACCTTCTGAAACTTCTCTAAGCTCATCTACAAGTTTCTTTAAATCTTCTTTAGACTGTATTTCTTCAAAACAAGATGGACTTATTACATCTTGACCTACAGGCTTATTTCTCACCTTTGCTATTTCTTCAGTAACTTTTTCACCAGGAAGATGGCCTCCCATACCAGGTTTTGTACCTTGACCAATTTTTATCTCTATGGCATCAGAATTTCTAAGGTTTTCTTCAGTAACACTGTACTTGTTCGGTACATATTCAAAAATATACTTGTATGAAGCTTCTTTTTCTTCTGGCAGTATACCACCTTCTCCACTACACATAGCTGTCTTATTTTTAGCTGCACCCTTTGCTAAAGCTATTTTTAACTCTTTAGATAAAGCTCCAAATGACATGTGAGAAATATAAACTGGATTTTCTATAACCATAGGTTTTTTTGCTCTTTTTCCTATTATTGTTGTTGTATTTACTTCATCATGTTCATTTAAAGGTAATGGATTTAATTGAGCACCCATAATTAAAATATCATCCCAAGAAATTACTGGAAGTTTAGTTCTCATAGGTTCTATTATAGACTTTCCTGTAACAGCCATTTCGTGAATTATGTCCATATGTTTCTCAACTTCATCATCTCTTCTTAAATATGTATTTAGGTAATTTAAATCACCTGCTTTTTCACTAGTTACTTTAGCTTCCTCATTGCTTTCATCTTCTGCTTCCTTTTCATCTTCCTCATAGTAAACAGTACTTATTTTTCCAAAATAACTGCGACCTTTTGTACATACAGGGCATTCCCAGTCTTCACTTAATTCATCCCATGTTTTATCATTTTTAGATTCATCGTAAATATATCCACAAACACTACATTTATAAATTGACATATTATTTTCTCCTTATGTTATATTGACATTAAATATAATTAAAACTTGAATTTATATAAATTTATAGGAGGCTATTTGTATAAAATACATTTATAGCCTCCTCTTTAATTCACTTTATTTAAATATTACAGTTCAGCCTTCCATAATCCATGTAAATTACAGTAAGCATATGCAGAAATTACTTTATCATCATCATTCAAAGCAAATTTAACTACAGGTTCTCCATCTACTGCTAGACATTTACGTTGACCACCTTGCTCAGTCATAAGATATACCCATGCTATATGATGCTCTTTAGTCATCGGATGAGCAACACTACTTATTTTAACAGTAACAATATTTCCTTCTACTTCAATAACAGGTACATGTTTTTCAACTGCTGCATCTGTTGTATTAGGAACAAGTTCCTTCATAGGCTTTCCACAACAGAAAACAGGTACACCACTATTTTGTATCATTCCTATAAGGTTTCCACAAGTCTCACATATAAAAAATTTTTGTTCACTACACATAAACTCACCTCATTAATTATTTTTTAGAATTTGAAAGCTTAGCCTACTTGACTACACTTTTCACAGTTATTACAAATCCCTTTAAAACTTATGTTATAAGATGTTATTTTTATGTCTGTTTCATCTGCTATTGATTCTTTTAAATTATTAAGAACTTCAGATTCTAAGTCGTACACCTCTCCACATACTTCACATATTATATGATAGTGATTATCCATTCTACCATCAAATCTATCTGGATTTCCTGGAATACTAACCTTTCTTATAAAGCCATGTTCTGTTAGCTGGGCTAAATTTCTATACACAGTTCCTAAGCTTAAATTTGGATTATCTTTTTTTAAATTTTCATATAGATAATCCGCAGTAGGGTGAACCGGATTATTTAATATTTCATTTAAAATCAGTTCTCTTTGTTTAGAAAATTTCATAGTTAACATTCCTTTTTAATTATAATAATTTTTAATAGTTTTCAGCTTTTATATTGAAGTATGCCTTTGGATGATCACATACTGGGCATTTTTCTGGTGCTTCAGTACCTACATACACATGACCACAGTTTTGACATTGCCAAACAACCTCTTCTTCTCTTTTAAAGATTTTTCCTTCATTTAAGTTTTCTAAAAGTTTTAAGTATCTTTCTTCATGCTCTTTTTCTATTTTTCCAACAGCTTCAAATAAATAAGCTATCTTATCAAATCCTTCTTCTTTAGCTTCTTTAGCAAATTTTGCATACATGTCAGTCCATTCATAGTTTTCACCTGCTGCTGCATCTTTTAAATTTTCCTCTGTTGAAGGCATTCCATCGTGTAAAAGTTTAAACCATAACTTAGCATGTTCTTTTTCATTGTTAGCAGTTTCCTCAAATATAGCAGCTATTTGATTATAACCTTCTTTTTTAGCTTTTGAAGCATAGTATGTATATTTGTTTCTTGCCTCTGATTCTCCTGCAAATCCTGCCATTAAATTTTTTTCTGTTTTAGTTCCTTTTAAGTTCATAATTAATTCCTCCCTTTTCAATAATAGTAATGATTACTATTTCTATATTTATATAATATATCAATTTCCACTTTTTGTCAACTATATATAATATTCTTTTTTTTATTTAAATATTCTTATTTTCAGATATTTTATTTAAAGCATGTATTTTAGAATATACTTAATATAATATATAAACACACATGACAGTCTCCTCTCTTGCTACTATACCTATCGCAAGTATTAAAATAATCGTGATTTAATAAATACAAAAAGAAACGACAGATTGAAAAATCAAAACTGTCGCTTCTTGGACACATGGATATATATACTGTACGACAGATTTTTTCTTTGTCACCATCTGTCAGCTTAAGTAAAAGAAATACCATTTATGTTATTTGTGAGAATTCTTTTTATGTTTTGTCCCTTTTTTCTTAGATATGGTCATAACTTTATCGTAATTGGGCGTAAATGCAAGTAGAATAGCTGTCAGAATTAGAATTACTGCCAAAGTTATAACGCCAATAAGAGGCTGATAAATAGTACTAGTACCATTGTCATATCCAATGAGACCAAGACCTGCCGTAATCGGATAAAAGTCTGTGAGATTTCTTCCTGCAACAAACACACCACAAAATCCATACACAAATGCAATCCCTACGCCTGTCATAAAGGCATTTTGTTTACGGCTAAAATAAACAATAATCGGCAAAACAGCAATATAACAACACAGATTAACAACTAAAATCTGAGCTAAGGATTTTACGACAAGTGTAATGGATATATCTATATTGCAAAATATTAATCCAAAAATAACTGTGCATAAGAAGCTGAAAAGACTTAGCAATACAGTAAGACTTCCAGCCATAATTAATTTTCCCACTAATAATTTGCGTAATGAAACGGGGGCAGTCAAGATGTTCTTTAAGGTTTGGTCTGTATATTCGCGGTTAATAAGATAGCCTCCAATGAGCGTAATTCCAAATGGAAAAGTAAGGCTGAAATTGTTCCAGATAACCCCATTTGCAAAACTCTCATACGTTAGAGAGTCGCTTCCGTTGGAACTAACAATTTGAAAAACCGCCAGTAATACTGAAAACAGAACAGCAACAACACCAACCCATAGAATATTATATCGCTTTATTTTTTGAAATTCCGTAGTAATTATATCAATCATAGATACCTCCTAATTCTCTTGCTTCTTATATATCACACAGATTAGCAGAGTTGCCATAATTGCTATTAAGCATAAAATGCCTACACATGCATGGGTTGATAGTAGATATGGCTGTCTAAGTGCTGTATATTCACCAGTTGGATCTCCCCAAGATGCCATCCACCAGCGCATAATAATGGGCGCAGGTAATATGCTTAATAGCGGGTTATTTGGTTCAAAATTAATAAGATTTAAGGATATACCAAAATTGAAAATAGTATATACAAAAGAAAGTATAATAGAAAAAATATAGCTACGATTGAAATATACAATGAGTACCACAACAGGAAGTGCAGTAATAAAAAACATAGCTCCAAAAGTAATGCTCATTCCTAATTTTATAGCAATCACCTCTACTGTTCCAACAATGAAACCTCCAACGATAGTAGCACCTAACCCGACAACAGAGTAGCAAAGTGATATCACCATAAGCACAGCCAATTTTGCCAGAGCCAGTTTTCCTCTTGGCACTGGCACTGTTGCGAGATTTTTTAATACGTCGTTATCTCTTTCTGTGAAAAATAGTTGACTGGCAACAATACTCAATACAATTGGTAGTAACAAAAAATATCCAAAATTGATAACTAATTTGAACAATTGCTCAAATGGCAAGTTGTCCTTTGCAATCAAGACAGTTGCAGGAATTGGGAATAAGCAAGCACCTAAAATAGAAGTCAAGATAAATTTTAATCGCTTGATTTTTGAAAATTCACATAAAATTAGATCAAGCAATTCCTTCACCCCCTGTTACTTTTTTAAAGTAATCTTCAAGAGTATCCTCACACAAATGAGATTCAGATACATCAATGTTGTTTTGAATAAAAGCACGATTTATTGATGCAACCGAAACATCTGTATCATAAAGCATAATATTGTGATTATCTGCTACTTTGAAATTTTTCATGTTAAGTTGAATTTCCAAAAGCCTTGCTGCCTGTGCTGCATCAGATACAGCAAAATGTATGTATTTATTGTTTTTTTCTTCCAGTTGGGCAATACTTTCTTCCTCCAACAAAATGCCATGGCCAATAATGCCTATGTCATCTGCCAACAAGGAAATTTCAGAAAGAATGTGACTGGATATCAAAATGGTTTTACCTCGTTCTGTGCAGAGGTCACGAATAAACTTTCTTACTTCTGCAATACCAATAGGGTCAAGTCCATTGATAGGCTCATCCAAAATCAGCAGTTCTGGGTCATGCATAATGGCGAGAGCAATCGCCAGCCTCTGTTTCATACCAAGAGAATATTGAGAAAATAACTTTTTATCATTGTTAGGTAAACCGACTACTTCCAGTGCTGATTCCACTGCATTTTTTTTTGGTATCCCCCTAAGCCTTGCAAAGATTTTGAGATTTTCTGTTCCTGTAAGATTAGGATAAAAACCTGGTGATTCAATCAAACATCCAATTCGAGGAAGAAGTTTCTTTTCGTTCTTCTGAATATATTGACCAAAGATTTTAATTTCGCCAGTGGTTGGTTTTGTTAGACCTAACAGCATTTTCATAGTGGTCGTTTTACCAGCACCGTTTCTTCCCAGCAAGCCGTAAATGCGACCTTTCTGAACGTGAATATTCAAATTAGAAACACTCTTTTGAGTGCCATACTGTTTAGTTAGATTTTTTGTTTCAACAATTAAATTATTCATAGATAATAAAAGCCTCCTTTGTTTATCAAAGTAATCATACCACTTCAATCTTGCATTAACCTTACAACAACCTTGTATTAACCTTGCAACTTTAGAACTTACAAAAAATCCCCATGTGGACACATGCCACATGGGGAAAAATAACGTTATATTAATGGTAGTCTCACTGTAAATACGGTGTACTTTCCAATTTCGCTTTCTACTGAAATCTTACCACTCATTCGCTCCACCATCTGACTGACGATAGATAAGCCAAGACCACTGCCTTTTTCTGAACGACCCTTGTCACACTTGTACAGTCTCTCAAAAATGTGATGTAAATTTTCTTTGGCAATCCCAACACCATTATCCTCAACACAGAATAATACCATTTTGGAATCCTCACTCATGGTAATCTTGATTTGACTAGCCTGACTGTGATCAAGAGCATTCTGAACCAGATTATTCACCACACGTGAATATCCATCTGAATCGAGATTTACCATGAGTTGCTTTTCTGGGATATCAATTTCAAAATCCAGTTTCTTTTCATAGAATATGGGAATCCAGTCTTTCAGAATATTCCGTGACAGCTCTGCAATTTCCACAGATTCTATTGATAGTGTAAATTCATCAGAGTTCAAGCGGAACCAGTCAAAAAGAACATCAATATAATCCTTGAGGTCGTAAGCTCTGCGCCGAGCAATTTCAATATATTCCTCACGTTCATTCCCGATGACGATGCCACTGTGTGCGGCATCCAGATAGCCAATCAAAGTTGTTAATGGTGTACGAACATCATGAGATAGACTGGTCATGAGTTGCTTACTAGCTTTATCCGCCTTTTTCAGAGAAATCAGCTTATTTTCATAGTCGTATACAATCTCATTAAACTGATAAACCAATGGAGCCATAACATCACGTGGCTTAACTAGTACCTTGCGATTTTCATTTCCACTTTGTACATCAGCAAGTGTTTCTTCTATATCTTTTAGTCGACGCCTAATATTCCCAAGCTTGGAAAAAGCGAATATAGAAAATAGAAGTAGACCAATTGACAACAAGAGCAATAGGAAAATTATCGTTTGCGAATCCATTTTCATACCTCCCCGTTGAATTGATACCCAATACCTTTTACTGTTTGTAAATATACGGGTGATGAGGGGTCTAGTTCAATTTTTTTTCGCAGACGACTTATAATAGCCATGATATTGCTGTCGTCATAGACATATGGTTCACCCCACACTGCTTCATAAATCTGCTGTTTCGTTAGAATCTTCCCCTGATGCCTTGCACAGAAAAGAAGTACACCAAACTCCTTCGGTGGAAGCAACATAGGTTCTCCATTGGTAATTACTGTATGCTGGTCAAGATTAATCAACAAGCCTTTAAAAGAGAGTTGCTGTGGTTCTTCATTATTTGGATTAAAACGGGTATAGCGTCGGATTAAAGACAGGACACGAGCAGTAAATTCGGCAATCTCAAATGGCTTGGTCAGATAGTCATCTGCACCAGCTCGCAAGCCATGCACTTTACTGTAATTATCGCTTTTTGATGTCAGCATTAAGATGGGAATACTGCTGTATTTTCGTATTTGTTCCATAGTTTCAAAACCATCCATACCTGGCATCATCACATCGAGAACCACTAACTGATAGTCTTGTTTTGAAAGTTCAGTAAGTCCATCTTTCCCAGAATGACAATAGTTAGCTTCAATCTGTTCAATGGAAATACTCTTTTTTAGCAAAATACAAAGATCTTTATCATCATCTATAATTAAAACTTTATTCATATAAATCCCCCTTTCTACATCTATTGGTAGGCTTTTTTATCTCTCTAGGGATTAGCCATACTGTAGCATTAGCACTTAGGATGCACCCCACAACATGGTATTAATCTATCCATATGAGGAGTTATACCTCATTTTTCACTCACTTATTTAAGTGTAATTCATATTTATACTTCTAACACCCATTAGTATATTTCATCATCTTGAAAAAATCAAGCGTATTATAAGTGTGTTTGAACAAAGCAAACACAATAATCCATCTACTATAAACATATAAAGCACAGACGTATAAATGTCGAAGATATAATGATATAAAAATTCAAAAAGGGAGTTGAGCTTAAAATTTGATTAGAAAAAAATCAATCTTGAGACAACTCCCTTAAATAATTCTATTATTCAGATTTAAAGTTTAGTTAATCTTTAGTTTTTTATAAAATTACTAACATATTAAGATATTCTAACTATTTTCATCTAATTCTCCTAAAATCTTATGAATATGAATCATCAAATACAATTCTTCTTGTCTTGGTAATTCTCTAGAGTACTCCTTATATATATAAGCTCCTATTTTTTTTACACATTCATATTCTTCCTTACAATTTTTTTGAACTTGCTCATATATAAAATCTATTTTTTCTTTTGATGGTTCATTAGCTAGAAATCTTTGTGAAAAAGCCTTTAGATGCATTACAAATCTCCTATAATAAAATGACTCTTTATTATATACAATAGAAAAGTGATAATGAACTATTTGTAAAATAGCATTTACAATTTTAGTACTTCTCTTATTTCTATCACTATAAGGATTATCTTGTTGTGCATTTATAAAATGACCTGCTATATTACCAATTTCCTCTTCTGGTAGCTCTAAGCCAAGAACCTCCTTAAAAGCAGTAATCGCATATCTTCCTATATCATATTCTTTTGGGTTAAACTCCTTAATTTCAAACAAATAGTGATTCTCAATCATTATACCTTCTTTAAAACGTCTCACTGCAAAGGCTATGTGGTCAGTTAAAGCCAAATATATATGGTTCATAAGTTTTAAGTTATATTTTTCTATTCCATATGTGATTATCATTTGAGCTATACCAAAATATTCTGCATCTATTTCTGATGCAAGTTGTATGATACTCTTTTTTATATTTTCATCATGAAGAACAAAAGTTTTTTCTATATCTTCTTTATTTAACTCAGACCCAACCTTATAATTGTGACCAATACCTTTCCCCATCAATATTATTTCTTCGTCATTATCATCCTTTGCAAGTAGCAATGAATTGTTCAATACCTTTGTAATATACATACTAAAACCCTCAATATATGTTTATGTTTATTTTGTTATTCCATTGTTCTCTATAACTTCTTTATACCAATAAAAACTATCTTTCTTTATTCTTTTTAAATCTAAAACTTCATGGTCTGTTCTGTTTATATAAACAAGTCCATAACGTTTATTGAAACCTTGTGAAGAACTTAAAAGGTCTGTAAATGACCATGGACAATATCCTATCATCTCTACACCATCTTCAATAGCTAATTTACATGCATTTATATGACTTCTTAGATAATCTATACGATAGTCATCATGAATTTGTCCTTCTTCTAGTATATCTTTTGCTCCAAGCCCATTTTCTGTTATTATAACAGGTAAGTGGTACCTTTGCCAATATTCGTTTAGAGCTACTCTAAGACCTGATGGGTCTATTGCTGCTCCATATTCTGAAGCATTTAGATTAGGATTCATCGACATTTTAAATAATCCATACATACTAAAATCAACAGTTCCTTCTCTTAATCCAAATGGATGTTGTGAATCCTCATATAAAGCTTCTGCACAGTTTGTTCTATAGTAATTTACAGCTATAAAATCCATTTTAGATTTTTTAAGTATTTCTTTATCCCCCTCTTCCATATGAGGAATTATATTTCTTTTTTCAAGATAATTCATATAATACCCTGGATATTCTCCATAATGATGCATATCAAGCATATAGTACACTTTGAAGTTATCATTCATTCTAGCGGCATACACATCTTCTGGTTTAGATGTAAGAGGATATGTTACAGATGATGATACAGCTGCTCCAATTTTACTTTCTTCTATCATTTCATGGCATGCATTAACTGCTAAGGCATGTGCTAAACAAAGATTATAATCCATCTGTGCTCGCATCTTATCTATCTTCCATGAGTCTGTTTCATCATATATATTAATTCTCTCCTCCACTCTAACAATTAGATTCTGTTCATTATGTGGTTGCCAATACTTTACTCTATCTCCAAAATACTTAAAACATATTTTAGCAAATCTTTCAAAAGCATAGACAGTCTCTCTGCTTTCCCACCCATTATATTTCTCTACTAGTACAAATGGAAGGTCAAAATGGTATAAAGTTACGAATGGCTCAATATCACATTCTATTAGTTTATCTATTATCTTGTTATAAAAATCTATACCTTTTTGATTTATCTCTCCCTCACCATCTGGAATTACTCTTGCCCATGAAATTGAAAAACGATAGGTCTTCATACCTAACTCTTTCATTAATTCAATATCTTCTTCATAATTATGATAAAAATCCGATGCTATTTTAGTATCTGCTTGTAAATGAGATTTTTTAAAAGAATTGTAGTCAGCTACTGTTCTTCCTTTATTGTCTTCATTCCAAGCCCCTTCTACTTGAAATGCAGAAGATGATGCTCCCCATAAAAAGTCCTTTGGAAATCCTGTATTCATAAATATTTCTCCTTTTACATTAATTATTTTCTTCATTAATTCATTGCCATAAGTTCACTTTTTGAATATACTTGCCTGATTATTTATTTTTTACTTATTTCTAGTTAAATTAACTTAGTTATTAGCTAATACCAATGAAATTATATTATCATTAGTTGAAACATAACTAGGCTTGCAAGAAATTACTTGTCCAAAATCAAACGTATTATTTACTATAACTGGTGTAGTTACATCATAACCAGCCTTTTTTATTTTATCTATATCGAAGGATATAAGTTTATCACCTTTCTTAACTAAATCTCCTTGATTAACGTGTTTTGTAAAATATTTACCATTTAATTCTACTGTATTAATTCCAACATGTATTAACATCTCTGCTCCATTATCCAGTTTTAATCCTATCGCATGTAATGTTGGAAATAAAGAGGCTACTTCACAGTCAGTAGGTGCTGTTATTACTCCTTTTTTAGGTAATACAGCTATCCCTTCTCCCATAGCTTTTGATGCAAATACATCATCCTTTACTTCTGACAACTCTATACATTCTCCCTCAACAGGTGAAGTTATATCAATAACGCCATCTTGTGTTTCTACTTTTATAACTGAATTTTCTTCTTTAGAAGATTCTTCTAAATCTTCAAACCCTACTAGATAAGTTGAAATAGCTGAACCAAAAAACGCTATAGCACAACCACCTAAATAACTTAAAAAACCTAGTGCCCCTGCCTCAGCATATACAGGTATAGTTAAAACACCTTGGTTTGCAAATGCATTACCATAAGCTCCACCCATTCCCATTATGGCACCTCCAATTGCACCACATATTACAGCACATACCATAGGTTTTTTCAATCTAAGATTAGCGCCATATATTGCAGGTTCAGTTATACCAAATAGAGCTGTTATAGTTGCAGACATAGAGATTGTTTTTAAACCTTGGTTTTTTGTTTTGAAAAATACCCCTAGAGCAGCTCCTGCTTGTGAAAAGTTAGCAGCTCCTGCAAATGCCAATAAATTTTGTCTTCCAGTCTGAGCCACATCACTTATACCTATTGGTAACAGTGCTCTATGTGCTCCAAATATAACTAAAACACACCATAATCCTCCTACAAATGCTCCACACAATGCAGGGCTTAGTTCATAAATATACTTGTAAGAAAAGTTTATGATATTTCCTATATAGATACCAATTGGTCCAAATAAAAATAATGTTGCAGGTAACATTATAACTAATGATAATGTAGGAACCATTATTATTTTTATTACTTCAGGAATATACTTTTCTAATACTTTTTCAACATATGAAAGAGCCCATATAGCAATAATTATTGGAATAACAGATGATGTATATGTAGCTTTGGTTACCACCAACCCTAAAAATCTAACAGTCTCTTCACCTGCCATCAAAGTCGTAAAAGCTGGATAGCAAAGTGTGGCTCCTAGTACCATTGATATTATTTTATTTGCATTGAACACTTTAGCCGCAGTATATCCTAGTATAATTGGCATAAAGTAGAATATAGAATCAGCCATAGCATTTAAAATGATATAACTTTGAGTTTCTTTTATATCTACCCCATGTTTATTCATATAATACATGGCAAGAACTGATAAAATACCTTTAATCATACCAACACCTGCTATAGCAGGTATTGTAGGTGTAAATATACCAGCTACTGCGGATAATATAGAATTCATTATACCTTGTTTTTCTTCATTTTCATTTTTTTTACTTACTTCATTTGATTGAGGCACCATTTTTATAACCTCATCATACACTTTTTTTACTTTATTACCAATTACAACTTGTATTTGACCCATACTCTCAACAACAGTTATTACTCCTTCAGTTTTGGATAACTTATCTTTATTCACTTTAGAAGAACTTTTAACCTTAAATCTGAGTCTTGTCATACAATGAGTCACTTCATTTATATTCTCTTTTCCTCCTACGTTTAGTAGAATTTCTTGAGCTATATTTTTATAATCCATAAAAAAATCCTCCATTTTCAATTATAGGCTTTTTGTTTTATGGCCATTTAAACAAAAAAAACGAACCAAATAAATAGATTATACCCATAGTACTCTATAGATAATCTATAAAAATTGATTCGATCTTGCCTGCATTACCAGTAACACGTCTACTGTTATAATATTCAAATTTGTTAATTTAATAGTAACACAAGCGTTTTCTTAATTCAACTATAAAATATAATTTTTTAGTAAATAATAATTATATATTTAATTTATTTTTTTCAATAGAAAGTACTTGATTAAAATTTTTAAATGGTATATTATTTGCATTATAAAAATACCATTCGGAGGATAATATGAAAAAAACATCTAATCAAGAACTACTTTTACTTACTATTGTTGCATTTTTCTGGTTTTCGCAATATGTATACATACCTTTCCAAAATCCATATTTAAGTGCCTGTAATGTATCTACAAATATGATTGGCATAATAATAGGTGCCTATGGAGTTTCACAATGTTTGCTAAGACTTCCTGTTGGAGTCTTTGCTGATAATATAAATAAACACAAAATATTTATATTATCAGGAATTTTTTTTGCTGGTTTAGCATCTCTTATAAGAATCTTTTCTCCTGGAGGCAATGGTTTTCTTATAGCTAATATTTTATCTGGAATATCATCATCAACTTGGATTTCTTACATGGTTCATTACACCAACTTTTTTTCTGTAGAACATCAACAAAAAGCTACGAGTATGATAATATTAGTAAACAATCTAGGAATGTTAATTGGATTTGTTATGAGTACTTTATTTTATGAAAGGTTAGGAATGACAACTTTATGTATCATGAGTGTCTTATCTTCAGTTATTGGCACAATTCTAGCTTTAAATATAAAAGAACATAATTTAAATAATATACACAAAAAAACATCAATTAAAAACCATTTATCTATATGTATGGATAAAAGACTTATATTTTTTTCTTTTATGGCATTGATTCAACAAGGTATTCAAATGTCCACAACAATGTCGTTTACTACTCAAATTCTTAAAAATTTAGGCTCTAGCTCTACCCTTATAGGCTTATCTTCCATATTTTACATGCTGTGTGCTGTTGCTTCTTCTGGCTTTGCTTCTACTAAATTTTGCACCAAATATGGACCAAAATTTTGGATTCCTTTAGTATTTCTTTTAATTTCAGCCTATTGCTTTTTAGTTCCAACAATAAAAAATATTACCATAGTATTTAGCTTACAATTGCTACCAGGTATATCTACAGGTATACTTCTTTCTTACCTTACTAGTGAGTCTATGAAAAACGTACCAAAACATCAGAAATCTACTGCAATGGGTTTTTTTCAAGCAATTTATGCTATAGGAATGTCTATATTTCCAATGCTAGTTGGTAAAATATCAGATTATATTTCAATTCAATATGGCTATTTTACCTTAGCTATTATAGCTATAATAGCTTCTATATTATCTTATACATATTATAAAAAAGTAGATTTAACTCTTAACTATGATATAATACAATCATAAAAAAATTATATGTTTAGGAGTTTTTATGAAAAACTTAAATGCCACTGAAAAAATTATTGATTATATTAAATTAAATATTCTAAATGGAACTTTTAAAATTAATAGTAAATTGCCCAGTGAGAGAAAGATTGCTGACCTGTTTAATATAAGCAGAATCCCTGTAAGAAATGCTATAGATATACTTTGTAAAGAAGGAATACTTAGGGCTGTACCTTACTCAAGTCCTGTAGTTGAAGGATTTAAAAAAATTGACCTGTTTGATGATAATGAAGTATATAAAAATCACAATATACAAGAATTTTACGTTGAATCTTTAAGAGCAAGACAACTTATAGAAAGTGAAGCTACAAGATTGGCAATTTTAAATGCTACTACTAAAGAACTTCAAAAAATAAGACATGCTTATTTGAAGTCAGTAGAAGAACTAGATAAGGTTTCTCAAGGTTTTATAGAAGAATGTTATGATGCTGACTTACAATTTCATAAGGAAATAATATTGGCTTCTCATAATCCAATTTTTATAAAATATTATGAGTTAATACCTAAAACAATTTCTTCTAACCAATACTTTGGGTTTAAATATAGAAATTCTCTACAGGATATGATTAGTCATCATAACGAGATAATGATGGCATTTGATAATAAAGACTCTGACTTAGGTTATACAGCAATGTACAATCATTTGGAAGATGTCATTCAGTTATTTCAACATGATTAAACTTCTACTTTATCTTAAATCTATTTATAATAAAAAAATCTCAAATTTAAATAAATTGGGATTTTTTTATTATAAAATACGTAAAAAGGCGTCGCCCTATTCTTAGCACGACACCCACGATTAATTTAAGTCTATTAAAATTTCACTTACTATAGATTTTGCATCTTCTATTATATACTTTGGGTCAACTTCATAAAATTCTCTATCTATAAATCTGTCAATCTTATCTATACTTTCTATAGAATCACTTGTAACAAATAATACAATAGATGCATCTTCTATATCATAAATTGAAAGTTCATTTTTTATATTATCATTCTCTTGAATTTCATAAACTAAATCAAATCCTAAATCATTTGCAGCTTCCTTAAGAGAATTTAAACTTCTTTCACTTTCACAAACTGCTACTATCTTTTTATTCATATTTCAAATACCTCACTAATTCTACTCCGGTACAATCATTACTATACATTTGGCTTGTTTAACCACACTTGCTGTTACTGAACCTATCATTCTTGTAAGACCTTTTTTAGTAGATTTTGTCATAACTATAATATCTACATTATCTTCTTTTGCTTTTCTAATTATCTCATCTCCTGGATATCCAAAAGTAAAGTGTACTTTAACATCATACTCACCCATTATCTCTGCTGCTTTATCCAGGATTCTTCTTCCTAAGTTCTCAGAATTCTTTATTTCTTCAGCCAGGGATATGCCATCAATAAATACTAGTTCTTTTACATTCATTATCTCTACTTCGACTTCATCTTTTTTGAATATTCCTTGTATAAATTCCAAAGAATGCATACTTCTCTCTGTCCCATCAATTGGTACTAATATTTTCTTTCTATTCATGTCACATCTTCCTTTCTTACTTTAGAATAATTAAGTAAAATATATATTCTAAGTTATAAAATATATAATAAATCTTTACTTTAGGAATTAATATTAATAATATGTATAATAATTTTAATATTTGTTATTGTGTTAATTTTATAATATATAACTAACAGTGTCAATGAACAAAATTGTAATTAAAAAAATAAAGGTTATTAGTCTACAAATACATTTCTTTTTAATAAATTTTTCAAAACGTCTTCTGGAACTGGTTTAGAAAAATAATAACCTTGTAAATATTCACACTCCATATCCGCTAATTCTTCAGCACATTCGGCAGTCTCAACACCTTCTGCTACAGCCTTCATATTCAATTTATTTATAAGAGCTATAATAGTTTCAACTGTAAGTTTGTGCCTACTATCTTCATTCATAGACCAAATCAAACTCTTATCCAACTTAATTATTGAAAATGGTAAAGAAAGCATATTAGTAACTCCAGAATAAGCAATTCCAAAGTCATCAAGTGAAAACTTAACCCCTAAATCAATTAATCTTTCCATTGTTTCTTTAATTATATTAAAAGAACCCAATGCCACAGTCTCTGTAATTTCAAGTTTAAACTTAGTTGGTGATACATTGTATTTATCCATAATGTAAAGTAAATCATCAGCCAAATTTTTTTGCATACATTGCACTACAGAAAGATTAACAGCTATATTATCTAATTTCAAATCCTCAAAATCATCACTAGCTATAAATTTACATACTTTCTCAAAAGCTACTAATCCAATTAAGTTAATCAACCCTGTTTGTTCTGCAATTGTTATAAATTCATCAGGAGGTATAAACCCTAAGTCTTTATGTTCCATCCTAAGTAATGCTTCAGCTGAGGTAAATCTACCTCTACTATTAGAAAATATTGGCTGATAATAAACTTCAAATCCATCATTTTCTAATGCCTCTTTTAAACAATTTTTAATCATATGTTTCTTCTTTATCTTTTCCCTTATAGATGCATCTGCATAAATAACATGTTTTGAGTCAGAACGCTTTGCTTCATGTATAGAGAAATCTATAGCAACTATAACATCTTCTGTTGTTTCAGCATTTTCTGGATAATAAACTACAGCAATACTAGTTGCTAAATTAAAGTTTATCTCTTCTACTAACCAAGGTTTTTTGAATCTTTCTTCTATTTTTTTAATAATCTCTTCTGGCTCTATACCTAGTTGACTATTTACAACAATAGAAAATATATCTCCTCCTATTCTGTATACATGATTTACATCATGTATATGAATCAAATATTTTCCAACTTCTTTTAATGCAATATCTCCATTTTTAGTCCCAAAAGTTTCATTCATAAATTTAAAGTCATCAAGTGCAATTGTGATGATAAATCCTGATTGTTCAGTATTGATATTCAAATCTAACTCTTGAATAAAAGATTGTCTATTGAGTACACCAGTAAGGTCATCAATAATAAGACCTCGATTCTGCATAGAAAGATATGTCAAAAGTAAACTACATGCACATGCAGCTCCTGTAAGAAGATATTGTAAAAAAACCGCCTGTAATATAATTGCTACAACTGAAACTATAAGAAAACCTCTAATAGCCCATATTTTTGATTCATGCATTGCTTTTCTATATTTAAAAGATAAAAATGCTGAATATATTGCATAAAAGAAAAAAGATGCAAAAGTTGCAACATATCCATAACCCCGTATATAACCTGTTTCTTTTGACAATCCAAATAGAATATTTGTAAAAGGATTTGTAATAGATAAGATTATACAAACTATGAGTGGTATAGATAAAAATAATAACCTTTTTTTCATATACCTTATATCTTGATAAATAATAGCCATCACATAAAACGATACAAGTGCTGCTGGTATTGGCAATAATAATAAATATACTTGATTCAATAAAATAGTAATAAAAATTGGAATTTCATCTACGTTGTTTAGACAAAATGAGCCTAAAATATTTGAAATTATAAATAAAAATGAGAATACTAAAAGTGCACAATATATTTTGTTTTGTAATGTAGGTATAAATTTACTTCTAAAAAAGTATACCATTAAAAAGATAACTATAACTGCAGAAAAAATCTCATATTCTATATGCCATACCATAAACTTCCCTCACTATTAATGTTTAATTTTAATTATTTTAATAATATAATTATTTTATAATTCATCTTGAGTAATTTTATGGAAAAATTTTTATTTTATAACTTTTACATCAAATCCCCACTAAAAATCTAAATTTATTATAATTCTTAATACACATATAGAAATTAAGCGAATAGCTCTTTTGCTTTAGTAGCAATTCTTTCACCAAATATTATAGCCTTCTCATTTTGTACTTCTGGTCCTTCAACTGAATGTACATGTCCCAAATGTATAAATGGCTTTCCTAAAGAGCCTCCTCCAGAGTAAACAAGCATACCTTTGACCATCAAGTGACCTACTATAGTAAGTATTGCAACATCTGGACCTCCACAGACATAGTCGCATGTAGCAAAAACAGCGCCTAATTTTCCAGCTAAGTTGATTTTCTTTGAATCTTCATCAAACCATTTTTTTACTTCCCAAGTTGTATTTGCTAAATAAGTTGGTGTTCCAAATATTACTGCCTTACTTTCACTTAAATACTCTGAATCAATATTGTCAAATCTCATAAGTTTAACATCTATTCCATCCACTTTTTTAGCCCCATCTTCTATCAGCTTAGCTACCTTTTCTGTGTTTCCACTTCTTGTTTGATATAATATCGTAATCTTCAACTTAAATTCCCCCTTATTTAATAAAAATAATTTATTATATGTAAAATTATAGCATTAATTTTGATATACTACAAAGAACTAGTCGATTATTTTTTTATTAACTATTCACTTAAAAAAATCCCTAAATTTATTACTTTAAAAGACTCCTAAACTCACTTTTAATTTGCTTATTTCAATTTCAACTATATCTGATATTTCTTCAAAAGACATTCCTCTGTCATAAAGTTTTCCTGCAATTTTGATTTTTGCATTTTCTTCACCCTTTTTAATCAATGCTCTGTTTTCTTTTTCTATTACATTTCTAACATAGCGTTTTGCAAATGGCTCATTATTATCATATAAAACTTTATATTTTTCCTTATTTTCTTTTACAAAACTAAGAGCTCTTTTATCTTGTTTTATAGCTTCTGTACAAATTTCTTCTGTCTGCTCTTTTACAAATTTTAATGCCATTCCATATTGTCTTACTGCCTTTAAGCATATACCAATAGTTTGTTCCTTTACAAATTCTAGTGCCATTCCATTTTGTCTTACTGCTCTTAAACAAATTGTTTCTGTTTGATTTTTTACAAACTTCAAATCAAGCCCATTCTGTCTCACTGCTTCCATACAGATTTCTTCTGTTTGATTTTCTACCCATTTTAGATTATAACTACAATGCTTAACTGCTTCCATGCATATTTTTTCTGTTTGTTTTTTTACCCTTGCTAACCCAAACTCGCTGTTTCTCACTGCTTCTATACAGATTTCTTCTGTCTGCTCTTTTACATATTCCAATGCAGCACCATTTTTTTCAACAGCTCTTAGGCATAATTCCTCTGTTTGATTTTCTATGTATTTTAATGCTGTTCCATCTTGATTAATGGCCACCATGCAAATTTCTTCTGTTGGCTCTTCCACAAATTCTAACATTCTCCAGTCTTGTTTAACTGCCTCTAGGCATATTTTTTCTGTTTGATTCTGAACACATTTTATTGCATTACAATTTTGTCTAACAGCTTCTAGACATATATCTTCCGTTTGATTTTTTATGTATATTAAATTTAATCCGTTTTTTCTTACTATTTCTAAATATTCATCTTCTGTCTTATTATCAAAATCATCATTATCTATTGATTCAAATATATCATTTTTATTTTCTTGCATATCTTATACTCACCCCTTATAAATTTTATAAAATTCAATAAATTTACTCTCATTTTTATTCTATCAAAGAATATAAAATTTTTTGAGTCTTGTTTTTTTTTACATAATCATTTGTATGTTAAAAAATAAATTAATTGCTCTAATTCCAGTATACAATACCCAAAATATGTGGTATATTTTAACTATAATATATTTTTATATATTATTGTCAGAATATTTAAAGTTAAATTTATATAGAATATTTTTATTTATATATCACTTATGTTTGGATATATTTTTCTTTTTTCTTTTTTAGTTTTCGGGTTAGTAAGGGGTTAGTAATTTAGGTTTTCATAGGATATTATTTTTACAATTAGTTTTAATCAATCTAATTTATATATCTTGTAATTAATAAAACTAAATATGATTTAAATAATTCCTTGAGATAAATTTAATAAAACTTAGAATCCTTGTCTAAGCTTAAAATACTAAAATTATTGGGAGGATGTAAATGATGGACCAAATTAAACGCTTACATGAATTGCAACAAAAATCATACTTGACTAAAGAAGAATTTGAGGAATTAAAAAACAGCACATATATTGAAAAATTTGAATTAAGAGATGAATGTGATAACTCTTATATTTATACATTTTATGCTAATGACAAATGTAATGATATAAAATTTATAAAGTCTCAATTTATTGTTACACTTATAAAAAGCGGTTTCTTATGTGAATGTGGTGGTGTATTTAGACAAAAGAAAATAGTTGATGAATATGATTACGGATATAATGCTATATATAAATGTGATTCTTGTGGAAAAGAACTTGATAAAGAAGTAGAAAATTATGACTAAATAACAGAAGAACTATTAAAACATTTTTGGCAAATGATAAGTAAAAGTAATTCTGAATTTGAACTATACCCCTCTTAGCAGACAGTTAAAATATGTAAAACTGTCTAAAAGCTAGGAGGGTTTTGTTATTTCCAATTAAATTCAATTCACCTTAATTATTTAATTCAATTTCATACTTTTTTATTTTCTTATATAAAAGACTTTTGTGTATTCCCATAACCTCTGCTGCTTTGGAACATTTCCAATTGTACTTCTTCAAAACATCAATAATTAAACTCTTCTCATAATTCTCAACCATTTCATGAATTGAACAATTACTATCCACATTACATTGAGCTACTCTGCTGATATTATCCATCTTAGATGGAAGGTCACACATCATAATGACCATATCATCACTTACAGCATAGGCGCTTTTTATTACGTTTTCTAGTTCTCTTATATTTCCTGGCCAAATATAGTTAATAAAACAATTTTTAACATTATCACTTAGAACTTTCAATTTCTTATATTCAACATTTAATTTATTTAGTATATAATTTGCTAGCAATAAAATATCATCTTGTCTGTCCTTTAATTCCATCATATGAATATTTATTACATTTAACCTATAGTATAAGTCTTCTCTAAACAATCCCTCTTCAACCATTTTACTTAAATTCTTTCTTGTAGCAGAGATTACCCTTACATCTATCTTTATAGTCTTAAGACCTCCAACTGGTTCTATCTCACTTTCCTGAAGAACTCTTAAAAGTTTTGCTTGCATGGTCAAAGGCATGTCGCCTATTTCATCTAAGAAGATTGTACCATTATTCGCAACTAAAAACTTACCTTTTTTACCTCCCTTTTTTGCTCCTGTAAAAGCTCCTTCATCATACCCAAATAGCTCTGATTCTAGTAGTTCTTCTGGTATTGCAGCACAGTTTATACTAACCATAGGTTTGTCTGCTCTACTGCTATTATTGTGAATTGCTCTAGCAAAGACTTCTTTCCCTGTACCTGTCTCACCCGTTAAAAGTACTGAGAAGTTGGTTTTAGAAGCTTTCATACCTGTTTTCTTAAGTTCTATGAAATCTCTATTTTCACCTATGAGCTTGTCAAAGCTACATTTATCCTTGAACTGTTCTTTATAATATTGTAGCTCCATATATTCTGACATTAACTTTTTAGCTACATCAAAGGATTGCAGTCTAAATTTAACTTGAGCTACCCCTGCAACTACTTCTCCATTCTCATTTTCCACATAAGATCTACTTACTATTACACTTTTTTCTTTTGTTTTTCCACCTAAATAATGATGTATGGCTCCTTCTTCACAATATTTATCTCTCATAATATCTAACATTTTTGTATTTGGTATAATACTTTGTATATTATGTTCTATTATATCTTCTCTTTCTTTCCCTAAGAAATCACAATATTTATCATTAATATCTATGATTACTCCATCTTTATTTACAACAATAAAGCCATCATCAGTCATGGATAACACTCTTGCAAATATATCCTTATACCAGTGCTCTTTCATTGTCTCATCCCTCCACTATCACCTTCAGCAAAAATAATAAGTCTTACAATACAATATTATAAGACTTACCATTCTATGTATTCAATGTTTTCTAGAAGTTACCTATTTAATGACTCTATCATCTCAGGTAGAATTTCATATAAATCCCCTACAATTCCATAGTCACATATATCGAAAATAGGAGCTTTGGAATCTTTATTTATAGCAACTATATATTTAGAATCACTCATCCCTGCTAGATGCTGTATTGCTCCAGATATTCCACATGCAATGTATAACTCTGGTCTAACAGTAGTTCCTGTTTGTCCAACTTGATGAGAATGTTCTATCCACCCTGAATCTACTGCCGCTCTTGAAGCACCAATTTCTGCCCCCAATTTATCTGCCAATTCTTTTATTAGTTCAAATCCTTCTGCTCTCTTTAATCCTCTTCCTGCTGATACTATTATTCTAGCATCAGTTAGATTTATGGATTTCTTTTCTTGTGGAAGCATTTCTACTAGTCTAGTTCTAATCATTTTTTCAGTAAGTTTTGGAGTAACAACCTCTAAAACTCCACTCTCTGATTCAGTTCTTACAGCTTTTGACATAACACCTGGACGAACTGTTGACATCTGTGGTCTATTTTTTGGACAAACAATAGTAGCCATTAAATTTCCACCAAATGCTGGTCTTGTTTGTAATAACTTATTATCTGTTGAATCTATTTCAAGTTTTGTACAATCAGCAGTTAGACCTGTCCCAACTTTTCCTGCAATTCTAGGTGCGATATCTCTTCCTATAGAAGTAGCTCCAACTAGTACAACCTCTGGCTTTTTCTCTTCAATTAAACCTGCAATTGAAATTGCATATCCATCAGTTGTGAAATCTTTAAGAAGAGGGTCATTGATATAATATGTTTTATCAACACTATAGTGAAGTAAATCCTTTACTTCTTTCTCTACTTCATATCCAGCTATTACAACTGCAAGTTCTTTCCCTAGTTGGTCAGCAAGCTTTCTTCCCTCACCAATAAGTTCTATAGTAACAGGATTAATTTTGCCTTCCCTTTGCTCTCCTATTACCCAAACTCCATTATAATCATTTAAATTTATACCTTGATTAACTTTTGCTCTCATCATCTTAACACTCCTATACTAGTTTCAAATCGAATAGTATTTCTATTAATTTATCAGCTTTTTCCTTTTTATTTATACCTTCGATTATTTCATTATGCTTGTCTTTAACTGGTACAAAAGACTTGTAAACATTTGTAGGTGAACCTTTTAATCCAATTTGAGTTGTATCAATATCTAAATCTGCAAGTGTTAACACAGTAATCTTTTCATCCCCATTATTGTAAGCTTCTAAGATTCCTTTGACACTTGGATATCTTGGACTATTCAACTCTTTTATAGCAGTTAGTAATACTGGCATCTTTGCTTCTATTAAATAATCTCCTGTTTCTGTATAACGAGTTACTAGTAATTTATCACCTTGAACCTTTACTTCTTTTGCATAGGTAACTTGTGCCACTCCCAAGAATTCTGCAACCTCTGGTCCAACCTGAGCTGTATCTCCGTCTATAGCTTGTCTTCCACAGAATATTACATCATACTTTCCAACCTTCTCTATAGCAGCAGCAATAATTGTTGATGTAGCCCAAGTATCTGAACCACCAAAAGCTCTATCTGAAATTAAATATGCTTCGTCAGCTCCCATTGCCAAAGCTTCTTTTAAAGCACTTTTAGCTTGAGGAGGTCCCATGCTTACAACCTTAATCACTGCTCCTAGTTCATCTTTTATTTTTAACGCTTCTTCTAAAGCATTTCTATCATCTGGATTAATTATACTTGGTACACCATCTCTTATTAGAGTACCTGTCTCTTTATTTATTTTAACTTCATTAGTATCTGGAACTTGCTTTAAGCAAACAACTATATTCATTCTCTTCCTCCTATCCTAGTACTGCTCTTGAAATAACAACCTTGTGTATTTCTGAAGTACCTTCGTAAATTTCTGTTATCTTGGCATCTCTGTACATTCTCTCTAATGGATAATCTTTCATATATCCATATCCTCCATGGATTTGAAGAGCTAGATTTGTAACTTCTCTTGCAGTGCGTGAGGCATTGTATTTTGCCATGGCAGCTTCTTTAGTGTGTTTTTCTCCTCTAGCTTTCAAGTCTGCCGCATAGTATACTAACAACTTTGCTGATTCTACCATAGTAGCCATATCTGCTATATACCATTGAATACCTTGCAAAGCTGAAATTGGCTTGCCAAACTGAACTCTTTCTTTAGAATATTTTATACTTTCTTCTAAGGCACCTTCAGCAATTCCTACAGCTTGAGCTCCAACTCCAATTCTTGCTCCATCTAGACAAGTCATAGCTATGTTAAAGCCTTTTCCTTCTTTTCCTAATAGATTAGATTTTGGAACTCTACAGTTATCAAAGATTAACTCTGCAGTTTCTGAACCATGGATACCCATTTTTTCTTCAATTTTTCCTATTGAAAAACCTGGAGTACCTTTGTCAACGATGATAGCAGACATTCCCTTTATCCCCTTTGATGGGTCTGTCAATGCAAATATTATTAACGATTCTGCTTGACCTCCACCAGAAATAAAGCACTTAGTCCCATTTAAAACATATTCATCAGTTGCTTCATCAATGATTGCAGTTGTTGCAGCTCTTGCTGCATCTGAACCAGCATTAGGTTCAGTTAATGCAAAAGCACCTACACACCCACCTTCAGCCATCATAGGAAGGTATTTTTTCTTCTGTTCCTCAGTACCAAATTTCAAAATAGCTTGAGCATATATTGTGTGTATTGATAGTATTGCTGCAGATGCTGCACATTTTTTTGCAACCTCAGTAACAACAATTACCTTTTCTATATCCGCTCCACCAGAGCCACCATACTCTACAGGCGTCCCAATACCATTAAATCCTATTTTAGCCATTTTGCTAAAAAGCTCTCTTGGGAAAATACCCGTTTTATCTGTTTCAGCAGCTATTGGTGCTATTTCATTCTCTGCAAATTCTTTTGCTACTCTTTGAAGCATTAATTGTGCTTCTGTTAATCTAAAATCCATAAAATTTCCTCCTATTTATTGACATACTTCACATGTTTCTTTATTCATTGCTACAATTCCAGACTCAATTAGAGCTTCTATATCAGAATCACTGTATCCAAGTTCTCTTAATATCTCATCTGAATGTTCTCCTATAAGTGGTGCATCACAGGTCATGTTAACTTCAATATTTCCAAACTTAACTGGAGTGGATGCAAGCATCGTCTTATTTCCATTTTTGCTTGTATGTTCATATATATAGTTATTAGCAATAGCCTGTTCATCAGTTACTACATCGTTAACATGTTGAATTCTTTCATGGGCTATATCCGCAGTAGTAAGCTTTTCGACCATCTCATTTTGAGTGAATTTTGCAAATTCACCATCCAAAATATTAATAAGTTCTGTAGCATTTTTCTTACTTTCTACTGAAGATGCAAATTTCTCTTCTTTTATTAAATCTTCTCTTCCAAATAATCTACAAAGTGCCTCAAAATATCTCTCATGCTCTAGGATACTTAAGAATATCCATTTTCCATCTTTACAACGATAAGAGTTTATTACTGGAGAAATAGCATTCTTTCTAGTTTTTGGGTACTCGTCGCTAAACTGTGTAGATGCTAATAAAGATGATGCATTCCATATTGCTTGTCCGAATAAAGAGGCCATTACTTTTTGCCCTTTTCCAGTCTTAGCTTGTTGGTATAAAGCTGCACATATACCTCCAGATAAACTACAAGAAGTTGTGGCATCTCCAAAAGCTATAGGTGGATTTATTGGACTTGTATCCTTCTCTGCGATATCAAGCATAGCTCCACTTCTTGCCCAAAATGCAACTGTATCAAAACCTGCATTATCCTTAGCAGGTCCAAAATCACCAAAACCATTTATTTGTCCCCAGATAAGATGTGGATGCTTTTCACTTAATGATTCATAGTCAAGACCTAGCCTTTTTAATGCTCCTGTTCTATAGCTTGAAACAAATACGTTGGCTTCACTTAAAAGCTTATCCATAATTTCAATTCCTGCTTCGCTCTTAAGATTTATAGACAAACCTCTTTTATTTGAATTATATGTACTGTAAAAAGGATTATTATCATCATCTATTGGCATTGTCATTGTTGCCCCTGTCTTTCTTCCTGGGTCTCCAAAACTCGGCTCTACCTTAATAACATCAGCACCCCAGTCAGCTAATATTTTAGAAGTACCTGGACCTGCTACAAAATATGTTAAGTCAATTACCTTAACTCCTTCTAATGGTTTATTTAACACTTTCAATTCCTCCTTATACTGTCAACTTGGTATTTTAAATATGGTATTCATGTTACTAAAACATAAAATTTATTATATATATTTTGAAAATTGATTTTACATATCAAAATATAATTTATACTTTTTTATCTTTTCTGTTATGGTAATCCTGGGAACATTGTAAAGAGAAGAACTGCTACTACAGTTCCAATAATTGGGGTTAAAACAGTTACCCAAAATATTGGCATATAGGCATCCTTATGTGATTCTTTACATAGACCATTTGTTACAGTAACTATATATCCGTTGTGTGGAAGTGAATCTAATGCTGCTGATGAAATTGCCATAGTTCTAGTTAACGCTGCAGCAGAAACACCTTTAGCTAAAAATACTGGTCCAAGAAGTGGAGCGGCAATTCCAAGTCCACCTGAAGCTGACCCACAGATACCTGCAATAACTGTAGTCCCAACCGCAGCCCCTGCAATAGGAGGTCCAGGAATATTAGTCATAGCATTAACTATAAAGTCAAAACCAACTGCTGATTTTACAACTGAACCAAACGCAACTACAGCACAAGTATTACATATTGCTACTACTGTAGTTTTACATGCATCACCAACATGTCCAACTATTTTGCTATTATCTTGATATTTATTTAACAATAAATACACTAATAAAGCTCCTATAAACACTCCCACCTCAATTGGTACTATTGCTTGTCCATTAATTTTTACATTGATTATTAGGATTGATACTATTAATGGAATTAATGCAATTAGACCATTAGGACCATTTTCTCTCTTAGAATTAGTTGTTGCTACTTCATCAAATATATCTGATTCATGTGCTATAAAATGTCCACCATTAGCCTTTTCCTTTGAAACCATTTTGTATAAAATGATACTTCCAACTACAAACATTACTGCACATGATATAAATCCATTTACTGCTCCAGCCATAATATCTGTCCCTAAGGTTGAAGCTGGAACAATATTATGAATCTGTGGTGCTCCTGGTGCAACCATAGCAAAAGTTGAACAGCCAAAAGTCAAAGCTGCTGGTATGAATCTTCGTGGTAAATCAGCTTCTTTAAAAATTTCTAAAGCTATCGGAAACACTGCAAAACTTACAACGAAAACACTCACTCCCCCATAGGCCAATATTCCACATGCTATTGGAATAGAAAGCAATGCTTTATCCTTACCAATCCATCTTACAATCATCTTAGCAATAGATTTTGCCCCGCCAGTAATCTCCATTATTTTTCCCATTAAAGTACCCGTTAGGAAAATAAAGAAATTTGCCTGAAGAAATCCAACAAATCCTGTCATATAATCCACCTTAAGTGCATTATATACATTTAAATTTCCTGTTATAGCAACTAGTAGTGAACATACAATTGCTATTATAAAAATATTTACTCCCTTCATAACCATTACAACTAGAAGGGATAGGGCTATGATAATTCCTACTAAACTTATAATTACTCCCGTATTCATAAATTAACTCCTTTTAAAATTAAACTATATGTATTTTTTCACGAAATTTAGATTTTTAATATGTTCTACATTTCTTCCAATTTAATTATAATAGCTACTTATTTTCAAAAATCGGTTTTCTCTTTTCTATAAATGCATCCATTCCTTCTTGTTTATCTCTTGTAGCAAAAGTTAAACCTGCAATATCTTTCTCTAGTTCAAGAGCATTTTTTAAATCCATATCTATTCCTTTATTAATAACTACTTTTGCATATCTTATTGCTATTGGTGCTTTTTCAACTATTTGATTCATCATCTTCATTGCCTCTTCTAAAAGCACATCACTTGGAACTACTTTATTAATAAGACCAATAGATTTAGCTTCTTCTGCATTTACTTGCCTTCCTGTAAAAATTAATTCTTTAGCTATCCCAGTTCCAACAAGTCTTGATAATCTTTGAGTTCCGCCAAAACATGGAATGACTCCTAAATTAACTTCAGGCTGTCCAAATATAGCCTTTTCTGATGCAATTCTAATGTCACAACTCATAGCAAGTTCACATCCACCACCTAATGCATATCCATTAACTGCTGCTATTACTGTTTTCTCAAGAGCTTCAATTTTATCAAAAATCCCTTGGGCATAACCTGCATATTTTCTTCCTTCTTCACTTTTATAGTTTTGCATCTGACGTATGTCAGCTCCAGCTACAAAAACTTTACCTTCTCCAGTAATAATAACTCCTAATATTTCCTCCCTTTCTGATACTACATCAACAACTTGAGATAATTCTCTAAGGGTGTCATTGTCAAGAGCATTTAAAGCTTTAGGTCTATTTATAGTAATAACACAGACTTTATCCTTAACTTCCACCTTAAGATTTTTTAAATTTTCCATTACAAATCCCATCATATTCCCCCCATTATTCATTGTTATTTTTTCTACACTTTCTTGTTAATATATATTAGCAAGTTCTAAGCCAACTTATATTTAATTTCTTTATTTTCATTAAAAAATTGTTTTTTTTTGATAAAATAAACAAAATATACATAAATTTCACTTAATTTCTAATAATTTTTAACTTTAGAATTGATTAAATTGTAATTCACTAAAGAATTTTTATCCAATAAAACCCATAAAACAATATTTTTGTCTCATTTTAGAGAAAATACTTAAAAAACACAGTCTCATTTTTGAGAATGCGGTCTCATTTTTGATATTTTCATTAAAATAATTTAAGTAACATGCCCATAAGCCTCTTTACAGTCTAATAAAGAATCTTTAGAACATATAGGTAACTTATTTTCTATCAATTTAAATTGTTAATACTTTAGTTTAGTATATCTATATATCTGTTCCAATAGTATAAATTTTTAACGAAAATAGGAAAATCCACAAAGACTTAATGTCTAAATAGATTTTCCTATCTTAAATGCTTATGATAATTTTAGATTTGATTTACAATTCTTAGGAGAGAATAAATATTATATTTATACTTTTTCTCTAAAATCAAATAACTCCATTTTCTTTTAAATCATTTATTTTATCACTATCAAAACCAAGCCAACTACTATAAATCTCCTCATTATTTTCTCCTAAAGATGGTGCTGGTACATTAATTTGGGCTTTTGTTGCCATCAACTTAACTGGATTTCCATTGACTCTCATATCTCCTATAATAGGATGTCTCATATCTACAATCATTTCCCTTGCTTTTGCAATGTGTTCATCTGTTGTAACACTACCAAGATTATAAATAGGTGCAGCAGGAACGCCAGCTTCTGATATTAAATCAACTGCTTCTTTTATTGTATGCTTAACAGACCATTTTTCTATTTCTGGTTTAAGAGCCTTATGATGTTCACAACGCTTAAGATTTGTTTTAAATCTTTCATCTTCTAAAAGTTCCTCTCTAAAAAGTACTTTTTTACACAATTTTTCAAACAATTTATCATTACCACAACCTATTACAAAATTACCATCACTTGCCTTAAAAGAGTCATAAGGGTAAGCAGAAGCGTATCTATTCCCCATAAGTTCAGGCTGACCAGAATCAAAATATCTTTGTATGCCAGTTTCAAGAGATGATACAACTGAATCAACGAGGGAAATATCTACTCTTTGTCCTTTTCCAAATATCTTTCTAGCATTAAGTGCCATAAGTATGCCAATAGTTAAATTCATACCTCCCAATACATCTCCCATAGCATTTCCTACTCTTGTTGGTTCTCCTCCTTCAGTTCCTGTTATACTCATAAGTCCACCCATTGCTTGTGCAATAATATCATATCCTGGACGCTCTGAATATGGTCCATAACAGCCAAAACCTGACACAGCTCCATAAATTATTTGATTATTAACTTTAGATAATTCATCATAACCAAGCCCTAACTTTTCCATTACACCTGGTCTATAATTTTCTACAACAACATCAGCCTCTTTTACCATTTCTAAGAATATGTTTTTACCTTCTTCTGATTTAAGATTTAAAGTTATACCTTTCTTATTTCTATTTATATTTGCATAGTATAAACTTTCTCCATTTACAAAAGGTCCAAATTTTCTTGTATCATCACCTTTTTCTGGCACTTCTATTTTTATAACCTGTGCCCCAAAATCAGCCAACATCATTGTGCAATATGGACCTGCAAGAACTCTAGTAAGGTCAAGTACTTTTATATCGCTTAATGCTCCTTTTTTCATATCTATACCTCCAATTTATATTATATTACTCAATATTAAAAGTTGAGTTTAATGACAAATTCCTCAATTATCGAAATTAATGCATTATATGTGCTATTCCATTAAAGAATAAAACTGATACTACTGCAATAACTAATAATCCAACTGCACTCATAATGAAAAGTTGAATAAATACCTTATTTTGTTCTTCTTTATTAAAGTCTTTCTTACTTGACCCCATAGCTGCCAAAATCAATGCACCACCAGTAGAAAGTGGACTTACACCAGCAAGAGAACCTCCTACACCAACTGCTGCAATAAGTGCTAGTGGGTCTACTCCTCCAACTGACTTAGCTATATCAACACACATAGGCATCATAGTTGGATACACTACTGCTAATGCCGAACTTACCATAGACATAAGTCCTGCTGAAATACTCATAATTGGAGTAGCAGTTTTACTATTCATTAGTGATGATAATGCATTACTCATCAAGTCAATCCCTCCTGCTGCATCCACAATTGTCATCATTGCTCCCACCCCAAGGACCATTACTATTGTACTCCATGGGATTGCCTTGATACATTCTCCATCTTCAGCAATATTGAAAAGAAGAAGTATAGCCGAAACTGAAAAGGCAGCAAGTCCAACATTCATATCGAAAAATATAATAAAAGCAATCATGACTAATATACTTATAAGAGAAATTATTTGCTTTACATTAAACTTTTCTATATTCTTACTATCTATAATATTTATAGGTTTTTTAAGTTTATATCCTTTAAAAATTATGAACAATACTATTGAAAATACAATCGTTGATAAGGTTTGACATGCTAAAATAGCAGGCATAACATTTTCAATCCCAACACTCTCTGCAACAGTTGTTATAATTTGACCTTCTGGAGTAATAGGTGTCATACGACCTGCCATTAATCCACATTCGCCTATAAGTGCAAGCATTACAGGATTATAACCAACAGTTATTGCTACGGGAACAGCCATTGCTGGAATTATCGCAAGTGCTGGAATTGCACCTGGACCAACACCTGCAACAATAAATCCTGCAATAAAAACTGCTATTGGAATAAGCCAAACTCGCTTACCAGAAACAGCTACTATTTTTTCTGCAACTAACTTTAATGCTCCAGTTGAATTTACTATTGCAAAAAGTAATGTTATTCCAACAAGTGTTGTAAACATTGAGTTACTTATAGCTCCATAAAGCTCTTTTTCATCCATGCCAAATATTCTAACTGCTATGACACCAACAGCTAAAGCTAAAATCCCTGCATTATTCTTACGTACAAAAGCTAGAACAATAACACCTAAAAATAAAATTAAAGCTATAATATCCATATTGACCTCCCCAAATCATTTATTTTTTTAATCAAGACAATTGACAACTAGAAATTTCAGATTTTATATTTACATGATGACCACTATATACACCCTCTATCAAACTCTTTTGGTATTTAGATAATTCGAGAAGTTTATTAAAATCTACTCCTGTATCATATCCCATACGTTCAAGCATATACACCAAATCCTCAGTCGCAGTATTACCAGATGCACCAGGTGCAAAAGGACACCCTCCTAAACCTCCAAGTGTAGATTGAACAGTAGTAATACCAGACTCAATAGCTACAAGAGTATTAACCATCCCCATATTTCTAGTATCATGTATATGTACCTGCCATCTACATTCTGGTAATGCTTCAACTAATGCACTAATAGTCTCTCTAACTTGTTTAGGGTCAGCAATACCTATTGTATCTGCTAAGTTAATCTCTCTGATACCGTTTTCCCAAAGGCATTTACTAAATGCTACCGCATCCTCTATCTTTGGTATCCCTTCAAAAGGACAGCCAAACACTGTGGCTATTCCAACACATATATTCATTTCAGGATAAGAATCTATTATTTTTTTTAGTTCAGTAATGGATTCTTCATGAGTTCTATTTATATTTTTCTTATTGTGAGTTTCACTTAAGGAAATAACATAAGATATATCTCTTATTCCACAATCCCATGCAAGCTTAGCACCGTATAAATTTGGAACTAATGCATAAAGCTTTACATCAGGATAATTTTTTACACAGTAGGTTGCTATTTCCTTTGCATCTTTCATCTGAGGAATGGCTTTTGGACTTACAAATGAACCAATTTCTAATTCTTTAATACCAGAATCAATAAGACCATCAATAATTTTTAGTTTTTTATCTGTATCTACGAATTCTTTTAGATTTTGAAATCCATCTCTTGGACCAACTTCAAGTATATTTATCTTACTCATCTCTTTGCCCCCTTTATTTACAGTGACATAACAAGCTAGCATTGTTATATTACTGCTTAATATTGCTTAATATTAACTTATTAATAAGCTTATTTAAGCACATTATAGTATTATCTGTTAAGTTTTGTCAACACAATAAATATATTTTAAGATTTATTTATTTTCACTCATTAGGATTTGCAGATTGTAGAATATTGTTCTTTGATTGGATATATGTTAAGATAATAAATGTAAGCAAGTTTAAGCAACTATTCAAGGAGGATTTTTATCATGGCAACAATCAAAGATATTGCAAAAGATTGTGGTCTTTCTTCAGCAACAGTCTCCTATGTTTTAAGTGGTAAGGGAAATGAACGAAGAATTCCACTACATACACAAGATATAGTTTTAAATTCAGCAGATAAGCTTGGATATAAACGCTCTACTCCTAGAGTACATAATCATATTCAAATAGCATTTTATTGGCAAGATTCTGGTTTTGAATTGGCATCAACCAACATATTTCAAGCAATAAACCATGTCATTTCTTTAGAGCATTTAGATATAAATATTATCATACGACCTTATACTGTTGGCCATTTATGCGATGATGAATATCTTTTTTCAAACAATTATTATGATGGTGTTGTTTTGACAGGTATTAATGCTGATGATATAGAGTACCTATTAAAAAATAAACCTAAAATTCCTGTAGTTGTTGTAAATCGTGAAATAGAAGGTTTTTCGAGTGTATCTATTGATAATGAAGAAACTGGTCGTATAGCAGCATTACATGCTATTCAAAATGGTAAAAATGACATAGCTGTTGTATTTAACCCGTCTTCATTTACATGTATGACTTTACGGGGCAAATCTTTTTTAAAGACATGTGAGGAACATGGAATATATTTACCAGATTCTATATATTATTGTTCTAACAAAATAGATAGTGGGTATGATATTGCTAAAAAAATGATTGCAAAGAACTCAATAAAAAAAGTAATCTTTTGTAACCATGATGTAGTAGCTCTTGGTATAATGAATGCATTTAATGAGTCAGGGATTTCAATTGGAAATGATGTTCAGATATTTGCAGCAAGTAATGGACCTTCAAGGCTAATGGCAAGAAGTACACCACCATTAACAGTTATAGACTTGAAAATGGAGGAAACAGCAGAACGTAGCCTTCGAATGATTATCGATATTGTTACTGGAAGAATGAGTGGTATTCAACGTCAAGTAATATACCCATCCATCATCTATAGACAATCGAGTCCTGTTCAAAACCTTTTATAATATTATTAGTTTTACAGGATATGTTTTTAGTATTTATAAAACAATTTTTACAAATATAAAAACACCTCTGAATCATATTTACATATTATTATGTAAACATGGTTTAGAGGTGTATACATTTCTAAGATATTAAAATATTTACTCTTCCATTTCCCAGTTATGATATATATCTTGAACATCATCATCTTCTTCAAGCATATCAACTAATTTATTCATCATTTTTAAATGAGCTTCTTCAGTTAGTACAGTTGTAGTTTGAGGTATCATCTTTACATCAGCAGATATAAACTCATACCCTTTAGCTTTCAACTCATCACGAACACTAGAAAAATCTTCTGGTGTAGTTATTATTTCATAACCATCTTCTTCTGTTATAAAATCTTCAGCTCCTGCTTCTAATGCAACATCCATCAATTCTTCTTCTGAAATTCCATCTCCTGAACCAACTAATATCTGTCCTTTTTTATCAAACATAAAAGAAACACATCCACTAGTTCCTAAGTTTCCTCCATTTTTATCGAAGTAGTATCTTACATTACCAGCAGTTCTGTTTTTGTTGTCAGTTAAAGTTTCTACTATAACTGCAACTCCGCCAGGTCCATAACCTTCATAAACTATAGTTTCATAGTCATCACCAGCACCTGCTCCAGCACCTTTAGCGATAGCTCTATCTATATTATCATTTGGCATATTATCTGCCTTAGCTTTTTCTATAGCTGTCTTTAAAGCTGCATTATATTCTGGGTCTGCTCCACCTTCTTTGGCAGCAACTGCTATTGCTCTAGCATGTTTAGTAAATATTTTTGCTCTTTGAGCATCTTGTTTACCTTTTCTATTAATTATATTACCTATACGTCCCATATTTCCACTCCTTAATACGTACAATTAGTTATTCTAATTTTTATCACTTGTAAATTTTATCACAAATCTTTAAAATAGTAAATTAGAACTTAGGAGGTTGCGCAGGCGTTTTTCTCTTATGCTCGCTTATTCTATGAAGTCTTTCAATTATCTCTTGGTCTCTTTGAGGAACTTCATCTAATCTACCTTGTAACACAGCATCTATCATATCGTAAGTAGTTCCCATTTCATTTTCATCTGTTTGACCTTCCCAAAGACCTGCAGAAGGAGCTTTGTTTATTAAATCTTCATGAACACCAAGTTCTTTTGCCCATTCATACACCTCTCCTTTAGTCAAATTTGCAATTGGTAAAATATCAACTCCACCATCACCAAATTTAGTAAAGTATCCTGTGTGTATTTCTGCAGCATTATCTGTACCAACAACTAGATATCCTAGATTGTTAGCAATTGTATAAATAGTACTCATTCTTACTCTTGCTCTTAAATTTGCATCTGTCATCTTTAAATATTCTGCTCTATATAAATGTTTCTCTTTTAAATTTCCTACTACCATGTCTAATATAGCACTTTGTGGCTCTATAAGGTCTAAATCAAGATATTCTATATCACATCCTTCTATAACCTTAAGTGCATCTTCTCTATCTTGAGGATTACTTTTTATGCTCATTATAACTCCCATAGAGTTTTCTGGAAATGCCTTTTTAATTAAATTAGCAACTACTGCTGAATCAATTCCCCCAGATACACCGACAATCAATCCTTTTGCATTTGCTTCATTAACCTTATTTATAAGCCATTCTACAGTTTTGTCTATTTGTATTTTTATATTTGACATTGTTATCTCCTCTCAAATTTGCTACTTTGTTTTAATATATTATACCATATATTAATATATTGTTTTAATATGTTTTTTTTTATGCAAAATTAAGTAAACATGAAAGATTATATTTAATCTTATTTTATATAAATATAATTTGCCTATTTTGGTAAAACTATTTCAGAAGGTGATTTTTATGAAAAAAACTGATGATTTGAAGAAAAAATATTTTGATTTTAATTTAAAAAATACGATAATTGGAGTTTTTACAGGATTTATAAATGGAGTTTTTGGGTCTGGAGGAGGTACTCTTTTAGTTCCGATATTAAATGACATCGTTAAGGTAGAAGAACATAAATCTCATGCAACTGCTCTTTCTATAATAATTTTCTTAACGACAGCAAGCTCTGTCTTATATGTATCTAAAGGTACTTACGACATTAATTTGACAATAAAAGTTGCAGTTGGAAGTATTCTTGGCGGTATCATAGGGGCTAAGCTACTAAATAAGGTTACTGGAAAGTTTCTTAGGATTTCTTTTGGAATAATCATGATAATTGCAGCATTAAGGATGGTGTTCTAATGTTATTTGCTTTAATTGGATTTTTTGCAGGGATTATCGGAGGAATGGGAATGGGTGGAGGAACCATCCTTATACCTGCACTCGTTTTACTTGCTGGTATCGACACTAAAATAGCTCAAAGTGTAAATTTACTTTCATCTATTCCTATGACACTTATAGCATTGGCTATACATATAAAAAATAAAAATGTAGTTTTTAAATTGGTTATACCCATAGCTGTATTTGGGGTTTTAGGTGCCATATTTGGTTCACTGTTAGCTAATTATCTATCTTCAGATATATTAAAAAAAATATTTGGGATATTTCTACTTTTAGTTGGTTTATTTGAAGTAAAAAAAGGATTCTGTGCAAAGTCTAATAAAAAGCCATTAAATTGATTTAGATTAAAACAATTTAATGGCTTTTCATTTTAAGATAAAATTTGACTGTTTAATATAATTAACTCTTTTAATCTTTTTAGATTACAATAATATTTCTCCGTTTTGTTCAGATAAATAGAATTCTTCTCCTAAAACTATTTTTCCTGTTCCATTTGTTATATCAATCATTTTTTCTGATACTTTTTCTACATCCTCTAACTTTGAATACACTATTATCTCGACATTATCTTCATATATGGTATCTTTTATGAAATACCCTAAATTCATTAATTCATTTTGTACTTTTCCAAGTTGAGTATAATCTATTTTAATCTTAACTTCTTGATACATTACCTTATAAATTATCTTACCTGCTTCCAATCCCAACTTAGCACCTTTTGTATAAGCTCTAACTAAACCACCTGCACCTAATTTTGTGCCTCCAAAATACCTAGTAACAACAACTGCTACATCTCTCAAATCTTCTTTTTTTATAACCTCTAATGTAGGTATACCTGCTGTTCCTTGTGGCTCTCCATCATCACTATATCTTTGTATATTCATATTTTGTCCAACTGTATAAGCCCATACATTATGAGTTGCATCTTTGTGCTTTTTCTTTATTTCATTTATAAATTCTAATGCTTCCTCTTCGCTCTTTATAGGTTTAGCATATCCAATAAAAACAGACTTTTCAATTGTTATTTCATCAGTTCCAAATTCATGTAATGTCCTGTAATTGCTCATTATATTTCCTCCTATTTTAATTATTTTTTAAGGTATACATCAAACATGTATTTATATATAAAATTATTCTACTAAAAAATAAATAGATTTTTATCATTTCTTTAATAACTGTTATAAAACAATTATATAATAAAATTGTATACTTTTTAATTTTTATTTCAAATATAAGTTACTAATTTTAGATATAAATCACTAAAAATTTAGATTTTTAAATCACAATCTAAATAAACTATATAATTTATGTTTAAAATATTTTCAATTAAAAAAGGAAGGGGCTACCCTTCCTCAGAATTCTCTAGATTCACTATTAATTTGCTGGAACATCATCGCCCTCTGAAACTAATTTCTTTAATTCTTTAAACTTTTTATAAGATACTTCTACTAAAGCTTGCTCTTTGTGATGTGACAACATTTCTAAAGCATCCTTAACTTTATAAAATCCACCTTCTTGGAATTCAGGAGCAAGTACACAATCAGTGTTACAAGCTTCCATAACATACCACATTATTGCATTACAAACTTCTTGTTGTCTACTTCTTGAGAAAAATTCATACATAGTGTCGCCAGCTACATCTATCATTTTAGCATCTATGCCAGTTTCTACTTTTACTCTTTGAACAGCACTCTCATATGGAAGTCCCCCTCCAAGTATCTTACCTTTTGGAAGTGTCCATTCACCTCTATCATTTTTTACAATAAGTACTTTATTAGCATAAAAAACTACTCCACCTGCACAACGTCTTACTATCATTTGAAACCCCTCCCATTAATTTATTTATTACCTTGTTAAACTCTAGAAATACATCATTAAGTAAACAAATTGCTTTAATAAAAAATTACTTTTTCAAATTTTTCGCATCTTCCAATGCTTTAATGGCTTCGTCATAAGCTCTAAGCACATACTCTTTTTCAAAATTCTTATTCTTGTCTTTCAACTGATGTAAAATCTTTAAACTGTTTTCATCTCCTAATTTTGAAAGAGCTTTTGCACAATACTGCCTAGTTTGTGCATTTTTATCGTAGAGACCTTTTTGTAATACTTCTCTACTAATTGGTGATTCAATCTTTCTTATTGCTGAATAAGTTATCCTTCTAATATCTGAGTGTCTGTGGTTTGTGAGCTGATGAAGTAATTTCAAGAATCTATCATCTTTTAGCTCACCTGTCGCCCAAATTAAAACAATTAAATCTTCAGCATTTTTTTCCACAAGGATTCTTTTGAAAACCTTTCTCTTAAAGTATACCATTTTTTCGTCATCTAAGCTATCCATAAAATCAAGTCTCTTGATTTTATCTAATTCTAAAAATTTATCCAAAATATCCTTAGATGCCTCAAAATCCTCTTTTTGCATTTCTTTTATTTTCAATTTTGCTTGTATAAGTTGCTCGCTTGCCTCAGTATTTGAAATATTTCTAATCTTACTAATTTGAGATACTGTTTTAGATTCTTTATAAAGAAGATAGGTTATAAAATAATCTTCAAGATTATCTATATTTTCCCAATTAATATCCATATTCAACCTATTTTTCTAATATGTACTCTCTATAGATATTAAAATCTTCTTCATCCAAGTTTACGTCTAATGCTATACCATTTTCCCCATACTCAAAATTCTCCACATTATATTTATCTTTTATTCTACTAAATATATCACCTCTCTCATAAGGTAACATCAAGCTTACCGAATAGGTATTTTCCATTAAAGCACTTTCTATCATATTTAATAGCTTATCCATATTTATGCCTTGTTTAGCAGAAATATACACAATATCTTCTTGACTTTTAGGATATATATCCAATTCTAGCTTATCGACCTTATTATATACAAGTATATGTTTTTTATCATTTACACCAAGTTCTTTTAACACACCTTCAGTTGTACTTTTTTGCAATTCATAACTAGTATTTGTTGCATCAATTACATGCAAAATTAAGTCTGCATATTGTACTTCTTCCAATGTTGCTTTAAATGCCTCTACTAAATCATGGGGAAGTTTGCTTACAAATCCAACAGTATCTACTACTAAAAATTCTTTTTTATTTGGCAAAAGTGCCTTTCTTAAAGTTACATCTAGAGTTGCAAAAAGCATATCTTTTACAAAAACTTCTTTTTCTTGTTCATAATCCTTGTGTGTCTTTATTAATTCGTTTAGTAGGGTAGATTTTCCTGCATTTGTATACCCAACAAGTGCTACAATCGGTATATTTGATTTTAAACGCTTAACTCTCTGTGTCTCTCTATTCTTTTTTACTTCTCTAAGTTCACGTCTTATGTCTGCTGCTTTATTAAGTATATGTCTTTTATCTATTTCTAGTTTTTGTTCTCCAGGACCTCTAGTTCCAATTCCTGCACCTGTTCTACTCATCTCACCACCCATTCCATAAAGTCGTGGTAATCTATATTTTAATTGTGCTAATTCAACCTGCAATTTTCCTTCTTTACTAAGTGCCCTTTGAGCAAATATATCTAGAATCAAGGTCGTTCTATCTATTACCTTTCTTCCAACAACATTTTCTATATTTCTGATTTGAGCACCAGATAATTCGTCATTGAAAATTACTAAAGTAGCATCCAATGAGTCACTATACGCTCTTATTTCTTCCACCTTGCCTTTTCCTATATAATAAGCTGCATCTATGGAGTGCTTATTTTGAATTAAGCTAGCCACAACCTCTGCACCAGCAGCTTTTGTTAATTCTTTTAATTCTTCCATGGATTCACTAGTGTCTATATCATCACTTTTTTTCACTATTGTTGTCAAATTCAGACCTACAAGAAGTGCTCTTTCTTGAATTTCTTTCACTTAATCACCTCATTTTTTGTTATAAAACATATTCTAATTACAAAATACATTTACATTATTTTTCTGTTGACTAATTATACCATTAATACTATGATTAATAGTACTATATTATCAACTATTAATAAAAATATTTAGTATAATTATATTATCACCAAAATCTTATATAGTTATAAAAGATTTAAATTTTATTTAATTTAGGAGGAAAATATGGGCGAAAATTATAAGTTTTTTAATCACAAAGATTGTGAATTTTTCCCTTGTCATAAAACTAATAAACCAGAGGAATTTAACTGTTTATTTTGCTATTGTCCTTTGTATGCTTTAGGAGAAAATTGTGGTGGAAACTTCAAGTATACAGATAAAGGTATCAAGGATTGCAGTAGTTGCATGCTACCTCATAAAAAAGATAATTATAATTATATTATGGGAAAATTTCAAGATTTAGTTAAAATTACTAGTAAAAAATAATTTTTCATTAGAAATAGCTATGCATAAATATTTATTAACTACTTTTAGTCTAAATATTATTACATAGCTATTTTTATTGTATACTTTTAATCTATCTTGTTTTTATTTTAGACGATTTGCATAACTTATATATTACAAGAAGCAATATGCTTACTAATAAAATCAACATTAAAATCATCACACCAGCATGAAAAAAGAACTCTTCTGGCAACATATTTATAACTGGGTCTAAATCTGGACTAAATATCCAATAATCGTTTCTAAATAATAATTTATGAAAAATAATAAATGATTTTTCAAAGTTCAATAAAACTGGAATGGCCAATAATAATGGCATAATTATAAGCGTTATTGATGTAGTTTTTAAAATTTTTATATTTTTATTTTTTGCATTCAATATAATTCCTACTAAAGATACTATCATTAGTACTTTAGCTAGTTTATTGATATTTTGAAATATATTTCTCACCTCTTCAAAATGTATCTTTCCTTCTGGAGAAGATTTTAATGTAGGCAACTTAAACTCAGACACATTCTTATTTAAATTATAATCAATCAGATAATCGTAGTTTAATTTTATATCATCTTTAGACAAACCAGACAAATCCGATATATTTAAATAATCAATGTCAAAATAATATAGTTGTTTAAACCCAACAGTAAAATTGATAACTCCTACGATTATAACCACACTTATACATGTTGAAAAAAGTATATTTAGAAACTTTTTCATGAAATCCCCCCAGTAATAAATTAAATCACTACACTATTTTAGTTGTAAAATCTTCTATATTCCATACATCATCAACAATGTCTGAATAGAATTCTGGTTCATGACATACCAAAAGAACTGTTCCCTTAAATTCTTTTATGGCTTTCTTCAATTCGTCTTTTGCTTCAACATCTAAGTGATTTGTAGGCTCATCTAGTACTAAGAAATTTATATTTTTTAGCATTACTTTACAAAGTCTAACCTTTGCAGCTTCTCCACCACTTAGCACTCTCATTTGACTAGTTATGTGTTCATTTGTAAGTCCACATTTTGCAAGAGCTTGTCTAACCTCAAAGTTTGTAAATCCTGGGAATTCACTCCAAATTTCATCCATAGGTGTGTTGCTATTTTCTCTTGAACTCTCTTGTTCAAAATATCCAACTTCCAGATAGTCACCTAACTTAACACTTCCTTCAAATGGTTTTATTATTCCAAGTAAAGTCTTTAATAAAGTAGATTTTCCAATACCATTCATTCCTTTTAAAGCTATCTTCTTCCCTCTTTCTAGATGGAAATTAAGTGGCTTTGTCAATGCTTCATCATATCCTAAAATTAAACTTTCTGTTTCAAAAATTATCTTACTTGCTGCTCTAGCATCTTTAAAAGAGAAAGTAGGCTTTATTTTTTCTTTTGGCCTTTCTAATATTTCCATCTTATCAAGTTGCTTTTGTCTACTGTTAGCCATTCCTCTAGTTGCTACTCTAGCCTTATTTCTAGCTACAAAGTCCTCTAGTCTCTTTCTTTCTTCAACTTGTTTGTCATAAGCTTGTTCTTCTTGACGTTTCTTTATATCGTTAAGTCTTACAAACTCATCATAGTTTCCTTTATATCTATTTAGTTCTCCATTTTCCATATGATATATTACATTACAAGTATTATTTATAAATTCAATATCATGAGAAACTAGGACAAAACTATTTTCATACTCTTGAAGATATCTAGTAAGCCATGTTATATGTTCTTCATCTAAATAGTTTGTAGGCTCATCCAATATAAGAATAGTTGGATTTTCAAGTAGAAGTTTAGTAAGAAGTACTTTCGTTCTCTGTCCCCCACTTAAGTCAGTTACATCTTTATCTAGACCAATCTCTCCAAGACCAAGACCATTTGCAACCTCTTGTATCTTCGCATCTATCATATAAAAACCACTATTTTCAAGTATAGTTTGTATTTCAGCTGTTTCTTCAAGAAGCTTACTCATCTCATCATCATCAGCTTCTCCCATCTTGTCGTACATAGCAATCATTTCTTGCTCTAAATCAAACATATGCTTAAAAGCTTCTCTAAGTACTTCTCTTATACTTTTACCTTTACTTAGTACTGTATGTTGGTCTAAGTAACCTACTGTAGCTCTTGAAGACCACTTTATATTTCCAGCATCTGGCATAAGCTTTTTTGTTATTATATTTAAAAAACTCGATTTTCCTTCTCCATTAGCGCCAACTAGTGCAATATGTTCACCTTTTCTAAGTCTAAAAGATACATTTTCTAATATTGTTCTTGCACCAAATCCGTGACTTACGTTTTCTACTACTAGCATTTTAACACCTCTCAAAAAAATTTTACACATTCTATACTATAATATATTCTTTTTAAACTTAAATCAAGTATTACCAATATTTTTAGTTATATTTACAGCAATTTAACTTAATGTAAATTTTATCATTATATTATTTATAATAAAAAGTAGTAGAAAAATCTATTCTAGTCAATCATGATTTTGAACAAGACACTTATTTATGAGGCATCTCTTTTCGTCTTTCGATGTAAGTTCTGAAAAAGTTGCCTTGCATAGTTGATGACGCTTTTTTCTCCCTGCTTTATTGTTACATACAGAACGGCATATCAACTCTATTTTCATAATACTTTATTTTTATTTTGATAAAAATGTTAAAACTCTATTATTAAAATCTTTTGCTTCCTCATATGCTGCATGCCCAAGACCTTTATATATAAACAATTCGTTGTCCTTAATTTTATCAGCTAATTCAAGCAAAGATGTCTCTCCAACAATTTTGTCGCTATTGCCCCCAATTATCAGAGTAGGACATACAATATTCTCCAACTCTACATATGCATCATGCTGAATACAAGAAGTCGCTTGTATGAGAAATCGACTAAAATCTTTAGGCTTACCTATTCTCCCAAGTAGATGGTAAAGTAAACGATATTTTCTTAAGTAGTTCTCTGAATAGGATTTTTCTGCTATATCAATCATTAGACCTTTGTAATTTTCTTGCTCTGCTAACTTAATCCAATTTTCAACCACTCCTTGAATATTTTCATTCTGCTTCGATAATGTAACAGCCAATACAAGTTTCTCAACTAAATCAGGGTAATCAATCGCAAGATATTGTGCTATCATTCCACCTTGAGAAATTCCTAAAACTTTAGCCTTATATATACCAAGTATTTTCATAGCTTCAGCTTGGTCTTTAGCCATATCTCTTGTAGAGTAGCCCTCTTTCAAATGATTTTTCCTGCTGAAAACATATACTTTGTAGTCTTTTGCATACATTCTGTATGTTATAGCCATAGTTACAGCCATTCTCTTAACTGTCTTTAATCCGTCTCCTAGACCGGGAAGCATGATTAAAATGTCACTTCCATTTCCAAAAGAGATATAGTCCATATCTGTATCATCAATACTGACACTTCCTTCTTTTGCTCTCCAAAACATAGCTGCCACCTCCTTTTATCTCAAAAGCCCAATTTTTAATATTTCCATGTAATCTGTTAGTCTCTTTATATACTCATTTTGTATATGTTCAAATGAATAATTATCAATTTCAACACTTCCTAAAAATTCTTCATTAAAACCTTTTAGAAACCACTTCAAAAGATTGATTGTTTTCTGCTTATCCCAACGTAGATTACTCAAATCAATATCTTCAAGTAGCTTGTAATACACATTTATCTCTTTGATTTTATATCGTTCCATAGTCTTTCGATAAATCACAGTATCATTTTTTTTGAAAGCTCCTATTACCAATTTTGCTTTTTCGAGATTATGAATATACCAAGTAAATTCTAAAATGGAATACTCGATTACTCTTTGAAATAACTCAGGTGGAAGGCTAGATGTCATTTTTTCTAGATTTTCAATAAGTTCTGCTGTAACAATATCAAGAATGAAGAAATACAATTCTTCTTTATTAGAAAAATATTTAAAAAGACTACCTTTACTGATGCCAGAGTTTTTAACCATTCTATTCGTGGAACTATTTGTGTAACCATATGTTGCAAATTCAGATGTTACCACATTAATGATTTTCATTTGTTTATCTTCATTAAGCTCAAAAAATAATTTTGTAGGCATAACCTGTTCTCCTCGCATAGTGACCACTCGGTCATTTTATTTGTTGAATAATAGTGACCATGTGGTCACTATTATTAGTATATCTATTAGCTTTATACTTGTCAATGGGATTCACAGAAAAGATACAAACAGCAACGCAAAATAATATTAGCTATTTTCATCAATACTATAATGTATGTACTTCACTTTGCGAGATACCTACAAAGACCTATAAGACTTTTTAGAGGCTTTTAATAAATAAAAAATAGAGATAAAAATCAGGAACATAATACCATCCCAACTTTTTCTCTATTTATACTTTATTTAAAATACTCATCTAATCCATCTGCTACACATTGCATCATTTTTCTTTGATACTCTGGATTTGACATCATTTGGTCTTCATTGTAGTTACTCATAAATCCCATTTCTACTAACACAGCTGGTACTTTTGACCAGTTAAATCCAGTCAAATCGCCTCTTTGAACGATTCCATTAATTTGTATTCCAGCTTGTTCCATATTCTGTTTAATAAATTCAGCACATTTATTACTATCTTCATATATAGGAGCTGTATATTTTCCATCCTTTTCAGGAATTAATATGGATGCACCAGTCTTTGAAGAATTATTTAAACTATCTGCATGTATTCTTACAACCATATCTGCATTTTTATCATTAGCAAGTATCGCTCTTTCTGAATTACTTATATTTATATCATGAGTCTCTCTAGTCATTATTACATTATAACCTTTAGATTCTAATATATGTTTTAAAACAAGAGATGCTTCTAAATTTAAAACATATTCTGGTTTTTTTGTGGCAATACCCTCTGTTCCTGAAGATACTCTCGCTTTTTGAGAGGAAGAACCTGGAGCTACTGGTTCTAGATTGCTATCTCCTTTTCCTTGATGTCCTGGGTCTATACAAATTAAAAACTTTTTATTTTTTTGAGTTTCGTTTTTATTATCTGATGATTTATTTTCTGATGACTTTTCTTTATTGCTTTTTGAATTTGATTTATCTTCATCTTTATCTTTTGTATTTTTATTTGAGTTTTTATCTTTATCTGCTTTTTCATTTGTAGTGTTTCCTGAACTAATCAAATTTGTAGTCTTGTAAAAATTGCTAACAGGATTTGATGTTCCTATAATTATAATTCCCATGGCAATTATACAAGTAACTAACAATCTATATTTTTTCATGTTTTGCTCCTTTCTAATGATATACAGTTATTATTTATTTTAACTTATATGAATATGTATCTATTTTATCATATACGCTCTTTATTTTATTTATTTTTATGAAAACTAAGGAGTTATTGCGTCAGTTTTCCAAGCATCAAAAACTAATTCTTGCACAACATAATACAGAAGCAGCGAGAAAACTTCAATTCTATTATTAAAATAATTTAATAAGAAAGAGGTGTTTTATGCAATTTAAAAATTTTTATTTTAAAGATAAAGCTTTAAATAAAAGAACCAACTTAGCTAAGTCTAAATTTACAATTGTTTTAACTTTTTTATTTTTATTATATTTTTTCTCAAATAATTTAATTTATGCACAAAATTTACAAAAAAGTGAACCTGAATATTTAATACCGATTGGAAACGTACTTCAAATCGATGCAGAACTAAAAAACATCATTGTTAGAAATCCTGGAGAAGCATCTCCACTTAGGTTAGGTGATGCAATAGTAAAGATAAATAATGCTGAAGTTGATGGATATAGCGACTTTGCAAACACATTAAATGCTTTACCAGAAGAAAAACCAGTATCTATTTTATTAAATAGAGGTGGTCAACTGATAACAATGAAAACTACTAAACACATATTAGAAAAAATTAGTTTTAATAACTTACTTTCTGGATTTGCTACTTTAACATATATTAATCCAGAAACATCAGAGTTTGGTGCTGTAGGTCACCCAATAAGTGTTGGTAATGCTAGAAAGATACTTATTAAATCAGGTTCAATTTCTACAACTAAACATCTTAATATAGAAAAATCTTATAAAGGTAGTGTTGGATGTATAAATGCAAAAAGAGAAAATATTATTGGTAGTTTTACAGACAATACTGATTTTGGAATAAGAGGTCAAATTAACAACTTTGATATTTCTAATTTAAAAAAATATAAAGTAGCTTCTTTAGATGAAGTTAAATTAGGAAAGGCTCAAATAATTCTACAAGATAATTGTAATGAATGTAAAAAATATAATATTGAAATTATAGATATAGAAAATCAAAAACATCCAGAAAGCAAAAGTTTTAAAATTAAAATTACAGATAAAAAACTTTTAGCTCAAACTGGTGGTATTGTACAAGGTATGAGTGGTACTCCAATAGTTCAGAATGATAAAATAATTGGAGCAGTATCTCATGCTATCGAAAATGACCCAGCTGTAGGCTATGCTGTATTTATTAAATGGATGTTGTAAATAATATAGTTTTAAATAATACAAATAAACAATAATTTAAATATTAAACAGATAATTAATAATATATTTGGTCTAAAGGTATCTCTACTTACCTTAAGAGACCAAATATATTAGATATTTTACATAGTATAAAATATAATTTTTATTGAAATTATATTAATATTATTTACAAAATTTTTATTTATAAACTACTTTTTCAAATTTATTTAAAAATATATAACTTTATATTACTTATTAGCATTTTTTCCAGTGTTAGGTAAAACATTTCCTAGATTTTTTTCTGGTATATTTACATAACTTTCTGGAACATCTCCTACTATTATAGTCTCACAAATAGGTATCTGTGCTTTAATTTGTTTTGTTGAAGTTATAAGTGGTATTACTACTTTAACTTGTGTTTGAGCTTCTAGATATATTCTGTGTCTTGTTTGATTTATACCAGACGACTCAAATTCTGTTTTAAAGTTTACTGATACTGTTCCTATAGGTTCAATAGAAACTTCAAGTCTAGGACCGTATTTGGCTAATATAGGACTTCCTAATGCTGTTCCTATAGGTATGTAAGAACTAGCTGTCTTAGCTTTTTTTAATTCATCTTGTATTTCTAAAGCTATTGCAGAGGCAATCTCATTCATCATTATAGTATTTGCTTGTATCATTGTTATTTTTCCATTATTATCAAGCTGTATATCCATTAAATCTTCATAATTTATTTTTCCTTCTACCATTTCAGCAACAGCTTTATTTATTGACCTATTTGCTAATTCAAGAGCTTTAGTTTCTGCCAATACTGTTATTGTTGGTCTTAAAGTTTTATCTATATATATAAAACTGCCTATAAATACAGACAAGAAAAGAATTAACAAAAAAATAGCTACAATTTTTCTAAATTCAGTTTTCTTTTTTCTATCTACTATTCTATTCAAAATTATCCCCTCCTATTTATTTATATGTAGCTTTAGCATAATTTTTATAATATTTGTCAAAAATAAATAAAATAAAAATATGGACTTTTTAATACATTATGTTTATACATATTTACAATGTACAGAATATTATAGCAAATTCATTTTTTCTATTAATTACAAAATTACTCCTATTTGTGTTATAATATTGCATTAAGTAAGGAGGTTAAAATCTTATGAATAACGATAATGATAAAAATGGAAATAAAATTAGAAGAAAAAAAGTTAGTTCCTCTAGTAATACAAACAAACCAATTAATAGAGGTTCATCTAACAAAACTCGTTCAACAAAAAACAAGAAAAAATCTAAAAAAAGCGATAAATTTAAAAAACTAAGAGTATTTGGGATAGTATTTTTAGTTTTACTAGTTGTTGGTACTGCTGGTACTGCTGGTTTAGTATTTGCATCACTAAGAGATGTTACTCCAGTTACAGAAGCCGTCTTGGATAAGCAAACAAACCAAACAACTACAATTAAATACGCTAATGGAAAAACATTATCTACAGCTCCAAGTGTAAATAAAAAGACACCTGTTCCATTAGATAAGATTTCAACACATCTTCAACATGCTGTAATTGCAATAGAAGATGAACGTTTTTATGAACATAAGGGTGTCGACATTAAAGGTTTATTTAGGTCAGTATTAAAGACCCTTACAGGTACTAAACAAGGTGGTAGTACTATTCCTATGCAGGTATCCAAAATGTTGTTAACAACTGAACAACAAACTCTGCCTCGTAAAATAAAGGATATTTACTATGCATATGAGATGAGTAAAACAGTAAGTAAAGATAAAATACTAGAAACTTATTTAAATAACTTTTTCGTTGGTAGAGGTCTAGCAGGTGCTGAGGCTGGTGCACGTGGTTATTTTGACAAGTCTGCCGCTGACCTTACTATAGCTGAGTCAGCACTTCTTGCTGGTTCAACTAAAAATCCATCAAAGTTTTCGGCCTATAAAACTTCTAAACTAGATGGAAGCGAAACTAAAGGTGATTTAGAAAATAAGTTATTATTTTTTGTTAACACAACTGATGATGATTTAGATGACCCTACAAAGGTAGACTTTGATATGATTGAAAAAATAAAGTCTTGGGAACTTATATCTAATGATACTTATAGACAATTAAAGGCAGGTACATTAGTTGTCAGAAAAGCTGTAAGTAACCCAGAAGCTAAAAAAAGACAAGAAGTTGTTCTAAAGAAAATGTTAGAATTAGGGTATATAAAGCAAAACGAATATGATGAAGCAATCAAAGCTAAAATAGAAATAAAATTACCTAAATCATCAGACAAAGTTTCTTCATCTGTAGAAGACCTTATTGAAAGCGAAGTTATAAATGCTTTAATGGAACAAGGACATACAAATGATGAAGCACAAAACTTATTCTACAATGGAGGTCTAATTGTAAATACAACTATAGACCCTAAAATGCAGGATGCTTTAGAAGAAGAATATGATAGAAATAGCAATTTCCCAGGACATATGGTTGGTCCTGATGGAGTTAGTCAACCGCAATCTGCAATGGTAATCTTAGATTATAAAAATGGTGAAATAAGGGCACTAGCTGGAGGAAGAAATATAAGTGGTAGAAAAACTTTAAACCGTGCTACTAACCCTCATCAGCCTGGTTCTGCTATAAAACCTCTAGCAATTTATACACCAGCTATTGATACTTTAAAACTTACACAAGCAACTTCTCTAAGTGATACCAGAGGAGGCTATAAGTTTGAAGAGAATACTAAGTGGAATCCAAGAACTACTACTGCTGGGCATGGTTCTATGAGTTTACGTAGAGCACTTGCTAAATCTTCAAATACAATAGCTGTCAAAACTGCTGAGATGCTTGGAGATTCTTATGATGAATGTATAGATATAATGATGGACTACTTAAAGAACTTTGGTATAACGACTGTAAAAAATAGTCAGTCAGGAGCAACTGATAGACAATTCCCATCATTAACACTAGGTGGTATGGCAAATGGTATTACTCCACTTCAAATGGCTGCTGCTTATGGTACATTGGCAAATCAAGGAGTTTATGTAGAACCATCAATTTTCACTACTATAACTACTTTTGATGGTCAATTATTAGTTAAAAATGCTCCTGAAGAACATAAAGTTGTAGAACCTGAAGTAGCTTATGTCGTTACAGACATGTTGGAAAGTGTAATTACTGAAGGTACTGGTAGCATAGCATCACTTTCAAATGGAATGCCTGTTGCAGGTAAAACAGGTACTACAAATAGTGCATATGATGCTTGGTTTGTTGGTTACACACCTTATTATGTTGGAGCAACTTATATTGGAGATGATGCTGGTAGAAAAGATGATTCTGGCAATACCATAAAGCGTAGAGAAGTTCCACATGGAAGTACTAGTACTGCAAAACTATGGGAAAAAGTTATGACAAAAATACATGCTAACTTAACAGTAACTGAATTTGAAGTTCCTAAAAACGTGTATTTTACAAAAATCAATTTAGAAGATGGAGGAAAGCAATCTTCTGGCTCTAAAGCAGCATTTATTGAAGGTACTGCTCCTACTAGAGTAAGCTCTCAACCATCATCTGAAGATACAAAGAAACCAGATAATAATCAACAAGATGAAAATGACAACAATAACAATAATTCAGGTGATAATGGTGGTGGCTCTACTCCTCCTAATAATAGTGGAAACAATAATGGTGGTGGCTCTACTACTCCTCCTGATAATGGTGGAAACAACAATGGTGGTGGCTCCACTCCTCCTGATAATGGTGGAAATAACAATGGTGGTGGCTCTACTCCTCCTGATAACGGCGGAAACAGTGATGGTGGCTCTACTGCTACTCCTGATGGTGGTGGCACTCCTGCAACTTAAGCTAACAAAAATTAAAATATAAATACAAAGAGTGTCTCATAGATGATTTTTTAAATTATCTATGAGACACTCTTTTTCTATAATTACATCATATTATTTATTCCTAGTTGTTTAAATATTCAAAACAGTTATATCATAAATTATATAAACCTAATATTATTCTAATTACTGTATACCAAATGTCTGAAATCTATTTAATTTACCATATCTTTTAATAAGCATTTCCCATTCTTCTTTATCATAAAACTCACACTTATTTCTGCCAAATAGCTTAGCCACTTCAATTGCAAATCTACCTGCTGAATCTAAATCAGCAAAATTAGTTGCACCTGTGGCACATCCAGCAACAGGCATCTCTGTAGTAATAGCTACTCCTACTACTGGTGCATCTATAGCAACTGCTGGCTGTAAAATACTATTTAAGTGATATAGATTATTTCCATATGGTGTTATATCTTGAATTGATAAAGGGAATACAAATGGAGCCTTTCCAGTAACAGTCTGCATAATATCCAAAAGATTATCACTAATTTTTAATATGTAACCTTCCTTAACAGTTGGTGATATTGCAAATCCTCTATTGTTGATTACTCTATTACCTTTGGTAGTATCTATTGAAAGTATTGCATCACAACTATTATCAACTTCATTTTCATTCATAGTCATCATATCTATTGGTGAATCCATAAAAGGTGTAGGATAATGCTCTCTAGTTGGTGCATCTGGACAAATATGAGTTGAGATTACAATATCACCATCTAATATATCTCCTTTTCGTTGCATATCCAACAGTCTTGCTGCAACTGCAATTGCTACTAATGCTCCATCACCATCTGATACAAAACCTGTTACTTCTGGTCTTGCTCCAATACCTCCTAATCTACCTAAAATTCCAAGAGTAGGGGCATCTCCACCATTTAGCTTTCCATTCTTACCAGGTATTGTAAGCTTAACTAAATCAGTTGAACCTTTACTTGAAGATAATTCTTTGACTGTTACATCTACTTCACCATAACTTTGTAAATAAGACTTTACTTCTTCTCCATTAGCATTTGCTTTATCTAAAATGTCATAAACCTCTATTACTTGTTTTAATATCATGTCTAATCTAATTTCCTTTCTTATATATTATTTACTATATAAAACATCTACTCCACACATTGCTAGCACCTTAATTGCTTTCATAAGTGCTATTTTACCTTCTTTACCACCAGCTGCAACAGCAAATTCATCAGTATGAGTTGCAGTGTCTTCTTTTAATTTAATATATGCTTGTATTGCAGGTATTTCATGAGTTAGATTTCCAGTATCAGTTGACCCAATACCTTGACTTAAATCTCTTTCAATATAGTCCTCACCTAACACTTCAAAATTACTTCTAACTATATTCACTAATTCTGAATCATTCTTAATTTCTTTGTATACTTCATCTAATTGAACTATTTCTACGCTAGTTCCAGTAGAAATTGCAGCTCCTTTAGCACAGTTTTTAAGCATATCACAAATCTCATTTAAGTACTCTATACTTAAAGCTCTTACATTAAATATTGCTGTAGATTTTTCAGGAATTATATTATGTATGCTACCTCCATCAGTTATAATTCCATGTACTCTTGCATAATCTTTAAGATGCAATCTCATACTATTTACACTGTTAAACAATGCTATTACTCCACTTAAGGCACTTTTTCCTTCCCAAGGATAGGCAGCTGCATGTGATGCCTTACCACTAAAGTCAAATTTTAAATTAACTTGAGCAAATGATATATCATCAGGCATTGAGGCATCACTTGGATGTAAAATTAATGCAGCATCTACATCTTTAAATACACCCTCTTTAATCATAGTTATTTTTCCGCCTACTCTTTCCTCTGCAGGTGTTCCAAAAACTTTTACAGTTCCTTCTATATTATGTTTTTCCATTATTTCTTTTAATATGATACCAGCACCAACAGAGCTTGTTCCTATAATATTATGACCACATGCATGTCCCATCCCTGGAAGGGCATCATATTCAGCTAAAAAAGCTACTGTTTTTCCAGTCCCATTTGAATAAATAGCCTCAAAAGATGTCTCCAATCCTCCTACACCTTTAGTTACATTAAATCCATTTTCTTCTAACAAATCACACAATGCTTTTTGTGACTTATATTCTTCAAATGCCAATTCTGGATTTGCAAATAAGTAATCAGATACATTTTCAAATGATGTCTTTTTTTCTTCAGATAATACCTTTATTTCCTCTTTGATTTTCACTTTTAATTCATTCATATTTACCTACCTCCTTAAAGCATTCCATTTAATCTTAAAACTGTTTGAGATATAAAAGCAGAACCAAAGTAAGTAGATGTCATAACTATAAATGATATAACCACTAACTTCCAGCTCAAAGTCTTTAATATATCCAATTGGTTACCTACAGAAATTCCTGCAAAAGCTAACAATGGTGTCACTGTAGACATAAAATTGATTTTTCCCACATTAGTTGCTATAATATCCCCCACTGGTGATATTGGAAGTGATAAAACGAATGCAACTAATGTAGCCCATGCAAAACCTGGCAAATTAGGTCTTTTAACAAAATTCTTGATTATAATAGCAACTATAACTAACAAGAAACCAAATATACTTCCTATTAATAAATCCTTAGCCTGAGTCTTAAGTGCTATCATTTGCCCAAAGCAAATAATAATATATATAAACAGTACTATTTTTATCTGTTCCATAATAGTCTTAAAAGTTTTTTCCATATAGACACCCTCCTTTATAAGTCATTACTTGTTTTTGTTTTTCTTCCTCTAAATCTTTCAATAATTGGAGCTACTTTACCATAATAATAATTGGCTACTGGCAAAGATAAAAATAACTCTATGTATATTCCAGTAACAGCTGTAATCAAACCACTAGTTGCTGAATATGCTAAAATCTGTTCCGACATCTGTGGAACCGTATTCATTAATGATGCTGTTGCAGCTCCCATCATTGAACCACTACCCATTCCTGATGCCATTGCTAAAGCATATGGATGAAATCCTAAAAGCACTCCTACTGGTGCTAAAAATGAGAATAATAATGTTCCAAATATACTACCACTTATGTAAGTTCCTAATGTACCTATACCTTCTGGTGAATTTAATCCATACTTATCTCCAATAATTCCTAGTGCTGTGTCACGACATAATGAAAAAGTACCTCCTAATGCACTTCTTCCAAGACCTAATGCAACTCCAACAGGTAATGCAATCAACATTGTACCCATATGACCAAATTCTTGTAATAAAAGTGCTGGCCCTGCTTGAAGTAATATACCAACTTTAGGACCTGCATTGATTCCAAACATTATTCCTAATGGATATAGTGTTAAAGATAGCAAATATGGAGATACATTTATTTCATTATCCCCTATAAACTTTTTTAGAGCTGGTATAACTCGTCCTAATAAATGAGGCGAAACAGCCATTCCTATAAAGATAGCCCATAGTATACTAAGTAAAGTTATATTAATGCCCATAACTTTAAATGAAATAGGACCGATTAATTCCGCCAATATTGTGATTATAAAGGCTGCTATTATGGCATTTCTAATCCCTGCTTTTTCTTTCATTTCTATACCTCCTTGTAATTTTTATAATTTTCTTATAATATAATTGTTAGTGATTTTATTATATAACCTATCATTGATAATGTATAATATATATTATTCATCATTTTTATATACTTTTAGTTATGAATCAAAATAAGGCATTACAAATTCATGATATAAAACACAAATAATTTATTAGATTACATTATATAGATAGTAAATTATTACCTAAGCTGACAAAATTATTTACTGATTTTATAAAAATTACCTAAATAAATAAAGGAGTACAATGTACTTATATACACTTACTCCTCTTAATCTCAATTCATATTATTTTTTAGATTAATTTATACAAAGTATAATACTTCTAATACATTTATTATACTTAAAAACTTACTACTTTATTCTTTTAACACTATTTCGTATTATTAACCTTGGATATAGTTTTCTTGGAATATGCTCTGTTCCCTTTTTATTTATTATATTTACTAAACTGTCTACTCCATTTTTTATAACTTGCTCTCTTGGGTCATCTATCGTTGATAAATGCGACCTAAAATATGATATTAATTCAATATTATTATATCCTATTATAGAAATATCTTCTGGTACATTTATACCATAAGTAGTTTTTAATTCTTGTATTATAGAAATTGCTGGTACATCTTGCTGTACAAATATGGCTGATGCTTTTTTTATTTTATCGATATGTTTTTCTAACAACTCAACTTGAGACTCAAAATCCATTTTAGATTCAATAACCTCAGTCTTTAAATTTGCCTCTTCCATAGCATTCAAATATCCCTTGGTTCTATCTTCATGCATTTTTGAGCTCTTATCATCTGAAGTTACTGTTATTATATCTTTATGACCATGGTCAATTAAATGCTTAGTAGCTATATAACCACCATACACATTATCATCCCAAAAGAAATTGTCTACTTCTCCTACAAAAGATGGTTTAAAATATATAAATACATGTGGAAAATTATTATCTTTTAAAAATTCATACTCTTCTTTTTTTATTGATTGAGACACAATTACTAATCCATCTACCATTTGTCCATTAACCATTTTATATACATTACTGTCACCACTAATGTTATTATTAGGTTGTATTATAAAATCGTATTTATTAGTCTCAATAGAATTTATAGAACTGTCCATTATATCACTAAAAAACTTTCTAGTATCTTGGTGATTAAAATTATTTGAAAAGATTACCCCGATTCTGCCTGTTTCTTTTTTGGCCAGATTTCTTGCATTTACATTAAAATGGAACCCTAGTCTATTAGCCTCTTCTACTACCTTCTTTTTTGTTTTTTCAGATACATTAGGATTATTATTTAAGCACCTAGAAACGGTTGAATAACTGATACCTAGATTCCTTGCAATATCTTTAATAGTTACCATCTTTATCCCCTACTTCACTTCATTTTATTTTGATAATATAATACTACACTATGTTGTAAATAATTGTCAACTTCAATTATGTAAACGCTTCTTTATATAAAAAATAGACAGAATCTAAAAGATATCTGCCTATTTTATAAAAAGTTATTATTTTAAAATTTATTATTCTCTTAAGTAATATTTATGGTTTCGCTTTTGGTGTAAACACTACTGACATAAGATATCCAAAGAATATAGCAGCTGCTATTCCACCAGCTGTAGCAGTTGTACCACCTAAAAAGATACCTAAAAAACCATCACTTTGAATTGATTTTATTACCCCTGTAGCAAGTGAATATCCAAATCCTATTATAGGAACTGTTGCACCTGCTGCTGCAAACTTAACCAATGGTTCATAAAGACCTAGAAAAGTTAAAACTACACCAGTTGTTACATATGTTACCATAACATATGGAGTTTGCATTTTAAAATAATCCATCATTACTTGGGCTATTAAACATATAATTCCACCTACAATAAATACTCTTACATAGTCCATTAACATATATATCACTTCCTACTCATTTACTATTACTACTGCATGTGCAACACATGGTATTGTCTGCTTTTGTAGTGTACTTGTTGGTGATAGTAATGCTCCTGTTGATACAAGCATTACTTTATTAAATTCTTTTTTTCTCAACTTCTCATATATATATCCTGCAAATACTGTAGCTGAACATCCACATCCACTTCCACCACAATGGACATCTTGTTCTTTAAGATTAAACATTTCTATACCACAGTCAGTGTAACATTTTGATATATCTACACCTTTTTCTTTCAAAAAGTCTTCTGTTATCTGTTTTCCAAGAGTACCTAAATCCCCAGTTGAAATTATATCAAAGCTATTTGGGTCATCATTAGTATCTTCAAAATAAGAATATATTGTATCTATTGCTGCTGGAGCCATAGCTGGTCCCATATTATTACCATCATCAATACCTTCATCTATTACTTTACCAACTGTAACGTATTTTACCTTAGGACCATCTCCATTAGGAGCTAATAATACACTTCCTGCTCCTGTAACTGTCCATTGAGCTGTCATTGGCTTTTGATTTCCAAGCTCTAGAGGAAATCTAAACTGTCTTTCTGCTGTACAATAATGACTTGATGTACCTGATAGTACTAAATCTGCAAAACCACCATCTATAAGCATAGAACCTATACAAAGACCTTCTGCCATTGTAGAACAAGCTCCATATATACCTAAAAATGGAATTGCTAATTCCCTTGCTGCGAATGATGCTGGGACTATTTGATTTATTAAATCTCCACCTAACATATAATTTACATCCGTTAGTTTTTTCCCTGCCTTTTGTATAGCTTTCTGAGATGCAGTCTCTACCATCTTACTTTCAGCTAATTCCCAAGTTTTTTCACCATACAAATCATCAGTCATAATCATATCAAAATAGTCCTTTAGCGGTCCTTCACCTTCTTTAGAGCCTACTATAGTTCCAGTTGATATTATTGTTGGTTTATTTTCTAATTTTACTGTTCTTTTTCCAATTCTTTTATTTTTCATATTTTCACACCTTTTTAATTTTGCATTTTAATATTTAATTTTTTAATATCAATTGAAATCTTCATAACTATTTTCTAACTAACAAGCTTCATAGTTAATTTTCAACTTTCATAGCTATTTTGCAATTAATAGAGTTTAAATTAAATAAAAACCATCTAAAACATCTTAAAGATATAATAAATAATCCCACATAAAATAGAAGAACCTATCCCATAAACTAGAACTGGCCCTGCAATTTTAAATAAGTTTGCACCTACACCTAATACATAACCTTCTCTTTTATATTCCATTGCTGGAGATACTATTGAGTTTGCAAAACCTGTTATTGGAATTATAGAACCAGCTCCAGCCCTTTTTCCTATTAGGTCATAAACTCCTAACCCAGTTAAAAATGCCCCTATAAATATTAGTGTTATTGATGTTGCAGAACTAGCACCTAATTTATCAAGACCTCCAACTTTCATGTATAAATCATTTATTGCTTGCCCTATCATACAAATAATTCCACCTACAATAAATGCAAGCGTATAGTTTTTTAAATATGTAGGTTTTGGGCTTATTTGGTCTACATATTTTTTATAATTTTTATCCATACTAAACACCTCTCTAAAGTATTATTTGTTAATTTTAAAAAAATAAACCTATTATTTATTTTGACAGCTTAAAGTTTCATCAAAAAATAAAAAAGATGCCTAATAAAGAAAATAATTTATTTTCTTTCATAAAGACACCTTATTTTTTAATATTTTTTATTGTAATTTAGAAACTTTTAATAATAGTTTAAAAGTTTAATATAACAATCTATTACAGTTTATTTTAGTAATATTCTTATTATATTTTATGGTTTTATATATCATAAATATTCTCATGATATATATTCTTTTAATTTAGACAACACCTTTTTCTCTATCCTAGACACTTGAACCTGTGATATATTAAGCATTTCTCCTATTTCACTTTGAGTCATATCTTCAAAATATCTGAGAACTATTATTTGACGTTCTCTCTTATCTAATTTTCCAAGTATGTCTTTTAATAGTATGTTATCTACTACTTTTTCTTCCTCACTTTCTCCTTTCATGCTTATTTTATCAATAAGACATATTGGAGAACCTTCCTCTTCATGAATAACACCTTGCAAATATTCAACGTTGAAATTAGCTTCCATAGCCATTACTAAATCTTCTTTTTCTACATCAATTGCTTTAGACAATTCTTCTATACTCGGTTCTCTACCCAACTTTTTGGTCAATGATTCACTTTCCATCTTAGCCTTTATAGCTATTTGCTTTAATGACCTTGATACTTTTATCATACCATCATCTCTTAAGTACCTCTTTATTTCACCTAAAATCATAGGTACCGCATAAGTAGAGAATTTTACATTAAATTTTGGGTCAAATTTATATATTGATTTTATTAAGCCTATAGAACCTAACTGAAATAAATCCTCTCTATCATATCCTATATTTAAAAATCTAGATACAACGCTCCTAACTAGACCTAAATTGCTTGATATTAATATTTCTTTTGCCTCTTCATCTCCATTTTGAACTTTGTCAATAAGTTCTAGAGTCTCCTCATGACTAAGAAGAGGTTTTTTTTCTTCTCTGGCAACAGTTACTTCCATAATAAAACCTCACTTTTGGACTTTATTTAGGCACATTTATTTTTTTAGTCATTTCAATTCTAGTACCATTATCTTTTACAGAACTTACCTCTACATCGTCCATAAAGCTTTTCATTACTGTGAATCCCATTCCTGATCTATCAAGTTCTGGTTTTGATGTATAAAGTGGTTCCATTGCCTTCTCCACATTTTCTATTCCATACCCTTCATCTTCAACTATAATTTTTATAATATTTCCTTCTATCTCACATCTTAAAAAAACAAACTTAGAACTATCTTCTTCATATCCATGTATTATAGCATTTGTAACAGCCTCAGAGACAGCAGTTTTTATATCCACTAATTCATCTACTGTTGGGTCTAATTTAGCTGCAAAGGATGCTACTATAACTCTTGCTAAACTTTCATTTTCAGATATTGCCGAAAATTTAACTTCCATAATATTATTCATCACATACTCCTCCCTACAAAGAACTTAGAGCTTCTTCATACGTATCATAAATGCCAATAATTTTATTTAACCCAGATAAATCAAAAATTTTCTTAACTCGTGAACCTATATTAATTACTGAAACTCGTCCCCCTTCATTAGAAATCTTTTTATATCTACCTATGATGACACCTATACCTGAAGAATCCATAAAATTAATATTTTCAAAATTAAATACAACATTTCTAACTTGATTTACACTTAATAAGTTATCTATTTCTTCCCTTATTTCATTGGCTACATGGTGGTCTAGTTCTGAGCACATAAATTCTATGTATAGATTCTTATGTTCTAAGGAATAATTTACCATCAAAATCCCTCCTTCAATAGTTTTGTAAAAATAGTAACTTTTAATCAATTCTATAATTCTATTTTTATTCCTTCAATGAAATTTAACTAGTTTTGTCGTATTATTTCTACCATGCTTTCATTATATGTTACCTGACCACCAAAGTCTGATATACCAGAGTCTGTCAAACTGTTTGGATTCCCATGTTTCTTCCACCAACCAACATACATTTTTACTATATAATTACCTACTCCATCATCTATATTTATTTGTACATCTATTTTTGCTTTTTTTGAGTTTAAAGTCACAATATCTCTATCCTTAATGCCTAATTGTTTAGCCATACTTTTATTTATATATGCTTGCGATATAGAAGTCTTGTCCATAAAGTGTTGACTAAACAAAGTATCTGCATGATGATTAGTCAATAATCTAAAATAAGTATTTTCATTTTTTTCTTTTATATTTTTAGATTTATGACTCATATACACAGGTATTGGGCTTATTCCTAAGCTTTTTATTCGTTCTGAATAAAGCTCATACTTTCCAGATGGAGTTTCAAATCTCTTATCTTCCCAAGCAACAGGTCTATGTATGGTAAAGTAACTGTTTTTAAGTTTTTCTATATCTATATTTTTATCGAATTGTTTGAGTGGTTCAATCACTTTCTCTAGATATTCTCTTTTTTTCACAAATGGATACTCTTTAAGTTCCATCTTTTTAGCTAACTCCATAAAGAAATAGTATTCATCCATCAGCTTATGTTTTGGCTTTACTGCCCTTTCATTATAAGTTATATATGGATTAGTCATTGAACTATAGATTATATCTTCACTTTCTAGTGTATTTGTACAAGGTATAAACAAGTCACATAACGTAGCTGTATCAGTCATAAACATGTCAAAGCATACTTTAAATTCAATCTTTGAAAACACTCTTTCTAATTCTACTAAATCTGGCAATTGATTTAACATATTACTTTTAGTTATAACAGCCATCTTTATAGGAATATTAGCTTTTATTGATTTACTCGACGAGTAATTTAATTCATTCGATATACAATTTGCTTTATATTGTGTATCATCAAGACCCTTAGATGTATCTTTTAAAGATTCTTCTATAAACTTACTAATGTTACTTACATAAAATTCTCTATCTTCTCCATATGATTGGCTATTATAAGGGTCAGAGTTTATAATGTTTGGATAAACCTTATTTGCATAGTTTATACCTCCACCACTAAAACCTATTTGACCTGTTATAGCTCCTAAAGCATCTATGGCTCTTATTGTATTTCCTCCATTTTTATATTTCTGAAGTCCATACCCAAGGTTTATAGTTGAATATTTGTTGGTATATAAATCAACTAGCTCTCTTATCTCATTCTCTTTAACTCCACATTCATTAATTAAAAAGCTTAATTCCAATGAATGTAAATATTTTTTGTACTCCTCAAAACCAATAACGTATGAGTTTATATATTCTTCATCGTATAATTTATCTTCTACTATAACTTTTGCCATAGCTATAGCTAAAGCTCCATCTGTTCCAGGATTTACTTTTATGTATTTATCTGCTATTTGAGCTGTTTTTGTATATATGGGGTCAATTACTACTATCTGTATTCCTTTATCTTTAACCTTTTTAATTATTTGCATAGTATGAATTGTAGTATATGCTGGATTTTTTCCCCATACAAATATGCTTTTACTATTTAACATATCTTCTATAGCGTGACTTTTAGCTTCTCCAAAATCATACTTTTGAGCATGCATTCCTGCACTCCAACATGGACCACCCTTGTGCCTACTAACTCCTCCATAAAAATTAAAAAATATATCTCCTATGTATTTTAGTACAGACCCACTTCCATATTGGTCATAATGCATAACAGACTTTGATGTGTACTTTTCTTTATAGTCTATAAGCTTTTCTGACATTATTTCTATAGCTTTATCAAAAGAAATTTCCTTCCATACTCCATTAACTTTAAGCATTGGTGTCTCTATCCTCTCTTTATGATTTAGTCTATCTAAATGAGCCAGTCCTTTTTTACATATAAATCCTTTTGTGTAAGGATGGTTTTTATCTCCTTCAATTTTTATTATGTTATTTCCTTTAATATAAACATTAAATTTACAACAATCATGGCAATCTAGTGTACATCCATGACTTAATTTCTTTACTATATCCATAAAATATCCTTCTTTCCTTATTAAAAACTATCCTATTTCCTATAATTTATTAAATTGTATATACTCAAAACTACTTTTATATGAAACATAAATACATTTTATCAAATTAAATTTAAAAATACTTCATAAATATAATATTATTGTAAAATTCTCTTTTAAAAACTTACTATCTTATAATTTTGATTGCATACTATAGTTGTTAAATATAAAAATAACCTCTCAATTAATATATCTTTGATATACATAAATTGAAAGGCTATAAAAATTTTACATAACTTGTCCACCAGTAATATTTATAGATTGACCTGTACAGTATTCAGCTTCCTTAGAAGCATAAAATGTAAGCATATTTGCAACATCTATAAATCTACAACCTCTTTTTAGAGGTACTTTATCTATATAAACTTGCTTAACTTCTGATTCAGGTATCCCCAATTTTACTGCATATTGAGGAATTAAACTTTCAAACATATCAGAATCAAGTAAATTTCCAAGCATCAATGCATTTACAGTTATCTTATACTCTGCCAAATCTAATGCTAAACTTTGAGTAAGACCTACTCCAGCAAATTTACCTGCTGAATATCCTGAATTATGCTTACTACCTACTCTACCTGATTTTGAATTTATCTGTATTATTCTACCTTCAATACCTTTTGATATCATGACTTTAGATGATTCCCTTGCAAATAGAAAATACCCATTTAAATTTACATCTACAATAAATTTAAAATCTCTATATCCAAAGTCGGTTATTTTTTTACTTACAGCTACTCCTGCATTGTATACCAATAAATCAATCCTATCAAAATCATTTTCAATCTTTTTAACAGTACTTATAACCTGTTCTTCATCAGTAGCATTACAGCCATATCCTATGGATTTACAATCAAATTCTTTTTCTATTTCTTCAGCTACTTTTTTTGCATTATCTTCATTTAAATCTGCAATAGCAACATTATAACCTACTTTAGCTAGATGTTTAGATAAAAATTCTCCTAAACTTCTTCCGCCTCCAACTACTAAAGCTACTTTTCTCATTTTAATTTCCCCTTTTATATCACATTAAAAGTTAACCCGATTAGCTAAATTGACTTTTATCTATAATTTACTTATAATATGATTAGATTAGTTTTAAATTTTATTTTCTAATTATTTTTAGTATAGTACCTACGCCAATAGGTGCTATTTCTTTTTCTTCAAGATATAAGGTCCCTCCAATTGCTCCTTCTTTCTCACCTGTAAACTTAAATGTTATATGACCTAATTCTGAAAGATTTTGATTTACTAACTCACCAACAGAAGTAATTTTATAATCAACATTATTTATTGATAACACATCATTCGTAAGTATTTCTTTTACTAAATTATTTTCAGAATGTATATAACAGTAATTTTCTAATTCTTGAGGAGCATTATCCTTGAAAGTTACAAACATATTATGTTCTAAAAATTCATTTGCATTGTCTCCTATTTTATTTATTCGGGTACTGTATATTAATTCCATATCAACTGAACCTCTCTCTAATTATTTATAAAGTATTCTTTTATTTATATAATCCAAAGCTTGCTAACCATGCCAGTAGAACAGTTGGCGCACCTGTTAAAAATCTAGAATATAAAACTGACGGAACTCCTACTTGAACTGTATCAGGTTCAGCTTCTGCAAGACCAAGCCCTACTGGTATAAAGTCACATGCTGCCTGCGAATTTATTGCAAACAATGCTGGTAATGCTAAACTTGGTGGAATATTTCCCTTTCCTATCTCTGTACCAACCAACACCCCTACTATCTGAGCTATAACGGCTCCTGGTCCAAGAAATGGTGATAGCAACGGAAATGAACATATTATTGATAAAACAACTAGTCCTCCAACATTTCCTATTAGTGGAGTAAGTAAGTTGGCCACCCAATTTCCTACACCTGATTGATTTATTATACCTATTAGTACGGCAACGAAAGCCATAAAAGGCAATATAGTATGTATTAATGTATCTATAGTATCTCTACCAGCTTGAAAAAGAGTGCTTGTCACATTACCTAGTGCTATACCTATTTTTGCGACAATTCCTTGACTCTGTTCACTTATCTTCTTTTTAGTATCATAAGCCATATTTTTTCCCTCCTACATCCACGATTATACTTGCTCTACATTGTTTGGTTTTACCCCTGAAACATATATATCTTCTTTTATAAACATTGCTAATGGTCCACTTTTACCTGTTTTCATTATGTTTATAGTTGGTATTTTCTTTTGAGGATATATACCACATCTCAATGTACCACCACAATTTATTATTACACATGCTATTTCATCATCTTTGACACCTTGTGAAAATCCATCTATTAATTCACACCCTGTAAGTTCAGCTATTCTTACTGCAGTTTCTGGTTTTGCTCCTCCAGTTACATACACTACCTTATTTTTCTTTTCTGTTGGCTCTATTATCAATGGTCCACCCCATCCTCCAGAACCTTTTACTATTTTAACTTTATTAAATGACATACAAATTCTCCTCCTATATACACTTATTTTTGTATTTAATTCATTCTCTTCATCTAAATTGTATCTATTTCTTTTTTAATGCCCTTATTTTAAATTCTTTAATACTATTATTTATTTTCTTCCACCTGATAATAATTTTCTTATCTTAATTAATTCAGTTACTACTCAAAATAGTTTGCTTGTTATATACGATAATTTACTTACCACTTAGAATAATTTAATTATTCCTTAAAATAATTATCCAATATTTATATCTGAATTTAGTGATATTCCTTGTTGCTTCTCTACAAATTTTGTTGTATAGTCAGTAACCACACCTTTAATAAAGTTTGCAATTATACCAACCAACAAATATCTAACTGCTAAATCTGCTGTTGAAAATCCTAAAGTTGTTATACCATTTGCAATTCCTAGATATATAAATAGCTCCCCTGGATTAATGTGTGGGAATAATCCATTCATTGTATGGCATGAAAAACTCGCTGCTGCAAAATAACTAGGTTTAAACTTCTCTGGTAAAAATCTTCCAAGTGATAATGTCATTGGATTTGCAAATACAAATGTACCAAGTACTGGTAATATTAAATATCTAGTAAATATATTTGCAGAACATTTTTTTGCAAGCTTCTCGACTCTATCTGTACCTATAAAGTTGATAATTGCATTCATTGTAACCAATAAAGCTACTAAAAGTGGAACTATATCTGTTACAAATCCTACAAATTGTTGACCACCTGCCCTAAATAAATTCATAAAACTGTCTGCACCACTTGCTAATACTTGAAAAAATTGTGTCATATTAACTCCTCCTTATAAATATATATTTTTAAACTACTTCCATCTTACATTCTTCATCAGTACTAATATTATTTGTGTTCTCACATCTATTTTTCTCAAATGTTGTGTACTGTTTGACTGCATCTAGTATTGCCTTTTTAAGTAGTTTATTATAATCAACTAAATCTGATTCCTTTAGGTCTCCTAAGTCTTTTCCTAAAAGTCCTTCAAATACTTTTACTCTTGCTAATACTGTAACACCTTGCATTTTTCTAGTTTCAACAATCACACCATCCTCATCTATGAGTATTAGTACAATTGTACCTGATGATATTCTTCCTTTTTTTCTTCCTATTGCAACTCTACCTCTTCTTTTTAGTTCAATATAATTTTTATTAAAATCTTTAAGCTGTAAGTATCCAAGAAAAATGTTTAATAAATAAACTGCAATAAGTGATACTATAATAAAAATTACTGGGTCCATATTATTACCTCCTCTTAGTAATTATTTTATAAAATTCATCAAATGATTTTACTTTAGCAAGAGCTTCTACCATTTTCTTGTCTCTCCCTATTTCAAGTACCTCTTCATAACTTTTTATTATCAAATCTGTACTTTCTACATTCCTATCTGGAATTATCATTAATATTATTATTCTAATTTCCTTTGTATCCCAAACTACTGGCTTTTCTAATATACCAAATGCCAGATAAAGATTTTCTCCATTAGAACTAACTGAATGAGGTAATGCTATGTAATTATCTAATGCTGTAGAAGACTTCTTTTCTCTTTTTAATACATTTTCCTTAAACTCCAAATCAATAATTCCTTTATGTACTAGCTTTACTAACATCTCTTCTAAATTTTCCATAAATGTGTCCTTATTCAGTATAAAAAACTTATCTTCTTCAACTAACTTACCTATAAAAGGAATGTTCTTTTCAATATGCTTTATAGATTTAAGATTTATACTATTTTTCAAGAGTATGGCATTCTCTATTTCTTTTTTTATACTTTCTTCATTAAATAAGGCATTTACTCTGAAAATTGGAACATTTAAGTCCGTCTTAAAATCTACTGTTGTAAATACTAGGTCATAGTACTTTAATAACTCCAGATTGGATTTAGCTTCTATGTCAGAAAAGGTATTTACTTCAACACTTTCTCCAAGAATTTTTCCTATTTTTATCCTAATAAGTTGTGCAGTTCCAAGACCTGTACCACAAACAACAGCTACTCTGTTTACATTCAAAATTTTCCTTGAATTTTTTTCAAAATAACTTCCAAAGTGTAATGCTATGTATCCTATTTCATGGTCACATATCTTTAAATCAAACTTTTCTTCAATTATCATTGCAGCTATCTTTGCAACACTATATGGAAATGTATATCTTTCCTTTATTTCTTGCAATAATGGATTTTTTACTCGTATGTTAAATCTCATTCTATTAAGTGCAAAATACAAATGATATTCTAAATTTTCTATAAGCTTCTTATCTTCTTTAAAATCAATTCCAGATGTCTCCAATAGAAAACTAGTTACTTCATCTACAACTTCTTTTACACTATCATTTATCTTTATGCTGCTAAGTGCTAACTTTGTACTAGGAGCTTTTCTACCTATTAATGGCATTGTTAAAAATATGGTTTCTTTTTCATTTAAAACTATATTAAATATATTTTCCAACAAAGATTTAAGTTTTAATCCTAAAATATATTCATCTGAACATCTTATGACTTCAAACCTCTTATCTATCTTTTCAAATTTATATCCATTTAGATTTCTTAATACAGATATTATTATGTATCTTTCAACATCCTTTAAGACCTGCTCTGTTATATAGAGTTCTTCTTGATTAAATAAATTTTTTAATCCATCTCTAAGACATTCAATATCACTATCTTTAATAACACTTATGTGATTAACGTTTTCCAGTATATCAATATAATTTTCATATAACCTATCAAGGACTAGTAACCTTATATCCATTTCTTCGCCAACTAAAATCATTCCTATATTGGGCTTTCTTTTTAGCTCCAAATCGTACTCAGCTAAAATCTTATCTGCCTTTTTTAAATCCTTTATTAATGTTGTTCTCCCTATACATATCTCTTCAGCCAAGTCATCTATAGTAATTGGATTGTTAGTCATAGTTAAAATATCAAGAACATAATTTATTCTTTCTTCAGGTGAATTTAAATTTATAAAATTTGATGCCTTTCCTCTATTGAAATTTACAATTTCAATTAATTTACTTTCATCTTCAATTCTTATACTATATGTACCTTTTTCATTTTTAACTATTTTAGCAATGCCATCTTTTAGTTCTCGATTAATCTGGTTTATATAATTTCTGATAGTCCTAGTACTAACACCTATAACATTTGAAAACTGTTCTAGAGTATTTGTATCTTCTTCCAACACCATTTCCAAAATCAAAAAAACCCTAGGGTCCATATAAGTCATTGACATCTTTTTCTCCCCTTTGTTATCTTACATTTTTTATTATAATCTAAACCATATAGATAATTAATATTCTCTTTTTCAAATAAGATTTGAAAAAGAGGAACTAATATACATTTTTTCACAACACTCTGGAAAAGTGTATATTAACATGTTAAATCTCATTCTCAAATGAAAATCATATATCAATTTTTATTTTGTTATAGATTTTATTTTTTTCTTATATCTATTAAGTTAAGTCATAAATTAATTTTAAAATGCTCCTCACAATAATATTATATAAAACAATAAAAGCCTTATGTTGTTAACTATCACAGATTCCACACATCTGTTTTGAAAACACATTAGGCTTTTTAAATATTCAATATATTATTTTATATATTTTCTAATTATATTTTTACATGCTATAAATTATTTTTTCTTTTTATTTGCTTTTTCTATATTAATCTTATTACCTTTTATCTTAATATCTTTCATCTTTTCAATTACTGTCTTAGCATCTTTTTTAGGTATTTCAACAAAAGTATACTTATCATATATATCTATAGTTCCTACTACTTTACCTGGTATTCCAACTTCTCCAGCTATAGCACCAACTATATCCTTAGCTTGTACTCTTTGATTTCTACCAATATTGATAAATAATCTAATCATACCATCTTTAGCTCCAGTACCACCTTTTCTATCTCCGCGTTCTCCACGCTCTCTTCTAGGTTTTTCTTCTATTATTTCTTCCTTCATTTCTTCACCTAGAGATAACTTAACAAGTGCAGCAGCTATATCAACCATTGCATAGTCTTCATCATTACAGAAGCTTTCTAACCATTGTAACTGTTTAGTTAAATGTCCTTCTTCGATAGTTTGTTTAACTTGTGCAAAGAAAGTACCTACTTTTTTCTCTTCAACATCAGTTATTGTTGGTATGTTATGCTTTATCAATTTAGATTTAGTATATCTTTCTATATCTTTCATCTTTCTCATTTCTTTTCCAAATACAAAAGTAAATGACATACCTTCTCTACCAGCACGACCAGTTCTACCAATTCTATGAACATAGTACTCTTCATCTTGTGGTAAATCATAATTGAATACACATTCAACATCATCAACATCTATACCTCTAGCTGCAACATCAGTAGCAACAAGTATATCTATTGTACCATTTCTAAACTTATCCATTACTATATCTCTTTGAGTCTGCTTTAAATCACCATGTAATGCATCTGCAAAATATCCTCTTGCTTGTAAATCTCCTACTAATTCATCTGCTTTTCTCTTAGTATTACAGAAAACAACAGATAATTTAGGGTCATATACATCAACTAATCTACATAATACTTCTAATTTATTTGATGACCTAGTTTCTATATAGTATTGTTTTGTATTTGAAACTGTAAGTTCTTTTCTAACAACTTTTATGTGTTCTGGGTCTTTTTGATATCTCTTAGTTAATTCCAAAATTCCTCTTGGCATAGTAGCTGAAAAGAAAGTTGTTTGTCTTTCTTCTGGAATCTTACTTAAAATCATTTCTATATCTTCTCTAAATCCCATATCTAGCATTTCATCTGCTTCATCTAATATAATCATTTTTACATTATCCATCTTTAATGTCTTACGATTGATATGGTCTATTGTACGTCCTGGTGTACCTATTACAACTTGTACTCCACTCTTTAGAGATTTTATTTGTCTATCTATTGGTTGTCCACCATATATAGGTAATGTCTTTATTCCGTGCGAATATTTAGCTAGTTTTCTTATTTCTGTTGATACTTGTATTGCAAGCTCTCTTGTTGGACAAAGTACTACAGCTTGTAAACTTCTATTATTTGGGTCTATTGTTTCTAGTATAGGTATACTAAAAGCTGCTGTTTTCCCCGTACCAGTTTGTGCTTGTCCTATAACGTCTTTACCTGACAAAATCGCAGGTATAGACTGTGCTTGTATAGGAGATGGCTCTTCAAACCCCATTTCAGCTATAGCTTTTTTTATTCCTTCACTTATTGGTAAATCTTCAAACTTTGTTATATTCATATATTATTCCTCTCCGTTATCAATTAATCTTAACCTATCCATTATATACTTTTTTAGGATATTCTGCAATTAATATTTTTAACAGTATTATTAAATAATATACATGAAATACAAAATTGATATGTATAGAAAATATGTAAATAACATCAATATCCCTTGTATTCTACTAAGTCTGTTTGATTTAAGCGTTGGTACTATTACTATTAATAATAACAATATCATAAATGGTATATCCAACTGCCTATTTTGAGATAATATTGGTATGTTATTTGGTATTGCTGATACAGCTATTACTGATACTATGTTCAATATGTTTGCACCTAAAATATTTCCTACTGATATTTCATGATGATTTTTTCTTATAGCAGTAATTGATGAAACTATCTCTGGCAGAGAAGTTCCAAGTGCTATTATAGTTAAACTTACTATACCTTGAGGTATATTTAAAAAACTAGCTATTCTTACTCCACTCTCTATAAGTATTTGTGAACCAATTATCATCATTATCAAACCAGTAGCAAAAACTAATAGTATTTTTACAATTTCTGCTACAGAAAAACCTCTAAAATTCTTACTCTTTTTAGCAGGTATATCTTTAATAGTATTATTTTTAATATTTCTATTTTTAGTAGATTTTCCAACTACACTTCTATAATTATTAACCATATAAAAGATTAATATTATTATAAGTAATAACGAATCACCTCTTGTTATAACTCCATCTAACCCCAATAAAATTAAAACTATTACAGATACTATTAATAGTAAAGACTTAGAAAAAAACATTTTTTTATCTACATTATATGGACTTATAAAAACAACCAATCCTAATGCTAACCCTGTATTACATATTATAGAACCAACTGCATTTCCTAAACTCATTGTAGTATGACCATCAATAGAAGCAAGTAAAGATACTGTAAACTCAGGTAATGTTGTTGCAAAACTAACGATAGTTGCTCCAAGTATAATTTCTGATATGTTCGTTTTTCTACCTATCTCTACAGTACAATTTATAAAGATATCTGCGCCTTTAGTAATTAATAGGAAACCTACTAAAAATAATATCACTGTGATAAACAATATATCACCTCCCCCTATTAAATAAATATTCAAATTGTGAAGATGTATGCTTTTCTTTTTTTCATAATAAAATTTATTTATTTCGAATTTGGAATTGGAAAAATATATTATTGTTAATTAGTCATTTATCTGTTTCATTTTATTTATATATGGGTATAATTTCATCACATTAATAACATATAATTTGTTTTATACTTTAAAACGACAATTTTTTATTTTTTTGTGTATACAGGATACGTATAATATGTTATTATTATATTAGAAAATATATTTTTTAAAAAATATATAAAATAAATTAAGTATATAAAAATTAATTTTAATAGTATTATTTATCATTTAAATCTAAGGAGGAAATACTTAATGAATGCATGGCAAGGATTTAAAACAGGAAGATGGACTAAAGAAGTAAATGTTAGAGAGTTTATACAATTAAACTATTCTCCATATGAAGGAAATGACTCTTTCTTAGCTGGCGCTACTGAAAACACTAAAAAGCTATGGGATAAAGCAATGGTTTTATTTAAAAAAGAAAGAGAAAATGGTGGTACTTTAGATGTTGATACAAAAACTGTTTCTGGAATAGCAGCATATGCTCCAGGATATTTAGATAAAGGATTAGAAACAATAGTTGGGTTACAAACGGATGCCCCTTTAAAAAGAGCTGTTATGCCATATGGTGGTATAAAAATGGTTGAGAATTCATGCGATGCTTTTGGATATGAATTAGACCCAGAAATAAAAGATATATTCACTAAATACAGAAAAACACACAATCAAGGAGTTTTTGATGTTTACACTCCAGAAATGAGAGCTGCTAGAAAATCTGGTATAATAACAGGTCTTCCAGATGCTTATGGTAGAGGTAGAATAATTGGTGACTATAGAAGAGTTGCTTTATACGGTATTGATGCCTTAATAGAAGATAAAAATAAGCAAAAGGAATCATTAGAAGTTTCTTGCATGGATGAGGAAGTTATCAGACTAAGAGAGGAAATAACTGAGCAAATATCAGCTTTAAATGAACTTAAAAAGATGGCTCAGTCTTATGGATTTGATATATCAAAACCAGCGACTAACTCAAAAGAAGCTGTACAATGGTTATACTTTGGTTATTTAGGTGCTGTTAAAGACCAAAATGGTGCTGCAATGTCTTTAGGTAGAACATCTACTTTCTTAGATATATATTTTGAAAGAGACTTAAAAGCTGGAATAGTAACAGAAGAAGAATTACAAGAATATATGGACCATTTTGTTATGAAATTAAGAATGGTTAAATTCCTAAGAACTCCTGATTACAATAATCTATTCTCTGGAGACCCAACTTGGGTAACTGAGTGTATAGGAGGTATGGGAATAGATGGTAGAACATTAGTTACTAAAAACTCATTTAGAATGTTAAATACTCTATATACATTAGGACCATCTCCAGAACCAAACTTAACAGTATTATGGTCAACTAAGTTGCCTCAAGGATTCAAAGATTTCTGTTCTAAAGTATCTATAGATACAAGTTCAGTACAGTATGAAAATGATGACTTAATGAGAGCATACTGGGGAGATGACTATGGTATAGCTTGTTGTGTATCTGCAATGAAAATTGGTAAACAAATGCAGTTCTTTGGAGCTAGAGTTAACTTAGCAAAAACTTTATTATATGCTATAAATGGTGGTATAGATGAGAAATCTGGTGCTCAAGTTGGACCAAGATTTGAGCCTATAACTTCTGAGTACTTAGATTATGATGAAGTTATAAGTAAATTTGAACCATTCACTGATTGGTTAGCAACATTATATGTAAATACTTTAAATGTAATACACTACATGCATGATAAATATTCTTATGAAGCATTAGAAATGGCATTACATGATAGAGATATATTTAGAACTATGGCTTGTGGTATGGCTGGATTATCAGTTTGTGCAGACTCATTATCTGCTATAAAACATGCTAAAGTTAAAACTATTAGAAATGAGCAAGGAATAGCTGTTGATTTTGAAATAGAAGGAGATTATCCAAAATACGGAAACAATGATGACAGAGTTGATAGTATAGCTGTAGAGTTAGTTGAAAGCTTTATGAACAAAATAAGAAAAAATAAAACTTATAGAAATTCTTATCCAACTCAATCTATACTTACAATAACTTCAAATGTTGTTTATGGTAAGAAAACTGGTAATACACCAGATGGTAGAAGAGCTGGTGCTCCATTTGCTCCTGGTGCTAACCCAATGCATGGTAGAGATACTAATGGTGCCTTAGCTTCATTATCTTCAGTTGCTAAATTGCCATATGAGCATGCTCAAGACGGTATATCTAATACTTTCTCTATAGTACCAGCTGCTTTAGGAAAAGATATGAATGAAAGAATAAACAATCTTTCTGCAATGATGGATGGATACTTCTCTCAAAATGCTCATCACTTAAATGTAAATGTATTTGATAGAGCTACTTTAGAAGATGCTATGGAACATCCAGAAGAATATCCACAGTTAACTATAAGAGTATCTGGATATGCTGTTAACTTCATAAAATTAACAAAAGAGCAACAATTAGATGTTATAAACAGAACATTCCACGGTAAAATGGCTTAGTCTTTAAATTTTTATACTTTAACTAAGATTACTACTGTGTAGAAAATAAAAATAAAAGGCCGTCTTATATTTGAATTATTTCTGGTATAGGATGGCCTTTTTTAGACAAATATTATAACTATTAATAAAGTCATTAAAATATATTGTGAGGTGAACTCTATGATTAAGGGAAAGATACACTCTATAGAAACGTTTGGTACTGTAGATGGACCAGGAATAAGATATATATTATTTTTTCAGGGATGTCCACTTAGATGCAAGTACTGCCATAACAGAGATACATGGGATACTAAATCAGGGAAAGAATATACAGTTGATGAGATAATAACTGATGCTCTTAAATATACTTCTTTTATGAAGTTTTCTGGTGGAGGTATAACTGCTTCTGGTGGAGAATCTACTCTTCAGCCAGAATTTTTGAGTGAATTATTTAAAAAAGCAAAAGAAAATGATATACACACTTGTTTGGATACATCTGGATTTGTAGATATAAAAACTATAGACCCAATTTTAGATAATACTGATTTAGTTTTACTTGATTTAAAACATATGGTTGAAGAAAAATCTATTGATTTGACTGGTGTTGGTATGGATAAAGCTCTAAAACTTGCTAGACACTTAGACTCAAGAAATATCCCTGTATGGATAAGACATGTTTTAGTTCCTGGTATTACTAATGATACAGATAACCTAGAAAAACTAGGTCAATTTGTAGCTACATTAAAAAATGTAGAAAGATTTGAATTACTACCATACCATTCTATGGGAATACACAAATGGGAAAATTTAGGCATTGATTATGAACTAAAAGATGTTCCTGATGCTACTAAGGAAGATATAAAAAAAGCAAGTGAGACAATCTCTAAATTTGGAGTAAAAGTATATAATAGTTAATATATATTAATATCTATAGATAACACAATAAAATAGGGTAAAGTATAAGTTTCTTAAGAATTTATACCTTATCCTATTTTAATATATTATTATATTGTTTTCTGTATACTACTTTAATAATTGAAGTCTATAAAATTCAGATGCACTTACAGGTCTTCCAAATAAAAATCCTTGAATAATATCTACACCTAGACCCTTTACTATATCATACTCTTCATAAGACTCTATACCCTCAACACAAACTTTTAAGTTGATTATATGAGCCAATTTAATAATATATTCAAGGAAAGTATGTTCATAACTATTATATGTAATATTCTTAACAAAACTTCTTTCAATCTTTATTATATTAACAGACAGTTCTTTAAGGTAATTTAAAGATGAATACCCAGTACCAAAATCATCAATTGCAATATGTACTCCTATGCTCTTTAAACTAATAAACTTATCATTTAGTAAATTTATATCTGGTATCCAACAATTCTCTGTCAATTCCAAAATTAAAAATTCAGGTCTTAATTGATACTCTATTAGACATTCAACTATAAAATCTCTAAAAAAATCTTCTTTTAATTGAATGTATGATACATTTACAGATATCTTGAAATCTGGATTTATTTTATGCCATTCTTTACACTGTTTTACAGCTTCTTTTATAATCCACTTCCCCACCGGTATAATCAAATTGCTTTGTTCCAAGATTGGTATAAATTCAATAGGAGATACTTCTCCATAAGTACTTGAATGCCATCTTAAAAGTGCTTCTGCTCCTATCACTTCTCTTGTAGTTGCATCTATTTGTGGCTGAAAAAATAGTTCAAGGTCATTAAAGTTATTTTCAATACATTCTCTTAGCTTATGTTGCATTGAAATTACTTTTAGTTTATTTTCATATAGTTCTGGTGAAAAAAACTTAATTCTGTTTTTACCATTTATTTTTGCTATATCTAGTGCGATATCAGCATGTTTAAATAAATCCAAATAATTATCTCCATCTTCTGGATACATAGCAACCCCCGCAGTTACTGTGCAATAATACTTATTTGATTCAATCTCATGTTGAGTATTCGTATACATCTGTATCTTTTCATAGATTTTATTTATAGTTTCTTTAGTACACATAGGGTAAAAAAATGCAAATTCATCTCCATCTAATCTATACAATCGAACATCTTTTGGTAGATATTCTAACACTTCAGTAGCAATTGCACGCAAGACCTTGTCACCATAAGAGTGTCCATATTTTTCATTTATATTTTTGAAATTATCTATATCCATAATAAATATAGCTCCACTTTCATAGGTCTTATCTTTTATGATATAATTCATCCAGTACTCAAACTGTTCTCTATTCCATGTCCCAGTGATAGAATCAAACTTATTTTTTTCACCAATATTCTTTATTCTTCCAACCAAAACTATAGTTTTTTTATCTTCTGATATGTAAGCCTTCCCTCTACAAGAAATCCATACTACTTCTTCATATTTATTAATTAATCTATATTCTAAATTATGTTCATCTTTTTTTCTATCTACTAAAGCTTGTATATCATCTTTCCACATTTGAACATCGTCTGGATAAACAATTTTACTCCAACAATTTACTACATCAGAATCTATATCTCTACTTAAGTTAAATTCATCAAAAACTGCTGAAGAAATTTTAAATTTATTTCTATTTATATCCCAAAAAAATATATAGTCTTCTGTACTTTGAGACAAAAGTTCAAAGAAAATTTCTATATGATTTAAATTTAAATAGTTCGATTCTTCACTCATCTTTTCCCCCTACAATATAAGTAATATAGTAATATTATAACCCTACTTATAATAAAAATAATTTTAAAGTAGGGTTATAGTTTACAGTTGGTGTAATTTATCAATAAAATATTATTATCTAAATTATTCTATTTTTCTATTTCTTTTATCTCATTGTTTCTATAGTAAATACATTCATAAGCTATCATAATAGTATTAACTTATATCAAAATATTTTTCTAAATAAGTCTAGTAAGAATATTATTTAAATCACATTTATATGTTCTAAGATACTTACTATTAATTATTATTTATTCTTACTGATTTAATAAAAAATAGCTTAGAATATGACTATAAAATATACTTAAAGCATCAATATTTTTTAATTAAAATCATATTTTTATTATAATTACCATTATTTTTTACTTCCAATAGTTTCCATTTGTTATAAAAGGGTTTTTTTTTATGCTTCGAAAAAACAAAAAATATTATATCTACAAACCAATCTAAAAAATTTTTCATTTCTAATAAATAAGTATAAATCAAAAAAATGAAATTAAACTTAAAAACAATAAAATATTTACAAATTTGATTGTTAATTAAGAACATTTTCTTTGAAAAATTCTGTATAAAATAGAAAAAAACTGCTAGTTTTTTCAATAGTAACTTTTTTATAACTAAGGGTTACTTTCATCTTATTTTAACATTCTTTTTTCTTCATTTCAATATTTTGCTATTTATTTCCAAAATATTATAAATCGTTTATTTACATTTTTCGTCTTTATAATTTTTATTTTATATGCTTAAACTAATAAATTTACATTACCATTTCTTCATTTATAAATATAAAATAATAAAAAATAAGACTAAAAATAATTTTTTTTATTTTCAGCCTTATGTTATCTTTTTTAATCATATAAATTTATATAGCTATTTAATTAATCAAATAGTCTAAACTCTAGAAACTTTATAAATTACATCTCTAGCCTTTGGTAGATTTCCATTTGGAACACCTACAGCAATAGCAAATGGTACAGAATATCCTTCTGGTATATCTAGTAATTCTCTATATTTTTTATTTGTATCAAACTTCATCTTTATTGAGTCTGATTCTTTTACATCATTGTCATCCAATACACTAACAAGACCTACAATATCCCCTTGTTCAACAGGTGTAAATAGTCCCCTAACCATTCCTATTATACAGCTTCCTAGTCCTAATGCTTGTGCAGCTGTTGTTATATTCCCTGTAAGTATTCCTACATCATATGGAGCCCATGAATTTTCTTCATCATAAGAGATAAATAAAACTGTTGGTGCACCATAAAATAATTTAAAATTCTTATTTATCTCAACATTACTAACTTCATGAATTCTAGATAGAGTATCATCACTAATCTCTTTTAAAAGTTTCTGTTCTTGCACAACACTTATATGCCAAGGTTGCTTATTACATCCTGAAGGTGCTGCAAATGCACAATGTAACAATGTATCTAATTGTTTGTCTGTAATTTGGTCTGTTGTAAATTTTCGTATACTTCTACGGCTTTGTATCAAGTTTATTGTTTGATTATCTTGAAAATTATTCATATATCTATTCCCCTTTTTATGTATTTCTTAGTATAAATACTAAATCTTATAAAAATTCACTCTATAACTAATATTATTTATATTCTTATTATAATTATTTTTAGTTTATATGTGAAGACTTTAAAATAGTAAATTTTTAATAATCATCCTATACCAATAAAATATTTAAAATAAAAATCTGGCATTAACTAACTATAGAAAATATTATTCTATAGTCTGATTAATACCAGTAAAATATGCTATATTAATTTAAAGGAGCCCAATCAGATTTAGTATGGATTTCTTCTTTTAAAGCTTCCCATGTTTTATTTGCTACAGAAATACCACCTTTACCTTTATACCATTTAGCTTCATCATAATCATAAATTAGAGAAGCATACCAGTTACCTTTAGTTGAAGTATTTGCAAATACAACTACACTAGCTTCATTTGTGTTAGGCTTATTTGCATATGGTTGTATATACAATGGTTCTTTCCCTAAATCATACTTTTTCTTAAATTCATCTGGAATTGTAGGCCAATTACCTTTATACTTATTATCCAACAAATATTTTCTAAACTCATCATTATTTTTTGAATTTCCTGGTATTATAGAAGGATCTTCTGCAAATGATGCAATTAAATCTGTCATACTTTGATATACATCTCTAGCCATCTCAACACCATCTGGATGTTCTGTACAAGTAACATACACCTTTGCAATACTTTCATCTCCAGTTATTCCATCATAACCATCATCAAATTCTGCTGAATATGTTCCACCTGATTTACACTTTGGCTCTGTTTCAAAATATTTTCCATCTTTATTTTTTAACACATCTTTTATAATTTCATTCTTGTCTTTACTTGGTTCCTCAGCCATTGCAATAACAATTTGAGTCTTTATATTTTCTCTATTTGAAAGACATGTAACTGCCTTACTTTTTTCTATATTTCTAAATAGTGCCGGAACTGCGACTATAACTAAAATTCCTATTATAGATATAACTACCAATAATTCAATTAGTGTAAAACCCTTTTTATTCATAATAATCATTCCCATTAAATAAAATTATAGTACTTACTTTAAAATACTACATATTAACAAATTGTCTACATAGAGTTCTTCCAACAAAAACTCCTAAAATACTTAATGTTAAATTTAAGAATATATTTAATCCAAATAACATATAATTGCCACTATCAAAAAACTTTACATTCTCAAAACTAAATGTAGAAAATGTAGTAAGACCTCCCATTAGACCAGTTACTAAGAACAATTTCAAACTATCAGAAATATAATTTGTTCTTATACTCATTTCCATGATAAAACCAATTAAAACTCCACCCATGACATTGACAATTAGAGTCCCAAATGGAAACTTAGCTACTGCAAATCTTAAAGATATTAAATATCTTAATATAGCACCCAAAAATCCACCAATACCAACACACAATATATTAATCATATATAACCCTCCCCCAAGAGGCTAATCACTTATACATTAAAACTCTATGTCTTCAACCTCTATTTTATCAATCGCATCCTGTACTAATCCTTCAATGTCAAGTGCTGTTTCAGATTTTTCTATCTTTTCTAACCTAGGCTTAGTAACAGGTTTTCTAGGAGAAAATACGCTACAACAATCTTCTTCAGGAATTATAGATGTTTCAAAAGTTCCTATTTTTTTAGCTATATCAACTATATCTGATTTATCCATTGCTATAAGTGGTCTAAATACTGGTAAATCTACAACAGCATTAGTACAAGTAAGCCCTTGTATAGTTTGAGATGCAACCTGACCAATACTTTCGCCTGTAATTAAAGCATCACAATGTCTTTTTTCAGAAAGCCTCTGTGCTATTCTCATCATAAATCTTCTTGAAAGAATAGTAGCTTCTTCTTCATTACAATTCTCACCGATTGCCTTTTGTATTTCTAATATGTTAACTTTATGAAGTCTTACTCTACCACAATACTTTGCTAATATTTTGGCTAAATCCTTAACTTTTTCCTGTGACCTTTCACTTGTAAATGGATAACTATGGAAGTGTACTGCTTCTACTTCCATACCTCTTTTTGCAACCATCCATGTTGCTACTGGACTATCTATACCTCCTGATAAGAGAGACATTGCTCTACCATTCGTTCCAAGCGGTAATCCACCATATCCAGGTATAGTATCACTATAGACCATGGTATGGAACTCTCTGTATTCGCATTTTATTTTAACTTCTGGATTTCTTACATCAACATCAATCTTATCTCCTACCTTTGATAATAAGTATCCACCTATATCCATACTCATTTCTTGAGAAGTCAATCTAAAAGATTTATCTCCTCTTCTTGACTCTACTTTAAAAGTTTTATATCCAGCTTCTATTTTTTCTTCTAACATTTCTAAAGCTATTTCTTTCAATGTATCATAATCTTTTTTAGCTCTTACTCCAGGACATACTCCCACTATACCAAACACTTTTCTAACTTCTTCAATTACTTCTTCATAATCATAATCTTCTAAATCAACATATATTCTTCCATATTCTTTATATACATTAAATTTGCCAATTGGCTTTAACATATTTCTTATATTCCTTATAAGTCTATTTTCAAATATATATCTATTTTTTCCTTTTACTCCAATTTCGCCATACTTCACTATTAATATATTATACACTATTTCACCTCTTAAACTAATTTATTATCATTATTTATACTGTATTCTTTACTTCCTTTTCATTATTGACCTTAAGTCGCAAATTGATTCTTTCAATACTTCTACCGCTTCTGATATTTCTTCTTCTGTATTCATATCAGATAAGCTAAATCTTATTGTCCCATTTATTTCTTCATTTGTAAGACCTATGGCATTTAAAACATGGCTACCCTTCTTCTTAGACGAGCATGCAGAGCCAGTTGATACATAAATACCTTTTTGCTCTAAATAATGAAGTAACACCTCTCCTTTTGTCCCTCTAAATGATATATTTAATATATGACATACACCATCTTCTGGAGAATTAATTTTTATATCTTCTATATTATCAATTATTTTATTTTTAAATGTATCTTTTAAGTTATTTACTTTTAAAATAACTGCATCTAAATCTTTATTTAGTATTCTGACAGCTTCTCCAAGCCCATATATCCCAGGTACATTTTCTGTTCCAGACCTAATACCAATCTCTTGTCCTCCACCTGTTAGCATAGGTTTAAGACGATTATTTTCTTTTATATACATAAATCCAATTCCTTTTGGACCATGAAATTTATGTGCACTCACACTCATAAAATCTATATTGTATTTAGATGGTCTAAAATTGATTTTCCCATATGACTGAATAGCATCTACATGAAAATATATCTTTTCTTTTAAAGATTTCAAATACTTTCCGACTTCATCTATTGGCTGTATAGTTCCTATTTCATTGTTAACATGCATCATACTTACTAAACATGTAGTTAACTTTATTGCATTCTTTAAATCTTCTATATTTATCTTTCCATCTTTTCCGACCTCTAAGTAAGTTACTTCAAAACCATCTTCTTCTAAATCTTTCAATGTATTCAAAACAGAAGGATGTTCTATATTAGTAGATATTATATGATTTTTTCGCTTTTTATTTAGATTTGCAATTCCTCTTATTATAGTATTATTACATTCTGTACCACCTGATGTAAAATAAATCTCCTTTTCTTTCGCTCCTAGAGATTTCGCTATAACTTTTCTTACTTCTTTTATTCCTTTTTCAACTTCTACACCTTTTCTATGAACAGAAGAAGGATTTCCATAATCCGTACTAAGTGCATAAACCATTTTATCTATAACTTCTTGATAAGGTTTTGTAGTTGCGCTATTGTCTAAGTATATTTCCAACTTAATTACACCTACCTTTATTTAAAATCTTCAACTCTAACTATTATACCACTAATTATAGTATTTTTTTTGTTAATCTTTATTAAAAAGACAATCTTAAATTTACAAAATATTCTTTCATAAAAAATTAGTTTTTTCACTTTATTATAAAATTTTATAGTAAAATATAATATACTTATACTATATCCTACAAAAATACGTTATAAAATACAATATATGATAAAATAATATATTATATAAAATAAATATATTATATTATACATATGCTTATTTTTACTATAAAAGTTATTTTTATAAGCTTACTTGTTATAAAAATAACTTTTATAATTTATATCAAAAAAAATATTGATTTTTGTGTCGCATTTTGTTATAATAAATTAAGGTTATCCCCCTGGTAACCCTAGTTAGTTAATATATCTATTCCCAATACCCTTTCATAAGGATATATTTTATATTTATTAAAAATCGGATTGATAACGGAAATTGATTCGGTGGAAAAAAAGAGCTTACCCCGAGCTCTTTTTTTCTGCGAAAATTTAGCAAAATGAGATTAATATTAATTTTATTTTAAACTTATATTAATAATCATAAAAAAAGGATGTATTGAGTTTCTAATATCAATAACATCCTTTTTTTGTATATTATAACACTTTTGCTAAGAATGATTTAGTTCTTTCATGTTTTGGATTTCCAAAAACTTCTTCTGGAGTATTATCTTCTAGTACACTTCCTCCATCTATAAAAATAACTCTATCTGCAACTTCCTTTGCAAATCCCATTTCATGGGTTACAATCGCCATTGTCATCCCTTCTTTGGCAAGCTCTTTTATAACATCCAAAACCTCGTTTACCATTTCTGGGTCAAGAGCCGATGTTGGCTCATCAAATAACATCATATCTGGTTCCATAGCAAGAGCTCTAGCTATTGCTATTCTCTGCTTTTGTCCTCCAGATAATTGTGATGGATAGGAATCTTTTTTATCTAAAAGACCAACTCTACTTAACAAAACTTCTGCTTTTTTTTCTGCTTCTTCTTTTGTCATCTTTTTTAATTTAATTGGTGCCAATGTTATATTATCTAAAATAGTCTTATGTGGGAATAAATTAAAGTTTTGAAACACCATACCTATATTTTGTCTAATTTCATCAATATTAGTTTTTTTATCAACCAAATTTTTTCCTTCAAATATTATCTCTCCACCTGTAGGTACTTCTAGTAAATTCATACATCTAAGAAGTGTACTTTTACCAGAACCACTAGGACCTACTATAACCATTATTTCACCTTTAGCGATTTCTAAGTCTATATTTTTTAATACATTTAAATCTCCAAAAGATTTACTTAAATTTTCTATTGTAATCATATTATCACTTTCCTTTTTACTATTCTATGTTTTCCCTAAATGCTAAACATGCTCTCATCTAGTTAGACACAGATAGTTTCTTTTCTAATAATCCAACTAATCTTGATAGAGTAAATGTTATAACAAAGTAAATTGCTGCCGCTACTATTAATGGCTCTAATGCTTTAAACGCTGCATTTTTTACTATGTCAGCAGTACGCATTATTTCAACAACTCCTATTACAGATATTATTGAAGATTCTTTTACAAGTGTAATAAACTCATTTGCTAATGAAGGTAGTATATTCTTTATAGCCTGAGGTATTATTATATATCTCATAGTTGACCAGTAATTTAATCCTAATGATCTACTTGCTTCCATTTGTCCATTATCAACTGATTGTATACCTGATCTAAGTATCTCTGCCACATACGCTCCAGAGTTTACTGATAATGCAAATGCACTAGCTACAAATTCACTTGGTATACCAAATAACATAGGGAATCTTATTCCTAATTGAGGTAATCCAAACCATACTATATATATCTGTACTAATAATGGTGTCCCTCTTAAAATCTCAATATAGATTGATGATATTGCTCTTAATACTTTACTCTTTGATATTTTTGCCATACAGATGATTATACCTATTATAAATCCAAAGCATAATGCCACAAGAGAAATTCCTACTGTCACACCTGTTCCTTCCAGAAAAGAAGTTCCAAATCTACTTAAAAAACTAAAATCTAAACTCATAATTTCATCTCCCACATAACTTTCTTACTAATTTGAAGCAGCTTCAGTAGATGCTTCATTTAAAAATTCGTCTATTTTTTTACCATCTTGTAATTCTTTTATCTTTTTATTTAATAATTCTATAAAGTCTTTGTTATTATCAGCTTTTTTGATTGCTGCTGCCATACCTTCTGTTACATCTTTACCAACTTCAGTATTTGCCATTTTGATTCCATCATATTTTTTAACATTTATTAAAGAAACTGCTTCATTAGTAACAACTGCATCTATGTTTCCATTTTTTAATTCTGTAATTAAATCAGGTATTGCTTTTAAAGATTTTGTAGTTGTCATTTTTAGAGTGTTAACCACATATTCTTCTTGGATACTTCCCGCTTGTACTCCAACTCTAAGTTTTTTTAAATCATCTTCACTTTTTACTTTGTCTATATCTGCATCTTTAACTATAACTGCATTTCTGCTTAAATAATATAATTCTGAGAAATCAACACTCTTTTCTCTTTCTGGTGTTGGAGACATACCTGCAAGAACTATATCAACTTGGTCTGCATTTAAAGCACCTATTAATCCGTCAAACGACATATCTTTAATTTCAACCTTTACACCAAGCTCTTTTGCAAATTCTTCAGCCAACATCATATCGAATCCTTTTATTGAGTCTTTACCATCTACTACTTTATGGAATTCAAATGGTGGGAATTCTGCACTAGTACCTACAACCAATTTTCCATTCTCTTTTATTTGTTCTAATTTTGTTTTTTCTTCTCCACCACTACATCCTACTAGTGATAATGTTAATCCTAATACTAATCCTAAACTTAATAATTTTTTAAATGCTTTCATTTTAATTACCCCTCTCTTTTAATTATAATTTCCCTCAGATTTTAATACTTTAATGTTTCAAGTTACAAAAAAAGTCCCTCAGTCTTTAATGACTAAGAGACGACTTTACCGCGTTACCACTCTTATTGATAAATACTTTTACAACTTTCAAAATTTGTGAATGTTAGCTTGTAAGCTATGTGGATATTTTGATTTTTAAATCAAAAAAGTCCCTTAGCTTTACAGCTAAGAGACGAATTATATCCGCGTTACCACTCTTTTTGATAAGTAAGTACTTATCCTCTCAATCCCTTAAGGCGGGCAAACCAATTATCATACTAAAACTTCTGATAATCTCCTCCAGAGCTCTCTTCACATAGACTTCATTGCTAGGCTTACACCAACCCCTAACTCGCTGTAAATCCATATATGCTACTTTCTCTATCACTGGATTTGTTTCCTTAAATTGTTAATACAATTGTACTTCCTTATAATATTTTTGTCAATAAGTTTTTTATTTTTTTAATAATTTTATTTGTAAATTATTTAAACACTACGATGTATATTTAGCTCTACTCTTTAGATAATCATAAATAGCATCTTTTAGATTTATTTATATTCTTTAGATATTAATAAATAACATTTTTCATATTTTGAGCTATTTTTTTAATAATATATTTTTTATCTATATCTTTGCCTTAAATATCATACATAAATAATATAATTCTTTCTTACCTATATAAATAATACATTTTCTATCTATCTAAGTTTGGCTTCTAAATTAAATAATATAAATTATATTCTTCAATAAGCAAGTTTTCAGGTCTAAAATTCGCTCCCTATCTTTAAACTTTATTGTAAACATAATTCCATCTTTTTTAATTATTTCTCCTTCATGAAATTTTTTATGGTGCACTTTATCACCTACGCCAATACTATCAATTTCTTTTTTGGTTGGAGATTTTATATCGTCAATAAACAATGATTTATCAACTTTTTTACCATATTTATTTAAAGTAGAACTTATACACAATTTCTCTTCAGCTCTTGTAATAGCAACATACATAAGTCGCCTTTCTTCTTCTAACTGTTCTTCTTTTTTCTCTTCCTTACAAATATCATATGACTTTTCATGAGGTATTGTTCCTTCATTTACACCTATAATATAAACATTTCTAAATTCTAATCCTTTTGCACTGTGCATAGTTGTAAATATGACACCATCAGTCTGCTTATTCTTATTGTTTTCCATTAACTCAGTCTTTACTCTATCAATATGCTCTAAAAACTCTGTCACAGTATTAAAATTTGTAGCCGAACTCTCAAGTTCATTTAATATCTCTACAAGACCATTAGTCTTTATTTTTCTGTTACTACAATAATCTAATACATATCTATCATAATCAAGACTGGTTCTAATATAAGATATTGCATTTTTAGGATTTAAAGTGTTTAAATAACTTAGGTCTATTTCTAAATCAGTTATGGTTTTGACTTGTTTAGGATGGAGATTACATTTATTTATTAGTGCAGTTATAAAATCTTTTTCATCCTTAACCATATTTACATTATCCTTAGATATATATCTAAATGGCTTATTTATGATTCTTAACCAATCTTTATTTGACTTTGGATTAATACCTATTCTTAAATATGCTAGTATATCTTGACTTGCCCAATGGTCATATATTGTAATTACTGAGTCTTTCACTACAAATGGAATCCTCATATCCATAAATACATCTACTAATGCTCTTGACTGTATATTAGTTCTATAAATCACTGCAAAATCAGAATACTCTACATAATCTTTTTTTATTTCGTCAATTATTTCCTTGGCAATATATAAAGCTTCCTCTTCTGAATCATGTGGACAAATATAACTCACACTTCCTCCAGTGCCTTGACTACATTTAATAATTTTCTCATATCTATTTTTATTTTTTTCTATAAGCCTATTTGCAATATGTACTATCTCACTTTTAGACCTATAATTTACGTCTAATATTATTTTTTTAGTATTATTGAAATATCTTTCAAATTCAAGTAAAAAGTCTGGTCTTGCTCCTCTAAAACCATATATACTCTGGTCCTCATCTCCAACAGCAAATATGTTATTTAGTGGATTAGAAATTAACTTTAAAACTTCAAACTGTACTTTATTTATATCCTGAAATTCATCTATCAATATATATTTATATACATTTCTAACCATCTCTAATGCAGACTTATCATTTAAGAGTAAATAGTAAGTCTTTATAAGCATGTCATCAAAGTCAATTTTATTAACTTTAGATTTTTGCTCTTCATATAAATTATATACCTTCAAAAACTCATCTTTTGTCAGTACCTCTGAACTAAATTCATTCTTATCCATAAGTTCATTTTTTACATAAGAAATTTCATTTATAACTTGTCCTATATTCTCATCATCATCAGCATTCTCTATATTTAAGCTTTTTAGTATTGCCTTGATTGTTATTCGCTTTGATTTTTCATCAAATATACTATCTAGATTATACCTTTCAAAATACCTTAGAATTTTAAAAAATACAGAGTGAAAAGTTCCATAGGTTACTTTGTTAAGCCTTATATCATCACTTAAACTTAAAGCTCTATTTTTCATTTCTATTGAAGATGCTTTGGTAAAACTTATTGCTAAGATTCTCGTTGGTGCTATATTTTTATTTACTACCATATTGGCTATTCTATATGTAATTACTCTAGTCTTACCTGAACCAGGCCCTGCAAGTATCATGCAAGGCCCATCTATATGTTCAACTGCTTCTAATTGATTTTCATTTAACTTTCTTATATCTATATTTGTTGTGATTATTAGCTCCACCACCCTAATTTATAATTATATTATTTTCTTTTTAATTATAAACCAAAAGTTCATAAAAATACATGTAATTTTTCCTCTATTAAATCACATCATTCCTATTTTCATGACACATCTTGAGCTCTTTTTTAATTTTATCACTTATATCTTCAGGGATAAATGATGGTTTACTAATATAATATCCCTGCATATAATCTATTCCAAGATTAATTAATGTTTCCATCTCACTTTTAGTTTCTACACCTTCTGCTATTACTTTAATATTTCTTTCATTAGAGTATGAAATAAGATTTTTTAATATTTTCTGTCTGTCTTCATCTTTATCAATCCCTCTTACAATAGACATATCAATCTTTACGTAATTTGGCATTATATATAATAGTACAGCATCTCCATTGTAGCCTGTTCCAAAGTCATCCAAAGCAATCTCTATATTCCAATGGTTTATATAAGATTTCTTTTTCTCAATAAAATCTTCATTAATTTTATCATTTTCTGTTATTTCTAATACAACTCTATTCAAATAATTACCATATAAATCCTCAATTTCTTCAAAATCCACTTTTGATAGGTTATTATTTGGAATAGAATTTAAAAACAATTTACAATCTCCAAACTTCTCTCTGTATTTTTTAAATGATTTAAGTGCTTTAAACCAAGTAATACGCTCAATTTGATACAATTTAGATTGTGAACGAGCCAATCTAATAACATCCACTGGAGAACTGAAAGTTTTTATTTTAGGTCTCATGAGTGCCTCATATGCAAAAACTTTTCCTTCACAGTCTACAATAGCTTGAAATGCATACTCAACAAGTTGACCATCAATCAATTTATTTAACTCTTCTCTGTTACTCAATAAGAATGAATCCTTATTATATATATTGATATCAAACTCACTGACTTCACCCTTGATTGTGTTTTTAATTTGATACATAGCAAAATCTGCATATCTCATTAATTCATCATAGTTACTTGAATCGTAAGGATACCAAGAAATTCCTGCTGATGCTCTTATTTTAAATTCTGTTCCATCATGAAGTTTTAGTAATGTATTACTCATCTGTATCTTAACAGAATTAATAATAGCTCTTATACTCTCTTTACTTTCATATCCATATATAAATACATAAAACTCATCACCTGAAAGCCTAGAAACTATACCATTCCATGATATAAACTTTTTAAGTATTCCTGCTGCACATCTAATGTATTCATCTCCAGTATCATGTCCATATGTATCATTGATATATTTTAAATTATCTAAATCCCACATAACAAATGCTGCTACCTTAAGTTCATCTTTGTTTTTGAATTTCTCTTGTATCTGTGAGTAAAATGCTCTCCTATTTAAAAGATTAGTTAAAATATCAAAATCTCTTTCGTACTCTATTTTTCTTTTCTCAACGAACTCTTTTGTGACATCAACAACAACACCGAGAACCTTTATCTCATCTTCAACAAGGTTTAATCTTACCCACTTAGACCTCTTATCTTCAGATTCAAATTTATATATATATGTATTTTCTGTTTCATAACCTTTTTGTAAATATTTATCTAGCTTTTTCATTTTTTTAAGGAACTTATCTTTTTGCATATAACCATATTCTCGGAATCCCTTTTCTGTAATAAATACATTAAAAAATCCTTTTGTACAAAAAACATTATCTGTATTTTTGTACAATTCGAAAGCTCCAATAGGCATATCTACCATCTCTATAATCTGTGATAATTTTGAAGAAGAATCTGCAACATTTGCACTAAGTAGCTCTATAGCTGAAGATAATTCATCTATTTCAGATATATTTATTTTATCAAGATTTACTGGTTTTGATGGATTACTATTTCTAACCTTTTTGGCTAGAAGAACAATTGGTTTTGTAAACAGTCTTGATGCTATATAAATACCTATAAGTCCTATTACTAAAGAAATTGCTATAGATACTATAACCAAACGCTCCACTCTTTTTGAAAAAGATAAAAGGCTTTTTTCTTCAATAATCCCCAAAAGAGCCCAACGTTCATTTTCAAATGGAGTATTGGAATTATATAAATCTAGATATTGCACACTAGCATAAATATTCCCACTACTATAATCATTATCTTCATTTTTAATCTTATATACATTCTTATAAGATTCTTTCTGTTCTAAATTAGAATGTAAACCATCCCAAAATTTTTCTTTTAGTGAATATCCATTTGAAACTACATTTTCAAATGCCATATCATCATTTCTGTCCACACCTAAAATATAATTACCTTTTTTGTTTCCATTTATCTCTGCATATGGTAGTAATTCACTTAAATAGTTTATACTTAAATCTATTCCAAGTACTCCATATACAGTTCCATCCTCATAAATAAGAGGAACTGAATATGTCATAACCTTATCGCCTGCATTTGTTAATAGAAACTTACTTCCCCAATATCCTAAATTAGAACTTGATACATTTGGATTATCAATTGCCGCTCTAAATGGTTTGTAAAAAAAATTATCTCCTTTTCGCTTGTTTTCACTTTTAAATGAAAATTTTGGAGCCCAATAACTATCCATAGATATTCCAAAGTCTCTTGCTATATCTGATGAACCTCTCTCAATTAACAAATCAGAATTATCATTTGGACTAAATTTAGGGTCTAAATCTCTTATATACAGTCCCGTCTTGCTTATTTCACCTTTACTCATGGAATCATCTTCAATGTTTTTATTACTTAATATTACAAAAGAGCCTGTAACAGAATTTTTTCTTAAAAGATATATCAAATTACTAGATATATTTTTTATAATCTCCTTGTTAATTTCTTCATTCTCACCTACATCTTTGATTGAAACATTATTTTCATCTAAAACCTTTTTTACAGATGAATTAATTGCGGCTTCCGTTTCACTTGTCTTTGACCATCTTTGCAACATCTCATTTTGTATATAATTTTTGCGATTAATTACTCTTTCATTTAAAATATCAAATGAATTGTCATTTAACTTCTTAATAGTTCCTCCCCATAAAATTGTGGCACAAAATAAACTTGTTTGAATTAGCATAACAATAATTAGGGGAAATATCATCTTTTTCATTATTGAATTATTTTTTCTTAGATTGTTTTCCATACTTAATTCCACCTATACCTTTGTGCATGTTGACACACTAACCGCCAATTCATCTACTCTTTTGTAGCATTTTCAAGCTCAGTCTTAAAATCATTAAACCAAGTTTCAAAATTCTTGTCATTATTAAATTGTGCTACTGCATCCTTTTTAGAAGTTCCATTTTTTATTAATTCATTTATTTTATTTAAATCTTCTTTAGCCTTATCAAGCATCGAATATTCAAGAATTTGTCTAGCTTTAGTTCCACCATCGAATGCTTTATTAGTATATAAATTACAGCTTTTAATTTGTGCAATAGATGAAACTATTGATTCTTCAACTTTATTTAATACATTTAAATCGTCTTTCTTCATAACTTCTTTTATAACATCTAAATCATTTGTTTTTTTCTTTACTGGCAAGTATCCAGAAGCAATAGAAAATTTTATATTAGGTTCTTTATCTGTAAACCATTTTAAAAATTCTACTGATGCATATTCTTCTTCTTTAGTGGATTTTGTTACAGCCATTCCTGCACCTTGTTGTACAGCATACTTTTCTTTTCCTTTAAAACGAGGAGCTTCAAAAACAGATGTTTCAATCTTATAACTCTCGTTGTCATTTGACACTACTCTATCTGGGAAGTATGCTGCTCCTGAACTAGAACCCACAAGAGCTAATATATCTCCTGTTTTTGCATCATCAGAACGAAATTTACCATAAGATGCAAAATATCCATTTATATATGGTACATAAAAATTATCCCATAATTTTCTCATAACTTTTTCATCAATATTTAATGTAACTTTTCCATCTTTAACAGAAAAAAGTTCTACTCCTAATTGCTTACTTCCTATAATAATATAATTTGCTAAAGCATCTCTTCCAAAAAACGCTTTACCATCATTAGGCTCTTTTGTTAAACTATCTGTCCATTCATAATATTTTTTTGATATTTCTGTTAATCCCTCTATTGTTTGTATATCATTGATATTTGAATTTGTAGCTTTGGCAAATTTATCCCAATCAGTCTTATTTATCATCAAAATCTCAGTAGATTTTGCAATTGGAAAAAGTTTAAACTCCTCATTAGAATTTATTCTGCCCTCTTCTACATATTCATCTATATACTCATTTAGTTCATCTTTGCTTATATACTTGTCCATATCCACTAGTAATCCTAATTTATCCATTTCATAAGCAGTATCTGAATATGCCGCAAATATATTTGGTACATCTTCAGAACCAACCTTTTTATTTGCAGAATCTAAAACCTTTTCTGATAAATCAACAACATTACCTTGACTAAACGCTTCAACAATAATTCCTTTTTCAGCACCTACAGTGTCATTGAATTCCTTAACAAGCTTGTCAAAAGCTATTTTTTGCTGTCCATTATAATAATGCCAAATTTCTATTGATGTTGGATTCTCTGGGTCCAGCTTATAATTATCTTCCTTTTTCAAACTACACCCTGTAAGTAATAAAACAATCATTGATGTGATAATTAATTTTGCAAACTTACACCTATTCATAAAATCTACTCCTTCAAATTTATAAAATTATAATAGCATTAAAACTACAACTTCACTATTTATATTAATTATAGAACGTTTATTGATATATTTAAACAGGATTAACAACATATTTAAAAGCAATTAAGAAGCATATAATTACAAATACTGAAAATAGGGCTTTTGCATAATTTTTATTTCTAAATGCTCCAAACGATACCAAACCTTGTTGAATAGCCACTGTAATCACTAAAAGCGTCATTATTACATTAAGTTGAACTAACTTAAACAAATAAAGTAAAGAAAATATTACTAAAAGAATACATAATACAATACTAGATTTATTAATAATATCATCAACCTTATCTACATTTTTAGATTTTTTGTTAGTTTCCTTTAGCTTCTCTTTATTTAAAGTATCAACTTTTTTATTATACCTTTCTCTTGTTTTATCTTTATACTTCGTGTTTTTATTCTTATTACTCATTTGTTTCCTCACCCTCTATAAAAATTTTAAAATTGAGTTTTTTATCGTTTAAACATTATATATTTAAGATACCATATATTCTTCCAAAAAGGTAACTTACTGTTCATCTATTTTTAATTTTTACATAAAAAAACTATCTCTTTTTAGAAATAATTCTGCCTTGAGATAGTTTGTTTAACTATTTATTTTCACCAACATTTTCTACATTATCATATTTACTATCAACTAAGACTATATCAACTCGTCTATTTTTTGACATACCATCTTGAGATGAATTTTCTGCTATTGGTCTAAATTCGCCATATCCTACAGCAGATAATTTATCTGGTGCTATACCTGCATTGTCAATAAGAAGTTGAACAACATTGGTTGCTCTCATAACTGATAAATCCCAATTTGACTTAAACTCAGAATTTTTTATAAACATGTTGTCTGTATGACCTTCTACCCTTATGTAACTATTCATTTCATTTAACATCTTACCTATTTGAATAATTTTATCTCTAGAATTATTCTTTACAACTGCTTTTCCAGTATCAAATAGTATGGTATCTTTAAGACTTATTACTAATCCTCTATCCTGAGCTTTTAATGATACTGAATTCGCCATACCATTTTCATTTAAATACTTCTGAATTTCCTCACCAACTTTTTTGAACTCAGCATTTTGTAAACTATCTAAATTATTACTTCCTGGTTCAACTACTGGCTCCATTTGGCTCTTACCACCTTCAATAACCCCAGAAGAATCACCAAATGCAGAATTTAGAGATTCAGATAATTGTTTATATTTCTCTGCATCAACATTACTCATAGAATACATTATGACAAAGAAAATCATAAGTAGTGTTATGAGGTCTGAATAAGTTAAAAGCCATCGCTCATTGTTTTCTTCTTTTTCATCTTCATCATGTAACATAAATATTCCATCCTTTTATATTATTCAGCTCTACTATCTGTTCCTTCAAGTTCGATTAATTCTTTTGAATTTAAAAATATTTTTAATTTTTCTGTCATTAAATTAGAATTATCCCCCTCAAGTATAGATAATATTGCTTCTATCACCAAAAGTCTTTCATTTATTTCTTGTTGGTTTATAGCTTTAAGTTTTGATGCTACTGGTATCCATATTAAATTGGCAGAACCAACACCATATAATGTAGCTAAAAATGCAACGGATATTTGAGGACCCAGTGCATCTGGATTACTCGAAAGATTACCTAAAATATGTACTAATCCCATAACGGTACCTATTATCCCCAGTGTAGGTGCAAATCCCCCTGCTGAATCAAATATTGATATACCCTCTTTATGTCGTTTTGATGTTATCTGTATCTGTGATTCCAAGATATTTCTTATAGTAGCTGCATCAACTCCATCTACCATAAGTTCAAGCCCTTTTTTAATAAAAGGGTCTAAATCATTATTGTCATTTATTTCCTTATCAATGCTTAGAAGCCCCTCTTTTCTAGCTTTTATTGCAATTTCTTTAAAATAGATTATATTTTCTATGTTGTTAGGTTTTTTATTTTTAAAAGCTAACAACATTATCTTTATAGATTTTTTAAACACGGGAAATGGCGTTGAAGCTCCAACAGCTCCTATAGTCCCACCAAAGACAACAAGTGCTGATGAAAACACAAATAGTGCTCCAATATGTCCTCCATCAATAACGAAAGCAACCACTAAAGATGCTATTCCCACTATGAAAAAAATTAAAGTTGTCATCTATTCCCTCCTTTCTTTAGTTCTGCTTAGTAAATTACTTTTATTAAAGACACTACAAAAAGACTACCTTTAACAAGAATAGCCTTTAATAATTGGCGGAGAAGGAGGGATTCGAACCCTCGCACCGGTTACCCAGCCTAATCCCTTAGCAGGGGATCCTCTTGAGCCACTTGAGTACTTCTCCAGATTGTCTTTACTAGTAAATTATATAATAAAATTATATTTTAGTCAATTATTTTATAAAATTTAAGTTATTTTGAATTATTAAATATCTATTTTTACTTTTTTGCTTAAATGTAAGTTTCAAATATGGTAAAATTATCTTGCATAATACTTATAATATTATTTGATAAATATACATACATTAACAAATATACATAAATCCTGACTTAATCATAAGTTATGCTCAAAGCTAAAATAATATTAATCCAAGGAGGATATTCTATGTTACCACAGGAAAGATACGAGAAAATTTTAAGTATTCTCGAATCAGATAATATAATTAAAATAAATGACATAGTTCAAATGTTTGACATATCAATAGAGACAGCACGAAGAGATTTAGCCCATATGGAGAGTATTGGACTTTTAAAAAGAGTCTATGGTGGTGCTATACCAGTTATAGCAAGTAGTGTAGAACTCAACTATGTTAAAAGAAAAAAAATAAACTCAAATGATAAAAAACAAATTGCAATCAAATGCAGTGAGTTTATAAATACAAATGATACTATTTTTATGGATACTGGAACTACTGTTCTTGAAGTTTCAAAAAATTTAAAAGACAAAAAAAATTTAACTGTAATAACCAACTCAATTTTAGTGGCAAATGAACTTATGAATACTAATATAAAAGTATATGTACTTGGTGGTTATCTTAGAGAAACTGAAGGTTCTTTTTCTGGCCCACTCACACTATCAGCTATTGAACAATTTAATGTTGATAAGGCTATTTTAGGTGCTGGAGGTATCACTCTTGAAAATGGTATTTCTGACTATCATTTGGAAGAAGCACTTGTTCGAAAAAAAATGATTGAAAGGTCTAGAAAATCTATAGTGGTTGTTGAACCTCCTAAGTTTGGTATAAATTCATTTGCATCAGTGGCTCCTATAGAACATATAGATACTATTATTACATCCTCTAATATAGACCATGATATAATAATAGAATTTTCTCAGAGAGGAATACCTTTAGTCATAGCAGATAATTAGTTCATATGATTGGTTTTTAATTCCTTGGCATAATAAATTAAACTTAAGGAGCCAAATAATTATTTATTTAGCTCCATTTATATCTAAATAATACTTTATATTTTTTATTATGTTACTATTTTGAGATTAGTTTAATACTCTCAATTACTTCAATGTTTTATGCTACTTTATTATTTTGAACTATTTAATTATATTCTTAGTCATTTGATTTTTTAATTTAAAGTAACTTAAATTCTGTTTAAGTACTACTCATTTCATACAACATCTTTCTTAACTCTAACACTTTGTTCTTCTTCTAAAGTTAAGTCTTTTGTCATGACCATAGCAAGTGCAATTGCCAATACTCCACCAACCAACTTTCCAATTACAACAGGCGTAATCATCTCTGGCACTACTCCTGCTGTAAATCCTAAATGGTCTCCTAGAGCTGCTGTAGCACAAACCAACCATGCAGTATTTACTACTTTTCCCTTTGGTCTCATATCCTTCATCATTTTATATACTGGAATACTATTAGCTAAAGTAAATACTAACCCTGCTGCACTGGTCGCATCCATACCTAATTTACCTCCCACCATTGTAAGTGGTTTATTAAGAACTTTAACTAGCAAATGCAATATTGGAAAAGTACCTAATAATACTATTGCAATACTTCCAATTACTTGAATTCCTTCTCTTATTGGTGTCATTCCTTTTATAAGCACTATTCCTGTTATTTCTTGAAATGCAGCGGCTCCCAATCCTATTGTTATTAATATGGATATAAATTTCCCAAAAATTAATGACCCATTTATCATAAGTGTAGAATTCAATTTTAATCCTACTGCTAATATTACTGCCAATATTATCACTGGTATCATATTTATAATTACCATTGATAAGTTAAATCCTGCTATTAAGCCTCCTACAATACCTCCAAAAGGTATAGTTATCAATCCTATCAGTAAGCCTTTTGCAAAAAATGGTCTATCTTCATATTCTATAAGCCCTAATCCTACTGGTATTGAAAATACCAATGTACACCCAAGCATGGACGACACAACTAATCCTGCAAGCATTCCTGCCTCTTTATTATGTGCAAGTTCCATGGCTAATGGATACCCTCCCATATCATTGGCTAAAATAGTAGCAAACATAGATGGGTCTGCTCCACAAAGGTTGAAGATTGGTATTATCACAGGTCCTAACACATCTGAAATGACTGGAGCTAAACAAACTATACCAACCATTCCTAATGCTAATGGCCCCATTGAATTAAATCCTTCTTCAAACTGCTCTCCAAGCCCAAACTTATTCCCAATTATCCTATCTAATGCTCCTAAAAGCACACCCACAGCCATTATGTATAATATAATTTTATCAAAGGGCATATTTATTTCCTCCTGTATATGTAAAATTCTCTATTGTACTTTAATTAGCACACATTTTTTTGGTATCGTTTTCCCAATTCATAGCTCTTTTTACTGCTTGATTCCATCCAATTAGTATCTCTTCTCTTTTTTGATTAGTCATATTTGGGATATATTTTTTACTTACTGTAAATTCACTTCTAATTTCATCAATACTATTCCAAACACCACAAGAAAGACCTGCCATATACCCTACCCCAAGCACTGTTGTTTCAGGATTTTCTGCAATTTCAATTGGTATATCTAATATGTCAGCTTGAAACTGCATTGTAAAGTTATTTTTAGTAATTCCACCATCCACTCTCAACATTTTTATATCTTTACCTGAAGCTAAATTCATAGAATCAACAACATCTTTAACTTGAAGTGCAACAGATTCAAGAGTTGCCCTTACTATATGCTCTTTTTTAGTACTTCCGGTTATCCCAACCATTGTACCTCTAGCATATTGGTCCCAATAAGGTGCTGCTATCCCTGCAAATGCTGGTACAAAATACACACCACCAGTACTTGATATGGAGTTTGCCATATCATCAGTTTCCGAATAATTTTTTATAACTCCAATTCCATCTCTAAGCCATTGTATTGCAGCACCTGCTATATACACACCTCCATCATAAGCATAAGTAACTTTATCTCCTATCTTCCAAGCAACAGTTGTCAATATACCATTACCTGCTATATTTAGCTCCTCACCTATGTTCATATATAAGAAACAACCTGTACCATAAGTATTTTTGACCATCCCTGGTTCAAAACATCCATTACCAAACAAGGCTGCTGGTTGGTCAACCATTGAGGCAGTGATTTTTATAGAAACACCACAAAATGCCTCTTTATCTGTAGTTCCAAAATCACCACTAGTAGGCATTATATCTGCTAAAATACTTCTAGGTATTCCTATAATATCAAGTAACTCTCTATCCCAATCCATATCTCTTATATTAAAAAGCATCGTTCTTGCTGCTGTGGATACATCTGTTAAAAAGGATTTTCCTCCTGTCATTTTCCAAATTAACCAACTATCTAATGTTCCTGCAAGCACTTCTCCATTTTTTATTTTTTCCTTTACACCTTTTACATTATCTATTACCCATTTAATTTTTGTACCTGAGAAATACGGGTCTATAATTAATCCAGTCTTATCTATTATTTTATTTTCTAGACCTGGCACCCTCTTTAAATTTTCCACATAATCGTAAGTTCTCCTGCACTGCCATACAATAGCATTGTAAAGTGGCATCCCTGTATTTTTATCCCATAGCATTACTGTTTCACCTTGATTATCTATACCAATTCCTTTTATATCACTTTCATTAATTCCACTTTCAAAAGCTTGTTGTAATACATTATTACTTACAGTTTTTGTATTATTCCAAATTTCTATAGGGTCATGTTCGACGTATCCAGATTGCGGATATATTTGAGTATGTTCCATATAATCACTAAAAACAAACTCTGATTTTTCATTTATTAATACTGCTCTTGTTCCTGTTGTTCCTTGGTCAATTGCTAATACATATTTCACTTTAAACGTCCCCCTTTATTTTCAGAATTAATTAATTCTTCTTTATTTTTTGAATATAAAATCTATTCAAGTTATTTATATTTTATATCATTCTGTGGATTTATACAATATTTATTACGATATTTTTTGTATTTTTTAATTTAAATGATTTTAAAAGTATTTTAATTAAAATATTATTGCAATATTTACTATTTTATTCTATAATCTAGTTAAAATAACACATAATATCATAATATTTACACATAAACAGTCATCACAAATTTTAAATTAAACTTTAAGGAGGATTTACAATGAAAAAAACATATCTATTTAGTCCTGGACCAGTAATGGTTACAGATAGGGTTAGAAACGCACTTCTTCACTATGATATATGCCATAGAGGAGATGAGTTTATGGATTTATTCAAGGATACTCAACAGAAAATCAATAAACTATATAATGCAACTTCTGATTATTACTCATTAGTTGTATCTGGTTCTGGAACATCTGTAAATGAATGTGTACTGTCTTCTATATTCGATAAAGAAGATGCTGCTTTATTAGTTAGTAATGGTGTTTTTGGAGAAAGGCTAGAAGAAATATTATCTGCTTATAACGTAAAAACATACAAGCCCAATTTTGAATGGGCAGAATATCCAGACTTAGACATTTTAGAAAAATATATAATTGAAAATCCTGATATAAAAGTAATTGCTATGGTATTTCATGAAACTAGCTCAGGAATGATAAATCCAATACCTGAACTAGGAAAACTTGCTAAAAAGTATAATAAAATATTCTTTGTAGATGCAATAAGTGCCTCTGCTGGAGAATATATTGATGTGGATGAGTTTGATATAGATATAATAACTGGTGTTGGTGGTAAAGCTCTTGGTGCATTCCCAGGCTCTGCATATCTTTGTGCTAAAGAAAACATTTTACAAAATATTAAAGAAAATCAATGTAAAAATGTGTACCTTAGTCTTTATAAACACTACAAACTTGCAAAATCGTCCTCTCAAACACCAAATACACCTAATGTCACTTTAATATTTGCTCTTAATGAAGCTTTAACTGAGTTTTTAGAAGATGACAATAAAATAGAAAGATATAGAGAATGTTCTGCTATTTTAAGAAATGGAATGGAAGAACTAGGTCTAACATTTTTACTTCCAGATAAGTATATGTCTAATACGGTTACCTCTGTGTTTTTGCCTAAAGAAATAGATATAAATGAGTTTATATCGGATTTAGAAAGGGAAAATGGTTATGTAGTATATCCTGGAAAGGGCAAATTCTTAGATGCTAATATCTTCCAAGTTGCAAACATGGGAGAAATATATCCAGAAGATTGTTACAAATTTTTAGATGTCTTAAAATCAAAACTAGAAATTAAAAAAGCTATGTAAATATTTATAAAATTGACTTATATTACTGTTTAGAATTATTGCAAAATCCTGTTTTATCATAATAGAAAAATTTATTTCAGCATGGAGTAAACATTTAATACCCTTTCTTTCTAATACTCTTTAATCTTTATTGATTAAATTCTGTAGAATATTAGTATAAATTAAATAGACTGACTTTTTAAAATATTCATTTAATAAATTAGATTTTATATTTTCTATAAGGGTGAACTCTAAATATATAAAGTTCACCCTCATATTAAATTTTATATTGATGCAATTTTTTATATTTAATTATTTTATATTTTTAATACAATCGTGTTTACATTTAATTATCTTACATTTTAATACAATCATTTTTAGATTTAGTTATCTTATGTTTTTAATACAATTGTTTTAGATTTAGTCATCCTATATTTTTGATACAACTTTTTACATTTAATTATTTTATATTTTAATACAATCGTGTTTACATTTAGTATTATTTTTCAAGCTCATCAAAGTAATTATATACAACAACTTCGCCTGTTTCTTTATCTGTTGTCTTTATAATCCCTTTAGCTCCATTTACTTCTTCTTTTGTAAATTCATCATCTAACACAACTTTAAATTTATCTTCATTCCCATATCCTTGTTGGAATTCTTCTCTTAAAATTGCATTTTTTTCTTCTTTTGGCTTCAATTCAAATTCAATTCCAGATTTCATCTCATCGAAATAATTTAAGATTACAACTTCATTATTCACCTTATTAGTTGTCTTTATAATCCCCTTTGCTCCATTCACTTCTTCTTTTGTAAATTCATCATCTAATGTTATATTGAATTTGTCTTCGTTTCCATACTCCTCTTGAAAATCTCTTTTTATCTCATTGTATTTAGTTTCAAATTCCTTGCTCTCATTTAATTCCATAGCTGATACATTTGTCAATGATACTCCTATCATCATAATTGTTAATGCTGAGACTACACCAGTTTTAAATTTTTTTACTTTCATATCTTACCTCCTAAATTAAATATTCTCAATGCAATTATATAAATAAAATCCTAAGTTTTACAGTTTCATTCTTGTAACTAAAATTACTGTTATGTAACCAAACTTTTCATTTCAACTATTCCTTAAAAATCGCTTTTTTGAGGAATAGTTGAATTTAAATAATAATATTTTTATACTTATTAATAGCTTTAAAATCAAACTAAGCAAATAATTTTTTGATAAAATAAAAGTTTTTAGATACTTCAATCCTACTTATTTACTTAAAGTCTTATAATAATCAAATTAAAAATCTCTCCCTATTCTAGCAATAATCTATTTATTTTTACTATACAAAGTATCTCAAAATATCAAGAGTATTTTTCTTAATATTAAAAAAATATATACCCCATATTCGTATATATATTTAAATATTAAAAAAAAGTTTTAAATAAAGTTATATTTTTTACAACAGTTTTGTAATTAAAAACATATTGAAGATAAAATTAAATGTACTATATACTATAAATATGTCGACACAATAAATTTAAAAAGGAGAGATATAAGTGAAAAAAAAATTATCAATAGTAATATTATCCATTGCTTTAGTGTTATCAAGTATACTTACTATCTTTGCATATTCAGCTGTTAAAAATAATAAATTAATATACTCTAATATGATAGATAAAAAAATTCAAAATGATGTAAAAAAAGTTTTAGAAAAAAATAAGGTTGATAAAAAAGATGTAGATGCATTTATTAAAGCAATTAATAGTTATAACAAACAGCAAGTTAAAATACTGCAAAATAATATAAGTTTATCTAAATCTGGATATTCTTCAACTAATGCAAAACAAGTTCCATATGACATAGAAAAATTACAAGATAATTGGATGAAAAAATTTCCTGATTATATGGATGTAAATTGTAGAATAACAGCCTTTAGACTTTTTAAAGATTTTATAAATTCAAACAAGAAATTTACTGGAGATTCCATTGATTTAAGTATAGATTTAGATACTATATCAAACAATAAAGATGCTAAATTTAGCCCCAAAGATGTAGAGAAATTTATCAACTTTTTTTCTGCAATACCGGCTAAAGATACAAATGATATAAATAAAAATGCAGAACAAATAAAAAAGGAATGGAAAAAGAGAAAGATATCTTTTAAAGATAATAAAAATATGTCCATTATAAGTGGTTTTCTTCGTTATCCAGAAACTAAAAATGTATTTATAGGTCATACAGGTATATGTATTAAGACTGACAAGGATATTTTATTTATAGAAAAGTATGGAGTTACATCGCCTTATCAAATTACCAAATTTAAAAGTAAAAAAGATGTGAAAAATTATATGTTTAATAGATTGAAAATGACAGAAGGTGGAGGAGAATTACTTGACCCGATAATAATGGAAAATGATAAACTTATGAAGTAATCACTTTAAGCACAAAATAAGCTTTCTAAGTTTTAAATTAATACAAGAGCATACAAATAAAATATATTAGTTTTAAATTCTATTATTGTTTTAAATTAGCCAAATTTACAAAAGACTGTAGATAAATTTATTTTATACAAACTTATCTACAGTCTTTTATGTGAACATATCTAAAAAATATTATAGTTATTTATTTCCTCTGCACAATGAGAATCTGAGCCTAAAACTAGTGGAATGTCATATTTTTTTACTAACTTTAATAAGTATCCATCTATATATGGTTCTTTACAATACTCTTTTCTATTACCAGATACATTGTAGTCAAGTTCATAACCTTTTTCTTTAACTAACTTTATTAACTCTTCAAGAATTTTATTTCCTTTATAATCATATGGAAATGCCTGATTGAACTTTCTAACTAAATTTAAATGACCTATTCTTCTTGGCTTATGTATTCCTAAGTCTGAATTTACAGCTTTTATCAAGGTTTCATAATACTTATTATAAACAGCTTCAATACTACCTAGCTTATCAATTAAATTTTGAAACTCTTCCACACTGTAATCTACACAATAATAAGTATCGTCAATCTTAATTATATGTACTGACAAAAGAGAATCTTCTAATTCATCTCCATATTTATCTAAGTTTTGCTTTATTCCCTCTTCATAACCTTCTATAAAGTCTACTTCTGACCCCACATTTATCTTAATTTTACCCTTATATTTTTCCTTCAGTCTCTTAACATCATTGAGATACTTTGGTAAGTCTTCAATACTCATACAACTATCATTTTCAGGAGCAGGGTCTTTAAATCCATCTGCATATGGAAAATGCTCTGTAAATGTCATTTCTGTTATGCCAACATCAATTGCTCTTTGTATGTATTTTTCAAAATCATCCTTACTTCCATGAGGACAATAAGGTGAATGTATATGACCGTCTTTCATAAATAGTTCATCCCCTTCTTTAAATAAAAAATTTAATATAAACATAAAAATTCTTTAAACTCTAAAATAAAATCTTTTAACCATACTAAACTTTATTATATCTAATATTAAAGTAATTTTAAACAGTCTTAATGCTATCTTAACATTAGTACTATCTTTTAATAGTAATACTCCAATATGTCAATACTAAGTATCACATAACCCAATTTTATAATAAAATTTACTCATTAAAGTATATTACATACCTCCTAGAAATTTCAATAATTAAATATCAAAAACATAAAAATCGCTTATATCAAACATATAAGCGATTAATTATATTACATATGTTTTTTAGCCTCTAATAACATCTTATTAGCCTCTTCCATACACTCTATAGCTTTTTCGATACTCTTTGCTGTCTCTTCTTTTCCAATAGCTCTAGCTTTTTCAACCCACTCTCTAAATCCTTCTTCATGAGTTTCATTGTGATTTATCCAGTGTACTAAAAGTATTTTTAAAGTTTTTTCATCTTTAGACTCTGATGATTCCTCATGGCTATGTTCGTGGTCATGGTCATGAGCATGGTCATGCGGATGTTCATGACACATATCTCCATGAGTATGTTCGTGGCAGTGGTCATGGTCATGATTACCATGATGATATCTTACAATCTCTCTATCAAAAATCATTAGTTATTCCCCCTGTTATTTTATATTAAATTCTTTTTTTATAAGATTTACAGAATCTTTTACAAGTAGTGCTAATGGTTTACCTTCTAATCCAACTAATTCTATATTTTCTGGCATAATAGGTAACAGTATCTTTAGTGCCTCACTGTCTGAAATAGCTTCACTTATATTACAAGTAACTTCTCCCATCATAGAATTAGGTATTATTACAGAAATAGGTGCAACTACTATATTTGCTTTTTTAGCTGACACTACTATAGCATTTTCCCCTGTAGCCCCTTTATTAGCATGAGCCTTCATCATAGAACTAGTTGCTATAGAATTAGTCCCTAGTGCATAAATTTCTACATATGTAGGTAATTCTTCTCTCAAAGAAGAAACTATCTGGGCTCCAATACCTCCACCCATTCCATCTATCACTGCTATTATCATATGAAATTCCCCTATTAATTAATTTTCTTGTATTATTATCTTATGGTCCATCAATCTTATTTCTTTAATTATCCCATCTATTATCTTTTGCTCTCCTAGTAAATCAGTTAAATAAATCTTTCCATCACAAGGGTCTATATTAACCACATTTTCCATAACCTTTTCTAACTCATTATTACTTTTACAAATGAAAGCTGATGATTCACACATATAAATCTCCTCCTAATATGATTTTTATTAAAAATCAAAAAAAGATTCCCTTAGGTATTTCAATACACCAAAGAAATCTTCATGATTTCAATTTTCGTATATTATTATACCTTAAGTATAGCACTTTAATTTACATAAAGTCAATTAAAGTTAACGCTTTTTATTGTACTCTTCATTCTTATATTTTTCATATAATTCTTTAGCTAATTGCTTCTCATAATCAGTCAAATCGCCTTCTACAAACTCAACATTAAATTGGTCAGCTAATCCTTTTACTATATTTTCTTGCAGAATATCTATGTCTATTTTTTTGCCAAGTTCATTTTCTATTCCACTAGCCTTCTTAGCTGTAAATTTCATAGCCCTTTCCTTAAATTCTGGTGTTTTAGTTTTTATTAATTCAAATAATTTTTCTACATCGAAATTCAATATTATTGAACCATGTTGCAATAAAACTCCATCTTTTCTGCTTTGAGCACTCCCAATAACCTTCTTATTATTAATAGTAACTTCATATGATGCATGTGCATTAAAACATGCAGCTGATAGATTTTCCCTACTTATTCTTTCACCTCTATTTAAATTATCTGTTTCTACTCCACTTAAATTTAATCCTTTAACTAGACCTTCACTTATATATCTATAAGATAGATTAATACTCTTGTCAATCAAAGGATTCTCTTCTCCTATAATTATACTATAAGTTAGCTCATTATCATGTAATACAGCTCTTCCCCCTGTAATTCTTCGAGTATAATCTATATTCATGCATCTACATTTATCCAAATCTATCTCATCTTCCAATTTCTGAAAATATCCTATACTTAAACAAGCTGGCTCCCATGTATAAAATCTAAGTGTCGGCTTATTGTGTCCTTTCTTATATGCAGTAAATATAGCTTCATCAATTGCCATATTCATTGCACCATCATATGATTTATTATGTATAACTCTCCACTGATTCATGATTATTACGCCCCCATCTTTAGTATAAATATATCCTAGAAATCATTTATAAATTTATTTCTCTTATAGCTAAATCTATCTCACTTTGATTTAAAGGTCTTGAATAGTTGTATATAGTACTTCCTGGTCTTTCATTATAATATGGTCTATTACAATCCTTACATCCTCTTATTTCAAAAGGATATCCTTTATTTATGTCTTTTATAATATCCTTATCAAGTTTTATACTATCTAAATATCCATTTTTAAATTCAAAACATTCTTTTGAGTAGCCTTTATTTATCATATAAGACATTAATTGTGCCCTTCTATAACTTTCAATCTTTGGCTGACTTATTTTTTCCATTTTAGTTCCTCTAACTGGAGTAAATGCAAATAAGCTAATCGTTATATTATTTTCCTTTAAATAATTATATAAGTTATATATATCCTCATGACTCTCACCCATACCAACTATTATATGAGTACTTATTTTATTAGGATATGATTTTGACATCTCAGTTATAAATTTTAACTTTTCATCATAATTATTTCCTTTTATTTTTTCATACAATTCTTTATTTGCTACGTCTATAGCTATTCCTATTTTATCTACTCCTGCTGAAAAAAACTTATTTATTTCTTCATCACTCTCTAATTTTGCAGATAATGAAATCGGCATATCTATTTTACCATTTATATAATTTATAAAATCTAAAACAGACTTATGTGCTTCTTCACTTGCCATTGATTGAATACATATTCTCTTTATATTTTTCCCTTTATAAATTCTTAAAGCATCCAATATTTCTTCTTTAGAAAACTCTGGCCAAACTACTCTCGATAACTTATCTTTTCTAGTACTACTTTCTATTGATTGAGAACAAAAACTACATTTGTTTATACATTTTTCTCCAATCATTATATATGCTGTAGTAGGAGGTATATCGCTTTTTTTGTTTAATATTCCAAGTTCTATTGCAGTCCCAGATGATAGTCTAATCATAAAACGCAACACTCCTTACACTCAGTTATTGTCATATTCATTTCTATAGCCTTATTCTTAGCAGACTTTGATGGTAATACTATTCTATTGATTCCACACATTATAGATAGCTGGTCTAGCTCTTTTCTATACGTTCCTCTTGGTCTCATACAGCCTAGATTAATTTCAGTATATGGTAAATTAATTCTAGCTTCACATAAGATATCTGCTACACCTTCTAGCTCAGGTGGTTCTACATTCTCATACTCAGTTCCTTTTGTTGGAATAAGTACTATAAATGTAAGTTTATTAGGAGGATTTTTTTGTAGATATTCTATAATTTCATATTCACCCTTTATTTGTCCTCCCTTTAAACCAATACATATATGTGGTGCTACTTCTGTATTTTCTCTTATTGTATTATAAACTTCGATATAATCGTCTTTACTTTTTTCCATCTTATAAACTTCTCTTATTGTTTCTTTATCAAATACTAAATCAAAAGAAACTATATCTAAATACTTACACAACTCTATAATGCTATCTCTATCCATAAGCCCTAAATGAGCATTCAATCTATATCCTTGTTTTTTTAAGTCTTTAATAGTCTTGATATGTGTATTTATTGGAACATCTCCCTCATAGCTACAACCACCACTTAATAAAAAACTAGTTATATTTCTTGACTGTACTTTTTCTTTATAATTCTCGATTGGCACCATATTGTTTAAGTAGTGACCATTACAATGAGCACACTTTAAACTACATTTATTACTTGTAGTACTAAGTGCTAGTGTCTGATTAGGATAAGCAAATTCTATTTTATTCCCAAAATTATTTAGTCTAACATCAAAAGCCATTTTCATTTTTTCAGATAAATTTTTATTCATAATTTATTCCTTTTAAGTTATGTTTTACTCTTCAAGTAATCTTTTTGCTGTTGGGAACTGCTCTATATTTGTATGTGGTAAGAAGCATGCAGATATAAATTCATCCATATAACTTGGATATACACTAAGTTCAACATAAGTCATCTGATTACCTATTTCTTCAAGCTTATTTTTTGCATCTTTACTTATAAGAGCTAAGTAAGAACCCACAAGAGAACTATTTCCAATATAAGTGAATTTTTCTCTCTCAATATCAGGAAGTAATCCTATAATTATTGAATTTTCTATGTCTAAGTTATTTCCTATACCACCTGCTATATAAACTCTATCTAATATGCTAAAGTCCATACCTAAGCTATCTACAAGAGTATATGCACCTGAATATATAGCTCCTTTAGCTCTGATGAAGTTATCTATATCAACTTCATTGACTACTATATCATTTTCTAAATCAAATTCTTCTTTAAATGCTAATACATATTCTCCTATCTCATGCTCATTAAATCTAACTCTCTTATTATCTAAATCTCTGTATATCTTACCTCTTCTATCTATTACACCTTTAGTAATCATTTGGCAAATTAAATCAATTATACCAGAACCACATATACCAACTGGAGCACATTCATCAATAATCTTTAAAGTTGGCTCTAAAGTTTCTTTATCAATAGTTACTTTTTCTATTGCTCCTGCTGATGCTCTCATTCCACAGCTTATACCTCCACCTTCAAAGGCAGGTCCTGCTGAACATGCACAACTCATCATATAATCTTGATTACCAAATACTATCTCTCCATTAGTTCCTAAATCTATAAATAAAACATTTTCTTCACTTGACCATATACCTGCTGATAATACACCTGCTGTTATATCTCCTCCTACATAACTTGCAACAGATGGAGCTAAGTACACATATGCACTGTCATTTACAAAAAGACCTACATTTTCACCCATAAGTTTTGGAGATTTTAAAAATGGAGGTATGTAAGGCTCTTGTCTTAAGAAGTCTGTATACACACCTAAGAATAAACTTGTCATGGTTGTATTTCCAGCAGCTACTAATGTAACTACATCCTCTTTATTTATGCCATTTCTTTCGTATATTGTTTTCAATAGAGGATTTATAGTTTCTTCAACTATAGCTTTATTAAGTGTCTCTAATCCATTTTTCTTAGTTGAATATATAATTCTATTTATAACATCTGCTCCGTATTTTATCTGTGCATTTCCAGAAGATGCTTTGTCTACTACTTCTTTTGAATATAAGTCAACTAGGCATACAACTACTGAAGTTGTACCAATATCTATTGCAACTCCATACAATGAATTTTCTTTGTTGCCTTCTTCTATATTTATAATTGTAAGCTTCTTTTGTTTTTGGACGTATGTTATTGTAACTTTAAAATCGCTCTTTCTAAATACTGTTGGCATCTTTCTAAGTATATCTAGTCTAAAATCTATTTCATTATATCCTAGATTATTTCTAACGTATCTCTCTAATCTATCTACATCACTTATATTATCATCTAAGTTTGGCTCTTCCATTTCTATGTATTTCTTTTTTATATTTGTTTTAAATTGAAGATTATGCTCTTCAATTATCTTTTTAGCTCTTTCAAATATTTCTCTATCTTCTTTTTTATTACTACCTTCTATCTTCATACCATGCATAGAAGATGATAGTTTAGAAGGAACTTCAATTTCTATATCTGAGACTACTTTTGTACAACAAGCTAATATATAACCTTGCTCCCACTCGTCATCCGTTATATGTCTTGTTTTTTCTGTGTCAACTTTCCCGTTCAATAATTTTACCTTACATTTACCACAGGATACATTTCCATTACAAGGAGCATCTATAAATACATCTGCATTTCTTGCAACTTCTAATAATACGTCCCCTTCATTGCAATAAACTTCTTTATTGTTTGGTGTAAAAGTTACTTTTATCATACTATCCCTCCCAATTTGTTCTATATATTATAAAAGGAAAGTATAGCTAAATTTGCGTGCACTCAAATTTTACTATACTTTCCCCAATTATAATAATATACTAATCTTTAATTATTCTAATCCAGCCTCGTATTCTTTATCACTTAATAACGTATCAAGTTCAGCAACATCAGCTAGCTTTACTTTTAATATCCAGTTTTCGTATGGGTCTTCATTTATACATTCTGGCTCATCTTCTAATTTTTCATTAACTTCTAATACCTCACCATTAACAGGAGATATTAAATCAGAAGCTACTTTAGAAGATTCAACTACTCCAAAATCTACTCCCTTAGTTACAGTATCTTCTACTTCTGGTGTTTCAACAAATAATATTTCTCCTAATTGATCTTGAGCATAATCTGTTATACCTATATATACAACATCTCCATCAATTACTTTCACCCACTCATGATCTTTAGAGTATTTTAATTCTGGTAATAATTTCATTTCGATAGACCCCCAATATTATATTATTGATTAAATTATTTAAATCATATTAATATTATATCACACTATTTTAAATTTTCCATCAATTACATTACACTTTCCATAGCTAATGCTGGATGACCTTTTTCTTCTAAGAAAGCTAATACGCCTTCAGAATCGTCAGCTATAGTTTCATCACAAACCATATCACAGAAGTTTTCTATTCCAGTCATTTCTTTAACTGTAGCATTTAATTTATCAGCTACATAATCTTTTAATTCTTTTGGCATCCAAACTATTCTTTCTGGCCCACCTTCTGCATAAGCAAACTTTTTAGAAGATATGAAATGTCTTCCATGTCCCATGAATCCTGGAGTTTGAACTCCTCCACCTGTCATAGAAGCAAGTTCTCCGAAAGTCATACCAACTGGAGTAACACTTGGGAACTCTCTATTAACTACAACAAATCCGTTTGCTTCTGGCATTATACCACAGATACACTCGAAGCATCCACAAGAAGTCATAGGGTCTTCTAATATAGAGTATAATGTAACAGCTTCAACTGCACCTTGAGATATTTGGTTTACAGTTTCATTTACTGAATTCCATACACCTGTTCTATCGTCTAAGCACTCGCCTTTTTCTATTGGTTGACAAGGACCTGTTGGGTCTAGTTCTTTAGTAGCTTTAGCATCTAACCAACTAACTGCTCCACAAAGACCAAGTCTTTCAGGAGTAACAACACAAACGTGAGCTGGTGCAAATGATTGACATAAGTTACAAGAATAGAAAGTATCAACACTTTCATCAACTAGTGAAGCTAATCTTTCATCTCTAGCATTGTACTTAGCTATTGCTTCACCTTTTAATTCAGAAACTTTTTCAGCATCTGTAATTATAGTTATTTCACACTTATCAACTACTGATTCAAATTCATCTAACATCTTAGCATATAAAACTTCTCCTATATGCTCAAGTCTAAATCCTTTATCAAATGCATCTTTAGAGATTCTTACCCAAGCCATATCTCTTTGTCCAACGTGCATTACACCTTCTATATAGTTTAAGAAGTAGTGGAAACGTCTTTCAAGTACTGGCTCGAAATCATCTTGCATGTTTTTACCAGCTATCTTAACTATTACAGCAAGTGGTAATCTCAATACACCATCTGCTTCAACTTCATCTATATTTGGTCCTATTATTTCTATCTTATGGTCTTCAACTTCTGCTGCTTCTTTCTTAACAACAAGTTCCCAAGCTTCAGTTCTATTTCCACCAAACTCAGCAAACATATCACTCTTTCTAATTCTCTCACCTTCAAATGCTGCTGCAAATGAAACTGGGATAGGTATTTCAGTAACTTTTATTTTTATTCCTCTAGCTTCTAATGAAGTAGCTACTATCTTATCATAATCTTTTTGAGTTAATAAGTTCATTGGAACTTCAAGAACTGTTTGGTCAGTTACAACTGGGAATCCTAAAGCTATTGCTCCAGCACCTGCAGATACAACTAATTCACTTAATGGTCCAAATGCATTAACAAATGCAGGAACTCTATTAGCTGTGTACTCTAATAATCCGTTTAAATCACCAGGAGTTAATCCACCGAATATTAATGCTGCTCTTACTGCAACAGATACAACGTGGATAACAGAAGTTACATCGTATCCTAGAGGTATAACTCTTAGTTCAAGACCCATTTTTACTCCAGCTTCTATCGCTTGGTCTATAACTTTACCAACTAAGAAAGTTAATAAACCTTTAGATTGGTAATCTTTTATAACTTTTGCTGCTGATTCAGCATCAGGACATTCACCAAGAACAACTGCAACACCAGGTATATCTCCTGTAACTAGTGGTACACCAAGTGATCTGATTATAGGGTCAGTTATATGACCTGCACATGGCTCACTATATGGAGCATCCATAGTTGAGTATTTTAATGCTTCAATTACTTCTGCAGCTAAAGCTGTAGCCAAACCAGCATTAAAAGCATGTTCTAATAAATGAGTTCTGTTTATTAAAGATTTTACTACTTCTAAAGCAGCTTCTAAGTCCCCTAAAGTGTTCATTTTTTGTCCTGTTGCAGCATATATACAAGGTAATGAATATGCTGTGTCAGGGAATGCAACTTTATGTTCTTTTCCATTTTTTTCTATAGCTTCAGCTAGCATAGCTTGAGCTGCACCTAAAGCTTGTTCTGACCCTGTAAAGATTATATTATATAGATTCATTCTATTTCCCCCTTTAATATTTATACCTATTTTTTATTAACTATACCCTAAAAACCCTAGAAAGCAAATCCACCTTCATTTAACTCTAAGAAAGAGTCTGCATATAAAGATGCCCCATTGATTATGTCACAAGATTTTACAGTTTTCATTAATTCTGGGTCACATGGATTCATTATAGCTGAACTAAATCCATTGGCCATTGCCATTGCTAAGAATGCACTATCTAAAACAGGTCTAACATGTTTAGGACATCCATTAGATACGTTAGATAATCCTCCTGTAGTTAAAAGTCCCATTTCAGTCATCATTTTTATAGCTTCTAAAACTTCTACTTGTTTTTCTTGCATACCTTTTATAACTAAGCATAATGGGTCGAATAGTATATCAGTTGGTTCCATTCCTAACATTAAGCCTTTTTCTAATATTTCTTGGCAGTAAGCCATACGCTCATCATTATCTCTTGGGATACCTTCTTTTGCACATAAGCCTATAACCATTGATTCATATTCAGCTGCTATATCTATTAAATCAAATCTTGAACCAGCATCAGCAGAGTTTATTATTGGTTTTGCATTAGTTCTATCATAAACTTTAAGTCCAGCTTCAATAGCTTTTTTATTAGCTGTATCTAGTGCTATAGGAACATTGTTAAACTCAGATTGAAGTAATTTGATTCCCCATGTCATTATTTCTTCGCCATCTCTTTCAGCAGGTCCGATATTGAAATCTATATAATGTGCTCCTGCTTCTAATTGTTCTTTCGCTCTTTTTAATATTGGAGCTGGATCTCTTTCTGCTAATGCCTTTCTTATTGAAGGTGAGATACAGTGTATTCTTTCACCTATAATCATAAATTTTTCCATTTATAATGTCCCCCTTTAAATTTAATATTAATAGTTAGTTAATATTTTATTAGTTTGTTTGGCATGCTTTTTCTTGGTATCCTTTTAAGAACTTAGGTAATTCCATAGATTCTTCTGGTCCTATAACTACACTCCATCCTGGTAAATTGTCTTCTATATCACCTTTAAGTACTGCAACTTTTCCTGGAATGATAAGGTCTTTACAATTAGTTACTTCTTCTACTTTACTTTCTTTAATGAAAGCAGAGATTGAATTTCCACCAAATTTACCAGCAGCCCAAGATGTAAGAACTGAATATCCACCTGCATCTGGTATTACTAACCATACTGGAACTTTTGATCTTTCTATGTCTCCAGCAACTATGAAGTAAGTTAATGCAAAGTCAACAGTAACTAATACTGGAGAATTTTCATCTGGGTTATTGATTGGGTAAATCTTTGGTTCAACTCTCATTGGTCTTTGTGGGTCAGTGTATATATTTTGTCTTAATGCAAATAATGGTAATGCCTTAGCGTAACTGATATCATCTATTACTATTATAGAACCGTATTTTATAGTAAACATTGATGATAAAGCAATTTCCATCATAGGGTTAGAATTAGATAATCTATTTGCAAATACTATTGAAGGATATCCAAATGTTCTATCTTGCTCTTTTAAAGCTATTCTTCTAACTTGTATAGCATTAGTGTAAGTATCTTTTATGTTTTCTCCAGTTACATCTAATACTAATTCTTTATATCCAGCAGCTTGAACTAATTCAACTGTTTCATATAATTCTTCTAGGCTACCAGCTTTTACACCTAATGGTAAACTTGCTCCTTTAACTACTTCTATCATATCTTTGTAGTTCTCTTTAGTTGCTCCATATACCATTGGTCTAGCATCTTTTAATACTTCAACAGCTTCTTTAACTGCTTGTGCATCATCACAAGCTAAAATGTAAGCTACTTCTAATCCACTGCCTTTTATTTTATCTATTAATTTTAAATATGCGTCTTTGTCTCCACAGTACTCTAAAACAACCATTTCAACTTTCATTTGTTCACCAATTCTTACATAGTCAACTTTTTTCATGTTAGCTATTTTAGAATCTACTGCTTCATCACTCATACAAGTACAGAATGAAACTGCATATCTATTTCTACTTACTAATGTTTTTTCATGTCTAAATAATACTGTTTCCCCACCTAGTTCATATTCAGATGCACCAGTACCAACTTTTAAAGCTTTCATTAAAGGTGCTGTAGCTTCTGACAATTTCGCTATAGCGTCATCAGACATGTGTGGGCATTTACCTACTTCTACAGCTCCTGAAGCAACCTTCATAGAGAAAGCCATACAAGTTGGGAATCCACAATCCTTACAATTTTTCTTTGGTGTTAATTTAAATATATCTAAAGCTTTTAATGCCATTATTTTTTCCCCCTAACCTTAACAATTTAATTAAGCTAATGCGTTAACCAATTCTTTTATAGTTTCTATTGATTTTGGATGACGAAGTATAACTGCGTTTGAACCACCTACTAAAACACTTGCTGCAGTTGAAACTTCCATTGCTATAGTTCTTTCCTCTGGACAACCCCAATCTGGCTCATCTTCTATTGGAGCTATAGCTTCTTTAACATGACCTACTTCAAAAGCTACTGGTGTTATGATAGGCATTTGTAATGTCTTATCATTTTGACCAAATGCTGCAAGTCTAATTCTATCCATAGTAGATGCAACATACTCATATCCATAACCAACTGCTGAACATCCAACATTCATAACTATATTTTCGCCTTTAACGCCTAATTGAGTTAACAGTACGTTTAATTGTTTCGCTAGGTTTATATCAACAGAAGACTCAGCTCCAACTTTGTGTGCATAAGCCATACCAGCTGATGCTCCTACTCCTTTGTAGTTATCTTCTACCGCTGACATAAATAAGCAGTTATGTCCATCTAATGTTTGAGCTAATTTTTCAAACAATTTACCATCTTTTTCATGATTTCCTGAACCAGCTACAACTAAAGGTAATTCTATTGCTTCAACTACTGCTTTAGCTACATCAGCACATTCATCAACTGACTTATCTAATCCATTTGGGTCAGAACCATCAAATTTTAAACAAATAAAATCTGCTTGTGTATTAGCTTCAACATATTTAGCCCATTCTACTGGACAATTAGCTACATCTTTGTATAACTCTTTATATGAATCAGTCCAGCTTTCAGGGTAAACGTCTGATATTTGTATACCTATTTTTGGAGAATTCCCTACTTCTCCATCAAAACTATAAAAAGGTAATACATTTTCCCCACCTAATTTAATTGCTTTTTCCCCTATTCCTACTTCAACTTCTGATATTTTTCCAGAATATTTTTGAGTAGACATTTTAAATGCCATATTTTTTTCCCCCTTAAACCTATTTTAATTCTAATTTAGCAAAAATCTCTTTCATAGCCACTTTAGATTTTGAATCTTCAGGTAAATTAACTAAAGGAATACCTGTAGAGTCATATTCATATATCAATTCATCCATAGGTACAACACCGATTAACTCTAGGTTATGTTTTTCAATTTCTTCTTTAACACCATCATTCATAACCCCATTTGGAACTTTATTTACAATTAGAAGTATTCTTCCAACATTTAACTTTAGTTCCTCAGCTAAATCTCTTATTCTAGCAACAGCTTGTATGCTACGTCTTGAGCAATCACTAACCAATAAAAGTGTGTCAACATGTCTAGTGACTTTTCTACTTAGATGTTCCATACCAGCTTCGTTGTCCATGACTAAGTATTTGTAATGACCAGATATTTTGTTTACTTGTTCTCTAAGTATTCCATTTACAAAACAATAACATCCTTCACCTTCTGATCTACCCATTACTAATAAGTCATATCCTTCGCCTTCTTCAATTATAGAGTTCAATCTAAATTGTAGATATTGTGCTTTTGTCATACCACCAGGGAATGCATTGCCTAACTTTTCTCTTTGATTTACTTCTTCTCTTATTTCTCCTATCGTTGCTTCAACTTCGATACCTAATACTTCATTTATATTAGCATTGGCATCAGCATCTACAACTAATACTGGTCCCTTATTGTCCTTAACCAAATAATCAATCAAAAGCCCTGTGAGACTTGTTTTACCAGTTCCACCTTTTCCTGCAACAGCTATATTGTATCCCATTTTAAGACTTCCCCCTTAAATCAGCCACAGAGCCTTATGTACTCTGTTTACGTATTATAATTTAGGTACAGAATGAACACATTCACCATGTACATCATGAAGAGCTTCCATTAGTCCTTCTGATAAACTTGGATGTGGATGTATTGCATCCCCTACTTGTTCTACTGTTAATCCTAGATGAACAGCTAGTGATAACTCTGTTAATAAATCTGTAGCATGAGGTCCTACTACTGCTGCACCTATTATTTTATCTGTTTCTTTATCAGCTATAATCTTTACAAATCCTTGGAAATGTCCTATAGCTTGTGCTTTTCCAAGACCTCTAAAGTCAAATTGACCTACATTGTATTCTACACCTTCAGCTTCAAGTTGTTTTTCAGTTTTTCCAACACCAGCAACTTCAGGCTCTGTATAAACACATCTTGGAATTGCTCTGTAATCTACTACCTTAGTCTTACCTAAAGCATTTTCAACTGCTACGATACCTTCTTTAGAAGCAACATGTGCTAAGAAAGGAGTATCTATTATATCTCCTATTGCGTATATACCTTCTACATTAGTTTCAAGATGCTCATTAACTACTACTTTTCCTCTTTCCATTTCAATTCCTATATCTTCTACTCCAGAATTATCAAGGTTAGGTCTTCTACCAACACATACTAGTGCATATTGTGCTTCTATAACCTTTCCATTAGAAAGAGTTGCAACAGCTTTACCATCAACTACTTCACAAGTTTGTACTCCAATACCTGTGATAACTTTAATCTTATCTTTCTTAAATTGTCTAAGTAGTTGTTTAGCTACATCTTTATCTTCATTTAATAGTATTTGGTCAACCATCTCAACTATAGTTACTTCTGTTCCTAAGGCTCTAAAGAACTGCCCTATCTCACATCCTATAACTCCACCACCTACTATTAACATAGACTCAGGTATCTCTTCAAGTCCAAGAACTTCATCACTAGTTATTACTATTTTTCCATCATATGGGAACATTCTTGGTACAACTGGAACAGAACCATTTGCTAGTATTATCTTGTCAGCTTTTATAGTTTCTACTGTTCCATCTTCTTTTGTTACTTCTATAGTATTCTTATCAATCAATTTTCCAAAACCATTAACTAGTTTCACGCCTCTTTTTTCAAATAGGAATTCTATCCCACTTATTAATTGATTTACAACTTTATTTTTTCTTTCCATTATGGCAGTGAAGTTTGGTGTAACTGTTCCATCTATTTCTATACCAAAATCTTTTGCTTCTCTTACAGTGTTTAATACTCCAGAAGAAGCAAGAAGTGCTTTAGTTGGTATACATCCTGCATTTAAGCAAGTTCCTCCAACTCTTCTTTTTTCAATAACTGTTACCTCTGCACCAAGCATAGAAGCTTTTATAGCTGCTACATATCCACCTGGTCCACCACCTACTACTACTATCTTCATCCTTAATTCCCCCAAACCTTATATAATCTACAATATTAAAATACTATAAACCTGCGGCATCTAGTATAGCAGGTATGTTCTCTTCTGCCCCAATTGCCATTATATGAACACCATCACATAAATCTTCTTCTTTTAATTGTTTGATAAGTTCTCCTGCCATTTTTATTCCTTCGCTTACCCAGTTTTCTTTTCCAACTGCTCTTAATCTTTCGATTTGTTCATCTGGAACAAATATTCCTGGTACATTTGCAGTCATAAATTTGGCCATTCCTGGTGATTTCAAAGGTACTATCCCTGCTAATACCTTGCAATCCATATCCCTTGTTAATTCTCTAAACTTTCTCATTGTATTTATGTCATAAAGTGCTTGAGTTTGGAAAAATTTAGCCCCCGCTTTTATTTTCTTTTGCATTTTTAATAATTGAACTTCTATTGGAGAATATTCTGGAGTTACTGATGCTCCTAAATAAAAATCTGGAGAACCTTTTAATTTATTACCAGCCATGTCCGTACCTGCCATTAAAGTCTCAGCAGTTTGAAGTATCCCAACAGAATCTAAATCAAAGACTCCTTTAGCTTGTGGATGGTCTCCTACGCTAGTATGGTCTCCTGTTAGTGCCAACAGATTGTTTATCCCAAATACACCTGCTGACAACATTTCTCCTTGTATAGCTATCCTATTTCTATCTCTCCCTGTTATTTGAATAACTGGCTCTAATCCAGCATCTTTTAGTAATTTACATGTAGCAAGAGAAGTTGCTCTCATAACTGCTGATTGAAAGTCTGTTACATTTGCTGCATGAACCCTTCCAACTAATGGCTTTGCACATTCTATTAAATGTGAAAGGTCAGTCCCTTTTGGAGGAGCCATCTCAGTAGTAACTGCAAATTTTCCACTTTCTAATGTTTCTCTTAATAAGCTCATCTCTAATCCCCCTTTTAACCTTCTAAAAAAAACTTTTATGAATTTGCTGCTGCTTCTTTCTTTTTCTTTGCACTTAAACTTCTTGGATTATTTTGCTTAGAGTAGTCTTTTGGTGGTCTTATTTCTGCTAAGTTGCCTAATTGTCCTATAGCTTCTAATCTTTCATATATCTTTATCCAAGCACAATCATTCTCTGCATTTACTTCACACTTACCATTTTTAGCTCCACCACAAGCTCCATTCATAAGACCTTTAGCACACATAGTTACTGGACATATCCCACCTGTCCAACCAAGTTCACAGTCTCCACAAGCTTTACAAGCTTCTTCATATTCTCCAACCCTTTGTACTTCCCCTATGAACAAAGTATTGTTTGCTGGATAAACTGGCTTATCTTTTAGGTTCTTAACTATTGTCTGTGTACCATCTCCACATGCTAAAGATAAAACTGCATCAGCTTCTTTAGTCTCCTCTTTTAGAGCCTTTAAATCCTTTTTAGACTTTAAAAGGTTACAAGCAGGGTCAAGCATTACATATCCTAAGATTTTTTTGCCTTCGCCTTCAAGAGTTTCTTTCATTTTTAAAACTTCTTCTTCTCCACCACTTTTACAAGTTGCTGCACATTGATTACAACCAACTAAAACTAGCTTGTCAAAATTCTTTAAGTACCCTAGTACTTCTTCTAATGGTTTATTTTCAGAAATTATCATATCTACTTCCCCCCTAAACCTTCCACTTATATATATCTATTTATTATTTTGTAATTTACAAGCTTTAACTACATGTTTTGCAAGTATAGATGTTGTAACTGAACCAACCCCCGCTGGAACTGGAGTTATCATTGATACTTTATCTAAAACTGCATTTGTATCAACATCTCCACATAAATTTCCTTCTTCATCAACATTTATACCAACGTCTATAACTACTGCCCCATCTTTAACAAAAGTTTCATCAACCATCTTAGCTCTACCAATAGCTGCTATTAATACATCCGCGTCTGCTGCTACACCTGATAAATTTTTAGTCTTTGAGTGACATATTGTAACAGTTGCATGTTCACTTAATAAAAGCATTGATACTGGCTTCCCAACAACCATTGATCTTCCAAGAACTGTTACCTTACTTCCTTTTAAATCAACATTATAATGTTTTAATATTTCCACTACTGCTGTAGGAGTACATGGTGGGAATCCACTCTTATCACCTTCCATGACTTTAGCAGAGTTTATTGGACTAAAACAGTCTACATCTTTTTCTGGTGCAATAACATATTTTATAACTTCTTCATTTAAGTGTTTTGGAAGAGGTCTAAAACATAATATACCATTAACATTTTTGTCATCATTAACTCTCTTTAATACATCAATGTATTCTTCTTGAGTTATATCTTCAGCTAACTCTAACACTTCTGTTGTTATACCAATGTTTTGACATCTTTTTAGTGCGCCTCTTTCGTATGATAAATCGTCACTTCTTGCTCCAACTCTAACTATTGTTAGTTTAGGACTTATACCTTCTTTAACTAATAACTCAACTTCTTTTATTAACTCTTCACTAATTTTATCAGCTACAGGTTTTCCTTTTATAATTTGTCCTTTAGTTGACATTCCTTCCATATATTCACAACTCCCCTACAAGCAAACTTAAATTCATTTATTCTATATACCACATATTAACAACATAGTATTTACTTTCGTCATTTAAAAATTATTTTCCAAGAGCTTTTTCAACTTTAGCATAAACTTCATCACAAGTCTTTACGCCTTCTTCAACTAATTTATCTACCTCTGTTTTTACCTTATTAACATATTCTTTATCTTGTATAGAATTTATATTTATAACTACATTTAATTGTCCACCAAGTATAGCAGCTCTTAAACATTGAACTCCTACACCAACATCGCTTATAGCAAGTCTTGAACCTTTATCAACTAAATCTTCATGTAACTTAATAGCTTCATAGCAAACTCTTACTATATTTAATGGTACTTCACAAGCAACTTTAAGTGCTTTTTCCATTGTTTCTGCTTTTATTCTTTTTTCTTCTTCTGTTTCTTTAGGAAGCCCATAAGCTTTCGATAATGGTAAGAAACATTCTGCATCATCATCTATCATTTTTAATAAATCTTTTTCTAGTTTTCCAGCTTTACTTAATATCTCTTTTACACTTTCTTCATACTCAGCATACTTTTTCTTTCCTATTGTAAGATTACAGACCATACTACCTAGGGCCATACCAATTGCACCAACTAGTGCAGCTGCTCCACCGCCACCTGGTACTGCTTCTTTAGAAGATAGTACTTCTACAAAATCAACACAAGTTTTATCTGCTATTTTCATTATAATCCTCCTTGAAAGGATGTAGGAAAATATCTCAAATTATTCGAGCTATTTTAAGATATTTCCTACTCTTTATTTATAAATTAATGTGCTTAGAATAATCCAGCTATTACTCCGTTTTCATCAACATCTATTTTTTCTGCTGCTGGAACTTTTGGTAATCCTGGCATCTTCATGATTTCTCCAGTAAGTGCAACTATAAATCCAGCTCCTGCTGAAATTGCTGCTTGTCTTACAGTTATTCTAAATCCTGTTGGTCTACCTAATTTAGTTTGGTCATCAGTTAAAGAATACTGAGTCTTAGCCATACATACTGGAACCTTAGTAAATCCAAGTTTTTCTAAGTTAGCTATTTCTTTATCAGCTTCTGGAGTATAATCTACACCATCTGCTCCATAAATCTTAGTAGCTATAGCATTTATCTTGTCTTTTATAGATAAATCATCTTCATAGCAGAATCTAAAGTTATTTTCTTCTTCATCTAATAATCTTAAAACTTCTTTAGCTACTGCAACTCCACCTTCTCCACCTTTTGCCCATACTTCAGAAAGAGCAACATTTACACCTAATTCTTTACACTTGTCTTCAACAAGTTTAAGTTCAGCTTCAGTGTCAAGTGGGAATCTGTTTATTGCAACAACTGCTGGTAATCCATATACTTGAGTTATATTTTCAACATGTTTTAATAAGTTTGGAAGTCCTTTTTCAAGAGCTTCTAGGTTTTCGTTATTTAAGTCTGCTTTAGCAACTCCACCATTGTATTTTAATGCTCTTACAGTAGCAACTATTATAACAGCATCTGGTTTTAAGTTTGCCATTCTACATTTTATATCTAAGAATTTTTCTGCTCCAAGGTCAGCACCGAATCCAGCTTCAGTTATTACATAATCAGCAAAGTGCATAGCCATTCTTGTAGCTATAACAGAGTTACATCCATGAGCTATATTTGCGAATGGTCCACCGTGTACAAATGATGGTGTTCCTTCAAGAGTTTGAACTAAGTTTGGTTTTAAAGCATCTTTTAATAATGCAGCCATTGCACCATTAGCTTTTAATTGTCTAGCTGTTACAGGGTCACCCTCGTAGCTATATCCAACTATTATGTTTCCTAATCTTTCTTTTAAGTCAGATATATCACTTGCCAAACAGAATGCTGCCATTATCTCAGAAGCAACAGTTATATCAAATCCGTCTTGTCTAACTGCTCCATCACCTTTTTTACCCATACCATCAACGATATTTCTAAGTTGTCTATCGTTCATGTCTACACATCTTCTCCAAGTTATTTTCTTAGGGTCTATTCTAAGAGCATTTCCTTGGTGAATATGGTTATCAAGCATAGCAGCTAAAAGGTTATTAGCAGCTCCTATAGCATGGAAATCGCCTGTGAAGTGTAAGTTTATATCTTCCATAGGAACAACTTGTGCATATCCTCCACCAGCTGCTCCACCTTTAACACCAAATACTGGTCCTAGAGATGGTTCTCTTAAAGCAACTAGTACATTTTTGTCTAACTTAGCAAATGCATCAGCAACACCTATAGTAGTAGTAGTTTTTCCTTCACCTGCTGGAGTTGGGTTTATAGCTGTAGTTAATATTAACTTAGCTTTTTTACCAGTGTCTCTTTTTAGTAGATTGTAGTCAACTTTGGCTTTATATTTACCATAAAGTTCTACATCATCTTCACCTAGTCCTAATTTTTTTGCAACCTCTCTAATATCTTGAGGTTTAGCTTCTTGAGCTATTTCAATATCAGATTTAAATCCCATAACTGAATCTCCTCCCACAACCTAAATAGATTTAAAATATAATTTTTTCTAAAAATTGTATTAATATGTAAAAATTATATTTTATAAGATAATTATACATGTAAAATTGCTTAAAAACTAGCTACTAAGCTATTAAAATATTCAAACTTAATAGCTAGTTATTTATCTAATTACTTATTTATTACCTATCTATTACCTATGTCTAACCTTTAACCAACCTAAAATCCCAAATCAAAATTCTATTTATCTTTAAATGACATTAATTTATCTTTTATTGCTTTAATTTGTGCTTTTGTTGTTTCACTAGAATCATATGGAGATTGATTAGCTCTATCAGAGTCTATAACATCTTGATTATAATAAATAAATCCTAAAGATTCTCCATCTTCTAAGTTTTTGATTATAAATTCTTCATCTTCTTTATTCCTAATTTTATTTCCTACAACAAATACCTTATTTACTCCTATATCATGTCCAAGTTTTTTTACTTTTCTATATGTTTGCAGACTTCTTTCTCCTGGTTCTACAACTACTATAAAAGCATCTACTCCTTGGGCTGTTCCTCTTCCTAAATGTTCAATTCCTGCTTCCATATCCATAACAACTACATCTTTATTTTGTAGTATTAAATGTGAACATAATCTTTTTAAAAGAACATGCTCTGGACATACACATCCAGTGCCACCAGAATCTACTGTTCCTAATGTAAGTAATCTTACTCCATTATATTCTTTACAGAAATTTTCAGGGATATCGTCCACTTTAGGATTCATCTTAAACATTTTTCCAAATGAACCTACAGAAGCAGCTGTTCTATCTGAAACTAATTTCTTCATTTCTGATATAGGTACTATTGATTCATATACTTCTTTTGGAAAACCTAGTGCTAAAGCTAAATTAGCATCCGGGTCGGCGTCAACAGCAACAACTCTGTATCCGTCTTCAGCAAACATCCTAGAGAGCATTGAAGAAAAAGTCGTTTTACCTACTCCACCTTTACCTGTTATTGCTATCTTCATAATCCTTACCACCTTTATTTCTATTTGCTTTTTATGTAGTCAATTTTTATAGTTAATTATTTTTTTATACACTAAAAATAAACTACAGCTAGTTCTTACAGGAACCAATTACATTTACCTTACTAGCTTTTCAAAGCAGCATGTATAGTTTTATTATTCTTCATTATATTGTTTATATTTTATTTATTCAGTATATTCATTGTATTTTGATACTCTTTACTTTAATATTTGACTTTATTCAACCATAAACTTGTTTATAAAATCGTTTTTTCTATGATTTTTTTATTTCTTAAGCTTCAGCTTTTTCTGCCATTTTTTCTTCAACTAATGCTTCAAAGTGAACACGTTTCTTCTCTATATCTTCTATTATTGTAGCTGCTAATTCTTTTGGATTTGTGTTTACAGTAAATGTTGCACCAACTTTATCTTTTAATTCACTAGTTAAGATATCTACTGCTCTTGAAGAACCAGTTATTGGAGGCATTATTCCTAGATAAGTATCTATACCAGAAGCCACAACATAACATCCTATAGCAACTGCTTTTTCTGACATCCACTCTGGAGCTATACCTACAACTGGAAGGTCACACATATCCATATCTAAGTAATTAGCTGCTGCTCCAACTAAATCTAGTATACGGCTTATATCAACGCAAGAACCCATATGTAGTACTGGTGGGATTCCTACTAATTTACAGACAGTTGCAAGACCTTTACCTGCATATTTTTCAGCTGCATCAGTTTCCATTAAACCAAATTTAGCTGCTGCTGAAGCACCACATCCTGTAGTAACTACTATTATGTCATTTTTGATTAATTCTTTCATTATTGTTACATGAGCCTCATTTGAAACTCCTTTAGCATTGTTACATCCAACTACACCAGCTGCTCCTCTTAATACTCCAGATTTTAAACAGTCTGTTAATGGCTTAACTGTTCCTGCTGGGTCTATATGAGAGTTTACAACTCTATCTAATTGGTTTACTACTGCTTCTACACTATACCCAACTGTTGCTCCTGATTTTAATTCAGGTATAAGTACTTTTGATTTATCTCTATTTTTAAAGTTTAAAATAGCTTCTTTAACTATTGCTTTAGCATCATCAAGTGCTTGTTCTTCTCTAAATTCAATATAAGTTGAACCTGTTATTTTAGCTTTTGGAGAAGTTGTTACAAATTTAGTATGGTAACAATCTGCAACTCTAGCTAATGCAGGGAATATACATTGAACGTCAACTATTACAGCTTCAACTGCTCCAGTTATTATTGCAAGTTCTTGTTGATGGAAGTCTCCTGCTATTCTTACACCATGTCTCATTGTAATCTCATTACCTGTACAACACATACCAGCTAAGTTTATTCCATCTGCTCCAACCTCTTTAGCTAAAGCTACTAAGTCTGGCTCTTCTGAAGCTAAAACTATCATTTCTGATAATGCTGGCTCATGTCCATGCAATATTATGTTAACTTTATTTTCTTCTAATACTGCTAAGTTAGCCTCTGTTCTTCTTGGCACTGGAGTTCCAAATAAGATATCGCTTAGACGAGTACCTATCATAGAACCACCCCAACCATCAGCCATAGAAGTTCTAAGACTCATGTGTATTAAACTGTCTATATCACCAGTACATCCTATATGAGTAGAGTGCATTATTGTTGCAATTTCTCTATCTATAGCTCTTGGTTCTATAGCATATTCTTTCCATATTTTTTGTCTTGGCTCTGGCGCATTTTTTATAAATCTTAATGTCCCAAAAGGTTTTCCAAATTCCATTAATGCAATTTCTGCCACTTCATGTGCTACATCATAGATATCTCTACCTTCTGTTTCTACATCCCATTCTTTAGCTAAAGTTATTAACTTAGCTTCATCTCTTATTTTATAGTTTCCATTTGGATCAGCTAATGCTAATGTATGTGCTATATCTCTAGCATGGTCTGAATGGGCAGCTGTCCCACCAGCAACCATTCTTGCAAAGTTTCTACCTACTATAGTGTGTTCATCTGCTCCACATAACCCTCTTGGAGTCTTTGGACTTATTCTACATGGTCCCATTCCACATATTCTACAACAAACACCTTGAAGACCAAAACCACATTGTGCCTTAAAGCCTTCTTTTCTATCATACATTGTTTCTACGCCTTCTTCTCTAGCTTTTGCTATCATCTTCTGGCTGTTTAAATCAATTGTTAACATTTTTTCATCCATATTCCTATCCCCTTTTTTTGATTTTTAAAATCCCCCAGGTGACTGACTTCATGTCATAAAATAATAAAATAAATGCTTTCTAAGTTGATTATATACTAATTTTCAGTACTTTGCTTTAGATTTAAATATTTTTTTAACAAAATTAGATAATACATAAAAATTTAATTTTTGGTACCTAATTTAAGTTAATTTTACTGCCTGTTTTAGGCTATTTTTTAATACCTAAACCTATTTTTTGATACTTTAGTTTAATTAAATTACGTTTTGATTTTTTTTAAATCAAGTTTGAATTATTTCTAGTCATTTTTTGTTTTTATATATTGATTGTGTATTTATTATTTTTCATTACTTTTTGGACTTGTTACAGATTTTTACTCCCTAAACTTAATTAGTAAAAACTTCTTAGAATAGCATTTTTTGGACTAATTTTTTTGAATTTTTTCATTTTTCCTACTTTAATATTAATTATAGCTTCAAATTGAACATTTGTATATATTCATTTGAAGCTATAATTATTTTTTATATAAAATTTTTTTAATATCGCATTAATTTAGACATTTTGACTGCTTTTTCTATTTTTATTCATTTATTTCATACTCTTGATTTTATTTCATACTCTTAGCCACAATAGCACCATATGCAATAGAATATAATTTAGATTCATGTGAATCGGCTCTTGATACTAAAACTATAGGAGCTTTTGCGCCCATAATTATACCTGCTGATTTAGAGTCTGCCATATATGTAAAGGCTTTCCCTATTCCATTACCAACCTCTATTGTTGGAACCAACATAATATCTACATCACCAGATACTTCACTCTTAAATCCTTTTATTTCACTAGCTTCTTTTGAAACAGCTAAATCAAAAGCTAAAGGTCCTTCTACGATTACATTGTCTCCAAACTCTCCTTCTTTACAAGCTTTTGCTAACATATCTGCATCTACAGTAGCCTGCATCTTAGGATTTACTTTTTCTTTAGCTGCTAAGCATGCAACTTTTACAGTTTCCATACCTAAAGCTTTTGCAGCTTTTATTGAATTTTTTAATATTTTTGCCTTTTGTTCATAATCAGGTGCTATGTTCATTCCTCCATCTGTAGTTATAAGTAATTTATGGTATTTTTCTAGCTCATATACCATAACATGACTTAATAAACTATCAGTTCTAAGACCATAGTCTTTGTTTAACACTTCTTTTAAGATAACTGATGTATCTAACAATCCTTTCATTACAAAATCAGCTTCTTTACTTGATACTAATTTAACTGCTATTTCTGCACAGTCTTTGATATCATCCTTATCCACTATTTTGATACCATTTAAATCAAATCCTATTTCTTTTGATATTTCTCTTATTTTTGCTTCATTTCCAACTAATATAGGAGTAATTATATTTCTTTCTACAGCATCCTTTATTGCCATCAAAACCTCTTTGTCATGAGCTGCTGCCACAGAGAGAACTATTTTCTCTCCTCCTTTAAGTTGCTCTAAAATATCATCTAATTTTTTTATCAAAAGTAACCCCTCCCTTATATATATTTAACTAAATAATACCATATTTGCTATACCTTTTCTCAATTTATTTTTTATGTTATAAAAAATTTGTATAACTAAAAGATAGTTTAATATTTTATTCTGCGATTTAATCAATAACGCTTAAAATCTTTGCAGGAACACCGCCTACAATAGTATTTTCTGCAACATTTTTGGTTACAACTGCTCCAGCAGCAATAATTGCATTATCACCAATAGTAACTCCAGAAACAATAGTTACATTAGCACCAATCCATACATTTTTTCCTATTATAATTGGAGAAGGATAAGTTGTACTACGTTTCTCTGGTGCAATACCATGGTTAAGTGTAGCTAATACCACATTATGACCAATTTGTGTATTATCTCCAATCTCAATACCACCTTGGTCTTGAAAATGACAACTGCTGTTTATAAAAACATTCTTTCCTATAGTAATATTTTTTCCACAATCTGTATAGAATGGTGGAAACATAAAAAATGATTCATCTACTTTCTTACCAATTAACTCAGAAAACAAACTACGCACTTCTTCTGGTTCATGATAAGAAGAATTTAACTTACTTGTTATTTTCATTGCCTCATTACTTAACTTAACCATAAATTCATGTATTTCTGATTCACTAGAAACAGGTTTTCTTTGATTGACATGCGTTAAAAATTCATTGATATTCATTTTATACATCCTTTCAATATAAACTTTAATTTATTTGTATTTTCTAAATAACATTTCAATAAAAATTAGTTTATTTAACTTTATAAGTAATATGATTACTTCTTTTAGTGTAATATACAACTTCTCCTATATCAAATACCTATATTAAATACTTAAATATACGTAAAAAGCATAAAAGTTGATATAATTATATTAATAAATAAGTTAGTAAAGGAGGATTAACTATGGAATTAAGAGTATTAAGATATTTTTTAGCAATTGCAAGAGAGGAAAGTATATCTGGTGCAGCAACCTTTTTACATATAACACAGCCAACACTTTCTAGACAGATTATAGAACTTGAAGAAGAGTTGGGAGTCAAATTATTAGTTCGAGGAAATAGAAAAGTTTCCTTAACGAATGAAGGTAGACTTTTACATAAAAGAGCAGAGGAAATTATATCATTAGTTGATAAAGTAGAATTGGAATTTGACAATCCCAATGAAATTATTAGTGGTGATATATATATAGGTGGTGGAGAAACTGAAGCTATGCGACTTATAGCTAGAGCTGCACATCATTTTCATCAAAAATACCCTAATGTAAGATACCACATTTTTAGCGGAAATGCTGATGATGTAACTGAAAAATTAGACAAAGGACTTCTTGACTTTGGGATTTTAATTGAACCTGCAAACATACAGAAGTATGATTATACACAAATTCCTGCTACTGATGTTTGGGGGTTACTAATGCGTAAAGACAGTATCCTTGCTTCACAAAATACGATAAATCCAAAAGATTTATGTAATATACCACTTATTATTTCAAGACAGACACTAGTTGATAAAGCAATTTCTAAATGGCTTGAATATAGTACTGAAAAGCTAAATATTGTTGCTACATATAATTTAGTTTATAATGCTTCTCTTCTGGTAGAAGAGGGATTAGGTTATGCTTTATGTTTAGATAGACTCATTAATACTACAGAAAATAGTAATCTTTGCTTTAGACCTCTATCTCCCCCTTTAGAAGCTAAATTAAATATCATATGGAAAAAACATCAAATATTTTCAAAAGCAGCTGAAAAATTTTTACTTCAAATACAAAAAGACTTTTCTTATATCATGTTGAACTCATCTGAAGAAAAATAAGTAAAAAATAAAAAACGGTATAACATGATAAATGTTATACCGCCTAACCAATAAAATTAAATACAACTTAACAATATACTTACTTATTTATTCCAAGCTCTTTTAAACAAGCAATTGTAATCTCATCTTGTGGATTCAATTCATAAGCTCTTTCTATATAATAAGTTGCATCATCAATATCACCATTATTTAAATAAGCCATACCTAAATTACAAAGTATCTCTGGGTCTTCCTTTATCTTAGCAGCCTGTTCAAAATATTCTATTGCTTTATCTAAATTATTTTTATAAGCCTCACAAAGCCCTAATTCCACTATAGCATCCACTTGCTTAGGCTTTATTATCAATATCTTCTCCAAATACATCTCAGCCTGTTCTATCTCGCCCATACCCTTATATCCAAGAGCTATCATGAACAACAAGTTCCACCAATCCATATGTTCTTCTTCTAATGGAAGTAGTTTCTCTAATCCTTCTTTAAATTTGCCTTGGAATACAAGCGTATATCCTTCTTCGTATTGAACTTTAAAGTCCATCTTTCCTAGATTATCTTGTATCTCAGCTACTAAATCAGCATCTAGCCCCAGTCTTAACGCATCTTCCCAAGTTAGCTTGGTCTTTAGATATTGACCTTGATTATAGTAATGGTAGCCTAAGTGATAATAACCTAATGCAAAATTCTCATCAACACCAATTATCTTTTCAAGCTTGGCCATTGCTTCAAGTAAAAATGCATTCATTGCCTTCTCATCCATGTCTTTTTGATACTGTTTTGCTATCTCTTGGCAAACAATTGCATAATTATACATTGCATCTAAATCATCTGGATACATTGTTATAAATGCTTTTATATATATTAAAGAATCTGTATGCTCACCAATCTCAAAGTATTTTCTTGACATATATCCCATATATGCCTTCAAATCCAGATTAATATCTTTAGCTAAAGCATTTAAAAACTTTTCATATTCTCCATTGTTTTTAAATTTACTATCTATCCCAATTATATATATCATAGCATCTGCTATAGACATTGAATTTAACTTATCTTGGGCAGTCTTTTCTTTTATTCCTTTTACCAATACCTCATTTTTTATAGGTACATCTAATCCATCTTTTGGCACATCATAGCTCTTTAATTTAAACTCTCCACCATGCTTTATAGTAATAAAAGCTAGTTCCTCTGCCTTTTTCAGCAAATATTTTTCTATTTTAAAATCCATTTTCTCCTCCTAAATATTTAAATCTCTACTTTATGAGTTTTAGATTTCTCAAATATTTTTTTATCATCATATTCAAATAAGACTACATTTTCTTCTTCTCTTATTTCTGTATTTATATCATTTTTTAAATCCACAACATTGAATTTAAATGGCTCAAAATGAACATATTTTATTATATGTTTAGCTGGCTTATCAACAAAACTAGGTAAATATGTTGATAAATTATCATTATCCTGTAAAAATACATGGCATCTATTCTTAAAATCATCCACATCTAACTTATTAAAAAACTGTGGTATATTCGATGTTTTACCCAGTGATATATAGTCATACTTTAATATATCATTGAATACATTATTATCTATATTTATTTTTTCATTATAGAAATCCATCAATATTTTGTAAAGTTGATTCTTTCCTTGTGCCAAATCAAAATATCCATTTTCATCAAAATACTTGGCAAAAGTCTCAAAGAATTTAAAAGGACTTTGTTTATAAAACTTGCCTATAATATATCTCATAGACAACACAAAGTTTTTAGAATTATAATATCTCTCCAATATATCTTCTATATCCTTTAGTTTCAATGTTTCCTCATAACTTATATAATTATTATATAAAAATTCATATGGAGCATAATCTTTATATTTAAAACCATGCTCGTCTGCCACTTTTCTCATGCCTGTACCTTTAATCATCTTTAAAAAACCTAATTGTAGATGCTCTATACCTAAATTAAATACATCATTAAAGGAATTCTCAAAACTCTTATAATCTTCATAAGGAAGCCCTGCAATTAAGTCTAAGTGCTGATGTATATTTCTATAAGATGCTACAGTCTGCACAACATGAGACAACTTTTTAAAATCATCCCTTCTACCTACTGCATCAAGTGTTTTTTCATTTGTCGATTGTACACCTATTTCAAACTGAAAAAGACCTTCTTTACAATCAGCTAAAAATTCAAGCATCTTATCATCTATCAAATACGCTGTAACTTCAAAATGATAAGTAGTATATCCATTATCATTTTTCATAAGAAAATCCATAATTTCCATAGCCACTTTTTTATTTGCATTAAATGTTCTGTCAATAAATTTTATCTGTGATACCTTTGCATCTATTAAAGCTTTTAAATCACTCTTTATCCTATCTAAACTAAAATATCTTAGACCTGGAATAGTAGATGATAAGCAGTACTGACAGTTAAATGGACAACCTCTTGATGATTCATAATACACTATTCTATTTTCATATTCCTTTGGATTTAAATTCTCATAAGGACTAGGAATCTCGTCCAAGTTTTTAAGTAATTCCATTGGTTTATTCACTATTATCTCATTGCCTTGTCTATATACAAGTCCATTTACATCGTTTATGTTTTTTTCACCTTGTAAGTGAAGTATTAAGTCTTTAAAAATTAATTCTCCTTCTCCATAAAGTATATAGTCCACAAAGTCATACTTTTTCATCGCCTCATAGCTATCATAACTAACTTCTGGTCCGCCCAAAGCTATTTTAGTATTAGGTCTAATTTTTTTTAGATTATCACAAAGCTTAACTATATCTCCCACATTCCAAATATATGTGGAGAATAATATTATATCATACTCGTTTTTGTATATATCCTTCAAAATATAGTCCAAATCATTATTTATCGTATATTCTTTCATATCAACTTCTATCAAATCTCTTACAAATTCTTTTAGATATCTTATAGCTAAATTTGTATGAATAAACTTAGAATTTAATGTTGTTAATAAAATTTTCAAATATTTCTCACCTCTTTTTAAGATTATACTGTCTTTTTGTACCCCTTATAGGTTAAAATAGTATATGTAAAGTTTTAATAATATCTATATAATTAATTTATTAATTTCAAGTAATGTGAGGAAAGGAAGTTTTTTATGGAATTAATTGAAAAAGTATCTATCAACTCTTTATCAAAAAGAGATTTACTACTTATTATAAAGTCTCTTGAATACACTAATGAAAATACTCAAATTAGTGATTTTATTGACCTTAGAAATAATATTGTAAAGGAATTATGTTTTTTAACTGACACTAAGGAAAAAGATTTTTTGGATTATCTAGAAAAAAATAGCACGCTCTAATAACCTAAACCTTTTTAAATTTCAATATATAAATACCTGATTTAGAATTTATTTTTATGCTTAATATATTATCATTAAAGGTTTTCGACATAACTGTTATTTGATTAAATATGGGGTCTATTATAGTATTACCTTCTTCAAGTCTTATAAGACTTCTTGGGTCTATCTTTTTATTGTAAGCTTTAACTCCAATTTTATATTTTCTCAATTTAACAACATATTCCGACATAGAAAAAATGAAATCTATATTATCTTCATTTAATTCACTATCTTCACCCAAAATGGATAATATAGATTTTTTTATGCTCTTAATTCCTTCATTTTCTACAATCCTATCTTCCATATATACATCATATAAGATGTTTAACACATTTAATAGAATACTTTCTTCATCATAATCTTCAAACTTCGAATCAATATATTTATCAATTAATTGTATTGCTTTAATCCTTGCCATCTGAAACTTTACAATATCAGATTTGTCTAATTCTATAGAAAATCCTATTATCTTGTCTTTAATACTTTGTAGTAATTCGACATATTCTATTTTACTATTATTTATAAGATTGTGCATAACAGAATTATAAGCTACAGAACCTAACAAATAATCAAATAAAGATTCTTCTTTTTTAAAATAATTTACATATTTTTTTATTAGTCTAATAACCTCATCTTCACTTTTTTGGATATTAGTATTTGATAAAATTAATGGTAATAAAATATTTAAAAAATTAATAGTACCTATTTTCTCTCCATAAAATCTATAGTAAACAAGTTCATCTCTCAGTCTATTTTCGTCTATATATACACATCTTTGCACTTTATCATCTATTAAGGATTTTGTATTTATTATAATCAAATCTTTAAGAGCCCTACTTGCACTATTAAAAGAAGATGTGTAGACTTTTTTTAGTAATTCGTCATTCATAAATATATCCTTTCTAAAAAATTGAATCTAAATATCTTGTCATTAAAAAAAAAGAGACAGCCCGTTTAAGAAGCTGTCATATATAGGGGGATAGTAGTGTACAAAAATCATTGTAATCTACTATCTATATATTATTATACGATACTACTTTTTTATATGTAAAGTATCAGTTTTCGACATCCCTATATTTTACAGTTATACAAATTGCGTACTAAGTTCAATTTTATTCTTTTTATTTCAACATTTTATCGTGTTACATTCTTTCTGGAGCGTGCATTCCCAACAGCTTCAGAGAATTCTCTAAAGTTTGTTTTGTAGCTAGAACTAATGCAAGTCTCGCTTTTCTAATTTCCAAATTTTCTACTAAAATTGGATTGTCATGATAAAATTTATTAAACGCTTGAGCCAAATCTAACATAAATCTAGTCACTATATGTGGTTCATTTTTCTTTAGAGCAAGTAAAATATTTTTGTTAAATGATTCTATAACTCTAAGAACTTCTGCACTATCTTCGTCAGCTAATAGACTATAATCTATATCAGAAGTTACTTCTTCTTCTGATTTTCTTAAAACTGCACAACATCTAGCATGTGTATATTGAACATATGGTCCAGTCTCACCATCAAAACTCAATGTTCTTTCCCATGAGAATGTGTAGTCTTTTATTCTACTATTAGATAATTCTTGGAATACTACTGCACCAACACCTACTTGCTTAGATATTTCATCTACATTTTTAGCATTTGGATTTTTAGCTAGTATAATATCCTTAGTCTTATCTATAGCTTGATTTAAAGCATCTTCTAAAAATACTACTCTTCCTTTTCTAGTTGACATAGTACCTTCTTCAAGAGCTACCATACCAAATCCAACATGAGTTAAATCTTTTGCCCAATCGTATCCCATAAGCTCAATTACCTTAAACCATTGTTGGAAATGTAAGTTTTGTTGAGAGCCAACTACATATATACACTTGTCAAAATCGTAAGTTTCTTTTCTATATATTGCAGCAGCTAAATCTCTTGTCATATATAGTGTTGAACCATCATTCTTAGTAATAAGTGCTGGTGGCATCTTATATTCTTCTAAATCAACAATCTTTGCACCTTTAGACTCTTTTAAAAGATTTTTCTCTTCTAATAACTCAATTACTTTACCCATCTTATCAGAATAGAAACTTTCACCCGCCAAAGAATCAAATTCTATATCTAAAAGTTTATACACTCTGTTAAATTCTTTTAAACTCTCATCTCTAAACCATTGCCATAATTCTTTTGCTTCTTCGTCACCATTTTCTAACTTAGTAAACCATGCTCTTGCTTCATCTTCCATTTCTGGATATTGTTCAGCCTCATCATGGAATCTTACATATAATTTTAGTAATTCTGGAATTGGATTAGATTCTACTACCGTCTTTTCTCCCCATTTTTTAAAGGCCACTATTAACTTACCAAATTGAGTTCCATAGTCACCTAAATGATTTATTCTTATAGTCTTGTATCCTTGTGAATCATATATCTTATATAAAGCATTCCCTATAACTGTAGTTCTTATATGCCCTATATGGAAAGGTTTTGCTATATTTGGAGAAGAATACTCAACTATTACAGTTTTATCTTTACCAAAATCACTATGACCGTAGTTTTCTTTTTCCTCTAATACTTTTTTGATTACAGTTTCTGCTAATTGAGATTTATTTACAAAGAAGTTTACATATCCGCCTAATTGTATTACCTTTGTTATCTCTCCACTTGGTTCTATACTTTCTGCTAATTCATTTGCTATCATGTTTGGAGCTTTTCTAAATACTTTAGCTAATTTAAAGCATGGAAAAGCATAGTCACCCATATCCTTATTTGGTGGTACTTCTATAAGTGCCTCTATCTCTTCTTTCGATAAATCTTCTATTTTTTCTTTAAGGCAATTTGATATTGCTACCTTGAAATCTTGCATCTTGTTGCTCCTCTCTACATTGTACCTGGTTTATATTGTGCTTATCTCTTTATGTTAAATCAAATTTCGTGTTTTTTCAAGTATTTCATTATGTGACAAAGTACTTAAAAAAATGTACCCTTTGTATGAATTCTGCATACGTTAAAAATGCTCTAATTACAATTTTAATTTATACCATTTTATTAATCTGTATAAGATTTTTTCAACCTTACATTTACTTTTTATACAACTTTTCTACTTTTTATGATGTTTTATAAATTTGGTTAATTCTTATAACTATCTTTATACACATGCTTGTAACTATCTTTATATACAACTTTTTTATTCTTGTATTGATTTTCTACAAATCTTTTTCACTTTTAACTCTTATTCCTGCTTCTTCAAGTAGTTTTGCTGTGACACCTTTTCCTGAGATTTTTTTACCAGAAAAACTACCGTCATAAATTAAATTACACCCACAAGATGGACTGCCTTCTTTTAATATTGCTTCGCTACATACATATAAATTTGCTATTTTTAGAGTCTCTTTTGCACCCTTTACGAAGTTTTCTGTCACATCCTTATTATCTTTGGTAATTACCTTATTATCAACTATTTCAGCAGGTGGTCTTGGTGTAGATAGACCACCTAACTGTTCTGGACATACAAGTGTAAATTCTTTGCCTTTTAAATATTCCTTAACTTTTTCATTTTCATTATTATCGCCACTATATTTACAATTTATTCCTATTAAACATGCAGATACTAATATCATAAAAATGTGCTCCCATACAAATTATTTTAGTTTAACAATTGTTACTCCTGCTCCACCTTCTCCGTATTGACCACCTCTTTGTGATTTTACATGTCTATTTCTTCTTAAGACGTCTTGTAGTCCTGCTTTCAATACTCCTGTACCTATTCCATGTATTACTGTTACAGATTCTAATCCTGCCACATATGCATCATCAAGATATTTTTCGACTTCCATTATAGCTTCTTCTAAATTTAATCCTCTAAGGTCAACTTCATTTTTTATATTACCAGATTTTGACCTTATGATATTTCTTGTTGATTTAGTTACATTTGTTGAAACATCTTTGCGAGTTTTTTGTAAAGACTTAAAAGGTAGAGTCATCTTCATTATACCAATTTGCACTACTGCTTCTTTTCTCTTTTTATCCACTGAAACTACACTACCATTTTGATTTAAAGTTATTACCTTAACTTCTTCACCTGGTTTTAGGTCTTTTATCTCCTTATTTGAAACCTTTGGAACTATCATACTTTTTACTGTTGGTTGAAGACTTCCCATGGAGCTAGTCAATTCTTTTCTAAGCTCTTCTATCTTACGATTCTTTTCTTTTGAAGCTCTTTCCTGTTCAAGATTTCTAAGTTCCTTTATTATTAGGTCTACTTCTTCTTTAGCTTGTCTTATAATTGAAAAGGCTTCTGATTTAGCTTTTTCAACCATCTTATCTCTTTGGCTAATCAATTTTTCAAGCTTTTCATCATACTCTACTTTTAGTCTTTCAATCTCTTCTTTTAATCTTTCAGCTTCTTCTCTGTCTTCTACTGCTTTGATTCTATTCTTTTCAACATTCTGTAATACATCTTCTAATGCTATATTATCTGTATTTATATATTCTTTAGCACGTGAAATTACATAATCACTTAGTCCAAGTTTTCTAGAAATCTCAAAAGCATTCGATTTTCCAGGAACACCTATAAGTAGTTTATATGTCGGACTTAATGTTTCTATATCAAATTCAACTGCTGCATTTTCTACACCAGATTTAGTAAGAGCATAGTTTTTAAGCTCACTATAGTGAGTAGTTGCTATACATTTAGCTCCTACAGAGTTTATATCTTCTAATACTGCTATTGCAAGGGCAGCTCCTTCAACAGGGTCTGTTCCTGCTCCTAATTCGTCAAATATAACTAAAGAGTCTGCTGTTACACTTTGTAGTATTGATACTATATTCGTCATATGCGATGAAAATGTTGATAAACTCTGCTCAATACTTTGTTCATCTCCTATATCTGCAAATACATTATCATATACACACATACTACTTCCATAATCAGCAGGTATATGAAGTCCACTTTGTGTCATAAGTGCAAATAGACCTACAGTTTTTATTGTAACAGTTTTACCACCTGTATTTGGACCTGTTATTACCAATGTGTGGAAGTCTCTTCCTAAATAAATCGTATTTGCTACTACTTTCTTCTTATCCAACAATGGATGTCTTCCATTTTTTATATTTAAATATTTATCCTCATTTAAAGTTGGTTCTATACCTCTCATTTGTATAGAAAGTTTTCCCTTTGAAAATGCAAAATCCAATCTTCCTAGTATCTCCTGATTAGAAATCAAATGTTCACTCACTTCTCCAACCATAGCAGAAAGCTCTGATAAAATTCTTTCTATCTCTTCTTGTTCTCCTAATTTCAACTGTCTCAACTCATTATTCATCTCTACTATAGTCATTGGCTCTATAAAAAGTGTCGCACCAGAAGATGACTGGTCATGTACTATACCAGCTACTTGCGACCTATATTCAGCTTTTACAGGCACTACAAATCTATCACCTCTTAGAGAAATTATGGCATCTTGTAAGTATTTTTGATACGTAGTCGAACTTATTATTGAATTTAGTTTTGACCTAATGGATTGATTTTTTTGAGATATTCTTCTTCTGATATCTCTAAGTGTACTTGAAGCATTGTCAGATATTTCTACTTCACTAATTATCGCAGTGTATATCTGGTCTTCTATGTCTTTATACACGTATAGAGAATTTGATAGAGATTGTATTATTGGATAATTGAAATCTTCTTCATCACTACTAGATAGACTATTTTTTAATCTCCTAGCTACTCTTAAAGTATCTGCTATCATAATTAGACTTCCTGGGTCAAGAGATGCTCCTATATATGCTCTCTTTACCTTGTCTTCTATATCATGAATACCTTCCAAAGCTACTGAACCTCTCTTTATAATAATTGATTGAGCTTCACTAGTTTCTTCTAGCATGGATTTTACTTCTACAAAATCAGTATTTGGGACTAAACTTTCTATATATTTTAGACCTAAAGAAGATGAGGCTTTCTTCTTTAATAAGTCTATTATTTTGTTGTATTCTAGAACTCTTAACGATTTCTCATTCATTTTCTATATTCACCATCCTCGATATTTTAACTTTTTTATTTAATTTTAAAAATGTATGCTTTTCAAGCATTTCCAATAAAAACTGCAAGTTTTATTTCTTTTTCATTTCTAAAATTATTATATTTTTTCTCTTTTAGATATATTTTACGCATATTTTGTATTATACTATGTATGTAGCTATCTATATATTATACATAAACATGCTTTATTTGTAATATAATCTGTTAAAAAATCTTCTTTAATATTTTTAAAGAAGTTTATTTTAGCTTGTTTTTTTAAAATAGCTACTTATATAGATAAATTAAGGAGGAACATAAGTCATGGGAAACGTATTAGAAGGATTAAAACCAGAGAATGTTTTTAAAAACTTTGAGAAAATATCTCAAATTCCTAGAGGTTCTGGAAATGAAAAAGGTATAAGTGATTTTTTACTTAACTTTGGTAAAGATTTAGGTCTTGAAACTATTCAAGATGAAAGCTTAAACATAATAATAAGAAAGCCTGCTACAAAAGGATATGAAAATTGTCCAGGCGTAGTTCTTCAAGGACACATGGATATGGTTTGTGAAAAAGAAAAGAATGTTGAACATGATTTTCTTAAAGACCCTATAAAATTAAGAATTGATGGTGACATGATATATGCTACTGGAACTACTCTAGGAGCTGACAATGGTATAGCTGTTGCTATGGGTATGGCTATATTAGAAGATAACACTTTAGAGCATCCAGCATTAGAAGTTTTAGTTACTGTTAATGAAGAAGATGGTATGAATGGTGCTGATGCATTAGAACCTAGCTTAATTAAAGGTCAATATATCCTAAATATGGACTCCGAGGAGGAAGGATACTTATTAGTTAGTTGTGCTGGTGGTAAAACTTGTGTTGTTAGTTTACCTGTTGAGTACAAAGAAGTTGAAGCTGATAAGCAAGGTTTATTAGTTGAAGTTACTGGACTATTAGGTGGACACTCTGGTATGGAAATTGTTTTACAAAGAGCAAATGCTAACAAAGCAATAGCTAGAGTATTAAGTGTATTAGATGTTGACTATGATTTGGCTTCAGTTGATGGCGGAACTAAACACAATGCTATACCTCGTGAAGCTAAGTGTGTAATAGCTGTCAATAAAGCTGATGTTGAAGTTGCTAAAAAACAAATAAATGATATTTTAACTGCATTTAAACATGAGTTCACTACTTCTGACCCTGGTATGACTTATTCAGTTGCTGAAACTTCTGTAGAAAAAGTTCTTGCTAAAGATTGTAAAGAAAAAGTTATTCAAATGTCAAGCTTAACTCCTCATGGTGTTCAATCTGTAAGCCTTGATATAGAAGGATTAGTTGAAAGTTCTACTAACTTCGCTATAATTGAAACTAAAGAATCTACTATTGAATTCTTAACTTCTGTTAGAAGTTCTGTTATGTCTATTAGAGATGAAATAGCTGATAGAATAAGACTTTTAGCTCAAGCTTTAGGTGCTGATTATGGTCTTACTTCTCAATATCCAGCTTGGGAGTTCAAAAAAGGTTCTAAATTAGAAAAAATATGTAGTGAGACTTATGAAAAATTAACTGGTAAAGTTCCTACTGTTATGGCTCTACATGCTGGTCTTGAGTGTGGATTATTACTTGATAAACTTCCTCATGCTGAAGCTATCTCTATAGGACCAGATATGTTTGATGTTCATACTCCAAATGAGCATGTTAGTATCCCTTCTATAGCTAATGTTTGGGATTATGTTATAGAAATATTAAAATCTATGAACCAATATTAAATCTAAATTTTATTTAGATTAACTCTTGGATACAATTATAGATTATAAATAAATCTATATAAAACTCATTCTATAAATTAACATTATAAAAGTTTATAGGAATAAAGCCTAATGATGCATTTTTATATTTATCATTAGGCTTTATTATTTCATTACATATTTTTATTTAATATATTTTTATTATTTAAACTTATATAATTACCTATAATCAAGATATTAAATTACCCCACTTAGTAATTTTTACATATGTAAATTGATTCACTTCATTTTTTCTAGAAAACATATACTTATATGTTTTTTCATGTTTTCATTATGTATAGATTATATAAAGTATATAAAGAAAATTTTTCTATTCAACAATTTTAAAGCAATTTCTACCTTGCTTTTTCGAATTATAAAGAGCATCATCTGCCATTTTGTATATATCATCATATGTTTGTCCTTGTTTTGACATTACACCACCCATACTTACAGATATACTCTTACCATTTGGTAATTTAATACCATGGATTTTATCATATAAAATATTACATTTTTCTACAAGGCTTTCCATATCCTCTACACTTTTAACATATATGCTAAATTCGTCCCCTCCTAGGCGACCTACTATGTCACATTCCTCAAAAGATTTAGTAAGAATATTTGCAACTGCAATCAGCATCTTATCTCCAATAAGATGACCATAATTGTCATTTATCTCTTTAAAATGGTCAATATCTAAAATAAGTAAAGCTCCTCTTTCATTATTCGATAAATCATCCAAACTCTTTGTAGCCATCTCCCTTATAGAAGCTGCATTAAAAATATTTGTTAAACTGTCTTTTTGTGCTTTATCTAACAGTCTCATTTTTTCCTCTTTTTCACAATCAACATTGTGCAATTTGCCTATTGAATAAACAGGTACATTCTTTTCATTATAAATTATCTTTGATGTAATTCTAATCCAATGAAACTCCCTATCAGGGCAAATACAATAAATTTCTGTTGAACCATTTTCTTGTTCCATAATCAACTTAAAAAATTGTTCTCTGTACTCTTTTTCAATTTCATTTCCAGATGTGTCTTTACAATGACTTAGACCTCCAAAGACATTAACACCATTTTCTTGCATCGCAATCGTAATTTTATCTGCTTGATAATCATATTCAAAAAAGTATTCACTTGCCATCTCATATACTTCAGTATGTTTTTTAAGCTCTAAAGAAATTCTCTGATTCATGCTTGTACGAGTACGAAGACTCCAAGCCATAATTATAATAATACATAATGATATGCTAAATACTACAAGAATAGTTTGAATTGGATTTTCCTGCATAATTTGAACTAGAGAAAAATCTGATATATATGTAGTATTATTATAAATAATTGATTGCATCTCTTCAGTCTGTATACTAATTACAGCCTTATTTAATATACTAAATAATTCCTGTTCATTCTGTTTAGCTACACCAAAACAGAAGAGATGTTGTTCGTAGTTTTGTTGAATTAAACGAACATACTTATACTTAGGTTGATTTACATAATACTGTATGGAATAACCTTCACCATATGTATAATCTGCTTTTCCACTATTCACAGCATCAATACATTCTTCTAGCGTATCATACCAAATTATATTTTTAGCAGAATAGCCTTTATAAGAAGTACCTTTTTCAAGAGCTAAACGTTTATTTTCTAAGCTATCTTCGTTTACCTTATTGTTAATCATCATCATATACTGTGTAGAAATAAATGGCCGAGTCATAGCTACATGCTGTTTACGTGCCTTTTCATAATCGTATGTCATGCCTGCTACAATATCAACCTTAGAATTTTTTATCATATTTTCTAAATCCTTCTGAGATTCTACAGGCACCATATCTAATTTCAAACCAGTCTTCTTTGCCAGGTAATTCAATAAATCTATTGAAATACCTTTTAATTTTCCTGTTTTATCATCTACATATTGAAATGGCGGATTGTTTAGTAAAACACCTGCTTTTAAAGTTTTTGTATTTTTAATGTACTCAGATTCTTTCTTAGATAAAATCATCTCTTTATTCTCTGGTGTAAAATATTTCTCATATAATGTAGGTGAAAAATAAGGGTCTGTTTGCTCAATGTTAGATATCGCTGAATTAAGCTTTTTAGATAATTCTGTATTGCCTTTGCTTGTAACAAAATAAAATGGCTTAGGAGAAAACTTAGCTATAGTGCGCAAATCATCTCTAGGATTCATACTGACATTAAGCATTGCGTCTGCTTTTTCATCCTTTAGAGCTTGTATTTGTTCTTCCATTGTTTTACAAGGTATCAATTCAGAGGATATTTGATTCATTTCACAGTATCTATCTAACTCTTTAATTTTACTAGTAGAATTTTCTATTACAGCAATACGCATGTTCTTTGTCACTTGTGAGCTTACACTGTCAATATCTGCATTATCATGAAGTACTTGTAATACTGTATTTACAGTTCCATAACTATATCCGACATAATCATACACTTTCTCTAATGGTTCATCATACAACAAGCCACCCATTAAATCAATCTCACCATTTTTTAACATATCCATTAACTTAATAAGAGATTCATTTATATCTCCTTCGACTTGAACAAACTCATAATTCCACCCAGTATATTGGGCAATTTCTTGTAAATATTCATAGGTATACCCAGAGTATCTACCTTTTTCATCTATCTCACTTAAACCTTTTTGAATGGGATAAGCAACACGTATGGTACGATTATCATTATTCATAGCATTACTCTTAAAGGGAAATATGCAGAAAGTGAATATGGACATAATTACAAAAACTAATGAAAGTAATTTTTTCAAATTCACTATAAAATCCTCCATATAATAATATTTACAGTATAGTATACTGTATAAATTCTTAGACTTGAAAAATAGATTAGTACAAAAAAGGACATAAAATTTTTGTAAAAATTTAACATCCTCATTCATACATAATATATTTTGATTATACTCTATTTACCTTGTGTTTACAATAAATTTGATGTATTAATTATATAGCATTATCTATTTTGATTTAGCATAGAACACAATCCGAGTACTACTTTATATCAAATTTAGCAACATTTCGATTTACAGTTCTCTTATATTTTACATTTGGATAGCCTAATATAAATGAAGTTATAACTGCTTCGTTATCATTCATTCCTAATAGCTCTTTTATCTTTGGTTCTACATTTGATGCCATAACGAAAAATCCATTATAGCACATTCCCAATCCTTGAGAGTAAGCCATAAGTTCCATATTAGATGCAGCCAATCCTCCATCTACATATACACTTCCACCTAAAGAAATATCACCAACAACTACCATAAGTAGTGGTGCATCATAAAATAAAGAGTCAATTCCTTTTTCTTTATATCCTTTATACATTCTCTTAAACGTGTTTTTATATATAGAGCGAACAGAGTCTTCATCATCAGTATTTAATGCTAAATTATAAAGCCCTTCTATTGCCAATTCTTTTACTTCTTTTAACTTATCTTTTACTAATATGTATCTTAGAGGCTGTCTATTTCCACCTGTTGGTGTATATCTACCAGCTTCTACTATGTTTCTTATTTTCTCTTCTTCTACCTCTATATCTTTGTAGTCTCTTATACTTCTTCTAAATTTTATGAAATTCATCAAGTTTTCAGACTCTAAGTCAAAAGTTTCATGATTGTATTCTAATACCTCACCTTTATCAAATCCCTGCATTTCTATAGAGTCTGTTGGGCAAATTGCCATACAATGACCACAATTAATACAGAGAACATTTTTTACCTTTGCTTTATTTTCTCTAACTTTTATTGCATTTACAAGGCAGTCTGACTCACACAAGCCACAACCTACGCATGTTTCTAAATTTATGTCTATCATCCTAAATTTTCCTCCATTTAAAAATTTTACTTTAGTATAAAGCAAATAGTTGTCTAAGTCAATTTTTATTTTTTTAACAATATATGAGTTTAAATTGAAAATTTTTATAGAAATCAAGTTAAGAAACTTACACTATAATCTTCCAATTCTCCATTATTGTATATTATCTTTGCACTAAAAATTTTCCCAGTCTTAGCCCAATTCAAAAATAATCTGTCACCTTCCCACATATTTAAGTCAAATATTTTATCATTGTCTACCCAAAGTAATTTACCTTCTTTGCAATCATCCAAATCTTTTTCGGACAAACTACCTTCAAAGTCATCTGAAAAATATAGGAACATGTACCAGTCTTCTTCATTCTTAAATTTTGGAAAAGTTATAAGACCTTTATATGTTAGTGATTTAAGCGTAAGTCCAGTTTCTTCTTTAACTTCTCTGATTATACACTCTTCAGGAGTCTCTCCTTGCTCAAACTTTCCTCCAACTCCTACATATTTACCTTCATGTATATCATCTTTCTTTTTATTTCTATATAACATTAAAGTCTTATCATCTTTTTCTATATAACAAATAGTCGTAAGCTTCATATATCCCGCCTTACTTTCTTTTTCTGTTTTTTATTTGTACACTATTGATACTCTATTTCTTAAATATACTTATCACCATAATTAACTGGTTCTTAGTGATTTGTTAAACCAAGTATTAATAGCTTAATTAAGCATCAATTATTTAATCTCTTATTAGTAATCTGTTTTATAAATTATTAATAAATTAGACAATTAAATTTATTATCTCTTTTACATTATTCATTTTCATTACTTTCAAGAACATCACTTATATTCTTCATTGCATTAAGAGAAAGCTCTGCAAATTCATCAAATGGAATCCCTATATCTTCTATACTTCTCATTGCATCTCTATTTACATTTGAAGCAAATCTCGTTTCTTTCATTCTTTTAATTACAGACTTTGTTTTTACACTAGTAAGTTTTTTATCTGGATAAACCAAAGCTATAGCAGTTATAAACCCAGTTATAGGGTCTGCTGCATATATAGCTTTTTCCATAAGGCTAGTTCTTGTAACGCCCATTCCATCGTGATGACCAAGTATCGCTCTATACATCTCTTCATCACCAAAGTTTTCTTTTTTAAGAAGCTCTACTGTTGTTGTAGCATGCCCTTCACAGATTTCCCCTGGTTTTCTTCCAACTATATCTGAATCTAAATCATGTAAAAGACCTGCAACTGCCCACTCTTCTTCTTTTTCTGGCTCTAATCTTTTGGCTAAATCTTTCATAACCGCTTCAACAGCATAGCAATGTTTTCTCATTCTGTCAGTCTCTAAATACTTAAATAAAATTTCTAAAGCTTCTTCTCTCATTTTCATTAATCCCCCTGTTTTTTCATATATATGATATTTTTGTATATTAATACACATAAATCCAAGTTTATTTATATATTTATGTATATTTTTCATATTATATTTATTCTACACCTTTATAGTAGTGTCCTGCAACTGTTCCAACTTTATCCAACTGCTTATATAGGTTAGTAGCCTTTTCTCCAAGCTTATAATCATTACTCAAAACCTCAATATGAGCATCTATAATCTTTTTAACCATTTCGCCATTTTCCACTGTAAAATCTATTCTAAACACATCTATTCCAATTTCATCTAACTCATATAGATTATCTAACATACAAGTAACCTTTGAGTTGTAAATCGTGCTTCTACAGAATATATCTTGTGTTATCCTATAACTTGCATCTGTAAAATCTCTTAAAGCATAACTGCTTTCTTTACATTTAGCAACTCTCTTATCCTTTTTACAATCCCTAACAACAACTCCCATAGGACAGTATTCTGTAATCATCATAGGAGTATATCCATATATTACTGCTTCGATTTCTACATCTGTATATTTTAAAGTTTGTTTAATTTCATTTAGATTTAATTCTTGTGATAAACAAACTGTACTAGCTCCCTCATCTTTAAAGTGATTTATACTTTCACTGTTAAATGCATTTAAATAGCAATCTATATTCATGTCCTTTCCTTTAAAATATTCCATAGAACCCCAGTTACCAATTTGAATCTTATTGACACCTTTTATGTTATCTAATAATTCAAATTGTTTATATTCTTTATTTCTAATAATTCTTGGTACTGAATATATCAATCTGCTTTCACTATTTTCAGCATTAAAACTCTTTTCATCAGAAGTATTTATGTTATTTACATTTGAAACTATTGATTCTTTAGAAATATTTGATACCATTTCTAGAGCTTTTGATAGTGTATTTATATCTTCATAATAAATTAAATCTACATTATATTTTAATACAGCTTCTAATTGCTCTAAGTTTTTGACTTTAACTCTAATTTTAGGGACTGTATTAAGTTTTTTCTGTTTACTTACTCTATTTGGCTGGTATTTTAATCTATTATTCTTAAATTTTCTATCTTTTATCTTTATTCTTTCTTTATCTAAAAGCTCAATACAATCTCTTCTCATTTGATTTAGCATACTTATAGGCATACTTACACCTTCATCCAAATCAATTTCTATACCTTTTAGTGTATAAGGTGTATTTCCAAGCTTTTGAATTTGTGTCTCTATTTTTTCTTTACTTAAAGCTACTTTTATAGCTTTTTCAACTACCTTTTCTCCCTCTACAACCGATTTATTCCCACAAAAATCACTCATAGAAAGTACTGGTTTTTTACCTAATTTAATACTTACTTTTGCTTTTATATTAGTTTTTATTAACTCTTTATCTTGCTGGAATGTAGCTTGTACTCTATCCATCAACTCACTATCTGAGGTCTTAAATATAAGCTGATTTCTCTTTGCTTCTCCAACAAAATCCAATTCTATTAAGTACCCTTTATGTGCTATTGTAGTTATCTCTCCATCTTTTATTATCCTTCCAATAGTGCCTCCACCTAGGTTAATTCCATCACCTTTTTTAAGGGTATTTTCTAACATAACTCTAAGTCTTTTGCTTTTTCTATTATAATCTAAAACTTTTCCAACATAGAGACCTTGATTATTAGGTCTATTTGAGTTCATTATATCCTTACCAACTTCACCTAATATATATCCTTTTGTAAACTTTCTATTGAATATAGTGTACAAATTATTTATTATTTCCTCAGAAATACTTATTTTATTCTTATCTACAAATTCATTAATTGCTTCTCTATATCCTGAAACTACAGTAGCTACATATTCTGGCTTTTTCATTCTTCCTTCTATTTTTAAAGATAATACACCTGCTTCAATTATTTTGTCTAAATCTTCTATAGTGCTTAAATCCCTAGGACTCAACAAATAATCTCCATCGCTCTTTACTACTTCACCTGTATTTATATCTATCAACTCATATTTTTGTCTACATGGTTGTGCACATCTACCTCTGTTTCCAGACCTATTTCCTATCATACTACTCATAAGGCACTGACCTGAGTAACACACACATAAAGCCCCATGTACAAAAACTTCTATATCTACAGTTGTATTTTCACAAATCCATTTTATCTCATCGACATTTAATTCTCTTGCCAAAACAACTCTATCAAACCCAATACTTTGAAGATATTTAACATCTTCTAACGAATGAGCTACCATTTGAGTACTTGCATGTAGTTCAAAATCAGGCAATAGTTTTTTTATAAGCCTTGCCATTCCTATATCTTGTACTATTAAAGCATCTATATCTATATCATATAAAAATTTTACATACTCTACAAAATCTTCTATCTCATATTGTTTTATCAATGTATTCACAGTAACAAAGACTTGCACTCCTCTTATATGAGAGTATTTAACAGCATCAATTAGCTCATTTCTATCAAAGTTATTTGCAGATGCTCTTGCACTAAAGTCTTTACCACCTAAATACACAGCATTTGCTCCATTTTGTACTGCTGCTTTTAATGAATCAAAAGAGCCAACTGGTGCAAGTAATTCTATTTTTTTCATATTTTTCTCCTCTATTTATACTTATTAGGTTAATATAATTATCTATAACATAAATATTTACATTAAATTTATACACTATTTACTATATCTAAAATACATCAAATAATTTATACCTTATTTATTATATTTAATGTATTTAAAATAACTTATTTACTACTTATTATATTTAAGATATCTCAAACAATTTATACGCTACTTACTATATTTAACTTGATATGTCTCAAACAATTTATACACTATTTACTGTATAAAGTATATCAAATAATAACTCATTTTTTATCAATTTATACTAAGTTAGTTTTCATTAAATGAATCATCCTTATTGATAAACATAACTCCAAAGACTACTGCCAAAATAAAGAAACATACTAAGATTGACTTTTCCACAAAAATCTTTGTAAAAAATGTTCCTAAAATAGCCCCAGATATAAAGAATACTATAATAGCATAATACTGCAAACTCTTTTTTATCATAAAAATATTCTTAGTCTGTATATAATGAAATAATGTTTCTGTGGCGCTTCTTAAGTTTCCAGTACACATTGTCGTTGCAAAGCTATTTCCATTTACCTTTCTAAAACTCTCTACTTGCATTGAACAAATAAAAGAGATAGCAACATTTACAAACATATTAAATTGTCCTCTAGGTACAAAAGAAACAACAAGTATAGTAATCATTTCGATTATAATGATAATTTGACGCCAATGAATCTTAGAATTATTTTTGAAGTACTTTCTTATCTTCTCTGCTATAAAGACACCTAACATAAATGCCAAAATAGGAATCAAGTAATAAAAAGATTTTTTTATGTTCCCTTCTGCTATATTAAGCCCTAATAAAACTATGTTTCCAGTCTGTGCATTAGCAAAGACCTTACCTCTTACTACATAAGTATAAATATCTAAAAATCCTCCTGTTATTGCCAATAAAGAGCATAAGAAGAATGATTCAGACATCTGACTCTGGTTTGTCATATATAAAACATCTCACTTTCTAATGATAGATACCAAATCAAAATTATTTTAGATACTATTTTTTATTAATATTAAAAAACTTTTATATTTACACATATTTGTATTTATACATTAAAAGAAGCTGTCTCAAAAAACAATAGAGACAGCAAATCTTCTAATTTTATTTCACATTTTTTTCATCATTATTTAACCCTGTACATTTTAGCTGTAAATCATAAGCTTTGTTTTGAAACTCTGAAGCCAAATTCTCGGCTATCGTAGCTCTTTCATTTGCCTCTTCAAGTTGAGCACTTAATTCCTCAATCTTGCTTTTATAAGCATCTAACTCAGCTCTAGAACCTTCTGTCGTATTACTAAGTTCGAATATTTCTTGCTTTTTATTTTCTATAATATCAATTAACTCTTTCATCTTAGCCTCAGTTTCACGACTCTCTGCCTCTTTTTCTGCTATTGTAAGCTTTAAAGACTTAATTTCTAATTGAAGCTCTTCATTAGAAGACCCAACCTTTTTACTCAATTCTTCATTAGCTTTAATCAACTTCTCATTCTCATCTGAACATTCAAATAAAAGGTCTGATATATTTAATGCAGTTAATATCGCAGCAACTGATAAGCTTAATTTCGGGTTTTGACGTGTTATTTTATCCATTTCTTTGTCAACAAAATCAGCAATACTAATCATAAACTTCTCTGACTTATCTCCAACCATTGGATATTCAGCGCCATGGATTTTAACCATTACTTTGTTCATCCTAACCTCCCCCGACATTAGTTGTTAATTTGATCTTAAGTTAGCATTCAATTTTTCGCTTAATTCACTTAATATCTTATCATGCACCTTAGCTACATCTTCGTCTGTTAGAGTTTTATCTTTACTTCTATAAGTTATTGAATATGCAATTGACTTGTATCCAGCCTCTATTTGAGAACCTTTGTAAACGTCAAATAACTTGTAACTTTCTACTAATCCTTGACCATTTTCCTTTATTATATCTTCTATTTGTTTTACAAATACATCCTCTTTAACAATAAGAGCTATATCTCTTGATGTAGATGGATATTTTGGTAATGGTACATAATTCTTTGTTCTATCAGAATTATCAAATACAAAGTCAATATCTATTTCAGCGACATAAACTCTTTGACCTAGATTGTAATTTTCTATAACATCTGGATGCAATTCACCTAATGTACCTACATATTTATTATTATACACTATTTTAGCACATCTACCAGGGTGGAAGGTAGTATTATTATCTTGAGGTTCAATTTCATACTCTTTAAATCCTACATTTACAAGTATTGTTTCTATAGCACCTTTTAATGCAAAGAAATCAACATCTTTACCATACATACCTACACACATTCTATTTTCTTCTTTAGGCAACTCTGAATCCTGTGGTATGAATATATGTCCACACTCAAATGCAGATACTTCTTCTATTTTATGAGATACATTAGTTGATAAAACATCTAACATATTTGGTATTAAAGTAGTTCTCATTACAGAAGTTTCTTCTCCCAATGGGTTAAGTAATTTAACAAAGTTTCTCTTAGCATTACCTTCTGGTACTCTTATTTTGTCTACTCCCTTAGGGCTTACAAATGAATATGTTAATATTTCGTTTAACCCTACAGCAGTTGAATTATCTTTTAAAGCATCCATGAATTTTTGTTTTGAAGTTTTAATTCCTGCTGTTGTATTTCCTTCTAATTGTACAGAAGGTATGTTTTCGAATCCATAGATTCTAGCTATTTCTTCCCATACATCAGCTTCTTGCTCCATATCTGATCTAAAACTTGGTACATCTATTTCTAGTTTATCATTAGCTATTAAATTACATTTAAATTCTAATGATTCTAAAATTCCTACAAACTGTTCCATTGGTACATCTACACCTAGAAGATGGTTAATTCTTTGAGGATTTACTACCAATTTTTTAGGTTCTGGTTTATTTGGGTATACATCTACAACACCTTTTAAAACTTTTCCTGCTCCTAACATCTCAACAAGTTGTACAGCTCTATTTGCTGCTATCTCTGCAAGATTAGGGTCTAAATCTTTTTCATTTCTTGAAGATGCTTCTGATCTAATTCCAACTTTTTTAGCTGTAGTTCTTATGTTTTCTGGTTTGAAATTGGCACTTTCAAAAAGCACAGTCTTTGTATAGTCAGTTATTTCTGAGTTAGCACCACCCATTACACCAGCTAAACCAAGTGATTTTTCTCCATTTGTTATAACTAGCATATCTTTATCTAATGTTCTCTCAACATCATCTAATGTTACAAGTTTCTCTCCATCTTTAGCAGTTCTTACTACTATTCTTCCAGTCTCTACTTGATTTATATCAAAAGCATGAAGTGGTTGACCAAGCTCTAACATTACGAAGTTTGTTATATCAACTATGTTACTTATAGGTCTTACACCTGCTTCTGTAAGTCTTCTTTGCATCCAATATGGAGAAGGCTCTATTTTTACATCAGTAACCATTCTAGCAAAATATCTTCTACATAAGTCTGGATTGTCTATTTCAACTTTGAAGTCTATCTCTTCATCACTTTCTTTTACTTCAATTTTAGGATATTTTACTTTTGTTCCTATAGTTGCAGCCGCTTCTCTAGCTATACCTATCATACATTTGCAGTCAGGTCTGTTTGAAGTTAATTCAAAGTCTATTAAAGCATCTTTTAATCCTAAAACATCTTTTATATCTTTTCCTAATTCATAAGAATCTTCGTGGTCTAAAATATATATACCACCTCTTTTATACTCTTCAATGTAATGTTCATCTATACCTAATTCAGCTGCTGAACACATCATACCATCTGATAATTCACCTCTGAAGTCAGTTTGATTGATTTCAACTCCTCCAGGTAATTTAGAACCATTTACAGCTACTGGAATATAATCTCCTTCTGATATGTTCGTAGCTCCTGTAACTATTTGAACAACTTTATCTCCAATATCTACCTTAGTTACAACTAACTTATCAGCATTTGGGTGTTGTTTTATTTCTAAAATCTTTCCAACCAATATATTTTCTATTTCTTCACCATAATAATCTATTGTTTCAACTTTAGTTCCTGTCATTGTCATTTTGTCAGCGAACTCTTTTACATCCATGTCTATATCAACATAGTCTCTAAGCCATTTTAAAGATACTAACATCTACATACCCTCCTAATTAAAATTGATTTAAGAATCTCATATCATTTTCGAATAATAATCTAATATCGTCTATTTCATATTTAAGCATTGCAAGTCTTTCAACCCCAACCCCAAATGCAAATCCACTGTAAACCTCTGGGTCTATTCCACAATTTCTAAGAACGTTTGGATGAACCATACCTGAACCTAATATTTCTATCCAACCTTCATATTTACACATTGGGCAACCTTTACCACCACATTTGAAACAAGTAACATCAACTTCTGCACTTGGCTCTGTAAATGGGAAGTTGTGAGGTCTAAACTTCGTTTTGATATCAGAACCAAACAATTTTTCAACGAAGATATCCATAGTTCCTTTAAATTCTGCCATAGTAACATCTTTACCAACAACAAGCCCTTCTATCTGATGGAACATTGGTGAATGTGTTGCATCTGGCGAATCTGACCTAAAACATCTACCTGGTGCAATTACTTTTATCGGTAACTCTTGGCTTCTCATAGTTCTTACTTGAACTGGAGATGTTTGAGTTCTAAGTAATACACCATCATTCATATAGAATGTATCACTCATATCTCTTGAAGGATGGTCTTTAGGAGCATTTAAAGCATCAAAGTTATTATCAACAGTCTCAACTTCTGGACCTTCTGCCACAGAGAATCCCATTCCAATAAATATATCTGTTACTTCATCTATGATTTGAGTTATTGGATGTCTCTTTCCAACCTTTAGAATTTTTCCTGGTTGAGTAACATCTATTACTTCTTCTTTTAATTTTCTTTCTTTTTCAATAGCATTTAATTCTTCTTTCTTAGAATTTATGCTAAGTTCAATATTCTCTCTTACATCATTAGCAACCTTACCAACTACTGGTCTTTCTTCAGCAGATAATTTTCCCATCTCTTTAAGTATGGCAGTTATCTCACCTTTTTTTCCTAAGTACTTAACTCTTAAACTTTCTACACTTTCTATGCTTTGTGCCTCTTTTATTTCAGCTAAAGCTGCTTCACGTAAAGCAAGTAATTTTTCTTGCACACATATCACCCTTTCGTTTTTTTGTATAAAAAAAGCCCCTCAATCCCTGTCTAGGGACGAAAGGCTATAGTTTCGCGGTACCACCCTAGTAGTTTAACAATTAAAAAATCATCAAACCACCTCTAACAAACTTAACGCGTTTTTCACGTCAAAGCCTACTATCAAATTTCAGCTCTGTTACTCCAGAGGGAACTTCTCCTGACCTCTTAGAAAACACTCCCAGCCTAGGTGTTTATCTCTTTACTAAGTTTAATCAAAATACTTTCCTCTTTCATTGCATCTACAATATTATATTGTTTATTTTAGTATTATATCATTTCCATTCAAATTATGTGACTATTTTTAATATACATCTAATACATAATTAATTCAATTATTTTTTTAAATATATTGACTGTTTTTGATATGCTACTATTTAATTCAAGATTATAACATGACATTATATTTATTACAATACATTAAATCAAGTATTTTTTTATTTCATACATCAGTATAGCAGAGCTTATTGCAGCATTTAATGACTCAGCTTTACCATATATAGGTATCTTAACCAAAATATCAGACTTTGATACAAGTTCTTCATTTATTCCATTAGCTTCATTTCCTATCACCAAAGCAACTTTTGAGCCATAATCTATTTTGTCATAAAAATTATCTGTGTTTAGATAGCTTGAAACTATATTAAAATCCAATGATTTAAGCATGTCCACAGTATCATCTTGAGAAGCATTAATTATATTCATGTCAAAAATAGAACCCATAGTCGACCTAATTACTTTTGGATTATATATATCGACGCATCCCTTTAGTGCTATTATGGCATCTACTCCAGCAGAATCAGCAGTTCTTATTATAGTTCCCATATTTCCTGGGTCCTGTATTCTGTCCAAAATCAATACGAATTTATCTTTGGCATTTATATTTTCTTTTAAATTTTTTTCCTTAAATGAAACCACACCTATTATACCTTGAGTATTTTCTGTATCTACAAGTTCTTTAAAGTTTTTGTTAGTAGTCTTATATATCTTTGTGTTTTTTTTATCTAAAGCTTCTAATAGTTCCACATGTTCCTTCTTATTTTCAAAATCCTCATTGATAAACACATAATCAAGATTTGCACTACATTCAAGTGCAAGTACTACTATTCTATAACCTTCTATTATGAATTTTAATTCTTTATTCCTATTTTTTGACTTCAATAGTGCTTTTGTATACTTTAATTTTTCATTATCCTTACTGCTTATATTCGTAATCATTTTATCTAAATGCTAAAATTATCTTAGCATAACCTCCTTACCTTACTTTTAATTAAAATCATATTTATCTAAATCCTACTTTTGATTAAATAAAAATAGTATCATATAACTATTCATAATTATATGATACTATCTACTTTTATTGCAATTAAATATATATTAAATAATAAATTATCTTCTTCTAATTATCCCCTTATCTCCAGATGTTATGGCTGTTATACTAGTATTTTGACCAATTATGACTAGAATACTTCCAGCTGTAAGTTCCTCGTCTGGAGAAGGTGTAACATTTATATTTTTACCTGTTTTTATAGCAAGTACAGTTATCTCATATCTAGCTCTTAATTCAAGCTCTACTAGAGTCTTTCCAACCCAAATATTTGGAGTTACGATTTCAACAATTGAATACTCTGGGTCAAGCTCTATATGGTCTAATATGTTATCAGAAACTAAATTGTGTGCAACTCTTACTCCCATATCTCTTTCTGGGAATACAACTCTGTCTGCACCAATTTTATAAAGTACTTTAGCTTGCAGTTCATCCTTTGCCTTACATATTATCAACTCTACACCCATTTCTTTAGCTATAAGAGTCGCCATTATAGATGCTCTTATATCAGAACCTATTGCAACTACTGCCACATCAAAGTTACCTAAGCCTAGTGATCTTAATGCTTGTTCATCAGTAACATCTACTATAAGTGAGTGAGTTACCTTATCAGATACACTTTGAACTGAATCTTCGTTTTTGTCTATTGCCATTACTTGATGTCCTAAAAGATGCATAGTAGATGCAACGGAACTTCCAAATCTCCCACACCCAATGACTATATATTGCTTCATCTCGAAACTTCCTCCCTAATACACGATTTGTATAATATCTTTTAAATTAATTTTTATACATATAAATTTTATATATAATATATGATTTATATATATACATAGATTAGTTTAATTTTTACTTACCATTTTTATTTATATTTTATTTATTAATCAAATTTATTTGTTCATATGATTATACCTAAGTTCATCTACTTTATTAATAAATTTGTAGTACTAGTTTCTATACATCATTAATAAATTTATACTACTAATTTATATCTTAACCAACCATAATCTTGCCTTCTGCATATCTAACTGGTTGACTCTTTCTTCTACCTCCAGAAAGTATCGCCATAAATAAAGTAAGAGAACCAACTCTACCCATAAACATAAAGATTATAATTATTATCTTTCCTAAAGCATTTAGGTTTGGACTTCCAGCTAAACTTGAACCAACTGTAGCAAGTGCTGATGTAACCTCAAATGCAGATTGAACTAGTGTAAAATTAGGCTGAGTTATTGAAATAATCAAAGTTCCAAAAATAACTGCTGATATACTAATTACAAATATACCTAGCGATTTTTTTATAGTTGCTGGAGCTAATCTTCTTTCAAAAGCTTCTATATCTGATTTTCCTGATATAAAGCTTCTAACAGTAATTATTAAAACAGCCAGTGTCGTAGTTTTTATACCTCCACCAGTAGATGCAGGTGATGCTCCAATAAACATCAAAATTATCATTATAAATATACTACTTTCTTGTAAAGTAGCTAAATCAAGTGTATTAAAACCAGCGGTTCTTGCCGTTACTGATTGAAATATTGCTGACAATACTTTTCCTTTTAAAGGCAAGTCCGCCATAGTAGCTTTTTGATTAAATTCTATAAGAAAAATAAATAATGCACCGACTATAATAAGTGTCGCAGTTGAAAATAAGACAACTTTAGAATGCACATTTAATTTTGATAATCTTCTTTTTCTTACAATATCAAGTACAACTGGGAATCCTAGCCCTCCAAGCACTATAAGTGAAGAAATAGTCATTGATACTGTAAAGTTATTTACATAAGAATTTAGCGATGTAAATGGTCCGCTTACACTTCCCATCAAATCAAATCCGGCATTACAAAACGCTGATATTGCGTGAAATACACTATACCATATACCTCTAGATAAACCAAATTGCGGAATAAAGACAGTTGACAAAATCAATGCTCCTATTCCTTCTATTGTTATAGTTATTATTAATACAAATCTTGTAAGTTTTACAAGACCCGACAAATCAGCTTGATTTAACGATTCTTGTATTAATAACCTTTCTCTTAATTGTATTTTTTTTCGTGCCATAAGTGAAAACATTGTGGCTACGGTCATAAATCCAAGTCCACCAATTTGTATCAATGTTATTATAACTATCTGTCCAAATAAACTCCAATAAGTTGCTGTATCTACCATAACTAGACCAGTGACACAAACCGCTGAGGTAGCCGTAAATAGAGCATTCAATAACCCTATACTTTCTCTACTCTGTGACGCTATCGGGAGTGTCAACAACAATGCTCCAATTACAATAATAGCAGCAAACCCAGATACCATTATTTGAGTAGGTCGCATTCCATCTGCGTAGAGAATAAGTCTTCTAACTATTGTTTTCAACTTTCTTTATACCTCCTTAACATAAAATCACTACTGTTAAGACCCTTAATTTGTTTATTTTTAGAGCTTTCCTCTAAATTATTATTCTATTATAGTATAAATATTGTATAAAGACAATGATATGAATTTTTATAATTTCCGTTTAGAATATTGCAAATTTTTATATATATCTTTTAATTTAAATTATACCAAAAACATCTATATTTTTTACATGTAAGAGGTCTAAAACTATCATAGCTTTTACTTTTTTGTACTTAAAATTTATTTATCATTTTATCAGTGTAAATTTCATATACTTTTTTGAAGTTAAATTTTTTATATTATCTATAATCTTGTATATATTTTTATGTTAAATTTTCTTAACATGCATTTTTTATATTTAATATAGTAAAATAATTAATAACTATATCCATGATTGGAGGATTTTTATGGTTAAATCCAAGAAAAAAATACTTGTTTCCCTAATTTTAATTGCAGTTTTTATTATATTTGCATCATACATAAGAAATTATACTAATAACTCAAAAAAAGATTCAGTTAGAGGAACTATTCCCTTTGAAAAAATGGAATATAAGCGTCCAGATATAAAATCAATTTGCGAAAATATTAACACATATAACGACAAACTTTTAACATCTAAAACTGCTAAAGAACAATTAAATTTATTTAACGATGTTGATAAGATTTATCAGGATTTTTACAGTACACTTACTATAGCAAAAATCAGAAATAATATAGACTCATCAGATGAATTTTACTCTAAAGAATATAAATATCTTATGAGTAAATCAGTAGATGTTGACATGGCGTACAAAGATTTTCAAGATATATTTGTAACTTCTAAGTTTTCTAAAGAACTAGAAAAAGAACTTGGGAAAGATACGTTCAATTATCTAAAAAATATTGGAAAACTTAATTCTAAAGAAGTTGAAAGTCTGCTTAAAAAAGAACAAGACCTAGTTGTAAAATATGAAGACTTGCTATCTAAGTCAACAGTACCAATAGATGGTATAGAGACAGATTTTGAAGAAGCCTTATCAACACCAAACCTTAACCCAGAAGAATATGTAAAGATTTATTCAGATTACTTAAAAAAATACAACCCTATATTTGGCAATATTTATTTAGAACTTATCCAGACAAGAACTGAAATAGCAAGTAAACTAGGATTTAAAAATTATATAGATTATGCTTACATGAACTTAAATAAAGACTACTCTCAGGAAGAAGCGAAAAATTTCAGAAAAGATGTAAAAGAGTACATAGTTCCATTATATAGAGAGATTTCATCAAGACCTTCTGATCCTTCTATCTACACTAAAGTATATAAAAATCGTTCATTTAGGAAATTTGACAAGATACTTGAAGATATATCACCAAAATTAAAAGATGGTTTCAGCTATATGAAAAAATATGACTTGTATGATTATTCTTCTGGAAAGAATAAATCTCCTGGAGGATACACTACTTATATAACTAAGTATAAAGCACCTTTTTTATTTAATACATGGGACAATTCTTTTTTAGGTGTCACTAGTTTTGCTCATGAGTTTGGTCATTTTTATAATTACTACAACAGTATTAACCTTAATAACAAGATACAGCCAAGTATAGATATATGCGAAGTTCATTCAACATCTTTAGAAATTTTATTTTACAAGTATTTTGATGATTTTTTTGGTGAAAAATCTGAGGCTATAAAAAAAGAACACTTATCAATTGTTCTAAACACTATTATTGATGCTTGCCTTTATGATGAATTTCAAGAGATTATATACAAAAACCCATACATGAGCTTAAATGATATAAATAAGTTATTTTTTGACTTAGAAGAAGAATATGGAGTATCCAACAATGTACTTAAAGAAAGGAATGCTCCTTTTTGGATACTTGTATCTCACAACTTCCAAGTTCCATTTTACTACCTGAGCTATGGTCTTGCATCTGATATATCACTTCAGATATGGCAATTGTCACAAGATGATTATAGAAAAGCAGTTGATGTGTACATGGATTTTTTAAATCAAAATACAGATGCTGGATTTAAAGATGTAGTAGAAAAGGTAAATTTACAATTACCATTCCAAAATGGAAATTTAGAAGAAATAAGTTCTGCTTTATATGATTATTTTGGCATAGATAATCCACTTGAACTAAAAAATGCGTCTTAATCTATGGTACTAAATTTACAACACTAAATATAATACTAATTTTGATACTCATTAATACTAACTACACAATTACTATTTAATAATTAATACTAACCACATAATTACTGTTTAATAAAATACGCTAATAAAGCATCAGAAATTCTAAAAGCTCTAGTCTTTAGAATTTCTGACGTTTTATCTATTAATAATGATTGATTGTATTATTTATTTTTAATGATACTATTATTTTTTTGCATACATAATTAAAAGAACTATTGAAATCACTAAAAATACACCTGTAAAATTGTCCTTAGTTTTAAAATGATAATTTATTAGACCAACCCCGACATTTGCACGCTCAACAATTTGTCAAACTGTAACCTTCTCAATATCATCTACCTCATCCAAAATATTCAATGTAACTTCAATTATGCGTTCTCTTGCATCTTTATCATTACTTTTGATAACAGCCTCCAGCATATACCTCCAATACATGTATCATTTTTAATTCTGAACATGTTCAGTATAGTATTTTTTAAGATATGTCAACATGATTTTAGTTGACTCTAACATTATGACATGGTTTATATTAATAGTAAGACAAAAACACCTTTATAAAAGGAGGCTTAGACATGTTTAAGATAGGAGACTTCTCAAAACTAAGTAAAATTAGTATTCGTATGCTACGTCATTATGATGAAATTGGACTTTTGACACCAAGTCATACAAATAAAGCTAATGGATATAGATACTATAGTGCAGACCAGCTTTCAACTGCAAATAGAATCCACGCACTAAAAGATATGGGTTTTAGCTTGTATTCTATAAAAGAAATTTTAACAGAATACAACGATAAAAAAAGCCTAATAAAATATCTAAATATCCATCACTCACAAGTGAAAGAACAATTAGAAGATATACAGAAAAAGATACTTAAAATAGAAACTACTATTAAAAGAATTGAAGGAAATGATAGTATGAACAGTTATGATGTAACTATAAAGAACTTTTCACCAAAATATATGATGACACTTAGAAAAATAATATCAACTTACAAAGATGAAGGACTCTTATGGCATCAATCATTCTCAGAGACAAAAGAGCAAAATATTCAAATTGAATCTCCTAATCATTCTAGAGCTGTCTTTTATGATACAGGATATCAGGAAGATTATGTCGATGTTGAAGTACAAGTTGCTGTATCTGGAAAGTATAAAGACACTGAGCATGTTAGATTTAAGACTGTACCAAGCGTGACTGCGGCAACTGCCATAGTCAAAGGAAACTTCAATCAACTTATAGATACTTCCGAGGCTATTGGTAATTGGATATCAGACAATAATTATGAGATGGATGGCTCTATGTTTAATATTTATCATATAGGACCTGGTAATGATAATAATCCTGATAATTGGGTAACAGAGGTATGCTTTCCAGTTAAAAAAATATAACTTTAGCTTATATAATTGGACAATATTTTAAAAAGTAAGGTACAAACAATCGCTTTGTACTCTACTCTTTTTTAAGCTAAATAGAGCTAGATAATCTTTTAATTTTAACAAAAATATATAATTAACAAAAAACAAGCTTCTTATTCCTTGATATGCTGTTGTTTTAACCAAACCTTCATCACCATCTTTTGTGGCAATAGTTTTGCTAGTAAATGGCTGGACTTTGTATTGATACCATATACAGAAATATCTTTATTTTTCTTTGTATCCTTCAAAGCTTTTACAGCAACAACATCTGGTGTTACTATACCTGAGAATTTTTTTGTCCCTTTTTTAGCTTTAACTATCCCTCTTTCAAATAGATTGGTACTCATCCACCCTGGACATACAGCAATTGCATTTATTCCTTTATCTTTAAGTTCAACATTCAATGCCCTTGTATAATTTCTTACAAATGCTTTAGTTGAACTATAAATGTTTTGATATGGTAATGGTTGAAATGATGTTTGAGAAGAAACATTTATGATATGACTACCCTTTTTCATATATGGGATACATATAAGACCCATTGCCACAACAGCTGTAATGTTTAAATCAATCATATTAACAGATTCATCTATGCTCAAATCATTGTATGAACAGAATTTTGCAAAACCTGCATTATTTACAAGGTATTTTATGCATATGTCTTCTTTATTTAAAAATGTACCAATTTTTTTCACTTCTTCTAGTTTAGATAAATCTTTTGAAAAAATTTTTACCTTACTTCCAAATTCATCTATTAATTGATTTAATCGCTCTTTGTTTCTTGCAATTGCCCATATTTCTGTTATTTCCTCTTCATTCACTAATAATTTAAGAAACTCTTTGCCAAAACCACTATTCGCACCAGTTACAATTGCGATGTTCTTATGACTCATAATTTGTCTCCTTTGTCATTAAGTTTATATGTTTAGACTTATATTTTGCAAATTAAACTTACTCTATTCAAGAATGATATTCATATGTATTTTAGTAAAGAAATGAATCCCACTATAAGGATTCATTTCTTTATGCTATTTACAACATATTTTAAGAAGTGTATTTATAATAATATACAGTTTCTTTTCCAATAAGCTCAGAGCCAATGTTCACCCATTTTTCTCTGTAGGTAGATTTTATCTGAGAAATGTCTGAATCTGTTGATTTAACAACAAGACCAGAAGCAGGTTTAAAAGGGCTTAATTCTTTATTTTCACTTTTGAAGTATAATTTGTTTCTATATAGTCTTAATATATTTTCATCCTTTTCCCATTTTAAGTTAATACCATTAACATTATATATTCAGATAAGTCAACAAATATATAACGATACTCTTAGTAGATAAAATGAATGAATGTATTTATATACTATTCTCAATGAAAACTTGACAACTCTTGTTATCATAGTCATACTTTACATATAAGTATGAAAAGTATGACTATGACAAAAAATATGATAGGAGAAATAAGTATGGAAATGAAAAAAGGGCAACATATATTTGGAACTGTAAAAGTTGGAGAAAAAGGGCAAATAGTTATTCCAAAGGAAGCAAGACAGATTTTTGATATTAAATCAGGAGATACACTTTTGGTACTTGGCGACGAAGAACAAGGAATAGCTATTGTAAAAGCTGATGTGATGAAAGAATTAGCTGTCAAAATTTTAAAAGGGGTTGGTGGATTAAGTGGTGCAATAGATGATGAAAAATAGTTTACTGATATTCTTACCAATTGCTTTATTACTTGATTTAGCTATTCCATTCATTATAGCACCAACCTATAAGGGATATAATCATTTAACACAGGTTATGAGTGTCTTAGGAAATAATAAAGCACCATTACATACTGTTTATAATATATGGTTGGTTGTTTGTGGTATTACCCTTTTGGTAAGTAATTTTAAAATTTATATGATTGTTTCAAAATCTTCAAGTATAATTGCGATAGTATTATTTATTGTGATAATTACATATGCTGTTGGTGGTTGTATTCTTTCTGGTTTATTTTCTGTTGGAGAAGTAAAAAGCCTCAATACTATTTCAGAAAAGATACACGGCTTTGGTTCTGTTATTGGATTTGTGACCTTGACTATTGCCCCACTTTTGATAGGTATTTATGCCTTTAAAAGTGAAAGAATGGGATTTGCTATTTTTTCGATTTGTTGTTTTATTTTCGCAGTCATATTCTTTACACTATTTATTATGGCAGATAAACAGAGTTATAAAAATACGATTGTATCTTTGGAGGGATTGTGGCAAAGATTATCACTATTATGTATGTATCTGCCACTAGGCTATCTTGCATTGATTCGATAGTTAATATTATGTAAAAATTAGGATAGTAAGTATATTACGTCTAATTATAAGAAACTATCAAAAAATTTTTAACACACAATCAAAAACGTATTGTAATTCTTTAAATACTATTTTCGAGTAACTTCGAGCCAAATGGCTCGAAGTTATTTTTATTTATTTTTTTCTAAATCCACTAACCATGTGAGATATAGTGAAGCTTATTTCATTATTAATTTCTACTTCTTCATTTGATGAATAATTTAAGGCTAATTCATTTAATGCCCCAGAAATACAATATGTCATTAATTTTGTATCAACATCTCTTTCTAAATAGCCTTGTTCATTTAAGTCATCAATATGTTCTTGTAAAACATTCATTGAATTTTCTTGGTCAGCTTTTCTCCACGCATCCCAACCAACTACTACTGGAGCATCTACCAGCAATATCCTCCTACATTCTTTTGCATTGGCACCTTTTATAAAGCCCAGACATCCCAATATTAATTGTTGCCAAGGGTCATCGCTTTTCAGTGCTTCTCTCTCTATTTGTTTAGCAATATCTTTTTGCACATTATCTAGCACAGCAAGAAAAAGCCCTTTTTTATTCTTGAAATGGTGGTATATAGCTCCTCTTGTTACATTACTTTCTTCTGCAATTTTTTCTAGTGATACATCAAAATATCCAAGTTTTGTAAAATGCTTTCTTGATATTTTCAACAAAGCAGATGTTGTCTTTTGTGTAGCTTCTTCATTTTTCATGATAATGTCTCTCCCACTTTATAGTTATCTCGAAATTTTTCGCTGACATGTATTGATTCAATAATATCAATCATCACACCTTTAGGGTCTTGCACTATACTAAAAACTCCTCTCTATTTTTGATTCCTCATACCATGCTTGATAATCCATTCTTGCATGTCACTTGAAGATGATTTTCGCCACTGCTCAATAATGTATTCTGCCTTCTCTGGTGATTCCTTATACAAGTCATTTAAATTATTACCAACGCTCTTTTGAACAAATCTTTCTGGGTCATCTTTAAGGTTAGTAAGAATTTCTACATATCGTTCAAACTCTTCTAATGCTACAAGCAATTTTTCTGACCATGGCAAACGAATCCTAACTCCTTCACTTGCCAGCCTACGCACATGCACATTATCATCATGTGTCCATACAATCAACTCGTCCATCACTTCTCTTGGATGTTCTTTTAGCAAGGAGCGAATGGCATACTCACCTGTAAACCGTTTTGTCAATTCTTTCAAAAATGATAAAGATATTTTCCAATTTTCATTTCCATAACGTTCGACATATCTGCCAATAGGCCACAACCACCAGCCAAAGCTAAACATTCCTTCTGGTTTAGTTAACTCTGGCCCTAGCATGCTGTAAAAAGCATTAATACTATTTGAGTAATCAATCCCCATATTTTTTTGCATTGAGTCTACTATACAATCAAATCGCGCAAATAATTCCTTGTCATCAAGTTGACCGATTAAGTCACCAGAAAAGTCTTTTGAGTTAAAACTTGGCACTACAGAGGATAGTTTTTCAGAAATTTCTAAAATATAATGGTCATCATAGTGTTCTTTATGCTTCATAATGTTTTACTCCCATAAAGTTTATTTTTATAGTAACATACGTACAGCATGTATGTCAATTAGCTTTTATTCATCTTTATACTCAAAATGGGAAGCAATATATTGGTGTCATAAAGTGCTGTTTTTTCTTTCTTGGAAGCCTATTATTTTTCTCTTGTAGCTCTTTTTTAACTTTCCATAGTATTTTAATATTATTAAATGTGTAATTGAGATGAAAACTCTCTTCTAATGTTTATTCAAATACTTCATATCAAGCCTTCCATATTAGTTTTATGCTAATTTTTTTAATTTCCTAAATTCCTTAAACATCATGAACAAGCATAATATACCCACAAAACCATCAACCAGTGCAATAGCAAGCCACACTCCAGCTTCTCCTAAATTTGCTATCATAGGAAATAAAATAACAGCAGGAATGAATAAAATTATTTGTCTTAACATCACAAGCATACTCGCTTTACTAGCTGTACCTAAAGACTGAAATAATGTAACAATCATGATGAAAACTGCTAATGCACTGTATGTGGAGAACATAAGTCTAAAGTTGCTAACACCTTGTGCAACAATATCATTATCTGTAATAAATAAAGAAAGGATTTTCTCAGGAATAATTTGTATTGGTAAGAAGAAGCATAATGATAATACAATTGCACTAAGTACAAATACTTTTGTTAATTTAATTGTTCTACTATAATTTTTAGCACCATAATTTGTACCTGCAACTGGTTGGAAACCTTGACTCATCCCCCATAATGGAACAAATGCAAAATTTTGTACACGCAGTGCAGCTCCTAATAAAATATATGTGCTTTCTCCACCGTATCGTGAGCCTATATTAAATATAACTGTTTGTTGCACTAATGTCATTACTTGCATTAACATAGCAGAAATACCAACAGAACAGATTTCAGGAATAATATCCCATTCTAGTTTCAATCTTTTTATTTTTATACCTTCACTTTTTCTTGTAAAGTACAACATGCTGATACAGAACTGTACAATTTGAGACACTAAAGTAGCATAGGCAGCACCTTGAATTCCCATTCCATATTGATTAAAATAAGTAATGAAAATAGGGTCTAAAATGATATTCAAAATTGAACCACTTGCAATTATTACCATTGCTTTTTTCAATAACCCTTGTCCACGCATAACCATATTAGAACTTTGAGTGAAATTGATAAACAATGAACCAGCAAAAATGATTTTCAAATAACTTTCAGCCTGAGTAAGCATCTCTCCCTCTACACGGCTAAATTGCAATAATTGACGTGTAAAACACATACCTATAATAGTTATAATGATTGATAAAATTGTAATCATCATAACAAGATTTCCCATTATCTTATTTAATATCGCTTTATCTTTCTTACCAATTGCTCTTGATAATATAGAAGCCGAACCCACTCCTACAAGTGTAGAGACACCTCCATTGATTAATGTAAGTGGGTAAGAAACACTTACAGCTCCCATTGCAGTTGAACTCACTAGCTGTCCAACAAATATAGCATCCATCATATTGTACAAAGCAACTACCACCATACCAATAATGCCAGGAATACTTAGTGAAAACATTAATTTTAATGGACTTTCTGTAAGTAGTCGTGTACGTGTGTCATTTTTTTCATTCATAAATATATCCTCCTTTTTATTTTAGTCCAGTTCCAATAGAACCTTTCTTCTATACTCCAAAGGACTCATTCCATAGACTTCTTTGAATGTTATTGCAAATTTACTTTGACTTTCATAGCTGACTGCAAGTGCTACGACGGAAATTGAACTACTTGTATCTTTTAGTAATTCTGTAGCCTTTTTCATTCTGTAATTTTTCATGTATTTCACAATTGTCATTCCATAAACTTCCTTAAAGTACACTTTTAAGGTTGTTAGACTAATAAAATACTTTTTAGATAATTCATCAATAGTATATCGCTCTGCATAATTTTTCGTTATATAATCTTGTATCTGTTTAATGGTTTTTACATGATATTTATAATAATTTTCTTTTTTCTCATCAGGTGGTTTATTTAAAACACTCATAGACAAAAGTAGTTCTATAACCTTTATTTTCAAATGTGCTTCTTTAATATCATCAAGAATTTTGTATAATTCATAAAATATATGTCCTATCTGTTCTGTAGCTCTCATAACAAAACATCCATCATCCATACAAAATTTATCCTTGATGCTATAAATATCTACAGAATCATTTTCTAATATTTCAGGAAAATTTTTACTCAAAGTATCTAAGTATAAATTTACAGATATTCCCTCATAATATTCTAGTGGAAAATTCATAGCTGCTACAGGATTATCCAACATGTTAATTCCCAAATCTCCTTCACCTAAATATAAATAAGTTCCATCTTTAAGTTCACATTCAACTCTACCTTTAAGACAATAGCTTATTTCTAATACATTGTTTTTATCTTGACTATCCAAATTAAAATTGGATACATTGTAATTGTTATATATAAGTTCGATACCTGGAAAGACTTTATAAATCACCGTTTCATTCATACTACTTGAATATCTATTTTTATCCATTTCCTCATCTCTTTCTTACATATTGTATTATACTTTTTTAGCTTAACCATAACTATTATATAGAGTATGTTCATAGAAATTAATTACACACCTACATTAAATATGCCTAAAAAAGGCATCAATTTTTTACTGTAAAAGAGAGCAAGACATATCATAAGGATACGCCCTGCTAATTACTTCGTCATCATGTTGATAAGTAATATAATTTCCTTGTTTTTGTCTTCTTTATCAGAAGTTCATACAACATCTTTTACATAATGTTCACAAGCCATTCATTCAATATTAGTTTTAATTTTTAAAGTTATTAACTCTCAATGCTCTCATTGAATTAAGTATTGCAATGAAAGAAACACCAACATCAGCAAATACAGCTTCCATCATTTCAGCCATCCCAAAAGCACCTAGAATTAATACAATTGCTTTAATTCCTAAAGCAAAGATAATATTCTGTTTCACAATTTTTAGTGTTCTCTTTGAGATATAGATTGCAGAATTGATTTTTGTGATTTTATCATCCATAATGACAATATCTGCTGCTTCAATAGCAGCATCTGAACCTAATCCCCCCATAGCGATACCTATATCAGCACGAGTAAGCACTGGTGCATCATTTATTCCATCTCCTACAAATGCAAGAGAAGTATTATCTACTTTATTGTTTAAAAGATGTTCAACTTGTTTTACCTTGTCTGCTGGTAACAACTGAGAATAAACAGTATCAATACCTAATTTATTGGCAACAGATTCAGCAACAGCCTTATTGTCACCAGTCAGCATAACAGTTTGACTTACCTTATTAATTTCTTTTAAATCGTGAATAGCTTGCTTTGCTTCTTCTTTGATTTCATCTGCAATAAGGATATAACCAATATATTTTCCATTAAGAGCAACATGAACAACAGTGCCAACAGGTTTTGAAACTGGTATTTTAATTTTAGCTTTCCTCATAAGTTTTTCATTACCAGCATACACTTCTGCACCATCAAATTTAATAAATACTCCATTACCTGAAATTTCCAAAGCATCACTAATTCTTGTTGATACAATTTCTTTTCCATATGCTTTCTTTAGAGATTCAGCAATTGGATGATTTGAGTAACTTTCAGCATATGCGGCTATTTCAAGTAGGGTAGCTTTTTCAACATCCACAGAAACTATCTCTGTCACTTCAAATGAACCCTTTGTCAACGTGCCAGTCTTATCAAATACTATTGTTCCAGTCTTTGATAAAGTTTCAAGATAATTGCTACCCTTAATCAAAATACCATGCTTAGATGCTCCACCTATCCCACCAAAAAATCCTAGTGGTACAGAAATAACCAATGCGCAAGGGCATGAAATTACTAAGAATGAACAAGCCCTATGAATATAATCTGCAAATTCTGCACCCTCAATAAATAAAGGTGGTAAGAATGCAAGACACACAGCCGCAACAACAACGATAGGTGTATAGTATCTAGCAAATTTAGTAATGAAATTTTCAGTCTTTGCTTTTTTACTACTTGCATTTTCTACAAGTTGTAGTATTTTTGACACTGTTGATTCACCAAATTCTTTTGTTACTTTTATGGTAATTAATCCTGTTTTATTTATACAACCACTTAATATTTCAGTTCCTATCTCTACTTCTCTAGGAACTGATTCTCCTGTCAAAGCAGATGTATCAACTAAGCTATTTCCTTTTACTATGATTCCATCAAGTGGTATTTTTTCACCTGGCTTAATTACAATCAATTCTCCTAAAGAAACATCCTCTGGGTCTACTTTAACTAAAGAACCATTTTTTTCAACATTTGCATAATCAGGACGAATATTCATTAATTCTGTAATTGATTCTCTTGAACGACCAACCGCATATTGTTGAAACCATTCTCCAATTTGATATAGCCACATTACCATAAAAGCTTCTGGATAGTCTTTGGTTACAAATGCTCCAATTGTTGCTAATACCATTAAGAAATTTTCATCGAATACTTGACCATGCCCTATATTGGTAACAGCTTTCTTTATAATATCGCCACCAACAATTAAATAAGCTACCAAGAATAATACAAACTGAATTGTATTATTCATTGGCATAGTAATAGCACCTAAGAAAACGATGAAACTTATGAATATTCGGCAACGTAAATTCTTTAACTTCTTACTCATATGTTTCCTCCCAATAGCTGATTACTTGATTACAATTTCGCAATCAGGTTCAACTTTTTTACACACTTTAATGATTTTCTGTAGAATCTCATCAAAACTTGCATCTTCTGCATCGAGTGTCATTTTTTGTGTCATAAAACTAAAATTCACAGAATTAACACCCTCAATCTTTGAAGCAGCATTTTCCATTTTAGCTGCACAGTTAGCACAGTCTAAATCAATTAAATCAAATTTCTTCTTCATCAGAAACTCCTCCTTTCAAAATCAAATAGTTGTTCAACCATTCAACTATTAATTAAATTATAGTTGAACATGTATTCAATCGTCAAGTCCCGATTAGACATTTTAAATGTTCTTGAAGACAGCCTATTTATTTGACAATTGAACAAGTAATCAATTATAATTACAACTATGGAGGTACATGCTATGGAAAGAAAATGTGATTGTGAAGCCATACACACCGATTTAGTAGAAAAAACATCAAAAAAAATGCCAAAATTGAATTTACTATATGATTTATCTGATTTTTTTAAAATTATGGGAGATGGAACAAGAATTCAATTATTGTGGGCACTTTTAGAAAATGAAATGTGTGTAGGAGATCTTGCGTCTCTCTTAAATATGACAAAATCAGCGGTTTCTCATCAGTTAAAAACACTTAAAACTGCTAAATTAATTAAATCAAGAAAATCAGGTAAACTTGTTTTTTATTCATTAGATGATAGCCACATCAAAGGAATACTTGAGGTATCCTTAGAACATATATGTGAAAAAGAATAATGTTCAATAAAACAGACTTAAAATACTTAAGTATTAGAATATTTTTATAAAAGTCATCTATTTTCAAAGAAAGTAGATGGCTTTTACTTATATTATGTGGCAATTTTCATCTTTATTTAAAATCATATAGAATTGTTATATTTAAAATAAATAAAACTATTAAAAAATAAACAAAAAAATAGCCACTTCAAGTGGCATAAGTTTTCCGAATATAAGTCATAAGCACATATATATATCTATAGTAAGTAATGACTACATAATTATTCAAAGACAATTCTATTCTTTCCATTATTTTTAGCTATATAAAGTTTCTTATCAGCTCCATTTACTAGCTTATCAATAGTCATATCTCTGGTATACTCTTCTAATCCACCACTTACTGTAATCTTATTTACTAGTTCTATCAATCTTTTATCACTATAAACTCTAACACGAATACGTTCAGCAACTTCAATAGCTCTATCTTTTGTAAAATTAGGCATTGCAATAATAAACTCTTCTCCTCCATACCTTGAAGCAATTCCGTCTTTTCCAATTTCTTCAGTTAAAATTTGACCAAATCTAATCAATACCTTATTTCCACAAAGATGACCATATTTATCATTTACTTTTTTAAAATCATCTATATCAAATAATACAATGGATAAAATCCTATCTTCTACTGGTTTTTCTAATATACTAGTTATATATTGTATCAAATACCTTCTATTATATAAATTCGTCAAATCATCTACAATTGCTTGTCTTTTAAGTTTCTCATTTAATTTATATACTTTATCACGTTCATAAGAATATTCTTGCAAGACTATTATCATTATTACACTTAAAAACAATGAAACAATAATAAAACTACTTATTGTGTCTGATATACGAGACTCCCCTATAGATATAATTAGGTTAGGATAATTAAATGCTAGAAATATAGATACTCCATACACAATTATAGATATAAACAGCATAACTATTCTCTTATATCCATCAAGTGTCAATGATATTACACATATCCCCAATAAGAAATAAAGTATCATCCCACTATTTACTCCCCCACTTATAAAAAAGAGTGTCGGAAATAAAAATAGATTAAGCCCTATATTAATTACTACACGTCCTACATTAACATATCTTGTTTTAAAAGAATAGATTGCCAATATTGACATTATACAAAAACAAAAAAAACTACCCCATACTGATATACTAGGAAGACTACTAAAAAGAGCTGCAACAAAAGCTAAAAATGAACAAATAACACCAGCAAAACAAAAAAGATAAAAAAGCCTTTCTTGTAAGTTTAATTCTTTATTGAAATACTTATACATATATTTTTTAATATACTGTTGTATAGATGCCAAATATTTAATCTCCTCCTTTATTAAGATATTTTCACTTAATTATATTTATAATATTATATCATAAAACAAGTAGGTTTAAATAATGACTTATATATCCAATATATAACAGTACTCTTATTTAATAAGTGTATATAGTAAAAATATATAAGAAAACATTAAAAATAAAACTTCTAAAAAATAATAGACAATTACATACATAAAATAATAAAACAAAGCACACATATTATGACTTAAGGTGCCTTGCTTTATCTATATATTTTATGAAAATTTATACACCATAATCCTATTCCAACTCAAATGCCCCTGTATAAAGACTATAATAAACACCTTTTTGATTTATCAAATCATCATGTGTGCCTCTTTCTATTATACGTCCCTGTTCAAGAACTATAATCGCATCTGAATTCCTAACAGTAGACAATCTATGTGCTATTACAAAGACAGTTCTACCTTTCATAAGATTATCCATACCTTGCTGTACCAGTGCTTCTGTACGTGTATCAATAGAAGATGTTGCTTCATCAAGAATCATTACTGGTGGATTTGCAACTGCTGCACGAGCAATAGAGATTAGTTGTCGTTGACCTTGTGAAAGACTAGCTCCATTTTGCGTCAATATAGTCTGATACCCGTTTGGTAGTCTAGTAATAAAATCATGTGCATTTGATAATTTAGATGCCTCAATACACTCCTTATCTGTAGCATCCATTTTACCATATCTTATATTATCCATAATTGTCCCTGTGAATAGATTTACATCTTGTAAAACAACACCCAATGAATGGCGTAAATCTGTCTTTTTAATTTTATTGATGTTAATACCATCATATCTAATTTTTCCATCTGCTAAATCATAAAAACGGTTAATCAAATTTGTGATGGTAGTTTTTCCAGCTCCAGTTGCACCAACAAATGCTATTTTTTCTCCTGCTGTTGCTTCTAGAACTATGTTTTTTAGTACTAATTTCTTTTCTGTATATCCAAAATCAACATCAGAAAACTGAATATCACCTTTTAAAGGAGTATACGTTATTGTACCATCATGATGAGGATGTTTCCATGCCCACATACCTGTATTATCAGTCGTTTCTATTACTTCACCATTATTAAATCTAGCATGTACTAATGTAACATATCCATTATCTTGTTCAGGTTCTTCATCAATTAATTCAAATATACGTTCTGCTCCTGCAAATGCCATAGCCATCATACTAATCTGTTGTGCAATCTGTGAGACAGGCATACAAAATGTTTTTGACAAGTTTAAGAAAGCCACAATCATTCCAACTGTAATAGAGCCTACACCATGCAATGCCATAAGACCTCCAAAAAGAGCAATTAACACGTATTGCAGATTCCCAAGTTGCATAATAACTGGCATAAGTATATTACCGTATTTATTTGCTTGCGTAGAATCTAAACATAAATCTTTATTCTTTCTATCAAATTGTTGTTTTGCATCTTCTTCATGACAGAATACTTTAATAACTTTTTGACCATTTATCATTTCTTCAATATAACCTGTAATATTTCCTAATGTCTCCTGTTGCTTTATAAAATATTTTGCACTTGCACCACCTATTTTTTTAGTAGTTATACTCATGATGACTGTAACTATTAAAACTAAAATTGTCAAAGGTACGTTACTTATAAACATAGAAATCAATATAACGACTACTGTAATAATAGCTGAAATAAATTGTGGCAATGCCTGTGAAATAAACTGACGCAACGTGTCTGTATCATTCGTATAATGACTCATAACATCTCCATGTGTATGAGTGTCAAAATAACTAATAGGAAGCTTTTGCATATGTACAAACATATCATCTCTGATTTCTTTCAAAGTTCCTTGAGAAATCTTTACCATAATTCTATTATAGAGAAATGTTGCGACAACACCTAAGATATAAATACATGCCATTAAAATAATAGTATATAATAACCCACTAAATGATGGATTATCCTCAAGTAAAAGTGGAGTGATATAATCGTCAATTAATGTTTGTAAAAACAAAGAACTTATAACAATCGTACAAGAACTAAAAAGGATACATACAACAACTGTACTAAATAAAACTTTATGTCTTCCTACAATATAAGATAACAGTCGTTTGCATACACTGAATACTTTTGTTTCCATCACTTATCATCTCCCTTCGTTTGTGAATCATAGATTTCCCTATAGATTACATTCGTTTTTAGCAGTTCCTCATGTGTTCCATACCCATTGATTTTACCGCCTTCCATGACAATAATATAATCAGCATCTTCTACTGAAGAAATACGTTGTGCAATAATAATTTTTGTAGTCTCTGGTATTTCCTCACTAAATGATTTTCTAATCATTGAATCAGTCTTTGTATCGACTGCACTTGTAGAATCATCAAGTATTAAAATTTTTGGTTTTTTTAACAAAGCTCTTGCAATGCACAGTCTTTGCTTTTGACCACCAGAAACATTTGTCCCTCCCTGTTCAATATACGTGTCATATTTATCTGGAAATGTTTCAATAAAAGGATTTGCCTGTGCCAATTTACAAGCATGTATCATTTCTTCTTCACTAGCATATTTATTTCCCCAAAGTAAATTTTCTTTAATTGTCCCAGAAAACAACTCATTTTTTTGAAGAACCATTGCTACTTCATTACGAAGCGTAAATAAATCATAATCTTTTACATTTACACCTCCTATTGTAATTTTCCCCTCTGTAACATCATAAAGACGTGGTATTAATTGAACCAACGAACTTTTCCCACTTCCAGTTCCACCTATAATCCCTAATGTTGAACCAGCTTCTATATGAAATGAAATATTTTTTAGGCACTCTTTTTCTTTATCATCTACGTAACTAAACGATACATTATCAAAACTTATTTCTCCATTTTCCATATGATATACAGGATTATCACCATTTTTCAAGGAACTTTCTTCATCTACTATTTCTATAATTCGTTCAGAAGAAGCTCTTGCCATATTAATCATAACCATAACCATAGATAACATCATAAGACAATTAAGAATATTCATGGCATATGCAATTAAGCTCGAAAGTTCCCCTGTAGTCATTGTAGTTGCGTTGCTTGAAACTATCATCTTTGAACCAAACCAGCAAAGTAGTAGTGTGCAACAATATACTGAAAACTGCATTAATGGCATATTATATGCAACAATTCCTTCAGCTTTTCCAAACGTCTTGTATATTTTTTCTGAGATATTTTTAAACTTCTTGATTTCAAATTTTTCTCTTACAAAAGATTTAACTACTCGTATACCTGTGAGATTCTCTTGCACAACTCCATTTAAATCATCATAAGTATTAAACACTCTTTCAAAATATGGATGGGAACGGTTTACAATGAAATACAAACCAACGCCAAGAATTGGGATTGCAATTAAAAATATAGATGATAAACTCGCATTAACCATAAATACAGCAACCAATGAAAATACAAGCATAAGTGGAGCACGAACAGCCACACGAATAATCATCATATAAGCATTTTGGACATTTGTAACATCAGTAGTTAATCTTGTTACAATACTGGAAGTTGAAAATTTATCAATATTAGCAAAGGAATAGTCCTGTATTTTATAATACATATCCTTCCTTAAATTTTGTGCAAATCCAGCAGATGCAGTAGCACAAAAGCTTCCAGACAGGATTCCAAAAAATAACCCTAAAAATACACAAACAATTAAAATCGTTCCAAATCGTACTAGGGTCTGTGTATTGTTTCCACTGATTCCCACATCAATCATTTCTGCCATAATCAGAGGAATCAAAATTTCCATTAAGACTTCCAATATAACAAATACTGATGTTAGTATAGAAGCCTTTTTATACTCTTTAATAGAACAAGCTAATTTTTTAATCATACTCTATCTCCTTTTCTAACTAATTTTTAAGATGTTGACTTATTCTAAGTTTTATCAGACAGCTTCAATTATCTATAATTTTCTTACTTAAATTTTATTTATTTTGTTGTAGAAATGGTTATACTTAGATGTCTGATATTTAAAATTTTATCATTATCTGTTTTGAATGAGAATTTCAAAAAACGCAATAATATTAGATAAAATCTAATGTTATATTGAAATTATAATATCTTCCAGTTATACTTTTAATATGGAAGGAAGGTGCTCTATGAATACTCAACAATTAAAATGTTTCGTATGTGTTGCTGACAGGCTAAATTTCACAAAAGCTGCAGAAGAACTTTTTTTATCTACTCCTACAGTCACCCACCATATCAAAAATCTAGAAGAAGAATTAGGAGCGAAATTATTTATACGAAACTCAAAGATGGTTAGATTGACGGAAATGGGAAATATTTTTTACAACGATGCCAAAGATATACTCAACAAAATAGAGATGTCACAAAAAAGGATAGCAAAAGCTACTTCTCAGAACACTTCTTTTTTACGTATTGGATGTTCTAGTCATGCTGAACTCAATAAATTAAAAGGTATCTTGTCAGACTTACGAATCGTCTTTCCACAGGTATACCCTTTAATCTTTATGGAAGATTATTTTAAACTTAAAAATTTATTCAATAATAAACATTTAGACATTATGCTTTCGACAAGAGAAATGATTAGAGATATGAAAGAATGTTCTTTTAAAAAATTAAAAGATGCTAAAAATTATGCTATTATGTCCTCACAATCCATACTTGCTGAGAAAGATAGTGTATCTTTTGATGATTTAAAGACAAATTGCTTAATTATATTGAATCCTAAATTTATACCATTTCAACATGGGAATGTATTGCAGGAAAAAATATCATTACATTCTCAAAGCCACTTTAATATTGTATGTGAAAACGACCAAGCAAGTATCCTACTTGCAAATTGTGGATATGGTATAACAATATTACCTGAGCATTGCATACCAGCGGAAAGTGATGGCTTTATTATTCGCCCAATCACTGAACAAGCTCTCATTGAATACGGTATTGCATATCAAAAAAATGTAAAGGAAAAATATATTCGATTCTTTATAGATAATTTTACTTGTCTGTAAATAAAAGAGAAGAACCTCAGATATAAAGGTTCTTCTTTTGTGTTTTAATATACAATTCTTTAATCTTTTAACTATATCTAGGCCTATTTTTGTCTAAATTAAATTTTATTGACTTACTTCATTTTTATTGACTTACTGTACTTATTGATGACATTCCATTTACCATTTTCTTTTCTTAATTCAAGGCTTATTTTAGAATAACACTCTTCTCCAGATTGTGTTACTATAACCTTATCCCCAAACTCATTCTTATAACTATGTTCTTCAATTTTATTTTTCGTATGACCTACCACAATAGCATCTATTCCATCTACTGACATAGCAAGTTTTTTTATTTCATTGCTTGGATTTTTTAGGGCCATATTATTATCTGAATGAACAACTGCAACGATTACGTCTGGATTTTCCTTTTGCATAACCCTTATCCATTCTTCTGCATCTTTTACCAAATTGTTTGTATATAATTTTTCTGTTTCTTCATGAATCTTTAAATTCTTTGAATCTTTATTTGAACCTGAATCACTTGAATCTTTTTCATCCTTATCTACAGTAAGACCCAATACTCCAACCTTTATACTCCCCTCCCTAGTTTCCACTTTATGCATTATATATGGTTTTACATAATTTTCTCCAGACTCATTGTATATATTAGCCGACAAAACTGGTATCTTCATTTCCTCAAAATTTTCTATAATAGAATCCAATGTAGATTTTTTTTCTTTAAAATTCTTTTTATCTGATGTAAGCTCATGGCCACCAAGTACTACTGCATCATAACCAAGGTATACAATTGGCCATTCATTTATTTTTTTATGGATACCTTTCTTTGCATTGTACTGCCACTCTTTAGACCATTTAGTCATTTCTTTTGCGTTGGTATCCAGAAAATCTCCAGTATCAATAAATATAGGTTGAACATCTCTATCTCTTTCATTAAACAGGCTGACTGCCATTTCATCTGAAAAATTTTGATGCAGACCAGATGTTGTGATTATATTTACTTCCTTTCCAAATATTTTTAACTCACTGTACTTATCTTTTACAGACCACTTCTCATTTTTCTTATCTAACTTAAAATTAATTTTTGATACACTATTACCATGAGCTCCAGGTTGTGTTACTATTACTTCTTCACCAGACTTATTTTTATATGTATGCTGTTCTATTTTTTCATGTGTATGCCCTGCTACAATAGCATCTATACCATCTACAGTGGTTGCTAATTCTTTTATTCTATTTCCTGGGTTTTTAGGGTTTTTTGGTTCTTCACCTGAATGTACGATGGCAATTATTATGTCTGGCTTTTCCTTTTTCATAACCTTTACCCACTTCTTAGCATCTTCTACTAAATCATTTGCATATAGTTTTCCTTTATACTGTGCTTGTTCCCCAAGTTCTCTAGCTTTTTTATCTTCCTCAAAATTTTTAAATCTTGACCGTTCACCGACTTCCTTTATAGTTAGACCTAATATTCCAACCTTTACATTTCCCTTATCAGTCTTTACACTTTTCATTACATATGGCTCTACATAGTTTTCTCCAGATTGTTTATATACATTTGCTGACACCAATGGTATGTTATTATTTTTAAAATCAGAAACCAACCTATCAAGGCTTTGTTTATCATTAGAAACAAATTCATGATTTCCAAATGTAACTGCATCATATTTCAGCTTTGCCATTTCTTTAGCTAAAGGAACCTCCCCTTCACGTGGTTCAGCTATTTTTTTGTACTCTGGTATACCATCTTTAAATCTCACCAGTTTTTGTCCAGTAAACCACTTGTTCATTTCACCACTTTGCATATCAAAAAAATCTCCTGCATCTACCATAAGTAAATTCTCATCGTATTTTCTTTCTTCCTCAACATAGGAAACCAAATTATCTGGAATGATTGAATGTAAATCACTTGTAGCAAGTACATTGATTTCTGTATCTTTGGTACTTTGACACCCTACGATTAATACTATTAAAAATATTATTGATGCCATTATAATAAATTTTATTTTCATAAAAGCCTCCCCCTTAGATTTTTGGATGATAATAAAATTTAATATCATGCTTTATCTTTACTATATAAGTTTGTACTATTTATTATACTAAAAGAACTATACGTAAATTCCTTTTTAATTAAATCTACATATAGTTCTCAATATTTTTTATTAGTAAAACAAAACTTACTCTAGTACACTCAGATTATCAATTAAGATTTATCCTAGTATACTCACAATATATTTACCACATTGAAATACTCTTATCTATTCATCTTATCTATACTGCTAATATTAGATATTTTGCTGTATCTATAAATTTTATAAAATTATTCGACTGCAACTGTTTTACTAAATTTATCATTGATAACCCATGAACCTTTTTCTTTATTTACTTTAAAAGTAATTTTAGAATAATATTTACCATGTTCTCCTGGTTGTGTCACTATAACTTTATCTCCAGCTTTATTTTTATAGTTATGTTCATCTATTTTTTCATGAGTATGACTAGCTACAATTGCATCAATTCCATCTACTGTAGTTGCTAGTTCCTTTATTCTATTGCCTGGATGCTTTGGATTTTTAGGTTCTTCTCCTGAGTGTACTACTGCAACTATTATATCTGGCTTTTCTTTTTTCATCACTTTTACCCACTTTTTTGCATCTTCCACTAAATCATTTGCGTACAATTTATCTTTGTATTGAAATTGCTCTTGTAAATTTACATTTTTAAGACCTTTACCCACTTCTTTTATAGTAAGACCCAATATTCCTACTTTTACATTTCCCTCATTCGTCTCTACATCTTTTATGAGATATGGCTTAACATAATTTTCACCAGATTGCCTATATATATTTGCTGATAATACAGAAATTGAATCCTGTTCAAAATCCTCTATAACCTCATCTAAAAGACGCTCATCTGACCAAAACTCATCTTTTTCAGATACAAACTCATGATTTCCAAGTACTACTGCATCATACATACCCTGATTCATAGATTTAACCATTGGACATCTACTAATCTTTTTGCCTGTATTCTTATCTCTTATATTTTTCCACTCTTTATACCACTGAGTCATTACCTCTGTTTGAGGATCTAAAAAGTCACCTGCATCTACTACTACAGGTTCAATCGGATTACTTCGTTCATTAATAAGGTCAACAGTTAATTTGTCAGAGAAATGTGAATGTAAATCTGCAGTAGCAACTATACTTACTTCTTTATCAATTACTTTTAATTTACTATACTTTCCCTTTATTTCCCACTTATCATCTTTCTTATTTAATTTAAAATTAATCTGTGACACACTATCTGCATGTGACCCTGGTTGTGTCACTATTACTTCTTCGCCAGACTTATTTTTATATTTATGCTCATCTATTTTTTCATGAGTATGACCAGCTACAATTGCATCTATCCCGTCAACTGTAGTTGCTAATTCCTTTATTCTATTACCTGGATCCCTATTTGTTTTAGGTTCTTCCCCTGAATGGACAACTGCAACTATTATATCTGGACTTTCTTTTTGCATTACTTTTACCCATTTTTTTGCATCTTCTATTAAATCATTTGAATATAATTTTCCCTTGTACTCAGGTTGTTCTCCAAGTTCTCTTGCCTTTTTTTCTTTTTCAAAATCTTCAAGACCATGATTTTCCCCTACTTCTTTTATAGTAAGACCTAGTATTCCGACTTTTACATTTCCAGCATCTGTCTTAACATTTTTCATCACATATGGTTGTACATAATTTTCTCCAGATTGTTCATATATATTTGCCGATACCAATGGCATATTATTATTTTTAAAATCAGAAACTAGTTTATCAAGATTTTGCTTATCATTTGAAATAAATTCATTATCTCCAAATACTACAGCATCATATTTCAATGGTGACATATCTTTGACTATAGGTACCTCATCTTTACTTGTCTTAATTATATCTTCATATTTTGCCCTACCATTTCTTCTAATAACTAGCTTTTTTCCAAAAGTCCACTCCCACATTTCTTTACTTTGTGTACCAAAAAAATCTCCTGCATCTACCATGAGTAAATTTTCATTCTTTGCTCTTTCTTCTTTTACATATGAAACCAAAGAATCTGTCACAATTGAATGTAAGTCAGCTGTACCTAGTATTTTAATTTCTGCATCTGGTGTTTCCTCTTCTAAATTTTCAGTACTTTGACACGCCACAAGTAGTGATACTATTAAAAATATCATAGATGTCATTATAAAAAATTTTATTTTCATAAAATCCTCCCTCTTAAATCTTTAGATTATAATAAAATTTAACATCATACTTTATTTTAAACTATAGCAGTTTATATGATTATGAGCAACATTCATTTAGGCATCAGATTTTATATTCAAATATATACATTTTATCCCTTATATTATTTGTATTTAATCATATTTTAAGTTGTTATATTAAATAGAACGATTACGAGTCATGTTTTGGTATGCAGGTATATTTAGTGCATTTAAAGCTGTACAATAATGAATATGATTTAAGACGAGATATGGGAGAATCCTGATACTAAGCTCAGTTTCTACTATAGGTATGATAATATGGGCATTTCAATTAGTAAAATATTAAAGAACTGCATTGTACCACTTCACAACCTTATGTGAAAGGGTACAAAGAAGTTCGATTTTATTTATATTAGCTTTTATAATTTATAAATTCATTTATTATTTTTTAGGATTTACAAGTTCATCAAGTAACTTTGGAAGTAGTTCCTCTATTTGCTCATCATTGAACTGGCAAGTTCCAACAGCTTTATGTCCGCCACCACCATACTTAAGCATTAGACTACCAACATCAACATTAGAAGTTCTATTTAAAATACTATATCCAACAGCTACAGAACACCCTTTTCCACCTTTACCATTTACAATCCAAGCAGATATGTTTTGTTCTGGATACATACTGTAAATCATAAAACGATTCCCTGTGTAGATTGTCTCAACTCCACGTAAATCAGAAATGATAACATCTCCTTCTACATGTGTATATTGAGCAATCATCTCTTTAAATTTACTTGTTTGCTCAAAATAAACATCTATACGTTCTTTTACATCTGGTAATTCTAAAATTTCTTCTGTACTTAAAGTTCTACATGCATCAATTAGCTTTTCCATTAATTGATAGTTAGATATGGTAAAGTTTCTCCAACGACCAAGACCAGTCCTTGGGTCCATAAGGTAACCAATTAAAATCCATCCAGTTGGATTTTGTACTTCTTCTATTGTAAGATTTCCAGAATCAACTTTGTCTACTGCCTCTAACATCTCATTAAAATGAGGAAATCTTTCACTTCCACCATAATACTCATAAATAATTCTTGCACAAGAAGGAGCCATACGACTTTCACCTTTATACTTTCCTAGAAGCTCATTTCTCTCAAACTCACTAGAGTGATGGTCAAACCAAAGACCACAACCCTCAACAAATGGTACATTTGCAAGACAATCATCTTCTGTTACCTCAACTAATCCATCCTGTAAGTCCTTAGGATGAGCAAATTTCCAATTATCAATAATACCTGCTTCTTTTAATAATGCACCACATACTAATCCATCAAAATCAGAACGTGTAATTAACCTCATAAGTTTCATCCCCTTTACTTTAAATATGTCATATATATACAATCTTTTCCTTAAATATATCATATCATTTTATATGTCAGCTTGATATACATTTTATTACATACATTGAAATAAAAATACTAAAAAAGCAACAGCTTTATATGAAAATCAAACTGTTACTTTTTATTACTATTAATATTCTTTAGGTGGTGTAATTATTAATCCTATAGAGTGCAATCTTCTTCCCTCTCCATGTAAATTATTTTTAAGAGGTTCCAGTATATTAGCAATCTTTTTATTCGCTTCAACTATCTCGTCAACACTAGCATACACTGGACAGACAGAAAATCCCGAACCATCTTTTAAGATATCCTTTTCCCCTTTTTCAGCATACTCATAAAACTCTTTTAAAAATACCATCATATATTGAGTAAATAGCTGTGCATATGCTTCTCCAGAATTCTCATTTATAATATTCTTTACATCATCAGCGATATCCAACTTCATAGCATATACTTTTTCAACAGTTCCTCTTATTTTATTTTCTTCAATCACTTTTATAATGTCATCTTCTAGCATTTTATTAAGATAGCGATAGAGTGTAGCTTTTGATATGTCTTGAAATTTTTCGCCTAACTGTTTTGCTGTAGTTCTGTTATTTGAAAAAATCTCAAGTAGCAACTTACATTTAGTTGGGTTTACAAAACAATCCATCAACTTATCATTCATATTGCATTACCTCCCCTAATATTCTTAATAAGATAATATTATCATGTTGATAATATCAATTCAAGATTACTTGGAAAATTTATACATTGGGTAATATCATTTTCTATAGTTAAATAATAACAGTAAAATTTTTTAATAACTAATTACTTTTCAAAAAATAAAAAAGCCCTTGAATTATTTGTATAACTCAAAGACTTTACATTTCATGATTCAATACTAAGCTAATTTTGCTTTAGCAGCTTCTGCTAATTTTGCAAATCCTTCTGGGTCTTGTATAGCCATTTCAGATAACATCTTTCTGTTAACTTCAATACCAGATAATTTTAATCCATTCATTAATCTTGAATAAGATATTCCATTCATTCTAGCAGCTGCATTTATTCTTTGTATCCAAAGTTTTCTGAAGTCTCTCTTCTTTAACTTTCTTCCTATATAAGCATTTTTTAATGCTTTCATTACGAATGTATTTGCTGGTCTATATAATTTGCTTCTAGATCCTCTGAATCCTTTTGCAAGTTTTAATATTTTCTTGTGCTTTTTACGAGCGTTCATAGCTTTTTTAACTCTTGCCATCGTTATGACCTCCTTTTATATCCCTCTTCTATAGTTATTATTTATAATCTGTATCCTAGTATGGTAATAATTGTGCTATTCTCTTAGCATCTCCATCACTTACTAAAGTTGATTTTCTTAAGTTCATTTTAGTTTTTGCAGATTTTTTAGTTAATATATGTTTTTTAAAAGCTTTAGCTCTCTTTAACTTTCCAGTTCCTGTTTTCTTTAATCTCTTTGCTGCACCTCTATGAGTTTTCATTTTAGGCATGACAAATTCCTCCTCTCAGTTAATCATCTATTTTTTTGGATCTATAATTACAACCATATTATTACCCTCAAATGCAGGGGCTTTTGTTGGTTCTCCAAACTCTTTTATTATATCTAAAAACTTAAGCATAACTTCTTTGCCTATGTCTTTATGTCCTAATTCTCTTCCTCTAAATCTAAGTTCAACTTTGACTTTATCTCCCTTTTTAAGGAATTTTATAGCATTATTAGCTTTCGTATTTAAATCATTTTGTTCAATACCTGGTCTAAGTCTTACTTCTTTTACAACTATATTTTTTTGCTTTTTCTTAGCTTCTTTGTCTTTTCTCGTTTGTTCATATCTAAACTTTCCATAATCCATTATCTTACATACTGGTGGATTTGCGTTTGGCGAGATTTGAACCAAATCTAAGTTTTTGCTAGTAGCCATTGCTTGAGCTTCTTTAGTAGGCATTACTCCAAGTTGTTCACCTGTTGATGAAAGGACTCTTATTTCCTTATCTTTTATTTGTTCATTGATTGCTAATTCTTTGCTAATTGTAGGACACCTCCAAATTTTTTATAAAATAAAAAGCGAATGATATAATCATCCGCCATATAAGTTACCAAATTTAAACAAGCTTAAACTAAAATTAAGCTTTAACTTATATTTACCTTACTAACCTTCGTTGTAAGGTGAGAAGCGGACTTCTTCTTTGTTTTATTCTTACCTTATTTACTATATCACTTAATCAAACTATTTGCAACTACTTTTTTTAATTTATCAAAATTTAATTACTTCTTCCTAATAATAATTATATGTCCATGCTATCTATTTTGCTATTAATTTTTAGATTTCTACTATAAAAATTTTTATATCTGTGTATTCTACATAACAAATTCTATATTGGATTCTAATATACTACATACTTATTATTCTATACGATACTCTAATAAGTTATCTATTTATACAATTTGTATAATAGTATAGATAGATATTTCCTTAAATCTTATTTAACAACTAAATTTTATTTAAAAGCTATTTTATTTAACAGTTATTTTATTTAACAGCTATATAGTTCACTTTTTTATATCTAGCTAACATACTCAGTAGTTCCACCTTTTAATACTTATTTAACAGTTATTCCTTTTATTTATATTACTTTTTTTGTTTATGATAAAGATATAGTAATCCTAAAGCGATATTATTTTAAAACTATAACTAAAAAACTTCCTTAGCTAATTTTATACATAATACTATGCTTCATATCCCTTAATCTATACAATATAACATTTTTTATCATTTTTATTTTATCTTGATTTGTCGCATTTTATTCAACACATAAAAACAATCTATATATACACACAAATTCACTTTTTCATACATTTCACAAATTTATTTTTATTTAGATAACATGTATATTTTTTCCATGAAAAATAAATAATAAAAAATAGTAAATATGGAAAATATAAAATTGATTAACAATAATTAATTACCTGAGGTGTGAATATGAAAATGCTAAACAACTTTTTTAAGAAAATCAACAATCCAGTTCCTGTCTTTGCACAAACAAAAATGGAAAGAGAAAATCAAACAGACGATTCACTTTCTACAAAACCAAAGACTACATTTAGAGACGTTGCTGGATTAGACGAAGTAAAAGAAGAACTATTTGAAATAGTTGATTTTATGAAGTCACCACAAAAATATCAAAAAATGGGTGCAAAGATACCTAAAGGGGTATTATTTTATGGCCCTCCAGGAACAGGGAAAACTTTACTTGCATCTGCTGTAGCTGGTGAAACAAATTCATCATTTTTCAATGTTACAGGTTCAGAGTTCGTTGAAAAATATGTAGGTGTAGGAGCAAAAAGGGTTAGAACTTTATTTGAAAAAGCTAGAAAAGAAGCTCCAAGTATAATATTTATAGACGAAATAGATGCTGTAGGAGCAAAAAGACATCTTGAGAGTAACAACGAAAAGGACCAAACATTAAACCAACTTTTAGTTGAAATGGATGGATTTAATAAAGATTCCAATGTATTAATAATAGGTGCTACCAATAGACTTGACTTATTAGATGAAGCTTTACTTAGACCAGGAAGATTTGACAGACACATTCATATAGGTGCACCAAATTATCATACTAGATTTGAAATTCTAAAGGTACATACAGATGACAAGCCTATAGACAAATCTGTAAATCTAGAACTTTTAGCTAAGAAAACTCATGGTTTCAATGGAGCCCATCTTTCAAATATAGCAAATGAAGCAGCTATATTTGCAGTTAGAGATGACAGTGAATACATTACATCAGAACACTTTGACAAGGCACTTGAAAGAGTCATTGCAGGATTAGAATCTAAAAACTCTGCATTGGTTGAAAAAGAGAAAAAAATAGTAGCTTATCATGAAGCTGGACATGCTCTTGTAAGTGATATAGTAGGAATTTGTCCTATACAAAAAATATCTATAGTTCCTAGAGGACAAGCATTGGGTTATGTTCTTCAATTACCTGATGAAGATAGATATATCTATACTAAGGATGAGTTGATTGGAAAAATAAAAATACTACTTGCAGGAAAAGCGTCAGAAGAATTAATATTTAACCATAAATCTACTGGAGCGAAAGATGACTTAAAGAAAGTTACTGAGATAGCTAACCAAATGGTTTGTGAATATGGTATGAGTAACTTAGGGTTTATGACTATTGATGGAAATGATAAAACTTTCTTATGTGATAAAATTCAAAAGGAAGCAAATCGTATAGTTGAAGTTTGTTATAAGGAAACTTTAGAGATATTAAAGGATAACCTTGAAGATTTACATTCTGTTTCTAAATTCCTATTTGAAAAAGAAACTATGACTCATGAAGAGTTAAAAGATTTAATAGGAAAAGAAGCTGTAAACTAATATAAATTTAAAAAGATGAGTCTTATCAACTTTAAGACTCATCTTTTAATTTTATCTGTTAATATAAATATTACTCCTACATAAATACATTAAAGTTTATTATCAGCCAATGTCAACCAATAATAATTATAAAAATCCTATTCTTTTACTTACTAAGATTCCTTTACAAAAATTATCATTAGCATATATTTAGATATATATCACTTAAACTGTAGAACCTCTTTCAATCAATTCAGGTTTTAGCATTTCAACTACTGATTCATGATTTTCTTCATTTAATAAAGCTTTAAGTATGTTAATTGTTTTTTCAATTAATAAATCTAGTGGCTGTCTAATTGTTGTTAAATTATAACTTTTCCATGAGGCCATCTGAATATCATCATACCCTATAACTGATAAATCTTCTGGTATCCTTAATTTATACTCAAATCTTGCAGCATCCATTACCCCAATAGCTATCAAGTCACTTGTGCAAAAAATCGCTGTTGGTGGGCTTGGTAATGATAACATTCTTTTCCCTGCTTCATATCCAGAATCATAATCATAGCTTGCAGATTCTTCTTTAAGGTTATGAATTCCATTTTGTCTTAGCTTAGAATAAAATCCAATTTTCTTTTCCATTTCCTCGCTTGTTTCTCTAGTAAATTGAATGTATCCTATATTTTTGTGTCCCCTATCAAGCAGATATTCAGCAGCCATTCCTCCACCTTCAATTGGGTCTACGTAGACTGTACTTATTTTTATACCAGGTATAAAACGATTAAAAAGAATAACAGGAATATTATTTTCTTCACAGGTCTCAGCCATAACCTTATTCATAGCTGAAGCTGTAATAATTACAGCTTCTACTTGAAACTGAATCACTTTTGAAATTATACTGTCTATACTTTCTTGTCTAGGAACTTTAAAAACAAGACATTGTTTACCTATCTCTTGAATTTTTTCTACAAATAAGTTGATAATTCTATTGTAAAATGGACCTAGATTATCACCAACTATCAATCCTATAACATTTGTTTTGCCACTAATCATTCCTCTTGCAACTAAATTAGGAACATATCCTATTTCATTTGCTACACGAAAAATTTTTTCCCTTACCTCAGGTTTTACACCCTTTCCATTTGCACTACCAAATGCTCTTGAAACAGATGATTGAGATACTCCTGCCAATCTCGCAACATCTTTTGATGTAGCCGATTTATTATAATGAACTTTTTTTTGATTCATTTAGTATTTCTCCTTAAACATCTAGTATTTCTTCTTAAAATTGTATTAAAAATAAGATAATATATTGGATGATGAAAAAAGCTAACACAATTAATTCTTGCTTCCCTAAAGAAAATGGTAGTATAGACACTCCATCTACTTTATCCATCTCTTTGTAAATAAGGTCTCTTCTCATACCAAATGCAGTATATTTTTTAATATCGTCTACATTATTATTGTTTTTTAAGATGATACTAAAAATATATCCAAATATCAATGTTATTGTAGCACCTATTGCTGGATTCCACAACCAACTCATGTTATATTTATTAGAAATAAAAAATCCTAAAACTAATCCTGCAATAAAGCCAATAGATACGCCTTTATCATGAGCTTTATATGTAAACATTGCTAGTACAAATGCACCTGTAGCTGGTCCAGCAAAGTATGAGATATAGTTACCAACAAGGTCAAGAATTGACTTAATGCTTCCTCCAAATGCCATAATAATGAAACCTGTCATAACAACACCTATAACGATTGTTATAATCATCGTTACTCTTAATGATGATTCTTTACCATCTTTTTTAAAATAAAACTCATAAATATCTTTTGTAAAAACAGTTGTCATACTATTTAGTATAGAGTCAATACTAGACATTGCTGCTGCAAATACACCTGCAATAATAATTCCAATTGCTCCTACTGGGAGTTCATTCAAAATAAAAGTAATCATTATTTCATTTGAAGTTTCAAATGCTCTTCCATCGTAGAAAACAAATAAAATCACTCCTACCAATAACATAAAGTAATAAACTAAATTCATAACAAATGCACTAACTACAAAAGAATTTTTTGCACTGTTTAAAGATTTAGATGTTAAAACTCTTTGTACTTGAGCTTGGTCAAAACAGAAATATCTTATCCACATTATAGTCCCACCAATTAAAGTAGCCCAAAAAGTATTTGTAATTGAGATATCTGTGCTAAAATCAAATGTATTTAATTTACCACTCTGTTGTGCAATTTGTAATGTATCAAAAAAACTGAGATTCATTCCTTTTAAAGCTGTAATAATTACTATAAATACAGCACTTATTACTACTAGCATTTGAATACTATCAGTCCATATAACTGCTTTAATTCCTCCTAATAATGTATATATGATTGATACAAGTACAACGATTGGAACTAAAACATAAAGTGGCCAACCAGTAATCATCTGAATAATAAGTACTGGTATATATACCATAGAACTCGCTTGAATCAATGAATTAATAAAAAATTGAATAATAGTTAATCCTCTTGAATAATTTCCCAATCGAAATCCCATATATTCATATACAGATGTTATCTTTAATCTATAAATAACTGGGGTGGTAACGCTCAGTGCAAAAAATATTGCTAAAGGTACTGTAATATTAACCATTACTGGATACATCCCATCCATATATGACCATCCAGGACCACCTATAAAGCCATTTGCACTAATCATAGTAGCTGCAACTGATAAAGCAATTGGAATCCATGGCATTGACCTACCTGCTAAGAAATAATCTTCTTGATTTTTATTATCTTTTCCTGAATAATAACCAATAACTAACATTAACAGCAAATATCCTGTTATAATACATACGTCAATTGATGAAATCATAAGCCACCCCTTTCTAAGTGATAAAAGAATTTTTCATTATTTTATTGCTTCTTGTTTAATGTTTCTGGTAAGAATAACCATACAATAGCACCTGCTACAAATACTGCTATTGATATATAAAAGATAGTTATCATACCTAAAGTACCAGAAGCTGTACCAGCTATGGCAGGTATTGCAAAGGTAGATATAATTCTTCCTCCATTAAACGAAATCCCAGATGACAATGAGCGATATTTGCTTGGAAATAGTTCTGTATAGTATGCTCCCCATGCTCCAGAATATCCAACAGCAAGACCTAACAATACTGATATCATGTAGAATGTTGTTATATTGTCTCCTCCTAATTTTGTATATATAAAAACAAACACTGCTGCTAACGCCATCCCTATAAAAGGTACTTTTCTCCCAAATTTATCTGCTATAAAACCCCAAAATAAATATCCTACTAATTGACCAATTCCTTGTAAACTATATATAGAACCAGCTACTGCTGCTGTCATTCCAATTCCTGTTACTAAGTATGTAGTTGCATTATTTGAAAATGCTGAATATGCTGTAAAATTAGCACCTGATAAAAGAATTGTTCCCAGACCAATCCATAAGTATTTTCCCTTGTACATACTTATATAGCTAATTTTTTCACCAGTTTCTTTTCCTTTTTTAACTAATTCTTTTGTGTACTCCAAATCATCTGGTACAAAGAAAATTGCCAAGATAGCTCCAACTATAGGTGGTACAATCGCAGTATACATCAATATTTGCCAATTTGCATCACCCAAAATTCCATACACCTTCCCACCAAAAATCATAGCTAACGAAAATAAGGCAGTTAATATAGCCGCTAATTTACCACGATATTTACTTGGAAACATATCTGCAACCAAAGGCATAGCTGTTCCAAATACTCCACCTAGTACTACTCCTGTACACAAACGTGCAATTTTCCATAATATAATATTTGTAGGAGACAACATTGGTATAAATGTTGTCAGTCCAATTAATAAAGCAACACTAATCAAAGTCCTCTTTTTTCCAATTTTTGTAGAAATCACTCCAAAAATAAACGTACCTGGAATTGTCCCAAAAGACATAACAGCAAATATTTCTTCTGTTTGTTTTAATGAAAAACCAAATCCACCCTCTGTTATGGCATAAATCATTGTTGGTTTAATAAAGGTACCTACCATAAAGTTATAGCAATAAAAAAAGTATATTAAAGCAATTGAAAAAAATGCAATTCCTCTTTTTAGGTTTGAATAGTCCTTTCCTAATATGATATCATTTTCTATCTCAACTGTTGTTTTCATATTCTTTATAAATCCCCCTTTTTAATATTAATCATAGTTTATCTAAGAATTTATCCTGTTATTCGTTTTATACCATAGTCCATCTAAGAATTTATCTGTTATTTGTTATATACATCTATTTCTCAAATTTTATAAAAAAATACTCATTATATAGATTTCAAGATTGTTTATACTCTAATAAACTTACTCTTCCACACCCATATACATTTGCTTTAGAACATCCATGCCATCAAAAGTTATCCATTCTTCCTTTACTTTACCTTGTAATACATGATAATGATTAATTCCCATTACCTCCACATGCTTTCCAGAAGGTTGTCCAAAAAAACCTATCCCCTCATTTATTCCACGTAATCTCCATCTTACAGATACATCATATCCTTCATTTTTTTCCCTTTGATTACAGGTTACTCTTTCTACTTCATAACTTCCATTTGGAATTGATGCAAGTAAACTTACAATCATACCCTGTATCTCATCATATCCATTTAAATCTTTATCACATATAAAATGGACTACTGCATTATCATGATAGTGTTTTTTAACTTCATTTATATATTTGTAATTATAAATACGACTTGTCATCTCAAGCATCATTTCACCAACTGAATCATCTTTCGCTTGGTATTTAACTGGCATAAATTGACCATCCATAGATTCACAGATACCATATGTTGATTGCAAACTAAGTACTTTAGATGCACTTGCTTTTGCCATATCTTTTGCTACTTCCTGAGGATTTAATCCTAATTGAGTAACAATCCATAAATTATCTCTAACTAACCACTCTTCATGAATTCTATTGTTTGTTGTAGCACAATCAATTACAGTTCTAAAGTTTATTTTTCGACCTGTTGCTGGTCCAAAATTACTATCACCTAGATTAGTTGCTGTAGATAAAACACGATGAGAAGATAAAAAACCATCAGCACCAAAGTTAGACCATATTACATTTTGTCCAATTAATCTTCTATCAGGAAACGCATGTAATGTCTGAAGAGTATTGGAAATAACGTCTTTAATACCAACTAAATTAGAAGAACCACAGTGCATTGTAACATTGTTGTGATATGTATCATAAATAACTCCTATACCTTTTTCTTCCCAAATATTATGTGTTATTTTCATAATATAATCTACAAAATCCCTATACTTAGAATCAAATCCTGGTATTTCCTGCTCCCTTTTTGTCTGTTTTGAAAAATCATTGTAATCCGTCACTCCAACAGGTGTTACTTCTAGTGAATCTCCATAGTAAATTTTTGTAGACTCCATATTATATTCCCCCTTAAATACAACTTTTTCATTTTTTTCAGTAGTAATATTTATATTAGATTTATCTTCATCAGTTTTATGTATGCCTGTTTCATTATCAGTAATTTGATTTTTAGTAATTTCATTATCAGTAGTTCCATTATTAGTAATTTGATTTTTAGTAATTTCATTATCAATGGTTTTATTATCAGTGATTTCATTATTAGTAATTTGATTTTTAGTAATTTCGTTATCAATAGTTTCATTATTAGTAGTTTCATTATTAGTAATTTGATTTTTAGTAATTTCGTTATCAATAGTTTCATTATCAGTAATTTCATTATTAGTAATTTGATTTTTAGTAATTTCGTTATCAATAGTTTCATTATTAGTAGTTTCATTATTAGTAATTTGATTTTTAGTAATTTCGTTATCAATAGTTTCATTATTAGTAATTTCATTATCAATAGTTCCATTATTAGTAGTTTCATTATTAGTAATTTGATTTTTATCTGTATTGCTAAAATTAGTTTGATTTACTTTAGATTTATGTCTTTCCTTAACTTTGTCTGATTCAAGCTCACTTATAGAACTTTCTTTTTCTTGCTCTTTTACTATTCCATCATTTTTATTATTGGATATCATTTTATATTCCTCCATCTTTTTAAGAATACGTATGCATAATTAGGCATTAAAAATACTTTTAGTTCTCTCAAGAATATCAAGACCTTGTTGTTTCAGCCAATAAGGAATATCAATTAGTACCCAGTTCTCTTGAAGCTTATCCCCTTTACGATAATAAACATCAACAACCTGCATGTCTGCTTTAATCTCACCACCTGGCAATCCTAAAAAACCTCCACATGGTATATTAGTCAGATTAGGCCACCCAAAGAAACAAGCAAAGTTCCCTTCTGCGAATCTGCATACATGTCCATTAAAAGTCTTTCCTTTTAAATTATTTCTAAATGGTAATTGGTGTTGCTCTTGATATCTAGGTATAGTATAAGAAGCACCAATCCCTCCTGGACCATACCAAATCATATCTTTAGCCCATGATTTTTCAAGTACTTCTGGAGGGCATCCCATAGAACCACTTTCATTTAATTTAGATAAATCATCTACCATTTTATTCACTAGTTCCAAAGTTTTTACTCCTTCAATTTCATCTGCATCTTCAAAAAGTAATCCATTATGGTCAATTGGTCCTGGATATACAAAATATGAACCAGTTTGTGGAGGTAATGGATTGACTCCTGCTTGAATCATAAATCCAATTATGTCTACAAATAATCCAGTTTTAGAAATTTTTCCATCCTGAACACAATTAAATTCTGCATATCTTAAACTAATCATTTTACGAGTATGTTTGATACCAAGCCAATCGTTATCAAAAAGTCCCATAAAATGTCCCATACTCATTACCCACTCACTATTGTCAATTTCATTAGTCCCTGCAATAAAAATATCTTGTCTTCTTTGCATATTACTTAATGAATTTTTTAAAGGTTTCCAAAATACATCTGCTACATTTTCTATTCCTTCTTGTTCATGAAATGGATATACACCTTTCCAATTATAGTCCGATTTCATGTGTTGCTTTAAAACATTTTTAACTCCATCCCCATTGGCATTTTCTAATGCTTCAAAGTAATTTCTTACAACTTTTTTTGAATTTTGATATTTTCCCATATTTATATCCTCCCATATTTGTTTAAGTTATAATTTAACTTTCTCATTCTAACTGCATACGTTATCTTTTTAAGCACTTTTTTCCCTGTTTAAAGTGTTATTTATGAATACATATGCATTTTTCTAAATATTAACATATATCTAAAAATTTGTAAAGAAAATGTTATCATAAAAATATAATTTGTGACTCATATCTAATCAAATTGATATAATTCTATAAATAAATTAATATATTAAATGACTACTGCAAATCAATAAACCATTGCCTAAAATTAGTCCCCTCAACTTTACACTTTATAGAAATCTAAATATATACCATTTAAAATTAGAATAAAATTAAAAAGTGTTGGTCTTTAAAAAATTAAGGCTGTAAGTAGATTCATTTAAAAATAAATCTACCTACAGCCTCATATCTTTCTAAAAGTAGTATAAATAAATCCTCAATATAGAATATCTCACCACAATTCAAGAGGGTAATCTAATTAACATTTTTATCACATGTACGATTTATTGAAAAATTTCATTACTTAATATGATAACTTTTTTCAAACAATCACATAAATTATTCTAATATCTAGTTAAGTTTTACACATTTATATTAAAATAATAAAAAAGGCTTAAAACGTAATATTCTACTAGGTCTGCCATACTTACTCATAAGTTGTTCACTTACTACCTCACAATATCCAGCATCACACAATTTAAGTATTATTCTGTCCATAGTCCTGATACTTACACCACATATAGTAGCTAACTCTTTTGATGTAAATTCAGTTTTTCCACTATTTATTATACTACTGAATACTTTATATACAATATTAGCACTGAGACCTGTCTCTGTGGCTATTTGATAAAATCGTTCATCAAAGCTATTCTTCTTTTTAACAGTAGGATTCGATTCTAGTGGTCCCATAACTTCTCCATTTTCAAAAACTACATATGCTGCATCATTTTTTTGAATCTGAGCCATCTTAATACTCTCATAAGCATTAAATTTAGCTTCATTTGCTGTTTTTCCATAACCAATTCCTATGTAAGAATTTATAACTGAAACCTCACGAATCATATCCAACAAGTAAATATCCCTATACTTCTTTGTTTCTAACTCTAGTATTTTTTTAGTTGTAAAAATCATAAATTCACTTCTACTCTGCTCTACCAAAACACCCTCTATACGACTATTGAAATGGTATAGTTTCTGAACCTCCCATGACTAAAGTCACAGGGTTCCTGCTTCATAGAATTTTGCATACTAAAATATGTCTTACCAATTCTCCACAGGCTATCCCCGTAGTTCCTACGGTTCTTACATAAGTTATCTATTTTAAACTCTTATTAGTCTTAATCCTTCTTTCAGTATATTTATACTTGCATTTATATCTCTATCGTGAGTTTCATTACAACAAGGACAAATCCATTCTCTTATACTTAAATTCTTCATTTCCTTGTTTTTGTACCCACATTTATTGCATATTTGTGAACTTGCAAAGAATTTACCTACCTTTACAATTTGTCTACCATACCAATTAGCCTTATATTCTAATTGACGAATAAATTCTGACCATGACACATCAGAAATTAAGCGAGATAGTTTACTATTTCTAGTCATATTCTTTACTTGTAAATCTTCTATGCAAATAATATCATTCTCTCGTATTAATTTAGTAGATAGTTTTTGTAGAAAATCCTTCCTTTTATTAGCTATATATTCTTGAAGTCTTGCAACTTTTAATCTTGCTTTATTTCTATTTAAACTACCAATTGTTTTTCTCGATAGTTCTCTTTGTAATTTAGCAAGTTTGTTTAATGACTTTAGAAGATACTTAGGATTTTCTATAAATTGTCCACAACTTGAGATACAAAATTCTTTAATTCCTAAATCTAAACCTATCTGACTATTAGTATTTTCAAATGCTTCAATCTCTATATCAGTGCAGCATAGTGATACATAATATTTACCACTTGGTTCTTTGGATATAGTAGCATTAAGTATTCTCCCTTGAGGTACTTGTTTATCTCTTACTTTAACCATACCAATTTTAGGTAATTTTATATATTGACTACAGTACATAATATTTCCATTTGTAAAGTTAGTTCTATATGAAAATCTATTAGTTTTCTTTGATTTAAATTTAGGAAATCCTGCATTTTCTTTAAAGAATTTTTTATATGCGTTTTCTAAATCTTTTAAGATATTTTGTAGTGAAAATTTGTCAGGTTCTTTAAGCCACTCTAATTCTTTTTTTAAATTGGTCAAATCAGAACTGCACTGTTTATAAGTAAAAGTTTCTTTATTGTTTTCATAAACTTCTATTTTTTTAGCAAGATACTTATTATATACAAATCTACAACATCCAAAAGTTTTGTTAATTAACTCTTGCTGTTTTTTATTTGGATACATTCTAAACTTATAAGCTTTTTCCACTACTATCACCTCACTTTAATTGTTTTTTATGATTATTAATATACATATCCGAGTAACTTCTATTTTTCATCACCCATTATAATATTAACAAACGTAATTATTTAAAACAATTATTTGGAAGGTTTTTATATTTATTTTTAAATAACATATGCAAGGACCATAAGTCTTAACTTTTATCATTTTTGAGGTTGTCGTTCACATAAGTTCGCTACTACCTATGCAGTTCTCTTATGAACTTCTTACACTTTCATGCAAGCACAGACTATATCTTATCCTTCGGCATTATCCGTTAAGGTCTACCCACTTCCACTACCGATAGCTTGTAGTGTACTTCCCTCAAGAGGAATAGTCGTTGAAGTTTCTCCTACTTAGGAGCTTACCTGCTGATTGCCCATTTTAAAGTACTTAGGGTTTAACCTTATACCATCTAACCAATTTTTTCTACTTTCGTAACTTTCACACTTAGGTTTATTTCATCCTTATGTTTTAGTTTGGTTAGCTTTAGGGGTTTCCAGCAATTCAAGTAGTATTGGATAGGTTCTATCCTATCTCTACATATAAGTTTCCCTATATGCTGACTATTTTAGCTACTAACTCATGACTAAAGTCACAAGTGTGCGTAGCTATTTTTTAATCAAGTATCTTAATCCTTTGTGAAAGATAAGCGTACTCATCTTCTTTCATCAATGAATATTCTGAAGGCATATTTAGTTTGATAGCAAGAACAACAATCTGATTCTCATTGTTTTTCTTTGCAATATAACGCATCTGAATATTTTTTATACTTTGCACCATCACATCTTCAGAAGGCAAAGCTAAAACTACTGGAATATCATTTTTTTTCATTATATGATAAGCTTCTTCAAGACCTGTAATACAGCAACATATATTATTATTTTGATAATTATATTTGTGAAATTCGAGCACAAACTTTATGTAATCATCTTCTAGATATTTTTGGTCTGCAAAAAACATTTGTTCATCCTTAAATTCGACTCCAATTTCTTTATACAATCTCTTCACCATTGCCTTATCATAAGTGTCTATACTAAGTCTATTAATATCACATTTAAGTAAATATGTAATTTCAAGCAATACTCTGTATAGTGTTGTTTCATGTCTAGGAAGATAATCAGACAGCATAAAATCTTTTTGTCTTTTTTCAAAAAATTTAAATGGTGATTTTCCTGTAAAAAGCACTGCATCTACTCTGCCTTTATACTGTTCTAATAAGTCAGGCGCTTCAACATATCTATCATATCTAACAAAATCTGTTTCAATATTCGGAAAATTTCTTTTGCTTACTGCTAATATTTTGTCGATTACCATATCTGGTCCTACATAAAGTATTTTCATTATGTTTCTCCTTTCTTATGATATTATTGACCTTTAAAACAATTTATCAATTATTCACCATACAAAAATCTACTTGAAGTTTTTTTACTTATCATTATTTGTTGAAATATTTTTGTCTTTAAATTTTATCCAGTAATATTAATTACATTTTACAATTAATCTTATGTTTTTTCTACTTAAAGTTAAATCCTTTTAAAAACGCAAGTAGAACAAACTTTATTAATTTAACAAAAATAGCCTTCCTTATATTTTAAAGAAAGGCTATTTTTATAAAAATTTCTAATGTGTTTTATTTTGCTCTGCTAAGAGGATTTGTAATTACACGTCCAGCACATATGTCAGTTTGTTTTCCTTCTGCCAACGCAATTTTACCATTTACCAATACATATTCTACTCCCACTGTATACTTTTTAGAGTCATTGTAAGTTGCTTTGTCTTGTATTGTATCTGGGTCAAACACCACTACATCTGCAAAATAATTTTCCTTAAGTAGACCTCTTTCTTCACAAATCCCTAAGCGTTTTGCTGAAAGATAGGTCATCTTTTTAACTGCTTCCTCAAAAGTCAACATACCCTTCTCTCTAACATAGTAAGAGAAAATTCGTCCAAATGTACCAAATGCACGAGGATGAGGTTTTCCAAGAGATAGCAAACCTTCTGTAGAAAGATCCATACTATCAGAACCTATACATGATTTTGGATGACAAACAACTTTATCTGTATCTTCTTCACCTTGTGTATGAACAACCACTTGAATTTTACTTTTTTCTTCAATCAGAAGTCTGAAGAATGTATCAAATGGGTCTTCATTGTTGATTTCGGCTACTTCCATTAAAGTTTTACCCTCCACATATTTATTAGCTTCAGTCATTACAGAAGCTAATACAACACCTGCCCATCCACCTGCTAACTGGTAAAAACATTGCCATCCAGGAATACCTTCTTCTAACTCTTTTATTATTCTCTCCCTGTTTTCTTGTACTTCTAATCGCTTTATCATATCTTCTACACCACCTTCAAATACCCAAGTAGGTAAAAGTGCACCTAAAGATGTCATTCCAGCTGTATATGGGTAACAATCAAAAGTTACTTCTAAACCATCCTCCTCAGCTTTATCTAGCTTTTCAAATATTTTATCTATAGTCCCAAAATTCTTATGACCCATGATTTTTAAGTGAGAAATATGCAGAGGAACTCCTGCTGTCTTAGCTATATAAATTGCTTCATCAAGAGCTTCCATTTCTTCGTCGCCTTCATCTCTAATATGAGATATATAGTATCCATTGTATGGTATCAATTCCTTACATAGTTCAGCTATTTCTTCCTTCTTTGTATATGCTCCTGGCAGATAAACTAACCCTGATGAGAGAGCTACACATCCAGCTTCCATAGCTTTTCTAACTTCCAACTTCATATTTTTAAGTTGCTCTGGAGTAGCAGGGTTCTTTGAAAACCCCATTTCATTAATACGTACAGGACCTTGTGCTACATAAGCTACAACATTGACTGCTGGAGAATTTTCAGTTAAGTAATCAAAGTATTCCTGCATTGTATTCCAATGAAGCTCCAATTTTGTTGGAATTGTACCAATTATCCTAGTTCCAAGATAGTCAATTAGCTCTTGCTTCTTCTCTTCTCTTATAGGAGCAACTCCTATACCACAGTTTGCAATAACATCTGTTGTTACACCAGTATAGATACGGCTTCTTGTATATTTATCATATACAAGAGATAAATCGGAATGAGTGTGGAAATCTATGAAACCAGGAGATACAAATTTTCCAGTTGCATCTATAGTCTTTTTCGCCTCTTCTTGACTTAAATCTCCAATAGCTATGATTTTATCTCCTACAATTCCTACATCACTTTTATATCTTGAATCTCCTGTACCATCAACGATTATCCCATTGATAATTTTAATATCAAACATATTTCTTCTCCTTTCAAAACTAATTTATATTCATATTTTTTAATAAACACTTTTATTCTGTTGTTTTATTCATATCAACTACAAAGAAAACTCTTGTGATAAGTATACCCCCTACTACAATAAACAAAGTTAGTAACCCTCCTGGTATACCAATTTTTTCACCAAAATACATAATAGCTAATGCTGCAGCAATCGTACATCCACCAGCTCTAATATCCTTACGTGCAATGTCAACGTAAATTGCTCCAAATAGTGCTGGAAGTATATAATTAAATGAATCAGTAATAAATTCAGGTAACAAAGGAATTACTTTATACCCTACAATTGTAAAAATGGTAATCATGGAAGCTGATACAAATATTGAGCAACATGTGCCAATTGTTCCAACAACTTCACCCTCATGTGTCCCTGATTCTACACCTGCGATTTTCTGTGCCATTGATGCTGCAGGCATACGTATGTCTCCAACAGACCCTGCAAGCCAACCGATATAAGAACCTGGAGCTCCCAAAGTTGGGTAATAAGCGATAGGTTGAACAATCCAACTGATTCCATAAGTTGTGGCAACTAGCCCCCAAATTTGGAATATAACAGAAAGCATTGGCATCTGCCCAAAACGAAGACCTACATAGATAGCTGGAATAAAGTTTGCAATAATTGCAAGACCTATAGAAATTCTTCCTATTTTAATCATCTTTTTATCATACATAACTATCACCTCTTATCTGTTTTAATCACGATAATATAATCTGTGTACCAAACATTCCAATCAACATAGCAATACCCAGGGACAATTCTTGAAGACGTTGATTCTTTTTAAATAAAGTCGTAAATACTAGCATAACAATAGCTGAAATAATTGCTGGAGTCATTTTTGGTATTTCAAATGTTTTTATTTGGTTTGAAAGAAGGTAAGCAAATAATCCAACAGTAGCTCCTGCAAGTAGTTTTTTAACCCAAGCAGGATTATATTTCATGTTCATTTTTTCAACAATTCCACGCATTCTATGTCCCAAAATAAATACAATGAACAACCAACCTAAGTTATTTAAAGCCATCCCCCATAGTGCATATGAAAAAGCTTGTGCTCCAAATGCAGCACTACCTACTTCAACCCCAGACAAATTGGATGTGAGAGATATTACTCCAAGTTCTGTTCTGGCCGCTCCTACATCACAAAGCCTCATCCAAGTCGTAGGAGCACCAATTATAGCTACAAGCGATAATAATGTAATAACAGGAGATAGAGAAGGTCCAATAGCTGTAATACTAGCTGAACGAATTGCTGCTTTAATTCCTTTTCTTTCAATACCAATAGCTGAGGCCTCTTTTAGTGCTGCCCTCATAAATACGATTGCTTGAACAACTGAAATAATTACTAAAAAACTAGAGACAATCCAAAGACCTGGACTATTAATCATTTCTTGAAACTCCATACTTTATTCCCCCTTAAAATAAATTTTTTGATGTTTCATGATTTACTTTCTTTTTAATCTTCTTCTATTTTTGTTTTGTTTTAATTTATTTTATCTAAGATAGGTTATCTTTAATAGGGTATTATCTGTCTTAAAGTCTTGTTAAAAATATTAAGATTTGGATAATATATTGATAACTGATAAATATCAGAAAATTCCTACATATCCTTTTTCCTCATAATTAACTTATAAAGCATTTCTTTATTTTGACATTTCAATATAAAAATTTTAGTCAAAAAACTTTACTATTTTATAAAAAGATTATTATTTTTATAATTTATGATTTCTAGTGTCATTTACAATTCTATTTATACAAAATGAGTTCATTTCTTATTTTTAATTCTTATTTAAATATCATTACTTTTTCTTAAAAACTTACTTTTAGTCAAAATGTAGTTGTCTTTAGGCACTGTTTAAAGAACTTGTATATGAAGTAAATTAATTTGAATAAAACTACATTTATAGTAAATAAATAATTGTTGCTATAAAGTAGAAATTATTTTTAAAAGCACAAATTAATTTACAGTATCTAAAAATGACAAAGGTAATAGTCTATTAAAAACTATCACCTTTGTCATTTCACTAGTATTATATATTTTAATTTATTTGTGAGATTTATTTTTAAATATTTATCTCTTAGCATCTCTCTTTAATACTATTTTTTAATTTTTATTTCTTTTATTTATCATTAATTTTTATTTGATTTATAATCTTACTTTTTATCAATATCTTTTTTTTCTTCTTTAGTATTACTTTTTTGACCTTCTTGTACTGACTCATTAATTACTGCCTTAGATTCAGTCATACTTTTATTTTCTTCTGTATTATTTTTCTTAGCATCTTCTTTGTTTTCAGCTTCTATTTTTTCACCTGCATTTTGATTTTCAAATCTTTCATGTTCTCTATATTCATTATCTATTTTACAATCTTTAGTACCAAATTCTTCATGCCCTTTGTGCTCCATATGGTTCCTTTCATCACCCCTTGGTTCAAATCCTTCATGACCTTTTCTGCAATCTCCTTGACCATATCCTCTTGGCTCATATCCTACATGCCCTCTAAATTCTCCTTGTTCATTGCCTCTTGACTCATATCCTTCATGACCTCTACACTCTCCATGTCCATGCTCTCTTGGGTCACATCCTCCATGACCTCTGAATTCTCCTTGTCCATATCCTCTTGACTCATATCCTTCATGACCTCTGAATTCTCCTTGTCCATATCCTCTTGGCTCATATCCTCCATGACCTCTGAATTCTCCTTGTCCATATCCTCTTGGCTCATATCCTACATGACATCTATACTCTCCATGACCATGTTCTCTTGGGTCACATCCTCCATGACCTCTATACTCTCCATGACCATGTTCTCTTGGGTCACCATGACCTCTATACTCTCCATGACCATACTCTCTTGGGTCACATCCTCCATGACCTCTGAATTCTCCTTGTCCATATCCTCTTGGTCCAAATCTTTCATGATACATCATTTCAAATAGTCTGCATCCTTCACACATATGATTCCATGGATTACTATGATGACCTTCAAATCCTCTAAAGTTTTCTTTTTTATCTCTGTAATAATTCATATTAACTCCTCCTAATTAATTCGATTTTTTTTAAATTTATTTGCTCATTTTTATTAAGGTACCTTATCTATTTCTAATTATAAAGGTACCTTAATAATTTGTCAACATTATTTTTAAGGTACCTTATTTTTATTTATTCAAATTTTTTTAAAAAAAGTGAACCATTTATAGTAAAATCTTATCTAATAAGTGAAAGGCAAAAAAGTAGCGCTACAATTTGCACAGAAAGGTAGGAATTCATTTGAATAAAACTACATTTATAAATAATATCCTTGAATCAGAACAGACTTTGTATCGTGTATCTAAATCTATTCTAGGAAACGACCAAGATTGTGAAGATGCCGTCAACAATGCTATTTTAAAAGCATATGAAAAGTTAGATTCTCTTAAGGAAGAACAATATTTTAAAACTTGGTTGATTAGAATAGTGATAAATGAATGTAATTCATTAAGACGTAAACAATTGAAGTTTCTATCATTTGAAGACGTATTTAAAAATAAAAAAATCGATGAAAAAGAAGATTATAATGATTTGTATATTGCTATTCAAAGTCTCCCTAAAAAAATTAAAGTTCCAATAGTACTTTACTATATTGAAGGTTATTCAGTAGATGAAATTAAGGAAATATTGGATATACCTCAAGGAACTGTGAAAAGTAGATTATCAAGAGGAAGAAAATTATTAAAAACTAAATTAGAAAATATGGAGGTAATCATATGAATAAAAATAGCTTAAATAATTCGTTTCCAAAAGCTCCAGAAAGCTTTCATAATAGTTTAAGTAAAACACTAAATAGTTTACCAGAAAGGGAGGAAAATTATAAAATGAATAATAAAACACATAAATTACCATTTAGAAGAGGTTTAGTCGCAACTTTAGCTATAACTTTAGTATTAGGTACAACAGCTCTTGCAGTGGGAGAAATATCTAGTATAGTTGGAAAATCAAGCACTAAAGCTACCTATACATCTATTCCAACTACTGAACAGGTAAAAAAAGACTTTAACTTTACCCCTAATCTAATTTCCGAATTTAGTAATGGATATAAATTTAAAGGGGCATATACTATAAATGAAAAAGCACTTGATAAAAAAGATAATGTTTTAGGAGAATTAAAAGTACTTGAGTTTGATTATAAAAATGGTAACGATGAAATATCTCTTGAAACAGCAAATAATAAACTTGGAAAAAATTCTGATAAAATGAAAGTTGTAGATACTTACAAAGATATAAATATTTCTTATGAAAAATCAATGTACAAGTTTGTGCCAGAAGGTTATAAAATGACAGAACAGGATAAACTTGATGAAAAATCAGGTAAATATACATTTAGTGAAGGAACAGATAAGGTAGAAGTTAATGAATCTAAATTCTTAACTTGGGAACAAGATGGAGTTTACTACTCTTTTACAATTCAAGATTCAAATTTATCTATGAATGACTTAGTTAAAATGGCTCATGAAGTAATAGATGTAAAATAAATATACTTAGCAATAAGTTGTTTATGAGTTTATTATACATGATTTTAGTTTTCTTATTTGTAAATATAGTTGTATCTTCCATCTTTATATTTTCTTTAAATTTAATATATGAAATTTTAGATATTTAACTGCTCTGCAAATTTAACTACTCGCAAAAGTTATTACTAATATAAAAGGCCCTTAAAAACCATTCATATGGAATTTTAAGGGCTTTTACTTTATTATAAATTATTATATAAATTTTAGTTGTAAAGACACAATAAACTCTTTAGTTTAGTTTTTAAAATATTTAACTTATCATAAATCATTATATTAATTTTAGTTGCAAATATATGAGTAAACCCATACAAAATAGATAAATAAAGTAGACTATAAATATCTGCTACACTTAAAATAAAAGTTAGATTATAATCAAAAACTTGTTATTTTAATAAAGGTGTTATCTCACCTAAATAGTATATATTTAACACATGAAGAGCTCTTGTACAACAAGTGTAAAGAAGTAACCTTTCATCTTCACTATTATACCTTTTATCACTTGCATCATATATTATAACTACATCAAATTCAAGTCCCTTAGATAAATATGACGGTATTACTAATACGCCATTCACATATTCATCATCATCTTTTACTATAGCCTCTACATCAATATTCTTTTCTTTTAAAAACTCATACACTTCCCTAGTCTCACGAGCTGTTTTTGTTATAATTCCGATAGACTTATAATTTTTCTGTTTATAAGTTTTTATATCTTCAATAAGCTTTTTATTCATATAATTTTTCTCTGTAAAACCAATTACCTTAGGCTCATCACCATGTCTCTCAACATACCCATCATCTATAGCTTTTGTAAGAAGTTGTCTTGAGAATCTAGTAATTTCCATTGTAGAACGATATGTTTTACTTAGATTTATTATACAAGTATCATTCTCCAATACATTAGGAATATTGTTATAATCTCCAACATTCATAAATGGGTTGATTGATTGGTTAATATCTCCTAATATAGTCATATTAGCAGACTTAAAAAGTTTATAAAATATTTCATACTGCAAAGGAGTATAGTCCTGTGCCTCGTCTATGATTACATATTTAATCTGTGATGTGTTTGGAATACCTCCAAGAGCTACCTTTAAATATAGAAGAATCACTTGGTCTTCATAATAAAGGTTCCTTACACTTAAGTTATCCATCGTATAAGTTTTTATATTATCTATAAGCTTTTTATCATACTCAATATTTGCCTTATCTAAAAATATTTCTAAATTCTTAAATAAATTTTTATAAGTATCTATTAAATCTAATTCTGTCATTCTTGAAATTTTAGAGTAAACTTCTTTTAGATGCTTTCTTACAATAAAAGTGCTTTTCTCCATCATTTCTTCTTTTTCTATATAATCTCCAGATGCTTGAAGTTTTTTAAATATTTCATCAATCCAAGATTTTTCATATGGCTCAATTAAAAATATTATCCTTGATTTTATTTTCTCTAATCTTTTCTTAATTGGTAAATTTGAATAGTCATTAGAAAACAGTGTTTGTAGCTCTTCAGATGAAATTATTAACTTCCCTCTTACAATAATATCTTCAAAACATCTATCATCTGTTTCTAAATAATTTAGATATTGTTTTAATATATTTGTGAACTCTAAAGAGGTTTTAAATTCTATATTTTCTATCCTATCCTTATATGTGATTTTCCCATTATTATTAAGAATGTACTCCATCATTTCAGTTGGGTTTTCTTTTTTAAAATCATCACCCAATTCTTTATACATATAGTCTTTAAATGTTGTCTGACAGATATTATCTTCCCCCAGTTTTGGCAATACATTTGAGATATAATCATTAAATATGTTATTTGGAGAAAATATCATTATATTTTCAGAAGTTATTTTATCTTTATGTTTATATAATAAATATGCTATCCTATGAAGTGCTATAGATGTCTTTCCGCTTCCAGCGGCACCTTGTACAATTAAGTTCTTGTATTTCTCATTACGAATTACTTGATTTTGCTCTCTTTGAATGGTAGTAACTATAGTTTTCATTTTTTCATCAGAGTTTTTACCTAAAAGCTCTTGTAATACATCATCATCTATATTCAGATTACTATCAAACATATACTCAATCTTTCCATCTTTTATCTTATACTGTCTTTTTTTAGTTATTTCTCCAGAGATTATGCCTTCTGGACACTCATAACTTGCTTGTCCAATTTCATAATCATAGAACATACTTGAAATAGGAGCTCTCCAGTCATATACAAGAAAATCATAATCATCATTAATAAGATTCGATAATCCAATATAATATTTTTGATACTCAGTTTCACAAGCTTCTGTAAAGTCAATTCTTCCAAAGTAAGGAGATTCAATCATTCTTTCATACTTATCTTTGAGTTTCTTAGTAAATTCATGGCTTCTTTTTTGATGTTTCATAGCATCCATAAATGACATAAATTCTGAAAGTTGCTCTAATCCATTTTCAATAGAAATAGAACCTAAGTCATTCCATAGTTCCCTTTGAGTCTCTATAGCATCTTTTTTTAGCTTATCTTCTTCATTACGCTTTTCCTCAAGTTGTCTATTAGCCTCTTTAAGAGTTTTTTGTAACCACTGATTTTCAAGATTTGACTCAAAATCATTTAGATTCATATTATAATCCTCCTCAATTGAAATTAACATTTAATCCACTATATCAATTATATAGAAATGAGGATATATTCACAGTCTTAAAAAAAATTTTTATTTATGATATAATTATAGTGGGAAGTAAAATAAAATTTTTTCTAAAACAGTATATTTAACTGAAAAACTTCTATTTTTAAACAATAAAATAGGATAGTATTTTTTACTACCATCCTATTAATTCCCAATAAACTTTATTTTATATTAGTGTAAGTTCCATTTGAATAACTTCTTCTTTTACAGGTCTATCGTTCCATGTAAATCCACTAGATATTGTATTTACCTCCACAAACCCTAAAGATTTATAAACATGAATAGCTCTACTATTACTTTTTAATACATCTAACTCAATTTTTTTATATCCATATTCTTTTGATAAATCAATAATTTGTTTTAAAAGGTTACTTCCAATACCTTTTTCTCTGTATTCCTTAAGAATACCCATACCCAAATAGCCAACTGTCTCAGCTTTAGGCAAAACGTCACACCAACCAATACAGATATCTGATTTTACGTCAATTATAAACAGTTGTGGAAATTTTTCAATCATAATATTCTTTATAAATTCAACTGTTTCTTCAAAAGGAAATGCTTCGTCCATAGCTAGATATTTCCTTTCTTTTGCAATATTATCAAAAGTCTTCCAATATGACCAAATATACTTTTCTTCTGGCTTTATAAATTTTATGCCCTCCATCAACTCAACATTTCCCCTTTTTTAATTTATGATTAAATCATGCTACATTATTCTAATTATAATAGTAGATAAATTACTATATATATTAACTTAAAATAGCTTTATATATTTCTATTTATATATGTCTCTATTAAAATAAATTTTTCAGTAGTTAAAATAATATAGATATCCTAGTCTTTTGATTCTATATTTCAACATCTCACAATTTAATTTGAAGTATAATAAAATATATAGAAAAACTTCTAAAATAATACTATAAAATTTTTAATCTTCATCAATATCTTGTTTGCTTTCATTAGTATCTTGTTTACTTTCATTCTTAAAGCTATTTTTTCTATCAAGTTCTTTTTCCGTAAAAAACTCTGGATGCTGTTTCATCAATTGTTCAATAAGCTCTGGATGTTGTTTGACCATCTGTTCAAATAGCTCTTCTCTATTAAAAAAATCTTGATATGCTTCACGTGAATTAAAGAAGTCTTGATTTCCTTCCCTACCAGCAAAACCACCTAGATATTGTCCATGATGAGGTCTTGGTGGTGGTTGCATAGGTATTCCATCAAAATTATTACCATCCTCACTTTTTATAGTTCTTTCCAGTTCATCAGTAATCTTTGTAAGAATATCACTTAAATTCCTTTTTTCTTCTGGCTCTAATACATTAAATATCTGATTAGTTGGGTCTTCTTTCTGTTCATTTTTATTAATTTCATCCATTCCCTTTGATGTCAATCTTACTACCATTACTCTACGGTCTTTTTCTGAGTGTGTACGAGTAATAAATTCTTGATTTTCCAATTTTGAAAGTAACTCACCTAAAGATTGAGGTCTCATATCAAGTAAGTATGATAGTTCTTTTTGAGTGATTTCTGGTTTTATTTTCAACATGGATAATACTCTACCTTGACCTCTGTGTGTTGCTCTAAAAAATCCATGTGATTTATGATTTTGAAGGTGAAATTTATGTAGCAATGATTGTACTTTATAAAATTGTTCTAATAAATTTTCTTCTTTTGTCTCATTCATTATTATACCTCCTAAGTTATTTATTTTATAATTTCATATTTTTATTCATTATATTATTTGATTTATAATTTCATATTTTGTTTATTTTGAATCCATAATTTAAAAGCTATTTTACTTGTATCGAGTATAAAAGTAAGCCTTTGATTTGTCAATGTTAGCTTATCATAGACATAATTCTCCTATAATTAATACCTCTTCTTTTATCTATATTATATCCTATTCAAAGTTTATATCCTATACTTATACTTTGTATCATACAGTTATATTTTACATTATGTATTTATTTCTTATATAATAGCGTTAGAAAATAAATAAAAAAACAGTTATATTTTTTAAATAAAAATACCCAATTGACATAAACAGTACAACTGGGCATAAACAATCTAAAAAATTATTTTAAATTTAAGTTTTTCATCTAAATTTTTCTCTTATTTAACTTTAGCTATCAAGGAAATTGTATTAAAGTACTTGCCATTCTCTACTTCCAGCATTTTTTTATCATTTTTAGCATAAGAATTATCGCAGTTTAGCCAATCATTCCAAGCTTCATCATGACAGCTTAAAGCCTCACATTTCTCTACAGTTACAGACTCAGATTCTGACCAAAGTTCATTCCACCATTTAATTGAATGGAAATTCATATTATCTTGCCAAAATGGAATAAGTTCATCTGGTATACAATTCACAAAATCTTGTTTTAATCCAGGCATTGCCATAGCAATTATTCCTCCCTCTTTTACAAGAGGTGATATGTGATTTTCTAAAAACCCTTCTTTATTTCCAAAATAATGGTAAGAATGTACACTTATTACTGCATCGAAAAAACCTTCTGCGTAAGGCAATTCATGTGCCTCAGCTTGTATAGGAAATATTTTATTATCCAATTTAAACTGTTTAAATCTTTCATAGTTTTCAGTTGGTTCTATCCACAAATCCGTTGCAAATACAGTAGCATCAAATTCATTAGCTAAAAATATAGAAGATATACCTCTTCCACATCCTAAATCTAAGATACGCATTCCTTTTTCTAGTTTTATCTTACTCGTTAATTCTTCCAATATTTTTATACAATTAGGTCCCATCATATTTTCCATGAGAAATCCCTTATCGTATTTATTGCTCCTTGTAAATATCATTCTATCTTTCCTTTCCATGTCAATTATTATTTATTAAATTTCATATATCTGATTTTCTATTTTTTAGATGATTAATAAGAAGTCATCTTTTTGTCCATTTTGAGATAGTTACTTGAATGAGCAATTATCTTTTTTATGTCTTTTTAGATAATTCTCTTTTTATATGTTTTAGATAATTACTTTTTGTGTTTTTAAATAACTACTTTTTTATGTCTTTTTAAACAACTACTTTTATAAGTGGTCATTTTTTGATATTTAATAAGTTCTAATTATTTCTACTTTAATCTATATACTAATTAACTTATTTAATTTAGTGCATATTTGACACTTTACCTTTTATTATACCATTTATTCTCATAAATATAATAATTCTATTTTTTTAAAATAAATACTTATAATAATTCGAAATAAATATTTATAAAATCTAATCAAGTATAAATAATATCAGAAAAAATATCGAAAAATAAACCTAATAAATAACAATCATAAGTTCATTTGTAAATGCAAAATATGATTATATACTTACTTATGAACCTCTTTTATCTTGGTAAAAGCATTATATTTCATTTCTATATGGTATAACTTTATTGATTAAAACATAAATTTACAAATATATAAAATACAGAAAGGCACTGTAAACAGAATCTTCCACACATCATACATCTTTGCAGTAATCAGTGGGCATTACATGGTAAGAGAATAAGAAAAGAACTTTTCAAACAATTAACTGGATGAGCAAAGGAAAAGCAAGTCATAAGACTATAACTAACTGTAATATTAGCAAATACGGTTACGAAATGCCTATATAAGAAGATATAAAAATAAGCAGTCAGTAGAGACAAACTCCTACTAACTGCTTATTTTTATGGTTTTATATACTATTGATTTTCTATAAATCTGCTAAATCATATTCTATAATCATATAAATCATATCCTATAATCATATAAATCATATTCTGTAATCCTGTAAATCATATCCTATAAATCTTCTAATTTATATTCTATAATCATATAAATCATATCCTATAAATCTGCTAAATCATATTCTATAATCCTGTAAATCATATCCTATAAATTTTCTAATTTATCCCCTATAAATCTGCTAAATATTTTTTTCCTTCCAAGAATTCTGATTCTAGACCTAGTTTTTTAAAATAATTAACCATAGACATACAGGCAAATTTTTCTGTAGAATAATGAGTAGCACCTATAACATTAAGCAAATTGTCCTTTGCTATTTTATGGAACTCTAATACTGGTTCAAAGTGCTTTAAAGGTTTAGTAAATCCAGTTATGTATAAATTTATACCAAGTTCGGCAACTTCACTTGCTACAAATGGATAACTTCCTCCTCCTGCTGCAATAGCAACTAAACCATCTTTTAATATAGCATCTCCATAATCATACAATTTAACATCATGACCAACAGTTTTTTTGACTAATTCCTTAATCTCTTCCACTGATTTTAAGGACGTCTTACATATAACTCCTGTCTTGATTTTATCATCATATTTACAAAATGGTTCGACTATTTCTAAGCCCAGAGCCTTTGCAAAACTGACAGAAGTTGAATACTCACTATAGTTGTCTAATGGCGAATGTAATACGTAAAAAGAGATTCTACGAGTTCTCATATCTTCCATATAAGATAATGGTATATCATGGAATGGAAAACATTCATCTGATGCTATGTACCCCATTGCATGATGTGAAAAAATTAAAACATCTTTTTCATCTTTATCTATAACCTGCTTAATTATCTCCTTGTCAGGAAAAGTAGTTGTATATACTTTATTGATATTTTGAGCATTATCTAATACTACTCCTATGTATTTCGTTTTAAATTCTGGAGTAATAAAATCATTTTCAAAATTCATAAAACTCCAATCATCATCAATATTTTTAATATCAAACTCCAACTCTAATTTTTTATAAAGTTCAACTGCTTTGATAATACCCACTCCTTTACAACAATATTTGACTAATACATATTAATATAATAATTTTACAATAACTTTTTTGTATCTAAATACTCTGACCTTACTTTTTCTTAATGTTGTCAATATTCAATTTTATCAAAGTATTTCTAGGCTATTTTCATTTCTTATATATTATTTTATTCATTTTATATTAATATTCTATTCATCCTAATTTACTTTATAATTCTTGTCAAATATTAATCCTATAAATTCTCTTTAGTTCATTCCATCATAATCAATCTTAATTCAAGTAATTACTACTTGAACATATTAAACATAATTTTATATAGTTGCATTATCATGTAACTTAAATTTTAAAATATAATAAAGGAAAAATAAAAAAAAACATTACTTATTACTTTCAAACTGCTTTACAAATTCAATTGGATGTTGAATTATTTTAGAAGTTTCTTCTACAGAATAGCCTTCAGATAAATACCTTCTAGCTATGACTTCCATAGATTCTCCTATCTCAATAATATGCTTATCAGGGTCGTAAATACGGACTACTCTCTGTTGCCACTCATATTTTAATGGCTGATGAACAAACTCCACATCTTTATAAGAGTTGAGTTTTTCAATAAATTTATCAAAATCATCAACCTCAAAATAAAGTTCCATATTATTTGATTTTTGTATAATTGTATCTGGATTAATCCCTGTAAGCCATCCAAAATCTTCTTGTATAGCAAATCCTCCACTAAAGCTTACATTTTTACCTAAATCCAATTCAACTTCTTGCTCAAATAGCTCTTGATAAAACTTTTTTGATACTTCAACATCATTTACTGCTAATAGTGAAACTTGATATTTCATAAATTCCCCTCCTAATTTTTAGTACTTTTTTAGTTTGTTCAATATTTTTTATTATCTCTTTATTTTATCAGTTTAAATAAGAAAACTGTATGTCATATTTACAAGGCTTATACATCTCATACATTCTAAAATTTCATATTTCATATTTAAAAAGCTAACTTATTATATTTGAACAGCACCCTATTTATTAGACACAGTAAACAAGATACTGTAAAATTCTACTAAATGGGGTGCTGTTCAATTTAAAAAAGCTACCTTAATTACACTTATCTAGTTGATAAGTAAAGGTAGCTTTTTTAATCGAATTAATAAAATATCCATTATTATTTACACTCATGCTTAATCTGATTTGGATTAATCTAACAATACACTCATAGATTTTATCTATACTACTTAAGTAGTCATATAGATTATATAAATATACTATATGATTTAGATTGGAAGTCTAAAAAATATTCTACTTTATATGTTTTTTTCATCTTTTTTTAGACTCTCTATCCACTCTTCAATAAATAATAATTCTCCTTTACTCAAGTTAATATTATCATGTAATGCTAATAATAAACTTTTCATAGAGGAATCATGAACATTTTTAAAGAAATCTCTAGTTTCAACATTTACGTATTCCTTCTCTTTAATTAAAACTTCATAGTGTGTATATTTATCTATCTTTTGAGAATTTAGAAATCCTTTCACTACCAATCTAGATAAAAGAGTCAAAGTCGTTGTTTGCTTCCACTGATATTTTTGCTCCATTCCTAAAACAATATCTCTCGATGTTGCTTTGGAATCTAGTTTCCATATAAATTTCATTATCTTTAATTCTGATTTTGGCAACTTTTTTATAGGCATGATAAACCTTTGCTACTCAGAATATAGACAAGCAATATCCATAATAAAATTTTTTTAGTAAATAAATCTTATATTGATTTATATGAACTTCGATTTATAAGATATTTTTAAATTTTAAATTTAGCTACTTGTACACAGTAAATATATATAAATAGTGTCAAATTTCTTTTGTATTATATTGCTTAATTTTATGAAATATTTTGTACTCAGCTATCTACTTTTGGATACTTGTCCAGTAGCTCTCCTTCCTTATTATATTTTTTAATTTTAAACATTGTATTTCAATTTCCTTTAGCTTTTTATTTCCTAACTAAAAAAATAATGTTAATTGTAATTTTAAGATTTTACTTTCGGATTTAATTGTAATTTTCTATATAATTATATTTTGCTATTTCAGCAGTTTTTTTATCTATATCTACTTTTTTAAATTTTTACATTAATCATATTATAAATAATCAATATATTTCGATACATATATACACCTGTACAAGATATATACTAAAATAATACACAAAAACTCTACTTTAGTAGAACTTCAAAGCGCAAAATACGCTAATTTAATATATTTTTCTTGTTATAAATAAATAAGTAAGATAAAATATACTTAAAATAATTACATAAAAGCTACTATAATTACACAGAACATCATACAATTAAAACCTTCTTTAGCATATGATTATATTTTTCTTAAAATTAAAAAACACTATACTCTAATTCTATTTTAGTAGAATTTTTTTGTCAATAATAATATTGAATATTAGATAAAAAATATAAAAAAATGGAATTATATAAAGAGTTTAACAGTCTTACAATAATTCCAAAATATTATTTCTATGAAAATTTTGATACCACAAGCAACTCAACTTTAAGCGCATAAAGTAAAAGTTACTCTTTATTTAATAAAACTTGACAAGAAAAGAATTTATCATTATTCTACTCTAATAGAGCCTCTTTGTCAATAAATAATAAAATTATTTTCAAAATATTTCCATTCTTCATTCTTATCTGTTATTATTTTATAAAATATTACTTAATCAGTGGTAATTTTAGTATTGTTTTTATTCCTTGACAATCAGTACTCATAATATCTAACTTACCTTCATGTGCATTGATAATACCTGCCACTATCAAAAGACCTAGACCATGATTTTGACCTTTGGCATATGCTTCACTTAAGCCATTTTGAGATTTTAATAAATAATTAATCTTTTCTTGGCTCATCCCTTTTCCATCATCTTCAACAATTACATAGCAAAAATCCAAATCTGATTTAGAAATCACCTTTATATTACAACCTTGCTGATTATGAGTTATGCTGTTTTGTATTAAGTTACTAATAGCTCTCTTTAACAATTTTTTATCTGCATTGATGGTAATATCTTCATTCAATATATCAAGCTCTATATAAAAATCATTATCCAAATTATTATTTATAAATTCAGAAACAAGCTCTCTCAAAAACACAGAAACTCTAATCTTATTACAATTTAATGGTTGCATATTATACTCAAGTTTAGACACCAAATTAAGGTCATTTACTAATTCTCTAATTTTAACACCTTGATTACATATAATAGATGCTTGCTCTTGCTCTCTTTGAGAAAGACTACTGCTTTCTTCAAGTTCTCCAGAATATCCAATTATCATTGAAAGTGGTGTCCTTATATCATGAGATATTCCTGCAATCCAGTTAGTCCTAGCTTCCTCTTTCTTTCTAAGCTTTTCATTTTTCATTTGTAACTCTTTAGATACAGTATTAATAGATTTTGAAATATCGCTTAGTATTCCTTTCTCTTGAAGAAGTACTGGCTCTCCCTTTGACATAAGCTTTATACCAGTAATAATTGGCTTTATGGATTTAATCATTTTTAATCCTATAAATAAGGCTAGTAAAAATGTAATTATTGCATTAAACAGAAGCATACTTATTATCATCATAGGAAATTGACTTATTTCATCAATAGTATAGGTAAGGTTGAATTTAGTATATTTATCCTTGGGATACCCCGTTACTAAGGTTCCATTTGGATGTTCCCATACATACACAGGATAATCTTTTAAAAAGAACCTCGAAAACTTAGCTACATCTGTCAAAGTATAATGGTCTGGAATTTCTTTTGGCAAATCAAAGCCCCATATTCTATCTCCATTATCATCAATTAACATTGCCCATACTTTATTGCTATGTAAAACTTCCTTACTAGAATCATCTAGAGTAAACTTTCCATCTTTTAAAATTAATTTATCTTCAAGCATCATCAAGTTTGCTCTTATTTCCTTACTATCACTTTGATTTAAATCACCTGAATACTTAGATACAAATGTCATATATGAAAACATAAATAAACCTAATATATTTAATATAATAAAAAGCAATGAAATCAAGATACTTGAACCTATAAATCTCCTTAATATATACTTTACACTATCCAAAATTAAATCACTCCTCTTGACTTCCTTCATTCTTATCTAAAATTAATTAATTATCAACTTATATCCAAGCCCTCTTACTGTAAGAAGATGCTTAGGAGAAGATGGAGTCTTTTCTATCTTTTCTCTAACCCTTCTGATATGAACCATCAGGGTATTTTCATATCCATACATATCATCGCCCCAAATAGCTTGACACAGTGAGTCACTAGTAACAATTCGCCCTTTATTTTCATACAACTTTAAAAGTAGTGAATGTTCTTTAGCTGTTAAAGAAATCTCTTGTCCATCTTTTTCAACAGATGCACTATTTAAATTTACAACAACAGAATCTCCTAATCTAAATATTGGTAACTCATCTTCTTCTATAGACACATATACACGATTTAATATCCCCACAAGTCTTAAGGTAAGTTCCTTTGGTAAAAATGGCTTTACTATATAGTCATCAGCCCCTAGACCTAAACCAATCAATCTATCCTCATCTTCACCTCTTGCAGAAAGAAAAATCACTGGTATCTTAGATGTCTCTCTAATTTTTCTCATAATGGAAAAACCATCGCCATCTGGTAAAACAACATCTAAAATTGCACAATCTGGCTTTATATTTTTAAATACTCTAACAGCTTCCTCATAACTCGATGCTAAAAATATTCTACTAAATCCCTCTTTTCTTAGGATTTCATCTATCATTTTTAATAATTCCTTGTGGTCATCCACCACAAGTATTTTTTTATCTTTTATTGATTCCATAATTATCACCCTTTTTTAGTATATCATAGACCCTTTTTCATGACTTTACCTCAACAGACTATTTAAGGTTATTGTAAGGTAAACGTCAGCTATCTGAAATGTAACCAAGTTATTATACTAATACAAACTAAAAAAAACAATAAATACAGGTTAAAAAAGGGGATGAAATATATGGAAATGATAATTAGAACACAAAGACTTTCAAAGGAATACAATAAAATATTTAGAGTAAGGGATGTAGACCTAAGAGTTCCAAAAGGAGCTGTATATGGCTTTCTAGGTCCTAATGGAGCAGGAAAATCTACCACACTTAAAATGTTACTTGGACTTGCAAAGCCTACACAAGGAAATATTAATATTTTAAATAAGGAACTAAATGAGAAGAACAGAATATCAATTTTGAAGGACATTGGTTCATTGATAGAATCTCCATCATACTATGGACATTTAACAGGTCTTGAAAACATGACTATCATGCAAAAACTCTTAGATTTACCTAAAAGAAATGTAAATGAAGCACTGAAAATAGTAAGACTAGAAAACCAAAAGGATAAAAAAGTTAGTCAATACTCTCTAGGTATGAAACAACGTCTTGGTATCGCCATGGCTATAATGAAGTTTCCTAAATTATTAATACTTGATGAGCCTACAAATGGGCTTGACCCAGCAGGAATTGAGGAAATTAGAGAATTAATAAAGTCACTACCAGAAAAATATGGTATGACAGTCCTAATATCTAGCCATCTTTTGAGTGAAATTGACCAGATTGCCACATCAATAGGAATAATAAATCATGGTGAGCTTATTTTTCAAGATAGCATAAAAGAACTTCATGACAGAGGTCAAAGTCATATTGCTATCAAAACACAAAACCTTGTATCTACACAAAAACTATTGAACAATAAAGGATATATGTCACTTATACAAAATGGATACTTGACTATTGAAAATTTAAAGGACTCAGATGTAGCCAAAGTAAATAGTATGCTTGTCAACTCAAATATTGATGTATTCAGAATAGAAGAGCATAAAAAGAGCTTGGAAGACATATTCCTAGAACTTACTGGTAAGGCGGTGACGTTATAATGAAATATCTTGGTCTAGAATTTTACAAACTTAAAAGAAAAAAAATTATTCTGATGACCTTTTTATTTGTAGCTGTTGAAATAATGTGGTGCATCATGAATTCAAGCAGAGCTATTACACGTAACCCAGATATGCTAGGTGGATTTGAATATTCATATATGATTATGAGTTTTACAAGTTTAAATGGTTTATTCTTTCCTATTCTAATATCAATAATTACATCACGTATAAGCGATATAGAGCATAAGGGAGATACATGGAAACTTTTAAAATCTTCTGTAACATCTTTAAATAGCATTTATTCATCTAAATTTTTATGTTCTGCTACTTTGGTATCTGTGCCTGTATTGATGCAAGTATTATCTATTATACTATTCGGATATTTTAGAGGGGCTACTGAATCATTTTCTATATTTTTGATTTTAAAATATTCATTAGGAACAATTCTCGTAAATATTGCTATAATTGCACTCCACTTATGGATTGCAACTGTAATCCCAAATCAAATGATTGCAATTACATTTGGTATGGTTGGTAGTTTTATAGGTTTGACATCAGGATTGTTTTATCAAGGTATTCGTAGATTGTTTATATGGTCTTATTACCTAGAATTATCACCTCTGAGTTATGCTTATGATACTGTTTCAGGTTCATCTGTTTACAGAACTGATATGAATTTTTCTATTACAATTTTAATTTTCTTAATTGGAATGTTAATTTATTATATTGGAAGAAATCATTTATTAAAAAAAGAAGTATAGGAGGGGTTTAAATGTTAAGGAAATCAGTTTTGGGAGAAATCCTAAAGTTAAAAAATTCTTTTATATGGTATGTATTATTAGCTTTACCACTTATAAGTGTATTGATTGGTTGTGGTAACTTTTATCTAAATCAAGGTATACTCACAAAACAATGGTATAGTTTATGGACTCAAGTTAGTCTTTTTTATGGGGAATTTTTCTTTCCTATCTTAATAGCAATCTTTTGTGCTTATATTTGTAGGCTTGAACATATGAATCGTAATTGGAATAATATAATGACATTACCAGTTAATCTAAAAAATATCTTCTTATCTAAGCTTGCAGTAGTTTCAATACTTACAGCTATTACACAAATTGTATTTGTTATTTTTTACATAGTTGCAGGAAATATGTTTGGTTTTCCTGATAGTATACCTAAGGAACTTACTGGTTGGATTGCTAAAGGCTGGATTATTTCTATTTCAATAGCTTCTATACAGCTATATATGTCTATTAAGATAAGAAGTTTTGCAACTCCTATTGGAATCAGCCTTTGTCTTTCTTTGTTTGGTATGGGTTTAATAGTGGCTAAACCTTCTATTGGTATCTTTTTTCCTTATTCTATGCTAGGAAGTGCAATGGGAGTTATAAAACAATCTTCTTTAAATATTAATGATACTTTGGTTACAATATGTGTTGCATTTATTACTATTATAGTGTTTGCTGAAATTGCCAATAGAAATTTTAAGAAAAATGATGTTATTTCTTAATAGCTAATATATTAGAATCAAATATATTAATAGTAAAGATTTGATTTAGAATTAAAACCATCTATTATAATTCAAATACTTATTTTATCTAATTATATTTGAATTATAATTAGATGGTTTATTTATTATATATTATATTTATTTGCATATTGTATATTTATTTTTATAAAGCAATTATTATCTTAATGTTATACAATCTTATTTTTTATCATATTTTTTTGTATATTACTTTAAAATATTTAGTGTTAAAAAATGACTTTCACCACGTGATATGGTAAAATACAGGAAAAGCTTATATATATTTTTATGAGGAGGGCATATAAATATGTTTGCATTTGGATTTAGTTTAGTAATCCTTTTATTAGTACTGCTGTTAACAGTAGGTATATTTGTGGGTATTATAAAAAAAAATAAGCCAATATTAGTTACATCTTCAGTTACTTTATCAATAATACTTATTACTATAATTGTAATTTGGAATTTAATTCCTGATGCATGGTAATAAGCTTATTTATATAACTATATACTTAGGCATTAGTATTCAGACATAATTGTATAACTCAGAAAGAGTTTTAATACTATTTGGAGGAAAAATATGAATACCATAGATTATGAAGATAGCAAAATAACAACACTTTGGAATGAATATGCAAACACAAGAAATAGTGGCTTGAAAAAGTTAGCAAACAAAAAACTAGACCTTATGATTGAATACATACTGACATTACCTGAAAGTAAGCAGAAAAATTTTGTTACATATATTTGCAAGGAACGTTTTGATAAAAATAGTATAAAAACATTTCAGCAACCTCTAGTTGTTAAGTTAATTTTTCCAATAGTCAAAAAGGCTATTTTAAATGAGGAAATGCCTTTTCTTAGATGGGGATACCAGTTGGATATTCCTATTTTTTTGGATAATGAAGAATACTACTCTTCTGAGGATATGTTAAAAGACGCCTTAAGGTTAGATAACAAAGATATTAAGTCTGTAGAATTATTATTAAATAAGTATATAGATGGGCTCTGGTTTGCCTCTCACCATATACAAGAAAGTGTGATTCTAAGTACTAAAGAAAATATTAAGTATAATTTAGACGAATTGGACAAACTACTTACAAAATATAAAGAAAGATTAGGTTCGTATAGTGAATACTTAAAGGAAAAAACTTATTATCAAGAGTTGTATGACTTATGGTTTCAGTATGATAAAACTAATAAAGATATCTCATTCCCTGAATGGTTAGAAATTAGAGGATGCAACTATTATTGGTGTAATGCTTTTTATTATAAAAAATAATAGAAGCTTACTACTCTACTAACTATATACTTTTTATTTAGAGGCTATATATCTGTTACTTAAAGATTATATGCTTGATATATAATTAAAAGTATAAAGGTTCATAATAATAATATTATTATTTAAAATTATTTATTATTATACTAAAGATTTAATGTAAATCTGACTACTATATTATATAATGAAAGTTAATTAAATATAGCTAAAAAATTATTAAATATGGTGAATAAATATTTAACTTTTGTGAGGTGTAATTAAAATGATAATTAGACAAGAAAAAGAAAGTGATAAAAATAAAGTGCATGATGTTATTAAGTCTGCCTTTGAAAGTGAAGAAATTTCTGACCACGATGAGCATAATCTTGTTAATCGTTTAAGAACTAATGATAACTTTGTACCAGAACTTTCAATAGTAGCTGAGCATGATGGAGATATAGTTGGTCATATTTTATTTACAGAAATTAAGGTTGGAGATAGTGTCCTTTTAACATTAGCTCCTGTATCAGTTGTTCCTAATATGCAAGGTAAAAAAATTGGTACAAAGCTAATTGAAGAGGGGCATAAAGTAGCAAAGGCAAAAGGATATAAGGGTTGTGTTGTCTTAGGGCATGACAAGTATTATCCTAAGTTTGGTTATCAAGTGGCAAGTAAATTTAATATAAAAGCTCCATTTGAAGTTCCAGATAAAAACTTCATGGCTATAGAATTATTAGAAGGTGGATTACAAGGAATCTCTGGTGTTGTAGAATATGCAAAGGAATTTTTTGAGTAGTCTTTATAAATTTAGGATAAAAGCAATAGTAATCTTATGTATAACATTTAGATGACTCTCTAATTTCAAATAATTGATTTTTAGTCATCTAAATTTATTTTTTAATACTAGTACTAGAAAGGATGTTTGAATATGTTTGAATCAAGATGTGGTGTCTGTTGTAACAACTGTACAAGAAAAGAGCAAGTGAATTGCACTGGCTGTCCAAATATGGAAAAACCATTTTGGGGTGGCGAATGTAAGGTTAAAACTTGCTGTGAAGATAAGGCGCTTAATCATTGTGGGGAATGTGATACTTTCCCTTGTGATATGCTTTTAAATAAGGGTAAAGACCAAGGTTTTGACCCTATGGTAAATATTGAGCAGTGCAGAAAATGGCTTGAAGAGACAGTTTCTAATTAATTATATTAACATATTTTATTGAGTAATATATTTAGTTAGATGGATAGATTTACATAAAATTTACAACTAAAAAAGAGTCAACTATTCGTTTTTATCATTATTTAAAATGAATAGTTGACTCTTTTACTGATTCCTAAATTTCTCTAAGTTTTTTAATCTTTCCAATACCACCATTTTAGTTTTTCTGATTCTGGATTTTCAGTTGATGCAAAATATACTGCACAACGATATACATATAACTGACATCTGTCTATATGTTGTCCACGCATTAAACATTCTTTTTCATACATTTCTGTTGGATTTTCATCTTTAAGTGATTCGATTGTTGTATATCCCAACATCATTAAAGATTCTTCTGTTGCTTTCCCTACCCCTGGAATTTTCTGTAACTCACCCATATTACACCTTCTTTCTGGTATATTATTTTTGTCTTATGGTTAGTATCAGATATTTTTTTATTATAGTTAATATTTAATTTTTTATTATATCAATTTATTTATGCTCTTTTACTTATCTATATTTTACCACCTCTAATGTACTGAGTCATTTAATTATTACATAATATAGTTTTATACAAATAAAATAGTTTATGTTTTATTTAATATATCAAATTCACCTTCAAAAAAATTATAATCATAATCTGACACTTTCACCTTAATTATTCAAAATATATTGAATTTTTTTACTTTATTTTGTAAAATTATGCTTAGGGGAAATATATTTTAGAAAAATATGAATATATAATTTTTTAGTCAACTAGTTATTTTAAGTTTTTAACTTTTAAAATAAAATATATCTAATAAAAGGGAGATTGTATTATGTTTTCTAAAAAAAATGGGGGTAATGAATTTAGTGACGAAGGAAAAGGAAGTTCTAAGAAAATAATTAAGTTCTTTAAAAGTACAAAGGGTATTGCTTTATTGACATTTATTTTGGGTGTGTTTTTTGGTAACATATCCTCACCAACTTGTTCTGAAGGCCATGAAAATGTCATTTCTAATCAAACATCAGTTATAGCTTCTCAAAAAACAGAAATAGAAACTTTAAATAGTGAATTGTCTGATGCTGAACCATGGTTCAAAATGAAAGACGATGAAAAGAAAGCTATCGAAGCTGAAAATGAACGTAAAGCCGAAGAAGCTAAGAAGGCTGAAGAAGCAAAAAAAGCTGAAGAACAACGTAAAAAAGAAGAAGAAGAGAAAAAAGGATATGATACTGGTATTACTTATGACCAATTAGCTAGAACACCTGATGACTATAAGTACAAAAAGGTAAAATTTGAAGGTAAGGTTATTCAAGTTATTGAAGATGGTGACGAGGTACAAATAAGATTAGCTATATCTGGAGATTATGATAAGGTTGCACTATGTAGTTATGAAAAATCAATAACTTCTTCAAGAATATTAGAGGATGATTATATAACTATAAGAGGTATAAGTGCTGGAACTATAACTTATAAATCAACTATGGGTGGAAATATAACTATACCAGGAATAGCTGTAGAGAAAATAAATTAATATTGTTTTAGTTATAGTTAATTATTTTAAAAAAATGGTTTTGTAATTGCAAATAAATAATTATGAGACTGTAAATTAATTTTTATTCTTAAGCACATTATCTATGCTTTAGTAATAATTAATTATTTAGTATTAATATTTCCATATATAAATTTTATTCTAAAAAATAGTGAAAATAATATAATGGAACATTTATAGATTTTTCATGAACCATATACACTATGGTATGTTTCAAAATTTAATTTTTTAAAATTTCTATTCTATTATCAAAGAATATTATTGACTGATTATAGATACTGTCTAAGTTTCTATATCTCATAGTCCATTTTTTCATTGTATTTTCATGTGTTAAAAACAACGTTTTTAACAGTGAATTATCTGATGGAAAAGTGGACTTTGTTTTTATAACTTTTCTAAACTGACTGTTAAGACATATTTAACACCTCGATTTTTTGAGTCAGTTAAAACTCCAAACCAAAACTTAGAGGTTTCTTTTTTATCTATCTATACTCCACTTTCTTTATAAGCTTTATTCTTTATATCAAGCTTTCAAAATAACTTTATCAAAATAACTTTCCTCTTGAGGTAATCTACCTTTTTAAAAGAAAACACCATCCAATTTGTTCTAATAAGTAACTATTGACTATCTTTCATTTTACTATTTATATAGTAATACATATCATCATTTATACAATTATATATAACAAAATTTAAATCGAGTATTTTATTTTAAATGTCAAATATTATTTAGATTTTTAGTTAAAGATACCCTTATATTGCTTTATTAATAATTGAAATATACCATTTCATTTTTAAACTATAGTATTTCATTTTGAAATGCAATATAGGAAAATAAAATACCATTACTAATACTACTTAAGAAAAGGTTTCTATAAACTCTTATTGAATCGATTCGGTTCTCAATTAAATTGCAATAAATTACACAGTTAAAAAGAGTCTTATAATTGTAAATAAACCATTACAAAACTCTTTTTAGACTATGAATTATATTATATGTAGGCTTCTTCCCAATTTACTACCCAGTTTTCCAATGAGTCTATCTTCTCTGCCGTTAACTCCTCTTCATGAAATGACACTAATAAATTCTTTATAAAAATATTCTTCAAAAGGCTTTGTACATTTCTTGATATAAATTCAAAGTACGTATTTTCTTTGATTGCAACTGTATAATACATACATTTACTCGTTTCTTGTACATATAAGAATTTTTTCTTTGACAATCTTGATAAAGTTTTTAAAGCTACTTTCTCTGGTAAATTATGCTCTTCCTGCATATAATCAATAACCTCATATGAATTTGTTTTTATATCTAAATTCCAAATAAATTTCATAATAACTAACTCTAATTTTGATAATTTTTTTAAACACATAGTTATCACTCCACTTCCTTATCTATATAATTAGATATTACAGTAATAATTTCACAAAATCAATTACAATAATTATTATCTATCGTAAAAATAATAAAAAAATATTTATAGTGTAATAAAGTTCACAATTATTATATTTTTCAACTTAAGTATTATAAAACTTTCAAATTGTAGTATATAAACTATTGTCTAAAATACTTGTAATGCTATATTTCATATCTAAATCAAAGATACAATTTAGAATAAATTATATCTTTTACTATGTTTACTTGACAGTATTTTTTTTAGAGCATAAAATAGTACTTGTTAGATAACAATTACTATTTTAAGGAGTTGAGCTTATGCCACCTAAAATAAAAACAGATAGAGATGCAATCATAAATGCAGGATTTGAAGTAGCAAAAAATGAAGGTGTTACTGTCATCACTGCTCAGAAAGTTGCACTAGTACTAGGTACATCAGTTGCCCCAATTTTTCGAGAATTCCAGACAGTTGAAGATTTGCGTGTTTCTGTAGAGGAAAAAATCCATACATTTCATACTCAATATATCAGTGATTATCCTTCTCAATATATCAGTGATTACTCTTTAGATGATTCTGATTTTTTAACTTATGGACTTGGATATATTAACTTTGCCAAAGAATACCCAAATTTGTTTGAAGCTATTATGCAACACAGTACTATAAATTATAACTTAGATGAACAAGCATCTAAACAACTTGATTTTGTGGTGAATAGTGCTGCTAGTGAAGGTTCGCTTAGTTTTGAACAGGCAAAAGAATTATTTTATAATATATGGATTTATACTCATGGCATTGCTTGTTTAGTCTACAAAGGAAGTCTAACTCTTACATTTGAAGAAGAAAAACAACTACTTATTACTGCTTTCAATGCTTTTCTTACAAAGTACAAAAAGTAAGAGTACATATCATTAAAAATAAAAGTAAGATTATCTCAAGATTAAAAATATAAACTAAAGGAGACTTATTTATGAAAGCTTTCTATACTTTTGTACAACTATGTAGTGTTATCATATTTGCTGCATTGTGTTCTTTTACGCCCACTGCCATATCATACTTTCTTCTTATAATTTTGATTCTTAGAATGATTATATTTATACGCCCTACAAAAGGAGAAAAAATACAAGATTTTCAAGAACCTCAAAAGATTTTGTTGGTTATTGATATGCAAGAAGCTATGTGTGGAAAAGATGGAATTTATCCTCAAAAAAAGGAATTTGTAAGTAGTGTAAATAGAATTATCATTGAAGCTAAAGAACAAGGACAAAAAATAGTATATATCTGTCAAGAATTTCATCACTTTGATTTTCTATTTTGCTTTATTTCAATGGGTGGTTGCCTTTTTCAAGGGTCAAAGGGAGCTTCCATTTGTAGTGATTTAAATGTCGAAAATAATGAAGTGTTTGTTAAACATCAGCAAGATGCCTTTACATCCAAAAGTTTTAGTGAATACCTAAAAGAAAATAGAGTTGATACAATCTCAATTGTTGGATTAGACTCATCGGCTTGTGTTTATAAGACAGCATTAGGAGCAATAAACAGAGGGCACCATGTTAATATCATAAAGAATGGTGTTCTTGGTAAAAGTGTAAATTCTACAGAAAAGGCTTTAAAAAAATTATCAACAAAGGGTGTTTCAATTTATTAGCCCAGAAATAGTAAGTTTTAATTAATGGCAATTAGTGAACTAAACTAATTGTCATTAATTCTATAAAATCATAATTAAACTAATTTATTAACTCAAAATACTAATATAGCATTATACCACATTTCCTAAAGCTTACCTGCCTTAGTTGCAAAATGTGTTACACCTAAACATCCAATGGCTTTGACCAATACTTCTTGAATAATTACCTTTTTTATCACATTATAATTTGTTTTATTTTTTAATAAAATTTAACATCATACAATCGTATTACATTAGCTTTATATTTGACTTTGTAACTTAAAAGTGCTAGTTTAAATGTATTAAATATGCTTTGTCTAAGGAGATGTACGTATGGTAATAGTAAACATAACATATACAGCTGAACTAAATAAAATTGAAGAAAAACTAGATGCACATATAGAATTTTTAAATAAATATTATGCAAATAATAAATTCATATGCTCTGGAAGAAAAAATCCTAGAATAGGTGGAATAATTTTATGCAATGCTGATAAAGAAGAAGTTAATAAAATTATCCAAGAAGACCCTTTTTATATTAACAAACTTGGTGATTACGAGATTATTGAGTTTAAACCATCAAAGATTAATAATAAATTAATAGTTGAAAAGTTAAAAGATTTATAGATTACATAAATGAGTAAATTAATTTAATATTAAAATTAACTACTAAAATGCCCTTATAATTCTAATGAATGATTATATGGGCATTTATTTTGTGCAAAATCCACAATACGTAATTATTTTTTAAATGAGTTTTTAAAAATCAATTATCGTGTTATAATTTAATAATTGATATGAATTTTCAATTAAAATCAATTTTCGAATAAAGGAGGTCTACATGGAAGAAGTAAATAAGTTTCAGAGTTTTATTATTTTAGGAATGGTACTTCTAGGTATCTTAATGGGTCAAATAGAATTCATACGAATATATTCAGATTACTTGATAATGCCCTCATTAACAATAATGCTTTTTCTTGTCTTTCTACAAGTACCAATAAAAGAAATAGGAAGTTCGTTTAAAAACTTTAAATTTACACTTACATCAATTACTATAAACTTTATATGGACTCCAGTACTTATATTTGTTTTGGGTAAATTATTTCTAAATCACAACCCAGAGCTTTTAATTGGATTTGTCATGCTTATGGTTACACCTTGCACAGATTGGTACTTAATATTTACTGGAATTGCTAAGGGAAATGTTGCTTTAGGGTCATCTGTTCTTCCTTTAAATTTAATTTTACAGCTATTATTATTACCTGTATATATATTATTGATTGGAGGTTCAAGTATAAATATAGACTTTATGAATTTAACTCAAGCAGTTATTTTTAGTCTAATGATACCTCTTTTATTTTCTATTGTTGTTAGACATTTAATTATAAAAAAAATAGGAATTAGTGAATTTGAAGAAAAAATAACTTCAAAGGCATGTGATTTCCAAGGATATTTTTTAAACATAGCTATAGTTGCAATGTTCGCATCTCAAGGAAAAATACTACTAGAAAATTATCAAATCTTATTTATTTTACTAGTACCAATATTAATATTTTTTATTATAAACTTTATTTTTGTTAGAGTTATAAGTAAAGCAATTAATCTAAGTTATGAGGATAGTGTATCCCTAAATTTAACTACACTTGCTAGAAACTCTCCAATAGCATTAGCTATTGCAGTAGCTACTTTTCCAGATAAACCTTTAATATCGTTAGCACTTATAATCGGTCCTTTGATAGAGTTACCTATATTATTTTTAGTTACTAGAATTTTATTAAAAATAAAAGGTATGAACAATGTGATTAGCAGCTAACTTCGACTTTACAGATATGTTTGTAATAAATTTAATATCCTTAGAACTTAAAAATTTAATATCAAAATTAATATCCTTACAACTTAATAACATCTTTAAAACTTAACAATATCCTTAGAATTTAAATAAATAGATTCTAAGGATTTTTTTATTATTTATCTTTAATTTTCCTGCTTCATATTCAAACATGATTTTAAGTAATTTAAGAAATTATTGTAGATTATTTTAAATCACATAATACTATTTGATAATAATACTATTCAATAACTATATTTTTTAATGCCTCAGTTACATTTTTTTGAAACAATCCGCCATGACTAAAAATTACTTCCTCTATATCATAATTGCTTATATTTTTGATAGCATCTGCCAACTCTTGTTTGTTGCTATGCATCACATCAACTGGCTCGAGTTCCCCATCCTTTATTTGTAACAAATCTCCAGCAATAAGTACTTTAGATTTCTTTAAATAAAGGCATATATGACCTCTAGTATGCCCACCTGTATGTATAACTTCTACTTCCTCACCTAAATTTAAAACTTCATGGTCATCCAAAGACACATCTACTTTAGTGTATGATGACTTAAATCCAAGTCCCATAACATTTAACATACTAAGCATCTTATTATCAATATTGTCCACCATTTGCTCTAGCATATAAAGTTTATAAGGCGTTTCTTCCCCTGTTATATAGCTAACTTCACTTTTGTATGCGTATACTTTGATATTATTCTCAGACTTTTCTCTTAAGTAATTTATATTTCCTATATGGTCTATATCATGATGAGTGATTATTATATTTTTTAATTTATTGAAGCTTGTATTACTTTTGTTAAGAGCCTCCATTATCAACTCCCCTTGCCCTGGCAGACCAGTATCAACAAGAGTTGCATCATCTTCTGTATAGATTAAAGGAATATACATAACTTTATTTTCGCCCAATACATGTGATGAAATTTTTAAAACATCTAATCCTTTTGTTAAGTTCATAATATTTCTCCTTATAATTACTTAATTAGAGGTCAATTTGATTAAAGAAATTGAAAAAACATAGATTAGCCTCTAGTTATATTTTATTAATTAAAAATTATTAATACCTAGTATATCACTTAAGTTGAGGGATTACTCGACTTGATTTTTTTGTTATTTTGTGGTATAGTAATTAGTATAGAAGTAAGTGATTACAAGCTTTACAACTACTTTTATTTTTTCTTATTATTCTTTGATTTACTCTCGTATTTATATTATTAAAACTAAAAGTACATTAAAAGAATATGAAAAAAGATTACACTACATTATAGATGATTATTTATAAAGCACAGAATATTATTTAATTAATAAAATTTAATTAATAAAAAACATTAGCCATATGACTAATGTTTTTTTAATTTATATGCATGTTGATTCATTTATATAACTCCTTAGATTTCTGTCTTAATAAGGTGATTTTTTGAAAATAATTTGAAATACAGCTCACAATACACACAATCATCCCCATAATTGACAAATAATCAATGAAAAATAAAATTATTGGGCGTTCTTTATCAAAGAATACAAACTGATTAACAAGAAATATATAATCTATAATGTTTTGCTGTACAAATGCATAAACACCATAAACAACTACCACAGTAGAAATGATTCGCAAAATCCAAACTCTGACTTTTGAATTTTTAATATAAAACACACTACTTACAGTATTTATCATGATTCTCCAGTGAAGACCAAGATGTATTGACATCAACACAAATCCCCAATAAGAAGCAAGTAAATGTACTATTCTAGCTAATGATATCCCATTATGTATTGGTAGAAAAACAAAAACATGATTTGATAGAATTATTCCACTGAGCATTAAACATACCATACAAACAAGTAATAGAATATTTACTATCAGTAAGATAATTCTAGTACATGAATACCTACCTTTTAGTATATTTTTATACCATCTATAATTTAAAATATTATGCAGAATGAATATAATAAATATCACCAATCCTAGCCATTCATGTGTAGACTCACCCACCAGTTCATATGCCATTATAATTGGTAACATTCCAATCATTCCAACATCAAGAAGGATTTGCAAGGTTCTTTTTGGGGACATATTTAAGCACTCCTTTAAAGTATATAACTTTACATCTTTTCTATAGTAACTCTAACTCCTTTGCCCATATTACTCAAATCTTCTAACCCAGATTCAAAATGCCCCATAGGAATCAATCCATTGGCATAAGGCTGGTCTTTGTAATATATTGCTAGATTGCCCCAAGGACCATAACATGTAATATCTCCAACATCTGGGTTATAGCCACTAGGTGCTTCTTTTTGAGAAAGTTCTGTTGGAGTATAGGCAATTTTTTCTGCACCTGCAAAGTCATCGAAGGAAACGGTTATTGGAAGCTGAACAATCAAACTTTGTGTAGTTGGATTATTTTTAAGCACAGCAATTGCTTCTTTATCATCAAATGTTAACTTAATACGGATTTCATGTTCATTTATTTTATCAGGACTACTTGCTTTATTAGTAGTATTTACTTTATTAGTAGCATTTACTTTATTAGTAGTATTTATTTTATCAGTGGCATTTGTACTTTGATTATTTGGAACTTGAGATAGAGCATTTAAATCATCTGCCTTTGTTTTAGCTGATGATGTATTGTTACATGCTGATAAAACAAAGCTACTAGTTAATATAGCTAAAAATATAATCCATTTTCTTATTTTACGCATACAAAATCCTCCTTTTATCTATAAGTAAGTCTCGTTTGTCAATCAATGAGGTTCATGTTTTTCAACAATTTATTTTCTTATATGTTAGTTTTATTAAATAGATTTCCCCATTTCGTAAGCCTTTTTCAGTATATTTGCATCATTTTTAATTGCACCAATTTGGTCTAAGCCAGTCCCTCTTACTACACCAGCCAATCTTGCTTTTTCAAAACAGTCAATCCATCCCTGCAACCCTTTAAGTGCACCATCCATGGCACTTTCATTAACATCTGCTGCTGTTGCAAGTAGATAAATATCACTAAAAGCATACTCAGCTGGAAAAATTGGATTTGTTCTATCCAAAAGTGTTTTCATCTGTCCAGTCATCTCATAAAAATATATTGGACTAGCAAATACAAGTACATCAGAATTACACATCTTTTTAATAATGTCATTTGCATCATCTTTTAGTACACATTTACATGTTGTTTGGCAAGCAAGACATCCAGTACAAAACTGAATGTTTTTATCATATAGAGTAATCTTTTCCACTTTATTACCTTCTTCTCTTGCCCCTCTTGCAAATTCATCTGCTAGTTCTTCAGAGTTCCCATTTTTTCGTGGACTAGTAGATATTATACAAACATTTTTTCCCATAATTTTATTCCCCTTTTCAATTACTTATTATAAATTTATTTTGTTAATCCAAGATTAGACAACCATGTGTTTATCTCATCTTCTGTACCATCTGGAAGTGTTTGACTAATAGCTAGACCATCTTTAATTGTTGCTTGTGGCTGTTCTTTTCTGATGTTCTCAATACTGTTTGAAAATCCACTACCACCACTAGTACAAAATGGTATGATAATTTTATTTGAAAAATCATACTCTTCTAAAAAGCTATACACTGCCATTGGCATGTCACCCCACCAGTTAGGATATCCAATAAAAATTATGTCATAAGAGTCTATATCACTTCTATTAGTTGAAAGTTTTGGACGAATGTTATCATTTCGTTCATCACGCCCTTGAGTTTCAATAATACTATAATCAGATGGATATTTATTTTCCATCTCTATAAGAGATATATCACCACCAGTTTTACTTTGAATCATCTTTGCAACAATTTCAGTATTTCCTTCAATTACATTGTTTCTAATATTTACACTTGCAGAGGATACAACTTCTGTTTCATTTGGAGTATCTGAGTTCCCAATACGAGAAAAATAAGCAACTAAGATACGTGCATCTTCTATTTTTATTGCTTCACTATCAGGTTTTAATGATTCACTCATTTCAGATGTTTTACTTTGAGCAGATTCTGATTCTTGTTGTTTTTCACATGCAACAAGAAAGAATATCAATGTAGAGCAAAGAACCACACCTACCAGCTTTTTGTAATATTTTATCATTATATATCACTCCTTAATCGTATGCTTTTTCAAAAATTGCAACACATTCTTCATGACTCATTTCACAAGGATTTGCAAGGAATAGACCACCCATAGTATCACGAGCATTTCTTGCTAAAACATCAAGTTCTTCATAAACAATCCCATAATCACTCATCTTCAAGTTATCAACACCACATGCTTTTTGTAAGTCTACTAATGTTGTGATGAAATCTTCTGGCTTTGAGGCATTCTTCATCCCCATAGCCTGTGCCATTCGTATAAATCTTTCATCACAGGCATGTTTATCAATAAAAAATTCATAAAATGCTTTTGATATCATAATTAAACCTGCTCCATGAGGAAGATTCTGATGATATGCACTCATAGCATGTTCCATTGAATGTTTGGCTGTAGTGCTGGTGATTACCATTGCTTGACCAGATAAGGTATTAGCAAAAGCAACATGTTCTCTTGCTTTTATATCTTTTCCATCTTTCACTGCACGAGCAAGATAGTTTGCAATATTTTCGATAGCAGTTAAAGCAATCATGTCACTCATAGGATTCGCAAATTTGCTAATATAGACTTCTGTTGAATGAAATAGTGCATCAAAACCTTGATATGCAGTATACTCTGAAGGTACAGTTGTCATAAGCTCAGGGTCTACAATTGCTAATACAGGAAAAAGTCTATCATCTCCACCAAAACCTATCTTCTCATTTGTTTTATCATTGGTAATAACTCCCCATTGGTCAACTTCTGAACCAGTTCCAGCAGTAGTTGTAATACATACAAGTGGAAGAGGATTTTTTACAAGCAGTTTTTCTCCACCTGTACCACCAAATATATAATCCCATATATCTCCATCATTTGTGGCCATTGCAGCCATTGCTTTTGAGGCATCCATTACACTACCACCGCCTAAAGCAATTATAAAATCACAATTATTGTCACGTGCTATTTTAGCGCCTTCCATAATAGTAGATTTAATAGGATTTGCCTGTACTTCATCAAACAATACAAATTCTACTCCAGCAATTTTAAGCTGTTCTTGTGTTCGATTAAGAGCTCCACTAGTATGTGTAGATTTTCCATTTGAAATGACAAGTAATGCTTTTTTCCCAGGTAAACTCTCACTATGGAGTTGATTTAGTTGCCCACAGCCAAATTTTACACGTGTTGGTATAAAAAAATTAAAGTTAGTATTCATTTTATTCACCTTTCCTTTTTGTATTTTAATTTTTATTTTCGGTGTTAAAAATCAAGTAACAAAGTCTTTGATTTTTATTAATTTTCCTAAGAAACACATATCTATAATTTAAGGAGCATATACTTATAATTTGATGATAGAATATGCTCATTTTAAATTTTAGATAATAAAACTATATTGATTTTGTTTATCAATTATAGTATCATCCCTTTCAACTACATTATAGAATCTGGCTATTCAAATATCAAATACCTATATTAAATCTATTATTATGCTTTATAGGCATATCTTTTATTTCTGTTTAATTATCACTCACTTTATCACCCTTTCACTTTTGATGAATCATGACATAAAAGTAACCTAATCAAAGCTGGAAAAATGACTAGGACATGAAATCGTAGTATAATCTATTACAAGGAGTTCGCTAATAAATTTTAATTTTTAAAGGAGAATAAGGAATATGATATTTAAAAATACTCCTGAACTAAAAACAGAAAGACTCATATTAGGAAGGTTTACTGAGAATGACATAGAAGCTTTGTTCACAATTTACAGTGATAAAGATGTAAATACTTATTTGCCATGGTTTCCCCTTAAATCACTAGAAGAAACAAAGGTGTTTTTTGAAAAAAAGTATGTAGAAGCATATAAAAAGTCTAATGGATATAACTATGCTATTTGCTTAAAAAACGGCAATATACCAATAGGTTATGTCAATGTAAGTATGGACGACAATTATGATTTTGGTTACGGACTGTGTAAAGAATTTTGGCACAAAGGTATTGTGACTGAAGCAAGTAAAGCAGTTGTCGAACAATTAAAAAGAGATAGTATCCCTTATATTACTGCTACACATGATATTAAAAATCCACGTAGCGGTAATGTAATGAAGCAATTAGGGATGAGCTATCAGTATTCTTATAAAGAACAATGGCAACCAAAAGACATATTAGTTACATTTAGAATGTATCAACTGAATCTTGATGGTAAAAATGATAGGGTATATAAAAAGTACTGGGATAATTCAACGGTTCACTTTGTTGAGAGAGGTGTTTAAATTATGATTATTTTAATTGCGGGTGCTTTTCATACTGGAAAAACTTTATTTGCACAGAAAATATTAGAAAAATACAAATATACATATCTATCTATTGACCTATTAAAAATGGGACTTATACGAAGTGGAAATACTAAGTTAATACCAGAAGATGATGAAGAGCTTGTACCCTATCTATGGTCTATCGTTAAAGAAATTATAAAAACAGCTATCGAAAATAATCAGAATCTTGTAGTTGAGGGATGTTATATTCCATTTGATTGGAAAAAAAATTTTGATAGTAAGTATATAAAAGAAATTCAGTATTATTGCCTTATTATGACTAAGAATTATATAGAAAAACATTTTTCAGATATTAAAAAATATGCAAATGCCATTGAAAGTCGATTGGATGATTCATTCTGCACAATGGAATCTACTATTGAAGAAAATACTAAAAATCTACAAATGTGTAAAAAGTATGACTGTGACTATGTCTTAATAGAAGATGAATATACTGTGGATATTAGTTTTTAAGATTATGTTCTTATTAATTTTAAAATATAACGAAATGAAAAAGGAAAAGCGGTATAACATAAAGAAGATGTTATACCGTTTTTCCTTAAAAAGAGACATTCTTATTGTCACAAACTAAGTAAGTATTTATCATAGACTAGCTAATTACTTATCACGAACTAACCAAATATAAAATTTATTTACATCCCAATATTTAATTCCCTCATTTTCTTTTTAATTACAAAACCCATCTACAACATAGGTACCATAATACCAGCCACTACAATGGAAATCATGCAAGCCATACCACCAACTACTAACTTAGGCATTATTTTAGACATCAAATATGCTTTTTCTTCTTCCGTTTCTCCAATAGCATTACACACTTCATTTGAAATCAAATATGTAGTTGGGAATCCCAACATCTGACAGAATCCTACTCCAAAAGCAAGAGGCTTAGAACCAATGATTTTCCAACCTGGAAGTACCTTCATCACAAGGAATATCCCAATAATAGAAACTGCGAACATACCTACAATTGGTACAAACAGACTAATTAAATCTCCCAAAGAAACTTTTGCTAAAGAAGGAATAACAGCTGCAAATACAACCATGTTGATAAAACCTTTGATTTTCCCTTTTTCTAAAATATCTTTTGGCACAATACCAATACGAGTTACAAGCACACCAACTATAAGACATACAATAGAATAATTCACATGGATAACCTCTGAAAGCTCATATCCCAAATAAGAAAATATAGCTATAAAAAATATACAAACATTTGTAGAATAATATTTATCATACTTCTCACAGAATACTTGCTTTACTTTTTCTCCTGTTCCCTCTGCTTCTTTCTTATCATTATCGACATTGGCTAAATCAATCCCCTTTGCTTTTGCTTCATGATATTCCACTAAAAGACGGTTTGCTTCCTGTAATGCAGCTCTAGAGGCAATTGGTGTACCAACAAACTTTTGGATTGCAAATACAACTGTTGCTGTAGCCGCCGCAAGTGTCAATCCTTTTTCTAATGCTGCTTGTGTCATAATAGTAGTAGCAGGTAATGCCCCATTTATAACTGGTATACTTGTCAACACTGTTGCTTTTCCAAACAAAGGAATACAAAGTGAAACACAAACTATAACTGCCACAATTCCAAGCCATGCTGTCAACACAGTTCTCCATTCATCTATAAACTGTCTAACATTCAACATCGTTCCCATACTAAACATAATCATTGGAACACTCCAACTTGCAGCTGCTGTCATACCTGCTCTTTCAATAATATCCCCTGGTATTACCTTTGTAACAAACAGAATCAAAAATAAAAGTAATGTCACAAATACAGCTGAAACCTTTGCTTTTGTTTTACTTGCAATCAAATCCCCAATGGCAAATAAAACTAATACGACACTAAACCATAATAACATATCACTCATAGAATAACCCCCTTATAAATATCTTTCAAACCAATCTACAATGGCATTGGCACGTACAACTCTATTAGATGGTCTTCCGTTTCTAGACAATCCATGTGTATCTCCGTGGAACAAATACATTTCCGTATCTACACCAAGCTGTTTTAATGCAGTGAACATCTGGAAAGTATCTCCCATAAAACATCTATAATCCCTATCACTGTGCAAGAATAAAGTTGGTGTCTTTACATTTTTTACATATTTAATTGGAGAATGGTTCCAAAGAACTTCCTCATGATTCCAAGGTGTCTTATCTCCACAAGTTTGCTTCATAATTCTATCACCAAAGTCAATAATTAAGGAAGCTGTAATCAAGTTGCTAATACCTCTTTGAGAAGCAACTGCTTTGAAACGGTCTGTATGACCAATTATCCAGTTTGTCATATAACCACCATAACTTCCACCTGCAACACCTAAGCGGTCTGCATCAATTCCAGGATATTTCTCAATGCAAGTATCTACAAATTCCATAATATGGTCATAATCAACATATCCCCATCTTTCTACCATTTCCAAGAATTCTTCGCCATAACCATCACCACCATGAGGATTACAATAAATAACATACATTCCTTTTGCGGTTACACATTGCTTTAAGTGCGTAAACATATAACCATATGCCCATTTAGGTCCACCATGAATGAACAATACAGCAGGATATTTTTCACCTTCTTTGGCATCTATAGGTGGTATAACAAAACCATCAACTTCTTCTTTATTCTTTGCTACAAATGTCAATTTCTCAGGTAGTGAAACCTTATGACTATCCAAGTATGGTTTAGAGAAAGAAGTCATTTTTTTCATTGCACCTGTAGCAATATCAATGCTATATATTTCTGCCAATTCATAATCTTTCAACATGACTGTGTACATAGTGTTGTCGTAAATATCAAAAGATGTAAAAGCATCCACTTTTGTGATGATACGTATATTACCTGTTTTTGTGTCAAACTCATCAAACTCTGTCATAGTTCTACAAATCCTTGCTCCAATAAACTTATCTCCTATAACTTTATTACTACGTCCACCACCATATACTGCATCTACGTCCAGTAATGTAGCATACATGCCGTCTGGACTAGCAATCATATTCATTTCACCAGTATTCAAGTCAAGCATAAAAATATCATGATTTTGTGTAATAGAACGGTCCAATATAGAAGCTTGTAACATTACTCTATCTTCACCAATATATTTAACTAAGCTGATTTGATATTTTCCTTGTGGTATAAGTTCTCTTGTTTCGCCACTATCTACATGGTATTCCCAAAGACCAGAGAAAGGTGTTGCACAATCTTCATAAATCTGACCAGAATATAAAATTCTTTTCTTATCAGGAGAAACATCTATACCTGCTACCTCACAATATTTTGGTGTAATGGCTTTTGTTTCTTTTTCTCCTTCTTGATACAATTCCAATGTTACACGTCTTCTTTGAGAGAAATTTTCCCCATCTCTTATAAAAGGTTTATCTGTAAATGTCCAATAATCTACTCCTTCTACTGCTCTGTCTGGTTCTATTTTTTTAGCATCTGTTGGATTTTTTGTTGTAAATAGCCACAATTTATTTCCAAGTGATATAGGTACACTACAGGCTTTTGGAATAGAAAATGCTTTTTTTGCTTCTCCTCCTTTTATAGAAATAGTGTAAAAATCTGTTGTACCTGCCTTGGGTTTATCTCTTTTAGATGTAAAAAGAAGTTCTGTATTAGAAATCCAGCTAAATGATGTTACATCTTTTGTTTGTGTCATATGTATTTGTTTTTCTGTTTTAGTATCCATAGCATATAAGTCATGTTCATAGCAGTCTTTTTCCTCATTGATATTTGATATAATATAAGCAATATGTTTTCCATCAGGTGAACAAGAAATATCATGTGGAAATATATATTCAAAAATATCTGAACTTTCAATCTTTAGTTTTTCCATTTTTGTATTCTCCTTTCTTTATTTTCCTTTTTTCTGTATTATTTTTTTTAGTTACTATATTTATATAGGAGTATTTTTTAATTCACATTATTATCTTTCCCTATACGTATTATTGACTTTCCTTAATGTACATTATTATCTTTCACTATACATATTATTGAACTTTCCTTAATGTACATTATTATCTTTCACTATACATATTATTGACTTTCCTTAATGTACATTATTATCTTTCACTATACATATTATTGACTTTCCTTAATGTACATTATTATCTTCACTATACATATTATTGACTTTCCTTAATGTACATTATTATCTTTCACTATACATATTAGTGAACTTTCCTTAATGCACACTATTGTCTTTTATTAATACACATTACTTTTCTTCTTTTATGTACATTGAAAACCAATCCATCATTTCAACTAGTCTTTGTAGTTTTTGTTTTGGTCTACCTGAGCGAGATAACTCGTGATTTTCGCCTTCAAAGAGACAAAGTTTTGTAGGGCATCCATGAATTTTTAATGCAGAAAACATTTGGAATGCTTCTTGCATATAGCATCTGTAATCTTTTTCACCATGTAAAAATAAAGTTGGGGTAACACACTTATCGGCATAGGCTAAAGGAGATTGTTTCCATTGCAATTCGTGGTCTTCCATGTGAGAAGCACCTGTTTGTCCTTTGCAGAAATAATAACCAATATCTGTTGTACCTTCCATACCACTCCAGTTTGCAATAGAACGTTGAGCACAAGCAGCAGCAAAACGGTTTGTATGACCAATAATCCAATTTGTCATAAATCCACCATAACTTCCACCTTCCACAGCTAGTTTTGTTTCATCAATGTCTGTGTATTTTTCAAGTACTGTATCTGTAAATTCCATAAAATCTATATAATCAATATCCCCAAACTGTTTTCTAATATCTGCAAAATCATTGCCACGACCTTCAGAGCCCCTTGGATTACAGAAGAAAACAAAGTAACCTTGACTTGCAAATACCTGTATCTCATGCATAAAATATGGTCCATATGTTAGTCTTGGTCCACCATGAATCGCTAATATAGCTGGATATTTTTCCCCTACCTTATAATCTACTGGTTTGTATACATATCCTTGTATTTCCCAGTCAGCACTTCCTTTTGACTCGATATATTCTGGTACAGAAATTTTATATTCATCTAAAATATGGTCATTTAAATGTGTTTTCTTACACAATGCTCCATTTTCTACTGTATAAACTTCAGGTAATCCGTTTTCTGAACAGCCTATACATACAATGTTTCCATCTTTCACATCTATAAAGTCAACTGAACCTGTTTGTGTAACTTTTTCCTGTCTTCCTGTTGGAATATGTATTCTTTCAATAATGCAATCCATATTTACTGTAGAAGTATAATAAATATATTCACCATCTACTTTTGTTGTCTGACCAGCACCTATTTTAATATCAGATGTTACTGTATTTCCAATACAATGATGCTGATGTTCTGAAAGTAACTTCATTTCTTTTGTATCAATATCTATTGTATAAAAATCTCCATTTTCTCCATTCCCATAAGATAAAGCATCAGTTAAATTTAGTATTGCTTGATTTTTATATAATTCAAAACCTTTTACAATATACTTATCTTTTTCTAAGATACAAACATTCTCATTAGTATTTGTATCAAATACATAAACGCCATTTTTTAGACCTTTTACATCTTCAAACTCTTGACCTACATATAAGATTTTGCCATCACTTATTTTCATACCTACAACATTAAACATAGGTGCTGTAATTGGTTTTAAATCTTTTGTGTTGCTGTTGTATAAGTATAGACGTTTTCTTTTTCTACTGATATATCCTTCACCATTGACAGCATAAGGAATTTCTTTGAAATGCTCATAGTGTCTTTTATTATAAGCATTTATTTTTTTCTGTTGCTCTTCTTCTGACAATCCTTCCACAACAGGTCTGTCATTATCATAAGAATCAATAACTGCATACAAACCTTTTCCTATAGGATTTAATTTTCCACCTTTGATAGGGAGTGTAAAAAGTTCTTCTGCTTCTCCGCCATGTAAGTATAAAGTGTAATAACTCATACATTGCTTACCATTTTTGATAGCTTCTTTTACTTTTTCATTTCTTAAAGCAGGAAACACAATAGTATTTTCATCTTCCCAAGCATATGCTCCTACAGAGTTTATAGATGTTATTTGTTTTAGTTCACCACTCTTATTGTCTAACACATAAATTTGGCTTGTGTAACCATTCTCTTTGATATCAGCTTTTTTTACAACTAATGCTGTATAGCCTCCATCTGGTGACAACTGGCAATCACTCACAAATTGATATTCCAAAAATGTTTCACTTGTAAATAGCTTCTTCATAGTCTTTTCTATCCTTTCTGTAATAATTTTATTCAAACTCCCTACCACCTCTTTCATTTTTTATTTTAAATTTAAAATAAAAAATTTTAAATTTAAAATAAAAAATTTTATAAAGGCTATTTTTTTAGGAAGCCTTATGGCTTCCCTGTAATATTTCTGATTTACACTATATAAATATATAGAAACCTCGAAATACATTATTCATCTTCACAGAATCGTTTAATAGTTCCTTGAATATGATTTCTTAATTTCTCCACTGCTTTTTTTGTATCTCTGCTTTCAATAAATTTCAATATTTCAAAATGGTCTTGCACTGTTCCTTCGTAGTTACGATTTTTTAATGGGCGTATCAGATAATTTACTACTACAAATCTTCCTTGTATACCAACATATACATCATTTAAAATCTCATTATTAGCACCTTCAACAATAGCTTTATGTAATTTTAAATCTGTAAGTGCAAGTTCTACAGATTTTTCTTGTTTATAGAACTCTTCACATTTATCAGAATATCTTTTTATCACTTCTAGCTTTTGTTGGAATACCTCTTCTTCCTCTTGCATCATTTTTTCTAGAGCATATGTTTCAATCAGTGTTCTTGTTTCACAAACTTGCTTTACCATATCGTATTCATACTCTGGTACATATACTTTACCATTTGTCATAATAGTAAGCACACCATCTTTATTTAACATTTTTACTGCTTGTACTACTGGTGTTCTGCTTACTTCAAATTTTTCACAAAGGTCATTTAGTAATATTTTTTGACCTACAGAGTATTCGCCACGAATAAGACTTTCAATAATCTTATGATATAAAATTTCATCTAAATTTGATTTTACTTTCACTACTATCACCTTATTTCTATTCTTTTGCCATATTATAATAAAACCATAATTTTTAAAATATCATTAGACAAATTAAACTATAAAAGCTTATTATGTCTTAATAACTGGAATAATATGTTACAAAAAGTATAGCATCTTTTTATTCTTTCCGCAATAAATAAAAAATAAAAAATTTTAAATTTAAAATTTTTTATTTTTTCACTTCTTTGGATAATAGTAAAAAAGTATAATAATAGTTAAGTTGTCTTACATTTCTATTTTTAATTTGGATTTTTAATATATTCAGATTACTGTTAATATATTTTAAATCTTATACTATATAAGTTTTATATTTATGATTTTTATCGTTTTATTAATAGAATTTGTAGTTATTAGTTTATTAATAGCATTATCATTTTTTATTATGTATTTATCTTAGTCCATTTCATTTAAGGGAGAGTTTGTATTTGTTTTATATGTACATTAATAATCACTCAAATTTATTTTACTTTATATAATCAGTTATTCCTAATCTGTTTCCAAATGGGTCTTCAAATTTAATAGCATTTCCTGTTCCAATTTTAAATGGTTCAGATAAGAAATATATAGAAATAATGGTGAATAAAAAGAAAGGATGATATGAGACTATGTTTCTATAACCTAAATCTAAAATTACACTTAAATAAGTCTTTGCTCATTTTAATATTTTTATTTGATTTTCTGATGAAAATTTTTTATAATAAAAACTTGTAAGTTATGATTATACTCTACTTTAAGTCTACATACAAAAGAAAAATAGATACATAAATATTAAAATTTGCTTTGAAATTAGGAGGATATATGAAACTAAATAAAGCTATATTTACAGAAGAACATGCTATAGAAGTTACTAATTGGAAATATGAAGGGGAATATTCAATATACAATCTACCTTCATGGGATGAGATTAAAAAGAATAATTTCTCACTAACAAAAGAAGATAAAAGAAAAAATTTTATAAGTTTTATAGATGACAATAAAGAATTGATAGGTTTTATAAACTTATTAGATAAAGGAAGCTCTGTATTCTTTGGCATTGGTATAAAGCCAGATTATTGTGGAATGGGAATTGGTAAAGCAATAATTAGTTTAGGCTTAGAAGAATGTAGAAATAAATATAGTACTAAACCTATTGTATTAGAAGTAAGAACCTGGAATACGAGAGCTGTAAAATGTTATGAGTCTCAAGGATTTAAAATAGTTGAGACTAAGATACAAAAAACGTACTTAGGGGATGGAGAATTTTTTGTTATGAGGTATCAAGAGTTTCAAAATTAAGTGACCTATTTTTACAACTCTAAGATACTGAATATCTAACAAATTCTTTTAAATTCATTATATATTTTTATTTCTAGGTGAAATCTGCTACTATATATATAATTATAAAGTTTAAGATAAGGAGAATTAATATGTCAAATGATATTAAATTAATAAAAAAAGAAATAAATTATTTTTTATTAATAAACTTTTTACTAATTGCTTTTATATCTATATTTTTATTTTTATCAGTATCAAAACCAAATAATAGCGAATTTATATCAAACTTTTCATTATTATTTATGTATATTCCTGCATTTTCTGCTATTGTTGTCCTAAAAAGAGTTTCTAATTATAAGTTTAATTCAACAGTGGATAAATTTTTAAAGTTTTTTGCTATAGTTACAGTTGTGAGAATAGTAATACCTATAGCTGAAATATTTTTAATTAATAACAGTATTATTTCTGCAACAATAGATACATTAACATCTTTTTATCTTCTAGCTGTTGTTCTTTACAATGAATCTCAATTTGAAGTTTTAAATTTATCTTTAGGTAAAAATTTTAAAAAGGTTTTAAGTGTGATATTAATATTCTTGATATTAATTATAGTTAGAATTATTATTAGTAATGAAAATTTATCAATTGATATTATCAATAAATTTCTTATAGCATTTGTAAATATAATTATAAATTTATGTTTGGGTTTTAATTTATTTTTTGGAGAAGAATTTGGATGAAGATACTTTCTTCAACCTAGACTACAAAAGATTTATGGAAAAAAATTTGGTGTAATAGTTTTAGGTTTTATATGGGGAATTTGGCATTTGCCCCTTTGTATTACTTTGTACAGTCCGGAAACTCCATTTTATTGTGTTATTTCCCATATATCATATTGTACCTTTATAGGAATATTTTTAGGATATACTTATCTGAAGACCAAAAACCTTTGGGCACCAATATTAATCCACTTAGTAAATAACAATGTTTATGTTATACTTCAAGGAGGTAACGAATCTATATTTACATTAGAATCACTATTTTGGAGTATTGTAGTTGATGCTATATTGTTTTTGCCATTCTTATTTACTAAAGAGTACAAAACTAATAACCCTGATGAAAGTTCTAAATAGTCTATAAATATGCTTTTTCCGATATTTAATTTTTCCATTATTTTTATTACTGTATTCTCATTTTTTAAATATGATTCGATTGCTTTAAATTTTTGCTCTGATTATACCTTAGTTTTGAACATAGCAAAACCCTCTTAGCTTTAGACAGTTTTATATATTTTAATGTCTACTAAGAGGGGGGCATATTTCATGATAAGAATGTCTAAGAACTTAATGTTAAATTTCTTAAGAAAAATATAATTATATAAAAAGTCATCATTTTTTACTATAAACAACTATTTCCATAATATTTTATATGCTTCTCTAAAATCTTCTAAACTTGATAGATATTCAATCAAAGGTTCATAATTCCCTATGCTACATGAATTTAAGGAACTTCTATATAAATCTTCACTATCCCAAGATACAATTTTTATAGGAAGATTATTTTCTAGCATCTGTTTTAACATAACGAATCTACCTATGCGACCATTACCATCTTGAAATGGATGTATCAATTCAAATCTATAATGGAATTCAGCTATAACTTTAATAGTTATTTCATTTTGATTGTAGTACCATTCAATTAACTCATCAAGCTTTGGTTCTACTTCAAATGGCTGTGCTATATTTACATCAGTTCCTAGTATCATATTTGGTATAGTTTTATATATACCAGCCATCCCTCTAGAATGTAAAGTTGTATTAAACATTAAACTTGAATGTAAATTTCTTAAGAAACTATGTGTTATTTTTTCTTTCAATGAATCAATTATTGCGTCAAATGCATAGCTAGAATTAACAGTTTCTTGTACGTCATCTAAGGTATGTCTTCCTGTAACGACATTCTTATCAAGCAAAAGTGCTAGTGCCTCTGTAGTAAAAGTACTACCCTCTATCTTATTGGAATGATAAAGGAAATGATGTTTTAATACACTATAAAGTGAGTTTTTAAGTTCTTTTGTCTCAAGCAATTTATCTAAAAATGTATTGTTCATGTTATCACCTCAATTATTTTGATATTTTTAAATCATTATGTAATTTTATAATAGTTATTTTGAGGTATACAAGATTAGAATTTATGAGCAGTTTGGAATTTTATTATAGTCATAATTTATAAGAATGGTCTATCATTTTATAACTTATTTAATGATTATCCACTTATTCCACCCATATTTACTTTCAATACCCCTCCATTTTCTACTCAATTTACTAATAAATATATACAGCAAATTTCATAACTCATATCCCTCTTATTATATCACTTTACACAACATCTCATCGCAATATTCTATATTCTTTCTACTGACAAAGCTCTTATCTCTTTCTTCAATTTCACTGCCAGAATTGCAGCAGATATAACCATAAACAAATCAGCAATCGGTTGAGCAAAAATCACGCCATTAATCCCCATAATTGATGGCAACAATAATATAGTCGGTATAAAAAACAACCCTTGTCTACTTACACTAAGAAAAGCACCTTCTTTTGCTTTCCCAAGTGCAAGAAATAGTATAGAATAAACTGTACCAAATCCAAAGAAAATAAACATTACACTACTTATTCTAAGAGCAAATGTACCAATTTCTATTACAGAATTATCATTGGTTGAAAACAAAGATATAATAGGTTCTGGAAATATAATTAAAACTAATGACATCAATAAACAAAAAGTAGTTGTCCACTTTAAAGTAGTACTTATAGCCTCGTTTAATCTCATATATTGCTTAGCTCCATAACTATATCCAGCTATTGGTTGAAATCCTTTTTCAAAACCAAACACTGCATAAGAACCCATTGACATTATACGTGTAACAATTCCCATAGCTGCTATTGCTGAATCTCCATAACCTTGAGCACCTTTATTGGTAAGCCCTATAGCTACACTTGTTAAAATCTGAAATACAAGAGTTGGTATCCCTACTTTAAGTATTTGTAAGTAAATTTCACGTTCAAATCTAAACTCCCTTATAGAAAAATTGAAAATACTTTTTTTCATTAATAGATAAACTACATACATTAAACTAGTTATTGCCTGTGCTATGGCAGTTGCAACTGCTGCACCTGAGATACCCATATCTAATCCATATATACAAATAGGTGCTAATACCAAGTTTAATCCTGCTCCTAATAACATGCTTATCATAGATATTTTGGTTGACCCCTCACTGGTTGCTATATTGTTCATAGTTACATTGAATACATTAAAAATTGAACTTGCTACATAAATCACTGCATACTGTTTTGCATATGGAAAAATGGTATCTGTAGCTCCTAGTGCAAATATGATTTTGTCAATGAAACACTCAATCAATACAATTGAGATTATACCAATAAATATACTTGAATACAGTGCAGTTGATGCTGCATGATTAGCTTGTGAATTATTTCCTTCTCCTAATAATCTGGACAAGTATGATGATACTCCTCCACCAAATAATAGTGCTATCCCGACGATTACTTGTCCAAGTGGGAATGCAATTGAAACAGCTCCCATCTGACTAGTACCAAGCCCCCCAACAAAATAAGCATCTACTAAATTATAGAATCCTGTAACTAGCATACCAATCATTGTTGGGATTCCCATTTTTAATAAAAGTTTTTTTATAGGTGTCTCTTTAAGTAGTTTTATACGTTGTTCGTTATCCATGATAAATCCTCCTTCTAAATGTTCTTTTATGTAGTTTATATAACTATCATTTGATTTAACTTACACAATTCTTATTTAAGCTAACTTACACAATTCTTATTTATTCTAACTTATACAATTCTTATTTAAGCTAACTTATACAATCCTTATTTAATCTAACTTATACAATTCTTTTTTAAGCTAACTTATACAATTCTTTTTTAATCTAAGTAAACATTCATATAAAAGCGATAATAATAAAATTCTCTAATTAAACTCATATATAAGCCTTCTTATTCTAAAGGATACTTTAAATGTAAGTTTTCTTATTCTTACGTGAAATAACAAGTCTAATCATTACATGATAGCTCCCATCCACTGGAGCAACAGCCTTCTCCATTACTTTTCTAATTTCACTTTCAATCTTTTGAAGTTTATTTGACCCTGCAATTACTAAAATCACATTTGTATGCAGACCAGACTTGATTATACGCAAGTCATTTATTGTGGCATATGAATCAATTTTATGTATTTCTTTTGTAGCTCTTTTAAATATCTCATCAACTATAATTTGGTCTGTAACTAAAAAATCTGTCTGTATGGTAGCATTACATCCCATATCAATATAAAGTCTATAAGAGATTTCATTCGCAACATCATTTAAAACGCTACTGCCTATACCCTCTTTGCCTTCAATGTGCATTGAAATTACAAAATGACCAAGCCCATAATCATGGATAATCAAGTCATTTATCCCTTGTACTTCCTCATACTGCATTGCTATTTTAGTTATTTCATCTACCATTTCTTTATCTGGAGATTTTCCTAATAATCTTCCTCCTATCTCAAACATAGATTTCATACCTGAAACAATGATAAATACAGATACCAATAATCCACACCAGCCATCAATCGCCCATCCTGTAAAATACTCTGTAAGTAAAGATATTACTATTGCTGTTGTTGCAACCATATCACTGATACAGTCTATGGCTGTTGCTTTCATTGCAGTAGAATCAATTTTCTTTGCGATTTTTTTATTGTAAAAAAACATATATAGCTTAACGATTATAGAGCAAATAAGAATAAAAAGAATTGTAAAACTGAATTCTATACTTTTAGGTGAAATGATTGATACAACTGAATTTCGAGCTAATGTGCTTCCCATAATAATTACAGCAATTGAATACAAAACTCCCATAAACCATTCATATCTTCCATGACCAAAGATATGATTTTCACCTGCCCCAATCCCTGCAATACAAAAGCCTATGAATGAAGCAAAAGAAGTACCTGCATCAGCTAAATTGTTGAATCCATCTGTAATAATTGCTGTTGAGCCACTTACAGTTCCACACAATAATTTAACCATAAACAATAGAATATTTAAGAATATGCCTACACTGCTACAAAGCTTTGCATAAGCCTGACGCACTATTGGAGATGATATATTTTCTTTATCTTTTATACACAATCTAGCTAATAATGATATCATTTATACTCCTACCTTTCTTTACATGTGTTTTTTTGATTAGTCATTTTACATGATGAATAACTTTTTTTCATTAACCAAATAATTATTTATTTTGCACGATTAATAACTTTTTTCATTAATCAACTAACCAACTATTCAATTCAGTGAATAAATTCATTCATTAATGTAGTTCAATAATAAATCAATTTTTTTAATTTGTCAACAAGGAATGAATAAATTCACTCACAAAGATATTTTATATCACTTTTTTATTTATTAAATGGCTCAAATAGATACAGGGTAAATGTTTGATTATACATCTTTAAAACACTTAAATAGGCATAAAACAGTAGGCAATCTCATAGATATAACGACTAAATGAAAAATATAAAATTTAAATAAAAAAATAGTTACTGTTTTAAAATAAAATACAGATGATTAAATTAGATACAATGAAACAGTTAATCTTATAACTCTTAACTACTAAATTAAACTAAAAAAGAGAGTGTCTCAAAATGAACTGTTTAGTTAATGAGGCACTCTTTTTTGTATTAAATCAAATATATTTTTATCATTTCAACAACGAAAAAGAGGCTTATCTCTATTCTGAGATAGCCCCTTTAAAAATCGGAATTTTAGATTTTGATGATTAACATTTGATTATAACTCTTATTATAATGTAATTGTTAACCTTTCAAACGCAGACTTTGCCTCTTTTTCTCCAGACAAGCTACCTATTACTACACCTGTATTTGAGTCTTTGACCCAAAGAACAAAGTTATTTTCTGTACCTGCTTCACCCTCAAATTCATAAAAGAAATACTTATTTTCATCTTTCTCTTTATCTTCAAGAACCTTTACTCCTTTATCAGTCTTTATACTTTGATACTTTTCATAACCCTCTTTTGTAGTAAATATTCCTTGTAATACCTCTTCATCGCCCTTTTTCACAGTAAACTTTCCATCTTTCTGTGTCAATGAATATCCATCCGAGGTGTCTAATCTTACCTTTATCTTATCACCAGTTTCAACCTCAAATGTATATGACATTGAAGAGCCAGAACAAGAAGTTAACATTATAGTAAATAAAAACATCAAAAACAAAAGCTGTATCTTTTTATGTAATTTCATATTATACTTACCCTTCCATTAGAATAAATCTAAATTATTTTTAAAAATTTGAACTGTATAAAATCTAAAAATATCTTTATCTATCCTAATATTTATTTTATTAATAAAACAGACTTTAAAAACTTTCTCTATTAGTTTTGTACATCCTACTTATTTAAAATAACTTGCTCAAGTGTAAAATTTAGTAAGAATATACTCTGACTATATTTGATTTTATAGCAAAAATATCGTTACAATTATAGTATCTTTTTCCAAATTCCGATTTGGTTGTATTGTAGCATACTCATATAGTAAAGTCATTTTTTTATCTTAAAATATACTCCTAAGCAAATAATTTATCAATATTTCACACTACTTAATTATAACTTATAACTAAAATATAAGGGTCTACAAATTAATCCATCCCTCACCAATCTTATCTATATCTTCAATTTTTAAGGTACAGATAAACGCATCTTTCATGAAGTTAAGGAAGGATACTATATACTCTTTAATATTTTCGTTTGGCATCTCTTCATGAAAAGTATGGATAATACCAAACACCAAAAACTTAGTATCAAGAGTCACATTTGTACAGTGAAATACGTTTTCTCTTACACCCTGCTCTATAATTGGAATCATAACATCAACCAGTTGCTTAGCAACATTGTCTAGTCTACTTGCCCTTATCTCAGAATTTTCATTATACCTTGCTTCAAATTCATGGTGCTTCATTTCATATTCAAACATACGTTTTATGATAGTATTCAACTTATCAATTGCAGGTAAATCCTCTGATATAGGGATTTGTATTTGCTCCACAGCCTTCATTGCATAGTATTCTGAAGTAGCGGCAAATATTTCTATTTTAGATTTAAAATAGCGATAACATAGCCCTTGCGAAACATTCATTTTTTCTGCTATGTCTTGAATAGTTGTATTTTCAAACCCTTTTTCAGAAAATAATTCTAAAGCAGTTTCAATTATTTCTTGCTTTCTCTCTTGAGGTTCTTTTGATATTCGTGTACGTTGTTTATTATTTATTTCTTCATGATTTATATTACTATCTATTATCTTTTTTGTTTTAGCCATAATAATACTCCTTTTAAATTAATCTTATATCCAGTGAATGAATTCATTATCTCTTATCTTAACATTCTTGTCAAGATTCTTAGGAGTTTAGACATAAGAATTCGCATGTTGTCTAGTATATTTTATCCTATAGAATATATTATAACTTTCATTTCTAAAAATTATATTATACATAAAAAAGAAACCACATTCTAGTTTTATACAGAACATAGTTTCTCTAAAAATAATCAAATTTGGATTTGAAATAACCAAAAACAAAACTTTACATGTTTTTAATCTTCCAATTTTTATAGTAGATAATTTAGTTAATTAACTCTTAAATGTTTATCTTCTTTAACAAATTTTCTTCTTATTAAGAAATATGCAACTATTACAACAAGTTCTATAGCTAAAAACATGCCATAAGTGGCTATAGAATCTATGCTCTCTATGCCATTTCTAAAGAAAATTAAAGCCACTCCTGCTGCTAGAATACCTACAGCATTTTTTCTTACAGCATTTTGACCAAATCCATAAAAAGAAGGTAAATTTCCCTTTATCTCAATGAATGTCAAAATTAATCCAATAGCTATAAACAATACTCCTACAACTTCCATAATCATACTAGGCATTTTACATCCTCCTTATTAGAAAATTAACTACTACTATAAAAATATTCATTATTTTTATAATTATATTATATATGTGACTAGATAATTTTGGAAGTATATTTAAAATTAAATTTATATTTTATTTTATCCAATTTCTTGTAGCAAAACTTCTCTAATTGTCATATGAATCTTAATACAGATTTTCAACTTTATAAAACCGTTCATTTTCTAATGTACAAGCAACCTGCAAAATTTAAATACTATTCTCCTTCAACAAACTCAAATAGCTCTTCCACAGTTGTATTAAATATCTTAGCAATATCCATTGCCAATTTTAAAGAAGGATTATAACGACCATTTTCTAAATGTACGATAGTTTCACGTCTTACCCCTACTGACTTTGCAAGTTCGCCTTGTGTCATAAGATGCTTTTCTCTATAGTATTTAATTTTTGTCTTTAACGATACTGACACCTAATTGTATATCCCCTTTCTATCAAAATATATAAATAAAAATAACTTTAACAAAGATTGAATAAACAAAATAACTAATAAAAACATCCCTAAATTTAAATTCGATACATTTATATCCAGTGTTGCAAGGGATACAGAGATTATAACCATAGAATAAAACAATACTTTTATCGCAATCCCATTAACTCTTGATAGTATGTATTTAGATGCTTCATCGACCAAATCATCATTCTTTTGGTCATAAATCCATTGACATACTACAGCTACTACCCAAATAATTATAGGAATATACTCAATATTACTTCCTTTAAAAAAATACTTGTTTACCAACGTTGCTCCAAGACAATAGGCAACTGCTATTGTTTCTGAAATAAGTGTTGATTTAATACCAATTTGTTGTTTAGACATATAAAATCACCCCTTAAAAAAGTTATATATTTATAACACCTCTTGTTATAAATATATAACTTTTTGGAATAAATTTCAATATAAATATCATTTTGCAACAAATTCTTTTATTAATTTGACATTAGATAGGGAAACTTTAGATGTTACTCCTTGAAGAGTCAAGTCTTCTATACTCACTTCATTTAATTTTGAGCATAATTCCAAGTCAAATATTCTTTGCCAACTTGCCTCCTTTTCAATCTGTTCATCTTCATAAAGCTCTACAGCAATATCCATTAAAGGTAAATGCCATAAATCAAAATCAGATAACAATACATTATCTTTGCTTATTTCAATTTCGAGTAAAACACCTCTCGTACCTTTTTCTAAGTATGCACTACATCTTAAATCAGGTCTATTCAACCAAACCCATATCATACTATCATCAAATTTAGGTATTCTATTTATCATTTGAGTATACATCCATTTATATGGAATATCAAAACCTTCTAATATAAGAGAATAATTATTTAATAGATATTTATTATTTTTATTGTTATTCCAAAACTCTAAAGTCTGTATAGTATAAAACTTCATATATAATACAACTCCTTTTCAATATTGTTATACTATTTGATTATACATACTTTTTAAAAATATAAATATATCTAATTCTTTTTTAATTGTATGAATGTAGTCAAAAGTACGATGTTTACCAATTCCCGAACTTCTGCTAACAGCTGACTTGATAACCATCATACCAGCATTTCATATAATACTATTTGTAAATTGATATCCAAATATATATCTACAGATTTTCAACTACAATATATGTTATTCTCCAAACTCATGATAGTTATTTTCTTTTCGTTTAGCTTTTGAAATATATACAACCTCTTCATAAAACCTAATAGTATTTGAATTAATATTAAATATCCTTGCTAATTCAATGGGTTTGTATTTTTTCAATTTTAACCTCATAAGAATCTTTATTTAATTTATAGATATTTTTTATACTCATAAGTAACCTAAATGCTTTTGTTTTATTGATAAATACTTTTATAATCATAACTAACTTAAATATTTTTGTTTTATTTATATATCCTTTGATACTTATAACTAACTCAAATATTTTTGTTTTATTTATATATTCTTTGATACTTATAACTAACTCAAATATTTTTGTTTTATTTATACATTCTTTAGTACTTATAACTAGTTTTAAAATTTATTTCTGTTTTAAACCATTGCTGATAAATTACAAAATGTAAAAGCGAACAAATAGATTGTTCGCCTTTACATTTACTTTCTTAAATTTAATAATATCAACTATTTATTATCTCAATCTACATATATCTAGCCCAATAATAAATCACATATATCCAACTCATTAGACCGTGGAAAATAGCCCACGGGATAGACTTCCATGCAGTATAAGAAATAATCATTGCTAAACAAGAGCCAAAAGAAATTCCTTTTTTAACAGTCGACTTTATAGCATTATTATTTGATTCCATAACTATTCCTCCAAAACTCAAAATAAACAAATTATCATATAACTTATCTGAATTTAACACAATGTAATCGTTGCTAACTAAATTATATTCTTATTATACATAATTTATAAATTATAATTCCAATAACTATATAAATAAAATTAAATTTATATAATTATCTATTTATAAATACATTATACACTTATATACTTTGTTTTTGTAGAAATAAAAATGAGACAAGTACTTTGAGAGATTAAAGTAGCAATAGAAGCTCCTTGAAATCCAGTAATATTTTTTAAAAAAGGGTCAAGTACAGCATTCAATATTGTACATACTAGCATTGCAACTGCCTGAAACACAGTATTGCCAAAACTACGTAATACAACAGTAAAGATATAATGCAATATACCCAAGTAAATATATTGATAAATAGCTATATTCCAATGAATATGTTTCTGTTGGAGTATTTAATATTCTCAATAGAAATGGTAATGAAAATTCACTAATCACAGTAACTATTAATGCAAATATTACTGATGTCAATAATGAAGTGGAAATCAAGCTTTCTATTTTGTCGTTCTCTTTTGCACCAATAGCTTGAGAAATTAAAATTGAAATACCATTTGTAGCTCCCATAGCTATTGAAGTTAGAATTAAAATTATTGGCGTTTAAATTGTAAGTGTTGCCATAGCAGTCTCACCTAATAAATTCCCAATCCATATACTATCCACTAGATTATAAGCCATGTTCAAAAACATAGCTACTATCAGTTATAAAGACATCTTTACAAGGCATTTTTTTGTATCTCCTGATATAAAATCAGTTTTTGTACCCATATCACCCTTTCATGAATGAATATCATTCATTTATAAACCAAAAAAATATTCATTATTTAATTTATTATTTTTTTAATATCTACTCTATCTCTATACTTATCTTTATTTCCATTTTAATGACATCTACTCCACCTCTATACTTATCTTTATTTCTATTTTAATGACATCTACCCCACCTCTATACCTATCTTTATTTCCATTTTAATGACATCTACTCTATCTCAATAACATTAATACTTTTTATTTTTAGCTGTTACAATATATGATGTATGATTTACATTCTTCCACACAATATCATTAAAATCTACAGATAACAATTCGCTTATTTCTTTTTCTGAGTACATTTTTACATCTCCATCTTTACTGTACTTCATAAAGACATTCATTATATCTCTAAGTAAAAATGGTTGCCAACAATCACAAATTATTAAAACCCCTTTTGGTTTCAATACTCTGCTTAGTTCTGATAATACTCTATCTGGTCTAGGATAATGATGAAAAGAATCATTACAGTACACAACATCAAAAAAATCATTTTCAAATGGAAGGTACTCAGAATCTCCTAAAATTAAAGTAGCACTTTCTTTTAATTTATCTCTTGCTACTTTCAACATGTTTTCAGAAATATCAATTCCATATGCCTTCTTTTTACAATCTTTTTTTAAAATCGCTTGTAGTACAGCTCCTGTTCCACACCCTAAATCTAAAATAGTGTCATATGAAATTTTTGAAAGCTCTTCAAGTAATGTTGGATAAAGATTTCTCGCATGTTGTCCCTTTATATCTTTGTCATAAGTATTTGCTTGATTATTAAATGCTTGTTTTGATTTTGTTTTTATATCTTTCATGTTCAAACCCCCTTATTCTTGCTCATAGTATAGCACATGACTTTTTTTATGTCAATGAATGATATTCATTCATTGTTTTGCTTTACTTTATTTTTGTCTATATTTTATGTTTATCTATATTTTATGTTTATCTTCATTATATTTTAGGTCATTATGACCTTTTTATTTTTTAAAAGTCAATTTGACCCTAATAATTTTCTATTTATTTTATCTATTATAATTATTTCTTATTTGTCTTGTCTATTATAATCTTTTTATTTATCTTATCTATTATAATTATTTCTTATTTATCTTATCTATTATAATTTTTTTATTTATCTCATCCATAATCTAAATCTTCACTGACTTAAATCTTCACCAATAAAACAAAGTATTATGATAAATACTCACATCTATCACAATACTTTATTTTGCTATCTATTTAAAACTAATATACCAATATACAAAATAGTCACTAACCTTATACATATTAAATTAAACTCAATAAACTTATACCATAACATCATTATATCTATCTAAAGATACTGTCTTATCTGAAAATAGTATGATAAATACAGCATATCAAAAGGTCAATTTGACCTTTTTTGTTTTTTCTCTAGTTTTTCTTTCTATCATCAATCTTCTCCTCGTTTTATGTAGACCCTTATTCTAACAAACTTATATAATCCTTATACAATACATATATAGTTTATTTTAACCATAATATTTGATACTGCTTATCTTTAAAATATAAACGCTATTATATCTATCTAAAATCAACCTTAGAAAAATTTTATTTGAGTATATGATTCAGACCTCTTGTAAGCTTTTATAATATCTTTCATATTCGTCAAAATACCATAACGTCTACATTCTTCATTTAATAACTTTTCACAATAATCTTTATTTGGAATATTACATACATAGTTCAGACCATATATTTTTTGATACTTAAGTGCTAATTCTGGAGATATATTTTTTAAATGCTTATAAAAAAACTCTCTCTGACCACTACGCATTGTCACTCCATACATACAATAAATAAATTTTGCATTAGCCTTATATGCTTTCTCCACAATCGCTCGTATTTCATCTTTATTATCAGTCAAAAATGGTAACATCGGAGTCAATAATATACCACAAAAAATTCCGGCATCATTAAGTTCCTTTACTGCTTCAAATCGTACAGAACTTGGATTTACGTTGGGTTCTATTTTTTTTGATAACTCATCATTTGCCGTGGTTATAGTTACCTTTACAATAGCAGAATTATTTGTTTTGATTTTCTGTAAAATAGGTATATCCCTAACTACTAAGCTACTTTTGGTATCAATAGAAACACCAAAATAATTTTCTGCAATTAGATTCAATGCTTGTTTAGTAATACAAAGCTCCTTTTCAAAAGGATTATATGTATCAGACATGGAACCAATACCTACTACCCCTTTTTTCCTTTTTGAACGCAATTCTTTACTTAAAATTTCTATCACATTTTCCTTATATCTAACTTGGTCAAAATTTTCTATGTTGTATATTGTACTACGACTATCACAGTATATACATCCATGAGAACAACCACGATAGAGATTCATATTATAATCAATTCCAAACCATCTTGTATTTTCAAATTTAACTTTTTGTAAAATTTGTTTTGCTGGTATACTCTCAATCATTCTCTTATACCTGATTCCTTTATATAATTTTTTAATATAAAAACCATAGTAGTTTTCAGATTATCTTTTATAAGTTATTAAACATACACTAATAATTTCCTGCTAATTTTTTGTAGTAGTTACTGTCTTTTTACTCAATTAAAATTATACATCTAGTTTAAAATCCAACGTACCTTGTTCTACACCATTAACAATAAGTATAACTGAATGTATACCTGGGTAATGTCTCCTTACACTTACATTTGCAAATGAATGTTTTCTTCTGTATAACTTCTTCTCATTTTCTTTTAATGAAACTTCTGATATTTTAAATATCTTTCTATTCCTTTTACCATTGGATTTCACATAATCAATTCCATATTCGAGCCTTGTTTTTGTAGCTTTCTTTGCTAAAATAGTAAATGAAAAAATTAAATCCTCTCCAATAGAAAGAACTGGTGTGTCTAATGCAAAGTCCTGAATATCTATTGAAGTAGTATCATCGTATCCAAAAAGAGCTAATACATCACGATTACCTTTTTTTAATAGAGTTCTACAACCATGTTTTAAAATCCAGTTAGTGTATTCATTTTTTCCATACCAATCCTGTGCAAGATTGATAACTAAATCTGGATGTGTTTTGGATATATCGTTTATATTATTAGCAACACTTTTTCGTACATATAGCGATGTATCAGTCTTGAGTTGTTCCAATATAGGAAGAATAGGTGTAGGGTCTTTTTTAAAACTGGTTAGTGCTTGTCCCCAAGGCAACTGAGGACGGCAACCTTCACTTGCAAGTCTTCTGATATGTTCATTTTCATGCTTAGACCATTTATACATCTGTTCCATCATACGTCTTTCATCCTTGATGATAAATACTCTTACAGCAAATTCCGAAGACCAGTATTCAGTATTTCTTTCTAGTACACTTATAGACAAATCCCAATCTGCGTCGTCCTGCCCATAGACCTCAACAAAATCTGGAAGGAAAAAAGCAAAAGAAAATCTTCTGACGGATTTTTCAAGAATAGAAATAGCCTCTTTATAGTTTGATGGTAAATACTTACCCAAATTCATACTTATTTTTCTACATCTAGATTTTAACTCTAAATTATCCCATGTTTCATCTATTGTCGATTTTATAAACTCGTCCACTTGAAATGGATTATAAACCGATTGGATAGCCAATGCAACCTCATGAAGTGACTTGTGATTAAACTTATTTTTTAGTAAGTCTGGCATATAACTATTCCTCCTTCTATGTTTGATTTATTAATCATATACCACAGGACAAGACACCAGTGTGTCATATTACTAAATCTTCATCATAAAATATAAATAATCCTCACTATTGTTATATAAATAATATTTCATTATCTTTTATGCTAATTTTTATTCAATAAATTAAGTCCGATTTTCTAATTATTGTCCATATTTTATTTAGAATAACTTTTGTCCTATGATTAAACCAGTTTCTCTAATTAGTTTACATACTTTCTTTTATACTAGATTTTATTCAATAAATTAAATCCTACTCTCTAATTATTGTCCATATTTTATTTAGAATAACTTTTGTCCTATGATTAAACCAGTTTCTCTAATTAGTTTACATACTTTTTTTATGCTAGATTTTATTCAATAAATTAAATCCTACTCTCTAATTATTGTCCATATTTTATTTAGAATAACTTTTGTCCTATGATTAAACCAGTTTCTCTAATTAGTTTACATACTTTCTTTTATACTAGATTTTATTCAATAAATTAAATCCTACTCTCTAATTATTGTCCATATTTTATTTAGAATAACTTTTGTCCTATGATTAAACCAGTTTCTCTAATTAGTTTACATACTTTTTTTTATGCTAGATTTTATTCAATAAACTAAATCCTACTCTCTAATTATTGTCCATACTCTCTTTTAGAGAATCTATCCACGTTTCTAACGCCTGAGCTAGTACTAACTGTTGGTCCAATACTGCTTTTGCTATATCTGGTACATTCGTCTTTATACTTATGTTTTCCTCAATAGTTTTCTTTAGCTCTTGTATATTTTCCTCAATGTTTTTAATACATAATTTCTGTTTTTCTGGTGTAAGACTATTTAAATTTACTATGACAGCATTAAAATCTAAAAGCATATTTATTGGCTTAGAAGCTGTATCAAACATTAAATCTAAAAAATGTTTTTCACCTAATTCAGTTAATGAGTAAACTGCTTTCTCTGGCATTTTCCCCTTCTTGACAGATGTACTTTCAATATATCCCTTCTCTTCTAATTGAATTACTTTTTTATAAATTGATGGTGTACTTATTTTAACCCAACGTGATATTTTTCTATATTCTACCGCTTTTTGAATATCATAAGCACTCTGAGGCTCTTGCTTTACTATACCTAATACGATTAAATCTATTGTAGCCATAAAAATTCTCCTCTCATTTTCTTTCTATTGACAAATACTATAATTTATAGTACTATTTTTCATACTTACTATAATTTATAGTATTATAATTTAGAGTTGATGTCAATAGAAAAGGGGTGTTTAACATGAAAGAAAGCAACAAAAAAATTGAATTATTGGGGTCTGCCCCAATACCAAAAGCATTACTTGCTATGGGATTACCTACTATGATAGGTATGATGATAACTGCATTGTACAATTTAGTAGATGGATACTTTGTAGGCGGACTTGGAACGAGCCAAATGGGTGCTATATCTGTTGCATTTCCATTAGGTCAGCTTGTTGTGGGATTAGGGCTATTATTTGGAAATGGAGCTGCTTCATACATTGCAAGACTTTTAGGTCATGGTGATAATGAGAAAGCAGGAAAAGTAGCTAGTACATCTATTTACAGTAGTATTATAGTGGGTGCATTAGTCATTATCGTTATTATGATTTTTCTAAATCCCGTTTTAAAATTATTAGGAGCTACAAAAAGTATTATGCCTTATGCCATGGCTTATACTAGCATTTATATAGTATCCTCTATTTTTAATGTATTCAACGTCACTATGACTAATATTGTCACAAGTGAAGGAGCTGCTAAAATAAGTATGTGTGCGATGTTATCTGGTGCATTGCTTAATATGATTTTAGACCCGATATTCATTTATACTTTTGGTATGGGTGTAAAGGGGGCTGCCATTGCAACAGCTATCTCACAGATAATTTCAACACTTGTCTATATAAGATATATTTTCAGCAAGAAAAGTATGTTTAGTTTTAGAATTAGTGAATATTGTTTCTCAAAAGATGTTGTCTCAGAAATTTTAAAGATTGGTGTGCCTACTTTGATATTTCAATTATTAACTAGTCTTGCTATCACATTAACTAATATGGAAGCTGGAAAATATGGTGATTTTGCTATAGCTGGTATGGGTGCAGTGACACGAATAATGTCTCTGGGTAGTCTTATAGTATTTGGCTTTATAAAGGGATTCCAACCAATTGCTGGGTATAATTTTGGTTCAAAAAACTACGATAGATTGCATAGTGCAATAAAAACATCCATACTATGGACTACAATGTTTTGTGTGGTACTTGGTCTTGTGATGGTGTTCTTCCCAAAAGCTATAATCTCACAATTTACAAATGGTGATATGCTATTGATTGAATGTGGAAGTAAATCACTTAGGGCAAATGGACTTTCATTTATGCTATTTGGTTTTTATACAGTGTATTCTACATTATTCCTTGCACTAGGAAAAGCAAAGGAAGGTGGGTTTTTGGGTATGTGTAGACAGGGTGTATGTTTTATCCCTATAATTTTGATTTTTCCTGTATTTTATGGATTAAATGGTATTTTATATGCACAACCAATAGCTGATTTGGTAGCTGCAATAATTGCAGGTTTTATGTCAATAAAACTACATAAAGAACTTACACTTTTAAAAATAGATTCTATCTTTTAAAATATAAATAAATTTTAAAAGATATATTAACTGTTAAATCTATTGTATAGATTCTTCATATATATACTTTCATTCAATATCTATTATGTAGATTCTTCATATATATGCTTTCATTCAACATCTATTATGGAGATTCTTCATATATATGCTTTCATTCAATATCTATTATGTAGATTCCTCATATATATGCTTTCATTCAATATCTATTATGTAGATTCCTCATATATATACTTTCATTCAATATCTATTATGGAGATTCTTCATATATATGCTTTCATTCAACATCTATTGTATAGATTCTTCATATATATTTTTATTCAATAAGTAAAACTATTGTATATCTTTCATAAGCTCAAAGAATTATATGGTAAGTACACTATCATATAGTTCTTTCTGCTTACTAGATATACCTAAATTCATGTATTTCTTACTTCATATAATAACTGCAATCTATAATTATATTAATATATAAACCACTCACCTATTTATATAATTTACTCATTAATAGGCAAGAATATAGGTATTGTCATATTTTTTCCATACAAATCATACTATTAATATCCACTTAAACAATCATACTAATAAACTACTTGTTATTTTATCCATTCACTTGTATCATGGGATTATAAGATTTTAAGAAAGGAGCCATTACATGATTTCACAAAATGATATTGATATACTTACATACAGTTTGCCGTTTTGGGATAAACTCACTGATTTACAAAAAGAGTTATTGATTACTTCAGCAAACATCTCCCATTATAAAAAAGGAACTCCCATACATTGTGGTGATAGCGACTGTATTGGCGTTTTAATTATAAAGTCTGGAACAATACGTACATACATACTTTCAGATGAAGGTCGTGAGGTTACACTCTTCCGTCTTGATAATGGTGATGTATGTATTTTATCGGCTTCATGTATTTTAAAAACAATAACTTTTGATGTATATGTAGATGCAGAAACAGACTGCGATATTATACAGATTAGTTCATCTGTTTTTTCAAAATTATCTACTGAAAATATCCATGCAGAATTATTTTCACATAAATTAGCTACTGAACGTTTTTCTGATGTTATGTGGGCAATGCAACAAATTCTCTTTATGAGTTTTGATAAACGTTTGGCATCTTTTTTAATTGATGAAATAGTTAAGAACAACAGCAACACTATAAATCTAACTCATGAGCAAATTGCTAAGTATATGGGTAGTGCCAGAGAAGTTGTATCTAGAATGTTAAAGTATTTTGCTAGTGAAGGTATTGTGTCTTTATCTCGTGGCGGGATAAAAGTATTGGATAAGGATAAACTTCGTTCTTTGACATTATAAGCACAAGAGATTCTATCTTAGAATGTCTTGTGCTTATTTGATATTTACATTTAACTTTATACTATATTTTATTTATATTTAATTTTATACTTTCTCAATATTTGTATTTAACTTTATACTATATCTTCTCAATATTTGTATTTAACTTTATACTATATCTTCTCTATATTTAATTTTATACTTTCTCGATATTTGTATTTAACTTTATACTATATCTTCTCTATATTTAACCTTATACTACATTTTTTTGATATTTGTATTTAACTTTACTTTTATATAGTTTTATATTTTACTATTGTTCAAATATACTTCTATGTCAATAATACTAATATAAGTCACTTATCCCAATAACATTGAAAATACACATAGATTTACACAACTATATATACATATTATAAACCTCAAAAAATTCCTCAGATGTAATCGTGTCTAACCACTCTTTAGAAGGATATAGAAACTTATATTGATTGTTTTTAACAAGACTATAATCTACAGTATCATAAATACAAGATAATAAGGATGCAGACTTCACAAAAGAATTACAAAACTCTTTAGATAAAATTGCGTCCAATACTTCTATCATGGTTTTCTCATCTAAAGACTTATTTGCAGCAATGTAAGATGGTAACGCTATAGCTCCATCATCAGGATACGACATAAACAAATCTTTATCATTAGCACGTTTTGCATATATGCTAGGAGTTATAGCTAACCTATCAGAACCATTTTTTACATCATTAAATGATTGTATTGGCATATCTAATATAGTTGAATTAGATAAAAATCTTTCAACATACTCTTTTCCATACTTACTCCATATGGCTTTAACAATAGATTTTGCACCAGAATTGTTTATCCCACCAATGACAGTTTTTGTATTAGTATCAATTACAGTCTTTATAGAATCTGCTAAACCCTTATAGTTATTGTTATAAGAAAATACTAATGGTATAACTAAAAATGGAAGCAATCTCTCATCAAAATATATAGGTGATGATTTAATCTCACTTTTAATATTAAAATAATTTGACAATGGATATAATTCACTTGAAAACTTTGAATATATACTGTTATCTTCATATATTTCCAAATCTGTAGAAACTATAATATCAGGAATTACAGAGTCTGGCTTTTTCAGATACTCATTTAATTTATAAGGATAGCCTATACCAAAATACGTTACCTCTAGATTAATACCTTTTTCTTTTAAAGATACAATTAAGTTATCTAAATAGTTTTTCTCATATTTATGAAGTATACAAATGTTACTCCAATACAGTTTAACATTTCTCATAAAGAGTTTCTCCTTTTCTTAATTTATATTGACATTCTAGTTGAAATTCATATATATCTTTGAGTTTATCTAATATTTCTCTTTCTTCTTTAGTTTTATTGATTACCTTAAAGATTGAACCATTTTTCATTATTATCCTTTTTTCTCCAATCAATGCTGTATGTGGGTCATGTGTAACTATAAATATTAGCTTATCATTCTTCAATAAAATGTCTAAAGCAACATTTTTATTTATTCCAGCATTCTCTATTTCATCTATTAAAATAATAGGATTATTTGAAATAAGAGCAACATCTGCAATCATTAATGCACGAGTCTGTCCACCACTCAATGATGTAAGTTCCTGAGATAATGAAATAGGTTCTGCCGTTATTGAATTTGCTACATCCAACACTTCTTTTATTGAAACAGAAGTATTATTTTTACACTCTTTATGAATAACTAAAAACTCCTCAACCGTAGAATCAAGGACAAATCTCATATTTTGACTAAGATGAGAAATGAGCTTTGTAGAAAATTTATTGCGTTCTTCAATAGGGACTTCCATATTATCAATAACCACTTTTCTATTAGTTAAAGAATCTTTATTTACAAACTGCTCTATGTCTTTGATTAGCCTACTCTTACCAGAGCCTGTATTCCCCACAATAGAATAAATATGACCTCTGTAAAAAGTTAGAGATTCAAAGTCCTCTGTATCCCCAAACTTATTCTTTCCAGGATATATGGTTATACTTTTCATTAAAATTCACCCCTAAAATTCATTTTAGAAACTACCCCTTGTTGGAATTCATCACCAATCCTACACTCTCCAATGCAATAAGAACATACCCCACTTGGCATTGTGTGTCTTAATAAATGTTCGTCATTATTTGTAAGATTAGCATTTTTTATATAGTTTGAAATCAGCTCTACACCAAAACCAACTAACCCATCAATAAAAAATATATTCGAGTTAGGATTTATTTTTTTTATATTAAATGATATTATCTCTCTTTCTGCTTGTGATACCATATCTATTTTACTTAAGACTATAGCATCACTTTCACTCAACATAGGTCCTAGTTTTTGAGGAGTACTAAAACTAGATGTACAATCACAGACACATATATGTAGTGTTTTGTTGGTTGCAGGTGAACATCTATTGCAAAGTCCAGCAGTTTCTATTAGCAAAATATCACTATCTTTATTTTTAGCCCAAAGTATAAGTTCATTTATATTTGAAATAAGAAAATGGTCTGGACATATATCCTTACTAAGTCCAACAATATAAGGTATATTCAATTTTTTATATATTAAATCATCATCAGTGGCTAAGCAATCAATCTTGCAGATTGAAGGTTTAAGTCCAGTAGCTTTTAAATACGGAATTAAGTGCTTTATTAAAGCAGTCTTCCCTACAGAAGATGAACCAGAAATTAGTATTGTTTTCATGGTTTATATAAAATCTCCTTTCATATTTTGTTAAGAGATATAATAGCATTAGATACATATAAAAACTGTATCAAATGAGACAATTAATAAATAAACTCTATTGAAAATAATTATCAATATTGTTGTAATTTGATAAATACTATGATATTATTTCAATCAAAGTGAATATTTATCAGAAAAGGTGATGACTTTGAGTGAAAAAGAAGTATTAATAAATAGTAAATTATTTTCTGAAAGATACATTATAGAAGATAAGATAAAGACAAAACATTATAAGAAAGGTCAATTTATAAGCGATTTTTTTGATAAAGAGTACTATGTAGGTGTGATTAAAACAGGACAAGTATCTATATATTGTATATCAAGTGATGGAAGTGAAGTTAACATGTCTATTATACAGGAAGGCGATGTTTTTGGAATTTCCAATATATTTGATGAGGAATCTTTAGATACTGTACTAAAATGCAAAAGTAATGTTTCTGTAGTTTTTTATCCCAAAAAACACTTTATAGAAATGATGAAGTCTGATACTACTGTCGCTTTAGAATATTCAAGATACTGTAATAGAAAGATACAATTTTTACTGAGAAAGATAGAATTTTTAAATATACAATCTAGTAAAAAGAAGATTATCGAATACTTGCTAGAAAAAAACGGTAAAAATGGCATTGTTTTATTAGAATGTTCTAAAGAGGAATTAAGTAAAAGACTTCATGTCAGTCGAGCATCTTTATATAGGGAGTTGCAGTCATTACAAAGTGAAAATTGCTTAGAATTTAATAAAAGGAGTATAAAAATATTGAATAAAGAAAAATTAACACAGATTCTATATGAAATATAATATTAAATAATAAGGAGGAAAGTTTTATGAAAAAGAAATTATCAATATTATTACTAGTATCATTAATAACTGTTTCGTTGGCAGGATGTGCGTCAAAACCACAAGAGACACAGGAAAAAAAAGAACCTGAGGTGGTTGCTAAAGTAACAGCACTAAAGGGACCTACAGGAATGGGAATGGTTAAAATGATTAGTGACGAAAATGATAAAAAAGAAAATGGTTATGAATTTACAATAGCAAATTCTGTTGATGAAATTACACCTAAACTCATTAACAAGGAAATAGATATTGCTGCTATTCCAGCAAATCTATCATCTGTTTTGTATAATAATAGTAAAGGTGAAGTAGAAACTCTAGCAATTAACACATTAGGAGTCTTATACATAATTGAAAATGGAAATTCTATAAACAATGTAAATGATTTAAAAGGAAAAACGATTTACGCTAGTGGTAAGGGGTCAACTCCTGAGTATGCTTTGAATTACATATTGAAAGAAAATGGAATTAATCCATCTGAAGATGTCAACATAGAGTATAAATCAGAACATACAGAGTGTCTGGCAGCATTATTAAATAACAAAGATGGAATAGCGTTGCTCCCAGAACCATTTGTAACAACAGCATTGACTAAGAGCGACAACTTAAGAGTAGCTTTAGATTTGACAAAAGAATGGGATAATTTAAATAAAGATAAAGATATTGAAAGTGCTTTAACAACAGGAGTTGTTGTTGCACGAAAAGAGTTTGTTGAGAAATACCCAGAAAAAGTTAAGAGCTTCTTGGAAGAATACAAAAAGTCAGTTGATTTTACAAATAACAATATAGATGAAGCTTCAAAACTTATTGAGAAAAATGAAATAGTACCAGCAGAAGTAGCAAAAAAAGCAATACCAAAATGCAATATAACATTTATAGATGGTACTACAATGAAAACTACACTAAACAATTACTTAAAAGTACTTTATGAAGCTAATCCAGAGTCAATAGGAGGAAAGATGCCAGGTGAAGATTTCTACTACATCCAAGAAAATTAGTAAAGCCCATATACTAGCAATAATCTTTTGGCTTACAGTTTGGCAAATAGGTAGTATGATAATTGGTCAGGAGATACTTTTAGTATCTCCTTTTTCAGCTTTAAAAAGATTATTAGAATTATCTACAAGCTTTGAGTTTTGGGAATCCATACTCTTTTCTTTTATGAAAATAACAACAGGATTTATACTAGCTTTTATTGTAGGGATAATAGTTGCAATAATAGCATCGAGTAAAAAAAATTTTAGGATACTTGTTGAACCATTGATACTTACAATACAATCTATACCCGTAGCTTCATTTATAATACTCTCTCTAATATGGATATCTTCAAAGAACTTGTCCATTTTTATATCTTTCTTGATGGTGTTGCCAGTAGTATATAGTAATATTCTAAATGGGATAAATAGTATATCTAGAGAGCTAAATGATATGGCAAAAGTATTTAAAGTGAGTAAAATAAAAAAAGTAAGGTACATATATTTATCTGAGGTAGCGCCCTACATAAGAGCGGCATGTAGTGTTTCTTTAGGGTTATGTTGGAAATCCGGGATAGCAGCAGAGATAATAGGTATGCCAGCTAATTCTATAGGTGAAAAACTATATAAGGCTAAGGTATATTTGAATACTCCAGATTTATTTGCATGGACTATAGTTATAATTATAATAAGTATTTGCTTTCAAAAGGGATTTTTGTCATTGATAGACTATTTATTAAAAAGATTAGAGATAAACTAGATTAAAAAGATTGGAGATAAGCTAGATGGATATAGTAATTGAGAATCTAAGCAAAAAATATAATGATAAAATTATTTTAAATAACTTTAGTAATACTTTTAAAGATAATTCTATAACTTTTATAACTGGAACATCTGGAGTTGGCAAAACAACATTAATAAGAATATTGATGGGTCTAGAGAAAGCAGATAGTGGAAAAATTACAGGTATCAGTCATAAAAAGATTAGTGCAGTATTTCAAGATGATAGTTTATGTGAAAATCTAAGTGTGTTGTTAAATATAAAGTTAGTTTGTGAGAATTTGGGGAATTTAGAAATTGAAAATGCTTTAGAAGTATTGGATTTGAAGGGTTGTATCAATAAAAGGGTCAGAGAGTTAAGTGGAGGTATGAAAAGAAGGATAGCAATATTAAGAGCTTTGTTGTATGATTTTGACTTGCTTATAATGGATGAGCCTTTTAAAGGACTGGATATGGAAACTAAGTATAAGGTTATGGATTTTGTTATAGGTAGGCTGGAAAATAAAAGTGCTATAATAATTACTCATGATATGGATGATATAAAATATTTTAGAAGTCATAAGGAATCAATAATTGATTTTAAGATGCCTTCAATATAAATACTTTTTTCATTTTAAAACCCTTAAATATTTTATATAAACATTATTTCAAACCTACTAATTTCATATACTAAAAAGGCTGTAGGTAAATTTATTTTTACACAAATCTACTTACAGCTCTTCTACATAATAATTATGATATTGTATAGTATAACTCTCTAAAATATGAATTATCATTTAATAATTCTTTAAAACTTCCACTTCCTATTATACTACCATCTTTAAGAACAATTATATTTTCAAAACTCTTAATTGAATTTAATCTATGAGCAACCATAATAGTTGTTTTATCTTTTAAAAACTCCATAACATTTAACATAACCTTTTCTTCTGTAATATTATCTAAAGCTGATGTAGCTTCATCTAATATAATTATCTTAGCATCTGAAAACCAAATTCTTGCTAATGCTAGTCTCTGTTTTTCTCCACCCGACAATGTAGTTCCCTTTTCTCCCAATTTAGTATCCAAACCATATTCTAATTTTAAATATAATTTTTTTAAACCTACTTTTTCTAATACATCAATAATATCATTACTTTTTATAGGTTTTCCAAATACAATATTCTCACGTAAGGTTCCATCAAATATGGGTGAATCTTGTGATATATATGTAATATACTTATAGTAGTTATTTAAATTCATCTCAAGCAGATTGTAATTATCAATAAATATAGTTCCTTCATTTGGCTTTAATAACCCAATTAAAAGTTTAATTAAAGTAGATTTACCAGAACCACTTTCTCCAACAATTACTACCTTCTCTCCACTTTTAATACTTAAAGTAAGTCCATTGAATATCTTTCTTTTATTATCGTACAAAAATCTAATATTATTAAAATCAATGTTCCCATGCGTTAAATCAACTTTTTTACCAGACAACAATTGACTATCATTATTAAGTTCTAAAATATCAGTATAACGTTTATATGCTGCTTTATCTAGTTTAAATTGAATATACAATACATTAAAAATAGCTATAGGAGTATATGCATTATCTAGTAATGTTATCAAGGCAATTATAGAACCTATACTTATTGTTTTAGTTTTCCAGCCATAAACTATTATTAATATTTTTATAAAAGTCACTATTAATGAAAAAATCGTGAAGAAAGCTTCATGAATCAGTGTCATTTTAACCTTAGAATCAATGATTTCCTTTTTTGCAGATTTTGACTGACAAATTTCATACTTAAATCTTTTGTTTACTCGAAATACAATCATTTCTATAAATCCACGAACTAAAAAATGATTCATCTTCTCTTCATTAATTAATATATGCTCTTTAATTTGATACAGAGCTTTGATTAATAAATTTGTAATAATAAAAACTATAAAATATCCAATTAATATAGTAAACATAACTTTTTTATCAATCCTACAAATAAAAACCATACTGAATAAAATTGATGGAATTATTTTTCTAATAACAGCTAATAAAAAGTCAAAAAATATATTTCTACCCGCATTAACTCCATTTTCAATTTTTTGAATCAATTTTCCTGTACCTAACTTTTGATATTCTAAGTAATCTATTTTACTCATTTTTTCCAAAGCTTTTAATTTCAAATCTAAAAAAAAGGTATGCTCTAGTTTCCTACCTGGATATTCATCAATATACCTTAAAAGAGACAAGGTAATTAATACAGCACCATAAATAAAAATTATTTGAAAATTTATAGTCCCATTATTAAATCTATCTATTAGATTCTGATAATAATTGGCACTAAAACTATTTAAAAGTTCTATACTTATTCCCAATGCTAAATATATAAAAACTAATAACCTCTCTTGTTTTGCTATCTCTAGTAAATATTTCATAACTGTACACCTATCCTTATTTATTTTACTTGTTAACTTAGAATAAATTTTATATATAAAATGTTTCTTTATTTTTAAAATTTAGTGTGATTATTAATCACTTTAAGTTAACAAAATCTAAAATTTTTAGCAGTACAGTTCTATTTGTTAGCAATTTAATATTTTACTCAGTACATTATGCTAACATATAATCTAACTGTACTGAGTAAATATCTCGTTTTATCATATAAATCCCCTTTTTATAGTCTAATATTTATAGTTAAACTTTAAAGTGTACTATATAAAATGATTATACAATATTTACATAGATATATTAAGATAGAAAAAATTTATATCAAAATTTATTATTAATACACTCCAATACTTTATTTACTAATGGTTGTCCATACTCATTTGGACTTGGTGACTTATTTTTAAGCACCTTATTAATTGCTTTTAGAACTTATTTTTTTGAGAGTTGTCTAACTTTAATAAATCTTTCTTTAAATCCTTTGTATAAAATATACATTCTATAACATTACTCAAAATCTACCTCAATATTTTCAAGGTATTTTTCGCTGATATTCAAATCTTCCACAAGTTTATAAGTTCATTTCTTGATATTCAAATCTTACATAAGTTCATAAGTTCATTTCTTGATATTCAAATCTTACACAAGTTCATAAGTTCATTTCTTGATATTCAAATCTTACATAAGTTCATAAGTTCATTTCTTGATATTCAAATCTTCTACAAGTTCATAAGTTCATTTCGTGGTATCAATTCTGATTCTGTTAGACTCTTCATTCTATTTTCTGTCTCAAGTAGAAGCTTATAATCAAATCTAGATTTTTGAACTATTGTATTAAGCATATTAGCCATTAGTAACTCTCTATTGTTTAACATATTATACCTCCTTAAGTCTATCTATGTATATTATAGGGTCTTACTAAATCAAAAAGAAGCATAAACAAGTTTGTTTTATACAAACTCTATCTATGCTCCCTACACTTATACACTCATCACATCTATTCAAAGCTATCACTCATCTTACACATATTCAACTTTAAACATTAAACCTCTTAAGTCTTCACAAAAACTCTTTCTATACAGACTTACTCTTCGCCTTACATACCATCTGAGTCATAGTACCCATAGGACAATAAACGCACCATGAACGAGGCTTAAACAATACCATCGTAATCAAACCAAGGACAGTTGACGTAAGCATAACACTATAAAAACCGAAAGCAAACTGCACCACCCAAGGTGAAACCAAAGTCCCATGGTACGCCCACTGCCAAGGCATCTTTATAGTCCACAACAGAGTCACTACCTCTTTAAGATTTCTACTCCCTTCAAATACTAAATAAGTTGAAAAAAGCATATTAATAAACATCACCATAAAAAATGTCAAAAATCCATATCTAAACCACTTACTTCTAATAAATTTAGGAATATCTTTATTTCTTGACAGCTTTAATTTATTTCCAAGTAAATTAAACAATTGTCCTCTTCCACAATACTTATTACAATACGCTTTATTTCCTTTAACAATAGAAATAATTAGTGGCACAAAGAAACAAATTAGTCCAATCCAAGCGAAAATAATATTTACAAATCCCAATATCAAATATATTGAAGAAAAAATCCATAAATAATCATACCAATGTTTTTTATTATTCATGACACTTACCTTCTTCCTCTTTTAATATTGTTATAATCTCAATCACAGATGCTGGACATGTCTTTTCACAGATACCACACCCAACACATAAGTCTCTATCAATTTTTGCACTAATACCATGTGGAACTGATATAGCACCTCTTGGACATACTTTTATACAGCTTCCACAAGCTACGCACTCATTTTCTAAAATATTTGCATACTTCTTTTTTTTATTAGACATAATAACCTCCCTATATTATTAATCTATAAGAATTATATCAATATGTTTGCTTTTTATCTGTGACTTAATCACATAAAATGCCAATATTAAAGATTGCATCCTAGTTATAGAAGAACTTTAAATGAAAAAACGATATGAATTTATCTAATTTAACTTCATATCGCTTCTTCTTCTGTTTATTTATATAAATATTTATTATATAATCTTTGACATAGTTATAATATTTTCTTATATGTTTCTATAACTTTATACACAATCTTATCCTATTAATTACAGTCTAAATCTCTCTATTAGTTCTAACCTTACACACATTTTTACTCTATTACCCACAGTTTAACCTATCTATAAGATATAACTTTATACACAATCCTACTATATTATTCACAGTTTAAACCTGTCTATACTCGTAACTTTATACACATATTACTTCATAAATCACACATCATATTCTTATATAAACTTTCACTACAAACGCTACTTTACCTTATTAATATAGTTTAATATCTTAAAATATTACATATTCTTAACTATCCATCCCACTTTACCTTACTAATCAAATCCTTCTCTTTTACATACTCATAATCTTATACACAACTTTGCCTTGTTGACCATACATTTAACTCACATATAACTCCAACTTTATTCACAAAATCATGATATTAATCACACTTAGATTCATCTATAACCTTAAACTTATACACAATTTTAATCTGTTAATCACAATTTCACCCCAACTATATTAGCCTATATTTTATGAAATATCTGAAGCTCCCATGAATAAAGTCACAGGGTTCCTGCTTTATAAAATTTTGCATAATCAAAATTGCCTTCTCCAAATCAACTCTATTTTTTTCTTACAATATACCTGACATTAATAACGCTCATATCAAACATTCTCGCTAATTCCATATAATTTTTTCCATTAAACAACTTAATCATAAGCTCATTTCTAGCATTTTTTAAAGCACCTTCCATTGTCTTAATATAAAAATATGTTCCCCCACTTTGTTGACACAACTTAAGATACTCCAGCAAATTATACTTATGTAATTCTTTTGGAATACTCACTTCTATCTTGTGTTCTTCAAGTAATTCTATAATCTTCTCTAATTCTAGCATATTTTCACCTCATATTTTATATTATGTTTCATGTTCCTCGACTTTCAATAAGCTTATTATCGCTATCCTATCGACCTAATACTTTAGCTCCTGAAAATGTAACTTATCCCCAAAGTAACAAAAATGCTTATGCTTCGTCTGTCCATCTCTACACTTTGCAACTATTAAATCAACCATCTTGATTCCCCTGTATTCTGACTCCCTGACTGCTTCCTCACTTTCTCCTATATCCTTAACTGCTTCTTCATAATCACTCCCTTTTAATTGATGTATATAAACCACATTGTTGCTATCGTGGTAGATAGCTTTACTATCCCTCATGGGTCTATCCCCATAAGGTCTTGAATCTTTCATTTCATCATTTAACTGACTTAATTGAATTATTGGTATATCAAAATCCAAAGTCATATTTTTAAGCTCTCTAGAAAATGTAGCTACTTCTCTTTCCCTTTTATCCATACTTTTCTGAGATGTAAGGAGTTGCACGTAATCCACTATTAATAAATCTGGCTTTACCTGCCTTATCCTCTTTCTAATTGAACTAATTGTATCTATCTTGTCATTTATATAAATTAAGTTATTCTCACTCAAATCCCCTATTGCATGTACAATAAGCTTCCAATCATTTTCATTTATCTCCTTAGATTTCATATCCCTTGTACTTACACCTGTTACCCTACATATATTTCTCATAAATACTTGCTCACTAGTCATCTCTCTACTTATAAACAAAGTCTTTTTTCCTTGCTTAAATGAATTTAGCATTATTTGAAGTGCTAAAGCAGTCTTTCCAACTCCAGATTTAGCTGCTATAGTAGTTAATTCCCCTTTAAAAAGCCCACCTATAGTAGCATCAAGTAATTTTATACCAAATTTAAAACCAACTTCTTTATCATTTTCCAAGAAATCTAGTACCTTTTCTGCAATACTATGTACATCGTCATTTTCATGGGTATCTTTATCTAAAATTTCTTTCATATTATTTTCAAACTTGTATATACAGGTATCTATGTTTTCTCCAAGGTTTAGACTATGCAAAAGGTTTTGACAGTTTTGATTTATACTTCTTCTTGCCAAGTTTTCTTTTAAAATCTTAATATGACTATCAAGCCCAAAACTCTTCCCCCAAGTGATTAGATTAGTTAAGTCACTTGTTTTTATTGCTAGAGATTTTTTATCTATCTTAGATTTTACAGTAGCCACATCAATCACTATATTTTCTTTTTTAAGCTCTTTCATAATTTTAAATATCTCAAGACATATATTTTCCATAAACATGTCCTCACTTAATTCATCTAGCTTATAGTTTAATTTATTATCTAAAAGAATTGTGCCTAAAATAGACTGTTCTATTTCAACATCTTTTGATTTACCCATATAAATTAATCTCACTTTCTTCATAAGTTTTTATATTTTAATTTTTAAGTACATTATCAGTTATAAATACATTATTCATTATGATATGATACGCTGTTTGTCATGAATATATGGTTAGTTATAATACTATTGTTAGTTATGAATACATTATTAGAATAAAAATACATTGCTAGTTATAAATACATTGCTAGTTATAAATACATTATTCATTATGATATGATACGCTGTTTGTTATGAATATATTGTTAGTTACAATACTATTGTTAGTTATGAATACATTATTAGAATAAAAATACATTGCTAGTTATAAATACATTGCTAGTTATAAATACATTATTCATTATGATATGATACGCTGTTTGTTATGAATATATTGTTAGTTACAATACTATTGTTAGTTATGAATACATTATTAGAATAAAAATACATTTCTAGTTATAGATACATTATTCATTATGATATGATACGCTGTTTGTTATGAATATATTGTTAGTTACAATACTATTGTTAGTTATGAATACATCATTAGAATAAAAATACATTGCTAGTTATAGATATATTATTCATTATGATATGATACGCTGTTTGTTATGAATATATTGTTAGTTACAATACTATTAGTTATGAATACATTATTAGAATAAAGATACATTACTAGTTATAAATATATCAATTAACTACGAATACATTATTAGACTAATTAAATTTCACATATAGGATTCCAGTATCTTACATTTTCATGTTTTTTCCTCTCACGACTACTGTTATCATAAGTTGTATAATTAGAATATCCATAACTCCAATTGTCATGATTACTGCCTTCTTTACACTGATAAATATTGTTTTGACTTTTTATAGATATGTTTTCATTCACATATGATTCAAACTTATAGCTAAATAAAGTTTCTGGTCTTATATACATTTCCATTATGGTATTTTTCCACTTAGCTACTTTTACCTCAATAACTCTGTAGAAATCTTCTAAGACATAACCTTCTTTTAGCCTTTCATTGATAAGTTTTATGCTTGTTGGAGAATTGAATTTAAAGTTCTTTCCTGATTTTTTATTTAGCATATTTATAATGCTTTGCTGTATATTTTTTTTATTAAATTTATTTAAAGACTCTTTTTTATTTGTTACAGATTTAGTTTCTTTTTGTATATCATGAGTGTTATTAAAGGAATTGTTTTTACTCATCATACCTACATCACTGGAAACTTTACTATTACTAGGTTTTATAACATTTTTATTCTGATTATTTCCTGTAGTATTACCAATTCTTTTACATGTGTCATTGTATGTATCATTAAGGTCTAGATTTATTGACTCTGATAGTGGGTTAGAATTTTTCCCTTTTGATTTTTTTATATTAGAATGTTCATTGATATAATTTTTGATAGTGTTAATATTAGAAATGGATTTATTAATTATAGTATCTTTGTTATGGAAATTATTATGACTATATTCTGTATTGCCAGTATCATTAGACAAATCCTTATTATTGTTATACTCAAGCCCTACATTCACATCACTGTTAAACTCATCATTAAACTCATCACATCTTACATCACAATCAAATTCTATATTACTGTCAACAAAATCGCCATTAACATTACTATCTATGTCATTGCCCTCAGATAGGTTTCCATCAAATTCTATACTGATATAGCTATATATAGAATGAGATTTACCTTTTACACCTTTAGATACCAACTTTATTATTCCTAAATCCAAAAACTCTCTTACAAGCCTACTTATGGTAGAAATAGAAAGGTGTAAATCTGTAGCAGTTCTTCTCACTGTCATATAAAATTGACCCATTGGTAAAGTACCTTGAAGCCTTTGTATATTTTCCTTTCTCATTATATAATGATTGAATCTTATTTTGTTAATATCATTCTTTATATCAAAACCCAATACCACTGAATTCAATTTGTAAAATCCATTACTCATCTCTGTTTCCCCCATTTCTATTAATAAGTGCTTGTGATATGATAATTATTATTTTATATAAATAACATAATATTTTAAATATAAATATATATTTATTTTAATATTTTTTTAATTACACAATTAATTCCTTAAAATATCTATTTATATCCTTAAATATACAATATATTATGTCATATTAATTTATATTTTTTTATTTATATAGCTTATTTATTGTTTTTTCCCCTTTGTACAAGCAATTGTATCATTTTATCTATTTTTTAGCCAACAAATATTTTCGACTATTTTCTTTATATTCTCAATATATCTCCAGTATCTAACAAATTCTTTTACAGAATATACAATGTATTTAAATTAAAAAGTAATAAATTTGCTTAATTTGTCTAAAAAAAACTTTGCAAAATGTCTTTTCTATCTTTTACCCTTAGACTTTATAAGACACTTTGTATTATATTTTATATACCATTTTCATTCAGTATTCGCTTAATATTACCTACACACATATTATACTTAGCAGCCAATTCATTGTAATTTACTCCATTAAACTGTCTTACTATCTCCCTATCTCTTGCATATCTAAAAATCCCTTTGCATGTAGGTATATAGGTATTTGTCCCTCCATACAGCTTAGTAATCTCTATAAACTTATCAATTCCAACTATTTCTATCATTGCATGGAACTGAACTGGTATATCTTCCAATTTTACTTTCATAAACTACACTCCCCTTTAAAATGTTTTTGTAGCCTTAACAAAGTTTAGTACTTTTAACAAAATTTTTCATAATCTAATAACTTTGCTGGCTTTAATAAAGATTTTACTGGTTTAAAGGTAAAATGTTAATATTGGACTTTTAACTTTTTTATTTAAAGATTAAATTTAATAATTTTTTTAACATAATATCTAACCCTTATTACTTAACTTTAAACACCTAGAATTTTATACAATAATAGCTCAACCCATAGAAAAATACACAAATTCTATATCAAAACCATTAAAAACTTATCTCCAAACATAACATATAAATTAACCAAATATACATATATCAAAAATTTTCCAATAAAAATTTACACAAATAATCTTAAGAAATTACTGTTTAACTCCGATATTATCTTAGATGATAGTATTATAGTTACCAAAGAAAGTCGACAAATCTTTGAAATTAAATTTTTAGGAGGTAATTTTATGGCAGTTGTTTCAACAAAAAATTTATCTAGTATAAAATTAAAATTGGATGCTGGTTTTGATGATAAGGGTAAGGCGGTTATTAAAAGCAAGTCATTTGCAAACGTAAAAGCACAAGCATTAGATGATGATGTTTATGCTGTTGCAGAAGCAATAGCAAGTCTTCAGGAAAATCCTATTGTAGATATTTTAAAATTAGACAGTACATCACTATCTAAATAATATTTTTTAAATATAATCTAATTCGCAAATTAAAACACCGAAACTTTATAAAATGATAAATTATATGATGCACTCAATGTTCTATATATTTTGTAGGTTGTATCTTTAATCTATTTATACTTTAAAGATTAATATATTAAACATGTTAACTATTTTTAAATGTTTTCGCGATTCAATTTAAGTAATACCAAAACATTTTCTATACTAGCAAAAATTAAAATCAACCATTAATATTAACAATTAAAAATATAAATTATTATAACGGAGGTAACTGTATGGAGATTAAGAAAAAATTAGTCATGAGTTTTAAAAATGTAAAGGATAAACAAGTTTCTTTTTCTATAGAAAACCCAAAAGATAGCTTAACTGAAGAAAACATAAAATCTGTTATGGATTTGATAATATCTAAAAATATTTTTTTAGTTGGAGGATTTGACCTTGCTTCTGCTGTTGAAGCTAAGGTTGTAGAAACAAATACCACTCCTTATGACTTAGTTATAGAGTAGGAGGATGATTTCATGGACGATAGTTTGCAACTGTTAATAACCAATGTTGGTTTCCCTATAGCTCTATCCATGTATTTATTGGTTAGAATTGAGGGTAAATTAAATGCTTTATCAAACAGTATTGATACGCTATCTAAAAACATTTTGGTATTTAAGAAGTAATTTTGACAATATATTAAATCATAAAATAGGTCTATTTGTAAAATAATTAGATATATTCTATGAAAAATACTATGATATTTGGAAATTTATTCCAAATATCTATAGTATTTTTTTGAATTTTACCACCTCAAATTTGAATTTCACTATTTTATTTTTGAATTTTACCATACTCAATTTGAAATTTAGAACGCATCTAGTTGGACTAAATAAAATATAATGCTATTCTAATGACAGTAATAAAATGAGGTGATGATTAATGAAAATCCATGTCGAACAAGCTACTAATTGTGATGATATTGAAATAACTATAAAATGCTCTACATTAGATAATAACATCGAAAAAATAATTTCATTATTAAGTACACCACTACTTGATATAAAAGGAAAAAAGTCAGGAGAAATTTATAAACTTAATGTCTGTGACATTTTATATTTTGAGACAGTTGGAAACAAGACATTTGCTTATTATAAAGATGATGTGTTTGAAGTTGATTTGAAAATATATAAACTATCAAAACTATTAGTTAATACATCTTTCTCACGTATATCTAAATCCATGATTTTAAATATGGACTACATAGAGAGCACAAAAATAATATCGCATAATCGTATGCAAGCTACTTTAACAAATAATGAAAAAGTTATTATCAATCGCCGTTACATAAAAAATATTAGAGAAAAGCTAAATATTTAAATAAAATCTAAAATACTTTATTAATATCACTAATCGTATATTTATTGACCTATTTTGTAATCAAAATAATACAATATATTTAGTATTAAATACTAACTGATTGTATTTAGTGTAGAAATAATTAGCCAAAATATAAGAAATAATATATTATCATAACTGAGATATACTATTAAATTACATTTTAGTATATAAAAAAACAAATAAATTAAAACACTATTATAAAACGAAAGGATAGTGAAAAAATGCAAATATATAATACCCCCTTTAATACAAATAAACACTTAACCTATTTCTTTACACTTACTTTATTATTAAATTGGATATTCAGTCTTACACCTGTATTATTTGGAATTACAGACACGATACTTGGAGAAATCATTTTTTATCTTGGATATACGTCACCAGCTATTGTAGGTCTATTTTTTATCTCTACAATATATCCAGATAACGCAAAAAAAGATTTCATTTATAGATGTTTTAGCTTAAAAAAAATGAGTATAAAATGGCCCTTATTGACAATATTATTCTTTGCTTTAATGTTTATTGTTTCTTTAATAATCGGAAATTACTTTAATGTGAAGACTTCTAATATAAATTGGAAATACATAGCAATATATGAACCTTCTAAAATAACATTTATGCTATTATCAAGCTTTATATTAAGCATACTTAGTCAAGAAGCAGGATGGAGAGGATATGCTATTGACAAACTATTGGTCAGATTTGGATTTACAACCTCTTCAATTATTTTAGGTATTATTTGTGGAATTTGGTATCTAGGGTCGTACTTTACTCCTGGTCAAATGCCATATACTCTAGCACAATCTTCTTTATTTGATGCAGTTTTATTTATACCAAATATTATACTTTTAACCTTTATAATTAATTTTGTATATATAAATACAAATAGAAGTATTCTAGCTGCTGGACTTGTTCATATGATGAACAATTTCTTTAATGTTCAATTACTACTACATTGCCCTATTAAATTGTGTGCAATATCTCAATATGTACAAATACTATTTGAGCTAATATTTGTTGTATATATAGTTTCTTCTAATAAGTTTAAACAGAAAGTAGATTCTGAAATTGAACAAATAAAATCAGATGATTTTGAATTTGAGCTAGATTGGTAATTTTAATATTAACTATAAAATATTAGCTATAAAATATTAACCATAAAGTGTAAGATAACTTGTAATTTGATATAACTATAATCCAATGGTGTTTTACTCCATGTAATTATACCTAAAACTGTAAAATAAATGTATTTCCCTAAACGCTTGAAGTATATAAAAACAAAATATATACTAATTATAAGTGAAAAGGAGGTCATATTTTCATGTTTAAAATTGGAGAAGTTTCAAAATTAACACAGGTATCTATTCGTATGTTACGTTATTATGATGAGCTTGGTATTCTAAAACCAGCAAAAATAGATAAATATACAGGTTATCGCCTCTACTCAGTTGAACAGATTTCAACTTTACAAAAAATAGTCTTATTAAGAGATTCAAAATTTAGTGTTGCAGAAATATCAAATATAGTACATAACTGGGACGATGAATTCGTAATTAAAGAATTAAATCGAAAAAAGAATGAAATAAAAAATGAAATAAAACAAGAGCAACAGAGAATAAATAAAATTGATAGGTTTATAGATGCTATAAACCATGATAAAGATGAGATTCATCACAATGTTGTCTTTAAGGAAATTCCAAGCTATAAAATCATATCGCTTAGAGAAATAATACCAGACTACTACTATGAAGGTATTCTCTGGAAGAAGTTATACGATTTTATTAAGGAAGAACATATAGAAGTATCACGTCAATCCGACAATAATATAGCATTTTATCACGATGAAGAACTTACAGGTAATGGTGTAGATGTCGAGGTTGGAATGGTCGTAAAGAAATTTGGTAAGAATAAGTCTGAATTTACATATCGTGAGACAGAAGAAGTTAATACAATGGCATGCACTATGGTGTATGGTCCATATGAAAACATAGCTGGTGCATATGAGTCCTTTTGTTATTGGTTGGACAAAAATAGTGATTATAAAATGTCAGGTATAAATAGACAAATTGGTCATAAAGGTGAGCATAATGAATCAAATCCTGAGAATTATCTTACAGAAGTTCAAATCCCACTTATAAAAGTCTATTAGATTTGCACTTAAACACATAAGCACTAGGCACCATTGACATCCCAAAATTTTCATGATAGTATCTAAACGTGTATTAAACACGTTTAATTTTTTTTATAGGGAAATTTTTGAGGGGAAAATTATGAAAATAGATTCGACAAAAGAACAGCTAATTAATGCTACAATTCAGTTACTATCTTTGAATAGAGATATTTCAAGCATTACAGCTAGAGAAATTGTAACTAAGGCAAATGTCAATTTAGCTATGATTAACTATTATTTTAAATCTAAAGAAGCATTAGTTAATACTGCTATTAAAAAAATTTTAAAACATCATATGGATGAATATAAAGATACACATGATACTAAAAATTTAGTACCTAAACAGCAATTAAGAGAAATACTAATTACATTTTTTGACTTTATAGGTGCGCATAGTCAATTTATAAAGGTTTCTGTACCCTACATATTGATACAAGAAGAAATTATTTATCCATTTGAGATACTTCCTTTAGTTAAGGTTCATTATGAAAGCCAGAACAATAAAAAAACTGAAGCTGAATACAGAACTATTGCATATCAAATAACTTCATTTATTCAGTTGCTTTGTCTTCGTTATGATGCTTTTTATAAATATAGTGGTATTGATATTATGAATGTTGAACAAAGAAATAGTCTAATAGACTTTCAATTAGATTTACTTCTAGTAGATATTATAAAATAATGATATATTAGCTTTTTAATTTATAATTCTGGTGATGGTTGAAAATATTCTCATTGACTAAAAGATACTTACATTAAATAGGGAGGAAGTTTTAATGTTTTTTACATTTATAGGAGTAATCTCAGCAGTTTTATTATTGTGTACAATTGTATATGGTTTATGGATAAAGCTTAATAACCGTAATAATGACTCAAATTCTCACTTTACTTTTTCGATACTTTCAATTGTTTTTTCGTTGTTGATTGTAGTAGCTTTTTTAGTAAGAAATTAATGTCTTTATTATATGATATGTTTATTAGATGGTATATTTATTATGATAGTTACTTTACTATGATAGCATTTTTATTAAATAGTTCATTTATTTGATAGTTACTTTACTATGATAGTATTTTTATTAAATAGTGCCTTTATTTGATAGTATATTTACTATGATAGTATTTTTATTAAATAGTTCATTTGTTAGATAGTATTTTTATTATAATAGCATTTTTATTAAATAGTTCATTTATTTGATAATCTATTTACTATTATAGTATTTTTATTAAATGGCTCATTTGTTAGATAGTATATTTACTATGGTAGCATTTTTATTAAATAGTTAACTTGTTAGATGCTATATTTACTATAATAGTATTTTTATTAAATAGTTCACTTGTTAGATGCTATATTTACTATAATAGCATTTTTATTAAATAGTGCCTTTATTTGATGGTATATTTACTATGATAGTTACTTTACTATGATGAGGTCTTTGTTATAATGATTTGCTATGATACAGAAATATTTGACTGACTTAAAATTATTTCTACAGCTTTTTACAATATCTTTAAATCTCTACTTATATTTTTATAAGATTCTTTATTGTTTTTGTACTACTAGTATTTTTATACTTTTAACTACAAACTTCAAATTCTTTTTAACGATTTATTTGGTTTAATACTACGATATACTTTTTCAATTCTATTGAATTTATATTTTTAAAATCCTTTTTCTATTACTTTATAATTCTTTTCAATAATATAACCTTACTATTTTAATATAACCTTACTATTTTATAACTTTTTTACTTTTACTTTATACATTTTTTCTTTAATCTAACTTCACTATTCCATAACTTCTTATTCTACATTACTGTTCTAAATACTGCCCAACTACTCTGTAACTTTTTTATTTATGCTCTACACCTTTAAGCTTTTCAACTATCACTATTCAATATAATCCATTTCGCTATGCTAATCTCTCATACTATCAATAATATATTTTCAAGTCTTACAAAAAAACACCCAATTCTTACAATAGAGCTAGTACTCCTCTAACCCCTTCAAATGCTATCATTGACTTACAAGATAAATGAAAGCGAGGATGATATATATGCTTAAAGTAAACAACTTATATAAATCGTACAAAACAGGTAATAAAACATATCCAGTATTAAAAAATATTTCTTTTGAAATCAATAAAGGGGAATTTGTAGCAATTATGGGTTCATCAGGAAGCGGAAAAACCACTCTCCTAAACTGTATCTCATGCTTTATCCCAATTGATGATGGTGAAATAACTCTTGGAAACAATAATATAAAAAATTTGCAGGAAAAAGAACTTTCTGAAGTCAGAAACCAACAATTAGGATTTGTATTCCAAGACTTCATGCTATTTGATGGGCTTAGCGTCTTTGAAAATATCTGCGTTCCACAAATTATCAAAGGTGGTCAAGTCTTACAAATGGAAAACCGTGCTGGCAGTCTATGTGAACTGTTTGGTATTGAACATATTAAGAAAAAATACCCTGCTGAAATATCTGGTGGAGAAAAACAACGTACAGCTGTGGCAAGAGCACTTATGAACAATCCAGATTTAATATTAGCAGATGAACCAACTGGTAACCTTGATAGTAAGTCTTGTCGTACAGTCATTGATTCATTTCTAAAGGCAAAGCAGGAGTTAGATGCTACTATACTTATGGTTACACATGATAGCTTTGCAGCAAGCTTCTGTGACCGAGTTATCGTACTTAAAGATGGAATAGTTTATAAGGAGGTTGTAAAATCAAGTTCAAGACGCGAATTCCTAGATGAATTACTAGAACTTTTAAAAGAAATGGGAGGCGGTCAAGATGACAATTAATAAATTATATGGAAGACTTCGAGCCTATAATTGGAAGAACTATACAACCTTATTCTTTTGTATAATACTTTCTGTGGTACTAGTTACTTCATATGCTCTAATTTATTTTAGCCCAACAGTACAAAACATCCTGCCAACTGGTGGAGATAGCAGAAAACAAGCTACAATGATATTCTCAGTTGCCATATTGGGATGTGCTGTATTTACTACATACGCTTCTTCTCTATTTTTAAAATTTAAAAGTAAAGAAATTGGTATTTTCATGGCTCTAGGAGCAAACAAGAAGAAATTAAAAAAACTTCTATTTTCAGAAATATTATTAATTTCTATAATATGCTGTTTTTTAGGTCTTATATTAAGTATTCCTGTATCCTTTGGTATATGGAAGATATTCCAATTAGTGATTATTGATACTAGAGAAATGACTTATCAATTTGGAACTCAGGGATTCATCTATGGATTTATATTCTGTATATTTGTGACATTGTGTATATTTATGCTTTCAGTAAAATTTATTAATCGTACAAATATAATTGATATACTAAATGACCAAAGAATATCTGAACCAATACATGATGTAAAGGAATGGTATGGTATATTAGGTATAGTTTTTACTATACTAGGTATTGTTTTAGGTTATGTTGTACCTTCAATAGTTATAGATAAATTAAATTATCTATTACCATCTATATGGAGCATTACCTATCTATTCTCTGCTGTTGGAATCTATATGATTATGACATATATAGTTGTACACGCAAAAAGAGGAAAACATCCTGAAAAATACTACAAAAATATCATATCAACTAGCATGATGAGATTTATGGGAAGACAGACAGTAAAAAATATGTGTGTTATTTCATTTTTAATTGCAGGAGCATTATTTGCTGTATTCTATGTTCCTAACATGGTTACAGGAATTTATGATAATCTTAAAAACAACCCTATAGATTACACTTTTACCTACAATCAAAGAGATAAACAGGTATCAAAAGAAGATATTGAACAATTAGCAGATAAATATAATATAGATATTCAAAACTATATGGAAATTCCTTCTATTGAATTGATTGTTGATGGTACAGAGTCAACACATCATAAAAATGGAACTATTGATAAGGTGTACCTAAAAAAAAGTTCATATGACATGTTCTTTAATTCCAAAGATTTTTCTAAATTAATTGGCAAACCCATAACTATAAAAAATGGGGAATATCTCGCTGTTGTAAATAAGGAAAATGAAAATAAAGGTTCTGATTATACCAAATTTATATCAAGTCCAGTAACAGAAAAAGAAATTCCTTTTAAACATGCTGGAAACCTAATCTTTAATGGTTCTTTTTTTCAAAATAGAAGTATGAATGTTTATGTTCTTAATGAAAATGATTATAAAGCATTTGCTAAGGATTTATCTATAAAAAATTACAATAATTCTGTACTATTTAATGTAGATAAGTCTAAAGATACTTATGCTTTTGCTAGTGATTTAAAGGCAGAGATTATAAAAAGAACATCTAAAGAATTGGGAATGTTCACTAGTTATGATGAGTATGTAAAAAAACGTTATGAATCAACTGGAGAAAAGTATTTTATGGATGAAAGTTATCCAAGTGGAGAAGGTCCTTTAAAACTAGAACCAGATAATAATCAATTGTATCTTAATTGGAAGTACTATCCTAATTTTAAAATTTTACAAAGTCAAGATATGATAAAAAATATGGCAGTCTTCTTGATGTTATTCATATATGTGGCAATCATCTGCTTTACAGCAGTTGGAATCATTGCATATACAAGAGGTGTTACTATAGCTGTAAATCATAAGCAGGTTTTTATGGATTTAAGTCGATTAGGAGCGAATAACGACTATATAAAATTCTGTATTAGAAACCAATTAAAAAAGGTGTTTTCATACCCTCTTATTGTAGGAAGCTTTGTAATCTATCTGTTTAACCTTATGATTATGCTTAACAATGATGGTAGAATTGTAAGTAGTGAGGTCAATGCTCTTTTGATAAATTTAGGTCTTATAGGGCTTTGTGGTATTTATATGTTCCTTATATATCTATTAACATATAAAAAATTCAAAAATATTATTGGGATTTCAAAATAAGAAAAATCACTGGAATCTTAAAATAAGTTTAATAAGATAGTTTTAAGTTTAATAAAATAGTTTTAGGTATAAACCCATACTAATATAGAAAACTTTATCTTGCTACCTGGATATATTTGTTATCTCATTTTATATATCTAGGTAGCAAAATATATTATATACTTAATTATATAAACAAAAAACTTGAAAGGAGATTAGACATTGATTTCGATTTGTATTTGTGATGATGAAAAACAACAAAGAAACATGTTAAATAAAATCATTACAAGAGAAATGGATTTGTGGGGTTACCCATGCCAAATAAAAGAATACTCAAATGGTGAAAGCCTACTATATAACCTAGAACACGAAAGCTATTATATGGATATTATTTTTTTAGATATTGAACTTGGAAAAAGTAACGGTGTTGATGTAGCAAAAACTATACGAACATATTCAAAAGACACTATAATCATCTTTGTCACAGGATTTTCTGATTATGTATTTCACGGATATGATGTAGGAGCTTTGAACTATATTTTAAAGCCTTATAAAAGTGAAAAAATATGTGAGGTATTAAAAGAAGCACTAAAAAAATTAGAACAATGGAAAGAAAATTTTATTACAGTTCAAATTGGAACTAACCTTTGTAAAATCAATATGAAAGATATTATCTATTTTAAAAGTGAGCTAAGAAAATTGACTGTAGTAACCTTTGAGAGAACATTAGAATATTATGGAAAGTTAAACGATATGGAAAGTATTCTTCCCTCTAACTTTATACGTACACATCAAAGGTATATTGTTAATCTAAACCATGTAGATAGTATAAGTCAAACTTATGCTAAAGTTCAGAATGAAAAAATACCTATAAGCCGTAAAAAATATCAGGAGGTCGTAGGAAAATTTACAAGGTATATGTTAGAATCTTAATTTCAAAAATCATGTTAGAAATTTAAGTTCAAGGACGATATTAGAATATTAGTTTTAAAATACATATTAAAATATTATTTTTTAGAAAGGTATCTTAAATGAATTCTTATTCTTTAATTAATAATGGTACAACTTTTATCATAGTTTTAATTCATATTTATATAGCCTTTTTTCTTTATAAGTTGACTTCTTATTTTATAGACTTTAGAAATCATTGGATTTTTAAAGTCATATTAATTTTTGGCTACTCAATTATTAGTCAAATGATAATATGGGTTTCTGACCCTGTAAATATTCTATTTACACTACTTGGGTATTTTATAATGCTTATAATCTGTAGTAAAAGTAAATTAATTCCCATAGTATCAATTATCATGATACTCTACCCTATTATAGTTGGTATTAATTTTCTTTTTATAAACAATCCTCTGTATAGTGGGCTTATCTGTTCAAGGGATTATCTTTTTATACTTTCAATTGTCAAGATAATTTCCGCTCTGATTAAACTATTGTTTTGGTTTTTAATACATATTTTCTTAAAAAATAGATTAATCAATATAAAACAATACCTATCAAATAAGATATGGATTTTTATCGACATGGTATGTATGGCTTCATTTTTATCAATATTAATTGCTATTATTCTGCCACCAACTAATTTAATTCCTATGGGTAGTGTAAATAATATTTTCTTAGGCGACTTGCCTTATGGAACTTATATAATCATTTTATCAGCAATTATAGCAAATATTGGTGTAATACTTCTTTTACAACCACTAATTGAAAATGTAAAGATGAAGATAGAAAAACAAGCAAATCATATAAAAGAAAAATACTACGATTTGCTAGAAAATCAACAAATTCAGATACGTAAAATACGACATGATATGAATAACCACTTTCAAATGATTGAATCGTATTTAGAGGTTAACGATACTGATGGTGCTAAAGAATATTTTAATCAGTTGAAAATAAGCCTTGGTACTCTTAGTGGAAAGCAATTTTGTAAAAATCAAGCTCTTAATTCAATTTTAAATCTTCGCCATACAAAATTAGAAGAAAATGGAGTTGATGTCCACTTTAATATAGACATAGACAATCACTTAGGTATAGAGCCTATAGATTTATGTACTATTTTTTCAAATTCTTTGGATAATGCTATAGAAGCTTCTTTGAAGATACAAGATTTATCAAATAGAAAAGTGGTGTTAAAGGCACGTTGTGAAAAGGAGTATTTTAGCTATTTGTTGACAAACAACAAAGTAAATCCTATCAATAAAAAGCAAGATTTATTTGTTTCAGACAAAAAAGATAGTTATTCTCATGGATATGGTATTGAGAATATTAGAGGAATTGTTGATAAGTACAATGGAGAATTAAATATCTCTTATACAGATAATGAATTTTCTTTATTTCTTTATATTAGATTATTTTAACCAAAACTATATTAGGTATCTTAATATAAATCTAAGAATATTCCTATTATCCAATCTCATTACTAGAATCTTTATATAAAAAATTATATATATAAAAACTTGCATATACATGGAATCAATAACAATATTTGTATTTATATGTTATTGGTTCTTCCTTTTTGTCATTAATATTTACTCTTGTTATTTCTTTTGTAATTATCTCTTTTTTTATAATTAATCTTTTATTCTTGTTATTTCTTTTTGTAATTACTTCTTTATTCTTATTTTTTATCTTTGTAATTAATCTTTTCTTCTCGCTATCTCTACTTATTATTAATCTTTTCTATTATTAGACTTTATTCTTATTCTTTATCTTTGTAATTAATCTTTTCTTATCACTATCTCTACTTATTATTAATCTTTTCTATTATTAGACTTTATTCTTATTCTTTATCTTTGTAATTAATCTTTTCTTATCACTATCTCTACTTATTATTAATCTTTTCTATTATTAACCTTTATTCTTATTCTTTATCTTTGTAATTAATCTTTTCTTCTCACTATCTCTACTTATTATTAATCTTTTCTATTACTAGCTTTCCCATCTACCACTTATATTGATTTTTTCTATCTATCACTGACTTTCTTCTTTTAGCAACCATATTTTCTACCATTTCACCAAAAAATCCTCACTTCTAACTATCACTCCTTCTAAGTTAAATAAGTTTATTGACAAATGTATGACATGGCATTATACTAAAATAAAATGACATAATGTCATACAAAAGGAGGTAGATTCAAGTGGTTCAACAACTATCAGATGCTGAGCTTGAAATTATGAAAATCATTTGGGCAAATAATGAACCAGTACTTTTTGCATTTCTTTTAGACGAGTTAACATCATTAGGTAAAACATGGCAAAAAAATACACTAATAACACTTTTATCTCGACTTATGGATAAAGGGTATCTAAAAGCAAAAAAATTAGGACGCCGAAATGAATACACTCCCCTTATATCAGAAGCAGAATATCAGACAAGCCAAACAAAAAAACTACTTGATAAAGTCTATGAAGGGAATGTAAAAGGTCTTGTCTCCAATTTAATTCAAAGTGATTTGCTAACTGATGAAGAATACGATGAACTAAAGGAGCTTTTGGAGGGGGGAAAAAGATAAATGAATAATGTAATGAAAGTATTCTTGTCAATGTCCCTTTCTGGTTCACTGCTTATTCTAATTCTTTTTTCATTCAAGCAAATTTTTAAAGACAAAATAAGTAGGCAATGGCAATATTATATCTGGCTAATTGTCATTATGAGACTATTATTACCATTTACACCAGAAACAAACTTGATGGGAAGCATTTTTCAAATATTTGACAATGCTATATATCACACTGATGAAAATCACCCTACACAACAAAATCAATCTATTTTAAGTGATAATGAAAATACACAATCCATTAATAATGAACAAAACAATCAAAAAGATATAAATAAAACAGAGTCACCCACTAATAACCAGGCAGTGCAAGACATAATTACTTTATTAGTAAATAACACTTGGCTAATTTGGTTGGTAATTGCTCTTATCCTATTCATACGAAAGGTAACAATTTATCAAAGCTTTGTACGATATATACAAGCTGGACAAGTCCCTATTTCAGACATAGAGCTATTGGACAGACTTGCAATTATTGGAGGTCAAACAAAAATAAAAAGGGCTATAGAGCTTTGCATCAACCCACTTATTTCTTCTCCATTATTGATTGGATTTTTCCGTCCATGTATTGTACTACCAAGGGCAGATATTACAGAAAAAGATTTCCAGTATATCGTGCTACATGAACTTACACATTATCGTCGATTAGATATGTTCTATAAATGGCTAGTACAAATTACAGTTTGCTTACACTGGTTTAATCCCCTTGTATATCTTATGGGGAAAGAAATTAACAAAGCATGTGAGTTCTCTTGTGATGAAGCAATTATCAAAAAACTAGATTCAAGTAATGTACAAGACTATGGAAAGACTCTACTAGACTCTATAGCAACTGTTGGAAAATATAAAGAATCCCTTGCTTCTGTCACTCTAAGTGAAAGCAAGAAATTACTAAAAGAAAGGTTGGGGGCAATTATGAATTTTAGAAAAAAATCAAAATTAGTAGTCTTCTTTACACTTATGATAACGATTTTATTTACAGTTGGGGCAACGGCTATTGGAGCATATACAATACCACAAATTCAAGTTGATAACAATAAAAACAAAAAGATAAATTCTAATCCTTCTACTAAAAACAATTCAAATTCAGACACACATAAAAACAACAATAAATCAGCAGATAATACGCAAAAACTAGACGTTTCTAGTAGTGGCAAACTACCAGATAATATACAAAGTCTCGATATGTCTTTTGATATTTATAATGGAGGTTTGGAGATACTGCCTTCCTCTTCCAATGAAATAGAAGCTAGCTATGATGGTAAATACTATGATGTTCATATTACAAAAGAGAATGGTAAATGGATAGTTCGTATATCTGGAAAAGTTTCATCAATGGGTAACACAGACTTTGTTAAGCTTTATGTTCCAAATGTAAAACATGTTATGAATGTCAAAGTTCGTAATGGTGACTTTAGTTATGACTTGCCAAATAATTGTACTGATGTAATAAACATTGATGCTGCAAATGGAGGAATTCAATTTACTTCAAAGAATAAATATGATAATAGCAAGATTTCTTTAACAGCTACAGATAAAGACTTCTTAATATATGATTTACTTGTTTATCCTAATTATTTTACTAAGACAGATACTGGATTTAATTATAAGAAAGGTACTGAAGCCACTCAAATTGGTATTTCTCTAACTGGATATACTGATGTTGAATTTAAGTAAAGTTTTATGGCAGAAAGGGTTTATCAGTGACTGTTGTAATTTAAAGATATAAAATAAAGACAATATACTATGATTTTGTATGTTGTCTTTATCTATATCTTTTATATCTTTAAAAATTGTAATTAAGTTTTTTTAAAATTCATTATGACTATTAAGATACCTTTTATAAATTTTGAAGATACAAAAATATAGTAGGAATTAAAGGATTTATATTTCCTCAATTTTGGCAAAATGAATGAAAATGATTTGGTTAAAAAATAATACACTATCTAGAATATTCAAATAGATTTATTAGAATATTCTACCTCCTACATGATTCTATATCTCAAAAACATAGTTATACTTAAATATTATATTATAAATTATACATATAAAGCTAATTAAATGTGAACAGAATTGTTTTATATACAACAAATTAATTGCCTATTCCAATGAAAAGACACAACTAATATTTTATTTTCCTTGCCCCAAAAACAAAGTATTTCAAACTTTAATTATTAATAAAATTAAAGTTTATAAATATACTAAATATTCATTGACAAATATAGATAAGTGTTACTATAATTATACTAAAAATATAAATTTTAAAACCAAAACCATGAAGGTTTATAGAATCTTCATGGCTTTTTTTGTGTCCAATGGATTAAATATTTGCGACATGAAAAATAATGTATTATAGGGTTTTGGGTATAATGAAAGGGGGCTATATGATGAATCAAAAAGAGTTTTTTGACCAAATAGCAAAGGATTGGGACAATAGAATAGAAGTAAATGAAGGAAAGATAAATACTCTTTTGTCAAAGATAGGTATAAAAGATAAAGATAAGATACTTGATGTAGGTACAGGAACAGGAGTATTAATACCATTTTTGACAAATCTAAATCCTAATGGATATATAAAAGGAGTAGATATCTCAAAGGGAATGCTTGAAGTAGCAAGTGACAAATTTAAAAACTATAAAAATGTATCTTTTGAAATAACAGATGTAGAAAAAGACACAATAGATGATAGATATGACAAAATAATTTTATATTCAATGTTTCCACATCTTCAAAACAAAACTATGACTATAAAGTCGCTAGTAAAAAACAATTTAAAGAAAAATGGTAAGCTTATAATCGCTCATTCAAACAGCAGAGAGTTTTTAAACAATATGCATAAAGACGTTGATGAAAGTGTTAGTGAGGATAGACTCATACCTATAGATAAACAAAGAAAATTATTTGAGGAAATAGGCTTGGATGTTGAACAAGCTTTTGAAAATGATGAAATTTATTACATAGTAATAAAGAAATAAATAATTATATTAGGGGGATTTCCATGAAAACTAAAAAAATGATTTTATCTGGTATATTCATAGCATTTGGAATTATACTACCTATGTTTTTCCATACGTTTAATTTAGCAGGTCCTATATTTTTACCTATGCATATTCCTGTATTAATAGCTGGATTTTTATTAGGTCCAAGTTATGGGGCGATAGTGGGAATAATTACACCTATATTAAGTGGTGTTATGACAGGTATGCCACCTTTAGTTCCAGTAATGCCTATAATGGTTTTTGAGCTTTGTGGTTATGGATTAGTAACAGGGATTTTATTTTCTAAGAGTAATAAAATTTATTTAAGCCTTATAGGTGCAATGTTAGTTGGTAGGTTATTTGCAGTTGTAGGTGCATTTATAGTTTCGCTTACAATAGCACCTCAAGTAAGTCCTTTAATATTTGTTTTTGGAAACATAGTACAAGCTATTCCAGGTATGTTAGTTCAGTTGATATTTATACCAATACTAATCAAGTTTACGTCTAATAATGTTGAGATAAGAAAGGTATTAACTCAAGGAAAATAAAGTGAGTTTATAGGAAGTAAATTAATATGTTTGTAGAATATCCAATATAGATAAATTTATAGGTGTGTATTTTATGGAGTTATAAGTAATTGCCTTCCTCTACAATTTAAGAATATATCTAATAAATTAGGATTGAAAATGCTAAATGGCTATTTAAAAAGGTTTTGTGGTACATCATTGTACTTTACTACTTAAAAAGTGGCTTAATACTACCATTGACAATGTATTTATCAATATATTATTATACAACCTTAGATAGCTAAAATCCTAGATTTTGAAAAAGGAGATGATACAAATTTGTATTTTGAGACATCTCCTTTTTATTTTATATTTATAAATCAAAAACTACTAAATTAACTGCTTTTTTCATATTCATAACATCTTTTGATTTGTTAAGATATTTGTCAAACCGCTTTATATCCTATCCCCACATATAAATCTATTCACCCATTAAGTTCTAATATTAAATCTATAATATTTTTATTTGAAATAATTAACATCATAATCTATTTTTTATTTGAAATGTAGCCAATTATAAAGTATCCAAGTTCTTTAATTAACATATAAGTATTTCTTTCATATTCATATCCTATTTTAAAATTATTTTTATCAAAATTCATTTGAGCATACACTTTTTTCTTTTAATTAATTCTAAACCTTCCTATAATTTTTACACCTTCTTTATCATAAAGAGGTATGCTTCTTTTAAATATACTTAGATTTCTTTTTCTTGTATAAGCAACGGCTTCTTCTGGTGTTTTTGGTTGATTATCACAATCATACAAATCCCTTTTCTTTACATACCCTAATTTCTTTCCTAATCCTATTGCTGCTATAAGCTCTGGTTCAATTGAATTTCCATTTGAATCTATTATAGATGGACCATATGTTTCTCCATTTTTATTATAGCTAATATTAACATCAGTATCTCCTAATATATCCTCATTCTGTTCAGAATTAGCGTTAATAGAAAACATAGACCCGATTATTATAAAAGTTAATAAAAGTTTAAAACCTAAATTAATTTTCTTTTTATCTTTATTAAACATACAATTCAACCTCTTTTTTAAAGTAATATTTTTTTCATTTCGAAATTGAGATGCATATACTGAATACCTTAATGTTTTTTTATACTTTATTGTATCTAATATTAGATATGCATATTCCTCGATTTCACTTGAGTTATATTCATCAATCACAATTTCATCACAAGATAATTCACATAATTCATTAAATTGTTTCTTTAATAAATAACAAATTGGATTAAACCAGTGTATTGTACATACAAGACTAACCATAGCTCTAAACAAATTATCTTTCCTTTTATAATGAACCAGTTCATGTCTAAAGATAAAATTTAATTGCCTATTGCTATATTCTTTTTCTGGAATTATTATTTTATAATTTCTTAATCCTATAATAGCTGGGGAATAAATCCCTTTCACTCTATATACTTTAAATGTTCTATTTATATTTAATTTTTTTACTTGTTCATTTAAGACATTAATGATATTTTCATCTAAAACTTCTTCTTGCAAATTTTCTACATAACTATAAAATTTAAAATTAGCTTTTAAATAATGAAAAGCTATTAATACAATACCTAGCATCCAAATATACATAAATATATCTAGATTAATACTATAACCATATGATATATAACTATCAATACTATGTTTATAATTCTTAATTGTGTTACTATTGATAGTCAATATATTTAGATTTATTTTAGATATAAATAACAGTCTAAATATTATTAAGATACACATTAAGTAATAAAACTTACAAGCATATCTATTTACTTTTTTAGTAAATAAAATAAACAAAAGAATTGGTATACTCATATAAATATTTAATTTTACAATCTCGATAAAAAGTTCCATAAGATACTTCTCCTATTTTCTTTTTTTTATCCATTTCTCAAGCTCTTTTATATCGTCATCTGATATTTCATTTTCGCAACCTAATGATGAAATAAAGCTATGCATAGAATTCTTATGCATAAATTCAAAGAAATCTTTCGTTTCAAACTTCAAATACTCTTCACGCTTAATCTTAACAGTATATATGGTATTTCTACCATCTTTTTCAAATTCTAAAAATCCTTTGTCGCTCAATCTAGAAAGAACTTTGCCTGTAGTCCCTTTTGTCCATTCATGACATTCTTCCATAAAATGAGCTACTTCTCTCGCAGGTATCTTATCCATATCTTTATCCCAGATAAAATTCATAACTAACAATTCAGACTTTGGTATTTTCTTCAATATAATCACACACCTTTAACTTTATTTTATTAGACATTTGTCTAAAGGTCAATATATAAATATTATATTAATACAAATAAATAAAACAAAAATTGCTACTTTTTGTATTCTGTACTTTATGATATATTTAATTTTTCTTATTTCAATACTGATATACTATACCATATCCTTGCAATTCTAGAGCTTCTAATATATCAAAACTCATTTATAAAATGAAACAACTTTTCAGAACTTTTAATTTAAAAGCTGTTAATAAAAGAAAAAGGGCAATCAATCTGATTGCCCTTTTTAGTTTAAATTTATATAACTTAGTCAATCTCATTGCCCTTTTTTATTTAAGTTTATATAGTCTAATCAATCTCATTACCATTTTTGATTTAAATTCACATAATCTAAACAATATAACTTCCCTTTTTATGTAATCTTATACAATCTAATAAACTCTATTTCTATATCTTTATATAACTTAACACACATTAAAAATCAATAAATTACCTAATTAAAAAATATATAAATAAATTTCTAACTGTATCTATTAGAATACAATACTTTTGCCCTTTCAGTAATTTCTTTAATAAAATCCGACTTACTATCTGTATAAGCATCACGATTATGCTCATGCTTCTTCCATAGGTTTAACTTAAGTTCTTCATACTCTTTAGCAACACTTGGATTGTCAATTAAATAATCTCTAAAAAACAACTCATCATTATCACCTACATATCTTATATGCAAATGAAAAACTCTTTCTTCAAAACCATCTATTGTATAACCTTTATTAAGTGAAACCCTGCTACTACTCTCAGACATACAAATATATCCCATTGACTCAATTAATTCTTTAATCTGTTTCATACTACAATCTTTTATTATCTCAATCAGTATATCAACAATTGGTTTGGCATAGATTGTACTCACAGAAGTACTTCCAATATGACTTATTCTAACAATATTTTGCATAGGTAATACCTCATTTAACCTGAATTCTTCTTCCTTAAACCAATCTTTCCAACAATCCTTATGAGCAGTCAAGACGATTGGGAACAACTCCCATAATTCCTCTAAAGTCATATCTTCCAATTGCTTTTTCATAAGTCAATTTTTCTCCTTTAAACTAATTATTTTAAATACTATCTTTATCTATTCAATTACTATAACTAGCATACTTATATATAATAATTTATTATAGTAAGTGTATCCACTAAAATACTATAATCCAAAAGAATTCCCAAAAATATGATTTACATTATTACATATAAAAATAAAATCCTTTGCTCTTTACAATCAAATTTACTTAATTTATGTAATAGATTAATAAATACATCCTCTTCACTACTTAATGTATAAAAAACTGATTATAAATTTTTTCTACTATTATTTAAATTTTATATTACTCATCTGTATTAACAGTTCCTAAATACTTTAAGCTCTGATTATTATTCTCAATAGGCGACTGTTTATGTAGTGGATAATTTAATTGCGTGTAACTAATTATATCAAATTTAAAATATGTAATAGAAGATAACAAACATAAAATTACCACCATCAAAATACCACTTCTACACCTTTCATTAAACATACTAGATACTCTTTTTCTAATATCCGACTCCTTATGTAATCCAGCTACAAACTTATTTGAATGACTTGAACCTTTCCTCATTGCATTTATTATAGTTAATGCGTAATCCTGTCTCTCCTCTATAGTACGATTCTTTAAAACCCTTTCATCACAATAAAGCTCACAATCCAAATCTATAAACTTCTCCATTACATATATAAAAGGATTAAACCAATAAACACATTTTAAAAACAACACCAAATACTTAATATAAAGGTCTTTGCTCTTAAAATGCATAAGCTCATGTCTAAATATCCAATCCAACTCTTTTAAAGTATAATCATAAGGTGGTAAAATCACACTTGAATTAAAAAACACCGGAGTCTCAACTTCATAGGAGTATTTAAGCTGTATCTTTTTATTTATACTAAGTTCCTTTAATAAATTCTCATAAAGATTTTTTATCTCTTTATCCTCCACATCATAGGATAAATCATTTATTAAAATTTTAACCTTAACGTATTTCCAACTAATATAAACTAAATATATTATTATACTAGTAATCCAAATAAAAAATAAAATGCTATTTTTCGAAGTGAGAAGATTATTAATATTTTCTAAATATACCTTATTAATAGTATATTTGTATTCTTGTCTATTAAACGTAAAAGTATAGTATGTAAATGGCAGTAATAACTTAATAATTACAATCAACCAAATATAATAATTAAATCTTTTACTAAACCTTTTAAATATAGTCATTCTAAAACTCAATAGGATAACTATACATAAACCACTTAATACAACAGTCCTAAGAATGTCATTCAAAATTAAATTCATATAGCCACCTCTCTTCTTTTAAATCTAGAATAACTAAATATGTCAATATAAGTCAATCTTATATGTAAAATATTTGACTTCCCAAAAAATTATCTCTTATTTTAAGAGATTAAAAAAATGAATACTCTAAATTAAAATTATATGATTTTTAACACAACTCTTATTAATAGTATTGTTTTGAGTGATAACATAATCCAGGCATTTGCCTACACACAAACATAGCGGAAAATCTAAAGACTTCCGCAACCACAACAAAAAGAACATTACTTGGCTACAAACTTGTACCTGCACTATTTCTGTTTGTAGCCTTTTAGTTTCATTACTATTATTACAAAAATACCTAATAATAAATATACTTCCAAAATACAATATACTTCCTATAAAAACAATCTATTATATAAAATTAGAAATATAATATTTCTATCACTCACCATAACTTTCTTTCAAATCTTCAAATTTTTCTATGTAACTCCATCATTTCTTTAGTATTTTTTTCAAATGAGCAACATCTAATAAATTCACTGTTTCAAATTTTCCTTTATAAAATAATGCGAAGTTATTAAAAACACAAGGTAATTCCTTTGCTTTTTGTAATGTATCTATCTCAATAAATGAAGCTGGAACATCATGTGTCGTGCAATACTCTTTTAATATTTCAATATTTTGATAGATAAAAGGACATTGCATATCATAATAGATGGTTAGTTTCTCACTCTCAATTTCACACGATTTTGCATTTTGCTTGAACGCTGGTGTTGTTCCATCAAAAGAAAGTGCAAGTAGTTCATATCCGCTATCAGTACTATCAACTACCTCAAATCCAAATTTTTTCGCAAATGCTTGGTCTGAAAGCCATGCTTTTTGTTTTTTTGCTCCAAGCATACAAATACCAGATTTCCCATTCTCTTTAGCATCTGCCACACAATACTCCATTAACGATTTCGCATACCCTTTTCCTTTATAATCACCCAAGACCCACAAGCAATAGATATAGTAATAGTTATCACCAGTAATAGGAACCCATGCAGTCTCAACAGGTGCATACTCAATAAATACAGTACCTTTGACATTTAATTTTCTAAAGGTATGCCCTTCTCTTAATCGTTCAGAAATCCATTGCTTTTTGGCTTCAATACCTTGATGTGGCTTTCTGATACGGATAATACAACATAAATGTTCATTGGCAAGATTTTCTTCTGTTACGTTTACAAATTCATCACACATATTTAAATCTTCCTTTTTTCAAAATTTAATTTTTCCAGTTCAATAAATTGCATTATTGTAGCTTTTCACAGAATATAAATATACATTAGTCCATATAATTTCATTAATACACATATTCAATTAACTTATTTTTTCAAATTCTTCTACCTACATCTAAAACATTCACATTTTTATTTCTTATCAATCACTCATTGACACTTGCCTAAATCCAACATCATTACTTATCTATAAATATGTGACGTATTCTCTTTACACAAATTTTCCATCCTATCATACACAACACCACTGTCTCTCTCATCTGTCATAGTCACAATCACATCACTTGGCTTAAGAACAGTTTTTCCTCTAGGGATAATCTCTTCACCACCTCTTTGAATAGCTACCAAAAGACAATTCTCTGGCCATTGTATATCCTGAATCTTCTTGTTGGCAACAGGAGAGCCAAACATAACCGAAAACTGGTCTAATATCTTTTCTCCCCTCTCTTTAGAAGCAGGTTCTCCATTTTTCTCAAGTAATCGCTCTAAAAGACTTTCATAAATAGGTTTTGACTTCATAAGAGTAGCCACAATATATGCCACAATCGAAATTATAGAAAGTGAAAGCATTTGGCTAACAGAACCTGTCATTTCAAAAATCAATATGATACCAGTCAAAGGAGCACGTACAATAGCTGTAAAATATCCTGCCATAGCCAAAAGAACAAAGTTATTTATATAATCAGGGTCCATTCCAAAAACCTTCACACCTATCATTCCAAATATTCCACCTATAAATGCTCCTAACACAAGCAACGGAAAAAAGATACCCCCTGGTGCACCTGAGCCAAAACTTACAGCCGAAAATATAAAACGTACTACAAAAATCAAAACAACCATTCCAAAAAGATATTCATGACTTGTAAGTGCCTCCACCAAATTGTGCCCACTTCCCAGCACTTGAGGCATCATAAGTCCAAGAACACCAGCCATAGTGAATGGAATCAACAGTTTACCAAATGTACCGATTTTAGGAATCTTTTTATATAAAGACTGCACATATAGAGTAAACCAGTTATAAAATGCTCCCATAACTCCAAGAATAACACCTAGAATCACTATTAATCCATAATAATTCTGTGGCAATACATGCCCGATGTCAAACTGGAACACAGACTCCATACCTAGAAAATTAGCTGAGATATAGTCTGCTGTCAAAGATGCTGTCATAACAGAAATTAAAACAGATACTGAAAAGTTCTTATGCACTTCTTCCAGTGAAAACATAACCCCTGCCAGTGGTGCATGAAATGCTGCTGACAATCCAGCACTTGCCCCACAAGTCAGCAAAAACTTTTCCTCTGTCTTACCTCGGTCAAGTGCTCTAGAGATACCTTTCCCTGCCATAGCACCAAGTTGAATAGAAGGCCCTTCTCTACCTAATGCAAGACCACCCATAAGTGCCAAAAATCCTCCAATAAATTTTGTTGGCAACACACGCCACCATACTTGTTTGATTTTTCCTGTCATTTCTCCCTCAAGCTGAGGAATACCACTTCCAGAAATCATCGGTTCTAAGTCCACCAACTTTGATACAATCCAAGCAAGTAGTGCAAGCACTGCAAACCAAGCTATTATTTTTACTGTGGAACCTTCTACAAACTTTAAGATTTGACTGAGCCATATACCAGCCTGCCCCAAAAGTATCCTATATAAAAGTACAATCAAACCAGCCACAGCACCAACCATCAGTCCTTCTCCAATTAAAATTACCTGAAAGTTCTCTGCCCGTTTGATAACATGAGATGTATCCTTTTTCATGCTCTTCCTCCTTCTCCCAATAATTCTGTACAATATCAGCAAATATAGCTTTTAATTTACTAAATATAGATTACTTTATTACTTACTCATTATATTTAATAAATATAACTAATGATACTATAATGCAAACACTAAATGATTATTGATATATGATTTCATTGTATTTACTACTGAATAAATAATACAATACATTTTTGGAAAAATAAAGGAAAGAATGATATAAGACTTACATCTGTCAGCTATAATTTATGTTCTTTTTTGTCTTAATACTTTCTTTTTTGTTTTAATTCTTTCTTTTTTTGTCTTAACTCTTTCTTTTTTTGTCTTAACTCTTTCTTTTTTTGTTTTAATTCTTTCTTTTTTTGCTTTAACGCTTTCTTTTTTGTCTTAACTCTTTCTTCTTTCGTTTTAATTTTGCTTCTTTTATTTTAATTTTGACCTTTTTTACTCTAACTCTTCAATCTTTTATTTTAACTTCACTTCTTCTTACTACTATTCTTCAAACTTCTTTATACAAATGGTAGCATTATGACCCCCAAATCCTAATGAATTAGAAATAGTACATTTCACTTCTCTCTCAATTCCACCCTGAACCTCCCATGACTAAAGTACAGGGTTCCTGCTTCATAGAATTTTACATACTAAAATATGTCTCACCAACTCTCCACAGGCTATCCCCGTAGTTCCTACAGTTCTCACATAAGTTATTTATTTTAAAGTCTTATTAGCCCTAACCTTTCTTTTAGTATATTTAAATAATAAAAAATTAGAGATAAAGGCAATCAATTCAAGCCTTTATCTCTAATTTTTACTGTTTCTATTTTATTAAAACTGATGCTTACACTCTGTAAATTCGTAAACATCCATTAGTGCTTCACCAAATCTTTGATAATGTACTACTTCCCTTTGACCTAAAAATCTCAATATATCTTTTAAATCAGGGTCATCAGTTAAATTTATTAATTGATAGTACGTAGCCAATGCTTTTTGTTCAGCAGCCATATCCTCATGTAAATCAGTTACTGCATCGCCAAAGACATTGATATAGCTTGTAGTAAAGTTTACTCCGTTAGAATCTACTGGTTGAAGACCATGTCCAAAAGTAGCGTAATTAGTTCCAAGTCCAGCAGCCTTAAGTTCTTCTGGAGTACAACTACTTATTAATTGATATAACATTGAAGAAATTATTTCAACATGAGCCATTTCTTCTGTTCCTATATCAGTTAAAAGTGCACGAGATTTTCCAGTTGGCATAGTATATCTTTGCTGAAGATATCTAGTTGCAGCAGCTAGCTCACCATTAGGGCCTCCCAACTGAGTCATTATATATTTTGCCATTCTAGGGTCTGCTTGTCTTATGTTAACTGGATGTTCCAGTGTTTTTTGATAAATCCACATATTATATTACTCCTCCTTAATATATTTAATAATAAATCTAATTTTAATACTGTATAATTTTATTTATAAAATGACTTATCCCATGGCCAAGGTTCAGATATCCATGACCAAGGATATTCACTTGATTCATACCCAAAATTAGTTAATGCTCCATATCTAGACTCATAATCACATACAGCTTGTGTAAATTTATCGCAGTATCTACTGTATGAATCAAGAGCTTCCTCATCTCTCGGATTGTTATCCAAATATAAATTTAATTCTATACAAGCAAATTGATATTCTGAAATTCTCTCTAAAAGTTCTCTTCTATTTAATGGCATTAGTACATTTTACCCCCTTTTTTAGCTCTAACTCTATTTTTAGGATTTTCATATAGCCAATCATTATAGTTATTTGACTCTATCAAATCTAATTCAGGAAATAAAGTACCTCTTCTTAATGCTGTTTCTGGATTGTATGTCTTATCATAAATTTGACGATTGATATATGGTCTAGCAAATTCACAACAATAATCTTCTCTATCATCTTTTAAATATTCCACTAATTATCCTCCTTAATTTTTTAAATTTTAAAATAGTATTATTTTTAATAATTCTATACTTGTGCTATATTATAATCAGTAGTTTTAATAGACCTTTAATAAAAATAAATAGGTATCTTTTTGTTCTTATTTTATTTTTAAAAATTCACCTAATTAACTAATCTTTTATAAGTATCTATTTAAAATAATTAATATAGAATTTATATCTTCTTTACAATATAATTACTATTTACTATATAATATTATTTCGTCAGCAAAATGTGATTATTTATTCCTAAAAACAATATAAACATACATTTTAATACCATTTTCACTTTTTCATAAATTAATTATAAAATAATTATAATTTTATAATTTTATTTTAATCATATACAGTCTTAAAACTTCTATTTTAATATTTTTTTAACACTTCTACACATAAAAAAGTAGGGTCTCAAAATGAACTTTTTAGTTCATAAGGCACCCTTTTTTGTATGAAATCAAATATATTTTAATCATTGCAACAATGAAAAAAGAGACTTATCTCTATTTTGAGACAGCCTCTTTCTCTGTATTTATATATAGTTAAAACTCTTCATTTTTAATATGTATTTTTAATTTTCTTCTCTAGAATCAAAATCAGATGGAATCCACGAATTACTAAAATCTTTATCCTTAAACAAATAAGCTAATCCAGTTATTTGCTTCAATCTAAGAATTTCATCAATCTCCATGCCTAGATGCTTTGATATCCATTCATCAGATTTTCCAATTTCACAAAGTTCAGTTATAATAGTACTCATTAAATCCACATTATGTGAGCCCCTTGCACGATTATGTCGAATAGTACTTGCCATTCTCTCATCAAGAGACTTATCAATTATTGAAACAGGAAGAAGTCCATTTTCTCTATCATATATATCCTTATTTTCAAGCATTATCCTATAGCGATGAAAACCATCTACAATAATATACTTGTCTTTTTCCTGATTATAATAACAAACAATTGGCATTGTATACCCATCCTCTTTAATACTTTTATATAGCAACTTCATTTCTGGTGGGGCTACGGTGTTGGGATTATAGTCGTTAGATTCTATCTTTTCAATTGGTACTGAGATGATTCCATATACAGGACTTTTATATTTCATAGCATCTTAACTCCTATCTCATGAATTTTTTCATATTTTTTCTTAATATACTCTGTCCTAATTCTTTGTTCTTTTGTTGGGCTAAATCCCATAAACTTACACATATGGTCATTTTTTAAAATACAATAACACATTCTTTTCCAACTTGGTATATCTTTAGTAAACTTAATATCATCTGTATCATCAGGTATATCACCTAAAAATTTAACTCTAATTTTTTGGTCTTTTGTATAATTTGAAACTCCATTTAATTCTATTTCATATCCTTTCATTATCAATTCATGTATAACGACTTTTGGCAAACCTCCTCCTTTATTGTGCCAAAAATCAATAGATGTTGTAAATTTCTTAATATAACTATTTCTTATATTTTCAGGTAAGGTATCTAGTAAAAATTGAGTAAAACTTTTCCAAGTATGTCCATCTGGCAACGCAATACTACGATACCCCATGGCTTTTGTTTTTCCATAAATAGAAGTAAAATTAACTCCTTGCACTCTAGCAACCAATTTCATCCATACATCTGGGTCTAATACCCTGTATAAATTTAGGCTATCTTTCGCTGAATCATTAAAAGGAGATGCTACTCTCATTTTTCTTGGAGCTACTCCAGCTTTATAGAACAAATCATAAATTTTATTGTAATCATAGTTGAACTTATAGTGAGCTAGCCAAACATCTTCTAACTCCCAATCATATATAGGAGATGCTGTCCAGACATTTTTAAATTCCTTAGTTATCCAGCATTTTCCTTTATATCCATGTTGTTTATTTACAATAGCACAATAGCGTTGTAAAGATTCTGACGCTCTTGTTCCTAATAAACAAACAACTTTTGCACCTTTCTGCTTATCTCTCATCCACCTGCCAAATTGTTTTGCTAAACTTTCTTGCCTCATCTTATACTTATAATGGACAAATGGGTTATTTTCTTGATTTATTATGTATTCTTTGACTGGCATTTTTCTTACCCATAGCTCTTCTTTCTCATCATCCCACGGATACCAAAACATTTCATAATTTCCTACAGCTGTTCTTGTAGCCATTGGTAGACATACCCAATATGGTTCAATATCTTCAATATTCTCGTCAAACGTTTTTTCAACATATTCAGTTGTCATACTGTATTGAGCCTCAAAATCTTGATGAAATACTCCAATTTTGGAACTTATATTATGCTTTCTCTTATAATCCAAAATTAAATTCAATAATAAGCCACTATCTTTTCCTCCACTAAAAGATACATAGATATAATCAAATTCACTGAAAATATAAGAAAGTCTATCTTGAAAAGCTTCAAACACATTGGATTTTAAGTATCTTTTATCCATTTGGATTCTCCCCTTTCAATTAGAAGTTTATAAAACCTTACAACGTAGTATTATGCATTTTTAGCAATAATTAACATAAATTCTACAGTATTTAAATACACAGCTCCAATAAAATACATATAATTATAATATAATTTTCCTTTTATATTATAAACTATATTTTATCACTATTTTACATTATTTTCCAACATAGATAAATATCATATTTTTTCCGTCTTTTCTGTCCATTAATATTAACTGCTAACATTAACTACTTTGTATTTTATACATACTACATGTATAAGACTTACAAAACATGACAAACTGTTGTCATAATTACTTTGCTATACTAAAAGTAAAAATAAGATATTTTATGAAAATATATATAAAAATAGCCCTTGGCTTACTTATAAGCTTAACAAGGACTTAAATTTATACTATAAATATTATCATGAAAGATACTAGTTTTGATTACAAATTATATATTTAAGAAGATATTAGTTTTAATTGCAAATTATATGTCTAAGGAGATACTGGTTTCGATTACGAATTATGTGTCTAAGGAGATAATAGTTTTGATTGCGAATTATATATCTAAGGAGATACTAGTTTTAATTGCGAATTATATGTCTAAGGAGATACTAATTTTAATTACGAATTATATGTCTAAGAAGATAATAGTTTTAATTGCGAATTATATGTCTAAGGAGATACTAATTTTAATTACGAATTATATGTCTAAGAAGATAATAGTTTTAATTACAAATTATATGTTTAAGGAGTGAAATCTAATGTATGAACGTATGCTTGAAAAAAATAATAAACCTTGCTTATCTCAAATAATCGAATACATAGGTAAAGATGGGTATACACGCCTATGCAAGTTAGAAACTTATCTTGAAACTCAATACAGTTTATCAAAAGAACTTCGATTTCCTTTTGGAAACAATTATGGTTGGGGCTACAAATATAGTCATAAATCTTTTCATCTATGTTATGCATTCTTTGAAAAAGGTGCCTTTACTGTTATGATTCAGATAGGTGACAAGCAAGTTCCAGCAGTGGAAAAAATGCTAGTTGCCTTAACACCAAAAGCTAAAGAACTCTGGGTCAATCGTTATCCTTGTGGCAATAATGGTGGTTGGATTAAATATCGTATTTTAGAATATGCAGACTTACTCGACATTATTCAGTATATAAGAGCAAAAAAAACTCCACCTAAGCAAAGTTAATTTTAGGGTTTCTTTCAGATATATCACAATTCCATCTATTCCCTCTAGTTTATAAACTTGGAGTATAAAAAACTTTAGTAATATTGTCTACTAGTATATCTATATTTGATTTTTTTACAGTAAAATAATAAGTCTTATCATAACTAAAACATTGAAATCTAATTATCTAAACATCTTTTTATAGATATACTACACTTTTTATGACGATTTTATTTTTTATAGTAAACTCTCTGTATCTTACCATAAAATAGTTACATAACTTATCATAAGTCATTCCTCAAATCGGCATTGCATAAGGCTTTTTAGATAATTCAATTTTTTTGTCTCATAACTTCTCATAGGTTATTGTTGTAGGATTAGTGCCATTTAAGCAACACAAGCTATTCTTTTAATGTTGCAAATATGAATACCTAATATCTAGGAGCATAACCTCCCCTTCAAGTAGTATTCATATACTTTTGGTGCATATCTTCAACAAGCAAAATACACAAGTGTGTATACTCATGTACTGCTTGCTACTATTGAATTACCCGTATTCGTATCAGCTCCTTATACCAATAAGATTAACATAATTATAACTCTTTTTTTAAGTAAACCATATCCACAAGCTGTACCCCATTTTCAAATATAGGGTGGTCGTAATTGTCTATAAAAAAGTTATCAATCCTATGAGAAAGGTAAAAACCATTTTTTTCATAAAACTGTATAATTGAAGGAATATCGCCCGTTCCGACAAGCATTTCTTTATATTTATCTTTGTAAAATACTGAAATATATTGAATAAGCTTACTGCCATATCCCATACCGTGCCACTTTTCGTATGTTGCTATATTTTTAAGCTCGCACGTATCAGAGCCTTCACTTGTGACCACACATATGCTTTTCAACTCATTATCATACAAGGTAAACAGCTCTCCACGTTCAAGATATTTGTCTATCATAGATTCTTGCTCATCAGCAAGCAAAAGTAAATCAATAAACTGTTTTTTATCCTCATTTACAATTTTAATTTCCATTGAATACCCCCTAAACTAATTAGCTGTATTTGCCAAATATTCATTAACCACTTGACACTTGTTTCATTCTACGATTTTAATACAGTTTTGTAAAATGAAAATATATCACTTTAATGCTTCTCACAAGCTGTTATTTTATTCGGTCGCTAATTTGGCACTACTTTATTACTTTATCCGTTTTCTAATATTACAAGAACACCCATATTCATACTCATTCCTAGCGATATTAAAAACTATAACATACTAAAATAAACGCTATTTTTTATTCAGACAATCGTGAAAATCCGCCTTACAGACCTGCATAACTGCTTGTATGAGACGCTGTAAAGCCGCATGAAATGGGCGTTCTTGCTTATCACCTATGTTTTATCTCATAAGTGCCCACTGCATAGTTTTGTAAAGTTGGGCGGGAATTGGGCGGGATTTTTGTCTTACTCTCCAGCCGATAAATCATGTGGCTACGGAACGTTAAAAGCTTATTTTTGAGATGTTTTGTATATTACCATTCACTTTATCATTTTGAGCACAAAAACGCCCTCTTATGCTCCATTTTCAAGTGTCCAACTGTCCGCAATATATCAGCGCCCGCAAGGGCACGTAGCCACTCCACTTGTGGAGCATTCGCAGGGCAGCAGGGGCAGCCCTTGCTGGGGAGATTGGGGGACTCCCCAGCAAGCAGTTTGAACAGTTTCGCAAAGCGGAAAATAGGAAAACGCGCAACGGTGTGTACCTTTGTACCCTGCTTGCCACTATTGAAAACAGCAAATGAGATATGTGCCTTTTTCCAATAAAGCGTTCATATTTTCAAGTTTTTAATCAGCCTATTTGTTATACAGAATATAACGGCTACTTTCAGTGTCTAATAATACGAAGCCGCATGATAATAGCGTTTTTTCTGATGCCTTATTCTCTCTGTCAATGTCAGCAGTAATTCTTCTGGCATCTGGAAATGAAAACACTTTACGCACAAGTAGTGTCACCATTTCCTTACCCAAACCTTTTCTAAGATACTCTTCTTCTCCTATCAGGTAGTCAATTCCGTATGAACCCGATATGGGCATTGTTCCAAAATCCTCATCTTTACTATCTTCACATTTATAGTATTGGCATAACCCAATTGGGCACCCTTGAGACAGTACGATGAGATGTGTTAACCATTGAAATTCTCCATTGCGCTCTTTCAGTTCATATATCCAATCACGAATTGAAACACCCAGATGCGGTATTTCATACCACCTTTTCACATGTCCCCTATTCAGCCAATTTTCAACTAACGATATATCACCATCGTTTAGCAGTCTTAGTTCTAACATTCTATTCACCTACCCTCTTCTTCGTCTTACCCGCCAAAGGCGAACACTCTTCTTTCTTTTACTCTAAATTCAAACGTTGGATCTGTCAAGTTATCCTGCATATCCTTATATCGTATTTTAAGTCTTTATAAAATCTGGGCGGGAATTGGGCGGGATTCTGGATAGTTCATACCTTGCAAACGCCTCAAAAATACAAGCTGGGAAAATTTTAAAAGCCCTATTCATCAGTGTTACCAGCATTGTCACACCCATAATAAAGCCGAAAAAGAATTTGGACCCAATACTATTTTTTATAGTTATATTATATTTTTATTCAGATAACCGTGAAAGAGCGGATTATAAGCTCGGATTACTGTTCGTATAAAAATCTACAAATCTGCATAAAATGAATGTTTTACCGAATCAAAGTAAACGAAAGCACTCATTACTTTCATATATAAGTCTACTTATAATCTGCGTATCGGAAAAAACATATATCCTTTGCCAGTTACAGGACAATTAAAATCATGTACCGAGCCAGCAAGAGTAATATTGTTTTCATGTAGATACAAAATGACATTTTGGAAAGTATTATTACCCTCATTTTCTACATAGATATATTCATAGCTTGGTACAATCCACTTTGTCCAACCAATCGGTGGCTCTGCATCATCCAGACATTCTACTCCAGCAAGGTACAAACCCTGTGAAAATCCATTTTCCCATGGGTTGAACGAATGAGAAAAATCAGACATTGCACCCCATACTCCTAAAATATTCCCATCATCATCCTTTTTGGCTAGATGAGCTACTTCATTAAAATGGGAATTGGCATCTTCCCAAAGTCGCTGGATAAATCCCTTACCATCGGCAGTAGAACCTTCCTTCCCAATAACAGTAAAGGAAGCTTTTTCACATTTTTGAATATCCATTATAATCCCTCCATTTTTATAAACTGCATTATTGCTTTTTCTAAGTTTATTTTACCATTATCTACTTTTCGATTCAATTTGTATAAGAGTATATCCTCATATCTTCTTACTACTCATTATAAGTCTACAAACTTCCCCATTGTTTATACTACTAGTCTATTCTCCTCTTAAGCAAGGTGAATTTCAAATTATGACAGACGTTTCTCTTGTTGACAGTACGAAAGGCAGAACAAGAACTTCTTCCAAGATGTATAGCACAGTAAATAAACTTTTATCGGAATCAGTTAGTATGATTGTAGAAAAAGTCTTTGAGATACTGGAAGCAATCAAATAAAGTGAAGGCGAATGGATAGCAGAATCTTCAATAGTTTATGATAAATCAAGTCAAGCTGTTTATTATTGCGATAATCAAGGTTTTGCAAATATTCAAGACTTTCTTTTTCAGTAATATAAATTTCAATTTATCTGAAAAATATGAGTCATTAATATGGAAAATAACATACACTCTCTTCTTTGTTATCAGTATTTCTGATATACTAATGTTAGTTATTCTTAATTTGTAGAGTAATTGTAACTATAAATTATTTACATTTTGTACTAAGGGAAGGAGATGTTAACCATATTAACTCCATATTTAACATTTAATAATACTTGTGAAGAAGCTTTTAACTTTTATGCTGAGGCTTTTGGAGGTGGAAAAACTCGATTTGCAAGACTAAACAACAACCCAAACAACCCTGTTATGCATGCAAGTGTCACTTTCACAAAATATGATGGTTGTATAATGGGTGCAGACACAGAAGAACCTGTTGTAATTTCTGGCATGGCAATTTGTGTTGTGTTGCCATCTCGAGAAGTAATTGAAGAAATATCTGTAAAACTTGCCGAGGGTGGTATACTTGTACAAAACTTTTTACCTCACCCACCACCAGATGAAAATGATGGTGCTGCTGAAGTACTTGATAGGTATGGGTATACTTGGTATTTGAGTACATAGACAAAACAAAAAATCTACAACTAATAAATATAATGTAACTCAGACAAATTCAAATTTAATATTTTAATATAAGCCATTAATCTATCAATATTAATGGCTCTTTTCATATCCATAAAAGAAAAAACAGAATCTTTAAATACAAAAAAATCACCTAATTTCTAAAAATGTACTACTCTCTAAAAAATGGGATTATTCATATTAATGTAGACATACATGATATTTAAATATATCATTATATCATAGGTAAAATTTTTCACACATCAATAATTTTATGATAGCTATTCATCTTAAAATTAATCATTTTTTCACTATAGCCAACTATTTTAATACTACAGCTATTTATTTTAATACTATAACTATTTATTTTAATGTTAATCATTTTAAAATTAATCTTAAAATGATTACTTTTTTAGGAGGATTTATGAACCTTTCATACGTAAAAAAATATTTTATAAACTTTTGTATAGCGATATTAATATCTTTACTCATAGCTTTTGTGTATTTTATTACTTCAGCTTTTCAATCAATTAACAGTGCAATACAAAATCAGATGATTAAAACTATCTCAACTTTTATAATTTCTTTTATAATAGTAGTAATCTTAGCTAAAATGTATAATGAAAGCATAGTAGAAAATACTTATAAAAAACTTTCTTTAAAAAGCTTCTTTAAATATAACAAATATGACAAAAAACATATATCAACTATATTATCACTACTAATGGTATCAATAATATTTGCCATAGGAACATCAATCTTTATTTCTAAATTAACAGAGGGATATGGCTCTGATTCAAATTCTGGAATGATTACTTTTATAGCTGCTTTTACATATGTTCCATTTTTAGAAGAATTAATATTTAGAGGTCTATTTTTTAATATTGCCTCTAGCTTGCTAGATATGAAAAATCCTATTGTAAAAAACATTGCAGTTGTAGCCAATATTATACTTTTTTTAACTATGCACTATTCTAGTTGTGGTTTTCCTATATTTAATATACCTCTATCACTGTTAATATCAATTCTTCCAAGAATAGTTATTTCAGCATCAATGGTATATATTTATATTGAAACTAGAGATATTAAATACAATATTTTTTTACATATGATATATAATTTTACAGCTTATGTAATAAATTATATTTTGATGCCATACATGTAAATTACAATACTTTTTTGATAAATAATAAATGTTAAAATCATAGTATAAACTACTTTTTTATGATAAAATTATAAAGCTAGAATATGATTTTAGAGTCACCCTACAAACTACAACTTTATGCTAAATTTACAAATTATTCTTTATATTTTTATGGACACATATTTTTTTGACTAGATTGAAGGTAAAAAATAAAAGGATGGTGATTTAATTGAAACTCAATAAATTTATAGAATTTACAATAGGTCTATTTATAGATATAGAAATCAGTTTACTTTTAGACCTTGATTTTCTACTGACAACTTTATTTGCTGTATTATACATAACTCTATATATTCCAGATGTCTACAATAGCATAAAAAAATAAAAATTTATCCTTGATAAATTATATTTTATTGTTTAATATATTTATCTCATACTTCTAGCTATAAATGTACAAACAACGAGTTGAACCACTTCACCTTAACTCCCTTTGGTAACATTTGAAGGTGGAGATTCCTGTTCGATATTATTTTTGCACTAATAATTCATATGCTCTACGGGCTGTTCCATACCCACTAATCTTAATCCTTCTTTTAGTGTAATAACTAGCATTTATGTCTCTATCATACTCTGTATTACAGTCTAGACAAACCCATTTTATCAACTCCTTGTGTACTTACTTAATATCTAAAATTTATTATACATCTTTACGAATACCTACTGCCCTTAACGGACCAAATAACGACATTCTAGCAAGTATCAGTGCCATTTCCTCAGGAGATTCTTTCATGTTTTTTTCAAGCCAGTGTTGAATTACACCTAAGTCTGCTGAAAGTATATATTGTATAAAATATTCTTCTGAAATTACTGCCTCATCTATATTAAAATTTTTAATCTTTTGTTTCTCAAACAAATTACTTCCAATAAATCTTTTTATTTTTCTTTCAAAAGTAGGGTCACCCTTTGGACCTAAAATCGCTTTAATAATTACTGAATTTTCTCTAAAATATTCAAAAAGCTTTACCATAAATGGAAGAGGCTCATTCGAGGTATCTAGATTCATCATGTTGACTGAATCAAGATGTTTAGTCTCTTCTTCAATTTCCTGTATGATTTCATTTTCAATCTTCTCTAACAAGTCATACTTGTCAACATCGTGCAAATAGAAAGTTCCTCTATTTATATCTGCCCTCTGAGTTAAGTCAGTAACCGATATATTGTTAAATCCTTTCTCGTCTATTAACTCTGCTAAAGCAGACCTAATCATCTTTTTAGTACGTATTTTTCTTCTATCAATAGATGTTTTTTTCATGACTTATTTCCTCATTCTATATAAATTTTTTAACTTTAATTAACAATTCTCTAGTAAATGTCCATTACTTAACAGTTTAAATATTATTGTTTATTGCATAAAGCATTATAAATATTATAATATACATATAGATTATTAATCAACAATGTGTTCATAAAAAAAGCAAATTAATTTGAAGTAGATGTTTAACATGAGCGGAAAGTTTGCCTTTAATGGATACATTTTAGGATATCCTAAAAATAATATTAATGAAGATAAAAAATTAAATATAGATGAAATTGCGCAATAAATATAAATTTAATAATTTGGGTAGATGAATTGATTAATGGAGGATAAAAATGAACAATTTAGATAAAAACAATGTTAATGAAGTTTTAGATATGCTGTTAAGAACGCGAAGATCTGTAAGAAGTTTTACAAAAGAAGCACCCTCAAAAGAACTGGTTGAAGAAATAATTGAAACTGGAAGACTTGCACCTTATGCAATACTTGCAGTAGCAAAACAGACAGATTTCAGACATTTCTTTGTTATTTCAAATAACAGTTTACAAATGGATAAAATAAAAACTATTCTTGTTGATGTTATCAAAACTCAAATATCAAGCCTTGAGAAGGAGGCTGAGAACAACATTACTCTGCAATCCTTCATTGCTTCCTTAAAGATGCAAGTTAAAAAAGGTGTTCTCGGTATAGGGACATCACCTTATCTTATTATTGTAGCAGAACGTCGTGGAATACCAGCCATAGAACAAAAGTCATTATCTCATGTTATGCAGAATATGTGGCTTAAATCAACTGCTTTAGGATTAGGTTTTGAACTTGTTAGTGTAATAGGAAGATTGAGTAATAATAAAGATTTTTGCGATATTTTAGGATTACCAACAGGAGAATATGGATTTGATGCCTGTGCGATTGGCTTCCCTACAACATCTGTAACTAAGGAAGGCAGAACCGTTCCTCATCCATCAATAAAATGGATATAATAAAATAAATATAATAAGGGAGTGTCTCAAAAGGAACCTTTTAGTTCATGAGACGCTCCCTTTTGTATGAAATCAAATATATTTTTATCATTTCGCCAATAAAAGAGAATTCTACCTCCATTTTTAGATAATCCTTATTAAGCATAAAATTCCACTCTAGAAAACTTCTTAATCTCATAATATTAAATACACCTACTCTACTCTTTCATAAATCAACTAAAATAATTGATATAAATTATCATTTGCTGTTGAAAATACCACTCGCTCGTGCTATACTTAATTTCATAAATGGTAATAAATGTCATATGATTTTGCAAATCTATTAATAATAATTATTATTAAGTTTTAAATTTTTGAAATTAATATCAAGAATTTTCTAAAATATAAAATAAATATAGAAAAATTGTACCAGTTAGCTAAGAGTTACTGCAACTTTCCAAACTACTTTTGTAAAATTATAAATTTACTGACATAGCTCAAGTAAAGCTTCTACACTCTATAAATAGTTTTTGTAAAACATACTCTACTTCTAGCATTTATTACTCTACACACAAATAAAATAAAATCTAATTAAACGAAAGGATAAGGTAAAATGAATATTTTAAAAATGAAAAAAACAGGGATATTTTTAGGAGGAGTACTTTTTGGTACTTTAGGCGTTAAGATACTTTCAAGTGACTGTGCAAAAAAAACTTGTACTCGTGCAACAGCAGGAGCATTAAAGGTTAAAGATTCTGTACTTGAAACAACTACTAAAATTCAAGAAAATGTAGAAGATATTTTAGCTGAAGCAAAAGAAATCAACGAACAGGAAGAATTATCGACATCTAAGGCAAACTCTGTACAAGAGGTTTCTAAATGCGAGCAAGAAGCTCCTAAGACTGATGCCGTAAAAACTGTAGAAGAAGATACTAATTCTAATAGCGTTAAATGTGAAGAAATCAAGGAAAATGAAACTGAAGATAAAAATAGTACTTGCACAGCAGAATAAATTTAACGATTATTATAATTAATAATATAAGGTACTATAGTTGATTATACCAAGTATTATAATTAATAATATAAAGTACTATAGTTGATTATACCAAGTATTATAATTAATAATATAAAGTACTGTAGTTAATTATATCAAATATTATGATTAATAATATAAGGTACTATAGTTGATTATACCAAGTATTATAACTAATAATATAAAGTACTGTAGTTAATTATACCAAATATTATAATCAATAATATAAAGTACTATAGTTGATTACACCAAGTATTATGATTAATAAAAATATTAGATATCATAGTTGATTATACCAAGTATTATGATTAATAAAAATATTAGATATCATAGTTGATTATACCAAGTATTATGATTAATAAAAATATTAGGTATCATAGTTAATAGTTCCAAGTATTATAATCAATAATATCAAATATTATAATTAATTATACCAAGTATTACAATTAATAATATCAAGCATCATAGTTAATAGTGCCAAGTATTATGATTAATAATATCAGGAGGAAGTAAATTGAATTTTTATATAAAGCACGAAATAAGAGGTCGTATACGTTTTGATTTACAACTTGGTAAATTAAATAATAAGCAATCAGATACTCTCTTATATTATTTAACTTCTATAAATGGTGTTACTAAAGCAAAGGTTTACGATAGAACTGGTGACGCAGTTGTTTATTACACTGGAGAAAGAGAATACATAATAAGAGAAATCACCAAGTTTAGTTTTAATAATAGCGAAATAGAAAGCCTAGTCCCTGAACATACTAGCAGAGAATTAAATAATTACTATAGAGATAAATTAGTAAACAAACTACTAGTTAAAAGTGTATCTAAAATATTTTTTCCAAAGTCCTTAAGATTTTTCTTAATAGGATTTCACTCTATAAAATATTTTAAAAAAGGTATCTCTTCTCTACTAAATAAAAAAATAGAAATTTCTGTTTTAGATGCCACTGCTATAGGTATTTCTATTTTTAGAAAAGATGTCAATACAGCTGGGTCAGTCATGTTTCTTCTTGGTATAGGTGAATTACTAGAAGAATGGACTAGAAAAAAATCTATAGACGATTTGGCTCAAAGTATGTCATTAAACATTGAAAAAGTATGGTTAAAAAAAGATGATACTGAAATACTAGTTCCAATTTCAGAAATAAAGGAAGATGACTTAGTCAGTGTAAATATGGGAAACATGATTCCATTAGACGGAGTTATAGTGTCAGGAGAAGCAATGGTTAATCAAGCGTCACTTACAGGTGAATCTCTTGCAATCAATAAAAGAGAAGGTTCCTACATATATGCTGGAACTGTAATAGAACAAGGAAATATTGTTATGTGTGTCAAAGAAAAAGCTGGTACTACTAGATTTCAAAAAATAGTAACCATGATTGAGGATTCTGAGAAGTTAAAATCTTCTGTAGAGAGTAAATTTGAACATCTGGCAGATACATTAGTTCCATACAGTTTTTTAGGAAGCATATTAACCTATGCAATTACTAGAAACCCAATAAAAGCACTCTCTATATTGATGGTCGATTTCTCATGTGCATTAAAACTTTCCATCCCTATTTCTGTGCTATCAGCCATGAGAGAATGTAACAATCACAATATTACTGTAAAAGGTGGAAAATTCCTTGAAGGTGTTGCCTATGCAGATACTATTGTATTTGATAAGACGGGTACACTAACAAAAGCTCAACCAACTGTTTCAGATATAATTACATTCCAAGATTATAATAAGAAGGATATGTTAAGACTTGCAGCTTGCTTAGAAGAACACTTCCCACACTCTATAGCAAATGCAGTAGTCTATGAAGCTGAAAAGCAAGGGCTTAGTCACAAAGAAATGCATACAGAGGTAGAATACATTATTGCACATGGTATTTCAACAAAAGTTGATAATAAAAAAGTTATAATAGGTAGCAAACATTTTGTATTTGAAGATGAAAAATGTACTATTCCAGATGGCGAAGAGGATAAATACAATAATCTATCAGATGAATATTCACACTTATTTATGGCAATATCGGGTAAATTATCAGCAGTTATTTGCATCAATGACCCTTTGAGAGAAGAAGCAAAATATGTAATTTCAAATTTAAGAGAATACGGAATCAAAAAGATTGTGATGATGACTGGAGATAGTGAAAAAACAGCTAAATCTATAGCAAGTAAAATTGGTGTTGATGAATATTATTCAGAAGTCTTGCCAGAAGATAAAGCCAACTTTGTTAAAAATGAAAAACTAAATGGTCGCAAAGTAATTATGATTGGAGATGGAATCAACGATTCCCCTGCTATTTCAGAATCAGATGTCGGAATTGCAATGAGTGAAGGTGCTGAAATAGCAAGAGAGATTTCAGATATTACTATATCAGCAGATAATTTGAATAACTTAATCGTTTTAAAACATATTAGTAATAAGCTTATGAAGAGAATCGATTTAAGTTCTAAGTTTATTATTAGCTTTAATTTAGGTCTGATTTTACTTGGTGTAGGTGGATTTATTAGACCAAGTACATCTGCCTTTTTACACAACGCCTCTACTGTTGGAATAAGTTTAAACAGTATGACAAATTTATTAGAAGACTCTAATACTTATAGCTACAATTAATCCTAATTATATAAAACATCCTTATAAAACACATGTACATATAAAAGATTTATAGTTCATATTTAAAAAGAAGGAGTTGTCTCAAAATTGATTTTTTACAATCAAATTTCAAGTTCAACTCCTTTATATACTTCCCCTTTTATAAATTTCTTTAAAACTTATCCTTCAATTATATTTTCAACTAATCTTTGTTCATAGCATTTTAAATCATTTTGTTTTAGATAATTAAATTCAGACTCTACATAAATACCACATCCTACAAATTCAATTGTCAAGTTAGGTATATTTTCTTTCAATATGCTAGTCTGTTCATAAATAATTCTCTCCAATAAATCAACCTGTAATATTGAAAAATGCTTCATAATCTCTCCATCATTATCTATATCTTTTTTGATTTCAGACCAATTCTTTGCCAAAACACCTTTCAAATCAACATATCCTAGACTCTTCAATATATCCATACTCTCGTCCCATGCGTATTTACTAGATTTATCAAAATATGATTCTAGTTTCTTCTTCTGTTCCTTCGTCAATAAGTCATAAGAAAGTTTCTTATTAAAACGTGTCTTCAAAGAAACCTTTGCCATAGAATATGGGCTTCTACCAGAGTTTAGACCAGAATTCTTGAATTTTTCTATTCCTTTATCTTCTACTGAAGACCATATTGAGTTTATTGAATCTGAATCATTGTATTTAACATCAAGACCATGTGTAATATCAATATAGTTTTGTGGAAATACATATTGATAATAGACATCATTTCTATCATCATATAGTGAAAAATATCCGCTATCGTATAAACGCATATGTACATTTACTTTTGAGCTATCATCTAAAATATTTCGTCTAAGATTAGGGATATTAGCATAAATAGTTACATATTTCATAGCATCAAAGTGTTGATTTACTGGAATCTCAAAGTTAATTTCCTCTCCAGTCAAAAGCTTTTTCACTTCTTCTTCACTACAAGCATATAAAGAATATGTATTTTCATATCCTACTTTAGTTTTTCCACCTAAACTTCCTGCCAATGCTACTTTTAGAATATGATTATCTGTTTTTTGCCATTGATAAGTATCTTGGTCTAGAAAATCTTTAATCTGTCTATTCTGCTCTTTAGCTTGATTTACAACCTCATTTTCGTCTTCTGTAATCCCTACATGGCATCTATTTAAGATATTTACTATATTACTTCCAAATGGGAATGTCCACAATTGAAAAGCTGCTGCCTCCACTTGACACAAATATCTAACCTGATTTAATTCAATTTGATGAATAAGTTTTTTCTGATACTCATTCATCTTATTACCACTATCCGACATTTGATAAATCAATTCTCCCATTGCAAGATTATCTTTTTTCTTATCAATCTTATCAGTAATGGTAATCTGAGTTTCCATCATATCCTGCACTTTCTTGAATATTCCAGAAATCTCCTCTGAGTTTTCCATTTTTAACTTTGAAAATTTTGTAATTAACTCCGTTAAAACATCCTTCATTTTTAATTTACTTATCTCATTTTCAAATATATCTTGATTTTTAACTGTACTATCAAATTTTTCTACAAATGGTACTATAGATTCTTTAAAAGTTTTATCTTTAAACTCTACCATCTGAGTATTTAACTCATCCAATTTTTTAATATTATTTTCTTTATCCTTAATTGCATCTTTTACAACCTCTATTTTACTTTCAAAACTAGACTTTACATTAAGACAATTATTAACACCACTAATTGCTGTATTGACAAGAGAACAAGCAGAACTACCAATACTTAAGACATTTTTAATAGTAGCTGTCTTTTGTTGTCTTTCAACAGCTTGCTTACTCTTTTCTAGTGCAGCCAGCTTGTCTTTTTGTTGTTTATTACTATAGTTTGCTTCTAACATACCTATTTCTTTTTTCTGGATTTTTGTGTAGATTTCCTCATACTCGCCTTCACTTAATCCATTTTTTGCTGCTGTGATATCACTATCTCTTTCTGCATAGTTGGCGTCATCTACAGACTTAACTATAATATCTTTAATCTGATTAAACTTCTCTCTTTTTCCTTCATCAATACCTGCTAAGTTATACGTCATTTTGTCTAAAACAATCTTTCTATCGTCATTTAACTGTTCTCCAAGAACAACACCAATACCATCAGAATCTAATTTAAAATCTGAAAACTCAACCATCCTGTTAGTCCAGTTGTATTCCTCTTCTTTAGCTGAAAGATTTTCATTCAAAGATTTTGCACTATCAAATGCTCCTAGACAAGCTTGACCAATACCACTAAATGCTGTTAGTAAGCTCAACGCGCTTTGTATTCCTGAAAGAATTAACTGTGTTTTCATTTGTTCCTCAAGTTTTTTCTGTTTTTCTTTTAGTTTCTCTATATCTTCTTTTTCATCTTCTTTCATCTTTAGAATCTCTTGAATTAATAGATTCATTTTTGCAGAAACAGAAAGCATTTTATTCTCAAGTTCATTTCTTAAAACTTCTATTTGTTTATTCCCAGATTCAATTTGAGTCAGTATACCTTCTTTATATGTGTTGAAATATCCTTCTTTTAATTTATCTTTCTGTCCTTGTTCCAATTCTTTTAAAATCTTATCTAGATAATTTGTTAAAGCACGAATATCTGTAACACGATTTCCTCCAATTTCATTTTCTTCTATCATTTGCACATAAAACGCAGTCTTTTGCTCAAGTGCAAATAAAATCATACTCCATTCGCTAAAATTCTGTTTTTCTGCTATAAAAGATTCTATTTTATCAGACTGCATCAATTTATTTATAAGATATTCATAAATTTCTTTTGCCTCTTGATAAAATTCTTTCTTTATATTCATATCATCTATAGAAATTGGCTCTTTCTTTTTACTCTCAAATTTAAAGTACTTTTGAAGTATTTCTTTATTTAACTGCATCTCTACTTTCTCAACAGCATGAAAAATCTCATAAATATTTGAAAGTTCTAAAATATCAGCTTCTAAGATTCCTACTGTACACAATAGTTTAAGATTTCTATATCCCTTACTTCCAGTAAAACCGAATCTATCAAAGAATTCATAGAAGAATGTATCCATTGATAAAGAATACTCTTGCTTTAATAATTCCTTTTCTTTTAGTGCATTTCCAAAATGTCCTTCTTTTCCTTCTGCTCCATCTGAACCTGAATCTTCACGTTTGTTAATCGTCCAATCCTTATGCTTTTCATAAAGAGCATTTAATTTCACTCCATCATCTGCTACTTCATTTTCTATTGAAGCATGACTCAGTACATATCTCTGAACCTCCCATGACTAAAGTCACAGGGTTCCTGTTTCATAGAATTTCGCATACTAAAATATGTCTTACAAATTCTCCACAGGCTATCCCCGTAGTTCCTACGGTTCTTACATACGTTATCTATTTTAAACGGTTATTAGTCTTAATCCTTCTTTTAGTATATTTATACTTGCATTTATATCTCTATCATGAGTTGCATTACAACAAGGACAAACCCATTCTCTTATACTTAAATTCTTAACTTCCTCGTTTTTGTACCCACATTTATTGCATATTTGTGAACTTGCAAAGAATTTACCTACCTTTACAATTTGTCTACCATACCAATTAGCCTTGTATTCTAATTGACGAATAAATTCTGACCATGACACATCAGAAATAGAAAGAGATAATTTACGATTTCTAGTCATATTCTTTACTTGTAAATCCTCTATGCAAATAATATCATTCTCTCGTATTAATTTGGTAGATAGTTTTTGTAGAAAATCCTTCCTTTGATTAGCTATATGTTCTTGAAGTCTTGCAACTTTTAATCTTGCTTTATTTCTATTTAAACTACCAATTGTTTTTCTCGATAATTCTCTTTGTAATTTAGCAAGTTTGTTTAATGACTTCTTAAGATACTTAGGATTTTCTATAAAGTCTCCACAACTTGAGATACAAAATTCTTTAATTCCTAAATCTAAACCTATCTGATTATTAGTATTTTCAAAAGCTTTAATATCTATATCAGTACAACATAGTGATACATAATATTTACCACTTGGCTCTTTGGATATAGTAGCATTAAGTATTCTCCCTTGAGGTACTTGTTTATCCCTTACTTTAACCATACCAAGTTTAGGTAATTTTATATATTGACTAAAGTAGATAATGTTTCCATTTGTAAAGTTAGTTCTATATGAAAATCTATTAGTTTTCTTTGATTTAAATTTAGGAAATCCTGAATTTTCTTTAAAGAATTTTTTATATGCGTTTTCTAAATCTTTTAAGGTGTTTTGTAGTGAAAATTTGTCAGGTTCTTTAAGCCACTCTAATTCTCTTTTTAAATTGGTCAAATCAGAACTGCACTGTTTATAAGTAAAAGTTTCTTTATTGTTTTCATAAACTTCTATTTTTTTAGCAAGATACTTATTATATACAAATCTACAACATCCAAAAGTTTTGTTAATTAACTCTTGCTGTTTTTTATTTGGATACATTCTAAACTTATAAGCTTTTTCCACTACTATCACCTCACTTTAATTGTTTTTTATGATTATTAATATACATATCCGAGTAACTTCTATTTTTCATCACCCATTATAATATTAACAAACGTAATTATTTAAAACAATTATTTCGAAGGTTTTATATCTATTTTTAAATAACATATGTAAGAACCATAAGTCTTAACTTTTATCATTTTTGAGGTTGTCGTTCACATAAGTTCGCTACTACCTATGCAGTTCTCTTATGAACTTCTTACACTTTCATGTAAGCACAGACTATATCTTATCCTTCGGCATTATCCGTTAAGGTCTACCCACTTCCACTACCGATAGCTTGTAGTGTACTTCCCTCAAGAGGAATAGTCGTTGAAGTTTCTCCTATTCGGAGTTTACCTGCTGATTGCCCATTTTAAAGTACTTAGGGTTTAACCTTATACCATCTAACCAATTTTTTCTACTTTCGTAACTTTCACACTTAGGTTTATTTCATCCTTATGTTTTAGTTTGGTTAGCTTTAGGGGTTTCCAGCAATTCAAGTAGTATTGGATAGGTTATATCCTATCTCTACATATAAGTTTCCCTATATGCTGACTATTTTAGCTACTAACTCATGACTAAAGTCACGAGTGTGCGTAGCTATTTTTTAATCAAAATAGTAGTAGTTTCTATCACTGTCATCTATTGGAGTAGAGATACCTATATATCTTATTGTCTCTTCATATATTCCTCTAATTCCTCCAAGACCCCCAGAGCCTCCTTTTCCTCCAGAACCGCCTTTTCCTGCCATACCATGATGTCCATCTTTTGTACTTATAGCATCTTTTAGTACAGATGCTTTTCCAAGGAGATAAATCTGTCCAGATTTGCTTCCAAGACCTGCATTTCCACCATTACCTCCTGTACCTCCAGTTCCACCTGGTTTTCCTTTTTCTGCTTTTACCACAAAATATTTTGTCTTGTTTTCCTTAGCAAATTCTTTCGACTCTTTTTTAGAACCTATCTTTGCATTTGCTCCAATTTCTCCAGTTATTCCTGTCTCTCCAATTTTTCCATCCTGTCCATTTCCACCTAATCCACCATCAGTATAGAGTTTAAGCTCTCCTTGTTTTTCTATCTCTTTAAAAGATAATAAAATATCTCCTGAAGTTCCTGCATTATTACCATTTCTTCCATTCATTACATTATAAATAGTGTCTTCTCCAATCAATTTTTCTGCATCTTTACCAGATACGTTAATTGAATAAGAACCTTTTGGTATACATAATTTTTCTACCATCAATACAATATTTTTACCTGAAAAAACTTCTTTCTCCATATTACAATCAATTTTCAACTCACACTCTCCATACATATGTATAGAAGATAAAATATTAAGTTGATAACCAGATATTATTTCAGTTAAATCCGATAAGCTCACTTTAGGTATAGGTATATATATAGAAAGTATCTTTTCTTTCTCATATGATTTTATATATGTACAACTTCTAATTTTCTCTCTTCTATATTCTGCATCTTCGAGCCTTTTAGCCTCTTCTTTCTTATTTTCTTCTTCTACTATCCAGTTTCTAAGACCCCTTAACGTATCTTCTAATGTATTCTTCAGTAATGATTTTAATAACTCACTTAGACCAACAATATGAGTTTCACTACAGTAACTATTTAGCTCTAAAAGAAGGCGTATTTCTTCTAATACATTCACTTTTTGTAATCCATCACCATATGAAAGTTCTTGTACAAATTCCATAAGCTCCTTGATACTGCTTGTTTTACTACATAAATTTTCATAAATTTGTTTCAACTGAACTTCTTTATCTTTTAGATTTTTTATAGAAGGTAAGATGGAAATAGACTCTTCTATACCTTTTTTGACACTTTGTATATAAGGAACTAAAAGCTTTTCTATTTCCTTATATGTTATATCAACAGCTTTTTGTATTTCTATTTTACAAGAAGCTGTAAGCATCAAGCCCATATCTGTTTTTTCAAAAGTTCCAGGGAGATTTTTCATTTCATCTAATAAACCTTTTGGATTTTTATCCAGAGGATTACATAGTTTAATAGATACAGTATCTGATAATACTACATTTAATAGGTATACTAGTTCCTTGTAACCTTCATAATCTTTCTCTTGACTATCTAGGTCTTCTTTTACTTTTTTTAATATAGCCCTTATTTTCTCTTCTGTTACTGTATTGATGAGTAACTTAGGTATTTTATTGATAAGGAAGAAAAAATTTTCTTTATACTTTTCATAATCACCAAGCATATCTTTCAAGTTTTTACCGGTTTCTATTAATAATGTATGTCTAGAATCCATTAGAGATTGATAGTCTAAAATAACTACCATTCCTTTCACCTTTGAAGACGTAGTGATAGTTTCTCTTACCAGCATTGCACCTGCAATCATATACTCTGGTCCACGGTTATCAAAAAATCCCGGACAATCACATAATGAAAAGTCTCTATTTGTAACATCTACAACTTCTGGGCATAATGTCTTAGAGTATACACCATTTCCAATTTCAACAGCTGACTCTTTTGCAGTGATATATACTTGTCCAGTTTCTTCATCTGTTATTTCTTCCATTTCACAACCTTTTAAGTAATTGATACAAGTACTCTTTCCAACACCTGAAGCACCTAAAAATAATAAAATTGACTTTTCTTTTAAATTGTAGTTTCTAAGTTCGTCCCTTCCATCTTCCAAAAGGTTTACGATTCCATTATAAAGTTTATCTGCCATATATACATCCCTTTCTATATTTCAGAACAATAGCTTTGATATTTTTCTTTAATAAAATTCTCTTCTACTTTTGAAACAGCTGTTGATGACTTAGTATTTGGAGTATTAAATCCTCCATTTTCTCCTCTGTCTCCATATTCAGCGTATTCTCTTGATGGACCTGTTTTTCCTTCGCTCCAATTTCCACCATAAAGTTCTACACGATAATAAAATACTTTCTCTGTCTTATAATCCCAGCTTGTAAAATATCCTGTATAGTATAAAGTCTTATCTATACCACTTGCAGAGAATGAAAGTGTATTATATCCATGATGACCACCTTTTCCTCCATATCCACCTAGACCTGGTCTACCATTTGGACCTACTTCTCCATCTCTCACTGTTATATCACAATGATTAATTATTCTATTTTTTTGTTCTTCTGAGTCTGCAATGAAGTAAATATTACCTTTCTTACCAGCATTTCCACCTCTTCCAGCATTTCCACCAGCTCCACCTTTGTCACCTTTTTTACCTTTTGTTCCTTCTGCAAAGTATCCTTTAAATATTTGTCCAGCGAAATAACTTGTATATCCTGCATCAGCTCCATTTGCTCCATTTGCTCCAGTTTCACCATATTTCCCATCTGTTCCTTTAGAGCCATTTCCTCCATTTGCAATTAGTGTTAAGCGATAATTTCTAATTTCTTTCTTAACACATAGGTAAATGTTACCTGCATCTCTACCATCTTTACCATTTTGTCCATAAATAGAATTATCTAAAATTTCTCCATCTTTTCCACTTACATTAATCTTTACATTACTACTTACATCAAGATTATTACAAGCAAGAATAATATTTTTTTCTGATGCAAATCCCATTCCAAGGTTATCATCCATATAAATAGTTTCTTTAGCAAAGAACATAAATGTAGAAGTATTGTCATCTACTTTTCTATTTTTGAAATATTCCAATACACTACTAATTACTAAGTTTGGAATTAATGCTCTTATTTCAACACTCTTCTTATCATTAATATTGATTGTTTTTACTATAAATGGATTTAAAATGTATTTACTTACAAATTCCCTAACTATTTCGTTTCCTTCTTCTCCATATGTATTTAATCTTGTTATACTATCTCCTAATTTTTCACTCTGTATAGTTGTAACATTCATCAAAATTTCTTTAAAATCATTTATACTATATATATAATCCTTTTTATTTGCAACTTCCATTAATTTTTCTCTATTTTTTAATGTAAATATCTGTTTTTGTACTTCATAAGAAACTAAAACTTCTTCTAGGTTCTTTCTTATTATAGTAAAGTTTTGTTCCATTATCTTTTTACTTACTTTTTCTATAATAAATTCCATATGTACAGAAGGTAATAAAATTTCGCCAGTTCCATTTTCTGTATATTTACTTAAAGCATCAATTATATCTAAATTTCCCTTTATCTTATTTTGTAATTTCATACAAGTATCTTGCAAGAATAATCCACTTTCTTTAGACAGTACATTAATAAATTTGTCTATAGTAAGACTTGCTGTACTTTCTAACCAGTTTTTAAATACTCCTACGACTTTATCGTATTTTGATATTTCTTGAATCATTGTTATTCTTTCAATAACCTTGATAAAGTCTTGTGTATATGACTTAACATACTCTTCTAAACTGGATACGATACTACTTTGAATATCTTTTATTAACGTGTCTAAAACTAATCTTGCATCTGCACTAATTGGATATTGGAATGCCGATGTCTTATCTTTAACTTCATCTAGTTCTAGCACTTGTTTTAATAAACTTTCCCTATCATCAGACGCAAGTGGCTTACAAAGGTGAATATTTTTTCCATTATCTTTTAGCAATTCCTCAAATAACCATGCTTTTTCATCTATGTTACTTTCTAAATTTTCACATAACTGTTCATATTTTTTCTTGATAATATTATATAATTGTTTTTCTGTTCTTCCTAAGAAGCTTTTTGAAACGAAAAAGGTTATACTTCCCTTAAAATTATCTCTATGAAGACACATATTTAACTGTTGGAATAAATCCAGCACTTTTGTAAGTCTAGAATCTAATATGTCTGCTTCTGGTATTAATACAACTACTGCACATATAGATGCAGAATTTTTAAATACTTCTCCTAACGAAACTGCTGCACTAATATCATGGGCTACCCCTCTATTATCACTAAATCCTGCCGTATCACATAATTTTGCATCCATTCCTTCGACTGATTTTCTCATATCTACAATGTTTGGATACAAAGTTTGTGAAACAGCTCCTGAACCAATCTCTGCTACAGGGTCTAAACATTCAATGTAGGATATACCAGTATCTTCATCTTCTACTTCTATCATTTTACATCCTGCAAGATAGTTAATTGCAGTACTTTTTCCACAACCTGTACCACCAAGAATTAGAATTAAATTTTGATTTTGAGCCTTATCTATTGCTACTTTTCCTTCATTTAATAAGACTGTGATTTCTTCTAATAGTTGCTTGTTATTTTCTGGCATTTATTTTCCCCCTTGATTATAGATTTTTATTTAAATAAAATTTATACTATTTAAGGTTATTTTCTACTTTTTACTTTTTTATTTGATAAGTGCCTTCCTTCTGTTTAGTAAAATAACTGTGTTGCAGAGTATAATTTTTACCAACACAGTTATTTTACTTAATACATTTATTTTATTATATTTTCTAAATACTATCTTTCCATGGTTATTACATTTATAGCCTTTTTTCTTTTTATTATAGCTATATTTCTATAAAAAATTTGGACATTACACCACTACTGGCTTAAACATTACACTACCATGATTGTACTGTCTATCTTCAACTACAATAAAAACAGGTTCTAAATTTTTAGTAGATGTTATTTTTAATTCTAAAAAAATATTATTAGTTGGTAGTATTTCTACATCATAATTATTTAAATTATTATTTGTGATACTGTTAAATACATCACCTTGACGTTCAAAGAAAACATTATCAACTATTACAAAATAGACATCTTCTTTTTTACTGTTTTCAACCTCTATAGTATTTTGTTTTGTTATATTTAATCTCATATTCCAGCTCCTATTAATATTATTTAATTATATTAATACTTGTAATTGTTGCATCATGTTCATCACAAGGAAGTGGCTTGAAAACAACTATCTCTGCTAAATAATCATGTGGAGGATTTGTAACTGAAGTAGCATTGCAAATAAATTTGAAATTTGTTCCTGCTACAACTTGAGTAGCAACAATAAGTGCTTCATAATCAACACCTTTTAACATTCCTACAGCTTCATTAAATACTTTTAAATCTTCTTCTTCGACAGCCCTAAATTTTGACCATCCACCAACAAAAAGACTCATATAAAAACCTCCTTTATATATATATTTATTTATATAATAGTACCAATTTTCTTAATATTCAACATATTTTGTGTAACTGGTCAATAAAAATGCATAACTGGATAAATAGTCCATTAGAACAATATTTTAAAACAATCTTCTATAATTTAAGATAATATCATACAGAAAATTAGTCATTCTATTAAGATAAAACATAAAAAATACCTTATAGAGTAAGCATCTATCAACTTACTTTATAAGGTAAAATATAATAATCCATTCTTTTCCCAATCAATATCAAATTTAGGTAAAAGAAATTATTTTTTATAGCTCTTTAACATTTACCACTACTGCCTTAGGTCTAGTCATAGCCTCAATTGAATACTTAACACCTTGAGTTCCCATACCAGATGCCTTTACACCCAAGAATGGGAAATGGTCTGGTCCTCTTTCAGTCTTATTATTTATTTGAACAGTTCCAACCTCAAGTTTATCAGCAATATAAAACGCCTTATCAATATCACTTGTAAATACTGACGACTGAAGCCCATACTCTGACTGATTAGCAATTTCAATTGCTTGATTCATATCTTCAACTCTTATAATTGGAAGTACTGGACCAAAAGGCTCTTCCCAAGCAATCTTCATATCAACATTTACATTGTCTAATAATGTTGGATAGAATAAATTATTTTTTCTAACATTACCTGTTATTAATTTTGCCCCTTTATGTAGTGCATCATCAACTAAACCTTGAACAAAATCAGTTGCTTTATTATCTATAAGAGGTGTAATAACTACTTCATCCATTGGATTTCCAATTGTTAACTTCTCTACTAATGGCTTTATTTTTTCCACTAGTTTATCAGCTACACTCTCTTGTACTAAGATTCTCTTTACTGCTGTACATCTTTGACCTGAATATGAATAAGCTCCAGACACTATATTCTTAGCTGCAAAATCTAAATCCGCATCTTCTAATACTATAGCTGCATCTTTTCCACCAAGCTCCAATAATAATGGTACCATTCCAGATATTTTAGATATATGTTGACCAACTTCAGTACTACCAGTAAAGTTAATAAAATTAATGCCTTTATGGGTTACCACATAATCGCCTATCTCACTACCCCTACCTGTAATAGTATTAAGTACCCCATCTGGTATTCCAGCTTTTCTCATAATTTCTACTACATGAAGTGCACTAATAGCTCCTTGTGTGGCAGGTTTTAATACAACAGCATTTCCACCAATAAGTGCTGGTGCAATCTTTGACATTGACAGATTCACAGGATAATTAAAAGGAGATATTGCTAAAACAGTACCTAATGGAACTCTTGAAACATAAGACATCTTATTTCTTGTTCCACCAGGGAAATTATCACCACTAATAGCTTCACCTTCCATATTTTTTCCTACATCAGCTGTGTATCTTAAAAAATCTGCTGTTCTTTCGACTTCTGCTCTTGCAGATTTTATATCTTTGGCTATTTCAAGTACCAATATATTAGCTATTTCTTCCATATTTTCTAACAATAAATCAGCAGCTTTATGGAATATATTCGCCCTCTTATATACAGGCATTTCAGCCCATACTTTTATACTCTCTTTTGTATTTTTAATAACTTCATCTACTTCATGTTTTGTCATAGATTGTACTTTACCAACAAGAGAATTATCTATTGGTGAGTAAATTTCTATTGGTTTTCTTGAATTAGATTCTATCCATTTTCCATTTATTAAATTTTTATATACATTTTCTTTTGTTCTAAGTTCATTAAACATATTTTTATTCCTCTCTATGATATAACTTTGTGTATTTAAATTATAGCCATTTATTCTTTATATAAACATTTCTTTTTTTCATAAACGTTTACCTTGAAAAATTTTTTCATAATCCATGTTTTTTGTACTTTAAATAGCTTTATATTTTAAATAGATTTTTAATTTAAATATCTATTTTTTAATATATCTTTAATATGTCTTTGTAATTTAAGTACTTATTTTAATGTATTTTATTTTAATGTATTTTTATTTTAATGCATTTTTATTTTAAATAATTCTCTCATTATTTCACCCTTACTTTTCTTACAAGATATGATTACACATATCATAATGTCAACAATAATAGAACAGATTATATAATTAAAAGAACACTATTCTGTTAATCATTGACCCTAATCTGTATCTATGATATAATCCAAACAGAACACTATTCTGTTTAAAACTCAGAATAAAAACAGACTGTCACAAGTCTTATTCAACAGATTTTGGAGGTAAAAAATATGCGTAATGTAATCTATTACTTTACTGGAACAGGAAATAGTATGCGAGCTGCTCAAGTAATCGCACAAGAACTTAATGATACAGAGATTATCTCAATGAGAACATCACCATCTGATTATTCAAAATTAGTTGTTGAACGAATAGGGTTTGTTTTTCCTGTGTACCATTGGACTATACCAGAAACTGTAATTCAGTTTATAAAAAATTTAGACTTATCCCCTGATGCCTACATATTCGCAATCTCTATGCCTGCTTTTGTTAACGGAAAAAGCATGGAAGAATTAGCATTGTTACTCAAAGAAAAAGGGTGTAATTTATCTTATGGAAATAAAGTGTATAGTGTTGCAAACTATGTAGCCATGTATCCACCATTTCCTAACCCTAAAAAACGTGTTCCTAAAACGGAAGAACAGCTTAGAATTATCTCAAAAGAAATATCACAAAAAGAAATAAGAAACTACCCAAAACCTAATTTTTTAGTAAATACACTTTTTCATAAAATAATGGACCGTTACATAAATAATTGTCCCTCTAATGATAAATATTTCAAGGTTTGGGATGATTGTATTTCTTGTGGATTATGTGTTAAGGTATGCCCTTGCAAAAATATAATAATGCAAAATGGTAAACCAACATTTCAACATCAATGTAATCAGTGTATGGCTTGCATTTCCTTTTGTCCAAAAGAATCCATTAATTTCCCTTATTTCACTAGAAAACGCAAAAAATATCACAATCCTTACATTAACTCAAATGATATAGTATCAAATCGAAAACATTATAAATAAGGTTAAAAATCTGAAAAAATAAGATGCTTAAAAATTTTTCGCTATACTATCTCAAATGTAAATAAGAAAATCTTATCACTGTAAAACAATTAAATTTGCCAGTTATCAAATACTCAGATACAAATACATAAAGCCAATAACCTATAAGTAACATTCATTATGTCTATTGGCTCTTTTCATATAATAGCTTCCATATGAGATACAGATTGTATCAAAAACGTTGCTTATTGCCAGAGTCAAGCTTGACAAATTTATAAATGAAGAATAATATATATCTATGACTTAAAATATTTTTTAAGTCATATATACCACAATTTATAGAGAGGATTGATAAATATGGCTAAAAGCTTTACAGAAATAGAAAAAAATAATATTAGAAAAAGACTAATTTCAGAATGTGAAATTAACTGGTCTAAATATGGATACAAAAAAACTAACATTGACGACCTTTGTTCAAAATCAGGGATTGCAAAAGGCTCTTTCTATACATTCTTTGATTCAAAAGAAAAATTGTTTTTTGAAGTACTAAATGGAATTCAAAACAAGCTTATATCATCAGTAGATGAAATCTTAAGTAACATGCCTCAAAAAGAAGGTTTTGCAAAATCTTTAAAGATGTTATATCGCTTATATGATAAAAATCCATTTTTATATTCGCCAAATAATGCTGATTACATCACCTTATTAAATAAGCTACCTAAGGAGATGCTTTCACAACTTGAATATAACAATGTGCAAAGTTTTTACAACTTAATTGAAAGATACAATCTCAAGTTAAAAATAGAGAAAGAAAAAGCATTTGGCGTTTGCAATGCCCTACTATCAAGTCTATTACTAAAAGAAGATATTGGATATGACTATATTGAAGTATTTGATTTTATGGTAGACAATCTTGTAGCACACATACTTGAGTAATAATTTAAGATAAATTTTTTAAATATTTCTTTATAACTAGGAGCGTTAATATGATTGAATTAATACAAAAACTAAACGATATCATTTACAAAATAAATGATAAACTGAATATCCACACAAAACTCGTAGACCCTAGCAGTGAGCTTATGCCCTTTTACTCTATTTTATCTATAATAGTTTCTATACTTTTAATAATATTAGGAGTTAAAATAAGAAAAAATTTCCTTATAGTAATTGCTGTCATAGCAATCATTATAAATGTTTTGATAATCTTAGATAGGTAGGTATATATATGGTAAAATCATTAAATACTTTTAATAAAAATTTTAACTTGATGGTATTGGGTCAGATAATCTCATTATTTGGTGCATCAATACTCAAGTTTGCTTTATCTCTCTACATACTTGATACGACTGGTAAAGCAGAAATATTCGCTACAATACTCGCAGTATCTTCAATTCCAATTATAGTATTCTCTCCTATTGGTGGGGCTATTGCAGATATATTCAACAAAAGAAATTTAATGGTTATTTTTGATTTTTCAAGTAGTATCGCAGTACTAATCTTAGCTTTCTTTTTATTTAATGATAATGGTTCAATACTACTTGTAGGAATTATTATGACCATACTTTCAGTTATAAGCACAATGTATCAACCAACAGTTCAGTCAAGTACACCTATTTTAGTTGATAATGAACATTTAATAAATGCAAATGGTATCGTAGCTGGAGTTGCCTCTCTTACAAACATAGCAGGACCAGTACTTGGAGGTGTCTTATATGGTATACTTGGTATTAATGCAATTGTAGTTATCAGTTGTATAAGTTTCTTTCTATCTGCAATTATGGAGATATTTATACAGATTCCTTTTGTTAAACAAGAGCAAACTGGTAACATTATAAAAACTATATTTATTGATATAAAAGATGGTATTGTACATATATGTAAAGAAAATAGGTTTACATTAAAAATACTTTTTTTAGCTATGGCAATAAATCTATTTTTAAGCTCTATGCTAATCGTAGGTATCCCTTACATAGTAAAAATAACTATGGGAGCCAATAATTTTCTATATGGTCTAGCAGAAGGAGCAATCTCTTTTAGTTCGTTAATAGCTGCTGTGAGTATTGGTATTTTCTCAAAACATCTGAAAATAACTAATTTACATATTTGTTTCACCATATGTGCACTTATATTTATACCAATGGCATTTTCAGTCTATCCATTTATATTAAATACAGGATTTCCAGTTCCATTTTTAATCTTTATTGTATCCTCTATGCTAATATTTTTTACAACAACTCTTATCTCAATATATGCTATAACAATCATACAATTAAAAACTCCAAATGAACTGCTAGGAAAAGTGATGTCTATTCTTTTTGCAGGGACATCACTCGCAATGCCTCTTGGTCAGATTATATATGGTAAACTTTTCGATTTATTATCAGATAAAGTGTACGTTATTATAATAGGAGTCGGATTTATTACATTACTTGTAGCATTTGTATCAAAGGTAACATTAAAGAATGAAAAACTCTAGATACAAAGAATTTTGACATAAAAATTTAATTTTCACTAATTTCTGAATTTAGATACAAAATTGTGTATCAGTGTGTTGACGTATTGGAAATTGATTGATATAATCAATGGAAAACAAACTTTATAAAAATTCAAAATATTCAGCTAGAGGAGTGATAAAAATGAGTTACATGCCAAATATAGAACAAGCATGGGAAATATTAAAAAAATACAATAAGGAAGAATTTCATATAAGACACGCTCAAATTGTATCTGGAGTTATGAGATACTATGCAAAAGAATACGACCCTGAGAGAGTAGAATTTTGGGAAGTAGTTGGACTTTTACACGATTTAGATTTTGAAATGTATCCTGATGAACATTGTGTTAAACAAAGAGAATTAATGACAGAGCTTGATTTAGATAAGTCTATAATTGATTCTACTATAAGTCATGGATATGGATTGACTGGCTCAGATGTTAAACCAGAGCAGTTTATGGAAAAGGTATTGTTTGCTGTAGATGAACTTACTGGTTTAATTGGTGCAGCTGCAATAATGCGTCCTTCAAAGAGTGTTTCTGATTTAGAATTAAAATCTGTTAAAAAGAAATTTAAAGATAAATCATTTGCTGCTGGCTGTTCTAGAGATGTTATAAGAAGCGGTGCAGAAATGCTCGGCTGGGAACTTGATAAACTTATCCAAACAACTATAGAAGCTATGAGAAGCTTAATCCCAGAAATGACGATATAGCATCTTGTACATAGATATTTAGTATAACAAAACTTAATTAAATAAATACCTAAAAATATATTAAATATAAATTTTTATATGTTCCTTTTAATAAAATAGAGTACTCATAATACATGGAGTACTCTATTTATAATATATAGGTATAAATATTTATGTACTTAAAATTACTCTAAATCTTTTTAAATCTCTTTAAATCCTTTGGTGCTTCTGGCTGACAATTATACCATGTACAAGTAGTATTTGCAGATAAATAAAGTGTAATAACTGATAAAAATCCTAAACATTTCATCATAAGTAATGTGTATTTTTTCATTTTTTAAATCCCCCTATTTTTAAGTTTTGCTAAAATCAACATAATATTTGACCAAAACATTGCAAATGATATATACAATGAATAATCTATCATATTAGTAAATTTTACACTAATAATTATAGTAACTAGTAATATAGTTACTATTAACTTTGATATTTTGCTGTATACTTCTTTCTCCTTTAGATTTAAAGGATTATTTCTATGTTCTATTGGAGACAAAATAAATATACCTATATAATTAAAGATTGAAGCTAATAGTATAACTATTTTAATATATTCTATGTGAATCATTATATTAGAAAATATTATTGTAGATAAAAACATACATAAAAACATCAATGTACAACTTCTATGATTTGATGCATGATATCCTCCTGCAAACTGTCTAAGAAAACAATAAGAAACTAAAAAAAAGATTGTATGTATAAGCTTATTAAAAATAAATCCAATAATTAATACTAAAGAAAAATTTATAAAAGATGCAATCATCACTTCAAAACCATATGAATATACACTAAATTCACTATCTTCAATCAAGTTATTATTTTTTAAAATATAAGCCATTTTTTCTGAGTAATCCTTAATCATTACTTCATCACCTAATTCTTTATATTTATAATTAACATTATCTTAATATTAATTAAATATTTATATATACTCGTTACACTACACAATTTTCTTTGTTTACATGTCTAATTGGCATAGTAATTTTAACAATAAATCTTTTATCATCATATTCAATAACTACAGTACCATTGTATTTATCTACAGCATTTCTAATACTTTTTATACCAAGACCATGTTGAAATTTATCTTCTTTATCGGTTATAAAACTATTATTTTTAACAACTACATTATTAACTTTTGTATTTTCAGCCCTTATAAAATAAAAAGAATTTTTTACATCTCCTTTAAGTGTTATTTCTTTAGTTCCAACTTTAATTTTACTGCATGCTTCTATAGCATTATCAAGTATGTTTGAAAATATATGACATATGTCTACCGAATCAACAAAATCACAATGCGAAAAATTTATATTTGTATTAAATTCTATGTTATTTCTAGCACAAAGTTCTTTTTTGTCACTTAATATAGCATCTAATATAATATTTCCTGTATTAAAAGTAATATTATTATCCTGAATTTCTAACTGTAAATTATCTAAATATAAACTTACATCAATATCTCTATCAATCATAGCTTTAATGCATAAAATATGATTTTTCATATCATGACTTAACAATCTGGTTTTCAAACATTTTTTCTCCATATTCTCATAGTATGTATTTTGCATCTCTCCGATTTTTTTAATCATATTATTTTCTAAGATAAGCTTACTATCTCTTTGTAGCTTTATAGTAATTAATATCAGTGATATATTAGATAAAAAAAGTATTGCTGATACAATTAAAATCTCATAACTATGAATCAAAGTTGCAGTTAATGGGTTAAATACATATTTAAAGATTACAAAGAAAGAAACTATATTAGCTATCATTGGTATAATTGTATATATTAAAGTCGTTTTACTTATTTCTACATCTGACTTTTGTTTAAATATCTTATATACAAACAAAACTAAAATTAAAAGTATCTTTCCTAAAGAAACTGATTCAATTCTATATATACCTTCAGTTAGTAGTTTAGACATATCATCAATTGAATTCATCCATATAGTTAGAGTCATACTTAAAGCATCTATTCCTATTAATAATAGCCAATACATTAGAGATATTAAAATAGATTTTACAAATTTAACTTCATATAATAATTTATAAAATGTAATTGTTATAACTAAAGATATTATTATTCTTAAATCTGGAAGGATATTAAAAAAATAAAGAATATTAGCAAAGGCAACTATTATTAACATACAAAGATTTATTTTATATCCACAAAACTTTTGTTCACTAGTGTAATCTAATATTTTTTTACACGCAAACCACTCTATCATAAAAGATACTGCAATAAAAACATTCCAAAAAAGACTCGAATTAGCCATAATACCTCTCCTATTATATTAATTCTTACAAAATATTTTTTTATACAACATATTACAATTATTATACTATTTACTACAACTGTAGTAAATAGTATATGAAAATTATGTCAAATAAATCTAATTTACATTAAAATTTTTGTTCTTTTTTCTTATTTATACTTTCAATACTTTTTCTTTATGTTTTTAATATTTTTATTTAATATATATTTTATCTAGTAAATCATAAAATTTAATTCAAAATTACAATAAAATATTTTTTCTCGTGATATACCTTGACAGGCGAGGTATATCAAAGTATTATATATTTAATCGGAGGTGATGTTCATGACAATCGCATCTGACATGATAAGAGGTCATACAGAAACAATTATCTTAAAGCATTTACTTGAAAAAGACAGTTATGGTTATGAGATTAATAAATCTATACTTGAAAAGACCAATGGATTGTATGAGTTAAAAGAAGCTACTCTGTATACAGCATTTCGTAGACTTGAGCAATCTGGTGCAATAACCTCTTATTGGGGAGATGAAGCTACTGGAGCTAGAAGAAAATATTATTCTATAACAAGTATAGGCAGAGAAAAGTATATAAAAAGCCGTGAAGAATGGGATAATACAAAAGCATTAATAGACATATTAATTTAGGAGGTGAAAATATGTTAGATAAAATACGTACTTATATTAATAATAGCTTTACAGGAATTAATGAAACAAAAAAAGTCAAAGAACTTAAAGATGAATTATTTGAAAATCTAAAAGAAAAATACAATGACCAAATACAATGTGGTAAAACAGAACAAGAAGCATATAATTCAGTAATCTCAGGAATTGGCGATTTATCTGAGTTAATTGAAAGTGTTAAAGAACCATATTTTATACCTCCTGAATTAATTGAGGAAAAAAAGAAAAGAGCCTTGAGAGCATCAATAGCAATTGCCATTTTTATAATAAGCCCTTTCCTATTTGTAGTCTCAATTGTAAGCTTTGGCATGGAACCAACTCTAGCTATTCTTTTAATGCTTATATTGATAGCAATTGGTGTAGGGTTACTAGTCTATAATCAAATGACAAAACCAAACTATGTTCTATACAATGATACTTCAACAAAAGAATTCAAAGAATTTAAGACAAATTATGATGATATAAATCCAGCTTACAAATCATTTATAAGTGCATATTGGATTATAATAGTTGCTATATATCTAATTACAAGTATGCTATTTGATATTTGGTCTTTTTCGTGGATACTCTTCATAATAGGTTCTGCTGGTGTTGAGATTATTAAAGGGATAATACAACTAAGTGAATCAAAGGAGGATGATAAGCATGAATAAAAAACTCATAAAGACAAAGATTTTCATATGGAGTATTATTGCAATATCACTTTCTATCATATTTGTCCTTCTTCTTTTTGGAAGTATAGTTTCACATTCTTTTAATTTTTCTTTTAGGAACTTAAATTCGGAATATAACTATGATAAGTATATAGTAACTAAAAGTGAAAGTTTTTCAGATAAAATAACTGATATTGATGTAGACTGGATTTCAGGCGAAGTTAGAATTAAGAAAAGTGATTCTAATAAAATCAAACTAATTCAAAAAACTCCTTCTAATTTTTCAAAGAAAAAACTTGCAAAAATAAAGGTTGATGGAAATTCGCTTTCTATAGATGATAATTCAGCTAAAAAATTCTTTATAGGGATTAATCTTCCAAAACCAACAATACTTGAACTATATTTGCCTAATAAGCTTTATGATAAAATATCGTTATCTACTGCCTCAGCAGATATATATAGTACTTACATAAAAGGTAATGTAATGGAAGCTAGTACGGTTTCAGGCGTAATAGAGCTTTCTGGTAATATTAATAAAGTAAACTTAGATACAACTAGTGGTGATATTGATATAGCAAAACTAGATAGTAAAGATGCTAAATTTTCATCAACATCTGGTAAAATACAACTTTCTGGTAAAATTGATAGTTTAAATTTAGATACAACTAGTGGTGATATAAATTTAAAAGATATAAATAATAAAAGTCTTATCTGTAGTACAGTTTCTGGACAAATGAATGTATCTGGAACGCTTTCTGATATTGAAGCAGAAACAACTTCAGGTGATGCAAAAATTACATCTAACAAAATGTTGTCTTCTCTAAATTTCGAGACTACTTCTGCAGATGTTGATTTATCTATCCCTGATAATCCAGGCTTCACTTTAAATCTTGATAAGCTTTCTGGTTCCTTAGATAGTGATTTCGAATTGAATCATCATGATGATTTATACACTTATAAAAATGGGACTACAAATTTATATGTAAGTACTACAAGTGGAGATTTGACTATTATAAAGAATAAGAATTAGATAAAATGATTATTACAACCAAAATACTTCTATTATTACAAAAACACTTTTATTATTAAAATCAAAACACTTCTATGGTAGATTTATTATTTATTGATAAATCTAATACTCATAGAAGTGTTTTAATATAATAATTTTTTGTTTCCTCATTTATTTTCACTAGTAAACGTCTTACTTGTAATCTCCAATACAGTATTCAAAATCATTTCTTTCATTCATTGTCACTAGTAAACGTCTTCCCTATAATACTCTACTAAGTCCAATCTATTTACATATAATCTCAACATATCCTTTACATGCATCTATTCTCAAATAATCAGCAGTTTTAATTAAACCTATTTTATACAACTTTAAATTAACACTTATAGGTATATTAATTAAACCTATTTTATACAACTTTAAATTAACCTTTATAGATATATTATTTAAGCATCTTTTATACATCATTAAATCAACATACATATAAATATTAATTTAGCCTACAACAAAAAAATTAGAGGTACATTATCATAAAAATATGATTAACTGTACCTCTAATTATACTTATCTTTTTATAAATTTAATTTATATCTATCAACATATCAATTAAATTTATCTTATTTATTAATATCTTAAATATTAGTTTTGAATAATACTTTCTCTTGATTCAATTTCTTTTGAAATACTAGCTATAAATTCATCTAATTTAATGCTACCTATTTCACCTTTATCTCTTGATCTAACAGAAACATTATTCTCCTCTACTTCTTTCTCACCTACTATTAACATGTATGGAACTTTTTCAAGTTGAGCTTCTCTTATCTTAAATCCGATTTTTTCAGCTCTATCATCTAATTCAACTCTTATACCCTTATCAAATAACTCTTTCTTAACTTCATTTGCATAATCCATAAATTTATCAGATATAGGAAGTATCTTAACTTGAGTTGGAGATAACCAAACTGGGAATTTACCAGCATAATGCTCTATCAATATACCTATAAATCTTTCTATGCTACCAAAAGCAACTCTATGAATCATAACTGGTCTATGTTTTTCACCATCTTGTCCAATATAAGTATTATCAAATTGTCTTGGAAGTTGCATATCTAATTGTATAGTACCACATTGCCAAGTTCTTCCTAAACAGTCTTTTAGATGGAAGTCTATCTTAGGACCATAGAATGCACCATCACCTTCATTTATAGTATATGGTAGACCTAATTCTTCTAAAGCTTCTCTTAATCCATTTTCTGCTGCTTCCCACTCTTCTTCGCTTCCCATAGAATCTTCTGGTCTTGTAGATAACTCTAAGTTATATTCAAATCCAAAAGTTTTGTAGATACCATCTATTAGGTTAGCTACTCCTTTTATCTCATCCTTTATTTGCTCTGGTAACATGAATATATGTGAATCGTCTTGAGTAAATGCTCTAACTCTCATTAATCCTTGTAATGCACCAGATAACTCATGTCTATGAACTCTACCAAGCTCTGCAACTCTCATTGGGAAATCTCTATATGAGTGTAATTGAGAATTATAGTAAATTAATCCTCCAGGACAGTTCATAGGTTTTATAGCATAATCTTCATCATCTATTTTAACTGTATACATATTTTCTTTGTAATGATACCAGTGACCTGAAGTCTCCCATAATTTTCTATTTAATATAATAGGAGATTCTATTTCAATATATCCAGCTTTTCTGTGTATTTCTCTCCAGAATTTTAATAATTCATTTTTAAGTTCCATACCTTTTGGTAAAAACATAGGGAATCCAGGACCTTCTTCAGGTATCATAAATAACCCTAATTCTTTACCTAATTTTCTATGGTCTCTCTTTTTAGCCTCTTCTAATAAATGTAAGTATTCTTCTAAGTCTTTGTTTTTCTCAAAAGAAGTTCCATAGATTCTTTGAAGCATCTTATTTTTTTCGTCGCCACGCCAGTATGCACCTGCAACACTTTGTAATTTAACAGCTTTAACTTTTTTAGTAGATGGTAAATGTGGTCCTCTACATAAATCAGTAAAATCACCTTGCTTGTAGAAAGATATTATTTCGCTTTCAGGTAAATCAGATATAAGTTCTACCTTATAGTCTTCCCTTTGTTTTTTCATAAGCTCTAAAGCTTCATTTCTAGGAAGTTCAAATCTTTCTATTTTTAAATCTTCTTTAGCTATTTTTTTCATTTCAGCTTCTATTTTTTCTAAATCTTCTGGAACTAATCTATGGTCTAAATCTATATCATAGTAGAATCCATTTTCTATACTTGGCCCTATAGCAAGTTTTGCTTCTGGGTAAAGTCTCTTTATAGCTTGAGCTAATATATGTGCTGATGTATGTCTAAAAACTTCCTTACCTTCTTTATCTTCAAACTTAAATAAATTTAAGTCACAATCAGTATCTATAATGTGGTCCATACCTACAACCTCTCCGTTCACAGATGCTGCTACCACATTTCTAGCTAATCCTTCGCTAATGGATTTTGCTACATCCATAACAGAAATAGCACTTTCAAATTCTTTTATTGAGCCATCTTTTAAAGCAACTTTAATCATTGTTTTTTCCTCCTTATTGAAATAATTTTTAGATTTTTTGTAATAAAAAATCGCCCCAAATATGTTTGGGACGATATTAATTCGCGGTTCCACCCAAGTTGGTGTATACAAGTATATACAACCCTCTTGATGACTATAAGGTCGTCACCCGAGCACTTTCACATATAGTATAAATACAAATACTGCTAATAAACTCAGCTCCAAGGTAGTTTTCAAATAGACCTATTACATGGGCTCTCAGCCATAGACCCAAATTCTCTGAGAATGGTTTCTAATCTACTCTTCCTCTTCAACGCTATAATTTTTAATATATTTTCATTATAACAGATACTTATACATCAATCAACATTAATGTAATATAATAATTACCCATTATTTTTCATCTTAATCAACTGTAAATCAATATTCTAATATTTTTATACTAATTTAATCTTTTGATTTATAGTTATATTATAATATTTTCACCAGTTTTAAATTTTTAAAATATATCTACATGCATGATAGATATGACTAGATAAATACTAAAATTAATTATTATTGAAGTTAATTTTTAGTTTTTGTATACTTAAATACAATAGCTAGTTATTGTATATTTAAATAAATATAGTAACCAATCCTTGAACTATACCTATTAAAAAACCTAAAACAAGACCTAAAAATTCTATATGCTTTAATTCTTTTTTAGCTATTCTTATTATTATCTCTTCTAATTCATATAAATCTAGTTCATTAATCTTATCTTCGACCATTTTTTGTATATCTATACGTTCATTTGCTTTATTTATTATATTTTTACTCAATTCATCTATACTTTGTTTAACTTCAGACTCAATTATCTCTCCTAGATAGTCTTGTATCATGTTTTTTATGCCACTCGGTATAAATGAGACTTTCTCATGTATTATAATTTTTACCCTTGCTTTTATGTATCTTACAACTTCTTCCTTATCTTCGTCAGTAATGATATTTGCAAGTATTTCGTCCATAGAAAGAAATTCTTCTTGAATTATTTCTCCTACATTTGCTGCTATTTCTGCTCTTCTCTTTGGTATAAGTCCTACTATTTCTATATTTAAAAGAGGTATTTTAATAGGCTCTATTGGTCTAAATATTAGTCTTATAGCAACTACATTTGTAACGTAACCTATAAATCCACCAATAACAGCTAATATCAGTATCCTAATTAAATTATCCATTATAAAATTTCTCCTTATCAATTGTATATTTGTCAGCTATATTACATTTAATCAGTCGATGTTTTTTATAGTTAATAGCTCTAGCTATATTATAGCTTTATATACAATTATAAGTCTTTTGTGTCGATTTAAAAAGAATTTTTTTAGTTTTATATCTTTAGCTCCTAATTCTCCATAATTATACTAACTTTATTTTCAAAAATTGCCTCTACAGTATCTATAATTTCTTTTGAACAATTATTATTTAATAAATCTAATATTTCTATTTTTTTAGGGCATAAGGTTAATAAGGTACTTATTAAAAAGTCCTCGTAGTTTAAATTCTCTCTTATTACCATATTTATGATTTCTTCATCATCTATACTGTCTATTTTGTTTCCATTTTTATCGTATAAAATAAATGTATTATCTTCCATTATATGAACTTTTAGCAAATCAATCTTTTCTTCTTGAGTATCTATAAAGTATTTTAAAACTCTTATAAACTCATCTTGGTCTTTCTTTATTAAATACTCCTCAACTGCAATATCACCTATAGCAGAAATATATTTCATAAATTCTCTCATTCTAAATCTAATAAAACCTTCTACATTTATAAAATCATTTTCCTCTATATAATTTCTCACCCTTGTAAATACTGTTTCTCTCATAAAAATCTCTTTTTTAGCAAATATGTTTAGTGAATATATGTATATATTATTTTTATCTTCAGGATATGTACGCCCATAGCATTTTAGAATGTATTCTTTTAAAAGTTTCTCTTTCATTATACTTATTATCATACTAGTTATTTCTGTTGATATCTCATCAATATTTAGAGCTCTTTGTTCATCTTTAGTACCATTAAGTATTCTTTTATTTAATACTTCTTGCTTTGCAGAATCTATTACTACTTCTACAATGTCATTCGTATATATTAATCTATCGTTTACATTATTATTCCTCAAAAATTTCATAGAAGAAATATTATCCTTCTCAACCAAAGTTATCGCTCCTTTCTTGTCATGAGAGGAACTATAGAACCTATATCTAGTAAATTTTCACAGCTAAGTGTAACTATCTCCTTGTTTTTGCTTTCTACAAAACTTTTTATACGTTCATAGTCAGGATGTTTTTTAACATCTCCACAAAAAGCTAGTTTATCCTTAGAAATTAACCCTGTACATCCACCTATAAATCCATAATTCATCTCAAATAAATTTATATGACCTTTTTCTATTAATAAACACTCTATTTCTGTATTCTTCATGCTTTTCCAAATACCTTTATCTGATGTTATTATAGATGTTCTATCTACTATACAGATTGAGCATTTAGAATAGCCCTGCTCTATATTTATCTTTTTAAGTTTATTATTTTCAATATAATCTAATATTACTCTGTCAGTGTACTTAAAGTTGTGTATAGCATAGTCACCAACTATAGCAATATTGTAAGGTATATCATAAGGGTATCTATTTAATAAATTAGCTTCTCCCTTAATTATATTAAATTTATATCTACTTAATAACTCTTTGTATTGATTATATACATTCGGCGCAACAATTATATCTCCTTTTCCTAAATTACAAATACATATATCTGGGTGATATTTTATGCTTTCATATAATTCTTTACATTCTATTGTTTTTATTATCTCTATATTTCTTAATTTTAATTCATTTTCCATTAGATAACTAATTCTTTTGTCCACCAAAGCTAGACACAAATCGTCATCTAGTATAAATGGCTCTCTTGTAAATTCCATTTTTTACTCCTTTTTCTTTTTTTTGATAAATTTTTTATTTGAAATAAATAAAGTGTGTAGCAGAATTTTTCTGCTAACACACCTATTATTAGACTCTTCTATAATTAACTTACACCTAAAAAGTGCATTTTTATAAACTTTTAAAATAATAATTAATATGTATCTTTCACTTTGTTATACTCTTTTTTTATGTACTCTAAAACATCTGGTGGTATATTTCTACTACTATTTGGAGTCAATCCTATCTCTCCATCTTTTATTTTAAACTCCATTACTTTACTTCCATGAAAACCATCTTTTACAACATTCTTTATTAATTCATAGACTGGTTGTTCCACATCTTTTACTATTGAACTTATTACATTGTTTGGTGCCATATCATATTGGTCTTTGTTAATAGCTATAACTTTACCACCATTTTCTCTTGCTACTTGAATAGCTCTTTTACTATCATCTTCTGTAGCTGAGAATACAACATCTCTATCAGAATCTCTCATTTCTTTTGCAGTAGTTCTAGCTGATTCAGGATTTTCAAATACATTTGAATATTTAACTAATAACTCAGCATTTTTATTTGAAGTTTTTAGACCTTTTCTAAATCCAGATTCATACTTATCTCTACTAGAACCCTCAATACCTCCTATAAAACCTACTTTACCAGTATCAGTCATTTTACCTGCAATAAGACCTGCTAAATATCCAGTAGCATTATCTTGAAATGATACTGAAATTACATTAGATGGTTGAACTTTATAAGTATAGTCAACTATTGCAAATTGTTGTTTTGGATATTTAGTAGCCTCTTCTTTTATTACCTCTGCAAATCTAGCTCCAACTGCTATTATCAAATCTGGCTCAGATTTATGTAGTTTTTCTATACTTTCTTTAAAATTCTTAGAAGTCTTTGGTTTCTCAAGTTTTATTCTAATATCAAAATCTTCATCAGCTCTTTTTAGAGCTGATAGTACATTGTTATTATATGATTCGTTATTTAAATTTTCAGTGTCTAATAATACTCCAACAGTTTTTCTCACATAAGAATCATCATCTTTTATTTCATCTTCCTCATTATTACTTTTGTTATTTGATTTATCTTTATTTACTTTATCTTTATTTGATGAGGTTGATACACTTTTAGACTCACTCTGTTTGGATTTAGCACTATTTATATTAGAATTAGCTTTATTTACTTTATTAAGCCCAAAGTCAAAATTGCATATAGCTAATATAAAAATTGTAAACACCACAACAAAGCAGAGCATCAATATCCTTTTTATTTTCACAAAATTCACTCCCTGATATAGAACCTGAAGTCTCTATAATTATTTATTGTTCTTATTAACATATTCTAACACATCTGGAGGAATATTTTGAGAGCTATTTGGCGCAAGTCCAGTACTTCCAGACTTAACTGTATTTTCTATAACTTTTCCACCTTTATAATTTTCCTTTACAAAACTTTGTATCAAATTATAAGTTGGATTTTCAAAATCTTTTACAATAGAACTTATAACATTTTCTGGAGCCAAATCATGTTGGTCTTTATTAGTAGCTATAACTTTTTTATTTTTCGCTCTAACTGCATTTATTACAGTTTTTGAGTCATCTTCTGTAGTAGAGAAAATAACATCTACTCCATTATCCATCATTTTTTTAGCTATGGATTCAGCTGATTTACTATCCTTAAAAACATCCACATACTCAACTGAAACATCCTTTATACTGCTGTTAGAAAATTTAATACCTTCTTTAAAACCTGCTTCAAATTTATCTCTACTAGAACCCTTTTCTCCTCCTATGAAACCAACTTTATCACTTTCAGTCATCTTTCCAGCAATCAGTCCTGCTAGATATCCAGATTTATTGTCTTCATAAGAAATTGAAGTTATATTAGAAGGTTGCTTGTCATACTCATAGTCTACAATTGCAAATTGTTGCTTTGGATATTTTTTAGCTATTTTCTCCAATGGTTTTGCAAATCTAGCTCCTACAGCTATAATTAAATCTTGGTTGTCATTACATAAAATGTCTATGCTATTAGAAAAAGACGACGAATCATCTGATTCCACTTTATTTGTATCTATATTAAGTTTCTTTTGAGCATTGTTTAATGCCAATAAAGCAGCATTATTCATAACTTCATTGTTTGTTCCTTCAATGTCTAGTATCATAGATATAGATTTTTTTGAATTATTTTTGTCAGTTATATTACTTTTATTATCTTTGTTAGAATTAGAATTGTTATCAGGATTATTGCTACACCCAACCAACATTCCAGTTGTCATTGCTACGGTTAATATCAATATCAACACTCTTTTTAAACTCATCAAATTTCACTCCTTACACCTTCATGACATTTTTATATTCTATTTACAAATCTTTTATATACAATTTACAATCATGTTTTGAGATTTTTCCAATAAATCTTACTATAAAAAAGTGTGCAATAGATTCTTATCTATTTACACACTTCCCTAAAAACTAAATCCAATATATCAATACTTAATTTTATCTAAAATAAATCCAATTTAGCATATCAATATTTAATATTTTATCTTAATCTAATAAAAAACAAATAATCATTTAAAAAATATTATTTATTTTCTTAAACATATGATACCAGTGACACCAGGACCAGCATGTGCACCTATACACACGCCAATTTGGAAAAATCTAATTTCTTTAGGTCTTAATTCATCTTCCATAACCTTAGATAATTGTTCTTTTTCCTTAAAATCATCACTATATCCTATATACACAATTTGGTCTGATAAATCATCCCCACAATTTGATTTTATCAAGTCCATCATTTTAGAAATTACATTCTTCTTTCCTCTTACTTGAGATATTTGCGAAACTAGTCCACCTTTTATCTCTAAGATAGGTTTTATATTTAATATGCTTCCTATTGCTGCTTTAGTAGATGATATTCTTCCTCCCTTTTGTAAATATTCTAGTGTATCCACTGAAAATATAACAAAAGCTTTCTCTTTTAATTCATCCAAAACAGTCAATATTTCATCAATAGATTTCCCTTCACTTGCAAGTTCTCCTGCTTTTATTACAAGTAAACCAGTTCCCATACAAAGCAAGTTAGAATCGTATGTATATATTTTACCTTCTACATCATTCTTTGCCATTACAGCACTTTGATACGTCCCTGTGGCTGTGGCAGAACCTGCTATATAAAGTATCTCTCTACCTTCACTAGTATACTTCTCAAATATTTCTTTAAATTGGGCATAAGTAGCTTGAGAAGTTTTTGGATATACATTTTCTTCTCTAAGCCTTTTATAAAATTCATCTCCAGATATATCGATTCTATCCTTGTATTCTTTTTCCTCTAATATAACTGTTAACGAGACAATATCTATATCATATTTATCTAACAAATCTTTTGGCACGTCCGATAAACTGTCACAGATTATCTTTAGATTTTTCATCAAGTATGCTCCTTTCTCATTTAGGCTTGCTAAATTACCTCATATTAGGATATCCTATTTGTCTTAAAGCTTCGTACACTACTATAGCAACTGAATTTGATAAATTTAGTGACCTAGCTTTTTCAACATCCAACATAGGTACTCTAATACAAGTATCCATATTTGCTTTCAACAAAGGTTCTGGTAATCCCTTTGTTTCTTTGCCAAATACTATAAAACAATTTTCTTCATATTTCACATCTGAATGTGACTGATTAGCCTTTGTTGTAGAAAAAAAGTATTTGCTGTTTGGATACTTTTCTTGTAATTCTTCAAAGCTATCGTAATATTGTATATCAGCTATATCCCAATAGTCAAGCCCACATCTTTTTAGGTGTTTATCATCTAATGAAAAACCTAATGGCTTTACCAAATGTAAAGTTGAACCTGTTGCTGCACAAGTTCTTATTATATTTCCTGTATTTTGAGGTATTTCTGGTTCTACTAATACTATATTTAATGACATTTTTATCCTCCCTAAGTATTGCTCTTAATTTATTAAACTTTATTTTATAAACAGAATAACAATAATATTATACTATTATATATAATAATGTTAATAACAATTTTTACTTAGCTATATATAATAGTTTTCTATCTAACATTTTCATAAGTATTATTATATCAGAAAATCCCTCTTGTACAACTTACTTTGATAAAAGTTATTTCATTTCATTAATTTCTTTATAATAATTACAATCTTCTTTTATTGGGCAATCTCCACATTCTGGATTTCTAGCTTTACACATTCTTCTTCCATGAAAAATTAATACATGGTGTGAGTGTGACCATCTTTCTTTTGGTATGGCTTCCATAAGTGCAAATTCTGTTTTTTGAGGATTTGGCTCATCCACTATTCCAATTCTATTGGTAACTCTAAATACATGAGTATCTACTGCTATTGCTGGTTGATTAAAGGCGTTACTAAGTACAACTCCTGCTGTTTTTCTTCCAACACCAGGTAATTTTACAAGTTCTTCTAAACTATCTGGTACTTCACCATCATATAATTCACATAGTTGTTCAGATGTATCTTTTATTTTTTGAGATTTACTTTTGTAAAGACCACAGCTTTTTATCTCCTTACTAATTTCTTCAATACTCAAATCAGCAAAGTCTCTTGCTGTGTTGTACTTTTTAAACAACTCTGATGTAACTTTGTTTACCCTTACGTCAGTACACTGAGCTGATAGAATAGTAGCTATTAAAAGTTCAAAGGCTGTCCCATAATTTAACTCACATGTAGCATCTGGGTACAGTTTTTCTAATTCATCTAAAATCTTATTTACATCTTTTTCATTTACTGACTTATTCTTATTTTTAGATTTACTTTTAGCTTCTTTACTTGGTTTTTGTGTTTTCTTACTAGAATTAATACTCTTTGTTTTTTCGTCTGTTTCGGTTTTTTTGTTAGTTTTTTTGATACTTTCTTTAGTGCCTTCTTTAGTACTTTTTTTAGTGTTTTTTTTGACTGCTTTCACAGTTTTTTTATCTTCTTCAATATCACTAAAATTTTCTATATCTTTCTCATCAATTATCTTATCTTTTTTATTAATTGTTTTATCCATTCCTTTTTTAGCTTCAACCGTATTTATGTCTTTTTTATCTATATCTTCTTTCTCTTTTAGATTCTTCCCATTTATATCTTTATTATCTTTTATCTCTTTGTTAGTTTTTATCTCTTCATTCTCTTTTAGATTTACATTTTTCATAATTATCCCCCTTTAAAATACTAATTTATAAGACGCTATTTATACATAGTTTAATCATATCAACAAAAAATAAACATCAATATATAAAACATACAAAATAAAAATTTAAATTCCAGATATTTCACAAAAAAAGCAAAAACCTATTAAAGTTCTTGCTTTTTATTATACATAAATACCCATTAAATTCTACAATAAACTTATTCTTTTGACACAGTTTGTATCTTACTGAAAGATATTAATTTTTCTTTTACTAATTTCTTTATTTCTTCAAATTTAACATCCGTCAATATCTCTATAGCCTCTTCTACTCTTTCAACTGTATATATCTTAAATTTTCCATCTTGTATTGCATCATTAACCTCATCTGATAAAACGAGATTTCTCTGATTCTTCTTAGGAATTATGACACCTTGCTCACCATTTAATCCTTTAGTTTTACATATAGAATAAAATCCCTCTATTTTTTCACTTATTCCACCAACTACTTGTATATCTCCCTTTTGATTTATAGAACCTGTAACAGCAATATTCTGCTTAATTGATACTCCACTAAGAGATGATAATAGTACATATAATTCTGCTGAAGATGCACTATCTCCATCTATCCCACCATAATTTTGTTCAAAACAAATATAAGCATTTAGTGACATTATTAAATCCTGTGCAAAGTTCTCAGAAAGGTATCCACCTAATATAAGCACTCCCTTGTTATGTATAGAGCCACTCATATTTACTTCTCTTTCTATATTTACTATGCCTTTACTTCCTGGGCTAGTGGTTGCTGTAATCCTTGAAGCTCTACCAAAAGAATATTCTCCTGTGCTTAAGACTGATAGACCATTTATTACTCCAACCTTTCTTCCCTCTGTCTCTATTAAAGTAAATCCATTTTCAATTGATTCATCCATATGTGTTTCCACTCTATTAATTCTTTTTTTCTTTTCACTTATTGCTTTCTTAACATCACACTGCTCTGTATATCTTGAATTTCTAAATTCTGCATATGCACTTCCTTCTATTACAACTTCCATTATTTTATTAAACTTAGTTGATAATTTTCCTAAATCACCAGACAATCTAGTGCTAAATTTGACAACTTCATCAACTGCTTCCTTAGTAAAATGTCTTAAATTATTCTTATCACACTGAGATGCTATAAATCTAGCAATGCCTTCTTCATTGTCTTCGTTCTTATCCATTTCGCTATCAAAATCTACGAATACTTTAAAATATTTTTCAAAATCTTCATCGTATCTATATAAAATATCATATATATAGTGACTTCCAATCAATATTAACTTTACATTTAGTGGCATATTTTCTGGCTTAATTGCTGTCTGTGTTTCCAGTATTACTTTTTTTGTCTGCAAAGTCTTTTTAAGAATTTCCCAAGACATCGTATATTTTAACAATTGGTCTGCATAAATCACTAAATAACCACCATTAGCCCTATGAAATGCTCCTGATAATAGTTTTGTAAAATCAGTCTTTATATTGCCATTTGCATAATCGTATTCTGCCTTTCCAAATAGATTTGTAGGACTTGGATTTATCTCTACTATGACAGGTGCTGATTCTTTATTCTTTGCACCTCCGTTGTCTACAAATAGATTAATTTTATATTTAATAAAATGCTCTTTATCATACTTATCTTTTAATTCATCTTCATCTAAATAGAATAAGTACATATATTCTATTATATCTTTCTTTATATTTTCCAAATAAACTTGAATTTTATCATAATTTTCATATTTTTCACACAATCTTTTAATGTGAGGTTCTACTACAAGTTTAGCTATCTCTTCTTCAAGCTCTAAGACAGCTTTTTCAGCTATTTCTTCCAAATTTCTAATTTTATATACGACTTGTATAGCCATATTTTCTAGTTCTCTTTTTGCCTTATAAAACTCTTCATCAGATATGTCACTTTCATCTTCCTCTTCTTTCAAAGGTATAAAGACTATTCCCATTTTACTCTGTTTTAATTTAAACCCTTTTTCTTCTCCATATTTCTTAATTTGTTTTAGCAACATATCTTTTTCTATTTCATATTCATCCAAAAGTTTATTTTTTTCTATTTCAAAACTTTCACTTTCAAATGCATTTTTAAAATCCTCTAAAAGACTTTCAATTAACTTCTCCATGTCTTTCTTAAGTTCTCTTCCAAACCCTTTTTCTAACTCAACTATAATAGGCTCTCTAGGGTTTTCAAAATTATATATATAGCACCAATCTTTATGTGTATTTTTTTTGGATGCATATTCATTCAAAACCTTTAAGGCATAAGTACTTTTTCCTGTTCCAGATTCACCAGCTAGGTATATGTTGTAGGCTGGATTATTTATTCTTAAACCTAATTCCATAGCTTCTACGGCTCTTTCTTGACCCAATATACAATCTAGTGGATTTATTTCAGATGTATTGTTATATTTCAATATTCCCCCACCTCCTCATATTTAACGTTAATGATATAATATGACTTTGACACAATAAGTGTTAAAGTAAATTCACATTAAAGTATATGAAATAGACTCTTATTATTAGTCATTATACTTATCTAAAATTATTTCCATATTTCTCTTTATTATATTTCTGCCTCTCCAACTAAATGCTCTATCCCCATATCTCCTTTTGAATTCTTTGTTTGAAATATTTTGTACCTCATCATAATCCAAATAATCTATTATATTTTCTTTAAACTCCAAAATATGAGTTGTTGGTATTCCAACATTATGTGGACATACTTCTTGACAAATATCGCACCCAAATACTTTTTTATTACTCTTTAACACAGCCTTTTCTTCCTCTGACAAATCTCCTTTTTTTTGAGTTATATATGATAAACATTTCTTGGGATTCATATCATAATTTCCTAATATAGCATTTCCCGGACAATATTTTACACACTTACCACATTTAAAACAACTTTTTTCTAGTGGTTTATCTTCTTCAAATTTATAATTATTTACTATATATCCTATAAATATATAAGAACCATATTCATCAGTTATGATATTATTGTTTATTCCAAAATATCCTATTCCTGATAAATAAGCTAAATATCTGTCAACTAGTGGCCCATTATCAGCAAATATCTTGTATTTAAAATCTTTTATCGTTTCAGATATATAATCACAAATTTGTTGCAAAAAGTCTTTTACTACAATATGATAGTCCTTACCATGACAATATTTTGATAAATTTGAATTTTCATTCTTTTCTTGTCTATTTATATGATATGGAAATGCACATACTATTATAGAATTAGCATCTTCCATTATATTTCTTGGGTTAATTCTGTTCTCAATTATTGGCTCTTCCATACCAGTCAAATAATCTTTTTCCTGTCTATCTTCAAGTATCTTTTTTAGATTATCATACTTGTCTATACCAGCTATTCCTACACACTTTAATCCTATAAGATTACAAAATTCTTTTAATTCCTTATTATTCATAAAATTATTCCTTTTTAATCTATTTAATACTACTTAATCTATTTATTCCTGCTTAATCTATTTAATACTACTTAATCTGTTTATTCCTACTTAATCTGTTTATTCCTACTTAATTTATTTAACCTACTTAACCTATTTATTCCTACTTAATCTATTTATTCCTACTTAATCTATTTAACCTATTTAATTTAAGTTATAAAACTACAATTATTATTACTATATTATAAAATGAACTAAATTATAATATAAGTCTCATCTCTCTATAATAATATCCATTTGTTCTTTAATATAACTATTTTATACGCTCTAACTCTTATTATTTTACAATATCAACACATTTCAAACTTTTTTCTTACTATTTTTTTAGTAATTGTCTTACTGATATGATTTAGCTATTTTACTTCAATACTTACATAACTCAGATTCCACCATATAATTAAATTGTCATCTATTCTCCATTTTAATATAATATGATTTATCTACTTTCAACAATGTAATACACCTTATACTCATAATTTACAACTACAAGATTAAATATAACTTTGATTTACAATAATACACCCTATATCTTTAAAATTAGTACTCATAATAGACAGATAAATTTTATCCTCTATAAATTTATCACTTATAAAAACATCACAAATAAGAATTTGCTTTTAAAGCATCCACAGATTATAATAAATACTGTATAAGGATGGTGAACAATTTGATTAAAATAACAATTCCAGGTAGACCCATTAGTAAATCTAATTTTAAACTTCATAATATAAATGGTCAAGCATGGATGCCTTCAAAGGGAAAGTATTCTAAGTATCTTGCATACGAAAACATGATTGCAGGTTTTATAAACCAACAGTATCAAGGAGAAACTGTTGAAGAAAATCTAATAACTGTTTTAAAATTATACTTCCCAAACAAGAGAATGGGGGACTTACATAATTATCCAAAGAGTATTTGTGATGGTATTGAAAAAAGTGGAATAATAAAAAATGATAAACAACTTAAACCAGTACTTTTATTCGACTTTATAGATAAAGATAACCCTAGGGTTGAAATTGAGCTTTATCCAGTATCTAAATACGATATATCCTATAATATTTTTGAGAAATAAATATTTTATATACTACTTGATACTATAGTAATGCTATATCATTTGAAACTATAATAATATTTGCGCTATAGCTATACTTACACAAATTTTAAATTTATATGATACTTGTAGCTATGTAAATTTAATACTTATAAAATTACTGCACTCATATAAATTTAATATTTGTATACAAAGCCATATTCACATAAATAAAGCATATCCATATAAAAAGAAATCGGAGTAAACTTACTACACCGATTTCAATAAATAAAATCTATCCTAATTTTTCGACAACAGTCTTCAACATTTCTCTTATAGGAAGTTCATATGGACATCGGCTCTCACAAAGACCACAGTCAATACACTCAGTAGGTTTAACATCCATAACCTCATATTTTTCTTTAGCCCACTCTTTTAATCCATATCGAGTGTAATATCCTTCACATAAAAAGCTCAATGGTATATTTATTCCAACAGCACAAGGCATGCAGTATTCACATCTTCTACAGAATTTTTTGCCTAAAGAATTTCTTATTTCCTCAATTTCTTTATTATCTTTTTCATCTAGTACAAGATTTTCAAGTACAGCAACATTCTGTCTAACCTGTTCAACACTCTCCATACCTGGTATAACTACATCTATATAGTCTTTAGACAATATGTACTTAATAGCTAGTGTAGCATTATCTAAAGCTCCTCCAGCTAAAGGCTTCATTACTATTATACCAATTCCTTTTTCATGAGCTTTTTTAAATACTTCATCTGCTTGACCTTCAACTATATTGTAAGGAAATTGTATAGTATCAAATTTCCCATCTTCTATTGCCTTTTCTATAGTATTTAAATTATGGCTAGTTATACCAATGTGTTTTATCTTCCCTTGCTCTTTTGCCTCTAGAAGAGCATTATAAGCCATTTTATCTTTAAAAAGATTGTCATATTCCTCTTCTTTAACATTATGGAATTGATATAAATCTATAAAATCAGTTTTGAAATTATTTAAACTTATCTCAACATCTCTCTTCATTGAGTCATAATCTCTAGACATACTTTTAGTAGCTAAGAAAAATTTATCTCTTTTTCCTTCAATAGCAATTCCAATTGCTTCCTCACTTATTGTATACCCTCTTGCACTGTCAATAAAGTTTATCCCTTGCTTTTCTAACTCATTTATAACTAAGTTAGTATCTTCTTGAGTAATTCTTTGTATTGGAATTCCCCCAAAACCAACTCTCTTTATTTTCATATTGGTATTGCCCAAATTTCTCATATCTTTCCCCACCTAACTTTAATTAATTTTTATATAATATAAATGTATCATCTTTAATTATACAACAAATTATGAGAATCTTTGCAATATATTTATATTCTATTAGAATTGTATATCGTAAATGAAATTTTATTTACTAGATAATATCTCTTTTATCATCTTAAGTTCTCTCTTATGACCTTCATCATCAAAAGGAGTTTCTAAGAAAAATGGTAGGTGTTTCAGACTAGGATGCTCCATAAAATCAATTAATGCTTTTAATCCTATCTTTCCTTCCCCTATAGGAGCATGTCTGTCTTTTTTATCTCCAAATGGCATCATGCTATCATTTAGGTGAACAGTTTTTAACTTATCTATACCTATAATCTTGTCAAATTCTTCTAAGACTCCATCTAAATCATTCACTATATCATAACCAGCTGAAAAAATATGACATGTATCAAGACACACACCTATTTTTTCTTTGTGTTCAATTTCGTCTATTATACTTTTTAATTGCTCAAACTTAAATCCTATTTCAGTTCCTTTTCCTGACATAGTTTCAAGAAGTATAGTTATATTTTCATCACCCTTAATAGCATTATTCAATCCTTTTACTATTCTGTCTATACCAAAATCTATTCCACCACCTACATGACTACCTGGGTGAAAACACATGTATTCAATTCCTAACGAGTCCATCCTTCTTATATCCTCATCTATAACTCTTGTCGCAAATTCGTATACATCTTCCTTTATTCCACCTAAGTTCATAGTATATGGAGCATGTGCAAGTAGTGGTGCAAAATTATTTGCCTTTCTAATCTCCTGAAATTTAGCTATATCTTTTTCATCAAATTCTTTAGCATTTCCTCCTCTTGGATTTCTACTAAAAAATTGAAATGTATTTGCATCAATGTATACAGCTGTCTCAGCTGCCTTAGCAAATCCTTTTGCTATTGAAAGATGTGTTCCTAATTTAATCATATTAATCTCCTTTTGTTTGTACTTAAACTCGTACTAAATTTTAATTATAAGTTTCTAACAAATAAGTTTTTATTTTAATGCAACTGTAATTTAATGTAACTACAATTAATTTCATGTATATTAATTTTAAATTTTAATATTTACAATTTAATTATACCCATTTTAAGAAATTTCAAATATTATAATCTTACATACTCTTTATAAATTATTTAGTCACTTCTTACATATTATAATCTATATACCTTACAATCCAGTTATATTTCTTTTGCAATCTAATTATATTTTTCTTACAATTCAATTATATATCTCCTACAATCTGATTGTATTTCTTTTACAATTCAATTATATATCTCCTACAATCTAATTGTATTTCTTTTGCAATTCAATTATATATCTCCTACAGTCTAATTGTATTTCTTTTGCAATCCAATTATATATCTCCTACAACTTAATTATATACACTTTACAAGTCAATTATATTTCTTTTACTATCCAATTATATAATCAAACAAAAAAATAGAGACTAAAAATCATTGTTTTACTCATACCAAAAAATATTTTTTGATTATTAAGTAAATTCTGATGTTCAATCTCTAACCTTATGTTTTTAATTAATCCATAATTAATGGTTCTAACTAGGACATTCTTCCTCAAGTGTAGGAATTACAACCATAGCTATATCATACTTAGAACCTTCAACGTTGTGTTGTCTTTTATTTAAAATTTCATCTATCTTTGACTTCATAGCATCATTAAGTTCAACTAATTCATCGTGAGTAAGAGAAATATCATGATAATCAACTATATTTTCATTTTCTAAAACATCTTCTTCTGCTGCCTTATAAAAAACTTCACTCATGTTTTCAAATTTTGATATGTACAATTCTTCTTTTTCTTCCCCATTGTCTAAAGAAAAATTAAGTATCCTATTCCCTATAACCACATTTTTTGCGCTTGGATAATAGTATTTTTCCACAATCCCCGACTTTATTTTTTCCTCAACTAATTCTAAAATACCAACTTTGTATAACATTTTTATATGGTAGTTTATTTTTGCATGAGGTTCTTCCAATAATTGAGATAATTGTTTTGCTGACAATGGCGATTTGTCAAACGCTTTTAGAATATCTATTCTACGTGGATGCGCAATAGCCTTTATGCACTCCAAATCTCGTAATACCAATACCTCTTTCATTGACCCCTCCTAAAAAATTTATTTAATTCATATTTCTTTACAATTTAATTATATATTAAATTATATGTTGTTGTCAAAAAAATCCTTTCTTAAAATTTTAAAAAATATTTAATTTTAATTTATTTGACAACTCCTCTAAAACTTTAACTCCTGCGACGCTGTTACCTTTTTTGTCAAGTGCAGGTCCATAAACACCAATACCCATACGCCCTGGCACAGAAGCCATTATACCACCCCCAACTCCAGATTTTGCAGGAATGCCAACTTTAATAGCAAATTCCCCAGAAGCATCATACATTCCACAAGTCATCATAAATGTTTTGACAATTCTAGAAACCATTTCACTCATCAAATGCTCACCATTTTCTATGTCTACTCCATAGTTAGCAAGATTTATGCCAATTCTCGCCAAATCTACAGAATCTATCTCAATTGAGCATTGTTTAAAATAAAGGTCTAAAACATCCTCTACATTACCTCTGATAAATCCATCACTTTTCAATAAGTAAGCCATTGCTCTGTTTCTATCTCCAGTCATTTTTTCAGACTTATAGACATCATAGTTTATTCCTATATTATCATTTTTTGCCAATCTCCTAAAAAAACTAAGCATTCTTTCTTCTTTTTCTTCCAAACAGCTCCCATTTATAAGAGAAGTGGTTACTATAGCTCCTGCATTTATCATTGGATTACAGGGTTTTTTTGTGTCATTAATTTCAAGTTTCATTATAGAATTAAATGGGTCTCCACTTGGCTCCATTCCAACGTTTGAAAAAACGTCTTCCCAGTCATTGTCCATAAGTGCCATAGCAAGCACAATTGGTTTTGAAATACTCTGTATAGTAAACTTTGTGCTACAATTTCCAGCACTGTAAAGATTATTTTCGCTATCTATTATACAAATTCCTAAATCATTTCTTCTAGCATTTTTTAATTCTGGTATGTAACTAGCGACTTGTCCATAATTAGTATACTTCTTATTAGAACTTATAATTTCTTTTAATAATGTCTCATCTAACGTATTCATAGGCACCTCTTATATTATGTTATATATTCTATTTTAGCACAGATTTATACTATAATAAAACAGTGTTAAAAAAAATTATACTTTAAAACTATTTTTTACAAGAATTTATTCATTTTTCACTCAATTTAGATGTTTAAGTAGTTTAATAGTTCAACCTTTTAAACTCCAAATTTTTATGTTTTTATGTTTTTATGTCTTCATGTCTTCATGTCTTCATGTCTTCATGTCTTCATGTCTTCATGTCTTCATGTCTTCATGTCTTCATGTCTTCATGTCTTCATGTCTTCAAATAGATTCTAATATATATTTTAAAATTTGTAACTATTATAGCAAAATAAAAGGGGGTGTCTCAAAAGAATTATTTAGTTCATGAGGCACTCTTTTTTGTATGAAATCAAATATATTTTTATTATTTCAACAATGAAAAAGAGGCTTATCTCTATTTTGAGACAGCCTCTCTTATTTACTAACAAATCTAAAAACAAATACTATAGACCAAATTAATCCACTATTTTACTTCCTCCAATAAATTCCCTAAGAATTGAAGTTCCTGGTATATCAGAAGTATCGTCTAGCTCTACAAAATATTGTAAAAACTTTAGTAGTCTAGTTGCTTCAATGTGCGCAGGATTATCTTCTTTTATTTCCTCCAACAAAGGCTTAGCAAATCGCTTCAAAACTGCTAACTCATATACACAAGCAGAATTAAATATAGCATCTGCTTCATCTTGATATGGGAATATATTCTTCTTTTCTCCTCTTCTAACTGATGCCCATTGTAAAATAGTATTATCAGCACTATAACCTCTAAAATTATAATCTCTAACAATTCTTCTTATCATTCTCAAATCAGCAGTAGGAATTCTATTATGGTCATCCAAATTTATTTGAGTAAGGGCACTTATGTATATCTTAAATTTATCTTCTTCTGGTATAGATGATGTTAAAATAGGATTTAGCCCGTGTATACCTTCTAATATAATCGGTTGATTAGAGTCTATCTTTATTTTTTTACCAGTATATTCTCTCTTTCCTTCTTTGAAGTTGAATCTTATAGCATCAATTTCTTCACCTGCTAAAAGTCTCTTTAAGTCGAAGTTAAATTTCTCTAAATCTATAGCATAAATTGATTCAAAATCATAATTTCCATATTCGTCTAAAGGAGTATGTTTTCTGTCTATAAAATAGTCATCTAAAGAAATCGAAATAGGATTTAAATTATTCACTCTAAGGTGTATAGATAATCTATGAGCAAAACTTGTTTTTCCAGATGAAGATGGAGCTGCTATTAAGATTACTCTCTTATTATTATCTTTTATCATGTCTGCTATTTGAGATAATTTTTTTTCATGTAACGCTTCAAATGTTCTTATTATGTCTCCATATTCATTGTTTTCTATTATCTTATTAAGTGACACTACCTTGTCAATTCCCATAAGTCTCGACCATTCTTCTGCTTCATAATACACACTTGATAACTTGGGTTGAGGTATAAATTTCATAGGTTTAGTCTTATCTTCTTCACTAGGGCCTAGAATTATAACTCCACCATTGTAAAGTTTAATATCAAATGATTTTATATAACCAGTTGATGGTAGCATATACCCATAAAAATGGTCTATATAGTTTCTACACTTATATACTTTAGCACTGTCATACTCTTTATATTTTAAAAGCTCCGCTTTTTCATACATTTCATTGTTTTCAAAGATAGAAATAGCTTCATCTCTCGTAACTTCAATTTTTTCTATAATATAATCGTTGTTTACTATCTCTTCCATCTTGTTTTTTATATTTTCAACATCCACTTCTTTAAGTTTTCTCTCTATATGAACTTCACAATATAGCCCATCAGATAATGAATGTTCTATTGTAACTCTGCTATCCCAAAATATTTCTCTACAAGCCATTACAAATACAAATGACATGACTCTAAAGTAAACTCTTTCCCCATCTTCATTAGTAGTATCTAAAAAATTTATCTCACAATCATTCTTTACTCTGCAATTTAGCTCTTTTAATTTATTATCTACAACAGCAAGTGTTATATAACCCTTATGCTCATCACAAAATTCTTTTGCTATATCCCCTAGCCTAATTCCTAAAGAGTTTTCTTCTAATGAATATTCCTTGTCTTTTCCGTCTATTTTTAAGTTTATTTTTTTCACTTCAACATCTCCTTCCTTTTGATGAATACAAATTTTAATCAACGAGGCATATTAACAAGTTAAAGAGAGGTGTTTAACCCTCTCCTACAATACGATTCAATTTACTTATAGTATCTTCAATATCTTCGTAATTTATTTCTAGTATTAAATATTCTGCATCTAATTTTAAGACCTCTTTAATCCCCTCTTCAGATAAAATTCCTTTTCCTATACCTACATGTGTATCATTGATACCATCATTATCACTTAAGTGTATCACTTTTATTTTATCCTTCAAGTTCTTTATATAATCATCCTCATCAATTAAACAGTGTCCAGTATCGTAACAAAAACAAATCTTAGAATTTTTAATTCTATTAAATATATATTCAAAATCATAAGATATATTTCCAATATTTGAAAAATCCCCATTTTTTGAATAAGTATTCTCTATAGATATATACGAGTTTGTATTTATCTTGTCTAAAAAGTCTACACTATTGTCTAAATACTTGTTCCTATTTTTTTTAACTCTATTTGTCATAACATATCCCAAGTGAAGATTAAAATACCTTATATCAAACCCTTTAAGTTCAAATTCTATTTTCTCAATAAAATTTATCCATGAATTTCGTATATACTCTATATTTTCGCAAGTATTTAACTCCATAGGTAAGTGTATCCCTACAGATAATCCTAGCTTAGAAATTCTATCTTTATATTTACGTAACTCACTACATTCAGATATATTGTCAATTCCAATCTCTAAATGAGTTATTTGCTTCATGTTTTCACAAATATTTAAAGCCTCCTCAAGATTAAACAATAAGGATGCTACACCAACTGCCATACAAATCACCTACTCAAAAATACCTATATCTGTAAAAGGAAATACCCTTAAAATAACTTTTCCTTTAATATTTTGTTCATCTACTAATCCTACTTCTTTATATCTACTATCCAAACTTATTTCTCTATTATCTCCCATCGCAAATACTTTCCCCTTAGGAATCACCATATCAATATCGCCTTCAGTATAATTATCATGTATATATGAAACTTCATTTAATAACTTGCCATTTATATAAACCTTCGAATCCCTAATCTTTAGATGGTCACCAGGTACACCTATAACCCTTTTTACAAGCTCTTTTTTTCTTCCATTGTCTTGTAATAAGTCAGTCTTAAATATCATTATGTCTCCACATTTTGGCTCTGACAATTTATATGTCATCCTATTTGCTACCAAATAGTCATGTGATTTAAGCGTCGGGTACATTGATTCTCCATTTACTAGTGTTGGTTTTATAAAACGAGTTATAATAAATGCAAAAAAAAGTGCAGTAATAATTATTTTTATCCACTCTACAATCTCTTCTTTAATAGTTTCATTCATTCACAAATTCTCCTTTATAGTTATATTATCTTTTTTGATAATGCTTTTTTAACATTATCTTTTAGATAAGTCTACTAAATAAGGTGTTGTCTTTTTATACAGACAACTATTGTGCATGGTCTGGTGATTTCAGTTAATCAGCGATTGCTCCAAATTTTATATGTTTAGTCAATAGTTCCTATCTTAGAAAATGGATACAATCTGACTAGAACCTTTCCTAAAACGGTATGCTCGTCGACCAATCCAACCTCATCGTATCTACTATCTAAACTTTTTTCTCTATTATCTCCCATCGCAAATAATTTTCCTTCTGGAACTACTATATCAATATCTCCATCAGTACGATTATTATGTATATAGGAAGTCTCATTTAACAATTTATCATTTACATATACCTTGGAGTCTTCTATTTTCACATGGTCACCAGGAACCCCAATGACTCTTTTTACTAAATCTTTTTTCTTTCCATTTTCTTCTGTTAAGTCGGTTTTGAATACTATTATATCTTTGTATTTTGGCTCTCCTACCTTGTACGCGATTCTATTAACTATTAGGTAATCACGTTCAACCAGTGTAGGATACATTGATTCTCCCTTAACTATTGTTGGCACTATAAAACGAGTTATAGCAAATGCCAAAACAAGAGCTATGACAATCACTTTTATCCATTCTACAACTTCTTTTTTAACTGCTTCACCCACTAAAATCGTCTCCTCTGTATTAAATATTAAGTCAATCTACAGCAAAATAATCTACCATAAACTTACAATATAAATATTATACTTCTTTTTTCTACTAGTTTAAAATAATTTTCTAAGACCTTTAGGATAATGATTCTTAATTACACCAGCAGACTCTTTTCCCCAGCCTAAAGGTACACCTTCAACCGATACCAAAACCCAGCCTCTACTTTCATTAGAATTTACAACATCCCCTTTTAAGTATTTAAGAAGTGACTCACTCTGTACACTAAAGTTTTCGACATTTTTTACATCTTCAACCTTTAAATAATGAGATAGTGCATGAGAAGGCTCAAATCTATTCTTCTTTAAAACCCCTAAATGCAAACCGTATCTCAATACTTTCAGTTTTTTCGTATCTGGATATACTTCTGGAAGTAGGTACAAGTTTTCTCCTCTTAAATAAAATTTATTTTTTTTATTACTATAAAAATCAACCTTTAAAAATTTCTTTTCAAACTCCCTATAATCCTTTATTTCTTTATCTAAATTTTTTATTTTTAATTCCTTGACATTACACTCTTCGTCTTCTAATTTTTTTATTTTGGCAACAAAATGACCTTCTCCCTTTATTTTATGAGGCCATAACCTTTCCATTTCAATAAGTTCTGCATGTTTATATTCACTAATAAACTCATTTATAACATGTTCATTTTCTTCTCTTGAAAAAGTACATGTTGAATAAATTAAAATGCCATCCTTCTTTAACATTTTATATCCATCTCTTATAATTTCTTTTTGAATGGATTGACATTCTAATACCTTTGCATAACTCCAATCTGATATGGCAACCTCATCCTTTCTAAACATGCCCTGACCAGAACAAGGTGCATCTATAATCACCTTATCAAAATACCCATTAAATGCCTTCCTTAAGCTTTTAGAATCAGTATTTGTTATAATACAATTTCTCGCTCCAAATCGCTCTAGGTTTTCACCTAAAGCCTTAATTCTACTCGCATTAATCTCATTGGAAACCAATAGACCTGTATCATTTAATTCAGACAGTATATATGTAGATTTCCCACCAGGAGCAGCACACATATCGAGTACTTTATCCCCCTCTTTAATATCTGCTTTTGGTATCACACTCATGGCAGAAGGCTCTTGCAAATAGTATGCTCCAGCCTCATGCAGTGGATTTCTACCAGGTCTATTGATTTTATCATCATAATAAAAACCCTCTTCTGCCCATGGTATTTGATGTAAATCGAACAAATTTAAATCCAAGAGTTTGTTCTTATCAATTTTTAATGTATTTATTCTAAGACCAGTAGTCTTGTCTTCATCATAACTTTTTATAAAATCATCATATTCATCTTGTAGTATTTCTCTAATATCTTCTAAAAATTCTTTTGGTAAGTTTGCCAAATCTATAATCCCCCTTCAATCTGCTTTGCTTGTCTGTCATTTAATACTTTTAATTGTTTATGTTTTTCTTTTGAACTCTATTTTCTCTTCTTTTTCTTAAGATTACCGAAAAACACTTTTTTAGAGTGATTCATATATTTCTCAAGTTTATCGAGATTTATCTTCCACAACATTATCACATAAACTATAAGTAATATAATAGCCCATCTATATTCTATCATCAATATAAAATCAAAAACTCCATGTAATAAAATTGGAATCAATACAGCCATAAATAAGTACTCACGTCTTTTGCTTTTATTTCCTTCAAACTTATACTTAGAAATATAATATCCCATAGTAATAGCAAACATTACATGAGCTGGGATAGAGATAATCGCTCTATTAATACCAACTTGAAGTGCTAAATTGCCACTCTCAGAAAAAATATAGACTATATTCTCAATTGTTGCAAACCCCAAAGCTAAAAATACAGAGTAAATAATGCCATCTAGTTTTTCCGTGAAATGTTTTTCTTTAATTAGTGCAGGAATTAGTATCAGAGCTTTTACACCTTCTTCCACAAGCCCTGCAACTACAAATGATACATATATTAGTTCTGAATATCCTTCAAATACATTAAATTTCATCATTAAATTTTCTAGAAGTATAATTATAATACTCAAAAAAGCACCTATTAGAAAAAATTTAATTAAATGAATTAGAGGTTCTCTGCAATATCTATCTTTAGACCTTATCCAAAACAGACCTATTAGTATAGGAACTATTGCCAATAAAAATAAATCCAGCTTCATAGATTATTTTCCTTTCAAAATTTTTAATTCATTTCTGCTCAAAATTCTTAATCCATTTCTGTTTTATAGCATCTATTTATTTTTAACTTATTTTGTTTTAAATACACTCTCAAATACACATTAAATTATTAAAAATCAAATATACTAAAACATTAAAAAAATTTAAATTTATATCTATATTATTTAACAAATTTCAAGCTATATTCATATCTTGAAATATAAGGGAACTAAATTCATTTAAAGAAAGGGTGATTTGATGCAAGATGGTTTCTTAACAGTAAGTATAATCGATGCTACTAACAATAGACCTATTCAAAATGCAACAGTAAACATATATTCAATGTCTAATGGTAGCCAAAGCTCATCAACTTTATACCAAAACCTAACAAGTAATGAATCTGGTCAAGTGATTGGATTAGTATTACCAGCACCAGATGTAGATTACTCTCTACAACCATCTGATGTTAGGCCTTACAGCCAGTATATAGTAGAAGCCATAGCAGATGGATATGAAACAGTTGTCATAGAAGGAACACAGTTATTAGCTACAATTGAAGCGAGACAGGGAGTTCCCATGTTTCCTAGAACAAGAAGTAAACGTTCTTTCTCAAGACAAAGTGAATTGATTTTTGACATAGGAGAACATACTTTATTTGGTACTTATCCTCCTAAGATTCCAGAAAGTAATTTAAAACCATTACCACCTCCTACTGGTTTCGTTGTATTAGATAACCCTGTAGTACCTGAATTTATAGTAGTTCATGATGGTTTACCAGAAAATTCATCAGCTCCAAACTATTGGATTCCATTTAAAGAGTACATTAAAAATATAGCATCATCTGAAATATATTCAACTTGGCCTGAACAGACAATTTATGCAAATATAATAGCTATAATATCATTTACTCTAAATAGGGTCTTCACTGAATGGTATAGAAATAAAGGCTATAATTTTACAATAACCTCATCAACAGCATATGACCATAAATTTATAAATAATAGAAACTTATTTGAACCAATTAACGTAGCTGTAGATGCTATATTCAATACATTTATAAAAAGACCTCCCACAGCAAGACAGCCCTTATTAGCACAATACTGTGATGGTCAGAAATCTCAATGTCCTGACCAAATGACTCAATGGGGTAGCAAAGACTTAGGAGACCAAGGGTACGACTATGAAGGTATACTAAGATATTTCTATGGAGATGAGATAGTATTTGAAAAAGCACCTATAGTAAGTGGTGTTCCTGTATCATTCCCTGGTACTACACTACAGGTTGGTTCTTCTGGACAGTATGTTAGAACTATACAAAATCAGTTAAATGCTATATCTAACTCTTACCCAGCTATCCCAAAAGTAAGAGAAGATGGTATCTATGGAACAGACACAGAAAATGCAGTTAAAATATTCCAAGGAATCTTTGGTTTACCTCAAAGTGGAGTAGTAGATTTTAAAACATGGTATGAAATATCTAGAGTTTATGTGGCTACAACTAGAATAGCTTCTTTAAACCCTTTAATTTAAGACTCAAGTTAGAATTTATTTTAAATTATTGGCTAAAAATAAAAATGGCTGTTACGAACTAAGATATACTATAAGTATTTTAACTTCTAAGTATCATAGTCCTAACAGCCATTTTTGTAGTTATAACTTATTGTTTTAGAATCTTAAAACTTTAAATGGGGGATTTTAAGCTTCTTAAAAACAGTACTCGCAAATTTAGCTTTCTTTAAAATCTTATTTTTATTTTGAAATTTAATAAAATGTTAATTATAATGTTAAATTATAATGAAAATATTACGTATTATAAATATAATAATACTATTACTATTTTAAAAGATTATTCCTAGTTTAAATAATACCTTTTACTTCATCACTAAACTTAACTTGCAACTTTAGATTTATTAGCTAAAGCTAAGATTAGCCCTAAAGCTATAGATGCAAATGCAGATGCAATTACCCTATATTCAGCAGGGAATAAGAATACAATTGTGTGGCATGGTATCCAGAAAAATGGTATGGTCTTTAAAACACTAAAACCAAGATAAGCATTCCAGTCCACAATATTTACCACATCTTTAAGTGTTACCTTAATCCCTTTTTCAACTTCATATTTTTTGTCTATAAAACAGTCCATAACCTTATGGAATAAAAATACAGTAGGTGACATTAGTATATTCATGGTTGCACTCTTAAATAAAGCATTAGCAAAAGCTATTCCCTCAAATGGAAGCATACCATCCACTTGTGCTTGACCTACACCTGCTGAGTAGATTGACATAGCATATGTGGTAACTACACCTATTATTCCCCAGACTATTGCTCTGTAAAAGACTCCTACTGGTATTTTCCAGTCTTTATGCAAAATTCTAGCACCAAGCAAATCTCCCATTGTGGCTAGTACAGCAAACTTGAAAAAACCTCCAATATATGGATGTGCACCTGTTGCTGCCATAAATACTTCTCTACTACTTGGTATCGCTAATATAGCAATAATACAAATAAGAATTCCACTCCATATAAAATCGCCTTTTTTCATATTATAAATCCTATTTAATATATAAATAGTTCTCCTTCCTGTCAAAGATTTATTTAATTTACAATCTATCTGTAATTATTTATTAATATTGCCTATTAGATATTCATTTTCCATAATTAAATTTATAAAATTCTATTTTTAAATGATTGTATTTTAATCTTAATTTTTATTTATCTTTTCATCTAACCCTTTATCTAGTTTTCAACTAGTCTTATTTACAATCACCTTATAATTTATTTTGTAATTGATTTCCACCCTAACCCTTTATCTAGTTTTTAACTAGCCTTTTCTACAATCATCTTATAATTTATTTTGTAATTTTTTCCACCCTAACCCTTTATCTAGTTTTTAACTAGCCTTCTCTACAATCATCTATACAATTTGTTTTGTAATTTTTTTCCACCCTAACCCTTTATCTAGTTTTCAACTAGCCTTCTCTACAATCATCTATACAATTTATTTTGTACTTATTCTCTTACCCTAACCCTTTATTTATTTTGTTTTTTAATCATCTAATTTTATAGCCTTATATATGTTTCATTTACAGTTATTTTTTCTATACATTTACATACTTATAACTTCATTTTTATTTTTTAGATACTCATCCCTTCTTTTAAAGCCTTTATATTAATTTCTATAAACTTAGGCTTAACTTGTTGTGACACTATTTTTTCCCAATCTATATCATTTTCTACCTGTAAAGCTTTAATCAATGCTCCTAAAAGAACCACATTCATAACTTTTTCATTTCCAAGACCTCTTGCAATATCAACTGCCTTTATTACAGTTGCATCCACTTTTTCTTTAATATCATCTATTATATTTTCAGGATAATCCACCCTACCTGTTAAAATTGGTGCTGAAGGCATTTCATAGTCATTCACTACTAATTTACCATCAGGTTTTAGAAAATCAAGATATCTCAAAGCTTCCATAGTCTCAAATGAAACTAGCACATCAACATCTCCCTTTCCAAGTATAGGAGAATGTACTTTTTCACCATATCTAACTTGAGTTGTTACACTTCCTCCTCTTTGAGCCATTCCATGGACTTCTGACATCTTAACATCATATCCAGCATCAATAAGACCAGCAGAAAGTATTTTACTTGCTAAAACAGTACCTTGCCCCCCTACACCTGATAGCAATACATTTTTAACCTTTTTCATTATTTTTCACCAACCTTTTTTATAGCATTTACTGGACATACTTGTGCACATACTGTACAACCTACACATTGAGCTTGATTTATACTTGATTTCTTTTTAGATTTATCAAATCTCAGAGCTGGACATCCTGTTGTAAGACATTTCTTACATCCAATACACTTCTCATCATCTACACTACAAACTGATGGTATAAGGTCAAATCTCTTTTTGTCATCTTCCGTGAATTTTTTTAATGCACATGGCCATCTCGTAATTATTACTGAAGGTTCATCAATTGATAAAGCCCATGCTAATGCCCCTTTAACTTCATCCAACTTATTAGGGTTTACAACTTTTATATTCTTACATCCTAAAGCTTTTACTATAGTTTCTATATCCATCATTTCAGTAACATCACCTTGTAATGAAAATCCAGTTCCAGGATTCTCTTGATGCCCTGTCATACCAGTAATTCTGTTATCAAGAATACATGTTACAGTATTACTTTTATTGTAGATTATATCTATAAGCCCATTTATTCCTGTATGGAAGAATGTCGAATCTCCTATTGTACTTATAGTTCTCATATTAATATTATTTTTAGTAAATATTTTTTGTGCCCCATGAGCTACTCCTGGACCACCTCCCATACATATACAAGTATCCTTAGCATTTAAAGGCTCTGCTCCTCCAAGTCCATAACAGCCTATATCTCCACTTATAAGTACATTTTTAACTTTTCCTAACTCATAGAAAAATCCTCTATGTGGACATCCTGCACATAATGTTGGTGGTCTGCCTACTATCTTTTCTTTACTATATTCTATCAGTTCTCTTTTTTCTCCTAAAATTGATTGTGCTATGATATCTGGGTTTAACTCGCCTATATTAGGTATCTTTTCCTTTCCAATACAAGGTATATTATTCTCTTTTAAATGTTCTTCTATATAAGGTTCCAATTCCTCAATTACATAAACAGTATCTACTTGTTCTGTAAACTCCCTAATTTTCTTAGTTGGGAGAGGATACGTAAATCCTAATTTCAAATATGATACAGTATCCCCAAACACATCTTTAGCATACTCATAAGAAGCCCCTGAAGTTATTACACCAATTTTTTTATCATTCCATTCTATAAAGTTTAAATCTGTTTCATTAGAAAACTCCTCGAGTTTTTTTAATCTATCTTCAAGTTTAACTCTAAGTACTCTTGAAGTAGCTGGTATAGCATCAAATTTAGAAAGATTTCTTTCATATTTTTTTACAACTGTTTCTTCTTTTTCTCCCAACTCAACAAGACCTTTACTGTGACATACTCTTGTAACCATTCTGAATAAGACTGTAGTATCGTATTTTTCACTTATTTCAACAGCTACTTTTAACATATCTTTACATTCTTGGCTATTGCTTGGCTCTATCATAGCTATTTTTGCAAATTTAGCATAGTGTCTATTATCTTGTTCATTTTGTGATGAATGCATTCCAGGGTCATCTCCAGATACAATAATCATTGCACCATTTACTCCCATATACGCATATGTAAATATTGGGTCTGCTGCTACATTTACTCCAACATGTTTCATAGCTGCAAGTGCTCTTCCACCTGCAATAGATGCCCCTATTGCAGACTCTACTGCTACTTTTTCATTTGGTGCCCACTCTGCAATTATGTCATCTTTATATAGTGCTATATTTTCTAATATTTCAGTACTTGGTGTTCCTGGATAAGCAGCTGCATAAGATATTCCTGCTTCATAAGCTCCACGTGCTACTGCCTCATTTCCTGTAAGCAATTGTTTCATTACTCTCCCCCCTTAAAAATAATACGCTTTTAATAGCTTAGTGTACTTGTTATGATACATTTTAAAAGCTATCAACATATATTTATTATCAACATAGTATAGGTATTGATAAGTAAATAATGATAAAATTAATCCACAAATTTATAATCATATTATTACTTTATGTATTAAGCAATTGTTATGCCAAGAAGTTTAAATTTTTTAAAACCCCTTTTAAAAATACTAAATTGATTATTTCCTTTAACTTTTAATGAATCTAATAGATAATATTTAATTTTCGTTAGAATTTTCAGAATGTTTGAATTATTATTTTGGATAAAAAAAAATAATGTTAACATTTCTTAACATACATTAAAAAATGTTAACATTATAAATTGGGTTTAATACTTTTACTTTGACTTGATTTACTTTTATTTTGTTTTTCTTCTAATTCTTACTTCCTTTTTAGCTTAGACTTTAGCTCTTTTATTACTTATCTGAGTCTCATTTTATTCTTACTCAATATATTCAATTACACTTGTCTAAGTTTTTTTAATACTTTTTTACTTCACTTTAACAAACTTAAATTTCATTTGGGTAGTGCAGTTGATGAATATTTAGATAACCATCAACTGCATGTTTACATCACAGTAGCCTAATGTATTTAATCACGCTTATTTAGGGTTTTAAGATATCTTTGAGATTATATTTAACACTAATTAGTTGCTACAAAACTTGAAGAAACTGAAACTTGAGTCCCATCTTCATTTTCTATAGTGATAGGCTTCATAATTTTTAATCCTTCAGTTTTTATCTTTTCTAACTCTTGTTCCATTATCTTAATTGTTTTTTCAAGGTCCTCTTGACTTACATCTTTAGTTGCATTAGGGTCTTTAGCATATGCCTTTAATTCTTCAATATGTTTAGCATATTCTTCATAAGTATAATACTCTACTCCATACTTTTCTAATTCAGCAGGCTCAGTTATTCCTGATTTTATTAGAGAATCAAATTTCTCTAATGTAATATTAGAGGAATCATTTCCATTCGCAAATACTGCTCCAGTTCCTCCTAGTATCATAGCAGATACTATCATTGTACTTAAAAGGGATTTTTTTATTTTCATAACCAATCTTCCTTTCTTAAAGATTTATTTGGGTATTGTAGTCGGCAATGACTATTGCAATAGTTATTAACTACATCTTTAGACTATCACAATAGTCACTTTTCTGTCAAGCATTTTTATAAACTTTTTAATAAAAAAGCAATGTCAACACTACAAGCTGAGTAGATTATCTACCACAGAAAATTACAAGCCCATTTCCAGTCTCTACTCTAATAGGTTTCATAATCTTCAATCCTTCAGTTTTTATTTTCTCTAAATCTTGTTCCATTTTTTTAATTCTCTTTTCAAGGTCTTTTGCAGATACATCTTTAACTTCATTAGGGTCTTTAGCATATGCTTTTAAATCTTCAATATTTTTAGCATACTCTTCATAAGTGTAATACTCTACTCCATACTTTTCTAATTCAGCAGGCTCACTTATTCTTGATTTTATTAGAGAATCAAATTTATCTAATGTAATATTAGATACATTACTATTTTCATTCGCAAATATTGACCCTGTTCCTCCTAATACTATAGCAGCTGCCATCATTGTACCCATAAGAGATTTTTTTATTTTCATAACCAATCTTCCTTTCTTAGATATTTATTTAAGTATTGTAGTTGATAGTGACTATCGCAATAGTTATTAACTACACTTTTAGACTACCATGATAGTCACTTTTATGTCAAGTATTTTTATGATTTTTTTAATAAAAAATACTATCTCAAAATAATTAAATTTATTTTAAGATAGTATTTTAATTCTAAATCTCTTGTATCTCTAAGATTTATGGTTCTTTTACAGAAGTTCTATATTGTACTTTGCTTACTGACAACAAATTTCCTTGTCTTGATATAACTAAACCATTCTCATCATAACCAATTTCCTGAACTGAATAATTTTTTGAATTAGTATAAAATACATCATTGTAATTACTAGATTTATTCACAGACATATATTCATTACTTTTAGATTTACTTGATTTACTAATGGATTCATCTTCATTGCTTTTAGATTTACTCACTTTACTCATGGATTCATCTTCTTTATTCCTAGATGCCTTTGACATGCTAACAGAAATATCTGAATCTATACTTGAAGAATATAAATCATTAGATTTATTACTTAATGAAACTTCACTTTTATCACTTTTTGTTAAATCAAAAGATTCAACTTCATTAATTTCTTTATTCCCTGTTGCGAAAACAAGACTTGTTCCACAAACTAATACAGCTGAAACTAAAAAGGTAACATAAGTTGACTTTTTAAACTTCATAACATTAACTATTCTATCTTCTATCTTTGTCTTTCCAAATCCATTGTAAATCGCCATTGAAAATGGGTTATTCTCTTCTGCTAAACTTATCAATGCAGTTGCATAATCAGCTCTGTATTCTTCCCCAATCATATTCATCACTTTTTCATCGCAACTAAATTCTATATCTTTATTTAGTAAAAAAAACATTACCCAAACTAAAGGATTAAACCAATGAATAACAAGAGCCAAAAGCATAAACAACTTCAACATATTGTCAAACCTGTTAATATGAACCATCTCGTGAGTCAAAACAAAGTTTAAAGTCTGATTATTACTATAGTCCATTTGCTTTGGTAAAATAATACGTGGTTTTAAAATACCAGATGTAAGCGGTGTCTTAGTAAATTCAGATACACAAACCATAAATTTTCTAAAGCACCTATTTTCACATATCCATTTTTTAATAAAATCATGATTTTTTATATGTATTGAAGTTTTAAAAAGATTAATTATTTTAATATACTTAGAGCATAAAAACATACTAAGTATAATAGTAACCACAAGGGACAAAATACCTAACATTTCCAATATTGTAAGATTCTCAATATCAGATAGTACTTTATTGTTAGAAGTATTTTTACCTATAGATTTACTGACTTTCTTAAGAGTGTAATCTTCAGATGATGTGGCTCCTAACTCAACATTAAAAGTAGATTCAATTATACTATAAATACTAAAACCAGAGTTTAAACTTACTGGTATAAGAAGTTTAAGCAATACAATCAACCATAATAATACAAATACCTTTTTAGGTAATTTTTTAAATAAACATGCTCTTATGAAAATAATAATTAAAAGTAAAACTCCAGAAGTAAAACTCATTTCTAACAATTTAATGAACATAAATCTTACCTCACTTTAATTTTTCGACAATCTGCTTAAGTTTTGTAATATCATCACTTGAAAGATTTTCTTTATTAAGAAAAGCTGAAAGAAATTTCTCTGAAGACCCTCCAAACATCTTATTAATTAGTGTTTCTGTTTCCTGTTTTTGTACTTCTTCTTTACTTATTAAAGCTTTACAAACAAAATTCGGTTCAATTCTCTCTATTGCACCTTTTGCAACTAATTTTTTTATAACTGTATAAGTAGTATTCCTATTCCATCCAGTTTCTTCTTTTAATATCTTTACTAGCTCCCCTGCCTTACTTTCTCCTAACTCCCATAGAACTTCCATTACTTTAAGTTCTGAATCAAATAATTTTATTTCCATATAAAATCGCTCCTCAAATATGGTTATCGCAATAGTCATTACTATAATTAAAAACTATCATAATAGTCTATACTATGTCAACCATTTATTTTTTAATAACAAAAACTGCCTTTAAGAAAATAATTCCTCTAAAAGACAGTTTTGTCAATGTATACTTTACTATTTAAGTTAAACTATATTTTCTTTAACTATAAAACTATCTTAATACATAGAATAAGATTTTTCTTTATCTAATAATATATCATCTACATCTGGATTCTCTTTTAATAATTGTCTATAAAAATTACAGTTAGTAACTCCTACATATGGAATCAACCATATTAGACCTATTCCAAGAGTAACTATTGCCAGTATATACCATCCTATGAAGCTAAGGTTTAGTACAAATAATTTAAGTACATTTCCTTTCATCATATCTAAACTGGCACCCATAGCTTTAAATACGCCCATATTATCCTTATCTTCACAAATTAAGAAAGCAGCTTGAGAAACATATAATAGCAATATATAAACTGGTAACATAAGAACAAATATTATAAGAACTAAAGTTATTCCAGTAGAAATAATTGTTCCTATCCCAACAGTATCACTTGATAGATATTCAATCGCTCCACTAGTAATTAAAACTCCAAATGATAAAAATGCTCCTATAATTGTGATTATAAAAGAATAAATATAAACAGCAATTGATTCTAATATATAAAATCCAAAACTTCTTAAATAAATTCTTCCATTTACAAAGATATCTCCTATTTTTACTTTTTCATCTTTAGTAATCTTTAGGAACATACATGTAAATCCTGCTGCAACGCAAAAACCTATTATAGCTACTACAATAGTAGTTAAAGGTTCAAAAGGCAATCCTACAATTGATATTAGTACTATCAATGCAATGTATACTGCCATAGCAATTGCACATGTACCCCAGTTTCCAGACAATTGAGCTTTGGACACTCTTTTTAATTCTTGCCTTGATACCATAAAAAACACCCCTCTCATTTCATATAAAATTTCTTTTAAAAAATACATAAGTAAATTTTTAACGCATAATATAATATTAATATATCATATTTTCGACTATATAACACACAATTATTCACCATGTTTTATCAAGATATCTCATAATTGTATTACTAGTTTTATATAGTCAGTATTACCAAATATATCAAATTAATTTGGCTAATAGTACAATAAAATAATCAAGTAGGTCGTATTAAATACCCTGATAAAATACGTTACCTATAAAATATAATTTATATTTTTAGAATAAAATAAACTATCCTCCAAACATTTTATTATATGTTTAAAAGATAGTTTTTGTGTCTTTAAAATAAATTAAATTGTATATATTCCTTCACATAATGTTTGTATATTACTAGGTGGTTGCCATTTACCATCTTTTTTAGTATATGTAATTAAAGTTGTAACATCCTTAGTTGGCTTTTTATTGTAAAGGTCTATAATCATTTTTGCCATATCATCTTGAACTTCTTTTTCTTTTTTGTTGTAATTCTTTTCATCAGTTACATATGATTTTACTAAATTATTTGCTTCAGACATTACTTTACTAGTATCTAATGCTTTACTTACAACTTTTAAAGTTATCTTATCCTTACTAGAAGAGTCTACTGTTACAGTCTTTTCAACTCCTTGGATTAACTTAACAATTGTGTTGTATATCTTTTCAGCATTTTCTTTACCATAAAGAGGTGTCAATTGAGCTAACATTGAAACCTTGTCCTTGCTATTATAAGTTTGAATTTGCTTATATTCAACTTCTGTTAATGCGTCAGAAATTCCCTTTTCGTCATATTTATACATTTCTAGTGCAGCTAAATTGGCTTCAAAATTTGATTTTACTTTTTCTTCTGCATTAGAACACCCTATAGTTAAAACTAAAACTAGAGCCATAATCGAAGATAATATTAACTTTTTTACCATTTTCATACAAATATCCTCCCTCAACTAAGATAATAAAAAAATTTATTTATCAACATTATAACATAATTTTGTCTAATCATAGACTTATTTTGAAATTTTTACCACTGCCAGTCCATTCCAATACCGTTTTCTTTTGCTTTATCATATATTCTTTTTGCTGTTACGACATCTTGTACACCTATTCCGACAGTTTTAAACACAATTATTTCATCATCATTTTCTCTTCCAGGGATAGTTCCATTTATAACATTACCTAAATCACCGCTAAAATCATCTTTACTTATTTTACCTTCTTCTAATGGAATTAGTATATCTCCTGATTCAGATAAAACTGCATCTGTTGATTCAAAAAATATCTTAGATGCTCTAGTTAAGCAATTTGGGCACAACTCTTGCATATCTGGCATATATGAACCTACTGCACTTACTAAAGCTCCTTTTTTTACTAAGTTTCCATTAAGTACTGGTTGTTTTGATGGAGTAGCTAGAACTATTATATCTGCATTGTCTATAGCTGCATCAGAAGATTCAACTGCAATTATTTTAGTATTATATTTACTTAATTTTAAATTCATTTCTTCAGCAAACTTTTCTCTACTTTCCTTGTTTCTACTAAAAACTCTCACTTCATCCAAAGTTCTAGCTTCTATCATAGCTTCAAGTTGTGGCTCACCTTGTCCTCCTAGACCAATTAAAGCTCCTATCTTAGAATCTTTTTTAGCCAATACATCTATAGCTGCTCCAGATGCTGCTCCAGTACGAATCTGAGTTACATAAGTCCCATCTAAGGCTGCACTCACTTCTCCAGTTTCGCCATCTAATAATAATACTGTTGCTGGAATTACTGGTTTACCTTTTTGAGCATTTTTAGGAAATACAGATACAATTTTTATTCCCCCACATCCCAATTCTTCTACATATCCTGGCATAAATAACATACTAGCATCTTGACTTGGAACTTGTATATTGGTTCTCAAAGGATTTACACTTTTTCCTTCACAATAAATTCTAAAAGCTTCCTTGTCAGCCTCAATTGCATCTCTCATTGTAAATACTTTTTTTATGTCGTCTTTTTTTAAAAGTAGCATTTTTATACCCCCAATTTTAATAAATCTCTATGCTAGATATTATAGCATAACATTTAATTTAAGTTTCTATTTCAAATTAAATAAATCTACATATTCTGGTTTTAACATATAGCTTATTAATTTTTTGTTTATTGAAAATTCTGGTATTCCTGCTGCATATGGAGTTATATCATATAAATCAAAATACATAACTAAATTCTCATCCTGTAAATAAAAGTTTTGATTTTCTTTTATACCTTTGAAATTGTATATTCCGATATTTTCTTTATCCTTTTTTTCCAACTCAGCTATTTGTCTTTTAATTTCTTCATCTATAACTTCCTTATATTTAGTGTTATCTTTAAATAAGTCCATTAGTTCTAAAAATTTTCCTGTTCTCATATCCACATTGTATGCTATATCTTGATAAAATCCATGTGCACCACCACTATAAGTATAATATCTTACTTTTATACTAAGAGCAGAGTCAGTATTCTTTTTAAGTTCAAAATCCACATTTGCAACAAACTTATTTTCTTCATCAGGATTATCCTTAAGATATTGTTTTGCTTCTGTATATGATTTGTTATAAAATTCAAAGATATCATTTTTTATTTTATCATTTGTAGACCTTTCAACAATCTTATTTGAATTTGTTATTATAGGCATATTTATAGTACTTTCTAGATATTCATCATTTTTCACTATTGTTTTACTTCCTATTGTACTTACTGATAAAGTTTGTTTACTCTTTGTGTTATCTTTTGGCAATGATTGATTACTCATAACACTTACTGCTTCTTTATTCCTATTTAGATTAATTGAAGCATCTTTCCCTAAATTATTATATATATGGTCATGTTTAATTGCTAAAACAGCTATTATAGTCAAGGTTAAAACAAATACATATCTTAAAACTTTAGCTTTCATATCGCCTTTAAAAAATTTCATATTATCATTTTCCTCCTAAATATAAATCTCTCTTCTTATATTTGGAGTTTCTAGGGTTTTTTATCCATATAATTTAATAAAAGATTAATTTTTTATTTACAAAAAATTAATCTTTTCGTCTTTAAATATTAAGATGTCTCATCAAACAGTTTGAAATTTCAGCAAGTGGTAATTGTAATATAACAGAACCCCTATCAAAAGCCACCATTGGCATGCCATATACTATGCAAGAACTTTCATCTTGACCAATAGTAAATGAACCACTTTCTTTCATTTTTAAAAGTCCATTTGCACCATCAGAACCCATGCCTGTAAGTATTATGCCTATTGAATTTTTACCTGCTACTTCTGCAACTGAATCAAATAAAACATCTACTGACGGACAATGACCACTTATTCTTTCACCTTTTTCACAAGTTACATAATATCCGTCTTTATTCACATGTAATTTCATCTGATAGCCTCCAGGTGCAATTAACACAGTTCCCCGTTCTACTCTATCATTATTTTTAGCTTCTCTTACATTCATAACACACTGCTTGTCAAGCCGTTGTGCATACATATCAGTAAATATAGCTGGCATATGTTGAACTACAACAACTCCTGGTGTCGATTTTGGTAAGTCTTTTATAATTTCAAGTATTGCCTCTGTGCCACCTACAGATGCACCTATAGCAATTACCATATTATTAAAATGTTCCACATTACCGCCTCCACAAAATCATATATCAAAAATACTCTTTTATTTTTTATAGACAGCAGGTCTTACATATTTATATTTGGTATTGCTTCTATTAATTATCTCTGCATGACCTACAAATAAAAAGCTATCTTGTTTAGTTACACTATAAAATTTATTTATGAGTTCTTCTCTAGTTTTTAAATCAAAATAAATCATAACATTTCTACAAAAAATCAAATCAAAATGTTGATACGAGAAATCGTTCATTAAATTAAATGGTTTAAAAACCACACTTCTTCTAATCTTATCACAAACTTTAAATGTACCATCTTTGTTGTCTATGAAATACTTCTTCTTCCATAAATCAGGAACATTGTTAACATTTAATTCTGTATATGTAGCTCTTTTAGCTTTTTCAAGTGAATTCATTGAAATATCAGTAGCTATAATTTTAATATTCCACAAATCTTTATTATGTCCAAAATAGTCATCTAAGGTCATAACTATTGAATACGCTTCTTCTCCACTAGAACAACCTGCACTCCATATATTCAAGTTTTTTAATTTATTGTTTTCTTCCCAAAAAGGAAGTATATTATCATGTATAAACTCAAAATGCTGGGGTTCTCTCATAAAAAAGGTATGATTAGTACTCAGTCTATTTATTAGGTTTATAGCTTCATTTCCTGTCTTGTCTTTAAATAATAGATTCATATACTGACTAAAAGAACTAAACTTTCTTTCTCTCATTGTATTATATAACCGACCCTCAATTAATGCTCTTTTTTTGCTTAAATCAATACCATATTCTTTTTTTATATGGTTTACAAGAATTATAAATTCTTCATCAGTGAGCTTTATCATGCAAAAAATTCCTCCTGCTAATTTGTCAAAACTAACTACATGTTGTTAATCAAAAACTTTTGAATATCTAAAATTAGTATAGAATTATCTCCAACTTTTGCGATTTCTTTTACATCTTTATTCGTATTTATGTTGTTAGAATCGGTTGTCTCTAATATATTTAATTTCTTTATTTGGATAACATCGACAACTTTATCTACAATAATTCCAACTTGATACTCATCAACCTTTGTAATTATTATACATGTTCTCTCATTATAATCAGTCTCAGGAAGATTGTATTTTATATGCATATTAGTAATAGGTATTATCCTTCCTCGTAAATTAATAACTCCACTTATATACTTTGGAAGACATGGTACATATGTTATTGATTGAAATCTTATAGTCTCAATCACATTTTCTAATTCTATTCCATAAAGAACATCATTAACATAAAATGTTAATACTTGTTTAATAATTTCATCTTTAGACATACTTTAAATCCCCTAATATATTTCCATAATGTTATCTGCATCTATAATCAAGCTTATACTTCCATCTCCAAGTATTGTACATCCTGATAATCCATTGTTTTTCATATTGAACCTGTTAAAATAAACTGGAAATGGCTTTACAACAACTTGTTGATTTCCTATTATTTCATCAACAAAAATACATGCTGCTTTCTGCTCATTTTCAATAATTATCATATTACCATGCATTAGATTAGTTACCTCTGTTTGAATATTATATATTTTATGCAACCTTATAATAGGGATACATGCTCCATATATCATAATTAACTCTCTTGTATTACCTTCTGTAACTATTTGGTTTAAATCTGTGAGTTTAAACGTTCTTCTTATTGATGATATTGGTAAAGTAAATAGCGAATCTCCAACTTTAAACTCCATACCTTCTACTATCGAAAGAGTCAGTGGTATTTTCATAGTAAATGTTGTTCCTTCATCTTGTTTGCTTTTTACTTCAATTGAACCTCCAACCTTTTCAATACTTTTACGTACAATATCCATGCCTACTCCTCTACCAGAAAATTCAGTTACAGATTCTTTTGTAGAAAATCCTGGAGTCATAATCAAAGAATTGACCTCATCATCAGTATATTCATTGCTTGAATGTTTAAGGATACCTTGCTCTTTGGCTTTTGCTAAAATCTTATCTTTCATAAGACCTCTACCATCATCTGAAATACTTATTACGGCTTCTCCACCTAAGTTTTCAGCAGATAGAACTATCTTTCCTACTTCTTCTTTACCTTTAGCTATCCGTTCTTCAATAGGTTCTATTGCATGGTCCATAGCATTTCTTATAAGATGCATAAATGGTTCTGCTAAATTATCAATTACATTTTTATCTACTTCTGTTTCTGCACCTATAGTTATTAATTCTACATTTTTATCCAATTTTTTATTCATATCTCGTACAATTCTATGCATTTTTTGAAATACACCAGCAATTTGAATCATACGCATTGACATTACTATGTCCTGTAATTCATCGGTAAGCTTATGCAATTGTCTAGTTGCTTTATTGAAATTATCTATATCAACACCTGTAGAGTTCACACTATTTACAACCATTGATTCCATAATTACAATTTCTCCAACTATATTTTGAAGTAAGTCTAATTTTTCTAAATTTACACTCATAATACTCTGTTTACTTATTGGCAAATGTTCATTCTCATCACTTAGACTGTACTTTTCTATGTCTACTTTTTCTTTTAAAATATTTTCTTGTGATTCATATTCTGTTGTATAAGTGTTTTGATACTCTACGCTTATTTCCTGATTATTTTTTAATTTATTTTCTATTTCACTATTATCCAAGGTTCTTTTTACTTCTATATCTTTTTCACTAATATTTAGGTATTCTTTTACATAGAGATTCTCTTGTATAGTTCTATAAACTATGCTTTTGTCATCTTTAGCAATAAACTGTATATAAAACCCATATTTTTTAATATATTCTGCTGTTTCTGTATTTGTTTCCACATCTCTAGGATAAAATTCTAGAAATTTACAGTAGTCCCTTATTTCAAATATAAGCATAAAAGCTCTTACATTTTCCATCATGCAATCTTGTTCAAAGATTATTTTTGCTATATCAGAACCTTCTTTATATGAAAAAACTGAATCTATTATTTCTTTATCATCTGTACCTTCTAAGCTTATATTTTCTTTTGGTTCCATAGAGCTTGATATCTCCAAAGTACTTACATAATCTTTAATTGTTTCTATAAAGTTAGAGTAATCAGAAGATATGCAATCTCCTGACTGCAACTTACCTATATCACATCTTATAAAATCCAAAGATTGAAAAACTAAATCAAACAAAAAGTCATTGTCTAAAACTTCTATTTTTTCTTCACGTATGACATAAAACAAGTCTTCTACACTGTGTGCCAAAGCGGCTATGTTGTCTAGCCCCATCATAGAGGCTGAACCTTTTATCGTATGCATTATTCTAAAAGTTTCATTAATATTGCTATAATTAAATACTTTTTCTTTTTCTGTTTGAATCATAATTTCATCTAATTGTTCAAGTAATAGACTTGTCTCAAATATAAACATATCTAACATTGGTCTCATACTCGGTTCAATATAATTCATATTTATCACCTACGGCCTCAAATAATTTTCTATTTTCCGTTATATACAATATCTCATAACTTAAATCCACGATGATTCTCTTATCTCACTTTCTTTTAGATGAAATTTTTCTACTAGTTCTTTTAAAATTTGTGCTTGAGCCGACATCTCTTCTGAAGCTGCTGCACTTTCTTCTGCTGTTGCTGAGTTCATTTGGACTACTATAGAAATTTGTTCTATTCCAGATAAAATCTGTGTAATTGCTACTTCTTGGCTATGTACAGACGAAGAAATTCCGTTAATATAATCAGTAGTTTTTTCTACACCGTTTACCACTAAATCTAACGCTTCTGCAGTCTCTTTAGCAATTTTAACACCATTTTCTACTGTTTTAATGGCTTCTTCTATAAGAATTGCTGTATTTTGAGCTGCTTTTGCACTTTTACCAGCCAAAGACCTAACTTCATCTGCTACAACTGCAAATCCTCTACCATATTGACCTGCCCTTGCTGCTTCAACAGCTGCATTTAATGCAAGAATATTAGTCTGAAAAGCTATCTCATCTATTGTTTTGATTATTTTTGATATTTCACTGGATTTTTCACTTATTTCATCCATTGAAGTCATCATATCATCCATACATCTGCTTCCAAAACTAACTTGTTGTGCTGATTGGTCAGATACTTCACATGCAAGACTAGCACTATCTGCACACTTCTTAATTCCATCTGATATCTCATTAATTGTGGAAGCTAACTCTTCTACTGAGCTAGCTTGTTCAGTAGCACCTTGTGAAAGAGCCTGAGCACCTGCTGCTACTTGTTCAGATGCACTTGCAACTTGTTCTGCTGATAAATTTATTTCAGAAAAATCATTATTAAAAGAGTTTATTATACTTTCTAATGATGTTTTAATTGATTTAAAATCTCCTATAAATTCTTGGTCTATCTCTACTCTTAAATCTCCTTTTGCAATACTAGTCAGTGTACTGTCTATAAGGTCTATATAGTTTAAAAGCATACTTTGCATCTTTTTAACGGAACCAACTAACATTCCTATTTCAGATTTACTTTCTTCAACATCTATACTTGTTCTTAAGTCTCCAGATGCAATTCTTGAAAAGTGTCTTTCTACTTTATTAATAGGAATCACTATCTTTAATTTTATTACTGTATATTCTATTATTGTCAGTATTATTAGTAGAGAAAGTATAAATATGGTTCTTAGTATTAAACTTTGTAATTCTTTTTTGACTTCTATAATTTCATTATTTGAACGAGTAGCTATATCCTCTTGAAATTCATTTATCAAAGAATCCATTCTTTCTTGAGAATTTATATACTCACTACCAAAAATTATACTCTGAGCCATGCTCTTATCGTTATTTTCAACTGCTTTCATAGCACTTTGTTCTGTTGGAGCCAAAGAATCTGATATTTCTTTTGCTTCTAAGATTTTATTAGATTCGCTCTTTGTAAGACCAATTCTTTCTAATTTATCTAAAGCCGACTCTCTTGTTTTTCCATATAACTCTTTTTCATAAATATCTTTATCCTTTTTATCACCTGTAAATACATATCTTCTTAATACATCACTTACTTCTCTCGTTGTATCTTTTATATACTGACTTTGAGTTCTCAAATTATTCATATCATTAATGCTTTTTTCTACTTTTTCGAATGCCTTATAAGATGAAATTGAAGAAAAAATCCCTGCTAGAACAGCCATTACTATAATAATTAGCAATACAATTGCCAATTTAGAAAGCTTTACTTCTCTTTTCATATCTATACTCCTTTATAAAGTAAGTTTATTAAGATATTAGTTTATATCTTTTTTAATCCTTTCATTGTACTTACTACGCTACAATCTTTGCCTAAATTTTTACCCTCATACATTGCTTTATCTGCTAAGGATATGTTTTCTTCTAATGATATATTTGAGTTTACTTCTACTACACCTAATGTAATAGTGCATTTTATCTTGTTTTCTTTATAGTTGAATTCAAAATTTTTTATCTCTTTGCGAATTCTTTCTGAAAGTATTTTAGCACCTTCCATCGAAGTATTTGTAAGCATTATTAAAAACTCTTCTCCACCCCATCTTGAGACCGTATCAATCTGTCTACAATTCTTTTTTATTATACTTGATATTATTGTCAACACGAAATCCCCTGCTTCATGACCATAAGTATCATTGATAACTTTAAAATCATCAATATCGCCTAGAATAAGAGATATAGATGTCTCATTAAACTTATTAATTTTTCTTTGTTCCATAAGTTGATTAATTATATGTCGTCTATTGTAAAGGCCTGTAAGATAATCTCTTACAACGAGTCTATTCAATTTTTCAAGAGAAGATTCCAGCTCATTATTTATTTTTTTTAATTTATCTTGAGATTTCTTTACTTCAAGATGAGCCATAATACGAGCTTTTAATTCTGTCATACTAAAAGGCTTCACCATATAATCTATTGCACCTGCACCAAACCCCTTTACTATATCTGTATCTGCATTTTTTGAAGTTATAAATATTATAGGTATATCTGCTGTGCGAAAATTAGATTTTACTTCCTTACAAAAATCAAATCCAGAGTTATCTGGTAAAATTATGTCAAGTAAAATAATATCCGGTATACATTCTTCAATAAACTCTTTTGCTTCTATTGCATTAAATGCTTTTTTCACCTTAAAATTATCTTTTGTAAGTGTTTTATCTATTAAATCACACATTAGGACACTATCATCAACGACTAAAATTGTTCCTTGTTGCTTATTTTCCATATACAAACCTCTCTTAAACATAATATATTCAGATTTTAATAACTTAAAATTCTTATACTTAATAATTATACCACTACATTCTCAAATGTTCCCATCACAATCTCTTTATAATAACCTTTTAATTATATCTCTGTGCTACATGATAGTGCAATTATATTTATTAACTACTTCATCTATTAAAATTTCTTCTTTATCTGTCAAAAGTTTATCTAAATCTAGTAAGGTAATTATTTTACTCTCTATTTCTCCAATACCACTTACAAAATAATCTGAATATTCAAGAGTAACTCTTGGTGGAAGAGATATTTGACTTTTTTCTAAGCTTATTATCTCATCAACTTTATCAACCATAAATCCAACTAACAAATCTTTTGTTTCAATTACTACTATATATATACAATTAGTAATAATTAAATCAATTTTTTTAAGTCTCAAACGCATATCTATTATTGGAATGATTTTCCCTCTTAAATTTATTATACCTTTAGAATATGTTGGGAGTTCTGGAATAAATATAATTTCTTGATTTCCAACAATTTCTACAACCTTTTCAATCTCAATTCCAAAATCTTGCTCATCTACTTTAAATTTTAGATACTTAATTCCCTCATCAACTAACCTATAATCTAAATATGGGTCATCTGGAAATCTCATTTAACTCCTCCCTCCTAAATATACTCTCAATTAAATCTATATTATATTTTCTTTTTACCTTTATTTATTGAATCTACAAGCAATTCACCTGTCCCAGTACAAAAACGTATTGTCCTTCCATAATTCATACCTGTGTCTTCTGCTATTATTGGAATATTTAGCCCTAGAAGTGTTTTTTTTACTGCTTCAACATTTCTCTGACCTATGCTTGCAATTGATGAATTGCTATTTCCTAAAAACATTTGAGCTCCTCCAGCAATTTTTGCTTTTATATATATTCTATTTGCACCTATATGCTCCATAGACTTGATAAGCTCATTTATTCCTGTATCAGCAAATTTGTATTTATTTTCAATGTTAATGGCATCTTTACTATATGGCAACATAACATGTAACATTCCACCAATTCCTGCTACCTTATCTATCAAACACACTCCTACACAAGAACCAAGCGCATAGGTAACCAAAACATTTGGCTTATAAGCTATCTTCATGTCTGCAATGTTTACTACTATCTCCTTATTCATACTTCTAATCCCAATCTCACCAAGATTTCCTTAAGTGAGCCCATTTCTGGAATCATCAAAATATGACTAGTAAAATAATTACCACTCATTTTGAACTTATTTTCTATAAATAAAACTTTGTCACCAACATCTGAAAATCTTATCATAGGTACATTTAGGACAGCTCCAACCATATCAATACACATATCTGGAACTGAAATACTTATAGTCATGTCTAACATAGATGCTATAGCATTTACATATGAACTTGCCATAATATTTCCTATTTCTTTGATTGCTGAAATTTCAATATCTTCAATCTCATCTAAAATAGATTCTTCTTTATTAAAAAGAGAATTTAGCATAATTTGAGTTATTGATTCATCCAACAAAAACATAAACATTCCATTAATATCACCTTTCATATCTAGTAAAATACATGCTACTTTGTTTTCTGGACCACCAAGCAAATTTGTCGCTTCGTTATATTCAAGTATCTTTACCATTGGTATTAATACTTCTATATTGCTATTTATCATAGATGCAAGTGAAGTAATTGCATTCCCAGAGCCTATATTACCAATTTCTCTAAGAGCATCTATATGAGCATCATCAAGTTCTAAATAATTTATAATATAAACCCCTCCTTTTATTATTGCATTTATGTACTTTTCACTGAATCAGTGCGTATTTACATTCTTATTTTAAGGCATTGTTCACAACTTTGACCAATGTATCCGTTTTAAAGGGTTTTACTATAAAGTCTAATGCTCCAAGTTTTATAGCTTCTACAATCATATTTTCTTGTCCTATTGCAGAACACATCACCACCTTAGCATTTGAATCTAACTTTTTTACTTCTCTTAACACCTCTAAACCATCTTTTTTTGGCATTGTAATGTCAAGTAACATCAAATCAGGCTTTTCATCTTTAAATATATTACAAGCTTCTTCTCCGTCATTTGCTTCTACTAAATTCTCATAACCACTTTTACTCAGAGCTTCTTTAATCATCATTCTCATAAAAATAGCATCATCTACTATCAAAATTTTATTTTCCATAAAACTAACTCCTCCATATGTACAACAATAAATGCCTTTATTTTCAGTTATTATCTATACTATCTGACTATTTTTCGCTACATAATAAATGTATTTCATTGATAAATAAAAGTAATTATTTATGCCATATTATATTCAACCATATTAACACAATTTGTCAATGAAAAAACTTATATATATATTGTAATATATGTTTGGCATTTTGACGAGTTATTAAAAATATAATTGTATAAAACATAAAAGGTTGTCAGAAGTAATCAAATTAAGATAGAAATAACTTTATATTTTTTTATGTTTGTATGAAAAAAAATTTCAGATTCATCAAAATTATTTCTGTCTATTTATTTTTATAGTCTGCCGAATCTGTAATTTATCAAAAACGAAAATAGCTTCTAACACTACTCAAATATTCAATTACAAGTTTATTTGCTCTCTTCCAATATAGCTTCTAGCTTACTTAACATTCAATAAAGAGTTGTTTACTTATTTAATTATATTTCTATATATGTATTATCGATTAAATTGGATTTAGCTTTATAGATTATTTTTTATATTTTTTTTAATTATATATTCATAAATCCAAAACTATTATCTTAATTTGTCCCTATATTTTTTTCTTTTCTATATTAAAAATTGCAAGATACATCCTGATAGTTATAAGTATCTTATTTCAAGTAAAAGTATTAAATATATAATAAAATAACATGTCTATACAAGTTCAAAGTGATATTGCTATTGTGAAGCATAAAAAAAGCAGTAAACCTTTTATAGATTCACTGCTTATAGTTATAAATAATAAAACATCATACAAGCATCATAGCTTTCTCTACTTATCTCTATTAATATAAAGTATAATACTTTAGAGTACTAAATGTATGCTTTTCTATCATTCTTTACTTTCTTTAAAATTCATTTTAGAGTATCTCTGAAAATACATTCTCATAGTCTACATTATGAAAAACACTGCCTATTAGAATATTTCCTATTAGAACATTTCGTCGCCACTCTTAAACCCAAAAGCTGGATGAAAATCAAATTTCACTGCACCTACAGCAACGTTTGGTCCAACAGCCTTTTTAATTCTGTAAATACCTTCATTACCAAAGCCAGCACATAATTCAATAGCTGTACATCCTTTTTCTACCATTTCTTTAGCTACAACTTCTGCTTCATCATAATTTTCCACACCAATAACATTCATATTGATAGTATCAGATGGAATAACTGCTCTTTGCTTCTCAGCACTAAGACCTTTAGCAACATAAATAAATGCACATTCAAACATAGGAAAATCCCCTTTCACAGTTCATGTATAAAAATTTTTCATAAAATTTTCAAACATTCTATTGTCTTGCTTCTAACATTTACTAGTTCATAATAACCCTTCATTTGACATGTGTCAATAACAAATTACATCTACCAAATATAGTACTGGTAAATCTACTTTATTCCTATGTAAATGTGAATTTCATGTTTATTATCATCATATGTATTACCTTGATATTCTTCAAAATCACTACTATAAGTTCTATCAAAATCCATTTGCCAAAATTCAACCCAGAAATCTCCTATCGCTTTGTGAATATCTCCTACTACAGTAAACTTTGCATACTTACCTGCTGGTATAACTTTACTTATAATAATTTCTCCAACAGCATCATTGGTATTTAATTCATCTAAATTATTGTCTTTATCAGCATTACTATTTACTTCACAACATGCAACAAAGTTATATGGATTTGTAAAATCTCCTTGGTAATCTGTATATAGACCTATTGTCTTTTCATTCTTTTTACCTTTTATAGAGTTATATATACCTTTCCCCATAAATTTCTTCCATGACTCACCTATATCTTTTAATGCTTGTCCATCTTGGTTTGTAGTCTCTTTTGATATTCCTACAACTATTTTCTCGCTTATATTTACTATTTCATAATCCATACTTTATACCTCACTTTGTTTTTATTAATGTGTTTTAGTTTTAAACTTATTTAATTCAATTATAATTTATAATATACGACACCTTTATGTCATATTTTTAATATAATTAGACTTAGTGAGATATTATGTAATGAATAAATTTTAAATAACCATTTTAATCCAATTATTATATTATAATGAGTAAATTTTAGACAACTCTTTTAGTCTAGTTATTACATTATCTCTAACTTCTTTAGGTTCAAGTATTTCAACATTATCCCCAAAGGATAAAATATAACCATAAATCCACTCACCAATAGGAAATTCAGCAATCACATCATATGTATTATCTTTGTTTTTAGTTATTAAATCTTTATTAAAATCATCAAACACTCTAAAAAGCATCTTCTCTTTAAATCTCAATTTCAAAGTTATAGTATTTTCCTTAATCACTTTAGAATCATTAAAACATACATCTTCTACTATTTTTCTTGAAAATACGTCTTCTTTTACATCTAAATTTTTTATCCTGCTAATTCTAAATATCCTAAAGTCATCCTTTAATTTGCAAAATCCATATAAATACCAAGTCTTACTCTTATACATAAGTTTCATAGGTTCAACAGTTCTATTTGTCTGACTTGATAGGCTATTTACATAATTAAAATTTATAGTATTACGTCTTAAAATAGCTTCTTTTATTTTTGTAAATTTATCATCTTCATTAAAATTACTTCCCCATTCAGTAAAATCTATTTCAATCCAGTTTGCAAAGTTCTGCTCTCCAAATATTGAACCAATTTTATTTACTACTGAATTTATTTCTGGATACTTTGTTGCCTGTAAAGTTTTGAGTGCCACTATTAAACTCTCTTTATCTTCTTTTGATAATATGGTCTTATCTATAGAATACTCTTCTATTAAAGATATTCCACCTCCCTTACCTTTTGTCATATATACTGGCACTCCTGACATAGACAAAGTTTCTATATCTCTATATATGGTTCTTGTAGAAACTTCAAATCTCTCTGCCAACTCTTTAGCAGTTACTAGTTTTTTATTTAATAGTATTACTATTATTTCTGTTAATCTATTTATTTTCATTCATTACCACCTACTAGAATCATTAAATTTATTTAATCTAAGTTAGTCATACTAATTTTTAATGTTTATTTAAACCTTAAAATACTTTCATTCACTTGAAAATTTCAATTTATCATTTCTTAATTTTATATTATTTATTTTAAAGCTTTTTATCTATTATTCCTACAATATTTAAATAATTTTTCACGAATAAAATATATTACAGTATATTGAAAAATATGTAACATTTTACATTTTTTTCGTTGACAATGTTAAATTTTTGTTTTATCCTTAATTAAGGACATGTTAATGACATTTCTGAAACTTGTTTGAAATAGTTATATATTACATAGGAAAACGTATTACACTTGAGAAAGCGTATTTTTTATTTCAAATAAGTACAATACTTATTCTTTTGGGGAGGAAATCATGGAAAGTAATAAAAAACATTTTATTCAAGTATTTTTAACTTGCTTAATATTAGTAGTAATATGTGAATTTATAGGGCAAAGAACTATAGCTATTGGAAAAGCTTCTATAGTACTATTTCCTATGCTCTATGCAGTTATAATTGGACTTATAATAACACCAGATTTATTAGGGAAAAAAATTAAAGCACTTAAAAAAGCTATTGGGGAAAAAGAAATAAACATTGCTGGGGAAGTTGTTGGAATTGCACTAGTAATGCTTGGTATAAAATATGGTACTACAGTTGGTCCAAACATTGATAAGATAATTCAAGCTGGACCAGCATTCATCGCTCAAGAGTTTGGTCATATACTTGCACCAATCGTTGCATTACCTCTTGCCTTAATATTTGGTATGAAAAGAGAAGCAATTGGAGCTACTGCAAGTATAAGCCGTGAACCTTCTTTAGGAGTTATATCTGAGAAATATGGAATAAATTCTCCAGAAGGTAGTGGTGTACTTGGTACATATTTAATGGGTACAGTTCTTGGTACTATATACTTTAGTGTGCTAGGTTCAGTCTCTATCTATAGTGGTCTTCATCCATATGCTTTGGGAATGGCTTGTGGTGTTGGTAGTGGAAGTATGATGACAGCGGCTGCTGGTTCATTGTCTACTATGGTGCCACCTGAAATGGCAGATACAATACTTGCCTATGCAGCAACAAGTAATATGATGTCCAGTATAACAGGAATTATATTCTTAGTTTTTGTATCCTTACCATTTACTAATCTTATGTACAAGATTTTAGAACCTAAATTTGCTAAAAATAAAAAGACTAAAGAAATTGAAACAACAGAAGGAGAGTGCTAATAAATGTTTGCTAATTTAAATTTAAAGAAAAGTTCATATCAATTATTGGTTATGTCTGTTATTGGAGTTATAATTCTTATAGGGCAAAGAATTAGCGTTGGGACATCTATAGTTACAGCTCTTCCTGGAATGGTCATGTTAATATTAGCTGCTATGGCTGCTATGATTGTAAAAGATTTATTTCCTAAATCAATCTTTCCAGCCTTTGGATTTGCAACTATAATAGGTCTTTTACTTAGTATGCCATATAGCCCAACATCTGAAGTATTCTTAACAAACACTAATAATATTAACTTTATGGCTGTAACTACTCCATTACTAGCTTTTGCAGGAATTTCTGTTGGAAATAAAATAGAATCTTTAAAAGAAATGTCATGGAAAATAGTTATAATATCACTTATTGTTTTCACAACTATATTCTTCGCATGTGCGAGTATAGCTCATATAGTTTTAAGTATTCAAGGTAAAATATAGGAGGAATTTATTATGAACAAAGAACAATTAAAATCTCTAGTAATAAAGACTATAGATGAAAATAGAGAAAAAATATTAAAAGTAGGTCAAGGAATATATAATAATCCAGAATATGGATATAAAGAATTTAAAACTACAGAAGCTGTTTCAAACTTCTTTGAACAAGAATTAAACTTATCTGTAGAGAAAAATATAGCTGTAACAGGATGTAAGGCAGATGCAAATTCTAATAAAAAAGGTCCTCATATATCTATACTTGGAGAATTGGATGGCATATCATGTAAAGAACATAAAGATGCTAATGAAATAGGTGCTTCTCATACTTGTGGACACAACATTCAAATAGCTGGAATGTTAGGTGCAGCTGTTGGTTTAGTAAAAAGTGGTGTCTTAGAACATCTAGATGGTAAAGTATCTTTTATGGCTACTCCAGCTGAAGAATTTATTGAGTTGGAATATAGAGAACAATTGAAAAAAGAAGGAAAAATAACTTACTTCGGTGGAAAGCAAGAGTTAATAAAAAGAGGTTATTTTGATGATATAGATATATCTATGATGTTTCACTCTTCTGATTTAGGAGAAGATAAAGCTTTAGTTGGTCCTGAAAGTAACGGATTTGTCGGAAAAAAAGTTAAATTTATAGGTAAAGAATCTCATGCTGGTTCTGCTCCACATGATGGTATAAATGCTTTAAATGCAGCAATGCTTGCTATAAACAACGTAAACGCACTTAGAGAAACGTTTAAAGAATCTGAAAGAGTTAGATTCCACCCTATCATCACAAAAGGTGGAGATATAGTAAATGTTGTTCCTGCTGATGTCCATATGGAATCATATGTAAGAGCTAGAACTATAAACGGTATGATTGATGCTAATTCAAGAATAAATAAAGCCTTAATGGCTGGTGGAATGGCAGTTGGAGCTGAGGTTGAAATAACTGAAATTCCTGGTTACTTACCAATATTACGATACAAAAATCTTGATAATTTATTTAAAAATAATCTTGAAGATTTGGGTCTAGAAGGAAAAGTTGTTGATGGTGGAGATTTTACAGGTTCTTTCGATTTTGGTGATGTATCTCATATAATGCCTACTCTTCATCCTATGATTGGTGGTGTAAAAGGTGCTCTTCATACAAGAGATTTTGAAATAGTTGATGAAAATTTAGCATATATAATCCCTGCAAAAGCAATGGCACTTACAGTTGTAGACCTTCTTTTTGATAATGCTAAAGATGCTAAAAGCATATTAGATGCCTTTACTCCAGTTATGACTAAAGAAGAATATCTAACATTCTTAGAAAAGCATGATAAAACTTTATAATTATATTTTTCTAATATGAAAGATGGTATACGCTCTAAAAGCTATACCATCTTTTCTTATCTTTCTCTTTATTTGTAGAATACCTTATTACCGACTTTTTACTTTTCAAATAAAGCACGTCTCATAAATCACAACTAAAATAAAACATATTATTCTTAGTAAAATCCTTAATATTATTTAGAAAAAATATAACAAAGATATTGACCCTCACGTATAGTGATAGTATACAGTAGTAGTTAGAGATAGGGTTAATAAGTAAATGCTATTTCTTGCAAAAATAATATTAGCTAGGTCTCAATTACAGAGTATGAAAGAAGGTGAATTAAAATGATGACAGTAAAACAGGTCTCTTCACTAACTGGTATTAGTATACGTACTCTACAGTTTTATGACGAAATTGGTTTATTTAAACCTACAAAAATAACGAGTGCTGGATATCGATTATATGATGAAAAAGCATTAGAAGTTTTACAACAAATTCTATTTTTTAAAGAACTTGATTTTACATTAAAAGAAATTAAAACAATCATGGAAAATCCTAAATTTGATAGGGTAACCGCATTTGAGAATCAACGAGAACTAATTCAAATAAAACGAGATAGATTAAATGCTCTATTAGAGCTACTTGATAAACTTATAAAAGGAGAAAACTGTATGGATTTTAAAGATTTTAATATGAATGAATATTTTCGTATATTAGCTGAGTTTAAAGAGACTCATACTGATGGAATTATCAAGCAATTTGGAAGTGTTGAAAACTTTGATGAAATGATTTCAGAAATGAAGTCTAATGAAAACAAAATAGCTGATATGGCAACTAAACAGTATGGAAGTATAGAAAAATACACAAAAGCTATGGAAAGTAATCTTAAAAATTTTGTGTCTAATGGCCCTACTATAGACCAATCAGAAGTATTCAACCTTATAAAAAAAGGCGATGATATTACAAAAAAACTTACAGAGAATCTAAGTAAAGATGTTACATCTTTAGATGTCCAAGAATTAGTTGGAGAGCTAATTTCCTTTACTGATGAAATTAACAACGGTATTGATATGGGAGATAACTATTGGTTTATTATGTCTGAAAATTATATATCAAATCCTACATTTATTGAAATTAATGATAAGAAATATGGAGATGGGGCATCAAAATTTATTGGGTTTGCCTTAAAAGCATATCTTGAAAAGTAACAACTTTACACTACAGTTATTATTTCATCTTATAAGTTGCTAATCCTATAAAGAATTAGTGCTAGCCCCACAAAACTCACAAAAAAGTAGCATCTGTAGATAATGCAAATATTTACTGGTGCTACTCACTTTAAAACTTTTAAGACTCTGTTGAAGTATAAATATAAGTATGATATATTCTTTCTAACTATACAAATTTCTATTTTAATTTAAGGTGGTGAAAAAATGTTTAATGCAGGAAACCTAATTGTAAATAATTGGTTATACCCTATTCAAGACGGTTTTGTCTTGATTGATACTGGATATGAAAATGGTTTTAAACATTTCAAAAAACAAATATTCAAATCCAACATAAAAATCAAAGACATTAGATACATATTTCTAACTCATGCCCATGATGACCATGCAGGTTTTATAAATCAGATTTTAGAAGAATCTCCTAATACAAAAATTGTCATGCATGATAAAGCTTTAAAAGCTCTGTATAAAGGACAAAACTCTTTTATTGGTGGATGCACAAGTCGTACCGCTTTTCTCTTTTGTCAAATTATGAAACTGTTTGGAAAAGGTGGACATTGTTTTCCTACACTAAAGCAAGAGTTTGAAAAAAGATGTATTCTTATCTCTGACAATAATCTAAAAGAAATTGAAAAAGAATTAAATGGAAAAATCATAGAAACACCTGGACATACTTCTGATTCAATTTCCCTACTACTTAATAATGGTACTTTATTTTGTGGAGATTCTGCAATGAATGGCTTTCCAAGTATTCATAAAATCACCATATTTGCAGAAAATAAAATGGAATTTGCTCAATCTTGGGAAACAATTATAAATACAAAACCCAAGATGATTTATCCTGGACATGGAAAACCATTTGAACATAGTAGATTAGAACAAAATCTTCACTATGCACGTAAAATAAAGTTATATCCTCTGCACAATTCAAAAGATATTCATAGATTTTTATAAAAAATATAAAACACATTACTTTTATTAATCTTTAAACTGTATCTAGATATAATTTTTTATCCCATATATAATCTCAAAAATACGATACTCTTATTTTTAGAGTTATAAAAGAAAGTACACTCTATTAAAAAATAATAAACTTAGATTAAGGAGCTGATACTATGGATATACACAAATAAAAAATCAATTTTGAAATGCCAATCAAAATTGATTTTTTATTTCTAAAGATTCTATACATTTTTGGTAGAATATAGTAAAATATCTAACTAATTTATACGATAGCATCCTTTCCCAGCTTCCTTTGCTGAATAAAGAGCTTCATCTGCTTTACTATACAGCTCCTCAAAATTGATAATGTTTTCATCACAAATAGAGCATCCTAAACTGATATGAAATACATAATTATCCCTTGATAAATCTTCCATATCATTTAATACTTCAAATAATTTTTCAAATCGTATCCTACACTTCTCTTCGTTGGTTAATTCTACAGAATAGATAGCAAACTCATCACCACCTAATCTTAATGCAATACTATCATAAAACACATTACTTATATTTTCAGCCACAGCTTTTAAATAATAGTCTCCTACTATATGACCATAAGAGTCATTAATGTACTTAAAATCATCTATATCAATAAGAATAAAGGCACCATATTTTTTCTTAGACATGAGTTTTTCAATCATCTCAACTCCAGAACCTCGATTATATATACCTGTCAATAAATCAATTTCCGATTTTTCTCGATACTTAATATAGTTTTCTACACTTTCAATACGGTCATTTAGAATAAAGAAATTGACACCAACAGCTAAAAAATAAAATGTAACTAAATCAACTAAGTCTGCCATAAACATATTGATATCCTTTGCTATAAAACAACAGATACCATAAACTATAGCAGTTACTGTTATATAAAGAACTATTCTCCAAGGTTTATCTAATATAAATAGAGGAAGTACACATATAAATACCATGATTGTAATTGATGGTTCTGTTTTATCTAAAAAAGTTCCCATCAAAATACCCATTATCATAACTGGTGTTAATACTCCATAAAAAATATAGGTTATATATCTAGTGTGTTCTTTTAAATAGAATCTACAAAGGATATGAAGAATAATAAAATATCCAAATATAAGAAAAAATTCTGTATTAAATGTAACTACTTCTGATAAAATCAATCCAAATATAAGAACCATAGCTGAAATGGTAAGCCCTACTAGAGATAAGCCACTCAAACTATAGTAATTTCTAAGTCTAATTTCAGATTGATACAAATCCATCTTCTTTGCTCTAAAACTTCTTAATATTGTCTCTAGCATCATATCCTCCTTATACATCACCTACACTTACTTATGAATCATTTAATACTTCTATCAGTACAAATACTATCAATACTCTTATAAATAAAATCTTATGTTACTGATTAATTTAAAAAGTGATTTAACTATAGTATTTTTTATAGTTTAAAGGATTTTTCTAAGAATTTATAATTATAAATGGTTTATATTTCCATTAGACTTTCGATAAAAAGATGCTAATATTAACATATATTTTAGATAAACCTACAAATATCTTAATTTTAATTTAATATTCCTTTACTTATTACTCGGATATATTATATCATTTCAATATACAAAAGTCATCAAAAAGAGACACACAGTAAAGAGATACACTCTCATATAAATTTTATAATCCTAATTTGCATAAATTGTTTGTATAGGTAATCTTTATAATATATATATATTACAAAGAACTAATAATTGATTTTTTCTTTTCAATTTTGAACCAAATCTACACTCTAATTATTCTAATGGCTTAATCTTATCTTAGAGCATTACTTTAATAACTTAATCTTCCACTAGCTTTTTATAAAATTTTGTTTTAAAATTAATTTTAAAGCGTATATATTATTCAAATACATTAGATATAGTTCGTCATTAATCTACTTAAAGCATATTTAATTAACACTACCCATCCAGAAAATTCAGAAAATTGCATTGACATAGTTAAAAGTTTATTTTATACTTTTTTTAGGACATATTGTGGACACGTCTTAAATCGACAATGGTAATTTTAATTATAAGCTTGACCACAATACTTATTTTTTAATTATATTTTTAAACATTAGGGAGGATATTATGAATGATAACGTAGTTAAGAAGAAAAACTTTTTTGACAGAACATTAAACAGAATAGAAACTGTTGGTAATAAACTACCAGACCCAGTTACAATATTTTTAGGGCTATGTGTACTCTTGCTTATACTATCTAGTATAGTTGGCTCTATGGGTATATCAGTAGTTCATCCTGGTACAGGTGAAACTATAACAGCTGTAAATTTACTGACTGTAGAACAACTTCAAATTCTTTTAGGAAATATAGTTAGTAACTTCCAAGGATTTGCTCCTTTAGGACTAGTTTTAGTAACTATGATAGGTGCTGGTGTATGTGATAAAACTGGACTTATGACAGCAACAATCAAAGCATCAGTAAGCAAAATTCCTGAAACAAAAGTAACTCTTGTTGTAATGACTATAGGTATGCTTGCAAATATTGCATCAGATGCAGGTACGATACTATTTCCACCATTGGCTGCACTTGTATACCTTGGTGTTGGTAGACATCCACTTATAGGTTTATTTTCTGGATATGCAGCAGTCTGTCTAGGATTTGCCGCAAATATCATGATAAGTGTCAATGATATACTTGCTGCAAGTTTTACAGTTCCAGCAGCTCAAATGATTGATTCTGGATTTCAAGCTAATGCAACAATGAACTTATTTTTTATGATAGCATCAACTTTTGTTCTAATACTGTTGGCAACATGGGTAACAGAAAAAATTGTAGCACCTAGATTTGGTAAGTATGAAGGAAATGCAGAATTAGATGTTGATGGTAGTCTTAATGATGTAGAAAAAAAAGGTCTTAAAAAGGCTGGTATAAGTATATTAATATATGTAGCAATCATAATAGCTCTTAGTGTAATTGGTAAAAAACCATTCTTAGCTGACCCAGAAACAGGAGATTTACTATCAAATAATGCTCCTCTTATGAAAGGTATGGTACCTATCATAGCATTAGCATTTTTTATACCTGGTGTTGTATATGGAAAAACTATTGGTAAAATAAAGAAGGACAAGGACGTTGTCTCTATAATGGCTAGTGCAATGAGTGATATGGGCGGATATATAATACTAGCATTTGCAGCTTCACAATTCCTACAATTATTTACAAATAGTAATTTAGGTCTAATACTGGCTGTAAAAGGTGGAGAATTTTTAAAATCAGCAGGCATAAATGGGCCTTTATTATTGATAGGATTTATTATCTTGTCTTGCTTTATAAATTTATTTATAGGTAGTGCATCTGCAAAATGGGCTATCCTTGCACCTATATTTGTACCAATGTTTATGATGGTTGGATATAATCCAGCACTTACTCAAATGGCTTATCGTATAGGTGATTGTATAACAAACCCACTTAGCCCATTATTTCCATACTTCCCTATTATACTAGCATTCACGAGAAAATATGATAAAGATGCTGGTATGGGTACTGTAATAGCTAACATGATACCATACTCAATCTCATTCTTAATAGTGTGGACTATATTATTGATATTATTTATGGTATTTAATATTCCATTAGGACCTGGAATACTACCTTCATATAGTATGTAATTTATTTAAATCTTTCTAAAAGGAGAAAAATTTATGTTAGATAAAAATAGACTTATAAATAATTTTATGGATATGGTTAGAATTGATAGTCCATCTAATCAAGAATTAGAAATGTCTAAATGGCTAGTAAACTACTTAAAAGAAAGAAATATAGATGCCATTATAGATGATGCTGGTGAAAAATATGGTGGTAATACAGGTAATGTTATTGCCTATATAAAAGGGGAAGAAGGAAGCCGACCACTTTGTTTATGTGCACATATGGACCAAGTTCAACCTTGCTTAGGTGTAAAGCCTGTACTAGATGGTAATGTAGTTAGAAGTGATGGAACTACTACACTTGGTGCAGATGATAAGGCTGGAATAGCTGCTATACTTGAAGCTTTAGAACATGTTATTACAGAAAAAATACCACATAGAGATATTTATCTTTGTTTTACAATCTGTGAGGAAGCTGGTATGCATGGTGTTAAAAACTTCAACCCTGACAATTTACCTTGTAAAGATATGGTGATTTTAGATTCTGGTGGAGCTATTGGTTCGATAGCATATAAAGCTCCTGCTCAACAATCTATAAAAATCTCTTTTTATGGAAAGAAAGCACATGCTGGTATAGAGCCTGAAAAAGGTATAAATGCTATATTGGTAGCCTCTCATGCAATAAGTAATATGCATATAGGTAGAATAGATTCCTTAACTACTTCAAACATAGGTAAAATAGAAGGTGGTGGGGCTACAAATATAGTAACTGACAAGGTTACATTGACTGCTGAAATTAGGTCTCATATACCTGAGACATTAGAATATGAGCTTAATCATATGGAAAAATGCTGTAAAGATGCTGCATCTAAATTTAATACTACTTATACTTTTGAATATAATATGTCCTATCCTAGTTTTGAACTTAGTAAAGATAGCCATGTTTTCAAGTTGAGTGAAGAAGCAATAAGAAAAGTTGGTGTTGTTCCAAATCCAATGGTAATTGGTGGTGGAAGTGACGCAAATATATTAGCTAATCTTGGATATAATTGTGCTATATTAAGTCTAGGTATGTATGATGTTCACACAGTTAATGAATATGTAAATATAGATGAATTATATGATACTGCTAAAATAGTTTACCATATGATTAAATTATAAATATTACAATACATCTATTTAAATTATAAAACTAAAAACCTATGTATCTTCAACTTTATAAGTTATATCTTAAAAGGTTGTTTTACATAGGTTTTAGTATTTCATATAATAATTTATCACAGTAGTTTATATGGTTTTTTAGAACAATATTTCAGTAATATTTTTTGGTCTTCCTCCACCAATACTAGTTTCTTTAGCACATATTCTACCTAGGTCTGCACTCACTATTTTATTTAATATACGTCTTGCACTTCTTTCGCTTACATTAAGATATTCTGCCAATTCTTTTGAATCATAAATTTTACTTTTTCTATTTTCACTTATAGCAATAATTTTTGCAACTGACTCACAACTCATTCCCGTCTTTTTAGATATATCTATTACTTTTTCATCAGATAACATTAAAGAGTAATTTAACTCATTTTCTGAAGCTAAAGGACCTCTTATGTTTTCATCTTCATCTACTAAATATATGCCAATTTCTTTTGAATCTATAGAATGCCTTAATGCTTTATGTGCATTATTTTCAGCTTGATATGCAGTTACTCCAGTACCAATTCCTATACTAAGAGAAAATCCCATATCTTTTATATCTCTCTTTAGTTTAAATAACTTGTCATAATTATATTCATTATCAGCTACCCCTTTATGAACAAATACAACATAATCATTCCTTCCAAATAAAAATAGGGAACCTTGAATACTTCTCACATAGTTTACTACAAGCTTATCCATATCCGATTTTTTTATCATGTCAGAATAATAGTTATCTATCTTTTCTTTATAATCTATTATACTAAGGATTTCAACAGCAATTTGAGAAAATCTAGCCTTACTTAGAGCATATTCACTCTTTACTTTCTCATAGCTTTCTTTGATTAATTGTATAGTAGCTTGTAGTCGAAATACTGGATAACCTCTTTCTTTTAACTCATTGTATACTGCACCAAAACCAGTTAACATTATGTCTGTTTTCTTTTCTTCAAATAGCTTTATGTGCCATTCTACAAGCTCAGATTCTCCAACTTCCAAAGAAAATGGATTACAAAACACACTTGTAGCTTTAATATCAAATTCTTTAAGTGCATCTTCTACTACATATTTATCTACTACATCTATACTGAATTTATCTAACTTTATATTTACGCTTTTGATTGCCCAAAATGCTTTCATTATACTTGTCCCACTTCTTGGTACAAATGAATGTGGTTTACTTATCTCATACTTAGATTTTATAAATTCATAAACTGCACATCCTGTAAATATAATAGCATCACATTCATCTTCACATTTAGAAATAACTTCTATTGTATCTACCACTTTTTCTCTTACATATATTTTAGTTTCTAAATCACTGTCTATCTGTTTTAAATCATCCTTTATCTTAAAGCCAGAGTCTGAAGGACCTATAATACCCACTATCATAAACTTCGCTCCTAATCCATAGATTTTATACTTTCTAAAAATTATACCCTCATTGCTTTCTCTTTTTATCTAATTTATTATCTCACATTCTATATTTATGGTAAAGAACTTATACACAAACATCTCTAGATAAATTTTTTACTAAAAATTTGAATTTTAGAAATTACAAAATTTGTATATGTTTAAACTTGGATTTGAATTTTAAACACTACAGAGTCTGTACATGTTTAAACTTAAATTTAAATTTTAAATACTACAGAGTCTGCATGTGTTTAAACTTAAATTTGAATTTTAAACACTACAAAGCCTGTACATGTTTAAACTTAGATTTGAATTTTAAATACTACAGAGTCTGCATGTGTTTAAACTTAAATTTGAATTTTAAACACTACAAAGTCTGTACATGTTTAAACTTAGAAATGTTATTTTGTTAAACATATACAGACTATTTTTACAAGATTTTTAGATTCAATTTATTTGAAATATTCTTAAACAATTTACATAAATCGATTATCTTAAGTTATAACCAATTGACTCGCTTGATTGTTATATAATAAATTCTCAAAATCATCACTTGGGATTGGCTTACAATAGTAATAACCTTGGATTATTACACAATCTAAACTCAATAAAAATTCAGCTTGCTCTTTTGTCTCTACACCTTCTGCAACTACATTCATATTTAAATCTTTTGCCATATTTATAGTATGTTTTAAAACTATTTTTTCTCTTTCTGTAATTTCTTCATCATTAAAAAAACCACAGTCAATCTTTAATGTATCAATATTAATATTTTTTAACATGTTTAATGAAGAATAAGCTGAACCAAAGTCATCCATATTTAAAACAATACCATCAGTTCTAAGCTCGGCTATTATCTTAGCAAATAATTTTATATTTTTAATAAATAAACTCTCTGTAAGCTCTAATTCCAAAAACGATATTGGTATATTATATTTTTCTATTAGGGTTAAAACTATTTCTCTAAAGTGTGGATTATGCAAATGCAATCTTGATACATTTACAGATATAGGAACTGGCTCTTCACCTGAATCTATCCATTTTTTAATCAAGAAACATGCTTGTTCCCATACATACATATCCAATTTAATGATAAATCCATTCTTCTCAAATAGAGAAATAAATTTTATTGGAGGTATTATACCTTTTTCTGGATGAACCCATCTAACTAATGCCTCTGCCCCAACAATTTTATTTATCTTAAGATTATACTTGGGTTGTAAATATACTTGAAATTGTCCATCTTCAAGTGCATATTCCATTTCTCTTTCCATCTGTTTTTCTTCAAGTGCATCATTTCTTATAGTCTCATCATAAAACATATAATGATTTATACTCTGTTTTTTTACTTTCTTATGTGCATACCCCGCCATTTCACAAGCATTTGTAATTGGTATATGATTATCTAAAATTCTATAAATCCCAAAACATGGTACTAACATATATTCAAACTTTTTCATATTTAAATTATTAGTAATTTTATAAATTAATTTATGAATATCTCTATCTGAATAACTCTCATAAAATATGTAAAATACATCTGCATACATACGGCAACATATATCATTAGAATCAAGGTTTTTTTGAATCAATTCTGCAATATATATTAATGTTCTATCTCCTTCTCTAATACCATAAATGTCATTGATTACTTTAAATTTATCTATATCCATCATTATAATAGCATACTGTTTATCTGGATATTCTTTGAGTAATAGAGTTGTTTGTTGACAGAAACCTTCATAACTATATAAACCTGTCAACATATCCTTCTGATTTTTATGTATTTGCATAAGATAATCTATGTTTTTAATAGCAACTAAAATATGTGTCTGTTCATCACCTAACTTGTTTTTGTTGGTAATCTTTAGTACACAAATTGATGCCCAATAGTACCTTTTATCTATTCCTAGACGTCTATACTCAAAACTTAACTCTAAATCGTCTTGTTCATTGTTACAGAAATTATCAAGCGACTTTAAAAAATTATTTCCATCAAACAATATTCTATCACCAGGATGGATTAAATATTTTTTAATATATAAAAAAGTTTCCTCCATATTTTCCTTCATAGGGAAACTAAAAATATTATTTTCTGATTGATAAATTTGCGTAATTAAATTTTGTTCTATGGAAATAGCTAAGATTATATCATATGTATTATATGCCAATTTTTTATAAGCCTTAGAATAACCCTCACTCACTACATTATCAAAATACACCTCATTATCTAAGTCTCTATGCTTAAATAAAATATCGTTAGTAGAATCACTTAGATTATTCATTTCCTCTATTTCATTATTCTTCAACTTCTTCTTATTATAGTATCTTTTCTTATCTTGGTACATTCTCTCATCAGCAATTTTAGTCAATCTATATATGTCGATATTATTTTCACTCCAAATACTTCCTATAGCTACACTATATACCATAGTTTCCTTAAATTCTTCACTTAACCAAATTACTAATTCTTCAAAGAGTTGTTTTGAGATATCTTCACATAATACAACAAACTCATCTCCTCCAATACGGTAAACATTATGAGAATGAAAGTATTTTCTTATTGTTACACAAGCTGATACAATAGTAGAATCTCCTCTAGCATGTCCAAAGCTATCATTAATGTCTTTTAATCCATTTATATCTATAAATACAACACCCATGGATTTAACTTTATTATTGTCAAAATTATCTATATATTTAATATATTTATTTCTATTATATGCTCCAGTCAAGAAGTCATAATAACTCATATAATTTAATTTATTTTCTACTTTCCTTTTTTTCATCTCAGTTAATAAGAAATAAGATAGAGATGTTAAAAGAGAAGTGTCTCCAACAGCCTTTTGTGGATTGTCAACTCCAATAAATCCTATTATTTTATTATCTTGTTTTAATGAAGAAGCCATTAAACTCTTAATGTTTTGAGGTTTTAAAATTTCATACTCCATTGGCTGTGTTTCCCTTATACTCTCTATATTATCAATTATCACAAAGCCTTTTTGCTGGAATAATAAAAACCAATTTTTTAATTCATTAATATCAAGATTTTCCAATGATTGCCTCTGTTGCTCAACACCTTCGTTACACCATTCATATGTATTGGTTATTTTTTTTCCATCTTCAGAGACTTCAAAAACATATGCTCTATCAGCTTTGTGGAATTTCCCAATATTACTTAGCACTAGATTTACAGCATCAGAAAAATTAGATTCTGTTATAAGATGTTTAATACATCCAACTAGTAGCTCCTTTATTTCTAATTTTTCTGCTATTGACTTACTTATATTTTCCTTTTCCGTAATATCAAGAGCTATTTCTAATCGTGCATATTTACCTTCCCATTTAATCAACTTATCCTTTAATATAAAATGTCTATTTGTTCGAGTATTTGTATTTTCCCATATATAATATTTATCTTCTTTCAAAATGGAGTTTGTGCAAAATTCGCAAGGAGAATCTTTACCTTGTAATGCTTCATAACACTTTCTATTAGAGATATCATCAAGCCCCATTGTCTTTTTTCCAATTTTATTAATATATAAAAGTTCATATGTGTCCAAAGAAGAAACATATACAATTTCATCCAATTCATCTACTAAGTTTATCATCTTCATTTATGTATAACTCCTTTTATCCAGTTTGAGTTTTTGAAGCTTTAAAGTTTTGCTATACATTTGGTGATGATATTATACTTTTTTATAGTCGAAAATATCATCTTAATAACGTTATATTTTTTGATAAATAGAACGCACCATTATGTTAATTATAGAATAAAGTTTTGTAATACTTAATTTAATACATATATATAGTAATATCTTATATTTAGCTATTCCAAACACGCAAATTATAAATATTTCTATAGAATAAATAGTTTAATCATACAGAAAGATAATACCTTATCTGTTTAAAAATATGCAAATTACTACTACAATTAATAATTGGTTAAAGTACCCAATTATAATAAATTCTCCATATTATTCCTATAGATATATTATATAATATCACAAAGATTGATATAAAAATAAAAAAAATAACTTTTTATATCAATATATATTGTTTAAAAATAATCTATTATGCATAAATAAATTTTCTATAAAAGATAATGTTTATATTAGATTAATCTTCAATTTGAAATGTATTTTATTTTTTTAATATATATATTTTATAATGCAAAAAGAGCTATATATATTTAAGATTAGATAACTTGATTTTATATCTATTCATTATAAAGTATATATAGCTCTTTCTATTCGTTTTAAAATATTTATATTTGCTCAAATGACAAATAATTTTTATCCAATTACTATTCATCTTAATTTAGCAACTATTCATCTGCCATACGATAACCCACTCCAACTTCAGTCAAAATATACTCTGGCTGAGCAGGGTTCTTTTCAATCTTTCTCCTTATACTTGCCATAAATACTCTAAGGGACTGATTTTCACTTTCATAGTAATTTCCCCAAACTTTATCTATTATAAATTTATGAGTTAAAACCCTCCCTGAATACTTAGACATCAATTCGATAATCTTATATTCAATTGGAGTTAAATGTATTTCTTTATCATTAATTGAAACAGTATGATTTTCATAATCTATCTTTAGATTTTTAACTTCAAAATTCTTTGTAACATCATTACTGATATTACCTTGTTGAGCCTTATTTCTAAGTGCTACACGAACCCTAGCTAAAAGCTCTGTTACACTAAAAGGTTTTGTCAAATAATCATCTGCTCCTCCATCTAAAGCCTCAACTTTATCTCTCTCATGTTCCCTTGCTGAAACAACAATTATTTTGTTATTTTTGGCACACGATCTAACTCGTCCAATTACCTCAATCCCATCAATATCTGGCAGACCTAAATCTAAAATTATTAAATCTGGGTCAAGAGAATGTATGAGCGATATAGCTGTCCCTCCATTATCAGTCTCTACACACCTATAGTTTTGAGTTTCAAGAGACACTTTTATAAATTTACAAATTGGCTTATCATCTTCTACAACTAGAACCAATGGCTTTATTTCCACTCGTCTTTCGCCTCCTCTTCATATATAGGTATACTAAATCTAAATGTAGCTCCTCCAGAAGGATTATTGAAAGCGACAATTTCTCCACCATGAGCTTCTACTATAGACTTACATATCTCTAATCCAAGACCAATACCTCTTCTTTCAAGATTTCTAGATTTATTCTTAGTGTAAAATCTATTAAATATATTATCAATATCCTCATTTGGTATTCCTTTTCCATTATCTGAAACTTCAAATATAACTTGATTTGATTCTTTACTTACAGTTAATTCTATTTTAGAATTTTTAGGTGTATGTCTTATAGCATTATCTATTAAGTTTACTAAAACTTGCTCTATTAACAGTACATCCACATGAACTACTATTATCTCTTCTGGAATATTAGTTTGTATATCTCTATTATTGGCAAATTTCTTAACTCTTAGTATGGATTCAGCTATTATCTCATCAACAACCTCTGGTCGTTTTTCAATATCTAACTTGCCTTCATCTATTCTAGTCATACTAAGTATATTCTCTACAGAATGAGTTAGCCAACTTGTATCTTCATATATATTTTTCAATAATTCTACTCTAGTTTCTTTATCTATAACATCATCATTTTCAAGTATAGTTGAAGATGAACCTAATATACTTGTAAGTGGTGTTCTCAAATCATGAGAAATTGACCTAAGTAAGTTTCCTCTTAATCGCTCTCTTTCTGCGTCAAGGTTCGCTTTTTTATTCTTTTCAAATAAATTTTCTCTATCAATTGCCAACGCGACTTGTGTTGAAACTGCTTCTAACAATATCTTTTCATTTTCTGTAATAATATCTATTTTAAAACATGCAATACCTATAACTCCAAGAACATTTGACTCTTGACCCTTTATAGGAAAATAGTATGCACTGCTCCTTTTACAATATTTTGTTCCTATTCCAACTGGCTCGCCTGTCCTAAAAGCTTCTTTTATGGCTTCCTTCTCTAATACTGAATGGAATATGTTCTCACTACCATCATTATTACAAATATAAATACTTGGCTTGCCTAAATTATTATCATCATCTGCAATAGTTACTATAACAGTTCTATTTAACATGTTTACTAAATTAGACCCACAAAATTCAATAATTTGGTTCTTATTTTTTGCTTTAAGTAATGTTTTATTATTCTCATAAAGCAATCTTATCATTTTTTCTCTTTTATGAGAAAGTCTCACTTCTCTTTTTATTCTAGAAGTTAAGGTACTTGTTATAATAGCTGCCATCAGCATAATACAAAATGTTATAGGGTAATCTTTCCTATACGCTAAAAAAGTATATAATGGGTGTGTAAAGAAAAAGTTAAATGATAGCACTCCTATTACTGAAGAAAGTATTCCAAAAAAATACCCATACGTTATACTTGTAGCAAACAGTACACCTAATATATATACCAGTATAATATTAGATTCATTAAAACCTATCTTTTCAAAAACTACTGATATTCCAGTAGCAATTATCATAACCAATATAGTTTTTATGAAGTCCTTAATAATCACCTTTTTACTGAGATAATCATCTTCATCATAATCATACTCTTTTAAGTCTTCATGATGTAGTCGTTCCTTTTTCATCTACTACAATTCCTCCTTATTGTTACTGTTTAAATTGGCTCTATTGTATATAATACAATTTTATCATAATAAATTCAATCAATACATTTAATTAATGTACTTAAATTACTAAAAGGTGCTGTCTTAAAATGAAAGTAAATCTCGATTTCAAAACAGCACCTCTATATATTTAAATTACTAATTTAATTTTACATACTTAAATTACTAGTTTATTCAATTTTATAAATTATAATATCTTAATATTTGATTTCTAGAACATTCTTATCCAACGAGCATAAATATAAAGTGGGCACATATACCTGCACATAAACCACCTATTGTATGTGAAAGTATTGCTTTACCAGCCAATGGTCTTGCTTCTAAAGCATCCATCATACCTATATGTGTACTTAGGTATCCACTCCAACACATACCCATTGCTGTAAATACTGCTATATCGTTAGGAGTTATAGCACCTGATTTTATAAATTCTGGTACTAAAGATATCGCTGCTCCAACAGCTCCTAATGCAGTTACAGGGAATGCTATTGCTTCTGGTGATGTGAATCCAAATAATGGCTCTATTATGAAACTAATTTTATCACCAATAGCAGGTAATAATTTTATACCTTCATATGCAGCACCTGTGTAAACAGCTTGACCTGTAGCAGGGTCTGTAGATGGTCCAAAAGTTAATAACATAACTAATGTACAAACTACTAAAACTCCTGGTATTATAGCCATACCCATTTCAACACCTAGCTTACCACCTTCAAGTATAGCATCTAATCCTCTTTGGAATACATTACCATCTCTTATTTCTCTAAACTCTTCAATTTTTGTACCTTTTTCATTTACTTGCTTTTCAGTATCGCTTTTAGGGTCATAATTATAATACTTTTTAGTAAAAGTCAACATAATTCTAACACTAATAATACTACCTATTATTGCCCCAACATTACCTATTATAGCTGGTAGTACATATTCTTTACCTTGAGCTATCATAAAAGTTGTTACAATAAGCCCCATACCAAAGGCTGTTCCTAAGTTACATAAAGCAGGTATCTGATACTTCTTAAAATATTGTGTAAATGTTTTGTCTTTAGCAAATGGTATAATAGCTGGATTATCAGATAAATATGTTGCAACTACTCCTGCTATACTAGCACCAGGTAAGCCCCATATAGGTCTCATAAGACCTTTAAATATCTTATTAACTAAAGATATTACTCCGAATTCTGAAAGCAATGCACTAAGTGCACCTGCAAGAACTGCCATAGCCATTATTAAAAATACTGTATCTAATAAAAGCGCATGTGCTGTACTCATTATTACTTTAAACATCATACCTGCACCCATGATGCTTCCTACATATCCAAATCCTACCGCCAATAGTACAATAAATACGAAGGTTTCCATACTTACTGCCTTGACTCTTCTCTTATCCGACAGCTTTTCCATCTTGAAATCTTCCCCCTTTTAATTTAAATTAAGGTTTCTAGCATTGGTACAAATTTTTTGGTACAAACTGAACACTAAAACTTACACCCATAATGCAAGTTGTCAGTTTTTTGAAATAAAAAAAAACTATTTCCATAGAATAAGAATATCTTATCTAATTTGGATATTCTTATTCTATTTTATGTTATTATATTATCATCCTTTTACCTAAAAGTCAATTTTTTCTATTTTTGTGGCTTAATTTTATTTATACCCTTCTTATATTTTTCATTTTCTTTTATTTTTGTAAACATTCCATATAAGTTTACTTTTCTAAATACTGTAGTTATAAATACTAGTCCCAACGCAATTGAACTTGCACAGGATAATGTACTTACACCATACTCTACTGCTTTGATATAATTGTTTGTCAAGGCAGAATACATAGTATTATATATTCCATAGCCTGGTACTAATATTATTAAGCAACATACACTTAATGTAGTTGCTGGAGTCATATAAATCCTAGCACATAACTCGCAATATATTGCAAAGCATACTGTAGCTATAAAGAAACATAGATTTTCGGTTACTCCCATATTCAAACAAAATTTATATGAAAACCAAGCGATACTCCCACCTATCCCTGACAGTATCAAATTCTTTCCTTTCATATTAAATAGTACTCCAAAGCTTAAGGCTGTAAAAAAAGCCGCTATTACTTCTATAAATAAATGCATTTATATCCCCCCTAACTTGAAGTACAATCCAAGTACCAAGAACATTCCTACTGCTATAGATACACCTATAAAAAATACTTCTGCCAACTTTGCAAGACCAGAAATCAATTGTCCATCCAATAAATCTCTTAAAGCATTAGTCAGCGCTAGACCAGGGACTAATAACATTATCGCTCCTGCTATCAGATGGTCTATAGTCTTTATAAACCCAAGCTTCAAGATTATAATAGAACAAAGGGCTATAATAACTGCCCCAATTGCATTTACAAAGAAATCATTTAATGATGATTTATTTAAGTACATAGTAACGAACTTAGTCAGAATTCCCACAGTAAATGCGGCTATAAACTCTTCTATATTTCCTCCAAATAGTATAGAAAAAGTTGCTGCTGCAATACCTGCAAAAAATATTGTTATCAAATCTGAATAGTAGTTATCTTCACTTATCTCGTCTAAAATTTTCTCACATAGTTCAATGTCTAAATTATTTATGCTTATTGCCCTTGATAATGAATTAACCTCGTGAACCAGATTTAGGTCTACTCTTCTTGAACTTATTCTTTTAATTGCTGAATGTAATTTTCCATCTACAAACACAGACGCCATTACAGCTGTTGGAGTCGCAAATACGTCTACATGGTCTATCCCAAAAGATTGACATATTCTAGCTATCGTTTCTTCAACTCTATAAGTTTCTCCTCCGCTTTGCAACATAGCTTTACCTGCGTTTGAGGAAAAGTTTAAAATTCTATCTATATCCACAAAACATATCTCCCATTCTTTTATAGTATTATTCATATTTTATTACAAGATGTTGTTTATTTAAACTAGTTTAAATAAACAATATCCAATATTTACATTTTATGAAAAAATTTGTTTTTTATGCTTGTCAAAACTAAATTTTAAAGTTATTTACAGCATAAAATGGCTGAATAATATATAACAAACACTTTCAACCATTGATATAATCTTTTAAATTGTACAAACTTCTCTGCAATAAAACTATCTATTTTTTGATTTTTAAATCTCTATAAATTTTACATCAACGTAATAGCTGTATATTTATAGTATAAAACATCACTCTTATGATACAAAATATAATTTGTAAATTTATCTATGTAAATTATCCATAACTTTATAAGTTACTTTCATATTGCTTCATATATATCTACCATACATCAATAAATGATACTTCATATATTAATTTATGTAACAACATAATATTCTACTTAAATTCATAAAAATCTATATCCAATATAATGCAACTCTTATTTTAACATCATCCATTACACAAAACAACATATTAAAAAGTAAAATACAAAATATCCACTATAAACCTTATTTTAATACTGAATATATATTATAATATATTTAATATAACTTAAATATAACTTAAATATAAAGAAAGGAGGCAATATATGCTAAGAAAAGATAAGGTTCTATTATCACTACATAAATTATGTGAAAATATAACTTTAAAAGACCTTCAATCAGAGAAAATTGGATTTACTACAATAGAAGTTGCTAACCATTCATCTCTTGATAGAAGTAATACCAGTAAAGAATTAAATAACTTATTTAATGAAAAAAAAGTTATAAAGATACCTGGCAAACCCATTTTGTTTTTACATGCTGGAATTATTGAAAATTTAATTGGTCATACTTTAGACAGCTCTGAGTTTTCTATACGTAATTGTAATGAACTGCTTGAATCAAGTAAAAATGATTCAGAAGATATTTTTTCAACATTACTTGGACACGATTCTAGTCTTAAGCTAGCTATAGAAAAAGCTAAATCTGCTATACTCTATCCTCCAAAAGGTCTTAATACATTACTCATAGGACCTACTGGTGTTGGAAAAAGTACATTTGCTGAAACAATGTACAAATATGCTGTAGAAAGTAGTGTCTTTTCTTCTGAAAGTAAATTTGTTGTATTTAACTGTGCTGAATATGCAGAGAATGCTAACTTACTCTTAAGTAATTTATTTGGTTATGTTAAAGGTTCTTTTACTGGTGCTAATAAGGATAAATTCGGGATAGTCACACAGGCTGATGGAGGTATATTATTTTTAGATGAAATACATAGATTACCCCCAGAAGGTCAAGAGATGCTTTTTCTTTTGATGGACAAAGGCATATACAGACGATTAGGAGAATCTGATATCGTACATAAAGCTACTGTTTTTATTGTGTGTGCCACAACAGAAGATATACATTCTTCTCTACTTGGGACTTTTTTAAGAAGAATCCCAGTTACAATTAACCTACCTTCTTTACAGGATAGGTCCTTAAAAGAAAGATTATCTCTTATTAAATATTTCTTTATTATAGAATCTAAATATACTAATGCAACTATAAGAGTTCACAAAGATGTAATTAAATCTTTACTTCTTTATGATTGTTTTGGTAATATTGGTCAACTTAAATCTGACATACAACTTATGAGTGCAAGAGCCTTTTTAAATTATAAGACTGGTTTAAAAGAGAATATAGAAATAGATTTGTCCCTTGTTCCTGATTACATCTATACTGGTCTTTTAAAATTGAATGAAAATCGCAGTAATCTAAATAAATTATCAGAACTTGATTACATGCTTTTTTATGAATTTAATGGTAACAATTTAGAGGTTGAATATACAAAAGAACTGTCTAAATACAATATAGATACACCAAATAATGGGTTTAAATATTCTACAGAGATTCCTTATCTAGAAAATGATATAAGGAGTATGTTTATAAATTACATGGAGAAATACTCTACAAAATTACTTTCAATATCTTCAGTAACTCACTCTGATTATACAAGTAATGAAATTTTTAAGGTAATTAATCCAAAGATTTACTATGCTGTTGAACATTCTTTAAAAGAAGCTGAAAAAATATCGAGAAACAAATATACAAAACAAACTTATATCGCTCTTTCAATGCATATAAGTGCACTTATAGAAAATATAAATCAAGACACATATAATCCTAAGTACAATCTATATAATGATAAAATTTTCTTAGATAAAGATTTAAATATAGCTAAAATAGTTTTAAGTATAATTGAAAACGACTTACAAACATCTTTACCTAAAGATGAGGTAAAATTTATATCCATGTTCCTAAATAGCACATATCTTGAACAAAATAATCAATCTGAAAGTATAGGTGTCATAATACTTGCTCATGGAAATTCAACAGCCAGTAGTATGTGTGATGTAGCAAATTCATTACTTGGTACAAATCACTGTAATGCAATTGACATGCCTCTTGATGTAAAGGTAAGCACTATACTCGATAAAGCTATAGAATTGGTAAAAGAATGTGATGAAGGCAAGGGAGTGCTTCTTTTAACAGATATGGGCTCTCTTATAGCTTTTGGAGAACTTATTTCAGAAAAAACAAAAATTAGAATACGTTCTATTGAGATGGTGTCTACCCCAATAGTTTTAGAAGCAGTAAGAAAAAGTACACTACCAGAAATGACTTTGGATGAATTAGCTAATTCTTTAAGTTCTTTAAATCCATATATTGGACGAGCTGCAATTGACTCAACAGAAATAAATTATCCTGAGAAGTCAAAAGAGTATGCCATAATAACGACTTGTATAACGGGTTATGGTTCAGCTATGAAGATAGCAGATTTTATAAACTCTTCACTTAAAAGTATCAATAAGTACAATATTAATTTAGTTCCTCATAATATAGAGAGTTTTAAAATGTATAGGAATAAATTTAGTAATACTAAAATCTTGGCAGTTGTTGGCAGTGTAGATTTTAATGTAGCTAATACCCCATTTATACGCATAGAGGAACTCCTAAATGGGTATGGTCTAGATATGTTGAACAAGATAATAGAAGGTACATTTAACGCCAATAGTATTACTAATATAAAAGAAACAAATCTATCATATAACAGCTTAATAATAAATTTTATGTCTCAAAACTTAGAGCTTTTAGACTCTGTTAAGTTATTCAACTATGTCAATTCATCATTATTTTCAGTAATAGAACTAATAGATGAAGGTCTAAAAAGTAAGTTTAAGCTAGGATATATACTTCACTGTTCTTTTATGATAGAAAGATGTTTTAAAAATGCAACTTTTCCATATAATAACATTAATGAGTTAATTAGTAAAAATTATGAATTGTATAATTTAATAAATGAGGCCTTTAAGCCAACAGAAGCTTATTTTAATATTTCAATACCAGATGAAGAAATTGCTTATATAATAGATATGATTAATGAGTATCTCTAGATAAATAAAACTTACAGCACCTACTTTGTGCATGTTAATTAATATATGAAACGGAGGATGAGATTTTGAAAAGAAAAATTAAACAGTTAATAGTACTTGCATTAATTTTTATATTTATAACTCCTGGATTTGCGTTTGCAGATACTCCACCAGTACCAAACTCTTCAAGAGCTGCACTACTTATAGACCAGGAAACTAAAAGAATATTATTTGAAAAAAACAGTGATGAAAAGATGCCTCTAGCAAGTTTAAGTAAGATGATGACTTTTTTACTTGCAATAGAAGCAGTCAATAAGAATCAAGTAAAAGAAACTGATATGGTAAAGATAGACAAGTCTACAGCTTCAGTAGGTGGGTCTACTTGTAAACTTAAAGATGGTGATGAAATATCTCTAGGAGAGCTTATGCAAGGTCTTATGCTTGTATCAGGAAACGATGCTGCTATGGCTATAGCAAAGTATGTTGGTAAAACTGAAAAGAATTTTGTAAATATGATGAATAAGAAAGCTGAAGAAATAGGAATGATTGATACGTATTATTTTAATCCAAATGGGCTTCCTATATACACTGACCCAGAGCATAAGGAAGCACCTATTGAGAATATATCAACAGCTCATGATATAGTCGAGCTTGGAAAGTATATGTATGACCATTATGAAAATCAAGTTACTAGAATAACTACTATGCAAGTGTATAATGATACTAAGAAAGATTTTACACACTATAACACAAATCCCCTATTAGTTTCAGTGCCTGGTGTTGATGGAATAAAGACAGGCTATACAGATAATGCTGGTTATTGCCTTGCATTTTCTATGATGGTACCTAAAGACGATAAAAATGAAAGAAATCATAGATTAATAGGAGTTGTTCTTGGTGATGGTAATAAGAAGAATAGAATTTCTTCTTCTGCTACTTTATTGAAGTATGGTAAAGACAATTTCCATTCTAAGAAGATAGCTCATAAGGGGGACATTATAGAGACTCCTTGTGTTGATGGTGTTGATGATTTTAAGATAACGGTTAAAGTTGATAAAGATTTGTATGGGGTTGTTTCCGATAATGAGAATATACACCCTAAGATAGTGTTTAAAAATATGAGTTATCCTATTCATAAGGGAGATATTGTTGGTGTTGCAAAGTATTACAATGATTCTGGCAAGTTTGTTGGTAGTGTTGATGTGAAAAGTGAAAGTAATATAGGATGTATTCCTTTGAAGGATAAGATTAAGATTAAGGTTGCTAAGATAAATAGAAAGCTTGAGGTTAAAAATTCTGTTTGTTTTAAGGCTTAGGTTAGATGAGATTTATGAGAGACTCCACTTTATGGTGGGGTTTTTTGTTTTATACAAAAAATTAAAATAGTGGCAACAATTGAGGATGTGAGGGAGAGTTGCCACTATTTTGTATAGGGTATTATATTATGTTTTTAAGCTAGTTTTACTATCTTCTATGTTTATATAATAACTCTTGTGTGTGAATTTAATAGATAATTCATATGAAAATTATGTGAAGTTTTGCATTAAATTACACTTTAAACATATCTCTTAAATAGTTACTTATATCTCTAGATTTTATAAATTCTTTAATTAATTGTTTTCTTAAAGTATTCATAAAAAATCTCCTTTTCAACATTTGATTATACTTAAACAGTTACCATAAATAAAACTTTTATTACTCTCGAAGCTCAAATTATTTTACATTACTTATTATCCCTTTTACTTTATAGAATAAGTTGTATATACACTTATAAAAAAGCACCTTATACTATAAATTTATTATTTTATAGGAAAGGTGCTTTTATTAATAATTTTTACTATAAACTTGATATATTAGAATTTAAACTAATAATTTAAATTTAAATATCTAATTTATCATAAAATTCAATAGTCTTTGAAAAAGATTTATTGGAGCTGTATATGCTTCTACTTCTACTTCTACTGCTGTTCCTGCATTATATCCTGCTTTCGCTGCATATCTTACTTCATATGTTCCTGGTGATAACCCTGTTATCTCTGTTTCTCCTGTTACTACACTTGTCCAGTCTTGATCTGTTTTTAATTTATATTCCATTGCATCTGTCACACCAGTTATTTTTCCATCATTATCATCCGCTGTTGTTGGTGATGTTGCTGACAATCCTGTTGGTGCTCCTTGTTCTTGGTTTGCTACATATGCTTTTACTTCTACTTCTGCTGCTGTCCCCGCATTATATCCTGTTTTCGCTGCATATCTTACTTGATACACTCCTGGTGATAACCCTGTTATCTCTGTTTCTCCTGTTACTACACTTGTCCAGTCTTGATCTGTTTTTAATTTATATTCCATTGCATCTGTCACACCAGTTATTTTTCCATCATTATCATCCGCTGTTGTTGGTGATGTTGCTGACAATCCTGTTGGTGCTCCTTGTTCTTGGTTTGCTACATATGCTTTTACTTCTACTTCTGCTGCTGTTCCTGCATTATATCCTACTTTCGCTGCATATCTTACTTCATATGTTCCTGGTGATAGCCCTGTTATCTCTGTTTCTCCTGTTACTACACTTGTCCAGTTTTGATTTGTTTTTAATTTATATTCCATTGCATCTGTCACACCAGTTATTTTTCCATCATTATTTGCTGCTGATGTTGGTGTTGTTGCTGACAATCCTGTTGGAGCTTCTTGTTCTTGGTTTGCTACATATGCTTTTACTTCTACTTCTGCTGCTGTTCCTGCATTATATCCTGCTTTCGCTGCATATCTTACTTCATATGTTCCTGGTGATAGCCCTGTTATCTCTGTTTCTCCTGTTACTACACTTGTCCAGTTTTGATTTGTTTTTAATTTATATTCCATTGCATCTGTCACACCAGTTATTTTTCCATCATTATTTGCTGCTGATGTTGGTGTTGTTGCTGACAATCCTGTTGGAGCTTCTTGTTCTTGGTTTGCTACATATGCTTTTACTTCTACTTCTGCTGCTGTTCCTGCATTATATCCTACTTTCGCTGCATATCTTACTTCATATGTTCCTGGTGATAGCCCTGTTATCTCTGTTTCTCCTGTTACTACACTTGTCCAGTTTTGATTTGTTTTTAATTTATATTCCATTGCATCTGTCACACCAGTTATTTTTCCATCATTATTTGCTGCTGATGTTGGTGTTGTTGCTGACAATCCTGTTGGAGCTTCTTGTTCTTGGTTTGCTACATATGCTTTTACTTCTACTTCTACTGCTGTTCCTGCATTATATCCTGCTTTCGCTGCATATCTTACTTCATATGTTCCTGGTGATAGCCCTGTTATCTCTGTTTCTCCTGTTACTACACTTGTCCAGTTTTGATTTGTTTTTAATTTATATTCCATTGCATCTGTCACACCAGTTATTTTTCCATCATTATTTGCTGCTGATGTTGGTGTTGTTGCTGACAATCCTGTTGGAGCTTCTTGTTCTTGGTTTGCTACATATGCTTTTACTTCTACTTCTGCTGCTGTTCCTGCATTATATCCTGCTTTCGCTGCATATCTTACTTCATATGTTCCTGGTGATAGCCCTGTTATCTCTGTTTCTCCTGTTACTACACTTGTCCAGTTTTGATTTGTTTTTAATTTATATTCCATTGCATCTGTCACACCAGTTATTTTTCCATCATCATTTGCTGATGTTGTTGGTGATGTTGCTGACAATCCAACTGGTGCAATTTGATCTTGATCTTGACCATTTTCTTTTATTGTTATTTCTGTTATTGCTCCTGCATTATATCCTGGCTTTGCTGCATATCTTACTTCATATATTCCTGGTGATAAATCTGTTATTTCTGTTTTCCCTGATTCTACTTTTATCCAATCTTGATCTGTTTTTAGTTTATATTCCATTGCATCTGTTACACCAGTTATTTTTCCATCATTATTCGCTTCTGATGGTGCTATTACTTCCAAACTTCCAGGAGCTTCTTGCTCTTGATCTTCTGCATATGCTGGTATTTCTATTTCTTTTATTGCTCCTGCATTATATCCTGATTTTGCTGTATATCTTACTTCATATATACCAGGTGATAATCCTGTTATCTCTGTTTTTCCTGATTCTACTTTTATCCATGCTGAATTTGGTTTTAATCTATATTCCATTGCATCTGTTACACCACTTATTACTCCATCACTATTTGCTGCTGATGTTGGTGATGTTGCAGTTATCCCTGTTGGAGCAGCTTGATTTTTATTACTTGAAGAACTTCCTCCTGATGAACTTCCTCCTGAAGAAGAACCTCCTCCATGTGAACCTCCTCCACTTGAAGAACTTCCTCCTGATGAGTTAGAACTTGGATTATTTCCACTTATAGATGGAGAATTATCTCCCTTAACACTACTTATTGAACCCTTATTATCTATAGTAGTTCCTTTAGAATTATTTGTAACTGTAGTTATCTTTCCACCATTAGTCACTTTTACTTGACTTGCTCCAGATGCTACTGTTAAACTACCAATCTCACCTTTAGAATTATTCTCTATCTTAGCTCCATTTTTATCATTAACCTTTAAGTTAGTTATTTTTCCATAGTTAATGAAAGTTCCGTCTTTAACATCATCTATAACTACATCGTCTACTTTTGCATAGTTATTTACATCCCCATTAGGCATGTTTATAGTTACAGTCTTTGTATATGTACCATTTAAGTTTACTGTTACTGCTTTATCAGTTTGTATTGTAAATGCTTCTTTAACCTCACTAGTTGGTTTAAAGTTTATAACATCATTAGCAGTAGCTTTATCTAAGGCTGATTTTAACTCAGAAATTGTCTTAGCTTCAACTGTGCTTACTTCTTGTAATGATTTCATTTCATTAAATGCTGTCTCATTGCCATTTCCACCAACTTTAGTTATTTTGTCAAAACTCTTAGAGTTAACTAAAGATTTTTGCGAAGCTGATAAATTCTTTCCAACTAGAACTACTGGTGATTGGTTCTTAGCTCCTAATACACCTACTGCTAATGCATCTATAAGTTGGTCTTGTTTAGTCATACCATCTTTAGTTACATATGCATTTTTTAAATCTGTCTTTTTATAGAATTCTTTTACTACCTTTGCATTTGTATCATTTCTATCTGTTCCACCTAATCTTGTACTATTTGGCAGTTTATTTTTAACAGCTTCAGAAACTGAACTCTCCCCACCAACTACATAAGATTGAGTTATTCCTGCATCTTTTATAAATTTATCTGCAGCTGCTGTTCCATTTTTAGAATCAGCAAGTATTACTGGCATGTTGTTTTGAGCAGCTGGTGCTCCCACGCTTACTGCATCTGCAAGTCCTTTTTCGCCATTAACTACAGCTATTTTCTTAACATCACTTATAGCATCTAATCTCTTAGCTAATTCTAAAGATGTTTGGTATCTTTCAGCTCCAGAGATTCTTTCAAAAGATATTTTCAAATCTTTTATTTGTTTTTCTATATTTGTACTTAATACAGAAGTTCCACCTATTAAGTATATTTTTTTAGCTTTTAATCTTTGTATTTCTGCTTTTGTCTTATCATTTAATTTATCTTTACCTGTTAAAAGTATTGGAGCATTTTTTGCCTTTGCAAATGGTGTTGCAGATAAGGCATCTGCTATAGATGAGTCATTTACTACTACTACTTCATCAGCATTTTTCCATCCATCTTGACTTATTTTAACAGCAGTCTCATATCTTTCTTGTCCTGTTAAATTTGTTGCTACAGTTTGTGCACTAGCTATCCCTGCTGTTGAACTTCCAGCTATCATTGTAACTGTAAGCATAGCAGCAATCTTCTTTGGTATTTTCATTATATTTTTCCCCCTTATCCATTTGATAACACTTAAATTTTTCAGCTTTGTTCCCGTTCTAATTCTAAGGGATACTTAATGCCTAATTTTAAAGAGGTTTTCTAACTATAATGATTTCATAATTAATATATAATTTATTTACTATTTTTTTATATTGCAGTTATCATAAAGGAATAAAGAAGTTTTCTAATTAATTGAAAAATTAGTAAATTTAGATTTTAAAGTGAATTTAATTTTTTTGTTAATGAATTGTGGTAAAAAAGAGAATTTTGCACAAAAAAAGTAGCCTTTAGAATTAAAAGTACTACTTTATTTGCAAATAAATTTTATTATTTATACTTGTAATTATATATTAAATAACCAATTTTATCCATATGAAAAATAAATAATTATGATGTTTTTTTAATTATTCTTTATATTTTAATTTAAATTTAAATTACTTTTATAAAGATAATATAAAATTCTATCATTCCATCACAAATTTCAACCCTGTATCCAAAATTATTTTCTTCAAGTATAGTTCTCACTATAGTAAGACCAAGACCCGTGCCAGAAAGTTCTTTACTTCTCGACTTCTCTAAAACATAAAAAGGCTTCCATATATTCTCAATATCATCTTCCATATCATAATCTATACCATTTTTTATAGATAACACAACATTCTCATTCTCTTTAAAAAGATTAATCTCTATTTCATTATTACTAGTATACTTTATCGCATTGCTAATCAAATTATTAAATACCATATCTATACTATCTTTATCTGAACTTATTCTAAGTTCTTTATCATCTATACTACACTTAACTTTTATACTACCTCTATCAATTAAAAGCTCATAATTTTTTAAACTTTTATACAATCTTTCCTTTAAGTCCACTGGATGCAAATTAACTTCTCTTTTCTCATATTTTGCCCAATATAAAAGAGTATTTATTGTATTAGTCATATTTTCTGCCTGCTCAATTATTGTATCAGTATAAGTACCATCATCCAACCCATCTTTCATCCCTATCGCATATGCTTTTATGAGTGCTATTGGAGTTTTCATTTCATGAGATGCATCTGATATAAAAGATTTTAGATTCTTATTTCTCTTATTCAATTCATTATGTGCTTTTTCAAGTTTTACACTCATTATGTTTATACTGTAAGCTAATTCCTCTATTTCATCATTAGTTTTTATTGCTTCAGTCCTAAAATTTAATTCAGATATATCTTTAGATAGAAGCTTTAATTTTTCCATAGGTCTTATAATTCTGTTTGATAATATAAATATAAGTATAGTCATTATGACTACTGAAAAGATTCCCATAATTATATTAAATCTATTTACAATCCCAATAGTTTCTTCAGAATGTTCTATAGGTATAGATATGGCAAACAAGTAATTATCTTTCTTCATAAATTTTACAAGTAAACTATATTTCGTTTTACCCTGATTATATATTTTATTTATACTTTTATTATCAATATTTTTTAAGATATCTTCTTCAATCCAAAATTTATTTAAACTTAGACCTTTCTTCCAAAATTCACTTAACAAATCTTGATTTATTTTATCTATATTATCTTTATCTTTGTAATTCTTATCTAATTCTATATATACAATAGCTGTATTATTTTTTGCTTCAATCGCATCAATATCTGATTTTAATTCATTTATATCTTTATGTTTAATTTTATCTGCAATATTATCCAATACATTTCTTTTCTCGTGTAAATAATATCTATGAATAAACATACTATTTATAGTTATAGACAGTATATAAACAACTACAACTACTATAGATATGCTTATGGACAATTTTTTGTTTAGTTTAGTCATCAAAATCCTCCAGGCTATACCCTAACCCTCTGTAAGTTTTTATTATGTCCTCCCCTATTTTCGCTCTTAACCTTCTTATATGAGTATCTACTGTTCTAAAATCCCCATCATAATCCAAGCCCCATACTAAATCTAAAAGTTTCTCCCTAGATAAAACAATCCCCTTATTATTAATTAAACAACGCATTAATTCTAATTCTTTTTTAGTCAATATCAGCTCTTTATCATTTTTAAAAACTTTATTTGCACCAAAATCTATTTTTAAATCTTTAATATTAATTGTATCTTTATAATTTACTAATTTCTTAGCCCTTATTATCAAAACTCTAGGGTCAAATGGTTTTTTAATATATTCATCTGCTCCTATATTGAGTGCTTCTATTTCATCTTCACTCTGACTTTTGGCAGTCAACATAAGAACTTTTGTATTACTATTTTCCTTTATCTCTTTGCAGACCTCTATTCCATCAATTACTGGCATCATCCAGTCTAGTACTGCTAGGTCTATCTTATTCTCATAAAAAATATCTAATGCTTCTTCTCCATTTTTTGCAGTAAGTACATTAAAGTTTTCCTTTTTAAAATATGCACAAAGTATCTTAAGCATGCTAACTTCATCATCAGCAATTAATATGTTCATCTATTCACACCCCTAAAATTTATTATCATATTTCATATTATATCCATTGCTTCAATTATATAAAATATATGTTACAAGAAGTTTACAATTATTTATAATATATAGATTACATATAATTTCTATACTTTCGAATCAACTTAGAATTTTATATCCAAATAAAAAAGTACCTCATCTAGATTAAAAATCTTTCTGAGATACTTTTTAAAAGATTATATACTCTGTGTAGCTTGTATAACCTTAAAAATCAATCTATTATAAATCTAATTTACCCTAATCACTATACTTTTTACTACTATCTTATAAATTTAATCAATCTATTTATAATCCTCTTTGGCTATATAGCATATATATTTAAAATAATCCCACAATACCTGTAATAGCTCCCACTACTATTAATATAAACATTATTTTTATTGGAGAAAGGCCTTTCTTTAAAGCAAAAAGTACTAATAAGGTAAGCACCAAAGGAATTAATCCTGGGAATATCTTATCAAGTAAATCCGTTTGAAGACTAAACTTAAAATCTCCACTAGTATAACTTATTGGTGTGGATAAATTAATAAATCTACCTACAAGCCCTCCCATAACTAAAGTTCCTAGTATAGAAGCTCCTTCTATAACCTTATTTACTATTCCACCTTGAAGTATACTTTCAACAGCTTTTTTACCATACTTATATCCACTTGTCCACATTCCAAAAGAAATTGAAGTCATTATTACATATTGAGCTATTACAAATAGTATAGGTCCTGCGATTGATGCTCCTCCCTCAGTTAAACCAATACAAACAGCTAATACTATTGGTGTTATAACTCCCTGAGTTAGAGTATCACCAATACCTGCTAATGGACCCATCAGGCCTGTTTTTATGGCATTCATACCATCCCCACTTATCTCATCTGCACCATTAGCTTTTTCTTCTTCCATTGCTATTGTTATTCCATGTATAACACATCCACATATAGGCTCTGTATTAAAAAAAGCCAGATGAGTTTCAACTTCTTGTTTTAACTCTTCCTTATCTGGATATAATTTTTTAAGTACTGGTAACATTGAATGTGAAAATGCAGTTGATTGTAACCTTTCATAATTATAATTAGACTGTGCAAAGAAAAACCATCTTAGCCATGATTTTATTACATCCCTCTTACTTAACGTTTTCTTAGACACTTCACTTTTTGTATCTGACATAATATTTTCCCCCTCTCATGTATTTAAGATGTAGCACTATCTTTTCCGTACTTAATTGAAGTAATCGTAAGAGCAAGTATTACCCCAATAACAGATATTACTATTATATCCACTTTAAAATAAACAGCCATCAATATTCCCAATATGAAAAAGGGCATAGTAAATTTATTTCCAATCAATTTTAAATTCATAGCAATTCCAAGTGCTGGCAACATCGCTCCAATTACATTAAATACATGAAGTACATTCTCATTCATTACTTCCAGCATACCATCTATAGCATTTGGACCAAAATAAACCACTAATAATGCAGGTATAAAACTCATTACAAATAATAATATCTGTGGTGGAACTATATTTATAAACGCTACCTTGTCGACATTACCCTTTTGAACTTCCTTGTCAGCCCAATGTGCAAAAAAAGAATTTACTGTCATTTTTCCAATCCAAAGTACAGTTGCGACAGTACCTAATGGAACAGCTATTGCCATTGCAGTACTTACATCTAGCTTAGACGCTATAGCTAAAGCAGTCCCCACATATCCTGCAAAAGCTGGGTCTCCCATCTGTGCCCCTCCTGCTGATATAAAACCTAAATATATCATATTTATACCTGCTCCTATAATTGCTCCTTGGACAGGGTCTCCTAATATAATTCCTGTTACAAATCCTGCTAACAAAGGTCTATTCCATGTAAAAAATCCAACATAAGTCAGCCATGGACTCCAAGAAAGATAATAAAAAATTGCTATTAATACTGCTTGAATTAGTGAAATTTGCATAGACTTCCTCCTTATTTATTTCTAAAGATTCAAAAGATATTATTTTTATAATAGAGTTCCTACATCAATTTTTTTTGCATCTGGCACTATTTGTATAAAACACTTAATATCCTTTGATATTAGTTCTTTAAATATTTCTTTTTCTTCATCTGATACAGATATATTTTTATAAAAACTTCTTCTCCCAAGTCCAGCTCCCATACCCCCGACATTTAGCTCTTTTAAATCTACTCCATTGTTTACTAGACCCAAAACAGTTTTGGGGTATTTAACTAAGACGATTAAATTTTCATCCCCATTATATGATTTTAATACCTCAGCACCTGACTCTACATCATGTACCTCAACCTTAACAGTTGATGGTGCTGCCATTTGTAAAACTTGAACTATGAATGGGTCTTTTACAACCAAATCATCTACTATTACTATCCTTTTTGCTGATGTAATCTTACACCAAGCAGTAATCACTTGACCATGTATCAATCTATCATCAATTCTTGTTAATGCTATATTACTCATAATAATTCCTCCAGTTTTTAATTTATTTTATATATTTAAAGCTGCTTTTACATCTTTAATCCCTGATACTCCAACTTCTTCACATAGATTCTTTAACTCTATTAACTTCATGTTCTCTCTGTTTAAAAATAATTCTAAAAGCATAGGTAAATTTACACCTGTTAAACATTCCAATTCACATACCTTAGCAAACTTATTTATTACAATCGCAGATGTATTAAATGGAGTTCCACCATAAAAGTCAAGCAATAATAAAACACCTTCATCTTTATATTTTTCAATTTCATTTTCTAATCTTTTACTAAAATCATCTATACTGTCACCATGGTTTAATCCTAAAGTTTCCACTTTTTCCTGTTTACCTACTATTAATTCAGCACTTTCTAACATTGCTTTAGCCATATTTCCATGTGCAGCTATAACTATTCCTGCCATATGAATCATACCTTTCTTAACTAAACTTTTTTATATAGACTATAGATTATTACTCTAGCATTCTAATCTAATTAGCTACATTAATCATTATCTTACCAAAGAAGATATCTCTTTTGTATATTTTTTCAAAATAAGATGGCACTTCGTCCAAGTTTATTCTATGTGTTACCAATTTTTCAACATTCATGTCCCCTTTCTGCATGTGATATAACCCAGCACTCCATTCTTTTCCTGGAAATGGGAATGAATTTCCAAACCAAGTCCCCTTTACAGTTAATTCACTTCTTACTATCTTCTCAAATTGTTCTCTAGTCAAAGCTACATCTCCATATGGTACACCTGCATACAGTACTGTCCCTCCTTTTTTGGCTAACAACAATACTTGACCGCATGTCATTGGAGTTCCTGCTGATTCAATAACAACATCTGCTCCAGCCCCATTAGTTAAATTTTTCACTTCATTTATAAGATTCTTGTCTTTTGCATTTATACAAATATCTGCTCCTAACTCTTTTGCTAGTTCTAATTTTTCATCAAATACGTCCACAGCTATTATTTTTGTAGAACCAAATATCTTTGCCCATTGTATTGAGAATAATCCTATTGGTCCTGTTCCAAGTACCACAACAGTATCTCCAACTCTAGTCTCTGACCTGAAAAGACCATGTCCTGCTATACATACTGGTTCTAAAGCAGCAGCTGTTTCATAGCTTATTTCATCTGGTATTTTTATTAAATTTCTTTCTTTTACCTTTGTATACTCAGCGAAACACCCTCCAAGTTCTTTATTTCCTATTATCGATACATTATTACATCTCGAATATAATCCTTTTTTACATTCATCACACTCAAAGCATGGCATCGCTGGGCAAACAGCAACTCTATCCCCTAGTTTAAAATTTTTTACTTCTGAACCAATCTGCGCTACTTCTCCAGAAAATTCATGACCTAAAATTTCCCCCACCATATGTGGACCTGTCTTTGAATACTTCGATATATCAGAACCACATATTCCAGCTACTTTTACTTTAACTATTACATCATCTTTTTCTAATATTTTTGGTACCTCTACATCTTCAATTCTTGTGTCTCTTATACCATAGAATCTAACTGACTTCACTATTAATCACCCCTATTATTTATTCTATTTAAATATACATTCATTTTTTATATGTTAAATATATAGAGCAATTTCCATGCCAATATATGTAAATACTGTTTTCATGCAGTTTGTCAAATTATCATTAAATGTGTGTTAAAGTGTGTCAAAAATTATTTATATTAAAGCCTATGTGTGTCAATATAAATGACACTCACCTTCTACACTAAGTCTTTTATTATAAAATCTATAAAATGTACTTTTTTTATTATTTTTATAAAAATGTTCGGAAATTTTACTTCTATTTGTGATATAATATTAAATATAAGGTATCAATATAAATTTTCATGCGAATATCAGAACTTTTTTGACACTAATGCCTTATTCAATATAATAATTTAACTTTTTGGAGGTTGTTTATGAAAAAAGTGTATCAAGGAAAGACTAAAGATGTTTTTGAACTAGATAATGGAAATTACTTACTTAAATTTAAGGACGATGTAACTGGTAAAGATGGTGTATTTGACCCAGGTGAAAATAGTGTAGGTCTAAGTATAGATGGAATTGGTAGAGCTAATTTAGAGACATCTGTTAAGTTTTTTGAAATTCTAAACAATGCTGGAATTAAAACTCATTATGTAGGTGCTAACTTAGAAGAAGCAACTATGGAAGTTCTACCAGCAAAAGTTTTTGGTAATGGATTAGAAGTTATTTGTCGTTATAGAGCTGTTGGTAGTTTCTTACGTCGTTATGGTTCATGCGTTGAAGAAGGTGCTAAACTAGATTGTTATGTAGAAGCAACTTTAAAAGACGATGACCGTTGTGACCCACTTATAACATCTGAAGGTTTAGAAGCTTTAAATATTATGACTCAAGCTCAATTTGATTCAATGAAAAGTATGACTCAAAAAATTTCTAATATAGTTCGTGATACTATAGCTGAAAAAGGACTTGAGCTTTATGATATCAAATTTGAATTTGGATTCTACAATGATGAAGTAATATTAATAGATGAAATAGCATCTGGAAATATGCGTGTTTATAAAGATGGTGTAATAGTTGACCCTATGGATTTAACTGCTCTTTTATTAGCAAAATAATACATAGTATATACATATAATTTTCAAATATAATAAACTTATAAAAAAAGCTATGAAATGAAGACTTTTTAAATGTTAATTATTTTAAAATATTTAAAAAATCTTTACTTTCATAGCTTATTTAAATTAATTCATTTTAATTAGTAGACAGTAACTTTAAACCTACAATCCCTACCACAATAAGACCTATACATGCAATTCTAGCTATACTGATAGGCTCATTTAATATAGCAATCCCCACAATAGCTGTACCAACTGTACCAATTCCAGTCCATATAGCATATGAAGTTCCAAGTGGAAGATGTTTAAGTGCTAGTGATAAAAAGTAAAAACTTATAATCATTCCAACAATAGTAAGTATACTTGGAGTCAATCTAGAAAATCCATGCGAATTTTTTAGTTGAAAAGCCCAAAAAACCTCAAACAAACCTGCAATAAATAAAAATAACCATTTCATAAAATAATCCCTCTCCTCAAATTTCTCATTTTTTACAAATAAAATAACCTGAGAAATATTCTAAAATATCTCCCAGGTTTTTATCCTTCCGTGTTCACAGCAAAACTATGCTGTGGGTTTTATCTTGGACCAGACCAATAATTAATAATTGCGGAACCCTATAAAACTCTATTAATTATTCTATTGTATTATAATAATACTATCAACATATATAAGAAAAGTCAATATATGGATACAACCCATAATTATAATAATATCTATGTACTTTTTTAGATATACTTATAAGTTCTTTTCTTACCTCTTTATGGAAATCTAAGAATATCTAATTTTTATTTAATATGTTATAATAACATAAAAATATTGAAAGGAGTAATTTCTATGAATTCTTATAAAATTGCAGTATGCCAGATGATAACTACAGAAAATAAAATTGAAAATATCAATCATGCTGTAGAAATGGTAACAGAAGCTGCCATCAATGGAGCTAAAATTGTGATTTTGCCAGAAATGTTTAACTGTCCATATGAAAATAAATATTTTCCTAAATTTGCCGAAGAATATCCAGGTGAAACAACAAAGATATTGAGTAAGTTAGCCGAAAAACATGAGATTTATCTAGTTTCTGGTAGTATACCTGAGTTAGAAGATGGAAAAATATATAATACTTGCTATGTATTTGATAAAAATGGAACTCTAATTGGAAAACATCGCAAAATGCACTTATTTGATATCGAAGTTACAGGAAAGGTTAGCTTTAAAGAATCAGATACTCTTACAGCAGGAAATGATGTTACTGTAATAGATACTGAGTATGGAAAAGTTGGTATAGCTATTTGTTATGACATTCGATTCCCTGAATTATCACGTTTAATGGCTCTTAAAGGTGCTGAAATCATTATCTTGCCTGCTGCATTCAATATGACTACTGGCCCTGCTCATTGGGAGTTATCTATAAGAATGCGTGCTTTAGATAATCAAATATTCTATGTTGGTGCTGCACCTGCTAGAAATAAAGATGCTTCCTACATAGCTTATGGTAATTCAAGAATTTCAGACCCTTGGGGAAAAATTATTGCTCAAGCCGATGAAAAAGAATGTATCATTTATGCTGATATTGATAGAGATTTAATTCCTGACATAAGACAGCAATTACCATTGCTTAAACATAGAAGAACAGACTTATATGAACTTAAAACTTTGAAATAATAAACATATAATAGAAGAGGCTGTCGCATGAGCAAATTAAATTTGTTCTGCAATAGCTCCTTCTGCTTGTATACTAACAAATACTATTCTCTTCACTACACTTCATAGTTCTAACTTAAAAAATAAATCATTATTTTACTGTCAATTCTATTTACTTAATGACATTTCTATTGATTTGAAGATATACATTTTTTAGGGCATATAAGTTGACAAGCTCCACAGTCAACACATACAGATTCATTGATTATTCTTTTTTCTTCTAATTTTGTTATACACCCAACCTTACATACTCTCTCACAAGAGCCACAACCTATGCAATTAGATTTATTGATTCTTCTTGGCATAATTCTCTCCTTAAGTTTAAAATATGTTTTATAAAGTTTGTTTACAAGACTCAACTGTAATTTCTAATACTCTTGTTAAAAAAGGAAATTTATCTGCCATCATTTTAAAATTACTTCCTTCTTTTAAAAATCTAGCTTTTCCTTCAAGTAAAAAACCTGTTCCCATGTATCTATATCCCATTACTTCGTGACTACCAATAGTTAATTTAACTTTAGAGTTAATATTTATATTTTCCTCTGTTTTAATCATTGCAGCTGCTGGAATTAAAATTTTATTTTCGTCAGCAAGAACTATATAACTATTCCAAGTGTTAGATACATGAGCCTCGCTATTGTTATAAGTTACTATGGAAACTACACCTTCATTATTTAATACTTCGAAAAACTTTTCTGTAAACATCTTATATTTCCTCCTGTATATTAAGAATAATTTTTAAATTGATGAATATTTAAAAGATATATTAAAGATATTTATTATCGCCGATATATCTTGTCTTTAATTATAATATAATAGTTTTTATACTATGTCAATGATAAAAATTATATTATTTTATAAGATTTGATAATAAGGTAATGGGTTGAATGATAATTAATAATAATGTATTATTAAAGATATTATTTTAGAGAAGGAGTTTTGCTGTAATGAAGTTTTCAATAGGAGTAGAATATGCACTACATTGTTTATTATATATGGTAAATTTAGAAGAAGGTAAATCTGTTGGAATCAGAGATTTGGCAACATTTCAAGGAATATCAGAGACTTACCTATCAAAAATATATGCTAAATTAAGTAAATCAGGAATAGTAAAATCTGTTCCAGGAGTAAAAGGTGGGTATACATTAGCTCGTGATGCAAAAGATATAACATTTTGGAATGTTATTGAAGCAGTAGAGGGAAAGGAATCATTCTTCCAATGTGCAGAAATTAGACAAAATAACATATTATTAGATAAGGAAAATTTACCAGATACACATACTAAGTGTCCTTGTTTAATAAAAGTAGTAATGTTAGAAGCTGAAAATGAAATGAAAAATTACTTGAATAATAAGACTTTATCATGGTTATATAATCAAGTATATAATAATATACTTCCTAAAGAGATGGAAAAAGCTACAATAGAATGGTTTAAAAATACTGAAAAATGATTTATTAGAGAGGTTACGTACTAGAAAATAGCACCACACCCTTTTTATAGTATGTAACTTCCATCTTGATTACTAATCTATCCACTAATAAATATATATCATTATCTTATTAAATATCCTTAATATTTTCTTTCATCATACCTTCCAACTTTACATTTGAATTATGAATACTTTATTTGGTGTTATTATAATGCCTAAACAAATATTATTTTTTGTAGATACTTGCTCTTTTAGGCTCATTTAAATTTATTATTCTCTTATTTAGAACTATATAAAACAAAATTAGTTGGTATATCAACTAACTAATGTATATTCATTCGCTTTTATAAGTTTTTATAATTTATCTGATTTTTAATTAATATCCTTACTTCGTTAAATCCTTTTTTTTATATATATCCTACATTATACATATCTGTTTTCCATTTAAATTATAAGGCTTCATCATTTAAAGTTTTACATTTACAAGTATTAAATATAAAATATATCTTCATTTAAAATTACCAACAATCATATGCTTGATTTATTTAATATATCAAAATATACTAACTTTAATGATTAAGTTTTGGAATATCCCTAAAAATTTGAGAATTTATTGAGATTTTTATACTAAAATTAAACATACTTTAAATGCTTGTATTTAGAAAGGAGAATTTTTATGAACAATAAAATACTTGTTGTAGATGATGAGGAAGGCATAATAACACTCTTAAAAGATTACTTTGAAATGAATGATTATGAGGTCTACACTGCTCAAAGTGGAAAAATTGCATTAGAAAAAATATCTATAAACCCAGATATTATTTTACTTGATATAAATATGCCTGAAATAGATGGAATTGAAGTCTGTAATAGAGTTAGAGATTATGTATCATGCCCTATTCTGTTTCTTACTGCTAAGATTGAAAATGCCGATAAGATAAATGGTTTTCGTGCTGGTGCTGATGATTACATTGTAAAACCTTTCGACTTAGATGAACTTGGAGCTAGAGTATCTGCTCATCTAAGACGTGAACAAAGAAAATCAAATCAAACTAAAATTAAATTTTATAATGATTTAGTAATAGATTATGAGAAAAAGTCGATTTCTATAGATAATAATCTAGTCTCCCTTTCAAAGAAAGAATTTGATATAGTGGAGCTTCTTTCCATGAATCCTGGTCAAGTATTTGATAGAGAAAGAATTTATGATAGAATCTGGGGATACAATAGTAATGGTAATAGCGATGTTATAATGGAACATATTAGAAAAATACGAATCAAATTATCAAAATATACTCTTGAAAATTACATAGAAACAGTATGGGGAGTTGGTTATAAATGGATAAAATAAATGATATGTCACTAAAAAAATCTTTCTTTGTTCTTACCTTATCTTCTCTAATTATAGCATCAATACTTACAGTTCTATCATACATTTTACTTAATAATATATATAGGTCTATACAAGATAAATATTTAGGAACACCTCTACATACAGGAACTATAACCATAATACAGAATAATATTAACCAGTTCAGTGATTATGATAAAACATTACTTAATATAATTAATACACTTCAGTTTGTGCTTCCACTTGTATTTTTTATAGGTTTTTTATTATTGGCGGATATAATTTTTTATAAGATAAAATTGAAAACACCTATTGAAATACTCAATAAGGGTGCAATGGAAATATCCAATAATAACTTAGACTTTTGCTTAGAATACAAGAGTAATGATGAATTAGGTAATCTATGCAATGCTTTTGATAAAATGAGGTCAGAACTAAAGAAAAACAATATAAATATGTGGACTATGATTAATGATAGAAAACAGCTTAATACTGCTTTTTCTCATGATTTAAGAAATCCTCTAACAGTTCTAAAAGGTTACTCAAATTATTTAACAAAATACATACCAACAGGAAAACTTACTGACGAAAAAATTTTATCAACTACTCAACTTATGTCTGAACATATTAACAGAATCGAATGTTATGTGGAAAATATGAGTAGTTCTCAACGATTAGAAGATTGGGTTGTTTCAAAATCTTTATCAAGTATAGACAAGTTTATAAAAAACTTAGATAGAAATCTATCTATTATTGCTGAACAAGAGAAAAAATCTTTTACACTTACAAACAAAATAAATAATATAAACCTATTGTTTGATGAAAATATTATTCTTAGAGTTATTGAAAATATAATATCAAATGCTTTTAGATATGCGAAAAATAATATATCCATACTTATATATCTTGAACAAGAGCTCCTTACATTTATAATTGAAGATGATGGTATAGGATTTAGTGAAGAATCTCTAAAATCAGCCTTAAAACCTTTCTATAGAGATAAGATTTCAAATAACAACAACATGCACTTTGGTATGGGTCTTTATATATCTAAAATATTATGTGAAAAACATGGTGGCTCTATTTACGTTGAAAATAACTCAGCCAATAGTGCTAAAATTACAGCTAAATTCTCAACAAAAAATTAAAGCAATTTTATAAGATTATTACTTCTCTTCTATAAATTTTGTTAATTAGAATTTATAGAGGATATCCTTTTGAAATAAACTCTTAAATAAATAAAATTAGAAAGTTGAGAAAAAATTGAGTTTTAAAACTTACACTCTTCTTATATAGAAAAGGAGAGTGTTTTTTATGATTATAAAAGCAAAGCAATTATCAAAGATATATGGTTCTGGCAACAATAAAGTTATTGCACTTAATAATGTCAATTTAGAAATAAAATCAGGTGAATTTGTTTCTATAATTGGACCTTCTGGAAGTGGAAAAAGTACGCTTTTACATATTTTAAGTGGTTTAGATAACCCTACCTCTGGGCAAGTGTTACTTGATGATAAAGATATATATAAATATAGTGAAAAAGAATTATCTGCTCTTAGAAGAAAGTCCTTTGGATTCGTTTTTCAGCAGTTTAATCTTTTACCTGTTCTTACAGCATCTGAAAATATTTCAATGCCTGTACTTCTAGATAAGAAACAGCCTGATAAAAAATACTTAAATGAAATCTCGTCATTACTTGGAATCACAGATAGGCTTCACCATCTTCCTCATGAGCTTTCAGGAGGTCAGCAACAAAGAGTTGCAATTGCTAGAGCACTTATTGCAAAACCAAATATAGTATTTGCTGATGAACCCACAGGAAACTTAGACAGTAAAAGTGGTAGTGAGGTTATGAATCTTCTTATCAAAACTTCAAAGCAGTTTGGTAAAACTTTAGTAGTAATCACCCATGATGATAGAATTGCAAAACTTGCTGATAGAAGACTTTCAATTATTGATGGTGTGCTTATGGAGGTGGAATAATAATGAAGAGTTACCTTTCACTTTCAATAAAAGAATTAAAAAACCAAAAACTTATGACTACACTTATTATTATAGCAATAGTACTATCAACCATTATGACGACTGTGATTGGGCAGTCAATTGCTATACTTCAAAATTTAAGAATTGAACAAGCTCGTTCTTTTAATGGTGATAGACATGTATCCTTTCACCAACTTACTAAAAATCAAGTTGATAAAATAAAGAAGGATAATAGAATTTATCAAGCAGGTACTTCAGTAGCCCTTGGTACTAGTAAAATAAAAGATTCTGGCATCTCTGTACTTGTAAAAGAATATGATAAAACGGGACTTTCCAATTACCCAAAGTTAATGAAATTAAAATCTGGAAATCTTCCTAAAAATGAGAATGAAATAGCTTTAGATGAAAATACACTAAAACTTATGGGCATAAAGCCAAAACTAGGTATGACAATACCTATGAATTTAGATATTTCACTTTTAAAGGACACTATACCAGCATATAATTACACGGCCAACTTTAAATTGAGTGGTATTTTAGAAGATGATTATACTGGATATGCAAGTGGTACAGTAAATGGTATTGTAGGTAAAGGTACATCAGAAAATTTTCTGCCTAAAAGATATACTTTATCCTCATTGGATTTTAAAATAAAACAACAAGACAAGTTCCAAGAAATAGTAAATCAATTAGCCAAAGATATAGGTCTTTCCCACAATTCAATTCAGTATAATTGGATTTATTTAAATGCACTTGGAATACAGTTTGAAAAAGATAATTCTGACAATGACGGTATCTCTATTATTATATTGGTGTCTTTATTCATTGCTTTATTAGTTTTATTGGCTTCGGGACTTGTAATCTACAACATTTTAAAAATATCTGTTACAAAGAAAATTAAGGAATATGGAAGTCTAAGAGCGATAGGTGCTGAACCAAATCAACTATATAAGATTATTATTTTACAAATTTTAATCTTATGTGCTATTGCCATACCTATTGGAGCTATAGTTGGAATTATATCTTCTGAGGGCATAACTGGAATGGTAACTAATATCTTAAACCCAGATATACTTCTAGCAAATAATAGTAAAGAAATAACTGAGCTTATACATAAAAACTCAACTGCTTATCTATTCCCATTATTATTAAGTGCTAGTATGTCATTGATTTTTTCATTTATTTCTGCCTTACCATCAGCAATATATGCTTCACATGTCTCTCCAAAAATTGCTATGGCTGGTAGTACTACTAAAATCAAAAGAAAGATTAAAAGAGAAAAAACAATAAAAAACTTTGAAAGGCATCTCGCATGGCTAAACTTAAAAAGAAATAAAGGAAGAACTATAATAACTATACTCTCTTTATTTATGAGTATAACAGTATTCGTCGCACTGAGTGAGTTTTCCAATGTATTAGATGTATCCAAGTCAGTAAGCAATTTAAAAGAAGGAGATTTTTCCTTAACAAGTGAAGTATCTGGTTTTGATAAGTCCACTCTAGATAAAATAAAGAGCATAAAAAATATCGACCGTACTTCTTTTATAAAATACTCTGAATATAAACAGGGAGAAATAGATACAAATATCCATTTTGAAAATAGTGGTGAGATGTTAAAAATCATTGGAATTGATGAAAGGACTTTAAAAGACTCAATACCTTCTATTACAAATTCCACATTAGAAGATTTTAAAAATGGCTCCATCTGCTTTATAAAAAATCCAGTTGCTATTTCTACACCAGGTGTAAAAACTAAATATACAAATCTAAAACCTAAAGATAATATTACAATCAATAAAAATCAACTAGAAATATATAGTACAATAGATAAAATGTTTTTTTTACAAGGTAATGGTTGGTTAAATGGTGTTGATGTTATTGTATATGATTCTGTTTATGACACCTTGACAAATAAAGACAAGTTTAATCAAATAAATATTTATGCTAAAGATAAATCAGATTTAGAACAAATAAGATTATCTATAGAGCAGATTTGTAAAAACAATCCAGGCTCTCATTGGATATCATACATCGAATCAGACAAGCAACTTAAAGAGAGTTTTAAACAAATAGAATTTCTAGCATGGGCAGTAATACTGTTTGTGGGTTTGATTGGTACTTTAAATATAATTAACACAACTAATACAAATATAAATACTAGAATTAATGAGATTGGAGTTAAAAGAGCTATTGGTATGAGTAATAGTAGTCTATATAAGATGTTTTTATGGGAAGGTGCTTACTATGGAATTTTTGCATCCATATTTGGCTCCATTGCTGGATATGCCAGTGCTGTTATCATAAACATGGCAACTATAGAAAAGCTTGATTTTACTAATATACCAATTCTTTCAATTTCACAAGTTACACTTGTTTCTATACTTGCATGTATAATAGCTACTCTTATTCCATTAAGAAAAGTTAAAAAGATGAATATAATTGATTGTATATATATTAATTAAAATTTAAGAAAGAGGAGGCATAATAGCCTTCCTCTTTTGATTTAAAATATATAAGTTAAATTCATAAATCTTTTAAGTAATTAAGTACCATGCCAAAATGTCACACATGCTCCACCTGATTTTGAATTTTCTATTTTGACAGAACCTCCAAGCTGTTCCACTAATTGCTTTACAATATAAAGCCCAAGACCAGAATGACCACCTTTGGTTTGTCTAGCTTCATCGCCTCTATAAAACTTATCAAGAGCCTTTTTCAAATCTTTAGAGCTAAACCCACTACCAGAATCGCAAATCTTATAATAGATACAATTTTTTTCAGACTCTACACTGATGTTAATACTACCACCTACTGAAGTGTATTGCAGACTATTGGATATAATATTATCAAAAATTCTAGTCAATCTATCCACATCTATTTGAATTGGAAACTGCATATTACCCTGCATTTTCAGGACAAGCTTTATTTCTTTTTGATGAGCCTGTAATTCATAGTCTTGTACCTTTTGTTTCAAAAAATCAGGTAAATTTACAGGGACAAGGTTTAATTGTATATTCGATTTTTCCAAATCAGATGTGTATTGCATTTTCTGAACAAGAGAAGCACTTTTTTCTGTATTTTCTCTTATAACTGTAAGATACCTGTGTAATTTTTCGTTACCATCTAAATTATTATCAATAAGTGCATCTGTATATCCCAAAATAACAGAAAGGGGAGATTTCAAGTCATGCGCTAGAGCTTCTACCATTTCAACACGTTCTTGTTCTATTTTCCACTGTACAGATAAAGATTTTTTTAGTTCATCTTTCATTTCAGAAAAAGCACTGCAAAGTTTTCCAAGTTCATTATCTGAATAATAGTCGATTTCAAAATCAAGGTCTTTTTCTCTTATCTTCTTGGACGCATCAATTAATAAATGTACTGGTTTATTGATATTTTTTACAAAGCGTTTAGAAAACCATACAGTGAACCCAATAATATATAAAAATGGAGAGAATAAAGCTATTACAATAATTACACCTATAAATCTTCCCCTATTATTTGCAAATGTCACTTTTACTTGATAGGACAGAATAACCGCTCCTTCAACCTTTCCATTATCATCTTTAATAGGAATAGTATAGATGTAACCTCCTTTACGAGCAATTTTTTTGCTAAAATTGCTAAATAGTTCTTCTTTTGTCTTGAATGGTTTTCGTGAATTAGTACTATACAATACATTGCCATTATCATCCACAACTTGATATAAAAGCCCATCTCCATGAATAATACTTTTTAATTCTTTTTCATTCGATTGAGATAACCAGTCTATGTTTTTTTCATTAATGTATTTTTCAATTCCAGGAACTTGTCTCTCATAATAATTTGATTGATAAATATCCTTATCTGCTGAATATATAAACAAGTAAATAGCAAAGACATAAGTAATTATTGTGGAGACTATACTAGCTATTATAATGAAAATAAAGGTATGCCTGAACTGGGTCGTAAGTGATTGATTTTTCATTTAATAATTTCTCCTCCCTTACATTTTGTTCCACTTGTATCCAATTCCCCAAACGGTAGAAATATATTCTTTTTCTGGCATCACAGCGGCAAACTTAGCTCGTATTTTTTTGATTCGTTCAACAACAGTTGCAGAATCGCCCTCAGAATCACATCCCCATACTTTTTCATAGACCTGTTCTCTGGAAAAAACTTGTCCTGCATGAAGTGCTAGTAGTTCAACAATATCATACTCTATTTTTGTTAAGTCAATATCCTTGCCATCAATTTTAACTGTACGCTCTCTCATATATAGGCACAACTTTCCAAAATACAATGTAGACCGTTTATTTTCTTCATTGATATACTGTGACCGTTTTTCTCTACGCAGATTGGCTTCAATTCTTGCCATCAATTCACGCAATCCAAAGGGTTTTGTTACATAATCGTCTCCTCCAAAAGTTAATCCTTTGATTTTGTCAGTTTCCGATTGCTTTGCACTCAAAAATATAATCGGACACAAAACATCATCTCGAATTGCCTGGCATACCTCAAAACCATCCATTTTAGGCATCATAATATCCAGTATAATAAGGTCAGGCTCCATTTTTGATAACTCTATACCTTTCTGCCCATCAGAAGCTACCAATACTTCATGACCTTTTTCTTTCAATTCATCTTCAAGTAACATTACTAAGTCTATTTCATCATCAATAATCAATATTTTGCTCAATATAACACCTCCTTTATATTATGAGAAGTTAGTTATTAAAGCAATATCCATCTACTCGTAGCTTTTCCTTCCCTCCCATATTTTAAACCAAACAACTCCTCCTATCAAGAATATAATTAGACCTATTGCCACTGCTACAAAATGTATAGTAGCTGATTGTATCATTCCAGAATAAATCTCTTCAGTTGGAATAGTTCCATCTCCTTTAATAAAGTAAGTTCCTGGAAGCATACCCAATTTTACTGGCCATGTCCATGGAACAAATGGGCCAACTGTTGAACCAATACTTGTTAACCCAAGTATTGCAGCCATTAAAATCCCACCAACACTAATACCAATAGATGCACCCATTCCCCATGCAAAACTCACCCAAAGGTGAATAGCTAATATTGGAAGTGACCCGATTACCACAAGAGCAGCTGCTGCCATAAATAGCCCTATTGGTGCACCAGATGGCACTGCAATATTCATGCCTATGCAAAGTATCAATGTAGCAATAAATGTACATACAGCTAAACAAAAAAGGAGAAAAAGAAATTTTCCAAGATATAATCTAACACGAGAAATACCTATACATAAAAAACCATTAAAATTTCCAGCAAGTTCTTCCTCATACACTATAAATCCTGACAGAATACCTACTCCAATAGGAATAATGAATACAGTCCATACTGTGAAAAACCCTTCAAAAGCAAATGCTTGTGTACTTCCAGATTTGATTGCAAGATAGGCAACCACACATAATGAAAAAATAACAGGCATAAAAAGAGTAAGCCATCGGACAGCTGTTCTCTTTGCTCGAAGCCATTCTGATGATAATAGTTTTATCATTTGTCATCCCTCCTACTAAACCAAACTGCAGTAAGTGCTGTTAATACTAGAAACACAACCAAAGAGACAACAATACCAATAGGAATTACTGAATTATTCAAAAGAGGGTCTCCAGCTTGTAATATAGTACCATTAGGATGTATGTTAATGATTGGACACACCATTCTAACTGCCCAACTCCATGGTACCGCAATCCAAAATGGTTGTGTCGCAGCAAGGACACCCAATATCATTCCTAAAAATCCAACTCCCATGCTTAAGAACATACCTTTCCACGTAGCAATCAATAACTGAATTGGAAGTATAGCAAGAGAGACAACCCAACATACAATACTTGCCCCTATAATCTGTCCAAAAGGAATTGGTCCAGCTTTCAATATTAAACCAGTTATAATTGTTACAACTATTAAAATTAATGTTGAAATCAAACTGTAGACTGCCATAGCTATAACTTTATTAATCCAAAGTACCATAGGAGATACATTGTGTGTACGTAAAGCACGATAATTTCCAGCTTTTCTTTCCTGTGCAGCTACTAAAGTAGCAAACAATGCAAATCCAATAGTCAAGAACATAAATGACCACCAGTTAAAAACTAATGCTAAAAGATTTTGCCACTCCCAAGAATCTGATTGGGACAATGGATTTTGCATAAGTGTTCCTTGCATTATAAGTGCATATGCTGCAAAGAATACTGGAAAAAAAACAATCAGTTTCCCCATAAATGTTCTTTTATATTTTAAAAGTTCAGATTGTAGACTATTCATCTTTTTTTCCCTCCTTTATTTGCCCTCCTTTAAGAATAACATTTGAAAAGAATTCTTCTAGATTTTCATTAGGGTCAGGTGCTCCTTGAAATAGTAGTCGTCCTCCACTTATAATCCCAATATTATCTACAACTTGAGCAACTTCTGACAGAATATGACTAGAAAGAATCACAGTTATACCTTTTTTTGGAAAAGAAGCAATCAACTCACGAAGTTCTTGAATTCCAAAGGGGTCAAGCCCATTAGTTGGCTCATCCAGTATCAACAATTCTGGGTCACTCAAAAGCGCAATAGCAATTCCCAACCTTTGTTTCATACCCATAGAGAATTGTGAAGCTCTCTTTTTACCTGTATTTTTCAAGTTGACTATTTCTAGCACCTCATAAATTTTATCTTTAGGTAATCCCAAAAGTTTTGTATGTACTAGTAAATTTTCTTCTGCTGTAAGGTTTCCATACAAAGAAGGGGATTCTATTAAGGCACCAATATTTGCAAGAGACTCTCTTTTCCAAGGTTTCCTATCAAAAATAATACGCCCATGTGTTGGACGAAGAAGACCAACAAGCATTTTAAGTGTTGTCGATTTTCCTGCACCATTTGGTCCCAAAAGTCCATAGATACTATTTCGTTCAATTTGCAGAGAAACGTTGTTAACCGCCATTTGTTCTCCATATTTTTTTGATAATTTTTTTGTTTCAAGAATTAAATCTTTCATGTATATTTCTCCTTTCTTGTAATGCATTAAATTCTATTACTAAGAAAATACTAACATGAAAAAATAACAATTCTATAACAGCTAGAAATTTTAATGAAATATAAAATTAAAAATAGAGTTACCAATTTTATTTTGGCAACTCTATTCAAGTTTACGCTTCTTTATGCTTCATATTTATATTAGATTTAAACTTAGTTGTATTAGACTTAAGCTGATATTTCATAATTATACTGGCTTCAAATTTATTTTATAATCTTTAATTCATATACTAATCTATTAATTCATATTTCTTTAGACATCTAACATAGTTTGCTACTAAATAATAATTATTTATATCATATTTATCTAATCCTTTAAATGCAGTTATCTCATCATTAAGCTCATCACTACCCTCTACAAATACACATCCTGTTTCAAACTCCATCCCAACAATAATTGGACAACCACTATACACTTCCTCTTGTGTATCATATAATTTTTTTGCATTCCCTTCATTTTGAATTATAAATGCAACAGGTTTTAATTCTGCATTATTGGGGATTTTTTCTGATAAAGGTTTATTTAATTTAATATTATGGATAATTACATCCTTGAATTCTTCTGAAGTTTCTTCTTTTATTGTATAGTTTTGTTTTAAAAATTCTATTACTTCTAAAATAGGCTTAGAATTTACTTTTAAGATATCTTTATATTTTTCATATACAGATTTCCACTGCTCAATTTTTTCTTGAGATACTTCTTGAGTATACGTGCTTACTTTTTCTTGTGATATTTTTTTCATTTAAATTTCTCCTTCAATATCTATATAATCTCATTTACACATTTTCTTTAAACTCTACATCTGAAACTTATTTATTTTATTACTAGTATAATACTCTTAAAAACTTTACAAATCAATTTAATTTTGCTACCTTTTATTTATAACAACTTATAGTCCTTTTCTCCTCTAATTTCGATAAATTACTTTTACAAGGAGGTTGTCTTTATGATTTTAAATAGAACTGAGCTTTTCCGAGGATATTCTTTAGATAGATTTAATGAGATATGCAGTATATTATCAGTAAACAAAATTAAATATAAGTATAAAGTGAAAAACAATAATTACTCTAAAAGACCTTTTTCCAGTAAAATGATTCTTGGAAATTTAGGACAAAAGGAAGATTTTTCTTACGAGTATTCAATTTATGTACATAAAGATGATTATGAACAAGCAGATGCTCTAATAAATTCTAAGTTTAGATAATTTATCAATCAAACATGACATTCTGTTGTCATGTTTGATATGTTATTATATTTTTAAAACTACATGCTTTAAGACTATTTTTTAGAGTACTTAAAGCTTCAAACTAAGGAGATTTATCATATGAAAATAAATATAAAATCAACTTTAAATGAATTTATTAAGCAGAATAATCTTTTCGATGAAGACAAAGTAGTATCATATCTTCCCAATATAACAATAGACACAGACTCCATAAAAACTATAATGATTAATGAGGTTGTACCAAATAACCCCAATGACGATTTTTATAGTATAAATGAAGATGCAGATTACTTGAAAACTACTCTCCCTTTATTTAACAATGCAGGCATAGAAGTATCTAATATAAATGATATATTAGATATGGGTATCTATGTAACCAATGCAGTAAAACTTCCTAAATCAGAATATACAATAACTAGTGATACAATTAGACTGCATATGCCTATTTTAGAAAAGGAAATTCAATTATTTAATAATCTAAAAGTAGTAATGTTGATGGGAGATGTTGCAAAGAAATCTTTTAATATGATTACTAAAAAACATACAAAAAAGAATGCTATCCCTTCTATCTCAACATATAAACTTCGTAACAATGAACTTTATTATGATAAATTAAGAATATTTCCATCGTATATCATGACTGGTGGAAATATATTGATTGAAAAATCAAAGTTTGAAATGGCATCAGATGATATAAAGAAAATGGTTGAACTTATAAAAGGATAGATGCTAGGTTAAACAAATAATAAGTGCCTCAAAAATTTTTATTTATGAGGCACTTTTATTTTTATATTAATATCACTATATATTTATTTATTATTATTTTTAATCTCTAATATACTTAGTATCATTACATATTACTCTTTACAATATTTCCATAAGATTGCTATATGTTTCTCTCTATTGCTCTAAAATTTTATTTGATAAGATAATTATTAATACAAATAAAATATATCTATTTATATAAAAATATATCCTTAACAGTAACATTTGGATGATGATACTTCTTTCTATCTGTTAAAAATGATTTTTTTATATTGATAGCCTCTTTTGGACACCAGTGAAAACAAGCTAGACATCTTTCACACTCATTACCCCACTTTGGCTTTTTATCGACTATACTTATATTATCTACAGGACAAACTCTTTTACATGTCCCACATCCATTACATTTGTTTTCTGCAAAAAATTTAGTAGTTGCAATTTGCATATTCTTTCCTACCAAACGAAGCATAAAACTATCTACATATGACTTCAAATTATTTTTCCCCTCTATACTTCCCTTCTCCAAGTTATTGATACATTTTGCGACCTCATATACTCTATCAGTTATATTTTTCAATCTTTCTTCTTCAACATCTAGAGGTGTTGTCAAAGCATTTCCAGGCATATCAATTATAAAACCAGCAGATAATTTTTTACCCTTTTTCTTAAGTAGTTTATCTATAGTAAACAAACTATGTCCAGCTACTCCATTACAAGTGGCTATAGCGTATATATGAGTATTATTATTGAAATTTAATTTCTCTACAAAAAATTTTACTATCTCAGGAGCATCAGCAAAGTAAACAGGAAAAACAATTATTAATATATCTTCATTTATCTCTATATTTTGCTTTTTTCTATGTATGGCTAAAGGTATTATTTCTTTACTTTCATTCAACATTTCTTTTAAAGTCTTTGAAACTACTAGAGAATTCCCTGTCCCAGAAAAATAATAAATCTTAGAACTCATTCTTATCCCTCTTTCTATCATTTTGTATCATTAATAGTTAAAAAGACTTCCCAAAATAGAGTTTGTATTTACTTGCCAATTCTATCTAAAATATCGGCAAACAAAGGTAACTCTTCATCAGAAATAGATTTAAATGTCTCTACTGCGTATATACTTGCAATTTCATTTAAAGGTTCTTCTAATTCTCTACCTAAATCGGTCAAAAATATTTGAAATTTACGTCTATCTTTAACATCTACTTTACGGACAATCAATCCTTTATTTTTCATAACATCTAAGATTCTTGTCGTATTAGATTTATCCTTACATGATTTTTCACATAAATCTATCTGAGAAATTCCATCTTGTTCCCATAGAAATCTTAATAACGCATAATGATCAGCTGTTATATCATATCCATTTTGTTTAAACATTTTTTTCAAATCATCTTTTACTTTCAACGAAGTACTTACTAACTTATTTGTAACCTCATATAGTTTCTCAAAATCTTTCATTTTACCTCCATTTAAATAATCCCTTGCGCCTCCCATCTATCAATTATTCCTTTATACTGCTCAATATTTTTAAATGTCATTGGCTTTAAAAAAACATTCATAGCAATAAAGTTATAAATTTGAGAAAACACAGGTGGATTTTTCTTTTCCTCTATGCAATAAATAAATTTTTTAGATACCTTTTGTATCTTTAATTCTACATTTTCAGTTATAGGATTTTGATTAAATCCAATTTTTATAGATAAATTACCACAAACGTAACCTCCAGAATCTAAGACCATTGATTTCATAAAAGAAATCGCTTTTGAACCTCGAGCATTTTCATATGTAGTAACTGCTATACATGGCTTACAGTACAATAACCTTTCCAACATCATATGTGCTCTATCTGTAAATACCTTGAAAAGCCCAGTTACACTGCTTCCATAAGTCGGGCTACCAAATATAACACCATCACTCTTAGTAATTATATCATGAATATACTCTACTTTATCACTTTGATTAATACATTTCCCCATTTTATAACAATTTAAACAACCAATACAGTATGATGGATTGACTTCACTTAAATCGAAATAATTAATTTTTACATTTGGTATTAATCTTTCTATATCTTTATATAAATAAGCCAAAACTTTTGATGTAGCTCCGTTTTTTCTAGGACTCCCATTTATAACTGTAATTATCATTTCTATACCTCCTTATTTTAGTTGTTATATCAACAATAAGTATATCAACTATATTTTTAGCTGTCAATATAAATTCTATTTAACTTAAATGTGTATTTATACAGCTTAATTAATAATTCTATTTAACTATGTGCACTTGCTTAAACAACTATAAATGAATTATCTTTATGAATTGACAAACCAAATTAATGATAATATACTTTATATATTACAAATGTAAGTATAAGGAGGTATATCATGAAAAAATTACCACAAATTTCAGAAGCAGAATATCAAGTGATGAAGATTATTTGGAAATATGCTCCTATTAGCACTAATGAAGTAATTGAAAAACTAGTAGAAATAAGTACATGGAGTCCTAAAACAATTCAGACAATGTTGTTAAGATTAGTTAAAAAAGGAGCTTTGACATATGAAAAAAATAGTAGAGTGTTCGTTTATACTCCACTTGTTGAGGAAGAAGAATATGTAGCTAAAGAAAGTCGTTCTTTTTTAAATCGTTTTTATAATGGTGCTCTTAATTCTATGGTACTAAACTTTTTAGAAAATGATAAACTCTCTGAAGATGATATTGAGGAATTGAGAGAGATTTTAAACAAAAGGGTTACTAAGGAGGATAAGTAAATATGTATGCTCCATTCTTTATCCGATTCTTATTTAGTACATTAACCCTATCATTGTTGATTATTGTAATTTTATTTACTAAAAAAATATTTAATAAGCACATTTCTGCAAAATACCAATATAATATTGGATTTATATTGCTTATAACATTAATAATTCCATTTATACCTCTTAAATATATTAATCTCGGAAATATGTTTAACTATCTACATGGCTTTACCCAATTTGAAAACAATACTGCTAATACTTCTATAATAAAAAATAGCTCAAGTAGTATTATTAATAATTCAAATGCATTAAAAGATTTTTCAGTATCTCTGAATCAATCTAATTTTGACAGTTTAAATATTTTATTATTAATATTATGGATAGTTGGTATTTCAATAATGATAGTTATTGCTATTCATTGTAATTTTAAAATAAGAAATATAAAAAAATCTGCACAAATTTTAGAAGATGATGAGATAGTTTCAATATTTCAACAGTGTAAAAAAGATATTGGGATAAATAGGAATTTTATATTATGTAAATCCCACATCATAAATACACCCATTACATTTGGATACTTTAAACCACATATTATATTACCAAATGAGTCTATATCTAAATTATCTTTAAATGATATAAAATATATTTTACTTCATGAATTACAACATTCTAAAAACAGAGATATATTGGTAAATTATATAATGTGCTTCTTCCAAATATTGTACTGGTTTAATCCTCTTGTGTGGTGTGCACTTAAAGAAATGCGAGTAGACCGTGAAATTGCATGTGACATTTCAGTTTTGAAAAAACTTGATAAAGAAAATTATATAGAATATGGACAAACACTAATAAATTTTGTAGATAATATTTCAAGACCATATAATCTCACACTTACATCAAATATCAGTGGGTCAAAAAAACAGATAAAAAGAAGATTATTAAAGATAGCAAATTTTCATGCTGAATCAAAAGCTTTAAAGTTTAAAAGCATTTTAATTTTTACATTGATTGCTTTAATTGTATTTGGAAATAGCCCTACACTATCCATTATGGCAGATGTTAATGAAGAATATAAACCTATAAATAATCAAACTATGTATGAAGACCTAAGTAACTACTTTGAAGGTTTTGATGGTAGTTTTGTTTTGTATGATTTAAAATCCAATCAATATCATATTTACAATGAAGAAAAAAGTAAAAAAAGAGTTTCTCCAAATTCTACATATAAAATATATAGTGCTTTGTTGGGATTAGAAAATGGGATAATAACAAGAAATAATTCATATATTCCTTGGGACGGAAAACATCATTCTAACAGCTCATGGAATAAAGACCAAGACCTATTTTCTGCTATGGAAAACTCTGTAAATTGGTATTTTCAATATATAGATAAAAAAACAGGAATAAAAGATATACAAACTTATCTTAAACAAATTAAGTATGGTAATTACGATGTTTCAGGAGGCATATCACGCTTTTGGCTAGAATCTTCATTAAAAATCTCACCTATTGAACAGGTGAAATTACTTAAAGATTTTTATACAAATGAGTTTAAATTTAAAGACAAAGATATAAAAACTGTAAAAGATTCATTACTAGTATCAAAAAAAGATGGAGTATCACTTTCTGGTAAAACAGGCACTGCTACTATAAATGGAAAAGATGTAAATGGTTGGTTTATAGGTTATGTAGAAAAAAATGAAAATACTTATTTCTTTGCTACAAATATTCAAAGTAAAGATTATTCTAATGGTAGTTCAGCAGCTAAAATAACACTATCTATATTAAATGACAAAAAAATCTATAACTCCTAATACATTTACTATAAAGTCCAAAAACTTCACATAATTTTCATATGAATTATCTATTAAATTCACACACAAGAGTTATTATATAAACATAGAAGATAGTAAAACTAGCTTAAAAACATAATATAATACCCTATACAAAATAGTGGCAACTCTCCCTCACATCCTCAATTGTTGCCACTATTTTAATTTTTTGTATGAAATCAAATACATTTTCATCATTTCAACAATGAAAAAGAGGCTCTTCTCTATTTTGAGACAGCCTCTTTATTTATTTTAAAATTTACCAACAAATTCGAAAATAATACATCTAAAATACTATCCCCCAAGCGAATTAGATTAATCTTCAAATTGAATAAAATTAATCTTCAAATATTGATTTAACAATAGGTATAACATAATGGCTTCCTCCACGATTCTTTACGTCTTCAACCATAGCAATTGCCATATACTGTTTATCACTGTTTTCATCTACAGTAAAAGCATTGAACCATCCAAGTTCTGTCCCTGTAACATCATCTTTAGATTCTTTAATTTCTGCTGTACCAGTTTTCCCAGCAATAGTAATTCCCTTAGTCACAGCACTATGACCTGTACCATTAGGACTTTCAACAACTTGAATCAAGTCATCACGAATAATTTTTACAGATTCCTTAGAAAACACACCTTTTTTCCAAAACTCAGCATGTGGATTCTCTTTAAATTCAAGGTAAGGCTTTATCATGTCTCCCTCATTAACAAAAGTTGAGTATATTGATGCCATGTGTACTGGATTTACAAGAACCTTACCTTGCCCATATCCACTATCTGCTAATTGTATCTCAGTATCAAATTTATTGTCCGTACCAAACCTTGAAGAAGATAATCCAAATTCAAATGGCATGTTTTCCTCAAATCCAAGTTTTAACAACTCTTTTGATAATACATCTCCACCTATTTTTAATGCTGCTTTAGCAAAATAAATATTGTCAGAATAAATTAGCGCATTCTTCATATTTACAGTATTCCCATAATCTTTTAATGTGGTTACCTTATAACTCCCCCAACTAGAATCTTTTTGCCAACTAAGACCACTATGCCCAAAGTTTTCATTTGGATTAATCTTTCCTGTTGTTATACCAATACCAGCAGTAACCGGTTTAAAAGAAGACCCAGGACACAATCGTGCTTTAAATCTATTGTACATTGGCTTGTTTTCATTTTCATTGACTTCCTTCCATCTATCTCCTGACATCCCCAATATAAACTCATTTGGATTATACGATGGACTACTTACAAGTGATAAAATCTCTCCTGTTTTAGGATTCATAACTACTGCACAACCTTTATCATTTTTCATTTTCTCATATAATTTACTTTGTAGTTTTGAATCTATAGTTAGCTTTACATTTTCTCCATCTATTTTAGGCTCAGTTACTAGAGTTTTTTTCTTATCTCCATATCTATCAGCTATGATAATCTCATATCCATCAATACCACGTATCCTATCTTCCAATAAACTCTCTAAACCAATCTTACCAATTATACTATTAGAATTATACCTCTTTCCTTCTTTTTCCTTTAATATCTCTGCGTTTACATTTTGAACATATCCTGTTAAATGACCAGCTTTTTCACCCAATGGATACACCCTGACTTCTGTATTAGATATCTTAACTCCAGGAATACTAAGAAGTGAGTCTTGCAACTCTTTATCCTTTTCTTTTACAGTTCCATCTGTATTTTCTTCTATTTTTTCAATGGTTTTTATAGGTACCATTGAATTTTCTTTTACCCAAGATGCCTTTAATTTCTTTTGAATTTGTTCAACTGGTACATTTAGTAAAGCAGACAATTTTTTTAAGTCCTCTATATTATCACTCATTTTTTTAGGAACTAACCCTACCATAGATGCAAGACCTTGACCAGCAATCATTACACCATTTCTGTCTAAAATGCTTCCTCTCTTAGCTTTAAGCTTTGATATTCTTACAGTATTATCTTCTTCAAGTTCTGGAAATATAACATCTGACTGCCATTTTATTCTATAATTTTTATGTCTATCTCTAGTTAGTAGTACTTCATTTGAAAATGAAATTTCTCCTGCCAAAGTATCCATCTTCGAATCATATTTTATTATTTTGTCATTACCTTTTTCTTTTTTAATATTATTAATCTTGACACTCATATTGTGTGAGTTAATTCCTTCATATATCTTTTTATTTCTTAAAATAAAATCTTCTTTTTTATTTTCTGACTTACTCTTTTCATCTAACAAATCATACATTTTTTCATATTTTCTTTCATTTGCAAAAGATATATATTGCTTAAACACTTCATCTGGTTTGCTTTTATTGAGTCCATTTAATATAAATTTCGCTGAAAAAGCAACAATAACTGTAAATAGACAAATTAGAAAACCGAAAACTATCATTCTTCTTGTTTTTTTATTTTTTCTCATACAAACCACCTTTACCATTTAATATATTACACATGTAAGCTTTAAATTTAAAATAATCTTATGAACATAACTGCTCTATGGTTTTATTATGTTTTAATTATCCATCAAAATATATAAGCAGTATATAATTAATAGTAACTTATATATTACACACGTAAGTTTTAAAAGTCAATAATATTATTAGTACTTAATTACTCTTTACATCAATTTAAAAGTAAATCAATCCTATTGCATTGTCCAGTCATTTTATAAATTAATATTACAGTATTATCCAGTGATTTTAAAGTGAATAAATTTGCATTGACAAAACGACACAAGTGTCTCATAATTAAAAGAGACACCTGTGTCGTTAAAAAGGAGGTACAAGATATGTCAACAAAAGGAGAGCAAACCAAACAATTTATCATTGATACATCAATAATGTTATTTTCTGAGAAAGGATACAGCAATGTAACAATGAAAGATATTTGTGAAGCATGTAACTTAAGTCGTGGTGGACTATATAGACACTTTAATTCAACAAAAGAAATTTTTATCAGTATATTAAATACTCATAAAGATAATTCTCAAAGTTTATTAGATAAAAGTATCAAAGAAAATACATCAGCTAAGCATATGTTAGAATATTTTTTACAACAACAAAAAAATGATATAAATAATAAATATTGTGGTTTAAATTTTGCAATACATGAATTTGCTTTTGTAGAAAAAGACCAACGTTATTATATGAATAAAAGATATAATTCAGCTATCACAATGCTTTCAAATTTAATCGATTATGGACAATCTAAAGGTGAATTTAAAAAATGTGATTCTAAAAAAATTGCAATACACATAATGTTTTTATTTGATAGTATGAAAACATCTTCTCCTGTTTTGAAGCTTACAAATGAAGATATTGATAATCAAATAAATATTATAAAGGATATGGTGATTTTATATGAGTAAACAAGAATTCCATAAAATTGATTTACAAAACTGGGAACGATATACACATTTTTACTATTTCTCAAAAATGACGAATGTAGGATTTGATTTGACTATAGAAATAGATATTACCAATTTACTTAATGAAACGAAAAAAAGAAATATTAAATTTTATCCAGCATATTTATACATAATAACAACTTGCCTAAATCTATATAAAGAATTAAAAATTGCATATGATGAAAATGAACTTGGCTATTGGAGTACATTAACACCATTCTATGCAATTTTTCATGATGATAATAATACTTTTTCATCAATATGGACAGAATATGATAAAGATTTTTCGATATTCTATGAAAATTATTTGGCAGACATTAAAGAGTACGGAAAAAATCATGGTTTTCTAGCAAAACCAAATCCACCAAAAAATTGCTATACAGTTTCTTGTATTCCGTGGATTAATTTTAAGAGTTTTACTGTACACAATCATGGTCTTGAAAATTATTTTTTCCCTACAATTGAAGCAGGTAAATACTATCAAAAAGATGAAAAAATACTTCTACCTCTTTCTATAACCGTACATCATGCATCTACTGATGGATACCATGTAAGTTGCTTTATTGATGATATCCAAAAAATGTGCTTTGATACTAAGTCATGGTTATACTAAGAATTTATATTCTATTATTTTAAATTAAACAAAAGGCCTAGATACAATACTAAAAGCCAATAACTTTTAAAAATTAAAGTTTATTGGCTTTTTTGTATTATACAAAGTTTTATATTAGTCAATTATTACGACTTAAATACTTACTTGTTTGAGTAAGTTTCATAGCTAATAAAATTAAAACTATTATCATGAATGTTAAAATATAAATATAATTCATATTGAAAAAACTTCCTTTTCTCTCTTCTACATAAGTCACAAAACTGATAAACCATCGCATTGGACTTATAATACTAATTTTTTGTAACATTGTTGGCATTTTCTCAATTGGAATAAATGAACCACCAATAAGTGATAATATAAGTGATATACATGTAGAAAATAAATTTGCATACATCTCTTTATTGAATAAAGAAGATACAAATGTTCCAAAAGAAGTTGCTAAAGCTGATATCCACACCCCTATAAAAATTAGTTCTATATAATCCATTCCAATATCAATATTAAGTAACTTAATTATGGATATTGAAACTATGTATTGAAAATATGTTATTGTAAAGTTGTATAACATATTCCCTAACACATATCCTTTTATATTTTGCGGAGAATAGAGTATTCTTGTAAATATACCTGAATTTTTATCTTTAATAATCATAGATGCTGTTACAGTGGATGTTATCATTAAAAACAACACAATAAATGCAATTATTCTTTGTAAAGCTCCTAAAGAAATTTCTTGTAGTTTATTTATATCTATAGTCGTTGGTTCTTTTTTATATCTTTCTATTAAATACTTTAATGTATTATTTGTATCTTTATCTTTTATAGAGTATAATTTAAAATCATTTTTATTAAAATGTATAACAGCTGAATACTTTCCAGTTATAATATCAGTTTTAACTGTTTTAAGGTCTGCAGTCTCTACATTTATTCCTTGAGTATTTTTTAGAGCTATTATTGTATTTTCATATATTCTTTTTTCAGATGCATTTAGAATTTGTTCGTTTTTATAGTCATTTAAAATACCAATATTGAAAGATGGTTTACTTATGTAATTTGCCAATACCCCAAGAATTACTACAATTATAGGAAATAAAATTGTAACTAGAAAAACCAATCTTTTATTCATATTCCTTCTTAAATTATTCTTAAAAATATTTATTAAATTCACTATATAAAGACCTCCTTCTTAAAAAACTTAATTGTAAATATAGTCATCAATATACTTATGATTATAAATATACATGATATATTAAAAAGGAGATGTAAATTATTATCATAGATACAAGCAACTATAGCTCTATTAATCCATGTTAATGGTGATATATGGATTATTAATGAAATGACTGAATTTAGAGAGCTAACTGGAAAAAATACTCCTCCCAAAAAACCAAAAATCACTATTGGTATATTAATGATATTACGTAACATATCTAAATTTTTACAAACAAGTCCCAAAAACAAACCTATAGATGATACTACAATTGATTCACACATTAATAGAAAAATAACAGCTAAAAAATTTCCTCCAAAACTCATCTTAAATATACCTCTTAATAACACCAAGGTTAGCAAATTACATAGTGAAAGTACTATTGTGCAAGAGAAAAGTTTTGAAAGAACTAAATCTGCTATTGAAATAGGAGAAATCATATAACGATATGATGTGCTAGAAATTTTTTCATCTTGTGCTGCATAAGATACACTAATGATTCCCATAAGGACACAAAATGGTATTGTGACAATAGTATAATAGTTATATGATGTAAAATCCTCACCATAAGATTTTGATGTCAAATAGCCTAATAACACTATAATTATTATTGGAAAAACAATATTGTAAAATAAAACAAAAAAATCTTTACTTCTTCGTTTCACTCCTAATTTGAATAATGGTAAAAAACATCTCATCTCTTTATCCCTCCAAGTCTCTTAAATCTGTACCTGTAAGATATAGAAAAATATCTTCTAATGTCTTACAACCAAATTTTAAATATTTATTTTTATATAAACTCTTATCTAAATCTTCTATAATCACCCCTTTATCTATTAAAACAATTCTATTACATAAAGTTTCAATCTCTTCCATATAGTGGCTAGTATATATAACTGTTGTGCCACTAGCATTAAGATCTTTGATTGTTTGCATAATTTTGTTTCTTGATTGAGGGTCGATGCCTACTGTTGGTTCATCCATGATGAGAATTTTTGGGCTATGTGCAATTGCACAAGCTATATTTAGCCTACGCTTCATTCCGCCAGAGAATTTTGTTGGAAACTCCTTATATCTATCCCATAGTCCAACAAACTCCAAAGCTTCTTTAGTTCGACGTTTAAGTTCACTACCTCTAAATCCATATAACGAGCAGAAAAATTTAACATTATCATATGCACTTAAATCTTCATATATAGCTAATTCCTGTGGGACAACACCAAGTGAACGCTTAAAAGTATTTTGTTGATTATCAATATCTTTTCCTTTATAATATATATTTCCAGTGTCTGGAGATACAATTGTAGTAAACATATTTATAGATGTACTTTTACCTGCTCCATTTGGTCCAATAAAACCTAAAATATCTCCTTCCAATACCTTAAAACTTTCTCCTGATACAACTTCTTTATCGTTATACTTCTTACATAAACTTTCAATCTCTAACAATACATTACTCATTTATAAAATCCTCCTCAATTTTTAACCAATATTATATATCCAACGTTGTATATATTACTTTTTTAAAACACGAGTATTGTACTCGTGTTATTATAATAAAATTTACTGCTTATTTTGCAATTTTAATATTATTTTATCTATGTTTTCTATAGCTTTATCTGGATTATCAATTATTTCATCCCTAAGTTTCTGAACTTCAAGTAACTCATTTGTTGTTTCAGATGTAAATAAAAAATTTTCTTCTATATTGGAAAAGTCTATAGATTTAATTATGTTCTGCGTTTCGCAACCAACAGATATATACTTATCAAGATTATTTAGTATTTCTTCATGCCATAGTATTTGATAATTTAGATTGTCTATTGTCATATCAAATGCAATTTTTTCTGTTACAAGACTCTTGCTATCAATTTTTTTAATCTCTTTCCAATTTTCCCAATACCTCTTCTGCTCTATCAAATATTTTATGTGTTTTTCAAGATTTTTTTGTAAAGTATCCTTAGGTAATATATCCAAAATATTATGTAACAGGAATTTATTTGAACCTGTTGGAACTATTGGCATCTGAAGTTCTTTTTGTGTCTCTTCCTTTAATTCTAGTTTGCCACTTTGAGTAATCTCATAAATTTTACGAATTCTAGCACCAGTTTTTTCTTCTCTTAAAACTCTAACTGCTCCATCTTTTTCTAATTTTGTCAACGCATAATATATTGACCCAGACTGTATTTTAGTCCATCTATCTGCACCAGACACCTGTAGAAATTTTTGAATCTCATACCCATGCGTTGGTTTAATATTTAAATAGTATAAAATTAAAGTTCGTATCATAAAATTCACCTCCTATACTCTATCTTGGATATTATATTATCACCAATGTTGGATATAGTCAATAGATAATATAGGATATAGGATATATGTTATAAATTGCTATTTTTTATTTAATACAAGGAGTCCCATGAGACATACATATCCATTTGTATTTTAAATTATCTAACTCTTTTATAGATTTCATCATCTTTTTAGAATCCCAATTCCAAAGATTAGGATAAGGAATTATACTGCCATTCTTATTTTTAACTAAATCCCCTGCAAATAATACGTCTTCAAAAATCATACATACATGTCCTGGAGTATGACCAGGAGTATGGATAATTTGTATATTTCCAACCTTCATATTTTCTCCATAAGGTTTAATATCCTTAATAATTCTTCTAGAAATTGTCTTTCCAATAAACTTTTTGAATCCAAGTCTATCCTTCTCTCCTGTAATAAAAGGTATATCTTCTATATGAGCCCACACTTCTGCTCTTGTATGTTCTTTTAATAACTTAATATTAGATATGTGGTCAACATCATGATGTGTTAGTAAAATGTGCTTAATATCTGTAAGTTGAATCCCAAGTCTTTTTAATTCTTTAATCATATTATTACCCATAAAAGGAAGTCCTGTGTCTATAAGAGTAATTTCTTCATCAAACACAATAAAACAATTTGAGCCACGAGTACTATCCAACATTAATACATTTTCTGTTATTTTCATAAATAAATTCCCCCTATTTAGTATTTTGCCTATATAATTAATTAGTGAAGTTATAAATATCTATACTCCCTGATATCAATTTTATTTTTATAAAAGTATACCATCGGTATATAAATATATTACAGTTACATAAGTATACCATCGGTATACATTATTATCAATAGAAAGGAAGAATTTATATGTCAGAATTATCAAGAAGAGATAAAGAAAAAATACAAAAAGAAAATGATATTATTAATAAGGCAGAAATATTATTTTGTCTTAATGGATTTGATAATACAACTATGAACGAATTGGCAAAAGAAGTCGAATACACTAAACGCACCATATATAAATATTTCTCATGTAAAGAGGATTTATTTTTTGCGGTTGTTTTAAGAGGATATAAGAGACTTTGGGATAGTATTGAAATAGAGAGTGCAAAGGGTAAAACAGGTTTTGAAAAAATAAAGTTTTCATACTTTGCATTTCATAAATTTTACTGTACGGAACCATCCCTTCTATCCCTTATGGGAATGATTGGTATTATAAAATCTAAAAACTCAAATACAGAAATGCCATTTAGGAATAAGTTTTTTTCTTTTAATAAATTTATGTTTAATGAAATTCAAGAAATGTTTGAAGTTGGGAAAAATGATGGAAGTATTAGGTATGATATTGAAATACCTACTCTCATGTATTCATCAATATTTACACTTACAGGATTTTTTAATTTATTATCTGTCACAGGAAAATCATACCTAAATAATTTTAATATAGATGAGGATAAATTTATTGAAACAACACTTTTTCTTTTGATAGATTCACTTAAAGCTTAGACTTAAGTTTGTAAAATAAATTTTATATTACTTAAATGATATTTTTCCCTATTTCCAGTATGATAAAATATTAAGTCTAAAGCTACTAATTTAAACTAAGAAAGGATTTAAAGTAAATGGCTAAAATACTACTTCTAGAAGATGATGATACAATTACATTTGGGATAAAAACTTCTCTTGAAAAGAAAAATCACACAATATGTTGTTATAATACAATTGCTGAAGCTAAGAAAAACTTTGATAAAACTATTGATTTGGTTCTGCTTGATTTAAATTTACCTGATGGTGTTGGATATGAATTTTGTCAGTATATCAAAAGTATAGAAAATACTCCAGTAATATTTTTGACAGTCCGTGATGATGAAAAAGATATTATACATGGATTGGATATGGGAGCAGATGACTATGTGGTTAAACCATTTTTGCTTTCAGTACTCCAATCTAGAATTAATGCAGTTCTTAGACGAACTCATTCTGAAACTAACAATACTATTACATGCGAAAATATAAAATTAAATAAAGTTGAAGTCAAAGTATATTTAGATAATGTTGAAGTACTTTTGACAGCAGGAGAATATAAACTTCTTTTGAGCTTGATGGAAAATAAAAATAAAGCTATGACTCGCACAAAGTTACTAGAAATGTTATGGGATGTAGATGGCAACTTTGTCAATGACAATACTCTTACTGTAACAATAAAGCGTCTTAGGGAAAAATTAAAAAATCCACCTTGTATAAAAACATTAAGAGGAATAGGATATAGAATGGAGGACAGCTAGTGAAAACTCCAAAAAATATCAATAATACATTTGTTTTTATAGTATTCTGCTTAGCTATAACTATTTTGTTAAGTGTAATTCTAACAACTGTAACTTCTTTTGATGAATATAAGATGATGTCTAAAGCTATTGGTGCATCATACGAGTTAAATCCTAAGTCTACAGAATATATACTAAAATCTCTAAAAGATTCTGGTAACAATGACTTTAAAATAGGAAATGAGATTTTATTAAAGTATGGATATTCTAAAAATACATTTTGGAGTAAAAACTTTTTTTACTTTTTAGGAGTCTCATTTATTATAATTTCAACAATAGCTCTAGTAGTATATATAATTAAATGTAGGCAAAATATACAAAAAATGAATAGAATAAACAATCTTACTAGATACTTAGAAGAAGTAAACTCAGGAAAAGAGTCTTTGCTTTTACGATGTGAAGATGAATTTTCTCACCTTGAAGATGAGATATACAAAACAGTAGGAGAGCTTCGTTGTTCAAAGGAATTTGCTTTAAAAGAAAGGCAGACCCTTTCTGATAATCTTGCAGATATTGCACATCAGCTTAAGACTCCAATTACTTCTATGTCACTTATGGCACAACTACTTTCAGAAAGTTGCTCTGATGAGGAAATAGATTATATTCATAGGCTTACAAATCAAATCTCAAGACTTGAGAGATTGGTTTCATCTTTACTTATATTATCAAAATTGGATGCAAGTACTTTAATATTTGAAAGAAAACTTATAGATATATATTCTCTCCTTACTTATGCAGTTGAGCCTATAGAAGATTCTTTAAAAGAAAAACATCAAACACTTTCTATCGAAGGTTCCGATTCAGTAGAATTTGAAGTTGATATTAATTGGACGTTAGAAGCTCTTTTGAATATTTTTAAAAATTGTAGTGAACATATAGAAGATGGTGGACATATTATTGCTTATTACAGCAAAAACCCTCTATATGCTGAAATTATTATAGAGGATAATGGTAAGGGATTTTCTCAGGAAGAACTCCCATATATCTTTAATAGATTTTATCGTGGTAAAAATGCTCATAAAGACAGTATTGGTATAGGACTTGCTCTATCAAGGTCTATTATAGAACGTCAAAATGGAACTCTACATGCAGAAAATTGTCATAATGGTGGCGCAAGGTTCATAATTAAATTTTACACATAAAAGACTGGATTATAGGCAAAATCCTATAATCCAGTCATATTTATTATTCTATCTATTATTTAAACAATATATTTCTATTTATATTTCATACTTTATTAAATAAATCAGATTTTATTAAATAAATAATAGAACCATACCTATACTTATCAATAGTCTTAAGGTGTTATCCTTAAATTAATTCAGATAACTTTTATTTATATTGTTTCATTTTTTATAGATTCTACTATATTTTCATTCTTTAATTGCTTATATCCTATCATATATGATGATATTACAATAAAAAGTATCAATACAGTAAAACCTATTATTGTAGATAAAGGTGCAAATGGTAAATACTCTATAAAGTGTATTTCATTTATACGCAGAAAAGTATACACTATTGCTATTTGTACAGGAATACTAAGTAATAATGGTGTAACTCCTAAAAATAATCCTTCTAAAGCAAGCATCTTTTTTATACCATCTGGTGATAATCCAACAGAACGTAACATGGCAAACTCTTGTCTTCTGCTTCTAAGATTTCCTGACACTGTGGCCAATACATTAGATAATCCAATCATAGCCAACAATCCTGTAATGAAGCTTACTATTAAATTCATAGTCTTTCTTCCACTATCACCTTTTTCTTCATTTTCTACGACATCTTCAATACTATAATCTCCAGACCCATAAGCTTTATTGTAAATAGACTCTAGCTTTTCTCTTACTTTTGGAATATCCTCACGATTATCTACTTTAAATAATCCCATCATATTATTTGAACGTAATCTACCTTCTTCATTATAATTTTTAGATATTTCGTGTACTATAGACATTGGTACTATTTGAATTAATGTATATCTTGAATTAGTATTTATTATTTGAGGAAGGGTATTTGTAATAGCTCCCACTTTCATATTAAAAGTATAATCGCCTTTATCTTCATCAGATATTCTTTCATTTAATTTAAGATTGTCTCCTATTGAAAGATTTAAATAATCTATATATACTTTATCTCTTCGTGTACTACGATTAATATCCTCCTCTTTATTATATACAATTGAAGTTGGATTTTCTGTATCGTAGAATAGCTTTGGGTCTACAGAAATTTGTCTACAGTATTCTGTAAAACTATCATCATCAAGCCCAATTATAGCTGAGTATATACGAAACTTTCCATCACGTTCTATAGGATAGTATTTTTTAGATGAAACTACATCTTTAAATCCACCATTTTCTGCAAGCTCTTTTGAGGCATCTTTTTCAGTTAGCCAAGTAGTAGCAGACATTTTAAGATAATATAATGAACTCTTTACACCTTCTGTCTTACTTAACTTTTCAATAAAAGTAGGCTCTACAGATTCACCATTTGCTAAATGGATTGATATATCCCTCTGTTCTTCATAGACATCACTTCCATAGACGGCTTCTGCTCCTTCTTGATTTGCGATTATATGCAAAAATCCTGTAAGCAATAGAAAAGATAGTGTTAAGGATATTGTTGCAGTACGATAGGATTTTTTGCGTGCATAAAGTGCATTTATTGCAAGTTCTCCTTCTATACCAAATATCTTTCCTAATGAATATTTATGTGATTTTTTTGTTTTAATACTATCTCCTTGTCGTATTGCCTCTATGGGAGATATCTTTGATACTTTTCGTGCTGGTATAAGTGCAGAAATCCAGACTGTTATTATTGTAAGTAAAACTGCTGGTAAAAAAGCAGGAATACCATAAGTATATACTACACTTTGAGTACCTGTAGAAGAATTAATTGAATTAATATAAATTATGAGCCTATCACACAATAACCAGCCTAAAAATAAACCTATTGGCAAAGGTATAATAGTCAATAAAAAACCTTCAAATACCACAGATTTTTCAATTTGTTTTGGTGATGCACCAATACTAGATAATATCCCTAATTGAGTAAGCCTAGCATTTGCTGATAATGAAAATGCATTGTAAATCACCATTACAAACACTGCTACTGTAAAAATTGCTATTGTAAAGTACATAATTGGAGTTGCAAATTTTTCTATACTATTCATGGATGCTTTCTGTTCTGGAGAAAAGACTAACATCTTTAAAAGATAATTGCTATTGTATTTAAGATTGTATTTTCCATATTCGTTAGTTTTCCATCCCAATGACTTAGCAAGCTTTGGGAGTTCTTTATATGTATCTCTTATATTTTTAAATCGTAAGTACACAGTTATATTATCATTTGGTTTTATATTTGTTTTGTCCAAATATCCAAGAGCTGTATATGCAGGTACAACTGATGATGTTGCAACATCCATTTTTCCTACTATTGTTAATGTAACTTCTGAAGTTTTTTTAAAACTCTCGCTTTTTGATTTTGGAGCTACGGGTTCAAGAGAATTTCCATTTAAAGTTCTATCTCCTATTGGAATAGTAATTTTATCACCAATTTTTGTACTTGGATTACTTTCAAAATACTGTTTTGATAGTGCAATTTCATTAACATTCTTTGGTTGACGACCTTCTAGTATAGTGTCTTTTTCTGGCATGGAGTTCCAGTATTCTGATGTAGCATTTCTATAAATTATATAATCTCTTTTATCATTATTAATTTTTCCTACATACCATTGACCTTTTACCATTACATCATCAACTGAAGAAAAATTTTCAATTAATGATAGGTCGCTTCCATAGGTAGTATCAAATAATTCACCATGCCAGTTACCTTCTTTCTCTATTGAAAGTCTTACGAAATCACTCCACATAGTATACAACAATCCACATAAAGAAGACATCATTGTTGTAGTAAGTAATATGGCTAGCATTATAGCTATACTACTGCGTTTATTACGTCGTACAAAGTCTAAGGTGTATTCTTGAAGAATATTCATTTCTTCACCACCTTTTCAGAGACAATCACACCATCTTCCATAGTTACAATACGATTTGCTTCTAGTGCTATTTTCTCATCATGAGTAATAAGAAGTATTGTCTGATTAAATCTTTTATTCGATAAGTTTAGTAAATCTACAATTTCTTCTGAATTTTTTCTATCGAGATTACCTGTTGGCTCATCTGCTAATAAGATAGCTGGTCTATAGATTAAACTTCTAGCTATAGATACTCTTTGTTGTTGTCCACCTGAAAGTTGACTTGGAAGATGATTTAATCTATCAGATAATCCCAATATAGATACAATTTCAGAAAATCTATCTTCATCCACTTTTCTTTTATCAAGTAACATTGGTAATAATATATTTTTTCTAACATCAAGAGTTGGTATAAGATTATAAAATTGATAGATAAGACCCACTTTTCTACGTCGGAAAACTGCAAGAGCTTCTTCTTTTAAGCTTGCTATTTCTGTATCTTCAATATAAATTTTACCAGATGTGGGTCTATCTACTCCTCCAAGCATGTGTAATAATGTAGATTTACCAGAGCCAGATGCTCCTACAATGGATACAAAATCCCCTTTTTGAACTGATAAATTCACATTATTTAAGGCTGTCACCCTAGTTTGATTTGAACCATATATTTTTGTGAGATTTTCACATTTTAGTATTTCCATATACAATCATCTCCTTTATGGTTAAATTTTATCAACCTAAAATGACATTATAGTGACACAAATCTAAATATAAACAACTATTAAAATACCTGCTTTAATTAGGCAAATTATATTTTATAAACACATTTATATTTTTAATTATTTTTAATCAGTCTAAGTCACTTTTGCTCAAAAAATCACTCTTACTCAAGTAATATAAATCATTTTCTTCATCGTATTCAAAATTATTCGTTCTTAAAGAATTACAAGAAGCAAGATTTTCTTTTTCTGGCTTCACTACTATTCTCTCAGCTTCTGTTTCGTTAAATATTTTATGTATAAGTAATTTAATGATTGCTTTTCCAATACCTTTCCTTAAATATTCTTCCTCTCCAATTAAATAGTCTATACTAAATGTACCTATAATTGGTATGTCAGGGTGAAAAACTTCATTAGCACTAAGACAGTCATAATATTGGCAAAAGCCAATTGGCATATTATCATGCATAACAATAAAGTGTTTTACAAATCTAAATTCTCCAAATCTAGCTTTAATTTCTTTTATCCATTCTTCAGAACTTTTAAACCATTTAAGTATATATTCTTGGTTAATCCAGTTTTCTATCAATTTAACATCCTCATCACATACAGGTCTGATATATAATAGCCTATCCATAACATTCAGCTCCTTAAAATATTATTTTATTTTTTAATCTCATTTATTATATTTTTGTATATTATTTAAGATTATAATGTAAAATAAAAACTATGCAACATATTTTATTTATACTTTTAATACATTGCATAATCTCTAAGAGATATTAACATTTATTTTAATATATATTAGGATTTATTTTATTACTCAATAGCAAATATTTTATGTACTATAGAATTTATACTCTATCTATGTTTAACTTAGTAAAATTATTTAATAATTAAATAGGATATACCCGCAAATAAAATTAAGTTTATTTTGTGACATTATAGTATTTCTTAATTATATTAATTGCAATCTCTTTTACCTTTGGACCTGTAACTTCTTTATTGGAATCATCTGATTTAATAGCAAAATAATAAGTATCATCTTTAATTTCTACCATACCAACAAACCATGCATCTGTACGTTGATTTTTTTCATCATATCCTGTCCCAGTTTTTCCATACAAATTTATATTTTTATCATTTACATCTATTTTCATAATATCTTTTAAAATATTAATATGCTCTTTTTTAAAGCTTGTATCTCCTTCAAATATCCTTGCTACTGTTTCCGCTTGTTCTTTTGGAGATATTTGTAATGAAGATTCTAACCAAAACCCATTTAAATGTCCCTTTCCATTTTTTAAATCTCCTTCCCATTCACTAATATCGCAGTTACCATATTTTAAATCATCTAGAATTTTTTGAACAGATTTAGAGTCAACTTGATTTAATAATTTTTTGTAGTACCAAACACAAGATTCCTTAAATGCCTCTTCTAAATTAAGATTTCTATTCCAATTTTCATTTTTATAAATTGTACCATCATATCCCATAACTGATTCTTTTGAGTTTATTACCCCTTTTTCTAGACCAATTAGAGTTGAAATTATTTTAAAAGTAGAACATGGTGACCTTCTTGTTTCAATTAACTCTTTGTTATATATATTATATTCTTTATTTTTACTGTTATAAAAAATAGCTCCTCCACTAATATTTTCAAAACAATAGCTATAATCAACTATATTAATTTTTTCCTTTTTATTTTGATTATTGTTTTCAATTTTGGATTTATTTAATTCAGAGTTTATATAATTCTTATCATGTTTTTGTTTTGTATTGTTATGCTTTTTTCCTACATAATATACTCCTATAGCTATAACAATCAATAAGATAACTGCCCAAATAAAATTATTTTTTCTTTTCATACTTTATACTATCTCCTCTATATAAGTTATAGTCCACCTTTAAAATAATAGACATTATTTGTAATATGCTCCAATCTAGGAGCTTGAATACTTCTGTTGATAAAATCTAATTTTGGTTTAGCATCTTTCAAGTCTTTAACAATTACAACTCCATCAACAGATTGTAATTCGGCTCCAAAGAAAAAATAGACTAAATTTTTATCTCCAGAGATTTTAACTACATTTAAATTTCTATTTAATTTTTCTATTTTTTTTATTACTTCTTTAGAAAATATTTTCTCCAATTCACTTGTATCATATTTAATATAAAAATTACATTCATCGCTTAACTTTTTTTCATCATAAGCTTTTAAAATAGCTTTAGCTACTACATTATAATCTTCTTCATAAAGTTTAAATCTAAAACTTTCACTTGGACTAGAAATAAATATAGTACCTATACTTATAAAGATACTAAATATACATCCAATCATTTTTCTTTTATTTAGAGCTTTTTTATAGTAAAGCTTAACCATATGTACACAAATCCATATAAATGCAATTAACATCAATGGTATTGCAAATAAACCTATAAATAGTAGAACTAATCCTCCCCTAAATATGATGTTTCCACACAAAAATAAAAAATCACTAACAATAAATAGGATTAAAGGGATAGCAATGTCTCTTATATTTTCTTTACCTAATATAATTATTTTGATTGAAGTTATGATGAAGATACTTAATATAACTATTAATATCATTATGTCCTCCTTTCAGTTTGTGAGGTAATAATTTATTCTTTTTTAAAACTTACTATTGTAATATTTAAATATTACAATAGTAAGTTTTAAATGTCAAGTCGTTTTAATTGTATAAGTATCTTTATATTTATCCAATTATGAGTATCTATTATGTACTCTTTTATCTATTATCAACTACTATTTATTCAGATTGTGTAAGACTGTTTAAACTTAGAAATACTTTCTATAACATAGCAGAATATATCAAGAAAGTAGCTTTTAATTTTATTATAATATGCTTACACAATAAAATTACTTTACTAAAATATACTCAGAAAGGATTTAACATTCATGTCAAATATTATAATAAAAGGGCTTACACAAAATAACCTAAAAAATATATCATTTAAAATTCCTAAAAATAAAATTGTTGTTTTTACTGGGGTTTCAGGCTCTGGAAAATCCAGTATTGTATTTGATACAATTGCAGCAGAATCACAAAGACAGATGAATGAAACATATTCTTCATTTATCAGAAATAGACTGCCTAAATATAGAAAACCTCAGGTAGAGCTGATTGATAATTTAACTGCTTCTGTAATCGTAGACCAAACTCCTCTTGGTGGCAATGCACGTTCCACAGTTGGTACTATAAGTGATTTGTATTCATCATTAAGACTATTATTTTCTAGAATTGGAGAACCCTATATAGGAACAACTTCACATTTTTCTTTTAATGACCCCAATGGTATGTGCAAAAATTGTTCTGGAATTGGTAGGGTTAAAGTAATCAATATTGAATCTATTCTAAATATTGAAAACTCATTGAATACAGGATGTATAAATGACTCTTTATTTAAACCTAATTCATGGTATTGGAAGCAGTATGCAGAGTCTGGACTTTTTGACTTAGATAAACCTCTAAAAGATTATTCTTTAGAAGAATATAATTTATTGCTTTATGGCTCAAAAAATAAAAATGGCAAACAGGAAAATCCCAAAGTAGAAGGTATTTTTAACAAATATAATCAAACATATCTAAATCGAGATATTAGCAATATGAGTAAACACACAAAAGAAAAATCAGAGAGACTTATAACAGATGAAGAATGTCCTATCTGCCATGGAAAAAGATTAAATAAAGAAACTCTTAACTGCACTATCTTAGGATATTCGATTGCAGATATGTGTGATATGGAACTTACCGACCTTTATGATTTATTGTTACAAATAAAAGATAAAAGAGTTGAAACTGTAATAAAAACTCTTGTTGATGGTTTAAAAAGGATGATTGATATTGGACTTCCCTACCTACACCTAAATAGAGAATCATCATCTTTATCTGGAGGAGAAGCTCAAAGATTAAAACTTGTGCGATATATGGGAAGTAGCCTCACAGGTCTGACTTATATTTTCGATGAACCTAGTACTGGTATGCATCCACGAGATGTACATCGTATGAATCAGTTATTAAAAAATCTTAGAGATAGAGGAAACACTGTCCTTGTCGTAGAGCATGATAAAGATGTTATATCCATAGCAGATGAAGTTATAGATATTGGCCCAAAAGCTGGTACACATGGTGGACATATTGTGTTCCAAGGCTCTTATGATAAGTTACTTCTAACAGACACTCTTACTTCAAATGCAATGAATCTATCATTACCTATAAAAACTAATGCTCGTCAGTCAAAAGGTATTCTTCCAATTAGAGATGCTTGTATAAATAATCTAAAACATGTTGATATAGACTTACCAGTTGGAATTATGACTGTTGTTACTGGAGTAGCTGGTTCTGGCAAAAGTACTTTAATTTCTCATGTTTTTGCACAAAAGTATGAAAAAGATGTTATTAAAATCGACCAGAGCCCTATTACAGCTACAAACCGCTCTACACCTGCTACATTCCTTGGTTTCTTTGATGAGATAAGAAAAACATTTGCTAAAGAAAATAATATTGAAGAAGGTCTATTCAGTTTTAATTCAAAGGGTGCGTGTCCTGTTTGTGATGGTAAAGGAGTACTTGTTACAGAGCTTGTATTCATGGACCCTATTATTAATACATGTGAAGCTTGTAAAGGTACTAGATATAGTAAGGAAGTTTTGTCAAAATTATATAAAGACAAACATATAGTTGATGTACTATCTATGACAGTAGATGAAGCTCTTGAATTTTTTACAGAAAAGAAGCTTTGTAAAGTCTTACAAACTATGAAAGATGTTGGCTTATCTTATATGACCTTAGGTCAACCACTTAGTACACTATCTGGAGGAGAGCGTCAAAGAATTAAGTTAGCTAAAAACCTCAATAAAAAAGGTACTATCTATATTTTAGATGAGCCAACTACAGGACTCCATGGGTCTGATATTGAAAAGCTTATGCTGATTTTTGAGCATATAGTAGAGAAAGGTAATACTGTAATTATAATTGAACATAATTTAGATGTATTGAAACAAGCGGATTGGGTGATTGATATCGGTCCTGATGGTGGTAAAAATGGTGGTCAGGTCGTATTTGAAGGTACTCCAATAGAAATGGTGGAAAAGGGTCGTACTATAACATCAGATTTTCTTAGAAAATCAATAAATATATAGATAATATAATACCAACATTGAGAAATTAGGAACTATTATAGATATATTGCTATTTCATTCTAATTTATAAACTCAAATTGCAACTTCATTTTGAGATAAATTAACATTATAAAAGCTATAAATTATAAAATTTTAAATATGATTTATAGCTTTTATTTTTTATACGTTTTTTTTATTGATTTATTAATGAGTTTTAGCAGTAAGTTACATTTATAATACATAAACACATATAATGAATAAACATATAATCTACATACCTATAAGTTGAGTTAATTTACCAACATATGTTAGTTTAAGTTTGTGCATAGCTCGTGTACAAGCAATATACAACAAGCTTCGGTCATAATCACTATAATACGTTTTATTATTTACTGAAGGTACAATAACTTCATCAAACTCTAGGCCTTTTGACATTTTAACAGAAGTTATGGATACTCCTTTTGTAAAACTAGAACTTTCAGAAGATATTAAGTGAACACTATATTCTTCTCTTAACACATCATATATAGCTTTAGCGTCATTATCTGTCTTTAATATAATGCCAAGAGTAGCATTATCACTCTTTTTAAATTCTTCAATTTCTGTTTTTATCTTATTTATTTCATCTTGTTCGTTATTACATTTTAATAAAGCTGGTTCTTCTCCATATCGTTCAATAGGCTCTAATGAAGATATGTCTTGAATTTTTTTTGCAAAGTTAATAATCTCAAAGGTAGAACGATAACTTTTGTTTAATGTAACTAATTCTCCATCATTATATAGTTGTCTCATATCATCTAGTGTATGAGTATGATTAGGGTTAACTAATTGTCCAAAGTCTCCAAGAATAGTTTTTTTACACTTAAAAAGTAAGTTTATTACAGCGTATTGAATAGGCGTATAATCCTGCATTTCATCAATAACAATATGTCTTATAACCTTGTCTTCTTGTATTCCTTCATACGCAGCATGAATATATATAAATGGGTATACATCTGACCACTCAAGAGTTTTCTTTGATGCCATCACAAACATATTTGATATATCCATTTGTTTAAAAAAATCCTTATATAACGTAAGAGTATTTTTTATTGTCAACATTCCATTCAAGTTCTTAAGTATGCTTTTTACTCTTGGTAAATCCTCTTCCATAATATTATCTGTTTCAAATCTATAATGAATATCTTCAGCTACTTTCTCTAGCCTTCTCTTAACTGGATATTTATTATATGCCTCAAATCTATTCTGTATCCAATCACTTTTAGCTATGAAGCTTCCAAAAGTATAATCCTCTGGAATAAAAATCTTATTAGGCATCTGTTTTATATAATTATCCATAAGTTTTACAAAATCGAGCGTAGACTTAAATCGCACTCTTTCAGTCCATTTATCATCATTTATTTCTAATGGGTCTCTTTCACTTTCAAAATTAATAACTCTCTCTAATTGTACTTCTGCTATATTTTCAAAACTTAATTCACATAATGGTTCTTCTCCAAGCTCTGGCAGAACGTTGGAAATATAGTCTCCAAAGACTTTATTAGGTGATAAGATAATCACATTGTTTGCTTCTATTTTGTCTTTAAATCTATAAAGAAGAAATGCAATTCTATGTAATGCTATAGATGTTTTACCAGAACCAGCCACCCCTTGAATAATTAATGTATCAGCTTTATCGTTTCTAATAATTTGATTTTGTTCTTTTTGTATTGTTGAAATAATAGACTTCATTTTTTCATCTGAAGTATGACTAAGCTCCTTTTGAAGAATATCATCTTGTATATTAATGGAACTTTCTAATGCATATTCCAATTTCCCATTTTTAATTTTAAACTGTCGCTTTCTTGTTATTTCTCCGTCTACCCATCCTATTGGTGCATCATATCCTGCTTTCCCTATTTCATAATCATAAAACATACTGGCAATTGGAGAACGCCAATCAAGTATTAACAGTTCATCTTCGTAATCAAATGCAAATCTACCTATATAGTACTTATATTCATCACCCATATCTTTCAATCTAAAATCTATTCTAGCAAAGTATGGCGAATCTTTAATCTTATCAATCTTATCTCGAACTTTCACCATAAAAGCTCCATAATTATCTATTTGTTTTAGTGATTGTTCATTTTGAAACATCTCATGTGGGTCTATTTCTCCCCGATTTTTTACCATATACATTTTGGCTTCCATATAGTCTCTATCAAGTTTTCCAACAAGATTTTCAGCTTTCTTAAAAGCATCTTCTAACTTGTTATTTATATCTATTAGATGTACAATCTCATCTGGAAAAAAAGTTAACAACCCTGTATCATTTTCATATATGTTATGTTCATAATCAGATGCAATAGAATCATAATTTACTACCTGTTTATTTTCAGACATTTAAATCCTCCTTGTTAATTAAGTACTTGTATTGAATCATTATACTTAATTGTGTTTTGGAGTTTTTAATCATTCTTGCTATTTATTCTCCTTTTTATCTACAGAATTCAGGATAAATTTTTGAGTAGGATATCCAAACTCCACAAGTAATTCTGCCTCTGCAAAACCCAACTTCTTTATCATATCTCTATGCCCTGTATCAGCCTTGTCACCTTCTCGAAATGTAGTAATTGAGATATCTGTATCTATCAAGAAATCTTCAATAACTTTCTTCAAAAACACTTGTGCAATATCTGAATTACGATATTGTGGATGTACCCCAAAAAAATCAATACTTCTAGTTTCTCTATTAAATACCATGTTGGCAATAGCAGTGTTATTAAGCTTTAATATCAAAGCTCTTTCTTCTAAAATATACTGTTCCAATTGAGAAATATATTCTTCCTCTTGCAAGTTTGGAAATCCATCTATGACTAATCTCACTAAATTCATCCATAATGGTATATCGGACTTATTTGCAAGTTTAATTTCTTTTTCTAACTCTAGCACATTTTTTGAAAATAAATTGTCTCTTTTCAAAACAAATCTTAGCTGCAAAGGATAAAATTCTTGTTCTTTTCGATATTTATTTGGAGATTTTTTGTACATAGCTTTAAATATAGAAGTGAATGCCTGTTGACTTTCATATCCAGCTATTAACGCAATTTCAATTATTGGTTTCTTTGAAAATACCAATAGTTTTGCTGCTTCTGTTAATTTTCTTCGCTTTATATAATCATGCATCGTCAAGCCAACAGAAGATGTGAAAGTTCTATGTAGATGATATTTTGAATAATGAACAGCATTAGCAACTATATCTAAATCCAATTTTTCTGATAAATGTTCTTCTATATAGTCAATAGCTGTTATGACATTAATTACTTTATAAGACATTGCAGCTTTCCTCCTTTTATCCATGCAACATTATATCAATCATCACTTAATCAGATTTAATGAATCTTGCTCTTTTTCAAACAAATTTATTTTTATATGTACTTTATATTTACTATCATATACTTTATAATTCATATACTTGATAATTTCCTTATATTTTTTCCACTCCTGATAATAATTATTTCTAAAATAATGTCTTAACCTCATAAATAATGTCTTAACCTCATAATAAATTTTTAGTTCAAGAGTTTAATATAACTTTTACTTTTTAATTAAAGACTCTAACCCTTTAATTTTCAATAACTTTTCATTTAGTAAATCTAAAAAATTATTTATTATTTCCGTCTTACTAGATTCCTTAATTAGGTAGTAAATAAATCTATCTGGAGGTGCATCTTTTATATAATGTATTTCAATATTTGATATTTCTTTAAGATGATATGCCACTGACACTGGTACAATAGCCCATACATTCTCTTGTCTCATAAAGTATTCCAAAAGTGACATCTGGTCTAGAAATACTTTAGGCTGAAGAGTTGAGCGGAACCAAAAATTATGCCATAAATCATATTCAGGATTCCACGGAAGCCTTATCTCATCAGCAACATCCAAAATAGACGGATGCAATTCTCCCTTGTACTTTGAACCATAGCTTGTTACTAGTAACATAGCTTCTTTAAAGATTGGTATTGTCTCTATATTATTAAAAAACATATCATCAGAAATAAGTGCTATATCTACTTCTCCCTTTGAAATGTAATCATATGCTTCATAAGAATGATAGTGGTAAAAGTTTATATTATATTCTGGATATGTGTTCATAAAGCATGAGAATACATCTGGAAGTATATATGAACTTACACTCCCTATAGAGGATATGTTTAGAATTTTACTCCTATCCATTTTAGTTATAGCCTTGGCTTCTTGTAAAAGGCTTTTATATTTTTCTGCAATTGGAACAAATGCCTTTCCCTCTTCTGTCAACTCTGATATTCGTATGCCTTTTTTTCGTCTAATTAATTTATATCCTAATTCTGTTTCTAACGCATTTATTCTTCTACTTAATGCTGGCTGAGTAACATATAAACTTTCAGCAGCGGCAGAAATACTTCCTAACTTTATAACAGTCAAAAATGCTTGTATTTCAAGTTCTGTCACAGACTCACCTCAATTCATAATATAAATATTTATTTATATTATATGGCTAAAAACGGCATTTTACAATTATTTGATATGACTGTAAACTAGTTGTATCTTAAAATTTAACGAGGTGCTATTATGAAATATACAACTAACTTAACAGAGGGAAACATAAAAAGAGAATTATTCATACTTATGCTCCCATTACTTTTAGGAAACATACTTCAACAGCTTTACAATACTATTGACGCAATTATAGTTGGTAGATTTGTAAGCCAAACTGCTTTTGCTGCTGTAGGTGTAGCAGGTACTATTATGAATCTTTTTATATTTATACTAAGCGGAAGTTGCACAGGTATTTCAATTATCTTTGCACATTTTTATGGTGCCAATGACTTATCTTCATTTAGAAAAGAATCTTTTTTAGCAACTATTTTCGGAGCTACGCTGACTTTTATATTAAGTATATTCTCAATACTTATACTCTCTCCACTACTAAACATAATTAATACTCCACATGAAGTTGCAAGTATAGCAACATCTTATTTAAATATTATTTTTTGTGGACTCATTGCAACATATTTTTATAATCTGTTATCAGCAACTTTGAGAGCTGTTGGTAATACCAAATCGGCTCTTATTATCTTAATGTTTTCAATGATAATGAATACTGTTTTAGATTTAGTTTTTGTTGCAGTATGCAATTTTGGAATTCAAGGAGCCGCCTTTGCAACTGTATTATCACAGACACTTGCATCACTTCTTTGTTTTATTTATATAAGAAAAAATATCTCATTTCTTTTATTTAAAAAAGAAGATATGAAGTTTGAATGGAAATTATTAAAATTGACTATCTCTTATAGTTTAATATCTGCTCTCCATCAATCTAGTTTATATATTGGAAAACTACTAGTACAAGGTGCTGTAAATATAATGGGAACAGATATGATTACAGCATATACTGCCACAACAAGAATTGAAGGTTTTGCTAATTCTTTTGGAGATAGTGGAGCTGAAGCCATATCTATATTTGTTGCACAAAATACTGGAAATAAAGATAGAAAGAGGGCAAAACAAGGATTTTATACAGGATTGATTATCATGGTATGTCTGGGAATTGGTTTATCTTTAATAATGTACTTTTTTTCAGAAACTGCTATTGGGTTTATGATGAGTAATACAAATAATGAAATTATGAGAAATGGTGCAGAATATATGCAAACTATCGCTATTTTCTATGTCTTATGTTTTATAGGAAGTGCCTTTGTTGGTTGGTACCGAGGAAGTGGAAAGGTAAACATCCCTGTAATTGGAACTATATTACATATATCAATTCGTGTAATTCTTTCTTATTTACTTATTCAAAGATTTGGTCTAAAGTCTGTAGCATTTGCTACTGGAATAGGTTGGATTTTTGTTGTATTATTTCAGTACATTATTTTCTATCTCTCAAAAGAATAAAAAGGTGAACCCTATATAAAGTTCACCTTTATGTAATAACTTTCTATTCTATTTTGAGTACACTAATTTGATTTATAATATATTGAAACTAAAAGTAACAAATTTGGCTTGTCAATATAGATTATAATTAGTTGTTTATTGACAAAGTCTATTTTTAACTAATCTTTTTTTGTATGTTGAACATATTCTACAATTGTACCATCTGGATGTTTTACTGTCATATTATATCCTGTAGGAACTTTTTTCTTATCTCTTATCAGAACTGCTCCATTATTTAATAGATAACTTCTCCATTCATCAACAGAGTCAACCATAAAAGTAGATTTTGTTTCTATAAATGGTTTGAGAGCATCATCAGAACCAGATAATAATAATACATTTCCAACCTGCGCTAGCTCCAATCCAACTTCTTTATAAGAAAAACGTAAAGAGCATTTTTCTTTTAAAAGATTCTCATAAAAAGATATCGCTTTTTCTATATCTTGAATATAAAAACGTGTTAATATATCATATATCTCCATGTTGTTCCTCCTGTATCTACTTCTCTTATTTATCCTAAATTATACCACTCTATAAATTGTATGACAATAAATCAAGTATTATCTCCTAACCATCTTAAGTACAATATGTTATTGATTTTATACGGCAGAACATCATAAATTATATAAAATACAAAACCATACTTAAAAGTGAAATAATCTATATCAATCTTCTAATCAGATACCATACGAATACAATAAGATTAATAAATTTTTAATACTGTTACTTCTCTACGAATTTCAATCTAGACCCCATTCTACTCAGCAACTCATTTGCTATGCTACCAGAAGCATCTGCAACTTCAGGAGCAGATAGTTCAGACAAATCATCTTTTCCAATTAGTGTTCCTACACTCCCAACCTCTACACTAGGAATATCTGTAACATCAACAATAAGTTGGTCCATACAAATTCGTCCTATTATTGGTGCAAAACACCCATTTATTATTACATTACTTTTTCCACAAGATAAATTTCTAGGTAACCCATCAGCATAACCTACAGATAGTACTGCAATTATACTATCTCTATTTGCAATAAAAGTTCTTCCATATCCCACACTTTCACCATTTTGTATTCTCCTAATAAGGACAACTTGTGATTTTAAAGATAAAACAGGACGTAAATCAAGCTGTAGCTTAGTTGTATCATTTGGAGAACTTAGTACCCCATATAGTGCAATTCCAATCCTTGCATAATCACACTTAAGTTTAGGATAGTTTAAAAATCCATAGCTACTTTGAATATGTATTTTAGGAATTTTTATCTCCCTTTTTGATAGCAAATCAATTAACTTATAAAAATATTCAATTTGTCTATTTGTAAAGTTTATGTCTTCTTCTATCATACTGTCAGAAACACACAAGTGTGTAAATATACCACAGACGTCTAAATGTTTCAACTCAAATGCTTTTAATATTGATACAATGTCATTAGCATCAAAACCAAGTCGGTGCATACCTGTGTCAATTTTGATATGTGATTTTATATAATATCCTTGCTCATTTAAGCATACAGCATGATTAAGGTCAACAATGCTCTGTATAAGATTGTATTTATGAAGCTCCTTCGCTCTTATTGGATTAGTATATCCAAGAATTAATATCTCTCCCGATATTCCATAATGTCGTAGTTCAATAGCTTCATCTATTGTTGCTACTGCAAATGATTTTACACCCATTTGATTTATATGAGTTGCTACTTCAAAAACGCTATGTCCATACGCATTAGCCTTCATAACTGCCATCAATTCACAATTTTGTGGCATAGCTTTTTGTAATACTCTTACATTATGTTCCAAATTATTTAAGTCAACTTCAATCCAAGCTCTGTTAGTATTTACATTTCAAGTCTTTCTATGTTTTCCTTTTTTCCCTTTTATCCTGTTGAGAATCAATATAATTATTATTGAAGTTATAAAAGATGCTATACTTACCACTATATAATTAATAATACTATTGTCAACCAAGACTGTTTGTATTCCAAGTATTTTAGAAAACATACGAATAATAACAATCATCATAGGATGTATAATGTAAATAATTAATGATGATGTTCGTAAAAATCTGACTCTATTACCCTTAAAAAACGTTAAAGCTGTAAATAAGAAATACATACATGGTAGTAACATAATATACATACTATCATGACGCTGTACGCCTAGATTGTGTAAAATAATACCCTCACAAAACATAAGAGTAAATGATATAAGAAATCCAATCAAGCTATTTTTAGATGATATACTGACAGATTTATTTGCTATTATGGCACCTAGTATGAAAAATACTGGAGCAAAAAACACACCATTTCGTGTATAGTCTGAAACTTCAAAAATATATCCATAAAAATTCTTTAATAATGGTAATTTTTCTAAAAAACCATAATAACTGTCACCAAGCATACCAATTATGTAAAGGATAACAGAAATTATAAATGACCACTTTATACCCAAATTTTTTACAAGAAAATATGCAATACTTGCACCAATAATTGAAGCAGGAAGATACCATAAATGATATAGAGTTCCATCAAATACAATATCCTTAATAACATTTGGTAGCAAATTATCCATAGAAAAATATCCATTGTAAATATTTAATGGAATATAAATAAAGATAGCTATACCATAGATAAATACTGTATTTTTTAGAAAAACTTTCAGCTTATCATAATTGTAATTATGTCTTGAAATTAGAAAAAAGCCTGATATCATAAAAAAGAATGGCACAGCAATACGAGCAATTATACGAGTCAGTATAAAGTCACTCATTTTACTATACGATAATAATGGTGATGTATGAATTGCAATTATAAGCAATGCAGCTATAATCCTAAAATAATCAAGTCCTGCATAGGATTTATTCTTAATCATTCTTGTTCCTCCAAAGTGTCATAATAAAACCATCACTATTGTTACCTGACATTTGATAATCATATTGTCTAGGTATAGAAAATTGTATCTCTTCTTCATTATCAAGAGGTATATAAAAAATCTCTATAATTTTTTCATTATCTTCTACCTTAAAACAATCTTCATAAGAAAATCTCTTAATATATTCTATGTATTCTTCAAGAGCTAAATTCATTTCACTGATAATTTTAGAATGGGGATACCCAACATAACGAAAATGCCATGGCTCTTGAGATATTCCTGTTATCTCTTCTTTTTTATACTGATAACGCTCTATAAAACCATAATGTGGAGCTACTTTACGAAACTCATTACAGATACCATCATAAGGAAATTCTGGACAAATAAAATCTATAACATCTTTCTTAAGACCTAAATCAATAGCAAGCCCTGTCTGATGCTCACTGCAATTTGGAAGTGCTACAAACTTTTCAGTAAACTCTTTTCCATTATCACAAAGAGAGTTTGAATATATATATTTTTGTTCATTTGCAGTACGATATCCACTTACTGGCACTATCTCATTTGTACTTCCTATATTTTTCAAAATATTTTGTAAAGCATTTACAGCTTCACATTTCATAAGAATACTTGGAAATTTTGTATCTACAGGTATTAACTCCGCATTGAAAGATATTTTAATTGGTAAAAAAGCATTTACAAGAATTAGATTACCATCATAAACTTTATCTTTAGTTAGTGAAATAGTATTCATCACTTTAGATTCTTTATCTTTGATTAATAAAATATTATTCATTATTTTGCATGCACCTCAATTATTTTGTCTAGGATTTCTTTAAAAGACAATCCAATACCTTTCATCATATTTGGATAACGGCTATGAGAAGTAAATCCTGGAATTGTGTTTACCTCATTAAAAACAATTTCACCATATGGAGTCAGAAACATATCTACTCTAGCAAATCCTGAACATCCAAGCGTTCTATAAATAGTTTTTGCCGTCTCTTGTATTTTTTTCTCACAATCAGCATTAATTCTAGCTGGCATATGAATTTTTGAGCTTTTTAATGTATACTTTTCTGTATAATCAAAAAATCCTTTTGATAATTCTATTTCGTCTACTCTTCCAACTAGTAAATCATCAATTCCTAAAACTGCACAACCTACTTCAAATCCATCAATATTTTCCTCAATTATTACTTCATTATCATGTTCAAAAGCTATGTCAACTGCTATTTCTAACTCTTCTTTCTTATAAATTTTACTAATTCCAAATGATGAGCCTGCACGCACAGGTTTAACAAATAATGGACAAGTTAAATCTTTTGACAATTTAATTACGTTAGATTTATCTGAATGTTTTAATATGATTGATTTTGGTACTTTGACACCTTCTGCATGGACAAGTTTATGCGACTTATCTTTGTCCATACATAACGCTGAAGAAAGAGTACCACATCCAATAACCTGTATACCTGCTAATTCAAATAACCCTTGTACTGTACCATCTTCTCCATTCTTTCCATGCAATACAGGAAATGCAAAATCAATTTTAGTATATTTAATATGGTTTTTATAGAATTCAATAATACCATTTTGTACACGATTATGAGATACAGCAACAGGAATTAGATAAGTGGAATCTTCACACCAAGTGTCATTTTGGATGTTTTCATAATTTCCTATATAACGATACCAATTACCATCTCTTGTAATTCCAATTGGCATAATATCATATTTATCTGCATTTAAATTTTCAAGTACTGCAAAAGATGATTGTAACGATACATCATATTCTGTTGAATTTCCACCAAATATAACTGCAATTTTTTTCTTATTCATAGTCAATTCTCCTTTGTCATTGATATAATTACTGTATTAAAACAAAGCACTCTTGTTTTGATACAGTAATTATATCAATGACAAGAGTGCCTTTTATCTATTTATCCTGAAGGATTTCTTATTTTTTTATACGTAAATTCTTAATATTTTCTTAAATTGGGAATAATAACTTCAAATACAATGATGTTATCCTTACTATATGCTGTTATTATCCCATTATGAAGCTCAACAATTTCTTTTGATATAGCAAGCCCCAAACCAGCTCCACCATTATTTGAACTACGAGATGCATCTAATCTATAGAATTGTTCAAAAATACGATTAATTTTTTCTTCTGGTATTGTATTACCATAATTCATAAACTTTAGATTTATGTTTTTTTCATCCTGCATAGCTGTTATTTCAATAGTAGTACCTTCATAGCTATAATAAATAGCATTGCGTAATAAATTATCAAATACACGCTGCATTTTATTGACATCGCATTTTATCATCGTATTTGGAGCTACATTCAATGTATATTTTAGATTTTTACTTGTTAAAATAGGGGTAAATTCATACGTTAATTGTTCAAGCATACGTGTTAAGTTTACCTCACTGTATTCAAGAGTTATACTTGATAGATTAAATCTTGTAATTTCAAAGAATTCATTGATTAAATCCTCAAGACGTTCAGCTTTATCTAGTGAAATAGATAGATACTTATCTCGCAATTCTTTAGAAATCTGATTTTCATCTCGAAGCAATGTTAAATATCCTATAACTGAGGTAAGTGGTGTTTTTAAATCATGTGCTAGATAAACAATAAGGTCATTCTTACGTTGTTCTGCAATTTGTGTATCAGACTTACGTTGTTCAAGTGTATGTTTAATTGAATTTATCTTTTTTTCCACAGCAGAAAGCTCTGTAGATAAAGTAACTTCTTTAATATCCTCTTTAATAAGCGAATCAATACCTTGATTAATTTCACTAAAATATTTTGTAAACCAATTTAAATATAAACGGAATATTATAAAAAATACAATCGTGATAGCTATTATTATAAAAATCTCCATATTATTACGAAAAATCTGCTGATACAAATTTAAAGCTGCTTTATATTCCATACGAAAAACTTTTACAAAAAAAGATACTACCCATTCAGAGAAATTCCTATATAATATAAAAGAATATAAAATCCAAATAAATATGGTTGATATAAATGCCATTACAGCTGTTTTTATAAAAATTTTATTCTTTACTTGAGCAAAGTCAGAATTCTTCTTAATATTTTTATTTTTCAATTGTATAACCTACTCCCCATACAGTTTTTATAAATTTTGGATTTCTAGAAGGTTCATGTAATTTCTCACGTATACGTCCAATGTGAGACATAACTGTATTGTTATTGTCGAAATATTTTTCCCCCCATACAGCTTCAAATAATACTTCAGAAGGAATAACTTTCCCTTGATGTTTGCATAAGTACCATAGAATAGAAAATTCAATTGGTGTTAGTAATATTTCTTTACCAAATAAACTACATTTATGTGTTTCTTTATTGATAATTAGTCCTTTAATATCATATTCATCAACAGTTGTCGTCTGCTGTTCAAAAGAATTATTATATCTCATATATCGTCTTAGCTGTGTTTTCACTCTTGCAACAACTTCTAAAGGATTAAATGGCTTTGTTATATAATCATCAGCACCTATAGTTAAACCCATTATTTTGTCTATGTCTTCAACTTTAGCTGTTAGCATTATGATAGGATAGTAGTATTTCTCTCGGATTTTTCGACAGATATGAAAGCCATCAGTATCTGGAAGCATAATGTCTAAGATAGCCATATCTAAATTTTTAGATTCAATACATTCTAGAGCTTCTTTACCTGTGTAAAACTTGTATACAGTAAAACCTTCATTTTTTAAATATACTTCAATTAAGTCGGCTATTTCTTTTTCATCATCTACTATTAAGACATTTTCGTTCATATATTATTTTTCACTCTCCTTTTAAACACAACTTATCTAGTATGTCCTTGTTATTATCGCATAACATATAGTAACTTTCAACTTTGTGTGTATAACATACTTACTTTTTGACTCTATTCTATCATGAATACTACTTTTAAAAGGCATACTTAAATACAAGGAGGTAATATATATTGATAATTGAAGATAATATAGAATTATTTGACTCCATAAAAAGAGGTCTAAAAAAACAGTTTTGCACAAACGTTCCCAATGCAGTAGTTTATGGTAGAGAAAAAACCTTTATAAATCAAAAGAAAAATGCCCTTTATTAAATAATCAAGGAATTTTATTGAGTGTTAAATAATTAAAATGCTTATATATTTTAAATACACAATAAAAACCTACATTTATTATCTTGCAAACAAAATAAAATTAACCTTCGAATATAAAACTCAAAAAAAGCTACAAGTAGATTTTTATAATAACAAATTTACTTATAGCTTTTTTATCATATAATTAGTATCAGACATCAAAATTTAAACAAGTTTCAGGTTCATCTTCTATTTTTGCTACTTTAAATTTACATGCAATTAAAACTAGAGATACCAACGGATTTATAATATTTAATAATGCATATGGACCATATGTTAATGCTGATACACCTAATGTTGCTGTTATATATGCTCCACATGTATTCCATGGGACTAACGGAGAAGTTAAAGTTCCACTATCTTCTAAAGCTCTTGATAACATTTTAGGATGTATACCTCTTTTTTTATATTCCTTATTATACATTCTTCCTGGTATAACTATAGATAAGTATTGTTCACCTGCGATTATGTTGGTAACTGTACAAGTTACCATCGTACATAAAACTGTTCCAAATACACCCTTTGCTAGTCTTAATAAAGAAGATGCTACTACTTCAAGCATACCTGTTTTTTCTAAAATACCTCCAAGAGATAGAGCACATATTGTTAAAGATACAGTAGACATCATATTCATAATACCACCTTTAGATAATAGGGCATCTACCTCTTCTATTTGTGTCGATGAAACGTATCCATTTTGTGCTGCATCCAATATTGTACTCATAGATTCTCCTTGGAAAACTACTGCAAACAATACTCCTAATACAGCACCTACTATAAGTCCTGGTATAGCAGGTACTTTAAATACAACTAATCCAATTACTACTACTGGAGCTAATAATAATACTGGTGATAAAGTATTAAATGTAGAATCTAATGTAGACCTAATTAATTCTATCTGCTTTATATCTAATGCTTGACCTGAATACTTCATTCCAATTACACCATAAATTACTAAACAAATTAATAATGATGGTATAGTTGAATATAACATATATTTTATATGTGTAAACAAATCTGTCCCTGCCATTGCTGGAGCTAAATTAGTAGTTTCAGATAAAGGTGATAATTTATCTCCAAAGTAAGCTCCAGATATTATAGAACCTACTATCAATCCAACTGGCATACCTAAACTTTGACCAATTCCTAAAAGAGCTACTCCAACTGTCCCCATTGTGCTCCATGATGAACCAGTTGCAAGAGACACTATTGCACAGACTAGTGTTGATGCTACTAAAAAAATATTTGGTGATAAAATTTTTAGTCCCCAGTAAATCATACATGGAACTACTCCACTTACTATCCAAGTTCCTATAAGTACGCCTATTATAATTATAATTAAGATTGCTTGCATTGCCATCTTTATACTATTAAACATACTTAACTCTAAGTCTTTCCATTTAAATCCAAGCCTATATACAGCTACAATCCCTGCTACTGCTGCAGCTCCTATTAATGGTACATGAGGTGATGAACCATATATCAAGACTCCTAGACTTAAAAATAATATCAAACAAGTAATTGGTATCATTGCATCAAACAGACTTGCTTTTCTACATTCTCGCTCTTTCATAAGGTAATTTCCTCCTAATTATTTGAACACTACACTATAATTTTTTTTGAAACATATTCACTCGTACTAGATGACATGATACCTCCATAAGTTAATAAGAATTCCACATTATCACCTACTTTATAATCATGTTTTGTGTTACTTACATCTAATATCATGTGGTCTGAACTTGCCCCTAATATTTTTATATAAGTGTCTATTGGAATTAAAGAGTCAATATTTATATCCTGTTTACCTATAGCTATGATTGCCCTTTTTAAGATTCCTTTATCCTCATAAACAGGTTTATTTCTAAAAGCATCAACCCCTATTTCTCCAATGGGAACTGATGGCTTTTCTTTACATTCAATTATTTGACATACTAATTTAAATGCATCTTGATATGTTCCATGTATATTTTTACCGTACGCTGTTTCTCTACCAAGTATAATAGATTCACCTATCCTCAAATTAGTAATACCTTCTGGCATAGTATTACTCATAATTAGATGCATAGAACTTGAATTACCTCCAGATACTATTTCTGTATCTATCCCAAATTTTTCTTCCATTTTTCGTGCTATACTTACTAATCTTCCTGTATTTTCCATAGATGGTATAACAGCTCCATAACAAGTTAAGTTTGTAGCTATACCAATTATTTTAATATTTTTTAATTTTACTATCTCTTTTACACTATTAAAGAAATCTTCTTCATAAAAATATCCTTCTCGTAAATCTCCTAAGTCAAACATAAGAACTATCTTATGAGTAATATTTTTACTTTCACACAATTCATTTAGTTTCTTTATGATTTCCAGTTCTGAATTAAGGCTAATATCACAATAATTGATAACTTCTTCTAGTTCACTTATCATGGGTATTCTAATCAGCATTTTAGGCAAATTTATATTTTGTAATTTTTTTAAGTTTTGTATCCTCGAATCTGCTATATGGTCTATTCCTTCACAACATACTGATTCTACTACCTCTTTTTGTGCACAAAATGATTTAGTTACAAAAGATACCTTAATATTTCTTTCATGACACTTCTGTGAAATTATTTTGACATTATGTTTTAACTTCTCTATATATATTTCTAATCTAGGGTACATAATCTTTCCTCCTTGAAGTTTAAACTTTTTAATAGGAGCTTAAGAGATGCTTCTTCATATTTTTTAGATAAAACACCCATAGATGCCATAATATAGTCATTATCTATCAATATTTTTGTTTTTTCCTTTGGAAATAGTAATTCTTTATTTTTATTGTATTTAAGCATATTGTTTAATATTTTAATTCTACTAGGGAGCCTAGTAAGTGCTCCCCCTGTACCAACTATATATCTTACTTCTGTTAAATCTTTTCCTTCTGCAATTTTGACTTTTCCAGTTGTTCCATAAATATTTCTTATTTTCCCGGAGTGTCTTAACATAGCTTTGATAACAGCTTCTGTTGTCAGTCTCTCAACAAATAAAATTTCTTCTTTTGATTTTGGTATTGGTGGATAATTATCTATTATTGAATCAATGTCTATAGATAATTCATTTTGTAAGTTTTCTTTACCTATAACTTCTACTATATTTTTCATATTTACATATACACCTAAATCCCCCTCAACACTTCTCTTCGCTAGAGGCTCAGGATTAACTAAGATTTTATTGATATAGTCACTTCCATCTGTAACAGAGTGTACATCAGTAGTTGCTCCACCTACATCCAAAGTTAATAAATCTCCAATATTTTTATATAAGAGTTTAGAAGCTTCCATCACAGCTCCTGGAGTTGGAGTAATATTTTCATTAACCATTTCTTTAATATACTTCATTCCTGGAGCTGTAGTTATGTGGTCTTCAAATACACCTTGAATAATTTTTCTTGTAGGTTCTATATTCAATAAATCTATTTTGGGGTATACATTTTCTGTTACATAAAGCTTATAATCTGTATCTTCGAATATTAACTTTACTTCCTCTTGATTTTCAATATTTCCAGCATATATAACTGGTATGCCTAAATTCATAGAAGCTATCATTTCGGCATTATAAATAGCTGTATCTCTTTCTCCATAATCAACTCCACCAGCTATTAAAATTATGTTTGGATTTATTTCTTTTATTTTATTTAAATCAGTTCTTTTAATTCTACCTGATGTTACTTGACGAATAACAGCTCCAGCTCCTAGAGCAGCTTCTTTAGCTGCTTTTACTGTCATATCATAAACTAAACCATGAACAGTCATTTTTAATCCACCAGCTGCACTAGAAGTTGCAAACATATCATTATACTTTACATCCTCTACAGATAATTTATTAGCTAAATCCTTAATAGCACCTGACAAGCCATTTCTTACATCGCCACCTTCAAACACTGTTGTTGGAGCTTGACCTTGACCTAAAAACACAGGATTCTCAGTATCAATATTATGGAAAGCATTTACTACAGTAGTAGTACTTCCAATTTCAGCTACCAACACATCTATTTTCAAAGAAATTTTTTTATTTTCCATTACTCATTATTCATTTCTCTTCTTTTTTCAACTAAGAAAGTGGCTACATGAATACCTTTGCTGTTTCTTCCAAATCCAGCATCTATTCCTTGTTCAATGGCTATTTCAGGTGTTACTTGTGTTCCTCCACAGGCTATCATTACTCTATCTCTTATACCTTTTTCCACACAATAATCATGTAATTTCTTCATGTTTTTATAGTGAATATCATCATGACTTATTATTGTAGATGCAAGTATTGCATCTGCATTTAGTTCAATTGCTGCATCTACTAATTTTTCTACAGGCACAGAAGTCCCTAGATAGTGACATTCTATACCATATTTTTCTATACCACCATGTTTTATATCTATTATTTCCCTTAAACCAACTGAGTGTTCATCTTCTCCAACTGTAGCTGAAACTATTTTCATAGGTCTTTCTTCTATATCAGCTCTTATTTCTTCATCAGTCAGTACTTTAGGCTCTTCTGGTATTACTAAACTGTTTAAATCTACATCAAATGGAACTTTTCCCTTCACTTCTATTCTAGTACCTTCAGATTCATGCATCACTTCTCTACTTATAACTTCAACTTCTTGCAAGTTCATTTTCTTTACAAATTCCAAAGCTGCAAACTCAGCGGTTCTTTTATCAGTAGGTAACATCATAGTTATCATTACAATTCCATCTGCACACCATTCCATTTCAGGCTTGATTTTATCTCCATTTCTGTATTCTTCTGATTCTTTTAGTCTGTTTTTCACATTGTCAAAATCATCAAGCTCATCAATATATATGATTTTATCTGGATTTTCAAATGTGCATCCATCTATTAATATTGACGGATTATCTATAGCATTTTCATCATACTGAGCTACATTGTTGTATCCAAAGTGAGCAGTTACAGGTGCTAGATAATCTTCTTCTCTTTCATAAACAGTACCTTCTCCAACTCCGCCTTTTATTTTTCTAGATATACCATCACCATTTCTTTCTGGATAATTTCCAGAATCAACGAAAAATCCTTGTTCTACAGACTCAAAATATCCACCAACTTCAAATATTTCTTCCATATATAATACAGCTCTTTCTTTAAGCTCTCTTGCTTTGTCTCTCAATTCACCAATATCTTTAAGTTCTATCATATCCATAAGACCATCCATACCAACCAAAGCTTGTTTTGCTGTATCACATGCTTCTATGTTGTATATATGCCAAGGTACATTTCTACCTTCGTCAGGTGTTATAGTTGATTGTATGTCTGCTCTAGTTAGTACTGATGTCAATAAATTTAATACATGAGTAACTGTTGCTTCTCTAGTTGATGATTCCATATATTTAGTATTCATTTGGGCTCTCATCTTATAATCACTAAATAATTCTCTAAGTGCAACAGCATAAGGTAAGTCTATTCTTAAACATGGTGCTGGAGGGGCTGTTGGTGGAACTGTTGATAAACATATATTACTTTTATCTATTCCTATTCTCTCAGAGAATATAGAGTTTAAAGCATGTTGAACCATAAGTTCAGGCATTACCTTCCACGCTTCTCTAGCAGTAGCATTAGCATTATGTGCTCCATCTATTTGAGCTATGTTTGCAAAAGCCATTATTTTTTTAGCTTCACAAGCATCTACAAAAGACCTTATCATATTTATATTTCTATATAGAACATTGTATTGTGGGTCTTGGTGTGCTCCATTGACTCCTTCTTCAGCAAACATTACTGCTACTTCAGGACCAGCAACACCACTTACATATGAATGGTAATTAATAGGTCTGCCAACTTCTTCTTCTATAAAATCAAGAGCTTTTCTTTGAGCTCTTACTTGTTTTCTTGTTATTGGAACTCCACCTATACCTTGAGGAGTACCTTCTATAAGCCCGTCAAAATGTGATTGTCCAGCAGTTCTAATAACCATTAAATGGTCAGCACCATGATGAGCTGCCATCCTCATTCTTCTTATATCATCTTCAAATCTACCAGAAGCTATTTCAGTAGTAATAACTGGGCTTGGTTGAGGGTCTATATTGTTAAAATATTTAGATGATGGTAACCCTACACTCTTATTTAAAGGTTTTGTACAGTCTTTATATTCAAAAGGTCCCATTTCAAGATTTTCCAAATGCTCTCTCCAAACCCAACCTCTTCTTTTTGGTTTATATTTATCCAAATCTTTTAATATATAGTCTATATCTAGTTTTTTATTTTCCTTTAACATGATTCTACCCCTTCTCTAAATAAACATGTAACTTCATCCCAGTATTCACCATTAACTAATAATAAACCAGCTTCTCTAACTGTTATATTTTTAGATTTAGCCAACTTATAAACTACATGCCCTGCCCCTTTACCTATAAGACCTCTTTCCATAACACCTTCTAAAATAGGTTTTACTTCAAGAGAAGAAAATCCCATTCTTAACAAAACAGACCTTTCTATTGATGGTGTTGTGTTCTTTTTGCCAAGGTCTATCATTGGCTCTACTATTTGGGTAGCTAAACTCCAAAACCTTTCTTTTAACTCATCATCACTTAGTTCTTGAAGATGTTTTCTTCTAACTTCAAAATCATCCTCTCTTTTTTTCATGAACATTCCCCCCGTTCGTATAAATTTAATTGAATTTTCCGATTATTTATTTTGTATTAAATTGAAAATTAGTCATTATTATAAATTATTTAACGTATCAATAACAAAATCTCTTGAACTTTTTACTTCTTCCATTAAAAACTCTATATCTTGATTACTTAAATTATCAACATTATCAATGTTATTGTTAGATATACAATTTTTTATAAATGATTTTCTTATTTTATTCATATCAATATCAACACATTTTAATAATTCTGGCCTTTCTGGTAATATTAAGTTTACTCCTGCAATTTCTTCTCTTGCATTTCCAAATTTTATATCTATTCCATTTTCTCTTGCAAAAGTAAGCTGTGGACATATATGTTTACCTGCTCCTGTATACTCTGTTTCTTGTACTACTACAACTTTATCCTCATCTAATTCTTGAGCTAAAGAGAATGCTGCTGCTAAAGATGTATTTCCTGCAGGACCTCTTTCTATTCCTTCTAGTTGTGCCAATAATTCAGTTGTATAGAAAACTTCCCCTTGTTTTACTAATACATATCTATCCATATATCTAAGTGGTCTAGCTGCAGACCTAGGTACATCTGACCTATCAGGCCACGTACAGAATGGTATCCCAAAACCTGTATGCCCTGTTGTAAATGATTTTTTATTAAATTGATTGTCACTAGCCATGTGTAATCCTTTTAAGTCAACACTTGCTCCTACTACTTTAGTATTAAGACAACCAGCTTTTATCAATCCCCTTGCAGTTCCAGTGAGATTACCTCCACCTGCATTTGTACAAACAACTACATCAGGGTCTTTTTTATATTTTTCTCTAAATTGAATAGCTAACTCATATCCTAAAGTCTCTACACCTGCAATTCCAAATGGTGAATATAATGATGCATTAAAATAGCCTGTTTCTTCTAATAAAACTAAGAATGTGTAAAATAATTCTGGACCAACTGTTAATTGGATAACTTCTGCTCCATATGCCTCACATTTTCTTGCTTTTTCTATAATTTCGGGTTGACCTACACCATTAGAATCATAACATTCTTGAACTATTATACATTTTAAACCCTGCATAGCTGCCTGAGATGCTACAGCTGCACCATAGTTACCACTAGTAGCTGCTATTACGCCTTTATATCCCATTTTTTTAGCATGATATACGGCAGTAGCTGCTCTTCTTGCTTTAAAGCTACCAGATGCATTCATTGCTTCATCTTTTACAAATATTCTAGCTCCTTTACCTTCTGGAGCACATTTTCTAGCTAATTTAGTCAAATTTTTAAGTTCTATTATGGGAGTATTCCCAACAGCATATTGTGATTGAATCGCTTCGATATCTTGTAATGTATATCCTGTTTCACCCATCATTTTTTCATAATCAAACCCTATTCCTTCTTGTTCAAAAGAAGAGTAATCCAATCCAATCGCATTTTTCATTATTTCATTATTTCTTCCCATAACAGCTTGATAGCTCATATCTTTCATTGATGCTGTATTATTCATTATATACACCTCCAAATAATATTTCTTTAGCCTGTATCCCTATTTGGAGTAACTCTGGTATACATTTACCATAGTCATGAGTATAATATGGATTTACTTTAAGTAAGTTACCTTTTACAAGTCTACCTGTAATTGTTTTAACTTCTACTAAATCACCTATAGAAGCATCTTTTTGTATAAATCCTTTAACCCACATTTCTAAGGATACTTTCTTAGTATCCTCTGGAACTTGTGGAGCTCTTTCTTCTGGAGTCAGTACTATATTGTGTATAATAACCCAATCATTAACTTTAGCATCCATTTTTTCATCTCCTTATTAACTAGCTATTATTTTATTAATTGGCATTTGATTCTTCCTCTAATTTAACTTCAATCTGATTTCTTACATCTCCCATTATTGCTCTAGGTACTGGTATATCTAACATAGTTTTAAGACCCGGTCTAGCATTTATTATTAATGGAATAGAGTTTACTATCATTGCATAAGTACCTACTCCTCCAGGTATCTCAGGATTTATTTGTAAATCAATGTTTGGTATACCTTTTATTGATACATAGTCTCCTGTTTTAATGCCTTCTGCTTCAGGTATTATCTGTTGTGGATGCTCCATTTCAATCAAAACATCTCCATTTACATATCCATATCCACATTGTCTACAACCAGCAACATTTCCAGCCAATGCCTCTCCGTACTTAGATTTTCTATCTACTGTAGTCATTATTGGCTCTTTTGTTTGTTCTATCTTATCTAGTTTCCATCCTAATCCATCAGCTATCATATTTATTGATTCTACAAATCCTACATGACCTGCTATAGTATTATTTTCTACACCTTTTATAAATTCCTCTCTTGTTACTCCTACACCTTGTTCTACCATAACAGATTTTCCAAATGGTGATAAATCATTTACTCTCTTAGCTTTTATACTAGTAACTTCCTCACAAGTCCCTGAAAGAGCTAATACTAGTAAATCCAACACAAATCCTGGATTTATTCCTGTTCCAAGTATACTTACTCCATTCTCCTTTGCAACTTCATCCATTTTTTTAGCTAAATCTGAATCATCAGCTTGTGGATATGCCATTTGCTCTGCTGTTGATATAACATTTATTTTTCTATTTAATAAGAACATTATTTTATCAAAAGCCTTTTTAGTAAATGAATCAGTTGCTAATAAAACAACATCTACACTTTTTTCTTTAAAAACTTCTTCATAATTTCCATTGATAATAACTTCCGGTCTTTCTCCTCTTTCAATTTCTAAGATGTCATACATGCTTTTCCCTGAAGTACTTCTACTACAAACAGATACTATTTCCATACCTTCTTTTTTTAGAATCATATTAGCCATACCTATTCCCATAGCTCCAAATCCCCATATTCCAACTCTTACTTTTCTCATATATACACCCTCCTAAAAATTTATATCTTCTCAATAATTAGTTAAAGCATAAATCATGCCAACTTTGAAATTAAAATAAATATTTATTGAAACGTTGAAACTATAATTACTTTGTTATGTGTTTTCATAAATAAAAAATAATATTTTATTTATGAAATAAAAAAAGAGCAAAAAATTTTGCTCTTTTATAATAATTTTGCTCCTTTATTTTTCTTTTTTATTTTACTTCTTTATAAGACTTTGATATTATATTTTTTCATTTTATATTGTAAATTTTGCCTATTCATACCTAAAATAGATGCAGCCTTAGTTATATTATACGAGGTCTTTTTTAATGATTCACATATATACTTTTCTTCTATCTCACCAAGAATACTATTAAGTGTCTTATTCTCCAAATCATTTAAAGAGTAATTATTAATCTCTTTATTCTCTTTAAGATTGTAATAGTCATTTAGATTAATCATGCTTGTTTCTATTTGTATCTCATCTTCCATCATACTCATAGTACAATAAATTATGTTTTCTAGTTCTCTTATGTTACCTTGCCAGTCATAATTTTTCAAAATTTTGATAGCTTCATCTGAAATACCTACCACTTTTTTATTTAGTTTTTTATTATACTTTGAAATAAATTTTTTGCATAACAAAGATATATCTTCTTTTCTATCTCTAAGAGGAGGAATCTCTATATGAATTATGTTAAGTCTGTAATATAAATCTTTCCTTATTTTATTCTCATTTAAAATAACTCTTGGACTTTCATTTGTTGTTGCAATAATTCTTACATCAACAGGTATGTCCTTAGTTCCACCAACTCTTCTTACATAACCTTCTTGTAAAACCCTTAGTAATTTAGCCTGTAACATAATAGGCATGGAATTTATTTCATCTAATAATAAAGTTCCTTTGTTAGCTTGTTCAAACAAACCTGGTCTATCTACTGCTCCTGTAAATCCTCCCCTGCTAGTCCCAAATAGTATTCCTTCAAATAGTGACTCTGGCAAAGCTGCACAATTTTGTGCTATAAATGGATAATTTTTTCTATTACTTCCATAATGAATAGACTGACTAAATAACTCTTTACCCGTTCCAGTTTCCCCATATATAAATACTGAAGCGTCAGACTTACAGGCTTTCTTAGATTTTGATATTGCCTCTTTAATCAGATTACTTTCCCCTAAAATATCATCAAAGCCATAACCTTTCTTTTGTTGATTATTAACTTTGTTGATTAAATTCTTTTTATAATTTCTGTTTAGTAACGTTTCTATGGTTGTCATATTCTTTGATATTTCAAGTGCCCCTACAAATTCTCCTTTAACATCAATTGGTATCGTAGTATTAATTGCTGTTATTTCTTTCCCATTTTTATCTAGATATTTTTGAACATTGTCTTTGATAATTTTCCTATTCTCCAAAACTTCTACTAGTGTACTTCTATTTATTTTCATTTTGCTGACTATATCAAAAAATGAATTCGTTAAAATATCTTGTCTGTTCATTTTTTCCATTTTTTGTACAGAATCATTGTAGATTATAGTTTTCCCTTCTTTGTTAACAAAATGGACCCCTTCGTCAATATTTTCTAATATTTCATTCATTATTTTAAAAAATATCTCTTGGTTCAACTATATCACCCCAATACTTAAATATATAAAAACCCAAAAAATTAATAAAATGGTATTACTGTATTTATATTATCATATATTTATGATATTTTTTATGCACATTGTATTAATATATCCTTAAGCCTATTCATATATTTCTGTTATTTCATATTTATACATGATATAATCTACTAAATCAAAATTTTGTTAAGCAGTTTTAAGTGTAGATTATTTATGTAATCTAATATTTTACTAAGGAGGTATGATAACTTTGAAATTAAAAATTATTGGTAGTGGTGGTATGTCAATTATTCCAAGTTCATTTTGTAAATGCAAAATATGTGAGGAAGCCAGGCAAAAAGGTGGAAAATATGAACGATTAGGCCCAAGCCTATATATTGATGATATAAAAATGTTGATAGACACACCTGAAGATATTGCAGTAGCTTGTAACAGACAGAAAATCTCAGAAGTAAAACACCTTTCGATTTCTCACCATGACCCAGACCATGTTAAAGGCATTAGAATTGTCGAAAAAATTGGCTATGATTTTATCGCAGATAAAAATACTCCTATTGAATTTTATGCATTGCCTGAAGTGATTGAAGATATAAATCGAATGAACCTTGATTGTCTTAAATATTATGGGGATATTCTACACTGCATTTCTGTTAATGAAACTTCTCATATAAAGATAGATAATTTTGATATTGATTTGTTTAACAACAACCGAGATAGGAATATAACTTTCTATGTTATCAAAGAGAATGATAAAAAGGTCATATATGCTTGTTGCAATCCAAAGCCATTTACTCATAATGATATGTACTTTGATGCAGATGTTTTAATAATCAGTTTAGTTTCTGATGATGGCATATTAAATGATGGAACAGAACTTAAAGATGCACCATTCAAGGATGAAATATTTACTTTGGATGAAGTTATAGAAATTAAAAATTATTACAGAATTAAAAAAGTTATAGTTACACATATTGATGAAATGTGGGGAAAATCCTATGGTTATTATAGTGAATTAGAGAAGGGGCTTGATAATATTTCCTTTGCTTATGATGGTATGGAAATTATAGTTTAAAGTTTCAGATAATAAGCACAATGCAAAGTTGGTAAATTTAACATTATAGTTAAAAGCCGTGACCTCAAACTGACACGGCTTTTATTTGTATAAAATCTCAAGTAATGTATAAAGTAAACATTGAATTCCCACCATTTACTGTAAAAAGTGTTCCTATCTTTGAGATTGCTGAAGCCAACAACAAAAAAATTCTGCCTCAATTTTTTCTCCAATTAAAAAACCTATATTCATTTCATCATTCCTTTTCTTTTGCTCAAATTGAATCATCTATTATGTGTACCATTCTTATCAATGCTGCATCAAGAAGTGAGCGTGGACAAGCTAAATTTATTCGAATGAATCCAGCTCCATCCTTTCCATATTCTAAGCCATCAGAAACGTATACATTTGCCTTTTCAGAGAAAAATTCCTTAATAGATTTTCCCCCAGTCTGTAATTCTGAACAGTCCACCCAAATCAAATATGTTCCTTCTGGATTCACAGCTTTACATCCTGGAAATTTTTTTGAAATGAAGGTCAAAGCAAACTCTTTGTTTAACTTTAAATATTCCTTCAATTTGCTAAGCCATTGCTCTCCATTTTTATAAGCAGTATAAAAACTATACATTGCAAAAATATTAGGCCTTTTACTGTCAATAGCCAACAGCTCCATCTCATATTTCTCCCACATATTTGGATTTGGAATGATATTAACTGCTACCTGCAATCCCGCTATATTGAATGTTTTTGTCGGTGACATACAGGTAATGGTTATATTTGCTATTTCTTCATTCAACGATGCTATTGGAATATGTTTATGTGGTTTATATACCATATCACAATGTACTTCATCTGAGACAATCACGACTTGATTTTTTCTACATATTTCCCCAATACGGAGCAGTTCCTCTCTAGTAAACACACGCCCAGTTGGGTTTTGCGGATTGCATAGCAGAAATATTTTGGCTTTTGGATTTTGCACCTTTTTTTCTAAATCATCGAAATCAATACGATATTGTCCATTTTCATAAATGAGGGAGTTACATACTGGTTGACGCTTGTTTGTTACAATCAGTTCATGAAACAGATAAAATGCTGGGGTTTGATAAACAACCTGATCACCTATGTTTGAAAATGCTCGCACTGCATTTCCCATACTCGCAATTACTCCATGCGAATAACTTAACCATTCTTCTTCTATATTCCATTTATAATGATTTTTACACCACTCTGAAAAAGGATGGTAATAATCTGTTCTTGGAACCACATATCCATATACCCCAAAAGCAGCTATTTTTTTTACTTCATCAACAATAACATCTGGTGTATGGAAATCCATATCAGCTGTGCTGAGTGCAATGCTATTTTTATCTTTTACACCACTCCATTTCATTGAAAATGTATTATTCCTATTTATAATCTCATCAAAGTTATACTCCATAGTACACGTCCTTTCTAAACATTTTTCATAGTTTCTTTAGATGGTCTGCATAATAAAATAAGTGCAGTAATGGTAACAGCCAGCCCAAAGACTGACAAAGCTGTAGAATTTTCCGAGAAAAACATTATCCCAAATATCATAGCAGCTATTGGCTCTCCTCCAGCAACCAAAATGGATGCTTTCACTGTTTCGATAAAAGTGAGTGCAATTGTATATAGAACATAAGGTAGTACAGAAGTACATACAGAGTGCATCGCTAAAAATATAATATTTTCCACTGGAGCTATGTCTATAAAACCACCTACTGTTGCCCAATTTGTAAAAGGCAGTAATACAATCGTATTGATTAACAAACTATAGAACGTAATCGTAAATACGTTATATCCCTTTTCCATCCCTATTTTTGAAAATACACTGTACATCGCATAAAAGAATGCAGATAATACACCTATAAAAATTCCTACCATTGACCATTTTATTGCAGAATTGTTTTCCAAAATTCCACTTGATAGTGTACACCCCACAATTGCTAAACACATACATCCAAATTTCTTTAATGTGATTTTTTCTTTAAAGAGAACAGCCGCCATAAACATAACAAATATAGGGAATAAACTGAGTAAAACTGCTGCAAGGGATAAGGTTAGGCGATTGATAGATTCGTTATAACAGAAATTTAATCCAAGCATTCCGAGTAATCCTCCACCAAGAAACACCCATATATCTTTTACTCTGATTTTAAGCAATGATTTATCATAAATCAGTATACCAATAAGTAATATAAATACTGCTACAAGCGTCCTTGATGATAACACGGTATAGCTATCCATTCCATATGTGTTCAACCGCCTCACAAATATACCAACTGACCCCCACAAAACACCAGATAATATTGGTAGCAAAAGTAATAATTTTTTCATTTTTTCCTCCTTGTGACCTTTAACTAAATTCTAAATAAAAATCTCATTCTTCTCTCTAGCAACTATTTATTTCCCTCAATATTGTATATTATCACATATTAAATCATGTAATTGTTGCAAAATACCACCTATTTATGGTAAAATATCACCAAAATAAAAGAAAGGACACAAAAACATCATGCAGATTTTTGAAATTACAACAGACGATACGCTCAAATCAACTACACAATCTGGCACATCTGAATTTCGCTTTGAGTATTACTTTGATGAAATTGAAAAATATAAAAACCAATGCGTAGAATGGCATTGGCATAATGATTTTGAATTTGTTTATGTTTTATTAGGACCTGTTGTTTGTCAAATTGGAAATACAAGCCTTCTAATGGAAGGTGGCGATGGCTTATTCATAAATAATGGAATTATCCATCGTTTTGAGACAACTGCAAATGGGCAGATGATTTCTATTTTGTTTGCACCTGAATTTGTAGCTCCCTCATCAACTTCCATATATAATAAATACATTTCTCCTGTACTGACTTCTGACTGTAAATATTATTTTTTGCAAAAAAATAATCCAGCACATACAGGATTATTGCAAACATTAAATTCGATTCGCCAGCAAGCGCAGCAAAAAGATTCCTTATGGGAACTTAGAATATTTAGAGATGTTGTTTTATTGTGGGAAAAACTTTTTGTCACGATAAAAGACCAGCTTTCAATCCAAAGAAATTCATCCAATTTTCTTCGTCAAGCTCGGATGCAAAAAATGCTACAGTATATACACGAACAATATATGACATCTCTAACGTTGGATAAAATTGCCCATGCTGCCAATATAAGCAAAAATGAATCTTTACGTTGTTTTCAGGCAAGTATTCAAACTACACCTATCAATTATTTGAATAAATACCGTTTGGAACGTGCTAAGGATATGTTACTTACTACAACAGATACTATCACTTTTATTTCGTCAAGTATAGGGTTTGAGAGTGTTGGATATTTCTGTAAAGTATTTAAGAAATATTTAGGGCAAACACCTGCTGAATATAGAAAATCCAATCTGCCATAATAAAAATTCTTATTTTTAAATATTTTCTCTTGCTGCTTTCCTGCTAGAAATGTTGTATTTAGATGGACACTTAAGAGAAAATATCTGAATTAAAACTACTATGGGCACTCAAGAATGTATTACATCCCTCTAACATTTACGACACCAGATTTATTGAAACTACTGCACTATATCATACTATATTAAATTTTTTAATAAAAAACAAATTATTTTAAATAGGTGGTAAAACATAATTTGCCACCATTTTATTCATCATCTTTTAAATTTCTAAACTCTTCTTCCATCTCATATCGCTCCCTAATTCAGTCTAACTTAAACTGATAATAGGAGCTTTTTAAGACAAAAACTACAGGTGAAATTTACCACACATTCTACTTTTTTAGTTTTTTTTAATATAAAAAATATTATTTCATATCTATAAACTTATTCAGTTTTCAAACATACATGTTGAGTAATAACTAGTTATATTATATTGTTTTAATTGTAGCATAAAACTAAATCAGTAAAACTAGAGAACTTTAGTAGCGTAAATATACATGGACTAAGACTTGTAAAATGAGTTATAAGTTATATTAGCAAGTTATCAAAAACATATACTTTTTTGTTTTTGTGAAAGTTTTTTAGGTGTGTAATAATATATATTTAAAAATAAATTGTATCGATGTACACATATATTAACTGCTTATACTGATATTTAATATGATTATTATAATTTTATAGATATGCACTTAGATGATACTATAGTATAGAATCATCTATTAGAATCTTATTCACATCAAGTGATAGTATTAGTAAGTATAATTAAATAGATTTTGTTTTATAGAAAATCCTTTTTAGCTTTATCTATATTCGTATTAATCTATAGTAATACAAAGGTCTTAAATATATTTTCAATATTAAGAATAAGCAGAAATGTTAACTAAAAAATACAATTAAGTAGACATTTCTATTACTCTGTGATATAATAATATTTGTGTTAATGCACAATTAAATCAAGTATATCTTGATACAGGTTAATAGGAGTATTTTTAATGAATAATGGAATAGTGAAATGGTTTAATAATGAAAAAGGATTTGGATTTATATCAATAGAAGGTGGAGATGATGTATTTGCTCATTTCTCAGCTATACAAACTTCAGGATTTAAGTCATTAGAAGAAGGTCAACAAGTAAGCTTTGATATAGTTAAAGGTGCTAGAGGTCCTCAAGCAGAAAATATAACTATATTATAATATATAGATTTTTCGGGAAAGACTCTTTTAGGGTCTTTTTTTATTGCTAGTATATATAATATATAATTATTGATGAAGTAGGTAATGTTATTTGGAGAAATGAAAAAGTACCCGCCTACATGTTTGTAAGTGCTTACTATATACAACATTTTATAATTAAATTTATTCATCCAGTTATATTCATCATTATTATGTATAAAAAATTTCATCTTTTTATTGACTATAAAAAATATTATAGGCAATATTTTGTATCGGTTGGTGTCCATTGTTCCACCATTTTGTCGCATAATACATTCTACTATACAACATATATCCATCTATTTCCAAAATTGTAACATTTTCATATATTAGTAATGTGACTATACCAATTTAATCTTTAGCTTTAAGTTCTATCTTCTCCTACCTCTCTTTTTCTCTCTTTCAGCTTCTTTCATTGCTTCTTCTTCATCTTCTATCTTAACAAGTAATGAGGTGGCTGCTAATGCTCTCTCATTAACTTCTAAATTCATATATTCACTAGGTTTCCACTTTAATTTTTGGATACAATAATGAGTAAAGCTATCATCAAATCCACCACCTCGAATTAGTTTTTTGCTTCTTCTACTTTATCTTCAAAAGATGTATCAAATCCATTAACTTCATTTACTTTTACTATATAATTTACATACTCTCCTACTGTAAGCATTGTTTTTAATAACTGGTCTTCTTCCATTACTCCATAGCTATTTTGCAAATCAGCATCCTAACTGCTTTACAATGGGATGATATATACTTAGAAAACAAAATTATACACGTTAGACATACTTTGATAAGCAAAGGAAAAGAAGGTTTTGAATTAGGCACACCTAAAACAGAAAGCTCTTACAGAAAAATAAATATCAGTGATACATTAACAAAAGTTTTAAGGGAACATAAGAAGTTGCAAAAAGAAATGAAATTAAAATTTGGTGAATGGTATATAAACTCTAACTTTATATGCACAAAAGAAATGGGTGAATATGTAACAACAAATAGTTTAAAATATTTAGGTAGAGTTGTTAATTATGATCTTAGTATAGATTTTAATTTTCATAGTTTAAGACATACACATGCTACGATGTTATTAGAAAATGGTGCTAATATAAAATATATACAACATAGATTAGGGCATGCTAAAATGTCAACAACTATGGATACATATTCACATGTAACTAACAACATGAGAAACCAAACAGTAAATATTTTTGAAAGCATTGTATAGTAAATTTGCCACCGAAAAATAATTACGGTGGCAAATCGGTGGCAAATTCACCTTTATAGTATCATACAAATAGCTAGAACCCTGCTATTCTCTAATAAGTTTAACTACAGTCTCGCAATGAGGCGTATTCGGGAACATATCCATACACTTAACCATCTTAATCTCATAACCATATCCCTTAAAATCAACCAAATCAACAACCAAAGACTTCGGATTACAAGAAATATAAACAATCTCCTTAGCGCCAAATCCACAAATATCCCTAATAGCATCCTTATGAATACCTGGTCTAGGAGGGTCAACAATAATCAAATCAGGCTTGTCCTTCAAATCCTTAACAACCTTCGCCACATCTCCAGCAATAAACTCACAATTAGTAAGCCCATTCAACTTAGCATTCTCATTAGCCGCAACAACAGCTTCCTCGACTATCTCAATACCATACACCTTCTTAGCTGCACCAGCCATAACCTGTCCAATAGACCCAGTCCCACTATACAAGTCAAACACAACCTTGTCATTGTAATCTCCAATAAAATCTCTAGCGATACTATAAAGAACCTCGGCTCCCTTAGTATTAGTTTGGAAAAATGAGAATGGAGAAATCTTAAATTTAAGACCTAAAATTTCTTCTTGTATATAATCTCTTCCATACAATACTCTTAACTCATCACATTGGACTGCATCTGCTAAACCATCGTTAATAGTATGAAGTATCCCTACTAACTCAGCTTTGAAATCAATCCCTAAAAGCATCTCTTTAAATTCGTTCATGTCAAAATCTTCTTGAGAAGAAGTTACTATATTAACCATAATCTCATTAGTATGAATCCCTTTTCTAACCACAAGATGTCTCAAATATCCTTTATGATTCATTGTTCTATAATAAGGAAGCTCTTTTTTATTAAAAAACTCTACACTAGAAACTAATATCTTTGAGAAGTCTTTATCAACTAACATACACTCCTCAACAGTTTGTATATCTATATGCTTTCCTTTTTTATGAAGCCCTAATGTCAAAGGTCCATTTTTTACTTCATCTCCAAAAGTATACTCCATCTTATTTCTATAATATTTGTTTTCTGGACTTCCTTCTATCCCTAAAAATTGAAATCCAAATAAATCTTGCTTTAAGAATAAATCCATAACTTGCTTTTCTTTTATTTCCAATTGCTTCTCATATGGTACTGATAGTAATGTACATCCTCCACACTCTCTAAAATGCTTGCAAGCTTCTTCAGTTTCAAGTGGTGAGTACTCTAATAATTCTATCATCTTAACTTCGGCTTTCTTACTTCTAACTTTTTTAACACCAGCTCTTACCTTTTGACCACTTATTCCACCCTTCATGTGAATAACTCTGTCTCCAATTTGGCCTAATGATGTACCACCAAATTCCATTTTATCTATTTCAAATTCTACAATATCCTTTTTCTTCACAAACCTTCCTCCAATTTATTATATTATCTTTCTTCAATCATCTTTACTTCTTCATCTGTTAACTCTCTATACTCACCTAATTCTAGGCTCTCATCCAATTTCAAATTACCCATAGACAATCTTTTTAAGTATACTACTTTTTTACCCACACTTTCAAACATTCTTTTTACTTGGTGAAACTTACCTTCATGTATTGTAAGTTCTATCTCTGATTCATCATCGCTCTTTAATATATTTAACTGAGATGGCATAGTTTTATATCCATCATCAAGCACTACACCTTCTACAAAAGCTTCTACATCTTCTTCAGTAACTACTCCGTCAATTTTTGCATAATAAGTCTTAGGCACATGCTTCTTAGGAGATAAAACCCTATGAGAAAGCTTCCCATCATTAGTTAAAACCAATAATCCCTCTGTGTCTTTATCTAGTCTGCCAACAGGAAATGGCTCGAAAGCTAAGTATGATATATCAATTAAATCTAAAACTGTTGGGTCGTATTTATCAGTAGTTGCCGATATATATCCATCTGGCTTATTCATCATTAAATATATATATTCTCTATATACAACTTCTTCTCCATTAAATAATATCTCATCATTTTCAGTGTCTACTTGAGTTCCTGGATTTGAAACTTCACTTCCATTTACTACTACAGACCCCTGCTTACAATATTTCTTTATTTCACTTCTACTTCCATAACCTAAGTTTGAAAGAATCTTATCTATACGTTGCTTTTTAGCCATTAAAAATGTTCTCCATTCTCATAATATTTTTCTTTTTCAAATACTGTAAATGCTAAATCCATACTTTCTACATCTAAATTATTTCTTATACTATCAGTTATTATTCTTGCTACTATATCTTGTACTTCTTGTCCTCTATCAAACCAAGCTACTTCAACAAAAGGATATACATCTGCTATTTTGCCATCCCTTATTGCAACTGACTTTATACATTCTATCTCAAAATAATCCCTTGGACATTTTACAGCTTCAACTAAATCATCTATCATTTTTTCACTTATTTTGCATATATCATTCTCATGAATTCCTCTTATTTTTATCTGTGGCATGGTTAAGTCTCCTTTATCTTAATTCTTCTTAAAATGCTTATATTCTTTCTTATTTTACCTAATCCTATTATCTTATATTTAACATTATACTTGTAATTTATAGTTATTACAATTTACTATATACTTTTTTTGATTTAACGTTATAATATAAGTGATGGGTAAATTTTAAAAGTTAATAGGAGGAGTTTTAAAATGGCATTAATTACTACAAAAGAAATGTTTAAAAAAGCTTACGAAGGTGGATTTGCTATAGGTGCATTTAACATAAGTGACTTAGAACAATTACAAGGTGTTTTAAAAGCTGCTAAAGCTAAAAACTCTTATGTTATGATACAAGCTTCTATGTCAGCTGTTAAATATGCTGGACCTCATACATTAGTTGAAATGGTTAAAGTTGCTTCTGATGAAATAGGTGTAGACGTAGCTCTTCATTTAGACCATGGTCCAAATATGGATGCTATTAAAACTTGTATTGATGCTGGTTTCTCTTCAGTTATGATAGATGGTTCTCATTTTGACTTTGAAGAAAATGTTAAAATAACTAAAGAAGCTGTTGAATATGCACACTCTAAAGGTGTTGTTGTTGAAGCAGAACTTGGTGTTTTAGCTGGAACAGAAGATGATGTTACTTCTGATGTTCACAAATATACTCAACCAGCTGAGGCAGTTGAGTTTGTTGAAAGAACAGGAGTTGATTCATTAGCAATAGCTATAGGAACTTCTCATGGTGCTTTCAAATTCAAAGGAGAAGCTAAATTAAGATTTGATATACTAGAAGAAATCCAAAGCAAGTTACCAGGCTTCCCAATAGTTCTTCATGGTGCATCTGCTGTTGACCAAAATGCAGTTGCTACATGTAATGAATTTGGTGGAAATATAGCTGGAGCTAAAGGTGTACCTGTAGAAATGTTAAGAAAAGCATCTTCTATGGCTGTTTGTAAAATAAACATGGATACTGACTTAAGACTAGCTATGACTGCTGCTATCAGAAAATTCTTAGCTGAAAATCCAAAAGAATTTGACCCAAGAAAATACATTGGTGCTGGTAGAGATGCTATACAAGCTGTAGTTGAAAGCAAAATAGATGATGTTTTAGGTTCTGCTAACTCTATAAACTAATATAACTTTTAAATATTTATAAAAGAAAAGAGATGACTTATAGTAATTAAATTTACTTCTAAGCCATCTCTTTTAAGTTGCATATATCTTTTTATATAAACAAAGATATATTATTTTTCTACTTTATCTTTAATGATAGTACCATCTTCAAGTCCTTTAGATATTTCTTCTGAACTTAATTTAGTAGGGGCTTTATCAGATGTTTTTTCATTATCTATAGTGATTTTATTTTCACCAGTACCTTTTCCTGTATTTGCATCTTCATTCTCTTCAGTAGTTATTTCATACTTATCAGTACCTTCTTTTTTATCTCCATTTTTATTATCTTCTTTCACAGTATCCTTAAATATAGTACCATCTTTAAGTCCTTTAGATATTTCTTCCACACTTGTTTTTACCTTATTAGAAGTATCTGCAAATGATTTATTTGTAAGCAAACCAAATCCACCTAAACCAATCAATCCTGTTAATCCTAAAACCATAAATTGTTTTTTCATAATTATTATCTCCTTTTTATTATTTTCTTAAGAATACTATAAAAATGTTTATTGAATGTTTATGTGCTAATACAAAAAACACTTTTAGCAATAAGACTCCTTACTACGATTGGTGTAATTATAAATGTATTATTCAGTCTAGTAGATTCTTACTTTTTTAGAAGACTGGAACAAGTCAGATGAGTACAACATCTACAGTACTTCTACCAAAAAACAAAAAAATATTACTGGAATCAAAACTTCCAGCAATATTTAATAATAAAAAATATATTTACATAAATCTATGTACATTTTCCTAATAAGTTATATCTTATCAATTCTAATTACCTTACTAAACTAATAACTACACATGAATGTGTCCACTCTTTATCTTTCTATGAATGGTAGAAGGATATATACCTATAACTTCAGCAGCCTTTGTTATTGAACCATACTTATTTATAGCTTTACTTATCATCATCTGGTCTACTATTTTATATGCATCATTAAGATTCATAATTCCATTTACCACTATTGGTGATAAATCATCTGTTTCATTATCAATCATATCTAGGTTTATAAGCATATTAAATTCATCTTCTCCAATTATATTTTTAGCTGATAAAACTACGAATCTTTCAATGATATTTTTCAATTCTCTTATGTTACCTGGCCAAGAATATTCTTCCAATAATTCAATAACCTTAGGTGAAACTTCTACTTCTCTATTATACTTTTCATTGTAAAGTTTTAAGAAATAATTTACTAATGGTACTATATCTTCTTTTCTCTCTCTAAGTGGTGGTATTTTTACTGGGATAACACTCAATCTATAGTACAAATCTTGTCTAAATTTAAGGTTGTTTCTAAGGTCTTCATGAGAAATATTAGTAGCACTTATGTACCTAACATCTATCTTTATAGGTTTGCTACCACCTATTCTAGTAATCGTATTTTCTTGTATAACTCTAAGTAATTTTTTTTGCATCTGCATTGGTAACTCACCTATCTCATCCAAAAAGATAGTTCCACCATTTGCCTCTTCAAAAAGTCCCTTTTTACCTTTTTTCTTAGCTCCAGTAAAAGAACCTTCTTCATATCCAAAAAACTCTGATTCTAATAGTTCATTTGGTATAGCTCCACAGTTTATTGCAATAAAAGGCTTTTCCCTTCTCGAACTATACTTATATATCGTTCTTGCTATTATTTCTTTTCCTACACCTGATTCTCCATTTATAAATATAGAAGAATCTGACGCTGCAGCTCTCTTTACAACTTTTTTTATGTTGTCCATAATCTTACTTTGACTTATATACTCTGTATCCTCTGACATATCACTATATCTTATCTGAGATTCAAGCTTAATGACCCTTGAAATATCTCTTCCTGTAAGTACTCCTCCTGTAAGTTTTCCTTTAGAGTCCCATCTTGGAACTGCTGTATAGGCAATAAGTTTTCCATCAGGATAAACGATATTTCTATAAATCTTTTTCTTCACTTTGAGCATATTTAATATTATTGGTTCTTCTACTAATCCTTGTCTTACAAGGTCTGTTATATTTCTACCAAGTACTTCAGTTCTTTTAAAAGGTAATATCTCATCACTAACATTATTCATCTTTTCAATTACCCCATCTTTGTTAAATACAACGACAACTTCATCTATATGTTCTATTATATCCTCAACTACTTTATCCGATATTACAGATTTCTCAAATAAATAAACTATAGTATTTTCATTATTATTATCTTTCATATTGTATATATGTGCAGTCATTCTTAATTCTCTGAAAGCTATTTTCTTTTTACTCTCTGTCAGAATTTCTTTTTTGTCAAAGTTAGAATCTAATTCATTTATATTTTTAGGCTTTTTTATATCTAGAAAACTAAAAATACTATCTATTAGATGATTACAATATATTATTTCGCCTGATTCCTTACATAAAATAGCTGGATTTTCTACATGTTCTATAAGCCCTATTAAGTTATTATCCATTAATATTCGCACCTTTCATTAAGTAATTTATTGAACTACATACAAAATTTATTGTTTGCTTACAATAAATACCATTAGCACATACAACCAACTCCTTGTAATATTTGTCTTTTTAAATAGCTTTCTTCATTAAAATGTAACTAAGATATAATTTTAATGATTATAGTTTGTTAAAAATTTCATTTTGCTTTTAATTGTATTTTATCACACATTTAGTAATTATTTGTCTATTTAGTACAATTTAATTAAATTTAAGATTTATTTTAAAAAACAAAGATAATCCTTATAGAATATAACTCACATTTTGTAAGCAATACACATATAAGGATTATCCAAATTATCTTGTATTATAAAATTTTATTCAAACAGACTTTTTAATAACTGACAAATACACACTAGCAATAACTTATCAAAGGGTTAATAATTATGTTACTAACTAATAAGACTTATTCAATCAGTAATATTTATATAATTTGTGTCTATTAAGCTTTTATAGCTTCTAATAAATCATCAACGCTATCTAATTTATCTATAAGCATTGGTACTATTTCATGTAAATCTCCAACTACTCCATAATCAGCGATTTCTAAAATTGGAGCTGCTGGGTTTTTGTTTATAGCAATTATGAAATCTGATGATTGCATACCTGCTAAATGTTGTATTGCTCCTGATATACCACAAGCTATGTATAGGTTTGGTTTAACAGTAGTTCCTGTTTGACCTACTTGGTGAGAATGGTCTATCCATCCAGCATCTACAGCTGCACGAGAAGAACCAACTACTCCACCTAATTTGTCAGCTAATTTCTTAAGCATTTCAAATCCTTCTGGTCCACCTAATCCTAAACCACCTGATACTATAACATTTGCATCTGTAAGAGATACTAAATCTTTTTTAGTTTTAACTGTTTCTAAAACAGTAGTTCTTATATCATCTTGAGTTATTTTATAGTCTAATGCTATAACTTCACCAGTTCTTGTTTCGTCTTGTTCAGCTTTATCCATAACACCAGGTCTAACTGTAGACATTTGAGGTCTATGGTTTGGACATATGATTGTAGCCATTATGTTTCCACCAAATGCTGGACGAGTTTGTTTTATTTTCTTATCTTCTGGGTCTATTTCTAACTTAGTACAGTCAGCTGTTAATCCAGTTCCAACTCTTGAAGCTATTCTAGGTGCTAAATCTCTACCTATATGAGTTGCTCCGAAAAGCATTATTTCTGGTTTTATTTCATCTATTGCATCTTTTATTACTTTTGTATATGCATCAGTTGTATATTTTTCTAAAAGAGCATCATCTGCAACATAAACTTTATCTGCTCCAAAAGTGATTAACTCTTTAGCTAATCCATCAACATCTTTTCCTAATAATACTGCACAAAGCTCAGCATCTACTTCTGTAGCTAATTTTCTTCCTTCTCCTAATAATTCGATAACTACTGGAGCTATTTTTCCTTCTCTTTGTTCTGCAAATATCCATACGTTTTTATAAGAACTTAAATCTTTTATATCATTCATAGTTTGTACTCCTCCAACTTATATAATGTGCTTTTGTTTTAGACCGATTATTATTTTGTTAGCTATTTCATCAGCTTTACCTTCTAAGATTTCTCCTTTTCCTCTTGGGTCAGGAGTAAATGATCTAAATACTTTAGTTGGTGATGCTTTTAAACCAACCTCTTCTTTATTTACATCTAAATCATCAATTGTCCAAACTTTTACATCATGTTTATATGCTTTTACTATTTTATCAACAGACATGTATCTAGGTGCATTTAACTCTTTTACTGCTGTTAAAAGTACAGGTGTACTTACTTTTATTAATTCATATCCATCTTCTAATTGTCTTTGAACTATTATGTCTTTTCCTTCTATTTTGAAGTCTTGTACATATGTAACTTGAGGAATGTCTAATTTTTCTGCAATTTGTGGTCCAACTTGTGCAGTATCTCCATCTATTGCTTGTCTTCCTGCAAATATTATGTCATAGTCTCCTACTTTAGCTATCCCTGCTGCAATAGTATTTGATGTAGCCCAAGTATCAGCTCCTCCAAATGCTCTATCACTTAATAATATTGCATCATCAGCACCCATAGCTAAACACTCTCTTAGCATAAAGTCAGCTTGAGGAGGTCCCATTGTTATAACTGTTATAGTTACATCATCATGCTCATCTTTAATTTTTAAAGCTTCCTCTAATGCGTTAGCATCATCTGGATTTAATATACTTGGAACCCCATCTCTTATAAGAGTACCTGTTTCTTTATTTATTCTTACTTCGTTAGTATCTGGAACTTGTTTTACGCAAACTAATATTTTCAAAGTCTATACCTCCAATTTCATTAGATTATTTATTATTTTAATACGTTTGATGAAATTACCATTTTTTGAACTTCTGATGTACCTTCGTATATTGATACGATTCTAGCGTCTCTGTACATTCTTTCGATTTCATAATCTTTTATGAATCCATATCCACCGTGAAGTTGTAATGCTTTATAAGCAACTTCATTTGCAACTTCTGCTGCATAGTATTTAGCCATTGCAGATTCTTGAGCAACTCTCATTCCTGCATCTCTCTTTTGTGCTGCATCATAAACTAATCCTCTAGCTGCACAAACTTTTGTTTCCATATCAGCTATAGTAAATTGAGTGTTTTGGAATTTAGCGATAGGCTTACCAAATTGAACTCTTTGTTTTGTATATTTAACAGCTTCATCTAAAGCACCTTGAGCAATTCCTAGAGCTAAGGCAGCAACACCTATTCTACCTACTTCTAAAGTACCCATTGCTATTTTAAATCCATTACCTTCTTTTCCTATAAGGTTTTCTTTTGGAACTTTAACATTTTCAAATATTAAGTCAGAAGTTTCAGTTCCTCTTATACCCATTTTATCTTCATGAGCTCCTGTTGAGAAACCATCCCATTTACTTTCTACTATAAATGCTGATGTACCTCTAAGACCTTTACTTCTATCTGTAACTGCTATTACTATAGCTATGTCGCAGAATGGTCCATTAGTTATGAAAGTTTTTCTACCATTTAATATATAGTGGTCTCCAACTAATTCTGCTGTTGTTTGTTGCCCACCAGCATCAGAACCAGCTCCTGGCTCAGTTAAACCAAATGCTCCTATTAATTCACCTGTTGCTAAACCTTTTAAGTATTTTTGTTTTTGCTCTTCAGTACCATTGTAAAGTATTGGTAATGTAGCAAGAGAAGAACCTGCTGTAACGAAAGTAGCTGTTGATGCACATCTTCTAGCTATTTCTTCCATTATGATAGCATAAGAAACATATCCTGCTCCCCCACCACCATACTCTTCTGGAATATTACTGCTTATAAATTTTGTTTCAGCTAATTTTTTGATTAATTCCTTAGGCATTACACCTGTTTTATCCATTTCTGCTGGCAAAGTGTCTAATTCTTTACTAACAAAATCTCTTACTGCTTTTCTTAAAAGTTCTTGTTCTTTGTTATATAACATAGCTTCCTCCAATTTTCACATTTTATAGTAAATTTATTTTAATGAACTTACGCTAAACTCATCATCTCAGCAAAAGTTTGAATACGAGTTCTGGCTTGTTCATTATTCTGAGTTTGTTGGTCAATTTCAACATATAAAGTAGGTATTCCACTATCTTCTATATCTTTTCTAACTAAAGGATAATCGTATTCTTCTGGGTCACAGAATTTCATCATACAGAAGATAACACCATCTATATCTTTCTTTTTAACTTCATCTACTATAAGTGACCCACGTTTTTTCTTAGGGTCATAAGCTAATGAACATCCTTCTATATTTGACCATTGTCTTGCTAATCTTTCTAACGCATCATCACCTGCTGGTACATCTGTTCTGAATTGTCTTGTTTCCTGAGCTAAATCATCTGCTACAACTGATATATTGTTGTCTTCTAAAATATCTAATATATCTTTAGAATCAGCTACTATACCTGTTAATAAAACTTTCTTTCCAGAACAGACTTCTTCTGGCATAGCATTTAATTTTGCTATTAATTCTTTTACTAATTCAGTGTGCTCTTCTTTTCTCATAAAGAATCCACTTTTGATTACTAAGCTTCTTACTGATGGTTTTATAGTATTAGAATGTTTATAAGCTACTTCAACAAAGTCTCTCATAGTTTTTCTATGTTCATTGTAAACTTCTATACTTTCATGAATTTTTGCTTCTTCTATTTCATAACCACATATTTCTTCAAGCTCTCTTTTCACACCTTTGTACTCACTGATTAGGTATTTTACACCAGCTTCAAGTTTTCTATTTTGTGGGTGTACTAATGATATATATTTTATATGAGGTACTGCTGATTTCCAGTTTTGTCCTAGACAAATTAGTGTATCACACATACCTGGTATAATAACTCCAGATAATTCATCATAAGCACCTTTTAATCCATATTCTAAACATGATTGCATTATTGAACATGCAAATGCAGGGAAATATTGTTTAGCTAAATCTAATTCTGTTTGTCCTCCCCATATACCAACTGGAAGCATTCCAGCTGCATGTATAATCTCTTCTGGGCAGTAAACTGGGAAACAACCTATAGCTTTTTTACCAGTTTCACTTTTATATCTTTTTACAGCCGCATTTGGATTTTCAACTACTTCTTTCATTTTAGATAAAATAGCTTCCATTATATCTCACCTCTATTAAGTTTTTTTCTTTCTTCCATTACTTCAACTAAACCTTGAATTCTTGTTTCAAACTGAGCATTAGTAAAAGCTCTAGGGTCTGCTTGATCACCATCAAATCCAGCATATGGTAATCCAGTTTCTTCAGCTGCTCTTCTTTGCATTTCATATTGTATTAAACTCATAAGTTTACAGCTTCTGTTCATATGATAGAATGCTCCATCACATTTACCATCTACTAAAGAATCAACTCTATATTTTGTCATACGGTCTAAGTTTACGTTGTTAAACATAGTACTGTATGCTACTGCCATTCCATCTAAATCATTAACTTCATATTGTAATGCCCAAGCATGTGGGTAAACACTACCTGTCATGTTAACTCCAAATTTAGCTAATGTTTTCATTTTGTATCCTATATATGGCCAACAAGGTATACCTTCCATCATTATTCTGTATTTTTCTTCTCCTCTGAAAGAAGATTTACCAGTTTTCATGTTGTCCTCTAATTCTTCTATAAGTAATTTAAATGCTTCTGTAGTTTCTTTTTTACCTCTAGCACAAACTATTACAGCCATGTAAGTAAATAAGTCAAATCCATTCATTGGTGAAGGTGAAGAATCTGCTGGTAAACTCATAGAGTATTTCCATAGTCTTCCGTTTTCAGCTGATATTTTCATTACTTCTTCAAACTTCTTAGGGTCAAATTTCTTCCCTGATATAATTTCTAATTGCTTTATAGCTTCTTCAAATTGAGCTTTTATATAGTCAATTCTTGATTGAGTAACTTCATCTTCATTATTGAAAGTTGTATCAATCATTATTAGAGGTATATCTAATTCTCTTGAAATATTTTCATACCATTTTATAACTTGGTTACATATATTGTTACAGCAAAGTAGGAAATCTGGAGCTGGCATATCTAAAGCTTCACAGCCTCCATTTTCTAAAAGACCAAAATTTGTTCTTGCATATGCACATAGGTCGATAGAATATCCTTTAGATTCAGCCATTTCACATAACTCTAAAGAACCTTTTTTAGCCGCTACCCCAGCTGCTTGATTTTCTGGATATAATACGTTTAAGTCAAATACTTCTGCTAATTCTTGAGGAAATACTGATGTTGACCAACCTACAGGTCTTCCTTCTTCTTTAGCTTTAAATGCATTTGCATATTGTTCAGCTAATAAATCATTTATTACTACTCTAGCTTCTTTTTTTTCAGACATTTTCATCCCTCTTTTTATATATTTTTCACTTCTTTTTGTGATGTTTTTGCTTCATCAAAAGCGTATAACGCTGCTCCTAAAGCACCCGTTAATTGAGGTATATCAGGTACAATAATTTCTGTGTTGATTTCTCTTGCCATGGCTCTTACGATGCCACTATTTCTAGCAACTCCACCAACCATAACTACATTTCTTTGTACTCCTATTCTTTTTACTAGGCTAGAAACTCTCTTTGCTACTGAAGTATGAATACCTGCCACTATATCTTCAATTTTTGCATTTTCAGATAAATGTGATATAACCTCAGACTCTGCAAATACTGTACATGTACTGCTTATTGATACTTCATTTTGAGAATTCATAGATATACTTCCGAGTTCAGATACATCAACCTCTATTATCTTTGCCATTACATCTAAAAATCTTCCTGTACCTGCAGCACACTTGTCATTCATAAGAAAGTTTAGTAGTCTTCCATTATTATCTAACTTTAATACCTTTGCATCTTGACCACCTATGTCAATAATGGTTCTTGTCTCTGGAATTATGAAGTTTACTCCCCTGGCATGACAGCTTAATTCACTTATTTGCTTATCAGCATCTGAATAATTCATTCTTCCATATCCTGTAACTACCACTTTTTCAATATCTTCTCTTGCAAGACCAGTCTTGCCATATAATTTTTCTAAAACTCTTGATGGTCCAGTAGTCCCAGTACCAGAAGATATTGTCTCATAAGCTACAATATCTTCTCCATCTTTTAAAATTACTCCCTTTGATGCAGTTGAACCTATATCTAATCCCATTGTGTACATCTTTAGCATTCTCCTTTTATTAAATCTAGAATTACTAATTAGTATCTTACAACTTTACTATCTTTGAAGCTGTTTATTTTTTCTTCATCATAGCCTAAAGATTTTAATACTTCTACAGTATGTTGACCTACTTTTGGTGCTGGTGTATAATCTTTAATTCCTTCATTTCTAAACATAACTGGAGTATTAACTAAGACACCTGTATTTCCGCTATCATATTCTTTCTTAAATAAGAAGTCATTTGCCCAAGCTTGTTCGTCGTCTAATAAATCTTCACAGCTTTGGATTTTTTCAAATGGTAAGTCTGCTTCTTCTAATAAAGCTGACCACTCGTCTAATGTTTTTTCTAACATAGCTTCTCCAACTATCTTAACTAAACCTTCAACATGATTAACCATTGAATCTATGTTATTGTATCTATCATCTTCTAATATATATTCTCTATTTATAACCTTACAGAATTTACCTAACCACTTATTGTATTGTATTAAAGCTAATTGAATCCATCTTCCATCTTTACATTTATATGTAGTCATTAATGGACTGTTTGGATTTTCTCTTGATAAAGGCATTTCATTTCCGTATTGTGCTGTTGTTATCATTGTTCCCATTCCATATATAGCAGTATGGAAAAGACTTACTGTTACTCTTTCACCTTTACCAGTTTGACCTTTTTTATGTAATGCTGCTAAACTTCCTGCTGCTAATGCTAGACCTGCATAATGGTCACCAAATCCTGCTGCTGTATTTGCTGGAGATGTTCCTTTTTCCATAACAGATTGGCTAACTCCTCCTCTTGCGAAGTATGCAGTGTAGTCAAATCCTGGTTTATCTTTTAAAGGTCCTTTTTCACCATATCCTAATATTTGAGAGAATATTAATCCTGGATATTTATCTTTTATTTGGTCATAAGCTATTCCCATTTTTTCTAATGCTTGAACTCTAACATTAGTTACAAATATATCTGCTTCTGATAATAATTTATGTAGTATTTCTACTCCTTCTTTTGATTTTACATTAATACTTACACCCTTTTTATTTCCATTTTCTAATTCAAACATAGGGTTTTCATCATCTGATGCTGGAGATTTAAATGTTCCACCCATAACTCTTATTCCATCACCTTCTATAGGTTCAATCTTAATAACCTCTGCACCCCAGTCACCTAACATTTTTGCACAACATGGTGCTGCGATGAAACTTGAAAGTTCTACTACTTTAACTCCTTCTAAAAGCATAACGTTTTCCTCCTTAATAGTATCAATTATAAAATTTCGATTAACTCACTCATAAAATACTTTAAATACTTTTTTCTGATATTAACTATTTGATGTCAAAGTTCCTAATCTTATCTAAAATAACTTAAAAATTATTAAAATTATTTTTTATTGTTTTATTGTCTTACACCTATATTGTTAAGCATTTATCGTGCCAACTTTATATTTAAGCAAAATATCGCTTGATTTGAATGTTTTTTAACAATATGCAATTAAATTATTTTTTCCAAATCGTGGCATTATGCAACTCTCCATTGCATTTTGCTATTCTTTCTATGCATATAAAAGTTTTTTTTATATATTTTTTTGTGAAAAAGCTTGACATTTCAAAAAAAGTTTTCATTGCTAAACTCAAAAACACATGTTATCATTGTAATTAATCAGCAAGTTAGTTAACTAATTTCAAACTTAGATAAATTTTTAATAATATTTAATCTAAAAAATAACAATTTCTTTGATAAATTTTTAAAGCAATTATTACATTAAATAAAAAATAACTAAATATCGAAATATGACAGGGAAAACAATTTCAAAACTAAATTTTTAACCTTAAAAATTTTGTATAAAAAACATAGCCTTATATGTTACATATTATTTCTAAATGAAAGATTACCATATAATTTAATAATTACAGGAGGGTATTGATATGAAAATACTAGTATTTGGAGCACGCGATTATGAAGAACCAGTAATAAAACAATGGTCTGAAGAGCATAAGGATGTTCAAGTGGATATTTATCCTGAAAACATGACTGAAGAAAACGTGGTTAAAGCTAAAGGATATGATGGTATATCTATACAACAAACTAACTATATAGATAACCCTTATATTTATGAGACTTTAAAAGATGCTGGAGTTAAAGTTATAGCTTCAAGAACTGCAGGAATGGATATGATACATTTTGGTTTAGTTAATGAAAATGGGCTTATTGTTACTAATGTTCCTTCTTATTCACCTAATGCAATAGCTGAATTAGCTGTTACTCAAGCTATGAACCTTTTAAGAAAAACTCCTTTAGTAAAGAAAAAAGTCTGTGAAGGTGACTATCGTTGGATAGCTGAACTTCTTGGAACAGAAGTTAGATCTATTACAGTAGGTGTTATAGGTACTGGAAAAATAGGTGCTACTTCTGCAAGATTATTCAAAGGCTTAGGGGCTAACGTAATTGCATTTGACCAATATCCAAATAATGATTTAAATGATATATTAACTTACAAAGATACTTTAGAAGACCTTTTAAAAGAAGCTGACCTTATAACATTACATACTCCTTTACTTGAAGGAACAAAACATATGATAAACAAAGATACTCTAGCTATAATGAAGGATGGAGCTTATATAGTAAATACTGGACGTGGTGGTTTAATTAAGACAGGGGACTTAATAGAAGCACTAGAATCAGGAAAAATCAGAGCTGCTGCCCTTGATACATTTGAAACAGAAGGATTATTCTTAAATAAAAAGATGAATCCAGGTGAATTAACTGACCCAGAAATAAACAAACTTCTTTCTATGGAACAAGTTATATTCACTCATCACCTTGGCTTCTTCACTAGTACAGCGATAGAAAATATAGTTTATTCTAGTTTAAGTAGTGCTGTAGAAGTTATAGAAACAGGAACTGCTACTAATAGAGTAAATTAGTATTTTATAAATATATTTTTTTATTAATTAGCTATTATCTAACAAAATAGCCTTTAATTTCCCAAATATAAGAGAGTCCACTCAATGGACTCTCTTATATTATTTTTTATATCATTTCATTACCTCTAATACATTCCATATTATGTTTATACTTATCCTATTTTGACTATTACTCTATTATATTTTTCTATTTATATACATTTGAATGGGTACAATCTGTGTTTTGCAAAAAAAACGCCAAACAAACTATGAAAATTGTATGATTAATATTAATATATGTATAAGAAAACATTACAATTATGTTAGTTCTGGATTTCTAGGGAGGGAGTATATTGGAAAAAATGAATAAAGTTACTTCTAAAAAAACGACCTATATTGTTACTTCTGCGTTATTTGCATCCATAATATGTTTGACAATAGCGTATATACTACATATCCCAGTCGGTGGAAATAATGGATATGTTCATATAGGAGATGCTTTTATTTATCTAGCTGCAACTATTTTACCAACAAACTATGCTATAGCAGCCTCTGCAATAGGTGCTGGTCTAGCTGATTTATCTACAGGTGCTGCTATTTGGGTAATACCAACTATAATCATAAAGCCAATACTTGTATTATTTTTCACTTCTAAAAGCGACAAGATAATAAATAAAAGAAATATAGTTGCTTCTATTGTAGCAGGTATAGTGGGGTTAGTCTTATACATGTTTGCTGAAGGAGTAATCATTGGAAGTTTTACAAGTGCATTTGTAATGAGCTTACTTGGTTTATTACAGCCAATAGGAAGTTTTATTGTCTTTATAATTTTAGGTATAGCACTCGATAAACTTGATTTTAAAAGACGTTATTTTAATTAAGAATTTAAATTTATGGAGGGAAAATTATGAATATCTTATATACAATTGAAAATAGTATCTATGTAAATATAACTAATACATGTCCATGTAGTTGTGTTTTTTGCATAAGAAATGAAAAAGATGAAGTAGCAAATAGTGGTAGTCTATGGTTGGAACATGAACCAAGTATAGACGAGGTAAAAGAAGCTTTCAACAAATACAATTTAGACGATTACGATGAAATTGTATTTTGTGGATATGGCGAACCATTAATGAGAATAAATGAATTAATAGAAGTTGCTAAGTTTATAAAAGAAAAAAGCAACATAAAGACAAGAATAAATACAAATGGTCTAAGTGATTTAATACACAATAAAAAAACAGCTATTCTATTAAAAGATGTTATAGATGCAGTATCAATAAGTCTTAATGCTCCAAATAAAGAAGCTTATAACAGGGTTACACAACCAAAGTTTGGAGAAAAATCATTTGATTATATGTTAGATTTTGCTAGAGATTGCAAAAAACATATAAAAGATGTAGCTTTTTCCGTAGTAGATGAAATATCTCCAGAAGAAATAGAAGAATCTAAGCAATTAGCAAAAGAACTTGATATCCCACTAAGAGTTAGACATAAGAACTAATGATTGTAAGATTCATATTATAAGATATAAAAATCAATATAATCAAAATAGGGAATATAAACGAATTTATCTAAATAAATATGTTTGTATTCCCTATTTATTAACTATGTATTGGCTATTTATCAAACTGCTTTTAATTATCATACTTCTTGATTACTTCTTTTTATATTACTTAATATAATGATTAAAGCAACAGTAGCCATCCGCCAATTAGTATTAAAATTGAACCTGGTATCTTTTCTTTTATATTTTCTTTGAATATAAAATGAGCAAGTATCAAAGTTATTATCATAGACACCTGAGAAAATGGTTCAGCTATACTAAGTTCTAGATTATTTAAAGCGATTAATAATGCTAAATAAGAATATCCATTAATAGCACCACTTACAATTGAAAGACCCTTTTTATTCCTAAAAATCTCATAAATTACTTTTTGCTTCTTTTTAAATGCTAAGAATACAAATAGATTTAATCCCACAAAGAAATAAAGTATAGTCGAATATAGTATAGGAGATACTTGCACAAAAAAAGCCTTATCCAACACTCTCCCTACTGATTGTAAAAATATGTACAAAAACATTAATCTACATGGCAAGTTGTTAAAAATTACAGATACATTTTTTAAAAAAGAACTTACTTTTTTTAATATGAACACTCCACCAATCATAACTATGATTCCTGCAACTTTTGCTAAACTTAAACCTTCACCTAAAAATATAACTGATAAAAGTAATAGAAACAATGAATTTAAACTATTTATTGGAGTCACAAGTGAAACTTCACCAGTTGCTAAAGATGTCACATATGCTACTGAGCCAATTGAATAAACTAAGCTACTTATATAACATGGTATTAAAAATGACCAATCACTAACTCTATCCATTATACTAAATGGCAATAAACATACTCCCCCAATAAAGAAAAATAGAAATGATGAAGCTATATTTTTATAAATATCACCTTCTTCATCACCTAATAACCTTACAACTACTCTCTCAAAAGCTAATAGAACTACTCTAATTAATAATGCAAAATAAGATAATATCATTTTTGACCTCACTTAAAAATTAATCTGACTTATTATTATATTGATTGTATAATTACCATATAGGCAAATCTTTTGGATTTTTTAATATTTTATGTTTAAATACAGGTACATTAAGTTTTTCACCTAGTTTACGGCATTGCTCTTTATAAGTACCTTTTAATTTATCATGAAAAACTATACCATCAATTCCACCTTCAATACTATTTACACACTTCTCTAATTTCTCAAATCCAGATTCATCATCATACATTCCACTTACAATCCACTGATTTGGCAGTACATGTCCAATTGATATGTTGTATTCTTTATTTTTTATAACATCTGCAAAAGATTTTTCAAAATGTACTCCTCCAACACACAATAGAGTTTTTAAAGGTTCATCATTATCAAATACTCTAACCAGTGCTTTTGCTAATACTTGTATTGCTATCTTATTATTAAAACTGTCACTACTACTTCCTATCTCAATGTCTAACATAGGTACAGAATATTCTGTAATTAATTTAGACACTTCTCCATATGTTGTTCCAGACCAATGAGTTGCCTCTGTTAATGTAGTAAATTCATCAAGTGAGTTTTCATTTTTTATATCTTCAATTGCATTAATTAGATTTTTAAAATATTTTGGATTTGAGTTTCCAAACTCTCCTGTTGGTACATCTCCAATTGTATGAGCTGTTAAAATATGCTCTGGAGCATTTTCTCCTTCATGCCAATTTACAACTCCTGCGAAATCAAAATTTTTAAAATGCTTATTTAAAATTGGCAGATAATATTTATAGTCATGGCTTATTACATCTTTTGTCTTTACAAACTGAAATAAATTGTTATTTTTATCTGTAAATTCCAATACAAAGTTATCATCAACAATAATATTAGTTTGTTTTAAATCCATTATTTCCCTGCAACAATTAAAAACATTGCTAGCTACTGGGTCTCTATTTAAATCATTACAAAAGAAGAAAACAGCTTTTTTATTATTCATATATGAATCACGCTCCTTATTTAAATATATTTTCATTATATACCTTTACTTTTTATCACTCTAAATACATTACTTCACTATATTATTTATACAGTAAGATACCCTCTTGTAATATACTATTTTGATTCTATTTATAATGGTGTTTACACATAATATACTACCATACTCATTTTAGCTATCCCCTTACCTGAATTTCTATATATATGTGATACATCTGCTTTAAACCTTATAGAATTTCCACTACACACAACATAATCTTCTCCATTTATTTTAATAGTTATCTCACCACTAAAAACAGTGATAAACTCTTGTGTCCCTGCAAGTTCAGCATTTGAATCTAAACTTCCACCCTCTTCTATTTCAATCATAAATATCTCAAATCTTCTTTTGGAATCAAAAGGAAATATTGGATAGCTTATATATTTTCCATTATCTTCAATAAAATGGTCTACATCACTTTTTTGAACCAATTCTATATCACTTTCCTGTCTCTCCATCAATGATGTAAATGAGATTTTTAGTCCATTAGTTATTTTCTTTAAAGTAGATATAGTAGGATTTACCTCACATTTTTCTATTTGAGACAACATACTCTTGCTCACTCCACTAAGTTGAGCAATCTTATCTAAACTAAGATGTTTTTCTTTCCTTATTTTTTTTAAATTCTCAGAAATTATTTCATTTAAATTTTGCATAAATTTTCCCCCTAATATACTCAGATAAAAATAAATTATTTTAACCATTTAATAGATTTAATAATTCAACTTTTATCCAATATATCGAACATTACGTTTAATATACATTACTTTTATAAGAATGTAAATAGTTTTCTGAAATTTTGTGAAAATGTACAAATAAAAAACTAGTAGCCTAATACTTTTACAAGGCCACTAGTTTTTTTAATACAATAAGATTCTATTTTAACTATAAAATTTAGATGCACCTATAAGCTGTCTTTTAGAAACAATCTTAGCTAGGTTTGCTAATGAAGAAATTTTTATATCTTTAAAAGAAACTAAAAATACAAACTTAAAATCGGTAAATTCTTGATTTATGTTGTATATATCAAAATAACATCTCAAATTATCAAATAAGTAATTTTCTTGCAAGTCTGCTTCTATCTCATCCGTAGCATCTTTTAAATAAGCTCTTACATCTTCAAATAAAACATTGAAATAAGACTCATCTATTTCTTCACCCAATTCTTCCAATATTTCTTCTATATCTAAATCATCCATATCAAAAGAATTTCCTGTCAACTGACAATCAAACACCAATATGTTTTCTTGATTTATAGTATTTGATATATCTTGCACATATTCAAAGTCTGGACGTAATTCTAAAATATCTTTTACTTCACTGCTCTTTACATGAATCTTTCCTTTTCTATTTTCAAGTTTTAAATCTATCATATGCTCCCCCTTTCGATTTACAAATCTTTTAAATACTTTGTTTTATAATCTTTTCAATATCTATCCAATTATTAACTCTAATTATATTTTGATGTCTAACAGCTTTATTATAGTTAGTATCTAGAAGTATTACTTTAACACCATCATCAGCTAATTGTACTGAATTTAAAGGATTATCTTCTATAAATATATCACAGCTCAGTTCTCTTGCCTTTTCAACTTTATAATCACTTCCTAATAAGTAAACATCTATATCTGAAAATCCTTGTCTCGATAGCCAGTTTTTAGTTACATCAGTTAAACACTCATGCCTAGCTGTTACAAAAGATAAATTATGTCCTTTAGATAATGTGCCAATTACCTCAGTAGCACCCTCCACAATCTTTGCTTCATCATAGGAATGTATATACTTATTATTAAATTCTGCATATACATCTCTTATTCCTGAACCATATAATTCTTCCCAATTATGTGTTATACACTCTGCTTCAGTTATGTTTTTATTAAAAATATCATTTAGGTATGGAAGAAAATGATATGGGCTTGTTATTGTTCCATCTATATCAATACATATATTCAATTTGTTCATTTTTACCTCCATGTAACGTTTATTGATTTGATTAATCACATATTATAGCACAGCTTTAATTATAAATCAAAACTCTAGATATGACTATACCTATATAATACCAAAAAGCTTGCATATTTAAGCAAGCTTTTTGTAAATTTTACATTTTTAACTAATATATAAGTTTTTCTAAGGTTGGTTCAACTCCAAATTGTGCTTTCAGTTCTCTATATTCTTTTAATGCTTTGTCATTATTTGTTTTAGTTTTTATTGCTCTTATCATTAAATTTTTTGGTGTGTCAAGTGGAGATATGTATTCTACTACAGAAGTATCATATCCATTGCCTTCTAATAACAAGGTTCTTAGGCCATCAGTTATTAAATCTGCAAATCTAGCTTTAAATACTCCGTGTTTTAATATTGGTTCCATAGCTTCATATTTATATTGCCCTAATAACTCCTTATGGCAACATGGTACTACTACTATAGCTTCAGATTTTGCTCTAATCCCTAGACCTATTGCCATATCTGTTGCTGTATCACAAGCATGTAAACTTATCACAAGGTCAACATCTCTATTTGGTGTATAATTAGTTAGGTCCTCTTTTATAAACGACATATTTTTATATCCTAAGTTTTTAGCCATATTTCTTGATGCTTCTATAACTACATCTGAATAATCTATCCCTATAAAATAACAGTTTTTCTTTAACACTTCTTTTATATAAAAGTTTAAAACAAAACTTAGATAAGATTTACCACAGGCACAATCAAGGATTGTTATACAGTCTTTATCCTGTATTTCCTTTAGAATACTATCTATCAATTCCACAAAATGGTCTATCTGATTGTATTTTCTTATTTTATCATTTTTTATCTTACCATCTTTTGTAAGTACTCCAATTTCTTTTAGAAGTGCATTTGCCTGTCCTACTTTTACATAATAATCTCTGTTTTTTATTTGAGATGCTGTAAACTCATCTATTTTAGGTACTTCTTCTATATTGTCTAGATACTTTACATTTACCTTCTTATTATCGCCTTCAATTACAACAATAGTTCCTCTCTCAATATATTTAAATACTAAGCTATCATAGTTTTCTGCTTCTTTAGAAATATTCTTAAGCAATTCATTAAATGTATATAAATCTGATTTTCCTTTAAAATTAAATTTATACTTATTATCTTCTTCTATTGCCATTCCTTTAAATTCTTTTCTTCCAGATTTAAAAATCACTTCTAACTCAATAAAAAAATCCCTATTATCAAGGTTTCTTTGAGTAATCCCCATAAAAAACATGTTTAGTTTTCCAATACTCTGCTTATTCATCTTAATCTCCCTTTTAACTTATATCCTTAATTCTTATTAATTAATATTATTTATTTCTGCTCCATCTATTTCTTCTTTTAAATCATTTAATCTATTTTTAAAACTTTCTATCTGCTTATCTGACAAATCAAGGTACTCAGTTATCTTCCCTATATATTTAGGGCTTTTAGTATTTATTAACTTTAAAGCACTTTCCATAGATTTTTGTCTAAGTTCATATGCTTTCTTTACATCATCTCTAGCATTACTCAATGTTTCTGTATACTCTTCCTTAGAAAGTTCTGGAATCTGCATATTTTTATACTCTTTTACAACTTCTTTACACTTATCTCTAGCATTTGTAACGTCTTTTTTTATACTAGACAATTTAGTTATATTTTTTGCTATATCCTTAGTATAAGGTATACATTCTCTCATTGGAACTAAAGCTACTCTTTCTATATTATAAATTTCTTTCTTAAAAATTCCTATACTTTCTATATCTATTTTTTTTATATCTTCACTATTTTTTTCTTTACTTGTTTGATTAGTATTTTCTTTTGTTGTGCTTTCTTGTTCTTCTGATTTATCATTTACTGAAACATTATTCTTTGAATCACTATCTTCTTTTACATCCTTATTTTCTTCTTTATTACTTTCTTTATTTTGTGCATTTTCATCTTGCTTACTATTTAAATCTTTATTATTTGATACCTCTTCATTCTTTTCCTTGTTCTGTTTTAAATCAGCACTTTCTTTTTCATTAAAGTTTGATACATACTTTTCATCATATGTCTCATCAGAAATATAATTGTGATAATACATAGATTCTTTTATCTTATTAAGTCCACTCATATAAATATTACTTATCATTATTGTTGTAGCTAATACCACGTAAATACTACTGTAGATACAAGACCTCTTAAAATTCTTGTAATTTCTGAATATCACTACTAAAGGAATAAGATATAAAAATATAAAAACTAATATCCACCTCATAAGTCGTGTCTCCTTTCTCAAAACCGAAATCCCTCAAATATTTATTTTTAATCATGTATCTTATAGTATTTACCAATTTATGTTTTTTAATCGTTAACTTTTATTAAATTAAATTCTGTATAGTCACAGGATGCTAATATATATTCTACTCCATTTCGAACTCCCTTTAATCCCATTTTAAAAGATTCTTTACCATGTAAATGACCATAAATCACTTTCTCTACGTTATATTCTTCAAATAACTTTGTAAATAGAGATTCTTCTAGTTTATCATTTGTAGGAGGATAATGAGTAATCACAATTATTTTTGAGTGACCTCTTTTACGAGCAGACTCTAATGATAATCTCAGTCTATTTTCTTCCCTTTTATAAACTTTCTCATCAGTCTCATCAAATTTAACATCATTAGGGCATATCCAACCCCTACCTCCACAAATTGCATAGTCTTTATATTCATAAAAATTTGTCTGAATGAAACTCATATTTTCATATAATTTATTTAAACTTGTAACGGTTGTCCACCAATAATCATGGTTTCCCTTTATAAGTATTTTCTGTCCTGGAAGTTCGCTTATTATATCTAAGTCTTTTTTAGCTTCTGATAAATTAATTCCCCAAGATGTATCTCCTAATACTAAAACTAAATCTTCTTCCTTTACAACCTCTTTCCAATTATCTATAATCTTCTTTTCATGACCATCCCAATTACTTCCAAAGATATTCATTGGCTTATTGACTGATGTTGAAAAATGTAAATCTCCTATAGCATATAAACTCATAATATCATTCCTTTCTTGATTACACTAAATAGGCTGTCTCTTTTTAGAAATTATTTTCCATTAAGAGGCAGCCCCATTAATATTTAGCAAATTTTATATAAGTAGCTTTTTATTGAACTACTTTATCATCTACCTTGGTATTTTTATATTGCTCTAATAATATATCTATTTCTTGTTTTAATTCCAAAATTTCGGTTATATTTTTATCCGTTTCAGTTCTATCCAGTTTTCTTTGATACTGCATAGCTTTATGTGTATCACCCAAGTCGTATAACTCTTGTATTCTATTTAGAGTGTCTCTAATAGCTATAGACTTCATTTGATACATAGCCTGAGCTTTCATTATATCCTCTCTTATTTCGCTCATTTCTTGGTCTAAAAGAAACGCAGCATCAGATGCCCTTCTAAGTCTTTCGGCAAGAGTCTCAGGTATGTAATGGTCATATTTATATTTTAATGAATGTTCTATTGTAGCCCAGAAATTCATTGCAAGAGTTCTTATTTGTATTTCACATATGATTTCCTTTGAACCCGCAATTGAGTTTATAGGGTATTTTATTATAACATGAAAGCTTCTATAACCACTATCTTTGTAATTTGTAATATAATCTTTTTCTCCTATTATAGTCATATCATTTCTTACTTTTATCAAATCAACTATAGCATATATATCTTCAACAAACTGGCACATTATTCTTATACCAGCAATATCATCAATTTCAGTTTCTATATCTTTTGCATTTATCCTTTTTAATTTAGATATTATGGAAGATATTTTTTTTGTTCTACCTGTGACAAACTCTATGGGAGAATATTCACCTTTTGCTAAATATTCTTTTCTTATATTTTTAAATTTTATTTTCAATTCTTCTACTGCATGTTCATAAGGTGCTAGTATCTCATTCCATTTTTCGTATTCCATATTGCTCACCCTTTATTTGTTTTTTATGACCTTCTTTATTTTATCATAATTTATTTTGTTTTTGTATAGTAAAGCAATTCCCCATTCTCCAATATATATCCTATTTCTTCTAAATCAACTAAGTAACTTATAACAGATACTAATGAAGATTTAAAAAAATGATACTCTTTATAATTATTGCTTAAATTATTGTTATTTATAATGTTTTTTAATAAAATTTCTAAAGATTTTGGCTCTTCAAGTAACTTTCTTATTTGACATAGATATTTTTGTAGTGCATTTAAATGTTTTTCGATTAATTTATAGGAATCTTCTTTTGATATTACTTGCTTACCATGCCCTAAAACTAAGTACTCAAAATCTATATCCTTTAATTTCTCTAATGAATTTATTTGTTCTTGTATATCATATAGAAACAAGAAATCATATTTTGATAGAATTTCATCTCCTATTAATAAATCTCCAACAAAAATTACCTTATCTTTTGTCAAAACGGCTATACTGCCAGGTGTGTGACCTTGGAACTCAATTATTTCAAACATTTCATTGTTTAATTCAAGCTTACCAGCTTCTATATATTTATCTATTTTTATATCATCCAGCATTTTACTTTTTAAAATATTATCCATAAATACATTGCTCTTTCCCCCGACAATATACTTTGAAAATAGTTCTGGATTTTCTATATATAATTTATCGTATTTAGATGACATTATGCACACATCTTTATAATACTCTTTAAATTGATTACATGCTCCATAGTGGTCATCATGACCATGAGTATTTATAATATATTTAACATGTATTTTATTTTCATCTAAAACTTTATTTACTCTCCTAGGCCTTGAACCACATAATCCTGGGTCTATCATAAGTGCTGTGTTATCTTCAAATACATATATTCCTGTGTTTGTGCCACCTTTTATAAAAAAGGTATTTCCTTTTACTTTTGTAAGATTCACCTTCTTCACCTCATTTTGACAATATTTATGCTACAATTAATTTATTACTTACTAGTATGAGAATCTACAAGAATAATCCTTTTTATTCTATCAATAGTTCTTCTTCTTATGTTGGACTCTTTAGATATCCTTATTTTTACATTATACGATAAGTCTCTATAAAGTAATGACTCCATAAAATATTCAACTATACCTCTATCTCTAAAATCTATATCTATAAGCCCATTAGAATAAATTTTTGAATCTAATATCATAAGTTTGTCAGAAAAGCTTAATCTCTCAGATTTATTTAAATAAGCTTTATTTGGTATAAAGCTGTCGCAATAATCTATTCTATAATTTACTACTTTATCATTTATTTCAAATCCATACTGTTTCTTCATCAATACTTTATATTCGTTATTTTTCTTAGTAACATTAGCTAAATTTTTATTATAGTCTTCTTTTTTCCAATGTCCAAAAAGTCTACAGTTTAATGGTCTAACTTCATATATTAAGCATTTGTTTTTATTATCTTTAAATGGACATGGATTCTTTCTCGTATACTCTTCAAAGTAGTAATCTAATATCTTGCTTGTACAGCTTTCTTTTAAATCAACTCTATCTTCAAGATAACAAAATATATTCAAAAACTCAATTAAATTTATACCTACCGATTCCATACAACAATTTCCACATCCAGAACAATTTCCTATTGGTAAGGATTTATATACATCATTTAGTTCATCAAAGAGCTTGTTTTTAATGGAATAATCTATACAATTTAAAATATCTTTATTTTTTATACTAGTCATTATTAATACTCCTTGTTATAATTATTAAGTTAATACAAACAATTATTATAACATATTTTTAAAATTTAATCGCATGAGGAGGCATTTTATGAATAGATATACAAAAATAATCAATATGATGGGAAGTTATTACACAAAAGACTTCGAGAAAGAAAAAAAGAATGTAATAAAGGTTAGAGAAGTTAAAGAAGATACTGTTAAAAAATTTTTCTTACAAGGTGACTGTGAAGTTCTTGTAGTATTTGAAGATACTGGGAAAGAAATACTTATTGATGACTTTTCTCCTGAAGAAGAAATCAAAAAATATTTAGGACCAAAATTCGTAAATAAAAAAAGATAGCTATCAAAAGTAATTCTAAAATTAAAATTTAATAAATGTATAGTTATAATTTTATATACTCATAGCTAAAAGTTATCTTTTATTGCTTTTTTAGACTTTAAGATAGCTTTTTTTCTATTTTTTGTAAAATAATCTCATAATTCACATTAATAATTCACAAAATGATATAATATAACAAATAGATAAATTTTTAAATATATAATTAATGTTTTGCGAGGTGATTTTATGCAAATTTATTTTAGAGTTAAAGCCGTTGGCAAACGCAAACCTATGCTAGAACTTACCCCTTTTGATTTATCTGACAACATCAATTGCCTAAAAGAGGCTATCTCTGAAATTGTATCTAAAAATGTTCTTGAATATAATGAGAAAATCCCAGAAAAATCAATAATAAACTTCTTAACTAATGAAGAAATTGAATCTCAAGCTGATATTGGAAAGGTTGGATTTGGTTCTATTTATAATGAAAATAAACAATCTGTAGAAAAAGCAATAGAAGTTGCATTACAATCATTTGAAGATGGAATCTACAAAGTGCTTATAAATGAAGACGTTATTGAAGAACTTGATTCCCCTATAAATCTAAAAGATGGAGATATATTTACCTTTATAAGACTTACCTTACTTGCTGGAAGAATGTTTTAAAATAAATAATTTGGAGGTACATAAATGTTGGAACGTACTAGAGTAGAAAAAAATCCTAAAATAATTGAAAATTTTAAAAATAATTTCACTAAATCTTCTTCAAAAAAGTACTATGACTTAGCAAAATCTCTTTGGGATTGTATGGAAAACAGCTCATACTATTATAGAGAACCTGAAGATAAATTCTTAAATATGATAAATAAATACTACAATTGCTATTACTATGAGATTAAAAATATTGATGAACTCCTTTCTGGACCTTTAAAGAATGCATTGGAATTAATATTTACTTCTGAGCAAGTAGAAGAACTTTGTCAGTTAATTAAAAGAAAGATGGATTATACATATTCAGGAGGCTATTATCGCAAGGGTTATCGTTCAAATAAACTTGTAGATTATTTTAGAAGTATAATCAGATTTATTTCAAACTATGTCGATTTAATTTATTATGATTTCTCAGTTATAGATTATCTTACCCTTCCAAATAAGGTCTTATACTATGACTCTGTAATGAGTGATAAAATAGCACTAGAAATAGATAACGGAAATCAAGAAATAATCAGTGCCTTGGAAGAAGTAATATTTGGAGAAAATCAAACTGCCCTACTTACAAGACAAATGATAATTGGTATTATGAAAAGCCATAGTGAGAAATGCTATGAAATGCTTTCTAAACTTCTTTTGGCAGCTAAGCAACAAGAAGGTCTTAGACAACAAATTATAGAGAGTTTAGATGAAGGTACAATTTCTGCATCAATATACATGTTAAAAACTATCTTGGACAATAATTTAGAGAGATTTAGTTCTATTATAAGAGCTTTGGATACATGGACAGGACTTGGTTTTTCAGACCAAAAACCTGGAATAATACGTAAGTGCTTAGAACTTTCATATAAATCATTGACTGATGAAAAATTCCGTACAGAATCAGTTAATAGTGATGATAATCTCGAAATTTATTTTGCTTTATGGGCTACTGCAACTTACAATATATATGACTCTTACTCTCTTATTGAAGATTTACTTTCTTGTCAGGAAAAATATAAAAAACTTGTAGGTCTTTACTTCCTATCACATACAGAAAGTACATATTTCAAACACTCGATAGCATCTAAAAATATCAAGGGAGATGATTTAGAGATTCTAGCATGGGTAATTAGAAATTTCTATGTAGAAAGTTCTGTTGGCTACTACTATAATTGGCAAAATAAAGAAACTGACTTTGACCTATCAAACACTCCAATTGATAAAGACTTTAATGCTAGAAAAGAACAATTTGAAAATTTAAAACATACCTTAGAAATTTTAAATTCAAAGACTAAATCCTTTTTAGGAAGTGTATTTCCATGGACTTGGATTGAAATTTCTTCTCACGATATACTTAAGTGTATGATGACACTAACAGCGTATGATATGAATGAACAGTTTATAGAGGTTCTTATGGAAAATTGTCACCTTATGAGCTCAGACTTAAGAGCTTCACTTATAGTTAATTTTATAAATGAACCAAAAACGAATAGACAACGTGAGTTCTTACTAGAATGTTTAAGTGATAAGAGTGTTTCCAATAGAGAAACTGTACTTAGCCTACTTAGAAAACTTGAACTAACAGACATAGAACTAGACAAAATAACCAATCTACTTTCTTTAAAGACAAGCTCTATTAGACAAACAGTAATAAAAATTTTACTTGAACAAGATGATTCAAAATTAGAGAATATTACTTCCTCACTTATAAAATCTTCAAACTCACAAAAATGCCTGGGAGGTCTTGAAATTGTAAACTTATTAAAAAACAATTCTGGTAGACAAGAATTATATGATAAGCTTATTTTACTGATAGAAGATATTGATAAATCTAAAAAAAATACATCTCAAGTTCAAATATTAATTGATAATTTATTAGGGAAAGCAAAAAATGATTATTGTAAAGAAAATGGTTTTGGAATATACAGCCCTAAAAACAAGGTTCAAATTCCTGAGCAATTTGGTTTTAAAGATGATTCTTCTACTACATCAAAACTTAATAAAATTATTTCAAATATAAGTTTATCTTCAAGTGAAGAATCTGTTTCTATATCAACAAAAAAAGAAGCTAAAAAAATTCTTGATACGGACATAAATAAAATAATACAAGTTTATGAAAAATTTGATGAACTTATTACTGAAAATGCAGATTATGAATATGAAGTTGAAAGATGGTCAGGAAATGTGGAAAAAGTGCTTTTAGGTTACTCTACTTATAATCTGACTCCTATTAAATATAAGACTTCTAATGATACTCTTGATAATTATCCATTGGCAGGACTTTGGAGGGAAATTAGTAAAAAACTCGATTTAGACTACAAATTAATACTTGATATTTTATTTTATAATATAAGTACATGCGGATATAATGAAATAGAAAAAAGTTGGTTTTCGTCTATCTATTCAAATGTTCTTGACTATAAAAAACAAAAGAAAATATCTACAAGACTTCAGAAATTAAAATTCGATGCACTTACAAGAAGACTTCTAAGAGTTTTACTAAATGAGTTTGACCATAAAGAGATATTTGACTATTGTTTAGAAATATATTATAAACTAAGAAATTTATTAACTACAGAACAATGTAAAAAACAAAGAGTTGAATTTACTAAAAACTATTATAGACAAAATGAATACTGCCCTGCTTTAGATGCCCCTATTTTAAATTATTGGCTTGATAAAGCACATTCATTTATTTATGATGATATTTCTTTTACTAAGTTTTTCTATACTACATTTTCAAATTATCAGTTATTAGAATATAAATTTCCTTTTTATACTAGCATAGGTGTATTTGCTCGTGCTCATGAATTAGGATTAATGACTGAAGAACAAGTTAATAGAGAAATTATAAGTGGATACAATTCATCAAATATAATAAGAACACTAACAAATCCTAGATGGGCTGGAGACACATTAGAAAAGTATCCTTGGCTTAAAAACAATTTAAAAACTGTTACAAATAGAGTTATAGAAATTGAATCACGTAGAGGTGATATGCCAACAGAAGTTTCTCATCTAACTAATAACATACAATATTTTGAAGGTATAAATTATTTTGTCAATCTGTTAGTTGCTCTTGGTAAAGAAACTTTCCAGAGAGGATATTCATATGGTAGCAATTATTCAAAAAAAGACGTTTTAAGTTCTCTTCTTAAAAATTGTTATCCTACTAAAGAAGATGACTCAAAAGAATTAAAAAAATTGCTTAAAGGCACTGACATTACTGAATTAAGATTGATAGAAGCTGCTATGTACGCTCCTCAATGGGTTAATATAATTGAAAAGTATTTAAACTGGAAGGGTCTAAAGAGTACAATTTGGTACTTCCATGCACATATAAATGAAGGATTCTCTGCACAAAAAGAATCAGAAGTTGCTCTATTCTCTCCTATTTCACCACGTAGTTTCATTGATGGCGCATTTGATGTAGATTGGTTTTTAGATTCATATAAGACTATTGGTGAAGAGAGATTCAATATACTTTACAAATCAGCTAAGTATATAACTAGTGGTGGTAACTCTCATAGACGTGCACAACTTTATGCTGATGCTACACTTGGTAAACTTGATAAGGAGATGTTAATGAAAGAAATTGAAACAAATAGGAATCAAGACAAATTGAGAAGTTTTTCTTTACTTCCTATGAAAAAAGGAGACCTTAAAGAAGCAACTTTCCGTTATGAATTTATTCAAAAATTTGCTAAAGAAAGTAAACAATTTGGAGCACAACGTCGTGAAAGTGAATCAAAGGCTTGTACAATAGCACTAGAAAATCTAGCTAGAAGTGCTGGATTTGGAGATGTCAATCGTATGATGTGGGCTCTTGAAACTGAAAAACTAAATGAAGTTGCTCATTTATTTAAGCCAAAAGATATTGATGGAACTTCAATTTGGATAGATGTTGATGAAAATGGTAAAGCATCTACTAAAGTTCAAAAAGGTAATAAATCTTTAAAAAGTATACCAAAATCCATTGCCAAACATCCATATGTACTTGAACTTAAATCTGTTCAAAAAGATTTAAAGAGTCAGTATTCTCGTGCAAAACAGAGTTTAGAGCAAGCTATGAAAAATGAAATAATATTTACAGTTAAAGAAATCTCCAATATTTATAAAAATCCAGTTATCTGCCCTTTGATTAAGAATCTAGTGTGGGTGTGTGATGATAATATTGGATATGTTTATAATGATAAATCTAAGTTTTTTATTTGCAATATAGAGGGCGAAACTTATAAATTAACAGCAAAAAATAAATTAAAACTTGCACATCCGGTTCATCTTTTTGAGTCTGGTAAATGGAGCGAATTCCAACATGACTTATTTAATAAGCAAATTGTTCAGCCATTTAAGCAAGTATTCCGTGAGTATTATAGAATAAATAGTGATGAATTATCTGAAAAAACTATATCTCGCAGATATGCTGGGCACCAAATCCAGCCAAAGAAAACTGTAGCACTTCTTAGAAATCAGCTTTGGACTGTTGATTATGAAGAAGGTTTACAAAAAGTATTTTATAAAGAAAATATAGTAGCAAAAATGTTTGCACTTGCTGATTGGTTTTCTCCAGCAGACATTGAGCCTCCTACTATTGAAACAGTAGAATTCTTTGATAGAAAAACTTATAAAAGCTTAGAATTGGCTTCAATACCTCCAATTTTATTTTCAGAAGTTATGCGTGATATAGACCTCGTTGTAAGTGTCGCTCATGCTGGTGGTGTTGACCCTGAAACAAGCCACTCTACTGTAGAGATGCGTATAGCAATTGCTAAAGAATTACTATTATTGTTAAAGATTAAGAATGTAAATTTTGAAGGTTCTCACGCTCTTATAGCAGGTAATTTAGGTGAGTATTCTGTACATATGGGTTCTGGTGTTGTACATAAAAAAGGAATGGGAGCTTTAAATATACTTCCTGTACATTCTCAAAGTAGAGGTAAGATATTCCTTCCTTTCGCTGATGAAGACCCTAAGACTGCTGAGATTATGTCTAAAATCTTATTACTTGCTGAAGATAATAAGATTAAAGACCCTAGTATCTTAAGCAACTTATAAATATACATCTTATCTCTAAAATATATTGGACTTTCTATCTTTTCATGAAAGTCCAATATGTTTTTATATTATATTTTATATAAATTAATTTATAATTATAACGAATTTATATGATATCTTCATAATACATATTCTATAGGAATGAAAGTTTTTTTCTCTTCACTAGAACCTTTTAACCCTATAAAACCTATATAGAAAATCTTTTTCTAGTGATTTATTTAAGATAGCACTTTCTTGAAAATTTATAAATTTTATCTCTAGAGAAGACTTATTTATAGGTATAACCTTATGTATAAGCCTTAAATTTACTATGTATTGTTTATGAGTCATAAAGAAATTAGGAGGTAGGCGTTTTTTTAAATCATCAAAGTTCTCATAAAATTTTATCGTATCTTCATCTCTAGTATATAAATTGATAGCTCTTGAATTTTTCTCAAACATGACTATATCATCAAAATTAATCATATGTATCTGTTTCCTTATTTTATATACAAAAAGAGTGTCTTCTATAAAATTATTTTTAGCAATTTTATGAGAGTTAATATGGTCTATTGCTATGTTAATTGAATCAAGAATTTTTTCTTTTTTAAATGGCTTAACTATAAAATCTATAGGATGTACTTTAAAACTCTCAAGGCTATAATCAGCAAAACCTGTTACAAATACTATATGTATATCTTTATCTATAGAAAAAATTTCTTTGGCAGAATCAATTCCATTTTTATATGGCATATCAATGTCAATAATCAATAAGTCTATTTTCTCACTTTTTATAAATTCAATTGCTTCTATACCATCTTTTACTTTCTTAACATAATCTACATATCCAGACTCTTTAACTATATTTGCTATATCATCTCTTACAATTTTATCATCATCACAAATCAAAACTTTTATCACAGACTTCTCTCCTCCTAACTAATAATATTTTGGTATTAAGATTACAAATTCAGTTAAAAAATCATCACTATTTACAAGTATACTATAGTCATACTTATCTAGTATATTTTTAACTAGATATAACCCAAAACCTCTGTCTTGTCCTTCTTTAGTGCTAAACCCATCCAAAAATATACTTTCGGCATTAGGTATTTTAGGACCATTATTTTTTATGGCTATAATATACTGAAATTCATCTTCATATGCATGTAATCTTATATACTTATTTTCCTTTTGTACAGCAGACAAAGTTTCTATTGCATTGTCTATTATATTTAATAGTACTGAACTCATATCGTTAGGTTCAATTTCTAAATTATCCATAAAATCTTGGATATATACATCAAAAGATATGTTCTTTTCAAGACATTCCTCATATTTTAAGGAAGCTATAGCATCTAAATAAGATACTTTCCCATATCTTGAATTTTTTGATTTGAAACTATTTGATATATTCATTATATATTCTTTGGCATCTTCAGCTAAGCCAGTATTTAATAAAGAATATACTACTTGTAAATGTTTTAAATAGTCATGTTTTTGACTTCTTAATTTCACGATTATATTGTCCTTATGATTTATTTTACTATCTAGTTTTTGTAACTTGTACTCTTGTTTATTGTTATTGTCTAGCAATCTTATAAATTTAAATCCTATATAAAAACTTAAAATAATTAAACTTAAAAAAAGTATAATATTTAATACTCCTTCAAGTAAAAAATTATATCCTAAACTTAATTGTATATACTCAATACCCTCCATGAATAAAATCCATACAAAACACGATACAAAAAATGTTAATATTCCTCTTTTTAATATGTCTAATTCTTTATAAAACCTGTACTTATTCATTATAAGATTGCTAAATATAAACAAAGTTAGTATTACTATAGGAAATACAAAATGGTTATCCATGATTCCCCTCCCCTCTACAATTTATATAGGGATTATATCATTTTAAAAAAATTATGTAAAAAGTCAAAATTTACATGTACATTAATTAAACTTGCAAAAACATATATAAATTTGTACAATTAAGTACTCAAAACTTGAAGATACTTACTTTGATATATATTTTAAATAAACATATAATTAAGTTAGCTAAGAAAGGAAGTGGTAAATATGAAAGATAATTTGAAAATAGTACTAAGATACATAAAAAGTTATAAAGCAAGATCTTTAGCAATTACTCTGAGTATAATTCTTGCTACATCACTCATTGTTGGTATTGGCACCCTCTCAAGAAGTGCTCAGCAAGCAGATGTAGATAGATTGAAAAGAGAGCTTGGAACTGACCATGCATACTTTAAAGATATAAAGAGAAATCAATTAGAATCCATAAAATCTGGTAAAGATATTAAAAACCTAGGTATAACATCTTATTATGCATCTACAGATGTTAATGAAAAATTACCTATAAACATACAATATGCAAATAAAAATTACTTGACTAATCAATCTAAACTTATAAAAGGTCACCTTCCAAAAGCTAGCAATGAGGTGGTAGTAGAAAAATGGGTTTTAAATAGTATGGGTCTAAAACCAGAAATAAATCAAAACCTTACTTTTAAATTATATCAAAAAGAAAAACCAGAGACTTTTAAAGTTGTAGGAATACTTGAAGATAGATTTATAGAGAAACAAAAGGGGAAATGTGAAATTTTTTTAAACCTACATGAATCAAAATTGAATAAGTTTACAGCTTCTATTGAATTTAATGAAGGCAGTGATATAAATACAAACATAGACAATATAGTAAAAAATGCTATGTTGGATGAGAAAAGCGTAGGAAGAAACTCAATGCTTATAGACGCTACTATGGAAAATGGTACTTTAGATAATTCAAGTAAATATGTTGCAATTGCTATGAGTATATTTTCTGGTATTGTAATCTATAGTATCTATGTTATATCAATATACCAAAGAGTACAAGAATATGGTATCTTAAGAGCTATTGGCTCCACTAACTTTAGGATTTTCAAACTTATGTTTTATGAACTTTTTATACTTGCTCTGATAGCAATGCCTCTAGGTATATGTACAGGTATGGGAGGTGCACAAATATTTAATAGGTCTGCAGGAAATATTCAATTTGAAGGAAATATAAATGTTACCCCTTTTGTTATTCCAGATAAAATAATCCTCTTATCAATTGCATGTATAATACTGACAATACTCATTATAAGTTTCTTTACATATTTAAAGATAAGAAGAATTTCTCCTATTGATGCTATAAGAAAAACTTTTGGAACTGATAAAAATATAATCAAAGTTAATTCTTTAATATCAAAATTGACTTTAAATATGTCAGTAACAAAATCTATATCTGCAAAAAACATCTTTAGAAATAAAAAGGGATTCCTTATAATTGTATTATCTATGAGTATAGGGGGTATAATTGTCATAAAAGACAATTATAAATATTCTTTTTTAGATGTCCAAAATAAAAACATCCAAGAGCAAGCATATATGAATGCAGATTTTATTCTATCAAACACTCATCTCAATGAAATTGGCGACAATACTTCTTTTAAAGATATAAGGGGTTTTAATGATAATCAGATAGATAAAATTAAAAATATAGATGGAATTGATAAAGTCAAAACTGCTAGCATCTTAAACACTAGAATAGAGGTAAATAAAATAAATAGATTAGATTACTACGAAACTATAAATTCAGCTCCTTATTATAAGAAAAATCCTCTATTCATCAAAAATAAGACTACTGGAAAATATACATTAAAGCAAAAACTAAAAGGTTATAATGATGAGATGATAAATTCATTAGAAGATTACTTAGTAAGTGGAAGTATAAACTTGAAAAAAATGAAAAAAGAAAACTTAGCTATAGTATATGTACCAGAAATTTCTGAAACACAGAAATACACAAAGACCTTTACTCCTGGTGAAGGAACACCAGCTATAGATATAAAGGTAGGTGATACTATAAAAGTTAAATATCCAAAGGCCGGAATGGATACAGGACTTTATGAAAGTCTAAAAGATAATTATGAATACTTAGAATATGAATTTAAAGTTGGAGCTATTATAAGTTATACTTTTGCAGATAATGGTATGTACTCTGGAGATGATGGTGTAGATGTAATAACGAGTAGCGAATATCTAAAAAAATTAACTGGTGTAGATAAGTATAACTTAGTTTATACAGACCTTAATAAAAATGCAAACAAGAAAAAAATAAATAAACTTCTAGGCAAAATTGGAAGTGAAGTTCCTGGAACTACAACAGTAGATATGATGGTAGAAAAAGAAAATTCTGATAAGATGACATCTAGATCCATGATTTATAGTTATGGCATAGTAGCAGTAATGTTCATAATTAGTGTACTTAACATAATAAATAACATAAGTTATAACTTAACTTCAAGAACTAGCGAATTTGGAATGTTGAGAGCTATTGGTATTTCTGAGAGAGGCTTTAAAAATATGATACTTTATGAAGGAATATTATATGGAACACTCTCAAGTGTAATTACCATTGTTGCAGGACTTATAATACAATTTAAAATGTATTATATGCAAGGCTTTGTATCATATGGATTAGATTTTTCAATAGATTACAAAATATATATCCTAATTGTTTTAGCAAACATAATTGTAGGTATTCTAGCTACATATATTCCATTAAGGAAAATAAATAAAATTAGTATAGTTGAAGCTATAAACATTACAGAATAGGAGGAGTAATTATGCCTATATTAGAGATTCTTAACTTAGGTAAGATTTATGGAAAAAAGGAAACATCTGTACATGCACTAAAGGATGCAAATTTAAAAATAAATAAGGGTGAATTTGTTGCGATAATTGGCCCAAGTGGAAGTGGAAAAAGCACATTTCTACATTTAGTAGGAGGTCTTGAGAGACCAAGTAATGGAACTATAAAAGTAGATGGTAAAGATATATGTTGCCTTTCAGATAAAAGATTAGCAAAATATAGAAGACAAAAAGTAGGATTTGTATTTCAACAGTATAACTTAATTCCAGTATTAAATGTAAAAGAAAATATAGAATTACCACTAAAGTTAGACAATAAAAAAGTTGATGAAGAATACATCGAAGACCTTATAAATTTATTGGGTCTTAGTGAGAGAAAAAATCATCTTCCAAATCAATTATCTGGTGGTCAACAACAAAGAGTTGCTATTGCTCGTGCTTTATCTGCAAAACCAAGTATAATCCTAGCAGATGAACCAACAGGAAATTTGGATAGTAAAACTACAGAAGAAGTCATGGATTTACTAAAAAATTCTATAAAAAAATATAACCAAACTCTTATAGTAATAACACATAATGAAAATATTGCTAGAAAAGCAGATAGAATTATATCTATAATAGATGGAGAGCTTAGTTAAACTAATACTCTAAAACTACTTATAGAAAAGAGGATTTAAATGTTATTGGTTTTAGGTAATTTAAATTTAGACTTGGATTTTGACTATAGAATAATAAGAGAAGAAAACGATGATGTAGATGTATTTATAGATATTAATTATCGTAGCTTAGATATAGATACTGACGGTTCTAACTTATTTAATTCTAGAATCCAATTTCCCTTTGTAAGAGCATTGATTCTAAGGGTAAATAAGAACAATCAATGTATGACAATTCATTTATTAAGGGACATAGATTTATTCTCTGCTTTTGCTAACTTTGAAGTAGATTATACTGATTCTATAATAAATATAAAAAATCAAAGTGAGAAAGTTATTCTAAATAAATCTATCAAAAAATAGTAAGGGGGCCTTAATAGGCCCCAATTCTTTTTCTTTTCTAAACTTATTATATCATGATAAATAAATTAGTCAATAGAATTTTCTGAATATTTTTATAATTTTTTCATAAAGTTTTTTATATATTCTGCTTTAAAATTATATGTAATAAAAAATTTTTCCGACTAATTTTAAAGTTAATTGATTAAATACACATATTCAAAATCAATATGAATTTCCTAACTTTTTATCATTTCTATTTAAGATTTAAGTTATAATGTATTATTAACAACTATTTATATACGAATCTAATAAAACTCTATTTATATTCAAATCTAATAATTTATATACAAGTCTAATAGAACATATATTGTACAATGAATATTATTTACCATAATAAACTTTTAGATATATCTCTTTTAATTCACTCATCAATGGGTATCTAGGATTAGCTCCTGTACATTGGTCATCAAAAGCTTGTTCAACCATAGCATCCAATCCTTCTAAGAATTTAGATTCCTCTACCCCAGCCTCTTTTATAGTCTTAGGAAGACCTACTCTTGCCTTTAAGTCATCTATTGCTTTTATAAGGTTATCTACTTTTTCTTGGTCTGTGTTTCCCTTAATTCCTGCAAAAGAAGCAAATTCAGCATATCTTTGTATACAATCAGGATATCTGTATTGTGAGAATGCACCCATCTTATTTGGAGCTTCTGCACAATTGAACTTGATTACTTCATTTATTAACAATGCATTTGCAACACCGTGTTGAACATGGTGGAATGCACCTAATTTATGTGCTAAAGAGTGGCATATTCCTAAGAAGGCATTTGCAAAAGACATACCTGCCATAGTAGATGCCATTGCCATTTTTTCTCTTGCTTCTTTATCATTCTTTCCATTTTTGTATGCACGAGGTAGATATTCAAATATTATCTTACCTGCTTGAAGTGCCAATCCATCAGCTGGTTCAGTTCTTAACATAGATACATATGCTTCTAGGGCATGTGTTAATGCATCAACACCTGATGCTGCTGTTAATCTTGGTGGCATTTCCATCATCATATCAGCATCAATTATAGCCATGTTTGGCATTAATTCATAATCTGCTAATGGATATTTTACACCTGAATCTTGGTCAGTTATAACTGCAAATGGAGTTACTTCTGAGCCAGTTCCTGCTGAAGTTGGGATAGCAGCAAAGTATGCTTTTTCACCCATCTTAGGGAATACGTATACTCTCTTTCTTATATCCATAAATCTCATAGCCAAATCTTGGAAGTCTACCTCTGGATGCTCATACATTACCCACATTATCTTGCCAGCATCCATTGCACTACCTCCACCTACAGCTATTATTAAATCTGGTTGGAAATCAGCCATGGCTTTAGCTCCTTCTCTTGCACAAGCTAATGTTGGGTCTGGAGCAACATCAAAGAATGTAGTATGCTTAATTCCCATCTCATCTAATAAATCAGTTAGTTTCTTAGTGTATCCATTATTATAAAGGAAAGAGTCTGTTACTATAAAAGCTTTCTTTTTATCCATAACATCTTTAAATTCTCTTGCTGCTACACCTAAACATCCTTTTTTGAAATAAACTTTTTCTGGTGCTCTAAACCAAAGCATATTCTCTCTCCTTTCAGCTACTGTCTTGATATTAAGTAAATGCTTTACTCCTACGTTTTCAGATACTGAGTTTCCACCCCAAGAACCACAACCAAGAGTAAGAGATGGTGCTAATTTAAAGTTATATAAGTCACCTATACCACCTTGTGATGATGGAGTATTAACTAGTACTCTACAAGTCTTCATTGCATTTACAAACTTTTCTACTCTATCTGGATGATTTATAGCGTCTGCATATAATGAAGATGTATGACCATATCCACCATCTGCAACTAATTTTTCAGCTTTAGCAACTGCATCTTCAAAACTTTTAGATTTATACATTGCAAGTACAGGAGAAAGTTTTTCATGTGCAAAAGGTTCATCTAATTCAACAGATTCTACTTCACCAATTATTATTCTAGCTGTTTTTGGAACTTCTACATCTGCCATTTTAGCTATAATATGAGCTGGTTGTCCAACTATTTTAGCATTTAATGAACCATCAATTATTACTACTTTTCCTACTTTTTCTGTTTCTTCTTTAGTTAAAAAATGTGCTCCACGATATTTAAATTCTTTTTTAACTTCTTCATATATTTTTTCTGGTACTATCACTGCTTGCTCAGAAGCACATATCATACCATTGTCAAATGATTTTGATACCAATATTGAACTTACAGCCATTTTTACATCTGCACTCTCATCTATTATTGCAGGTACATTTCCAGGTCCAACTCCAACAGCTGGCTTTCCTGAAGAATACGCAGACTTAACCATTCCAGGTCCACCAGTAGCCAATATAAGGTCTGCCTCTGCCATAACAACATTAGTAAGTTCGATTGAAGGTACATCTACCCAACCTATAAGTCCTTTTGGTGCACCCGCCTTGACTGCTGCATCATGTACAACTCTAGCAGCTTCTATAGTACAGTTTTTAGCTCTTGGATGAGGAGAGAAAATTATACCATTTCTAGTTTTTAGTGCTATTAGAGATTTAAATATTGCTGTTGATGTAGGATTAGTTGTTGGTATAACTGCTGATAAAACACCTACTGGTTCAGCAATCCTTGTAAAACCAAATGCTTCATCTTTTTCTATGACACCACAAGTTTTAGTATCTTTATAAGCATTATAGATATATTCTGACGCAAAATGATTTTTTATAACTTTATCTTCAACAATACCCATACCAGTCTCTTCTACTGCCATCTTTGCTAGAGGTATTCTTTGTTGATTTGCTGCAGTTGAAGCAGCTAAGAAAATTTTATCCACTTGCTCTTGTGTAAATGTTGCAAATTCTTTTTGTGCTAGTCTTATTTCTTCTAATCTTATTCTTAATGTCTCAACACTATTCACAATTTCAGGACTACATACTTCAACACTTGATTTTTCTACAACCTTTTCTTTTTTCTCCATACTAAAAACCTCCCTAAATAATTATGCATCTCCTATTTTTATAAATCTTAAATGCATCATCTATATTTTTACTTATACTTAAAATAATTTTATAGATTTCATCTCTATACTTTAGATTTTATTTACTTTGTGCTCCTAGGTCAAGAAGTTTTTTTCTGAATATTTTGTCAATTTATTTTTTAACAAATACATTATTTTTTTTACTTTTATTTAAATTTTTTATCTAAATGAGATATTTTTCATTTAAATAATTTACTTTGACTAAATAAAATACTAAAATGATAATTTATATCTTTCACTTTTTTTACTTATTAAATTTTATATGTTATTTATGTATTATTTGTATAAATATAAGATAAAATTTTTGTCGTATTTTCATAAAATAACGATTATTTTTGATTTATATGCAATTTTTCTTTCTACAACCTCTGTATAATTTTTTTAAAAATATAAACTGGAATTATTATAGTTTATATAAGTTATTTTTTAATCAATATAGCATAATTATGCTTTTCATATGTATAAATAAGTTTTATGTTAAATCCGTTAATTTTTTACTTATAATATATATACAAAAATTTTTATAGTATAAAATATTTATAAATTTTTAATTTATTATCATATTAATTAATTTTTTCGCAGGTATATTTAATCAATTTATTTCAAATAAAAGTAAATTTAATTGTGTATATGATTGGGTAAAAGTATAATATAATAATAATTTTTATATTAAATTCGCAGTATTTATGTAAGAAATAAAATTTTATATAATATTTTTTCACTAAATTTTTTTCTTTTTACAACAAATACTCACCACCTTTTGATATAATATTTTTATCAATTATTATTATATTCAAGTTTTGAAAGGAGTATTAAAATGAGTTTATTAGTTTTCGGACATAAAAATCCAGATACAGATTCAATATGTTCTGCAATTTCATTAGCACATTTAAAGAACAAATTAGGAATGAAAGCAACAGCTTATGCTTTAGGAGATATCAGAAAAGAAGCTAAATATGCCTTAGATTACTTTAAGGTAGATGCACCTGAAATCTTAGATAATGTTAGAATACAAGTTAGAGATTTAAATTATGATAAAGTAGTACCTTTAACTCCAACTTCATCTATATTAGAGGCTTATAATCTTATGGATGAAAAAAATGTTAAAACACTACCTGTAACTTATGATGATGGAACTTTTGCTGGTATCATTACTATGAAAGAAATAGCTAAAAACCTACTTCATCAACACTTTACAACTATACACACATCACTATCAAACATTTGTAAAAATCTTGATGGTACTATCCTTGTGAATTGCGGAGAGGATGTAAAAGGTAGAGTGGTTACTTTATCATTTGGTATGGAAACCCTAATAGAAACTTTAAAAGAGGGAGACATAGCTATCGTTGGTGACAGATATGATAGTATTGAATATGCCATTGATACAAAAGTTAAACTTTTAATACTTACTAATCATACAGAAATTTCAAAAGACTTGCTAGCTCTTGCTAAAATAAATGGAGTGTCTGTTGTTTCTGTTGAAAGTGACAACTACAAAACTTCTAATGTGATAAATCAGTGTAGTTTCTTGGACTCTATAGAAGCTACAGAAAATTTAATTACATTCAAAGAAGATGACTACATGGATGAAATAAAAGAGATTATGCTAGAGACAAACTTCAGATCTTATCCTATATTAGATGATGATAATAAGTTTTTAGGACTGATTTCAAAAGGTCATCTATTAAATCCAACTAAAAAGAATGTTGTTTTAGTTGACCATAATGAATATGCTCAAAGTGCTGATGGAATTGAACAGGCAAATATAGTTGAAATAGTTGACCATCATAAACTTGGTGGTATTTCTACTGATGTTCCTATGTCTTTTAGAGTTATGCCTGTTGGATGTAATAGTACTATAATTTATCAAATGTACAAAGAAAATAATGTTGAGATACCTTATGAAATAGCCGGACTTCTTTTATCTGCTATATTATCAGATACATTATTATTTAAATCTCCAACAACAACTGACATGGATAAAAGAGCTTGTGAAGAACTAAGTAAAATAGCAAAAATAGATATGGAAAAATATGCTATGGATATGTTTAAATGTGGTACTTCTCTAGATGAATATACTATAGAAGAAATAGTAAATATGGACTTTAAAGAGTTTAATATGAGTGGACACAGAGTTGGTATTGGACAAGTATTTACTTTAGACATAGACTCTATATTTGCTAAAAAAGATGACTTTTTATCTTATATAAATTCAACTGATTATGATAAATTGGTTCTTGCAGTTACAGATATAATCAAAGAAGGTTCTTATTTAATTTATAAAGCAGAAGATAGATTAATTGCTGATGCTTTTGGTGTTGAGGGTGTTCAAGGTACATTTGCACCAGGTGTTGTATCTAGAAAGAAACAATTAGTGCCTAATTTAACTACTGCAATTAAGAACTTTAAATAATATAAAATTTTTAAACAATAAAAAACTGTTTCAAATATATATTTGAAACAGTTTTTTTGTTGTAGATATATTAAATATAAAATTAAGTCATAATAGTATCAGCTATTCTAAATATAGTCAAAGTAGCTGCTGTTCCTGCTGATTGACCATTTAGTATTCCTACTGACACGGATGAAAAGTTATTTATAGTAAATGTAGTTCCACCAAATAGAAAACCAACGAAATATCCAGAAATCAAACCTCCACCACCTGGTTCAGTAGTAAGACCTGCTAAGTCTTTACCTCCTAAAACAGGAAATAAAAATGAAAAAGAGTATTGATTTATACTTGATGAACCTGGTTGCAATGCTATTGAAACTGAGATATAGTACACACCATTTTCTTGTACTTTAAATGCCCCATTTGCATCTACTGTTATACTTGAACTATTTCCTATCACTGCCTGCCAATTTTTTATAGCTTCCCCATTGCCTAAAATTTGTGCAGATGGTGCGTTTAAAAGAAAGTTAGCAATCGGCTGTGAGGAATTGCCTGTCGCTCCGGTTGGACCAGTTACTCCCGTTGCTCCTGTATTTCCTGTTGGGCCGGTTACTCCTGTTGGACCTATTTCTCCTGTATTTCCTGTTGCTCCTGTTGGCCCTATTTCCCCTGTCGCTCCTGTGTTTCCTGTTGGACCTGTTACTCCCGTTGGCCCTATTTCTCCTGTCACTCCTGTATTTCCTGTTGGGCCTATCTCCCCTGTCGCTCCTGTGCTTCCTGTTGGACCGGTTGCTCCTGTTGGCCCTATTTCCCCTGTCACTCCTGTGCTTCCTGTTGGACCGGTTGCTCCTGTTGGCCCTATCTCCCCTGTCGTTCCTGTGTTTCCTGTTGGACCGGTTACTCCTGTTAGACCTATCTCCCCTGTCGCTCCTGTGCTTCCTGTTGGACCGGTTGCTCCTGTTGGGCCTATCTCCCCAGTCGCTCCTGTGTTTCCTATTGGACCGGTTGCTCCTGTTGGCCCTATTTCCCCTGTCACTCCTGTGCTTCCTGTTGGACCGGTTGCTCCCGTTGGGCCTATTTCCCCTGTCACTCCTGTGTTTCCTGTTGGACCGGTTGCTCCCGTTGAGCCTATTTCCCCTGTCACTCCTGTGTTTCCTGTTGGACCGGTTGCTCCTGTCTCTCCTGTATTCCCTGTTGGACCGGTTGCTCCCATCGGTCCTATTTCTCCCGTTGCTCCTGTATTTCCTGTTGGCCCTATTGCTCCTGTTGCGCCCGTTGGGCCTGTTATTCCTATTCCTGTTGCTCCTGTTGGGCCTATTTCTCCCGTTGCTCCTGTATTCCCTGTTGGACCAGTTGCTCCCATCGGTCCTATTTCTCCTGTTGCTCCTGTGTTTCCTGTTGCTCCTGTCTCTCCTGTATTCCCTGTTGGGCCAGTTGCTCCCATCAGTCCTATTTCTCCTGTTGCTCCTGTGTTTCCTGTTGCTCCTGTTTCTCCCGTTGCTCCTGTATTTCCTGTTGGACCGGTTACTCCCATCGGTCCTATTTCTCCCGTTGCTCCTGTATTTCCTGTTGGTCCTATTTCCCCTGTTACTCCTGTGTTTCCTGTTGGACCAGTTGCTCCTGTATTCCCTGTTGGACCAGTTACTCCCATCGGTCCTATTTCTCCCGTTGCTCCTGTATTTCCTGTTGGGCCTATTTCCCCTGTCACTCCTGTGTTTCCTGTTGGACCAGTTGCTCCTGTTGGACCTATTTCTCCAGTTGCTCCTGTATTCCCTGTTGGGCCAGTTGCTCCCATCAGTCCTATTTCTCCTGTTGCTCCTGTGTTTCCTGTTGCTCCTGTTTCTCCCGTTGCTCCTGTATTCCCTGTTGGACCGGTTACTCCCATCGGTCCTATTTCTCCCGTTGCTCCTGTATTTCCTGTTGGTCCTATTTCCCCTGTTACTCCTGTGTTTCCTGTTGGACCAGTTGCTCCTGTATTCCCTGTTGGACCAGTTACTCCCATCGGTCCTATTTCTCCCGTTGCTCCTGTATTTCCTGTTGGGCCGGTTGCTCCCATTGGGCCGGTTGCTCCAGTTGCCCCTGTTGGGCCAGTTATTCCCATTGGAGGACACCAAGATTTAGGAGGACAACACTCTTTTTTTCTTTCTTCAAACGTTATAAGTATATATGGTTTGTTACGTCCTCTACTAGACGTAAATTCTATAATTTTACAAGGATAGTTTAAAGATAGAGCTAATCCATAATTAGGATATTTACCTACTGCCCATGCTTTTACAACATTTGTAATATTTAAACAAATATAATTAGATGTATCACTTATGCCAATTGGTAGATATCCTCCAATATTTTCTATAGGCAATTTATCATTCCATGATATAGTCCTTGAATTATAATATTCGACTATTCTTTTTACTTCAATATCTATTTTTTCATTAAAAACATAATTATTCTCTGAATTAATATGAATAAATAACTCTGCTTTTAATATATTTTTATCTTTTAATATCTTTGGTATTCTTACTTTAAAAAAAGTAAGGAGCCTTTCTTCTATAAAAGTACTTGAATATTTAGTTCCTATCAAACAATATTCTAAAAAACTAAAATTTTTATCTGGATATTTTTTTGATATAAAGGTATCATCATTTAAATAAAGTATAATATTTCTCATTTATAATCCCTCCATTTTGGGTCTATATTATACTATGTTAAAGTACATACTTAGTTACAGCATAGTTAGAAATTTACTCATTAAATATTTATATAATAATACTAATTTCTACAAAAAAAGAACATGTATTAGAAATTTCTAATAACATGTTCTTTTTCATTATTATATATTACACTTTAAATTATTCCTTGACTGGCCTAGCTGGTGTAAACTAAACCAGTCTCTCTCAAATATTAAGCACTTTTTTCTTCTTATGTTTTTTAGGATTTATTGTCTCTATTATTGTAAACCAAAGTTATAAAATTGTAAATAGAATATATTTCCATAATGATATTTTTTTATAAACAAAAAGTACAAAAAAACTTATTTTTCTTAAATAAAATAGATAAAATAACTTCAAAAAATACTGAAATAAGTGTTTTCCATATATCTTCTGTATCTATTTAATATATTATTATATAAAAACTTAGATAAAAATAATTTTAGTAAACTTTTTTTAATTATACTTTACCTTTCAATTAAAATTTCATAATAATAATTTTATAGAATAAATAATTTGAAAATTCAATACTATTTTTAATTAATATATTTTGTAATTTACCATTTAATATTTTGATATAACTTTTCCTTATATAAAACAAATTAAAAAATGAGATGTATTCGTCTAAAGACGCAACTACATCCCACTTTATCTTCATTAAACAACATATATCTTTACTTATAGTTAAATTTTATATATGTTTTAGTTTTTTTCTACATCTGAGTAATCTATTCCAAAAGTCTCCACAGTAACAGATTTCATAACTTGTGGAGTTTGTGGCTTATCACCTGCATCTGTTCTAACTGATGCTATTTCATCAACAACATCTATACCTTCTATTACTCTACCAAAACCTGCATATTGACCATCTAAATGTGGTGAGTTTTTATGCATTATGAAAAATTGAGAACCTGCTGAGTTAGGTGCCATAGTTCTAGCCATTGATATGACTCCTCTCTCATGTTTTAAATTGTTAGTAAATCCATTACCACTAAATTCACCTTTTATAGAGTGACCTGGCCCACCCATTCCTGTACCATTTGGGCATCCACCTTGTATCATAAATCCTGGTATTACCCTATGAAAGATTATACCATTATAATATCCTTCATTTACTAACGATACAAAGTTTTTAACTGTGTTTGGTGCTATATTTGGATATAACTCAATTTTAATTTCTTTTCCATTTTCCATTTCTATAGTTACTATAGGATTTTTATTTTCCATAATTCATTACCTTCCTTTTCATTAGTTAAATTATACAATTACATTTATTATATTATACTCTAAATTAAAGTCTATCAAGTATATTTTTTCCTATTTCATATCCTTCTTGGTAAATAGCTTTGCAAAACTCATCATCAAAATTAAGAGTGTCTTTAGGTGCAAATTGAGTATTTGGTCTAACTACTATTATTCTGTCTTCATCATATATTTTTTTAATATCTTCTGGTAACTCATAATTATATTTTGTTGATATTAAAATAATCTTATCCACATTATCCCCAATTAAAGGTTCAATTAATGCACTCCTAATTAGACCTCCATCTAATTTAAAACCATCATAGAGTCCTTCTTGAACATCTTTTACAAATTGTTCTTTAAATCCAAGAGTAGCCTTTGGATTCGATGGTAACAATCCACTGTATGAAATGCTGATAATTGCTTCATTACGAGTCATTTTTGATACATTAACAATCTTTTCTGATACTACCTTATTATTGACTTCTACATAATTAACATAAAAGTTCATTTCTTCTATTTTGCTATCATCCAGTTCCCTTAAATTGTCTATAGCAGGAGAGTTATCCACAGTATTATTTACTATTTTTACATTTCCATTCTGGATATCTTTTATATTTGTCCACATTTTTTCCAACTTATCAACATTACCTGTGTACAAATAATATCCATTTATTGCTCCTATTGATGTCCCTGAAATTGAATAAAATTTATTTATTCCTCCATCATACAATGCCTTTACTACTCCAGCCTGGTAAGCTCCTTTTGCGCCTCCACCCTCTAAGCATAATCCTAATTTCATAGTCTCATCTCCAAATTGTTTATCTTATATTTATATTTCAAAAAACTTACTAAATGTTTTATATATACTATAATGGTCCTCAACATTGCCTAATTCTCTTATAGAGTGCATTGCTAAAATTGGACTTCCCACATCCACAGATGGTATATCTATATGAGTAGAAGATATTGGCCCTATAGTACTTCCACCTCTTTCATCTGACCTATTGACAAATTCTTGATACTCAACATTAGCTTCTCTACATATATTTTTATAAACAGCTATAGAATATCCATCACTTGTATATGCCTGACTAGCATTTATCTTTATAACTGGACCTTTTCCCATAACTGGTTTATTAGTTGGGTCATGTTTTTCTGGAGTGTTTGGATGTATAGCATGAGCCAAATCTGATGATATCATAAAAGATGAATAAATAGACTCAAAAAACTCTTCTCTATCTTTACCTATTGATAAACAGATTCTCTCTAATATATTTAATAGCATGTTTGAATCTGCACCTTGTTTAGTAGAACTACCAACTTCTTCATTATCAAATACAGCCATTACATTTACGCCATTTTTACCTTTAGTATCAACAAGAGCATTTAAACTAGCATGTACCATTGCAAGATTGTCTTGTCTTCCAATAGATATAAATTCATCATTAGCCCCTATTAAGCTTCCTTTTTCAAATTCATATAAAAATAAATCAAAATCTATAACATCTTCCATGTTTACATCCAAATTAGATGCTATTTGTTTTAAAAGAAAGTTGTCTTTTTCTAATGTATCATTTAACAGACCAACCAAAGGTAACATATCTTTTTGTTTGTTATATGAATGACCATCATTTATACTTCTATTTAAATGTATAGCTAGATTTGGTATTATACAAATTGGCTTTTTAAAGTCTATAAGTCTTTCACTTGGTTTTAATATATTATCACTCTTTAAAACTACCCTACCAGCTATCCCGAGAGGTCTATCTAGCCATGTACTCAATATTGCCCCTCCATAACACTCTGTATTCAACTTTAAATAAGATTTTTCAGCTTCTATTTCTGCATTTGGTTTAATACTAAATGTAGGAGAATCTGAATGAGAACCTATTATCCTAAATCCATCTTTCTCTATGTCTTCTGAATTAACTACAAAAGCCACTATAGCAGATAAATTTTTAGTAACATAGTATTTTCCACCTACTTTTAGGTTCCACTTATGATTCAAAGTTAGTTCTTGAAATCCATTTTTATCTAGAATTTCTTTAGCACTATCAACTGCATGAAAAGATGATGGACTATCATATATAAAGTTTATTAAGTCTTTAGCAAAATTTATACTATCCATTCTTTATTAACCTCCTTTATAAAATATTTAGTGTTGTATACTCTTTATTTATTTTTTTAATTCCCTGCTTGTCAAAAGCTATAGTAACATCTGTTCCAATTATGGATACTACTGTACCAACCCCAAATTTAGGATGATGTACTTTAGAACCAAGTTGTATATCATCTGGATTAGTTTCTTTATTAGAATCCTTTATCGTTGCATTAACTTTATCTGCCACTTTAGATTTACTTATAGTATTCATATACTTTTTAGTATATTTATCTAACATATTATAACTTGCTTTAGAGTAACTCAGCTCTTTTTTTACTTTGTACAGTCTTTCTATACATTCTTCTGGTAATTCCTCCATAAATCTTGAAGCTATTGCAACATTCGTTTTACCATATAATGTCCTCTTCTCTGTCAATGACATATACAACTCTTCTTTAGCCCTAGTTATACCAACATAACAAAGTCTTCTCTCTTCTTCTATCTGTGAATCACTTAGAGATTTTATGGCTCTTGATATAGGGAATAATCCTTCTTCCATGCCTATTAAGAATACTACAGGGAATTCCAGTCCTTTAGATGTATGAATTGTCATAAGAGAAACTCTATCATTGTCTTCTTCATCATTTGATTCAGACGTAAGTGCTATACTAGTTAAAAATGTCTCTAAATCTTTATTTTCATAATTCTCATCGTTACTACCTTCAAACTCCAAAGCTATAGATATAAATTCTCTTAAGTTATCAATTCTATCTTGAGCTTCCTCACCTTTACCAGTTAAATCTTTTTCATTTTTATTTCTTATCTCTACAAGCTCATCCATGTATCCTGTGGTATCCAAGACTTTTTCTATAAGTTTACTAACAGGATATACTTCTTTTATAGTTCTAAGAGTCCCTATAATATCAACAAATCCACTTATACTTGCTCTTGCTTTAGTAGATATATCTGAATTTGTCTCTATATCAATTAGTACTGAATATATACTCTCCTGCTTTAAATTAGCTCTATCTTCAATTTTTTCTATCGTTCTAAGCCCTATACCCCTTCTAGGTACGTTTATAATTCTTTTTATAGATATATCATCTTGTGGATTTTGAATAACTCTTAAATACGCCAATAAATCCTTTATTTCTTTTCTCTCATAAAATTTTGTACCACCATATATATTGTATGGTATTTGACTTCTATTTAAAGCATCCTCTACAGGTCTAGCTTGTGCATTTGCTCTATAAAGTACTGCGAAGTCTTTATAAGGTCTCTTCTCTTTTCTAGCTATTTGTGCAATTGAATCAGAAATAAAATCAGCTTCTTCTATTTCACTACCAGTTAATTGTATCTTTATAAGCTCTCCTTCTTTTTTTTCACTCCAAAGTTTTTTCCTTTTTCTTTCTATATTATTAGATATAACTTTATTAGCTGCATCTAATATCACTTGTGTAGACCTATAATTTTGTTCCAATTTTACAACATGTACATTATCGTAATCTTTCTCAAATTCAAGTATATTTCTTATGTCTGCACCTCTCCATCCATAAATACTTTGGTCATCATCTCCAACAACGCAAATATTTTGATGTTCTCTTGCTAATAATTTTATCAGCTCATACTGAGCTTTACTTGTATCTTGATACTCATCTACCATTATGTATCTAAATCTACTTCTATAATATGCAAGCACTTCTTCATTAGCCTTAAAAAGCTCTACAGTTTTAAGTATTAAATCATCAAAATCAAGTGCACTATTTCTTTTTAAACGGTCTTGATATAATGCATAAATGTCTGCAATCTTACTCATTCTATTATCTGCCATGTTGATATCTTTAAACTGTTTTGGAGTATAAAGCTTGTCTTTTGCTCCTGAAATGGCACTTATAACTGCTTTTGGCTCAAACACCTTATCACTTAAATTTAATTCTTTAAGACAGTCTTTAACCAATGTAACTTGGTCCGCAGCATCATAAATTACAAAACTCCTGTTGTAACCAATCTTATTTATGTCTTTTCTTAGTATACGAACACAACAAGAATGGAATGTACTTATCCACATTTCCTTAGTTTCAGAGCCTATATTTTGTTCAACTCTCTCTCTCATTTCATTTGCAGCTTTGTTTGTAAATGTTATAGCTAATATATTTGGTGGTTGTACACCTTTATCTTCTATAAGATATGCCATTCTTGTTGTTAATACCTTAGTTTTACCTGAACCAGCTCCAGCCAGTATAAGTACTGGACCCTCAGTCTTTTCTACTGCTTCTCTTTGAGCAGGATTTAATGTATCTAAATTCATATTTCTCCTCCTGTTAACAGCCATAAATATATTTTAATCTAAAATATGAATTACTTCAAATTATAATTATGTATTATACTAATAGATTATTTCCAATATATTACAATTAAATAACACTTTTCCACATAATTTATTTTACTACTTAATAAAAAAAATAACCTTATGATTTGGGGAATCATAAGGCACCTTTAAGGGGTCTAGGTTAAGGGTTATTATATATAAATCTATTTTTTTAAAATAGGTTTAGGGCTTAATTATTTGTTTGTATTAAGTTCTCTTTCTTTCCAGTACTTATACAAATCTTCTTCTTTCTTAAATAAAGGTAGATTCATATTTTTATGTATCTTTACTAACCATGGGGATTCTAAGCCAGCTTGTATAATGTTATTTTCATTTACAAATACGTCTTCTGCTTTTCCTTCATCAATTAAAATCCCCTTATCCAATACATATATGTAATCGCATATTTCATACATTAGATTCATATCATGACTGGATATTACTATTTTTATATTATCTTTATTCAATCCCTTTATTATATCTACAATAGACCTAGTACTTACTGGGTCTAAACCAGCTGTAGGCTCATCAAGCAATATAATTTCATTTTCCATTGCTATAACTGATGCTATTGCTACCCTTTTTTTCTGACCATAACTTAAAAAATGTACTGGTCTATCTATAAAATCTATTCCATTAACAGCTACTAGAGCTTTGTTTATTCTCTCTTTAATTGTTTTTTCATCTATACCAATATTTCTCATTGCAAATGCTATATCGTCGTATACTTTTGAATAGAAAATTTGTTTTTCTGGGTCTTGAAAGACAATACCCACATTTTTTCTAAGATTATACAAACTTTTTTTATCATATTTTAATTTTTCTTCTTTAAAAAGAATTTCTCCAGATGTAGGTTTTAATATACCCATTAAATTCATAAATAATGTTGATTTTCCTGAACCATTTGAACCTATTATACCTATAACATTTCCCTTTGAGAAATCCATATTAATGTTTAATAATGCATTAGCATTCTTTTCATATTGATAAGTTAAATTATTTATTTTAAACATCATTATCCCCTACTATGTGAAATTTACCATCATACAATTTTATGTCTAATGATATGCACATATCATCATACCTTGTCATAAGTCTTTTGTACAGCATACTTCCAAGAATTCCTAAGGATTTATATGAAGTTTTTAAATTTATGTACCCAAATCTTAGTTCTTGTGATTTATATATTTCTGAGAATTCCTCTAAAAATATGAATATAAACCTATATATTAACATTGATAATTCAACAAAAGTATCAGGCAAATGCATTTTTTTAAAGAAGAATATTAATTGATTAAAAGGTGTTGTAAGTATACAAAAATACACACAAGTCAAACAAGACATAGCTCTAAATAACACGTGAATAGACATGTCAATAGATGCTTTTGATATTCCTACATTGAAACTAAAAATTTTAAAACTGTATAATAAGTCTGCCTTATTAAAAGATATATTTACAAGAGTTATTCCTATACTAAGAAATAAAAAGTACATTGGTATTCTGAGTAATTTTAAATAATTCTTTAAATCTATTCCAGCCACACAAACAACTAAAATACTCATTAAAATCATAATTCCACTTAAAACAAATATATTTTTTATTACCATAGAAGCAATCAGAAAGATTACTCCTATGACTACTTTTTTATTTGGATTTACTTTACTTAATCTATTTGTATATGCATATTTATCAATTATAAGCATAATTAACTTCTCTTTCCTTTTTGAACACCTAATATGTATCCTATTACACCTGCACCTAATGCCGCTTGTGCAGAGAATAATAAACTTTCTATTTCTCCACTTGGTGGCTCATATGGACTACTAAACCATGGTTCATAATCTGGATTTATTTTAGTAATTTCACTTTCAGCTTCACCATCTGCTCCTCCATATTCAGCACCTGAGTTAACAAGTAATGGGAATATAATAAGAGCCACTACTAATAAAAGTAGTAATATATTAGTTTTCGTTTTTGTTTTAGCACTCATTAGCTTTAACTCCTTTATCATTATTTTCTAGTATGCTTTTTTCTCCATTTTCTGTAACTAAGTTATATACAATTACAGTAAGTATACCTTCTGCTATTGCTATTGGTATTTGAGTCATAAAGAAAATTCCTAAAAACTTAATTGCTGAAGCCATCACTCCACCTGATGGGTCTGGAAAAGCCAGTGCTAACTGTATCGAAGTTATCGTATATGTAGCCAAATCTCCTATTGCTGCTGCAAGAAATACTGGTATTGCATTATTTCCGTCTTTTTTCTTTAATGCTTTAAATATTAAGAATGATATAATTGGTCCTATAATAGCCATTGAAAAAGCATTAGCTCCTAAAGTAGTTATTCCTCCATGCGCTAATAGTAATGCTTGGAATATTAAAACTATAGTTCCAAGAACAAACATTACACTTGGTCCAAACATTATTGCTCCAAGACCTACTCCAGTAGGATGTGAACAACTTCCTGTTACTGAAGGTATTTTTAGTGCTGACAACACAAATACAAATGCTCCACATAGTGCTAATAATACTTTCTTTTTAGGGTCTTGCTTTACTATTTTTCCTATCGATTTTAGTCCTACTAAGAAAAATGGTATAAATATAACTCCCCATGCTATAGACCATTTTACTGGTAAGTACCCTTCCATTATGTGCATTGCATTTGATGTAACTGGAGTTAAAATGATTAACATAAGTGCAGCTATAACCCCTAATTTGATATTTTGTTTCATTTTACTATCCCCTCTCTCCCTTTTCTAATAATTAAAATATAAATAATACATGTCTGATTTATTTTAAAAATAAAAAAGCCTAACTCGATGGTTAGGCTTCTAATTTTTGACAATCCAAATACAAACACATAAAATAAACATATCTGTATAATTATTATAAGAAACTTTCTCCATCCCCGAAGAAATTACTTTAATATTTTAGGCAGGTCTCCTGACTTAGCTTCTTCCTACTCCTCTTCCTTCCCATGAAATATAAAAATATATCATCATAGTGGCTAACAAAAGTTTCGTCTGCATCACAGTAGCGGGGGCTGTAAAGGAATTTAACCTTTTTCCCTATTAATCTTGCTTGAAGAACCTATAATATTATATATTTAATTTTTAAATTATTCTTAAATCATTTTCTATATAAATCATTGTATACCTTTTCTGTGAAAATTTCTACATTTTTTACAGATTTTATTTGTTTTTATATTTTTATGTATATAAATTATTTTTTACAACTTTAATTAATTTCTAATTATCTTCTTCAAATACATTGAAACCACATCAGAAAATCTAGTTATATCTTTTGAATATATAAAATCATTTCCATATATTAATCTTTCAGCTTCAAGCTCTGATTCTTTCCCTGTAAATACTCCTAATACCAATATATTTTGTTTTCTAGCCTTTCTTACTTCATTTGCTGTATCTCTCAAACCAATTATACCTCTATAAGCTTTTTCTCCTCTTAAGGTTCTCTCACTATTTTTTCCTATCTTTACATCATTTGGTCTTCCATCACTAAGAACTATCAAAATTTTATTTTCTTCATCTCTATTTATTAGACCACTACATATGGATTTTATAGCTAAACCATCTCTATTATTACCCGCACAAAAGTATTCAAAGATATTTTCACTATTTTTTAAACTATCATCATAATCTTTAAATCTTTTTAATATTGTATAGTCTAAAAAACTAGAGAATCCCATAACTCTATTTGGTATACCAACTTCTGTTAGAGCATTTGCTATTATATAAGCCTGAATTGCTACATTTCCTTGATTTCTACTTTGAGAACCACTTGCATCCAATAATATATCAATAACATATTTCCCTTTTTCATTTTCTATATCTTTATAAAATATTTTATTATTATTACTTCTACCCACTCTCCAAGCTCTATTTGCTAATATAGTGCCACAATCAGAGTACACTCTAGTTTTAGCATTTTCTTCTATTAAAATTCTAGCTAAACTTTCTTTTAATCTTTTTATCTGCTGTCTATACATTCTAGCATGTTCTCTAAATTTTCCTAAATTATTTTCTTTTTGTCTTGTTACATATTTTAGTTGGAATACATTATTACACTCACTTCTAAGAACTCCATCCGTAAAGTGGATTCTACACCCTTCATGAACATTTCTACAGTTTTGTGTTTCAATCTTCTTAATTTCACCTTTACTCAAATAAGTTTTTCCATAATAATGTTCTATCTTTGAATATATTTTATTTGCAGTCTCTTCATCAACATATATAACTCTATCTGCTGAATTACTAGATTGAGAATCTTCAAAATCTCCCACTCCTTCTACAAGCATAGATGAAGATATAGAATCTATATCACTTTCAATAATATTTTCTTCTTCTTCACTATAAAGTTCTTCATACATAAAGTCAGCAAATGTATCAAAGTTTACTTCAACATCTTTTACATTATTTTCATCATATGTAGAACTACTTTCTTCTCCATTTAATATATATTCAAAATAAGTTAAATATATAACATCTAATGCTTTTAAAATCGCCATAATATCTTGATTTGTATCTACATTCCTTATGTCATTAACTATTCTTCTAGTCAAACTGTCTAATGCTGGATGCTTGTCCATATTATAAAGTACAAATGCATATTTAATTTTATCCATAATATTGTCGTTGTGTATTTTGGTAAAACGTGAAACAATATCTTTATAAGCATTTCTTCTTATATCTTCTATTCCTGGCCTATCTTTAATGGCTTTTTCTTCAACTATTGTATTTAATATAACTTGAATTAGACCCAATATAATATCTTTGTCATATCCTTTTCTAATTCTATTTGTAAGATATTTTTTAACTATATCCCAATCTACATACTTTCTTCTAGCTCCTGCAATTATTGCAAAATATAGACCTATTTCTTTTGATGAGTAATCTTTTTCTGATATGTCTATATTCTCATTGTAATCACCAGCTATTGTCCAAGATAAGTTATTAGCTCTATTTTCAAATTCATAATCATCATATATCCATTTCATAATCTCACCTATATTAAATATGACTTATTGGAAATACATCTGTACTCTCCCATTTATTAGGTATTCTAGTTTTAATTACATCTCCAACCATTTCTTTTTCATATATATCGAAAGTCTTTCCTGTAATCCCCATATTAATTGCAAGAGTTGGTTTCAAGCCTCTTCTTATAGCCTTAAGAGATGCCATAAGACCACGTAAGTCAATAGCTTTACTAGATATTTCACCATTTTGAGACTTCAATTGTAAATCTAAAAATATTCCTGCGAAATGCATTAATTTTTCTTCATTAGCATCTGAAAATTCATTTTTTAAAATCATCATTAACTTGTCTTCTTCTATAGGAGGAATATCTATTACCATAAATCTAGATACTAGTGCTTCATTAAGTTCTTTTGTTCCTGCATATTCATAATTCATAGTTCCAATAAATCTTGTTGCTGGATGTAGGTTGACTCTTTCATATCCAGGAACATCAATCAATCTTCTATAATCTAAAGCTGAATGTACCACAACTATAGCATCATTCTTTGCCATGTTAATTTCATCAAATACACCAAAGCCCCCATTGATGGCACATTCATAGACTGAACCCCTTCTAAGTTTAACTTCATTATCTATAAAAGTATCTGTACCTATAAGTGTGGAACTGTCTGTATTTATATGAAATGATGTATTCCATTGGGGTCTATTAAATATCTCACCCAAATTATCAGCAAGTAAGTTTTTTCCTGTTGCCTTTGGTCCTGATAATAATATATTTTCTTCTTCTAAAATAGCTGCTATACACATAGACAAAATATCTCTTCCATAAAAATAAGTTTTAGACTTTGTTACCCTGTATTCTAAATTTTTCTCTAGAGCATAATAACGTCTAAAATACAGTACATCTTCAATAAGTTTCTCATCTACCCCTTGTACCCTTAGATTATCTATTATATCCATATTCTTACCCCTTTTATATAAATAGTATTTGTTTCATTTCTTAACACCATTTTAGCATAAAAGGATATAAGCTAAAATCGATTTTATAAATTAATGATACCTCTTTCTCTATTTTAAAGAAAAAATCACCTGTAGATATATCTTATAGATTTTTTTACGGAAATAATTGAAAATTGTCAGGTTATAGCTTATTTCAATAGTCATATACTGAACTTTATAGATATATCTTATGATGGACAACCATACTGTATCTGTGAAAAATATACAATATATTGACCAATATATCAATTATTGCATTATTCTCTCTTTTATATTTATTATCTTGACAATACTTATTTATAAGCCTATACTGTACTTAACCAATAAGTACAATAAGTACAATATAGGAGGATTAAATGGAAATAATCATTAGCAACAGTAGTGATAAACCTATATATGAACAAATATGTTTACAGATTAAAAATCTTATAATGAATGGAACGTTATCTGCTGGTGAGATGCTCCCATCTATGAGAAGTCTAGCAAAAGATTTACATATAAGTGTAATTACTGTTCAACGGGCATATGAGGATTTAACTCGTGATGGATTTATTGAAACTGTCTCTGGTAAAGGTAGTTTTGTTTCTAGTCAAAATAAAGAGTTCATTCAAGAAGAGCAGTTAAGAATAGCAGAAGAATTATTACAAAAAGTTTCAGAAATTGGTCGTACACATGGTATATCTTATGAGCAAATGACAAATATTCTAAAATTATTCTATGAAGATTAAGGAGATGTGAAACTATGGAAAATAATAATGTTTTAGTTCAAAACTTATATAAAGATTTTGATGATTTTTCATTAAAAAATATTTCATTTCGGGTTCCAAAAGGTAGAATTGTTGGTTTTATTGGTGAAAATGGAGCTGGAAAAAGTACAACAATCAACTTGATATTAAATGAATTTGAAAAAGACGCTGGAAAAATTGAAATATTTGGAGTAGACAATACAACAGATTCAATTAAAAATGATATCGGTATTGTCTTTGATGAGTGTAATTTTCATGAGATTTTTACTGCAAAACATATTGGAAAAATCCTCTCTGGCATATATACATCATGGGATGATACGCTTTATAAACATTATCTAGAAAAATTCAATCTCCCATTTAAAAAACCTATTGGCTCATTTTCTAAAGGAATGAAAATGAAACTATCTATTATATGTGCCATCGCTCATAAACCAAAGCTTCTAATTCTAGATGAAGCAACAACTGGGCTTGACCCTGTTAGCCGAGATGAAATCTTGGATTTATTTTTAGAGTTCATCCAAGATGAGGAACACTCCATTTTCTTTTCATCTCATATCACATCAGATATAGAAAAAATTGCAGATTATGTAGTGTTAATTCATAAAGGAAAAATTGTTTTTGAAGAACAAAAAGATAACTTAATCTATAATTATGGAATTATTAGATGTGGAAAAGAAAAATTTAAAACTATCTCACAAGATGATTATCTTATTTGCAGACAAACAAATGTAAGTATAGAATGTTTAGTTGATAATAAAGAGACTACAAGAAGAAAATATAAGGATGTAATTGTTGATAGTGCAACATTGGAAGATATTATGCTTTTCTATATCAAAGGAGGAATATTATGCGAGGATTAATCTACAAAGACTTCTATCTCTTTTTAAAAAGTATTGATAAGAAACTTATTATAATTTCAATAGCGGCTATTATCCTTCTCATTATGAATATGGGAATATATGCTGGGCTAATGACTTCAATTATGTTTTCTATTACAATAGGTATGCAAAATATTATAAGTTTTGCAAGTGATGAAAATGTAAACTGGAAAAGATACCAATTAGCTATGCCTGTTAGTGGATATTCTGTAGTTGCAAGCAAGTATATTTCTGTTATATGCACATTGGTTTTCAGTTTATCTGGAAGCATTATATTTAGTTTAATGAGCAGCATTTTCTATAGTAATTTTGAAATCAATCTCTTGGGCTTATCTATCATTGCGTCAATTATTTTGCCACTTACTTGCACTGCTATTTGCTTACCTCTTACATATTGGTTTGGCTTCCGTTCAGCACAGACACTAGGATTACTTTTCGTCGTTCCTATTTTCTATTTCATCAAATATTTTGAGGATGGACCTGGATTTTCCGCTATTCCAACTTCAACACAATCCTATTTGTTAGTAACTTGCATCACAGTTATAACCTTATTCATTGTTTCTTTTGTAATAAGTGTACTTGGATATTCAAGAAAAAATAGCCATATATAAAAATAAAACTGATAATTAATTATATATTAATTACTACTTAATATGCTATTTCATTATTAAATTCAACATATTCACTACCTATTTGGCATTAAAAATCCCCGTTTCCACACTAGGCTAAAAACGGGGATTTTGATTATTAGAAATTAACTCAAGCATTTAAATCTTACAGTAAGTATAGAAAATAATGAGAAAATCTACTATTTTTTTATAATCTTATCTTGTGATGTTTTTTATGTATATATGACTTAATAGCAAACCCAATGATAATTATAGATATTGGTATAATTAGAACTAGGAATTTATAATCATTATAATGCGACATTATTTTTACCCAACTCTCTGAGAAAATATACCCAATACTAATTAAGGAAGTATTCCATATGGTAATTCCCACAAGAGATGATATTACAAAAGTTATAATATTTTGACCTGCTATACCTGCTATAAAAGATATGTATGTTCTACATAATGGAATTAATCTACATACACAAACAGAAATAGAAGAATATTTATTAAAATAGTCCTGAGATGCAAATATTCCTTTTCTTGCCTTTGGACATATCTCTACTATTTTATTTATGATAGATTTACCACCCCAATTTCCTACTGTGTAACAAAATATTGAACCAAGTATACCTGCAATTATACTTAAAATTAGAATTGTCAAAAATCCAAAATGATTTCTTGCAGCAATTGCTCCGCATAATGGTAAAACAACTTCACTAGGTAATGGAAAACAAGCATACTCAATCATAATTAATACAAATACAGAGATTAATCCATATTGTAAAATAAAACTATTGATTACAGACACTTACTTATCTATCTCCTTTCTTATTTAAAAGTACATATCTATAAGAGTTACACCCTATATTTAAAGAATCAATCTCTTTAAACTATTATATGTATTTATACAAAGTATTTATAACACACTTCAAAAATAGTACTTTAAAAATAAGAAACTTAATAAATAAAAAAAATTACGTGGCTACGTCCTACTCTCCCAGGCAGTTTCCCACCAAGTACCATCAGCGCTAGAGAGCTTAACTTCTGTGTTCGGAATGGGAACAGGTGTATCCTCTCTGCTATTGTAACCACATAATTTCTATGCTTAATATATCTATTAAGTTATTAGAATCTAGCAATACTAGTTTCTTTAGAGTTAGCACTCTAAAAACTACACATATATTTTACTGAATGGACATCAAATAATTTGGTCAAGTCCTCGACCTATTAGTATCGATAAGCTAAATACATTGCTGCACTTACACCTTCGACCTATCAACCAGATAGTCTTTCTGGGGTCTTACCCTTGCGGTGGGAAATCTTATCTTGAAGTTGGCTTCGCGCTTAGATGCTTTCAGCGCTTATCCATTCCGTACATAGCTACCCAGCCATGCCCTTGGCAGAACAACTGGTACACCAGAGGTACGTCCATCCCGGTCCTCTCGTACTAAGGACAGGTCTTCTCAAATTTCCTACGCCTGCGACGGATAGGGACCGAACTGTCTCACGACGTTCTGAACCCAGCTCGCGTACCACTTTAATGGGCGAACAGCCCAACCCTTGGGACCTACTACAGCCCCAGGATGTGATGAGCCGACATCGAGGTGCCAAACCTCCCCGTCGATGTGGACTCTTGGGGGAGATAAGCCTGTTATCCCCAGGGTAGCTTTTATCCGTTGAGCGATGGCCCTTCCACGCAGAACCACCGGATCACTAAGTCCGATTTTCATCCTTGCTCGACCTGTATGTCTTGCAATCAAGCTCTCTTTTGCCTTTACACTCTACGTACGATTTCCGACCGTACTGAGAGAACCTTTGAGCGCCTCCGTTACCTTTTGGGAGGCGACCGCCCCAGTCAAACTGCCCACCTGACAGTGTCCCAAGACCAGATTCATGGCCTATGGTTAGAGTCCCAGTACTACAAGGGTGGTATCCCAAGGATGGCTCCGCCAAAACTGGCGTCCTGGTTTCAAAGCCTCCCACCTATCCTGTACATGTAGTACCAAGACCCAATGTCAAGCTACAGTAAAGCTCCATGGGGTCTTTCCGTCCTGTCGCAGGTATCCGGCATCTTCACCGGAATTACAATTTCACCGAGTCTGTTGTTGAGACAGTGCCCAAATCGTTACGCCTTTCGTGCGGGTCGGAACTTACCCGACAAGGAATTTCGCTACCTTAGGACCGTTATAGTTACGGCCGCCGTTTACTGGGGCTTAAGTTCACTGCTTCGATTGCTCTAACAGATCCCCTTAACCTTCCAGCACCGGGCAGGCGTCAGCTCCTATACATCGTCTTGCGACTTAGCAGAAACCTATGTTTTTGGTAAACAGTCGCTTGGGCCTATTCTCTGCGGCCACCAGATGGTGGCACCCCTTATCCCTAAGTTACGGGGTCATTTTGCCGAGTTCCTTAACAACAGTTCTCTCGCGGGCCTTAGGATACTCTCCTCACCCACCTGTGTCGGTTTGCGGTACGGGTACCTTTAACCTCGATAGAGACTTTTCTTGACAGTGTGAAATCAGCTACTTCGCTACTAAATTTCGCTCCCCATCACATCCCAGCATTATCAAAGCGGATTTACCTACTCTGACTGCCTCAATGCTTGGGCACACATAACCAACAGTGTGCTTAGCTTATCCTACTGTGTCATCCCATCTCTCAAACGGTTATCGGTAGTACAGGAATATCAACCTGTTGTCCATCACCTACGCCTTTCGGCCTCAGCTTAGGTCCCGACTAACCCAGGGCGGACGAACCTTCCCCTGGAAACCTTGGGTTTACGGCCTGTGGGATTCTCACCCACATCTCGCTACTCATGCCAACATTCTCACTCCCATACTGTCCACATGTCCTTACGGTCATGCTTCAACCCGTATGGGAAGCTCCCCTACCCATCATTACTGATGCCGTAGCTTCGGTAGTAAGTTTTAGCCCCGGAAATCTTCGGCGCAGGATCACTCGACCAGTGAGCTATTACGCACTCTTTGAATGAGTGGCTGCTTCTAAGCCAACATCCTGGTTGTCTGTGCAATCCCACATCCTTTACCACTTAACTTACATTTAGGGACCTTAGCTGACGATCTGGGCTGTTGCCCTTTCGACTATGAATCTTATCACCCACAGTCTGACTCCCAAGTATAAGATGACGGCATTCGGAGTTTGATAGTCTTCGGTAGGTGCAATACCCCCTAGGACATTCAGTGCTCTACCTCCGTATCTCTCACCTTGAGGCTAGCCCTAAAGCTATTTCGGGGAGAACCAGCTATCTCCGGGCTCGATTGGAATTTCACCGCTACCCACAAGTCATCCCCGAGCTTTTCAACGCTCGTGGGTTCGGACCTCCACGAAATTTTACTTTCGCTTCATCCTGCTCATGGGTAGGTCGCCCGGTTTCGGGTCTACGTCAAGTAACTGAACGCTCAGTTAAAACTCGCTTTCGCTACGGCTCCACACCTTAAGTGCTTAACCTTGCTACTTAACGTAACTCGTTGGCCCGTTCTACAAAAAGTACGCGGTCACACAAGAAATGTGCTTCCACAGCTTGTAAGTGCAGGGTTTCAGGTTCTATTTCACTCCCCTCCCGGGGTTCTTTTCACCTTTCCCTCACGGTACTATACGCTATCGGTCACTAGGTAGTATTTAGCCTTGGAGGGTGGTCCCTCCTGCTTCCCACAGGGTTTCACGTGTCCCGTGGTACTCTGGATCATACCTAAAGAATTATTATTTTGACTACAGGATTATTACCTTCTATGATGAGTCTTTCCAAACTTCTTCGTCTATAATGACCTCTTATATATGGTATGTCCACAACCCCAATAAAGAAAACTTTATTGGTTTGGGCTCATCCGCGTTCGCTCGCCGCTACTTACGGAATCGAATTTCTTTCTCTTCCTTCAGGTACTTAGATGTTTCAGTTCCCTGAGTTCCCCTCATTAAGCTATGTATTCACTTAATGATACTTAGACATTACTCTAAGTGAGTTTCCTCATTCGGAAATCTTCGGATCAAAGTTTACGTGCAACTCCCCGAAGCTTATCGCAGCTTATCACGTCCTTCATCGGCTCCTAGTGCCAAGGCATCCGCCCTGCACCCTTAATAACTTGACCAGTTAAAAAGGTTTGATAGATTAAAGTCTATCAACTTGATAATTTTTAAAAGTTATCAGCTTTATATATTACAAATTAGATGTCATATCACTAAATATATATGCAGTTTTTAAGGTGCTAACGCACGTCGCCAACAAACAAACTTCGCATGTGCTCAGCTTATTCTGTTGCTTAAAGTGCTAATTTTGAGTATTCGTAAAAACGAACCCTCAAAATTAAACAGTAGGCAATTCTCCTTAGAAAGGAGGTGATCCAGCCGCACCTTCCGATACGGCTACCTTGTTACGACTTCACCCCAGTTATTGATTCCACCTTCGACGACTTCTTCCAAAAGGTTAGATAATCGGCTTCGGGCGTCTCCAACTCCCGTGGTGTGACGGGCGGTGTGTACAAGACCCGGGAACGCATTCACCGCAGCATTCTGATCTGCGATTACTAGTAACTCCAGCTTCATGTAGGCGAGTTTCAGCCTACAATCCGAACTGAGAGTAGCTTTAAGGGATTAGCTCCACCTTACGGCTTGGCAACCCTCTGTACTACCCATTGTAGCACGTGTGTAGCCCTAAGCATAAGGGGCATGATGATTTGACGTCATCCCCACCTTCCTCCAGGTTATCCCTGGCAGTCTCTCTAGAGTGCCCAACTTAATGATGGCAACTAAAGACAAGGGTTGCGCTCGTTGCGGGACTTAACCCAACATCTCACGACACGAGCTGACGACAACCATGCACCACCTGTCACCAATGTCCCCGAAGGGAAGTCTCCGATTAAGGAGATGTCATTGGGATGTCAAGCTTAGGTAAGGTTCTTCGCGTTGCTTCGAATTAAACCACATGCTCCGCTACTTGTGCGGGTCCCCGTCAATTCCTTTGAGTTTCACTCTTGCGAGCGTACTTCCCAGGCGGAGTACTTAATGCGTTAGCTGCGGCACCGAGGGGGGTAACCCCCGACACCTAGTACTCATCGTTTACAGCGTGGACTACCAGGGTATCTAATCCTGTTTGCTCCCCACGCTTTCGTGCCTCAGCGTCAGTTACAGTCCAGAGAGCCGCCTTCGCAACTGGTGTTCCTCCTAATATCTACGCATTTCACCGCTACACTAGGAATTCCACTCTCCTCTCCTGCACTCAAGTCTCCCAGTTTCAAGAGCTTACTACGGTTGAGCCGTAGCCTTTCACTCCTGACTTGAAAGACCGCCTACGCACCCTTTACGCCCAGTAAATCCGGATAACGCTAGCCCCCTACGTATTACCGCGGCTGCTGGCACGTAGTTAGCCGGGGCTTCCTCCTCAAGTACCGTCATTATCTTCCTTGAGGACAGAGTTTTACGACCCGAAGGCCTTCATCACTCACGCGGCGTTGCTGCATCAGGCTTTCGCCCATTGTGCAATATTCCCCACTGCTGCCTCCCGTAGGAGTTTGGACCGTGTCTCAGTTCCAATGTGGCCGATCACCCTCTCAGGTCGGCTACTGATCGTCGCCTTGGTAAGCCGTTACCTTACCAACTAGCTAATCAGACGCGGGTCCATCCTGTACTGGCTCACCTTTGATATTTAAGAGATGCCTCTCAAATATGTTATCCCGTATTAGCATACCTTTCGGTATGTTATCCGTGTGTACAGGGTAGGTTACCCACGCGTTACTCACCCGTCCGCCGCTCTTTACCGAAGTAAATCGCTCAACTTGCATGTGTTAGGCACGCCGCCAGCGTTCATCCTGAGCCAGGATCAAACTCTCAAATAAAAGTTTATCAGGCTCAGATACTATTGTTATCAAAATATCTGGCTTTATGGTTTGTTTCTTGTTTTATAAATTAACCTACTGTTTAATTTTCAAAGTTCATTTTTCATGCTTGCCCTTTTCTTAAGGACAAGTAATACTATATCACCTTAAAAATAATCCGTCAACACTTTTTCAAATTATTTTTTTAAAATATTTACTTTTTTATATTATCCAGTTTACTGAATAGTAGTTATATCATATAATTAGAAACTTTTTATATATATTTTTTTTTATAAAATTATAATTACTAATCTACACATTTGTAATTCTTATTTCTTTATATAAGCTTAGTAATACACATGAATCACCTATATAAGTTAAAAAATATACTACATAAGAACATTAAATCAAAATAATCGGTATAGATTTATATACAAATAAAAAGTATCAATAGGTTCAAAATAAACTTATTGATACTTTTATTTATAATTATATACTTCACTATTATATTACTATATGTTTTTTAATAATAGTATATATCTATATTTATACTTTATCTCATAGCTCTCATAGCATTTAATACTGCTATAAGCGCTACTCCTACATCAGCAAATATAGCTTCCCACATAGTAGCTATACCTCCAGCTCCTAATATCATAACTATAATTTTTACTCCTAAAGCAAATATTATATTTTGCCATACTATTTTATTAGTCTTGTTTGCTATCTCAATCGCTTTAGATATTTTACTAGGTTCATCTGTCATAAGCACTACATCTGCCGCTTCAATGGCTGCATCTGAACCTAAACCTCCCATTGCTATACCAACATCAGCACGAGCTAGTACTGGAGCATCATTTATTCCATCACCTACAAAAGCTATTTTTTCTTTTTCAGTTCTTCCTTCATATAAAGATTCTAATCTATCAACTTTTTCATTAGGAAGTAAATTTGAATAAACTGTATCTAATTCTAATTCTTTAGCAATATTTTTTGCTACTTTCTCATTATCTCCAGTTAACATTACAACTTCTTTTATTCCTATTGATTTTAAACTTCTTATAGCATTTTTACTATCTTCTTTTACTTCGTCAGATATAACTATATAACCTCTGTACACTTTATCAACAGCAATATAGACTACTGTGCCTACTTCTTTAGCTGGTGAATAGAATATATTTTCCTTCTTCATAAGTTTCTCATTACCTGCTAGTATAAGTTTTTCATTATATTTTACTCTGATTCCATAAGCTGCTATTTCCTCATAGCTATCTATTGTATCTAAATCAATTTTTTTATTATAGTAACTTAATATAGATTTAGCTATTGGATGGTTTGAGTTTACTTCTGCAATAGCTGCAAATTCTAGTAACTCTTCTTCTGATATACCTTCAGGATTTAACTTAGTTACATTAAATACACCTTTAGTAAGTGTTCCTGTTTTATCAAACACTACTGTATCTACACTTCTTAAAGCTTCTAAATAATTACTTCCCTTAATAAGGATACCATTTTTAGATGCAAATCCAATTCCACTAAAGAAACTAAGTGGTATTGATAAAACTAGCGCACAAGGGCAAGAAACAACCAAGAATATCAATCCTCTATACAACCAATCACTAAATACTTCACCTGAGATTACAAGGGGTGGAACAAATGCTATCAATAAAGCAGCTATAACTACTATTGGAGTATAATATCTTGAAAATTTAGATATGAAGTTTTCTGTTTTTGATTTTTTAATACTAGAGTTTTCAACAAGGTCAAGGATTTTTGAAACTGTTGATTCTCCAAAACTCTTTGTAACTTCAATACTCAACAAAGCATTCTTATTTATAACACCAGATAAAATTTCATCCCCTTTTTCAACTTCTCTCAATACTGATTCACCTGTAAGTGCAGAGGTATCTAGCATAGAAATACCATCTACTACAACACCATCTAGTGGCACTTTTTCACCAGGTTTTACTACTATTATATCACCCACATTTACTTCTTCTGGTGACACTACCTTAACTTCAGAATTAACTTTCAGATTTGCATAATCTGGTCTTATTTGCATAAGTGAAGTTATAGACTTTCTAGACTTACCAACTGCAACACCTTGTAAATACTCTCCTATTTTATAGAATAGCATAACCCCTACTGCTTCTGATAGTTCTCCTATTGCTAACGCTCCAACTGTTGCTAGAGCCATCAAAAAGTTTTCATCAAATACTCTTCCCTTTGATATATTTCTTATTGCTCTTAAAAGTACATCGCCACCTACTATTACATAAGCAACTATAAATACTATATTACTAAATTGACTCTCATAACCTGTAGCTGTTTGATATATACCAAAGATATATACGAGAGCTCCAATTATAAGTGGAATTAATTCCTTCTTATTTGTATCATTTACAGTTCCTGCTTTTTCAGTACTAGATTTTACTTTGTCAGTAGACTCTACTTGTATATCAATCCCTGGCTCTGTAGAATCTATTATTTCCTTTATTTTGCTTATAACATTATCCTCTTCAAAATCATTAAGTATATTTACTGTAAGTTTTTTATTTACAAAGTTTAAGTTAGAAGATTCAATTTCTTTTAATTTAGAAACTTTATTGTTAATCTCTTCTGCACAATGCGCACAGTTTAAGCCTCCTAATATAAGTTCTTTTTTAATTGATGTCTTATTAGATGAATTTCCTTTAGAACTTATTTGTATATCAAGACCTGGTTCTGTTGAATCTATTATATCTATTATCTTTTCTATAGTAGTATCTTCATTAAAACTATCTTCTATATTTACTGTAAGTTTTTTATTTATAAAATTTAGGTTGGAAGACTTAACTTCTTGTAGCTTAGAAACTTTATTATTAATCTCTTCTGCACAGTGTGCACAATTTAAGCCTCCTAATATAAATTCTTTTTTAATTATATTGTTTGCTTCCATATATGTTCACTCCTCTCATTTATCATTTATAAGTCTCTCTAATATGGTTTAATCCACAATCAAATATTTGGCTTATATGACTATCATCTAGTGAGTAATACACTGTTTTTCCTTCTCTTCTAAACTTTACTAACCTAGCCTGCTTTAATACTCTAAGTTGATGAGATATTGCAGAATGAGTCATATTTAATAAACTCGCTATATCACATACACACATTTCATTTGCAAATAATGCATATAATATCTTTACCCTAGTAGTATCTCCAAACACTTTAAATAACTCTGCTAAATCATATAGCATTTCTTCATCTGGCATAGTTGATTTAGCTTCTATTACTATTTCTTCGTGTATTATATTACAATTACAATCATTTATCTCTTCTCTCATTTTTAATCCTCCGTCATTTTAATATATGAATAACTGTTCATATGTTCATTATATGCTATCATTTCTGAATTTGCAACAATAATTTTTATTTATTTAATAATAATTAGAATGCACATATTATCACCTTTTTTAATATATATATTATTAGAATAAGTTTTTGTAAACTTTTTTATAGTTTTCTAGGAGGTGCAAGTTTAATATGAGTAACAAGAAAAAAAAGGATTTAGACACTAGTTACATGCCTTACTTAGACCCAGCTAACTATGCAGATTATATTACTAACGAAGAAATTCCCCAAGATGAATTGAGAAATGACCCACAAATTTCTAATGGTTATACAAAACTACCTAATAATCAGAATGTAAATAATATTTATTCTAACAGCGCAAATAATTATCCTAAAAGCAGTAATTCTCCAAACAACTTGCCTAACACAAATAATACATCCGGAAATATGAATTACAACACATCTGCTACAAATAATATGCCTAATAACATGAACTATAATGCATCTAATAACATGGGTATGCCTAACAATATGTCTGGTAATATGAACAATAATAACATGGGTATGCCTAATAATATGTCTGGTAATATGAACAATAATAACATGGGTATGCCTAACAATATGTCTGGCAATATGAACAATAATAATATGGGTATGCCTAATAACATGTCTGGCAATATGAATAATAATAACATGGGTATGCCTAATAACATGAATAATAATATGGGTATGCCTAACAACATGTCTGGTAATATGAATAATAATATGTATGGTAATACTGGTATGCCTGGAAATATGAACAGTAATATGGGATATAATATGAACAATAACATAAATAATACTATGGGTATTCCTAACTTCTCATGTAATCAAAATATGCCTCCTAATGTACTTATGATGATACCAGGTGTCATATGTCATAATACAATGCAAGGTATGCCTGTAGTTATGCCTAGTACTATGCCTCCTAGTATATATCCTACTCCTTATGGTTCTAGTAATATGTCTATACAAGGAATGCCACAAAGTACTAATATTGAAGAATTTGATGAGGAAGAAATGTAAAATATTTTTATTTTTTAAGTAATTTCAAGTAAATTGTATAAGACATCAATAATTGGCAATAATAATAAATGTATTCCTCATAATATTCCCCCAATATTATTATAGGTATAGAGAGTTGACTGAATATATTTTTATTCGGTCAACAAATATTAACATAATCTAATAAAATAAATATAAAAAAATCAGATAAAATTTAGTTTTATCTGATTTTTTTAGTTAAAGTTAGATTATTGAAATCAAATCACTATTAATAAAATATCACTATATACTATTATTTGCCTTTGTGCTTATGAAAGTATCTCACAAAGCCTTCCATTGAATAATCAGTTACATCACTGATATCCTCATTAACTATACCAAAAAAACAAGCTGGCATTTTCTTCTTTTCTAGATTATCAATAATACATGAATCACACCCTTTATCATGATTTTTTGGATTCCTTGGGCATTTGTCAACTGGACAAGTACAAAAATGTTTCATAACATCTCCTCCTTTTTTAATATTTAAATACTTACTTTGTTATAATACCAGCATAATGTTGACATCTATATGTCATACATCCTATAATTATTTTGGGTGATTATATGAAATTAGCAAGAATGTTATCTATTGTTATGTTATTATTGCAACATAATAAAATAAGTGCATCTTCTTTAGCAGATATATTTGAGGTATCAAAACGAACAATATACCGAGATATTGAAGCAATTAATGCTGCTGGAATACCTATTGTGACCCACATGGGAGCTAAAGGAGGCATTGCTATTATGGAACAATACAAGCTTGAAAAAGGTCTATTTACAGTTTCTGATATTACATCTTTACTGACTTGTCTTGACAATTATCCATTATCAAATGATGATATTATATATACCATTGCAAAGATAAAAGGTCTACTACCAAGTTCACAAATAAATGATATTAAAATGCAGACAAATAAAGTTTTTATAGACAATACACCTTGGCAAGGTATACAAGTCATACCTGCACATATTAAAGAATTAAAATATGCATTAGAGAAAAACCATTATGTAGAATTTCAATATACTGATAGCACAAATAAAAAAAGTAAAAGAATTGTAGAACCATACAGATTAGTTTTAAAACAGTCTCTTTGGTATTTACAAGCTTTTTGTATCTCAAAAAATGAATTTAGAATATTTCGTTTGTCACGTATGGATTCTCTTACCATTCAAGAAAAATCTTTTGTTTCTAGAGAATTTAATTATGAAAAGTTAGATAGCCCAAAAGAAATTGAGCATAAAATTAAAATTAAATTAAGAGTTGATGAAACACTTCTAGGTTGGATGGCCGATTTCTGTGGAGAAGAAAATATTACACCATGTGAAAATAATAAGTATATTGTAAATTTTCCATTTATCAATAATGATTATGGTTATGGTCTTATTCTACGTTTTGGAGATAGATGTGAATGTATTGAACCTGAGTCAATACGTAAAGAGTTGATTCATAGAGCACAGAATCTCTTAAAACAATATCTAAAATAAATACTTTATATATTCTCTATGTTTTATTTAAGTTTAAATCGATATCTTAACTTGTTAAGATAAAATATTGTACATTAGAATCTTATTAATTATATAAGTAATACCTCTATATAAATATATTCTTCTACCTTGAAAATACTAGCGATTTAAATATTTTTGTCCTTCTATTAACTTAATTAGTTCTATGTTATAATGACTCTAACAAGTGACTATTTTATTTAATAGGAGGTATTACTTTGAATAAGTTATGTATATTTTACTTTTCTGGAACTGGCATGACAGAATATATAATTAATAAACTAAAGCAAGAATTGGAAAGTCAACAATTTTGTGTCGAATGTACAAAAATTGAAAATATTAAAAAATCTAAAATTCATTTAACATCATATAATATGGTAGGAGTAGCTTACCCTGTACATTCCTTTAATGCACCTCAAATTGTATTAGACTTTGTAAAAATTTTGCCTAACACACATTCTATGGATACATTTATAATACATACGGCTGGTGAAGATAGTTATGTAAATTATGCTTCATCAAATTTATTAATCAAAAAATTAGATGCTAAAGGTTTCAAAGTATTTTATAATAAATTAGTTGCTATGCCATCAAATTTTATGGTCAAATACGATGACACAAAAACAAGAGAGCTTATTGATAAAGCAGATAAAGAAATAACTAATACTGTACATAATTTAATTAATCGAATTTCATACCTTCCAAATAGTAGCACTTTAGTAAAAACACTATCCTTTATTGGTAGGTCAGAATGGTATGGAGCCCATATCTTAGGTAAGTTTTTTTATGCAAAAAAAAATTGCATACACTGTTCTAAATGTGCCAACAATTGTCCTAAACACAATATAAATGTTACAAAATATAAGGTTAAATTTAATTGGAGCTGTTGCTTATGTATGAGGTGTATTTATAATTGTCCTGAAGATGCAATTGATATACATCAACCATTTAAATTTATCCATTTTGACAAATGGTATGATTCTAACCTATTCACAAAGAAATAGAGATACCTAATGTTTTACAAATCAACCCATATATCTAAATAAATACTAAAAATTAATATTGGTCGATAATATAAGGAGAATTATAATTTTTTTTATTTTTATAATAAACTGTATAAAATTTTAATAATTGACCACAATAATAAATGTATTCCTCATAATATTCCCCCAATATTATAGAAATTAATTTAAGCGAGATTAAATTCAGTTAATCTCGCTTAAATAATGTCCAAAAATATTATTCCAAAAAATCATCAAAATCTATTGAACCTGATTCTGCAAAATCATATAACGCATTTTGTTCAAAGAAAAACTTTTCTTCAAACTTGATATATTTACTATAGTTAGATTGACTTATCTCATTAATATAATTGCAATCATTTTCATTATAAGTACCAATAAAAAGTTTATTTCCCATTAAGTAATATATAGCTTTCATATCATTATTTATTATATACACATTTTCTTTGACATGGTCATTATTAAAATTAAATCTAGTAAAAAATATACCTTCATTCATATAGCTTTTTAGTAAAAATGGATTCTCTTTATAAAATATTTTTGCAAATTCCTCAGACGAGTTTACACTATACACACTTACAAATTCATTTTTAGAAATCTCATCAAATACCTCAAAATCATACATAGGTTCTTTATCTGTTACCAACAGAGAATTGATTTTAAAACCTGTTTCATTACATTTACTTATACAAAAAGCAATTTTACATGTATAATACCCATCATTATCTTCATATAAAGCTTCACTTATATATCTACCTTGCCCTTTATCACTTACTACATTTTTAAGCAATGTACCATTTATATTTGTAATATGCATATTTGCAATCTCATCACTTCCAGAAAAATATCTCAGACTTTCTCTATCCCAAGCTATAAATCGCATAGTCATGTAGTTTATAAACTCAACTTCTTCATCAACTCTTTTGCATATTTTATTATATAATTTTTCTATAGCTAAATTTGTTTTATAATTTTTTATAATATCAATATACTCACTTTTATCTCCTGGTAATAATTTGTCATAGCAAAGATTCTTATTTCCAAAATAAGATACTAAAAACAATGATTCATCCTTTGTTAATTCAACCCTATCTGAGCCAAATCCACCCATTAATCTTTCTTCTTCCATATAAGCTTCTTCTTGTGTTGGATTTGTTAAACTTACATAATCTGCCAAACCTAATCCCTCTGCATCTAATAGAAAATATTGACAGAAATGATTATTTTTATCATCTATCCAATTTATTATAAGACCTAAACTACCCATAAGTCTAGAGTTCGTAGCCTTTGCAAAATTAAAATTCATATAATCACATCCTTTAGACTTTAAAATATTTGTTTTTTAATATATAAATTATTATACATATATTTTAACAACTTAGATACAATTTATAATATAATATAAGGAAATGATTAATTGAGGTGGTCTTATGAAAAATATAGCAGCTTTTTTTGATATAGATGGTACTCTTTATAGAGACTCTCTTATGGTTGAACATTTTAAGAAATTAATTAAATACGATATAATTGACCAAAAAAATTGGTATAAACATGCTAGAGACACTTTTATGGATTGGGATAAAAGACAAGGTAATTATGATGATTATCTATTAGAGATATGTGACCTTTATGTTGATTCATTAAAAGGATTAGATAAAACTTGCATTAATTTTACAAGTGACCAAGTAATTAAATTAAAAGCAGATAGAGTTTATAAATACACACGTTCACGAATTGATTGGCATCTAAATCAAGGTCATATAGTCATATTCATATCTGGTAGTCCTGGATTTCTAGTTGAAAAAATGGCAAAAAAATATAATGTAACTGATTTTCTAGGAAGTGACTATGTATTTGAAAATGAAATATTTACAGGAACAGTTATTCCAATGTGGGATTCTATAAGTAAAAATAATGCTATAAATGATTTTGTTGTAAAGTATGATTTAGACTTATCAAACTCCTATGCTTATGGTGATACTAATGGTGATATAAATATGTTAAAAAGAGTTGGAAATCCAATTGCAATAAATCCAACAAAAGAACTTTTATCTCAAATATCACTTAATAAGGAAATTTCTAAAAATGTTGAAATAATAGTAGAAAGAAAAGATATTATTTACTCTTTATCTACAGATGTAAATATAGTGGATATTTAATTTATATTATATCTTTTAAAGTGAATCATTATATCTAATATATAAAAAGCTTTGACTAAAAATCAAAGCTTTTTATATATTAATACTAAGTATATATTAAATTTATTTTTACATATCAATACATATTCAGATACATTATTTAAGTTTTTTAAATTACAATTCTATTAAAATTAAATATAAAAAATCAACTGTTATTTTTAAATAGCATCTTTCTTAACTTATTATTGTAATAACTTATAAAAGAACTGTAAACATAGTCATATACTATAAAGGCTATCTCAAATGAGCCTATAATAAAAATATTTATTGGAATATAAACTATTGTTCTTAATAAAAAATACAATATAAGTATCATTATATTTGCAAATACTAATTTCATGAAATATTCAACATATATAGACCTATCTTTTTCTATAAGATATTTTGCAATACCATATATTCCAAAGGTAAGTGAATACACAATCCATTGAGACTTACTTGCCATCACTATAAATCCTAAAGCTATAGAACCTATATAAAAAGCAATTCCACTTTTAAAACCCCATTCCATTATTACAATTGATACTAAAAGTGATGCTAGACCCATAATAAACAATGTATTTACAGGAATAATATTTGTAAGAGTCAACAGTATCACATTTAATGCTAATAAAACTCCTCCATAAGCAACTTTTATACTCATATTTATCATCCTAACAACAAGTTATTAAATCTCCACCAAAACATTCACAGCATGAATCTAAACACCAAAGCTTAGCACAGTTTTCACAACAATCATCACCTAAACAACAGCAACAATCATCACAACAACAGCAACATCCACCTAAATCATTACGTCTTCTTCTATTATAATTATCAGCCCTGTTGTTATATTCATTTCTATATTGTGTATAACTTCTAAGTGCATCACTATATTCATGATTTTCTGGCTCCATAAATTTTGCTCTTTTTAAGAAGTCTTCTCCTTCTTCATAATATCCTATGTTCATCGCAGAAAAACCAGTTAGATAATACCATTCTGCACATTTGTCAGTCAACGTCTTTAAAAAATCATATGCTTTTTTAAATTCACTATTTTCTATAAAAGCTCTTGCTCTCATAAAACTTTCATTATTATAAGTATTACTGTACATTCTTTCCACCTCTGCTTTCTAATATATTCATATATCTTAAATAAACACCAGAATAAATTATATTTTCTATTATTCCGACATTTGTATTTAGATTTAAATTATCAATTCCTCTAGCCAAAAAACCTAATGATGTTACAATTATTTTTTTTACCTTTTCTTTTAACTCATCGTTTTTATCTATATACTCTATAAAAGGATTATATCTTCCTTTCTTAAAATCTTCATCTAAATCTTCATATGCATCCAGTAGATATATATATTTACCTATATTAAATCCTATCATTCTTAAGTTTCTCTCATTTTCATCTTTTTTATAGGCAAATACTTCACCCATTATATTTCCAAAAATACTAGATACTTCATCTATATTTATATTTTTGTCATTTTCCAACTTATTTAATTCATTTAGCTGTTGTTTTATATACTCTGCTTTTTCAGAATACTTTTCATATGCTAAATTTAATTTGTTTTTATATATATAATATGCTAATTTATCTTTTATGCGTTTATCATCCATTAAATTATCTTCCAATTTATAATACGTTAAAAGAATATTCATACTTGCTGCATATTCTGTAATATCATTCGTAATTACCTTTTTCTTTTTAAATGGATTGACTATACATACTTCCTCTGTATTTATAGATTCTGGCTTGTATACTGAAGTTAATAAAATAATTAAAAATGTTATATCGTAGTTCAGAGAAAATCTAGAAATTTCTCCATGATTTCTTTTTAAATATTTACATAGACCACAATAATAAGCTTTGTAATGGTCATATTCTCTAAATGTTAAATCCATTTTGTTTATTTTAACATATCCAAACATAAATACTCCTTTTTGTACTACTTTTTATATAAATTATATATAGTATAACACTTTTAATCAAGATTATATAAGATACAGTATTCTAAGAAACTTTAAAAACACCTTCTAATTATTGTATCTTAGATTGAAAATAATTAGAAGGTTAAGTTAAAAATAATATTAAATTATATATTTATACTAATTCATACAGTTCAATCTCACTTACATTAACTTAATTTTTAAATAATTGGAGTATATTTAAAATTACCTACAGTATCCTTTAATTCCTTTTTTGCCTTACTTACAATAGACTCATCAAGAACTACATCATTTATTGAACACGCTATAGCTTTAGATGCTAACAACATCGCTTTAAATCCTATGTTAGAACCTGCACTAGCACAAGACTGCCATGTATGAGCAGAAATCCCAATAGGCCAAACTGAACAAGAGCATTGAGCTGTAGGGATTATGTAACTAACATCTCCAATATCTAATGATAATGATATGCAGTTATTATGAGTAAATGTATCATCTGTAACTTCATCATGTAAATTCATCTTAGTTATATCTTTGTTTCCACTCAATACACTAGAAACACTAATCCTTTTGTCTATAGATACTGTTTCAGCTAATTTTTCTGCAAAATAGTAGTCATTTTCATCATAATTTTGAGTTCCTATCAATTTCATGTTTTGTGATAGAATATCTGTTAATATTGTATTAGGGATATAATCATATACCCCACTTATAATATTATATTCCATACTAGTACCTGTCATCAAAGCTGCTCCTTTTGCTATATCAACAATTCTGTCAAATACATCTCTTACATGCTCCATTTTAACACCTCTTATGTAATACCATACTTCTGCAAAATCTGGAACTATGTTTGGCATTTTTCCACCATTAGTAGTTACATAATGTACTCTACAACTATCAAATATATGTTCTCTTAGATAGTTACAGCCTATGTTCATAAGTTCTACTGCATCAAGTGCACTTCTTCCATTGTAAGGAGCTTGTGCTGCATGGGCGCTAATTCCCTTATATCTAAACTTTACAGAATAATTAGCAAGGGTTGGAATTCTTATTGGAGTATTTATATCAAATGGATGCCAGCTAAATGCACAGTCTATACCATCAAAGATACCTTTTTTTATCATTAATACCTTTCCTGATAAATCTTCTTCTGCTGGACATCCATAGTATTTTATAGTCCCTTTCAATTTTTTTAGTTTAATTAATTCTTTTATTGCAATTACAGCTCCCATTGAACCTGTACCAAGTAAATTATGTCCACATCCATGACCTGCACCACCATCTGAAATAGCTTCTTTTGTAATGGATATTTTTTGGGACAAACCATCTAAAGCATCATATTCTCCCAAGACTGCTATAACTGGTTTACCTTGTCCATAACTAGCTACAAATGCTGTATCCATATCTTCTAATTCTTCTATATTAAAATCATACTTTCTTAAATATTCTTTTTGTAAGTTTGAAGCATAATATTCTTTATATTGAAGTTCTGGATTTTCCCATATCTTATCTGATATATTTCTTAACTCTTCTTGTATCTCATCTATATATTGCACTAAAAAATTTTTATTTAAATCCTCCATATTAATTGTATAATCCTCCTTAACTTTAACAAATTATCAGCCATTATCTAAAATAATTAGTTTAAAAATATTTTCTACTGTACAGCCATTTTATACAATAAAACCTCTTGACTTGTAAGCTTCACTTTATCAAGTAAGAGGTTTCAAATTTTATAAAATTTTTAACATATTAACCAATCAAGCATATTGACCCATAATTTATTATAGTATTTCCAATCAGTAAATTCTTTTGGTCCCCAATGAGGCGCACAGTCAGAACTAAATATAGCAGACTTTCCTTTTCCAAACTCACCAACAGCTACAAATGGGTCTCCTCCAATAGTTGCCAATACAGGGCAATTCTCTCTAGCAACTGTCTTGTTATATCCTAAAAATTTTGGCCAGTCTGTTGGTATATCTTTTAATACTGGATGTTCAGAGTCAACAACTTCTGGAATTATTCCTGCTGGTTTTTCGACTCTATCATCTTTATCTATCATAGTTATTGGTAATACATCCTTTATAGCAGTTTCTCCAAATCTAGCTTTTGCATCTATACCTGTAAATGACATGTATCCACCCACCATTATTAATGCTCCACCATTATTTACATACTCTTTGATTAATTCAAGTCTATCTGGACTACTATTACAATCTATAAAAGTACTATTAGATAATAAGAACGTATTAGAACCTATATCAGATAATATTATACAATCGTACTCATTTAACTCTTCTAATTTATATGGAAAACTATCTGCTGCCACATGTGCAGGCATATGAACTGTTTCATATCCTCCAGATTCTATTGCTTCTTTTAACCACTTTACAGCTTCTTCATAGTGAGTTGTAACAAATGTATCAAACCCTTTTATATGAGTTATATTTTTCACCCAAGATTCCCCTACTATTAATACTTTTTTCATTTATATATTCCTCCTACTTTTATAAGTTTAATATTAGACTTGCATACATAAGTATACTGTCTAAATACTCATTGATTTCAACATACTCATCTATTGAATGGCATTGTTCTATTGAGCCTGGTCCCAATATTAATGTTGGTATTTTAGCTAAGTTTTTCATCAATCTTGCATCATTTCCAGCTGTCGAACCTTTTATTTCTAATTTTTTCTCTAAAACATCTTCTAGTATTTTATGTGCCTTCACTACAAAATCAGAATTCTTATCCATCTCAAAACCTAATCCTGATTGATATATGTTTATATTTGGCTTATTATCTTTAAGCCACAAATCTCCATTAGCCCTTGTCATTATGATATTAGTTACATCGTTTACAACTTGTTCATAGCTCATTATATTTGGTAAGAAGTGTACACACAAATTGAATACACACTTATCTGGCACAGTAGAACCTGCTGTTCCACCATTTATTACACCCAAATTTATTGTAGGTGAAGGCAATAGTGGATGTTTATATATCATAAGCCAGTTATGTTCTAATTCTTTTATATCTTGAATCAGTAACATAGCCTTCTCTATTGCATTAACACCCTCCCACTTACTACCACAGTGAAGAGATATACCTTTAACCTCAACTTCAAAGAATACAAATCCCATATGTGCAATTATTAAATTCTGTTCTGATGGTTCACAAATTACACAGTAATCTCCATCAATTCCATTCATAACTGCATTTATAGTACCATTTCCCCCACCTTCTTCATCTACTACTGACATTATCTTTACATTACCAGGTACATTTAAACCACTATCTTTTATAAGCTTTACAGCTAATATTGATGCTATAAGCCCAGATTTCATATCTGCGGTTCCAAGACCATAAAGTTTACCATTATCTTCTGTCCCACAGTATGGATTATATTTCCACTTACTTATATCGCCAGGTGGCATAGTGTCTACATGACCATTAAATACAATCGTCTTGCCAGGTAAATTACCACTATATTTGCAAATTAAATTATATCTATCTTTATAATTGTGACCTAGGTTTCCTTCTTTATATGTATCTTTTGCTTTTTTAATTAGTTCTTCACTCATTTCTTGTCTATCTACACTAAAACCTATATCATTTGCAAGTTTCTCAACATATTCTTGCCCCTCTTTTTCAAATCCACCTAATATTCCATGTCCAATATCTTCAGTCTTTATGCTTACAAGTTCTTTTAAATAATCTATATATTCTTGTTTTTTATTATTTAGTGTATCTAAGAGAATTTTTTTCATATTTCCTCCTAAGATTTATTTTTACATTTAAAATTTCAAGTCTAACACTCTATACTTAAACGATAATAAATTTTTTTACTTACCATATTTTCATTTAGCATATTCAAAAGCGTAATAATTTTTATAATTCAGTAGCTAAAATTTAAATATTATTTGGCTTTAGCTGATTTTTTTAATTTTATATTATTTATCCATATAGCAAATAACATTACCAACCCTTTTATAATCATTTGATTATATGAAGATACACTTAGTAGGTTTAGACCATTTCCTAATATTCCTATTATTCCAACACCTATGCATGTCCCTACTATAGAGCCAGAGCCACCCATCATGTTAGTACCACCAAGCACAACTGCTGCTATAGCATCCAGCTCTGCTCCATCTCCTACAGTTGGTGAACCTGATGCCAAACGTGATGATAGTATTATTCCAGCCAATGCTGTTAGTAATCCAGCTAGTGCATATACTTTTACTATTACTTTATTTACTTTTACTCCACATAATCTAGCAGCTTCTTCATTTCCACCTACTGCATGTACATGACGTCCAAAATTAGTTCTTTTTAATAGAAAATGACCTGCTATTACAACTATAATCATAATTATAACTGGTATTGGTATCGGTCCAACATATCCTCTACCTAGCATCTTAAATGCATCTGTATTTACTGATATAGGTCTTCCTCCTGTGAATACAAAGCTTGCTCCACTTATTATCGTCAACATGGCTAAAGTTACAATGAATGGCGGTAGTTTTTGAGTTGAAATAATTGCACCTTTTATAACGCCTAATATTGTCCCTATTGCCAATGCAAGTATCATACCTACCCATATAGGTGCATTATAATTTACTACTGTTGTAGCCCAAAATGTACCTACTAGAGCAATTACTGCTCCTACACTTAAATCTATTCCTCCAGTAATTATTACAAACGTCATACCTACTGCAAGAATTGCGTTTATTGATATTTGTCTTCCAACGTTAATTAAATTATCTAAAGTTAAAAAATTAGATGAAGCTACACTCATTATTATAAAAATTATTACAAGTCCTATAGCTGCACTCCCCTGGTCCCTAAATGCACTTGTTAATTTTGTTAATAATGGAGATGAATTATCTTCTTTATGCTTAGTTATTGAACTCATTAATTTTACCTCCGAAAGCCAATTTTAATACATTATTTTCAACCATTTCTTCACCTTCTAAAAATCCACTTATATGACCTTCTCTCATAACCATTATCCTATCACTCATTGATATTAATTCTGGTATTTCAGAAGATATCATTATGATACTTACACCACGCTCTACTAAATCTCCCATTAGATTGTATATCTCTGCTTTAGCATTTACATCTATACCTCTAGTTGGTTCGTCCATAATTAATATATCTGGTTGTAATAAAAGCCATCTTGCTATTATAGCTTTTTGTTGGTTCCCACCACTTAAACTTTGTATAACTTGGTTCATATGTGGCGTTTTTATCTTCAATGCATCTATGTATTTTTCTAGTACTTCTTTTTCCTTTTTTCTATCTATAACTGATTTAAATTTAGATATCTTTTTTAATCCAGCCATAGTTGTATTTTCTTTTACACTCATCTGCAAAAACAGTCCAGTACCTTTTCTATCTTCTGTTATTAATCCTAGTCCATTTTCAATGGCATCTGATGGAGTTTTAAATTTTATTTCTTTATTATTTAAATATATTTTCCCATAATCATATGTTCTAAGTCCAAATATAGCTTCTACTATTTCACTTCTCTTGCTTCCAACTAATCCACCTATTCCCAATATTTCGCCTTTTCTTATATTAAAACTGATGTCATTAAAAACGTTGTTCTTAGTCAGACCTTCCACTCTCATAATCTCTTCTTTTATCTCTACATCTCTTTTAGGGAAAAATTGGTCTAGCTTTCTATCTATCATTAAATTAACTAATTCTTCTTCAGATGATACCTCTTTAGTATTCAAAGTCGAAACCGTTTTCCCATCTCGCATTATAGTAATTCTGTCACAAATCTCAAAAAGTTCTTCCATCCTATGAGAGATATATATTATGCTAACTCCACTATCTTTTAAATCATTTATAAGTCTAAAAAGTATTTCAGTTTCTTTTTTACTTATTGAAGATGTAGGCTCATCCATTATTAATACCTTAGTCTCTGATGATAAAACTCTTGCTATTTCTACCATTTGCTTTTGAGCTATACTAAGCTCTTTGACTAGACCATTTGGATTTATATCTATTCCCATATTGTCAAAAATCTTTTTAGCCTCTTCATTCATTTTTTTATCGTTAGTTAAGACTTTACCATTTATTTCTTTTCCCATAAAAATATTTTGTGCTACTGTCAATTCATCAAATACTGTTAATTCCTGATAGATTGCATTTATACCTATCTTCTTAGAAACATCTGGTGATATATTCTCTATTTCTTTACCTTCAAAAACGAATTTACCAGAAGTTTTTGAGTGTGCACCAGTTAAAATCTTTATCATTGTTGATTTACCAGCACCATTTTCACCCAGTAGTGCATGAACTTCACCATGAAATAGCTCAAAATTAACATTATCTAATGCTCTAACGCCAGGAAATTCTTTAGCAATATTACTTAACTTCAGAATTGTATTACTCATAATGACACTCCTTTTTAAATAGGATTTCTTTCAAATAATCTTATTTTATTTTACTAATTCTTAAAGTCTTTTATATTTTCTTTATCATAAAGTAAAGCTGGTACTGGTATATTTTTTTCTACCTTTTCACCTTTTATAGCTTTTACTACTGCTTCTACAGCTAAACGTCCCATTTCTTTAGGTTGTTGCTGAATCATTGCAAGAATAGTTCCATCTGTTATTCCACTTGCTGCTTCTTCAGTTAAGTCAAATCCTACTATCTTAACATCTTTATTCTTTGCAGATTCAAGTGCAGCTTTAGCTCCTAATACACTATTTTCAGCTGTTGCATATATTATATCTACATCTGGATTAGATTGTATTAAGTTTTCTACTGTATTAAGAGATTCTTCTCTATCATATCCTGGTTGTGAATTTAATATTTTAACATTTGCTGAACCTTTTAATGCATCCTTAAATCCATCTATTCTTTGCATTTGTATTTGAGATTTTAAATCTGTTACTATGGCTATTTCTGATTTTCCACCTAATTTTTCATCAATGTACTTTTTAGTGTATTCCCCTAACTTTTTACCAGCATCATAACTAACTGTTCCTACGTAACTTGTAATATTCTCAGTATTTAATACAGCATCTACTGTAACTACTGGCATTTTTTCAAACGCTCCTTCTACTGCTGGTACTATAGCTGAGTTATCTGTTCCAAGCACTATCATTCCATCCACATTTTGTTGTATAAAATCTTCTATTGCTGATGTTTGCTTAGCTACATCTTGGTCTGGGTCATTTACTATAACTTTTACACCTAACTCTTTGGCTTTTTCTTTTATTCCCTCATCAATGTCTATAAAAAATTGATGCTGAAGAGTTATTGTAGATACTCCTATAGTTAAATCTTTCTTGTCTGAACTACCTTTGTTGTCTGATTTACTTGGCCCTTCCATTGAACATCCTGTTAACATTCCTATTGCTAGTGTTCCAGCAATTCCTAAAGATAAAATTTTTCTCACTCTCATAATTAACCTCCATTTTTAATAGTTTTAAGTTTGAACAAATTAGATTTTTATTTATTAATATTTAAATATTTTTCAACATCTTCTTTATAAGGCATACCAGATTGTGCTCCTAATTTTGTTACAGAAAGACCTGATGCTACTACTGCATATTCTACTGCTGTATATAGATTTTTACCTTCTGTTATCGCCACCGACAATGCTCCATTAAATGTATCTCCTGCCCCTGTCGTGTCTTGGACATCAACCTTTATACAGGATACATGTTTAATTTCCTTACCATCATAAAATCTAGCTCCATTTTTTCCTTCTGTTATCACAAGTTTGTTAGGATATTTTTTTAATATTTCCTCTATTTCTTCCTCTGTGTCAAAAACTACCTTATATTCATGTTCATTTGGTGTTAAGTAAGTTACTTTTTCTATTATATCTCTATCTAATTTTATTGCAGGTGCTGGATTTACTAAAACTTTTATCTTATTTTCAAAACAGAAATTCACCACATAATTTATTGTTTCCAATGGAATCTCTAATTGTAGTAATACTATATCTGCATTCTTTATCTCTTCTTCATTCTTTTTAATCAATTCTATATCTACTAATTCATTAGTCCCTGCCACAACAACAATACTATTATCATTTTCACATAGTGTTATGACCGCAACACCAGAGCTTTTATGTTTATCTCTAGATACTAGGCTATAATCGACTTTATTATTTCTAAAATTTCTTATTAATTCCTCACCTAAGCTATCTTCACCTACACATGATATCATTTTTACATTTGCTCCTAGCTTAGATGCTGAAATAGCTTGATTAGCACCTTTTCCACCAGGTGATGTGAAAAAGCTATTACCTAGCACTGTTTCTCCTTTTTCTGGTCTTTTATCTACAGAACATACCATGTCCATGTTTACACTTCCTATGACAACTATGTTTCCCATTACATTACTCCTTTACATATCTATTTATGTCTTTCATGCTGTTATTCATTATCTTTTGTTGAATCTCTTATAACTAGTTTTGGCTTAAAAATTAACTCATCAAATGATTCTTTTTTCTCTCCTCTTAAACAATTTATCAGTATTTCACTAGCCTTGTATCCTATGTCATAAGATGGCTGTCTCACTGTTGTAAGAGAGGGACTTATTAGACTAGATGTCTGGATATCATCAAATCCTACAACATTTACATCATTTGGTATATTTAATCCTCTTTCCTTAAGCCCTCTTATAACACCTATTGCAATCAAATCATTTGCACAAAATATTGAATCAAAATCTATCTTTTCTAGATTTTTTATAAATTCTTGTCCCCATTCAATTTTATATTTTCCTTCAAACACATAATCAGAGTTATAACTTAAATCACGCTCAATTAGAGCCTTTTTATATCCTTCTAATCTATCTACTGCTATTTCATTTTGAAGTGGACCACTTAGGTATATTATTTTCTTACTTCCAATATCTAATAAATGTTTTGTAGCTATATATGCGCCTTCAAAGTTGTTTATTTTAACTATTCCTTTTAAAGTCTCTTTGTTCATACTTATTTTTTTATCAATTAATACTGTTGGTATTTTTATGTCTTTATAATTTGCCTCTTTCCAGTTTGTATTTGAAGAAGCTGCAAATATAATTCCATCTATCATTCTCTCTGATAATGTTCTTATACCTTCATATTCTTTTTTAGCATCTTCATCTGTATTACATAAGATTATGTTGTAACCTTCTTCATTAGCTTTATCTTCTACGCCTCTTGATACATCTGTAAAAAATGGATTTCGTATATCTGGTATAAGAAGCCCTATAGTATTAGTTTTTTTAGTTACTAGACTTTGTGCTAATTTATTTGGTACATAATTTTTTTCTTTCATTATTTTCAAAATTTTTTCTCTTGTTGCTTTACTTATATTTTCATCTTTATTATTAATGACTTTTGACACAGTTGTTTTAGAAACACCAGCCAATTCGCCAATTTCTTTTATAGTAATACTCAAGAAGTTCACCCCCATAGTTTAGGAAACCGTTTTACTTAACCGGTTACCTAGATATTAGCACATCCTTTTTTCCTTTGCAACTATTTTATATAAATTTTGATATTTTTCTCATTTTTCGAAATACTGCAATTTATAATTCAATTTTAATATTTTAATTAATATGCAAAAAAAAATTAATATACTTTTATTATTATTTAAAAGTATACTAATTAATTTAAGTAATCTTTATCAAAATTCAAGTCCTTGTTCTATAATCATTTTTTTATCATTTTCAATACTATTTCCGACAGTTGTTAAATAATCACCTACAATTGCAGAATTTACACCACCATTAAATCCAACTTTGTCATATCCTTTTAATGATAACCTTCCACCAGCATATCTTATGTATGTATTGGGAATTATGAACCTAAATACTGCTGTCGTTTTTAATATTTCCATTGGTTCTAATACATTATAATTTTCCATAGGAGTATTCTTAATAGGATTTAAAATGTTTATTGGGATTGATTTTACATTTAATTCTCGTATTTCAAAAGCCATTTTTAGTCTTTGTTCTTTACTTTCATTCATTCCTATTATTCCACCTACACATACATCTAATCCAGCCTTTTTAGCATCTTCAATTGTTCTTATTCTATCTTTATAAGTATGCGTTGTACATATATTATAAAAATTATCTTTTGATGTCTCAACATTATGGTGATATGTAGTCACACCTGCTGATTTTAGCTTTTTAGCTTGTTCATAATCTATAATACCTAAAGATGCACATAATTTTAAATTAGTATTTTCTCTCAATCCTTCATAAATATTTAAAATGTCATTAAACTCTTTTCCTGTCATACCTTTACCACTTGTAACCAAAGAGAATCTATGCACTCCTTTACTTTCCATTTCTTTAGCTCTCTTTAAAATCTCATTATAATCTAGCAGTGAATATTCTTCTATCCCAGTTTTATAATGAGATGATTGTGCACAAAATTTACAGTCTTCACTACATTTGCCAGACTTAGCATTTATTATTGTACATAAATCTACTTTTCTTCCCATAAAATATTCTCTTATTTCATTTGCAGATTTTAATAAGATATCAAAATTGTTTTTGTTATTAGTGTCAATACTTATTAAATTAAGAGCTTCTTCATAATTTATTTCTTTTCCACTTAATATTTTATTTTTTAATTTGACTATGTATTTTTCCATATATCCTCCTATTTGTCAACTTATATTTTTTATATAGTTTACTTATTATATATAGTATTACATAGACAATATTTATTGGTCAACTTTATTTTATATATAGGTTTACTATTGAGCAAAAAAAATACTGTTCTAAAATAGTATTTGTATAATATCTTATACGTATCATTATTAAAACAGTATTTTTTATTAAAGAATCATTCTTATTAATTTATAAAACTATTCTTGTCTTAACTCCATCCAAGCTTTCCATCGTAACAACCTCTAAGCCTTCATACTCTCTAAACAACCATTTTAAATCCTTCATAGCTTGATTAACCTGACTTTTTGTTAGATTATTTATAAAATATTCTTTTCTAGTTTCCTCATACTCTTTGCTAGTTAAAAAGTTTCTTAGAAAATTAAATGCAAATACACTTGGAATATTGTTTACATTTGCTTTCTTGCTGTTTTCTTTCTCATAGTAAATTTTCATAAATGCATACTCCTTTGATACTTTTAAATTTCTCTTACAATAATTATATGCATCTAAGCCCTACTATTCTTATAATTTTATTAATTCATATTCTTTATTTCCCATGCCCATTTCACATGCATAGTCTATTATTCTAGTTCCATTTACATGAGGATGCTCATGTTTGAACACATCATGACCCATCTCCTTACAAATCAAATCATAACATGCTTGTTCAATAGCTACTGGGTCTGTTGATGCTAGTATTCCTATATCATGTGCAATCGGTCTACCTGACCAAGGTACACAGTCACAAAGTGGAGTTACATTCATGACAAAAGTTATATATCCTACCTTATCTTTTTTATTTGATACTGCTCCATAAGCGTATTCTGCCATCTTTTCAACAAACACATCTGAGTCACTTTCCCATTGTATAGTTACTGCTCTAGTTGGACAGACAGTTGGACATTCTCCACATCCATAACATACATCAGAATCTATAATTGCCTTCTTATCTACTATACTTATAGCTTTTGTAGGACAAGAATTAACACACTTTCCACAACCTATACACTTTTTTTCCTTTACTACTGGAGTAACATCAGAATGTTGCATTTGCTTTCCTGCTGCACTTGCACATCCCATAGCTAAATTTTTTAATGCTCCTCCAAAACCTGCTGCTTCATGACCTTTAAAATGACTCATTACTATCATTGCAGAAGAATTATAAATTTCTCCACCTATTTTCACACTTTCAAAATGTTTTTTATCTATTTGTACATTTTCATAATTTCTACTATACAATCCATCTGCAATTATTACTGGTGCATTTACCACTGCATAAGCAAAACCATTTTCTATAGCTGTTGTAAGATGGTCTACAGAATTTGTTCTACTTCCTGTATATAATGTATTTGTATCTGTTAAAAATGGCTTTCCTTCGCAATCTTTAATCTTATCAACCACTTGTCTAACTGCTACAGGACTCATATATGTAGTATTTCCTTTTTCTCCAAAGTGAAGTTTGATTGCTACTTGGTCATTCTTTCCTATTAAATCTTTGAATCCTGCTATATCAAATAATCTTCTTACATTGTTTGGCACATTTTTATTTTGCGAATTTGAGTATAAGTCACAAAAATATACTTTTGACTTTTCCATATCTACACCCCTTTAAAATATTTAATTAAATTAATTTTATCACTTTTAAAGTGATTTTTTAGTATATTTTACCACATTTAAAGATTCTTATCTTTATTTAATAAAACAATATTATTTTAACTCCTTACTACATTGTTTTAACTCTTTACTAGTTTAGGCTCTATATACTTATAGCATATCTTAAATAACTGATAATCACTAGATTATAATCTATCTCCTTTTTTATTTTTAAACAGTTACTTAAGGTAATAATTTAATTATTATAAGATATAATGAGTACGACTAAAACAAAAAAAGAGGCTGTCTCAAAAGAGAGATAAACCCTTTTTTCATTGTTGAAATGATGAAAATATATTTGATTTCACACAAAGAAGAGCGCCTCATGAACTAAAAAGTTCATTTTGAGACACCCCCTTTTTTACTTAGATATATTCTTATACATTACTAAGTATATTTTTACACAATACAGTGCTATTTGCATTTATAATAAAGATATCATTAAACTGGTTTTTTATTAAATAAAATAACAGCTGATAACAGACACACTATTGAAATAATGATTGTTACAATGATTGGAATAATAAATTCTGGAGCTGTCACTTTCCCTGAAATCAAATCTATATTTTTTGATAATATGAAATTAGGGGTATAAGGTGCAACCTGTTTAGGAATAGAAATTAAACTCAAAGCAATAGTTACTACTAATACAAGTAATACACTTGCAAATGCTGGTCTAAATAGTACACAGCCAAGAATTAATATAGTAATATACATAATACCAATTATCCATAAGTTAAATGCTGAAAATACAACATGATTAAGATTTGCAGTTGGCCAAAAATACATTGTATAACCATAAGTACATAAAAAGCTCAACCAGAAACCAATGGTCATAATAATTACTGCAATAGAAAATTTAGACAATACTACAGACGAACGTGACAATCCTTTAGTCAACATAATGACAAGTGTTCCTTTAGAATATTCGTTTGATAAAATATTGCAAAAAATAATTAGAGTTAAACTCATTCCAAGACCAGAAATATTGCTAGAAAACTGTGTCCAAGAATCTAAAGCAGTTGGTAGAGCAGTAACTTTTAAAGTTGGGGCAAAATGAGCAATCAAATCTGGCATAAATTTAGCAGAAAGAGGACTCATTATTCCAAATATCAAAAATAAAATAATTAGACTAAATAATTTATAATTTCTTACGTTCTCTACAAATTCTTTTTTTGTAAATGCTATGTATTCTCTCACTTTACTACCTCCAAAAATAAATTTTCAAGTGACAATTCTATTAATTCCATCTTTATTGGACAAAGATTCATTTCTGCAAGTGTAGATATAACTGTTTGTTGTATTGATTTTATATCTTTACCATGGAAAATAATTTCCATATTAGTCTCTTCTGAATCTTTAAGTAAGGATTTAATACTACTACTAGACTTAAATGCTTGGATTTCATCATCACTTGAAAACTCCAATAAAAGTCTATCTTTTCCATGCATACTTTTTATTTCTGAAAGTGTACCACTAAGAGCGATGCTTCCGTTATTTAATATAGCAACATGGTCACAAATTCTTTCAACATCTGACAGTATGTGTGTTGAAAATATTACAGTTGTTGAGTCTTTGATTTTAAGCATAATATCTAATATTTCTTTTCTACCAACAGGGTCAAGTGCACTTGTTGGTTCATCACAAATAAGTAATTTAGGGCGTGAAAGTAATGCTTGAGCTATCCCAAGACGTTGTTTCATTCCACGAGAAAATCCACCTATTCGTTTCTTTTCATTTCCAAGTCCCACGAGTGACAACAACTCTTCACTTCTTAACTTTATTTCTTGTTTTGAAAGCCCTGTAATTTCTCCACAAAGAGAAAGATATTCAAGTGGTCTCATATAGTTATAAAACTCTGGAACATCAGGTAGATAACCTACATGTCGATTAGAACTTGTTCTTCCATATGTCACTTTCTCACCACAAACATTTATAGTTCCACTATCTGCTTCAAGTAACCCAAGTACCATTTTCATGGTTGTAGTCTTGCCTGCACCATTCTTACCTACAAAGCCAAAGACTGACCCTTCTGGTACAGTAAAATTTAGATTATCTATTATCTTTCGATTACCAAAACTTTTTGATAACCCATTTATTGAAACAATATTCATCATTCATCACCTCTTCCTATGGTAAAGTATAAAATTGGACCTATTATACTGATAAATAGTACTAAAAGAATCCATATTGCCTTATTCCCAATTTTATAATTTGGATGTTTTATTATATGAATAAGTGCAGTAATTACAAGTATTAAATTTAAAATAATAACAGGAAGCAAAAGTGGTAAATATTCCATTAAATTTTCCATAATTTTATTCCTCCAATAAAGATAATTTTTCTATAAGAAATCTGTATTCTTTGTTCTCATTTAATACAGAGAACATAGGATTATTCTTAATAGCAGCAACAATACCTCCCTTTACAATTGTATCATCACGTGTAATACCTGTTCCAATCTCAGAAATCCAGCCATCAATATGATTAAAAAAGTCATCACTATGTAGCATAATTGGATATATATCACTCATTGCCAAATCTACATATCTTTGTAATGACTTAATAGCTCCTTTAGTATTTCCATGTATTAAGTTTATTTGTATCTGTGTCAAATATACAGAAAACATAATGCCAGGAGATAATGCATCAAGGTCAAAAGTATCTGAAATTATTAAAATACGTCTTTCTATTTCTTCAATTTGTGATTTATCTGAGTTTTGCAGAAGTCCCACTAAATCTTGAACTAACAACGTAAGATTCTGATATGCTCCTATCTGTAACGTTTCATTAGCTTCATTAGTTTGACCATTCATTATTTGTCCCTGTGCAAGAAGTATGCTTTCATTTACCATGGGAAAATTACTATCTTGAAATAAATCAATAACTTCTATAGGTTGATTTAACAAGATATAACAGGTTGCCTCCATACCTTTTGATTGACGACAAATTTCTATATCATCACTTGTTTCTCGTATTCGAATAAAAATTTCTAATGCTTCACTAATTAATAGTTTACGTTTTTCTTCATCTACAAGGTCATAATGATTAATTATCAAAACACCCATCTGATAAATCAAAGGAAAGCATGAATAATATTTTTTTATGGTTTCTCGTATTTCATCCATAACTTCGTCAAATGGTTTAACAGTAAAATCTTTACACAATCGCTGATATAGTTTATTAATATCTTCCTTAATCATTTGTGGCTCGTAACAAATTAATTCATCAACTGTAATGTTGAAATATGTCGCGAGTTGTGGCAAAAAAGTGATATCAGGATAGCTTTGCCCAGTTTCCCATTTAGATACAGAAGCTTTAGAGATACCTATATAATTTGCAAGTTCATCTTGTGTAATTCCTTTTTCTTTACGCTTTAAAATCAGTGTTTTTGCAATGTTTAATTCATTCATATCAACGCCTCCTTTGTATAATTATATCCTTAAATCCATGAACCTAACAAGCGATTTAAAGTTGACTTTTGATGAAAAAATCAACCATAGAGAAACAAATAAGCAGATATCTTAGATACCTGCTTAAATAGATTTTAAAATTCAATTTATATATTTTTTTATTTATTCCAATTATTTCCACATTTTTATACAAAACCATATATGAATATATCCAAATATAGTTTTTATTTATCATGCCTTTTAAATGTCTTGTACAAAATATCTTTTAATATAAGTGCATTATTCTCATTGCTCATCTTGTATTCTTTTTCAAATCTTGAATATAATTCTTCAATAGCTATTTGATATTTTTCTATCCCCTCTATATCAACATATGCTTCTAAAATAGGATACTTAGAGCTCCATGCTTTTGTCCAGTCAACATCCTTACTAATATTATCAGTTATATCTTTAGAGCATAAATTACTTTCATCAATTAAGTAATCATAAGTAATATCAAATAGCTTTGATATATTTTTTATATTTTCTAAATCTGGCTTAGCTTGTCCTAATTCCCACTTACTAATGGTTTGTCTAGATACATTTAGCCTTTCTGCCAACAACTCTTGAGAATAATTATATTTCTTTCTTAGTTTTGTAATCTTGTCTCCTAAATTCATATATTAAGCCCCTTTCAATTTAAAATAATTATATTTCAATTATAAAGTATTAAACTCAACTGTTCTACAAAGTAAGGTTTGAAATATGTAAACTTTAGTTTACATACATAATGAAACATTCTATATGTACAAGACTAATATTAATGTTTAATTACAGTTTTTAATAAGAATCAATTATTTATTCTTAAATAATATAAAAAAGGCTTGTGTTGTAGTTAACTCCAAGTAGTATACTCTATTTAAGAGTTGAGCAAACATAATGAGTTTTACGTAGAGATATTGTACAGTTTGTAAGTAAAATCAATAGGAGGAAATTTATGAGTAATATAGATATATTTGAGAGAGACAAATCTGGCGAGATAATTTCAGATTCTGACCCAGATATGGATAAAATAAGATATGTAATAGAAAGAGCTAAAAAAATAACTGCTGAGCTAAATAACTCGTATCATACTAAAAAAGAAATAAGAAAACTATTTTCTAAACTCACAGGTGTTGAAGTTGATGAAAGCTTATATTTAATACCACCATTTTACACAGACTTTGGAAAGAATATAAGAGTTGGAAAGAATGTATTTATTAATCATGCCTGTACATTTATGGATAGAGGTGGCATTACGATTGAAGATGATGTACTTATTGGACCTAAAGTAAATCTTATAACAATAAATCATCCTTTAGAACCATCTGATAGACATTCCACCGTGTCTACACCTATAGTTATAAAGAAGAATGCTTGGTTAGGAGCAGGAGCAATGATTATGCCTGGTATTACAATAGGTGAAAATGCTGTTGTTTCAGCAGGAGCAGTAGTTACAAAAGATGTCCCTCCAAATACTGTGGTTGCAGGTGTCCCTGCTAAGATAATAAAGAATATATGTTAGATTCTAAGTAGAAGTTTAACTATTGGATTAATAGAATATTATTATAGTGTTTCAATAAAAAAAGACATTCTTAATTAAATTAAGAATGTCTTTTTTTATTGATTAATATCATATTTATGCCAAGTTTTATTGTCAAAGTTCTTGACAAGTAAACTTGGCATGATATAATTAAAGTACCAAGTAAACTTGGCATCCAATTAGGAGGTGTCTCATATGAATAAAGAAGAAATTTTAAGTAAGAGTCGTCAATCCAATAAAGATGAAGGATTAGAGTATATTGAAAATAAGGGCAGAAAAATAGGATATTCAATTTTCATATGTATTTTCGCTTTCATTGTAATATTTAACGCCTTTATTGGACAAAAAAGTGATGCAGTATCTGCTTTATTTTGGACATTTGGACTTGCTGAAAATATAACAAAATACCAATTCACACATGAAAAAAAGAATTTAATTTGGGCTATTATTTTCTTAATTACAACTATCTTCCTATTGACTAACTTTGTTTTATCATCGTTGAGGTAAGCATATGAATGAAGAATTAATATTAAAAAATCACTTAAAAATAGCAAGAACAGAGAAAAAATTATCTCAAAGTCAGCTAGCTGAAATGGTAGGTGTGTCAAGAAACACTATTAGTTCAATAGAAACAGGTCAGTTTAATCCAACAGCAAAATTAGCACTTATTTTATGTATAGCTCTAGATAAAAAATTTGAAGATTTATTTTACTTTGAATAAAATCTATTGTATCCATAAAGTATAAAATAAAGTGTAGTCATTGTATATTTTATTAACTTCCAAAATTTAAAATAAAAGATTTAAATAAATAAAACAAAAAGAGTAAATAATTAGATATTTATTATCTTATCACTTTACTCTTTTATTTATTTTAAAGTCTCATCCATCTCTTTAATACCCTATATTCCATATTTATTAGAACCTCTTCTGTTTTAAAAAAACTCAATTTTAAGTCTATATATTACCCAAATACAGTGCAATTATACAGGTACCTTAATAAATGCCTTGCAATTTTAATAAGGTACCTGTATAATATATTTCATAAGGTGCCTTAGTATTATAAATTATATTATTTAGGAGGGTAACATGGAAAATGAAAAATCAAACATTAAATATTTAAAAGAAGAACCAATAAAAAAAACTATTCTTTATTTATCTATCCCTATGATGATAGGAATGTCAGCAGGAACTATTTATAATGTAATCAATGCCTACTTCATAGGATTAGTTCATGACACAGCTATGCTTAGTGCAATAACATTAGGACTACCTATATTTACAATTCTAATGGCTTTTGGAAATATGTTTGGTGTTGGTGGTAGTACATTCATAACTAGGCTAATCGCACAAAATAATAGTGATGAAGCTAAGAAAATTGCTGGATATACTTTCTATGCAAGTATTATAACAGGTTTATTGATAGGTCTACTTGGCTACTTATTAATGAATCCAATTGTTAAATTATTAGGTTCTGACATGGCTACATTTGAATATACAAAACAATATGCAATTACACTATTTGTTGGTGGATTTTCTATTATATTGAACTTCTCACTTGAACAAATAGTAAGGTCTGAAGGTGCATCAAAAGAATCTATGTATGGTATGTTTGTAAGTGTAATAGTTAGTATCATATTAGATGTTTTATTTATACTGGTTCTTAATATGCACGTATATGGTGCTGCATTATCAATGGTGCTTTCTAATATTGCTTCTAGTGCTTATTATGTTTGGTATTTAAATGTTAAAAGTGAAAACCTTAGAGGATTTTTACATTACATGAAAATCAGCATAAACAGTCAAGTTGAAATATATAAAGTTGGTGTATCCCAATTAATCCAATGCTCTTTCTTAATTGTGACTACACTATTATCCAATAATTACTCTATGCAATATGGAAATAACATAGTTGCTAGTTTTGGTATAGCACTTAGAATTGCTCAAATTCCAGAATTCTTTGTTATGGGTATTGTTTTAGGTGTAATGCCACTTATAGCATATAATTTTTCTAATAAGAATATAGCTCGTTTAAAAGAAAGCATAAAGTATTCTGCTTTATTCATATTTGTAATCGCAGTTGTATTTTCAGGAGTTGTTTATATATTTAGAACTCAAGTAATACAAACATTCTCAGTTGATACATCAGTTATTGAAATAGGAACGTATGTATTGGTAGCTATGCTAGTATCTGCCTTATTCAATGGAGTTACATCTTTATTTATGACAATATATCAAGCATCAGGAAAAGGCATTGAAACAGGTATAATGTCTATAAGCCAAGGTGGATTGTATATACCTATAGTAATATTTCTTAATTATTTTTATGGACTTGATGGATTGATATGGTCTATGACAGTAACAGAAATTATAACATTTTTAATAGGTGCAGTTTTATATATCCCTTATAGTATAAAACTTAAAAAGGCATCAACTAAAAATAAAGTAAGTCTTATATAAGATTTACTTTATTTTTGGTTTTAATGTTAGTCAATACAAATTATTTTATTATATGTAATTATTAATAGCTTACCGAACCTCCCATGACTAAAGTCACAAGTGCACATAGCTATTTTTTAATCAATTTTATTAAAAATAACAGTCTTTTCTTTTAAAGAGATTTTTCCTACTTGGTATCCATATTCATTTAATTCTTTTTTATATTTTAAAAACGAATGGTCTATCTCTATTCCTGCAATATCCTTTATTTCTTCAAAAGTTAATTTAAATGATTGATTACCATTTTTCTTGACATATTCCCATAGAGAACTATATTTGCTCATTTTATATCACTCCTTTTAAAATTATATCTTATCTATTAATTTATATTCTATCACTATTAATTTAGAAAATCATGCTACTTATTATTTATATATAAAAATATATAAATAAGTAAGTAGCAATTTTTTATACTCATCATATTTTCTTCATATTACAGAAAAATCATTTGTAGTTAAAATATTTTTTAAAAGGAAGTCTACTGAATTATAAAATAAATTTTAATTGTTCTTATTTCTATTATGTAATTATTCAAAACAGTATCTCATGGTCGAAATACAAATCTAATAACTAAAGATTTTTACAAATTTATTACTTAAAAATCTTTTTTATTGAATTTAAGTTAAATTTATCAACATTTCAGTAGTAACGTTTTCTTCATTTTCACTATGGATATCGATTCCATTATAATTAAAGCTCTACATCAATCTTTTTCCCACTCATTGAACAACAACTAACTTTTGCCTTATCAATAGAGAATATTTCAAATTTGCCATCTCCTACAGAGTACATCTGACCTAAACTTGGCATTATTTCAAGTGCCTTAGCTTGTGTTTCTTTTGATGTAACGAATACTGCTTCACCCAAAATACGTAGAGTATTAAGTTTTTGGTCTATACAGCAAAGCTCAAGCTTTGGATTAAAAATAAGTTGCTTAAACATATCTTTTTGATTAGATGTGCAAAATGTAAGTCTGCCATCATATTCCATAACAAACCCTAGAGGACGCACATGTGCCTGATTGTTCTCATCAGCTGTTGCTAAATAATAAACTCCTGCTTTGTTCAAAAATTCTAATACTTTCATAATTTTTACACCCCTTTTAAATACTTGTATTAAGGATTATCCTTTGATATAATTTTAATATAAAATACAGAAAAAACAAGTATGCAGTTTTTTCTGATAAAGTATAAAAAAGATACTACTATAAATAAGGAGTAATTATAATGAGTTTAGATAATGAAAAGAATATGACTACAAATATTGAAGAATTAACCTGTCCAATACGTTATGCTTTAGATATTGTTGGTGGTAAGTGGAAATTACCTATTATATGTATGTTGGCAGTTGATAATCCTATTAGATATAGTAGCATAAAAAGAAAACTAGATGGAATTACAAATACTATGTTAGCTCAATCATTAAAGGATTTAGAATCTGATGGTATTGTTCATCGTAAACAATATAATGAAATCCCTCCAAAAGTTGAATATACATTGACAAGTAAAGGTAAAAGTATTGTGCCTATTTTACAACAATTTGCTAATTGGGGAGCTATCAACATGCAAGAAAAAAACATGTGTGGACTTAATTGTAAAGAGTGTCGAAAAATAAAGTAAATTGAAGTTTATTAGATTATTTGCAACTTATATATTGGTTTATTTAACTGAGTGTAAAAAGCCACCCTGTGAAAGAGTGGCTTAAAAATTAAATACTACCCTACCTAACTACCTTACCATTCTTAAATCTCATATTTGGAAAACTTGCACCTAAAATTTTATTCTTGTCTATAGCATTTTCAATTCTTCTTATATTCTCATCGCTCAATTTAATATCTTTAGCTTTTAAAGAGTCCTCTAATGTGACCCTTCTTGATGCTCCAACTAAAGTTATAATATCATCACCTTTTGATAAAACCCATGCAAGAGCTATTTGTGGAATAGTAGCTTCTTTTTCATTTGCTATTTCTCTTAAATTCTCTACAAGTTCAAGATTTCTATCTATATTTTCATCAGAGAATAAAGGTATCCATTTATATCTTTGAGAATTAGATTTTGAGCATACTCCACTTAAAAGACCATGAGCAAGAGCCCCAAAAGCAACAACCCCTACTCCTAATTCTCTAGCAGTTGGTAATATATTTTTTTCTATATCTCTATTAAATAAAGAATACTCCGTTTCTATAAGGCTTATATGGTGAACCTTATTAGCTCTTCTTAAAATCTCTTCATCAACTTGAGTAATACCTATATGTTTTATATATCCTTCTTTTACTAAGTCAGAAATAGCTCCAATAGTCTCTTCTACTGGTATTGCTAAATCTATCCTTGCAGGCTGATAAAGGTCTATGTAATCTAGATTTAATCTCTTAAGAGTCTGTGCTACATGATTTTTTATATTAAAAGGATTGACATCAAGACCATACATTTGACCATTAGGTGCAACAAGAGCCCCCATTTTTACAGATACAAAAGCCTCTTCTCTTTTTCTGCCCTTAAGAGCTTCACCTATTATCATTTCACTTTGACCTGCTCCATAAAAATCAGCTGTGTTTAACATATTGATACCACTATCTAAAGCTTCATGTATTGTAGCTATATTTTCAGCTTTATTATCAAGGTGTATCATACCTCCACAACCTAGTCCAAGTTTATAAAGTTCTAAATTATCTTTTTTGTATCTCATTGTAAAACCTCCCAATATAACTTAAATATTATTTTAGTACACTCGTACTTTACTTGACATTGTAGTACGAATGTACTAAAATGTCAAATAAATGTTATCATAAATTTTTATTGGAGGATTCAATATGGCAAAACAGACAAAAGTGGATATTTTAATTAAAGCTCGTGACTTATTTAATGAATATGGCTATAACAATGTATCTATGAGAAATGTTGCTGATGCTTTGGGAATGAGTGTAGGTAACTTAACTTATTATTTTAAAAAAAAGGAAGATTTGATTGAAGAAGTAGTTGAATACAAACACAAAAACTATAAAAAAATAGATATGCCTAAATCCTTACAGGATTTAAATAATTTATTTTTAAATTCACTAAACATTCAAAATGAGAATGCATACTATTTTAAGCATTATGACCAGTTATCTCAAATAAGCCCTAAAATATATAGATTTCAGCTTGATTTTATAAAGGAACTTAAGCAGTTTTTAAAAGAAAGCTTTATCAATCTTCAAAACTCTAATTTAATTCAGGAATGTAACATTCCTAACCAACTAGAAAATATTATTGAATGTATTTTAACAATACTTATATATAAACCAGTTGGTACTAAAGAACTTGATGAACATGACAGTATAGAAAGTACTCTAAACTGTTTATGGAGTATTATTTTTATGTCTCTTACTAATAGAGGAAAAAATATATATTTAAAATCTATATCAAATCAGTTTAAATAATAATTGATAAATTAAATCTATATAATATTATGAAAAATTAATATATAAAAGCTTCTCTAATTTCTATAAGTTATGAAAAATTAATATGCAAACAGGATGAGTATATAAATCATCCTGTTTTATATCCTAAGCTCTAAATTTAATTAGTTCAAGTGTATCATTCAATATAGATATATTATCTATTTGAATCATTAACCACTTACTGCCATTAAAAAAATTTATTTCGTTGTATATTTGTTTAATATAATCACAACAAGTATTAATAAATAAATCGACTTCTACTCTATTACTCTCATTTACAATAACCAAAGCTTTAAAAGAACCTTCTTGTGGATATAAAGTACATAATGATTTACCTCTTTTTTTGTACTTTATATTCCAACCTCTTTGCATTGAACATTTACTATATTCAAGTTTAGGCTCTACATTATAAGTTGAAGTCAAGATGTTGTTTAGCTTGTCCCATAATGGGCTATTTATAAATGTTTTGATTTGCTCAAGTGTTGGCTTATTATCTTGAAAAAACATATCTTGCCACTCCATATTCATCACCCTTTCTATTGTCCAATAGACACTGGAATAGTCCAATGTTCCATATATGCCACTTCAGGTGTAGTAGGATAATACATTTCAATCGCAAAATCAGTGGCTATTAAATTATGATTCTTCATCCATCTTTCCATAAACTTATCCGCTTTAAAAACAGCTGAATCAACTAACTCATTAAAATTTTCTGCTTCAAATCCACATACTAAATACTCTTTAGCTGGTAACTCAAAAGTACTGTATCCTTCCACCAATGTACCTGGCTCCACTTCTATCCCTGCCATATACATACAATTTCCTTCTTTTGTATTTCCCATATAAAGAGCAGCAAATTCATTTCCATCTGGGATTTTATTTGGTATATTATGTTTTTGATTTCCAAGTTCCATCCATAATTCCTTTGCTGTTGCGATACCAGTTGTTTCACCTCCCATTAATTGACAAATAGGTATTTCTCCCTCTATTCCAATAAAAGTCCTTGGATTACTCAATTTTCTGCGAGTTACTTCAATTACTATATCATCTGCAATTAATGGCACGCCTTCATCAACCATAATGTAATTTAAAATTAATTCTGGCTTAACAAAGTGATTGAGTTTTACTGGATTTGCTCTATATTCTTCTGGAGTTAATCCATATGCTTTTTTAAAAGCACGTGTAAACGTCTCATGGCTTTCAAATCCAAAACTTAAGGCTACATCAAGTATACGATTCTTATGTTCTGCTAAATGTTCAGAAGCTTTTGCAAGACGACGAAGTTTTATATACTCCATTACGGTTTTATTTACTAATCTTTTAAATAGTCTTTGATAATAAAATGGTGATAAGTTTGCCTCATTTGCTAGTTTACTAATTGATATTTCTTCTGATAACTTTTCTTCTATTAAGTCTAATGTGATTTGAATAGATTCCCATGCATGCAAGTTATAAGTACCTCCTAATATTTTTATTAATCTTATACCTTTATATTATCAAAACTAAAAAAAATGTTCTTGATATACAATGCCCTTTTTAATTTTTTATATAATAGTACTGAGTTTTATCACTTTTTAAGCAAATAAAATACATATAAACATAAAATATAGCAAATCTTATCTAAAGATTTGCTATATTATATATTTTATTAAACTATTTTCAAATACTTCATTTATCTCCTTATGAAAAAAATCTTTCATATCATCTATTTGTTCTTTATCATACACATACTTGCCATATCCAAATTGACCATATTTAAACTTTCTATCTTCATTTTCCATTGGCAACAATGTGTCTGGATAAATTTCTAATATTCTATTCTTCGCTTTAGTAGTATATCTATGAGATATAACTTCAAATATAATTTTTCTATCAAAATCCTTTGGTAAAGCTTCTTTTATGTTTCTAATAAGACTTCTATATTCTTCTTTCCAACCTTCATATAGAAACACAGGTGCTATTATAAAACCAATCTGATAGCCAGCTTTAGCAAGTTTTACAGCTGATTCTATTCTTTTATTAGCAGATGCTGTATAATGCTCATGCCCATCTATAATTCTAGGAGTGTTTATACTGAATCGTATTTCTGTATGATTATTATGTTTGGCATCCAATAAGCTATCTACATCACTGTATTTAGTAACAAATCTAAATCTTCCTTTTTCTTCTCTTCCAAAAAATTCTATTGTTTTTTTCAATGAATTAGTATATGGTTCTACTGGAACTGGATCTGATGTAGCTGCACCTTCAAATATAGTAACTTGTGGTTTTCTATCTTCAATATATTTCTTTGTTTGTTCAAGTATTTCATCTATATTTACAAATACCCTTATAAATGGTTTATCACCTAATTGTGTGTTTAAATAACAATATTCACATCTTCCCATACATCCACTAACAAGTGGTAGTTGATAATTAGCAGAAGGTTTACATGTTTGAAACTTCATACTTTTCCTAATCCCAACTACCATGGTCTGTTTTCCACTTCTGTATTGTTCATATAGATTTTCACCTGGAATATGTTCCTTAATTCTATTTGAGGATATATTAATTATCTCTACATCTTTTTTATCTTTAAACTTATCATATATATTTTTACCGACATCAGTATCTAAGGTACTTTTTTCGAATATTATTCTTTTGGGATTAAACATTTATTTCACCTCTACTTAAAGTTTTTAAATTGAAGATTTTTATAAAATATTACTTAGTTAATCTTCCCTTTTTTAACCCTCTTTATTTATTAGAAAGTAAAATAAAAGTTTAAGATAAATTTACTATATGTACACTATCAGTTATAAGTTTCTTGCTGATAATAAATTTTTTTACCTTAAAATTAAATACATAATGTTAAGTTATAGAGATTTGTGGTATATTTCCCTTATTTGTTCCTTATTAAAAGTTTTTGGATGTCTCTTAATATTTGCAGCTGATATTTTCATGCAATTATCAGTTAACCAGTCTATATCTGATTTTTCAACACCCAAATCACTTAGTTTTATATCTAAATCTATTTTTTTAAGGAAATTTCTAATTGCATCTGAACAATCTTCTGCACAAGTTCCTCCTAATATCTTTGATATCTTCCCAAATCTTTCAATATCACTATCCCATGAACTTTCTACAATACTTGGAGTCAAAGCTGCAAGTCCTTTTCCATGCATTACATCTCTAAGCCCACTTACAGGATGTTCCATTCCATGTGGCAAGGCTGTACCTGCTGTACCAATTGTCATGCCTCCAATAGTGCTTGCAAGTGTTATTTTCTCCCATGCTTCTAAGTCATCTACATTATTATATACCCTTACTAGGTTTTCTGATATAAGTTCAATCCCGTAAATAGCCTGTACATCTGCAAGAGGATTTCTTCCATTAGAAAGATAGGCTTCCATATTATGAGCAAGTGCATCAAACCCAACCGATGCAATTATATGCTTTGGCATTGTAACCATAAGTTCTGGGTCAATTATTGATGCCCTTGCATACATACTATTCTTTTTTATAGATTTTTTGTCTTTAGTTTCTGAATTTGTAAGTACTGCAAAACAATTTCCTTCGCTACCTGTACCTGATGTAGTTGGAACTAAGATTATAGGTAAAGCTTCTTCTCCTTGTCTGATTCCAAATATATATTCATTTAAATCTCCTGGATTTTTATAAGAAAAAGCAATACTCTTAGCAGCATCCATTATACTTCCTCCACCAAGACCTAAGACACAATCACATCCAGTTGCTTTTATAATTTCTACACCTGAATATATAGTAGTTATAAGAGGATTTTGTTCTACTTTATCAAAAACTTCATATTCTATTTTAGAGTCTTTTAGTAAGTCTATTGTTTTATCAAGTAATCCAGTTTTCTTTGTACTATTTTTGCCAGTTACAATCAATACTTTTTTACCGTATTTAGATACTTCTTTTCCTACATCATTGATTCTACCTCTCCCAAACAATATGTTTACTGGTAAGTTATAATTAAAATTCATGCCAAGACCTCCTATTTCTACTTTAGTAATAATTTTATTTTTCAACACAGCGTAATTATGTATTAAAACATAAATTACAAAACAATCTTTTACTTAATTATATGTATTATTTTATGCTATATCAAGTTATCTCTATTTAACCAAATTAAATTTTTAATTGTAATCTATTTAAATATTTGAAACTTTAATCAAAGATAAAAAATAAAGAAGAGTTACACAAAGATAATTTCAATTATCTTAAAATAACTCTTCTCATAATATTAGATATTTTTTACAAATTTACTTTAATATATTTAATCTTATAATTCTATTAACATCTTCATAAGTTTATTACTTCTTTGAACAAATGAATCTAATTCATCTGGTTTTAATTCTTTATTAGAAAGTAAAGCTAAATCTGCTATTTGATTACAGATAAGTGCAACTTTATCTTTCTTTTCTTCATTATCTTTAAGAGAAACTAATTTTTTAATAATTGGGCTATTCTCATTTATCACAAGAGTCTTTTCTTCCTCAAAGTTCATTCCTAAATCCATTCCAGCAAATCTTGACTGCATTTCTGACATTCTTATAGATTGTTCAGATACTAATACCATAGCTGGAGTATCTTCATTTTTTAGTCCTTCTACAGAATAATTCTTCACTCTTTCTCCAACAGCCTCTTTAAATAAACTTTCTATTTTTGCTATTTCTTCTTTATTTTCTTCACTATCTTTGTTTTCATTTTTGTCTTTTAATACATCAGAAAGGTCTGCATCTATTCTATTAAACTTAACACCATTTTCCTTATACTCCATAAATGAAATAAAGTGAGTGTCTATTGATGAGTTTAATACAACAGCATTTAAGTCGTATTCTTTAAATAACTTAATGTATTGTGATTGTTGTTCCTTGTCACTTACATAGAATACTTTATTTTCATGCTTGTCCTTACATTTCTCTAAATAATCTTGTAATGTTATATATTCATCATTAATAGTTTTAAATAATATACATTCTTTTACTTTTTCGTAGAAACTTTCATCTTTTAAGCAACCATATTTAATAAATATTTGTATATCATCCCAAAACTTATTGTATTCTTCTCTTTCATTTTTGCAAAGAGACTTTAACTTGTCAGCCACTTTTTTAATTATATGTTTAGAAATTTTACTTACATCTCTATCATTTTGTAAAAAGCTTCTTGATACATTTAATGGTAAATCTGGGCAGTCTATTACACCTTTTAATAAAAGTAAAAATTCTGGTATAACTTCTTTTATATTATCAGCTACAAACACTTGATTATTGTATAATTTTACTTTTCCCTCTGTCAATTCAAACTCATTTTTTAATTTAGGGAAGTAAAGTATACCCTTTAAGTTAAAAGGATAATCTACATTTAGATGTATCCAGAATAAAGGCTCATCAAATACATGGAATACTTTTCTGTAAAACTCTTTGTATTCATCATCAGTACAATCTTTTGGAGATTTTAGCCATAGAGGATTAGTATCGTTTAAAGGCTCAATTACCTTTACATCCACAACTTCTTCTTCTTTTCCATCTTCTTTTTGTTTTTTAGCTTTTTCTTCTGCTTCCTTAGCTTCTCTTTCTAATCTTTCAACATCTTCTAGATATATTTCTACTGGTAAGAAAGAACAATACTTATCTATTATCCCTCTTACAGTAAATTCATCTAAGAATTCCTTACTATCATCATCAATAAATAATGTTATAGTAGTTCCTCTCTCATGTCTAGCATCTGATTCAGATATTTCATATTCTGTACCACCTTCAGATATCCATCTTACTGGAATTGCTCCTTCTGTATATGAAAGTGTGTCTATTTGAACTTTTTTAGACACCATGAATGCAGAATAAAATCCTAATCCAAAGTGACCTATTATGTCATTTGATTCTTCCATCTTATCCTTATATTTATTAAAGAAATCCTCAGCACCTGAAAAAGCAACTTGATTTATGTATTTTTTTATCTCTTCTTCAGTCATACCAATTCCATTGTCAATAAATTTAAGTGTGCCTTTCCCTTTATTTACAGATACTGTAATTTTATAATCTGATGGTTCGTTTTCTGATATTTCTCCTAATGATACAAGTCTTTTGTGTTTATTTACTGCATCACATCCATTACTTATAAGCTCTCTTATAAATATGTCTTTATCAGAATATAACCATTTTTTAATTATAGGAAAAATATTTTCTGTATGAATTGAAATACTCCCTTTTTCAAACTCCATTTTTATCCCTCCTCATTTTATAGTTAATATTTTAAATTTTTTAAAATAGTATGTCAATATATTATAAGGAAATTGTTTTAAAATAAAATAATTTCTCTTTCTTATCTAATTTAATTATTCTTCTTTCAAAATTTCTTTCACTTTTGAATTATTATACATGCTATTAGGTACCTTATTAACTAATTTTTTTAATGTTAATTTAGAATTTTGTAAATCTCCTTTATTATAATACATCATACCTAAGTTATAATAGGATTCATCAAAATATGAATCTTTTTCTGAATAATTTTCTACATACATTTTGTAATATTCTTCAGCAGTATCATAGTCTTTTAACTTTTCACTAAGAACAGCAACTTGGTAAGTTGCCTCTGATGTATTTCCCTTATTTTTACCTACATCTACAACTTTTTTATATAATTGTATAGAAGATTTGGTTTGCTTTTCTGACTTTAAGGTATTTGCCTTAGACATCAATTCATCTTCTGTAAATAAATTAGACTCTTTATCACTTTCATTCTCATCTTCTACAGTGTTTTTTTTGGATTTTACATCCTCTTTATTAATATTTTTAGTGTTATTGGTATTAAGAGTTTTATCAACACTCTCGTTTTCTTCTTTATTATTTTCTTTCTTACTCAAACTAGAATCTATTGACTCTTTGTCTTTAGTTTCATTATTTTTAGATATTTTATTAGTTAAATTATTCGTCCTATAAGAACTATATATATTTTGTCCTATTAATAATATGCATAATATTATTGCTATATATAAATACTTATTTTTTCTAATACTTTTTTTCTTATTAGAATCTAAATTTTTCTGTTTCTTATCTTTACTTACTTCCTTAGATATATTAATAGTTTCATCAATTTTATGACTATTAATATTTTTATGTACAAGTTCATTCTCATAATCATCTGATTTCACATTACTTTTAACTTGTCTGTTAACATTATTATATATATCTAATGTATCATTTTCTTGATTTAATAAATGATTTTCTTTATCGATGTTCTTCAATACTTCTACACATTCATCAAACTTTATATACTCTTCTTCCTTATCATAAAGTAAGGCAAGCAACTCATAAGGTTCTATTAAATCGCTGTATTGCTCTGTTATAAGTTTAAAGCCTTGTATGGCTTGTTTATACATACCTTTGTTGATTAATCTTATAAGTTGATTGTACCTTTCAAAGAAAATTAAAAACTCCTCAGATGTAAGCATGTTTATATACTTTTCACACAGAGCAGTTTTTTCACAAAGTAAACTCTTATAGAAACTTTCTACAGCCTCATCAAAATTGCATTTTAATAAATTTACAAGACCTATGAGATTTAATACATCCACATCACCTGGATTTAAATCTCTTGCTTCTTTTAAAAACTTTAATCCACTTGATATGTAATTATTGTTTATATTATTAATAGATTCATTATAGAGAGCACATGAGTCTTTTTTATTGAGTTTTAATATATCTTTTTTTATATCATTTAAGTTTAAAATAAATACCACCTCATGCCTTAAGTATTAATTAATGTTATTTTTAAACAAGAGATTTCACCATATCCTCTTCACTTACTATACTTGTTACTTTTACACCAAAATTCAAATCTACTACCACTACTTTTCCATAAGCCAATACTTTATTGTCTATTAGTATTTCTACATCTTGGTCTGCTAAAGTGTCAAGTTCAATAAGAGAGCCTTTATTTAGATTCAAAATATCTCTTAGACTCATCTTCGTTCTTCCTATAACTACAGACAACTCCAACTTAAGGTCAAGTATTCTTTGTATATTATTTTTATTAGCTTCAGAGACATCTAAAGCTAGTTCATCATCTCCATCAATTTCACTTTCAACTTTATCATTTAATAACATCTTTGCTTCTTCATCTGAAATAAGATTACTATTATCCATAACTATACCTCTTTTCTGACAGCATCATTTATTTTCACACCTTTTTTACTTGATATAAATCCTGGCGTTGCTGTGTATGATTTTGAATTTTCTACAAATACATCTATATAATCATTTATTTTTTTATTTGTTACTATTACATCTCCAACCTCTAACTTAAGTAAATCTTCAACATTAATGGATACTTTTCCTATCTCTGCAATAATTGCTAATTCTATATTAGATACACTATTGTATATTTTATTAGTAAATTCTTCTGAGTTATCACCTGCATCCATGTCTAAAAATTCTACAACAGAAATACTCTCCAACATAGCCTCTAAGGCATTATATGGAAAACAAAGAGAAACACTACCAACATATTTATTATCATTTACCACCTTTAAATCTACAACGCATACAGGTGCAGTTGGAGAACACAATTGCGGTAAATTAATATGTGTATGTGTATCTAATACTTGTATTTTTTCAAATCCTTCAAATAAATGCATATTTCTTACTAAATCCTCCATAAGATGTAAAAGCACTTTCTTATCAAGTTCTGTAAGTTCTCTATTGTTATCTTTTACAACTCCATTACCGCCAGCTGTCACGTCAATCCACATATCAGCTACACTTCTATCTATTCTAAAAGAAAAATTTTTCATGATAGGTTCCATCGAATTTTGTACTATTATACATGAAGATGTTATTCTATCTAAAAAAGTTTGATAATTTACTTGGTCTATACTCTCAACTATCATACTAGAATTACACTTAAGTTCATAAATTATATAATTTTTATACTTTTTACAGAATTCAGCTAATAAAAAATTTAAACATGTTAAATTTTCTCTTGAATAACTCTGAGGTTTGCCGAAATCATAATCTTTCATATCATACATGAATATTCCTCACCTTACATAATTATTTAGCTCTTAAATTATTAGCTATTTGCCACATTTCATCTGCTGTCTTTATTCCTTTTGAATTCATTTGAAATGCTCTTTGAGTGGCTATTAAGTCAACAAATTCGTCTTGTAAAGAAACATTTGACCTCTCTCTATATCCTTGAACTATATCCACCTTATCAACTTGTTTAATCTGTGCTGCATCAGTTGAAACAAATAAACTATCACCTTCAGAGATGAAATTTTGAGTTCCTATAGGTTGATATAAATTGATTTTGCCTATTTTCTTATTATCTACAGATAAATCTCCATTTCTTGCAACTGTTAAGTTTGTGTTATCTATATTTGTATTATTATAGTTATATCCTGCATCAAATTGAACATCTAATATATTTCCATTAGCATCTACAATCTTACCTAAAGCATCTACATTAAAGCCACCATCTCTTGTATATGCATATGTACCATCTTTTCTTATTACTCTAAAGAATCCTTCTCCATCTATTGCTAAATCACTCTTACTACCTGTGGGTGCCAATGCACCTTGTTCATAATTTCTCATAGGGGCTGATGCCTTAGCTCCAGTTCCAGTTGATATATCTTTACCATTTGTAGGGTATGATGGTCTATTTAGTACTTCATCTACTAAGTCAGAGTATTCCATATTTATTTTTTTATATCCATTGGAATCATTATTTGCTATATTATTAGATATTACATCTAATTTACTTTGATTTGCTGATAAAGCTGTTTTACTAGTATAAAACATTGTGTACATAAAAATTCACCTCCTATTATCTATCTTACTGAGCCAATCTCACTCGCTATCTTTGCCAATTTAGAATCCATAGCTTGAATTATTTTTTGATTTGCCTCGTATTCTCTTGATATTGTCATCATATTATTAATTTCAGACACAATATCTACATTCGAAGACTCTACTGCACTCTGTATTGTAAGTGCATTATTTGCCTTTACAGCTCCTCCTCCAGAATACAAGTTATCTCCTTCTTTTTTTAATTTATTATAATCATTAAAATCTACCATATTAAATTTGTACATAGCATTTCCGTCCAGTGATATTGTATTATCTTTTGCTACTTCAAATTTTTTATTGCCAACATTTATATGTCCTACAGCACCGGTTGCAGTATTTGTTCCAAGTACATAATATCCTTCACTAGTTATGAGGTCACCCTGATTATCTGTTCTAAAGTTACCATTTCTGGTATAAAATTGATTCCCAGCTGCATCACTAACTAGAAAAAATCCCTTACCTTGGATAGCTACATCCATTTTATTATCAGTTGTTTTTATAGGACCTTGGTTAAAATTTGTGATAGTTTCATCCATAGAAACACCTGGACTTAACTTGCCTATTTCTTGCTTTTGTTTAGTTCCATTCACATAATTATTGTAACTATCTAACTGTAATTCATCAAAACTTTTAGTTAGAAGTAGTTTATTCTTATATCCATTAGTATCCATATTTGCTAAGTTATTGACAACAACATTTTGCTTTTGTTGATTAGTTATCATTGCAGAAACTGCTGTATATAATCCTCTTATCACGTTATGACCTCCTTTTTTGTAAATTATCCAACAATATTATCTATTCTAAAACCTTCATCTCACTTGCATATTTCATACCTAGCTCTCTTGCCTTTTTTTCTATTTCTGCTTTACTCATATCATTATTACTAAAAAGCATTATACATAGAGTTGATATTAATATACCAATCCCTATTCCTAAAAGGACTTTTTTATCAAACAATAATGTTCTTATATCTTGTAACAACTCCTTATTAATGACAGTTCACCCTTTCCAATACCTAACATCTTGCATATTTCCACATCCTCATAACCTGAATTTATAAGATGTTTCACTTTAAGAGATAGCTCATTTTCTTTTTTTATTTCCTGTTTTGATTCTATAAAAATATCTTCTTTCTTTACTGAACTAGTCTTTATTAAGTTATAATTTTCATAAACTTTCATATAATTATTACTTTTTATTTCAGCAATCACTTTATCTAAAAAAAATCTTCTTTTTTCTGCAACTACCAATCTATCATTTGCCTCATATTCCTGTTCAAATATTTTATCAAAGTACCTGTTATCTTTGTTTTTTGATTCCTTATGTAAATTTGCAATTATAGTTACTATTATCAAAATAGACACTACTATTAATATAATTTGTATCATCACATCAATCACCATCTATATAGAATATTTAAGTTCTTTTATTTTACTTCTTAGGTTTCTTATTGATTTTCTATGGAGTTGTGAAACTCTTGATTCTGAAACACCTAGCACTTTCCCTATCTCCTTTAGATTTAAATCTTCATAATAGTACAGTGAAAGTATTAATTTTTCCTTTTCTCTTAAGTTATTAATTGCTTTAGATAGAATATCTAACTTTTCTTCTTCTTCTATTATGTTTGCTGGAGTATATTCCTCTTTATAACTTATTACATCTTGTATAGTTTCATTTGTATCTTCAAAGATTACATGATTTAATGACACAATATTTAACATATCTATATTACTTTCAATATCATTGAGTTCCTTTTTTGAAATATTTAATTCGCTTGCAATTTCATGTGAAGTCGGTTCTCTTAATAATTCAGCTTGCAATTTTTCTATTACTTTATTATATTTATTTACTTTCGTTAAGTTATGTTTAGAAATTGGACTTTGATTTCTGATTTCATCTAATATAGCAGATTTTATCTTTATATAGGAATAACTAGAGAACTTTGCTCCTTTTTCAACATCAAATTTATTTATTGCATCAATCAACCCTATGACTCCACTATTTACTAAATCTTGATATTCAAAGCCTTTCCCTGGTATAAAAAATTTTCTTGCTATACTCTTTACAAGAGGCATATTCTCTTTTATTAATTCTTCTCTATTCATTAAATTACGCCTCCTTAGCTTTTAAATATACTAAACATTTTTCTTAGTAAACCTTTATTATCAATAAGCTCTTCTTTTTGCTGTTCTTTTGGCTGACTTACCATTCTCTTTGCTATAGATATAATGCATTTTGATGCAATACTTGTAGGGTATTCTAGAATAAATGGTATCTGTTTCTTTACACATACACTCACTTTTTTATCCTCTATTATATATCCATACAATTCTAAATTAAGATTTAAAAATTTATCTACAACCATATTTATTCTGTTATATGTAGTTTTTGCCTCTTCTAAATTAATCACTCTATTGATTATTATGTTTGCACTTCTCTTTATACCAAAATTACTTATGGCTTTTAATAGGCTGTATGCATCAGTCAATGATGTAGGTTCTGGTGTTGTTATTAAGAAAAATTCAGTACTACAGTATATAAATGACAATAGACTTTTACTCATACCAGCTCCTGTATCAATTATTATAAAATCCACATCATGAATCTGTTCTATGCTATGTATAAACTTATTTCTTTGAGCTTCTGTAAAGTCTTCTATATGATTAAGAGCAGAACCTCCAGAGATTATGTTTACACCATATTTAGTCTGTGAAATTATATCTTCTATATTTTTTTCACCATTAATTACATCAATTATGGTTCCTTTTACATTTACGCCCATTATTATATCTATATTAGACATTCCTATATCTGCATCTAATATAAGAACTTTTTTATTAAGTTTAGTCAAGCATATAGACAAATTTGTAGCTAGATTACTCTTTCCAACTCCACCTTTGCCAGAAGCTATTGTAATTATCTTAGGTATATTTCTATTCTCTGTAATAGATTCATCAAGTCCTTTTTTTTCTATTGCCATTTTTCTCAAGATTTGAGCTTGGTCCATCATATACTTTCAACTCCTAATAGTAGTCTTATAATCTTATCTTCATTAGGTTTTATAATATCATCAGGAACATTTTGTCCTGTTGTAATATATGATATTGGTTTTTGTGCATAATTCATTATGTTAAATATTGAGCCATATGTAATTGTTTCATCTAGTTTTGTAATTATTAAGCTTTTAAAGTTCACATTTCTATACGAATCTATAATAGCTTTTGTATCAGTTTCTTTCGTTGTACAATTCAAAACCAAATGTATATTATCAGTTTCAGCTTTATCTATAAGGTTTTTGATTTCTAGTATTTGCATAGAACTTTTATAACCTCTACCTGTAGTATCTATCAATACAACATCACAATCTTTCATCTCATCAAGTGCCAACTCCATCTCATCAGGGCTTATTACCCCTTTAAAAGGAATATTCATTATATCAGTATATATCCTTAACTGCTCTACAGCACCAATCCTATAGGTATCTATAGTTATTACACCTACTTTTTTATTTTCCTCAAAGACTAATTTAGCGGCTAACTTTGCTATTGTAGTTGTTTTACCTACTCCTGGTGGTCCAACTAGAGCAATTTTTCCAGTTATTGTTTGATTTTCTATTTTAATCTTTTTCTTTAGGCTTTCTACTAAATTTTTACTTGTATCAACTCCATTGAACTTCATTTCTTGTAAATCAGCTCTTATAAAGTCTACAATTTCTTCATTTAACTCTAAATTTAGTAGGTTCTTACATATTTTGTCTATATCATTATCATTTTTATTATCAAACCCCATGTTACTTATAATTGACTTTAATTGTTCTATCTCTCGTTTTAAATCTTTTTGTTCTATATTATCTCTCTTTTCCCATCCAACAGTTAATTCAATATCTTTCTTTGAAAAAATACCTCGTATGCCAGATTTTCTTACTTCTTTTTTATCTATTAATGTAATATTGTCACCTAATTCCATTTTGGCTAGATTCATAGCATCCTGAATTGTATCAGCTGTATACTTTTTCGTCATCATATATGCTCACCACACCTTCTGCTTTGATTTTAACATCGTTAGGTATTTCGTTTAATGATAATACAGTCAAATTAGGATATACAATCTCAACTAATTTTCTAAATGGTGCTCTTATCTTTGGTGATACTACTATTACTGGTATATTATGATTGAAATATACATTACTCATTACATCTTGTATACTCTCAAATATTTTGTTTGTGTTTTCTGGGTCAACGGCTGGATAAGTTCCATTTACAGACCTCTGTAAATTATTAGATACTAATTCCTCCGTTTCTGGAGACAATGTAGCCACTGTAATTGACTTGTCTTCATCTACCAAATTTGTACAAATACTTCTAGCCAAAGCTATTCTCACATATTCAGTAAGAAGCTCTATATCTTTGGTGTTTCTAGACTGGTCTGCAAGTGTTTCAAGTATTGTAACCCTATCCTTTATATTCACTTTTTCTCTTAACAGATTTTTAAGTACTTTTTGAACTTCACCAAGTGTCATTAAGTCTGGTATTAACTCATCAACTACAGCACTATAATTTTCTCTTGCTGCATCTATAATAGTCTTAACCTCTTGTCTTCCCAATAACTCATGTGCATTGGATTTTATTATATCTAGTAAGTGAGTTATAAGTATTGTAGATGAATCTACCACTGTATAACCTTTTAACTCTGCATCTTCTACCTTGTCACTTTCTATCCAAAGTGCTTCTATTCCAAAAGTAGGCTCAATTGTCTTTATTCCAAATATATTAAAACCTTGATTCATAGGGTCCATACATAAAATCATATTAGGCATTATCTCGTACCCACCAACTACATTGCCTTTTATCTTTATATTGTATTGGTTTGGATTTAATTGTAAATTATCTCTTATTCTTATAGGTTGTACAACTATACCCATGTCTATAGCACACTGTCTTCTTATTGATGCTATTCTCTGAAGCAAGTCTCCTCCTGCTGATTCATCAGCCAAAGATATTAACCCATATCCAATTTCTACTTCTATAGATTCTACATTTATTAAGTTTGTTACATCTTCTACTTCGTTTTTATCCGGATTTACCATATCAGGTTTTTCAAACTCTAAATCTTCTAAAGTATCTTTCTTTTCTCTTCCTAAAAAATAACCTGCTGCTATTGCACCTATACCCAGTGAAAAAAATGCTGGTTTAGGTAGTCCTGGCATCATACCAAGTACAATTAAAACACATCCAGTCATCATGATTGCCTTTGGTATTGCTGTTAATTGTTTACCTACTAAGTCACCAAAGTTTTCATCAGTAGAGGCTCTTGTTACAATTATCCCTGCTGATGTGGATATTAATAGAGCTGGTATCTGACTTACAAGACCATCCCCTATGGTAAGTCTTACATAGGTCTGTGCTGCACCCATAAGAGTCATATTCAGCATCACAGCGCCTATTACAATTCCTCCTATAATATTTATTGCAGTTACTATAAGACCTGCTATAGCATCTCCTTTTACAAACTTATTTGCACCATCCATAGAACCATAAAAGTCAGCTTCTTGTTGAAGTTCTTTTCTTCTTTTTCTAGCAGTTTTATCATCTATAACTCCTGCATTTAAATCTGCATCTATACTCATCTGCTTACCTGGCATGGCATCTAACGTAAATCTAGCTGTTACTTCAGATACTCTTCCAGAACCATTAGTTATAACAACAAATTGAACAATTAATATAATTAGGAATATAATTATTCCTACTACGTAATTTCCACCTACAACAAAACTTCCAAATGCCTCTATAACTTCACCTGCATATCCTTGGGTTAGAATCAATCTAGTTGATGAAAGATTCAATCCCAGTCTAAATAGTGTTGTCACAAGTAACACTGTTGGAAATATAGATAAATCAAGTACATTCGTTGTAAATAATGTCATTAATAAAATTAGCACAGATAAACTTATGTTAATTGCCAGTAAAATATCTAATATAAATGTAGGTAATGGCACTATCATCATAAGAACAATTCCTACAACACCAAAAGCCACTATTACATCCATATTTTCCTTTAGATTAAACTTATTCATTACTTATCCTACCTTTTTGGGACTTTGTATCTATTTTTGATTTTATATACTGCTACTAATATTTCTGCAAAAGCTTGATACATGTCCTCTGGAATTTCTTGGTCTATTTCTACTTGTTTATATAACAACCTAGCTATAGGTTTATTCTCTATTATAGGGATGTCATTTCCCTTTGCTATTTCTCTTATTTTAAAGGCTAAGTAGTCTGCACCTTTTGCCACTACTACTGGAGCTTGGTCCTTCCCTTTTTCATACCTTACTGCTATAGATAAGTGAGTCGGATTAGTTACTATTACAGTGGCACTTGGGACTGCTTGCATAGTCCTTTGGGATGAAATTTGCCTTTGCTTTTGTTTTATCTTAGCTTTTATTTCTGGGTCTCCCTCTGCGTTTTTATATTCATCTTTAACTTCTTGTTTTGTCATTCTCAGTTGTTTTTTATGGCTATATCTTTGATAAAAGTAGTCTGCGACTGCTATAACTATCATAGCTATACAAATTTTACTTAATATGGAATATACTAAATCTTTAACTGTATACATTAAACTAGGTAGATATATGTTACCTAGCTTTAATATATCTAAGTAATTATCTTGAAAAAATGTATATCCTATATAAGCTAATACAGATATTATTGCTGTATCTTTTATTAAAGTTGATAAGCTCCTCATAGAAAACATATTTTTGAATCCACTAATAGGATTTAATTTTGATAAATTTGGTTTCAAAGTTTCACCAGTAAACAAGATTCCTACTTGAAATAGGTTAGCTACTACACCTAAAACCAAGAATGGAATAGCTATTGGCAAAAATATTTTGAAAAAATCCATTAATCCTACAATAACTAATTTTTCTAAGTTTGAATAATTTATATTCATATAGAAATTCACGTTTAAAAAGTAATTAAGTGAAGATTTAAGTGTATCCACTACATATGAAAATAACGTAGGAACTAATAAAGTGAATGCAAATAGAGTCATTGCAACGGGTAATTCTCTACTTTTTGCTATATTACCCTTTTTTCTTTGTTCACCCTTTTTCTTTGGGGTAGCTTCTTCTGTCTTATCAGTTGAGCCCATAAAAAACATAGGAGCCAGAGCAAAGGTTCCCTCATACATCTTTGGTATTTGACTCAGTAGATGACTTATCTGGCTAACGATTAAAGGTATTGATATGATAAACAAGGCTATACCAACCAATATTTTTAATGGCATACCAACTATCATTACATTTAGTTGGGGAACACTTCTTGATATAAGTCCTAAGATAAAATCTGCCATAAGCAGACAAAGCACGATAGGTATTGCTATTTTGAATCCAGTTATAAAGCACTGTACAAATATATTTATTATATAGTCTATATTATTATCTACAAATGATTTTCCTATTGGAATTAACTCAAAACTATACCTTATACCTCGAATTAAAATATGATGTCCATCCATGCTAAAAAATATCATTAGAGCTGTCCAGTTCATAAGATTATCAATTAAAGTTGTCTGAGTCATTGAGTTTGGGTCAAACATATTAATCATTGACAATCCCATCTGTTGGTCCATCATAGAACCCGCCATTCTGATACTATAAAAACACAGATTCGTTATATATCCAAGTATAATACCTGTTATAGTTTCATTTATTCCATATAACGTAAACATTATAATATTATCTATATTTGCAACATATTCAATTTGCATAGTACTTGAAATCAGTATTGATATAATGATTGCAAAAATTGACTTGAATAAAGCAGGTGTACCAGCTGGAAATAGTATTCTCAACGTTCCAAAAAAGGCTACTATTCTAATAAATACAAAAATCATATGTACCCTACCTACTTAGTTATAAGAGATATCATATTAAATATCTCAGAAGTAAAACTAATAAGAGTATGCAACATCCAGCTCCCACCAATAGCTACTACTAAAAGAATTGCTATCAGTTTTGGTACAAAAGTCAATGTTTGCTCCTGGATTTGAGTTGTAGCTTGAAACACACTTATTAAAAGTCCAACTACAAGAGAAACAATTAGTACTGGAGCTGCAATCATAGCCCCTGTAAACATTCCATTTTTAAGAACACTCATTATCATAAATTCACTCATACTATTTTTCTCCTATCCAAATCCCAATATCAATGTTTTTACTATCAAATTCCAGCCATCCACCATTACAAATAATAGCAACTTAAATGGTAATGATATCATAACTGGAGGCAACATAAACATCCCCATAGACATTAGAACACTTGCAACAACAAGGTCTATTATCAAAAATGGTATGTATATTAAAAAACCTATTTGAAAAGCAGTTTTTAATTCGCTTATAGCAAATGCTGGAACTACAACAGATAATGGTATGTTTTCACGAGTTAATTTTTTTTCTTTTAAACCAGCTTGTTCCACAAATAAATCTAAGTCTGTTTGTCTAGTTTGCTTCAACAAAAACTCTTTAATAGGCCCTTCCGCTTCCTTCATAGCTTTTTCCATAGTAATTTCTTCTTTAATATATGGTTGTAATGCCTTTTCGTTTATTTCATTTAATACTGGTCTCATTATAAATATTGTCAATACTATTGCAAGCCCTACCAAAACTTGACTCGGAATTGCCTGCTGTGCTCCTAATGCTGATTTTAAAAATGATAAACTTATAACTATTCTGACAAAGCTTGTCATCATAAACATTACAAATGGTAAAAACATTAATGCAGTTAGAAATAAAAACAATTGCATTGAACTTGTATATGGTACATCAGCCAAAGGTAATTTTGATAATAGTTCCATTTACTTATCTTCCTTTTTTGTAAATTTTCCAATATATCTACTGAAATCATATTTTGTTTTAATTCTTTCTATTTTAAAATCTTGGATTTTAAAATTTCTTTCTTTAATATCATCTTCTATTTTTGATATTTCTTCCTTGGTCAAATCTTTTATCTTATCCATACTAGACGAAGAAGATGCAACTATGCATCCCTCTTCACCTATCTTCAAAATTATTATGCTATTATTTTTATTTATACTTACAATATCTAATATTTTTACATATTTATCATTGTATTTTTTTAATAAACTTCCTTGGCTAATTTTTAAAGATAAGACTATCAATATTAAAATTATTGGAATACATATTAATATCTTTAATAAATAAAGTATCATGTCTTACCATCCTTTATTGCACTACTATATTTGTAAAATATATATTTTGAATTACATTTCCACCTAGGTTTGTATTTAGTGTATTTTTTATCTCTTCTTTTATGTTATTTAAATTCTCAGCAGCAAAATCATCTGCTCTTTTTGCCATAAGGCAATTTATGATATTATCTCTAATTAAAGGTGTATTTTTTTCTATATCTTTATATGAAGAATCATAAGATACAGTTATTGATACTTTTAGATATCTTACACCTTCATCAGCTAGTTTCAATACCATTTCTTCTAAATCAAGATTTTCTGTTTTTATTTCTCCTTTATCTTTTCCTGTTGGAATAAATGAGCTTATAATTTTAGTAATTTGCTTATTTCCACCTTCGCCTAATAAAAAAAATCCTGCTCCTGCTGAGAAAATAATTAGTATCAAAATAATTAGAATAACTTTTTTATTTTTGAACAAATCTATTCCTCCTAGTCGATAGTTATAAGTATATTAACTCTTCTATTCTCAGCTCTCCCTTTTGCTGTTTCATTTGAAACCAAAGGCTGATACTCTCCACATCCTGTTGCTGAAAACAGTTTAGGGTCCATGCCCTTTTCTTCTACAAAGTATCTTACAACGCTTACTGCTCTACTAGAAGATAAATCCCAATTGGATTCATGTGTACTTGATTTTACAGGTACATTATCAGTATGACCTTCTATAACTATCTTATTTTTCATCATTTTTATCATGTCATATACTTTATTGAGAGTAGCTTTACTATTGACTTTTAACTCCGAAATCCCAGAGTCAAATAGTATTGAATCATCAAGTTCTAGTAAAATCCCTCTGCTATCATCCTTAACTGTTACACTATTTTGTAAATTAGAATTATTAACCTTATCTTTTAAATCTTGCTCTAAATTTGACTTATCACTTTTATCCACTAAAGTACTATCTATTGGTGATTTATCACTTGTACTTGAGCCTGTATTAAACATACTTACTCCAGAAAACTGCCCTTTTAATGCATTTGATATGTTTTTGAATTTTTCCATATCTACAACTGATGTAGCATACAGTAATACGAAAAATGTAAGAATCAGTGTTATTGTATCAGCATAGGTAGCTAGCCATGCATCTGGATTTATATCGTCCTTTTTCTTATTTTTTTTACGCCCCATTACTCATTGCTCTTTCTGTATTTTTATTGGATTTTGTAAACTGTAATCTCTCGCTTCTTGAAAGGTATGTTGCTAAGCGCTCTTCAACCACTATACTGCTTTCACCAGACTGTATGCTTATTATTCCTTCAAGCATCATTTCCTTCACATAAACTTCTTTTTCTGTTTTTTCATCTATATTATATGCAATTGGATTCAAAGCGATATTAGCAAGTAAAGAACCATAGAATGTTGTAATTAATGCCTTTCCCATCCCAGATGCTATTAAGTCTGGAGATGTAAGGTCTGATAGCATTTGTATAAGACCTATTAGAGTCCCCAACATCCCAAACGCAGGCGCAAAAGTACCCCAAGTTTTAAATAGCTTAGAATACCTATTATTTGTATCTTCGATAGAATCTATCTCCAGTTCTAATATAGACCTTATCTCATTTACTTCCAGACCATCAATACATAACTCTAATCCTTTTCTCATGAATGGGTCTTGTATTTTCATTACATCACTTTCTATTGATAGAAGACCTTCTTTTCTAGCTTTTTTAGAAAGTGTTTTAAATTGATTTAATAAATCTAATTTTGATACACTCATTGTCTTAAACGAGTATTGTAGTGCATTCTTTATAAGTTTTATATCATCAAAAGTAAATGTAATCATTAAAGCTCCAAACGACCCAAATACTGTGATTAGTATTGATGCAAAATCAAAGAAACTTTTTAGCCCTGAACTACTACCTTTTACTGCTCCAAATAAAACTAATACTGTAGATAATATTAGTCCAATAAATGTCAGTGAATCTGTTTTTTTCATTACTTCTCGCTCCTAATATAACCTACATTTATTTTCCTTTTGTACTTTACTACTTTATCTACTATCTCGTCTACTGACTCTTTTACAAGGTTTTTTTCTCCTGTTGTAAGGAGTATTCTGCTTTCTGGCACTGAGTCAATTCTTACTATAAGGTCTGAATTTAATATGTAGCTTCTTCCGTTTAAATCGGTTACTCTTATCATAATATGTACCTACTATCTCTTAAGACTTATTATCTCTTGAAGTATTTCATCTGATGTTGATATTATTTTGCTGTTTGCTTGGAAAGACCTACTTGCTATTATCATTTCTGTGAATTCTTCTGCTATGTCTACATTGGAAGCTTCTATTGCTCCTTGTATTATTGTTCCTGTAGCTCCTGCTATTTGTGGGTCTCCTGAGTTTGCTGATGGCTTAAATAAGTTTCCACCTTCTGCATCTAGTCCTGCTGGATTTTGGAATGCATATGTTTGTACTTTTTGAATAGTTCCCTCTAACTTATTTATTCCAGCAGGTTTATCTCCTACCTTAGCAGTATCAGGAATATCATACACAAACTGAGTTCTTTGACCATCACTCAATAAAAATTCTATTGTTCCATCCTTTGATATGTTATACTCTAATACATTTTGGACTGTTCCATCTTTAGGACTTATACTTTGAAGAGGTATTACAATAGGTTCTTTTCCTTTGGCATCACCTTTTTTAACAAATTCTCCTGTATCTGCCTTATATTCTCCCTCATAAATCATACCTTGTAACATATATCCATCACCATTTACAAGTCTTCCACCTTTGATATTTTGTAAAGCTCCAGCTGCTGCTTTAAATCCTGTATCTAAGTTAAAAGAACCATCTCTTGTATACATAACTGTTCCTTGCCTTACTACTGGAAGATACCCCTCTCCATCTATCATTAAATCTGATGGTCTATTAGTTGGCTGTACATTTCCTTGTATCATATCCTTATTTATACTTGATATCTTGCTCCCTACACCTACTTGTCCTAAGTTTGTTCCCCCTAATGCAGCCGTTGGAGCACTTGCATATAATACAGTTTGATAAAATGAATCTGTTATTCTAGCAGAACTTTTCTTAAAAGCAGTAGTCCCTGCATTTGCTACATTGTTACCTATTACATCTAGCTTTGTTTGATTTGCTTTCATTCCACTTACACCTGAATACATTGCTTTTATCATGAATATACCTCTTTTCTAGTTTAATATTATACTTCTTCTGGAGAACTTTCTTCTTCACCTGATTCTGGAGAATTTTCTTCTTCATCTGAATTTGTGTTTACTTCTCCTATTTTAAGTAATTTTTCATATTTAACATCTACAGTTTTATCACTGCCTTCTACTTTCAGTTCTAAGTGTACCTCTCCATCTTTTATGTATGTGGACTTCACTACACCTACAATATTTTCATCTTCTTTCTCTTCTCCAGATACCTCTACTTCTTTACCAATTAATGATGTTGCCATGCTTAATGCAGAATTTATTAGAGTAGAGTTGCTTAAAGCTAAAAGTACATCTAACTTATCATTCATAGCAGACATCTTTTCTAAAGTCGCAAACTGAGCTAATTGTGATACATACTCTGTTGGGTCTTGTGGATTCATTGGGTCTTGATTACCCATTTGTGCTACAAGTATTTTCATAAATAAATCTTTATCAGCATCATCACCTTGTCCTATAATTGGAGTTCCATTATCTGTCACTGTTTGATTTCCTTTACTTCTAACTTGTTTATTCGCAATATCATTAATATTTCTTTCAAACTGGCTTAAGTTATTTGACCTATAGTTTCCTTGAGTACCTGCTAAGGCTGTTGCTACTCCGTACATACAATACTTCCCCCTTATTAAGCTAATAAATCTACTCTATCATCATCAATAATATTTTCTTTAATCTCATCTTCTATAGCGATATTGTTACGCTTATTATTTGTACCCTGCTTGTCCATATTTTCTTGGTTATTTTGTCTATTCTGCTGTTCAAATGCTTTATCAAAAGTATCTGATGTATTTCTATTGTCACTATGCATTTGCACAGATACATCTTTTATGTTTACATTTGTAAGTTCAAGATGTTGCTTTAAATCTGTAATATTTTTATTTATAGAGTCAAATACATCTTTATTAAAAACAGTCACAACAGCTTTCATACTCTCACTATCTTTCAGTAATTGTATATTCATATCTCCCAATTCTTTTGGTCTTAATTTAATGGTTAGCTCTTGTATATCATTTGTTTTCATATGTTTGATAGCTTTAATAGAATCGTCCATAACGTTTGATTCTATATGTTTTAAATTAACATTGTCATTTTTAGTTTTGTTTATATCCATACTTTTATTTATTACTTGGCTAAAGTTTCCGCTCTTATTTCCATTAGCCCCTGCTAGTTTTTCCAAAATATCAGAACTATCATCTCTTTGTTTATTTAAGTTAAGATTATCCATTCTATTACTATTAAAATTGTATAAGTCTATGCTTTTAGTATCCTCTTCTGTAGTTTTACTAATCACTTCAAAGTTCCCATTAGCATTATTGTCTAAAAGCTCTCTTAACTTCATCATATCTAAATTTTGCACATCATCAGATTTATTCATATTATCCTTATTTAACTCTGGGTTTTGGTTTGCAATCTTATTCAACAGATTTTTATTAATCTTAAGCTCTTGTTTCAATTCATCTGATATACTTAGCTTTTCTATATTACTTAACATAGAGCTTATATCTTTTTCTTTTTTATCATCATTATTTAAAATATTTAACAATTGTTGTAAAATTTCATTAATCTTACTTCCATCTTTTTCATATGTACTTTCATCTTCTAAGTGATTACTCTTATCTTCATCTAAATGACACTCATTATCACTATTTTCCGATTTATCTGAACTAACATTTTGATTATTTGTTTCTTTTCTATCTTTAACTGGTTTATTGTCTGTTGCTTTGTATAAATTGTCTTCAAATTTATTTTTTTTCACATCTTTATTCTTAGATGAGCTTTTTTTATCCCCAATATCTTTAATAACATTATAAGAATCTGCTTGTATCTTCATACAATAATATCCTCACTTCCTACTATTCTTATAGAACTTGTCTATTTCTTAAATAACTCATACTTGCAAACTCATCATTAGTTTTTTGTTCCTTTAGATTTTCTTCTCTATAATACTGACCATACTTTTTCTCTTTTAGTTTTTCTAACGATTTTCTTTCTATCTGTTTATCTATAAGCTGTTTTCTAGCTTTTTCAAGTTCGTTTGTAGACTTATCTAGTTCCTCTGATAAATCCATTATAGAGTTATTTAAAGCTAACAAATAATTAATAGTTATCTTTTGTTTCTGAATACTATCGTTGTCTTTACTTATAGAATACTTATTATAATTATTTTCTAAGTTTTCCAAGTTATTCTCTATATCTATTTTTTTTTGTTGAATTTTAGCAAATTCCATTTTTATCTTTTCTTCGTCTTTCATTTTTAAGTCTAAAACTTTCTGTAATCTAAACTTAAAATTTTTATCCAATTTCATCACAACCTATTCAAATATTTTTTTAAATTATTTATTCAAATATTCTTTTCAAACTACTTATAGTTTCGTTAAAAGAACTTTTTTCATTTATCCCTTGTTTTAAAAAGTTGATAATATGCTCATGGTAGTAGATTGCTTCATCTATTTTTTTATTGGTACCTGAAGCATATGCACCTATATTTATCAAGTCTTCTGCTTCTCTATATTCAGATAACATATCTCTTGCAAATGATGCTATTTTTATATCTTCTTTTGAAGCAATCTCATTCATAAGTCTGCTTAAACTGTTCAAGACATCTATGGAAGGATAATGGTTCTTATTTGCCAAATCTCTAGATAAAACTATATGACCATCAAGTATTCCTCTTGTCGTATCTGCTATTGGCTCATTAAAATCATCTCCATCAACTAATACTGTATAAAATGCAGTAATAGAGCCTTTATCTGATGTGCCTGTTCTCTCCATGAGTTTTGGTAAAATTGCAAATACAGATGGTGTGTATCCTTTTTGAGCTGGTGGCTCTCCTATCGCTATTCCTACTTCTCTTTGTGCCATAGCAAATCTAGTTACTGAGTCCATCATAAGTATTACTTTTTTGCCCTGGTCTCTAAAATACTCAGCTATTGCAGTAGCAGTAAGAGCTCCTTTAAGCCTAACCAGAGGAGCTTTATCTGATGTAGCACATACAACAACAGATTTTTTCATTCCCTCTTCTCCTAAATCTTTATCAATAAAATCTAGGACTTCTCTTCCTCTTTCGCCAACAAGAGCAATTACATTTACATCTGCTTTTGCATTTCTAGCAATCATACCTAGAGTTGTACTCTTACCTACTCCACTTCCTGCGAATATTCCTATTCTCTGTCCTTCACCACAAGTAGTAAATGCATCTATTGCTCTTACACCTGTTTCCATTATATTTCGTATTTTTTTTCTCTTCATTGGGTCAGGAGGTTCATTATTCAAGTTGTATCTATCCCCTAAAACAAGTTCTGAGTTGTCTATAGGATTTCCAAGACCATCAAGCACTTTACCTAGTAAATTATCACTACACATAACACTTAAAGGTATCCCCTTAGAAATAACTTTACAACCAGGTGCTATTAATGTTAGCTCTCCTAATGCCATTAATATTACTTCTTTATCTTTAAAACCTACTACTTCACAATTAACTGGTTTGTTGACTTGATTGTATATAACACATAGCTCTCCAACAAAAGCTTTTATTCCTTCAACTTCTACAGTAAGCCCTATTATCTTCTTAACTCTACCCTCTGATATAGTAAGCTCTAAATTTTCTATTTTCTTATTTATTTTGTCAAAATCTATAGATATATCAGTTTTATACATACTTTATTCACCAAGCAATTCTTCTTTTAGTTTTTCTATAGCACAATCAATACCAACTATTATTCTTCCATTTTCCTTTTGTATAATAGCATTTCCTTTATCTATACTATCATCTGCAATAACAAATACACTTGACTTTAATGATGTTTCTTCTTTGAATATTTCAAACTCTTTCTCTATATTATCTTTATATAAAGAATTACATCTTACTATGAATGAACTGCTTCCTTCATAATCTTGAATAATTTGCTTTAATAAATCACTCATAGATTCTTCATCTTCAAAATGCTTTTTTAGGGCAGAACTAGCCATGTTAATAGCAAGTCTTATAATTTCTTTGTTTTTTTCCTTTATGTACTCAGTCATTTTCTCATTAGCTTGTAATAAAATTAAATTTGCCTGATTTCTTATAAAATCTGCTTCATCTTTAGCTTTTTGGGTATATTCATCATATGATTCTTTATATCCATCCTCATATCCATTTTTTTGACCTTGGCTATATCCTTTTTCATAGGCTTGTTTTTCTATATTTTGTGCACTTGTTTTTGCTTCTTCTAATATCTCATTCTTTTTTAGCTCGGCAGATTCTATAGCTTCTTTTATTACTTCATCTCTAAATCTACAGTCATTCTCTTCATTTATGTTTGGTTCTCCTACTCTAGCTTTATCTATTATAGATAAATCTAGAATTCCTTTATATGATGCTTTTTTACTTTTAATAATTTTATTATTCAACAAAGTCATCACCAAAATTCCTTACAATAGTTATGGCACCTTCTCTTTCAAGTTTTCTTACACTGTTTACTATTTTTTGCTGAGCACCTTCAACTTGTGCAACCTTTATGACACCAACCATTTCCATTTCTTCTTTAAGCGCTTCTGCTGCTCTAGAAGATTGATTTCTATATACAGCATCTGAAATTTCATCATCCACACCTTTTAAAGCATAGACTAAATCCTTCATAGTTACTTCTTTTAGTACTTTTTGTATGCTCATATCATCTAATTTGACAATATCTTCAAATACAAATATATGAGATTTAATTTGGGCAGCTAAAGCTGGGTCTTTTTCTTCAACAGTACTCAAAATATTCTTTTCTGTTTTTCTATCAGAATTAAGCAATATTTGAACTAAGGTAGCTATTCCGCCATAATCTTTAAAATCATCACCACTTATTGAATGTAATTTATCTTCTAATGAATTTTCAATTACTTTTATAACTTCTGGAGATATTGTGCCCATTGAACTTATTCTCATAGCTACCTCATTTTGTAAATTAAGATCTAAATGCGCTAAAACTTCTGCACCATTTTGTGGTTCCATATGTGCAAGTAAAATAGCTATGGTCTGTGCACTTTCATTCCTAAGTATTTCTAATATCTTCTTTGCATCTAGATTTATAATATGTTTAAAAGGCTTTGTACTTGTATCCATTGATATGCCTTCAAGTAATTTATTTGCTTTAACATTTCCCAAAGCATTACTTAGTAATTCTCTTGCATATTCTAGTCCACCTTCTATAACATAATCTTTTGCTTTATTTATTTCTACAAACTCTTTTAATATTTCTCTTCTTTCTTTTGAAGCTATCGAAGAAATATTTGCAATTTCCAAACCTATTTTTTGAACTTGTTTATCTGGAAGGCTTTTTATTATATCACTAGACACAGTTGGTCCTAATGTCATTAAAAGTACAGCAGCTTTTTTTAAACCTTCGCCTTCTATTTTTTCATTTTGCTCTTTTTCATTTTCACTTATATCACTTAAGTCAAATGCACTAACATTTGTAATTTCTGTGGACACATTCTATCCCCCTTACTCATTTAACCAAGTCTTTATTATTTCTGTTACTTGGTCTGGTTTTTCTTCTGCATACATTTTAACAGCTTCCTCTAATGTCAATTCTGGATCATCCCCTAATAGAGGATTATCTTTTTTATCAACAGTACCAGAATTAGCACTATAAACTTCATCCTCATAATCCATATCTTCTTGTTCACTTCTCTTCTTATATATTAAATATCCAATGGCACCTACTGCAACAACTGCCACTACTCCAATAACTGCCTTCATTATATTAGCTTTGAAGCCTTCTTTTTTAATCTCTTCCAGTTCTTGTTTAGCCTCGGCTTTTCCTTTAGGGTCAAAGACCATTGAAACAACACTAAGAGTATCTCCCCTCGCTCCATCCATACCTATAGCATTATTAACAATATCTTCTACATCAGCTTGAACACCTTTAGCTATTTTTCCATCTATAGCAACAGAAGCTGTCAATCTTTTAAGTTCTCCTGGTGCAACTATCGTATGAGTTTCAATCTTACCTGTCTCATATTCAAAGCTCTCATCCAAACTATCTTCTGTGTTAGTGCCATTTTTATTTCCTTGATTATTCATATTAGCATCTACACCTTGGACATTATTTGTCGCAGATTTAGATGAATTTTTTGACCTTGTTTCTTTTATTGCAACTTTATCAGGGTCAATCTTTATTTCAGTTTTTTCAGCTGTATCAAAACTTAAATCAGCATTTACTGTAGCTTTTACTTTGCCTGTCCCAAATATTGGTTCTAACATTTCCAAAATAGACTTTTCTAATTGTTTATTCAATGCTTGTTCAGATGCCTTATTTTTATCAACACTAATACCACCATTTATTGGTTGATTATTTTCATCAACTTCTTCATCATCTAAGATACCTTCTGATAATAAATTCATCTTATTATCAATAACTTGAACATTTTTTTCAGGTATATTTGTAACACTTCCTGATACAAGTGCCATAACAGATTTTATTTGATTTTTTTCTAAGGTTGTTCCTGGTTTTAACATTAAGTAAACTGCTGCACTTCCTGGAACTGCTTCTTTCTCAAACACTGATGACTCTCCAAATGTTATATGTACTCTAGTATCTTCCACTTGCGGAAAACTCTTGATTGTTTTTTCTATTTCACCTTGTATGATTCGTTGCTTCTTAATTTGAAACTCTTCATCAGTAAGCCCTATAGATGAACTATCATCCATTAGTGCAAATCCTTTAGAACCACCTGTAAGACTTGGAGCTAACTCCAGCCTCAACTTATCAACTTCTGTTCTAGGCACATAAATTGTGCTTCCTTTTACCTTAGTATCTATCTTTCTAGACTCTAATTCTGCTGATATATCTGCAGCATCTTGAACATCTAGTTCTGAAAATAAGACTGCATACTTATTTTTACTTGCAGATATTGCTGTAAATACTAGCGCTAAACATATAGCAACAATCCCTATACCTAATGCTATCTTGGTCCCTTTTTTTAAAGAACCTATTTTTGTCCTAGCTTTAGCAACTTGCTCCTTAATCTTATTTTTAAAACTGGTTATCATTGATTATTACTCCTGTTCAAAAGACTAAATTTGTACCTTATTCATTTCTTGATATGCGTCATGAATCTTATTTCTAACTTCTATTAAATATTGCATAGATAGCTGTGCTTCTTGACCTTTTAACATAACTTCATGCATAGAAACATCTTCGCCTTTTATAAATTTTTCTTTCATGTCATCTGCTGTCACTTGTTGAAAATTGACTTTGTCTATAGTATCTATTATTACATCTTCAAAATTCTTTTTTTCTTCTTTATTATTAATATTTAATTGTTTTGTTTCTCCAATCAAATTATCTAACTTTGCACCTTGCATTAAATTGTTAATTTGTGTAATTGGCATAATTTATCCCTACTTTCCTATTTCCAAAGCTTTAGATATCATAGACTTCTGAGCATTCAGTGTATCTATGTTGGAATCATATGCTCGTGAAGCTGTTATTAAATCTGTCATTTCAACCAATATATTTACGTTTGGATATTCCACATATCCATTTGGCTTTGCATCTGGGTGAGATGGGTCATATACTTCTTTAAGAGGTGATTTGTCATCTTCAACAGATGTGACTTTTACTCCTAGCATACCTAATTTATTATCATAGTTTTCTTCAAATGAAACAACTTTTCTCCTATATGCTTCTCCATTTGGACCTCTTGTAGCATTTATATTAGCTACATTTGATGATATGATATCCATTTTCAAACTTTCTGCTGTTAATCCACTAGCAGAGATTTCCATTCCACTGAACACACTCATCTTCTAGTTACCTCCCACTTATTATTGATTTAGTCATTGCTATTTTGCCATTTGCAAAACCTATTAGAGCATTATATTGCAATGTTGCCATTGCTTGCTTTACTTTTTCTTCTTCTATATCTACATTATTGCCATCTACCCTTAGACCTTTGGAATTGTCTATTTTTTCTTCTATTTTTGGCATGGCATCATTTAATGTTTCTTCAAAAGTTACATAATGTTTTTTGTAGCCTTCAGTATTTATATTTGCTATATTATTTGCTATTGTTTGACTTCTTAGATTGGTCGCATCTAGTCCCATTTTTATAATGTCATATGTATTCATACTCACCCCTCCTCAAAATATATTTATTTGCTATATTTAATGATTAAAAAATGAAGTTGCTATATTACAAAAAATGACTTCTTTGTCCATTTAAATCTATTGCAATTCTATTACATTAATATAATAATGTATCATTTTAGTGAGAAATCTAATTTAAATTTAATTAACTTCAATAAAAATAAAAAAAAATTTTAATATGTATTTAATTTTTTCTTTGTAAAGTTGCCTTTTTTTGTAAAATAGCAACTTTTTCAGATAGTTTTTCTTTATTTCTTGTTATAATTGGTAAAATATGTTATTATATGTATTTTCTACTGTAATAAAGTAATTTTTCCATAATAAAATGACCGCCAAAAAAGCAGTCACTTCGACTAATCCTACGTATACAATTATACTTAGGACTCTTTTTGGCAACTGGCTAGCATAGTTCGCATATACAAACTTTAGCCCCTATAGCTTTGCGTCACTAGATTTCTCTAGTTTTGCCTATTTAGTTTTAATTTAAGTATACAATAAATGATAAAATTTTTAAACATTTTTATCATATTTTATATTATTATTTTATAACTATTATCAAAAAATCTAATCTAGTAAAAAATAACCCTATACTTTTTATATCATATACTCTTTCTATGTGCTTAAATAATTAAAAATTGAATACCATTTTATATTCATGAACATATTGTTTAAAAATATATGCTCTCTAAACTCTCCTTCATATATAAATCCCATTTTCTCATAAAATCTTATAGCTCTCTCATTGTGTGAGTAAACATTCAAATAAACTTTTTTCAGATTAAGATTTTCAAAAGCAATTTTTAATATTTCTTCTGTACCCATCTTAGCTACACTCTTTCCAATAGCTTTTTTTCTTAATACTATAGCATATTCTGCGTTTCTATTAATATAGTCTATATTCTTTAAACTAACAGTTCCAAGATATTCATCTGAATCATCAACAATTGCCATATGAATACTTCTATTAGTATAACTATTTAAAACAAATTCCTCTATTTTATTTTTATCCATATCATTAAAATTTATTTTAAAATTTTTATTTATGTCATCATCCTTCATCCATTCGAGCATTAAACCTATGTCTCTTATATCAAGCCTTCTAATTTTCATATTATTACACCTACTTTAATTTTATACTTTAAAAACCTAGTACTTATTTATAGCATCTATTATGACATCTATATCCTGTTTATTTAAGTATGGATATATTGGCAAACTTAAAACTTCTTCTGATATAAGTTCTGATACCTTGAGTATCCCTGTTAGATTACTAAATTCTGAATATGCCTTCTGTTTATGTATAGGTATTGGATAGTGTATCATAGTCTCTATATTTTTTTGATAGAGATAATCTCTTAATTTATCTCTATGCTTTGTCCTTATTACAAATTGATGCCATGACGGCTTTGTATCATCTAAAACCTTTGGTAATATTATTTTTGAGTTATCTATTCCCTCTAAATAATATCTAGCTACATCGCTTCTATAGCCGTTAAACTTATCTAAATACTTTAATTTTATATTTAAAACTGAAGCTTGTACCTCATCAAGTCTTGAATTCTTCCCTTTATATTTATTATAATATTTCTTTTCTGAACCATAGTTTCGTAAAACTCTTATCTTTTCAGATACATCCCTATCATTAGTGGTAATTGCTCCTGCATCTCCAAGTGAACCTATATTTTTACCAGGATAAAAACTTATACCTGCAGCATCGCCTAAGTTCCCAGTTCTCTTATTTTTATACAATGCTCCTTGAGCTTGTGCATTGTCTTCTATTAATTTCAAATTATATTTTCTAGTTATTTCCTTTATTGAATCCATATCAGCTGGTTGTCCATATAAATGAACTGCTATTATGGCCTTAGTTTTATTTGTTATTTTATCTTCTATCAAATTGGCATCTATATTATAAGTGTTGCAATCTGGTTCTACTAATATAGGAGTAGCTCCGACATTGCTTACAGCCAGAGCAGTTGCTATATATGTGTTGGCTGGTATTATAACTTCATCTCCAACTCCAATATCATATGCTTTTAAAATCAATTCCAATGAATCTAATCCATTACCTACACCAATACAAAATTCAGTTTCACAATATCTTGAAAAGTTTTTTTCAAATTCATGTACCATTTCTCCTAATATAAAATAATTTGAATCATACACCTTTTCAATATTAGATAATATCTCTGTTTTTAAATTTTTATGCATTGGCTTCATATCTAAAAATTTTATCATTATATATTGCTCCTTACATATCTTAGAAATTCATCGTAATCTCTTATATAATCACTCTCATCATAAAAATCGGATGCTAGAACAATTAATAGAGTATCTTCCTTGTAACCAGACATCTCATGCCATATATTTTTACCTATAAATAAACCTTCATTAGGATTATCTAATAAAAAGGTTTCTTCTTTTACACCATCACTGCACTTAACTTTTAATTTTCCTTTTAGACAAATTAGTACTTGTTTGAGGGTTTTATGAGCATGTAAACCTCTTTTGATTGTATTAGGAACATTATATGTATAATATGTCCTTTTGATATCAAATGGTATATTTTTATATGATTCTAATGAAACTAAATATCCTATATCATGACTTCCAATAGGATTCCATTCTATTAAGTAGCATTTATCCATAATTTCACCTTATTTCTTTCTTAACACTATATTTAATATAATATATACAAACTTTTATTTTTTATTTTTATTAATGAATTTAGCTTTTATTTTCTACTACTATATTACATTCTTCCAACAATTTATCCATATCATATTTTAATATATTATATTCATTAAAATTGTTTTCACTTGACATATGTTTATAAAATAATTCTATTAAGTAAAAGTTTTTTTGATACCAAGATGCTTTTAATTCATCAAGTTGTTTCTGATATTTAATAAATAGTTTATTTTTATAACAATACTCTATTATGTTATACCAATCTGGAGCAGACCCACTAATTATAAATAAGTTATTACTATTTTGCTGGTCACTAGTTCTAAATGAACTTAAAACTTCGTGTAGGTATATCATATTTCCTCTTTGCAATAGTTTTATCCATGCAACCACATCACCCAATGCATGTATATACTTACCTTCTAAAGTAAGTATTTCTTTATCTTGTAAAATATTTTTAAAAACAACCATTGATGGTGCACCAATAAAATTTTCAAGTTTTGTTAAAGTTTCTTTTATTACATCTTCTCCTAACATTTTAATATCTTTTTCTGGGGAGATTGAGTGTGTTCTTACTACATCACCATTCCCATTTATATAATTCAAGCTAGAAGTAGCCAACACTAATGATTCGTCATTAATTAAATAAGACATCATTTTTTCAATTCTAGTTTCACTATATAAATCATCATGAAATAAAAAACTTATATAACTTCCATTTGCTAAATTCACTAAATTTTCTGAGTTTCTTATTCCGCTTCCTCCTAATGGCTTAGGATTTTTAATATACTTTATATTATCATGATATTTCATATAGGATTTCACTAGATTTTCTACATCATTAGTGGTACTATCATCACCTATAATTATTTCAATTTTTTTATAGGTCTGATTTAGAGCAGATTTCAGTGCTTGTTCAAAAAATATAGTTTGATTATATGCTGGCATTAAGATACTTACTAGAGGTAAATTTGAATATAATTCTTTTTCATATTCCTTTATAAATTTTTTTCTATAATTTTCATAAGGTTCAGTTCTTTCGATTTTCTCTCCATTATATATACACCAAGCTTTTTTCATATTTGGAATGGCCACCTCATATTTTTTTCTTTTAAACTCCATACTCTGAGATGTATCATAAAAGTAAACTCCATCAAAAATATCATCTCTCCATTTAACATCATATTGAGTAGCCATCATCATTCCATCTATCGCTTCTACTATCTCATAATCACCTTCAATAGGGTTTTCATTTAAAACAGCCATACTTCCAAACAAAGTAGAATAAATATTTACCACTCTGCTTTCCTCTAATTCCCACCATTCACCACTTGTAGGTAGTTTTTTTATACCAGCAATACCTATCATTCCAATGCTTTTATTTTTATTAAATAGCTCTAAAATATCAAATATAAAATTCTTATTTATTATAAGTGTATCTTCATCAATATACACCTTATATTTTGCATTTGTTTTTTCTAAAGCCATGTTGTATCCAACTGATTGACATAAGACATCTCTTAAGCCAAGTATTTCTATACTAAAACCACTTGGTATATTCAAATGATTTATATAAAAAACACATTCTTCATAATTTCTTTCATTACTTACACATGTTATAAAACATAATTTTGTAGAATCCATATTCAGCTCCCTTTTTAGATTAATATAAATAACTTTAACCCTTCTTTGTAAATTTATTTATTTCTTCTACTATGTACTTTATATCTTCTTTTGTTAAATACATATGAAGTGGTAAAGAAATTATTCTTTTGGACACTTTGTTGGCATTTGGACACTTACCATAATCATATGAGTACATTTTATACTCCGTATTGTCTCTATAATGTACCCCTGGATAAATTTCTGCTTTATTTAAAGCTAACATAAGATTATCTCTATCATCCACTTCTATTGCATAAATGTGATAAGAACACTCATCACTATAGGAAGCTGGTACTGGTTTTACATCGGGATTACTTGCAAAAAGTTCATCATAATATTTACATAATTCTCTTCTATACTCATTGTCTGAATCCAAATATTTTAGTTGTACCAAAGCAATTGCTGCCATTATTGAGTTTCCATGGTTCTTGAATCCTAAATATTCGACATCGTATTCCCATTTATATATACCTTCACTACTACTTCTTGTATAAGTATCCTTATTTATTCCAAGCCAAGTAAATTTCCTGCACATACAATCTAAATCTTCATTGTTAAAACAAATCATTCCACTATCAGCTGTTGGTAAATTTTTTACTGCTTGATAAGAATACACTGCTACATCTACCCCATCTAATGTTCCTGGAAATACACCTTCTATTCTAGTACCTGACATATGAGCAGCATCTAAAATTAACTTCAAATTATATTCCTTACATATTTTTATTATTTCTTTAAGTCTACCTACTCTTCCACCATACCCTACAAAAACAATCGCCCTAGTTTTTCTATTTATCTTCTTTTTAACATCAACAGGGTCAATACACAAATATTCATCTATATCTGCAAAACGTGGTATTAATTTTTCATGCATTATGGCATGATTTGTGGATACAAATGTAAGTGGAGTTGAAATAACTTCATCTCCATCATCCCAATTATTCTCAAGTTTCAAGATTTTAATTGCGAGTTGAAGACCTGCTGTAGCTGAATTTAAATAATGGGAGTTTTTATGTCCTGTATATTCATTCCATTTCTTTTCAAACTCAACAGTTTTAAATCCCAACCCTGTCCAGCCTTTTTCTAAACATTCTCGAATTTCTTCTAAACATTCATCAATCTTAAACGATGGTTTAAAAAGTTGTATTCCCATCACCAACTACCTCTCTTTTCTTTTGATAATAAAACTTTCTTTATTTAATTCCATGTGCATAATATCAGTATCTTTCTCATATTCAATTTCTATAAATCCAATTTTTTTATATATTTTTATTGCTTTTAAATTTGCTTTATACACCTCTAAATTAATTTTTTCTAAACCCAATTCTTCAAATCCAATTATACAAGCTCCCATCGTCGCATCATATCCTAATCCTCTTTGTGCAGTATTACCATCAATAATAAGACGTCCAAATTCTCCACTTCGTATCTCCTCATTAATATTATATAAAGCTACACTTCCTATGATAATCCCTTCATTTATTGTCTCTTCTACAATAAACATAAAGTCATTCTTTTTATTTTTATAACTCTCAAACCATTTTTTTTGATCACTACTTGAAACTTTATTTGAATCTATAAACCATACTCTGTTGTGTTTCTTATTTCTCAAGTCTCTCAAAGATTCAATATCATTTCCTTCTAAAGGTCTAATTTTTACCCTTTCTAACTCTATGTTGTACTTATGTCTCATCTAACTATTTTCCCCTGCAATATAAAAATTTAGATTTAATTCAACATATAATTTTTCAAAAGATTATCTATATCCCCTTTTACTCTTTCATATTCATCTATTTCATTACTTAATGGCTTATACTCATATATAGCATTCATTAAATCTATATATTTATCAAACCATAGACTTATAATATTGTCAAAGTATTTCCTTTCCTTATCAAGTATTTTATTTTCATAACAGTATTTGATTACATAATACCAGTCTACTGCACTACCACTTTGTATAATTTGATTATATGTATTTTGTTTTTCATGATATCTGAATGCACTTAGAGGTTCTTTTATGTAAACCATGCTTCCTTTTGATAATATTTTAATCCATATTCCGACATCAGCTAGACATGTAAGTTGATTACCATCCAAATCGATTAATTCTTCATCTATTATATTTTTTTTAAATATAGCAGTAGTTGGTTCACCTATAAAATTTTTCAAATTCAATAGTATAAGTTCTATTGCCTCTCTATCCTCAAATTTCATATTTGTATCCACAGCTATCGATAAAGTATCTAGTATATTATTTTCTTCATCAATTAGATATCTACTTGATGTAACTAAAGTTAAAGATTTATCATTTTGGAAATAATTCATCATTTTCTCAATCTTATTCTCAATATATAAATCATCATGCATTAAATAATTTACATAATCTCCTTTAGCTTCTTTAAATAAATTTTCCATATTTCTTTTTCCTTTTTCACCTAAGGGACCATTATTATCAATATATCTTATATTTTTATACTTAGACATATATTTTTCAACTAAAATTTTGACATCTCTATTGGTACTATCATCACCTATAACTATTTCTATCTTCTTATAAGTCTGATTTAAAGCTGATTCTAATGCTTGAGAAAAAAAATTAATTTCATTATATGTAGGTATAAGTATACTTACAAGTGGTAAATTTGAGTATATCTCCTCATCATATTCCTCTATATACTTCAATCTGTATTTTTCAAATCCATTATTTGTATTGGCTACACCTGAATCATGCATACACCAAGGTTTATCTTGCTTTGGTACAACAACTTTGTAGTTATTTTTCTTGAATTCTATACTCTGTGACAAATCATAAAAATGCCATCCATCGAATTTATCTTCTCTCCAGAATAAATCATACTGAGTAATCATAATTAATCCATCTACAACCATTACTTCATTAATCAGTTCTTCAACATTACTAAATTCATAAAGATCCATTTTACTTGTATGACTATCATAAACTTTTCCAACTTTGTTATGAGAATCCCACCAAATCCCACTTATAGGTATATCTTTAGCTCCAGCTACACCAATCATTCCTATATCTATATTATTTTTAAATATATGTAAAATATCATATATAAAGTTCTTATTAATTATAAAAGTATCTTGATGTAAATATACTTTATATTTAGAATCTATTTCTCTAATAGCTTTGTTATACGCAGATGTAATAGAACTCTCTCCTCTTAAAGCAATCGTCTCTATACTAAAATTTGGAGGTACATCTAAGTTATTTATATATAAAAGACATTCCTCATAAAGCCTTTCATTATTTACACAAGTTATAAAACATATCTTTTCATTATTCATATTTTTTACCCTCAATAAAATAAAGTATCTCTTGTATATCATTTTCACTCTGTACTTTGCCACTACTATTTATAATTAAGTTATAAGCAGCTTCAAATTCTCCTAACTCACAAAATACATTAGTTATATTATATATCGTATCAATATCATCTTTATCCATATTTAATGCCATCATAAACATTTGAACACTAAAATCTCCTATGCCTCTATTGAATGCTTCCACGCCTAACCTATTTAACACATTTTTCTTGTTTATTATAAACATATCAATTAGATATTCAATATCATCAATAAAGCACTCATAAGTTATGTTATAATTATCAAATACATAACTCAAATTATTATCTATATCTAACTCATTATCGATTCTCATTAAGGCGTATTTTAAATTAACCATACTAATGCTATCATACTTCTTAGTATCTAAACATTTAGTGGCTTTTACTATATATTGATAAGATTCATACTGCACTCTAAAACCTTCATTACTTTCTTTACACATTGTATCAACAAATTTATTGTCATCTTCTGAAAGTGGAATTCTAGTAGAACTGACATTGTCTATTATGTAATTACTACTATTAAACATTTTTATTATCTCGCTTAGGGTAAAAAATCTTAAATGAGTCCTGTCCAAAATTCCTGAATCAGCATATGTGAAGCTCCCTTGTACAAGATTTCTCAAAACAGATACATGCATAATATTTGGTATACTTGACAGTAAGTAACCATCTTTCTTTAAATATTTTTTCAACTCATTAACTAACTTCCATGGGTCTATTAAATGTTCTATAACATCTCCTAATATTATATAATCAAAGAATTCTTTTTCATAATCTAATTGCATTTCCTCTATATTTCCTATTAGCACATTTGCACTATTTCTTGCTAATTTACCTGAAGATTCACTTATTTCTATTCCATATACTGATGAATTTTTATATATATTTTTTATTTCTAAAAGCGTTGCTCCCATACCACATCCTATTTCCAAAACATTAATATTTTCCTCTAAATCATTATCTATCTTAGAAATTAAATCATTTCTTATTATTCCACTATATTCTGAATTGAATCCCCACTTAATTTCAAATTTTCTTCTATTAATATTCATTATATCTGTATATTTATTGCTATTTTCTTTAAAAGATACACTTCCAAAATGGTGTATAAAAGTGTCCTGGCATAATAATAGCTTGTAGCCTGCTTCCAACATCCTAAAAGACAAATCATCATCTTCAAAATTTCCAGGTGTAAATAGCTCATCTAAAACACCCACATTATCTACTACGGATTTCTTTATTAACATACAGAAACCAACTAGTTTAATTCTATATTTCCATGAGTTAATGTCAGATTTATTTATTTTTTGTGCAAATATAAACATATCCTCAATTGATTTATAGTCAACATCAATCTGTTGATAGTATGAACATGCATTTGTTATTGGTCCTACAGCTCCTATATTATCTTGTGACCATAAAGCTTTGTCCAAATTATAAAGCCAATTAGGAGTAACTATTACATCATTATTTAATAATAATATGTTTTCACCCTTAGCCAACTCTATACCTTGGTTACACCCTTTTGGAAATCCTAAATTTTTGTTGTTATATACAGATTTTATATCAGATTGTTCCTTTAGCCAATCAACTGTCCCATCAGAAGAGTTATTGTCAATTATTATTATTTCATATTTATTTTTGGGCGTGAATTTTCTAATACTTTCAATACATAATTTAGTATATTCTATTTGATTGTATGTCAATATAATTATACTTGTAAATTTTATATCTTCATTTTCACATGTACATTGCCAATCTTTTATTATATCCTTAGATTTTTCATTAACCATTATTGGTGTATTCATTCTCCAATTCTCCTATTTTTGAGTTTATCTTAAACTTTTTAAGTATTCTATATTATATATAGTATCTTCATTTTCTACATCTAATGATAATGCCTTTTTTAATATAAAATCAGCTTCATCAAGCTTATCTTCAAACAGATATAAAATTCCCTTTATATTTAAAATTTGTACATCATCCATAAATGTTTTTGAGTAGTCTTCTACTAATAATTTTGCATCATTTATTTTCCCATTTTCAATCATATTTTCTATACTAATAATAAAGCTATTTTTTAATTCTTTAAATTCTTGACTTTCTTTTACAGTTTCTTCAAATTCATTTATAAGTATTTTTATTATTTTATTATAAAAAGGATATTCATTTAGTAATTTCTTCAGATTACGTATATATTCTAATTTTTCATTATCATCATTTACCTTATTTTTAATATCAAGTATATGTTTAAATTCTATAGTAAATTTATCTAAATCATTACAAACAAACTTTATTAATTCAAAATCATTTAGATTACTGTATATGTATTTTATGTATTTATAAGAGTACATTATATAAAGATAAAAAATATCCTTATACTTTTCGTCACTTAAACTAATGTTTTCTAAAACTACTTTAGATATAACTTTATATACTCTTATCTTTTCTATTTCTGATGTATTTGGACGATTAATTATGTATTTATATAGTTTTAGATTAAAACTTCTTTCAAAAGCTAAAAGATATTTTAGATATTTCTCTATCCATACATATTCCATTTCATAAAAAATATCTAACAAATCAATACGTTCTTCAAAAACTGTTTTTATAATATACGCATAAATTACTTCTTTTTCTTCATTGAGTATTTCTTTGCGTCTATCTATAGATACATATTTATTTATTCTTATCTGATTTAAAAGACCATAATTACCTTCAATATCACAAAGAGTTTTATATACATACTCTTTTTCATCGTCTTTGAGATTATTGATAACTTCTTCTATATTTCTATAAAAACTATTTTTTTCAACCTTAGAATTTGGAACTTCTTTATAATATTTTTTTATATCTTCAAATCTATTTAATTTATATAAGGACATAAATACACTAAAATACACATTTTTCCTTTTTTCAATATCTTCAATATTGTTGTATTCCAAAATTACTGAATCATATTTTTCAAGCTTATAATAAACTTTTATTAGCGTAATAATGGCTTCATCTCTAAGCCCTACAGTATCAGTATCTGAAAATAAACTATTTGCTTGTGTACTTATTTCATAATTATCTAACAAATAAAGATATCTTCTATACGAATCTATACTATTCTCATATTTACCTAAATCTACTTGCGCTCGCGCCATATAATAATATATATCAATATTATTCATATCTTTCTTAATGTATTTTAGACATAATTTTTCACACTTCTTATGCTTTCCTAAATATAAATATGTTTTTACAAGGCTTGTTATCAAGTAACCAGGTGCAGATTCTAGTTCAGAGTATAATTCATAAGATTTTTCAAGATAATCTAAAGCTTCTTGATATTTTCCTAATATAATAAAATTTTTACCTAACTGATAATTTATATATGGAGAACTTTCATTCTCTTTTAACTCTTCAAATAATAATGCTTCATTTCTTTTTACTTTGTTTATCCTTATTTCTTCATCTTCAAATAAATATCCATAATGTTCAAAATTAGCAACATTATTAAATATAGGATTTTTGTACATTGGTTGTTCATGTACTTTACCACGATATTTAAAGTCAATGTTTTTGAAAAGTCTTAGTACTGAACAATATCCATATGATTTTTTATCATATGAGTAAAGGTTTTTTAATTGTATAGAAGCAGAATTGAATTTTTTATCAAGCCCATCTTTAAAAAAGCTTAAAATAGTTGAAGAATCAATTAGTATTTCATCTGCATCTAATATAAGTAACCATTCACCCTTGGCATAGGATATTGATATATTTCTCATACTAGAAAAATCATTATTCCAATTATGAAAATATACATTTTCTGTATATTTTCTAGATATTTTTATACTATCATCTGTAGAACCTGTATCGACTATTATAAGCTCACTATCTACAGAACTTCTTAATGTGGTTAATGATTTTAAAGTTTTTTCAAGTATCTTATCTTCGTTTTTGACAACCATAACTATACTAAGTAACATATGTATTTTCCTTTCAAAGATATATTTTCTAAAAAAGAAAAGAGTAAAGCAAAGCCCTACTCTTTCTTCTCTATCTAATATACAAAATTATTTTATCCTAATAATTGTAAAACTCCTTGTGGCTGTTGATTAGCTTGAGCAAGCATTGATTGTGATGCTTGAACTAATATATTCATTTTAGATAAGTTAACCATTTCTGAAGCTACATCTGTATCTCTTATTCTTGATTCAGCAGCTGTAACATTTTCTAAAGTATTACTTAAGTTAGTTTGAGTTGATTCTAGTCTGTTTTGTTGTGCCCCTAATTTAGCTCTTGATGTATTTAATTCTTTAAGAGCTGCATCTAAGCTAGATACCATTTGTTTAGCTGCCTCAGTTCCTGAAGTTCCATCTACATTCATACTTGCTATTGTAGAACTTGTTATTCCAGCTGAACTCATTATACTTGCAGTGTTTACTAGTGCAACTTTTATTTCATTGTTATTATAACTTGTACCTGCAACATTTGTTCCATAGTTAGCTCCAACTTGTAATCTTACCTCTGTAGAACTTCCATCAAGTAGTTTCTTACCATTAAACTCTATTGAACTTGATATTCTTTCAACTTCATCTTTTAGTTGTGATAACTCATTAGCTATTTTTTCTCTTTCTTCGGCATTATTAGTTTCATTTGAAGATTGTACTGATAAAGTTCTCATTCTTTGTAGTATATTTCCAGTCTCTTCCAATGCACCCTCTGCTGTTTGTACAACAGATATACCATCTTGAACGTTTCTTCCTGCTTGGTCTAAACCTTTTATTTGAGCTCTCATTTTCTCAGATATTGCAAGTCCAGCAGCATCATCAGCAGCTCTCTTTATTCTAACCCCAGAAGATAACTTCTCCATAGACTTACTTTGAGCATTTACGTTTCTTCCCATTTGATTGTTTGCTATCAAAGCACTTACATTTGTATTAACTCTCATTATTTTACCCTCCTTAGTATAGTTGACATCCTTGTCATTTCTACTTTTCACTTTTTATATTAATTCTTCATTTATATAATCGGACAAGCTCACATATAACTTTATACTTTTTTATTAAAAATATTTACTTTTTCTCTATTTAAGCTATAGTACATCGTGTTTACTTGTTTAGTAAGCTTGTACTCATGTAACTCTTTTTTTACCTCTGACAACTGCTCTTGTAAAGAGTTTCTTATTCTATCATCAATTTCAATTAATTCCATATCATTATAAAGCTGTATAAAATCATTTTTATCCACTTCACTTATACTATTTATAATATCTTGCCTCTCATTTATCCTATTACTTATATTTTTATACTCCTCTTTTTTAATCAGGGCTATAATTTGTAAAGATATATCTTTATATAAATTTATTTTTTCTTCTAATTTATCCATGACTAATTACCTTGTGCTTGTGAGAAATAGTTCATCTGAGAAGAATATTGATTTAATAAAGACTCCAAAGCTGAATATTTAGCATAAAGACTTTTTTCCTTATCATTCATTTTTTCAACTAGTCTGTTTATATTTTTCTCTTGCTCTGCAATTTGTTTTGAATATACATTTTCACTGGCAGAAGAAGTCTTTTCTATCCCAGATTTTTTAACAAGTTTAGAAAATGAGCTTCCTGAATAATCATATACAATATCTTTTAGTTTTTCAAACATTCCTTTATCATCATAATTTGAAGAATACCCAGCTAAAGTTTTGTACACTTTGTCACTATCATCTATAAGAGCTTTTGAAAAATCATCTGCATTAAATGATATTTGACCTTTCTTATTATAGTTCTCATGTTCATTTATCCCTAGTTTACTTAATATAGAAATATTTTTTCCATCTCCAAAAAATGCAGATTGAATATCTTCAACAAAAGCTCTTAGTTCATCATCATTTCTAAGTATACCTTCTTTAGCCTTTTTTTCCCATTTTTCTATTTCCTCAGTTGTCATGTCTTCTTTTTGATCATCTGTAAGAGGAGGATAATCTTTTGGTTTTTTAGTAGTAACAAGTCCATAAACCTTATCCATCAACTTATTATAATCATCTACAAATGCCTTCATGTTTTTAGTAGCTTCTTCAGTATCAGTAATAGAAACTAGTTTGGAAGTACCTTTTGAATTTACATTGTAATCAATATTATCTATTTTAAATGAGTTCTGTTCCTTACTTATATGCGTTACTCTTCCTTGCTCATCAGTTACATCAGCTTCCATATTCTTCCCATTTACTACTGCAAACTTACTTCCACTAGTATCAGTTCCAAATGTAATACCATTATCATCAGCAATTTGTTGAGCTAAATTATCATTCCCATTTACTTTTAAATCAAGTTCTGATGACGAACCAGTCTGTTTTCTCGAAATAATCAATTCACCTGTCATCTCACTATAAGAAGCCTTTATATCGCTATCTGCACAAAGTGAATTTATTTTGCTTACAATAGTACTTGTAGTATCTTGTTCAGATATAGGTACATTTACACCTCCTATAGTTAAAGAACTAGCTCCACTAGCATTTGGTGGAAATTGTTGAACAATAGGATCACTTGAGTTTAATTTAATAGTCACTTTTGCTGGTTCAGCCATTTGAGAAACTGCAAACTGATAATTTATTTTTTCTGCACCAGCTGACCCTTTTGCTACTATAATACTTTCATCAGAACTAGTTATTCTTGTAGCAGAGTATGCATTTTTACTTACTATACTGTTAGGAGAGTCTATACTTAGATATTTATCATAAAGATCCTTTGATTCCTGTATAATATTTCTATATATTTCTTGCTTCCATTTAACTATTTGTTGATCCTGTTTTGCTTTATCAACTTTTTCCTTATCTCTTGTCATACTAGCTTCTATTATACCTTCCATATCAAAATTTCCTGAAAGGCCTGTAACTCTTATAGGACTTATACTCGACATATATTTATCCCCCCATCTATAATTATATTTCTAATTTATTATAAACTTCATGCCATGTATCTCTGATTTGTTTTACTATTGGTAATATATCATCAACTATTTTAATATCTTTATTTTCATCAGCTCTTATTAATTCAGATTTTGTAAATTCATAAACCTTATACATATCCTTTGCCCATTGCCCTGCATTTTGGTCTAATGTAGTCATTAGTTCTGTAAATATATTTTGAACTCTTACAAGTTCATTATGTGCTTTTAAATAATCCTTATCTAAAAGTGCATCCCTTGATATATTAGTATATTTTACTGTCCCATCTACAAGCAGTAGTAATAACTCTTCTTGTGATAACTCATTTAGTTTATCTAAATTTAAATCCATTATTTATACCTACTTCTTTCTTCTTTACTTTTTTTATCAGCTTCATGCCATGTATCTTTAATTTGTTCTATTACAGGTAACACATTATCTATTATTTTAATATCTTTTCTAATATTGGCTCTTGAAAGTTCATATCTTACAAAATCATAAACTTTGTACATATCTTTTGCCCATTGCCCTGCGCTTTGGTCCAATGTAACCATCAATTCTGTAAATATATCCTGAACTCTTATAAGCTCTCTATGTGCTCTCTGTGTATTTTTATCTATAATAGCTGCTCTGGCTATTTTTGTATATTTTACTGTGCCATCAACAAGCATAAGCAACAGTTGCTCCTTTGATGCCATAAAAACTGCATTTTGCTTGTACGAATTATAAGGATTTTCTCCATACATAATACTACTTCCTCCAAACATTTTATTTTAATGATTTTAGAATTTTTATATTTTTATTTGTGGCCTTTATATTTTCACTTTTTACTTTCTCATATATTTCTTTTCTCAATATAGTTATGTTATTAGGAGCAGATATAGCTAGTTTTATATTATTTCCATCTACTCCTACAACTTTGACTTCTATGTTATCTCCTATAAGTACTGCTTCATCTTTTTTTCTTGAAATTACTAGCACCCACCATCACCTCGCAATAGTGGATGCTTGATTGAATATTCCTCATCCGGTAATATTATTTGCATTGCAAAATTATTTCTTATATTTATTACTATAGGAGCTTTCATGTTCACAGTTGATTCTTCAAGTGTCCTTCCAACAGTGATTATGTTAAATAACATAATCTCATTTGGAGACTTTATATCTAGTTTTTCAATTGTCTCTTGACTTAAAAATACTTCATATTCATTCATAATTTCAAATGGTGATACAACAATGAATCCTATACAATCTTCTTCAGTAGAATTAAATTCTTTTAAAACATCATTATTTTCTATATCTAAAAGTTCATATTCTCTTAAATCTTCAAATCCTAGTATTCCTTTTTTTAATGTAACCTTCATCATATCTGCGTTATTTTACTATATGTAATCTAATATAGATACATTAAATAACTTTCCTCCTGTTTGTAGTGAAGCTTGATAAGTTAACTCTGCTGCCTTTAATTGAACAAGCTTTTCTCCATAATCTATTTCCTCATTTTGTGAAAGAATATCCTTTAACTGTATCAAGCTATCATCATTTTTCTCCTTCATAGCCTCTACTGTATTTGCTTTTGTTCCATATATAGACCTAACATTTACTGTATTTTCTATTAGTTTCTCCATATCACCTAGACAAGTTGTTGTCAGCTCTTTTATAGCATCAGCATCTGGATTTGCCAATTTTTTTGATATGTTATTTAACTCTTTAAATGGGTCAGCCTGTGTTGGGTCAAATCCAAGACTACTCAATTTAACATTGTAATCTACACTTATTCCTTGAGCTATGTCCATACTCAAAGAATCATTTAATTTATTAAGATTTATACTAGAATTAAACTTTAAACTCACTGAGCCATCAGCATTATCTATACATTCAACAGGTGGTATACCTGTATTTGAACCTGAAAATATATATTTCCCTTCATGTGTCGCATTTAAAGCATTTGCAATTTCTTTCATTTTTTCATTAGTTTCTTTACTAAGGGTTGTTAGCTCTCCCTCTGAATATGCACCATCACCACTTGCTACCAAAGTTTTCTTTATATCTGATAGTAATTTACCAAGTTGGTCTAATGCAGTATCAGTAGTTTCTAACCAATCGCCCGTATCTTTGCAATTCTCAACATAAGTCTCCATAGTTTTTATTTCACTCTTTGAGTTCAATATTTTTATTGCTTTATACGGATTATCTGATAATTTGTTTATTTCTTTTGTTGTATTAACTTGTCTATTAACCTTATCTAATCTTTGTAGATTATCTTGTAGCGAGTTTAGATAACTACTAGACATCATACCTGTACTAACTCTCATTATAAATTCCCCCTTCTATTAAATTATTCCATTTATTACAACATCCAGTAGTTGAACAGCTGTTGACATAACTTTTGCACTAGCTTGATAGGAACGTTGTACTTTTATAAGCTCTGTCATTTCTTCATCTAGGGATACACCTGAAACACTCATTCGTGAGCTATCAATATTATTTATAATTTTTCGTTGATTCACTTCATCTTGATTTACTTTTTTAGAATCTAAACCTACTGATTCTGCAAAAGCTTTATAGTGGTCACTTATTGTACTTACTTTTCCACCACCTACCCCAATATCTATTTTTTCATCCTTTAACTTAGCAATTTTTGAAGCCTCATCAGCAGTAAGCTTTAATTCATTTGGGTTATTCTTTATAGCTGGATTTACCTTTATGATATCTTCACCAGCTACATTTGAAGTTATAAAAAAATCTGTTACGGTTATTCCAGCGGAGGTATTATAAACATCATTTATCTGTTTAGCTAATCCATCAGACACATCTTTTAAATCACTTTTATATGTATCAACCTTACCATGCATTTCAAACAAACCTTGTAATGTTCCTGATACACCTGTTTTCCAAGTTCCATCTACATTTTTTAATTCATTAAGTTCTAATTTACCATCTGCAAGCATATTTTTAACATCACTATTTTCAAGGTCTAATTTAAAACTTAAGTCATCTAATATTCTATCTCTTTCATCAAGTAAATCATTTGGAGTAGAACCAGAGCCAGATATAACATCAATAGATTTATTCAAATCTTCAAGACTTTTTAACATATCATTTATTTGTTTTATTTCAGAGTTTATATTATCATCTATATCTCCTTTTAACTTATCAAGCTTCTTATAACTTTCACTTATTAAAGTTGCTAAATTTGATGCATTTTCTACCACGAGGCTTTTTTTACTGTCACTATTTATATCCTTTGCTAATGATTCCCATCCTTTAAAAAAATCATCTATACCTACAGATATTCCATAATCTGATGGTTCATTTATTATAGTTTCTATAGTATTATAATAGTCATACTTTGAAACTGTCTTACCATATTTATGAGCTTCTGCTCTAAATTGATAATCATAAAAACTATTTCTAGCCCTTGTTACATCTGTTACATGTACACCTGTACCCAGCTGACCTCGTCCAATTGCATTATTCAAGCTGGGCATATACATTGGACTATTTGTAGCAAATTCAGTCCTTTGCCTAGAGTAACCTTCTGTATCTAGATTACTTATATTATGAGAAATTGTCTGTATTGCTTTTTGATGCGCATTCATACCTGAATTAGCTGTATTTAAAATGGAAAATAATCCTGCCATATTTCTCCTCCCAATATCTATTTTCTAATATTTCCATAAGAATTATAAGTTGTAGTTTGTTTATCAACTGGCTTTATAAAATTAATCATCTTTTTCGTAAATATAAGTTCTTTTTTTATTAGAGAATCATTTGACTCTTGTTGATTTTTAGCTAAAGCAATAATATGCTTTAAATCTGTATATATTTCTTTTAAATATTCATCATTACTATTTTCAACAACTTCACTCATTGGAACATCATCATTAAGAAGTTGTCTTCTCTTTATCTCTGTAGATGCAAGTTCTCTACTGATATCTTCTAGTTTAGGATTTAACCTATTTAAATTTTCTATATCTTTTACAACTATATAATCAAATTGTTCTTTTAATAATTCCATCATATTACTAAGTATCTTTTTTTCTTCATATATTATAACTTTTAAGTCTGTAATCATGACTTTATCCTCGCATATCTTCTATCATTTTTTTAGCAATTTCTTCTGGTTTTATTTTGTAAGTTCCACTTTCCAATGCATTTTTTATTTCATCTATTTTTTTATTTCTAATAGTCTCATCATTCATATTTGATACGCTCGCCATTTCCTTTGCAAATTTAGATAGTTCTATCTTGTCTGTTTTATTAGTTTTTTGAACTTCTTGTACTTTTTTTACATCAGATGTGTTCTTTAAATAATTATTTATTACAATATTTGAACTCACATTTTTAATATCCATAGTTTCACCTCCAAAATTACATTCTTATATTTTAGTTATCGCTCAGAAAATAAAAACATTTATATAATTCACATACATTTTAAAATTTTTATAAAAATATCCCCTTAGCTAAACTCATACAGAATAACCTAAAGGGATACTATTTAAAATGTTAATTTATATCTGAATCTTCTATTTTAGACAATCTTACAGACAATTTCTCATTTGTAATAATGCTTTCTCCATAAGCAAACAATCTATCATTTGCATATATATCTAATTTCTCATCTACATTCTTATTTAGTTTTATTATAGAGCCTTCTTTTAAACCTAATATATTTCTTATTGTTTCTGTTGTTTTTCCTATAGAAACAGATACATTTACTTTTGCATTAAAAACATTTTGATTTTCTTCTATAACTCCAGTCTTTTCTTCTATTAGTTGTCCAAAATTCAATTCATATATATCCTCTTTTTTACTATTCATAAAACGTTTCTCCTTGTGTAATCTTATCTATACATGTCTATCAACAAGCCTTGTATCATATCAACAGTAGAAACAATATCTATATTTTCTTTTTCTTCACTAAGTAACTCACTAGTCATCTCTTCAAGTTTATTATCAACAATCTTTACATTCTTATAATACTGATGCTCCCAAAAACTACTATTTTTATCAAGTGAATACATGTTATCTACGACAGATTTTAGATATTCTTTTACAGCATTTTTATAACTATTAATATCTCCATAATTTTGAGTAAGTACAAGCCTTTCACCAGCCTTTTTTACACTTTCTAAATTTCTTTTTATATCATCTAATGAAGAAGATTGTTTTACAAAGTTTAGGCTGTCAGAAAACTTATTTTTTTCCTTTGTTTTCTTAACCTCTATATTTCTACTTGGACTTATATTTAGCTTATCTATATTTATACCCATGATAAATCCTACCCTCTATAATATTTCATAACTTTAGGAATATAATTTTGTGTTTCTTTTGGCATTTTATACAAATCTGAAATAGATTCTACCCCTCTACTTTTCATCCTTCCAGGACCACCATTATATGCCATCAGTCCCATTTCTATGCTACCTCCAAACATATCTATATATTCTTTAATATGTCTAGTTCCTGCATCTATATTTTGTTCTATATTAAAAGGGTCTGTAACACCCAAGTCTCTGCAATTTTCTGGCATAAGTTGCATAAGACCCTTAGCTCCAGCAGAAGAAACTGTATTGGGATTAAAATCTGATTCAACTTTAATTATTGCTTTTATAAGATTCGAATCTACATTGTATTTTTTTGATGCTTGCTCTACAGCATTTTCAATTCTTGTCTTTACACTTTTATCTTTTGTATCAACATCTATAAATCTACTAGTTGTATTATTTACTACATTATCAAGCTCATTAAATAACTTTTCAGAACTAGATGATAAATTGTATACATTAGAAGTCTGTTGATTATTTTGTGATATTGCTTTTAATAAGGTCATCATAATCATGTCAAACCCAGATGAATTATTATATGTACAGTTACACTGATTTGCAGTGTTGCTACCAGATAATTGACTCAATGCCAATAGATTAATTAGTGAACTTATATCATTCAATATAAAACTCCCCTTTCTAAATTTTATAAACTTCAAAATTAAACTGATAAAATAGCTTTCCACCAATATTCATGTTCTACATACCATTTAACCGTTTCTTTTATACCTAAATCAAAATCATATTTTGCCTTCCAACCTAGCTCATTCTCTATTTTAGATGGGTCAATAGCATATCTTAAATCATGACCAGGTCTATCATTTACATAGGATATTAAATCCTCAGATTTACCTAAAAGATTTAATATACTCTTTACTACCTCTATATTACTTCTTTCATTATGACCACCTATATTATAAACCTCACCAATTTTTCCTTTATGTATTATTAAATCTATAGCAGTACAATGGTCGTATACATGCAACCAGTCTCTTATATTTTCCCCATTACCGTATACTGGCAATTGTTTGTCTTCAAGAGCATTTAAAATCATAAGTGGAATCAATTTTTCAGGAAAATGATATGGTCCATAATTATTAGAGCACCTAGATATAGTTGTTGGAAGTCCATATGTCCTGTAGTAAGAACTTACCAATAAGTCTGCAGCTGCCTTAGATGCTGAGTAAGGTGAGCTTGGGTTAATAGCTGATTTTTCTGTAAAAAATAAATCCTTTCTATTAATTGGCAAATCACCATAAACTTCATCTGTAGAAATTTGATGATACCTTTTTATTCCATACTTTCTGGATGCATCTAAAAGTACTTGTGTTCCCATAACATTTGTTTGGATAAATAGCTGTGGATTTTCAACTGATCTATCCACATGAGATTCAGCAGCAAAGTTAACAACTATATCAAATTTTTCTTCTTCAAATAGTTTATAAACCTGCTCCTTGTTTGAGATGTCTCCCTTGACAAATTTATAATTTGGCTTATCTTGTATTTCTCTTAGTGTTTCCAAATTACCAGCATATGTTAATAAATCTAAATTAACAATAAAATAATCTACATACTTATTGAGTATATAATGTGCAAAGTTACTCCCAATAAAGCCTGCTCCTCCAGTTATTAATATTTTTTTCATATTTTCTCTCCCAAATGTCAATTCTCATAAACTTTTATTAAAGTTCCATACAAATATCTTTAAAATCCTTATGGTTTTTATCCTTTGATGACAAAAATATCTCTTCAATCCCTTTTAAAGGCCAGTCAATAGATACATACTTATCATTCCACATAAAACCCATTTCAAATTCTGGATAATAATAATTTGTACACTTATAACTAAATATAGCTTTGTCTGATAAAACTAAAAAACCATGAGCGAAACCTTCTGGAATATAAAATTGCTTTTTGTTTTTATCTGACAATATTACTCCTTGCCACTTTCCAAATGTCTGTGAATGTTTTCTTAAATCAACTGCAACGTCAAAAACTTCGCCCTCTGTAACTCTAACTAATTTTCCTTGAGGATACTTATTTTGAAAATGCATGCCTCTTAAAACACCTTTTCTAGAGCTGGATTCATTATCTTGAACAAAACACATATCAAGTCCAAACTCCAAAAACTCCTTCTTATTATAACTTTCCATAAAATATCCTCTGTCATCATAAAATGCATTTGGCTCAACTATATATAAGCCTTCTATTTCTGTCTTTATAAAATTGAATTTTCCCATTATAATAAACTCCCTTAGTAAAATAAAATTAGTAATAAATTTTATGTAATACTACATATCTTCTCTAGCTAAGTTTAATAGATACTGGCCATACTCAGTTTTTATCAGTGGCTTGGATAGTTCTATTAATTCCTCTCTACTTATATACCCTTTTGTATATGCAATTTCCTCTAGACATGCTATATATAATCCTTGTCTTGTTTGAACTACTTCAACATAATTAGAAGCATCCAATAAACCCTTATGTGTGCCTGTATCCAACCAAGCCATACCTCTTCCTAAAAGTTCTACTTTTAGTTTTCCTCGTTTTAAATACTCATTGTTAATAGAAGTTATTTCTAATTCACCCCTATATGATGGCTTGGTAAGCTTTGCTATTTCCACAACATCATTGTCATAAAAATACAATCCTGGTATGGCATAATTGGATTTAGGTATCTTAGGTTTCTCTTCTATTGATAATACATTGAAATCTTTATCAAATTCTACAACACCAAACGAATTCGGATTGCTAACATGATAACCAAATATAGTTGCTCCATCCCTTTTGACTGCATTTTCTAATCTTTCACTAAATCCATATCCATAAAATATATTATCGCCTAGTACAAGGCAAACACTATCATTTCCTATAAATTCTTCTCCTATTATAAATGCTTCAGCAATTCCATTTGGTTTTTCCTGAATTTCATATGTTATTTTAAGCCCTAATGAACTTCCATCTTCAAACAAATCCTGAAACGCTGTTATATCTCTTGGTGTAGATATTATGAGTATTTCTTGTATCCCTGCCAACATAAGAACTGACATAGGATAATATATCATTGGTTTGTCGTATATAGGAAGTGTTTGTTTTGATATACATTTTGTTATTGGGTATAGTCTTGTCCCAGATCCTCCTGCTAAAATAATTCCTTTCATATTTATTCCATCCTTAAATTTGTTTTTGTTATATTATGATTATCGGATAAATAAAAGAAATATTTATATTTTATGTAATATCTTATTTTATTTTCTAAAAATAGTATGTTTACCTTATATTGATTTAATGTTTCTTTAAATACTCTTCAATAGACTCCTCCCACTTCCTAAACGAATTCAATCCAATTAATTTCAACATAAAATTATCTAGTACAGAATATGCTGGCCTTTGAGCTTTGCTTTTAAAATCTTCACTTTTAATTGGATTTACTTTTATATCTATATTTTTTAATTCAAATATCTTTTTAGCAAAATCATACCAACTACACTCACCTTCACATGTAGCATGATAAACTCCATAATTATCTGTTTCCATAAGATTTATTATAGCCTTTGATAAGTCCACAGTGCTTGTTGGACTTCCAAATTGGTCATCAACCACACTAATTTCTTTATTTTCTACAGATAGCCTTATCATAGTCTTCACAAAATTATTTCCATCACCATATAACCATGCTGTTCTCAATATAAAGTATTTATGTGAGAATCTTTGCACAAAGTTTTCTCCCATTAGTTTACTACTTCCATACACAGAATTGGGCTCAGTTTTATTGTCTTCTCTATATGGGTACTTAGAAAGACCATCGAATACATAGTCAGTTGATATATGTACAAATTTGGCATTTACTTTTTCTGATGCTATTGCTAAATTTTTAACTCCTAAAGCATTCATTTTGTATGCAGTTTCTATATTGTCTTCACATTCATCAACTTTTGAGTATGCTGCACAGTTTATCACTATATCAGGCTTATTATCCGAAATAAAACTATCCACGTTAGTTTGATTAGATATATCCAAATCATCCCTTGTCGTGGCTAATGTGTCATACTTTGGTTGATCTATACTTTGATTGATTGATTTTAATTGATTGACCAATTCTCTTCCTAATTGACCATTAGACCCTGTTATTAATACTTTCATTGATTATGTTTGCCCTCCAATAAATATTTAACTTCTCTTAGTAATTAATTATAACATATCTTATTTTTTAACCTAGATATAATACATCTTATTTTTTATGTAAATAAAAAAGAGATGTATTATTAGATGATTATCATCATATTATTACATCTCCTTAATTTCAGATATCTAAAATATATATTGTAATTTTATATTAATTCTTAAAATCTTATCTAAAATACTTAACTCCAGATTCAAATATCATTTGGTCTTTTTCACCTATGATATTCTTATATACTGCCTCACCAATTCTCTCAGAATGTCCCATCTTACCAAACACTCTACCATCAACACTAGTTATACCTTCAACAGCATAGAATGAACCATTTGGATTAAATTCAATATCATAAGTAGCCTCATTATTAAAATCAACATATTGAGTTGCTACTTGTCCATTAGCAATTAATTCTCTCATAACTTCTTCACTAGCAACAAATTTACCTTCTCCATGAGAAACTGCTATATTGTGAATATCACCAACATTAGTTTGAGCCAGCCAAGGAGACTTATTAGAAGAAATTCTAGTTCTAGCAATCTTAGCTTGATGACGACCAATATTGTTGTAAGTAAGTGTTGGTGCATTTTCACTTTGAACTCTTATTTCCCCATATGGAACTAATCCTAATTTGATTAATACCTGGAATCCATTACAAATACCTAGCATTAGACCATCTTTTTTAGTTAAAAACTCATTTATAGCTTCTTGTACTCTAGGATTTCTAAATACAGTAGCTATAAATTTACCAGAACCATCTGGCTCATCACCTGCACTAAATCCACCTGGTAACATTATTATTTGAGAAGATTTTATCTCATTTACTATTGTATCTATAGAATCTTCTATATCTTTATAAGTTAAATTCTTGAATACTCTTATATTTGCATTAGCTCCTGCTCTTTCAAATGCTCTTGCAGAATCATATTCACAGTTTGTTCCAGGGAATGCTGGTATAAATACTCTTGGAGTAGCTATACTTAATGATGATTTTTTAGCCTCCCCTTGTGATATATAACTTATAGTCTCTATTTTTGATTTTACTTCTTCTGCTTTAGTTGGGAATATAGGCTCTAAAGTACTACAATGTGCTTTATATAATTCATCTAATGAAAGTTCTTCACCTTTGATGAATAAACTAGCTTCTTTAACTGTACTTCCAAGAACCATGTAATTATATCCATCTAAAATACTTAAATCATCATTTGCTAATTCAAGTACTATATTTCCATAACTAGCCTCAAATAATTTATCATCTGTAAGTGCCTTTTCAGCTTCTTCACTAAACTTAAATCCTACTTTATTACCAAAAGACATTTTACTTATTGCTTCACCAACACCTGCAAATCCTAATGCATATGTTGATAAAACTTTATTTCCATGTATAAGTTCTCTTACTTTATCCAAGTTTTTCTTTAATTCTTCAAAATCTATAACATCATTTTCTGATTTATTTACACATAACATTACTACTTTTGAGTCTGCTTTTTTAAATTCTGGAGATACTACTTTTCTAGCATCTACTGTATCAACAGCAAATGAAACTAATGTTGGCGGAACTTCAATATCTTTAAATGTACCAGACATACTGTCTTTTCCACCTATAGCAGGTATCTCAAATTTACTTTGTGCATAGAATGCTCCTAAAAGTGCTGAGAATGGTTTACCCCATTTTTCTGGATTGTTACCAAGTTTCTCAAAATACTCTTGGAATGTAAGTCTTGTTGTACTGTAATTTCCTCCAATAGCAACCAATTTACACACAGATTCTACTACTGCATATAAAGCACCATGGAATGGACTCCATTTTCCTACCTTTGGATTGTATCCATAAGTCATTATTGTAGAAGTATTAGTTTCTCCACCAAGTACTGGTATCTTAGCAACCATACCTTGAGTTGGAGTAGCTTGGTACTTTCCACCAAATGGCATAAGTACTGTATTGCCACCAATTGTATTATCAAACATCTCAACTAATCCTTTTTGAGAACAAACATTAAGGTCAGATAATACTTTTGTAAATTTATCTTTCATACTTGCACATTTAACGTCTTTTACTATTTCATTAGAGTTAAAGAATGTATTTTCTTCATCTACTTTAGTAACATGGACATCAGTAGTTTGTTTTACTCCATTTGTATCCAAAAACTCTCTATTTATATCTACAATTGCTTTTCCATTCCAGAACATTCTTAAATATCCTGTATCAGTTACTGTAGCTACATGTGTAGCTTCTAAGTTTTCTTCTACTGCTAATTGTATAAATTTATCTTTATTTTCTTTTTTTATAGCCACAGCCATACGCTCTTGTGATTCTGAAATTGAAAGTTCAGTTCCATCAAGTCCATCGTACTTTTTAGGCACTAAATCTAAGTTTATGTCCAAACTATCAGCAATCTCACCTATAGCCACACAAACTCCACCTGCTCCAAAGTCATTACATCTTTTTATCATTTGAGCAACTTCTTTATTTCTAAAGAATCTTTGTATTTTTCTTTCGTTAGGAGCATCTCCTTTTTGAACTTCTGCACTACAAGTTAATATTGATTCTTCACTATGCTCTTTAGATGAACCAGTTGCTCCTCCACAACCATCTCTTCCTGTTTTTCCTCCAAGAAGAACTATTACATCTCCTGCTTCTGGTCTTTCTCTTACTACATTTTCTTTTGGTGCTGCTGCTATAACTGCGCCTATTTCCATTCTCTTTGCAACGAAGTTTTCATCATATACTTCTGCAACTTGTCCAGTTGTAAGACCTATCTGGTTACCATATGAACTATAACCATGAGCAGCTTCTGTAGTAATTTTTCTCTGCATAAGTTTTCCAGGTAAAGTATCCTCTAAAGTTGTTCTTGGGTCAGCACTTCCTGTAACACGCATTGCTTGGTAAACATAACTTCTTCCTGATAATGGGTCTCTTATAGCTCCACCTAGACAAGTAGCTGCTCCACCAAATGGTTCTATTTCAGTTGGATGGTTATGAGTTTCATTTTTAAACATTACTAAATATTTTTCCATCTTACCATCAACTTCAACATCTACATTTATACTACATGCATTTATCTCTTCACTTTCATCTAGGTCATTTAATTTTCTATTTTTCTTTAATTCTTTTACTGCAACTGTAGCTATATCCATCAAACATATATCTTTATGTCTGTTCACATATACATTGTCTCTTGAGTTAAGATACATTTGATACGCTTCTTTTACTATATCATTAAACTTACCATCTTCTATCTTTACATTTTCTATTTCAGTCATAAAAGTAGTGTGTCTACAATGATCAGACCAGTAAGTATCTAGAACTTTTATTTCTGTTATAGTTGGATTTCTTTTTTCTGTATCTTTAAAATATTTTTGAACGTGTTGTAAGTCTCCTAAAGTCATTGCTAATCCTTTTTCACTTACAAATGTTTTTAGTCCATCTTCATCTAAATCTATAAACCCATCTAATACTTCAACTGTTGTTGGTATTTCAGTTTCCATTTTTAATGTTTCTGGTTTTTCTAAAGATGCTTCTCTACTATCTACTGGATTTATACAGTAATCTTTTATTTTAGAAAACTCTTCATCAGTTACTTGACCTGATAATATATAAACCTTTGCTGTATTAATAGCAGGTCTTACACCTTGATTTACGATTTGGATACATTGAGCTGCCCAATCACCTCTTTGGTCATATTGACCAGGAAGAAATTCTATCGCAAATACTCTTTCACCATTTAACTCTGGTATTTCTTCATAATATACTACATCTAGATTCGGTTCAGAAAATATTGTTTTTGCTGCATTTTCATAAACTTTTTCTGATATTCCCTCTACATCATATCTATTTAATATTCTTAAATTTTCTATATTGCTTATGTGTAAACTTTCTAACAAGTCTTTTTTTAAAGCTTTAGCCTCAAGGTCAAAACCTTCTCTTTTTTCAACTAGTACTCTTCTAACCATTGAGTCTTTATTTTCAGTATTCAACATACCTTATCCTCCATTTTAGAAAAATTATCTTCCTATGTCTGTTCTATAGTGCATTCCTTCAAAGTTTATTTTCTTTATATTCTCATAAACTTTTTCTGCTGCGTCCTTAACTGTAGTTGATTTTGCAGTTATACCAATTACTCTTCCTCCATTAGTAACTAAATTACCATCAAGCATCTTAGTACCACTGTGGAATACTACTATATCATCATCCAGGTTTTCAAGACCAGTTATAATTTTTCCTTTTTCATAACTGTCTGGATACCCTCCTGATGTAAGCATAACACATACTGCTTCATCATCACTATAATTTATTTCTATATCTTTTAATTTATTATCCAATATAGCTTCCATTATCTCATGTAAATCTGTTTCTAGTCTAAATAAAACAGATTGTGTCTCAGGGTCTCCAAATCTTACATTGTATTCAAGTACTTTCTCTCCATCTTCAGTTATCATAAGACCAACAAATAAAATACCTTTAAAGTTAAGACCATCTTTTTTGAATCCTTCTAAAGTTTTTTCTAATACTGTCTCTTTTACTTTATTTGCTAATTCTTCTGTATATATTTCACTAGGTGAAAAAGTTCCCATTCCACCAGTATTTGGCCCTTGTTCATAATTATTTACTTTCTTATGGTCTTTTGCACTTGCCATAGGAACTATTGTGTCATTGTCTACAAATGCCAAGATTGAAGTCTCTATTCCTTTTAAGAACTCTTCAATTACTATTTTATCTCCAGCAGCTCCAAACTTCTTATCTGACATCATTTCTTTTAAAGTTGCTATAGCATCTTCTCTATTTTCAGGTATTACAACACCTTTTCCAGCAGCTAATCCGTCCGCTTTTATTACTACTGGATATCCAAAGCTATCTATTTCTGATATAGCTTCTTCTAAGTTTGTATATTCTTTATATTTTGCAGTAGGTATGTTATGTTTTATCATAAAATCTTTTGAAAAAGCTTTACTTCCTTCAAGTTGAGCACATTTTTTATTAGGCCCAAAAACTCTTAGACCTTCCTTTTCAAACTCATCTACTATACCCATAACTAGTGGTACTTCTGGCCCTACTATTGTAAGACCTATTTCATTTTCTTTTGCAAATTTTAAAAGTTCTTCTATATTAGTATCACTTATATTTACACATTCTGCTACATTTGCAATTCCTGCATTACCTGGCGCGCAATAAACTTTATCTATATTCTTTTCTTTGCTTAGTTTCCAGCATATAGCATGCTCTCTTCCGCCACCGCCTACAACCAATATCTTCATAATATCCTCCTTAGTGTTTGAAGTGTCTTATTCCTGTAAATACCATAACCATATCATACTTATCACAAGCTTCTATTGAATCTTTATCCTTTATAGAACCACCTGGTTGAACTACTGCTGATATTCCATATTCATGAGCTAATGTTACACAATCATCAAATGGGAAAAATGCATCTGATGCTAAAACAGCTCCTGTAAAATCTTTATCTTTGTTGTTTTCAAGAGCATTTTTTAATGCCCAAATTCTTGATGTTTGCCCACAACCTAAAGCTAAAGTTTGACCATTTTTTACTATCGCAATTGCATTTGATTTCATATTTTTTACTACTCTCATACCAAATTCCATGTCCTTAAGTTGTTCATCTGTTGGTTTTGCTTTTGTTACATTTTCACTTTTTTCTGCTAAAGTGCTATTTCTATCTTGTATTAATAATTTTCCATCTAAATATTTCATTTCATATGGTTGTAAACTATCTTCTATCTTAGCTAATTTTAGTATTCTTAAATTTTTCTTTTGTTTAAGTACCTCTAAAGCTTCTGGCTCAAAATCATATGCTACTACTATCTCTAAGAATATTTCATTTAATTTCTCTGCTGTAGCTTTGTCTACAGTAGAAGTTATTCCTACTATTCCACCAAATATTGAAACTTTATCTGCTTCATAACATTTTGTATATGCTTCAAAAGCATCTTTACCTAATCCCACTCCACATGAATTAGCATGTTTTATAGCTACTGAAACTACTTCTTCGCTATCTTTAAATTCTCTCATTACTTCTAAACATCCATGTAAATCGTTTAAGTTGTTAAAAGAAAGTTCTTTACCGCCTAATTGCTCATAGTTTAAGATTGGATTTTTTGCATTTGATTGTGAATATAAGAAACCATTTTGATGTGGATTTTCTCCATATCTTAAAGTTTGTTCTTTTTGGAAAGTTAAATTTAATATGTCAGGATATGTATCTCCAACTTCTCCAGCAAAATAACTAGATATTAACGCATCATATCTTCCTGTAGTTGAGAAAGCTTTATATGATAATTTTTTTCTGTCTTCTAATGTCATTGTGTCTGTTTTTAATTTTTCTATTATAGAATCATAATCTTTTATATCTACTACTACTATTACATCTTTATAGTTTTTAGCAGCAGAACGTATCATAGATGGACCACCAATGTCTATGTTTTCTATCATTTCATCATGGCTTTTGCCAGCCTTTAAAGTTCCTTCAAAATCATATAGATTTACAGCTACTAAATCTATTGAATGTATTTTGTGTTCATTTACAGTTTCCACATGAGATTCTTTATCTCTTTTGTAAAGTATCCCACCATGTATATATGGATTTAATGTTTTTACTCTTCCATCTAATATTTCTGGGAAGTTTGTAACATCTTCAACTTGCATTACATTAACTCCATTTTCTTTTAATGTCTTGAAAGTATTTCCTGTAGATATAATTTCATAATCTAGCTTATTTAACTCTTTAGCAAATTCTACTACACCTGTCTTATCAGTTACACTTATTAAAGCTCTCTTACTCATTTATAAACACTCTCCTACCTTGAAGTTTTAATTTATTTTCACAAAAAAGACTCAAACTTTCTATTAAAATCCTATGTTCAACTTCTAACACTCTTTTTGCAAGTGTCTTTGCATCATCATCTTGATTAACCTTAACTACATCTTGCATTATAATTGGTCCAGTATCAGCACCCTCGTCAACAAAATGAACTGTAGCTCCAGTTACTTTGGCTCCATAATCTATAACACCTTGATGAACTCTTTCTCCGTAAAATCCAGCTCCACAGAATGAAGGAATTAATGATGGATGTATGTTTATCATTTTGTTTCTAAACTCATTAACCAGCTTTGGGCTGATTATTTTTAAATAACCAGCCAAAACTACTAAATCTATTTTATTTTCTTTAAGAATTTCTATTATCTTGTCTTCATTAGTTTCACAAATTTCCTTTATGTTATGATTTTTAGCTCTCTCTAAGCCATAAGCATCTTGCTTACTTGAGATAACTACTTTAACCTGACCTTTTATTTTTCCAGATTCAGTTCCATCTATAACTGCTTGTAAATTTGTTCCCCCACCAGATATTAAAACTCCTATATTTAACATAATTCTACACCTTCATGACTCTCTACTACTTCACCAATTATATATGCTTTATCTTCTAATAATTCACTGTATTTTTTATCTACATAAGCAGCATTGTCATTTTCTCTATTGTTTATAAAGTCTACAACATTGTTAGCATCTTCTTTATTTACTATTAAAACTAGTCCAATACCCATGTTGAAACTTTTGTGAAGTTCTCTCTCATCAACAGCATTAAAATCTTCTATCATTTTAAATATAGGAGGCTTCTGCCAAGATTTTTTATTGATGTCTAATCCTAATCCTTTAGGTATAACCCTTGTTATGTTTTCTATAAGCCCTCCACCAGTTATGTGAGCTATAGCTTTTATATCATGTTTAGCTAATACATCTAAAGCTAATTTAACATATATTTTAGTTGGTGTTAAAAGCGCTTCCCCAACTGTCATTCCTAGTTCTTCAACATATTGTTCCATCTTGTAGTTGTAAGTTTCTAAAAATATCTTTCTTATAAAAGAAAATCCATTACTGTGTACTCCACTTGAAGATATACCAACTAATACATCTCCTGATTTAACATCATTTCCAGAAACAATCTTTTCTTTGTCTGCTATACCTACAGAGAATCCTGCTAAATCATAATCATCATCTCCATACATACCAGGCATCTCAGCAGTTTCTCCACCAATTAGTGCACAACCAGACATTTTACAACCATCTGCAATTCCACCAACTATTTTTTCTATATGCTCAGGAACTAATTTCCCAAGAGCTATATAATCAAGGAAAAATAATGGCTTTGCTCCTTGGCAAATTAAATCATTTACACACATTGCAACTAAATCTATTCCAACAGTATCATGATTGTCCATCATTTGAGCTATTTTTAACTTAGTCCCAACACCATCTGTAGATGCAAGCAAAACTGGTTCTTTCATTCCCACAAAATCTTTTAAACTGTATAATCCACTAAAGTTACCTAAATCTCCAACTACATTTCCATCATAAGTTCCTTTTATTTTACCTTTTATAAGGTCTACTGCTCTATTTCCTTCATCTATATCTACACCTGATTCTTTATATGTTAACATGAAAGTAATTCCTCCTTATCAATTTTCTTAACTGGGTATTCTCCATCAAAACAAGCTTTACAGAAAGTAGACTTGTGCTCTGCTGCATCTAACATTCCTTCTATATCTAGGAATTTTAGACTATCACATCCAATATATTCTCTCATTTCTTCTACGTTGTTACTTGATGCAATTAATTTAGAACGATTTGGAGTATCTATTCCATAATAACAAGAGTAAGCTACTGGAGGAGATGTTATTCTAAGATGAATTTCTTTTGCTCCTGCTTCTCTTAAAGATTTTACTAACTGTTTAGATGTAGTTCCTCTTACAATTGAGTCATCTACTAAAATTATAGATTTTCCTTTTATTATTGTTGAAAGAGGGTTCAATTTTATTTTTACTGCTATTTCTCTTTCTTCTTGTGTAGGTTTTATAAATGTTCTTCCTACATATCTATTTTTAACTAAGCCTTCACTTATTTTTAATCCACTAGCATTTGCATAACCAATAGCTCCTGGCCAACCTGAATCTGGAACTGGAACTACCATATCTGCATTTACATTTTCATTTTGAGCTAATCTTTCACCACATTTAATTCTAAATTCATATGCATTTACATTGTCTATAGTTGCATCGTTTCTTGCAAAGTATATGTGTTCAAATATACAACTCTTCTTAACCGGCTTATAATTTTCTGAATAAAAATATGATTTTAATTCTCCATCTTTAACTATTATTATTTCCCCTGGCTCTACATCTCTTATAACTTCTCCGCCAAGTATGTCTATTGCACAATTTTCTGATGCAAATATATATTCATCGCCCTTTTTACCAAGTACAAGAGGTCTGAATCCATGTGGGTCTCTAACTGCAACCAATTCTTCCTGACTCATTATTACAAGAGCATATGCACCTTTGATATAATCCATAGTCATTTTTAAACTTTCTACTATATCACCTTTGTAATATCTTGCAAGTATATATAAAATCACTTCTGTATCTGAATTAGTTTGGAACATATATCCATCTTCTTCTAACATGTCTTTTAAATAATTTGCATTAACTAGATTTCCATTATGAGCTATGGCTAATTGTCTTTTTCTACAACTTCCAACTAAAGGTTGACAGTTTGAAACATGACTTCCCCCAGCTGTTGAATATCTAACATGTCCAATACCTATATTTCCTTTTAACTTAGATAGTTCACTTTCTTTAAAAACATCTCCAACTAATCCCATATCTTTTTTGTACTTAATTTCTCCATCATCCAAAAGAGCTAAACCACAGCTTTCTTGCCCTCTGTGTTGCATAGAATATAAAGAATAATATAGTTCTTTAGTTACATCTTTATTAGAGTAAATCCCTAAAACTCCACACATACATTTGCCTCCTATTTATTATTCATTCTTGAAAGTACTTCCGTATAACCTTCTACAAGGTCTCCAAGGTCTCTTCTAAATCTGTCCTTATCTAACTTTTCATTTGTATTTACATCCCAAAGTCTACAAGTGTCTGGTGATACTTCATCTGCCAATATTATGTTTCCTTCTGAATCTTTACCAAATTCTATTTTAAAGTCAACTAACTTTAGGTTTAATTTTAAGAAAAATGCTTTTAGTAATTCATTTATTTTTAAAGTTTCTTCTCTTAAGAATTTTAATTCTTCTCTAGTTGCTAATTTCATTGCTACTGCATAATCATCATTTAACATTGGGTCTCCATAAGCATCGTTTTTGTAGCTTATTTCAAAGATTGGCTCATCGAAAACTTCACCTTCTTCAAGACCAACTCTTTTGCAAATAGAGCCCGCAGCAATATTTCTTACTATTACCTCTAATGGTAAAATCTCTACTTTTTTAACTAGCATTTCTCTATCTGATAAACTTTTTATAAAGTGTGTATTTATATTATTTTCTTTTAACATTTCAAAGATTATTGTTGATATCTTATTGTTTAGTATACCTTTTGAAGATATTTCTGCTTTTTTTTCTCCATTAAATGCTGTTGCATCATCTTTATAATAAACAACATATTCATTTTCATTATCTGTAGAGTATACTTGTTTTGCTTTTCCTTCATATAATAACATTTCTGCTACCCCCTTAAATTCTTGTCGTCTTCTAGCACCTTTTGTGCCATCTCTTCTCTATATGATTTCAAATCCTCTTTTAATTTTGGGTATTTTAAAGTCATTATCTGTAATGCCAATAAAGCTGCGTTTAAACCTAAATCTATTGTAACTGTCGCAACTGGTATTCCTTTTGGCATTTGAACTATTGATAAAAGTGAGTCTAGTCCGTCCATAGTTGATGATTTAATAGGTAATCCTATTACAGGAATTAGTGTTTGTGAAGCTATTACACCTGGTAAATGTGCTGCCTTTCCTGCTGCTGCTATTATTACATCAGTATCATCTTCTATTTCTTTTAGGAATATTGAAAGTTGTTCTGGTGTTCTATGAGCAGATAATGCTCTTGCTACAACTTCTATTCCATATTTTTCAAGTAGTTTTATCCCTTCTTCTAATTTTGGATAATCTGATTTTGAACCCATAACTACTGCTACTTTCATTAGACTTCCCCTCTCCGTTTATAAGTTATTTTACATTTCAAATCATTCGTATCATTATACGAATTATACACCTTAAATTTTATATTAATATACATATATTATCAACTCTTTTTTGAAATTTTTTAAAAAAAATATTTCTTGTATTTTTTTCATTCGCCCTGTGTCGAACTATATTTATATTTTTTTGTTAAAATAAAAAATGGATAGTCTCAAGATTGATTTTTTTAATCAACTTTTAAATTTAACTCCTTTTTTGAATTTTTATATATTATTTTTTATTACTTCTTTTTTACCTTATCAACTATTTTTTAAAAGAATGCTGTTAAATATCATAATATAAACCTTCTTTTCTAATATTATTTATATATTAGTTAACAATAAATCGTTTTTTAGAGATGGCAACAGACTCATGATTATCAAATACTACTGAATCATATTTAACTTCATTCATTTGTATAATTATAGTCATTTCTTTTTTAACTATGTCATCGTTTCCGTAAACATCTCAAGCCTCACTAGGATATTGCTCCTTTGTCTTAAACCATCTGACTCATAAAAATCTACTAATGTCATATTATTTTCTTTTTTCTTTATTTATTTTTTAAGCTATATTATATGTAACTTCTCCATGTAAGTCTATAGTTGCTAATATATTGATTTCAGTTGTTTCCTTCTTTTAGGATTCGTACACGATGTAGATATCATTAGTATTGATATTAAACATAAACTTAATACTTTGGTTTTATTTTTAAAATTCATTTTATCCTCCTAAAAAATTTTATGAGTTGATTAAAATTTGATATAAATAGAATATAAGATACTGTAAAAAAATGTTATGGTTATTTCATTAAAAAGGAAGACATAATATTAAAGAATAAATTACAATATAGGAGATGATTAAATGAGAATACTTTCAGAAACTGAAAAAATATCTTTAGCAGCTGTTATAAAAATGGAATCTGATGGATTACTTATGCAAAGAGCAATAAATATGTTAATATCAGATGAAGACCTAAAAAGACAATCAGAATCTAGTATATTAGCAACAGAAGGAAGAATTAAAGCTATGCAACAATTTATAGTTGAAAATGAAATACTAATTTCTGAGGAGGTATAAACAATATGAGAAATATGATAGAAAATCTAATTAAAAACAATACTTATATAGACGATAAAGTAATAATATTAAGTATGCTTGCATCTTCTAAAGCATCTGCTAATATGTACCTTAACTCTGCATTAACAAGTAGTACCCCTGAATTGAGAGCTATATATTCAGCTTCACTAACTCAAATGGTTGAAGGTCATACAGCACTTACAGAATTAAGTATTAATAAAGGATGGGTTAAGCCATACGACAAGCCTATTCAACAGTTAACATGTAGTTATAAGGAATCTCAAAACGTTATCGATTAGGCTAAATAAAATATATTCCTAATTATTTAACTTTAACTAGATAATAAAAAAGAGATATCTCAAAATAAAAATTTGAGTATCTCATTTTTTGTACAAGAAAAGAAAATAGTTTACCGAAAAATCTTTTTTATTAAATTTGATATATAGAAATTCTTACTACCTAAATTCAGTAGTTCTATTTTAAAAGTAGAATGTTTATTAAAATAAAATAAACTGTATCTATTTAATATCTAAATAATTTTTAATATTAATATTTAATATTTCTCTTTATATGATTATATACTATCTCTCTATAATACTCTAAAATGTCATTATCTTTAATTTCTTTACCTTCCTTTTTATCAAAAACAGAATCACTATATTCATCAAAATTAATTGTTCCATCTATATTAGTAATATCTTTTGTTTCTAATATATAACAATATTTATCATTATTAACCATAGCTTTATAAGTCTGACCAGGATATATTGATTCACTATAAGTGAACTCACGACCTTTACCTCCTAGTGTCTTTGGAAGTACACAATCATACTTCGATAAATCATATTCTATATTTGCCAACTTCAAAGTTATAGGAATTAAATCCATATTACTTATATACTCAGTATTATCATTGGATATACTTCCAGACCCTCTAACCATTAATACATTATTAGTTATATTTGATTTTAATAAAAAATCATCTTTGCCTAAAAATGAAGCACCATGGTCTGAAAAAATACTAATTAAATACTCTTCTTCAGAGTAATTTTGTAATATATAATCATAGATTTGCTTCAAATTACGATCTAATTGTCTAAGAGCTACTTCATATTTTTTAACAGTTTCCTCATGATATTCTTGTCGTACACTTACACCTAAGTTCATCTTTGATAAAGATGTCTCTATATCTAAAGATGTTTGATTAACAATATTATAATCAATTCCACGGCATTCAATATCTTCTATTGGCTTGTGAACATCGTTTAAAGACATAAATACGAATTGATTCGTTTCTTTAAATGACTCAATATGTTCAATAACATCATTAATTAATATTGAATCACAAAATCCTAGACTATTCTTAAAAACAGTTCTGTCAAATCCTCTAAAACCACTACTGTATGGAGCAATTGCATATGACCCACCTATGTTTGCAGTGAAGTATTCATTTTTTTTCATAATCTCACTAAATAAATCTATGTCATCTGGAAATTTATATCCCGTACTATGATGTATAAAGTGATGATTAGTTGTGTATAGACCTGTAAATACACTTGTAAAAGATGGATATGTCCACTCTCCTGTTGTATAGCAATTTTTAAATATAATTCCTTTATCAAAAAACTCTTTTGTATAAGGCATTGATTTATATTCTGTTTCTGATAAATATTGTTGAGATAAAGAATCTATAAATATAGTGAGAACTAATTTTTTATTATTTTCTTTAAATCCTAATTCGATTGGTTTTCCAACTATAATATCTTTATCTGAATTCAAACTAACTCCTTTATCTACTCTATAGTACTTAAAAAAATCAGGTGGATCTACTTGTTGTGATTTTAAATTAGTATTTCCAACTTTAAAATCAATAACTTGATTATATTCAGTTGTAGCTATTGGAACAATGTATTTTCCATTATCTAAATTAAATTCCTTTGTAGTCATAGATTTAAAACTCTCTATTGGACATATTGAATATAAATTAGGAATATTAAGACTCATACATATTTTTTTTTGAAGGTCTCCTAAAGAATTATAATATGTATCAGAGTAAAAACATATATAGTCATTATATTCAATGTTTGAATTTTTATTGAAATACTCACCTACCATAACTTTCCATTTATCATCATAAAAGTATGTAGGAAAACTAGTAACACTTAGCTCAATAAATCCAAAAAATCTTTTTAAGTCCTCAATTACACTTATGTCTTTTATATTTTCAATACAATAATCAATAAGATTTTTTACTTGTTCATTAGCATAAACTAATTTATCATCTACATAATCATATTCTGGAAGCTTAGCAAAATGTTTTAAGAATGTCACACTCAACATAGCTGCTTTAATAGCATCAGAATATTTACCCTTAGCAATCAAAATATTTGCTAAATAAAAGTTATTATCATAATTATTGGGCCTAAATTTCAAAGCCTTTCTAATATGTTCTTCCGCAAGTTCATATTCTTCTGCAAAAAAATATGTAACTGCACGCGCAGTGTGAATCTCACTGTCAAAAGGTAATACTTGCTCATATTCATTAATATAATCTAGTGATGTTTTTACATCAAAAGATTCTTGGTTCATTATTTTATTTAAAATTCCCATATAAATTCCTTCCTAATCTACTTAGAGTATTGTAAAGACTTGTTCATCATAAAATTATTATTTTGAACTATACATCTTTCTGAAAACTTCAAATCTTCTTCAGTATCTATTTCAAAACAATCCTTAAAATCTATTTTCTTAATGTACATATTTAAATTCTCTTTATTTTGCATTACAACATCATCCCAAAATAAACTTCCAAAATCTCCACTACTTACTGTTTCTTCTAATTTTTTTGCTATAATATTTCCATCTGTTAATGACCAGTAGGACACACCACATAATATATAGCCATTATTATCACCAACATACATATCATAAATCTTGTCATTTTTATCAAATTCAAATATATACTCATTATTAAAATTTTCCCTATAAAAAGTAAAATAAGTAGATTTATTTATATCTGGATCTATAAAGTTATTATATAAGTATACATCTCCCTCTATAACATAACTATCAGGTAAATACTCTCTTAATAAATACATAGTATAAATATTATTATACATATCGTATTTATCATTATATATTAATTCCACATTATATTTTTCTGATAAATAGTAAAACTCTTCTTTTAGATATCCTACAGCCACTTTTATATCTCTTATACCCTTTTCCAATAGACATTCTATTTGGGTTTCTATCATTGGTTTTCCATTAACTTTAACTAATGGTTTAGGCGATTCCAAAGTTAATGGTCTCAATCGCGTCCCCATTCCCGCTGCTAAAATTATTGCTTTCATATCTAACCCTACCTTCCAATTGAATATTGTGCTTGTTTATAAAATTTAATCTAGTATTTATTTTTGTTATTTTAAGGATTTAAATATAATATAAATTTTAACTTATCATCCTTAGTATAATTCATCAAAGTCTATATAACTTAAATTAATAACTACCTATCCTTTTATTTATCGGACAATTTGTTAAAAAATTTATATTATCAATACAGAAAGTTTTTTAAATTAAAAAGTACTTTAATATTCTTTTAAATATTAAAGTACTTTTTCTAAATAATCTATTTTTTAATATAAAACAAATTATTTACAATTTAAATATATGATTTTACATATATATTTTTAATTATTTTATATAATTCTATTACTAATATTTGATTTACTACATACTTTTATAAGTAAAGACAATAAATCCTTATATTTCAAAATTACAAAATCAGGCTTATAAAACAATTCTTCTACTCCATGACCTCTATGATTCATCCAAACACTCTTCCATCCAGCTTTTCTAGCACCTACTACATCATTTTTATAAGAATCGCCTATATAATATGTATTTTCTCTATCTAGATTCATGACATTCTCAGCCACTCTAAAAATATTGATGTCTGGCTTAGAAAAACCAACCTCACTAGAAATAAAAATATGATTTTTGTCAACCCATTTTTCAATATTCAACTGCTTTAACTTCATCCTTTGATGCGCTGATGGCCCATTCGTTATGATTCCTATATTAATATTTCTTTCTTTAGAAAAATTCAAAATCTGCTCAATTTCTGGTATTAAAGTAATTTGTGATTGCTGATATATATACTCATCTTGAAAATTTTGAGCATCCTTTTCTGTAATAGGATTTCCTAATTCTTCAAAAGCCTTCATTATTCTATATACATGCATTTTCTCAATTGGCATCTCTCCACTCTCAGTCAAATGGAATACTTCATCACTATATTTTCTACTGCTTATATATAAATCTTCAACAGAAACACCTTTTATTGAAGAAAACAACTTATCATATGCAATATAAAAAGGTGTCAATTGGTTGTATAAAGTATCATCTACATCAAAAATTAAATTAATCAAAATATTAATCCTCCTAAATTTAATAGTGGTAAGTATAATTATAACTATAAATACCTAGTATAACAATACTTACCACTATAAGTCCTATTATTTATTTAAAATTCTTGTAGTAACACCTTTTAAATTATAACATTCTGCATAATCACGTAAAGGTCGTTTAATATGGTCTACAACAAATCTTTGACCATCAATATTATTTTTGCTTAAATTACTATAAAGCACTTCTATCTCTCTTTTAACATCATCATTGTTGAATGTATAATGACCTGCAATATCTAATATCTCATTAGATAAAACTTCATCCTTAAATATTTCTTCAGTAGTTAGATTTTTCTGTTCTCCCATTACCCACTTTCTCCAACGTCCACATTCTATAGCATCGACAAGAAGAACGTGTCTAATATTTGAAGTTTTTTCAATTAATCCTTCTTCCTTTAGTTTTCTTTCAACTTCTGCTAGTTTCAAGTATGCTCTAGTCTCTTCAGTGCCATATTGAGGAGCAACATTTGTAGCAATAATTTGAGAAGGTATATGTTCTAATAAAGTTACATCATCTAAATAATCTCCATTATGCTCTTTTAAGCCAACTCCATACTTTTTAGCCATTTGAGCTAAATCATAAGCATTCTTAAAATTAAAAGTGCCTACTTGCTCTGTTTTTCTAGTTAGAGTCCCTGTCTGACCAACTATAAATGTTGGCATTGGTAAATCTCTCTTTTCAAGTTCAATTTTTAATCTAGTTATAAATGTTTCATATGTCTCAGTTGAAGTTAATCCTCCATTTGTTTCCTCTGTCCCAACTTCATAGCCTATTTCTGGTAGGTTGAGTCTTCTTCTTTCATTTTCACAATATTCAATTAATTCTACAGTTCTTTCTAGGACTATATCTAAAGGGATTACCTTTCCCATTTCAAACGGGTCTTTTGTAGGGTCAATCATTAATAAATCAAAACCTGCCTCGATATCAGCTAAATAAGATTTTTTTCCTAATTCCATGGCTTTGTCAACAGGCAAATGGTCATTTCTTTCTTTGTCTCTTTGCCATGGGCCTCCATGATCTCTGCATAAGTAATATAAACCATCAAATCCAACTTTATCAGCTATCTTCTTAATATCCTTTGTAAAAGTTTCTTGATTCCAACCATTTACATAACCACCACCTAGTTCATCTGCATCTACTTGATTTCTGCTGGCAATAAACATTAAAGGAAAATCATCATCTTTTGCTAGTTCAAAACTTGCCTGTAACAAGTTTGGTGACATAGGACCAATTCCTAAAAGTGTTGCACTTTTCCCCTCTTCTTGTAAGTCTAGTAGTCGTTGTACGACAGTCTTTATTGGTAATTTTTTCATGACTATATCTCCTTTTATTCTATTTTTAAGATGTATTTAATAGAATTAATATCAAATACATCTTAATGTTATATGTAAAATAAATCAAACTTTATTGAAAAGTATCTTTTATTTTCTTAATTAATGCATCAGATTTTTTAATTATGTCAGAAACACTCATTCTTACAACTTTTTTTCCTTTAAATCTATCCATATTTCTAATTTCAACATCATTAGTTAGTATTACACAGGCTGCTTCTTCAATCTCTTTAGGTAACAACTCATTGTCTATTCCAGAACTCCCCTGAGTCTCAACCTTTATTTCTATACCAAATTTTTTTGCTGATAATTCAAGTGATTCAGCTGACATATAAGTATGTGCTACTCCACTAGGGCAAGATGTTACTGCTACAATTTTCATATTCTTATCTCCTTTAAAATTAGAATTTTGTATGATTATTTTTATAATAGGTTTTCATATAAATTAACAGTATTTATATCTATATATCTATAATTCTTCAAATACTAGTTCAATAGAATCGTCTATATCTTCTTCAATTTCTTCGTCTTCTTTTACATCCTTCTTTACTAATTTCATTAATACTGCAACGACTATTGCTCCAGTTATGACTGATGCAATATATCCCAATCTATTATCAACAACTGGTAATACTATCAGACCTCCCCAAGGTGCATGATTTAAACACCCCAATAAAAAGGCCATAATGTTTCCTATAATCGACCCAGCCATAATACATGGAATTACTCTAACAGGGTCTGCTGTTGCAAATGGAATCGCTCCTTCTGTAATTCCAACACATCCCATTAATAGAGAGGCTTTTCCTGAGTCTCTTTCCTCTTTACTAAATTTTTTTGGGAACAATAATGTAGCTAACCCTAATCCAATTGGAGGTATACAAATTGCAACACCAACTCCTCCCATTAAATATGGAAGTGTATCAACTTGAGTTTGGGCAAAAGTCGCAGCTACTTTATTTATAGGACCGCCCATATCAGAAGCTATCATTCCTCCTAGGATACCACCTAAAGGTATTTTAGAAACACCAGACATTCCATTCAACCAATTAGTCATCCATGTCATAAAAGAAGCTATAGGTTCTCCAATTAAAAATACAATTATACCACCTGTAATCAATGTTCCAAGCAAAGGATAAATGAATATTGAACCTAAAGTTCTCATTGTAGGTGCCAATTTAATTTTCTTTAATTGCAAAACAACAAATCCTGCTATAAATCCTGCTATGATACCACCTATAAAACCAGCATTTACTTCTTTTGCTAAATATGCACCTATCATACCTGGAGCTAACCCTGGCTTATCTGCCATACTAAATGCTATATAACCACCCAATATTGGAATAAACAAAGCTAGACCAGCAGCTCCAATTTGATTAAGTTTAGCTAGCCATCCAGTTTCAGGAACAGCAGCTTGTCCACTTAGAGTTACTGATAGAGCAAATAATATACCTCCAGCAACTACAAATGGAATCATATATGAAGTTGCTGTCATAAGATGTTTTTGTAAAAACTTTAAAATCCTCATTCTAATCTTCCTCCCCTATTTTTTCTTTTATAAGATTATAGACTGTTTGTTCGTCTGACTCTCTAATTTGATTTCTAAAACTTTCATGCATTAACAAACGTGCAAGCTTTGATAAAATCTTTAGATGAAGATTATTTTCATTGTCTTTTGCCACAGATATTAAAAATATTAAATCTACCTTTTCACCTTCTTCTGTCCATTCAATAGATGTATCAAGTTTTCCAATTGTAATACAAGAATCCTTAACTCCAATACTTTGACTGTGAGGAAGGCCTATACCATGCCCAATATAGGTTGACAGTGTTTCTTCTCTCTTTAAAACATCTTCTAAGAATTGATTCTTTTCTTTCAGATAACCCTCTTTTGATACTACATCTACTAATGATATAATAGCCTCTTCTTTTGAAGTTGCTTTCATCTCAAATGAACATTTTACATTGACTAATTTGCTCATTCAGTGACCTCCTTCTCATATTTATGAATTAAACATTCTGCTTCTTCTTTTGTCTTTACACTTTCTAACATAGTAATAAAATTGGTTTTATAAACCATTTTAGTTAAATTAATTATTGCAGGAATTTGCTCCTTTTTATCTCTACTTGCTAGACAAAATATGATTTTAACTTTCTTATCTCCAAATTTGACTGATTCTTTGCATATTAATAAACTTATTGAACTTACTTTGACCAATGAACTATCATTACCATGTAACAAAGCAAATTCCTCATCCTTTACAGCATAGAAACCTACATTATTTAGAATATCTATAATATTATCAGCATATTGTGCTGACACAAAATCACAATCAGCAAGTATATTTGAACTAATTTTCACAGCATCTTCCCATTTTATTTCTTTATCAATCACACTTATTGTATCAATACCTATTAAATCACTTAGTTTAAGCTGTCTAGATAGCATTTTCTCATCACTATATCCTAGTTCTTGCCATATAATATTCAGTACTCTTTTTTGAGCATCTTCTTCTAAAAAATCTAATCTCTTTTTAATTGATATGTAATTGGTCAAGACATTCTTTCTTTTTATTCCTTTTTCTTCAAGTTTTAAATAATCGTTTTCTTGTAAAAAAGGATTAATCTCTATAATTGTTTTAGGTAAGTCTAATACTATTTTTGATGTTGTTACGATAAAATCTATATTTTCCCAGTCTTTGTAATCTTGTAATTTGTATGATGGAATGCTATCTACTATATTTATTTGATAGTCATTTATTAAAGTATCTTTTAATATAGCAATTACACCATATCCAAATCCACAAACTAATAATATATTTTTATAATTGTTACTTTCGTTTCTTTGTACACTTCCTAAAAAATGTATTGCTAGAAGTATTATTTCATTTTCATTTTTTATTTGATTTAACATCCTATTTTTTTGTACAGAAGTTTTGGTAGCTTCAAGTACATATTGATATTTATCTGGTATTACATGGAATAACTCTTCATAAATCTGTATATTTTGTTTGATTCTCTCTATCAATGGAGCGATATGATTAAGTAGACCTTTATAAAGAATCATATCTTCTTTAAAATCAATGTTCAGTATTTCAGACATATTATAAATTAAATCCTGAACTATTATCTCTGTACTAATTAAATCCATATCTTCATTTAAACTTGCATACTTATTTGTAAAAAATACAAAACTATTTAACAATAAAATCTGTTCTTTAGTTAACTTCTTTTGAATGATTTGTTCAAATTCTTGGTCAAATTTATTCTCAAAATATGGTTCACTCAATGAAGAAGATTCTAAAGGATGTTTTTCATCTGAATGTATGTACCATGTAAAAAGAAAAATATTTGATACATACCATGTAAAAGACTCATCATTTAGAGTCCAGCCCATTTGTAAAAGTAAATCTGTAGACCAATTATATATATCATTCAAGGAAAGTCCTTTGAATATTTTTTCGATTACCTTCACTATATACTTCTCAAACACGCTTAAATCAGATTTTTCTTTACCAAAAAGGTAAGAATATAATTTTAATATGTTTAACCTTTGTTTGTATATAGTATCTTCATCTCCATTTATTTTGAAAACTTTATCATAAGTAATAGTTATTTGATTTCTCTCTAGTTCATTTGATAAAACATTAAGGTCATTTTTAATCGAACTTCTAGAAACTTTAAACTCTTTGCTCAATTTTTCTAAGTTTAACTTATCTATTTTAAACATTGATATAATCTTCATAATAGATACTCTTTCAGTTAAGGAAAATACATAGTCATTATTGTCTATATATACTACTTGGAAATCACTTGGAATAATTAATGAGCCTTTATTCATTCTTTGTATTAGTGGTTTATTTAATGATTGCAAAAGAACATTTAGATTGTCTATGTCATATCTAACTTTTCTTTCTTCTATGCTTAACTGTTGACTAATTTCCCGGTAACTTGTCTTACTTTTATCTTTTAGAAAATTCATAATGAGTAACATTCTTCCACTTATCATACTTTCCTCCTTTCAAAATAATTAGAGTTATAAAAACAGCAAATTTTATATTATTATGTATATTTTACTTTCTTTATGTCTGAAAACAGGAACTGACTTTCTATATATTCAGAATAATACAATAAAGCTTTAACGACAACTTACAACATTTGAAAATTGTTTTTACAAAATCTGTAGCTGTCTTTTTTATTAAATATACAAATAAAAAAAGCAGGTTATATTTTCAATCATATAACCTGCTCAGATTTTTCTTTTAGATATTTAATCATTCGATATTTTTAAACTTTTTATTTTATTATCAGCATATGTGAACTCTTCAAATTCAGATATTAATAGTGGTTTAGAGAAAACATAACCTTGAATATAATCACATCCTATACTTTTTAGAAACTCAACTTGTTCTAACTCTTCAATTCCTTCAGCAATTATCTTCATACCAAGTCTTTTGCCAAGTTCAATAATAGACTCAATAACTACCTTACCACGGTCTATATTATTTTTGCTGACAAAGAATGAACGGTCCAATTTAATTATATCAACTTTAAAATCTTTTAATATCCCTAATGATGAGTATCCAAATCCAAAATCATCTATAGAGCACTTAAATCCCTTAGAATGAATATCATTTATTACATCTATAGCTTCTGGATTTTCTAAGAAGATAGATTCTGTAAGCTCTAAATCTATCAGATATGTTGGTACATTATATTTATTACATATAAGTTCATATTTTTCTAAAAAAGACTTATCATTTAAATGTTGTCTTGATACATTAACAGAAATTCTCAATACTTCTTTACCTTCTTTTATCCATTTAGAAATCAATTTGCATGTCTCTTCAAGTATATATAAGTCTAATTTACATATAAATCCACTTTTTTCGAAAAGAGGAATAAAATCACTTGGATAAATTATACCTTTTTCTGAATTTCTCCAACGCACAAGAGACTCTGCTCCACTGATTTTACCATTTTTTATATCAATTTTTGGTTGTAAACATATAAAAAAATCTTTATCTTCAAGGGCTTTTTCCATTAAATTTGAAATTTCCTTCTCAGATATTAATCGCTTTCTTTCTATATCACTATAAAAAGAAAAATCACTTTGATGAGCTTTGTTGAAGCTTTTTCTTGCTGTATTTGCATAGTCTTGTATTGTGATTAAATCTTCATTACGATTTTCAATAGTGTAAATACCTGCTGATATTCTTAAAAAGTACGGATTTTCTCTACTCTCATTAAAATAATTTATATCAGCTTCTATTTTATACAATAACTCTAAAACTTCTAACACTGGTCTATTTTTAATAAACAAATAGAAAAGGTCTGCATCATGACGACATAGAAATTCTTCATTTTTAGTAATATTTTTAGATAAAACATTATAAATATGTTTGAGTGTCATGTTTCCTTTATCACTACCAAAGCAATCATTTATTAACTTAAACTCCTTTATATTTATCGCTATCATCATATAGGTACTATCTGGCGATTCTGAAATTAAGGGTTTTACTAACATACTAAATTTGGTTTGGTTAATGCCATTTGTTATATTATCTAAATATGCAATATTTTCTATTTGATTTACATATTTTTTTCTTATAGTATATAAAAGCCATGTTATAATTCCAATAATACATGTAACTATAAACGTCATTATTATTGTAAAAGAGTTTAGCTTATTAAGTTCACCAAGTACAGCTTCTTCAGGCACTATAAGAACAAAATACCAATCATTTAGACCTTTTGTAATTGGATAATAAGTTAATAAACATTTTATATCTTTTGATGATGTTATTATAATATCTCCTGACTTTTCATTTTCAAAATCATTAAGCATCTTTTGAGCCCAAGGCTCATTTATAGAATCTTTATATTTGTAACTAAGGTCTTTTATTAATTCACTGTTTTTTCCTATAAAAAGAGGGCTTCCCTGTCTATTAATAATTTCAATAGTTCCTTTTCCATTAAAATTATCTATTTTAAGAATATCATTCATACTTTCTTTATCAGATACACCTATTAAAAGGCTAGAAATCTCATGGTTATCATCAAATATAGGCACTGTATAGAGAACAAACCCTAACGATTCTATTACTTCTGAGTATTCTTTACCTTCTATTCCTTTTTTATATGAAACAGTATCCTTCAAGTCAAGTTTTTTTCCACTTAAAAACTCTGCCTTACCTTCTAAATCAATTATTCCAATGTCATAATACTTATAACTAGTCTTTCTTTTAGATAAGTACTCATATCGACTATCACCCTCATATTGTTTAATAAAATCTGCCATTATTCTTAAATCAGATAAGATAAATTTTATTTTAGAATCAACATTCATTACAATTTGTGTAGATACATCCTTTAAATAGCTTTTAGTTTGTTTATTAGATATATTGTGCAGTTTTATGGTACTGAAAATAATAATTACAAGGATTGAAATAATAAGTGAATATAAGATTATAGACAAAACTAAACTATTTTTCTTATACCTTGATAATTTCATTTTTTGTCCTCCAGGTTATAAATCTATTTTTTAAATGTATATTAGCACCTACAAATTTCTCTACTAAGAATCTATTCATACTATATTATAGTATCCTATTTCTTAATATTCAAGAATTCCATATTAACATTATGTTAATAATTCGTAAATAATATCTTTATTAATCAATCATATGAGATATAATTCTTTATGTGCATAAATATGGTAAATGGAATAAATACAATGCCTAATATCTATTAATAAAAAAAACTACCCCTAATTTTGAGATAGCTCTTTATTTTAATAATGTCTTCGATATTTCATGAATAAATATATTACAATAGTTCTCACTTATTTTCTCTAATAACATGACAAGGATTACCATAAGCTATAGTATTAGATGGTATTGATTTTGTCACAACACTTCCTGCACCAATAGTTACATTATCTCCTATTGTTACACCTGGTAAAATAATACTTCCTCCACCAATCCAAACATCATTCCCAATTTTAACTGGAGCTGTTATAGTTTTACAAAACTTAAATCCATCATCAGTTTTTTCTCCAAATCTATCTTTAGCATTTGTTGGATGAAAAGCTGTATATATTTGCACATTAGGTGCAATTAAGGTATTATCACCTACTATTATTTCATTATCATCTAAAAAAGTACAATTCATATTCACTTCACAATTGTTTCCAAAATAAATGTTATTTCCATAGTCAACATAAAAAGGTGCCGTAATCCATATATTCTCTCCTCTTTTACCTAAGAGCTCAGTTAAAATACGTTCTTTATTAATCTTGTCATCTGATTTCAAATTATTATACTCTCTAGTCAAATCTTTTGCCTTATGCCATTGATATAACAATTCCTTATCTCCACAATCATATAACTCTCCTGCTAACATCTTTTCACGTTCTGTCATCTCAGCCTCCTACAATATCCCATTGTAAATTTTAACAAACTGTAAATACAACTTATACTCATTACAACAAATATAACACAAACTATATTTGTATTACAATTCATCATTATATTATTTTTTTATTTATTTTTAAATTTTAACACCTAAACTAAGTATTATTTATTATTTCATTAAAAATTTAATGTTATCATGAATTAAAACAATCCCAAGAAAAATTTAAATTTCCCTTGAATCTAACACCATGTTAGGGTATATTATGCATTCAGAGAGGTGAAGAATAAATGAAAATAAACAATTATAAAGAACAAAGTATTATTACAAATCCTAGAATATTTGAAAATGAATATCAAAATTTACCAAATACTCCAGTAGAATTATTAAAAGTAGTCCAAAACCTAGTAATTCATGGAGACCAGGGAAAACTATATGGTATAACCTTTAATATGCAACAAGCCGATGAAGAATTACTTCGTACAATTCCTCAAATGTTAAAAAGAATATTTGAAATAGATTCTAACTCACTAACTATTCCAAGAAAGCCAAAACAGAGATTAGTTGGTATGTGCAGAGACTACTCTTTACTTCTTGTATCTTTCCTAAGATATATAGGTTTTGAAGCTAGAATAAGAGCAGGTTTTGCTAATTATTTTGAAAGTGAGCTTCCTTATGAAGACCACTGGCTTGTAGAATACTATGATATGGTAACAAAAAGGTGGATAAAAATAGATGCACAAATAGATAACATACAAAAAAATTATTTTCACATTAATTTTGACACTCATGATGTCAGAAAAATAGATGGGTTTTTAACTGGCTCAGAAGCCTGGATAAGTTGTCGACAAGGCCATACTCACCCAGATGACTTTGGATATAATAAAAATTGGAAAGGTTGGCACTCCATAAAGGGTACCCTTCTACATGACTTTAATAATATGATTGGTTTGGAATTGCTTCCATGGGATTTATGGACAGAATTAAGTTCTAAAAAATACAATCAATTAACAAGAGCAGAAAAAAATTTGTTAGATGAAATGGCAGAGATATTATCAAGTGGCAATATAAAAATAGAAGACCTTAATTTGTTAATAGAAAAATTACCTGAAGATTATTTGACATCAATCTTTTCTCAGTTAAAAATGTTAGGTATTTCGGAAACAAAAGAATTAGGTAATCCTCTTGAACTAGAAAAAAAATTCAAATTTACCAAAGCAATAAATAAACCAATTAAAAATTCACTTTGTCACAATAAAAGTTCTATTTATTTAAAAGGAGGAAGGCAAAACAATTTAAAAGATGTTGAGGTTACAATTCCAAAGAATCAAATAACTGTTATTACAGGTGTAAGTGGTAGTGGAAAATCCTCTTTAGCTTTCGATACGATTTATGAAGAAGGAAAAAGACGTTATTTTGAAAACCTAAGTAATGGAGCAAAACTTTCAGAACATCTTCAAAAACCTGAATTCGATTTACTTCAAGGATTAACTCCTACTATAGCTATTGAACAAAAAAAAGGAAGCCAAAATCCTCGTTCTACAGTTGGTACTCTTACAAGCATTTGGGATTACTTAAGAATGTTATTTGTATCAATTGGAAAAAGTTACTGTCCATATTGCAAAATTCCATTAGAAAAAAAGAATACTACAAAAAATTATTGCCCACATTGCCAAACTATTTTTTCTAAGATAAATACTTCAACTTTCAATGCTAATTCCCATACTGGAGCTTGTCATGATTGTAATGGATTGGGTTTTACCTATCAAGTTAATCCTCAATTAATTGTAAAAGACCCTACTATTTCAATATTGGATGGAGCTACTTACTACTTTGGAAAATTGAGGGGGAAAAAGCCAAATGGTAATTGGATGGTAGGTGAATTATATGCAATCGCAAAAGATAAAAATATCGACCTAGATATGCCTTGGAATGAATTGCCAAGAGATTTTATAGATGCAATCTTATATGGTACAGGTGATAAGATATATGAATTTAGCTTTGAATCAAGGGGGCGAGAATCAAAGATTAAAAGACCTGCATCAGGGGCAATCAACCACATTCAAAGACTTTTTAGAGAATCCAGTTCTCAAAATAATGCCTTACATCAATATATGAACAAAATTCCTTGCCATACATGTGGTGGTGAGTTGCTATGTATTGAAGCTAGATTCACTACAATCAAAGGTTATCGCTTCCCTGAATTAACAAAAATGACGATAGAACAGTTGTGGAATTGGTTGTGTGAATTACCAAATCAACTTCAACAAAATGAGATATCTTTGGTAAATGATATATTAACAGAATTAAAAATTCGAGTTAGTTATCTATTAAAGGTAGGTCTTAGCTATCTATCAACAGATAGAACAGCTCCAACCTTATCTGGAGGAGAGCTACAGAGAGTACGATTATCAAGTCAGCTAGGAAGTGAATTAGTAGGCTTAACCTATATTCTAGATGAACCATCTATTGGTTTACATCCAAGAGACCATAATCTAATCATCAAAACTATAGAAGAGCTAAGAGATAACGGTAATACTGTTATAGTCGTGGAACATGATAGGGATACAATACTGGCTGCTGATTATATTATTGATGTAGGTCCAAACGCTGGTACAAAAGGTGGCTTCATTATTGCAGAAGGTACAACTCAAGAAATTATAGAAAATCCAAATTCTATAACAGGCAAATATCTGAGTACATCCAATAAAATAAGTTCAAAAAATAATGTTAAGCCAAGTAAATGGTTAAACTTAAAGGGATGCCATGCAAATAATCTAAAAAATATTGATGTAGAAATTCCCTTAAACTGTATGTGCTCTATTACAGGTGTTAGTGGTTCTGGTAAGAGTTCTCTTGTATTTCACAGTTTACTTCCTGCTTTAGAAGAAAAATTAAACCAAAAATCTATCCCAAATAAAAACTATACCGAACTTACTGGATTTGATACTATTGATGATTTTATCTTAATGGACCAAACACCTATTGGAAAATCTAGTCGCTCTACACCTGCTACTTATATCAATATCTTTGATGAAATTCGTTCTCTATTTGCTAAAACTTCACAAGCAAAACAACAATTATTGGATGAAAGCCATTTTAGCTTTAATAGCAAAAAGGGGCAATGCCCCAACTGTCAAGGATTAGGAAAAACAAAAATTATTCTACAATATATGGCAGACCAATGGGTAACTTGTAGTGAATGCCAAGGTAAGAGATATCAAAAAGAAATACTGTTTGTACAATACAAAGGAAAAACAGTGGCAGATATACTTGACATGGAAGTAACAGAAGCAAAATCATTTTTTAGTGATTGTCCTGATATATATAGAAAACTCTCCCTATTAGATGAAGTGGGACTTGGCTATCTAAAACTAGGACAAAATACATTAGGATTAAGTGGAGGAGAATCTCAAAGGATAAAATTAGCAAAAGAATTAGGAACAAAAACTAAAAAAAGAATGTTATACATATTAGATGAGCCTACTACTGGACTTCATTTTAAAGATATAGAGAATTTGCTAATTACTTTTAAAAAACTTGTAAATGAGCAACATTCACTTTTAATTATTGAACACAATACAGAAGTTATATGTGCTTCTGACTGGGTTATCGATATAGGTCCAGAAAGTGGAACAAATGGAGGAGAAATCGTTGCTTCAGGAACGCCTGATGAAATAAGAATAAATCCAAATAGCATTACAGGACATTTTATATAAAATTAAGGTATTGCGAATGAAACTAGAAAAAATTGAAACATAAAATTAGCAGTTATTATGAAAAAATTATTACTGTAGCTACATAAGAAAAGAGTTAACTTTAATATATTGCTGTGATAAAATATGACTAACCTATAAATTAGATTCTAGAAATCATTATATTTTTGTAATATAAGGAAAGGAAACCAAATGAATTGGCAGCATATAAAAATACCAAATGGAGATATAAATATTTTTTGTAATTCATTCATCACTGGAAAATCATCTATGAATATTATTGTTACGCATACTCCCATTGTTACTACACTTGAGATGCAAAAAGCCTATGAACCACTTACTCAATATAATGTAAATATCTTCGCTTTTGATTTTTCAGGAACAGGGAGAAGTGATGGAAATGAAAAAGATTTCTCTCGGAATTCAATTGTAAAAGACTTAGATTCTGTTGTTACATATATAGAAGAAAATTACTCTTCTAACATACATCTATATGGAAATACTGGTATTGGTGGTATGTTTGCCCAATATTATGCATGTTCAAACAATAAGCTAAAAAGTTTTGCTCAGTTCGCTTGTGTTGATTATAAAAATACGACAGGAGTAGGTTATCCCTATCCAATTGTTAAATTATTGAACTTTTTTCTCAAATATCTCCCTAATTTCCATATAACATTAAAACCTCCTAAGTATGAAGGTTATAACGAAGTCTATGATAACGAATTTTATAAAGTATTGGAAAAGAAAAATCCTCATATTTGGAAAAATAGTACAAAAATGATTAGCACCATGTTAGAATGTTTTGTTGCACAAGATAGTACAATAAAAAATGGAGTTAATATACCCACTCTTGTCTTCAAAACACTTCATGACAGATATTTTAAAATACAATATTTTGATAGTTATTATAATTCTTTAAAATGTAAGAAGAAGCTTATTGAAATTGATAATGTTCATAATAGTTACTATTTAGACAGTGATAAATTTTGTCGAGAAGCATATAATTGGTTTTTAGAAAATCAATAATGTGTAGGATTATGTTACTAAGTAAATATTATATTGATGGTCAATACACCTATTTTAACATTAAGTATTGATATATTAAACTCAAATGAATTCTTGGAATAAACAATTATATCTATAGCTTAATTTAATAATATCTATTCAAAGAAAAATCATTTCTTGTATGGTAAATAATAAATCTAATCTAAAGACTATGTAAGTTTTAGATTGTCTTTTCAAATCTTCTTAAACGTCTGAATAGCCTTACTCTATTGGCTATTTGGACATTTTTATTATTGATTGACATGTGCCAAAACTCACCCAAACACGGAACTTGTATAATGTGTTTGAGTGATGACATTATAAATAAAAAAGCACTCCCACTATACCACTTATTAACATAATTACTATGGGATTAGTCTTCCATTTACGCACTATAAATAACATAACACAAAATATTACTAGTGCAATCCAATTTAACGTCTTAAATATGGAATTAAAACACATTGTACTCGTCCCAAATAATGCAAGGATTATAATTGTGGCGGCAGCTGAGATAATTAAACCTAATGATGCTGACTTTAGACCGTTTAATATTTCAAATATATAGGTAGAATTTTGGTGCCTTTGAAAAAAATTATATAAAAATAGAGATATTACTACCCCACATAATACACAACCTAAAGTAGCCGCAACTGCTCCCCAAAAACCTCCAATTTGAAGCCCAACAAAAGTAGAAGTATTAACAGCTAATGGTCCTGGTGTCATTTGCGAAATAGTTATAATATCTGTAAACATTTTCTCACTTATCCATCCAGTTTGATTTACTACTTGCTCTTGAATTAAAGGTATTATTGCATAGCCACCACCAATACTAAGCAATCCTATTTTCAAAAATATAAAAAATAAGTTCCAAATTGTATTCATTTATTTTCCCTCTTCTTGTAAAAAACTCGTATTACACACATAAAGCAACAAACAACTAATATGAGAGCTACATTTATACCCATCACAAAATTTGCAAAGAAAGCAATAGGTATCATAGCTGATAAGAATAGAGAACGTTCTTTTAGTATCATAGAACACATATCAATAATCAAATCTACGATTAATGCAGCAACACCAGCTTGCATTCCTTTTAATACTGCAGCAACAATAACATTGGAGATAAAAGTTGTGTAAAATACTGATACTAATCCAAGAATAGCAAGTGGAGGTATTATAGCAGATATACAACTAATAACAGCTCCTAAAGTACCTGCTACTCGATAACCTGCCAAAGCAGATAAATTGATTGCAATTGCTCCAGGAGTTGATTGTGCAACTGCCGCCATACTCATCAAATCATCCTCTGTAAAGTATTGCTTCTGTTTTACAAAATAACGTCTAACCATAGGTACAACTACATACCCCCCTCCAAAAGTGAATGTGCTAATGAATAAATTGATAGTTAGAAGCCAAAAATATGGTTTTTTGCTTTTCTTCAAAATCTACCTCCTTCTTCCTTCTCTTATTTAGTATATCTCTTGCCCTTCAATCTGTAAAATGATAGAATTTAATAGAATCAATTAATTTTATTCATGTCTAGTGAGGATACTTATTATGAACATACGATATTTAGAGATTTTAGAGGCAATTGAGCAAACAGGAACATTCACAGGTGCTGCAAAAAAATTACATATCACACAATCTGCTGTATCTCATGCCATAGCTGAACTTGAACAACAGGCTGGCACAGCACTATTTGACAGATTACCACGAGGAGTATGTCTGACTCGTTGCGGTATTTCTCTTTTAGAAGAAGCACGCAGTATACTAACCGCTTGTCGCAATTTAGATAAGAGAATTAGCCATTTAGAGGAAAGTACACCTATAAATATTGTATCTAGCATTACAATTGCTTCTTTTTTACTTCCTCCAATTTTAAGTCGATTAGAGAATTCATTTCCATCTCTTAAAGTGAATGTACGTGTTGAAAGTGCTAATTCAGCTATGGATATTTTAAAAAATGGAGAAGCCGATATAGCTTTTTGGGAAGGCACAGAACCTCAAGGGGCATTCCGTACAATTTTATTAGGTTCGTATAAATTATGTGTTGCATGTGCTCCAACTTTTCCTTTATCAGAACAAGTAATATCTCTACACCAATTATGTACGTTTCCATTGTTGTTACGTGAAAAAGGAAGTGCTATTCGTGATACTTTAGATAGTGTATTATCTCTTTCCAGCCAAAAGGCTTATCCCGTTTGGGAAAGTGTTAGTTCTTTTGCACTTATTAAAGCTGCAGAGGCAGGGTTAGGTATAACCATTTTACCAGAAAACTTATTATCAGATTCGTTATTACATAATAAATTACGATTGGTTAAATTAGATGGAATAGATATGGAAAATAAAATGTTAGCAATCTTACATAAGGATAAAAATATCACACAACCTTTGAAAATAATATTAGACAATATAACCAATATACTCTAGTTTGAAAATTTGATTTTTTAACATCAATTTTTGTTAAATGGAAAAAGTGTGTACTATTCTTTGATATTGTGATATTTTAATTATCACCACTCTTTAGAATAATACACACTTTATTTTAGACATCATCTAAACTAAAATAAGACGAGAGTCTCTATTGTATATGTTTTAAATTAATAATATATTCTTTTTTACCTTTCTCAACTCTAAACTTATCATTTTTATTAGGATAAATAGTCACAACATTATCTTTATACTCTGATTCATCACATTTTATATTAAGTGGCATAATTTCAGATTCTTCACATAGATAGGTAATAGGCTTATCTTTGTTCATTACAACAACCTGTACCATACCATCACCTTTTGGAGATGATATATTTCTCCATTTATATCCTACTGTTTTATATATATCCTCTGCTGGTGTCCCAGATTTAAAAACATATATTTTATCCCATTCAGGAGTCGTTACTTCTGATAGTCTTATTTCGCTCTTACCTTTACTGATTTTATTAACTGAAGAAATGAACTCTCCAAATTTTTCATCTTCTTTATTTTTTTCAAATTTAACTAATTTACTAGTTTTGTCAACCACATTCCATTTGTCATTATTTTTCTCTAATTTAAAGTTAATCTTAGAAATACATTCCCCATGTTTACCTGGTTCAGTAACTATAACATTTTCTCCTGATTTATTTTTATAATCATGCTGCTCAATTTGGACATGATTATGTCCAGCAACTATAGCATCAATTCCATCAACTTGTTGCGCTAAGTCTTGTATTCTATTTCCTGGGTTTCTAGGTTTTTTGGGTTTTTCGCCTGTATGTGCAACCGCTACTATGATGTCAGGTTTCTCTTTTTTCATTATACCAACCCATTTTTTAGCATCCTCTACCAAATCATTCATATACAATTCACCATTATATCCTTCTTGGTCTTTTAACTCTAATGATTTAGAATCTACAAGCCCTCCATCTTTCCATTGTTTTCTCTCTCCAACTTCTTTTATAGTAAGCCCTAAAATTCCAAGTTTTACATTTCCTTCAGGTGTGTTAATGTTTTTTATTATGTATGGTTTTGTATAATTATCTCCATTTTTCTTATAAGTATTTGCTGATAATATATTTATTTTTTGTTTTTCAAAATCAGATATCATATTATCTAAATAGAATTTATTATTAGCTATGAATTCATGATTTCCAAGAACTGCAACATCATAACCTACTTCTTTCATATCTCTTGCAAGAGGTGTCTCAATATAACTCTCAGTGTTATTGTCACTGTTTTTATATCTAGCACTAAAATAATCATCCATACTGCTACCTAATGCCTGTCCACTATCAAAAAAATCTCCAGCATCTACCAAAGTTATATTTTTATCTTTTTCTCTTTCTTCTTTTACATAAGAAGTTAATTCATAAGGTATAACACCATGTAAATCAGTAGTCGCTAACACATTTATTTCTGTTGTTTTCTTTGAGGCACACCCAGACATCAGTGCTGCAAATAGAAAAGTAACTACTATAATTATTTTATTTTTCATAATCCCTCCATCTTCTAAAATATTCATTTTAATATATTAACTACCAAATTATTCTATAGTATTAATATTAATACATTATGTACAGAAAGCATATTTATTTTCATATACATAAAATGTTAAAAATTAAAAAACTAGATAACTTAATCTCTAGTCTTTTTTATCTTATCTTACTTAATACCATTTTCAACATTATCTGACCTTTGCTAATAAGTATAATTTATATGCTTATTACTGTCAAGTTTACCTCATCTCCTCTACAATATATCCCAAAGTTACCTAATTTCTCTCTACTTAATTTATTAACTACTTCTATTTGCTTCAATTTATACCATCTTCTTAATTTAATAATAGAAGCTTTTTAATAGAAAAACTACAGGCAAAATTTATCATAATCAACACATCTGGTCTGTTTTTTGAAGTAAAATAACATTCATATGCATAAATTTATTCAATTTTCAAATAATCATGTTGAATAATAAGTAATTCTGTTGTATTATTGTAGTTGTAGAATAAAACTAAATCGGCAAAACTAGAGAAATTTAGTGACGCAAAGCTATAGGGACTAAGACTTATAAAATAAGTTATAGGTTATGTCAGCCAGTTGCCAAAAAGATATAATCTTTTTGTTTTTCATGAAAGTTTTTTAGGGGGATAAATATATTATGTTTGGAGATAAAATGGATAGATGTACACATATATTGACTGCTTATATTGGTAGTCCATATGATTATTGTGATTTTATAGATACACAGCTAGATGATTTTATACTAGAGTACGGAGAAAATGTGGTAGAATCTTGCCTACATCAAGTGATGATATTGGTAAGTAAGTATAATTAGGTAGGTTTTGTTTTCTAGAAAGACCTTTTTAGTTTTATCTACATTTAAATAATCTTATAGTAAAAAATTTAAATATCATATGTTAGTTCTACTACAATTAAACTTGGTCAATATCGAAAAAAATCTGGACGAGTTTATTACAAGTTAAATAATGATGAAATCGAAGAAATAATAAAATAACTTGAAAATCTATTATTTAAATAAATTTGATTAATGTAGATAAACAAGTCTAGGTGAGTTTATTATTAGATAAATTTAAAAAGCTATAAACCTTGAAATCACAAGGTTTATAGCTTTTTTATTTATTATTCCCATTCAATAGTACCTGGTGGTTTAGAAGTTATATCATAAACTACTCTATTTACTCCATCAACTTCATTTATTATTCTATTAGAAATTCTTTCTAATACATCATAAGGCATCTTGTACCAGTCAGAAGTCATTCCATCAGAAGAAGTAACTGCTCTTAAACCAACTAAATAAGCATATGTTCTTTCATCTCCCATAACTCCAACAGTCTTAACATCTGGTAATGTTGCAAAAGCTTGCCATATTTCTCTATATAGACCTGCTTTTCTAAGCTCGTCCATATAAACAGCATCAGCTTCTCTTAATATATCACATTTTTCTTTAGTTACATCACCTATAACTCTTATTCCTAGACCTGGTCCTGGGAAAGGATGTCTAAATATTAATCCTTCTTCTATACCAAGCTCTAATCCTATTTTTCTAACTTCATCTTTAAATAACTCTCTTAATGGCTCTACAATTTCTTGGAAGTCTACATCTTCTGGAATTCCACCAACATTGTGATGAGACTTTATAGTAGCAGCATTTCCATGCCCACTTTCTATAACATCTGGATAGATTGTTCCCTGAACTAAGAAATCCATTTTTCCTAATTTATTTGATTCTTCTTCAAATACTCTTATAAATTCTTCACCTATTATTTTTCTCTTAGCCTCTGGCTCAGAAACGCCCTTTAACTTAGATAAGAATCTATCTTCCGCATTAACTCTTATTAAATTTATATCAAATTTCTCTCTAAATATTCTTTCTACATCATTTCCTTCATTTTTTCTAAGTAAACCATGGTCAACAAATATACAAGTTAAGTTGTCCCCAATTGCTCTATGAATAAGAACTGCAGCAACAGAAGAATCAACTCCTCCACTTAAAGCACATAAAGCTTTTTTATCACCTATTTTTTCTTTTAATTCTTTTATTTTATCTTCTATAAATGAATCTGTAGTCCAGTCACCTTTTACCTTACAAATATTGTATAAGAAATTTGTAAGTATCTTATCGCCTTCCAAACAGTGTTCTACTTCTGGATGGAATTGAACTCCATATAAGTTTTGTTCTACATTTTCCATAGCCGCTACTGGACAATCGTTAGTATTTGCAACTATATTAAATCCTTCTGGAACTTTTTCTATTAAATCCGTATGACTCATCCATACACTATTTGTAGTTATACCTTCAAATAATGATGATTTTCCATAAGTTATAGCTGTTTTTCCATATTCTTTTTCTTGTTTATTACCTTTTCTTACAACTCCGCCTAATACATGAGACATTATTTGAATCCCATAGCATATTCCAAGTATTGGAACTCCTAGTTCAAATATCTCTTTTGATATTGTTGGTGAATCTTCTAAATATGCACTATTTGGTCCACCAGTAAATATTATCCCTTTTGGATTTTTTTCTTTTATTCTTTCTATGCTTGCAGTACATGGAAGTATTTCACAATATACGTTGTTTTCTCTAACTCTTCTAGCTATCAACTGATTATATTGTCCTCCAAAATCTATTACAAGTACTAATTCATGTTTCATAAATTTACATCTCTCCTTGTATAATATAGTTTTTATATATTTATTTTAACACAATACAGTCTAAATTATATTAAATCTTTTTACACAAAAAACCTGTATAGTAACTTCCATAATTTCTAACAAAAGTGAAATTACTATACAGGCTTCCAAAATACCTTTATCTTATAGCCAACACATAGGGAGTATAACTCAGCCTACACATTTACTTAACTAGGTCTTTTGGTATAATAATTTCACTCATAGTCAAGATATTTACGGTATCTTGGTAGAGACTCTCAGACCATATTTCTGAGCATATACGAGTGAGTTTATATTTTATATATTTTTTTCTGTTTGCTTTTATTTAATAAAGCTGAGTATTAATTTATCAAAATTTATTGCTTATGTCAATAAGTTTTCACTAAATTCTTCTTTTATTCTAAAATTTATATCAGCAAACACTTTTTTTATAGGAATATCTTCATTTTTTGCTATAGTTTTACATTCATTATATTCTGGAGTAGCTTTGACTAGTTTATCTTTATAATACCCTAATTTTACTGTGACCACTCCATATTTTGTATCCAATTTTACAAATTTTCTCTCTAGAATTTCTCTATTGTATGCATTATATCGCACTCCAAAAGTACTAGTTTCTAAAAGTAATATTTTAATAAATTTTTCTAAATCTGATTTATTACATAAAATAGATACTTTTGTTGCAGGTCTATTCTTCTTCATATAGATGCTCTCTGTATAAATATCTAACGCTTTCTCATCTAATACTTTTTCATACAAATAAGAATAGATTTCTGAAGACATATCATCAATGTTTGCACTAATTTCATAAATTAACTCTTCTTTTTTTTTTCACCTAATACAGTTCTTAGCATGTTCGGCACTTCAAACTTTTTATGACCTATTCCATATCCAATTTGTTTTGGAGAAAATTCAAACTCATCTACAAACTCATCACACAAAACTTTTATGATTGCAGCTCCTGTTGGAGTTGTACATTCCCCTTTTACATTATTTAATTTAATTGGTACATCTTTTAAAATTTCCATAGTTGCAGGTGCAGGTATAGGTATAATTCCATGTTCACATTTTACAAATCCTGAACCTACAGTCACTGTACTGGCACAAACTTTGTCTACACAAAGTAAATCAACTAATATAGAAGCTCCTACTATATCTACAATTGAATCTATAGCCCCTACCTCATGAAAGTGTATCTTATCTATCGTAGTTCCATGAACTTTTGCTTCTGCTTCTCCAATTACCATAAATATTTTTTTTGCTTTAGATTTTACATTTTCATTTAGACCACTTTCATCTATAATCTCAAATATATCCACTAAATTTCTATGTGTATGCGTTTCTTTTGTAATTACTTCTACTTTTGTACCTACTATTCCATTCTCATTTTTTGAGCTGATGTTTATATTAAATTCATCGCTCATATTTAGTTTATGAATTTCCTCCAGAAAAATTTCCTTAGGTACACCTAAATTTAATAAACTTGCAAGGGTCATATCCCCTGATATACCACTTATTATATCAAAATAAAGTATTTTTTCACTCATATATGTCTCCTTAATTTTAACAATAAAAATATAATAGAAATTAGATTTTATTACGTAATTTATGTTTAATTTATATCAATATATTTATTATAATTTATTTATCATTGCTGCTAAATATCCTGCTCCAAATCCATTATCAATATTTACAACAGATATCCCAGATGCACAACTATTTAACATAGCTAGCAATGCTGCTAACCCTCCAAAATTTGCACCATATCCTACAGAAGTTGGAACAGCTATCACTGGAACATCAACCAATCCTCCAACTACACTTGCAAGTGCACCTTCCATTCCTGCAACAGCTACTATTACCCTAGCACTATCTATTTTGTGTCTTTTGTTTAAAAGCCTATGTATGCCTGCCACTCCTACATCATAGATTCTATCAACATCATTACCTAGAAATTTAGCTGTATAATATGCTTCATCTGCTACTGGTATATCAGAAGTTCCCCCTGTAGCAATCACAATTTTGCCTTTTCCTATATTCTCTATATCATGGTTTTGAATTTTAAGAATTTTAGATAATTCTTCATACTCAGCATGATTATAGATTTCTTTAATTTTTATAAATGTATCTTTTCTACATCTTGTCCCCAATATATTGGAGCCTTTTTGATTCATTTTATCAATAATTCCTAAAATATGCTCGTCACTCTTTCCTTCACAATAAATAACCTCTGGGTATCCATTTCTTAGCTCTCTATGATGGTCTATATTTGCATATCCAAGGTCTTCATATGGTAAATCTTTTAATTTATCTAATGCAACATCTATATCAATGTTCTCATTTTTAACTTCTTCAAGCAACTTTCTTAAGTCCATACTCTCGCATCCTTTTTAATTTTAATTTTTTATCTAATAACAATTATACCTCAATTAATATTTATGTAACATTACTTATACATAAAAGAACTATTCCAACTTAGAAATTAAAACTAAGTCAGAATAGTTCTTTATATTAAGATTTATGTTCTAAATTTTTTAAATTACATCATACCTGGCATTCCGCCACCCATTCCTGGCATTCCTGCATCTTCTTTCTCAGGAAGGTCAGCAACAGCAGCTTCAGTAGTTAAGAAAGTACCTGCTATTGATGCAGCATTTTGTAAAGCACTTCTACTAACTTTAGTTGGGTCAACTATACCAGCTTCTATCATATTTACATATTTTTCATTTAATGCGTCAAATCCAGTTTCTGCTTCAGAATTAACAATATTTTGTACAATTACAGCACCTTCAAGACCAGCATTTATAGCTATTTGTCTTAATGGTTCCTCTAATGCTTTTTTAACTATTTGAGCACCTAGTTTAACTTCTCCTTCTAAACTATCAACTAGTGTACCTATTGCTGGTATAACACTAACAAAAGCAGTTCCTCCACCAGCTACTATTCCTTCTTCTACTGCTGCTCTAGTTGCATTAAGAGCATCTTCTATTCTTAACTTTCTTTCTTTTAACTCAACTTCTGTAGCAGCTCCAACTTTTATAACAGCTACTCCTCCAGCAAGCTTAGCTAATCTTTCCATTAGTTTTTCTCTATCAAAATCTGAAGTAGTTTGCTCTACTTGATGTTTGATTTGAGCTACTCTATCTTCTATAGCTTTTTTATCTCCAGAACCATCTACTATCGTAGTGTTTTCTTTAGTTACTTTAACAGATGAAGCTCTACCTAACATAGATAAATCAGCTTCTTTTAAATCATAACCTAATTCTTCTGATATTACTTGAGCACCTGTAAGTATTGCTATATCTTGAAGCATTTCTTTTCTTCTATCTCCAAATCCTGGTGCTTTAACTGCCACTACATCAAATGTTCCTCTTAATTTATTAACTACTAGCGTAGACAATGCTTCACCTTCTACATCTTCAGCTATTATCAATAATTTTTTACCTTGTTGAACTATTTGCTCAAGAACTGGTAATAATTCTTGTATGTTAGATATTTTTTTATCAGTAATTAATATATATGGGTCATTTAAAACTGCTTCCATCTTGTCTACATCTGTAACCATATATGCAGAAACAAATCCTCTATCAAACTGCATACCTTCAACAGCATCTAATTCAGTATTCATAGTTTGAGATTCTTCAACAGTTATAACTCCATCTTTTCCTACTATTTCCATAGCCTCTGCTATTAATTTTCCAACTTCTTCATCACCAGCAGATATAGAAGCAACTTGAGATATAGCTTCTTGTGTTTCTACTATTCTTGATTGATTTTTTAATTCTTCTACTGCTACTATTACCGCTTTTTGTATCCCTTTTCTTAATAATATTGGGTTAGCCCCTGCTGTTACATTTTTTAAACCTTCTCTTATTATAGCTTGTGCTAAAACTGTAGCAGTTGTAGTACCATCTCCAGCTACATCATTAGTTTTTGTTGCAACTTCTTTAACTAATTGAGCACCCATATTTTCAAATCTATCTTCTAACTCTATCTCTTTTGCTATAGTTACACCATCATTAGTTATAAGTGGAGAACCGAATTTTTTATCTAATATAACATTTCTTCCTTTTGGTCCTAATGTTACTTTTACTGTATCTGCTAATTTATTTACACCAGCTTCTAAAGCTCTTCTTGTTTCCTCTGAAAATTTAATTTCTTTAGCCATTTTAAACCCCTCCTAATAAACTTATTCTATATTTATTCAATAACAGCTAATACATCACTTTGTCTTAGTATTGTATACTCTTGTCCTTCTATCTTAACTTCTGTTCCAGAATATTTTTGGAATATAACTTTATCTCCTACTGTTAATTCCATTTTTATTTCTTTTCCTTCAACTATTCCACCTGGTCCAACTTCTACAACTTCAGCTATTTGAGGTTGCTCTTTAGCTGCTCCTGGTAAAACTATTCCACTTGCAGTTTTTTCTTCTGCTTCTACTTTTTTAATTACTACTCTGTCAGCTAATGGTCTTATTTTCATTCTTTACGCCTCCTAAAATATTAAGTATAGACTAGTTCGCCTATGTTTTTAGTTATTTTTAAATTAATACTACTTTTATATGTAGATTTATATATATACTTTTTGTTTATTATCACTCTATTCAATAGAGTGCTAACAATTATTATAATATACCAATCACACATAATTTTCAATACCTTTTTTAATAATTTTTTATAATATTGGTGAAAATAATCTGGCTATAGATTCTTTGATTTTTTGTATTATACTTCTATTCTTAAATACCTCCAGATTCAGCTCTTCACAGTGACTTAAATCTTCAAAGAAATCATCTGTCATTACTCCAATAACTTCTTCATCATAGATAAATGCATTTACTTCAAAGTTAAGCATAAAACTTCTTAAATCCATATTAGCTGTACCTGCAGAAGCAATTTTATCATCTATTATTACGACTTTAGAATGTATAAACCCTTTATTATACAAATAAACCTTACCACCTGCTCTTAATATTTCTTCAAAATAGGAATAGGATGCTATATTTACTATCTTGTGGTCTGCAATCTTTGGAAATATTATTCTCACATCTACTCCACTAAGTGCAGCACTTTTTATTGCTTTTAGTAAACTCTCATCTGGAATAAAATATGGAGTTTCTATATAAACATTTTGTCTAGCTTGACATATCGCAGAAAAATAAGCATAATGAATATCTTCCCAATCACTATCTGGTCCACTTGCAACAACCTGTATCATACTTTCACCAACATTACCCACACTTGGAAAGTAATTTTTAGTCACTAAAACTTCTTTTGTTGTGTAATACCAGTCAATTAAGAATGTCATTTGAAGCATGTATACAGAAATACCTTTAATTCTGATATGAGTATCTCTCCAATACCCAAATTTATCATTTTTTCCTAAATATTCGTCTCCTATATTTATTCCACCTGTATATCCAATTATTCCATCAATAACAACAATTTTTCTATGATTTCTATAGTTCAATTTTCCTCCTATTATAGGAAATTTTGTAGGTAAAAATGCTGCTATTTCTATACCAACTTCTCTCATTTCTCGGAAAAATTTTCTATTAAACCAAAATCTCCAACATCCTACATCATCATATAAAATTCTTATTTTAACGCCTTCTTTGGCTTTCTTTATAAGTTCCTCTTTTAACACTCTACCTATATCACTATCTTTTATAATAAAGTACTCTAGATGTATATGGTCTTTTGCTTCTCTTATATCTTCTATAAGCCTTTTAAACTTTTCATTTCCATCTACAAATACATCTACTTTATTATTTTTAGTGAAGGGAAACATACCAGTCTTTAACAACATATTTATTACTCTTTTTCTGTAACTACCATCCTCTTCATCTCTTAAAAGCTTGTTTTGCTTTATAGATTCTTTTTCTAGTTCAACGATTTCTGTTATCTTTTCTAATGTATCAAAAAGTTTCTTTTCTTTTATATTGTTAGCTAGTTTTTGAGTCTTAAATAATTTTCGCTTTCTAATATTTCTACCTGATATAGCATATACAATTAAACCTATCCCTGGAAATATAATAAACATTAGTAACCATGACATGGTTTTTGCAGGATCTCTATTTTCAAGTAATATAATCACAGAAATTATGGCTCCAGCTAGATATGATATAATTAAATAGAACAGAAATATTGTTCCTATTACTCCCATAATTTCTCCCCCTTAATTCTATTTTCCTATACCAAGTTCTCTTGCATAGTAAAATAAATACTGTTGAGCAAATCCAGACATATCTCCGAATTTATCAATCCCATAAGTTCTCATTTTAGGTAAACTCATATCTTCATCTATGTAGAACTCTTGCATAACTCTCTTAACCCAAACATCAACTGGAAAAGAATCATATTTTTGCATGCCAAATAATGCAATACAATCACATACTTTAGGTCCTACTCCATTGAATTTTAAAAGTTCTTTTCTACAATCATCTGTAGTTAAATTTGTATATTCAGATACCTTATCATTATTTTCTATAACTGCCTGTGTAGTACTTTTTATGTACTTGTCTCTAAAACCTGTTTGACATGCTCTTATTTCCTCTTGAGAGGCCTTATTCAGCTCTTCTGGTGTTGGGAATGCATAGTATTCAACACCCTCATACTCACCTATGTACTTACCAAATTTTTTTGATAAATTTTCTATAGCTCTTTGTATCATAGGAATTCTATTATTAGAGGAAATTATAAATGATATAAGCATTTCCCACCCATCTTGTCTTAATATTCTTATTCCACATCCAAACTCAGTAGCTTTATTTAAATATTCATCCATATTTTTTAGCTTATTCTTTATTTCTGTATAATCAGTTCCTAAATCAAAGTAATTATACCAAATACTATTAAACTCCTCTAAATTTGTATTATTTAAATATACTTTATCATTTTCTTTTTTTACATTTAATATTCTACCCTTTGCAACACCAGTGTATGAGTCATCTTCTTGTTTATGCCATCTAAAACATTGACCACACTCAAATATATGTTTTGGATCAAAATCTGTTACCCCTTCTAGTATAACTCCATTATCCTTTTCATAAACATTCATATACCAAATCTCCTTAATATTTATATTTTTATTTTGTCCATTTATTTAAAAACTTAACTTTAATATGTGTATTTTACTTATTTTAACACAAAGATAAGTAATTTCAAAATTTATAATGTTATTATTATGTAAAATAATATTTTACTTTAAATTTTCACTTTAAATAAAAAATGAATTTCTATAAGTTTATACCCATTTAAACTTATCGAAATTCATTTTTTATTTATATTATAAATTATTAGTATCATATTATTTTAATTAATCAAATTAATATTACAAACACTATTTTTGTACTATATAAATATTTTTATTAAAACTATAGCTGATACAACTTGCACTGTACCTACAAATAAACCATATAAAGAAACTTCTTTCCCTTGTTTCACTAAATCTTTTACATTAACCTTCAAGCCAATTGCTGCTAAAGCTATTATTTCAAATTTATTACTTATTTCTTTACACAATACAGATACTTCTTTTGGTATAATGTTCATTGAGAAAAGTGCACAAGTTATAAAAAATCCAATTACATACCATGGTATATTTACTTTTTTCTTTTTTATCTCGTCCTTTTCTTCTTCAAATATTTCACTATTAGACTGATTTTTCATATGCCCAAATACTAATACAACAACAACTAAAAATATCACTCTTACTATTTTAAAAATAGTTGCCAAATCTTTTACATTTTCTCCAACCATTGCTCCACTTGCTACAACTTGACCAATTGATTGTAAAGTCCCACCTATCATTGCTGATGTTTTTACAAGTTCATGGCTATATAAAAGTTGAGCTATTATTGGAAGTAAAAACATAAGAAATATACCAGTAACATTTACAATAGTTATTGCAATTCCCTTCTCTTTGTCTGTAGCACCAACTACTGGAACTGTTGCTCCTATAGCAGAAGAACCACATACTGCGTTTCCGCTTGCCATTAAAAATCTAAAATTTTCTTCAAAACCTAACTTTTTGCCTATATAAAGTGCTGCTATTATTGTTATTGTCATTTGTAATATTATAAATAAAATTCCTGAAACTTTTAAGTCTATTAAGGTAGATACACTGAGTGTTGCTCCTAATAGTACTATTGAATATGATAGTAAATCTGTCTCTGAAAATTTATAGCCTTTTTGAAACACCTTTTGATTTAAGAATAAATTTCCTACAAACATGCCTAAAAATATAGAAATTGATGCTGCTCCTACCTTAGGAATTAGAGTAGAAATAAATATACTCATGTAGCCCACTAGTACTGATACAATCAGTCCAGGTAATATTTCTTTTATAGTTTTTGATGTCAAATTACTTTTATTCTTTAACATAATATACCTACCTTATAATTAATATAGTTTTCTTTACAATAATAGTATATAATTGTAATAACCATAAGTAAAATAAATATATAATATCGTAATGATTAATATTTTTGATGATTATTACATGTAGTATAATTATTTGTAGAAAGCATATAAAAAATGTAAAATTTCATTAAGTAAAGGAGATATAAAATTGTTTGAGGAATTAAAAACATTTGTGGCTGTAGTTGAATATAAAAATTTTACTAAAGCTGGTGAATACTTAAACTTATCACAGCCAAGTGTAAGTAAACACATTAAAAATCTAGAAAACTACTTTAAAGTTGTACTTATAAACAGGTCTATTAAGCAAAAGACTATTTTTATAACAGAAAGTGGACAAATATTATATAAAAGGGCTAAAGAAATATTAAATCTTTTAAATATTACTTATCATGATGTAAGCCAAGTTTCAGATGTTATAACTGGACGCTTAAAAATTGGTGCTAGTTTAACCATTGGAGAGTATATTCTACCTAATTTCTTAGCATTATTTTCACAAAAGTATCCTGACATAGATGTAGAAATTTTCATAGAAAATACATCAATTGTATCTTCTCATGTTAAGGATTACATTTTAGATATTGGACTTATTGAAGGCACTTGTTCTTCTCCTACATTTATTCAAGAATATTTTTTTGAAGATAAGATGGTTTTAGCACTTCCATATAATAGCCCTTTGTTAAAAGACTTTAGCTTTGACAAGCTACAAGACCAGAAGTGGATAGTAAGAGAAGATGGCTCTGGTACTAGAGATTATTTAGATATGTTTTTAAGTGTTAAAGAGATTATTCCAAAAAGTATGATGGTTTTTGGAAGTAACTATGCTGTCAAAGAATCTGTTAGAAATAATTTAGGAATTACAATAGTTTCTAATCTAGTTACAAGCTTACCTGTTTTAAATAATGAACTGTCTGTCATAGAGCTTGGAAGCAACTACAACAGACATTTCTCATATATACATCCAAAAGATATAACTTTATCAAAAGCAGCAAATATTTTTATTGATGAGTTAAAGGTATTTAGCAATTTAAACAGTTTATAATATTAATAGAATTTAAAATCAATGCTTATCAAAGTTTTGTATAAATAATCTTTAAAATCTACTTTCAATTACTTTTATCATGTAAAAAAAAGTCTGATTTATAGGGGTAGATATGTTATATTTCTTTCCAAGTTCACAAATATTTTTAGAAAACATATCTACTTCTGTAAGTCTATGAGCTTCTACATCTTGGAGCATTGATGTTCTTCCTTCTTTTGAATGTTCTAATATTCTATGTAACGAATTTTCTACATCATCTTCTGTAAGATGTATGCCTTTTGCTTGAGCTATATCAACTACTTCTCTCATTGCAGACTTTGCTAATTCCCTTAGATGCTCAGAGCTTTGAAATACCCCATAAGATGCACCTAGTATAGCTGACGTTTGATTTACACCTATATTAACCATGTATTTCCACCATATATCTCGTTGAATATCTTTTGATAGAATATATTCTATATTTACACTATCAAATACCTCAGTTATTATATTAGTTTTTCTATCTTCATTATTATCTTTGTTTCCAAATACAATGATTCCATTAGTAGTATGTATAATATTATTATTAATTTTCTTAGCATCTATATTGGTAACATATGAGTATACCATTTTTTCAATTCCAAATCTTTCTCCTATTATCTCTTCACTATCAACTCCATTTAATAAAGACATTATCACTGTATTTTTTCCAACTAATCCGTCTAATTCTCTTATATTTTCTCTCAAATTATTATATTTTAAGCCTATAATTATAAAATCAGCCTCTTGTTTATACTCATCCTTAGTTACATAATCAAAATCATACCTTTTCCCATTTATTATAAATCCATCTTCTAAATATCTTTTCTTTCTTTCCTTGTCACAAAGAATTTTAAAATCATACTTGGAATTTAAAAATTGTTCTGCAAAAGTAGCCCCTACAGCTCCTACTCCAAAAAATATAACCTTTTTCTGAGTTTCATTCAATTGATTTTTCATACTTATCCCTCCTCAATATATATAATAATTTTTTTATCTTATACTTATATTGTACTGCTACTAGCTCCTATTTTGTAAATATATTTTTAACAAAAAAACAGTTAACCTTAGTCTATAAGGTTAACTGTTTTTTCTTTAATCTATATCTCACATTAATAGTTTTTACTCTAAAAAATTTATATTTTCTAAGTACCACTAAAATTAATCGAGTTATTTGTTACATTCCTAATTCTTTAAATTCTCTACTTCCAGGTTTAACAACTGGTAATTTTCCTTCTTTACATAGAGGACATTCATCAGATTCATAAACTTGTATATCAAGTTTTATAGCACTATATATAGGCATACCTATATCATGATTAGTTCTGTCTGCTATACATGCAACACCTATAACTTCTCCGCCTAATGCTTCCAATACTCTTTTTGTCTCTATAGTTGATTTACCAGTAGTTACAACATCTTCAGCAATTATTATTTTTGCACCTTTTTTAACTTCAAATCCTCTTCTTAATTCCATTGTATTGTCTTTTCTCTCAGTGAATACAGCTTCTTTCCCTAACTGTCTTCCTAATTCGTAAGAAACTATTACTCCACCCATTGCTGGCCCTACTACTAAGTCTATATCTAAATCTTTTATTTGTTCAACAACTGTACTTAATACTTGAGCAGCATACTCTGGAAATCTTAATACTTTTGCACATTGTACATATCTATTACTATGCTTTCCTGAAGATAATAAAAAATGTCCTTCTAATAATGCATCACTTTTCTTTAATATATCTACTACATCTACTTTACTCATATTATTTTTCCTCCATATTAATATTATAAAATTATTGTTTACTTAATCTATATTTTTTATTTTTAAAATACTATTTATACTACCTTATATAATTCCTTTTATTTCTTCTAAACTCTTTATTCCTTCTTTTTCCATAAATTCATTAATTCCATCTATTATTTCAAGACCAATTTTAGGATTCATAAAGTTTGCAGTTCCAACTTGAATACAAGTAGCACCTGCCATTATAAATTCTATAGCATCTGTAGCTTTAGTTATTCCGCCCATTCCCATTACAGGTATATTTACATTTTTACACACTTCATGTACCATTCTTAAAGCTATAGGTTTTATAGCTGGACCAGATAACCCAGCATAGACATTTTCAAATACTGGTCTTCTATTTTTTATATCAATTGCCATTGCTTTAAAAGTATTAACTAGAGATACCCCGTCAGCACCCTCTTCTTCACAAACTTTTGCCATTCCTACAATGTCTTCTGCATTAGGTGATAGTTTTATTACTAAAGGTAGTTTCGTTATGTTTCTTACCTCTCGAACGACTTCCCTTGCCACTTCATTTTTTATACCAAAAGCCATGCCTCCAGCTTTAACATTTGGACAAGATATATTTAATTCAATAATATCTATAGGTTTGTCATTTAACATTTGAACACCTAATAAGTAGTCTTCTAGTGTACCACCTCCAACATTAGCGATTCTAACTAAATCTAATTCGCTAAAGAAAGGCAATTCATTATCTATAAATCCTTGAACTCCAGGATTTTCAAGCCCAACGCTATTCATCATCCCAGATGGTGTTTCATGAACTCTCATACCATTGTTACCAGGTTTTTTATTTAAAGTAAGTCCTTTACTGCTTATACCACCAAGTTTTTGTATATCATAAATGTCGTTATATTCTCTTCCAAATCCAAAAGTTCCAGACGCCATTATTACTGGATTTTTAAATTCTATACTTCCAAATTTTACATTTAAATTAGCCATTAAAAATCACGTCCTCTCCCCAGAACACTGGGCCATCTTTACAAGTCTTTTTATTTCCTTCATTAGTTTTACATGTACATACTAAACAAGCGCCGACTCCACATGCCATATGGTTTTCAAGAGACACCATAATTCTTGTTTTAGTACATTCTACCATCTTAACTAATTTTTCCATCATTGGAGTTGGACCACATGTTAATATGTAATCGTATTTCTCCACATCAATTATATCTGTTACAAAAGTATTACCTACTGTTGTATGGACTTCATTACACACTTGCTTATATTCATCTTCTAATATAACATCTTCTCTAAATCCAAGATATGCGTCACAGTTTTTTATGTTTTTAGCAACTAAGTATAGTGGCGCTACACCGATTCCGCCTCCTACTAGAGCTACTTTTCCATCAACCTTAGTATATCCATTACCATAAGGTCCTTCTAACTTTATAGTATCATTTACTTTTAGGTTACTTAAAATTTGAGTTCCTTCTCCTACTACTTTATAAAGAAAAGTTATTCCTTCTTCATCTATATCATGTATACTTATAGGTCTTGAAAGTACTGGATAAGTGTCCCATGCTCTTAGCATATAAAATTGTCCCATTCTACCTTCAAAATTACCTTTTACTTTCATTCTATACATATCTTCGCCTATGTATATATTTTCCAGAATTTTATACATCCCAAAATCTCCTTTACTTTACTATTATATGAGGGCTATTAATCTTCATTTATACCTAAAAGTTTTATTATTAAAGCCATTCTAACATACATACCATATTTAGCTTGTTTAAAATATACAGCTCTATCATCATCATCTACATCTATATCTATTTCATTTACTCTTGGTAATGGATGCATTACCAGCATGTCTTTAGATGCTTTTTCTAATTTAGCTTTATTTAAGATATAATAGTTTTTAAGTCTTTCATATTCTGATTTATCTTCAAATCTTTCTTGTTGAACTCTAGTCATATATAAAACATCCAAGCTTCCTATAACATCATCTAAATTATTAGTCTCATAGTATGCATGTCCTTTTATAGCTTCTTTTATATAATCTGGCATTTTCAATTCTTCAGGCGCTATAAATACAAACTTTGTATTTTTGTATCTGGCCATAGCCTTAACCAAAGAATGCACAGTTCTTCCATATTTTAAATCACCACATAATCCTATCGTATGGTTTTCTAAAGTTCCTTTTAATGATTTTATAGTAAGTAAATCTGTAAGTGTTTGGGTTGGATGTTGATTCCCGCCATCTCCTGCATTGATAAATGGCACTTCCGTAAATCTAGCAGCCTCTGACGCTGCCCCTGATTGAGGATGTCTCATAGCTATTATATCAACATAACTAGATACTATTCTCATTGTATCACCTAAAGTTTCACCTTTTGATGCAGAGGATGAGTTTGGCTCTGAAAAACCTACAACACGACCCCCTAGCCTGTTCATTGCAGATTCAAAGCTTAATCTTGTTCTTGTTGATGGTTCATAAAATAATGTAGCTAATAGTTTGCCTTCACATATACGAGAATATTTTGACGGATTGTCAATTATTTTTTGAGCTAATTCTAATATTTCATCTATTTCTTCTATTGAAAAGTCTTCTGGTTGGATTAAATTTCTTGATTTTAACATCTTTCGTCCTCCTTTTTTAGCCTCTCTGAACTAAAATTAAAAGTATTTTTGTACTGTTAGTAGCTTACCACCTTTGCCTTATCCTGTCAAGGGATTGCACAAATAATCATTATATGGAAAGACTACTATTTAATAGTAATATTAACTTGAATATTGGCTAAATGTAAATCCATACAAAAACGCTCTATATTACATTTAAAATATAATCATTTTTTGTTTCCTGATTAAATTAAATATAATATAGAGCGTTTATACTTATGTATTTATCAATTTGTCAAATTACAAATTGACTATAATATTCTTTTTGCTGTAACAAATCTTGCTGTATAGTATGCTGAATTTATACTAGTTACACGAACTGTCTTTCCTGTTGATGGTGAATGTATCATATTACCTCCACCTACATATATACCAACATGACTAACAGAACCAGAACCATTAGTTGTGAAGAATACTAAGTCTCCTGGCTGTAAATTTGCTTTGCTTACAGTTTGTCCATAATTAGATTGTGCTTTAGATGTTCTTGGTATTTTCTTGCCTACTGCATTTCTATATACATATTGTGTAAATCCAGAACAGTCAAAAGTATTTGGTCCTTCTGCTCCCCAAACATATGGGCAACCTTGTTTAGAATATGCCAAATTAAGTACAGCTTGAACTGCATTAGAGTTAGCTGTTGGCACATTTGTATTATTATTTTGTTGATTGTCATTTGTATTATTATTTTGTTGATTATTATCTGTAGAATTTCCATTTTGATTAATACTTGGGTTTACTTCTGGTTCTTCTATTACTGGAGCTTTATCTGATATATAAGATGCTTTTACATATCCTTCTGTTTCTCCATCTTTAACTTTTAGCCACTCACCATTTTCTTCCAACACCAATAAAGAGCTTCCTTTTTCTAGCTCCTCAATTACTTCTGAACTTTCGCTCTTATCTTTTCTTAAGTTTACCTTATCAGCGTTAGTATATCCTACACCTTCAGATATATCTACATATCTAGTAGCTAACCAACCTTCACCATCTTCAACTTTAACCTTAACCCATTCCCCTTGAATTCCTAGAACAGTAAATTCATCACCAGAATAAGCTATATTTTGAACTTGACCTTCTTCTCTTATCTTTATAGCTACTCCATCTTTTATCTTTGCAACTTTATATTTTACTTCTTTATATTCACCTAAATTTAATTCAGTATTTGTTTTATCATCCTTATTTTGAGATGAATCATTTACTTCATCCGCATTTACAATTGAACTTACTGATAATGCCATAACTGATGCAAATACTGGTATTAATATCTTTTTCTTCACGATAAACCTCCTAAAATTTTCCCATAATTATCTTATGATTCTATTTTGTAGGTGAAGTGTACCTAAGGATAAAATACTAATACACAATACATTAATAAAAGCTCTATCTGTAACTTTTTTGTAAACCACTTTATATAACTTTTATAGTATCATTATATTAATAAAATAAATAACTTAGTTTATCCAATATGTCACCTAAATATACATTATTTACTTAATTATATAATACGAGTCTGTAAAAGTAAAGAATTTTGTACCTTTAGAGGCTAAAGTACGCATAAATATTGTTTTATGTGTTTTTTTATGCGTTTTCATGTGGCGTATATTTTTTGAGTGAATTACTATAAAGTTAGCCATTTTGTGATTTTTTTAACTTTGAATAAAAAACTCTTCTATGCTTATTCTTAAGTAGTAATTACTCTAAATTAATCAGCCGAAAATTCAGGAGCTAATTTATTATAATAATCTACGTCAATCATTGCTATTACCTCACAACCTTTGGGTGTAATGCCTAATCGTTTACATTTTTCTTCATATTTCTTTCTCATATATTCAGGAACATCTACATATGTAAAAGATATGTATGAGAATATAGCTCTAGAAGTAATCTTTTCATTCTCAATATTTTTAGGTAATATATCAAAATTACTGATACTAGTTGAATTAACTTTCAAAAAGTGATAGAAGATAATAAGCATAAAATTAGTGCCATCAATATACAATTCTTATACTTTTCATTAAATATATTCTTTACTCTATTTTTAATATCAAATTGTTTATGTATACTAGCTATAAATTTATTTGAAGTATTTGAGCTTTTTGTCATTACATTTATAATCGTCAAAGCGTAGTCCTTTTTCCTCTTAAGTTTCTATTTTTTAAAACACGTTCATCACAATAAAATTCACAATCTAAATCTATATGTTTATCCATTATATATACAAATGGATTAAACCAATATACTATTTGTTAAAATAAGATTATATATTTTAAATAAATGTCCCTACTCTTAAAATGCATACGTTCATGCCTAAAAATCCAACCTAATTCTTTTAGTTTATAACCATGTGGTGGCAAAAGTAACATGAATTAAGGAAGTCTAGAGTCTCAACTTTATAGGATAAATCACTCATTAAATTTTTAAGTTTTATATATTTAAATATAGTGCAAGTTGAATATGCCACCACAGTTATAATCCAAGTTTACAATATGATGCTATTACTTATAGTTTAAACAATATTTTCTTAATCACTTTGATAGACTGTCATAATACCTCACACCAACACCTATTGGATCAGAGTCTTTAGGAATCAAACCCAGTTCTTCACAATTTCTTTTATGTGCCTCTCTAACATTTTTAGGAGCATCTGCATATGTAAATTCTATCGTTGTGACAGTTATGCTATTAATAATATGGGCATCTTCCATGTCTTTAGGCAATACATTAAAATTAATCATACTAGTTGAATTTACCTTCAAAAAAGTAATAGAAGATAATAAACATAGAGTTAATGCCATTAATATACCATTCTTATACTTTTCATTAAACATATTCTTTACTCTCTTTCTAATATCAGATTGCTTATGTAGACCAGCTATAAATTTATTTGAAGTATTTGTTCCTTTTCTCATTGCATTTATAATCGTCAAAGCGTAGTCCTTTTTTTCCTCTGAGTTTCTATTTTTTAAAACACGCTCATCACAATAAAGTTCACAATCTAAATCTATGTGTTTATCCATTATATATACAAATGGATTAAACCAATATACTATTTTTAAAAACAAGATTACATATTTTAAATAAAGATCCCTACTCTTAAAATGCATAAGTTCATGCCTAAAAATCCAATCTAACTCTTTTAGCTTATAATCATGTGGTGGCAAAAGCACACATGAATTAAAGAATGCTGGAGTCTCTACTTCATATGAGTACTTGAGCTTTATATTTTTTGTTATATCAAATTCTTTCAATATACTTTTATAAAGATTTACTATCTCTTCATCATCAACTTCATAGGATAAATCACCTATTAAGTTTTTAAGTTTTACATATTTGAATATAGTATAAATTAAATATATAACTACAGATATAGTCCAAAGGCATACTAAAACACTACTAATTATAGTTGAAATATTATTAAATCCTTCTAAATTTATGTTATTGATATTAATATCTTTTTTACTTCTCAATATATTTATTGTAAAAGTATAATATGTAAATGGTAAAAATAATTTGATAACAATTATCATCCATATATAGTAATTAAATTTTTTGCTAAATTTTTTAAATATATTTTTCTTGAAAATTAATATCAGAAGAATACTTAAACTGCTCACTATAACAGTTCTAAAAATCCCATTTAGAATAAAGTTAGACATATATTTTTCCCCTATCTTATTTAATAGTGTTTTATAGTTAATTTTAATTAGTTCTTAATACCTTCATATCATATTTATTACTTAAAATATATATTTTCTGTAATAAATAACTATGTTTTATTGTCTTATATTATAGTTATTTTAAGGCATGATTTATGAAATATCCTTATACTTAATTATAGCTTAGTAATGATTACTGTGCATTAAACATCATTAATTTAATATCTATAAATTTGACAGTTAGAAATATACAAAGTCGAAGCTATAATTAAGATTTGATAGTCTAAATATAAAAATTTCATAATATTAACTTTAAGATTAAGTCTAACATTATTTTTTTATATCCATGCAATCTTTAAAAAATCTAGGCATCATTTCTATTGGATCTGAATCTTTTGGAATTATCCCAATTGCTCTACAATTTTCTTCATGTTCTCTCCTAAATTTTTTAGGTGCATCTGCATATGTAAAATCTATTGTTACAAATACATCTTCTTTTCTTCCTTCAAATGTATATCTTGAGCTCTCTAAGAAATCATTTTCTTCAATAAGACTGGTTGACTGAACCTCCCATGACTAAAGTCACAGGGTTCCTGCTTCATAGAATTTTGCATACTAAAATATGTCTTACCAATTCTCCACAGGCTATCCCCGTAGTTCCTACGGTTCTTACATACGTTATCTATTTTAAACGGTTATTAGTCTTAATCCTTCTTTTAGTATATTTATACTTGCATTTATATCTCTATCGTGAGTTGCATTACAACAAGGACAAACCCATTCTCTTATACTTAAATTCTTCATTTCCTCGTTTTTGTACCCACATTTATTACATATTTGCGAACTTGAAAAGAATTTACCTACTTTTACAATTTGTCTACCATACCAATTAGCCTTGTATTCTAATTGATGAATAAATTCTGACCATGACACATCAGAAATAGAAAGAGATAATTTACGATTTCTAGTCATATTCTTTACTTGTAAATCTTCTATGCAAACAATATCATTCTCTCGTATTAATTTGGTAGATAGTTTTTGTAGAAAATCCTTCCTTTGATTAGCTATATGTTCTTGAAGTCTTGCAACTTTTAATCTTGCCTTATTTCTATTTAAACTACCAATTGTTTTTCTCGATAGTTCTCTTTGTAATTTAGCAAGTTTATTTAACGACTTCTGAAGATACTTAGGATTTTCTATAAATTGTCCACAACTTGAGATACAAAATTCTTTAATTCCTAAATCTAAACCTATCTGATTATTAGTATTTTTAAATGCTTTAATATCTATATCAGTACAACATAATGATACATAATATTTACCACTTGGTTCTTTAGATACTGTAGCATTAAGTATTCTCCCTTGAGGTACTTGTTTATCCCTTACTTTAACCATACTAAGTTTAGGTAATTTTATATATTGACTAAAGTACATAATGTTTCCATTTGTAAAGTTAGTTCTATATGAAAATCTATTAGTTTTCTTTGATTTAAATTTAGGAAATCCTGCATTTTCTTTAAAGAATTTTTTATATGCGTTTTCTAAATCTTTTAAGGTATTTTGTAGTGAAAATTTGTCAGGTTCTTTAAGCCACTCTAATTCTTTTTTTAAATTGGTCAAATCAGAACTGCACTGTTTATAAGTAAAAGTTTCTTTATTGTTTTCATAAACTTCTATTTTTTTAGAAAGATATTTATTATATACAAATCTACAACATCCAAAAGTTTTGTTAATTAACTCTTGCTGTTTTTTATTTGGATACATTCTAAACTTATATGCCTTTTCCACTACTATCACCTCACTTTACTTGTTTTTTCTGATTAATTAATATATTTTCTTATCTGCTCCTTTGTATTTTCTGATACAGTAACAACTAAATATATTAATTAAATCTTCTTCAATTTCATTTGTTAATACTGGATGTCTATATTTTACACACCATGTTATATGGTATTGTACTAAATATACATATCTGAGTCACTTCAATTTTTCATCACCATCCTAATATTAACAAGTACAATTTTTTTAAACAAGTATTTTAAAGGTTTTTATATTTATTTTTAAATAGAATATGTAAGAACCGTAAGTTCTAACTTTTATCATTTTTGAGGTTGTCGTTCACATAAGTTCGCTACTACCTATGCAGTTCTCTTATGAACTTCTTACACTTTCATGCAAGCACAGACTATATCTTATCCTTCGGCATTATCCGTTAAGGTCTACCCACTTCCACTACCAATAGCTTGTAGTGTACTTCCCTCAGGAGGAATAGTCGTTGAAGTTTCTCCTACTTAGGAGCTTACCTGCTGATTGCCCATTTTAAAGTACTTAGGGTTTAACCTTATACCATCTAACCAATTTTTTCTACTTTCGTAACTTTCACACTTAGGTTTATTTCATCCTTATGTTTTAGTTTGGTTAGCTTTAGGGGTTTCCAGCAATTCAAGTAGTGTTGGATAGGTTATATCCTATCTCCACATATAAGTTTCCCTATATGCTGACTATTTTAGCTACTAACTCACGACTTAAAGTCACGAGTATGCGTAGCTATTTTTTAATCAAATTTTAAAAATGTAATAGAAGACAACAGGCTTATAATTAAGGCTATTAAAATACCATTTTTATATTTTTCATTAAACATATTTGTTATTCTTTTTCTAATATCAGATTGTTTATTTAGACCAGCTACAAATTTATTTGAAAAATTTGTACCTCTCTTCATTGAATTTATAATGGTTAAAGCGTATTCTTGTTTTTGCTGTACATTGCAATTTTTTAAAACTCTTTCGTCACAATAAAGTTCACAATCTAAATCTATTGCTTTATCCATCATATATACAAATGGATTAAATCAATATACTATTTTTAAAAATAGTACTATATATTTTAAATAAAGGTCTTTACTTTTAAAATGCATTAGCTCATGTCTAAAAATCCAATCTAACTCTTCTAATTTATAATCATGCGGTGGTAAAAGTACACATGAATTAAAAAATGCTGGTGTTTCAACTTCATAAGAATACTTAAGTTTTATTTCCTTAGATATATTGAATTCTTTTAACAAACTTGTGTAAAGGCTTATTATTTCTTTGTCATCAACTTCATAAGATAAATCATTTACTAAATTTTTAAGTTTTATATACTTCAAAACAGTATAAACTAAATATATTATTACGGTAAAAATCCAAATATACAATAAAATACTATTACTTGAAGTTGATACTTCATTAAAATACTCCAAATTAATATTATCAATATTTATATTTTCTTTACTTCTAAAAATATTTAAAGTAAGAGTATAGTATGTAAAAGGTAATAACAATTTAATAACTACTATTATCCATATATAATAGTTAAATTTTTTACTAAATCTTTTAAAAAAGCTTTTCTTAAAAGCTAATATTAAAAGAATACATAAACTACTTACTATAAGAGTTCTAAAAATTCCATTTAAAATTAAATCAACCATTAATTCTCACCCATCTTACTTATAGCACTTTAATTTTTATATTACATAATTTATAAATTAAAACAAAAAATGACCCATATTATCTGAGCCACATAATTTAAGGGCTGTACTATGTACAGCCCCTTTATATCTTAAATAATTATATCCTATTATTTATTAAGAGTAAATCCTAGTACCATCCTCTTAATTTCATAGCTTCAGCAACTTTCTTAATTGAATGCATGTAAGCAGCTTCTCTCATTGTAACATTGTACTCTTCTTTGATTTTCCAAATAGATTCAAATGCTTTAACCATAGCTACTTCTTCTTTTTGCTCTACTTCTTCTTCTGACCAGTAGTATCCATATAAGTTTTGTACCCACTCGAAGTAAGAAACTGTAACTCCACCAGCATTAGTTAATATATCTGGAGTAAGAACTATTCCTCTTTCAGCAAATACTTCATCAGCTTCTGGAGTAGTTGGTCCATTAGCAGCCTCACAAACTAATTTAGCTTTTATAGATTCAGCAACTTCTTTAGTTATAGAGTTTTCTAATGCAGCTGGTATTACTATATCAACATCTGAAGCCCAGAACTCTTCTAAAGATATTCTCTTAGCTCCTGGGAAGTTTAATAAGTTACCATGCTCTTTCATGTGGTCTAACATAGCTTGACCATCTAAACCATTTTCATTGTATATAGCATAAGAACCTTCTGATTTGCACCATTCAGCCATAGCTACAACAGTACCACCAAGTTTTTCACAGTTAAGAACTGTGTAAGAACCAACGTTTCCTATACCTTGAATAGCTAACTTAGCTTTTTTCATATCTATTCCTAATTTAGCAGCAGCTTCTCTTGCAGTAACAGCAACACCAAATCCAGTAGCAGCTGTTCTTCCTAAAGAACCACCAAATTCAACTGGCTTACCAGTTAAAACACCTATAGCACTTTGTCCAGTTAATTTATTGTACTCATCAACCATCCAAGACATTATTTGTCCATTAGTGTTTACGTCTGGTGCAGGAACGTCAACTTTCTCACCTATTAATTTATATATTCCATCTATGTATCCTCTACTTAATCTTTCTAATTCACCTTGAGATAAAGTTGATGGATCTACTATTATTCCACCTTTACCTCCACCATATGGTATACCTGTTACAGAACATTTGAAAGTCATCCATATAGATAAAGCTTTTACTTCGTCTCTTGAAACATTTTGATGGAATCTTATTCCACCTTTTGTTGGCCCTACTGCATCATTATGTTGTGATCTAAATCCTTTAAAAGTTTTTATAGAACCGTCATCCATTTTAACTGGAATTGAAACTTCTATAACTCTCATAGGTTCTTTTAATAATTCATAAACTGCTGGTTCCATACCTAATTTATCACATGCATTTTTTACTTGAGATTGCGCCATCTCGAAGACATTTACATCTTTTCCTGACATTTGAAAGCCCCCTTATAAATACGTTATAATTATGTATACTCCATTTAGAAAAAACCATTTCCTAAATTTACAGTTTAATTATAGCACACTTTATTGCAAATTAGTATATCATTTTTTCAGTTTATTTTTTAACATGGGAGGAAGTTTATTTTTTTAATTTTATGAATGTTAATATCTATTTTTTGTACATTAACTAAAGTCATTTTCTCAATAGACTTTTTTATTATCTGTTGCATACTTTCAATTTTTTTTATAACTTCTAAATCATTGATATTTATACTTACAAAAATATTCATAAAATTATTGCAATTCTCTATATTGATTTTATTTATTCTATCAATGCTCCCAAAGTTGTACACTTCATATTCAATAATCTGTTTAATTACTTCTTCACTAATATAAAATTTTCCGATATAGCTAAAAGTTGGTCTTATTATTGTTTTTTCCAAAACTACCATATTCCTATTATTTCCTTTTCTAAAAAGTCTCTTTAATGGATTTATACTAAGGCCACTTGCCATACTTTTTATTTCAACTGCTGGAACAGGAATTACATGATTTCCTTCTTTTCTAGATTGTTTTGCTATTTCTATTTCATATTTAGTACTTATCTCTTGGATATTCACAAATTTATAAACTCTTCCAATTGATAATCTATCTACAATCTGATTAACCATTTTTTTTGATGTTCCAATAATAAGAATTCTTCTTATATTTTCTTTTTTAATTGTCTCCCTAACTTCTTTCCTATGTTCCAAATTATAAAAAATAGCCCTTTTAACTGCTTCTATAGTAGTACTTGCTTGTTTGGCTGATATTCCAGCTAAAACCTTGTTTTTATATATTAAAATTCCATCATCAATTATATAATCTATATCATTTTCATATGCAAACTCTAAAGCCTTAAAACTCTTTCCTGTACCACTTGACCCAACCAAAGCATATACTTCCATTTCACATCTCCTTCATAAAATAGCTTAAATCTATTTACTACAAAATTTTATTACACTTTATTGATTAAAATTATTATATCATTAACAGTTGAATATTATATCCAATATGAAATTTTATAAGCAAAAAATATACTACAATATGAAATTCTTTTACAAAAGATAAATTTCCTTCAAATAGAAAATTTACTGAAAAAAATTTTACTTTTTTAAAAAAAGGAATATAATATACTTTAAGCAAGGAAAACTTACTGGATTTACATTAGAAGGAGCTGGTAATATGAATATTACAAAAAATTTTTTAAGAGACTATTTAGAAAGATTTGGCGAAACACCATTTCTAGTTAGGCTTAAAGACGGAGAAGAATTTCTAATTGGAGATGGCTCTCCTCAGTTTAAAGTTATTGTAAATAATGATATTAGCAAATCTGAATTACTAAAAAGTACATCTTTAGCACTTGGAGAATCCTACATAAATAGAGATATCGAAGTTGAAGGAGATTTATTCTTAACTTTGAATCTGATTTTGAAACAAATAGACAAATTCAATATTGATAATTCAGCTGTAAAACATCTATTACACTCATCAAATTCAATGAGACATCAAAAAAAAGAAATACATGCTCACTATGATATTGGCAATGATTTTTATAGCTTATGGTTAGACAAAACTCTTAGTTATTCTTGTGCATACTTTAGAAATGATAATGATACTCTTTACGAGGCTCAAGTCAATAAAGTTCACCACATATTAACTAAACTAAATTTAGAAGAAGGTATGAGTCTTCTTGACATTGGTTGTGGTTGGGGATTCCTATTAATAGAAGCAGCAAAAAAATATAAGATTCATGGCGTTGGAATTACACTCAGTGAAGAACAATATAAAGAATTTAATAAAAGAATCCAAGAAGAGAATCTTCAAGATTATCTCGAAGTAAAACTTATGGATTATAGGGAGCTTAAAAACTCAGACCTTATGTTTGATAGAGTTGTAAGTGTTGGTATGCTTGAACATGTTGGTAGAGAAAACTATGAACTTTTTATTAAAAATGTAAATGCTGTCTTAAAGGATGGAGGATTATTTTTACTTCACTATATAAGTGGTCTTAAAGAATCTTATGGAGACCCTTGGATAAAAAAATACATTTTCCCAGGAGGGGTTATTCCTAGTCTAAGAGAAATGATACATATTTGTAGCGACTACAAATATCATACTATAGATGTAGAAAGTCTAAGATTGCATTATGTAAAAACCTTATTACATTGGCAAAAAAATTTCTATGAAAATCTGCCAAAGATTAAAGAAATGTTTGATGATAAGTTTATAAGAATGTGGGACTTGTACCTTTGTTCTTGTGCTGCTGCTTTCAATACTGGTATTATAGATATACATCAGATACTCTTAACTAAAGGTATAAAAAATGATTTACATCTTACTAGAGAATATATGTATTCTCATTAAAAATAATAGTTTTATAAACTGTAATATAGTTTAAACTTAAGTATAAAAATAGAGCTATTCCTAAATAAGATTTCTTATTTTAGAATAGCTCTATTAATTGATTTTTATATTGTAAACATTACTCTACTATAGCTTTATACGCTATAACAAAATTCTCCATTTTCTTTTATATTAAAAAAGTCTGCATAGCATACATCAAATATTCTATTTTCTAAATCAGATATTTCAACTTTGTTTTTTATCAAATAAGTTAATACTCCTACATATGAAATATCTCCTTGTATAACAGCTCCATAAATTACATTGTCTTTAAAAACAAATTTTTTATAATCATCAATTCCATCTCTAATTAATACTTTATAACTATCATCTAAAGGTGTATTCATACCTATAGAAATAGTTGGTATATCCATGAAATTCATACTATTTTTAAAAGCAAATTCGTCTTCTATCTTTTTATCTTTTCCAACCATATTATACGCAGCTACAATTCCTTGCTTTACTGCTAAAGGCCAAATAGCATTTTTGCCAACAACATCTCCTGCTGCATAGATATATTTTTGTGTTGTTTGGCATATATCATCTATTATTATACCTCGATCATATTCTATTCCTGTTCCATCTAAAAAATCAGCATTCGGTTTAACACCTGTAGCCACAATTACCATATCTGCATCAAGAATATCTCCATTTGAAAACGCAACACCTTTAACATTTTTACTATCATCTAAGACAATTTCTTGAATTGATGCACTTGGGTAAAATTTTACACCCTTTTCTTTAAATTTATTTTCATATACTGATGCTGTATATTCATCTAATTGTCTATCTAGAATGTATTTTTCCATAAACGCTACAGAAATATTTAACTGCTCGTATTTAAATAATCCAACTAATGCATCTATACCAACTAGACCAGCACCAATTATAACTACATTTTTAGAGCTTTCTGCTTTTTCTTTTATTTTATAAATATCATCTATGTTTCTCACAGAGTATACAAAATTTCCATCTCTTAAATTTTTTATTGGAGGAATAGCAGAAGATGCGCCTGTAGCTATTAAAAGTTTATCATAATTTACAGTAATATCTTCTGTCTGAACCTCTTTTTTATTTATATCTATACCTTTAACAGTTTTACCTGAAATCCAATTTACATTATTTTTCTCCATAAAATCTTCATCAACAAAATTTATTTGTTTCAAAGTTCTGTGTTCAGATATAACATGATGTAACATACATCTTGAGTATATATTTTCATCTTTAGAAATTACTACTATGTTTGAATCTTTATCTAATTCTCTTAATGTTTTTACTGCATTGATACCAGCAGCACTAGCTCCTAACACTACATAATTCATCATTTTCCTCCTTCTGTAATTCAATTGCTCCACTTGGGCAATTAGCTACACATCTAGGATACTCCTCATCTTTACATAAATCACATTTAAGTATGTTTTGCTTGCTTCTATCATCTGGTTTTAATAATCCATATGGACAAGACATTACACACATATAACATGAACCACATTTTTCTTCATCATATGAAACGATTCCACTTTCACTGTCTTTATGCATTGCACCACTCATACATGCTAATACACATTCTGGTTCATCACAGTGTCTACAAAGAATTGGAACTGGATTATTATGCTTGCTATCTAACTCTATATGTCCTCTACTATCATTATCTATATTTTCTAAATCAAGAGTATACATATCATAGTCTTTATTGTGTTTTAGCATACATGCTAATACACAACTCTTGCATCCTGTACATAAATCTTTATTTATAAAAATTCTATGCATTACATTCCACATCCTTTAACCCTAAATTTTTTCTTCTGTCTATTATTATTTCTTCTAATTGATTAGCTGAAGATTTAGGGTCTGGATTCACTATAACATGTCCTCCTGTTAAGTCTTTTAATTTTTCTGTTAATACTTCTGTTACTAATTTTCCTCCTGTTATAAATGGAGGTAAAGCTAAATGAAGAGGTAAACCAAGGGCAAGACCAAAAGCTCCATCAGCCAAGGCTTGTTCTTCCAACCATTGTGGAGCTGAAAGCACCAATGGTAATTGTGGTAAGTCTATTCCAAGTTCAGCTGCTAATTCAGTTGCTACTATTTCCAATCTTCCTATCGCTAGACATGGTCCAAAGTTTAATACTGGTGGTATTCCTAGAGTCTTACATACTTCTTTTAAATTTTCTCCTGCTAATTCTTCTGCTCCAGGTGACATAAGACCAACATTTTCTAACCCTCCAGTAGAGCATCCTGCTGAAAGTACTATTATATCTTTTTTAATCAATTCTTTAGTAAGCTCAACAGTATTTACATCATGTCCTCCTGCTGTCATATTTGAACATCCTACAACAGCTGCAACACCTTTAATTTTTCCTTCTGCAATTAAATTAATAAGAGGTTTCCATGAATCTCCTAAAAACGCTTTCAAGTTCTTTTCACTTACACCAGTTAAAGATTGTTCAAATCCATGGTCTTTTGGTATGTCTATTTCAACACTTCCTCTTCTCTCTTTATAAGATTCTAATGCTTTTTCTATCAATGTATTACTAAGTTCATCTAATTTACTTCTGTCTAATCCTATATATTCTGCATTTGCTTTTTTAGCAACGTCATCTAAGCAAACCATTTTCACTTTATATTTATCTGCTATTGGCTCAAGACCTGGTATAGTACAGTTAAACTCCGAAAGAACTATATCTATTGCTCCAGTTGATAAAACAGCTTCACTTGTAAAGTTATTACCAGCATGTCCAGCAAATACTTCTTGATAGTGTTCTCCTCTTAATTGTAGATCTTGACCAACACATGTACATCCTACTAACTTAAATCCTTTTGCTCCAACTGCTTGAGCTAATTTTATAACATCTTCATCTTTTAATCTATCTTGGAAATTTGCAAATGTTGAATGTTGATGACCTGTTATCATTATATTTATGTAGTCTGGGTCTATTACATTAAATCCTACAGGAGCCATTCTTATAACTGGTTCTCCTAGCATAACATCATTTAAAAGATTAGTTAGTGTAAGACCATATAACCCTGTTGATATACCTAGATTTAAACAGTTAACTAGCATGTCTACTGGGTCACTATTTAAATTTGTTGATGATTTTACTATTGCATCAAAAACTTCTGACTTTGCACCACCAGGCATTATCCCCAGCTCTTTCCATTTCTTCACTCTAGGTGCATAAGCTATTTTTTCTACCAATTCCATTTTGTCATCTCTTGATTTATATAAATCATTAATAACTTTATCAGCAACTTTTATACATTTATCATATTTTTCATCACTTTCTATACCAAACATCTCTGCTAATTGATTTAATGTTTTTTCTCCTTTAATAACACCTTTAGTTATTCCAACATTCTTTAAATTCTTAGCTGTATTTTCTACCACATGTAAATAACAAGCTGCTCCAGATGCTACAGCTCTTAAAAAGTTTCTTGCTACTATAGTGTCTGCATCTGCTCCACATATACCTCTTGGAGATTTAGGAGTTACTCTACATGGTCCATTTGAACAGAGTCTACAACAAACCCCCTGAAGTCCAAAACCACATTTAACTTTTTGATCTTCTGTTCTATGAAATGCTGTTTCAACATCCTTTGAAGCTACAAAACTTTCTAATTTCTTGTCTGCACTTTCGCACATTTTACAAGTGTTACAAGCCATTACAAATTCCCCCTTATATTTTATATTAAAAAAGTAGATTAAATAGCTTTATTATAATTGATTATAATTTAACTATTAAAATCTACTTATTTAATACCACGTTTTACCATATCCTAAACAAAATATAAATTATTAAAATAAATATATATATTTATTTTTTTTTACATTTTTATTTATTCAAATCTTTACTTATTTTTTCTAGTTTATTTAAAACTCTATCTTTCTCACTTCCATCCAGTACTTTTGGTTGATAATTATTTCTAGAGCTACTAGATGTTATTGATGTAGGGATTATATTTGGCTCTTTAATTGAAGTTAACTTGTTATCTGAAAAAGAAAAAGTTTGTTGATATATATAACTATCTGTATCAGAAGGATTTTTATTTCCTCCAAAACAAAAATTTCCTAGACTATAAGCTATATACTTATCTTTATATTTTTCTATACCTTGAATAACGTGTGGATGAGAACCCATAACTAAATCAGCTCCCTTATCTATTACATAATGAGCAAAATCTTTTTGTTTTTTATCTGGATAATAATCTAATTCTATACCCCAATGAAAATACACCACAACAATATCTGATTTTTTCTTTAGAGTTTTAATATCATCTTCCATTTGTTTCAAGTTCTTTTCATTATATTCAGTTGATAATCCATTATATCCTAATAATCCTACCTTAATTCCTTTGACATCTATAACAGCATCTTTGCCTAGACCAAAATAATTTATTTTATTTTCATCTAAGATAAACTGTGTGTCTTTCATTCCTTCTTCAAAATAATCTTCTGAATGATTATTCGCAACACTTACTGCCTCTACACTTCCAGATTTTAAAATATTTACATATCCTGGAGCCCCTTTAAATGCAAACTTCTTTTCTTTTGCATTTGACGCAGTAGTAAGTGGCCCTTCCAAGTTAACTACTGTTAAATCATCTTTCTCAAATACAGGTTTTACATTTTTAAGAAAGTAATCATAGTCTTCTCCTTGTCTTTTAAATTCATGGTCAAAGCTACCATAATATGATGAACCTTTATAGTTTCCCATAGTTACATCACCAGCGAAACTTATAGTTATGTCTTTTTTTACAGGTTCTCTTTTTTCTTCTTCAACCTTACTTTGGCTATTCTTAGAATCCTTTTTAGTATTGCTTTCCTTATTTGGATTATTAGAACATCCTACTACAAATAACACCATACTCATAATACATATGTAAACTAATTTATTTTTCATATTAAATCTCCTTTGCATTAATAGATTTTAAGATAATATATACTTTTTTAGAGTATAACATTTTTAAATAGAATCGATACCATATTCTTTAACTTTAATTTTATTTTTAAAATAAATCCCTTTAAGATAAATAAAAATATAAGCAGATTAAACTTTATTGTAAAACTTTCAAACAAGAATATCACAATAAAGTTTTTGTTGTAGAATTAATTTAATTGTTATATTCAATAATATTTGTTATAATGTTATTGAATTACAATACATATAAAAGGGAGGATTTCAAAATGGCATATAAAATTACTGACGCTTGTATAAGCTGTGGTGCTTGTGAGGCTGAATGCCCTGTTAGCTGTATATCAGCTGGAGACGACGCATATGTTATAGATGCTGGTTCTTGTATAGACTGTGGTTCTTGTGCAGGAGCTTGTCCTGTAGATGCACCTCAACCAGAATAATAATTCGTTATTCATAAAGAGACTGATTTTATTTTATCAATATTAATCAGTCTCTTTTTAATTATACATAATTCAAGTATCATAATTTATATATTTTGTTATATTCTCTATATGATTCTTCTTAATATACTATTAATATGCATCTAAATACTTTCAATTTAATATAAATTTAATCCTCTTCATAAAACCTTTCATATTTATCAAAACAATCGAGACATACTTTCTTCCCTTCTTGAATTCTTATGTACTGTTCAGGTGCAAATTCACCACATACTTCACATTTAAGAGATTTAAATATTCTCGCTTTCTCAGGAAGCCTTAACTTCGTATCTGTAATATCAAATATTTCTTCAAAATCACTTTCTAATAAGTATTTTTTATATCCTTCTCTATCCATATCAAATGGTTTAGACTTTACATATATTCTTATAGATTTTCCGTTTTCTCTATTAAAAAAATGATATACTGATTTTCCAGTCATCCTAAGTAGTAAATTACCTTTACCCATTGTGCAACTTAACACGACTTGTATACCATCTATTCCACAAGCATCATTTTCAGAAATACATACAATCTCCTCATCTCCTGATTGTTTACATCCTAAGTATTCTCTTGCTGCGAGTGCTGCTTTAAAACCTATAGCCAACCCTGGACATTCATGCCCATGAAATTCAATAACCTTTTTCCATAATTCCTCCACTAAAATCACTCTCCCTAAGATTGTTTATTTGTATACATTATTTAAATTTTTATTTTATCCTAATACTTCAAAAAGCCAGAGGATTTAATATTAAATCTTCTGACTTTCTCAATACTCTTCATAACTACTTATTATTAATATATTTAAGTTGTCTACTTTCCTTCTTTCATTAAATATGATAAGGTAAATAAGCTTTCTGTTAGGTTTACATTTTCAACTATAACACCTTTCGGAACTTCTAAATCTAATGGTGCAAAATTCCACACACCTTTTATTCCAGCTTTTACAACTCTATTAATAACTTCTTGTGCTCCATTCTTAGGTATACATAATACAGCAATATCTATATCATTATTTTTTATAAAGTCTTCTAAAGTATCTGAATCTAATACTTCAAATTCTCTTATCTTTAAACCTATCATTCTAGGATTTGCATCAAATAAAGCTTTTATCTCGAATCCAGCTTTTCTAAATCCTGCATAATTGGCTATGGCTTGTCCTAAGTTACCTGCTCCTACAAGAACTGCGTTGTATGGTCGATCCAATCCAAGAATTTTACCTATCTCAGTATGAAGAGCCTCTACGTTATAACCATATCCTTGTTGTCCAAAGCCGCCAAAGTTGTTTAGGTCTTGTCTTATTTGAGAAGCGGTAAATCCTATTATATCACTCAATTCTTTAGAAGATATTCTTTGTATATCCCTATCTAATAAGTCTCCAAGATATCTATGATATTTTGGGAGCCTTCTTATAACTGCCATTGATATATTTTTATTTCCCAACATCTTCACCTCCTAAAAGTGTCCTCTTTTTTGTTTGATTCACAATAAAATATTTCTTTTTCAAAACTAATACATATAACCTTGATTATATTATATCAAAACATTATAATTTTAGATAGTTCAAGGAGGTAGAAATTTATGATTGTTTTGTCATGTAATAACTTAAATAAAAGTTTTGGTATAGATTCTATATTAGAAAATATTAGTTTTACAGTAAATGAAGGCGATAAAATTGGTATAATTGGGGTTAATGGTACTGGGAAAACTACTTTATTTAAAATAATTTCAGGAATTTATGGTTATGATAGCGGAGATATTTACACTTCTAAAGATTGTGAAATCGGATATTTAGAACAAAATACCAATTTTTATTCGGATAATACGATTCTGGAAGAAGTATTGGAAGTTTTTAAAAATTTGATAGAGATGGAATCTTATTTAAGAGAATTGGAGGTTAAAATATCTGAAGAAAGTACAAAAACAAACTCTTCAATTCTAGAAAAAATAATGGATGAGTATTCACATAAACTGGAATTATTCTCAGATTTAAATGGATATGGATATAAGTCTGAAGCCAAAGGGGTTTTAAAAGGATTAGGATTTAGTGAAAATGATATGGATAAACCAATAAGTATACTTTCTGGTGGTGAAAAGACTAGAGTTCTTTTAGGAAAATTACTTCTTAAAAAACCAACTTTATTGCTACTTGATGAGCCTACTAACCACTTAGATTCTGAGGCTATAGAATGGTTAGAAGTATTTTTAAAGCAATATAAGGGTACTGTTATGTTAATATCTCATGATAGATATTTCCTAGACCAATCTGTAAATAGAATTTTTGAAGTTCACAATAAAAGACTTAAAGTATATAATGGTAACTACTCTAAATTTGTTGAGTTATCTAAAGTAGAAAAAGAACTAGAACTTAAGAAATTTGAAGACCAGCAAAAAGAAATAAAAAAACAGGAAGAATCAATAGAAAGACTTAAAGCTTATGGTAGAGAAAAGCATCTAAAACGTGCAAGAAGTAAAGAAAAAGCATTGGATAAAGTAGATGTTCTAGATAAGCCAGAAGCTTATAGAAAAAAAGCTCGTATACAATTTACTCCATCTGTCCAAAGTGGTAATGATGTTCTTCAAATCAGAGATGTATCCATGGGTTATGGAGAACGGGTACTTTTTAAAGACTTGGATTTAGATATATATAGAGGAGAAAAAGTTGCTCTTATTGGTGCAAATGGCATTGGTAAGTCTACATTATTTAAAATAATAACTAATGAATTACAACCTATTAGTGGTAATATTAAATTTGGTACTAATGTCCATGTTTCTTACTTCCATCAGGAGCAAAAAACTCTTAATTTGGATAACACAATAATAGATGAGATTTGGGAAAATAATAATCATCTTACTCAAACTACTTTGAGAAATATGTTAGGAGCATTTTTATTTGTTGATGAAGAAGTTTTTAAGAAGATTTCTACATTAAGTGGTGGAGAAAGAGCTAGAGTTGCTATACTTAAACTTATACTATCAAATGCAAATTTATTATTATTAGATGAGCCTACTAACCATCTAGACATTGATTCTAAAGAAGTTCTTGAAGAGGCATTAACTAATTATGATGGGACTATATTTACAATATCACATGATAGATATTTTCTAAATACAGTTGTTGATAAGATTTTAGTTTTAGATGAAAATGGAGTTACTGAATATCTAGGAAACTATGACTATTATATCGATAAAAAAAGGCAAATCCAAGAGATGAGTCTTATAGAAGAAAAAGAAGAAAAAACTAGAACTCAGATAAAAGATGAAAAAAGAAAAGAAAGAGAACAAAGAGAAGTAGAAAAGAAAAATAGAATAAAAAGACAAAATATAGAAAAAGAAATTGAAAAGTTAGAACTTAAAATTGAAGAATTAGATATACTTTTATGTCAAGAAGAAGTATACTCTAATCCAGATAAAGCTAAGGAAGTTAGCCAAGAAAAAATTAATTTAGAAAATAACCTTGCCTCTCTGTATGATGAGTGGGAAGAATTTATGTAAAAAGGAGAGGATTATTTGCAAGAACTATTTTCTTTAAAAGACGAAAATAAAAGATTTTATAAAATACTGTTATCTTTATGTATACCTATTATTATACAGAACTTAATTTCTACTTCTGTAAATGTAATAGATACAGTTATGATAAGTAGTTTGGGGGAGGTATCTGTAGCTTCAGTTGGAGTTGCAAACCAATTTTTCTTTCTTTTTAATATGTCCCTATCTGGAATTACAGGAGGAGCTGGAGTTTTTATTTCACAGTTTTATGGAAAGAAAGATGTCAGCAATATAAGAAAAGTTACAGGTCTTACTTGTATATTGGCCATTATCTTAAGTTTTATATTTGTTATTCCTGCTTTACTAACACCAAAGCCAATTATACATATATTTTCTTATGATTCAGAAGTTGTAAAACTTTGTATAGATTACTTTAGTATTGCAGTATTTAGTTATCCATTAATAGCTATAAGTACAGTATTTAGTACAGGTTCAAGAGGTGTTAGAAATCCTAAGTTAGGTATGATTTGTAGTGCCTTTGCTCTTGTAACAAATGTTATTTTAAATTATGGATTTATCTTTGGTAATTTTGGTCTCCCTGCATTAGGTGTAAAAGGAGCAGCCTTAGCAACTGTTATTGCCAGAATATGTGAATTAATTTTAATGATTACTTATGTTTATTTTTATAAAAAGGACTATATATTAAAATTTGGCTTAAAAAATTTAAAAGCTATTGATAAGATTTTTGTAAAATCTTTTTCATCAAAAAGCTTTCCTATATTTGTAAATGACTCTGCATGGGCAGTTGGAACTGTCCTGTACTCTGTCGCATATGCAAGAGCAGGTACATCAGCTATAGCAGCAAGTCAAATAGCAACCAGCACAGGAAACTTCTTTATAATGACGGCTGTATGTATTGCATCTGGTGCATCTATTATGCTTGGAAATGAACTTGGAGCAGACCATATTAAGAGAGCTATTGAGTATGCTAAGAAATTTTCTATATTGGTGTTTTTGGCTGGCTTAATACTTGGAATTATTTTAATTTTGAATATCCCATTATTATTAAAAATGTTTAGTGTTTCTGATAGCTTATCTTCTGATATAACTAAGATATTCTTCATAATGGGTATACTAATGGCTCTTAAATCCTTTAATACATTAGTCATAATTGGTATTTTAAGAAGTGGAGGAGATACTAAATACGCTCTGTTTTTAGAATTAGGATGTATGTGGCTAGCTTCTATTCCTCTAACTTTTATAGCCGCATTTAAAGGCGCACCTATATTTATCCTTGTTCTACTCACTTACAGTGAAGAAGTTGTTAAATTTATATTTGGTGTTCCTAGAGCCTTATCTAAAAAATGGGCTATTAATATAGTAAAGGAAATTGATTAATAATACTATATCTTGTAAGTATATAACATTTATAAATAGTCTCATTGAAAATAACTAAAATATTTTTGTTTTTCAGTGAGACTATTTCTATTTTTATAAATGCCATTATATACTATTTTGATTGAATAATAAGTCTTTATTCATCTTCCAAAAACTCTTTTACTTCAAATGCTAACCTATGTAATTCATCATAATTTAAAATTTCATATGTATTACCTATTTTTTTTATTATCCCTTTCTCAGTTAACTTTAATAGGGAATAATATCTACTTTTTCTACTGATTGAATATATTTCACTAAAATTGCGTATAGCTTTTATATTACAGATATTATTTTCTTGTTTTTTTAAAATACAATATGCAATGACTTCTGTACAAGAAAATAACTCTCTTACCATTCTAGTTTTATACAACTCATATATCCTTCTTGTACATTTGCTGTGAAATAGAGCAATAAAATCTGGTTTAAGATAAAACTCTTCAAATATATGTTTTTCAAATCGAAATAATTTTATGTTAGTCTTGGCAAATATATCACATTTCAAATTATGTTCATATATATAGCTGATTTTACCTATAAATTCATTTTCAGGTACAATGTCAACAAGAAATTTATTTCCTCCTCTAGTAGTACATTCTACTAAAGCAACTCCCTCTATTATAAAAAAAACTTCTTGTAAATCTTTATCTGATGCTACAAACCTTTGACCCTTTTTATATTCAACAATTGACACTTGATTTAAATTATTTTTGATAATCGGGTATATGCTTGTTTTTTCTGCTTTCCTGAACCTCCCATGACTAAAGTCACAGGGTTCCTGCTTCATAGAATTTTGCATACTAAAATATGTCTTACAAACTCTCCACAGGCTATCCCCGTAGTTCCTACGGTTCTTACATAAGTTATTTATTTTAAACTGTTATTAGTCTTAATCCTTCTTTTAATATATTTATACTTGCATTTATATCTCTATCATGAGTTGCATTACAACAAGGACAAACCCATTCTCTTATACTTAAATTCTTAACTTCCTCGTTTTTGTACCCACATTTATTGCATATTTGTGAACTTGCAAAGAATTTACCTACCTTTACAATTTGTCTACCATACCAATTAGCCTTGTATTCTAATTGACGAATAAATTCTGACCATGACACATCAGAAATAGAAAGAGATAATTTACGATTTCTAGTCATATTCTTTACTTGTAAATCCTCTATGCAAATAATATCATTCTCTCGTATTAATTTGGTAGATAGTTTTTGTAGAAAATCCTTCCTTTGATTAGCTATATGTTCTTGAAGTCTTGCAACTTTTAACCTTGCTTTATTTCTATTTAAACTACCAATTGTTTTTCTTGATAATTCTCTTTGTAATTTAGCAAGTTTGTTTAATGACTTCTGAAGATACTTAGGATTTTCTATAAAGTCTCCACAACTTGAGATACAAAATTCTTTAACTCCTAAATCTAAACCTATCTGATTATTAGTATTTTCAAATGCTTCAATATCTATATCAGTACAACATAATGATACATAATATTTTCCACTTGGCTCTTTGGATATAGTAGCATTAAGTATTCTTCCTTGAGGTACTTGTTTATCCCTTACTTTAACCATACCAAGTTTAGGTAATTTTATATATTGACTAAAGTACATAATATTTCCATTTGTAAAGTTAGTTCTATATGAAAATCTATTAGTTTTCTTTGATTTAAATTTAGGAAATCCTGTATTTTCTTTAAAGAATTTTTTATATGCGTTTTCTAAATCTTTTAAGGTGTTTTGTAGTGAAAATTTATCAGGTTCTTTAAGCCACTTTAATTCTCTTTTTAAATTGGTCAAATCAGAACTACACTGTTTATAAGTAAAAGTTTCTTTATTATTTTCATAAACTTCTATTTTTTTAGCAAGATATTTATTATATACAAATCTACAACATCCAAAAGTTTTGTTAATTAGCTCTTGCTGTTTTTTATTTGGATATATTCTAAACTTATATGCTTTTTCCACTACTATCACCTCACTTTACTTGTTTTTTATGATTATGTAATACTGGATGTCTATATTTTACACACCATACTATATGGTATTGTACTAAATATACATATCTGAGCTACTTCAATTTTTACTCACCCATCCTAATATTAACAAGGTAAATTTTTTTAAACAAGTATTTTAAAGGTTTTTATATTTATTTTTAAATAACGTATGTAAGAACCGTAAGTCCTAAGTTTTATCATTTTGAGGTTGTCGTTCACATAAGTTCGCTACTACCTATGCAGTTCTCTTATGAACTTCTTACACTTTCATGCAAGCACAGACTATATCTTATCCTTCGGCATTATCCGTTAAGGTCTACCCACTTCCACTACCAATAGCTTGTAGTGTACTTCCCTCAAGAGGAATAGTCGTTGAAGTTTCTCCTATTCGGAGCTTACCTGCTGATTGCCCATTTTAAAGTACTTAGGGTTTAACCTTATACCATCTAACCAATTTTTTCTACTTTCGTAACTTTCACACTTAGGTTTATTTCATCCTTATGTTTTAGTTTAGTTAGCTTTAGGGGTTTCCAGCAATTCAAGTAGTATTGGATAGGTTCTTTCCTATCTCTACATATAAGTTTCCCTATATGCTGACTACTTTAGCTACTAACTCACGACTAAAGTCACGAGTGTGCGTAGCTATTTTTTAATCAAAGTTCTCCTTTATAGTATATTGTATAAAATATTTTAATTTATATTATTTTTAATAAAAGATGCTATTACTGTTAAATTAGTCTTGACAAATTTATTCTACTCACGCAGAATAAACTTATACATATATATTTTCATATATTATTTATTTTAATACAATTCTATATTTATGAAATTATTTTATCAATAGAATTTATTAAAATAAATTTTTTAGGTGTATATTATAATTTAATCGAATAGAAATGAAAAATATACATACAGTTTGAATTTTAAGCAACAATTAGGGGGATTTGGTGACAAGATTTAATTATAAGAAAGAAAGTGTCTTAAGGCGACTTTTATAAAGTCATGGATAGACACTTTCTTTTTTATTTGATAAATTTAAATTACCAGAATCATATAGCTCTATACAACCTTTTTGTTAGAGACTATTTATTATATAAGGAGAAGTTAATGAAAAAATCAGTGGCATTGGTAAATGATAGTAGAAAAGATTTAATAGATTTTTTAGAAAATAATTTGAAATTAGTTTTTGGAGATTATATAAATATTAACAGATACTTTATAGATGAAATAAATGATAATGATATTATAAATGATGATGTGATACTAGTAATGTCAGTAGAAAGATTAGATAAAATTATAAATAATATATTAGATAAGAAAAAAGTTATTGTTATAAGAAGAACTTTTAAGGAAGATAAAATATATAATTTATTATCTTTACCACAAGGTACAAATGCTCTAATCGTAAACGATTCTGATGAAACTACTCTAGAAACCATAAGTTTGTTTTATAAAATTGGAGTAACTAATATCAGACCAATTCCATATATGAATGACAATAACTATAAGGATATAAAGATAGCTATAACTCCAGGAGTTCCAGAAAAAGTGCCTAGCTTTATCTCAGATATATTTGACTTGGGTCATAGATATATAGATATATCCACTTTTATAGAAATAATAAACTTATTACAAATTGATTCAAAAGAAATACAATCTAATCTAGTTAAATATTCAGAAGAGATAATAAGTTTAGATACTGGTATAAAAGATAAATATAAGGAACTATTCTTAAAAATAGAAGAATTAGATACAATATTAAACTTATCAAAGGATGGTATACTATTTACTTCAAAAGATGGTGAAATAAATACATATAATAGTAAGGTAAAAGATATTTTAGACATAAAAGAAGATATATATGGAAAACACATTGAGGAAATATTTATAGATAGTTTAAAAGTTTTATTGAATGAACAAGAGATACTAGACAAAGTTATTATATTCAATAAAAAATATATAAATGTAAATAAAAAAAATATATACAATAGAGATGAAAAAATGGGTACATACTATAGTTTACAAGAAATAACATACATAAAAAAACTAGAACAAAATCTCACTAAGAAGTTAAGAGAAAAAGGACAAATAGCAAAATACACATTTAAGGATATAAAAACAAATAGCTCCAAGATGATTGAATGCATCGAATTAGCTAAGAAGGTTTCTAAATCTGATTTAAGTATACTTATTAGAGGCGAAAGTGGAACTGGTAAAGAACTAATAGCTCAATCTATACATAATAATTCAAATAGAAAAAATCAGCCCTTTATAGCAGTAAATTGTGCAGCTGTTCCTGAGAATTTACTAGAAAGTCAGTTATTTGGATATGATAAGGGAACTTTTACTGGTGGTCTAAAAGATGGAAAGCAAGGACTATTCGAACTTGCTAATAACGGGACAATTTTCTTAGATGAAATAGGCGATATGCCCTTAGAATTACAAACAAAACTACTTCGAGTTCTTCAAGAAAAACAAATAATGCCAGTTGGTTCTCACAATGTAATTAATATAGATGTTAGAATCATATCTGCTACAAACAAGAACTTAGAACAAATGATTGATAAGAGGCAGTTTAGGGAGGATTTATATTATAGATTAAATACAATACCAATAAATATCCCTCCTCTAAGAGAAAGAAAAGAAGATATATTAATTATTATGGAAGATTTAATTAACAAGAAATTAGTAATTACACCAGAGGCGAAAAAACTTATACAAAACTATAAGTGGAAAGGCAATATAAGGGAACTTCAAAATGTAACATCTTATTTAAATATTATGTGTGATAATATTATATTAGAAAAAGATTTACCCCCAAATTTAAGAACTTTAGATAACAAAAATTCATCATTGAAATTAAAATATAATAAGAATGATATATTAAATATACTCGAGATATTAATTTTAAATAAGGAATCAGATGTTGGAATTGGTAGAGGATTAATTTTAAAGACATTACTAGATAAAAATATCCAAATTACAGAAGGTAAAATTAAAAAAATATTTGAATATCTAAAAAAAGAAGAACTTATAATTTGTGGTTCAGGCAGATATGGAAGTAAAATAACTCAACAAGGAGAAGACTTTTACAATAAATTAAAATATGAAAGTTTATAAATTTATAATATATTAAACAAAGAAATCTATTCAGGTGCAAGACGCTTCCTCAATAGATTTTTTATTTTGCAGATATGTAAATATAGTACATTATTTTGCATGTAATTAATAGGAATTAATAGGAATAGGATAAATTTAATAATTCCTATTATCTTTATATAGATTAATATATAAGATTATTCTTATCTAGAACAATATTTTTTTCCGAAAACTGCAATAAAATAATCATTTTTTATATTTTGCCAACAAACAAATGATTATTTTAATTCAAAATTCTTATAAAAAACAAATTTTATTCGTTAAAAATTATGGCATAATAATTGCTACTATATTAACCAAACAATAAAAAGTAATTGGAGGAATAAAAATGCAACAGGCTTTAAAATTAGAATATCAAAATAAAGAACTGGGAAAAGATTTTGTAATAGAAAGTTGTAATTCTATAAAACCTTGGCTAATAAATGTAAGAAGAGAATTGCACAAAATTCCAGAATTAGCTCTTGAAGAAAACCTTACCAAACAAAAAGCCATTTCTTACTTAAAAGAAATAGGAATTGATTATATGGAATTTACAAAACACAATGGGATTATGGCATATATTTTAAAAGAAAATGCAGATAAAACTATTTGTATAAGAGCGGATATGGATGCCCTTCCTATAGAAGAAGAAAATAATATACCTTATAAATCAATACATTCTGGAAAAATGCATGCTTGTGGTCATGATGCACATACAACTATGCTACTTGGAGCATGTAAAGTTTTACATTCAATAAAAGATAAATTAAATGTAAATGTAAAGTTCTTATTTCAGCCAGCAGAGGAAGGTTTTGGAGGAGCAAAATTCTTAGTTGAAGATGGATGTTTAGAAAATCCTAAAGCTGATTATATATTTGGGCTTCATGTTATGCCACATATTGAAACAGGATTTATTGAAACAAAATATGATACATTAAATGCTAGTGTTGACACTATAAAAATAAATGTCAAGGGTAAAAGAGCTCATGGTGCATATCCTGAAAATGGTATTGACGCAATAGTTACAGCTTCACAAATTGTTACATCATTACAAACTATAATAAGTAGAAACTTAGAACCAAATAATGCTGCTGTTTTAACTATAGGTAAAATATATGGTGGAGATGCACACAATGTAATATGTGAAGATGTAAAACTAGAAGGTACTTTAAGAACTTTAAATAGCAAAACGAGAAACTTTATGATTGATAAGATATCTAAAATTGTTGAAGATACGGCTTCTGCATTTGGCTGTATTGGGACATTGCATGTAAGTGATGAAAATTATCCCGCTGTTATAAATGAAAAAGAATTAGTAGACACTGTTATCTCAAGTACTAAAAAATTACTTGGAGAGGAAAAATTTATATTGAGACCAAACCCTTCTTTAGGTGGGGAAGATTTTTCTTTTTACACAGAACATTGCAAAGGAGCATTCTTTCACTTAGGATGTAAAAGTGAGAAAAAGGGGTTAACTTCACCTCTGCATACCTCTAGCTTCAATATAGATGAGGATTGTCTACCAATAGGTGTTATGATGCATGTAATGAATACTTTATATTTTAATTAGTGCGATAATTAATAAAAGAATAGGAGATAAATTAATATGGAAAAAGCTAAAAAATTAGGGTTATTTAGTATGATATTATTAGGAATTAATAGTATAATAGGTTCAGGTATATTCTTACTACCAGGTAAAGTTTATAATCTAGCAAGTCAAAACAGTATATTTATATATATTTTTGCTACAATTCTAGTTCTATCAATACTTTTATGTTTTGCAGAAGTTGGAAGTATGTTTGATAAAAATGGAGGTGCATATCTATATTCCAAAAAAGCTTTTGGAGATTTTATAGGTTTTGAAGTTGGTACCATGTCTTGGGTTATAAGAATTATATCATGGTCTACTCTAGCAGTAGGATTTGCAACAGCTTTAGGTTCATTTTGGCCAGAAGCTGCAACTGAATACAAGGGCTATATAGCAGCATTGCTAGTAACACTACTTTCTATAAATAGCTTATTTGGAATTAAAAGCACAAAGATAATGAATAACGTAATAACTATAGCTAAATTAGTACCATTAATAGTTTTTGTAATAGTCGGAATATTCTTTATAAAATTTGGAAATATTGTCCCTTCTGGTAATGTAGTTAACTCTAGTGTAGGACCAGCTATCATATTGGTATTTTACGCATTTACTGGATTTGAATCATTTATTGTAGCAAGTGGAGAGATGGAAAATCCCAAAAAGAATCTTCCAATTGCCTTAATAACTACTATATTTATATGTGCAATAATTTATATTTTAATTCAAGTTGTCTGTATGGGTATACTTGGAGATAAACTATTTGAAAATAGTATTCCAATTGCAGATGCTTCAAGTGTATTTTTAGGTAACTATGGTAAGGTCTTTATATCTGTAGCAACATTAATCTCTATATTTGGAATAAATATAGGTTCTTCAATAGTAACTCCTAAATGTGGTTCTTCTCTAGCAGAAGAAGGTTCTCTTCCAGCATTTATAGGAAAAACAAATAAATATGATGCTCCATATGTAGCAATAATAATATCTTTAATTTGTTGTATACCACTTGTACTGACTGGAAGTTTTGAACAGCTTGCAGTAATGAGTGTAATTGCAAGATTTGCTCAGTATATACCAACTTGTTTATCAGTAATAGTTTTAAGAAAAAGAACAGACATTCAAGCTTCTTTTAAGATTCCATTTGGACCTGTTATACCAACAGTAGCTATTTTAGGTAGCTTATGGTTGCTACAGCAAGCTTGGGCAGAAGATATGGCAAAACCTATAACTCAAAATAGAGTTTTAATAGGATTAGGAGCAATGTTATTAATAGCACCTCTATACATAATTATGAAAAAAAATAAGGGTATTGAGTATGAAGATAAATCAGAAGATTCAAAATTATATATTTCTGGAGAAAAAATTCAATAACATTTTATAAACTCATTATGAAAAGTAATAAATAAAGGCGAAAGCATAGATTAGCTGACGCCTTTATTTTAATATAATCTATGCCTAGTTTAAAACTGATTCAATATATTCAACAGTTACATCCATTCTTTTGGCTACCTCATCCATTGAAAGTCCACTATCTAAAAAACGTCTACACACAGATGACATAGTTTCCCCAACCTCAATAATATGCTTATCTAAATCATAAAATCTAATTGCTCTTTGACCCCAACTATGTTCTACAGCCAGATGAACATAATCTATATCTTTCATTGTACTCAATCTTTCAACAAAAGTATCAAAATATTCTTCCTCAAAATATAACTCAGCATCATTTCCTTTGAATTTAACTTCATTGTCACTCTTATTAATAAACTCTAACCAAAGTTTTTTTTCTTGTAATGATATATCACCTTCTAATACAACATTTTCTCCAAAATCACAGATTACCTTTAATCCTAAAACATCATAATAAAACTTTTTTGATTTCTCAATATCTTCAACCACTATTAAAGCATTTAAAAATTTCATATTACCTCCTTGATATATGTATATTTTATTTATATTGTATAAGTAAAATTAAACTATGTAGATTTCAATAAAATATGGTATAAATAAAAAAATATAAGTCTTATTGAAATAATTGAGTCGATTATATCATATAATATACATTTAATCTTGTAAAAAACAGACATCTATAAATAAACTATATACTTTTGTACCTTTTATTTATAATTTCTATAAAATTAGTCACTTAAAGATATGTAAAAAAAGTTTATATTAAGCTAATAGACAAATAAAAAGAATAACAACTATTTATGTCTTATTAGTTGCTATTCTTTATTTTACTTGAATATAAGGTATTATTTTATATAAATATTTTCAAATTGACTGTGTTATAAAGAAATACTACTAATGTGTAAATCCATACACACCTTTATTAGTATCATCTCTACCAAATAACATAATTTACCTGTAATAGTATTGATTTATTTTAAAATTTATACTAATTAACTAATTCTTGATATTGTGCATATTTACTTTATTACTAATAAAATCATACTTAGAATCTCTATAGTAATACCATACAAATATAAAACTAAGTATGTTAATAAAAGTAGTCAAAATCCCACCTTCAATACCAAACATACCACCATTTAATAGATTACTATTAGTAATTTGTGTAGTTATAATCCCTGGGACTTGAAGTCCACTAACAGGCATACCATATATAATTCCTTGGAATACATTCCATGTAAAATGATAGCCTATACACATCCATATATTTGAGGATTTTATAAACATATATGAGAAAAGGATTCCAACAATTATAATATTAACTATAGATAAAAATGTAACATCAGGATTTGATATATGAATCAATCCAAAAACAACAGATGGAACAATCATTATAAAATAAATATTGTTACATCTCCGTAAAACTGCCATTAAAAAACCACGATTTAAAATTTCTTCTGCAAAAGCAACTACAATAAAGACAGCTATCCAGGAAACTGTTAAAAGTGAAAGTTTTGGTACCCATGAAACAACATGCCCTCCACCAATTGTTATTGTTATAATAAAAACTATTGTACAATTGACTATTCCTAACAACATTCCCACATATCCTTCTTTTTTCTTAACCCTATAAGAATGTAATCCCATTTCACTAATAGGATGTTTCATAATAAATCTCCATACAATTATTGGAATAATAATCATAAGAGCATCTGTTAGAATTTGAAATACAATTGGTAAACAAACATCATTTAGCCAATTAGCATATTCCGAAAAATAGTTTGTTTTTGGATTAATATCACCTGTAGCAATCAAAATTTTTCGTAATATTTGTATAAGTATAGAACTTGAATAATACTGAAGTATGTAAAAGGTAGCCATAACGGCTATAATAATCCACCCTGAACGTACTTTTTTGTCTTTGTTCTTAATAAAAAAGTTGTTCCATAATTTGTTCATATAGATATCTTCCTCCTAATTATTATTTTTGGTTGTTTCTAATACAGATTATATTAAATTTTTTCATAGTAATATTTTACCATAAGGCTTCTACTACTATAAAGTAAACATAATAGGTGTTCTAGTCATAATTTAAGCTATACAAAATAGATATTTAGGTATAAATTTGAAGCAATCTTTATGGATATTAAGTAATATATAAAACTTTACTTGATTATTTTTACACAAAAAAGGATGTCACTCTAACTTTTAGTGTGACATCCTTTTTAATTAAAATTTATGGCATTTACTTTTAAAAAGCTGTCTCATGACCAACATAACAAGCTATACCATTATCCAAAAATATATCTTGTAATTCTTCAAGATGCTCTTCATCAACATCTCCCTTATCAGAATACTCATACTCCTTGCCTAATTGAATCCACTTTGATTCTCCTAGCCTATGAAATGGTAACAAGTTAATCTCTACCAAATTATTTTTGTGCATAAAAGATATAATATCACTTATATTTTCAGTACCATCATTAAATCCTCCTATGACTGGCACTCTAAGTACCAATCTTCCTTTCCAGTCAGAGTTAGCAAGATTTGATACGTTTTCCAATATTAAATCATTATACACACCAGTTTGCTCTTTGTGTTTTTCTCTATCCATATGCTTTATATCAATAAATGCAAAATCAATATCTTTAAATATTTTATTAAAAACTTCATTGGAAACACATGCACTTGTCTCAATAGCAGTGTGCACATTTATCTCATGACATTTCAATAATACTTCATGTAAAAATTCATGTTGAAGTAGTGGCTCTCCCCCACTAAATGTTACTCCTCCATTACTTCTCCAGTTGTTAGAATCACGTTTAATTACTCTTATAAGCTCATCTACAGTATAAGGTTTTGCACATAGCTTAAACGCATTATAATAACATGAGTTGACACATTCAAAACTTTCACAGTCTTTACATATGTTCCAATCTATGGTTGGCTTATTATCAAGATTAAAACTCAATGCACCTTTTTTACATTTGCCATGGCATACAGTACACCCATCTTCATATTTACAAGATAACTCACTAAACATCATATGTGGTCTTACAGTCCAACTTTCAGGATTTGCACACCATTTACAACTAAGTGGACATCCATTTAAAAATACTGTTGTTCTGCAACCTGGTCCATCATGGACTGAAAAGCTTTGTACATCAAAAATCATGCCTTCTAGTTGATTTTGACTACTCATTAAACGTATGTCCTTCACAAGTAATTGCATTTAATGTTGAATATACCCAGTCTTCCCTTTCAAGACCAACACATTTGCCTATACCTTCATCATTAACATCAATAAAATTTTTACAATTTTTACATTTTGGCATTGTTTTTATTTCTTCACAAGCTTCATCATCTAAGTTAAGCATTTGTTTTGATAATCTACAAATTCCTTTAGTAGCATCTACTGCACAAAAATTCATACAATCACTATGTTTTTTCATATTTTACACCCCTTCATACTCTGTTCTAGCAATTACTTCGTCCTGTATTGGTTTTCCTAATTCACACCAGTATTGAGTGAATCCAGCAACACGCACCATTAATTGACGATAATTATCAGGATTTTTCTGTGCCTCTTTTAATGTTTTTGAATCCACAACATTGTATTGTATATGGAAGCCACCTTTTCTTAAGTAACTTCTTGTTAAGTCTAATAATTTTTTAGTACCTTGTTGTCCTTTAATAGTTGTTGGGTGAAGTTTTAAATTCATTTGAGAATTTTGAACTACCGCTTGGTCCCAAATAGTTGCAGACTCAAATAATGCATAAACACCATTTTTATCAGTTCCTGCATATGCAGAAACTGAACCATCTGAATATGTTGTCCCACTTAATCTACCATCTGGAGTAGCTAAAGTAGCAGCTCCTTGTGGACCGTGTGTAGAAACAGATATTTGACAAGGGTACATCTTTTTAGCATATAAAGATTGTGCTTCTTCACATACTTTTGCTAACCATATTTCATAGTTTTTAAGAATGCTATCTGCATATAAATCATTATTTCCATATTTAGGTGCATCAAGACAGGCCTTGTAAATAGCATCATATTTACCAGTTTCATCTACTTTTACTTGGTCTGCCATAGAATAATTTCCAACTTCTAAAGCATCTTTAAATCCAAAGTTATTCAAAATAGCCTCTTTCATTTCTTCAAGTGTAAAAGATTTGTCATCATATACAAGTTTTTTAAGTGCTGCAAATGAATTAACCATAGTAACAGTACCGCAAGTCTCTACATTTAATGTTGCATTATAACGATATCCCATATTTCCTATATGTTGACCTTTGTCTAAACAATCTGGCTTTAATAGTGAATTTATTACAGAGGTATCAAACTTTCTCCATATATCTAGCTCAATATTATTTGCTCTTTCAAGAACATTTATTGCTTGTTTATAATAATCTTTAAATACTTCTACAACCTCTTCATATGTATCTAGAGGTTTATTATGAGGTTCAAATACTTGTACATTCATACGATGGTCTTTACCATTCATAAGAACAAGTTCTAATATTTTAGGATTAGCTAAAAAATGTACTCCAGAACCAGCTGTTTGCCCTGCTCCACCTGCTATAGAATATGTTTTTCCATTTAAAGTTAACTGTTTCCAACATCCTGGAGATGTTTCTAGACATCCACCTAATGCAAAAGCTCTAGCTTCTTCAACAGTCATACCTTCATCAGCAAATTGTCTCATCATAAAAGTTGTTCCATTTGAGTTGTTTACCCATGCTGGATAACCAGAACCAAGCTTTGTACATTCAACAGCTTTCATTAGGAAATCTTCTGGAAGTTTTTCATCGTACAACATAGTTAAACTAGGTTGAGGAGTTCTACATCTCATACTTGCTTCTAATAGTAATTCTTCTAATTCATTTGCTCCTGTAGAACCATCTTCTCTTAATCCACCTATAGATAATGTATTAAATGTATTTCCTGATAATACTCCTCCATTTACACCTGCTGAAGCAAAACAGTCAATACAAGTAATCTTTATTCTATAAAGTTCTAATAATTCAATTACTTCTTCTTTTGTAATTATTCCTTTTTCTATATCTTGCTCATACCAAGGATATAAGATTTGACCAAAACGACCTATAGACATACCAGATATAGCATCTTCGTTTACTGATGCTATATGAATTGTATAAGTCAATTGAAGCGCTTCCCTAAATGTACGAGGTTGTTTGTGTGCAATATGTTCTAATATTTCCACTAAATCTGAATATTCTTTTTTAGCTTCCAAATCTTTTTCTATACTCTCTAAATATTTTGCATGTTTTGCATAATTTAAAATCCAAGTTTGTAATCCTTCAATAACTTGAACAACTGCTTCATAGAAATATAGACGGTCCATTCCAATAAGTCCATCTCCAGATGCGTTTCCTGCAACTGCTTTCTTACATTCTTTTGCCATTTCTATGATTCCATCTAATCCATAATTCAAAGGATAAAAATAATTTATAACTTCTCTACCTTGAGGAAGTGTATATCCTGAATCAAACATACAAATAAGCGTACTCATTAATTTTTCTTTTAAATCATAATCTGGCATCATTTTCTCATAATGAAAACCTACATCTTCAACTGATCTTCCAACCCATTCTTTAGCCATTTTTACAAGTACAGGTACTTCTTCTTTTCTCATTCCAAACTTACCAGCTATTGAAACAACATTTCCAAAACTTTCAGTTACATTTCCCCCACCAGAACCAAATTTTGTAAGTTCATCTGCTGTATTACTAGCCAACTTATTTGCTTCTTCCTTCATTTGTTCACCTTGAGCTACGAAGAAACTTTCACTTACCCAAGGCATTGGGAATGACCCTCTATAGTGGCGTGTTTTTTGCATTACTATTTTCTCGCCTGGTATTATATTTGGTGTCATATGAGAAAAAGCAGATTTAAGAGCCTTAGCTCTTCTAACTACAGGTATATCACCATCTGATTTTCTATATTCTCTATTATACCAATATGGAAATTCCATATCAGCTGTAGATAATGTATTATAATATACATTTAATAAATCATCAGCTCTTTTACTTGCCTTTTTTTCACTAAATTCATCTAAATTTTCTTTATCTTGAAAATTTGCCTTAATATTTTTTGCTTCTAAAATACTTCTTATCTTGTCTTCTTTACTTTGACTCATTTCTTCCCCTCCTTAATCTTTCTATAATTAGTATAAGACTTTTTAATAGGAGAAAAAAAGGGTACATTACCCACTTTTTAAAATAATCTTTCTACAAAAAAATAAACTTGAAGCAAATTCAGACTAAAGATGACCTTTATATTCTAAACACGTTGCAATTCATTAGAATATAAATGTTATACATAGTTTTACTTCAAGTTTTAATATATACTATATTTATTTTTATTATATTCAATTTTACTTCTAGTTACTTTTTTGAAACAAATCCTTAATATACTTATAAATTTAGTTTATATTACTGATTTATCTTTAAATTTGGAACTGCATTCAAACTCATATCATGTGTTTTACCATTTATAAAATTATAATATCCTGCACACCCTATCATAGCTGCATTATCTGTGCATAAAATTAGAGGAGGATATTTAACAATTATCCCACTATTTTTTGCAAGCTCTGTTATTTTAGCTCTTAGACCCGAATTGGAAGCAACTCCACCAGAAAGGGTTATAATATCATAGCCTTTATCTTTTGCTGCTTTTAGTGCTTTAGTCGATAAAACTTCTACTACAGCTTCTTGAAAAGATGCTGCTACATCTTCAACTATTATTTCTTCATTCTTCATTCTTTTTCCATTTAGATAATTTAATACAGAAGATTTTAATCCACTAAAACTAAAGTCGTAGCTATCTTCTTCTAAATAAGCTCTTGGAAATTCTATAGCATGTTTATTTCCTTTTTTAGCGAGATTATCAATAATTGGACCTCCTGGATAACCTAAATTCATTGCTCTTGAAATCTTATCAAATGCCTCTCCAGATGCATCATCTCTAGTTTTTCCTAAAATTTCATACTTACCATAGTCTTTGACTTCAACCAAGTGAGTATGACCTCCAGATACTATTAATGTTATAAAAGGAGGTTTCAAATCCTTGTGCTCTATATAATTTGCACTTAGATGACCTTCTATATGATTTACTCCTACAAGTGGTATATTCAAAGTATATGCAAGTGCTTTAGCATAAGATAAGCCTACTAGCAAGGCTCCTACTAGACCAGGTCCATATGTAACTGCAATATGGTCTATGTCATTAAATCCTACATTTGCTTTATCTAAAGCTTCCTGAACAACTATATCAATATTTTCCACATGTTTTCTTGAAGCTACCTCTGGAACTACACCACCAAATTTTTTATGTGTCTCTATTTGAGTAGAGATTATGTTTGAAAGTACGTCTCTACCATTTTTTAAAACTGATGCAGCTGTTTCATCACAACTACTTTCTATAGCTAATGTTATTATATCACTCATAAACTCTACACCTCTTTTAATTGGTTCCACATTATAATTGCATCTTCTTTATTATCACTGTAGTATTCTTTTCTTATTCCACCCATTTTAAATCCATATTTTCTATATAAATTTTGTGCTATTTTATTTGATGCTCTAACTTCTAGTGTCATAGATGCAATATTATTATCTTTGCATAAATCAACTATACCTTTTATTAACTTATCTCCTATTTTTTTGCCTCTATAGTCACTATGAACAGCCACATTATTTATATGCCCCTCCTGAACCTCCCATGACTAAAGTCACAGGGTTCCTGCTTCATAGAATTTTGCATACTAAAATATGTCTTACCAATTCTCCACAAGCTATCCCCGTAGTTCCTACGGTTCTTACATAAGTTATTTATTTTAAACTGTCATTAGTCTTAGTCCTTCTTTTAGTATATTTATACTTGCATTTATATCTCTATTGTGAGTTACATTACAACAAGGACAAATCCATTCTCTTATATTTAAATTCTTCATTTCCTCGTTTTTGTACCCACATTTATTACATATTTGTGAACTTGCAAAGAATTTACCTACTTTTACAATTTGTCTACCATACCAATTAGCCTTGTATTCTAATTGACGGACAAATTCTGACCATGACACATCAGAAATAGAGCGAGATAGTTTATGATTTTTAGTCATATTCTTTACTTGTAAATCCTCTATGCAAATAATATCATTCTCTCGTATTAATTTAGTAGATAGTTTTTGTAGAAAATCCTCTCGACAATTAGCTATATGTTCTTGAAGTCTTGCAACTTTTAACCTTGCTTTATTTCTATTTAAACTACCAATTGTTTTTCTTGATAATTCTCTTTGTAATTTTGCAAGTTTGTTTAATGACTTCTGAAGATACTTAGGATTTTCTATAAATTCTCCACAACTTGAGATACAAAATTCTTTAATTCCTAAATCTAAACCTATCTGACTATTAGTATTTTCAAATGCTTTAATATCTATATCAGTACAACATAATGATACATAATATTTACCACTTGGTTCTTTGGATACTGTAGCATTAAGTATTCTCCCTTGAGGTACTTGTTTATCCCTTACTTTGATCATACCAAGTTTAGGTAATTTTATATATTGACCAAGGTGCATAATATTTTCATTTGTAAAGTTAGTTCTATATGAAAACCTATTAGTTTTCTTTGATTTAAATTTAGGAAATCCTGCATTTTCTTTAAAGAATTTTTTATATGCGTTTTCTAAATCTTTTAAGGTGTTTTGTAGTGAAAATTTGTCAGGTTCTTTAAGCCACTCTAATTCCTTTTTTAAATTGGTCAAATCAGAACTACACTGTTTATAAGTAAAAATGTCTTTATCGTTTTCATAAACTTCTATTTTTTTAGCAAGATATTTATTATATACAAATCTACAACATCCAAAAGTTTTATTAATTAACTCTTGCTGTTTTTTATTTGGATACATTCTAAACTTATATGACTTTTCCACTACTATCACCTCACTTTACTTGTTTTTTCTGATTATTCATCACCCATCATAATATTAACATTTAAAACAAGTATTTTGAAGGTTTTCATATTTATTTTTTAAATAACATATATAAGAACTGTAAGCCCTTAACTTTTATCATTTTTGAGGTTGTCGTTCACATAAGTTCGCTACTACCTATGCAGTTCTCTTATGAACTTCTTACATTTTCATGCAAGCACAGACTATATCTTATCCTTCGGCATTATCCGTTAAGGTCTACCCACTTCCACTACCAATAGCTTGTAGTGTACTTCCCTCAAGAGGAATAGTCGTTGAAGTTTCTCCTATTCGGAGCTTACCTGCTGATTGCCCATTTTAAAGTACTTAGGGTTTAACCTTATACCATCTAACCAATTTTTTCTACTTTCGTAACTTTCACACTTAGGTTTATTTCATCCTTATGTTTTAGTTTAGTTAGCTTTAGGGGTTTCCAGCAATTCAAGTAGTATTGGATAGGTTCTTTCCTATCTCTACATATAAGTTTCCCTATATGCTGACTACTTTAGCTACTAACTCACGACTAAAGTCACGAGTGTGCGTAGCTATTTTTTAATCAAGTATAAGCCAAATTCCCACGTATCCAACAACTTTTCCATCTAGTTTAGCTACTATATACCTTGCTACTTCATTAGATAACTCTTTTCTAAAAGATTCTTTTGACCAATAATCTTCAAAACAATTTTTTTCTACTTCAAAAACTTCATCTATATCTTTAATAGTCATTTCTTCTATTTTTATATCATCTACTATTAGTTTTGTATTATCTTTCATCATTTAGCCTCTTCATTTTTTCATCGTATTGTACCTCAGCTTGAGATTTTCTGATATACATAGGATTTATTGTATAACAAGTATGTACATCTATATTTTTATTATATTTACTTAATGCCAAAGAGCATAAGCTTCCTGCATTAGATACATTATTAGCTGGTGATGGTATTTTTACATTTTTTATATTTTCTAACTTATCTTTATACTTATATACCGCTTCTCCAACTACTATAAATTCTTCATCACTTGATACTATTTCCTCTAATAAAGTATCAAATTCCACAACATTAACACCCTCTAATTCTATTAGCTCTCCATTTTCAAGTTTATATTTAGCTGAATAGACTTGATTCTTCTGCGCATCTAATATACAACATATCTTCCTATCACATAGATTCATGTTATTTGCTAGAGATTCTAAAGAATTCACTGCTATTATTGGTATATTATTTACATGAGCCATAGCTTTTACTGTGGCCATACCTATTCTAAGACCTGTAAATGACCCAGGCCCTATACATACAGCTAATAAATCCATATCTTTTATACTTAAATCACTCATGTTCAACATACTTTCTATCATTGGCATAAGTTTTTGCGAATGAGTTTTCTTGTTGTTCACTGTAAACTCACATATTAAGTTATCATCTTCTACAACTGATACACTTGCTGCCATAGAAGATGTATCCATACCTAGTATTTTCATTATTTAGTCAACTCCTCAACTATTTCTTTGTAAAAATCTCCTTTTGGAGTTAATATCATTTCTCTTCCATCATCTTTATACTTTAATTCTATATTTAAATATTCCTCTGGAAGTATATCTTCTATTAGATTAGCCCATTCGATTATGCAAATTCCCTTTGAATTTATATATTCATCATATCCAATATCATACATTTCATCACTGCTACCTATTCTGTAAACATCAAAATGATACAAAGATATTTTGCCTTCATATTCATTTATTATAGTAAAAGTTGGACTTGTTATATAATCTTTTATACCTAATGAATCTGCTAAGCTTTGTGTCATTGTAGTTTTCCCAGCCCCTAAATCTCCTACTAAACAGATAACACTACCTTCTTTCAAAAGTTTACCTAATTTATATCCTATTTCTCTAGTTTTATTTTCATTTTCTAAATATATTTTTGCCATCAATTCATCTCCATTTTGATATAATCGTCATGTGAATTTATATCACTGCTTAATTAATTATAGTATAAGCCTAGACTATTATAAAGTACTTCTATTTATCTTTTTTTATTGATGGCCATATCTAGACATTATATACAGTCTTCAATAATAATTTTTATATACTCTTTTGCCTTACAACTTTGCTTTAAAGCTTCTTTGCATATTTTCTCAGATTGCTCTTTTACATACTTAAGAGACTTATAATTCTCTTTCACTGCTTCAATACACATTTTTTCTGTCTGATTTTTTATATACATTAACATCTTACCATTTTGTCTTACAATCTCTATACATATATCTTCTGTATAATTATCTATGTAACTTAACACATCTTTAATATTATATTTTTTATCTAAATATCTTATAGCCTTTATACATATTTCCTCTGTTTTATTATTAACAAATTGCAGACTTCTTCCATCTTGTTTGACAGCTTCCATACATATTTCATCTTTTTGTTTGTTTACATATTGCAGTGCCATACCATTTTGATTTACAGCTTCCATACACATCTTATCTGTTTGATTTTTTACATATTGTAATGCTTTATAGTTTTGCTTAATCGCTTCTATACATAGTTCTTCACTCTGTTCTCTAACATATGCAAGACACCTACCATCTTTTTTAATTGCTTCTAAACATATACTTCTTGTTTGAACCTCTAAAGCTTTTAGTATACTTACAACATCTATATTTGAAGAATATCTTATTGCTTTTATAATAAGCTTCTCTGTCTGGTTTCTTACATACTTAAGTGCATTACAATCCTTTTTTATAGCTTCAAGACATATATACTCTGTTTGTTCTTTTACATATTTTAGTGCTTTATAGTTATACCTTATTGCCTCTAAACATAATTCTTCTGTTTGCTTTTTTACATACTCTAGGGCTTTATAGTTTTGCCTTATCGCTAGAATACACATCCCATCAGTTTGATTTTTTATATTTTTTAATTCACGATAATCATACTTTACACTTTCCATATTTTCAATGTATTCATTTGTAATATACTTTAAAGGCATTTTCAACTCTTCGTTATCAACACTTATATGAATATTTTCCCAATTACTATTAAAATAATACCCTTTATCATCTAAAAATAATTTTTTCAATTTTTTAGATATACTCATCTATCTACACCCCTATCATTATTAAATTAGATATTATTAAAAAATTAAGCATAAATCTTTATTTATTTTTTATAATATCTTTATTTTTTATTTATTATGAATTCGCTCTGTGTATTATAGATACCTTTTTAGTATTTTAATAGTTAATCGTTTTAATTCTTCCTTTATTTTAAAAATTAAATTTGCCTAAATATTTCTTATTTTATATACAATTTTTGATAAATTAATAAAGCCATAATCTATTTAATATATCAATCACAATATAGGACCGAAGTTATAAATAAATTATGGCTATTCAATACATTTAATTTTAAAATTTTATATTTTCTTGTCTAATTATTTTTTTATTACATTTCCCATTTTTTTATAAAGTGGTAATGTTACTAAAGATATTATAACAGCCTTTAATACATTAAATGGAGCTATCATCCAAATTACAAAAGTAAATAAATCATGAACTTGAGGATTTATAGCTGAGCCTAGGCCTATTATAGCATCTAGTCCCATTAATTGCCCATAAAGTGGCAGCATTACAAAATAATTTACCAATGAACCAATTATAGTCATAGCTATTGTCCCTAATACAAATCCAATTACTACACCCTTTAAATCTTTACTTCTCTTATATGAATAACAAAGTATAAGTACATAAGAACCACCAATTAATATATTTGCAAATTCTCCTACTCCTCCAGTTGTTGTTGCTGTTATCATTTGTAGTATATTTTTTACTACAACTACACCAAATCCAACCAATGGTCCTAAAGACATACCACCAAATATTGCTGGGATATCTGATAAGTCAATTTTTAAGAAATCTGGAAAAATACCTGGTATTGGTGCTTGAATAAACATCAATAAATAAGATATTGCAGATAAAATTGACATAACCACCAAAGTTCTTGTTGAAATCATATTACCTCTTTTTACTGTATTTTGCATAACTACTTTCCTCCTAATCAATAGTTTATATTTTTTAGGAAAAACAAAAAACTCGAAGATCCTATCTTCGAGTTTTTATGGATATAGTTTAAACAAACTAAAATAAACTTATTTATATTCCATAAATATCTTCTCTCATCCAGACTTTACTGTCGGCTTTGGAATCTCACCAAATCAACCACCTAAGTAGTTCGCGGGCTATACCGCCGGTAGGGAATTTCGCCCTGCCCCGAAGATCTTCTTTGATTTTTTAATTTTCCTTACACTCTTATATTAGTTAATTTTTTAATAATTGTCAAGTTATTTTTTCTCATATACTACTTTGCCATTTATTATAGTGTAAAGTACATTACTTTGAATCTCTAGTGGAGAATTGTCCCAAATTACTATATCTGCATCTTTGCCAACCTCTATGGAGCCTACTTTGTCTCCTATTCCTAAAGCTGTAGCTGGATTTATTGTAATTGATTCTATTGCTTTTTCTTCTTTCATACCATGTTTAACTGCTATGCCTGCACATATTGGAAGATATTGAACTGGTATTACTGGATGGTCTGTCATTATACATACATCAAGACCTGCATTTGAAAGTATTCCAGCTGTACTAAATGTCAGATTTCTAAGTTCAAATTTAGACCTTTCTGACAAAGATGGACCTACTATCACAGGAAATCCTTCTTCTACTAATTCATCTACAATAAGATGGCCCTCTGTACAATGGTCTAATGTAAGTTTTAAGTTAAATTCTTTTGCAATTCTTATTGCTGTAAACATATCATCAGCTCTATGAGCATGTGCCTTGAAAGGAATTTCTCTTCTCAGCACAGGTATTAAACTTTCCATTTTTATGTCATATTCAGGCTTTTCACAGTCTTCATCATCATGACTTTCATATAAATCAATCTCTTCTAGATATTCTTCCGCCTTTTTTAAATTTTCTCTAAGCAAGGCTGCTATAGCCATCCTAGTTTGAGGAGATTTATCATCTTGACCATAGCAACTTTTTGGATTTTCTCCAAATGCTATTTTAGATGCAACTGGATTTTTTATTACCATTTTATCAATTCTTTTTCCATGTGTTTTTATAGCTATACATTGACCTCCCATAACATTTGCACTTCCAGGTGTTGTACAAACAGAAGTTATACCACCCTCAAAAGCTTCTTTAAATGTTCTATCCATTGGATTGATTCCATCTATAGGATTTAATTGTGGTGTTATTGGGTCAGTTTCTTCATTTCCATCTGCCCCTTCAAAACCTATCCCATCTTCCCATAGACCCAAATGAGTATGAGCATCTATAAATCCAGGGAACACAAGTTTATTACTTGCATCTATTATATCTGCATCTAATGGTGCTATTAAGTCTTCTCCTATTTCTATTATTTTTCCTTCATCTATAAGGATATCGCCTTTAATTATTCCATTTGTTATGGTGTTTATTTTACCATTTTTTATAAAAATCATTCATTTTCCTCCTGATTTTCAAGACTATCTTACTTCTTTTTAACATTGTTTTTTACAATATACTTTTTTAATTTTTGATACTCATACCTACTATAAGTTGTATTTACAAATATAGAATTCAAAATAACAATACATAAATTTGTTTATTTTTTCATTGATAAAGCTACTCTTTTTTTGTTTAAGTCAATTCCAATAACTTTTACATCAACTATATCTCCTACTGTAACAATACTCATAGGGTCTTTTACAAAGCTATTACTCATTTCTGATTTATGAACTAACCCATCATTTTTTATTCCAATATCTACAAATGCACCAAAATCTACAACATTTCTAATTGTACCTTTTAAAGACATGCCTTCTTGTATATCTTCAATTTTTAAGACATCAGTTCTAAGAATAGGTTTTATTCCTTCTTCTCTTGGGTCTCTTCCTGGCTTTTTAATTTCAGCTATAATATCTCTTAAAGTAACTTGACCTACTTCTAGCTTTTCACTTAATTCTTTTAGACCAATCTCTTTTATTTTCTCATCTATTTCTTCTATATTTTTATTTTTTATATCATCTAGAGAATACCCTATTATCTCAATCATTTTTTTACATATATCGTAACTTTCAGGATGCACACCTGTATTATCTAGTGGGTTTTTACCATCTAAGATTCTCATAAATCCAGCACATTGAGTGAATGCTTGAGGTCCAAGTCGTTTTACTTTTTTCAGTTGTACTCTCGATGTAAAATCTCCATTTTCTTCTCTATATGCTATTATGTTTTTTGCAATAGCTTTACTTATTCCTGCAATATGTTCTAATAGAGAGTATGATGCTGTATTTAAATCTACTCCAACACTATTTACAGAATCTTCAACAACACCATCTAATACTTCTTCTAGTCTTTTTTTATTTAAATCATGCTGATATTGACCTACACCAATACTTTTAGGGTCTATTTTTACAAGCTCTGCTAATGGGTCTTGTAATCTTCTAGCTATAGATATAGCTCCTCTTATTGATACATTTATATCTGGATGTTCTTCATTTGCAAGTTCAGATGCTGAATAGACAGAGGCTCCAGCCTCACTAACTATAACATATTGTACTTCCCTATCTATCTCTTTTATCATTTCTGATACAAAAGTTTCTGATTCTCTAGATGCAGTACCATTACCTATTGAAATTATATCTATATCGTATTTTTCAATCAATCCTTTTAAAACTTTCTTTGCCCCTTCCACATCATTTTGAGGGTCTGTTGGGTATACTGTTGTATAATCTAATAGTTTACCATTTTTATCTACTATAGCTATTTTACATCCTGTTCTAAATGCAGGGTCAAATCCCATAACTACTTTGTCTTTAACTGGTGGTTGAAGCAATAAACTTTTAACATTTTTTCCAAATACACTTATAGCTCTTTCTTGAGCTATTTCTGTTAAATGATTTCTTATTTCTCTTTCTATTGATGGAAAAATTAATCTTTTATAAGAATCTTCTATTGAGCTTACGATTTCTTCCTTATTTTTGAAATTTTTATCATTTACATATTCATTTATTATGTAATTTAAAACTTTATCATTATTTATTTCTAACTTAACTTTTAAGAAGTTCTCTTTTTCTCCTCGATTTATTGCCAAGACTCTATGTGGAGCCATGCTCTTTACTGCTTCATTATAATCATAATACATATCATAAACTGATTTCTCATCAGTAGAGCTTTTGCTAACTATCATGCCTTCTCTTAATGCTAATTCTCTTATATATTTTCTAATCTTAGCATCATCTGAAACTAATTCTGCAATTATATCTCTAGCTCCTTTTAATGCATCTTCAACAGAAAGAACTTCTTTCTCCTCATCTATATAATTCTTTGCTTCTACTTCTATACTATCTAGATTATTCTCTAGTATTGACAATGCTAAATTTTCTAATCCCTTTTCTTTAGCTATTGTTGCTCTAGTTCTTTTCTTTTGTTTATATGGAGCATAGATATCTTCTACTTCTTGTAATGTCTTTGCTTTTTCTATATTTTTTGTTATTTCATCTGTTAACTTGCCTTGCTCATCTATTAGTCTAACTACATCATCTTTTCTACTTTGAAGGTTTCTTAAGTACATCAATTTTTCATGAAATTCTCTTAGTGTAACATCACTCATCTCACCAGTCATTTCTTTTCTGTACCTAGCTATAAATGGTATTGTATTACCCTCATCAATAAGTTTTAATGTATTATTTATTTGCTCATCTCTAAGATTAAATTCTTTTTTTAAGATTTGATTTATATCCAATTTTTTCACTCCTAATGTTAGTTTTTTCATAAGTATAATAAACAGAACGAAGGCTGAGGGTTGTCGTCCTCAGCCTAAGTGCTGTAAGTGCATAGTAAGCACTAACCTTCTTATACATATATCTTAATTACAGTGCATATTTATTAAACTGTTTTATTCATTTTTAAGTATTCATTAATAAATAGGTCTATATTTCCATTCATTACACTGTCTACATTTCCAAACTCAGCATTTGTTCTATGGTCTTTAACCAATTTATATGGCTGAAAAACATACGACCTAATTTGACTACCCCATGTTATTTGTGAATATTTTCCTTGTATATCTTCTATTTTTTCCTTTTGTTCCAATTCTTTTAGTTCTATCAGTTTTGCCATCAAAAATCTCATAGCTCTATCTTTATTTAGATGCTGAGACCTCTCATTTTGACACTGAACTACTACACCTGTAGGAACATGTGTTATTCTAACTGCTGAATCAGTTGTATTTACATGCTGCCCCCCAGCTCCAGACGCTCTATATGTGTCTATCTTTAAATCTGATGGATTAATTTCTACTTCTATATTCTCATCTAACTCTGGTGTTACATCTATAGATGCAAATGAAGTATGTCTTTTTCCTGATGGGTCAAATGGAGATATTCTCACCAACCTATGAACCCCTTTTTCACTCTTTAAGTATCCATAAGCGTTTGTTCCTTCTACAAGGATTGTAGCTGTCTTTATCCCAGCTTCAGGGTCTGATATTATATCTAAAAGCTTAACTTTATAACCCTTTCCTTCTGACCATCTTATATACATTCTCAAAAGCATCTGAGCCCAATCTTGAGCATCCAAACCGCCAGTACCAGCGTTTATAGATAATATAGCATTATTTTTATCATACTCTCCACTTAGAAGAGTTTTTATTTTAATTTCAGATAATTTTTCCTCTATTGATTCTATGGACTTTTCTATATCCTTTTCTACAGAGTCATCCTCTTCCTCTAGACCTATTTCAATCAATACTTCTATATCTTCTAATAAATTTTTTAAACTTTCATATTCTTCTAGTGTCTCTTTTAAAGATTTATTTTCTTGAAGTACTCTTTGAGCGAATTCATTATCGTTCCAAAAGTCTTGTTTGTTCATCTTTTCTTCATTAATTTGTATTTTTTCCATCAATGAAGCTATGTCAAAGAGAAACCCTCAATTCTTCTAAATTTGAAGCTATCTGCTCCACACTATGTCTATACTCTTGTATCTTTAACATTTAATCCTCCAAGATTATCTACCACAACAGTTTTTATATTTTTTACCACTTCCACAAGGACATAAGTCATTTCTTCCAACTTTTTCATCTTTTTTAACCGTTTTGCTTGTTGGAAGCGTTCCATCTGATGGCGAAGATAGATTCTCAACATCTACAACTGCTTTTCTTTCAACTGGAGTTTCTATTGTTATATTAAATAAATATCTTACAGTATCTTCTTTGATATGTTTATTCATTTCATCAAACATGTCAAAACCTTCCATTTTATAAGCAATAACCGGGTCTTGCTGACCTACAGCACGAAGCCCGATACCTTGACGTAATTGGTCCATAGCATCTATATGGTCTATCCAATGGTTATCAACAGCTTGAAGTAAGATTACTCTCTCAACCTCTCTCATTCTTTCATAGCCTACTTGTTCTTCTTTTGAAGTGTATATCTTCATAGCTATTTCATAAACTTTCTCTGTTATTTCAACTGGATTAAGCTTTTCTATTTCTGGTATTTCTATGCTACCTTTTGGTAAGAACAGATTATACATATGCTCTTTAAATCCGTCTTCATCAAACCCTTTATCTTGTGTATAAAGAGTCACTGCCTCTTCGATTATAGAATGAGTCATTGATTGTATTTGTTCTTGTAAATCTTCACCCTCTAATACACGTTTTCTTTCTGCATATATTATTTCTCTTTGTTTATTCATAACATCATCATATTGAAGTACATGTTTTCTTATTCCAAAGTTTTTACCTTCGACTTTCTTTTGTGCTCCTTCAATAGATTTAGATAATATTCTATGTTCTATCGGCATATCTTCTTCAAGGCCTATTTTATCTACAATTCCAGATATCCTATCACTTCCAAACAATCTCATAAGGTCATCATCAAGACCTATATAAAATCTTGAACTACCTGGGTCACCTTGACGACCAGCACGACCTCTCAACTGGTTATCTATTCTTCGAGATTCATGTCTCTCTGTACCAATTATAGCAAGTCCACCTGCTTCTACAACTTGTTTTTGTTCTTCTTGTGTTTGTTGTTTAAACTTTTCAAATAGTTTTTCATACTCTGCTCTAGCTTCAAATAGAGTTTCATTCCCTTTTACAGGTATCCCTTCTATTGGAGTATCTACTCTGTTTACTATTTCCTCTTTAAATCCATTTCTTCTCATTTCTCTCTTAGTTAAGAAATCCGGGTTTCCACCTAGAACTATATCTGTACCACGACCAGCCATATTAGTAGCTATTGTAACAGCTCCAAGTCTACCAGCTTGTGCTATTATCTCTGCTTCTTTATCATGATGTTTAGCATTTAATACTTCATGTTTAATGCCTTTTTTCTTTAGTATTTGTGATAATAATTCTGACTTTTCTATTGATACTGTCCCTACAAGTATTGGCTGATTAACTTTATGTCTTTCAATTATCTCTTGTGCTACAGCATTGAATTTACCTATTTCACTTTTGTATACAGAATCTGGTAAATCTTCTCTTATCATAAGTTTATTGGTAGGTACTTGGAAAACATCCATTTTATAGATTGCTTTAAACTCTTCTTCTTCTGTTTTTGCTGTACCAGTCATACCAGAAAGTTTTTTATACATTCTAAAGTAGTTTTGGAATGTTACAGTAGCTAGTGTTTTAGATTCTCTTTGTATTTTAAGACCTTCTTTAGCTTCTATTGCTTGATGTAAACCTTCTGAATATCTTCTACCAAACATAAGTCTACCAGTAAACTCATCAACTATTACTATTTCTCCATCTTTAGCAACATAATCAACATCTTTCTTCATTATTACATGTGCTCTTAAAGCTTGATTTATATGATGATATAACTCTGTATGAGATATATCTGTTATGTTGTCAACGTTAAAATATACTTCTGCCTTTTGTATACCTGATGCTGTTAGAGATACCGCCTTATCTTTTTCTTCTAATTCGTAATCATCTGGTTTTAGAGTTAACACAAATGTATTTGCATCTGAATATAAGTGAGTTGATTTGTCGCCAGGTCCAGATATGATAAGTGGTGTTCTAGCTTCATCTATTAGTATAGAGTCAACCTCATCCACTATAGCATAATTTAATCCTCTTTGAACTCTTTGCTCTTTGTGTATTACCATATTGTCCTTTAAGTAGTCAAATCCGTACTCATTATTTGTACCATAAGTTATATCGCAATCATATTGCTCTTTTCTAACTTTTGGATTTTGACCATGCACAATAACGCCTACACTCATTCCTAAAAATTCATATATTTTTGCCATTTGGTCTCTATCACGTTTTGCAAGGTAATCATTTACTGTTACAACATGTACACCTTTTCCTGTAAGGGCATTCAAATAAACAGGAGCAGTTGCAACCAAAGTTTTACCTTCACCTGTTTTCATCTCGGCTATTCTTCCTTGATGTAACACTATACCTCCAACCATTTGGACTCTATAGTGTCTAAGTCCTAACACTCTCTTAGAAACTTCTCTAACTACTGCAAAAGCTTCTGGAAGTATATCATCTATACTTTCATTATTTGCTAATCTTTCTTTAAATATATTTGTCATATTTTTAAGTTCCGAGTCTGCCATAGATTCAAATTTAGGTTCTAATGAATCTATTATATCAACAGTTTTATTGAACTTTTTTAATTCTTTTTTATCTGCCATGTTGAATAAATTATCCATAAAGCTCATATTTTACATCTCTCCTCGTTCTTTATTGTACTATTATTCATTTTACCATAAAAACTATACTTTTAATATTAATTTAAAAAGCTATCGATAATTTATTTATCGATAGCTAATATGATTAAATCTAAATTGCTTTATTCATGTTCTATTATACCATATCCACCATTATGACGCTTATAAACTACTGCTATTTCATCTGAATCTATATTCTTGAACATGTAAAAATCATGTCCTATTAACTCCATCTGTAATACAGCTTCTTCTTCGCTCATTGGCTTAACACTAAATTTCTTACGTCTTTGAATTACTAATTCTTGATTTTCATCTTCATAGTCCACTTGATCATCAGCTAGATTTATTTCTGCATCTTGGAATCTTATACTCTTGTTGTCTTTATGTTTATCTTGTAATCTCTTTTTATATTTTTTTAATTGTTTACTTAATTTATCATATACAACATCTATAGCTGTGTATAAATTTTCCTGCATATCTTCTGCTCTAATTATAGGTCCATTTACAGTAGCTATTGTTACCTCTATTTTTTGTCTTGCTTTTTTAGCACTTACTGTAACTTTTACATCAGTGTCTGGATGAATGTAATTATCTAACTTACTTAGTTTGCTTTCGATTTTACTTTTTATTGCATCAGTTAATTCGATTTGTTTTCCAGATATAATTATGTTCATAAGTACATCTCCCTTCAATTATGCCAGTATAAGAAAATTTATACTTTAGTAATATATTCTACACGAACTCTCATAATCCTCTTTTTATTATTAACTTTTATGATTTTTTCTATTCAATTGATAGAATTATTTCTCATTTTTAGTTATCTTAATACTCATGTGGATTAATATTATCACAACTACCTGTGGATAATGTGGATAAAACTGTTAATAACTCTTGTTTTTGTTTATTTAAAGCTATTTTTACTACTATTTCTATCCACAAATATCTCCATTAATTGTTTATTAATATGTGAATTCATGTCATAAGTTGGTAATTTTAGGAAATTATATGTATTATATGCCGTTTATCTTTTATAAATTTTTTATAAATATAAACCCTCTAAAACCTCCATATCCTATTTTTTCTTTCATTATTAGTATTCAAGACTATATAAAAGTAATAAACCACTTACAACAATAATTTCATGCTTAATACCTATTATCATGCATATACCCAAATTATAATTAACTCACACTCTTTATTTAGGTTTAGTATTTTATGTTTATACTATCTTGAAATCATATTTACGAGCTTTTTAAGTTTTTGTCTATCTATATCTTCAAAAGGATTGTTATTTATTCTAATAGCTGTACCAAAATGAAAATTGCTTGCTTTAGTTGATTCTTTTATCTTCTCTATATTATTGAAATTAAGTCCCCCACCTAAAAGAATTTTTATATGATTAGAACCAAACATCATATTCTTTATTATTTGTATGTTATCAACTATACTTCCCCTTCCACCTGATGTTAATATATTTGTAATTTTATCATAATCCTTCAAAATTTTGATACTATCCATTATATTTGATTCATCTATAGCTCTATGAAATGTAACATCAAGATTATCGCAACATTCCAATAAAACATTTAAATTTTTTTCATCTATGTTATTATCTTTATCTAACATACCAAATACAACTCCATTAGCACCAATCTCTTTAATTATACTTATATCTTTTTGCATTATGCCTATATCTTCCTCACTATAAATAAAACTTTTTGCATGATGTCTTATCATTACGTTCACAGGTATCTTTACACTATTAACAACCCTTTCTATAAGACCAAAGCTTGGTGTCAATCCACCTTCAGTTAAAGCACTAACTAACTCTATTCTATCTGCGCCACAATCTTCTATGATTTTAGCGTCTTCTACTGTCATTCCTATTATCTCTAACATAATTACTCCTTTGCCAATTCATATATTGCGTTTGCAAATATCTTTGCATTTAAAATTATATCTTCTATGTCCATATATTCATCAGGATTATGAGCTATTCCTTTTTGTCCTGGAAATGAAGGTCCAAATGGGACTATATTTGGCATTACTTTTGCATATGTACCTCCATTAGTTGTTACTGGAGTCCCATCTAATAATGTTACTCTTTCATAAGCTAGCTGAAGCTTTTTAATAAGCTTACTCTCTTTCTGAACCTCCCATGACTAAAGTCACAGGATTCCTGCTTCATAGAATTTTGCATACTAAAATATGTCTTACAAACTCTCCACAGGCTATCCCCGTAGTTCCTATGGTTCTTACATAAGTTATTTATTTTAAATTGTTATTAGTCTTAATCCTTCTTTTAATATATTTATACTTGCATTTATATCTCTATCATGAGTTTCATTACAACAAGGACAAATCCATTCTCTTATATTTAAATTCTTCATTTCCTCGTTTTTGTACCCACATTTATTACATATTTGTGAACTTGCAAAGAATTTACCTACCTTTACAATTTGTCTACCATACCAATTAGCCTTGTATTCTAATTGACGAATAAATTCTGACCATGACACATCAGAAATTAAGCGAGATAATTTACGATTTCTAGTCATATTCTTTACTTGTAAATCTTCTATGCAAATAATATCATTCTCTCGTATTAATTTAGTAGATAGTTTTTGTAGAAAATCCTTCCTTTGATTAGCTATATGTTCTTGAAGTCTTGCAACTTTTAATCTTGCTTTATTTCTATTTAAACTACCAATTGTTTTTCTCGATAATTCTCTTTGTAATTTAGCAAGTTTGTTTAATGACTTTTGAAGATACTTAGGATTTTCTATAAATTCTCCACAACTTGAGATACAAAATTCTTTAATTCCTAAATCTAAACCTATCTGATTATTAGTGTTTTCAAATGCTTCAATATCTATATCAGTACAACATAATGATACATAATATTTACCACTTGGTTCTTTGGATACTGTAGCATTAAATATTCTCCCTTGAGGTACTTGTTTATCCCTTACTTTAACCATACCAAGTTTAGGTAATTTTATATATTGACTAAAGTACATAATATTTCCATTTGTAAAGTTAGTTCTATATGAAAATCTATTAGTTTTCTTTGATTTAAATTTAGGAAATCCTGCATTTTCTTTAAAGAATTTTTTATATGCGTTTTCTAAATCTTTTAAGGTATTTTGTAGTGAAAATTTGTCAGGTTCTTTAAGCCACTCTAATTCTCTTTTTAAATTGGTCAAATCAGAACTGCACTGTTTATAAGTAAAAGTTTCTTTATTATTTTCATAAACTTCTATTTTTTTAGCAAGATACTTATTATATACAAATCTACAACATCCAAAAGTTTTGTTAATTAACTCTTGCTGTTTTTTATTTGGATACATTCTAAACTTATAAGCTTTTTCCACTACTATCACCTCACTTTAATTGTTTTTTATGATTATTAATATACATATCCGAGTAACTTCTATTTTTCATCACCCATTATAATATTAACAAACGTAATTATTTAAAACAATTATTTGGAAGGTTTTTATATTTATTTTTAAATAACATATTTAAGAACCGTAAGTCCTAATTTTTATCATTTTTGAGGTTGTCGTTCACATAAGTTCGCTACTACCTATGCAGTTCTCTTATGAACTTCTTACACTTTCATGCAAGCACAGACTATATCTTATCCTTCGGCATTATCCGTTAAGGTCTACCCACTTCCACTACCAATAGCTTGTAGTGTACTTCCCTCAAGAGGAATAGTCGTTGAAGTTTCTCCTACTTAGGAGCTTACCTGCTGATTGCCCATTTTAAAGTACTTAGGGTTTAACCTTATACCATCTAACCAATTTTTTCTACTTTCGTAACTTTCACACTTAGGTTTATTTCATCCTTATGTTTTAGTTTGGTTAGCTTTAGGGGTTTCCAGCAATTCAAGTAGTATTGGATAGGTTCTATCCTATCTCTACATATAAGTTTCCCTATATGCTGACTATTTTAGCTACTAATTCACGACTAAAGTCACAAGTGTGCGTAGCTATTTTTCAATCAAAATATACTGGATTAAAATTAGAAATTACTTCTATCTCAATGCTACTTGGAAAACTGCATCTTATTTCATCTAACACATTTCTTAGTTTATAGCTAAAATCATATTTTATCTTTATATCTAATATAATATCACCATCTTTTTTACTTAACTCTTTATATGTAACAATCACATTTTCAGATAGGTTTTCTATAAAACCTAAGAATGTGTCTTCTTCATAGATGTTTTTACTTTTGATTCTAATCCTTGCCATTCCTTTTTCACCATATACAACAGGATACTTACAGTCTGGTGTAAATCCCATAAGAGGGGCTTTTTCTTTTTCTAAATAATATGGTATATCTTCAAATCCACTTTCTTCATTTGTACCAAATATTATCCTAACTTTTTTATCTAGTTTTAAATCCAATTCTTTAATAGCATACAATCCATATAAAGCAGATATTATGGGTCCTTTATTATCTAATACCCCTCTACCATAAATTCTCCCATTGGCTTTTTCCCCTTCATAAGGCTGATACTCCCAACCTTCGCCTTCATGTACAACATCTACATGACCAATTACACAAACATAATCTTCACTCTCTCCATATTCTGCATACCCAATATAATTATCTAAATTTCTAACCTTAAATCCCAATTTTTCTGAAATTTCTAATGCTTTATTAAGTGCTTTACCTACTTTTTCACCAAAAGGGAAGCCATTTTCTGACTCCCCTTTTACACTAGGTATTTTTACAATATCTATAATATCACTTAATAAATCTTCTTTTAATTCATCTACTTTATTATTTATGATATTCATAAAAATCTCCTTATTATAAAAAACTCTACTTTATTATATGACTGATTTATTCTTTCACTTCTATTGGAGCTTTTATTCTAGCTTCATATGCTTCCATCCATTCATTTGATATAACCTTATGTGTAGTCTTACCATCTACTCTATTTGAAATATAGACTGTAGGAGCCTCTTCCTCAGTTACTACTGAAAAAGTAAAGTCTGCTATGTTTGTAGCTACTCCCCATTCTCCCTTATTATTCATGGCAACTAATGATAAATCACCAGCTTTTCCTCTTCTTTTAATAAGTTGTTCATCCAATTCATTTACTGCTATATCACAAGCTTCTTGTGGATGCTTACCTTCTTTCATAAGTCTAACTATCTCATAAGATATACATCCCTTCATTAGGTCTTCTCCTAGACCAGTAGCTGTAGCTCCTCCTATACTACTATCAACAAAAAATCCCGAACCAGATAGTGCAGAATCTCCTATTCTGCCTCTTTTTTTCATAAATAATCCACTCGTTGAAGTAGCTGCACACATCTTACCATTTTTGTCTAAAGATATCATGCCAACAGTATCATGACCAGCATATGGGCTTAACCCCTTGTCTAGAGTTTCTTTTTTTCTCTTTTTATAATGCAACTTTGCTCTATCAGTCAACATATTTTTTCTTTCAAATCCATTTTTATGAGCATATTCTTCAGCACCTATTCCAACCAAGAAATTATTTACCTTCTCATAACTTAACTTTCTAGCTATACTTACAGGATTAGAATAATCCCTTATACCAGCAACTGCCCCAATATCTAATGTATTACCATCCATAAATGCAGCATCAAGCTCTACCTCACAGTTTTCATTTGGAAGTCCTCCATAGCCAACTGATTTATAGAATGGATAATCTTCAACTCTTCTTACAGCAAGTTCTACGGCATCTCCTGCTTCCATACCTTTTTCTAAACGCTCTGATGCCTCAGTTATACCTTCTAGAGCCATTCTCCATGTCGCTATCATTCCCCACATGTCAAAATTCCCCTCCTTATTATATAGATTTTACTAATCTATTTTTATTATAAATAGTGTATTATTTAAGTTTGTTAACATTAGAACACTAATTAATAACAAAACTCTTCTTTCATCAAAGTTATATCCTCTTTATTTGCCATTGATTTTGCTAATTTACATATGTTGTTTAGTGAATCATTAAGTCCAATTCCACCTTTTTTTGGCGTCTTAACTATGCATATATCATTTTTATATTCGTTTATTATATCTATATTTTCTTCTGACATAGCTGCAAATGCTGATATATTAGTCTTATCATTTATATTTTTACATAATATAGCTGACATCTTAGAAAAATTTTCATAATTAAAACTTGGTCCACAAATTACTACATCAGGGTTTAATTTTTTTACCATTGCTATCATTTTGTTTGTTACATCCTCTTCGTTATTTATAAAAAATTCGTCTCCACAAAATAATGTAGCTATTACTTTAGACTCATCTAAAAATGGTTCCATCATTATACCTGGACCTAATGGGCTTGATTTTCCAGCAGGAGGTATATTGTTTTTTTCTTTTCCTCCAGCACCAGCTTGTATTTGGTCCAATATCATAACTATTTTTTTCATAATCTTCCTCCTATAATACTAAATCATCAAAAGATATATCATCATCTTCCTCTTCAACATTTGTCTTTTCTTCTTTCAAATATTGTCTATCTAGCATTTTTATAAATGGCATATACATAAATATTCCTAGTACAAGAAGTGCTAATTGTAAAACAGCCCCTTGCCATCCTGTTGTTAGAAAGCCAGAGAATATAATTGGAGTTGTCCATGGTAATTGAACTCCATTTGTAAGTGGCACTAAACCTGCTGACATACAGAAATAAGCTATTATTATATTTATTGTTGGAACTATTGCAAATGGTATCAATAATATTGGGTTAAGCATTATTGGTAGACCAAATATCAATGGTTCATTTATACCAAATATTCCTGGTAAAATTGACAATTTCCCCATTGATTTTATACGTTTACTTTTACATATTAATAACATAGCTATAACTAATGATAATGTACTACCTGCTCCTCCAAATGTTGCAAACATATCTTGGAATTGACCAGTTATTATGTTTGGTATTTTTGAACCAGCTTGGAAGGCAGCTAAATTTTCAGCTGATAAAATTTTTAATATAGGATTATACACAGCTCCAACAACACTGCTTCCATTTATTCCAAAGAACCAGAATAAGTGTAAGAATATGTAGGCGATTGCCATTGCACCTAAGCTATTTCCTAGTTTTAATAATGGCATCTGTAAAAATTTAAATATAAATTCATGTATACTTCCATATGGTGTAGCTTCAAAGGCTATCTTAACTAAAAAGAAGACTATCATAACTATTGCACTTGGTATTAACGCAGCAAATGATTTTGATACAGTTGGAGGAACTCCATCTGGCATTTTTAATGTCCATCCTTTTTTGACAACTGCTGCAAACAATTTTACAGAAGTTATTGCTGTTATCATACCTACAAACATTCCTTTAGAACCCATCCACCCTAGTGGTATACCTGTTACCATATAGACTGATGTTGTTCCATCTGGTGTATATGGTATCACAAATGGTGTTACTATAAAAAAAGCAACTATTGCAACTGCCGCTGATGCTATTGGGTCTACATCTATTTGTTTTGCATAAGAATATCCAATTCCTAAAACTGCAAGTAGAGTCATTACTTCAAATGTTGCTACAGTTGGTTGTTGTAATTTGACAGCCCAATCTGAACCAAAAATTTGACCTACAAATTCATCCCATCCTTTTATCGGAAAATTTGCTACTAATAAAAATAATGAACCTATTATTAATAATGGTGATGATACTAAAAAACCATCTCTAATTGCAATTAATAATTTATTTTTACCTATTTTCTCAGCCAATGGCATAAGTATTCTTTCCAATTTATTCATCTATCCACCCTCATTTCCAATTATTTTCTATTATGATTCTATGCTTGTTTAGATTTTATTAACTTTATAGCAAGTTTTAATACTTTTTCCCCATTCATAGTTCCATAATCAGCTTCATTTATTATATCTATAGGTTTACCTTGAGTTTCAAACTTTGGTTTTAATTCCTTTAACATGTACTTAACTTGTGGTCCTAATAATATACAATCTGGATTCTTTTCTTCAACTATTTTATCAATTTCTGCGATTGGGAATGCTTCTACTTCTATTGGTAAATTATGCTCATCTGCTACCTTCTGCATCTTACCTGCAAGCAAACTTGTTGACATTCCAAAACTACAAAATAAATATACTTTTCTTTTCATTCTTTTAAATCCCCCTTAATTCTTTTTATTTTAATTTTTGAATTTCTTTTCTTAATATAATCATTTCTTTTATAAGATTTCTCTCACTCATACAAGTCATCAAATGGTCTTGAGAGTGAATTAATAAGATAGATATATCTGACTTATTTCCTCCAGCTTCCTTTTGTATAAGTTCAGTTTGTACTTTATGTGCTTTTAAGATTTCTTCGTTTGCACTTTCAACTAATTCATCTGCCTTTTTAAAATCGTTTTCCTTTGAACAGTTAAGAGCTTCATAAAGCATGGATTTTGCATTACCAGCATGAATTATAATCTTTAAAACTATTTCTTCCATTTTTTCCTCCTAAATTGCTTCTCTACTTTTAGCTAGTTTATATCTTACAAACATATAATATCGTATAAAATCAAAAAAACATGCACAACTTTTTCCATCACCTGGAAAATTTTGTGCTTATCCATAAATCACTATGAATTTTATATAAGAATATCTTTTACTTTTGCTATATCACATTTACTTAGAGTATCCAACATACCTTCATCTTCTGTTAGATTAGATATTTCTTTAAATAATTCTCTAAATATTTTTCTGTCATCATCCTTTTTATAAGCTAATAAAAGTATAATATTTATATCTTTTCCATTTCTAATTTTTATTGGTGTTTTTAATCTTGCAAAACATAATACAGATTGCTTTATATATTTCATGTCTCCATGAGGGAATAGTATTCCCTTTCCAACATTGGTTGGATATGATTTTTCTCTTGTTATAATAGATTCTAAATACTCCTTTTCTGCATAATGCTTTTCAATCAATAAATTAGTTAAATATGTTATGGCTTCATAAATATCATCATGATCTAACTCCCTTATTAAATAATCAGACATCATTAATCTGTTCATAAATTTATATGAAGTATCTTTTTCTTTTATTTTATTTGTAAATTCTTTGAGCTTATTCTCATCTTCATCAGTAAATAATGGAGTTGTTATGAAAATTGGCTTTTGAATATTTTCATATTCTTGAAATGCAATTATAAAGTCTATTGTTTTGTCAAAGTTATCTCTTTTTAAATCTTCCTCTCTTAGTGTTTCAACAATTTCTATAGTATCAAATCTCTTTTCTATTTTTACTTTTAATAGCATACTCACTCCAAAACTAAATGGACATACAATGCTTGCTCTCTTATTTGATTCTCTTTTATTATATTTCCTTTCTAGAGATGTTTGAAAGTGAAGTGTAAGATAACCTATTTCATCTTCAGTTATTTGTTTTCCTTTTAATTCAATTTCTATTGAATTTGATATTACTGTATATAAAAAACAAAACTTAGTTTTTATATTATCTAATAGTGGGTTTTCCAAATAAACATTACTTTTCATTTGGTGCATTGTAACATTTAAATGGCATATTAATTGCTCATAAAGCAATATATCATTATTGAAATTTATTCCTGATTCCTCTGACACTAAATTTATAATTTTTCTTGTATACTCTGCTAATTCTTCATTTAAATATAGTGCTTTTTTAGTGTTACTACTGTTTATCTGCTTATTCATACCAAATATTAAAGATTCTATAAATAATTTTTCTTCATGATTTAATACTATAGATAAATTGGATTTTAATTCATCTTCTATATGTAAAATAAGCATTTTTAACTTGAGCTCTTTCTTAGTATTTAATACTTTCAAAGAATTGCCTAGCCTTATTCGTATTGTATTTATAAGTAAAAATAGCATCAGTTGTCTGAATGATATATCTGTAAGTCTTATATCCATATTATCTTCTATAGTAGACATTATATTTTTGACAATTATTATATCTACTATATGAAAATATTCTATCTCATCTATGTTTAGCCTGTATTTATCTATGTATTTAAATAAGAATGATACTAACATTATCCTTATATCTTTCTCATCCCCTTCAACGCATATACCACTACCTTTTTTGGTTGAGACATTTAAGTTATAATTATTTAATGCCACTGATAATTTACTTATTTCTTCTCTGACAATATTTTTATTTATGTACAATTTATTAGATAAATCATTTAAAGTGACTTTTTTATTGTTACAAAGTAGTAGATTTAATATCTCAACTTGCTTATGAAGCTCACTATTTACTCTTTTAACTTCACCTCGTAACTTCTGATTTACTAGTATTTTATCTGTATCATCTCCACTAAATTTGACTCCTATATTAGGTTTTCTTTTTATATAAGCATTACAAAAAGTAGATAACCATTCATCAATATATTTGCAATCATTTCTTATTGTCCTTTCTGAGCATTCAAAATCATTGGCAATCTCATTGACATTTATAAACTCTTCTTTTAATAGCAATGTTGTTAATAAGTTTTCTTGTCTTTTGTTCAAATATATCACCTCTTTATGACTTAGCCTTAATTTATTATATACAAAAAAGAGCTACACATAAAAGTATTATGCTAGCTCTCTTTAATATGATATTTAGCTGACCTGGTTTTTGACCCCACACTCGCCTACTGGAGGGTTCGCTTGGGTTCGCCGCACTACTACTCTCTCTCGATTTTATTATCGGTAGGTCTTACTTCTAAGCCGCACCATGATCATTAACCCAATTTTTAGTGTTAACTTACGTGGATCCTTTTGCCTGCGACTGGCTTGGACTTTCAACCACAGACCTAAATATCACTTATTCATTTTAATATTTTAAATTAAAATTGTCAACATATAAGATTATTCCATAACATAATTATCACTTGCTCTTGTCAGTAGAGTCAATACAAATACCTTATTAGCACCAGATAACTTTAGAAGTTTAGAAATTTCATTTGTTGTCAAACCTGTAGTAAATATATCATCTATTAAAAGTAAATTTTTATCATTTATTAATTTTATATTTTCTTTAACTTCAAATACATTTTTTAGTTCTTCTTTTCTTTCTTTTTTGTTTAATTTATAGAGCATTCTTGTATATTTTTTTCTACTTATACAATCTAATAATGGAATATTAAGTATCTTACTTAAATTAGACGCTATTTTTTGTGCTTGATTAAATCCCCTTTTGTTCAACCTTTTTTTATGAAGTGGAACAAATAGTATATAATCAAATTTTAAGTTTTCCAAATACAATTTTTCTTTCATTATCTGAGCTATATACCTAGCCATAAATGTTTTTTGATTATATTTTAGTCCTAATACTATCTTTTTGCTTACATCATTATATTCAATGCAAGATATAGATTTATCAAAATAAAAATCTTTATTAAAACAATAGCTACAGTCTTCAAAAAACTCCTTTTCAATTGAATGACGTGTTATTGGTTTTCCACATTTCATACAACCATCTTGTATAAAATTCATTTCATTAAAACAGCTTTTACATATTGAATAAGTATTTGTTTTCTTTATGGATTTATCACAAATTATGCAACTTATATTCTCAGGATATATAAAATCCAGACATTTATTAATCATGTTTTGTAAACGCTTAATAAAATTATCATTGCATATTTTCATATTTATTCTATCAACAACCCTTCTCGCTTAAATTTATTCAACTTATATCCTAAATTTGAATACCTTTGGTTCACTCTATTATTTTTTATCATATATTCAAGATACTTTACATCTCCAACCAATACAACTAATTTTTTTGCTCTTGTTACAGCTGTATATAATAAATTACGGCTAAGTAACATGGGAGGAGCCCAAGTTATTGGTAATACTACAACTGGAAATTCACTTCCTTGACTTTTATGTATTGTTGTACAGAAACTATGGTCAATTTCATCTAATTCATCATATAAATAAGATACAATTTTAGTTTGGTCAAATAATACATATATAGTTTTCTTATCTTTATCTATATGATAAACATATCCTATATCTCCATTATAGATGCCTTCTCCACTTTCTTTTTGGTCTTCTGTTTCCCATTTTTTTGTATAGTTATTTTTTACTTGCATTACTTTATCGCCTACTCTAAAGAGTCTTTTAGAAAAACTCTCTTCAACTTTAAATTTTTCTTTTTTGTTAAGATACTTTTGTAACTCTATATTGAGATTAGTAACTCCTAACTCTCCTTTTCTCATTGAAGATAAAACTTGTATGTCTTTTAATTTATCAACTTTATAAAATTTAGGTAATCTTTCATTAACTAATCCTATTATTTCATTTAATATTTCTTCATTGGTAGATTTTCTTATAAAAAAGAAATCTTTCTCTTTTGTATTTAAATAAAGCGGCTCTCCATTATTTATTTTATGAGCATTTACAATTATCATACTCTCTTGTGCTTGTCTAAATATTTCATTTAATTTAACCACATTTATAATATTAGAATCAATCATATCCTTAAGTACATTTCCAGCTCCTACAGAAGGTAGTTGGTCACTATCTCCAACCAAAATTACTCTTGTTCCTATCTTTATAGCTCTAAGTAGATTGTACATTAAAATTATATCTACCATTGATACCTCATCAACAATGATTACATCTGAATTTATTGGGTCTTCTTCATCTTTAAAAAAAGTTAAATCATCATCTGTTGAAAAACCCATTTCTAATAATCTATGTATAGTTTTTGCTTCTTTATCAGAAGTTTCACTCATTCTCTTTGCTGCTCTTCCCGTCGGAGCTGCTAAGGTCACACTTTTACCATTATTCTCAAATATCTCTATGATAGAGTTAATAGTGGTTGTCTTACCAGTCCCTGGGCCACCAGTTATAATTAATACTCCACTATTAATAGATTCTTTGACTGCTAAAATTTGTTTTTCTGCTAACTTGATTTTTTTATCTTCTTCTAAAATATTAATTTCACTATCTATATCTATTTTCAAGTCTTCAAATTCATACTGTGATAATTTTACGATTTGACTACATACTCCATTTTCAGCTAAATAATATGGCATAAGATATATAAGATTTTCATTGTTTACTTTCTCTATATGTATTTTTTGGTTATAAACTAACATCATTATACACTCTTTTATTATTTCTCCATTTAGCTCCAATAATTTTTCCGAATCTTGTATTAGAACATGCTCTGGTAAATATGTATGTCCATTGCTTAGAGATTTATTTAAAGTGTATAAAATTCCCTGACAAACTCTATCTTTAGAATTTTTATCTATGCCAATTTTATTGGCTATACTATCAGCCACCTTAAATCCTATTCCTCTTATATCTTCAGCAAGTTGGTATGGATTTTTATTTATGACTTCTATTGCACTGCTTTTATATTTCTTATATATTTTTAGACAGTAATTTGGCGTTATTCCAAAAGGAGATAGTTCTATTATGATGTTTCTAAGCTCTCTGTCTTCTTCATAACTTTTTACTATTTGTTTTACCTTTTTACTCCCTATACCTTCTACTTCTTGTAGTCTTTCTGGTGAATTTTGTATCACATTTAGTGTATCTACACCAAACTTATCAATTATTCTCTTAGCCATTTTTTCACCAATACCATGTATCATTCCAGAAGATAAATAAACATAAATTCCTTCTAAGGATGATGGTGTCACTGGCATAAAACTATTCACTTCAAACTGAGTACCATAAATTTTATGGTTTACCCATTTACCTTCAACTTCGATACTCTCTCCAATTGCCAAAGTAGGCATACATCCTACAATTACAATTTCATCCTTTTCATTTACCAGATGAGCTATTGTATATCCATTGTCCTCATTTTTAAAGACTATTTCACTTATCATTCCTTCTAATTTTTCCATTTTTATCTCCTAAAAATACTAATACTCGCTCCATTTAAGTTAGTATATTTTATATGTTAGACTATGATAGTTCTAGAAAAGTTTTTATACTTTTATACTTAACCTAATTTCCAACTATTATACATTTTATCAGAAACAAAAAAAATGTGCATCCAAAAAATATGGCACCTTAGAAAACAGGTACCATATTTTAATAACTATTTTATTTTAATTACTTCATGTGTAAAGTACAAACTAAATTTCATAAATTTATTCTAATATTAACTTATCTCAGATTTATTTTCCTTATACCCACTGGTTTTAGTAATTCTTCTATAAAGCATACATAGTAAAATCAAAATTCCCATGTAACCTGTATACGGATATAGTGTTCCTACTAGCTTATCAAATGGCAATAGACCTCCTATACATGCTAGTATACTTACTACTATTGTTATCATTCTAAATTTAGGATGGTCATCCTCTACAAATCTATTAGTTACTGACCATAATAGTGGTACAGCTGTAGTGTATATTCCTAATAAAAGAACTACTGAGAATAAAATACCTATTATTGGAGATATCTTATCAGCTAAATAAAGTGCTGGTATCTCTTTTGTATATATATTTCCTATGTCTGAAAGTAATGCTAAATTCATCATTATAGCTGCTGCCATAAGAGCTACTCCACCTATTATACCACCCCACACAGCATCTTTCTTATTTACTGCAGAAGAACCCATTCCTGTCAAGAATGTTATTACTATTATTACATTATAACAAGTATAAAGCACACCTGAGAAATACCCACTTGATGTAGCAGTTTTAATGTTTAGACTATCAACCATAGCTCCAGCATTTGGTAAAGCATCAATATTACTACACAAACTAATAGCTCCTACTAAAAGTGTAAATATTATTATTATAGGACCTATATTACCTAGTATTTTAGAAAGCCTTGTCAAACCTAAAGAAACAGTTATTAGGGAAACGATTGCCATACCAATCCTACCTACATATGGATTTAATCCATAGTACTCTGATAATGTAGCTCCTGCTCCTGCAATCATTATTACTAATGTTCCAAATAAAAATAGTGGTCCAAACCATTCAAAGAATGTGCCAAGATATTTTCCACAGTATACTTGATAAATCTTTATTGGCTCCTTAAGCTTCAATTCTCTTCCTTTATCTATAACTTCTGCTCCAAACCATGAAAATAATACCATAGATATTATTCCACCTATAATACCAGCATATCCATAAAACGTAAAAAATTGCAGTATTTCTTGACCAGTTGCAAATCCAGAGCCTATTACAGTAGCCACATAAGCTCCAGCAAAACTTATAACAGTTTTAACATTTATCTTGCCTGACATACATTACTCCCCCCTAATTAAAATAATTTTTTAAGTGTAAGTTTATTAAGATTATATTAGACGTATTATTGTGATATTTCAATATATTTTTAATAATTTAACAGTAGTTAACACATTCTTAACCAGTTTTTAACATATATCCTATAATATGTATCAATTTGCCATAATATTATAAAACAAAATACACTAATCTAATTAAATACTGTTTGTTTATTATATGATGAGAAATTTACATTTATTAAAAATATTTAATCTACAATAAAAAAACTGTTAGAAAGTAATCTTAAAATTACATTCTAACAGTCTCTTAGTTAAAAATTATTCACCTAGAGCATCTTTTCTTAATTGCTCAACTTTGTCAATTTTTTCCCAAGGTAAATCTATATCAGTTCTACCAAAGTGACCATAAGCAGCAACTTTTTTGTAAAGTGGCTTTCTTAAATCTAAGTCTCTTATTATAGCTCCTGGTCTTAAATCAAAGTGTTTATTTACTAATTCAACAAGTTTTTCTTCTGAAACTTTACCTGTCCCAAAAGTATCTATAAATATAGACAGTGGTCTAGCTATACCTATAGCATATGCAAGTTCTATCTCACATTTATCTGCAAGGCCAGCTGCAACAATATTTTTCGCAACATATCTAGCTGCATAAGCAGCAGATCTATCAACTTTTGTAGGGTCTTTTCCTGAGAAAGCTCCTCCACCATGTCTAGAATATCCACCATAAGTATCTATTATTATTTTTCTTCCTGTAAGACCTGTATCTCCTTGAGGTCCTCCTATAACAAATCTTCCTGTTGGATTTATATAAATTTTAGTTTCTTCATCAAGTAATTCAGCTGGTATAACCTCTTTAATAACATGATTAATTATATCTTCTCTTATTTTATCATTTGATACTGTTTCACAATGTTGAGCTGATATAAGAACTGTATGTACTCTTACAGCTTTATTTCCTTCATATTCAACAGTAACTTGAGTTTTTCCATCTGGTCTTAAATAATCAACTAAACCTGTCTTTCTAACTTCTGTAAGTCTTCTTGATAATTTATGAGCCAAAGATATTGGAAGTGGCATTAATTCTGGAGTCTCATTGCATGCAAATCCAAACATTATACCTTGGTCTCCAGCTCCAACTTTTTCTATTTCTTCTTCTATCTCTTCTCCAGTCTTGCTTTCTAGACCTTCATCAACTCCCATAGCTATATCTCCAGATTGCTCATCTATAGAAGTTATAACTGCACAAGTATCACAGTCAAATCCATATTTTGCTCTTGTATATCCAATCTCTCTTACTGTTTCTCTTACCAGTTTAGGAATATCTACATAAGCAGATGTACTTATTTCTCCTGCTACTAAAACTAATCCAGTTGTAACTGTAGTTTCACAAGCTACTCTAGATTGTGGGTCTTTTTCTAATAATGCATCTAATATTGAATCTGATATTTGGTCACATATCTTATCAGGATGTCCTTCTGTAACTGATTCTGACGTAAATAAATGTCTTGCCATTTTTATTCCCCCTTATACATTCTTAATTTTTATTATAGGTTTTACCTTATTTTTAATTTTAGAAATTTTACTCAAAATAAAAAACCTCTCCTTTATAAGAAGAGGTTAATAATCGTAATTGTATACTAATTAACTGACCTCATCTTTCAAGACTTTTGTCTTGTAGGAATTAGCACCTTTTCCCATTTGGGTGGTTGCTGGGCTTCACAGGGCCTATCCCTCAGCCGCTCTTGATAAGGTAATCAAGATTTAAGTTTTGTTTTACTTTACTAGCTTACTATTTTTTTAAAATTTTGTCAAGATTTTTAGTCATATTTTTCCCATACCTTTTTTTGTAAGACAAATAAAATATTATCTCTATCTGAAATTTAAAGTTAGGTCTTTTTACTGTTTTTTATTCATATATTTTTTTGAAGGGGGTGTTCCTATTGTATTTAGCTAAAGTAAATTACAGCGATGATGATGTTATACAGATGCTAAGTTCAGTTCTAAAAACTATAATTAATGAAAATACGATTGTTGTTTGCATAGGAACAGACAGGGCTATAGGTGATACTTTAGGCCCTTTAGTTGGAACAATACTTAAGAACAGTAAATTTAAATACCCCGTTTACGGTACACTAGATAACCCTATTCACGCCTTAAACATATATGAGTCTTTAGATACTATAAAAAATACACATATGCAAGGTAACTTCTTGGCTATAGATGCTTGCTTGGGGTCGCAGAGTAACATAGGTAATATACAAATTAGAGAAGGACCTATCCTGCCCGGAAAAGGTGTTGGCAAAAAACTACCTCAAATAGGAAATTATTCTATAGTGGGAATTGTAGATAAAATTGATGAAAACAATAGACTTTCATTTAATAATATACGTCTTAGCTTTATATTGGACTTAGCTGAAACAATAGCTTTAGCTTTATTAGTATCCACCTAAGTCCAATGTGAAGTAACCGATAAAATTCTTTATATAAAAAGGTAGATATTTTAGAGTATCTGATTAAATACTCCAAATTATCTACCTTTTTACTCTTATGTTGTTAGTTTTTACTTTTCAACCAAAGCAAACATTAATTCACCTTTACAGACAAGCTCTTCACCAACATATGCTTTAGCATCTGCCTTAGCTATATTTCTTCTAAGAGTTGTCATTTCAACTTCCATAGTTAATGTATCTCCTGGTCTTACTTCTCTCTTAATTCTAACTTTATCTATACCTGCAAATACACCTAATTTTCCTTTATTTTCCTCTACAGACATCATTGCAACTCCACACACTTGTGCCAAAGCCTCTACTATCAAAACTCCTGGCATTAATGGATATTCTGGAAAGTGACCTTGAAAAAATGGCTCGTTAACTGTTACATTTTTTATACCAACAGCTCTTTTTCCAACTTCTAGTTCTGTAATCTTGTCCACCAATAAAAATGGATATCTATGTGGTATTAATTTTTTTATTTCATCTATATTTAGCATTATAAACTCTCCTAATTATTTTCTTCTAAAAGACCCACCTGTTTCAAGTAAGTCTATTGAACCCAAAGCTATTCCTGTACCTTTTGCAACACAAGACAATGGCTCCTCTGCTATTGTAACAGTTATCCCTGTTCTCTGTTCTATTATTTTATCTAATCCATATAATAATGAACCTCCGCCAGTCATTATTATACCAACATCTCCTATGTCTGCTGCTAACTCAGGAGGTGTTTTTTCTAAAACAGCATGAGTGGCAACTACTATTTGCTCAACACATTCTCTAAGAGCTTCTAGCATTTCTGTTGAATTTATAGTTATAGAACTAGGAAGTCCTGTAATTAAGTTTCTTCCTGTTATCTTCATATATTTTTCTTCTTCTCTCTTAAATGCAGAACCAATTTCAAATTTGATTTTCTCTGCTGTTCTTTCTCCTATAAGAAGGTTGTGTTGTTTTTTCATATACTTAACTATAGAATCATCAAATCTATCCCCACCAACTTTTATAGATTCACTTACAACAGCTCCTCCTAGAGATATTACGGCTATGTCTACAGTCCCACCACCAATATCTATAATCATATTCCCATTAGGCTGTGATATGTCTACTCCAGCCCCTATGGCTGCTGCTATTGGTTCTTCTATGATATATACTTCTCTAGCTCCGGCTTGTCTAGTAGCATCCTCTACTGCTCTTTTTTCTACTTCTGTGACACCCGTTGGTACACATACCATAATCCTTGGCATGAAGAATCTTCCAAATCCTTTTTTATCAACTATCTTATCTATAAAAGATTTTAACATCTTTTCAGTTACATCATAATCAGAAATTACACCATCTCTTAAAGGTCTTATAGCAACTATATTACTTGGTGTTCTTCCTATCATTTTTTTAGCTTCTTCTCCCACAGCTAAAACAGAATCTGTCCTATTATCTATTGCTACAACAGATGGTTCTTCTAAAACGATTCCCTTACCACTAACATAAACAAGTACATTTGCAGTACCTAAATCTATGCCTATATCAGCTCCAGCCATTTTTTCAACTCCTTCATTTATATATTAGATTATATTATAAGTCTATTTTAATACTCCTATAATAAAGCATATACAAAAATCTCGCTTTAATCAAGAGAAAATAAATGTTTTAAGAGTATTATTATTCTGCTATTTATAATTATTTAATATATTTATTACAATAATCTAATTCAATAAAAAAAGTAGGTTTTTAACCTACATTTTTTTATGTTCCTTCTCATACTTTAATTTAGTTGCTAATCCCCCTCTAATATGTCTCTCTGATTTATTCTTGTCTAGCACACTTTTAACTTCTTTGGCAAGGGATGGATTTATTTCCTTCAATCTTTCTGTAACATCCTTGTGAATTGTACTTTTACTTACTCCAAATGTCTTGGCGGTTTGTCTTACTGTAGTGTTTTTTTCAAGTATATATTTTGCTACCACTATGGCCCTTTCCTCTATATGAGATCTCAAAGATTACCCCCCTCACATAATAGCTTTAATGATATATATGTAAAAACACCAAAAAATATAACAAGCTTAACCAAATATGATTAAACTTGTTATACTTTTACTTAATTAGACTCATTGGGTCTATAGATTTCTCTCCGTTATATGCCTCTAAGTGTACATGTATGCCCTCTTCACTCTCTACTTGAGAAGTGCTTCCTACAGTACCTAGAGATTGTCCTTCTGTTACCTTCTGTTCTTTTTTAACACTAACATTTTCATCTAAGTTTGAATATACAACTACAATATTATTGTCACTTTTTATTTTTACTGATTTTCCATATTCTTCATCATCAAATACATCTACTACCATTCCGTTTAATAGAGATTTTATTTCTTTACCCTTAGTACAACTAACATCTACACCTTTATGAGTTTCCCAGACATCTAGTGTTTTAGAGTAACTAGGTTCTTTTTCTGAATATCCTCTTATTATCTTATCTCCAATGTAGTTTAATTTTGTTGTACTTGACTTATTTTCTTCTTTTGACTTAGCTTTTTCTAAGTTTTGTTTTGAATCTGTTGCAGTAGGAATAGCATCTTTCTTGTCTTTTTCAATTAAATGTATTTCCTCTTCACTATCTTTATTAGCATTTTCCATCATGCCTTTATTAGAAGCTAATTTATCTACATTATTATTTGTAAACCAAACTCCACCTACTGCTAATAAACAAACACATACAAATAAAGATAAATAAAAACCATCTTTTTCTAACAGCTTTTTCTTCATTTTGCACCTCCAAATATATTTCTACATTTGGATTATTGACGTGTTTTTGGTATTTTATACAATTATTAGTATATATCTTTTATTTTTGTATCTGTGTAGTAATGTGATAATATGTCATAATATTTATAGCCTTCTTCTGCCATTCCTTCTGCTCCCCACTGGCTCATACCAACACCATGCCCATATCCTTTTACTACAAAATCTATGTATCCTTCTCCAAATTTTATGTCAAAGTTGGCAGAGTTTAACTTAAAAACAGTTCTAATGTCTTTTCCAGTCAACTCTTTATTTCCTAATTTTATTTTTTCTACAGTTCCTGCATCACTTCTTTGAGTTATTGAGACTTGTTTGCTTAAATTATTTGTATCTATTACAATAGTGCTATATGCTCTTCTAAGACTCTTAACAAAGTCTGTATTACTTATTTTAAGTGTAGATGCAAACTTAGGAGAATACTTATCATAAGGACTTTCTACAGATTTTAGATAAGGATATTTTGCAGAAAATACTTCTTCACTGTTTTCTGTTTTTCCTGAAGATGTAGAAAAGTAAAGAGGAAGTATTGCTTTATCACTATAAGTTATTATCTGTCCTTTAGTTCCTCTGACAGCTTCTTGGATTTTAGAGTATTTATTCTTAATCCATTCTTCACCATTCAACTTTTTAAGAGTATCATAACTCTTGTATTCTTGACAGTGTTTGTAGTCAGTACATACTACCGCATTTTTATGTTTACTTGGTTTCTCATGTTCCTGCTTATATACTACATATGTTCTAGCTGCCACAGCTTGAGCTTTTAGCGCTTCTATGTCAAACTCTGAAGACATCTCACCAGCTATTACTCCACATAAGTAATTCTCCATGTCCATTTTTTCAACTTTTCCTGTTATATGATTGTACACATTGATGATTGGTGTTTTTTTATTTACAGTTTCATAGTTCACTATCTTTTTTTCTTCTTTATTACCTTCGTCTTTGATATCACTTTTTTTAATAGTTTTGTTTATAGATACTGATTTCTCTGGTTTTTGAGTTAGTTCTACATTTTTATAAGAAACTAAAGTTATAAGTGATGGAACTAATACAGAACAAGTCACGAATCCTAACAAAACAACCAATGGGTTCTTCATATACTCTCCTCCTTAGCTTTTAAAACCTTGTATTTAAGTATATGAACAACCCTATTAATTTATAACTTTCTTCTCTAAACCAATTATTAATCTTCTACTATTTCGATTTGACCACCTAATGCTGTTATCTTTTTATCTATATCAACATAACCTCTTTGAATATGGTATATTTCTCCTATTTGAGTTTCTCCTTCTGCTATAAGACCGCATAAAATAAGGGCGGCACCTGCTCTTAAATCAGTAGCATTTACTGCTGCACCATGCAATTCATCTACACCATTAACAACTGCACTTCTTCCATCTATTTTTATATTAGCGCCCATTCTATTAAACTCAGCAACATGCATAAATCTATTTTCAAAAACAGTTTCTATAACTACACCAGTTCCATTTGCTACAGTAAGCATAGCCATAAATTGTGCTTGAACATCTGTAGGAAACCCTGGATGTGGCAAAGTCTTTATATCTATTGGTTTTAACACTTTTGGACCTACTACTCTAACAGAATTGTCCATCTCTGTGATTTCGCAACCAGCTTCTCTTAATTTAGCCACAACTGGCTTTAAATGCTCCATTAAAACATTTTCAACAGTTATATCACCTTTTGTCATAGCCGCTGCAACCATATAAGTTGCTGCTTCTATTCTGTCTGGTATTACATTATGTTCTGCTCCTTTTAACTCTTTGACACCTTTTATCTTTATAGTGTTAGTACCTGCACCTTTAACATCTGCTCCCATTTCGTTCAAAAAGTTTGCTAAATCTACTATTTCTGGCTCTTCTGCTGCATTTTCTATTATTGTAGTACCTTCTGCTAAAGAAGCTGCCATCATTATATTTTCAGTTGCTCCAACAGATGGAAAATCTAGATACAATTTATTTCCTACTAATTTTTCTGTCGCTGCTTCAACAAAACCATGGTCCATTTCTATCTTTGCACCTAAAGCTTTAAATCCTTTTAAATGTAAATCTATAGGTCTTGTTCCTATAGCACAACCTCCTGGCATAGAAATTTTTGTACTATTAAATCTAGCAAGTAATGGTCCCATAACCAAAAAAGAAGCTCTCATCTTTCTTACAAGCTCATATGGAGCTTCACAAGTTTTTATATTACTTGCATCAACAGTAAGTGTATTTTCTTTATATTCAACCTCTGCTCCTACATGTCTTAATAAATCTGATATTACATGAACGTCTCTTAAATTTGGTACTCCATTCAATGTTGATTTTCCGTTCGCTAATAAAGTTGCTGCTATTATTGGTAAAACTGCATTTTTTGCACCATCTATTTTAACACTACCTTTAAGTGGATTACTCTTTTTTACTATTATCTTAGCCATATTTTTTGATCTCCTCATAATTAATAATCTAATTTTATAATTGGTGTGGCAATATATATGAGTGTTTTTCCATTATCCTCATTATATTTAATTCCTATATTTAAATTAATTTTTTCCCCTAAATAGTCTAAATCATCATTTAATACTTTACTATATGCTGTTATTGATAAAAAGTTTACGTCTTTCACTTTATCTATTTGCTTAGCACTCATATTATATAATATTTCTTGTAAAATATCATCATATTTGTTGTTTTGTAACCTTTTTGTGTATTCTCCAACAATGCAAGCAGACACATCTACTTGAGATGAATATTTATTTAACACGTTTTCTACGTTACGATAAATATCCTCTTTATGTTTATATACTTTGTTGTCCAATATGTCAACTATTATGTAACCTTCTTTATTATTTTTATTTATTCCTTTTATAGAAATTTCTTTATCGCTACCTTTTATAGTAGCACATAATTGCATTTTATTGCCATACCCTTTTTGATTCCAATTTATTCCTTTTTCATCCAACTTTAGATTGTTAATTATTTCTATAAAAATATTACGAAATTCTTTATTTGATAAATTATAATTTATAACAGAATTGATTTTTACATTATAAAATTTAAAATCTGCTTCCGAAATTTCAAGTGCATTAGTTAATCTATTATATCTAGTATTTATACTTGTATCTGCATAAGATATTGTCATTCCTATAATCATTAATATAAAAAAGCATATAGCTAATCTTATCCTTTTCATAATAAAAAATCCCCCTTAAATATGTTTTTCTGTATAACAGAATTATTAACAAATTTAAGAGAGATATACTTCCTCAATATGTATTTTTATGCATTTTTGGATTTTGTATTCATTAAATGTTTCTCAAATTCTTCAATACCAATTCTTTCTAATACTTTACTTATTCTTTCTCCTGGACTTGCTAAATGTTTATATGTATCAAATACATCTTGAACTAATTCTTCTATATTATCTTCTGTATACAGATTGCCAAGTCTGTCTCCAAATCTATAACCTCTTCCCATTCTACCACCAAGATAGACAGCTAATCCTTTTTTATCAACTTCCATAGCTCCAAATGGACATACCTCAGCACATTTCCCACAATTTACACACTCGTCTTTATTCCACACTAGTTTCTTATTTTCCATATATACTGATTTTTGTCTACAAGATGATGTACATAGTCCACAATTCTTACATTTATCTTCATTAAATTTTACATATGCTTGTCCTACAATACCTACATCATTAGTATTAGCCTTTGCACAATTGTTTGGACATCCAACTAAAGTAATCTTAGTCTTAGATGGTAAATCATATCCAAAATATGAATCATGTAACTTTCCACATAACTCTTGTGTATCATATATTCCATGTTGACATACAGTACCTTTACATGCAACTAGTGGTCTTACTTTTTTCCCTGTACCACCATGTTCTAGACCTACAGCCTTCAAATCTCCTTTTATTAAATCTATATCTTCATATTTTATCCATGGTATTTCCATAGCTAATCTAGTAGTAACCCCTAAATAACCTCTGCCATATTTTTCAGATAACTTTGATAAGTTGTTAAGTTGTTCTGCTGTAAAGTTTCCAGCTCTACTCAATATTCTTATTGAGAAATATCCTTCTTGGCTTTGGGCTAATATACCTTCTGCTTTCAACTTTGCTTTTTCATCTTTGCTAATCATATTTCACACCTCATATTATATTTATAATTTTATACTGCTAATAATATGTTTAAATAAGTCCACATTTATATAATCATATTCTAACTCTGTTTATATTTTAAAACATAACAAAGGTATATTCAACTTAATAAATTAAATATACCTTATATATTAAATAATTCTATTGTACTTTTAAAGACTGACTCTATTTGTGTTCTCCAACTTCAATTAGATTTGAGTTATCAAGACTCCATCCCATCCATCCATCGCTATAAAGAGAGGTTTCTTCAACACCTATTACATTTGCATAGGTTAATACTTCAGCAGCACGCCAGCCGCTTCCACACATAAATATAAGCTGTTTATTCATATCTATACTTTCTTCATTCCACATTTCTAAAATCTCATATTTGTTTCTCATTGTATTATCAATATTACGATATTCTTCTAGTGAAACACTATCACTCCCCGAATGTCCATATAAAGCACCTGGGACACGTCCCTTTTTATCATAATATGTATATCCAGATATTTTACCTATATGCTCATCCCAAGTACGAATATCTATTAATGCACATTTATTTTTTTCTTTTAGTTTTTGTTTTAATTCGGTTGTTGTAACTATTAATTGTGGATTAACGGGTATATTTGCTCCAAAATTAGTACATGAATGCCTTGAGTTACTAGTAACTTCTAATTCATATCCTGCTGATATCCATGAATCTATTCCACCATTTAATACCCTTACATCTTTTACTCCTATATATCTCAATATAACAGCCAATCTGTAAGATGCCATAGTTGTACTACTTGAAACTATTACAGTATCATCTTTTGTGAACCCATAATCCAAAGCAAACTGAGTTAGATTATCATCATTATCAAGCATCCATGTTGGAGGAGGTTCTATAATATCAGTATTTATATGAATGCTTGTAGGTATATGCCCTTTTGCATACGATTCTTTTTCTTCTCCCCAACTTGCTTCAATCATTTTTATATTCTTGGAGTTTTCAAATGTCTCAGGTATTCCTCCATCGAGTATCTTTTTTATTATAGAAGCTGGAACTATCATTTGATAATTTTTATATCTTTCCATTGGAAGGTTATCATTCTCTGCCCATTGCTTAATATCATATTTATATAAATATTTATATCCTTTTTTAAACAAATAATCTGCTACAAGCAAAGCATCTTTTCCATTTGCATCATATAATACTATATTTTTATTTAAATCAATTCCTTTAGTTCTCAGTGCTTGTTCTAGCACTTTATCTTTTTTATCTGAGTATACACTTAACCAATTAGCAGAAAAGTCTACAGCACCTTTTATATGTCCACCTCTTTTTACTCCATCTAACTTCCATCCATTGTAGGCATCATTTAAACGAGTATCAATTATAATCCAAGATTTGTCTTGTACCTTTTCTTGTAAGACCTCAGTAGAAATTGATTCAAGATTAACAAAAAAATCTTCTCTATTTTTCTTTTTAAAATCATCTGACATAATTTATTCTCCTATTTATAGTATTTTTTATTTCAAATCATAGTATTTTTTATTTCAAATCATTTCACTATGTTAAAACTATTTTCTTATAAGGTGTTAGATTAATTATAACAAAAAAAATATATTTAAACCTCATAAAAAAACTCATCCTATAGATTACAAACAATAGAATGAGCTTTTTAATAAATATTATCTATTTAATTTTTAATATATTTTTATTCAACTGTTACTGATTTTGCTAGATTTCTTGGTTTATCAACATCGCATCCTCTTAATACAGAAACATGGTAAGCAAGTAACTGCATTGGTACAACAGCTAATATAGGAGATAAAATATCATCTGAGTTTGGTATATAGATTATTTTATCAGCAGATTTCTCAACATCTTTATTATGACTTTGAGCTATTGCTACTACATAAGCTCCTCTTGCCCTTACTTCTTCCATATTAGAAACCATTTTTTCAAATAATTTTTCTTGAGTAGCTATAGCAATTACAGGAGTTCCTTTTTCTATTAAAGCTATTGTTCCATGCTTTAATTCTCCTGCTGCAAAAGCTTCTGCGTGTATATATGAAATCTCTTTTAACTTTAATGAACCTTCCATTGCTAAACTATAATCTATTCCTCTTCCTAAATAGAATGCATGGTCAGAACTCACAACTGTTTTAGCAATTTCTTTTATATACTCTTCATTATCTAGTATTTCTTGTATTTTTGATGGTATTTCTTTCATCTTAGAAATCATACTATCATAAAATTCTCTATTTATTGTTCCTTTTTTAATAGCAAAATCTAGAGCTATCATATATAGAGAAGTTATTTGAGTAGTATATGCCTTAGTTGATGCAACTGCTACTTCAGGACCTGCCCAAGTATAGAAAACATCATCTGATTCTCTAGCTATAGACGAACCTACAACATTAGTTATAGAAAGTATTCTTGCTCCTTTAGCTTTTGAATCTCTTAATACTGCTAGAGTATCTGCTGTCTCTCCAGATTGACTAACTAATATTACTAATGAATTTTCATCTACAAATGGGTCACTATATCTAAACTCTGACGCTATATCAGTTATTACTGGTATATTTACAAATTTTTCTATAGCATACTTACCAAGTAATCCAGCATTATATGCTGTTCCACAAGCCACTATATAAACCTTATTTATTTTATCTAAATCTTCTTTAGAAATATTTATACTATCTAAAACTATACTTCCATTGTCATCAAGTCTTCTTTCTAGAGTTTCTCTAACACCTGTTGGTTGCTCGTGAATTTCTTTTGACATAAAGTAATCATATCCACCTTTAGATGCAGCCTCTACATCCCAAGTTACATGGAATACTTCTTTTTCTACTAGATTTCTATTAGAATCATAAACTGTTACATTTTCATCCTTTAAATGAACTATCTCTCCATTTTCTAAGAAATAAACATCTCTAGTATACTTTAATAAAGCAGGTATATCTGATGCTATAAAGTTTTCGCCTTCACCAACGCCAACTACAAGAGGACTATCTTTTCTTACTGCAACTAATTCATTTCCATCTTCTTTACATATAACACCTAGTGCATAAGCTCCTCTTAATTTTGATATAGTTTTGTATACAGCATCTAATAAATTACCTTCATAGTATTTATCTACTAAATGTGCTATTACTTCTGTATCTGTCTGAGATTCAAACTTAACACCTTCAGAAATTAATTCTTCTTTTATTTCCATATAATTTTCTATTATCCCATTATGAACAACTGCTATTGTTTTAGCTTGATTAAAATGAGGATGTGAGTTTACATCAGATGGTTCTCCATGAGTTGCCCATCTTGTATGCCCTATTCCTAAATTTCCATCAATAGGATTCTTTTCTAAATCCTCTGCCAATACAGAAAGTCTGCCTTTAAACTTTCTAATGTTAAGTTCTTCTCCATTAGAGTTATTAACTGCTACTCCTGCTGAATCATAACCTCTGTACTCTAACTTAGAAAGTCCTTCTACTATAACTTCTGCTGCCTTTCTACTTCCTAAATATCCAACTATTCCACACATTATTTGTGTCCTCCTAAAAAATATTATTTATATATTTTAAGAGTTAGGTCATATAAGTTTACTTTGGCTTCCCTTTGTCCATAGGATTACTCCTATTATTTAAAGAAGTCTTTCGATGGTAAACACACCGCAGAGCATCCGCCGACAATTCGATTAACTCTGACCTCGTCAACTTAGTTCCTATGTTACTTAATAATTATGTCTATAACTAAGTTCTGGCGCTTAGAAAGGTGCCCTCAGTATTTATACCTGAGAATACCCTTATAAATTACGATAATTTTTCTTGTATAAGATTAGCTAAATTTGTTGCTAATTCTTTTATTTGACCTTCCTCTTTACCCTCTAACATAACTCTAACTAATGGCTCAGTTCCTGATGGTCTTATCAGAACTCTACCATTTCCATCTAAAATAGATTCTATTCTTTCTATCTCAGTTTTTATTTCTGGATATTCCATATATTTAGTTTTATTTTCATTTTTTATTGTTGCATTTACTAATACTTGTGGATATTGACTCATTATTGCTGCAAGCTCTGATAAAGGTTTCTTTTCTTGCAAGATTATATTTGCAAGTATTAAAGAACTAAGTACTCCATCTCCAGTTGTATTGTAATCTAAGAATATCATATGCCCAGATTGTTCTCCACCAAGATTGTATCCATTCTTAACCATGTCTTCTAAAACATATCTATCTCCAACTGCTGTAGTAGATAAATTTATTCCATTTTCTTTAGCAGCTATTGTTAATCCTATGTTACTCATAACTGTAACTACTAAAGTGTCTTGTGCTAATTTATTATTTTTCTTTAAATTTAAAGCACTCAATATCATTATATGGTCTCCATCAACAATTTGACCCTTTTCATTTACAGCAATTAATCTATCAGCATCTCCATCATATGCAAGACCTAAGTCAGCATTATGTTCCAAAACAGCGTTTTGAAGTTGTTCTGGATGTGTAGAACCACATTTATCGTTTATATTATTTCCATCTGGTGAGCTATTTATTGAAATTACACTTGCTCCTAATTCATCAAATACAATTGGTGCTACTTTATATGATGCACCATTTGCACAATCCAATACTACTTTTAATCCTTTAAAATCAGTGCTTATTATTGATTTCAAATAGTCTACATAGTCTCTTTGTGCATAATGTTCATGTAATTTTCGTCCTACATTTTCACCAATTGGTAGACATTCAATTTTGTCTATATCATCTATATATTCTTCTATTTTTAATTCAATTTCATCATCCAATTTATATCCATTCTTATTAAAGAATTTAATTCCATTATATTCAACAGGATTATGAGATGCAGATATAACCACGCCACAATCAGCACCATATTTTCTAGTTAAATATGCCACTGCAGGTGTTGGTATTATTCCAACAGTAATAACATCACATCCAACAGACATAAGACCTGCTATTAAAGATGCTTCTAACATATCTCCTGATATTCTCGTATCTTTACCTACCACTACTTTTACTCTGTGGTCTCCTTGAGCTAAAACAAAACCACCAGCTCTACCAAGTTTATATGCTAAGTCACATGTTAATTCTGTATTTGCTACTCCTCTAACTCCATCTGTTCCAAAATACTTTCTCACTAAAGATTCTCCTTTCATAATTGAAAAGCTTGCAATTTGTATTATATTTTTATAGTTCATAAAATAACATTATATTCTTAATTTCAGTCATAAAAACATTTTAATACTTATCAGCAAAAAAGACAATAGAAATAATTCTATTGTCTTTTTTTTGACATCTTTTTTCTTTATTAGTTAGTTGCTACAGAACATGCAGCATCCATACCTTTTTGTAAAGCTTCTCTGTTTAATGGAACGAATTTTTCTTTTCTAGGTCCAAAAACTTTCTTAAATGCTTCTAATACAGATTCTATATCTACAGTATCAGCTACTTTTAAGTAAGCCCCTAGCATTATCATATTAGCAACTTTGTCATTTCCTAACTCAACTGCTAATTCATTTGCTGGTATATAATAAACATCTACATCTGTTCTATCAACTTTTTCTTTTATTAAAGAGCTATTTACTATTATTTTTCCACCAGGGATAACATCATCTTTGAATTTTTCAAATGCTGGTATGTTTAATAATATAGCTGCAGTTGCATCATCTGTTATAAGTGGAGAACCAACTGGCTCACTAGATACAGTTACTGCACAGTTTGCTGTACCTCCACGCATTTCTGGTCCATAAGATGGTAACCAAGAAACTTCTTTTCCTTCTAGCATTCCTGCATAAGTAAGTAATTGTCCCATAGACATAACACCTTGGCCTCCGAAGCCTGCACATATTACTCTAGCTGTAGACATTTACTTCACCTCCTCAACTTCAACATTTTTGAAATTTCCTAATGGATAGTATGGTATCATATTGTCTCTTAACCATTGTAAAGCATCATTTGGAGCTAGTCCCCAGTTTGTAGGACAAGTAGATAATACTTCTACTATTCCAAATCCTAATCCTGCTTGTTGAACTTGGAATGCTTTCTTTATAGCTTTTTTAGCTTGTCTAACATGAGCTGGAGTATCAACTGCTACTCTTTCTACAAATACAGCTCCTGTTAATGTAGCTAACATTTCACTTACTCTTATTGGATAACCTTGAGTTTCAGCATTTCTTCCTGATTGAGCAGTAGTAGCTCTTTGTCCAACTAGTGTAGTTGGAGCCATTTGCCCACCAGTCATACCATATGTTGTATTGTTTACGAATATAGTAGTTATTTTTTCACCTCTAGCAGCTGCATGAACTATTTCAGCAGTACCGATTGAAGCTAAGTCTCCATCACCTTGATAAGTGAATACTGTATTTTCAGGATGAACTCTTTTTATTCCTGTAGCTGCTGCTGGCGCTCTACCATGAGCAGCTTCTTGAGTGTCACAGTTGAAATATTTATATCCTAAAACTGAACATCCAACTGGAACAACACCTACAGCATCACCCAATACTCCTAATTCTTCTAATACTTCACCAACTAATCTATGGATTATACCATGTGTACATCCTGGACAGTAGTGAGTTTGAGTATCTTGTAATCCTTCAGTTTTCTTAAATACAACAGCCATTATCTAGCACCTCCTGCAACCAATTCTCCGGCAATAATTTTTTTAGCTTTTTCAACTATTTCTGCTGGTGTTGGAGTCATTCCTCCTGGTCTTCCATGGAAGTAAACTGGTAATTTACCTTCTACTGCCATTTTAACATCTTCCACCATTTGTCCCATACTCATTTCAACAGTTAATATGTTTCTAGCATTAGGAATTTGGTCAAATGCTTCAAATGGGAATGGCCATAATACTTTAGGTCTTATAAGACCTGCTTTTATTCCTTCTTCTCTTAATATATCAATTGCGCTTTTTACTACTCTTGAAGTAGTTCCATAAGCTGCAAATACAAATTCAGCATCTTCTGTTTTGTACATTTCGTATTGAACTTCATTTTTTTCCATTGCTTCAAATTTTTCTTGTAAATGCCAACAATGGTCTTCTAGTACTTCTGGCTCTAAGTATAGAGAGTTTATTACATTAGGTACTCTTTTCCCTTTAGTTCCAACAGTTGCCCAATCTTTAGGAGGCAATTCTCTTTTCTTTTCAGGAGCTTTAAATTCAACTGGCTCCATCATTTGACCTATCATACCATCTGCAACTACCATAACTGGTGATCTGTAGTAATCTGCAACGTCAAAAGCTTCCATTATCATATCAACAGCTTCTTGAACTGTAGCTGGTGCGAATACTGGAGTTCTGTAGTCTCCATTTCCTCCACCTCTTGTAGACATAAAGTAGTCAGCTTGTGAAGGTTGTATACTTCCAAGTCCTGGACCACCTCTCATTACGTTAAGTACAACACAAGGAACTTCTGCACCTACTGCATATGTTATACCTTCTTGTTTTAAAGCAACTCCTGGTGAAGATGAAGAAGTCATAACTCTTGCTCCTGCACCTGCTCCACCATAAACCATGTTTATCGCAGAAACTTCTGATTCAGCTTGAACGAACGCTCCACCTATTTTTGGTAACTCTCTTGATAAATATTCTGGTAATTCACTTTGTGGAGTTATTGGGTAACCGAAGAAATATTTGCAACCAGCTTCTATAGCTGCTTTTCCAAATGCTTCGTTACCTTTCATAAGTATCTTAGCCATTAAAATTCCCCCTTAAATATTAATTAAATTAATCTCTTTCTACTGTTATAACTACATCTGGACACATAGTTGCACAACTTGCACATCCTATGCATTTTTCCATTTCAAAAACAGTTGCTGGGTTATACCCTTTTTTGTTTATTACATTTGAGTCTAATTGTATGATTTTTACTGGACATGCTTCAACGCATAATCCACAACCTTTACAACGTTCTTCATTAAAAGATACTTTTCCTTTAGCCATTTACCTAAGCCTCCTTAAACTTTCTATATATTTGAGCTCAAACTACATCCAATCTTCTCTCATATATAATTTTATAGGAAAAATTTCTCCTTCTATGTCTTTTGGTAACTGTTCAACAAGATTTTCTAAACACGCAACATATCTTATAGGTATATTACATTTCTCAGAAACTTCTTTTGCAACTTTCTGTCCTCTTAAAACATCATCAATAGTAGTAAATCTAATGAGATGAGTATTATTAATCAGACCTGTTACCTTTAACTTAGAAGATTTTTCTATTTCCTTTATATATTGGATAACTTCTTCAGAAGTTTGAGTTTTCTCCCTATTTGCATTTATTACAAAAAGCATATCATAGTCGCCTTCTTTTAACAAATGACTAAATCTTCCTATAACTCTAGCACCTACATTATCTCCACCTAAATCTATAACAGAATTGTATGAATGGTCCACCATAGGAGACATTACTTCTGCTGATACTGCTGGTAAATCTAATGTTGGAGCATTGATTGAGCTATCTATTGGTTGTATACCTAAAGATTTCATTAGCTCTTTCTTTTCTCTAGTTCTAAAGTATACATTTACCACATCTAAATCGGCTATAGCAACTTTGCCAGAAACCATATCTCTTAATTTAACAACATAGTTCATCGCAAATTCACTTTTACCACTTCCATAGTGACCAGTTATGATTCTTATTCTTTTATCATTAGTTATCATAAACTTGGGCCTCTTCTTCACCAGTTAAAACTCTAAGTCCACCTTGAGCTAATGCAATCATTTCATCTTCTCCAGGATAAACTTTTACATCTGCTATAAATTTAACTCTATCTGCAATCATTTCTGTAAACATTTTTGAATATGCGATTCCACCAGTTAATAATATTGCTTTTACATCTCCCTTAAGAACGGCTGCACTAGCTCCTATTTCTTTAGAGATTTGATATGCCATAGCTTCATATAATAATTTAGCTTTTTCATCACCAGCTTCAATTCTTTCTTCAACTTCTCTAGCATCATTAGTATTTAAGTATGCAACTAATCCGCCATTACCTTTTATTTTCTTTTTAATTTCATCTTGAGTATATTTTCCACTAAAGCACATTTTTACTAATGCCCCTACTGGTAATCCACCACTTCTTTCTGGAGAGAAAGGTCCTTCTCCATCTAATGCGTTTGCAACATCTACTATCTTACCATTTTTATGAGCTCCAACAGAAACTCCTCCACCCATGTGAGCAACTATAAGATTTATATCTTCATATTTATTTCCTATTTCTCTAGCATATCTTCTTGCTATTGCCTTTTGATTTAAAGCATGTACTACACTTGCTCTGCTTATTTCAGGCATACCAGAAATTCTAGCTATATCTTCTAATTCATCCACAACAACAGGGTCTACTATGTATGAAGGAACATTTGCTTCATCACCTATTTGTTTTGCTATTATTCCACCTAAGTTTGAAGCATGTTCTCCTAAAACTCCTACTTTTAAATCTTCAATCATCCCAGCACTTACTGAATAAGTACCACCTTTTATAGGTTTAAGAAGTCCTCCTCTACCTACTACAGCATCTAATTCAGATGTTTTTACTCCACCTTCTTTTAGAGCTTCTTCTATTACTTGTTTACGGAATTCAAATTGATCTGACACTTTCTCATATTTTCCTATTTCTTCTGAGGAATGTCTTAAAGTTTTTTCAAATACTAAATCCTCATTATCAAATACAGCTATTTTAGTTGATGTCGATCCAGGATTTATTGTTAAGATTTTAAATATTTTGCTCATTTGCCTATTTCCCCCTTAAATTTAAGCCTTTGCTGCCATTAAAACACCTAAAGCTATTGAGTTAAGTTTAGTTTCTTCGCTGTCTGCTCTAGAAGTTAGTATTATTGGTGCTTTAGCCCCAACTATAACTCCTGCATTTTTTGATTTTGAGAAGAATACCAAAGCTTTATATAATATGTTACCACCTTCGATATCTGGAGCTAACAGTATATCAGCTCTTCCTGCTACAGGATGATTTATACCTTTATGTTTAGCTGCTTCTAAAGAGACTGCGTTATCAATTGCAAAAGGTCCACCAACCATACAACCTTTGATTTCTCCTCTTTCATACATTTCTTCCAGTTCTTTAGCTTCAACTGTATCTTTCATTTTTGGATTTACTTTTTCTTTTGCGCATATTGCAGCAACTTTTGGTTCGTTTATATCTAGTGAATGTGCTACTGTACAAGCATTTTCTATGATTTGCTTTTTAGTATTTGTATCAGGAGCTAAATTCATAGCTGCGTCAGTTATGAAAAATAATCTGTCATATCCCTCTACATCAAATACTGCTACGTGACTCAATACATTTCCAGTTCTAAGACCTACTTCTTTGTTTAAAACTGCTTTTAGTATTATTGATGTGTCTACTAAGCCTTTCATTACCATGTCGGCTTTTCCTTGTGAAACTAATTCAACAGATTTTAGAGATGCTTCTGCTAAATCTTTTATATCTATCAGTTCATAATTTTCGATATCCATGTCTATGCTTTTTGCAATTTCTTTAGTCTTTTCTATATCACCTACTAAAATAGCATCTGCTATTTTTTCTTTTCTAGCCATCTCAACTGCCATTAAAACTTCTTTATCTTGACAACATGCTACTGATATAGTTTTAGGTCCTCTTTCTTTTGCAAACTTAATTACTTCTTCAAAGCTTTTCATGCATTTCCACCTCATCTTGAATTTTTTGAAATAGAACTTTTTATATCTCAATTAAATTATAACTCGTTCAGCAACGTTTTCCTAGGGATAATTGAAATATTTAATTCAAAAATATTTATTTAAATCTATTTATCAGTCTTTTTTCATATATCTAATACTTTTTAGATTTAACAAATATCTCATTGTCCTTATTTTATAATATAACTAAAATAAACAAGATGCAACAAAAACATAAAATTAACAAACTTAATTTTATAGGTTTTTTTGTCGCATCTTGTAACAACTAAATATTCGAAATATTTGTTCATTCCACTTCAACAATATTAGGTTCTATATTTATTTTTTTAAATTGAGATGTTGTTTCATATTTTATTTTATATTTACTATCTTCTACAGGCCCTTCTGATAAATCAATAAACAACGAAATATCTTTTTTATTTAGCTTACTTAAATCTTCTGTTGATTCTACAACAACTTTTATATCTACATCAGAAATTATACTTGGATTATCCATATTTGTTGGAATATTTCTTAATTCAATATCCCCTACACTATATAGAAACTCTGCACTTAACTGTTTTGTTTCATTTAATTTTATTGTTATAGAACTCTCCTCAAGAGTTATACCTTCTGGAACTTCTAAACTCACTTCTTTTTCTTCTCCATTAGCCAAACCAGCTAAATCAACAGGTTTTGTCTTAATATAATTTATTTTGTCTATATTTTCTTTCTTTCCTTTTATTGTAACTTGTTCTGCACTTAATTTATAGTTTTTCAATGCATCATTATCTTTACTATCTTTTAGATTTACTCTTATTGGTACAGTTTTTTCTTTTAATAGTTCTATTTGTGCCGTTACAAAAGATGAACTTAATGTTACACCTTCAACCTTAGTTCCCTTACTATTTAATGGGATTAATTCCAATTTTTTAGAAAAATCTTCTGTTTTATTTCCAACATCTAAATTAGCTCTTACACTTTTGACTTCATTAACTAGACTCCTTGGACCCGACACATCGACAAAATCTTTACTAAGTTCAATTTTATTTATATTTCCTTTTGAATTTCCACTTACTTCTACCTTTATATCTCTTTTTTCTTTTATATTTTTTTCAAGATTCACTACTAAAACATCATGCTTAAATTCTATAGTGACACCTTGAGGAATATTTGCTTTTAAATACACTTCTTTCTGTCCTTGTATTGGGTCTTCAATAGTTCCATATACATGTATATCTTCTTTTTTAACACCTTGTACCTTTGATAAACTGCCTTTTATATATACATCTGCTGTTAATTTTTCGTCTGGATATATAACAAGATTTTTATCTTTTAAATCACTCATATTACTTATAGATACAGGTATATCTTCAAACCCTTTAGTTTCTTCAGGGTCAACCACAGCCATAACATACATCCATAATGCAATTGCACTTAAAAATGATATTATTTTTATTTTGGTATTATTTTTCAGTCTGTTTATCATTTAAATATACCACCTTTGAAAAAACTTCTTGTTTCTGTATTTGTTTTTAAATTACTACGTAATATATTCATCATTCTTTCTCTAGAAATATCTCTATACAATTTACCTGACTTAGCAATTGAAACTCCTCCAGTTTCTTCCGACACAATCAGTGTAATACAGTCAGATACTTCACTTACACCTATTCCCGCTCTATGTCTAGTACCTAAGTCTTTGCTTAAGTCCTTACTTTCTGTCAATGGTAAGAAACATGCAGCTGCCTTTACCTTAGAATCTCTAATTACAACAGCTCCATCGTGTAATGGGGTATTGGGTATAAATATATTTATTAATAGCTGTCTAGAAATTTCAGCATCAATAATAGTTCCTGTATTTATTATATCACTTATTCTAGTTTCTCTTTCCATTATGATAAGAGCACCTATTTTTTGTCTAGAAAGTGAATACAAAGCTTCTACAATTTCCTCTATATTTCTATTAAGAGTTTCTTCCGAAGTATTTACATTCTTTCCAAATAAATTAAACTTTGCTCTTCCTATATGCTCAAGTCCTGCTCTAAATTCTGGTTGAAAAATTATAAGAGCAGCTATAACTCCATAATCTAAAGCTTTAAGAGATATCCAATAAACGGTATGCAATTTAAAAGTGTTACTAAGTTGAGTTGCTAATAAAAGAAATATTATTCCTTTAAATACTTGTTCTGCCCTTGTATCTTTTATAAACATAAATATTTTGTAAAAAATATACGCTACTATAGATATGTCAATTAAATCATATATACTCATTCTTAATATTATATTAAAAAATCCATTTAAAAAAGAATTTATATCTAACACAGTTTTATCCTCCTGTTTGATAACTTCTTAATTATTTACACTATGTATTATACTATATAAATCTAACTCTATACAAACTATTTAACTTTTGTGTAAATAATTCTAATTTTATGCTTCGAGATTGTTAAATAATCTCTAAACACATCAAAAATATCAATCAATAAATACATATTTTTATTAAAATTAGTTTCAAGTCAATTAAATCAAACCATCAAGGCGCGAATACAAAATAGTACTCGCGCCTTAACGCAGTTTTATGCTATAAAACCTATTTAATATATCATTAACTAATATATATTTACTACAATAAATTTGATAATCTACTCATCAATTGTAAAATTAAAAGATTATCTATCATTAATATTATCTTATTAATGTAATTTTTATCTTAAAGTAATAACTTGCTTTATACCTAGTTTAGATAAATTTATTTTAATATGTTACTTTATTTTAATATGTTACTATAAATTACTATTAAAAGTTATTTTCCATAACTAAAATAACACACATTCTCAAATTTATACATTCATCACTCATACTATTATAATCCATTTAGTATAATCTATAAATGTTACATTACATTGTCAATTCTTTATAATACTTAACTTTTTATAATCTATTATATAGGTACAATTAATTACTCTATAAGTTCATAAGGTAATCTAATGTATTAATATTCTAAAGTATACAATATAATGTATATATTCTTTACCTACTAGTTAATAACTCCTTCTAACTATACGTTTCATAAACTTCTTGTAGACTATTATACATTACCATTCATATGTTTACAATATTAATGAATATACTGTAACTCTTACATATTTTAAAGTTTATAAAGAAAAAGACACAGGTAATGTACATGTATCCTGTGTCTTTTTAAACAATATAAAAGTTTACTATAAAATATAGTAAACTTTTCTTAATGAGCGCACAGGGATTCGAACCCCGGACACACGCCTTAGAAGGGCGTTGCTCTATCCAGCTGAGCTATGCACCCAAGTTATTATGGAGCGGGAAACGAGATTCGAACTCGCGACTTCAACCTTGGCAAGGTTGCGCTCTACCACTGAACTATTCCCGCTTATTTAGTTTGGCGACCTGGAAGGGGTTCGAACCCTCGACCTCCAGCGTGACAGGCTGGCATTCTAACCAACTGAACTACCAGGCCGCAAATGGTGGGACCAACAGGGCTCGAACCTGTGACCCCCTGCTTGTAAGGCAGGTGCTCTCCCAGCTGAGCTATGGTCCCATTTTTGGAGCGGGTGAAGGGGATCGAACCCTCACAGCTGGCTTGGAAGGCCAGAACTCTACCATTGAGCTACACCCGCATATTTAATTGGTGACTCGTAGGGGAATTGAACCCCTGTTACCGCCGTGAAAGGGCGGTGTCTTAACCTCTTGACCAACGAGCCATTTTAATATTTTAATGGTTGCGGAGGCAGGACTCGAACCTACGACCTTCGGGTTATGAGCCCGACGAGCTGCCAACTGCTCCACTCCGCGATATTGTTTTATAAGTGCCGAAGACCGGAATCGAACCGGTACGAGAGGTAAGTCCCGCAGGATTTTAAGTCCTGTGCGTCTGCCAGTTCCGCCACTTCGGCTTTTTTGGCTCCAAGGGTGGGGCTCGAACCCACAGCCTACCGGTTAACAGCCGGTTGCTCCACCGTTGAGCTACCTTGGAACATTAACGTGGCTACGTCCTACTCTCCCAGGCAGTTTCCCACCAAGTACCATCAGCGCTAGAGAGCTTAACTTCTGTGTTCGGAATGGGAACAGGTGTATCCTCTCTGCTATTGTAACCACATAATCTTTATACTTAATATATTTTATGTTTAATATAACTATTAAACTTTAGAATCTAGTAAATACTAGTTTCCTTAGAGTTAGTACTCTAAAAACTACACATATATTTTACTGAATGGACATCAAATAATTTGGTCAAGTCCTCGACCTATTAGTATCGATAAGCTAAATACATTGCTGCACTTACACCTTCGACCTATCAACCAGATAGTCTTTCTGGGGTCTTACCCTTGCGGTGGGAAATCTTATCTTGAAGTTGGCTTCGCGCTTAGATGCTTTCAGCGCTTATCCATTCCGTACATAGCTACCCAGCCATGCCCTTGGCAGAACAACTGGTACACCAGAGGTACGTCCATCCCGGTCCTCTCGTACTAAGGACAGGTCTTCTCAAATTTCCTACGCCTGCGACGGATAGGGACCGAACTGTCTCACGACGTTCTGAACCCAGCTCGCGTACCACTTTAATGGGCGAACAGCCCAACCCTTGGGACCTACTACAGCCCCAGGATGTGATGAGCCGACATCGAGGTGCCAAACCTCCCCGTCGATGTGGACTCTTGGGGGAGATAAGCCTGTTATCCCCAGGGTAGCTTTTATCCGTTGAGCGATGGCCCTTCCACGCAGAACCACCGGATCACTAAGTCCGATTTTCATCCTTGCTCGACCTGTATGTCTTGCAATCAAGCTCTCTTTTGCCTTTACACTCTACGTACGATTTCCGACCGTACTGAGAGAACCTTTGAGCGCCTCCGTTACCTTTTGGGAGGCGACCGCCCCAGTCAAACTGCCCACCTGACAGTGTCCCAAGACCAGATTCATGGCCTATGGTTAGAGTCCCAGTACTACAAGGGTGGTATCCCAAGGATGGCTCCGCCAAAACTGGCGTCCTGGTTTCAAAGCCTCCCACCTATCCTGTACATGTAGTACCAAGACCCAATGTCAAGCTACAGTAAAGCTCCATGGGGTCTTTCCGTCCTGTCGCAGGTATCCGGCATCTTCACCGGAATTACAATTTCACCGAGTCTGTTGTTGAGACAGTGCCCAAATCGTTACGCCTTTCGTGCGGGTCGGAACTTACCCGACAAGGAATTTCGCTACCTTAGGACCGTTATAGTTACGGCCGCCGTTTACTGGGGCTTAAGTTCACTGCTTCGATTGCTCTAACAGATCCCCTTAACCTTCCAGCACCGGGCAGGCGTCAGCTCCTATACATCGTCTTGCGACTTAGCAGAAACCTATGTTTTTGGTAAACAGTCGCTTGGGCCTATTCTCTGCGGCCACCGGATGGTGGCACCCCTTATCCCTAAGTTACGGGGTCATTTTGCCGAGTTCCTTAACAACAGTTCTCTCGCGGGCCTTAGGATACTCTCCTCACCCACCTGTGTCGGTTTGCGGTACGGGTACCTTTAACCTCGATAGAGACTTTTCTTGACAGTGTGAAATCAGCTACTTCGCTACTAAATTTCGCTCCCCATCACATCCCAGCATTATCAAAGCGGATTTACCTACTCTGACTGCCTCAATGCTTGGGCACACATAACCAACAGTGTGCTTAGCTTATCCTACTGTGTCATCCCATCTCTCAAACGGTTATCGGTAGTACAGGAATATCAACCTGTTGTCCATCACCTACGCCTTTCGGCCTCAGCTTAGGTCCCGACTAACCCAGGGCGGACGAACCTTCCCCTGGAAACCTTGGGTTTACGGCCTGTGGGATTCTCACCCACATCTCGCTACTCATGCCAACATTCTCACTCCCATACTGTCCACATGTCCTTACGGTCATGCTTCAACCCGTATGGGAAGCTCCCCTACCCATCATAATGATGCCGTAGCTTCGGTAGTAAGTTTTAGCCCCGGAAATCTTCGGCGCAGGATCACTCGACCAGTGAGCTATTACGCACTCTTTGAATGAGTGGCTGCTTCTAAGCCAACATCCTGGTTGTCTGTGCAATCCCACATCCTTTACCACTTAACTTACATTTAGGGACCTTAGCTGACGATCTGGGCTGTTGCCCTTTCGACTATGAATCTTATCACCCACAGTCTGACTCCCAAGTATAAGATGACGGCATTCGGAGTTTGATAGTCTTCGGTAGGTGCAATACCCCCTAGGACATTCAGTGCTCTACCTCCGTATCTCTCACCTTGAGGCTAGCCCTAAAGCTATTTCGGGGAGAACCAGCTATCTCCGGGCTCGATTGGAATTTCACCGCTACCCACAAGTCATCCCCGAGCTTTTCAACGCTCGTGGGTTCGGACCTCCACGAAATTTTACTTTCGCTTCATCCTGCTCATGGGTAGGTCGCCCGGTTTCGGGTCTACGTCAAGTAACTGAACGCTCAGTTAAAACTCGCTTTCGCTACGGCTCCACACCTTAAGTGCTTAACCTTGCTACTTAACGTAACTCGTTGGCCCGTTCTACAAAAAGTACGCGGTCACACAAGAAATGTGCTTCCACAGCTTGTAAGTGCAGGGTTTCAGGTTCTATTTCACTCCCCTCCCGGGGTTCTTTTCACCTTTCCCTCACGGTACTATACGCTATCGGTCACTAGGTAGTATTTAGCCTTGGAGGGTGGTCCCTCCTGCTTCCCACAGGGTTTCACGTGTCCCGTGGTACTCTGGATCATATCTGAAGTCTTCTCGTTTAACATACAGGACTATTACCTTCTGTGGTGGGTCTTTCCAAACCTCTTCAATTACGATACCTCTTCGTTATGATATGTCCGCAACCCCAATAAAGAAAACTTTATTGGTTTGGGCTATTCCGCGTTCGCTCGCCGCTACTTACGGAATCGAATTTCTTTCTCTTCCTTCAGGTACTTAGATGTTTCAGTTCCCTGAGTTCCCCTCATTAAGCTATGTATTCACTTAATGATACTTAGACATTACTCTAAGTGAGTTTCCTCATTCGGAAATCTTCGGATCAAAGTTTACGTGCAACTCCCCGAAGCTTATCGCAGCTTATCACGTCCTTCATCGGCTCCTAGTGCCAAGGCATCCGCCCTGCACCCTTAATAACTTGACCAGTTAAAAAGGTTTGATAGATTAAAGTCTATCAACTTGATAATTTTAAAAAGTTATCAGCTTTATATCTTACAAATTAGATGTCATATCACTAAATATATATGCAGTTTTCAAAGTGCTAACGCACAACGCCAACGGATAAATCCCGTTGCTTAAAGTGCTAACGCACGTCGCCAACAAACAAACTTCACATTCGTTCAGTTTATTCTGTTGCTTAAGGTGCTAATGCACAAGGCTTGTATAAAAATAAGCTTAAAGTGCAATGTAAGAGTCTACTAGATAAATCAAAGATTTAAGTAATATGCTCTTAAATGGTGGAGATGAGGAGAGTCGAACTCCTGACCCCTTGCTTGCAAGGCAAGTGCTCTCCCAACTGAGCTACACCCCCAAATATGAAGTTCATAAAGAACTTTCAAAATTAAACAGTAGGCAATTCTCCTTAGAAAGGAGGTGATCCAGCCGCACCTTCCGATACGGCTACCTTGTTACGACTTCACCCCAGTTATTGATTCCACCTTCGACGACTTCTTCCAAAAGGTTAGATAATCGGCTTCGGGCGTCTCCAACTCCCGTGGTGTGACGGGCGGTGTGTACAAGACCCGGGAACGCATTCACCGCAGCATTCTGATCTGCGATTACTAGTAACTCCAGCTTCATGTAGGCGAGTTTCAGCCTACAATCCGAACTGAGAGTAGCTTTAAGGGATTAGCTCCACCTTACGGCTTGGCAACCCTCTGTACTACCCATTGTAGCACGTGTGTAGCCCTAAGCATAAGGGGCATGATGATTTGACGTCATCCCCACCTTCCTCCAGGTTATCCCTGGCAGTCTCTCTAGAGTGCCCAACTTAATGATGGCAACTAAAGACAAGGGTTGCGCTCGTTGCGGGACTTAACCCAACATCTCACGACACGAGCTGACGACAACCATGCACCACCTGTCACCAATGTCCCCGAAGGGAAGTCTCCGATTAAGGAGATGTCATTGGGATGTCAAGCTTAGGTAAGGTTCTTCGCGTTGCTTCGAATTAAACCACATGCTCCGCTACTTGTGCGGGTCCCCGTCAATTCCTTTGAGTTTCACTCTTGCGAGCGTACTTCCCAGGCGGAGTACTTAATGCGTTAGCTGCGGCACCGAGGGGGGTAACCCCCGACACCTAGTACTCATCGTTTACAGCGTGGACTACCAGGGTATCTAATCCTGTTTGCTCCCCACGCTTTCGTGCCTCAGCGTCAGTTACAGTCCAGAGAGCCGCCTTCGCAACTGGTGTTCCTCCTAATATCTACGCATTTCACCGCTACACTAGGAATTCCACTCTCCTCTCCTGCACTCAAGTCTCCCAGTTTCAAGAGCTTACTACGGTTGAGCCGTAGCCTTTCACTCCTGACTTGAAAGACCGCCTACGCACCCTTTACGCCCAGTAAATCCGGATAACGCTAGCCCCCTACGTATTACCGCGGCTGCTGGCACGTAGTTAGCCGGGGCTTCCTCCTCAAGTACCGTCATTATCTTCCTTGAGGACAGAGTTTTACGACCCGAAGGCCTTCATCACTCACGCGGCGTTGCTGCATCAGGCTTTCGCCCATTGTGCAATATTCCCCACTGCTGCCTCCCGTAGGAGTTTGGACCGTGTCTCAGTTCCAATGTGGCCGATCACCCTCTCAGGTCGGCTACTGATCGTCGCCTTGGTAAGCCGTTACCTTACCAACTAGCTAATCAGACGCGGGTCCATCCTGTACTGGCTCACCTTTGATATTTAAGAGATGCCTCTCAAATATGTTATCCCGTATTAGCATACCTTTCGGTATGTTATCCGTGTGTACAGGGTAGGTTACCCACGCGTTACTCACCCGTCCGCCGCTCTTTACCGAAGTAAATCGCTCAACTTGCATGTGTTAGGCACGCCGCCAGCGTTCATCCTGAGCCAGGATCAAACTCTCAAATAAAAGTTTATCAGGCTCAGATACTATTGTTATCAAAATATCTGGCTTTATGGTTTGTTTCTTGTTTTATAAATTAACCTACTGTTTAATTTTCAAAGTTCTTTAAATTATTGTGGTGGGCCATCAGGGACTCGAACCCCAGACCTACCGGTTATGAGCCGGGCGCTCTAACCAACTGAGCTAATGGCCCACAATAATTTGTGGTGCCGAAGACCGGAATCGAACCGGTACGAGAGGTAAGTCCCGCAGGATTTTAAGTCCTGTGCGTCTGCCAGTTCCGCCACTTCGGCACATCACCTGGCTATGTCCTACTCTCCCAGGCAGTTTCCCACCAAGTACCATCAGCGCTAGAGAGCTTAACTTCTGTGTTCGGAATGGGAACAGGTGTATCCTCTCTGCTATTATAACCAGATTATTGTCTAAATTTTCATTTAACTTTTTTCTAAGACAAGTATTATAATAACATCTTTGTCTTATTATGTCAATACTTTTTTTATTCGATTCTTTAGTTTATAAAACTACTAAAAATCTATAATTTTTGACAAGTTTAAACATATAGAGTTAGCACTCTAAAAACTACACATATATTTTATTGAATAGACATCAAATAATTTGGTCAAGTCCTCGACCTATTAGTATCGATAAGCTAAATACATTGCTGCACTTACACCTTCGACCTATCAACCAGATAGTCTTTCTGGGGTCTTACCCTTGCGGTGGGAAATCTTATCTTGAAGTTGGCTTCGCGCTTAGATGCTTTCAGCGCTTATCCATTCCGTACATAGCTACCCAGCCATGCCCTTGGCAGAACAACTGGTACACCAGAGGTACGTCCATCCCGGTCCTCTCGTACTAAGGACAGGTCTTCTCAAATTTCCTACGCCTGCGACGGATAGGGACCGAACTGTCTCACGACGTTCTGAACCCAGCTCGCGTACCACTTTAATGGGCGAACAGCCCAACCCTTGGGACCTACTACAGCCCCAGGATGTGATGAGCCGACATCGAGGTGCCAAACCTCCCCGTCGATGTGGACTCTTGGGGGAGATAAGCCTGTTATCCCCAGGGTAGCTTTTATCCGTTGAGCGATGGCCCTTCCACGCAGAACCACCGGATCACTAAGTCCGATTTTCATCCTTGCTCGACCTGTATGTCTTGCAATCAAGCTCTCTTTTGCCTTTACACTCTACGTACGATTTCCGACCGTACTGAGAGAACCTTTGAGCGCCTCCGTTACCTTTTGGGAGGCGACCGCCCCAGTCAAACTGCCCACCTGACAGTGTCCCAAGACCAGATTCATGGCCTATGGTTAGAGTCCCAGTACTACAAGGGTGGTATCCCAAGGATGGCTCCGCCAAAACTGGCGTCCTGGTTTCAAAGCCTCCCACCTATCCTGTACATGTAGTACCAAGACCCAATGTCAAGCTACAGTAAAGCTCCATGGGGTCTTTCCGTCCTGTCGCAGGTATCCGGCATCTTCACCGGAATTACAATTTCACCGAGTCTGTTGTTGAGACAGTGCCCAAATCGTTACGCCTTTCGTGCGGGTCGGAACTTACCCGACAAGGAATTTCGCTACCTTAGGACCGTTATAGTTACGGCCGCCGTTTACTGGGGCTTAAGTTCACTGCTTCGATTGCTCTAACAGATCCCCTTAACCTTCCAGCACCGGGCAGGCGTCAGCTCCTATACATCGTCTTGCGACTTAGCAGAAACCTATGTTTTTGGTAAACAGTCGCTTGGGCCTATTCTCTGCGGCCACCGGATGGTGGCACCCCTTATCCCTAAGTTACGGGGTCATTTTGCCGAGTTCCTTAACAACAGTTCTCTCGCGGGCCTTAGGATACTCTCCTCACCCACCTGTGTCGGTTTGCGGTACGGGTACCTTTAACCTCGATAGAGACTTTTCTTGACAGTGTGAAATCAGCTACTTCGCTACTAAATTTCGCTCCCCATCACATCCCAGCATTATCAAAGCGGATTTACCTACTCTGACTGCCTCAATGCTTGGGCACACATAACCAACAGTGTGCTTAGCTTATCCTACTGTGTCATCCCATCTCTCAAACGGTTATCGGTAGTACAGGAATATCAACCTGTTGTCCATCACCTACGCCTTTCGGCCTCAGCTTAGGTCCCGACTAACCCAGGGCGGACGAACCTTCCCCTGGAAACCTTGGGTTTACGGCCTGTGGGATTCTCACCCACATCTCGCTACTCATGCCAACATTCTCACTCCCATACTGTCCACATGTCCTTACGGTCATGCTTCAACCCGTATGGGAAGCTCCCCTACCCATCATAATGATGCCGTAGCTTCGGTAGTAAGTTTTAGCCCCGGAAATCTTCGGCGCAGGATCACTCGACCAGTGAGCTATTACGCACTCTTTGAATGAGTGGCTGCTTCTAAGCCAACATCCTGGTTGTCTGTGCAATCCCACATCCTTTACCACTTAACTTACATTTAGGGACCTTAGCTGACGATCTGGGCTGTTGCCCTTTCGACTATGAATCTTATCACCCACAGTCTGACTCCCAAGTATAAGATGACGGCATTCGGAGTTTGATAGTCTTCGGTAGGTGCAATACCCCCTAGGACATTCAGTGCTCTACCTCCGTATCTCTCACCTTGAGGCTAGCCCTAAAGCTATTTCGGGGAGAACCAGCTATCTCCGGGCTCGATTGGAATTTCACCGCTACCCACAAGTCATCCCCGAGCTTTTCAACGCTCGTGGGTTCGGACCTCCACGAAATTTTACTTTCGCTTCATCCTGCTCATGGGTAGGTCGCCCGGTTTCGGGTCTACGTCAAGTAACTGAACGCTCAGTTAAAACTCGCTTTCGCTACGGCTCCACACCTTAAGTGCTTAACCTTGCTACTTAACGTAACTCGTTGGCCCGTTCTACAAAAAGTACGCGGTCACACAAGAAATGTGCTTCCACAGCTTGTAAGTGCAGGGTTTCAGGTTCTATTTCACTCCCCTCCCGGGGTTCTTTTCACCTTTCCCTCACGGTACTATACGCTATCGGTCACTAGGTAGTATTTAGCCTTGGAGGGTGGTCCCTCCTGCTTCCCACAGGGTTTCACGTGTCCCGTGGTACTCTGGATCATATCTGAAGTCTTCTCGTTTAACATACAGGACTATTACCTTCTGTGGTGGGTCTTTCCAAACCTCTTCAATTACGATACCTCTTCGTTATGATATGTCCGCAACCCCAATAAAGAAAACTTTATTGGTTTGGGCTATTCCGCGTTCGCTCGCCGCTACTTACGGAATCGAATTTCTTTCTCTTCCTTCAGGTACTTAGATGTTTCAGTTCCCTGAGTTCCCCTCATTAAGCTATGTATTCACTTAATGATACTTAGACATTACTCTAAGTGAGTTTCCTCATTCGGAAATCTTCGGATCAAAGTTTACGTGCAACTCCCCGAAGCTTATCGCAGCTTATCACGTCCTTCATCGGCTCCTAGTGCCAAGGCATCCGCCCTGCACCCTTAATAACTTGACCAGTTAAAAAGGTTTGATAGATTAAAGTCTATCAACTTGATAATTTTAAAAAGTTATCAGCTTTATATATTACAAATTAGATGTCATATCACTAAATATATATGCAGTTTTCAAAGTACTAACGCACAGTGGCAACGGATAAATCCTGTTGCTTAAAGTGCTAATGCACGTCGCCAACAAACAAACTTCACATTCGTTCAGTTTATTCTGTTGCTTAAGGCGCTAACGCACAAGGCTTGTATAAAAATAAGCTTAAAGTGCAATGTAAGAGTCTACTATATAAATCAAAGATTTAAGTAATATGCTCTTAAATGGTGGAGATGAGGAGAGTCGAACTCCTGACCCCTTGCTTGCAAGGCAAGTGCTCTCCCAACTGAGCTACACCCCCAAATATGAAGTTCATAAAGAACTTTCAAAATTAAACAGTAGGCAATTCTCCTTAGAAAGGAGGTGATCCAGCCGCACCTTCCGATACGGCTACCTTGTTACGACTTCACCCCAGTTATTGATTCCACCTTCGACGACTTCTTCCAAAAGGTTAGATAATCGGCTTCGGGCGTCTCCAACTCCCGTGGTGTGACGGGCGGTGTGTACAAGACCCGGGAACGCATTCACCGCAGCATTCTGATCTGCGATTACTAGTAACTCCAGCTTCATGTAGGCGAGTTTCAGCCTACAATCCGAACTGAGAGTAGCTTTAAGGGATTAGCTCCACCTTACGGCTTGGCAACCCTCTGTACTACCCATTGTAGCACGTGTGTAGCCCTAAGCATAAGGGGCATGATGATTTGACGTCATCCCCACCTTCCTCCAGGTTATCCCTGGCAGTCTCTCTAGAGTGCCCAACTTAATGATGGCAACTAAAGACAAGGGTTGCGCTCGTTGCGGGACTTAACCCAACATCTCACGACACGAGCTGACGACAACCATGCACCACCTGTCACCAATGTCCCCGAAGGGAACTCTCCGATTAAGGAGATGTCATTGGGATGTCAAGCTTAGGTAAGGTTCTTCGCGTTGCTTCGAATTAAACCACATGCTCCGCTACTTGTGCGGGTCCCCGTCAATTCCTTTGAGTTTCACTCTTGCGAGCGTACTTCCCAGGCGGAGTACTTAATGCGTTAGCTGCGGCACCGAGGGGGGTAACCCCCGACACCTAGTACTCATCGTTTACAGCGTGGACTACCAGGGTATCTAATCCTGTTTGCTCCCCACGCTTTCGTGCCTCAGCGTCAGTTACAGTCCAGAGAGCCGCCTTCGCAACTGGTGTTCCTCCTAATATCTACGCATTTCACCGCTACACTAGGAATTCCACTCTCCTCTCCTGCACTCAAGTCTCCCAGTTTCAAGAGCTTACTACGGTTGAGCCGTAGCCTTTCACTCCTGACTTGAAAGACCGCCTACGCACCCTTTACGCCCAGTAAATCCGGATAACGCTAGCCCCCTACGTATTACCGCGGCTGCTGGCACGTAGTTAGCCGGGGCTTCCTCCTCAAGTACCGTCATTATCTTCCTTGAGGACAGAGTTTTACGACCCGAAGGCCTTCATCACTCACGCGGCGTTGCTGCATCAGGCTTTCGCCCATTGTGCAATATTCCCCACTGCTGCCTCCCGTAGGAGTTTGGACCGTGTCTCAGTTCCAATGTGGCCGATCACCCTCTCAGGTCGGCTACTGATCGTCGCCTTGGTAAGCCGTTACCTTACCAACTAGCTAATCAGACGCGGGTCCATCCTGTACTGGCTCACCTTTGATATTTAAGAGATGCCTCTCAAATATATTATCCCGTATTAGCATACCTTTCGGTATGTTATCCGTGTGTACAGGGTAGGTTACCCACGCGTTACTCACCCGTCCGCCGCTCTTTACCGAAGTAAATCGCTCAACTTGCATGTGTTAGGCACGCCGCCAGCGTTCATCCTGAGCCAGGATCAAACTCTCAAATAAAAGTTTATCAGGCTCAGATACTATTGTTATCAAAATATCTGGCTTTATGGTTTGTTTCTTGTTTATAAATTAACCTACTGTTTAATTTTCAAAGTTCTTTATGCTTTATCTGTTTGCCCTTTTCTTGAGGACAAGTATTACTATACCAACTTTTCCTTTTAGAGTCAATAACTTTTTTTACATTTTTTATTTTCAAATATCTTATTTATCTATATATGGTTATATTATCCACATTATAAACAACTGATTCATATTGTTTTAACTTATTACATTAAATATTATCCACATTATAAACATATTTATCCACAAATTACAAAATTTAATATTTTTTATACAAATACATACTTTATATGTAATTAGCCTTATTCATTCGACTGATTTATATTATAAAATTTATTTCTAAGCTAAATACAAACCAAGAAATTCAGTTAAAATACCTATTTTAAACCTTTTCTATTTTTTAAGATACTTAATACTAATATTAGTAATACTAGGTAAGTAACTTTTTAAGATACTTATCAACATTTAATCATTTATTTAAATATTTCTACTATAGTAATTAAATATCTTTAAATCCCAATTGAATATTCTAGTTTCTTAGCAAAGAATCCATTACTTCATATCTGATATATTTTTAGAAACTATACATTAAACTAATCTAACTTATAAAATAGTTAAATTAGAATAACACAATGAGTATTTTTATTTAACCATTATATCTTAATATAATACAAATTTAAGACATTACATAAAGATAGATGGGAGTAAATATATTAATATATTTACTCCCATCTATTTATATTTTATTCTGCTATAGATAAATCATCTTTCATGTATTGTTCAACTAAAAATACTTTTTTATATTTCAAACTTTTTTGTACATCAATTATTCTTTGATTTGATGAACCTCTAAACTTTAAACTTATATCTTTTTTCTCAGCTATAAATTTTCCATCTACTAAAATATCAATTTGTTTTAGTAAATTTAGATTTTTAAAATATCTACTATTTTTCTTATCTAATAACTGCTCAAATGTAAATCCAGTATATGACCATACATCCAATCCGTTTCTTTTAGCTTCTTTTGCAATTTCTTCTAATGGTTCCGGTTGTAAAAATGGTTCTCCCCCTGATAATGTAATACCCTTTTGTAACTTTAATGATTTTATCTTATTTATAATTTCTTCTGTATCCATATAAAATCCCCCACATAAATCGTGTGTCTGAGGATTATGGCATTCTTTACAATTATGGATACATCCTTGAGTCCATATTACCATCCTTAATCCTGGTCCATCAACTATACTGTCATGACTTATAGTAGATGACATTCTTATTTTCATAACTATTCCTCCAAATAAAACTATCTATGCTTTACCCTATCTCTTACTTCAGCTTTTTTTGCATTATTAAATCTGTCAACTGTGCCAACTAAATATCCTGTTATTCTTCTTATTCTTTCAAATTTGATATCACTTTCATCTTCATTTCTTCCACATACAGGACATATGTTACTTGCTATTACACCTGAAAAACCACATATTGGATCTCTATCTACAGGATGATTTATGCTTCCATATCCTATGCCTAAGTCTTTCATGGCTTTTATAACTGTCTCAAAAGCTTCTAGATTATCTGATGGATCTCCATCTAATTCCACATATGTTATATGACCTGCATTAGTCAGTTCATGGTATGGAGCTTCTATCTCGATTTTGTCATATGCACTTATATTATAATAAACTGGTACATGGAATGAGTTAGTGTAATATTCTTTGTCTGTTATACCTTTAATTTCTCCATATACTTTTTTATCTATTTTAGTAAATCTACCTGAAAGACCTTCTGCTGGTGTACCCATTAAAGAGAAATTTAATTTGTATTTATTTGTCGCTTCATCCATTCTAGCTCTCATATGTGACACTATTTTTAATCCTAATTCTTGAGCTTCTTTACTTTCTCCATGATGTTTACCTATAAGAGCAATAAGACACTCTGCTAAACCTATAAATCCAATTGTCAATGTTCCTTGTTTTATTACTTCTTTTAATGTATCTTCTGGTCCTAAGTCATCAGAGCCTTTCCATACTCCTTGCCCCATCAAGAATGGGAAATTCTTCATTTTTTTATTTCCTTGAACCTCAAGACGCTCTAATAATTGTTCTATAATTAAGTCTATCTTCTCATCTAATTCTTCAAAAAAGCTGTCTAAATTAGCTTTTTCACCATTTACAATACCATGTTTTATACCCAGTCTAGGTAAATTAACTGTAGTAAAAGATATATTTCCTCTACCACTAACTGTTTCTGAACCACATACATTACTAAGTACTCTTGTTCTACAACCCATATATGTAGCCTCTGTATCTGGTTCACCTTTTCTGTAATATTTAGCATTAAAAGGCGCATCTAAGAAACTAAAATTAGGAAATAGTCTTTTAGCTGATACTCTGCATGATAATTTAAATAAATCATAGTTAGGGTCTTCAGGATTTAAATTTACTCCTTCTTTAACCTTAAATATTAAAATTGGAAAAATTGGTGTTTCTCCATTACCTAGTCCTCTTTCTTGAGATAATAGAAGATTCTTAGTTACCATTCTTCCTTCTTCAGAAATATCTGTTCCAAAGTTCACACTTGAAAATGGTACTTGTGCACCTGCTCTAGAATGCATTGTATTTAAATTATGTATAAATGCTTCCATAGATTGGTATGTTTTTTTATCAGTTTCTCTATATGATTCTTCAAATGCAAAATTCTGCATGTTATTTACAAGTTCTTCATCAATATCAAAAGTTTCTACTAATTTCTCTTTTTCTAAATTTAGATATAGTTCTTCTCTCTTAAGGCCAACCTTTTGATTTGTTTCTTTCTCTGTATTATATACTATGTCCTTTATTGCATCATTATTTTCAATTCCTTTAAATAACTTTAATGCTTTAGCTAAGTTTCCTATGTAAAATTTCTTAAAGGTCTTATATACACCTTCAGCCAATCCATAATCGAAAAATGGTATACTTTGACCTCCATGTTGATCATTTTGATTACTTTGTATAGCGATTGCAGCTAATGCTCCATAACTTATTATATCTTGTGGTTCTCTTAAAAATCCATGTCCTGTTGAAAATCCACCATTAAATAGTTTTTTAACATCTATCTGGCAACAAGTTAATGTACCCATATTTAAAAAGTCCATATCATGTATGTGTATATCTCCATTCTCATGGGCAAAAGAATGTTCTGGCTTTAATATATGAGTCTTACAAAATTCTTTAGATACAGTGCTTCCATATTGTAGCATAGTTCCCATAGCTGTATTACCATTAATGTTTGCATTTTCTCTTTTTATGTCAGCATCTTCTGCATCCTCAAAAGTAATCTCCTCTATTGCCTTCATCAATCTTGTTTTTGAATTTCTTATTCTACTTCTTTCAGTCCTATATATTATGTATTCTTCGCTAGTTTTTGCATGACCAGTTTCTATAAGAATCTTAACTACTGAATCTTGAATATCTTCAACACTTGGAACTGTTTCTGAATATTTATGATTTAAAAATCTTATTACTTCCTGAGTTAATTGCTCAGATAATTTATAATCGGGTACTATTCCTTCCCTTTCTGCAACATTTGTCGCTGCTAAAAATATAGCTCTTGTTATTCTATCTTCATTAAATGGGATTACTCTTCCATCTCTTTTTTTTACGAATTCAACCAATTAAAAAAACCTCCTATTACTATATATTGTATTTTATTAATCTACATACCACTATATGTAGTATATTAAGTCTAAAAAAATCCCCTTCAACTAAGTTAAAGGGATTATCTTAATAATTTCTATATTAAGATTACCAAATTTGTACATAATAGTCAAACTTACGCAAGTCATTGCAAATACTATCTAGATATTTTGAACAGTAGCGTTTCTAACAACTCTGAGAGTCAAAACTTTTTTCTCTTTTTTTTACACTAATTTTAGGCAAAAAACGTATAATTTCATATACATTAATGTATATATCTACAAATTTCCTTATGTAAATTCTTTAAAATTGTCGTATAATATAAATAATAATTTAAAAGGAGGCATTTTATGTTATCAAAAAGACTAAACTTTATAACTCCATCCTACACAATAGGTATTAGTTCAAAAGTTAAAGAAATGGAAAATAACGGAATTAAAGTAATAAATCTTAGTATAGGAGAACCTGATTTCAACGTACCTAATAATGCAAAAACTTATGGTATTGATTCTTTAAATAAAGATTGTACTAAATATGATTTAGTTCCAGGATTAAAAATACTTAGAGAGGAAATTTGTAAAAAACTTATTAATGAAAATAACTGTAAATATTCAATAGATGAAATAGTCATATCAAGTGGAGCAAAAAACTCTATAACAAATACTTTACTAGCTTTAACAGATGAAGGAGATGAAGTATTATTGCCAAAACCTTATTGGGTTAGTTATCCTGAAATGGTTAAATTGGTTAATGCTGTTCCAGTTTTCATTGATACTAAAAAAGAAAATGAATTCAAGTTAACAAAAGATGAGCTTGAAAAATCTATAACAAATAAAACAAAAATTCTTGTAATAAATAATCCTTCAAATCCTACTGGTAGTGTTTATACAAGAGATGAGTTAATAGAAATAGTAGATGTATGTATACAAAATAAAATATATATTTTAGCTGATGAAATATATGAAAAAATATGCTATAACGGAGAATTTACATCAATTGCATCATTAAGTGAGGAAGCCAAAGATATAACAATAACTGTAAATGGTTTTTCTAAATCTGCTGCAATGACTGGATTAAGACTAGGATATACAGCATCTAATAAAACGATTGCTAAAGCAATGAGCTCTATACAGGGACATCTTATATCTCATCCAAGTTTAACAGCACAATACATAGCATATGGAGCCTTAAAAGATTGCTCAACTGATATAGATAATATGGTTAAGACATATAAATCTAGAAGAGACTTAATTACATCAAAATTAGACTCTATCGAAAATGTAGGATATGTAAATCCAAATGGCGCATTTTATGCATTTATAGACCTTTCTAAAGTATCTGAGAGATTTGAGTATAAGGATAGCTTTTCTATAGAATTTTGTAATCAATTTCTAGAAGAATATAACGTTGCAGTTGTTCCTGGAATAGCATTTGGCATGGATAAATATATTCGTATATCTTATGCTTGCAGTGAAAATACTTTCTTATCTGGATTAGATAAATTAAAAGAGTTTGTATATAAAATAATGGCATAATAACAATTTAAATTAAATAATTCCTAGATATAATTGTATTAAATGATAGTTAACATACCAAATAAGTATATAAAATTTATTTAATAACTTAACTAAAATATTAGATAAAAAAATGAAAGAGGCTGTCTCAAAAGAGAGATAAGCCTCTTTTTCATTGTTGAAATGATAAAAATATATTTGATTTCACACAAAGAAGAGTGCCTCATAAACTAAAAAGTTCATTTTGAGACACCCCCCTTTATTTTTCAATTAAAACATTAAATCAAATAAAATGTTGAATTAATGTGCTAATTTAATTTATCATAATAAAAAGATTACGTGGCTACGTCCTACTCTCCCAGGCAGTTTCCCATCAAGTACCATCAGCGCTAGAGAGCTTAACTTCTGTGTTCGGAATGGGAACAGGTGTATCCTCTCTGCTATTGTAACCACATAATCTCTATGCTTAATATATCTATTAAGTTATTAGAATCTAGTAATACTAGTTTCTTTAGAGTTAGCACTCTAAAAACTACACATATATTTTACTGAATGAACATCAAATAATTTGGTCAAGTCCTCGACCTATTAGTATCGATAAGCTAAATACATTGCTGCACTTACACCTTCGACCTATCAACCAGATAGTCTTTCTGGGGTCTTACCCTTGCGGTGGGAAATCTTATCTTGAAGTTGGCTTCGCGCTTAGATGCTTTCAGCGCTTATCCATTCCGTACATAGCTACCCAGCCATGCCCTTGGCAGAACAACTGGTACACCAGAGGTACGTCCATCCCGGTCCTCTCGTACTAAGGACAGGTCTTCTCAAATTTCCTACGCCTGCGACGGATAGGGACCGAACTGTCTCACGACGTTCTGAACCCAGCTCGCGTACCACTTTAATGGGCGAACAGCCCAACCCTTGGGACCTACTACAGCCCCAGGATGTGATGAGCCGACATCGAGGTGCCAAACCTCCCCGTCGATGTGGACTCTTGGGGGAGATAAGCCTGTTATCCCCAGGGTAGCTTTTATCCGTTGAGCGATGGCCCTTCCACGCAGAACCACCGGATCACTAAGTCCGATTTTCATCCTTGCTCGACCTGTATGTCTTGCAATCAAGCTCTCTTTTGCCTTTACACTCTACGTACGATTTCCGACCGTACTGAGAGAACCTTTGAGCGCCTCCGTTACCTTTTGGGAGGCGACCGCCCCAGTCAAACTGCCCACCTGACAGTGTCCCAAGACCAGATTCATGGCCTATGGTTAGAGTCCCAGTACTACAAGGGTGGTATCCCAAGGATGGCTCCGCCAAAACTGGCGTCCTGGTTTCAAAGCCTCCCACCTATCCTGTACATGTAGTACCAAGACCCAATGTCAAGCTACAGTAAAGCTCCATGGGGTCTTTCCGTCCTGTCGCAGGTATCCGGCATCTTCACCGGAATTACAATTTCACCGAGTCTGTTGTTGAGACAGTGCCCAAATCGTTACGCCTTTCGTGCGGGTCGGAACTTACCCGACAAGGAATTTCGCTACCTTAGGACCGTTATAGTTACGGCCGCCGTTTACTGGGGCTTAAGTTCACTGCTTCGATTGCTCTAACAGATCCCCTTAACCTTCCAGCACCGGGCAGGCGTCAGCTCCTATACATCGTCTTGCGACTTAGCAGAAACCTATGTTTTTGGTAAACAGTCGCTTGGGCCTATTCTCTGCGGCCACCGGATGGTGGCACCCCTTATCCCTAAGTTACGGGGTCATTTTGCCGAGTTCCTTAACAACAGTTCTCTCGCGGGCCTTAGGATACTCTCCTCACCCACCTGTGTCGGTTTGCGGTACGGGTACCTTTAACCTCGATAGAGACTTTTCTTGACAGTGTGAAATCAGCTACTTCGCTACTAAATTTCGCTCCCCATCACATCCCAGCATTATCAAAGCGGATTTACCTACTCTGACTGCCTCAATGCTTGGGCACACATAACCAACAGTGTGCTTAGCTTATCCTACTGTGTCATCCCATCTCTCAAACGGTTATCGGTAGTACAGGAATATCAACCTGTTGTCCATCACCTACGCCTTTCGGCCTCAGCTTAGGTCCCGACTAACCCAGGGCGGACGAACCTTCCCCTGGAAACCTTGGGTTTACGGCCTGTGGGATTCTCACCCACATCTCGCTACTCATGCCAACATTCTCACTCCCATACTGTCCACATGTCCTTACGGTCATGCTTCAACCCGTATGGGAAGCTCCCCTACCCATCATAATGATGCCGTAGCTTCGGTAGTAAGTTTTAGCCCCGGAAATCTTCGGCGCAGGATCACTCGACCAGTGAGCTATTACGCACTCTTTGAATGAGTGGCTGCTTCTAAGCCAACATCCTGGTTGTCTGTGCAATCCCACATCCTTTACCACTTAACTTACATTTAGGGACCTTAGCTGACGATCTGGGCTGTTGCCCTTTCGACTATGAATCTTATCACCCACAGTCTGACTCCCAAGTATAAGATGACGGCATTCGGAGTTTGATAGTCTTCGGTAGGTGCAATACCCCCTAGGACATTCAGTGCTCTACCTCCGTATCTCTCACCTTGAGGCTAGCCCTAAAGCTATTTCGGGGAGAACCAGCTATCTCCGGGCTCGATTGGAATTTCACCGCTACCCACAAGTCATCCCCGAGCTTTTCAACGCTCGTGGGTTCGGACCTCCACGAAATTTTACTTTCGCTTCATCCTGCTCATGGGTAGGTCGCCCGGTTTCGGGTCTACGTCAAGTAACTGAACGCTCAGTTAAAACTCGCTTTCGCTACGGCTCCACACCTTAAGTGCTTAACCTTGCTACTTAACGTAACTCGTTGGCCCGTTCTACAAAAAGTACGCGGTCACACAAGAAATGTGCTTCCACAGCTTGTAAGTGCAGGGTTTCAGGTTCTATTTCACTCCCCTCCCGGGGTTCTTTTCACCTTTCCCTCACGGTACTATACGCTATCGGTCACTAGGTAGTATTTAGCCTTGGAGGGTGGTCCCTCCTGCTTCCCACAGGGTTTCACGTGTCCCGTGGTACTCTGGATCATATCTAAAGTCTTCTCGTTTAACATACAGGACTATTACCTTCTGTGGTGGGTCTTTCCAAACCTCTTCAATTACGATACCTCTTCGTTATGATATGTCCGCAACCCCAATAAAGAAAACTTTATTGGTTTGGGCTATTCCGCGTTCGCTCGCCGCTACTTACGGAATCGAATTTCTTTCTCTTCCTTCAGGTACTTAGATGTTTCAGTTCCCTGAGTTCCCCTCATTAAGCTATGTATTCACTTAATGATACTTAGACATTACTCTAAGTGAGTTTCCTCATTCGGAAATCTTCGGATCAAAGTTTACGTGCAACTCCCCGAAGCTTATCGCAGCTTATCACGTCCTTCATCGGCTCCTAGTGCCAAGGCATCCGCCCTGCACCCTTAATAACTTGACCAGTTAAAAAGGTTTGATAGATTAAAGTCTATCAACTTGATAATTTTTAAAAGTTATCAGCTTTATATATTACAAATTAGATGTCATATCACTAAATATATATGCAGTTTTCAAAGTGCTAACGCACAGCGCCAACGGATAAATCCCGTTGCTTAAAGTGCTAACGCACAAGGCTTGTATAAAAATAAGCTTAAAGTGCATATAAGAGTCTACTAGATAAATCAAAGATTTAAGTAATATGCTCTTAAATGGTGGAGATGAGGAGAGTCGAACTCCTGACCCCTTGCTTGCAAGGCAAGTGCTCTCCCAACTGAGCTACACCCCCAAATATGAAGTTCATAAAGAACTTTCAAAATTAAACAGTAGGCAATTCTCCTTAGAAAGGAGGTGATCCAGCCGCACCTTCCGATACGGCTACCTTGTTACGACTTCACCCCAGTTATTGATTCCACCTTCGACGACTTCTTCCAAAAGGTTAGATAATCGGCTTCGGGCGTCTCCAACTCCCGTGGTGTGACGGGCGGTGTGTACAAGACCCGGGAACGCATTCACCGCAGCATTCTGATCTGCGATTACTAGTAACTCCAGCTTCATGTAGGCGAGTTTCAGCCTACAATCCGAACTGAGAGTAGCTTTAAGGGATTAGCTCCACCTTACGGCTTGGCAACCCTCTGTACTACCCATTGTAGCACGTGTGTAGCCCTAAGCATAAGGGGCATGATGATTTGACGTCATCCCCACCTTCCTCCAGGTTATCCCTGGCAGTCTCTCTAGAGTGCCCAACTTAATGATGGCAACTAAAGACAAGGGTTGCGCTCGTTGCGGGACTTAACCCAACATCTCACGACACGAGCTGACGACAACCATGCACCACCTGTCACCAATGTCCCCGAAGGGAAGTCTCCGATTAAGGAGATGTCATTGGGATGTCAAGCTTAGGTAAGGTTCTTCGCGTTGCTTCGAATTAAACCACATGCTCCGCTACTTGTGCGGGTCCCCGTCAATTCCTTTGAGTTTCACTCTTGCGAGCGTACTTCCCAGGCGGAGTACTTAATGCGTTAGCTGCGGCACCGAGGGGGGTAACCCCCGACACCTAGTACTCATCGTTTACAGCGTGGACTACCAGGGTATCTAATCCTGTTTGCTCCCCACGCTTTCGTGCCTCAGCGTCAGTTACAGTCCAGAGAGCCGCCTTCGCAACTGGTGTTCCTCCTAATATCTACGCATTTCACCGCTACACTAGGAATTCCACTCTCCTCTCCTGCACTCAAGTCTCCCAGTTTCAAGAGCTTACTACGGTTGAGCCGTAGCCTTTCACTCCTGACTTGAAAGACCGCCTACGCACCCTTTACGCCCAGTAAATCCGGATAACGCTAGCCCCCTACGTATTACCGCGGCTGCTGGCACGTAGTTAGCCGGGGCTTCCTCCTCAAGTACCGTCATTATCTTCCTTGAGGACAGAGTTTTACGACCCGAAGGCCTTCATCACTCACGCGGCGTTGCTGCATCAGGCTTTCGCCCATTGTGCAATATTCCCCACTGCTGCCTCCCGTAGGAGTTTGGACCGTGTCTCAGTTCCAATGTGGCCGATCACCCTCTCAGGTCGGCTACTGATCGTCGCCTTGGTAAGCCGTTACCTTACCAACTAGCTAATCAGACGCGGGTCCATCCTGTACTGGCTCACCTTTGATATTTAAGAGATGCCTCCCAAATATATTATCCCGTATTAGCATACCTTTCGGTATGTTATCCGTGTGTACAGGGTAGGTTACCCACGCGTTACTCACCCGTCCGCCGCTCTTTACCGAAGTAAATCGCTCAACTTGCATGTGTTAGGCACGCCGCCAGCGTTCATCCTGAGCCAGGATCAAACTCTCAAATAAAAGTTTATCAGGCTCAGATACTATTGTTATCAAAATATCTGGCTTTATGGTTTGTTTCTTGTTTTATAAATTAACCTACTGTTTAATTTTCAAAGTTCTTTATTGATATAGTTAGATGGTAGCGGTAATAGGAGTCGAACCTATGACCTTTCGGGTATGAACCGAACGCTCTAGCCAACTAAGCTATACCGCCGTATTTCTGGTGCCCAGAGGCGGAATCGAACCACCGACACGGGGATTTTCAGTCCCCTGCTCTACCGACTGAGCTATCTGGGCAAATGGTGGGCCTAGCTGGACTCGAACCAGCGACCTCACGCTTATCAGGCGTGCGCTCTAACCACCTGAGCTATAGGCCCTTTTCTTGGTCGAGGTGAAGGGACTCGAACCCCCGGCCCCATGGTCCCAAACCATGTGCGCTACCAAACTGCGCTACACCTCGAAATTTCATTTATTCTATTATACTACTCTAAAATCTACTTTTTTTCAAGTCCTTTTTATTTGGCAGGGGTGGAGGGACTCGAACCCCCGGCGCACGGTTTTGGAGACCGACGCTCTACCAACTGAGCTACACCCCTATGAAGAATAATGGACCTTCAGGGACTCGAACCCCAGACCTACCGGTTATGAGCCGGGCGCTCTAACCAACTGAGCTAAAGGTCCAAGTTGGTCGAGGTGAAGGGACTCGAACCCCCGGCCCCATGGTCCCAAACCATGTGCGCTACCAAACTGCGCTACACCTCGTTTTTAAATGGCGGAGAAGGAGGGATTCGAACCCTCGCACCGGTTACCCAGCCTAATCCCTTAGCAGGGGATCCTCTTGAGCCACTTGAGTACTTCTCCAAATTAATTCCTATTTATTTACTTGGCGGAGAGGGTGGGATTCGAACCCACGGCCCCTTTCGAAGTCACTGGTTTTCAAGACCAGCTCCTTAAACCACTCGGACACCTCTCCATTGGTGATCTATCCGCGACTCGAACGCGGGACACCCTGATTAAAAGTCAGGTGCTCTACCGACTGAGCTAATAGACCATATTTTTATTTGGCTGGGGATGCAGGACTCGAACCTACGCATACATGAGTCAAAGTCATGTGCCTTACCGACTTGGCTAATCCCCAATATATATGTGGTGAGCGCACAGGGATTCGAACCCCGGACACACGCCTTAGAAGGGCGTTGCTCTATCCAGCTGAGCTATGCACCCACGCTTTCTTTGGAGCGGGTGAAGGGGATCGAACCCTCACAGCTGGCTTGGAAGGCCAGAACTCTACCATTGAGCTACACCCGCATATTTAATTGATAATTGGTGGAGGATGGTGGATTCGAACCACCGAAGTCGATGACAACAGATTTACAGTCTGCCCCCTTTGGCCGCTCGGGAAATCCTCCGTATTAATTTTACATGGAGCTGGTGATAGGAATCGAACCTACAACCTGCTGATTACAAGTCAGCTGCTCTACCGTTGAGCCACACCAGCATTTTTTTGTTTTGGCGACCTGGAAGGGGTTCGAACCCTCGACCTCCAGCGTGACAGGCTGGCATTCTAACCAACTGAACTACCAGGCCGCAAATGGTGGGACCAACAGGGCTCGAACCTGTGACCCCCTGCTTGTAAGGCAGGTGCTCTCCCAGCTGAGCTATGATCCCACAAATGGTGACTCGTAGGGGAATTGAACCCCTGTTACCGCCGTGAAAGGGCGGTGTCTTAACCTCTTGACCAACGAGCCATATTGGCTCCAAGGGTGGGGCTCGAACCCACAGCCTACCGGTTAACAGCCGGTTGCTCCACCGTTGAGCTACCTTGGAATATCCAACGTGGCTATGTCCTACTCTCCCAGGCAGTTTCCCACCAAGTACCATCAGCGCTAGAGAACTTAACTTCTGTGTTCGGAATGGGAACAGGTGTATCTTCTCTGCTATTATAACCACATTTTTTTCTTGTTGCTAGGACAAGTATAATATTAACATTTTTTGTTATTTTTGTCAATACTTTTTTTAAACTTTTTTAGAGCTAACACTCTAAAAACTACACATATATTTTATTGAATGGACATCAAATAATTTGGTCAAGTCCTCGACCTATTAGTATCGATAAGCTAAATACATTGCTGCACTTACACCTTCGACCTATCAACCAGATAGTCTTTCTGGGGTCTTACCCTTGCGGTGGGAAATCTTATCTTGAAGTTGGCTTCGCGCTTAGATGCTTTCAGCGCTTATCCATTCCGTACATAGCTACCCAGCCATGCCCTTGGCAGAACAACTGGTACACCAGAGGTACGTCCATCCCGGTCCTCTCGTACTAAGGACAGGTCTTCTCAAATTTCCTACGCCTGCGACGGATAGGGACCGAACTGTCTCACGACGTTCTGAACCCAGCTCGCGTACCACTTTAATGGGCGAACAGCCCAACCCTTGGGACCTACTACAGCCCCAGGATGTGATGAGCCGACATCGAGGTGCCAAACCTCCCCGTCGATGTGGACTCTTGGGGGAGATAAGCCTGTTATCCCCAGGGTAGCTTTTATCCGTTGAGCGATGGCCCTTCCACGCAGAACCACCGGATCACTAAGTCCGATTTTCATCCTTGCTCGACCTGTATGTCTTGCAATCAAGCTCTCTTTTGCCTTTACACTCTACGTACGATTTCCGACCGTACTGAGAGAACCTTTGAGCGCCTCCGTTACCTTTTGGGAGGCGACCGCCCCAGTCAAACTGCCCACCTGACAGTGTCCCAAGACCAGATTCATGGCCTATGGTTAGAGTCCCAGTACTACAAGGGTGGTATCCCAAGGATGGCTCCGCCAAAACTGGCGTCCTGGTTTCAAAGCCTCCCACCTATCCTGTACATGTAGTACCAAGACCCAATGTCAAGCTACAGTAAAGCTCCATGGGGTCTTTCCGTCCTGTCGCAGGTATCCGGCATCTTCACCGGAATTACAATTTCACCGAGTCTGTTGTTGAGACAGTGCCCAAATCGTTACGCCTTTCGTGCGGGTCGGAACTTACCCGACAAGGAATTTCGCTACCTTAGGACCGTTATAGTTACGGCCGCCGTTTACTGGGGCTTAAGTTCACTGCTTCGATTGCTCTAACAGATCCCCTTAACCTTCCAGCACCGGGCAGGCGTCAGCTCCTATACATCGTCTTGCGACTTAGCAGAAACCTATGTTTTTGGTAAACAGTCGCTTGGGCCTATTCTCTGCGGCCACCGGATGGTGGCACCCCTTATCCCTAAGTTACGGGGTCATTTTGCCGAGTTCCTTAACAACAGTTCTCTCGCGGGCCTTAGGATACTCTCCTCACCCACCTGTGTCGGTTTGCGGTACGGGTACCTTTAACCTCGATAGAGACTTTTCTTGACAGTGTGAAATCAGCTACTTCGCTACTAAATTTCGCTCCCCATCACATCCCAGCATTATCAAAGCGGATTTACCTACTCTGACTGCCTCAATGCTTGGGCACACATAACCAACAGTGTGCTTAGCTTATCCTACTGTGTCATCCCATCTCTCAAACGGTTATCGGTAGTACAGGAATATCAACCTGTTGTCCATCACCTACGCCTTTCGGCCTCAGCTTAGGTCCCGACTAACCCAGGGCGGACGAACCTTCCCCTGGAAACCTTGGGTTTACGGCCTGTGGGATTCTCACCCACATCTCGCTACTCATGCCAACATTCTCACTCCCATACTGTCCACATGTCCTTACGGTCATGCTTCAACCCGTATGGGAAGCTCCCCTACCCATCATAATGATGCCGTAGCTTCGGTAGTAAGTTTTAGCCCCGGAAATCTTCGGCGCATGATCACTCGACCAGTGAGCTATTACGCACTCTTTGAATGAGTGGCTGCTTCTAAGCCAACATCCTGGTTGTCTGTGCAATCCCACATCCTTTACCACTTAACTTACATTTAGGGACCTTAGCTGACGATCTGGGCTGTTGCCCTTTCGACTATGAATCTTATCACCCACAGTCTGACTCCCAAGTATAAGATGACGGCATTCGGAGTTTGATAGTCTTCGGTAGGTGCAATACCCCCTAGGACATTCAGTGCTCTACCTCCGTATCTCTCACCTTGAGGCTAGCCCTAAAGCTATTTCGGGGAGAACCAGCTATCTCCGGGCTCGATTGGAATTTCACCGCTACCCACAAGTCATCCCCGAGCTTTTCAACGCTCGTGGGTTCGGACCTCCACGAAATTTTACTTTCGCTTCATCCTGCTCATGGGTAGGTCGCCCGGTTTCGGGTCTACGTCAAGTAACTGAACGCTCAGTTAAAACTCGCTTTCGCTACGGCTCCACACCTTAAGTGCTTAACCTTGCTACTTAACGTAACTCGTTGGCCCGTTCTACAAAAAGTACGCGGTCACACAAGAAATGTGCTTCCACAGCTTGTAAGTGCAGGGTTTCAGGTTCTATTTCACTCCCCTCCCGGGGTTCTTTTCACCTTTCCCTCACGGTACTATACGCTATCGGTCACTAGGTAGTATTTAGCCTTGGAGGGTGGTCCCTCCTGCTTCCCACAGGGTTTCACGTGTCCCGTGGTACTCTGGATCATATCTGAAGTCTTCTCGTTTAACATACAGGACTATTACCTTCTGTGGTGGGTCTTTCCAAACCTCTTCAATTACGATACCTCTTCGTTATGATATGTCCGCAACCCCAATAAAGAAAACTTTATTGGTTTGGGCTATTCCGCGTTCGCTCGCCGCTACTTACGGAATCGAATTTCTTTCTCTTCCTTCAGGTACTTAGATGTTTCAGTTCCCTGAGTTCCCCTCATTAAGCTATGTATTCACTTAATGATACTTAGACATTACTCTAAGTGAGTTTCCTCATTCGGAAATCTTCGGATCAAAGTTTACGTGCAACTCCCCGAAGCTTATCGCAGCTTATCACGTCCTTCATCGGCTCCTAGTGCCAAGGCATCCGCCCTGCACCCTTAATAACTTGACCAGTTAAAAAGGTTTGATAGATTAAAGTCTATCAACTTGATAATTTTTAAAAGTTATCAGCTTTATATATTACAAATTAGATGTCATATCACTAAATATATATGCAGTTTTCAAAGTGCTAGCGCACAGCGCCAACGGATAAATCCCGTTGCTTAAAGTGCTAACGCACAAGGCTTGTATAAAAATAAGCTTAAAGTGCAATGTAAGAGTCTACTAGATAAATCAAAGATTTAAGTAATATGCTCTTAAATGGTGGAGATGAGGAGAGTCGAACTCCTGACCCCTTGCTTGCAAGGCAAGTGCTCTCCCAACTGAGCTACACCCCCAAATATGAAGTTCATAAAGAACTTTCAAAATTAAACAGTAGGTAATTCTCCTTAGAAAGGAGGTGATCCAGCCGCACCTTCCGATACGGCTACCTTGTTACGACTTCACCCCAGTTATTGATTCCACCTTCGACGACTTCTTCCAAAAGGTTAGATAATCGGCTTCGGGCGTCTCCAACTCCCGTGGTGTGACGGGCGGTGTGTACAAGACCCGGGAACGCATTCACCGCAGCATTCTGATCTGCGATTACTAGTAACTCCAGCTTCATGTAGGCGAGTTTCAGCCTACAATCCGAACTGAGAGTAGCTTTAAGGGATTAGCTCCACCTTACGGCTTGGCAACCCTCTGTACTACCCATTGTAGCACGTGTGTAGCCCTAAGCATAAGGGGCATGATGATTTGACGTCATCCCCACCTTCCTCCAGGTTATCCCTGGCAGTCTCTCTAGAGTGCCCAACTTAATGATGGCAACTAAAGACAAGGGTTGCGCTCGTTGCGGGACTTAACCCAACATCTCACGACACGAGCTGACGACAACCATGCACCACCTGTCACCAATGTCCCCGAAGGGAACTCTCCGATTAAGGAGATGTCATTGGGATGTCAAGCTTAGGTAAGGTTCTTCGCGTTGCTTCGAATTAAACCACATGCTCCGCTACTTGTGCGGGTCCCCGTCAATTCCTTTGAGTTTCACTCTTGCGAGCGTACTTCCCAGGCGGAGTACTTAATGCGTTAGCTGCGGCACCGAGGGGGGTAACCCCCGACACCTAGTACTCATCGTTTACAGCGTGGACTACCAGGGTATCTAATCCTGTTTGCTCCCCACGCTTTCGTGCCTCAGCGTCAGTTACAGTCCAGAGAGCCGCCTTCGCAACTGGTGTTCCTCCTAATATCTACGCATTTCACCGCTACACTAGGAATTCCACTCTCCTCTCCTGCACTCAAGTCTCCCAGTTTCAAGAGCTTACTACGGTTGAGCCGTAGCCTTTCACTCCTGACTTGAAAGACCGCCTACGCACCCTTTACGCCCAGTAAATCCGGATAACGCTAGCCCCCTACGTATTACCGCGGCTGCTGGCACGTAGTTAGCCGGGGCTTCCTCCTCAAGTACCGTCATTATCTTCCTTGAGGACAGAGTTTTACGACCCGAAGGCCTTCATCACTCACGCGGCGTTGCTGCATCAGGCTTTCGCCCATTGTGCAATATTCCCCACTGCTGCCTCCCGTAGGAGTTTGGACCGTGTCTCAGTTCCAATGTGGCCGATCACCCTCTCAGGTCGGCTACTGATCGTCGCCTTGGTAAGCCGTTACCTTACCAACTAGCTAATCAGACGCGGGTCCATCCTGTACTGGCTCACCTTTGATATTTAAGAGATGCCTCTCAAATATGTTATCCCGTATTAGCATACCTTTCGGTATGTTATCCGTGTGTACAGGGTAGGTTACCCACGCGTTACTCACCCGTCCGCCGCTCTTTACCGAAGTAAATCGCTCAACTTGCATGTGTTAGGCACGCCGCCAGCGTTCATCCTGAGCCAGGATCAAACTCTCAAATAAAAGTTTATCAGGCTCAGATACTATTGTTATCAAAATATCTGGCTTTATGGTTTGTTTCTTGTTTATAAATTAACCTACTGTTTAATTTTCAAAGTTCTTTTGTCGTATTTTCGTGCTCCTTTTGGGCACTCATATATAATACCATCTATATGATTCCAAGTCAACGCTTTTTTAACTTTTATTTTAAATATTTTTTTGACAAGACAAAAATAGCCTATATTAATGCATTTTAACCGCTTTAATACAAGCTATTTACATATTCAGACCCATTTTTATAATACTTTTAACTTAGATATTTTTGTATTCCTATGTATATTGCCCATGCTATCTTCTCTTGATATGTTTCATCAGTCAAAAGTTTACATTCTTTTTCATTTGATAAAAAACCGCACTCTATTAATACTGATGGAATGTTATTTTCTTTTAAAAGATATATATCGTCTCTAGGTTTGACCTCTCTATTGTTTGTCTTATCTACTACTCTTTTAAGTTCCTCTTGAATACACTTTGATAATTCTTTACTATCTTGTTTGTCTTTAGGATAAAAAGTTTGAGCTCCATAGTATTTTGATTGTTCAAAGGCATTGAGATGTATAGAAACAAACATATTAGCATTAGAATTAGATATTATTTCTTTCCTATTTTTCAAATTCTCATTATACTTTTGTCTTGTCGTTTTGTTATTTTCCTCTTTGTAAAGACTACTATCATCTTCTCTAGTCAATATTACAAGACCTCCACTTGATTCTATAAGCTCTCTAAGCTTAAGTGTTATGGCTAAGTTAATATCCTTTTCAGATGTACTCTTATCCTTATTTAACGCCCCTGGGTCAATCCCTCCATGGCCAGCATCTAAAATTATTGTTTTATTTGTTACTGGCATATACTTAATAACATCTTCGGATATATTTTTCACTTCAAATATTGACACTATCACTAGACACACCATAACAAAACTGAAAATTATATGTTTTATGTACTTTCTCACAACATCACCCTGTATATGTATACTTACAAAAACACTATAATATTCCAGATATTAGTACAAACATTTAAATTTTACTTTTCTAATTATCAATTTCCATTTATTGTATTAACTTATTAGTATTGGCATATATAATTTACAATATCATATATTACTAACCCCTTTAATTTAACACTCTTATCTACTATTAGATAATAATTGATTTGGTAAAAGACTATATAAGTTACAATAACATAATCTATGAATTATACTAATTAATATATATTCATAGATTATGCTGTTAAAGAATACAAAAATTTTAATTACAAATTTATAAAATTCTATACTACTTTCATTAACAATACCATTATATAAATAAATTTAATACTTTATCGTTATATTAAATAAATAAAAAAGGATGCTTTCCCTACAGAAAAACATCCTAATAAAACATCTTATTATTTCATTGTATATAAATCTTAATTTAAACCCAACATTTTTAACATACCAATACTTTTCAAATAAAAATATATAAGGTATTTTGCTTTTCCAAAAAAATAAGTAATTATCTTTTTGAGAATTGTGGAGCTCTTCTTGCTGCTTTTAATCCGTATTTCTTTCTTTCCTTCATTCTTGCATCTCTAGTTAAGAAACCTTCTTTCTTTAAAGCAGGTCTTAAATCTAAATCAGCTTTTAATAAAGCTCTAGATATACCATGTCTTATAGCTCCAGCTTGTCCAGTGAATCCTCCACCTTCAACTTTTACTATAACATCATATTTATTTTCATTTCCAGTTAAAACTAATGGTTGTTTAACATCTCTTATTAATGTTTCATAGTTAAAATAATTTTCTAATGCTCTTCCATTTACTAATATATTTCCTTCACCTGCAACTAGTCTTACTCTAGCAACAGAACTTTTTCTTCTTCCAGTTCCATAATATTGAACGTTAGCCATTATAAACTCCTCCTTTCACCTATTAATCTTACTTAAAGTTTAAAACTTCTGGATTTTGAGCTGCATGAGTGTGTTCAGCACCTGCGAATACTCTTAATCTAGTCATCATTCTGCTTCTTAATTTGTTCTTAGGTAACATACCACTTACAGCATGTGCTATAACTTCTTCTGGTTTCTTATCCATCATATCTCTGTAAGATATTTCTTTTAATCCACCTACATAACCAGTATGGTATCTGTAATATTTTTGATCTAATTTCTTACCACTTAAAACTATCTTTCCTGCATTTACTACAACAACAAAATCTCCACCATCAACGTGAGGAGTAAATGTTGGTTTATGTTTACCTCTCAATACTGTCGCTATTTCTGTTGCTAAACGACCTAGTGTTTTACCTTCAGCGTCAACTAAGTACCATTTTCTTTGTACATCAGCTGGCTTAGCTATATAACTTTTCATAACTGTCCCTCCTTAACTATTTCTCATAAAATTTTTTTACCGTTTATGTCAAGTCCGGGGCAAGTGGACTTATTAACACATTCTCATATATTTTAATACATGTAGCCTGGTGTGTCAAGTTAATAATGAACTTTTTTAAGAAATAATCCTTGTGCTGGAGCTGTATGTCCACATTTTGACCTAGTTTTAGATTCTATTATCTCTAAAAATGACTCATTAATTCTACCACGTCCTATATCAATAAGTGTTCCAACAATAATTCTTACCATATTATATAAAAATCCATTACCACTAATTTCTATGACAATCAAGTCGTCTTTTTTATTGATATCAATATCATATATAGTTCTAATTGTATCTTTTACAGATGAACCAGAACTCATAAAACCTTTAAAATCATGTGTTCCTAAAATACTTTTTGACTCTAAACACATTTTGTCAAAATCAAGTTCATATTTTACTTGATACGATATATCACTAAGTATCGGATTTCTAAACTTGCTATTATATATTAGATATTTATATGTTTTACCTTTTGCACTATACCTTGAATGGAAATCTTCGTTAACTTCACATGCTTTTATAATTGATATATCCTTTGGTAGTTTAGCATTTAAAGCCATTGGTATACTTTCTACATTTATGTCTGAATTAATTTTAAAATTTGCAATTTGACCAATAGCATGAACTCCTGAATCAGTTCTACCTGACCCTACAAGTTTGACTTCTTCTCTTGTTATATCATATATAGCCTTTTCTATTGTACCCTGTATTCCTAAAGAATCAGGTTGTTTTTGCCATCCACAATAATTACTGCCATTATATTGGATTGTAATTTTTATATTTCTCATACTTTACCTCGTTTATATCTATGTTTCTATTAAATTGCTATAAATCTAGTAGCTATAATAACTCCTAAATAAACAACTTGGAATACACATGCTATATAGTCTCCCTTTGTTATGACAGACTCTCTCATTTTAGTTCTATTGTGTCCACCTCTATAACACCTAGCTTCCATAGCCATAGCTAATTCATCAGCTCTTCTAAATGCACTCACAAATAATGGCACCAAAAGAGGTACTAAGTTCTTAGCTCTATTTATAAGGTTTTTACTTTCAAAATCTGCTCCTCTAGACATTTGGGCTTTCATTATTTTATCTGTTTCATCCAACAATGTAGGAATAAAACGTAAAGCAATTGTCATCATCATTGCAAGCTCATGTACTGGTAAACCAATTTTTTTAAATGGGTTAAGCAATCTTTCTATACCATCTGTTAATTCTATTGGGGAAGTAGTTAGAGTAAGCAAAGATGTCCCAACCACTAAAAATATAAGTCTTATTGCCATAAAAATTGCTTGTCTTAGACCTTGTTTTGTTATTGCCAAAAATCCAAATGACCAGATTTCATCACCTGGCAAGAAAAAAATATTTATAAGAAATGTAAACAAAATAATCCATTTAAGAGGCTTTACACCCTTAATAATATACTTGACTGGTATATTAGCTAACTTTATCATACCTAATAAACATAATAAAACTACTATATAAGGCCAAAATTTATTTACTACAAATATAGACACCATAAATACAATTGTTGCTACAAGTTTTATCCTTGGATCTAATTTATGAATAGCAGAACTCGTTGGGTAGTATTGCCCTATAGTTATATCTTTTAACATAATCCTCGTCCTCTCACAACTTTTAATATTTCTTGTTTTGCTTCTTCTAAAGTCAATATATCTTCTCTGATGTCAAAACCTTTTTGTCTCAATTTCAATGCAAGCTCTAAAACTTGTGGAATATCTAATCCTATCTCTTTCAATTTACCAGCATTTGATTTAAATACTTCTCTAGGAGTTCCCATAAATTCTATTCTACCATGATTCATAACAATTAAAGTTTTTGCTAACTTTGCCATATCATCCATACTATGTGATGACAGTATTATAGTCATATTGTTTTTTTCATGTAAATCCTTTATTAAATTAAAAATTTCATCTCTTCCACCAGGGTCAAGACCAGCAGTAGGCTCATCCAGTATAAGAACTTCCGGATTCATAGCTATAACTCCAGCAATTGCTACTCTACGCTTTTGACCTCCAGATAATTCAAAAGGAGATTTATCTTTAAACTCCTCATAATCAAGTCCTACAGCTTCCATTGATGCTTTTACCCTGTTATGTATCTCAGACTCCTCTAAGCCCAAATTAGCAGGTCCAAAAGCTATATCTTTATCAATCGTTTCTTCAAACAATTGGTATTCTGGATATTGAAATACAACACCTACTCTTTTTCTAATCTCAGTTAGGTTCAAGTTTTTATCTGTTATATTAAAATCATTTATAAATATTTCTCCTGAGGAAGGCTTTAATAGTCCATTTAAATGTTGTATTAGTGTAGATTTTCCTGAGCCTGTATGACCTATAAGACCAACAAAATCTCTATCTTTAATCTCAAAAGAAACATCATCAAGTGCCTTACTTGCAAAAGGCATGCCTTCGTTATATATATGTGTTAAATTCTTTACTATAATTGACATAATTCCATCACCATCTCATCCACAGTTAATATATCACTACCAATATTCATACCCTCTTCTATTAATAAACTAGATAACTCTGTCATACAAGGTACATCTAAACCGATTTCCTTTAGCATTTTTATTTCACTAAATACTTCTCTAGGAGTTCCCTCTAAGATTTTTTTCCCTTTTTCCATAACTACAACCCTATCTGCCTCTACTGCTTCTTCCATAAAGTGTGTTATATGTATAACAGTTATATTTTCTTCTTTGTTAAGTCTTTTTATTGTTTTCATAACTTCTTTTCTTCCAGATGGGTCTAACATTGCAGTTGCTTCATCAAATATTATACATTTAGGTCTCATAGCAATAATTCCTGCTATTGCAACTCTTTGTTTTTGACCACCTGATAACAAGTGAGGCTGTCTGCCTCTTAAATCATACATACCTACACTCTTTAAAGACTCCTCTACAATACGTCTTATTTCTTTAGGCTCTATACCTAAGTTTTCAGGTCCAAACGCAACATCTTCTTCCACTATTGTAGCCACTATTTGATTATCTGGGTTTTGAAATACCATACCTGCAGTTTGTCTTATATCCCATAATCTTTCTTCCTCTTTGGTGTCCATTCCATCAATAAGAATATTTCCCTCAGTAGGCATAAGAATTGCATTTAAGTTTTTAGATAAAGTAGACTTACCAGAACCATTATGTCCTATTATCGCAACAAATTCTCCTTTTTTAACATCTAGGCTTAAATTATCTATTGCTTTAAGTTTTGCTTCATCTGTAATATACTCAAACGAAATATTATTTACCTTTACTATATTATCCATTAATTCATACTCCTTTTAGTAAGCAATAACTTATAAAAATCATTTTACACATTATTATATCACACCTGAGTCAAAAAAATAAAAAAAAGATTAAGCCATCAAGCCTAATCCTTTCCTTACTATACTAATTCTATAAAAGCCATTTCAGCAGCATCGCCTTTTCTTGGCCCTATTTTTATTATTCTAGTGTATCCACCATTTCTCTCAGCATATTTTGGAGCTAAATCTGTGAATAAGTTATTAACTACTGTTTCATCCATAACATAAGCTAAAACTTGTCTTCTAGCATGAAGATCCCCTCTTTTAGCAAGAGTTATCATCTTTTCAGCCATTCTACGAGTTTCTTTCGCTCTAGTCACTGTAGTTTCTATTCTTCCACTTCTTAGTAAGCAAGTTACTAAGTTTCTTAACATAAGGTTTCTGTGAGCTGTTTCACGTCCTAATTTACGGTACTTAGCCATTCTTATCCCTCCTTTGCTCGCTATTCTTCACTTGGTTTTAATCCTAGTCCAAGTTCCTCTAGTTTTTGTATTACCTCTTCTAATGACTTCTTACCTAGGTTTCTAACCTTCATCATATCGTCCTCAGACTTATTAGCTAATTCTTCAACTGTGTTAATTCCCGCTCTCTTTAAACAGTTATATGATCTAACTGATAAATCTAATTCTTCTATAGTCATCTCAAGAACTTTTTCTTTTTGATCTTCTTCTTTTTCTACCATGATTTCAACACTACTTACATGTTCAGTTAAGTCTATAAATAGATTTAAATGCTCAACTAATACCTTTGCAGCTAATGATATACCCTCTTGAGGATTTATACTACCATTAGTCCAAACTTCTAGTACTAATTTATCATAATCTGTTTTTTGACCAACTCTTGTGTTTTCAACATGATAACTAACTTTCTCAACAGGAGTATATATTGAATCCACAGGTAAAACACCTATTGGAACATTCTCTGTTTTATTTTCTTCAGCAGAAACATATCCTCTACCTTTATCTACAAATATCTCCATATTAAGTTTAGCATTATCATCTAATGTAGCTATTGCTAAATCTTTGCTTAATATTTCAACATCTGGAGGGCAGATTATATCTGCACCTGTGATAGAGCATGGTCCTTGAGCCTCTATTTTAAGTGTTCTACTTCCTTCACCATCTATAGTTGCTGAAAGCTCTTTTAAAGTTAATATTATCTCTGTAACATCTTCTTTAACACCAGGTATTGTAGAGAATTCATGAAGAACTCCATCTATTTTTATAGCATTTACTGCTACACCTGGTAATGATGATAATAATATTCTTCTTAGTGCGTTACCTATAGTTATTCCATATCCTCTTTCTAGAGGTTCTATAACAAACTTACCATATCTATAGTCTTCGCTAAGCTCAACTATATCTACTTTTGGCTTTTCTATTTCTATCATGGACAAAACCCTCCTTAAAATTCAGTAATCCACTGAGGGTAAACAAAATTTTAAAATAATTTTTAAAAGTGTGCTTATTATTTAGAGTAAAGTTCTATGATTAAGTGTTCAGCTATCTCAAGATCTATATCTTCTCTTGTTGGAACACCAACTACTTTTGCTGTCATTCCTTCTACATTAGCTTCTAACCATTTAGGAGCTATTCTTGAGTTAACTTCTACTAAATTTTTGAATTTTGCAGAAGATCTTGATTTCTCTTTAACTTCTATAACATCTCCAACTTTAACTACTAATGAAGGAATGTCTACTTTATTTCCATTTAAAGTGAAATGACCATGAGCTACTAATTGTCTAGCTTCTTTTCTAGAAGATGCTAGTCCCATTCTGTAAACTACATTATCTAATCTTCTCTCTAATAAACTTAATAAGTTTTCCCCTGCTTTACCAGGCATATTTTCAGCACGTTCATATAAGTTTCTAAATTGAGTCTCTAAAACTCCATATATTCTTTTAACTTTTTGTTTTTCTCTTAATTGTAATCCATAGTTAGAAACTTTCTTTCTTCCTTGGCCATGTTGACCTGGAGCATAGTTTCTTTTTACTATAGCACATTTATCTGTATAACATCTATCACCTTTAAGGAATAATTTCATTCCCTCTCTACGGCATTGTCTACATGATGCACCTGTATATCTTGCCATTTATCTACACCTCCTATTTGTACTCTTATTAATTACACTCTTCTTCTCTTTGGTGGTCTGCATCCGTTATGTGGGATTGGAGTAACATCTTTTATCATAGTTACTTCTAGTCCAGTTGCTTGTAAAGCTCTTATTGCAGCTTCTCTTCCTGAACCTGGCCCCTTTACGAATACCTCAACACTTTTTAATCCGTGTTCCATCGCAGCTTTTGCAGCTGTTTCAGCAGCCATTTGAGATGCAAATGGAGTTGATTTTCTTGATCCTTTGAATCCTAATTGTCCAGAACTTGCCCAAGATATAGCATTTCCGTGAACGTCAGTTAAAGTTATTATTGTATTATTGAAAGTTGATTGTATATGAGCATGACCACGTTCTATATTTTTACGTTCTCTTCTTCTAATACGTGTAACTTTCTTTTTTGGTTTAGCCATTTTCCTTTTCCCTCCTTCATCTAAGTATTATTTATTTATTTTTTCTTTTTACGAGATACTGTTTTTCTAGGACCTTTTCTAGTTCTAGCATTAGTCTTAGTTCTTTGTCCTCTTAATGGAAGACCTTTAGCGTGTCTTATTCCTCTATAACATTTTATATCTCTTAATCTCTTTATGTTTAAAGCAATTTCTCTTCTTAAGTCACCTTCAACTAAGAAATCGTCATCTATAACTTTTCTTAAATCATTAACTTGATCTTCTGATAAATCTTTTATTCTAGTATCTGGATTTATCTCAGCCTTAGCTAATATTTCGTTAGCAGTCGCTTTACCTATACCATATATATAAGTTAAGCCTATCTCCGCTCTTTTTTCTCTAGGTAAATCTACCCCAGCTATTCTTGCCATGATCGCACCTCCTACACATAGTTTTTAGTGTTTAAAACTTCGTATCATATACCAATCCTACGCCAGATTGTTCAACGATTTTAACGTTCTTTTGTTAACATCACAATATAGTATTATACTATAAATTTTAACAAAATACTAGTAATAATTTCTTATCCTTGCTTTTGCTTATGCTTAGGATTTTCACAGATAACCATTACTTTTCCTTTTCTTTTTATTACTTTACATTTTTCACATATTGGTTTTACTGATGGTCTAACCTTCATTATTAATCCCTCCTTAGACTAAATATTAATATAGTCTACTTCTTACGCCAAGTAATTCTTCCTCTTGTCAGGTCATATGGAGAAAGTTCAACATTCACCTTGTCACCTTCAAGAATTCTTATGAAGTTCATTCTTAGCTTTCCAGAAATGTGGCATAATATCTCATGTCCATTTTCTAGTTTAACTTTGAACATAGCATTAGGTAAAGCTTCTGAAACTGTACCTTCTAATTCTATAACATCTTTTTTGGCCATTAACTAACCAGCCCTCCATTTCAATAAGTTAAATCATCTAATTTAACTTAGTAAGTTCAGCTCTTAAAAAAGAATCTGTAATTTCTTGTCCAGATACTACTCTTTTTCTAACTTCATCATTAATAAAATTATATTTTTTTAAGTGCTTCACTTTCTTTAACTTAGGTTTGTCAAGTTTTCTTTTCTTTCCATCAGCTATTAATACATATTCATTATTAACTATTTTGACTACGAAAAATAAATTTCCTTTGTCGCGTCCTAATGAAACTTTAACAACTTGACCTATACTTAAATTATCTGATAGCACTTTTTTCACCTACTTTTTAAATTACAACTTTGTCAATATCAAAGGTTCATGTTCAGTAATTGCTATCGTATGCTCATAATGAGCTGATTTCTTTCCATCTATTGTAACAGTCGTCCACCCATCTGATAGAGTCTTTACATGATAACGACCTGCATTAACCATTGGCTCTATAGCAATAACCATTCCTTCTCTAAGTCTTGGTCCTTTTCCTGGGAGTCCATAATTAGGTACTTGTGGATCCTCATGAAGATTTGCTCCAACTCCATGCCCCACCAAATCTCTAACTACTGAGAAACCATGTTTCTCAACGTGTGTTTGTACTGCGTGTGAGATATCTGAAAGTCTATATCCTAATTTAGCAAATTTTATTCCTTCATAGAAGCTTTCTCTAGTTACTTCTATCAATTTCCTATCTTCTTCAGATATCATGCCTACTCCGTGAGTTTTCGCAGAATCACCATGATATCCTTTATAATAGGCTCCTATATCTAAGCTTATAATGTCCCCTTCTTTTAATATGGTTTCTCCTGGAATCCCATGTACTACTTCTCTATTGATAGAAGCACATATACTTCCTGGAAAACCTCCATATCCTTTAAAAGAAGGTTCTGCATTATATTTTCTTATATTCTCTTCAGCTATTTTATCTAATTCTAAAGTAGATATTCCCGGAGAAATAGCTTTTCTTAAAACTTCATGAGTATCAGCAACAATTTTGCCAGCTTCTCTTAGAAGTTCTATTTCTTTTTTTGATTTCAAGATAATCATTTATTTTCCACTTCCTAAAGCTGAGACAATATCTTCAAATACTTTATCTATTGCTTGGTCACCTTTTATATCTGCTATTATACCTTGTTTTCCATAATAGTCTACTAAAGGTTTCGTTTCATCTAGATAAACTTGTATTCTCTTAGATACAGTTTCTTCATTATCATCAGCTCTTTGATATAATTCTCCTTGGCATACATCACATACACCTTCTACTTTAGGAGGATTAAACTCAACATGGTAAGTAGCTCCACAAGACTTACATATTCTTCTACCAACTGCTCTAGATACTAGTATGCTCTTGTCAACTTCAATATTAACAACTTTATCTAGTTCTATACCAGTATCTTTTAAGAATATATCTAAGTGTTCTCCTTGTGCTACATTTCTTGGAAATCCATCTAACATAAATCCATTTTTACAGTCTTCTTGAGATATTCTATCAGTAACTAAACCTACAGTTAACTCATCTGGTACTAATAAACCTTGGTCCATGTATTCTTTAGCTTTCTTTCCAAGTTCTGTTCCCTCTTTTATATTCTTTCTGAATATATCTCCTGTTGATATATGAGGTATATTGTATTTTTCTACTATTCCTGCCGCCTGAGTACCTTTACCAGCACCTGGAGGTCCAAGTAATATTATTCTCATATTATCCATCTCCATTTTATTTTAAGAAACCTTGATAGCTTCTCATAACTAAGTTTGACTCTAACTGTCTCTTAAGTTCCAAAGCAACCCCAACAACGATTAACAATGAAGTCCCAGCTAGACTCATATTTACTTTCATATAATGTGTTGTAAGAGCTGGCACCATAGCAATTATTGCTAAGAAAGTAGCTCCAGCTAAAGTTAATCTAGTTAAAATTCTATTTAAATAATCCATAGTAGGTTCACCTGGTCTTATACCTGGAATGAATCCACCATTATTTTTCATATTTTTAGATATGTCTTCTGTATTGAATGATACAGTTGTATAAAAATATGAGAAGAAAATTATAAGTAGAATCTCAATTGATCTATATGTCCAGAATCCTTGTTCTGTTGCCATACTTAAGTATTTTTGAACAAAAGCTTGAGCATTTGACCCCATAAACATAGCTATTGTTTGAGGAAAAGCTAAAAGTGAACTAGCAAAAATTATAGGCATAACTCCTGATTGGTTAACTTTCATTGGTATATGAGAACTTTGTCCTCCATACATTTTTCTTCCAACAACTCTTTTAGCATATTGTACAGGTATCTTTCTAGTTGCTTCTTGTATAAATGTAACTCCTGTAACTGTAAGTAATATAACTACAATTAGAATTACTATAACCCAAGGTGCAACGTCACCAGATTTAACTTGTTGTACGATTTTAATAACATCTGTAGGTATTCTTGATATTATACCTGCAAATATTATTACTGAACTACCATTACCAATTCCTTTTTCAGTAATTTTGTCCCCAATCCACATTACTAACATACTTGCTGAAACTAATGTTATTACAACAGTTGATATAAAAAACACACTATTTGATATTAAAGCACTTCTTACAATTCCTAATGTAATTCCCAAAGCTTGTACAACTGCTAGAGCTAGTGCTGTATATTTAGTGTACTTATTAATTTTTTTCTTTCCTTCTTCGCCAGATTTTTGAAGTTCTGCTAGACTTTCAAAACCTACTGTTAGAAGTTGTATTATGATTGATGCAGTGATATATGGGCTTATACCTAAAGCAAATAGTGAAAAGTTACTAAATGCTCCACCAGTAAACATATTATACAGAGAAAGTAGACTATTGCCGCCTACCATCTTTTGTATAATACTAGTGTCTATGCCTGGAACTGGTATAGTAGTACCTATTCTGAATATCACGATCATCATAAGTGTATACATTACTTTTTTTCTTACTGCTTTAATCTTCCAAGCTTGTTTTAATTTTGACAGCACGCTAATTCACCCCGCCTGTACTGGCTAGGAGATTAGCAGGTTATTATACTAACTCTGCTTTTCCACCAGCTTTTTCTATTTTTTCTTGAGCTGAAGCTGTAAATTTAGCAGCTTTAACAGTTAAAGCTTTCTCTAAATTACCTTCACCTAAGATTTTGATTCCGTCTTTACCTATTTTGCTTATAGTTTTAGTAGATTTTAATAATTCTGCAGTTATTTCTGTTCCATTTTCAAATCTATTTAAAACTTCAACATTAACTTCTGTGTAAACTTTCTTAAATATGTTATTGAAACCTCTCTTAGGAAGTCTTCTAGCTAGTGGCATTTGTCCACCTTCAAATCCTACTCTTACTCCACCACCAGAACGAGACCATTGACCTTTTTGTCCACGTCCTGCAGTTTTACCTTGTCCAGTTGCAGTACCTCTACCTAATCTTCTCTTAGCTCTTACTGCACCTTCAGCAGGTTTTAACTCATGTAACTTCATGGATTGCACCTCCTTGCACTACTTTATAAAAATTATTCAGCTATTTCAGTTACTTCTAATAAGTGACTTACTTTATTTATCATACCTCTTGTTTGGGCATTGTCTTCTTTTACAACAACTTGCTCTCTTTTTCTTAATCCTAACGCTTCAACATTCTTTTTTTGGTTAGGAGTAGTTCCTATAACACTTCTAACTAACTTTATTTGTAATTTAGCCATTTTACACTACCTCCTTACCCTAGAAGTTCTTCAACTTTTTTACCTCTAAGTTTAGCTATATCTTCAACTGTTTTTAGAGAATTAAGTCCTTCTATTGTAGCATTTACCATATTTCTTGGATTGTTAGATCCTAAAGATTTAGCTCTAACGTCTTTTAGTCCAGCTAACTCAAGTACGGCTCTAGCAGGTCCCCCAGCTATTACTCCTGTACCTTCTACAGCAGGCATTATTAATATATTTCCAGCACCAAAGTGTCCGCGTACTTCGTGAGGAATTGTAGTCCCAACTATTGGCACTACTATTAGATTTTTCTTAGCATCTTCAACTGCTTTTTTTATAGCGTCTGGTACTTCCATTGCTTTCCCAGCACCTATACCAACGTGTCCGTTTTCATCTCCAACAACTACTAACGCTGCAAATCTGAAGTTTCTACCACCTTTTACAACCTTAGTAACACGTCTTACTTCAACAACTTTTTCTTGTAAGTCAAGTTGTCCTGCATCTATCGGCTTACGACGTAGCATGTATTTTTCCCTCCTTCGTATTAGAACTTAAGACCAGCTTCTCTAGCACCTTCAGCTAATTCTTGAATTCTTCCATGATATAAGTATCCACCTCTGTCAAATACAACTTCAGTGATTCCTTTTTCAACAGCTTTTTTAGCAACTAATTCTCCAACTTTCTTAGCTGCTTCCTTGTTTCCTGTATGATTGACAGCACTCTTAACTTCTGCGTCTAAAGAAGATGCAGCAACTAGAGTTACTCTTTGTGTGTCATCTATTATTTGAGCATATATATTGTTAGCACTTCTAAATACACATAATCTTGGTCTTTGAGAAGTACCGCTTATTTTTCTACGAACTCTCTTATGTCTTTGAAGTCTATTAGCATTTTTATCAGCCTTTTTTAACACCTAGCTCACTCCTTTCTAGCGTTTAAGTTTTGGTATTATTTTTTACCAGTTTTTCCTTCTTTACGTCTGATTACTTCATCAACGTATTTTATACCTTTACCTTTGTATGGCTCTGGTTTTCTCCAAGCTCTTATCTTAGCAGCATAATTTCCTACTAATTGCTTGTCTATACCTTTTACTATTAACTCTGTTTGGTTTGGAGCTTCAACAGTTATTCCTTCTGGATCTTCCATTTCAACTGGATGAGAGAAACCTAAGTTCATAACTAATTTCTTTCCTTGTTTTTGAGCTCTATATCCAACACCTTTTAATTCTAATTTCTTTTCGAAACCAGTATTTACACCTACAACCATATTATCTAATAAAGTTCTAGTTAATCCGTGTAAAGATCTATGTTTTTTATTATCAGTTGGTCTTTCAACCATTATTGTATTTTCTTCTTTTTTTATGTTTAACTCAGCACTTAATTGTTTAGTTAAAGTTCCTTTTGGACCTTTTACTGTAACTAAATTTCCTTCAGCTATAGTAACTTCAACACCTGCTGGTATTATTATTGGCTTAACACCTATTCTTGACATGGTCGCACCTCCTTACATTGTTCATATTAATTACCAAACGTAGCAGATTACTTCTCCACCAACATTTTCTTTTCTAGCTTGCTTGTCAGTTAATATTCCTTTTGAAGTAGATATAACTGATATTCCTAATCCGTTTAATACTTTTGGTATCTCGTGATTAGCAGCGTAAACTCTCATACCAGGCTTAGATATTTTCTTAAGACCTGTTATAACTCTTTCGCCTTCTTGTCCGTACTTTAATTGTATTCTTATGATACCTTGTTTTCCGTCTTCTATAACATCATAACCTCTTATGAAACCTTCTTCTAATAAGATTCTAGCTAACTCTTTCTTAATATTAGAAGCTGGAACATCTACAGTTTCATGCTTAACAACATTAGCATTTCTTATACGAGTAAGCATATCTGCAATTGGATCTGTCATTGTCATTTTGTTGCCCTCCTTCCATTCTAATCAAGCTTCTACCAGCTTGCTTTTCTAACACCAGGTATTTGACCTTTATAAGCTAATTCTCTAAAGCATATACGGCATATACCAAATTTTTTCAAAACTGAATGCGGTCTTCCGCATATAGTACATCTAGTGTATTCTCTAGTAGCGTACTTTTGCTTTCTTTGTTGTTTAACAACCATCGCTTTTCTAGCCACGGGAATCCCTCCTTTGCTTACTTAGAAAATGGCATTCCTAATAATTTTAATAATTCACGAGCTTCTTCGTCAGTTTTCGCTGTAGTAACAAATATTATATCCATTCCTCTTACTTTATCTATTTTATCATATTCTATTTCAGGGAATATTAATTGTTCTTTAACTCCTAAAGCATAGTTTCCTCTACCATCAAAAGCGTTAGGGTTAACTCCTCTAAAGTCTCTAACTCTTGGTAAAGAAACAGAAACTAGTTTGTCCATAAAGTAGAACATTTTGTCAGCTCTTAATGTAACTTTTGTTCCTATTGGCATTCCTTCTCTTAATTTGAAGTTAGCAACAGATTTTCTAGCTTTAGTTATAACAGGTTTTTGTCCTGATATTATTTCTAATTCTTCAACGCCTTTTTCTAATCCTTTTGGATTTTCTCTAGCGTCACCTATACCCATGTTAATAACTATTTTATCTAACTTAGGTATCTCCATTACGTTTTTGTATCCAAATTTCTCCATTAAAGCAGGAGCAACTTCTTTCATGTATTTTTCTTGTAATCTAGAAGCCATTTAAGGTCCCTCCTTTCAAGCAATATTTATTATAATTCTTTTCCGCTCTTTGCTGATACTCTTACTTTGTTCCCATCTTTTACTTCATATCTTACTCTAACGCCTTTTCCTGTTTCAGGATCAAATGGCATTACATTAGATATGTGTATTGGGGCTTCTTTATTTATTATTCCACCTTGTTGGTTCATAGCACTTGGTTTTTGATGTTTAGTTATTACATTTACACCTTCAACTAACACTTTGCTAGCTTTAGGATATACCTTTAAAACTGAACCTTTTTTACCTTTATCTTTACCTGCTATAACTACAACAGTGTCACCTTTTTTAACACGCATCATGTCCTATTGCACCTCCTTAATTATAGTACTTCTGGAGCAAGAGAAACTATTTTCATGAATTCATTGTCTCTTAACTCTCTAGCAACAGGCCCGAATATACGAGTCCCTACTGGAGTTTTATCGTCTTTTATTATAACAGCTGCATTCTCATCAAAAGAAATATAACTTCCATCATTACGTCTCATGCCTTGTTTAGTTCTCACTATAACAGCTTTAACAACTTTACCTTTTTTTACAACTCCACCAGGTGTTGCACTTTTAACAGTAGCAACTATAACGTCACCTATGTTACCATATCTTCTTTTACTTCCGCCTAGAACACGTATACATAAAATTTCTTTAGCTCCTGAGTTATCAGCAACTCTTAGACGTGATTCTTGTTGTATCATATCGTAATCCCTCCTTCTTCAAAAACTATTTCACTTTCTCAACAACTTCAACTAGTCTAAATCTCTTGTCTTTTGATAAAGGTCTAGTTTCCATTATTTTAACTCTATCTCCGATGTTACATATATTCTTTTCATCATGAGCCTTGAATTTCTTAGTTCTCTTAACACGTTTATTATATAGTGGATGACGTACAAACTCTTCAACAGCTACTACTATTGTTTTATCCATCTTATCACTAACAACACGGCCTATTCTAACTTTTCTTCTTCCTCTTTCCATGTTTAAAAAGCCTCCTTTCCAAATTAAGCTCTAGTTTCGTATAACTTTCTTTCAGCAAGAACAGTTTTAACTTTTGCTATATCCTTCTTAACAAACTTTATTCTAGCTGTATTTTCTAATTGACCAGTAGCTAATTGGAATCTTAAGCTAAATAATTCACTTTTGAAGTCGTTTAATTTGTTCATTAGCTCTTCGCTTGTTAAATCTCTTAATTCTTTAGCTTTCATCCTATTCACCACCCTTTACTTCTAAATCTTCTTTTTTCACAAATTTACATTTGATTGGTAATTTATGTGCAGCAAGTCTCATAGCTTCTCTTGCCTTATCTTCAGAAACACCCGCTAATTCAAACATAACTCTTCCTGGCTTAACTACAGCTACCCAATATTCTGGAGAACCTTTCCCTGCACCCATACGAGTTTCTGCTGGTTTTCTTGTTACTGGTTTATGAGGGAATATTTTTATCCAAACCTTTCCCCCTCTTTTTATATATCTAGTCATCGCGATTCTGGCAGCTTCTATTTGATTAGAAGTTATCCAAGAAGCTTCTAAAGCTACTAATCCAAACTCACCATAAGTAACTTTGTTACCTTTATGAGCTTGCCCAGCCATACTTCCTCTATGAACTCTACGACGCTTTACTCTTTTTGGCATTAACATGAGTATTTTTCCTCCTTCCTTGAACCTAACTATTATTAATTTCCTTTGTTTTCAGTTCTTTGAGGTCTTGATCCACCTTGAGGTCTTTGTCCTCTGTAGTTTCCTCTGTTATCATTTCCTCTATTATCATTTCCTCTATAGTTTCTATTGTCATTTCCTCTTCTATCGTTTCTTCTGTTATCTCTCTTATTGTCTCTTCTATCGCTCTTTCTGCTTTCTTCTCTTGGATTTACACCGTCTCTAGTTGGTAAAACTTCACCATTACATATCCAAACTTTTATACCGATTTTTCCATAAGTAGTATCAGCTTCAGCGAAACCATAATCTATATCTGCTCTTAAAGTTTGTAGTGGCACATTTCCTTCACTATAACCTTCAGTTCTAGCCATCTCAGCTCCACCTAATCTTCCTGAAGCAGAAACTTTTATTCCTTTAGCACCAGATTTCATTGCTCTTTGTATAGCTTGTTTCATTGCTCTTCTGAAAGCAACTCTTCTCTCTATAGCTAAAGCTATATTTTCAGCTACTAATTGAGCATTTTTATCTGTACTTCTTACTTCTACTATATTAACTATTATAGTTTTCTTTGTCATTTTTTCTAATTCAACTTTTAATGCTTCGATTCCTGCACCAGCTCTTCCTATAACTACTCCTGGCTTAGCAACGTGTAAGTCCATTTTTATTTTGTTAGCTGATCTTTCTATTTCTATCTTAGCAACTCCAGCTGAGTATAATCTTTTCTTTAAGAATTTACGTATATTATGGTCTTCTAATAATAAGTTTCCGAACTCTTTTTTATCAGTAGCGAACCATCTTGAGTCCCAATCTTTTATAACACCGACTCTTAAGCCGTGTGGATTAACCTTTTGACCCATTACTTTCCCTCCTATCTATTAATTATTTTTTCTCTTTAACAACAACCTCTATATGAGAAGTTCTTTTTCTTATTGTAGTTGCACGACCCATAGCTCTAGGCATGAATCTCTTCATTGTTGGTCCTTGATTAGCAACTATTGATGCTATATATAATTTTTCAGTATCCATTTCGTGATTGTTTTCTGCGTTAGCTTTAGCTGATTTTACAACCTTAGCTATTATTGAAGCTGCTCCTCTTGGAGTAAACTTTAATATTGCTAATGCTTCATCAACATTCTTTCCTCTAACAAGGTCACATATTTGGCCTGCTTTTCTTGGTGATACACGTACGTATTTAGCAGTAGCTTTTGCTTCCATTGTTATTCCTCCTTTCTTAGTCATAATTTAATTATTTTCTCTTATTAGATTTTTCGTCATCCTTATGTCCTTTGAAAGTTCTAGTAGGAACGAACTCACCTAATTTATGTCCAACCATATCTTCTGTTATATATACTGGAACATGTTTTCTTCCATCATGAACAGCTATAGTGTTTTCTACCATTTGTGGAAATACAGTTGAAGATCTTGACCAAGTTTTTATAACTTCTTTACTTCCACTAGCATTCATAGCTTCTATCTTCTTTAAAAGTCTTGCATGGACAAAAGGCCCTTTTTTAGTTGATCTTGACATTTATATTCCTCCTTTCCGAGCAAAAATAAATTTACTACTTAGTTCTTCTTGATACTATTAATTTATTTGAAGCTTTATTTTTCTTTCTAGTTTTGTATCCAAGAGCTGGTTTACCCCATGGAGTAACAGGAGATGGTCTACCTATTGGAGATCTACCTTCCCCTCCACCGTGTGGATGGTCATTAGGGTTCATTACAGAACCTCTTACAGTAGGTCTTATTCCCATATGTCTTTTTCTTCCTGCTTTACCGATAACTACGTTACCGTGCTCTATATTTCCAACTTGTCCTATAGTAGCTTTACAGTTTATGCTTACTAATCTCATCTCACCTGATGGTAATCTTAATAAAGCATTTTTTCCTTCTTTAGCCATTAATTGTGCAGAAACTCCAGCAGATCTAACTAATTGAGCTCCTTTTCCTGGCTTTAATTCTATATTATGAATGATAGTACCAACTGGCATATCTTTTAATGCTAAACAGTTTCCTGGTTTTATATCAGCACCTAATCCTGACAATATAGTATCTCCAACGTTAATTCCAACTGGAGCTAATATATATCTTTTTTCTCCATCAGCATAGTTTAATAATGCGATATTTGCAGTTCTGTTTGGATCATATTCTATAGTAGCAACCTTAGCAGGTATACCATCTTTATCTCTTTTAAAATCTATTATTCTATATTTTCTTTTTTGTCCTCCACCTCTATGACGAACAGTTATTCTACCATGTACGTTTCTACCAGCATTTTTCTTTAAGTTAACTAAAAGAGATTTTTCTGGTTGGTTACATGTTATTTCATCAGAAACTAAAACTGTCATTTGTCTTAAGGCAGGAGAAGTTGGTCTAAACTTTTTTATAGCCATCTGTTTTCCCTCCTTCGTTTGTTATAATACTACATTCCTTGGAAGAATTCTATTTCTTTACTATCAGCAGTTAACTTAACTACTGCTTTCTTAAAGCTTGATGTTCTTCCTTGAGTTCTACCCATTCTTTTAACTTTTCCATCGTAGTTTAAAGTATTTACTTTATCAACACTAACTCCGAATACTTTTTCTACTGCTTTTTTTATTTCAGTTTTGTTCGCATCTTTAGCCACAACAAAAGTGTATTTTTTTTCACCCATTTCAGCCATACTGTGCTCAGTTACAACTGGTCTTATTATTACATCATGTGGATTAGTCATTATGCGTACACCTCCTCCACTTTTTTAACAGCATCTGTAGTTATTATGAATGAATCATATTTTAATATGTCATATACATTCATAGTATTAACTAATGCAGTTTGAACACCTTCTATATTTCTAGCTGATTTTATTATGTTATCATTTTTGTCAGCTATAACTACTAAAGCTTTTTTAGCAGCATTTATATTATTTAATATTTGAGCGAATTCTTTAGTTTTAGGAGCATCCATGTTTAATGCATCTAATACTATAACTTCACTATTTTGTATTTTTGAAGATAAAGCACTCTTCATAGCTAATCTTCTTACCTTCTTAGGTAATGTATATCTGTAGCTTCTTGGCTTAGGTGCAAAAGCAACTCCTCCACCTACCCATTGTACAGATCTTGTAGAACCTTGTCTTGCTCTACCTGTTCCTTTTTGTTTCCAAGGTTTTCTTCCGCCACCTCTAACTTCTGCTCTAGTTTTAGCAGATTGAGTTCCTTGTCTCTTATTTGCTAATTGATTTTTTACAACTTCGTATAAAACATGTCCATTAACTTCTACGCCAAATATAGAATCTGATAATTCTATTTCTCCAACGTTTTGTCCACTAACATTTAGTACATTTAATTTTGGCATTGTTATTCCTCCTTTCTCTAGGTTAGTCATTATTTAGAAACCTTTACAGCTTCTTTTATAGTTACTACTGAACCTTTAGCTCCTGGTATAGCTCCCTTAACTAATATAAGGTTCTTATCAGCATCTACTTTAACAACCTCTAAGTTTTGAACTGTTACCTTTACGCTTCCCATGTGTCCAGCTAATTTTTTGTTTTTAAATACTCTACCAGGGTAAGAACAAGCTCCCATTGAACCTGGTCTTCTGTGGTATCTAGAACCGTGAGTTTCAGGACCTCTACTTTGTCCATGTCTTTTTATTGGACCTTGGAATCCCTTACCTTTACTTATTCCAGTAACATCTATTTTTGCACCTGCTTCAAATACATCAGCTTTTATTTCTTGTCCTACTGTGTATCCTTCTACAGAATCTACTCTAAATTCTTTTAAATGTTTCTTTAAAACATTAGCAGCAGCTAAATGTCCTTTTTTAGGTTTGTTTAAAGCTTTTTCTTTAGCATCTTCGAAACCTATTTGTATAGCATTGTATCCATCTTTATCAACTGTTTTTATTTGAGTAACGACCATAGGTCCTGCTTCAACAGCTGTTACAGGTATAACTACACCTTTATCAGTGAATATTTGAGTCATACCAACTTTTTTTCCTAATATTCCTTTCATATTAGCACCTCCTATAATTCTTACAGCGGATTACATCTTTTAGAGTAATCATTCTAAGATAATCATCTATAGGATAATATCTTAGGGGTTCTTATAATTTTATTTCTATATCTACACCTGCTGGTAAGTCTAATCTCATTAATGAGTCAACTGTTTTAGGTGTTGGATTAGCTATGTCGATTAGTCTTTTATGAGTTCTTATTTCAAATTGTTCTCTAGAGTCTTTGTACTTATGTACAGCTCTTAATATAGTTACAACTTGTTTTTCTGTTGGTAGAGGCACAGGTCCTGAAACTTGTGATCCAGCCTTTTTAGCAGTTTCAACTATTTTCCCTGCTGAAAAATCTAATAATTTGTGATCATATGATTTTAATCTTATTCTTATTTTTTCATTCTTAGCCATTTTGTTTTCCCTCCTTTATCACGTGTTTAATTTTCAAGTTGCGTACAACCAATACCGATACACTGCTCCGGGTGTGTTGTAACTTTCAAATCGATATTAGTTCGTATTTCACTAGGATTTAATTCTTATTTTCTTAATCTCTCAAGCACACTATTATATTTTATATCATCTGTTACATTTTTTCAAGTTTTTTTTATATTTTTTTCAATTTTATTTTCTATTACAACAGCATAACCTCAGACTTGATTGTTAATCTGTCTCAAGGCACTAGTTTAGTATATATGCTTTAGTGCTACTTGTCAACAAAAAACAAAAAAGAGAGGTGTTACCCCCTCTTTTTCTATATTAAATCCATTAGTTTAGTAAAAGATTACTCTACTATTGTAGCAACAACTCCTGAAGCTACTGTTCTTCCACCTTCTCTTATTGAGAATCTTAATCCCTCTTCTACAACTATTGAGTTTATTAAGTCTACTTCCATTGTTACGTTATCTCCAGGCATTACCATTTCTATTCCATCTGGTAATTTACAAGCTCCTGTTACGTCTGTTGTTCTGAAATAGAATTGTGGTCTATATCCATCAAAGAATGGTGTATGTCTTCCACCCTCTTCTTTTTTAAGTACATATACTTCTGCTGTAAACTTTGTGTGTGCCTTTACTGATCCAGTTTTTGCTAGTACTTGTCCTCTTTCTATCTCGTTTCTTTGTACACCTCTTAATAATGCTCCTATATTATCACCTGCTTGTGCTTGGTCTAATAATTTTCTGAACATCTCTACTCCTGTTACTACTACTTTTCTTGGTGCTTCTGTTAATCCTACTAATTCTACTTCGTCTTGTACTTTTAGTACTCCTCTTTCTACTCTTCCTGTTGCAACTGTTCCTCTTCCTGTGATTGAGAATACGTCCTCTACTGGCATTAAGAATGGCTTGTCTGTATCTCTCTCTGGTGCTGGAATATACTCATCTATTTGCTCGAATAATTCTACTATCTTATTTCCCCACTCGCTCTTTGGATCTTCTAATGCCATTAATGCTGATCCTCTTACTATTGGAGTATCATCTCCTGGGAAATCATATTCTGTTAATAAATCTCTTACTTCCATTTCTACTAATTCTAATAACTCTTCATCATCTACCATGTCACATTTGTTTAAGAATACTACTATATATGGTACACCAACTTGTCTTGATAATAGTATATGCTCTCTTGTTTGTGGCATTGGTCCATCTGTTGCTGAACAAACTAATATTGCTCCGTCCATTTGTGCTGCTCCTGTTATCATGTTCTTAACGTAGTCAGCATGTCCTGGGCAGTCAACGTGTGCGTAGTGTCTGTTTGGAGTCTCATACTCAACGTGTGCTGTTGATATTGTGATTCCTCTTTCTCTTTCTTCTGGAGCTTTATCTATGTTTGCGAAATCTACTGCTTCTCCTAATTGGTATCTGTCATATAATGTTTTTGTTATTGCTGCTGTTAATGTAGTTTTACCGTGGTCAACGTGTCCTATTGTACCTATATTAACATGAGGTTTTGTTCTTTCGTATTTAGCTTTAGCCATTTTGAATTTCCTCCCTTTATCTTGTGCGATATGAGATATATCTCATATCGCTGATTATTTTTTATATTTATATTATTAATTATTTTTAAATTATTTTCCTTCAGCTATTTTCTTAGCAACTGAAGCTGGAACTTGCTCATAGTGATCGAATATCATTGTATAAGTTGCACGACCTTGAGTTGAAGATCTTAGGTCTGTTGAGTATCCAAACATTTCTGAAAGTGGAACGAATGCATTTATAACTTGTGCACCACTTCTAGCTTCCATACCTTGAATTAATCCTCTTCTTGAGTTTAAGTCACCCATAACATCTCCCATGTAATCTTCAGGAGTAACAACTTCTACTTTGAAGTAAGGCTCTAAAAGAACTGCATTACCTTTCTTCATAGCATCTTTGAATGCCATTGAACCAGCCATTTTAAACGCCATCTCAGAAGAGTCAACCTCATGGTAAGAACCATCATATAACTCAACAGCAACGTCTACAACTGGATAACCAGCAACTATACCAGATTGCATAGCTCCTTGTATACCCATGTCAACTGGACCAACATATTCTTTTGGTACAGATCCACCAACAGTTTTGTTTGTGAACTTGTATCCTTCACCTGGCTCTTGAGGAGCAACTCTAATCTTAACGTGACCGTATTGTCCTCTACCACCTGATTGCTTAGAGTACTTGTATTCAACATCAACTGGTTGAGTTATAGTTTCTCTATATGCAACTTGTGGTGCACCAACTTTAGCTTCTACTTTGAATTCTCTTAATAATCTATCTACTATTATCTCTAAGTGTAACTCACCCATACCAGATATTATAGTTTGTCCTGTTTCTTGGTCAGTCTTAACTGTGAAAGTTGGGTCTTCTTCAGCTAATTTTTGAAGAGCTATACCCATTTTTTCTTGAGCTGCTTTAGAGCTTGGCTCTATAGCAACAGATATAACTGGCTCAGGGAATTCCATAGATTCAAGTATTATTGGATTAGCAGGGTCACATAATGTGTCTCCAGTAGTAGTATCTTTTAATCCTACTGCTGCTGCTATATCTCCAGCATAAACTTTAGTTATTTCTTCTCTTGTATTGGCATGCATTTGTAATATACGACCAATTCTTTCTCTCTTATTCTTAGTTGCATTTAAAACATAAGAACCAGATTCTAATGTTCCAGAGTAAACTCTGAAGAACGCTAGTTTTCCAACGAATGGGTCAGTCATTATTTTGAATGCTAATGCAGAGAATGGCTCTTCATCAGAAGAATGTCTTTCAGCTTCTTCTCCATCTTCTAATATACCTTTTATAGCTGCTATATCTGTTGGTGCCGGTAAGTAATCTAAAACTGCATCTATTACTAACTGAACACCTTTATTTCTATAAGCTGTACCACAGAAAACTGGGTTCATTTCACAAGCTATAGTAGCTTTTCTTATAGCAACTTTTAATTCTTCTATAGTAGGCTCTTCACCTTCAAGGTATTTCATCATTAGTTCTTCATCAGTTTCAGCTACCGATTCAACTAATTTTTCTCTCCACTCAGTGGCTAATTCTTTCATGTCTTCTGGTATATCTGTTTCTTCCATTTCAACCCCTAGGTCGTCTTTGTATATAACAGCATCCATTTTTAATAAGTCTATTATACCTATGAATGAATCTTCTTTACCTATTGGTAATTGCATAGGAACTGCATTAGAATTTAATCTAGATTTCATCATGCTTACAACATTGTAGAAATCTGCACCTAATATATCCATTTTATTTACAAAAGCTATTCTAGGTACTCCATAAGTTTCAGCTTGTCTCCATACATTTTCTGATTGAGGCTCAACTCCACCTTTTGCACAGAATACAGCAACTGAACCGTCAAGAACTCTTAGAGATCTTTCAACTTCAACTGTGAAGTCCACGTGTCCAGGAGTATCTATTATATTTATTCTATGGTCTTTCCATGAAGCAGTAGTAGCAGCAGAAGTTATTGTTATACCTCTTTCCTTTTCTTGCTCCATCCAGTCCATTTGAGAAGCTCCTTCATGAGTTTCTCCTATTTTATGAGTTTGCCCAGTATAAAACAGAATTCTTTCTGTAGTAGTAGTTTTTCCTGCATCTATATGAGCCATGATTCCTATATTCCTAGTTCTTTCCAAAGGAAACTTTCTAGCCATGGTTATCCTCCTTATGATATCCTCAATTTTATAAGATATCTATATATCCTACCATCTGTAATGAGCAAATGCTTTATTAGCCTCTGCCATTTTATGAGTATCTTCTTTTTTCTTAACTGAAGCTCCAGTGTTGTTAGCTGCATCCATTATTTCTTTAGCAAGCTTATCAACCATTCCTTTTTCTCCACGAGCTCTAGTGTATTTTACTAGCCATCTTAAACCTAATGTTTGTCTTCTTTCAGGTCTAACTTCGATTGGTACTTGGTAGTTTGCTCCACCAACTCTTCTTGCTTTTACTTCTAAAACAGGCATTATATTGTCCATTGCTTTATTAAATACTTCTAAAGCTTCTTCTCCTGTCTTTTCAGCAATAACTGCGAAAGCATCATAAACTATACTTTGAGACTTTCCTTTTTTTCCGTCTACCATTAGATTATTTATTAATTTAGTAACTACCTTACTCCCATACATAGGATCTGGTAAAACTTCTCTTTTTGGAACATTACCTTTTCTTGGCATTTCGCTTCCCTCCTTAATTATTTAACTTAAATCATAGGTACTCGACATAATTCACTTAATGCCGTGATGCCATAAATATATATATTTAAAGCACCGAACTATAATCAATCATTAATTGTTTTTACTTTTTAGCTTCTTTAGGTCTCTTCGCACCGTACTTAGATCTTGATTGTCTTCTCTTATCAACACCTGCTGTATCTAAAGTACCTCTTAGTATATGGTATCTAACCCCTGGAAGGTCTTTTACTCTTCCTCCTCTTATAAGAACAACACTATGCTCTTGTAAGTTGTGTCCTTCTCCTGGTATATAAGCAGAAACTTCTATACCATTAGTTAATCTAACTCTGGCAACTTTTCTTAAAGCTGAGTTAGGTTTCTTAGGAGTAACTGTTTTTACTGAAGTACAAACCCCTCTTTTTTGTGGGGCACTAGCGTCAGTTACTTTCTTGTTTAAAGAGTTGTAACCTTTTTGTAATGCTGGAGCAGTAGATTTCTTCTCTACCGCTTTTCTACTTTTACGAACTAATTGGTTAATTGTTGGCATCATCTGCACCTCCTTCCAAATTTTCGATCTTATCAGTGACCGCCAACTACATCAATATGAATATTCATACTGACTGATTGTAACATACGTTACTTACAATTTAATGTCTATAACACATAAATATGTGATATTAGCATTTTTCTAGCTTGATGCTTTTTAGTTTTCATTTATTGCCATCTAAAAGTCACTAAGAGCTTATTCAAGCCCTTAGTGCACTTTTAAACAACACACTTTACTATTTTAACACCACAAATAATGGTTGTCAAGATTTCTTTACTCTATCTGCCATTAATCTTCAATTTTTTCAACAGCTATATTTCTATATTTCTTCATTCCTGTTCCAGCTGGTATTAATTTACCTAATATAACATTTTCTTTAAGTCCTATTAAGTGGTCTTCTTTACCTTTTATTGCTGCTTCTGTTAGTACTCTTGTTGTCTCCTGGAATGAAGCTGCTGATAGGAATGAATCAGTTGCAAGAGACGCTTTAGTTATACCAAGTAAAACTCTTTTAGCAACTGCTGGTCTTAGACCTTTGGCTACAGCATCTTTATTACATTCATTGAATGTTAATACATCTTCATATCCACCTGGTAATAAATCTGTATCTCCTGGGTCTTCAACTTTAACTTTAGATAGCATTTGTCTTACTATAACTTCTATATGCTTATCGTTAACGTCAACCCCTTGAAGTCTATACACTCTTTGAACTTCTTTAACTATATATTCTTGAACTCCCTTAACACCATTTACTCTTACTATATCATGAGGATTTATAAATCCTTGTGTTAATGGGTCTCCAGCTTCTAACATTTGACCTTGTTTAACCTTTAATCTAGAGCCATATGGTATCACATATGTTTGAGTTTCGCCTTCTGCTGGTATTACATTTACTTCTTTTCTCTTTCCAGTTTCGTCTATTTCAACTCTACCAGATACTTCAGTTATTACGGCTAATCCTTTTGGTTTTCTAGCTTCAAATAATTCTTCAACCCTTGGAAGACCTTGAGTTATATCGGCTCCTGCAACTCCTCCAGTATGGAATGTACGCATTGTAAGCTGAGTACCCGGCTCACCGATAGATTGAGCTGCTATTATACCAACTGCTTCACCTATATTAACTTCTTTTCCTGTAGCTAAGTTTCTACCATAGCACTTAGAACAAACTCCATGATTAGTTTTACAGTTAAGAACTGTTCTTATCCTAATTTTTTCAATTCCTAAATCTACTATAGTTTCTGCTTCATCTTCTTGTATCATAGCATCAGCTTCAACTATAACTTCGCCAGTTTCAGGATTTAATATAGGGTCTATAGTATATCTTCCTACAATTCTATCGTATATCTCTTCTATAACTTCATTTCCTTCTTTTATAGCATAAATTTCTGTAGTATCCTCTGTTCCACAATCTATTTCTCTTACAATAACATCTTGACTTACATCAACAAGTCTTCTTGTTAAGTATCCAGATTCAGCTGTACGTATAGCGGTATCAGCAAGACCTTTTCTGGCACCATGTGAAGATGTAAAGTATTCTAGTACTGATAGACCTTCACGGAAATTAGATTTAACTGGTATCTCAACTGTTTTACCAGACGCATTGGCCATAAGACCACGCATTCCTGCCAGCTGTCTAATTTGGTTTTTAGAACCTCTGGCTCCTGAATGTGCCATTATATATATATTATTTAATCTGTCTAGTCCACCCATAAGAGCATCAGTAACTTTATCAGTTGTTTCTGTCCATGTCTCTATGACTTTCTCATATCTCTCTTCATCAGATATTAGACCTCTTCTGTACGCTTTTTCATATTTATCAACTTTTGCTTCTGCTTCAGATATAAATACTTTCTTTTCTTCTGGTACACTCATATCATCAACAGCAACTGTTATTCCACCTAGTGTAGAATATTTAAACCCTAGAGCTTTTATATAATCTAGTAATTCAGCTGTTTCTGTATTTCCATGTTTTCTAAAACATTTATCTATTATCTTACCAAGAGATTTTTTATCTGCTAAGAAATCAACTTCCAGTGCAAATGGGTTTTCTTTTCTATCTACAAAACCTAAATCTTGAGGTATATTTTCATTAAATATAAATCTACCAACTGTACTTTCAACTAATGAACTGCTTCCATCTTCAAGTGTTACCTTTAATTTTACTAAAGCATGTAGATGAACTGATTTATTATAATAAGCAAGTAATAGTTCATTAAAATCTTTAAATACCATTCCTGTTCCTTTAGCTCCATCTTGTGCTTCTATTGTTAGATAATAGCAACCTAAAACCATATCCTGAGATGGAGTAGTTATAGGTGAACCATCTTTAGGAGCAAGGATATTATTTACAGAAAGCATTAAGAATCTTGCTTCTGCTTGTGCCTCTACTGATAAAGGTACATGGACTGCCATTTGATCCCCATCGAAGTCTGCATTATAGGCTGTACATACAAGAGGATGTAGTTTTATAGCCTTACCTTCAACTAAGATTGGTTCAAATGCTTGTATACCTAATCTATGTAGAGTCGGTGCACGGTTAAGAAGAACTGGATGACTTTTTATAACATCTTCTAAAACATCCCAAACTTCTGGTTTAACTTTTTCTACTATAGATTTAGCACTTTTTATGTTATGTGCATATCCTTCTTTAACTAATTTGTCCATAACAAATGGCTTGAATAATTCTAATGCCATTTTCTTTGGAAGTCCACATTGGTAAAATTTAAGTTCTGGTCCAACAACTATAACAGAACGTCCTGAGTAGTCAACACGCTTACCAAGTAAGTTTTGACGGAAACGACCTTGTTTACCTTTTAACATATCTGATAAAGATTTAAGTGGTCTATTCCCAGGGCCTGTTACAGGTCTACCTCTTCTACCATTATCTATTAATGCATCAACGGCTTCTTGAAGCATTCTTTTTTCGTTTCTTACAATTATATCTGGAGCTCCAAGCTCTAATAATCTTTTAAGTCTATTATTTCTATTTATAACTCTTCTATATAAATCATTTAGGTCTGAAGTCGCGAATCTTCCACCATCTAGTTGTACCATCGGTCTTAAATCTGGTGGTATTACTGGTATTGCATCTAAAATCATCCACTCTGGTTTATTTCCAGACTTTTTAAATGCCTCTACAACTTCTAATCTTCTGATTGTTCTAACTTTCTTTTGTCCTGTACTATCTTTTAATTCCGCTCTTAAGTCTTTACTTTGTTGTTCTAAATCTATATTCTGTAGCAATGTCTTTACAGCTTCAGCACCCATTCCTACAGTAAAAGTATATCCATACTTTTCAAGAGCAGTTCTGTATTCTTTTTCTGTAAGTAACTGTTTTTCATTTAATCCAGTTTCTCCTGGATCAACTACTACATATGAGGCGAAGTATAATATTTTTTCTAATGATCTTGGTGACATATCAAGTAAAAGTCCCATTCTACTTGGTATACCCTTGAAGTACCAGATGTGAGACATAGGAGCAGCTAGCTCTATATGTCCCATTCTCTCTCTTCTTACTTTTGATTTAGTTACTTCTACTCCACATCTATCACAAACTACACCTTTATATCTAACTCTTCTATATTTACCACAATGGCACTCCCAGTCTTTTTGTGGTCCAAATATTCTTTCACAGAAAAGACCATCTTTCTCTGGCTTTAAAGTACGGTAATTTATAGTTTCTGGCTTTTTAACTTCTCCTCTAGACCATTGTCTTATTTTTTCTGGAGAAGCCAATGCTATTTTTATCGACTCGAAATTGTTTAATTCAAACAAGGAGTTCTCTCCCTTCTATTTGAGATTTACATTAATTAAATTTACACATCAAAGTCATCACTTTCAAAATCTATTTCTTCTTCAAATAAATCCTCTTCAGCGAATTCTTCTAAATTCTCTATATCCTCATCTTCTGCGTTTTCAGCAAAATCATCTTCAATTTCTTCTATTATATTACTTTCTTCAACTTCTCCCATATGATTTACAACGTCTAGCTCAAATTCGCCTATTGTATCATCTTCATCTACAGATTCTCTTACTTCTATTTCTTGGTCTTCATCTGTCAATACTTTTACATCTAAGCATAAACTTTGAAGTTCTTTTATAAGAACCTTAAATGATTCTGGGATTCCTGGCTCAGGTATGTTTTCACCTTTAACTATAGCTTCATAAGTTCTAACACGACCTACAACATCATCAGACTTAACAGTAAGTATTTCTTGAAGTATGTGAGCAGCTCCATATGCTTCTAGAGCCCAAACCTCCATCTCTCCAAATCTTTGTCCACCAAATTGAGCTTTACCACCTAGTGGCTGTTGAGTAACTAATGAGTATGGTCCAGTACTTCTTGCATGTAATTTTTCATCTACTAAGTGATGTAGTTTTAAGTAATACATATATCCAACAGTTATTCTGTTATCAAAAGTTTCACCTGTTCTACCATCGTATAAAGTTAATTTACCATCTCTAGGATACCCAGATGCCTCAAGAGCATCCATTATATCGTACTCATTAGCACCATCGAATACTGATGTTGCCACATACCATCCTAATGTCTTAGCAGCAAGTCCTAAATGGACTTCTAGAACTTGACCGATGTTCATACGTGATGGTATACCTTGTGGGTTAAGTATTATGTCTAGAGGAGTTCCATTTTCCATGAATGGCATATCTTCTTCTGGTAATATTCTTGAGATAACCCCTTTGTTACCATGACGACCAGCCATTTTATCTCCAACTTTTATCTTTCTTTTTTTAGCTATATAACATCTTACTAATTCATTTACTCCTGGAGATAAGTCATCTCCATTTTCTCTAGTAAATACTTTTACATCAACTATTATACCAGATTCACCATGAGGTACTTTAAGTGAAGTATCTCTAACTTCCCTAGCTTTTTCTCCGAATATTGCACGAAGCAATCTTTCCTCAGCAGTAAGTTCAGTTTCTCCTTTTGGAGTTACCTTACCAACTAGTATATCACCTGAGTCTACCTCTGCACCTATTCTTATTATACCTCTGTCATCTAGGTTTTTAATTGCACTATCTCCAACATTAGGTATATCCCTAGTTATTTCCTCTGGTCCTAGTTTTGTATCTCTAGCTTCACATTCATACTCTTCTATATGAATTGTTGATAATCTATCTTCTTTAACTAATCTTTCATTTATTAATATGGCATCCTCGTAGTTATAACCTTCCCAAGTCATGAATGCTATAAGACAGTTTCTTCCAAGTGCAACTTCTCCTAAATCAGTTGCTGGACCATCTGCTATAACATCGCCTCTCTCAATCTTTTCACCTTTACTTATTATAGGTGTTTGATTTATACAAGTACCTGAGTTTGAACGTTTAAACTTAAGTAAATTATATCTATCTCTGTTTCCATCTTCTCTTTTTATAATTATTTCATCTGCTGTTACTCTTTCTGCTATACCAGAGTTTCTAGCAACAACAACTGCTCCAGAGTCTTTTGCAGCTCTATATTCTATACCAGTTCCTATAATTGGTGCTTCTCTTCTAACTAGAGGCACTGCCTGACGCTGCATGTTAGCTCCCATAAGGGCACGGTTGGCATCATCATTTTCTAGGAAAGGTATCATAGCAGTGGCAACAGATACAACTTGCTTAGGAGATATATCCATGTAATCTACTCTGCTTTCAGGAACCATTTCAACAGCACCATTTACAGTTCTACAAACAACTCTATGGTTTACGAACTTACCATCATCTGTTAATGGCTCATTTGCCTGAGCTCTTACAAATAAATCTTCCTCATCAGCAGTTAGATAATGTATTTCATCAGTAACTGTTGATGTTTCTTTATCAAATTTTCTATATGGTGATTCTATAAATCCAAATTCATTTATCTTTGCATAAGTTCCTAGAGAGTTTATAAGACCGATGTTTGGTCCCTCTGGAGTCTCTATCGGACACATTCTACCATAGTGTGAATGGTGAACGTCACGCACTTCGAATCCAGCTCTTTCTCTTGAAAGACCTCCAGGTCCAAGAGCTGATAATCTTCTCTTATGTGTTAACTCAGACAGAGGATTTGTTTGGTCCATGAACTGAGATAACTGAGAACTACCAAAGAATTCTTTTATTGCAGCAGAAACTGGTCTTATGTTAACCAACGCTTGAGGCGTTATGGCTTCCATATCTTGAACTGTCATTCTTTCTTTTATAACTCTTTCCATTCTTGAAAGACCAATTCTAACTTGATTTTGTAATAATTCACCTACAGATCTTATTCTTCTGTTTCCTAGGTGGTCTATATCATCAATATTTCCTATATTATAGAATATATTAAATTCATAACTTATTGAAGCTATTATATCATCTAATAATATATGTTTTGGTATAAGTTCTTTAATTCTTGATTTTATAGCTTCTTTTATTTCTTCTTCGTCGCTATATCCATCTAAAATTTCTTTTAAAGTTGGATAATGTACTTTTTCTTTTATGTTTAAATCATCTATGTCAAAATTAATGTGAGACTTAATATCTACAAAGTTGTTTCCTATAACTCTAACTTTCTTATCATCATCCATTAGTAGATTTACTACATTTATACCTGCATTTTGTATATCTTTAGCTAACTCATAACTTATTTTTTCTCCAGCTTTTACAAATACTTCCCCAGTTTCTGGATTAATTATGTCTTGTGCTGAAATTTTATTCATTATTCTATAACATAAAGCAAGTTTCTTATTAAACTTATATCTACCAACTTTTGCTAAATCATATCTTTTTGGATCAAAGAATAAAGCATTTAACAAAGATGATGCACTTTCTACAGTAGGAGGTTCGCCTGGTCTTAATTTTTTATATATCTCAACAAGACCTTCTTCTACTGATTTAGTATTATCCTTTTCTAATGTAGCAGTTAATCTCTCGTCTTCTCCTAAAAGGTCAATTATCTCTGCATCTGTTCCTATTCCTAAAGCTCTAAGTAAAACTGTAACTGGTTGCTTTCTTGTTCTATCAACTCTTACAGAAATTACATCATTAGAATCTGTCTCATATTCTAACCATGCTCCTCTATTAGGAATTACAGTAGATGAAATCAATCTCTTACCTGTTTTATCTCTTTCTTCCGCATAGTAAACACCAGGAGATCTAACTAATTGACTTACTATAACTCTTTCTGCTCCATTTATAACGAAAGTTCCTCTTTCTGTCATTAAAGGGAAGTCACCCATAAATACTTCTTGTTCTTTTATTTCGCCTGTTTCTTTATTTATAAGTCTTACCTTAACTTTTAGAGGTGCACAATATGTAGCATCTCTCTCTTTACACTCTTCTATATCGTACTTTGGTTTATCGTCTAAAGAATAGTCAACAAATTCCAATATAAGATTACCAGTATAATCTTCTATTGGTGAAATATCATCAAACACTTCTTTTAAACCTTCTTTTAAAAACCACTCATAGGAATCTACTTGAATTTCTATAAGATTTGGCACATCAGCTATTTCCTTAATTTTAGAAAAGCTCATTCTAGTTCTTTTACCTATCGTGACAGGATGTGGCATTCACTTTTCACCTCTCAATAATTAAAAATAAAACAATAGTTCATTCTAACGCATCTAATAATTTTAGCATATTGTCAAGTATTTTTCAATATATTTTTTATCTTATATGTAAACTATGCATTATTTTTGATTTTTTGTAAATTATTTTAAGCATATATTATGTATTATGTACAATTTTTCAATATAAAATCCATATTTTGCATTTATAGGTCTAATTTTCTATATAAAATTATATACAAATACCATTCCCCTATTTAATTATAATTCCATAAGAAAATAGTTGTAAATAATTAGATTTATACAAATATATACAATTTATTTAATATACAAAATAAAGACCATAGATAAATTTAAATTGGAATTTTGAGCATTAAACTTTTTCCAATATAAATTATATCTATGGTCTTTATAAAAATAGAATTTTTAACATAACTAATTCATAAATCTTCATTACATATTATCAACTTGACTATCCTAATATATTATCTGCAAATTGTGGAGTAGGTAAACCAAATCCTCCTGCAACTTCAAGTAAATCTCCTGTTATAAATGATGAGTCATCACTAGCATAGAATAAGACAGCTTTAGCGATATCATCTGGTTCTCCTATACGATTTAAAGGAACATGCTTTAAAAACTCTTTTATGAATTCTGGAGACATATTATCCAGTGCAGCCTTAGTTGCAATAAGACCTGGAAGTACAGCATTACATCTAACATTATCTTTTGCATATTGTGTCGCTATATTTTGAGTTAATGAATTGATTGATGCTTTTGATACACAGTAAGCTATTCTGGATAAATCAGGTAATACTGAACCTATACTTGATATATTTACTATACTGCCTTTTCCATTCTTTATCATATGAGGAATTGCTGCTTTACATGGTAAATACACACTTTTTAAATTAGTATTTACTGTGTCAAAGAAATTATCTGTATCCCCAGTTACAAGGTCTTTGTCAAGAGAAGGGTTTGTTGAACCAAAATTGTTTACAAGTATATCTATCTTACCTTCTTTTTTAACTACATCTCCTATCATTGAAGTAAAAGTTTCTTCTTCACGAGCATTAAAGTAAACAAACTTAGCACAACCACCTTCTGCACTTATTTTATTTATAACTTCATTAGCTAATTCTTCTGAACGAGCTGCTAAATATACAATTGCTCCATTCTTTGCTAATATCTCTGCTGAAGCTAATCCAATACCTTTTGTTGCAGCAGTAACTACTGCAATTTTTCCTTGTAATTTTTCCATTGTTAATTCCTCCTTAAATATATCCTTCAAAGTCTACAATTTTCGATTTTTTTAAATACTTAGTTCATTTTAAAATTTATATTCGTTAATTAATTATTTATTACATTTTATTTCCAAATTACTCATGTATTTTTTTAAAATAATATGTAATTTTTTACAGTTCCATTTAATTATATACCCTACATATATACATTACAATAATTGTTTATATTTTAATTTAATAACAATATTAAATTAAGATATCATTACATACTATATGATACCCTTAATTTAATACTATTATATAAATTTTTTTCATTTTATAAAAATATTTTATTTATAATTCCAAATAAATTCTATAATTCTTTGCAAATAAAAAAGATACCCATTGGGTATCTTTTTAAAGAAACTACTTAACTTCTACTTTAGCTCCAGCAGCTTCTAATTTTTCTTTTATTTGATCAGCTTCTTCTTTAGAAGCTCCTTCTTTAACTGTCTTAGGAGCATTATCAACTACTTCTTTAGCTTCTTTTAATCCTAATCCTGTTATTTCTCTAACTGCTTTTATAACTCCAACTTTTGAAGAACCAACTTCAGCTAATACTACATCAAACTCAGTTTTTTCTTCAGCAGCTGGTCCACCAGCAGCTGCACCAGCTACCATTACTGGAGCTGAAGCTGATACACCGAATTTTTCTTCAGCAGCTTTAACTAATTCATTTAATTCTAAAACTTTCATATTTTCTATAGCTTCTAATATTTGTTCTATTGTCATTTTTAGCACCTCCGAATTTTATTTCAAATTAATATTTATAATTTTTTAATTAAGCAATTAAGCTTCTTCTTGACCTTCTGCCTTTTTCGCTATTGCATCTATTAAATATGCAAAGTTTGATACTGGAGCTTTTAAGCTACCAAGTAATTTAGCGATAAGAACTTCTCTTGATGGTATGTTAGCCATTTCAACAATTTTAGACTCATCGTAGAATGCACCTTCCACAATACCCATCTTTAATTTCATCTTTGGATGAGAATCCATGAATCCTTTTAATATTCTTGCTGGAGCAACTGGATCATCATATCCAAATGCTATAGCATTAGTTCCAACTAATAATTCATCATTGAATTGCTCTATACCAACTTCTTTAGCTGCTCTTCTAACTAAAGTATTTTTATATACTTTGTAATCTACACCAGCTTCTCTCATTTGTTTTCTTAACTCAGTTACTTCTTCAACTGTTAATCCTTTGTAATCTACAACAACAGCAGCAGAAGATTTTTGTAACTTTTCAACTATCTCAGAAACAACTTCTGATTTAATTTCTATAGCTTTTCTCATATAGATGTGCACCTCCTTCACCAAATAGGCTTAGTATTTACCGCAACATTATAAAAAGCTTTTGTTGCCAAAAGTAGACATCAAAAGCTTTAGTAATCTCAATTTATCTAAAACCTCGGCGGGATATTAAGCTTTCGCACCCACTATCTACGGCAAATCTATTCTTTTTTACATTGACAAGTGATATGATAACATTTTTGTCAACCTGTGTCAACAGTTTTATTATTCAGCTGTTCTTGCTGGGTTTATTTTAACTCCAGGTCCCATTGAAGAAGCTACTGTTACACTTCTTAAATATTGTCCTTTAGCAGCAGCTGGTTTAGCTTTTATTATAGCATCCATTAATGCTGCAAAGTTTTCAGCTAATTTTTCTCCACCAAATGATACTTTTCCTACTGGAACGTGTATTATGTTAGTTTTGTCTAATCTGTATTCAACTTTACCAGCTTTTATTTCATCTATAGCTTTAGCTACATCAAATGTAACTGTTCCTGATTTAGGGTTTGGCATTAAACCTTTAGGTCCTAATACTCTACCTAATCTACCTACTACACCCATCATATCTGGAGTAGCAACTACTATATCAAATTCAAACCAGTTTTCACCTTGTATTTTTTGAACTAATTCTTCAGCTCCTACAAAGTCAGCACCAGCTTGTTCAGCTTCTTTAGCTTTCTCACCTTTAGCAAAAACTAAAACTCTTTTAGTTTTACCAGTTCCGTGAGGTAATACAACTGCACCTCTTACTTGTTGGTCAGCATGTCTTGAGTCAACACCCAATTTAATGTGTGCTTCTACTGTCTCATCAAATTTAGCTCCAGCTATATCTGAAACTAATGTTAATGCTTCTGATGCATCATAGAATTTAGTTCTATCTACTTTTTGTAATGCACCTGCATATCTTTTACCTTTTTTAGCCATTTTATTTTCCTCCTCGTGGTTAATTTCGGCTTTTCGCCTCCCACTTTATAAAAAAAAGTGTTTCTTTTTATTAGTCTTCTATTACAACACCCATGCTTCTAGCAGTACCAGCTATCATACTCATAGCAGCTTCTACTGATGCAGCATTTAAGTCAGGCATTTTTAACTCAGCTATTTCTCTTACTTGAGCTGAAGTCATTTTAGCAACTTTCTTTTTGTTTGGTTCTCCAGAACCTGATTTTAAGTTTAATGCTTTTTTAATTAAAACTGCAGCTGGTGGAGTTTTTGTTATAAAACTGAATGATCTATCTTGATATACAGTTATAACAACTGGTATTATCATTCCAGCTTGATCTGCAGTTTTAGCATTAAATTCTTTTGTGAATCCCATTATATTAACACCATGTTGTCCTAATGCTGGTCCAACTGGTGGCGCTGGAGTAGCCTTTCCTGCAGGTATTTGTAATTTTATTTGACCTATAACTTTTTTAGCCATTTTGAGCGCACCTCCTCAGATTTTTCTATATAGTATTAGATTTTTTCTATACCTTCAAGCTCTATTACAAATAGAGTCCTTTTACCAAATGCATTTATGCATACTTTGACTTCTCTATTTTCTAAGTCAATTTCTTCTATGTTACCTATTTGTCCACTAAATGGTCCTTGAGATACTTTTACTGTGTCTCCTATTTCAAAATCAATATCGCTATTTACTACTTTAGGGTCTGTTGTATCTATTCCCATAGCTTTGACTTCATCTTCACTTAATGGTACTGGTTTTGAACCAGGTCCAACGAAACCTGTAACTCCCTTAGTATTTCTTACTACATACCAAGATTCATCAGTTATTATCATTTTAACCAAAACATAACTTGGATAAACTTTACGTTGTCTAGTTTTTTCTTTTCCAGTTTTAGTAGTTTCCACTACCTCTTCTGTTGGAACAACTACTTGTCTTATGCAGTCTTCCATACCTCTTGTTTTAACTGCTTTCTCAATTGTAGCTTTAACTTTATTTTCATGTCCCGAATAGGTATGAACTACATACCAACTTGCTTCTTGTAATTCTGACATTTAACTTACCTCTTTTCGTCTATTTTAGTAATAACGCTAGTGCACCAGATAATATAGTGTCTATACCCCATACTAATATAGTGCATGAAATAACTACAGTTAAAACTATACTTGTGTTTTTAAACAGTTCCTTTTTTGTCGGCCATGTAACTCTTTTTAATTCTTGTTTAGTTTCTTTTAAATATCCAAATAAACTAAACCTTTTTTTAGTTTTTGCACCGTCATTTTTTTGGGCAGCCATTCCATACTCACATCCTTATAAAAAACTATTTTGTTTCTTTATGAGTTGTATGCTTTTTACAGAATCTACAATATTTTTGTAATTCTATTCTGTCTGGATTATTTTTCTTATTCTTAGTAGTGTTGTAGTTTCTTTGCTTACACTCTGTACATGCTAAAGTTACTTTAACTCTCATCTGATACACCTCCAACTTTGTAATACAATAATATATATTGTTAATATATGTGAATATAATACCTTTAAAATATGTATTTATTAAAAATCTACAGTATTCAAGATATTATTAACTTCCTATAATCATTACCTTGTATAAGTTATCACAAAATCCTATGCTGTGTCAATGTTTTTGTATTTCTATGTTAAAAAAAGAGGAGCATAACCCCTCTTTCTATTATTCTTTTTAATCCATCAGTTTAATAAAAGATTACTCTACTATTGTAGCAACAACTCCTGAAGCTACTGTTCTTCCACCTTCTCTTATTGAGAATCTTAATCCCTCTTCTACAACTATTGAGTTTATTAAGTCTACTTCCATTGTTACGTTATCTCCAGGCATTACCATTTCTATTCCATCTGGTAATTTACAAGCTCCTGTTACGTCTGTTGTTCTGAAATAGAATTGTGGTCTATATCCATCAAAGAATGGTGTATGTCTTCCACCCTCTTCTTTTTTAAGTACATATACTTCTGCTGTAAACTTTGTGTGTGCCTTTACTGATCCAGTTTTTGCTAGTACTTGTCCTCTTTCTATCTCGTTTCTTTGTACACCTCTTAATAATGCTCCTATATTATCACCTGCTTGTGCTTGGTCTAATAATTTTCTGAACATCTCTACTCCTGTTACTACTACTTTTCTTGGTGCTTCTGTTAATCCTACTAATTCTACTTCGTCTTGTACTTTTAGTACTCCTCTTTCTACTCTTCCTGTTGCAACTGTTCCTCTTCCTGTGATTGAGAATACGTCCTCTACTGGCATTAAGAATGGCTTGTCTGTATCTCTCTCTGGTGCTGGTATATACTCATCTATTTGCTCGAATAATTCTACTATCTTATTTCCCCACTCGCTCTTTGGATCTTCTAATGCCATTAATGCTGATCCTCTTACTATTGGAGTATCATCTCCTGGGAAATCATATTCTGTTAATAAATCTCTTACTTCCATTTCTACTAACTCTAATAACTCTTCGTCATCTACCATGTCACATTTGTTTAAGAATACTACTATATATGGTACACCAACTTGTCTTGATAATAGTATATGCTCTCTTGTTTGTGGCATTGGTCCATCTGTTGCTGAACAAACTAATATTGCTCCGTCCATTTGTGCTGCTCCTGTTATCATGTTCTTAACGTAGTCAGCATGTCCTGGGCAGTCAACGTGTGCGTAGTGTCTGTTTGGAGTCTCATACTCAACGTGTGCTGTTGATATTGTAATTCCTCTTTCTCTTTCTTCTGGAGCTTTATCTATGTTTGCGAAATCTACTGCTTCTCCTAATTGGTATCTGTCATATAATGTTTTTGTTATTGCTGCTGTTAATGTAGTTTTACCGTGGTCAACGTGTCCTATTGTACCTATATTAACATGAGGTTTTGTTCTTTCGTATTTAGCTTTAGCCATTTTGAATTTCCTCCCTTATCTTTCGATATAAATTAATTTTGCTCACAATAAGCTTATGGTAAGTATTTTACTATTAATCATTTCTGTTTTCAAGATGTTTTTCTAATTTTCTCTTAACCCTTTGTAAAGCGTTATCTATTGACTTTACATCTCTTTTAAGCTTGTCCGCTATAAACTGGTATGACTTTCCATTTAAATATAATTCTAGGACTTCTAATTCCAAGTCACTTAATAATTCGTTCATCTTTGATTCTATATTTTTCAACTCTTCTTTACTAATTATAAGCTCTTCTGGATCTGTTACTATACTTGTAGCTATAATATCTAAAAGTGTTCTGTCTGACTCTTCATCATATATTGGTTTATTCAAAGAAACATATGAATTTAAAGGTATATGTTTTTGTCTTGTTGCAGTTTTTATAGCAGTTATTATTTGTCTTGTTATACATATCTCTGCAAAACATTTAAATGAATTTGTCTTACTTCCATCAAAATCTCTAACTGCCTTATAAAGGCCTATCATTCCTTCTTGTATTATATCTTCTTTATCTGCTCCAATTAAAAAATATGACTTTGCTTTTGCCTTTACAAAATTTCTGTATTTGGTAATAATGTACTCTAATGCTATTTTATCTCCTTCACTTGCTCTTAATACAATGTTATACTCATCTTGCTGACAATTGTCTATTAACTCATAACTTTTTTCTTTCGCTACCAACATGTAAATCTCCCCCATATATAAAACAAATTTATAGGTATATTATAGTCTAAAGAAGCTAGTAATTTCAACGCTTTCTACGAATGTTCTCAAGTTTCGACAATGTTTCTTTATCTAACCTTTCCTCCAACCAATTTCGCTGAATTTTTTTCCTCAAACCGCTATTTTTTTCCTTCATTTTATTCTTGGAACGATCTAACTCTAGCTTTAATTCTCTCGCAGACATTCTTGTAGCACCTTTTCCTAAAATCATTTGTTGCTCTGCATAGTCATTAGTCGCTACTTTTACATCATCATACTTTGATAAAGAAGTTATAAATTTTTCTATATAACTATCTGCTGTTTGGTGCTCTCTTGTATAAACTATTGTTATGTGTTTTCTTTTCTCAACTTTTTCTCGTGAATTCTTAACATTATAAGCATCAAAAACTATTATAGTTTTATAACCCATAAACTCAGAAAATTCTATAATATCATCAATAAGCTTTTCTCGAGAATCTTCTAAGTCATCTTTAGCCAGTTCTTTCAAATTATCCCACGCATTTATAATATTGTAGCCATCTATTATTAAGTAATGATTTATATTTTTTTTCATGGTTATTTACTTTTATCCAGTCTTTGTCTGAATATCTCATATAAAAGTATCCCACCTGCCACAGATGCATTTAAAGACGTAACATTACCTATCATTGGCATTTTTACTATAAAGTCACAGTTTTGTTTAACCAATCTAGATATTCCAAAACCTTCACTTCCAATTACTACACCAAGAGGACCTGTAAGATTTTGTTTATAAAAAGTTTCTCCATCCATATCAGCAGCTGCAATCCACAGCCCTTCATCTTTTAATCTTTTTATTGTATTAACTATATTGGTTACCTTACAAACTGGCATATACTCTACTGCTCCAGCGGATGCTTTAGCAACTACAGGGGTTATGTGTACAGACCTTCTCTTTGGAATAATAACTCCATGTGCTCCTACTGCATCTGCTGTCCTTATTATCGAACCTAGATTATGTGGATCTGTTATCTCATCTAGTATAATGAAAAATGGGTCCTCATCTTTATTCTTTGCTAAATCTATTAACTCATCCAATTCATAATACTTATATTCACTTGCATAAGCTATTACACCTTGATGTGCATGACTTGTGCTGACCTCATCCAACTTATGTTTATCAACATATTGTATGATTATGTTTTTTTCTTTAGCCATTCCTATTATTTTTTTAATTGAACCTTCTTTAGCTGAATTTGAAATTAATATTTTGTCTATTTCTCTATCACTTTTTATAGCTTCTATTACTGGATTTCTTCCTTCTATACTTGCCAAATGATTCACCTCCTACAAGGCCTTAAATTTTTCTCTAACTTGAACTATATCTCCACAAGTCATAGTTCCTTCTGGACAACTCCCATTTACACAACTTGGTCCAGTCTTTTTAAATAGTATTGGAGCAACCTTTTTAACCTCTCTTAACATCTCTACAGCTAGATTTCTTATTTCCCACTGTGCTCTTTCACAGCATCTATGTTCAAAGAAATTAAACAAACTTCTAGCATTTATAGTAAATACCATTTTTGTTTCGCATGCATTTGGAAATACATATCTAGCATCTTCTATTGCTTTCTTCTCAGCTTGTCTTTTTGCTGTTTTTTCATTTTTTCCATCTTTTATTAATTCATTATAATGATTTTCAAATAATATCTCTACTAAGTTATCATAAGCCTCTTGGTCTTTTTTCATTGAATTTATAAATAACTCTTTTGCTTTTTCTATTTTTTCTATTTCTGGAGGAATTATGTACTCAAATTGCTCTAATTTAACATATCTTTGACTTTGTTGTGAAAAACTAGCTATACGATGTCTAACAATTTGATGTGAACAAGCTCTTGATATCCCTTCTATTGAAAATGTAAATGAAGCATGTTCTAATATTGACCCATGGCCTATACCTAATAACATATTTAAAAATTTCTCTATACTTTCATCTGTTAAGTCTTTTTCTATTTCGTCTGTCCCAACTGGTGAATAACATAGCTTAGCTGCCATAGCTATTACTTTTTCTGGTTCAGGTGTATGTGATATTAATTTTACTTTCATAAACTTTTATCCTTTCTCATGACTAATTTCTATATATTTATTATACATTAGTTATAAAAAAAGTGTTGCCTTATTGATTATTATTAAGACAACACTCTTTAATATTTACATATCTCTTTCAATAATTTTGATTCCTTTATTGATAATATATTGAAGTCTCTCTATTTCATTATTTAAATACAAATATCCAACCAAGGCCTCAAATCCAGTTGCATGTTTATAGTCTATAATATCTGCATTTTTAGGAGAAGTATTTGATTTTTGATTTCTTCCCCTTTTGTATATTTTGCTCTCTTCCTCAGTTAATTCAGCTTCAATTTCATGAATTATACTCGCCTGAGCTTTAGCTTTTACATACTTTATAGCTAATTTATGCAAATCATTAACTTTTCTTTGTGTATTCTGTCTAATTAAATGTTCTCTTATATATGTCTCATACACTGTATCACCTAAGTATGCTAAAACTAGTGGTGACATAGTAACTAATTCAGTTTTTTCCATTTTTATACCCTTTTCCACTTAACGCCTTGTCTTGTGTCTTCTAATACAATTCCCATATCTAATAATTGTTGTCTTATATCATCTGCTAATTGGAATTCTTTATTTTTCTTTGCATCAGTTCTTTTTTGTATTAATTCTTCAATGTCCTTATCTAATACAGTATCTTTTTTCTTATTTACAATGTTTAATACTTTTGTAAGCTCATTAAATTCATCTAAGCATTTTTTAGCAAACTCTAGAGAAGAGTTTTCATCTACATTAGAATTTATTAACTTAGCTAACTCAAATATTACACTCACTGCATCTGCTGTATTGACATCATCGTCCATAGCGTCGATAAATTTTTGTCTGAAGTTATCTAACTCTTTAACAAGCTCTACTTCTTTTTCTGTTAAAGTAGACTCTTTTAAATTACTTAATGTAAATTCTAATTTTTCTTTAGTATTATATAATCTTTCAAGACCAGCTTTAGCTTGATTTAGCATCTCATCACTAAAGTTTACTGGATTTCTATAATGTGCTGATAACATGAAAAATCTTACTATCTCTAAATCATATAATTTTGATATATCTCTTACTGTAAAGAAATTACCTTTAGATTTACTCATCTTTTCATCATTTATATTTATATATCCGTTGTGCATCCAGTATTTTGAGAATGTTTTTCCACTTCTAGCTTCACTCTGAGCTATTTCATTTTCATGATGTGGGAATGTTAAATCTTGACCACCTGCATGTATATCAATTGTCTCACCTAAATATCTCTTAGACATAACAGAACATTCTATATGCCATCCAGGTCTACCTTCTCCCCAAGGACTATCCCATCCTGGTTCACCTTCTTTTTTGGCTTTCCAAAGAACAAAGTCCATAGGATGTCTTTTTTGGTCATTAACTTCAATTCTAGCACCAGCTTCTAAGTCTTCTTGTTTTTGACCTGAAAGCTTTCCATATCCTTCAAACTTATTTGTATCAAAATACACATCACCATTTACTGCGTATGCATATCCCTTATCTTCTAATTCTTTTATAAAATCTATAATCTGTTGTATATTATCTGTAACTTGAGGATGAACAGTAGCTCTTTTAATTCCTAACCCATCACAATCTACAAAATATTCTTTTATATACTTAGTAGCAACTTCCTCTGGAGATATTCCTTCTTCATGGCTTCTATTTATAATCTTGTCATCAACATCTGTAAAGTTTTGTACATAAGTTACATCATATCCTCTATACTCTAAATACCTTCTTAGAGTATCAAATATTATAAATGGTCTTGCATTACCTATATGTATATAGTTATAAACTGTCGGACCACACACATACATTTTTACCTTTCCTTCTTCTAATGGAACAAATTCTTCTTTTGTTCTAGTCAATGTATTATAAACTTTCACACTCATCACCTCACCGTATTTTTATAAATTATTTTATTAACATTATATATTATATTATAGTTGAAAATTGCAATAAATAATAGTACTACTATCATTTTTAGTACTATCCTTCTAAACCACATCATAACAAATACTATTGTTATTCTCTATTGCTCTTCTAAAAATATCTTTTTTTGAGAAGAACATTTTTCAAAAGTTTCTTCTGTAATCATTTTTTCATCTTTTAATTTTTCTAAAATTGTAACATATTCTAAGCATAGCTCCTTTAATTCCTTTTTAACATCATCCATATTACTATACATAGTAATTACCCCCTTAATAATTAAATCAAACTAAAATAATAGATTTCCTTCTTCTATGCTTAATATTTTTATTAGTTTATTATTAATATTTTATTTATATTTTTGCTTTGCTTTTTATATATTAAATTTATAGCCCTAAATACCTTCATTTTCTTAACTAGATATTTTCACCAAATACTAACACAAAAAAAGTCCGCTTCTAAATTAGCGGACTTTTATGACTATAATATATTATTTTTTACATAAGCTATTCTATTTAAGCAAGTTTCTTTTCCTAAAACCTCCATTACTTTTGGTAAATCTGGTCCATGCATTTGCCCTGTTAAAATTATTCTTGAGCCCATAAATAAATTTTTTCCTTTTATTTTATACTCTTTTTGTATTTCTTTAAGCATTGCTTGAACAAATTCAGCATTTAATACTTCTGATTTTTCTATTTTTTCTTGTAAAGCATCTATTAAAGTAGGTATGTGTTCTAATTTTAAGAATTCACTTCCTTCTTCAGTCTCTACTTCTATTTTATCTCCAAAGAATATACTTGCATGTTCAGTAACTTCTTTTACATATTGTAATTTTTCTTTAAGTACTGATATCATACTCTTTAAAAACTCATACTTACTAGTAGCTTCTTCTTCTGTTATAAATCCATCTTCTATTAAGAATGGTATTGCTAAATCTGTTAAGTAAGTGTCATCACCATCTTTTATATAATGTTGATTAATCCAATTTAGCTTTTCAGTATCAAATACTCCACCACTTTTAGATACTCTTTCTACAGAGAATGCTTTTTCTAATTCTTCCATTGTAAACAATTCTTGATTATCTTCTGGAGACCAACCAACTAATGCTACATAGTTTACTAAACCTTCTGGTAAATATCCTTTTTTCTTAAAGTCTTCAACTGCTACATCACCTTGTCTCTTACTTAATTTTTTCTTTTCTTTATTAAGTATATTTGGTAAATGTACAAATACAGGTGCTTCCCATCCAAAAGCTTCATATAAATAGACATGTTTTGGAGTAGATGATACCCACTCTTCTCCTCTTATAACATGTGTGATTTTCATTAAATAATCATCTACAACTACTGCAAAATGATAAGTTGGGAATCCATCTGTTTTCATTAGTACCTGGTCATCTAAATCATTAGTATTAAATTCCATATCTCCTCTAACTAAATCTGTAAACTTAATTGTATGATTCTCTGGTAATCTTAATCTTATAACGTATGGTATTCCTGCTTTTATATTTGCTTCTACTTCTTCTTTAGAAAGATTCTTACAGTGACCATCATATTTAGCTGTTTCTCCTGCTGCTCTTTGAGCATCTCTTACTTCATCTAGTCTTTCCTTTGTACAGAAACAATAATAAGCCTTTCCACTATCTAAAAGTTGTTTTATATATTCTCGATATATATCTAATCTCTGAGATTGAATATATGGACCATATTCTCCCTTTTGTATTACACTTCCATTGTCATCTAATATAACACCTTCATCATGATTAACACCAGCCCATTTCATAGCATTAAGCATATTCTCTATAGCACCTTCCACTAATCTACTTTGGTCTGTGTCCTCTACTCTTAATATATACTCTCCGCCCATTTTTTTTGCAAATAAATAGTTATATAAAGCAGTTCTTAAACTACCTATATGTACAAATCCTGTTGGACTTGGTGCAAATCTTACTCTTACATTCATTTTTACTTCCTCCTGATATTTTATTCAATATAACTATAATATTAAACTAGTACATTGTTTTGCAAGTTTATTTTTACTGAACCTCCCATGACTAAAGTCACAGGGTTCCTGTTTCATAGAATTTCGCATAATCAAATCTAATAATAATATCCTTATTTATTTAAAAATACACATGTTTATTATAGCAGAAAATCCTAGTTTTAATTTCATAAATCTTTCTTTTAATCCATTTATTTGCTGAAAATTAAAAGCATTCCCTATTGATATATTTGTATTTATTAGTTACTTTATGGAATATTTATATAGTAACTGTTCTACAAAGTAAGTATGTACACTAATAATAAATATATATAAGGAAATAAAACTTAAATAAAAATTGGGATGAAAAGTATCAAATACTCATCACCCCAGTTTTTATTTAAACATCTTATTTTAGTAAGCTTTTGCCATTACTACCATATTATCTGCTTCTTTTCCACAATATACACACTTGTGACCTAAGTTTTCTTGTTCAAAAGGTAAGCATCTTATAGTTGCTCCTGTTTCTTCCTTAATCTTAGCTTCACATTCTGCATCTCCACACCACATAGTCTTTATGAATCCTGGCTTTTCTTCTAAAGCTTTTTTAAACTCATCCATATTTTCAACTACAGATGTATTGTCTTCTCTGTGTTTTTTTGCTTTTTCAAACATATCATTGTGTATAACATCAAATAAATCACATATGGCATCAGCTAATCCTTCTAAAGGCATAGAACTCTTTTCTAAAGTATCTCTTCTGAATATCATAGCTTGATTATTTTCTATATCTTTTGGTCCAATTTCAATTCTTACTGGAACACCTTTCATTTCCCACTCATTAAACTTCCAGCCAGTTGTATAGTTGTCTCTATCATCAACTTCAACACTTACTCCTTTAGCTTTTAAATCAGCATATATTTTATCCACTGTTTCCATTACATTTCCTTTTTTAGCAGCTATAGGAACTATAACAACTTGGATTGGAGCTACTCTTGGTGGGAATACTAGACCTCTGTTATCACTATGAGTCATTATAAGTCCACCTATAAGTCTTGTAGATGCTCCCCAAGATGTATGGTATGGATTAGCTAAATTTCCTTCTCTATCTGCAAAAGTAATCTCAAAAGCTTTTGTAAAGTGTTGACCTAAGAAGTGACTTGTACCTGATTGTAACGCTTTACCATCATGCATCATAGCTTCTATAGTATATGTTCTTTCACCACCTGCAAACTTCTCACTTTCACTTTTTTGACCAGCTACAACTGGCATTGCAAGTAATTCTTCACATAATGCTTTATATATTTCTAATTGTTGTATTGTTTCTTCTTGTGCTTCTTCTGCTGTTTCATGTAATGTATGACCTTCTTGCCATAAAAACTCAGATGTTCTTAAGAAAGGTCTAGTTGATTTTTCCCATCTAACAACTGAGCACCATTGATTATAAAGGTATGGTAATTCTCTATATGATTTTAACCATTTCGCATACATTGTACATATTATAGTTTCTGAAGTAGGTCTTACACATAGTCTCTCTTCTAATTTTTTATTTCCTCCATGTGTTACCCATGCAACTTCTGGAGCAAAACCTTCAACATGCTCTGCTTCTTTGTTTAATAAACTTTCTGGTATTAATAATGGGAAATAACAGTTTTTGTGTCCAGTTTCTTTAAATTTTTTATCCATAAATTCTTGCATTTTTTCCCATAATGCATATCCATATGGCTTTACAACCATAAAACCTTTTACTGGTGCATAATCAACTAAGTCAGTCTTAGTTATTACATCTGTATACCATTGTGGGAAATCATCTTCCATCTTTGTTATTTCTTCAACAAATTGTTTTTCATTTTTTGCCATTTCAATTACCTCCTCATTTATTATGTTTTTATAAAAAAACACCACTTTATCTCCTTATATAGATAAAATGGTGTTTATAAAGTACAACTCTGATTATCTATACAATAGCTTTTTAAGTTACTATCCTAACCTAACATTATTTTTGATAAACTCTGCCTTTACTTTTTCATTTATTTCTTTTATGTCAATTATTTCTTTATCTTCTTTATGTCTAAACTTAAATTCTACTTTACCTTCACTAATATTTTTACCTACTGTAATTCTCATAGGTATTCCTATTAATTCTGAATCATTAAATTTCACACCTATTCTTTCGTCTCTATCATCTAATAAAACTTCTACACCCATAGCTTGTAAATCATTATATATCTTTTCAGCTATTGATACTTGTTCCTCATTTTTCATATTTGCTGGAACTATCACAACATGGTATGGAGCTACTGATAAAGGCCATATTATACCTTTTTCATCATTATGTTGTTCAATTATAGCTGCAGCTGTTCTTTCAACACCTATTCCATAACATCCCATTACTATAGGTTTTGATTTTCCATCTTTATCTATAAAGTTTGCATTCATAGATTCTGAGTATTTAGTTCCTAGCTTGAATATGTGACCTACTTCAACACCTCTGGCTATTTCAAGTGGCTTCCCACATACTATACACTTGTCGCCTTCTTGAACATTTCTAAAATCTCCAACTATTCCTTCAAAATCTCTTCCATAGTTAGCATTTTTTATATGATACTCAGTTTTATTAGCCCCAACAACTATGTTTCTTTGTTCAACAATTTCTTTATCTATAAATACATAGTCAGCGTTTATACCTATTGGTCCAGCAAAACCTACTTCTGCATTAGTTACTTTTCTCACTACATCATCTGTAGCAAGTGCAAATTCTATAACAGAACCTATCGCATTAGACACTTTAACTTCGTTAACTTCTCTATCTCCTCTTACAACAACTACAACTGTTTTTCCATCTGCCTCATATACTAAAGTTTTAGCAAATTTATCTGGAGAAATTTTTAAAAATTCCTCTAGTTCTTTTATTGTAGCTGCTCCTGGCGTATGAACTTCTTCTAATTCCTTCATATCTTCTTTTTCTGATACTACATTACAAGATTCTGCTCTCTCTACATTTGCTGCATAGTCACATCCACTACAGAATACAACTTCATCTTCACCAACTTCTGATTTAACCATAAATTCAGCTGATGTAGACCCTCCTATAGCTCCTGAATCTGCCTGAACTGGACTATTCTCTAGACCACATCTATCAAATATACTCACATATGCATCAAACATATCTTGATATGATTTATCTAGACCTTTATCATCTACATCAAAACTATATGCATCCTTCATAGTAAAAGTCTTAGTTCTCATAACACCAAATCTTGGTCTTCTTTCATCTCTATATTTTACTTGTATTTGATACAGGTTCAATGGCAATTGTTTATATGAAGTAATTTCTTGTCTTATTATATCAGTGAAGGCTTCTTCATGTGTTGGTCCGAGACAGTATTCTCTTTCTGTTCTGTCTTTTAGCCTAAACATTTCTTCACCCATAGCAGTCCATCTTCCGGACTCTTTCCATAATTCAGAAGGAAGTAAAGCCGCACAAAGTATCTCTTGACAATCTTTTTTATTTAGTTCTTCTCTAATTATTTGTTCAATTTTTTTGAACACTCTTAATCCCATCGGTAATTGATTATAAACCCCTGAAGTCATTTTTTTTATCATTCCCGACCTAACCATTAATTGATGGCTTGTAATCTCAGCATCTGCTGGGATTTCTTTTAATGTCGGCATAAACATTTTAGACATTTTCATTAATAGATTCCTCCTGAATATTAATTTCTTGAAAATATAAAAAACCTCTCATCTCTATACAAGTATAGAGACGAAAGGTTTAATTTCCGCGGTACCACTCTAGTTAGCTATATAAATAGCTCTCTTTTGGGAATGTAACGGTTCCTACCGTAAAGATTTTTATACCTTTAAGCTAAAAGACAGGTTCAAACATTTCCTCTTGAAAACTCTCACCAACGTTTTCTCTCTGTAAAGATTTCATCGTTTTACTATTTCTTTATCATAGCTAGTTTTATATTTATATTAATTTCACTTAAATTCACATATTATAGATATTCTATATAGGCCTATTATTTGATATCCAATAAACTTATTACTAATAATATATTAATTATTCTGACTTGTCAACAATAATAAACAAATACTTTGTGATGCGATACCTTGTTTTGCTCCTGTGAAGCCAAGACCTTCTTCTGTAGTTGCCTTTATGTTTATATTATCAATATCCGTATTTAAAGTTTTTGATATGTTATTTCTCATGCTGTCAATATATGGAGCCATCTTAGGGCTTTGAGCAATTATAGTGCTATCTATATTCCCAATCTTATACCCTTTACTTGTTATTAGATTATATACATATTCTAATAATTTCATACTATTTGCTCCCTTATATTTTTCATCTGTATCTGGGAAATGCTTACCTATATCACCTAAAGCTAAAGCTCCTAAAATAGAATCCATTATTGCATGTATCAGTACATCAGCATCAGAATGACCTAACAAACCTTTATCATGTGGTATTTCTACTCCACCAATTATAAGTTTTCTATCCTCTGTTAATTTGTGTACATCATATCCTAACCCTATTCTCATATAATTCTCCTTCTACTATTAACTTCATCTCTTTTTTCCATATTTAATATTTGTTCTGCTATATTTAAATCTTCTGGACTAGTTATCTTTATATTTTCATAAGAGCCCATTACCATAGTAACGCTTTGCCCTATATTTTCCACCAACATTGAATCATCAGTACCATAGTAATTGTTCTTATATGCTTGTTCATAAGCGTTTATTATCAGATTATATTCAAAAGTTTGAGGAGTTTGTGCTGCCCACAATAGACTTCTCTCTGGAGTTTCTTTTACTGTTCCATCGGACACTATCTTTATAGTGTCACTTACTGGAACACCTACAACTACAGCTTTTCTTTCTTTAGCCATCTTTATAGATTCATTAATTATTCTATGGTCTACAAATGGTCTTGCTCCGTCATGAATAAGTACTATGTCACAATTTTTATCTAATTTTTTTAAGCCATTATATATTGAATCCTGTCTCTCTTTTCCACCATATGCTATTTTTATATTTTTAAAATTATACTTATTTATTATATTTTCCTTAAAAAAATCTTCCTCTTCTTTTTTTATACATACCACAATTTCATCTATATTTATATTTTCATAAAAAACTTGAATTGTATGAGCAATAATTTCTTTTTCTCTTAATTTTATGAACTGTTTGTTTATATCTAGGTTCATTCTCCTTCCGCTTCCTGCAGCAACAATTATAACACTATACATGGTATCACCTCGTATTTTATTTTTAACCATAATTTATTAAAACTTTCAATATTTTTTATTTTAACCATCTGATTAATTATATATTAAATTTTCAGTTGTATAAACAGTTAATCTCTATTTTCTAATTAAAAACATGCACATTTAATTCGATATATATTGATTTTTCAATAGTATTGTTTTTAACTTTACAACTTTGTAATGGTTTATAAACTTGCAAAAAATATTCAAAGCCTCCAGTTTGATATAAGAAAATTTTATCAAATTGGAGGCTTTATATTAAAATATTAAATTAATTAAATCTATGTAATGTGGATAATTTTCTAAGAGGCTATCTTTTATTTCTTGTTTAAAAAACTCCACTTCTAGCAACTTATCCATATTAATCACATCATCCTTGTAAGAAATAAAAAACTTTGATACCTTCCACTTATTAACATGTATATTGATTTCACTTTCACTATTAAATGGCAGTATTACTTGAAATTTAGGTGTTTTACCATATGCCCACTCCACTTTTTTATACTTGTCTTCCACTAGATTGTATACACTTTTAATATCATCATCATCTAATTCAAGTTCTTTTATATTTTTTATATTAGATTTTAAATATTTAACACAATAATCTAAAAAGTAATTTATATCTTTTTCAAGTACAAGTTTAATATTTGTCACTTTACTTGAAACAGACTTAGTAGCATTTGATTCAGTTGATTTATTTGAATTCAAATACTTAGTCAATTTATTTAAATCCGAATCATAAAGAAGAGTTCCATGATAAAGAGAATTTTTTCTTTTTATAGACTGTGCTGAGCCTGAAATTTTTTTACCATTTAAAAATAAATCTTTTCTTTCGGTTATAGATACATCTAAGCCTAAGGTTAAGAGCATATCTTGCATAAACTTAGTATGCTCCAAAAAATCTATTTCATGAAGATGCCTATCTTTTTGTATGAATGACATATTTATATTACCTAAATCGTGATAAACAGTACCTCCTCCAGATATTCTTCTTAAAATAGGGATTTCTCCCTTTTCAATGACATGATGATGTATTTCCTGATATGGATTTTGATTTTTACCAATAAAAATGGATTCCTCGTTTCTCCATATGATTATAATATCATCATTATATTTTTCATTTAAAAATAGATATTCTTCTAATGCTAAATTAAAGTAAGGATTTGTGCTTTTGTTTAATAAGTAATACATAGAAATATAGACTCCTTTTTTATTTTATCTTATTTTTTATTTTAGACTTAAATAATTTTATATACTATTAGACTTCCTATTTTTCTTTCTTAATTATTAAACTTATTATATCATTATAAAACGCCTTAATATTATTGAATATCTATATTTTTACGTCAATTTAAAAGTTTTACCTAGCTTATTTGTCCTGACCATATACATTAAAAAATACATCTCTAGCTCTTTGAATTTCTTCGTCTGGCAATAATACTGGTGTGCCAATTGATTTTGCCAGGTAATATACTTTTGCTGAATCTTCCAACATTACAGCTGCTGTAATGGCATGTCCTACAGACGGACCAACTGCTATTACACCATGATTTGCTAAAAGACACGCTCTTTTGTTACCAATTACTTCAACAACACATTTCCCCATTTTGTTAGATGTTGGTGGTGCAAATTTTGCGACAGGTACCGTCCCACCTACCTCATTTGCAAGAGTTGTACTTGCACACGCTATAGGTTCATTTAAAATAGCAAAACAACTTGAGTATGTAGAGTGTGTATGAATTATACTATTTATATCTTCTCTATGTTTATATATATATAAGTGGTCTGGCAAATCCACTGATGCTTTCCATTTTCCATCTATAGTGTTTCCTTCTATATCCACTATAACAATATCACTTGGTATAAGGTTTCTATAGTCCATTCCACTTGGGGTAATTGCTATATATCCAGTTTCTTCGTCTCTTCCACTTACATTTCCTCCTGTTAATGTCACCAACTTATAATTTAAAAGGTCTAAAGATGCCTGTAAGACTTCTTTTCTCAATTTCTCCAACAACATTAGTTAAATCCCCCAATCTATTATAGACACAACCTTTATATATCTTAGTTGCACCTTATTATTTAAATACTATCTTCAATTTTATTTGAAAATTCCAAAAACTTTCCATAAAACCTAATATTACATTTTATCAATAGAAATTAATCCACTTCCAATTTTAATTTTTTACTCTTATACTCCTTTATTATCTAATCTCTTATTTCTAAATTTTAATGATTCTGGATATAAACCTTCTTCTAATGCAACAAAATAATTGTATAATTCTATATCGTTACTAAACATATTTGTTCTTATCCAATACCTACCTTTAAAAAAGCTCCCATCATTAATTTTCAGATAAAGATTTTTATTGTAAAACTCTCGTATTCTTACTTTCTTGATATCTTTAATTTCATACTTATGTGTAGCAATAAATGAGATAAAATGTATACATTTATTATCAATAATAATTTCTTTAGGATTACTTGATGATACAAAAGTATTGTGTATCCCATAGGTACAGATAATTATCAACAAACTATACATATTTACACTAAAATTTATATAGTTATTAAACAGTGCATAAATCAATATCAAAATCATAAAAAATCCTGGTACTATCACGCTAATTAAGTATCTTATAGAATTATATTTATATTTTTTCATAATCCATACACTCCAATAAAATTATTTTTATATTTCCTCTTCTAGAGATAATTTTTTATTTTCCTTTATTATTCTATTTCTATTGTAAATAGCCATTCCTAAAGCTATAACTCCAAAAATCACTCCTCCAATAGCTTTATAATTCATAATCTTTACAAATACCCAACTTAATGGATTTGCACCATCACAAATGCTTGAAATCATAGTTGCTCCTTCAGGCATTTTAAAACTAGCATTTAGAGCCATTTGAGTAAATAGTGGAGCTAAATTAGTTGCAATTAACAATCCAGAAGTAATTATAAGTATTCCTATTATTAATGTTCTAAATACATTTCCTTTTGTAATTGGTACGATTAAAACAAGTGCAAATGGAATTACTGCTAAGTCTGCAAATGGCAGGACTTTATTTCCTGGTAATATAGCTGCTATAACTATAGTTAAAGGAACCAATACTAATGCAACTGACAATGTAACAGGATGACCTATCCCTACTGCTGAATCTAAACCTATATAAATCTTCCCTCTATTTTTAAATCTTTTCTCAATAAATTCCTGTGCCGCTTCTGATACTGGTAATAAACCTTCCATTAACAATGCTGCCATCTTTGGAATTAATATCAATACAGCTCCCATAGTTACACCTAACTGTAATATACCTTTTATATCATATTTCGCTGCAATACCAATTATTATACCTATTATAGACCCCATGATTAAAGGTTCTCCAAATAATCCAAATTTTTTCTGTAGTGTATCCGCATTTATCTCAATCTTATTTATACCTGGTATTAAGTCTAGTAATTTATTCACAACTATAGCAATTGGAACAAATGCTTGTGTAAATCCATGAGGAAGGGATATCCCTGGCATACCCAAATATTTCTCTATACCTGGAGCAGTTAAATCTGCCATTACCAATACAATTACCATATTTGCTACTGCCGCAAACACTCCCCATACTACACTTTGTGTGGCTCCTGCTACTAAAGCCCCTGTAAAAGCAAAATGCCAGTAATCCCATATGTCTACATCAACAGTTTGAGTAGTATTAGTAATTAACATAACTATATTTACTACAAGACCTATTGGAATAATTAAAGCCCCTACCGTTGATGCAAAAGCTATAGCTGATGCTGCTGGCCAGCCTACATCTATTATAGATAGGTTTAATCCTAAGTTCTTAACCATTTGTTGTGTTGCTGGACCTAAGTTATCTGTCAATAAAGCTATAATAGTATTAAGACCTATAAATCCAACCCCCACTGTTAAACCAGCTCTTAATGATTTTCCAATCTTTGTGCCTAATATCAAACCAAAAATACATATTATTATTGGCATCATTACTTGTGCACCTAAACTAACAATGAAATTTAATATCTCCATCTAAAGACCCTCCATTATTTAATTTTCAGTCTCTAAAACTTATAATTTTAGAGACTCTATTCTTTAAAAGTTCAAATTATAATTCTAATTTTTCCAATACATCATCGATTAATTTGTCCATTCCAACACCAGTTAAAAAAGGTAACCCATTTATTACAGGTGTTTTTATACTACTAGAAACTTGTGTAGTACAAATTATCAAATCATAGTCAGGTGCTTTTGACGCAACTTCCACTACTTTACACTGTGTAATATTAACCATATCTAATTTCCCAAGGTCTTGAAGTGCTTTCTTTAATTTGTTTATAGCAATTGTTGAAGTACATACTCCTGTTCCACATGCAACTAATATTTTTTTAGCCACATTATTCACCCCCATTAAAATTGTTTTATTTTAAAGATATCTATAGTTAGAAATCTTCAATAGCATTTATATATTTTTAATACTCTTTACATGTTTAATTTTTTAGTTTAGAGTTTAATAAGTCACTCATACTTTCTTCATTTAAATCTACAATATTATTTAACATATTCTTATCTTGAAATATAGTCATAAGTTTTTCTAATAATTGTAATTGTTCTTGTGGCTCTTTTACTGCTAACATAAATACAACTTTTACATCAATTTCAGTATCTTCTGTACCCATCATTATAAATTTTACAGGCTTATTAAGTATGCCAATCGCTATACCTGGTTCATTTACATGTACTATATCTGTATGTGGTATAGCTACTCCATAGATTTCCGTTGGTAACCCTGTAGCATACTTTTTTTCTCTTGCTATAACAGCTTCTATGTAACTTTCTTTTACATACTGTTTATCAAATAAACGTTGTCCTAAAAATTTTAATGCATCTTCATTATTCGACACTTCAATATTTTTGAAAATTAAATTACTACTGATTATTTGCATTGACTCCATCTAATATCATCTCCCTAATAAAATCTCTATCTTTAATGTTTTTTATATCTTTAAATTCATCTGTTTCTATAAATGTAAGTAGAGTATTTAATGGATTAAAGCATTTTTGGTCTACAGCTAATAAAAGTATTATTTTCACTTTATTTTTACTCCATATAATAGGATTTTTCAAAATAGCTATACTTATAGCTGGTCTAATTACATCTATTCCATCAGTATGAGGTATTGCTATTCCATCTGATAATTCAGTCGGAAATAGATTATCTCTTTCTACCACTTTTTTATAGAAATTTTTCGTCACATAACCTTTTTCTCTAAGTTTTTTACTCATGTACTTTAAAGCGTCTTCTTTTGATTTAACTTGTAAATCTACAAAGATATCTTCTTTATGTATTAAATCTGATAATTCATATTTTTTATTTGTTTTAACAATTTGATTTGTATCAATTAAATTATTTATTTGATTTAATTTTGTTTTATCATTTATGTCTACTAGGCTAAAGAAAGGGATATTGGCTATCTGTGGGTCAATTGTTCCAACTATAGCAATTACATTCTTATCATTACTTATTTGCTTTATCTCTAAGTCAAGACTTGGATATTCAATCATACCTATAGATTCTATATCAACCTTTTCATTTATACCTTTAATATTTTCCTCTAAGATTTTTTTTACCTTACAAGCTCCTCCTAATCCTGTAATACATAATGTTAAAATTATAGGTTTTCTAGAATCTAATTTTGTGTTGTTATATTTACTAGCCCTCTCCTTTACTTGTGGTTCTATACTTTTAACTTCATCAACTATTTCATCTATTGTTAAATCTGGTAAAACTGCTCTTCGTATAACTTCTATGGATAGTAAGGTGTCAAATCTACATATTGTCCTTATATTAATCCCTGTCTTCCCAGAGATAATATCTCCAAAATATGAAAGCGAACCCATATCAACTAATATAATCACGCCTCTACCTTCATCAATATCTTTTACTACTGTAGTAGCCTCTTCAATCATTTCTTCTGGTTTTTTTTCAAATGGCATATCTAAATACCTTGCATGGTTAATTCCTAATAGTTTATTTGTAACTTCACATACAGATGAAGCCACTCTTCCATGAGCCATAAGAAGTACACCTATCTTTTTTTGTTCAGATATATCTCTTCTGCTACTCATTTTAAAATATATCGCTATTATACCTATTTCTTCTTTTGGCAAATTTATATTATATCTTTCCTTCAGATGTTGAGCTACCTTTTCTGCTACAGAGTATTCTAATGGATAATTTCCTATTATTTCTTTTAAATGGGCATTGGATATTACTTTACCTTCTTTTAGCCTCTCAAAAGCTGCTTTTAAGTGAACTGCTAAACATAAATGTAGATTTGGCTCTAAGGAACTAAGATATTGTGATGCTATTTTGATTACTTCATAAGTAAGCTCTACAATATATTTTCCAACAATCGGACTTATATCTGGAATATTATCACTAATAGAAACTTTTTTAACTTGCTTTATATATTTTTGAATACAGCTTTCTAACTCTCCTCCAACAATTCTATTTATAACATCAAAATCTAAACCTTGCTCTAATAAATCAATATGTCTTCTTTCAGTAAGCTTATATATTTCATCTGGAAAAGTATATATATCTTCATTTTTCTTTTCTATCTCACCATGATAACTTGAGTCTATAATTAAGTCTCCATCTACATAGTTTTCTATTTTATCTCTACAATTTCTAATTTTCATAAGACCTTGTTTAACATATCCAGGTACATCTGATATATTTATATTTACTTCTTTCTGTTTGCTCGTAAGTTTGTTTAATAGTCCCCTGGCACAAGCTACTTGAATATCACTTCTAAGCTGACCAACATTTCCTATACAATCGTAAAGCATAAGAGCTTTTAATACATCTGATTTTATATGTATTCTTGTTTCCATTCTTTGAGCTTCTATTAAGAAGAAGTTATTTATAATATCAAACCTCTCATTTAATGGTCTTGCAACTAATTCTGGTATTTCAATTGTTACAGGTATACGTCTTTTAAATGTATTAAGTAAGTGAGAATCTATGGGTTCAGAAGTTGCTGAAATAATCATTACATCTATTTTATTTGTCAACCTTGTTTCTCCTAGCTTTCTGACCATACCTTTATCAATTAATTGAAATAATATCTCTTGACCTTCATGAGGCAATCTATGTATTTCATCTATAAACAAGATTCCTCCATTTGCTTTTGATACTAAACCTTCTTTGGTCTCATCAGCTCCTGTAAAAGCACCTTTGACATGTCCAAATAATTGAGATAATAAAAGCTGTGGATTTTCTGAATAATCTGCAGCATTAAAAACTATAAAAGGTGCATTCTTAGGGAATCTAGATGATTCTACTGCAAATTTATACATACATTCTGCTAACTCACTCTTTCCAACACCAGTTGGCCCCATAATGATGGTGTGAAGGCCGTGAGGAGGATAGAGTATTGCTGCTTTGGATAATTTTATAATTGTACTTAAACTGCCACTACTGCCTATTAATTTATCAAATGCTATATCTATATTTTCTCCATTATTCTTTATCTCTTCTTTTTTATCATCAACTTCTTTATCAGGCTTTAAATCATCAGAATCTTGAATTTCTTTTAAATACTGTATGACTGTAAATCTTGATACTGTAAATCCAATACTGTTTAACCTTCTTGTTATGTCATTTTTATTTATAATATTTTCTTCCTTTAAAATGTCCTTTATAGCTTTAATCAAAACAACTTTTCTTCTTTGTCTTGAATCCTCTATTTTTAACTCATTTCTCAAAAAGGTAACATCTTCTCTTCGAACATTTAGCATACTTGAAATTGCTTCATCTGTTAAAGGATTTTTCTTATCTTCATTTTCAATTAGGTTTTTTATTCTTTGCCTCATTTATAATTGTTCCCTCCTTACTATTTATATAGCAACTTATATGCCATATATTGTTTTTTTTGTGCTTATTATTATTGCATAAAATCATAACATTTAAATCAAGCTATTCTTTTATTGAAATATTAAGAAAATTTTTTTTAATATTTTACAAATAATACGTTTAAAAAAACAAAAAAGTCTTTTTTTCTAATTACAAGTAAAGTCATACTAAAATGACACTGTTATTTTATATTACTATCTTTTTTGTACAACAAAAACTACAAATATTTAATTTCTATATTTTCACATAAAAAATACTCCTTCTCGTACAAATATATATATTTATACAAGAAAGAGTATGGCTAAATAAGTATTTTAAGATTTTATAATATAAATTTATTTTAATAATAAACTTACATTAATAATTTATTTTTTAGGTAAATGTAAACATCTCCCATTTACATCTGCTAAAGCTTCCATCAAAGCTTCTGAAGTACATGGATGACCAAATATCAACTCACTAGCTTCATCAGCAGGTATTTCTAATGCCTTAAATGATGCTGCATGATTTATAAGTTCTGCTACACCACATCCAAACATATGTACTCCTAAAATTTCTCCATATTTATCATCTGCTATCACTTTTACATATCCTTGCTCTTGTCCAGAAGCTAAGGCTCTTCCATTTCCAGCAAAGTTGAATTTACCCACTTTTACATTATGTTTTTTTCTAGCCTCTTCTTCTGTAAGTCCAACTGATGCTACTTCTGGAATTGTATAGACACAACTAGGCAACGCACTTAAATCAACTTCTTCATTCATCCCTAAAGCATTTGCAGCTGCTACCTCTCCCATTTTAAATGCTGCATGAGCTAACATCACACCACCAGTAACATCACCTACTGCGTATATATTTGGTATACTTGTCTCCATTTTACTGTTTACAGCTATTGAACCTTTATCTATTTTAATATCCAAATCTTCTATACCAGAAAGATTAGCTTGTCTTCCTATAGCATATAGACATAAATCTGCTTTTATTGGCTCTTCATCTTCAATGCATACTACTATTTTATTGCCTTCTTCTTTGAATTCAGAAACTTTCTTCTTAGTTAATACATTTATACCTTTTTTACTAAGAGAATAGTTCAGAGATTCGCTCAATTCTTTATCCATTCTTGGAATTATTCTATCTTCCATTTCTACAATAGTTACCTTAGAACCTCTTGAATTAAATATCTCTGCAAATTCGCAACCTATCACTCCACCACCAATTATTACTAATTCTTGTGGCACCACTTCTAAATCTAAAGCTTCTGTACTAGTTATTATCAAATTCGATTCTATTCCTTTTATAGGTAATACTCTTACTTTAGAACCTGTTGCGATTATTATATTTTCTGTATCTAAAATTTTTCCATCAGATAATATTACTTTATGTGCTTCTTTAACGCTAGCTTTAAGATTAAATACATCTACATTTCTGCTTTTTAATAGACCACCAACACCAGCTGTAAGTTTTTTAACTACTCTATTTTTATATTTTATTGCTTTTTTGATATCCTGTTCCTTATCTACAGCTACTTTTACGCCCCTCTTTGATAACTGTTCAACTTCTTCCAATATTTCTGCTGTTTTTATATAGGTCTTTGTAGGAATACAACCTCTATTTAAGCAAGTTCCTCCTAATATGTTTTCTTCAACTAATGCAACTTTTCCACCTAATAGAGATGCTTTTAATGCTGATAAATAACCTCCAGGTCCTCCACCTATTACTACTACATCATAATCATGATTACATTCTTTTTTATTTATTTTTTCTTCTTTTTCCTCTACGTTTTGAATTTCTTCAACAATATCTTCTTTTGAGACATTACCAGATAAATATTTAGCTTTTATTTCTTCTTGATTTTCACCTTTTTCTGCTATTACACCTATTACTGTAAATACTGGTAATACTTCACCTTCTTCTTTATGTATGATTACAGCCAGTGTACCTTCTCCCTCTGACTCTATTTCCATGTTTACTTTGTCTGTTGTTATCTCTAATATAGGCTCTCCAATTTTTACTTCTTCACCTTCTTGTTTTAGCCAAGAAACTATAGTACCTTCTTCCATAGCTACTCCTGCTTTTGGCATTATGACTTCTACTGACATAGGCTCTCCTCCTATTTATTTTCATATATTTTCATTAATCAATTTATATTCATATAGTTACATTTAAAAGTAATGCCGAATATATAAAAGTTTTAAATTTACCTAGATAATCATAACTATGTAATCTATTAAAACTATTATATCGGTAATGAAACATCAAAAACTATACAAGCATTGATAAAGGATTTTCTAACAATTCTTTTAAGTCTTTTAAGAATTTTGCTGCTACTGTTCCATCTATTACTCTGTGGTCTGATGTCAATGATAAGTTCATTATAGGTTTTATTTTAGCTTCTCCATTTACTGGAACAAACTTATCTTGTGTAGCACCCACCCCTAGTATTGCACTTGAAGGCATATTTATTATAGGTGTGAATGTAGTTATACCATACATTCCAACATTACTTATAGTAAATGTATTGCCTTCTTGGTCTGCTGGTAGAAGTTTTCCTGTCTTTACTTTTTCAGCAAGCTCTTTACTTTCTTTAGCTATCTCTTTTAAAGATTTTTTATTTACATTTTTTACTACTGGGACATATAAGCCTTCATCTAGCCCGACTGCAATAGCTACATTTATATCTTTATATCTAAATATTCCATCGTCTGTCCATGCTGAATTTAAAGCTTGATGCTTTGGAAGTATTCTAGATACTGCCATTACTATTAAATCTGTCATAGTTAATTTTACTCCAGTTGCTTCTTTTACTGTGTCTATTAACTTTGCTCTAAGTGACTTCAATTCAGTAGCATCTACCTCTATGTTGAATGTAAATACAGGAGCACTAAAATAACTTTCTGACATTCGTTTTGCTACAGTGGCCCTCATTGGATTTGGTTTTTCAAACGTTCCTTCTACTGTATTAAACATGCGTGAATTTTCATCTTTACTCTTTGTCTCTTTTTGCTCACTAGCTTTAGATGTATTAAATGATACAATAGTTTCTTTTTTAGTTAATTTTTCTACATCGCATTTTCTTATTTTTCCATTATATCCAGTACCTACAATAGTTTCTAAATCTATATTCAAATCTTCTGCTATTCTTTTAGCTAAAGGAGTAGTATTTGCCTTACTATCTTTTAAGTAATTTAACACATCAACTAAATGAATTCTTCCATTTTCTCCACTTCCAATCAGCCTATCTAGTTTTATATCGTCTTTTCTTGCTTGATGTCTGGCTGCTGGTGTGGCCTTTACTTTATTTGCCACCATATCTATCCCTCCTTATCTAACAATTAAAGATTTTATTGCTTCTTCTATTTCATCAACTCTTGGGACAACTGCTTTTTCTAACTCTGGATTATATGGTATTGGCACATCTTTTCCGCAGATTCTTTTTACTGGTGCATCTAAATAATCAAATGATTCACTTTCTGTTATTAATGCTGATATTTCTCCACCTAGTCCACCAGTCTTGGCTGCTTCATGACAAATTAGAACTCTTCCAGTTTTACATACACTCTTCACTATAGTCTCTTTATCTAATGGATATAAAGTTCTTAAATCTATAATTTCTACACTTATATTTTCTTTTGATAGTGCCTCTACTGCTTCCTCAACACTTTGTAACATTCTTCCATAAGTGATTACTGTAACATCTGTACCTTCTCTTTTAATATCTGCCTTTCCAATTTCAATTACATAATCATCTTCTGGAACAATACCTTTTTTTCTATATAACAATTTATTCTCAACAAATATGACTGGATTATTATCTCTTATAGCTGCTTTTAATAACCCTTTAGCATCTGCTGGTGTAGAAGGTGCAACCACTTTTACTCCTGGAACATGGCAAAACCATGCTTCTAAGCTTTGTGAATGTTGCTCTGCTGAACCAGTTCCAGAACCACCAGGACATCTAACAACCATTGGAACTTGAGCTTTTCCACCAAACATATATCTCATTTTTGCTGCTTGATTTACAATTGCATCCATAGAGATTGTTACAAAATCCATAAACATTACTTCCATAATAGGTCTTAGACCAGTTGCCGCAGCTCCTGCTGCTGCCCCTGCTATAGCAGCTTCTGATATAGGAGTATCTCTTACTCTTTCTGGACCAAACTCATCTATCATTCCAACTGATACACCAAATGCTCCTCCATATATACCTATATCTTCTCCCATAAATATTACATTTTCATCTCTTCTCATTTCTTCTGACATTGCTTCTTTTATAGCTTGTGCATATGTTAGTTCTCTTGTACTCATTTTTATTTTCCTCCTTTACCATTCTTAGTCTGCATATACATCCTCTAATAAAGACTCTATCTTTGGATTTGGACTGTTTTGAGCAAACTCTACTGCATCTTCTATTGATTGTTTTGCAAATTCTTGAATTTTATCTAATTCATTTTCGTTAGAGATATTATTTTCGATAAGATAATTTCTTAAAAATTCAATAGGGTCCTTTGCTTTCCATGATTCTATTTCTTCTTTTGTTCTATATACATTTGCATCTGATTTTGAGTGACCTAACCATCTATAAGTTCTACTTTCAATCAATACAGGTCCTTCACCTCTTCTACATTTCTCAGCAGCTTTTTGTACTGTCTCGTATACTTCTATTGGATTATATCCATCTATTGATATTCCCTCTATTCCATAAGAAGCTGCTCTAGTAGCAATACTGTCTATATTCATATGACGTTTTATACTTGTTGACATACCATATAAGTTATTTTCACAGTAGAATATTATTGGCAACTTCCATATTGAGGATAAATTTATCCCTTCATGAAAAGTACCTTCATTTGATGCTCCATCACCAAAACTGCATAAAACTATTTTACCTGTTTTTTTATATTGTTGTGTAAGTGCAGCTCCTGGAGCTATTGTAAGACCTCCACCTACAACTCCATTTGCCCCTAAGTTACCTGACTCAATATCTGCTATATGCATTGAGCCTCCTTTTCCTTTACAAAATCCTGTTTCTTTACCCATAAGTTCAGCCATCATCTTGTTTAAGTCTATTCCCATACCTATAAATTGACTATGTCCTCTATGAGTTAATGATACTAAATCTCCTTTTTCTAAAGCCATTACAGCTGCTACACTTGAAGCTTCCTGACCTACAGATAAATGAGTTGTTCCATGTACCATACCTCTTGCAAAAAACCAACTAACCTTTTCTTCAAATTTTCTAGCCTGATTCATTCTCTTATACATTTCAAGCAATGTTTCTTTTGATATTGACATATACATTCCCTCCTGTTAACTTTTATCTATTATTATATTAGTCACAATCTTCTAATAATTTAAGTGCTAAACTGTGATTAATTGCCAAACTATTTATAAACTTTGCTTTTAATGATGCTTTTATTGCTTCTATTTTTTCATCTCCTGAAGCTACACCTATTGTTCTTTTTATTTTTTTTAAATCTTCTAGCTTTACTCCTAATACTCTTTGATTAAATTCAAGTATAGAAGTTTTTCCTTCTTTATCAAAGGCTTGTAAACAAATTGCACCTATTGAGTTATATTTTTTTAAATCTTCTATATCTTCTTCATGCATGTATCCAGAAGCCATTATTGTTGAGTTTAAGCTCATAGGATTTCCTATACCTACGATTGCTATAGTCGTTTTATATATTAAATCTAGTACTTCTTTAATTTTTTCATCTTTACAAAGTTTTTCTTTTGTAGACAAATCAGACATAACAGCTGGAGCATGTAATAATTTAAAATCACCTCCAAAAGCTCTTGCTAAACTTACTGCTATTTGATTTGCATGAATATCTATTTCATTGTCTCCAATTCCACCTAACAGAGGTATAAATGTGACGTTTTTACAGTTATTTTTTTCTACATATCTAGGTATTTCTTTTAGTGTCGTGCCTATTGAAACCCCTATTATATCATTTTCCTTTACTACTCTAGTTAGGTATTCAGATACAGCTCTTGCTAATTCTTGTTTTTGAGTTAGTGAATCCTGTTTATCATCTACAACTATTACTTCTTTCAATTTGTATTTTCTTTCTAGACTTCTCTCTATTTTTTGGTAGTCATTTTTCAAAACATCAACTATCTGTATTTTTACTATTCCTTGCTCAAAAGCTTCTTTTAATATTCTTGATATTGTTGGTCTTGATATTCCCAATTGATTTGCTATTTCTTGTTGATTTAAATTATCTTCATAATAAAGTGAACAACACTTCATCATTAACCTTATGTCTCCAATTTTTTTCATTTGCTTTCCTCCAAAATCAAGCTTTTTTAATTATCTTTACATTTGTTCAATCATTTTACTTAATTTCAGTAACATTATAGAAGGGGTTCATATAAAAAGTCAACTGTTTTTTTGTATAACTAAAAAATTATTGTAATAAATACTAGTAAAGATATAATTTTATATACAAAAATACGGTGATACTTTTTTGTACCACCGTGTCCTTAAATAAATATTTTTCACTTAATTTTAATTATATAATACTTCTAATTACTGAATGTCATCTTCATAGAATCGAAATCAATCGACCATTTATAATTATTAAAATAATGATGACTTATCAGTCCATCTCTAACAAATCCAACTTCCTCATTATAATCCAAAAGCCCACCTGTAAAATAATATCCAAGACCATTCTTCAATTGTAAATTACCCAGACCATATGATGAAATATCGAAATGTGCTTCTTTATAATCGCTTCCTCCCATTCCACCTTGTCCTTCAGGAACTTGCTTTAGCTCAGGCATAGGAATCTTCAAAGAATCTATTGTTTCTTCAGGTAGTATAATTCCGGCACCTTTTGGGTCACCCAGTCCTGAATCAAGGAAGAAATTCAAATTACTTTTCTGATTTACTGAGCCTTTTCCAAACATGAAATGAGTAGATGCAAGTGTAAATGGAATTTCTTCTAATATTTTATCATTTGCAAGCATTTCATTAAGATTATTTCTTCCTATTTCATTTCGAGGTCTTAATATTAGTTGACCGCTAGGATAATCCATTGTAGGTACAAATTCCTTTAATACACTTGTACCAATAATACCATGTACATCTCCATACTCCTTAAATGCCTCTTTAAATCCATCAAATGGTCCTAACATTACAGGTACATTTTTAATATTTACATCTCCTATAGTAAGTGAATCCGCTTGACCAAGACCAGTTTCAGCAGTCTTACCTCCAGCATATTTGTTTTCACTTTTTGAAGCTGTTTTTATACCAAGTTCTTTTGCAAGTTTCTGATCAACAGTAAACATTGGACCGCCAGTATCAATAACAGCATTTATTCTTTTTCCATTTATCTCTACTGGAACAACTGGCAGAGGGTCGGATGTGATAAAAGGAATAATAGTTTCACTTTTTCCATTCCAATCAATTTGATTTGGCTGTTTATCCTCAAAAGATTTCATCATTTCCAGTATACTATTGTTTTTGCCTTCTGATGCTGCGGATAACTTTTCAGCTTTTTGGTATTGATTTGTTTGATAATATGTAAGTGTCAATCCGTTTTCAGCCTTTGCTTTGAATTTATCAGGATATTGTTCTATAAGAGTATTATATAACTTTTCAGCCTTTTCATAATTCCCCTTTAGATATTCTATTTGTGCAGAAAGAAAGATTGCATCTGGTGAAGGATTTTTTAAACTTAGCAAAGGATTCAATATCTCTTGTGCTTTTACAATCTCACCTAATTTAAATAGTATTTGAGCATATTCTAATCTTAGAGCTTCGTCGTTTGGATTTTTCTCATACTTTCCTTTGACTTCTGTTAGTTGTTTTTCACAACTTGCACGAGTAACTTTTTCTGTTGTTTTAGTTGTTGACTTAGGTGTTGAGCTTTTTGCTGAAGTAGCCTGAGATGTACATCCTGTCATTACACCAACGATTAAAGCTCCACATAATAGAATACTTATTCCTCTTGACTTTAGTGATTTTATCATTTTTTACCTCCTATTTTTGTTCTTACCTTGCTTATTATCTATAAGATACAATATGAAAGTAAAATGAAAGTAAAATAAAAGTAAAATAAAAAAAACATCTCTTGTACACAATTTAGATTATATATTCTTCTTCTCGTTAAATATCATCTTCATTGAATCAAAATCAATTGTCCATTTGTAATTCTTCAGATAATTATGGCTTATTAAGGCATCTTGAAAAAATCCATGTGCTTGATACATCCCTTCTTGTCCTGTCGCAAAATGTCCAATACCTTTTTTCTGTTGCACATTACCCAACCCATATGATGAAATATCAAACTGTGCTACTTCAAAATCATTTCCCGTCATTCCACCTTCCTCTGTAGTAGCTGGTCTTAGCTTTGGCATAGTAATACCCAATAAATCTATCGTTTGTTTAGGCAACATAACCCCAGCACCCTTTCCACCATTAAATCCTGAATCAATAAAGAAATTAAGATTATTTTTATTATTAATTGAACCTTTACCAAACATATAATGAGTAGAAGAAAGTGTGAATGGAATTTGTTGTATTATTTCACCTTTACCTTCTTTGGCATCTTCATCGGTTACAACTATTTCATTCCTTACTACTTCACTTCGTGGTCTTAATACCAACTCACCATTTGGATAATCCATTGTTGGTACAAATTGTTTTAATACATTTGTACCAAGAACAGCACGAACATCTAATCCAGTACTCTTAAATAGTTCTGCAAGTCCACCAAGCTCTCCTATCATTACCGGGATATTTTTCATATTTATATCTCCTACCTTAAATGAATCAGCTCTACTAAACCCAATCTCAGAAGTACCACCTCCAGCAAAATTTCCATCTGCATTTGAAACTGGTTTGATTCCAAGTTCTTTTGCAAATTTTTTGTCAAGAACAAATGTAGGAGCACCAGTATCAATAAAAGCGTTCATTCTTTTTCCATTTATCTCTACTGGCACAACAGGCAGAGGGTCAGTTGTAAGAAATGGAATAACACTTTCATTTTTTCCATTCCATTCAATTTGATTAGGTTGTTTATCACCAAAATCTTTCATCATATTGTTCAATAAGCTACTTGCATTTTCTTGCCCCATAGATAGCTGTTTTGCTTTCTGATATTGATTTGTTTGATAATAGACCATTGATAGTCCAGCTTCTGCCTTTTCTTTAAATTTATCTGGATATTTCTCCACAAGAGTATTGTATAGCTTTTCCGCTTTTGTATAATTACCATTCATATATTCTATTTGTGCTGAAAGGTAAATAGCATCTGGTAGAGGTTTATCTCCATTTAAAAAAGGTTTTAATACTTCTTGCAATTCTGTAAAATCTCCCAATTCAAATAAGTTTTGAGCATATTTTAATGCTAAGGCTTCATCATTTGGGTTTTTCTCATATTTTTCTTTTGATTTCTTCAACTGTTTTTCAGAACTTACACGGGTAACTTTTTCCATTGTTTTAGGTGTTGACTTAGATGTTGAGCTTTTTGTTGATGTAGCCTGAGATGTACATCCTGTCATTACACCAACAATCAAAGCTCCACATAACAGAACACTTAGTCCTCTTGATTTTAGCAATTTTGTCATTTTTTACCTCCTATTTTATTTTTATCTCTCTTTTTATCTATAGAATATAGTATGAAAATAAAATAAAAGTAAAGTGAGGGTAAAAACAAAAGAATAATTTATTGCTTACACTTTGCATGTATGGTATTATAATGATACTATTTTTGTATACTGGGAGATGAAATATTATGGATGACAAATTGGAAAACCCTGAAAAGATACTTATTGTTGATGATGAAGAAGGGCTGTTAACCCTAGTGAAAATAACCTTAAATAAAGAACACTATAATAATGTTACCTGTGTATCAACAGGAACCAAAGCCCTTGAGTGTATTGAAAACAGGCAATATGACCTTATCATTCTTGATGTAATGCTACCAGATTATTGCGGATTTGACCTATGCGCGAAAATACGCAGGAAAACTATAGCCCCTATCATATTTCTGACTGCCAAAACTGGTGATTACGATAAATTATCAGGACTTGCCATTGGTGGTGATGATTATATAACAAAACCTTTTAATACAATGGAGCTTGTCGCCAGAATCAAAGCTATTTTTAGGCGTCAACAACTTGAACGTTCAGTATTACATACTCATTCAGAAAATTCCTTAATTTATCATTATGGTTATATTATTCTTGATATGACTTGTGCAATACTTACTGTAAATGGTCAAGACGTAGAATGTACAGCCAAAGAACTCGAGCTAATGGAATTTTTTTGCCAAAATCCTAACAAGGTCTTTACTACATCACATCTGTACGATACAATTTGGGGATTAGCAGGATATGGAGATGAAAAGACTGTTACAATACATATATCCAAGCTTAGAAAAAAGATATTGGATGATAATAAACCATACAAAGTTATTACAAACCTTCGTGGAATTGGGTATAAGTTCATACCACCAGATGGGAGCTGATATATTGAAAAAATTATACTTTCGTTTTATTGCTTACTTTACAACAGGTCTCTTTATATTTCTAGTATACTTCGTTACATTATTCATATTACTTAATCAATTAATATATCCTGAAAAATCACATAAATTTTTATATGTGACTGATTCATCTATTGGATATTTTCCAAGCATACTTATAATTTCTTTCTGCTTTATTACAGGAGGGATACTTTTTTGCTTATTTCTTGTTCGACCACTTTACTTGATAATTTGTTCAATAAGTAATTTATCTAAAGGAGATTATGCAATAGTCAAAAAAGCCTTTACCAATAATGGGAAATTAAAATGGTACTATTTTATGTATAAAGAAGTCATTGTAAATATAAAATCTTTAGGTAATAAGCTTCAAGAAACTGAAATGGAACGAGAAAAACTTGAAGTTGCAAAAACTGATTGGCTTGCTGGTGTATCACATGATTTGAAAACGCCATTATCATACATCACAGGATATTCATCTCTAATGCTTAACAAAAACCACAGTTTTAGTGAAGAAGAGAGAACGATATTTTTAGATAACATATATAAAAAAGGAGTATATATTGAAAAATTAATAGACAATTTAAGTCTGACATTTTTTATAGATTCGTCTGGAAAAATACTGCTTAAACACACACAGGTTGAAATGGTTGCATTTCTTCAAAACCTTATTGCTGATGTAGCTAATAATCCAAAATCTGAAAAACAGATATTTGGATTTTATACAGATTTAGAATGTTTGTATTTAGCCATAGATGAGACATTAATGTATAGAGCTCTTTATAACCTTTTAATGAATTGTGTTGAACATAATCCTGATGGTACAGAAATAGAAATTTGCTTAAAACAGAGTTCTGAACAAATTTACATTAATACTACTGACAATGGTATTGGGATAAATGCGGAAAAATCAGATGATATTTTTGACAAATATTATAGTAGCAAAAATCATAATACACAAAACAAAGGATTAGGATTGTTTATTGTTAAGCAGATTATTGATGCACATGGAGGGAATATTTCTGTTTCAAGCATTTTAGGAAAAAGTACATCCTTTCAAATTATATTGAAACAGGATAAAATTTAAATTATTATATAAAAATCCCAAGTTAAAATAAACTTGGGATTTTTATATAATAACTAATTTTTATAAAATTTCTTCTTTAAATTTATTTTGACAAAATAAATTTAAATTAACATATCAATATTTATATATAGCCTCTATGCAACTTATTCTTTTAATGCTACCAGATTTATACTTAATATAATCATAGGTACAATTACATAAATAAAAGCTGTAGCTGATGACACAATTCCAGAATCATTTACTAAAAGAGTTACAAAACATCCTGCTATTGATGCGATAAAGCCTTTAAATACAATTGGATATTCATCAATCAATTGTTTGAAATACCTAATCTGATTAATCATAAGAACCAAGATTACTCCTATTCCAGTTAATAGTATATTTACCCATGCACTAGTTTGAGCTAGTTTTAAGTTCATCTCTATCTTTCTACTAAATGTTTGTATTATTTCTCCTGGTCCATTAAAGTAAACTTCTTTTACAAACATACCTAGATGTGAGTTACTTCCTGAAATCATATCTATAGCTACAAAAACTCCTAAAACAAGTAATACTGATATACCTAATAAAACAACTTTTTTGAAGTCTATTTTTACATTATATATTAATAGTATAAATAGTAAAAATGCAACACATTCAGAAATAGCAGTTCCAACATTTGCCCCCATAGCTGGAGATGCACTCGTAATTAAGATAACTAAAGAAAATACTATTACAGACCACTTTGGTATCTTTTTATATGTAAGTAAAATTGCAAACGTAAATATTGCACTACCTATTGCTACTCCTTGATATTCATTGCCTACTCCATAGTATCTAGCGCCAATTATACAATCGTAACTCATTACATTGCTTTTCATTAGATATGAACCAAATCCAGAATCAATAACCATAATCAATATAGTTAATCCAGTAAAAAATAACATATTTTTTAAATCATTCTTTATTAAAACTTTGCTTATCAAGTATATAGTAAGTGTTATTATAATTATTCCTAAAGATATTGCTACTGGTGTTTTAAAATTCATTATTGGAGTTATCATAAATGACAAAGGCATGACTATTCCTATTTTTAAAAGTTCTTTTAATATAAAAAATGTTGTTTCTTTATGATTTTTTGATATATGCTTTCTAAATAAAATTAGAATCATAGCAACTATCCATGACAAGAATACTATACTTACAAATCCATTGAGTATTGTAGACCTTATGCTTGAAACAGATACTATCTTTTGGTATTCATCCAGCAGATATTCTTTATTATCATCTCTGTTAATAAGTTCATACTTCTTTCCAACCATATTTTGATTTTTTATATCGAAGTTATTTAATATTTCAGCTCCAACATCTAGATTAGTCACAATCCCTTCTCTTCTCGTGGTTGAAGATGATAATAGCCCTTTTCCATTACCACTTAATTTTATTATTGGAGAAAGCCTTCTTTTGTTTTTATAATCTAAGTCACTTGGAAATGCACTTGATATATAAACAGTGTCATTTTCTCCAACCATAGAAAATACATTTTTTAAGTATACATCTATATTTTTTTCTATGATATTTTTCATGTTACCATATGTTTTTTCGGTTAGGTTTGGTTTATATAAATCTAATCTATATGTATCTCCAAGCTCTACAAAAACTACATCATTATTTTTGTAAGCTTCTTTAGTCTCTTTAATCAATTTATTATAATCAGTTGATATTCCATAAGGCATAGATAAATCTTTCTTATTTATATTATCTACGTTTCCATTAGGAATTCTTCCATACTCATCCATTGCAGCTAGACATAAGTTTCTATTTTTTATAAGCTGACCATTTTCAATTATATCTGCATTTCCCAACACAGATGTTCTTAACCCATTATCAGATAAACTTTGACCTAATGACCCTAATACAGAACCATACTCCCCAAAGTTTAAATTTTCATTTATAGACTTATTTATGGTTAAATTATTTATACCTTTTGCGCTTTTTCCTGTAGCTGATTTAAAAACTATATCCCTATCTTTACTTGAGCTCTCAAAATTAATATCTTCTTCATTAGCTACATTAGCTCTTCCACCAGCACCCATACTAGCATATGACCTTCTGTCATCACTACCTTTATCGCCTCTTATGTTCATTAGACCGATATATCCTCTACTATCTAGTTCTTTTTTCAATGATTTTATTCTTAACATATTGCTCATACTAGTTCTATTCATATCTATAAATATTACTTTTCCATATGTCGGTATATCATCTGCAAAACTATATTGACTAATCGATGTTAATATTATGATAAATGTTGCTAAGAAAGATATAATCTTTTTTCTCATAAATTCTCCCTGCTTTCTGATTTAAATCCTCATCTTTAAGAATACATTAAACATTGTCGTTATAAATAAATAAATTTGGACCATCTATTTAAAATAAACAGCCCAAACTATAGGTTTCTTTGAATATATTAATTTTTAGGTTTTGCGAATATCATTCTACCTGCAGGAGTTTGAAGAACAGAAGTCACAAGTACTTTTATAGTCTCATTCATATGTTTTCTTCCTCCATCAACAACTATCATAGTTCCATCATCTAGATATGCAACACCTTGTTGAGCCTCTTTTCCTTCTTTCACCACTTGAACAACCATATCTTCACCTGGTATTGCAACTGGTTTTATAGCATTAGCTAACTCATTTATATTTAATACTTCAACACCTTGGAATTGAGCAACTTTATTTAAATTATAATCATTAGTAACAACTTTTCCATTTAAAACCTGAGCAAGCTTTAATAATTTACTATCAACTTCAGCTATTTCATCAAAGTCTCTCTCACTTATTTCAACTTCTATATTTAATTCTTTCTGAATTATATTTAATATATCCAGACCTCTTCTACCTCTCACTCTTTTTAAATCATCTGAAGAATCTGCAATATGTCTCAGTTCTTCTAAAACAAAAGCAGGAATAATAAGTTTTCCCTCTATAAATCCTGTTTTACAAATATCTGCTATCCTTCCATCAATTATTACACTCGTATCTAATACTTTTGGAGGAATTGCTTTTATATCTTTTTTGTTCTCTTTGTCCTTATCTTTATCTTTAATAGGATTTGCTAATCTTCCTAATTTTCCAATATTAAATAAATCATTTTTACTTTTAAGCGCAACTTTCATTCCAAGATATCCTAGGAATAAATATAATAGTAAAGATAGTATTCCACCTACTATTGGTATTCTATTTACTAAGCCACTTAATAAATATGCAATCACAAATCCTACTATAAGACCCATAGACCCTAACAATATATCAGTCTGAGGATATTTTGATAACTCTTTATCCACTATTTTAGCAATTTCTTTTACTCTATTTACAACCCATGGCTCTATAAGATATCCTAAAATGGCTATTATTATACCCGCTACTACAGCTGCGATATAACCATATGTTTCTTTCCCAAATGTTAATATTTCAAAATCTTTCATTAATGTTAAATAGGTCGTTATACCTATCGTAAATCCAAGTAAAATAAACAATATCCTTGTTACTTTCCTTATCAATGCTTCACCCCCTAGTTATACTTATCTATTATAGACCAAAGTGTATATTATATTCAAGAAAAAAGTAGTAAAATTCATTTAAAATTCATCATATGTGTCTATCTAATAATACTAATTGTTTCATTTTTATGAGTCCATTTTTTATATATGTTGCTCTTATTTCACCTATTCCTTCAACTTCATCTAATTCTTCAATAGACGCATCTAATATTTGTTGGAAGTTTTCAAAATAATTTACTAAGTTTTCTATTATTGCTGTTGGTAGTCTATGTATTTTACTAAGAATTCTATAGCCTCTTGTTTTTATAGGCATATCCATACTTTCTGAAAAACCACTATACCCTAATAGTTTTGCCATATTAACCAATTCTATTAGTTCTTCTGAATTTAAATTTTTAACTTTTTTCATAAGTTCTTTTATTTCTGTATTTTCTTTATTATAATCTTTGAATATTAATTTCTGATCTATTCTAGTTGTACCCATTAACTCTTCTAATTGCATGCTTACTAAAGTTCCTTCATCACCCAATTCTATTACATATTTTTCAATTATACTGGTAACTCTCATTACCATTTCCATCTTCTGCATGACTAATGCAACATCATAAATAGTTACTAAATCATTAAACTCTAAAGCATTTAAATTTGTTATAGCTTGGTCTAATACTGTCTTATATTTTTCTAGAGTTTGTATTGCCTGATTTGCCTTAGTAAATATCTTAGATATATCTTCGACCACATACTTCTCATTTCCTCTATAAACTGTTATAACATTTCTTCTTTGTGAAATTCCTATGACTATAGCACCCGTCTGTTTTGCCACTCTTTCTGCTGTTCTATGTCTTGTTCCTGTTTCTGATGTTTCTATAAAATAATCTGGTATAAGTTGCGCATTAGCAAATAGTATTTTTTTTATATCGCTACTTAAAACTATAGCTCCGTCCATTTTAGCTAATTCATATAGATATGATGGTGAATATTCTGCATTTATAGCAAATCCACCATCTACTATTTTCATTACATCTTCGTTAGTTGCAATTACAATCAATCCACCTGTCTTAGCTCTTAGTACATTGTTTAGACCTAATCTAAGCGGAGTTCCAGGAGATATCATTTTTAATGCATATAGCATATTTTTATTATCTAGAAAATTCTCCATATTTATTGATTCCTCCCAAGTACTATATTTATAGCTTGTCTTAAGTTATCTACTGGCCATATTTCTATACCTTTGGTGTCTTTTACAACATCATAATTACTTCTAGGAACTACTATCTTTTTAAATCCAAGTTTTTTACATTCAGCTATTCTCTTTTCTATAAAGCTTACTGCCCTAACTTCTCCTGTAAGACCCACTTCTCCTGTAACAGCTATATCTTCATCTATAGGTATATTTCTAAAACTAGATGCTACAGAAATAGCTATGCCTAAATCAATTGAAGGTTCATTTATCTTTATTCCTCCAACTATGTTTATATAGACATCTTGATTTTGTATTTGCAATCCAACACGTTTTTCTAATACTGCTAATAACATACCTACTCTATTATAGTCTACTCCTGTAGAGGTTCTTTTTGGTATACCAAAACTTGTAGGCGAAACTAGTGCCTGTAATTCAAGTAACATTGGTCTCGTACCTTCTACAGTAGATATTATTACTGAACCTGCTACATCTTTTGGTTTTTCAGATATCAAGATTTTAGATGGATTATCAAGCTCTACTAATCCTAAATCTCTCATTTCAAATACTCCAAGTTCATTTGTTGAGCCAAATCTATTTTTAACAGCTCTTACTAATCTATAAGTATTATATCTTTCACCTTCAAAATATAGAACAGTATCAACCATATGCTCTAATAATTTTGGTCCTGCTAGTGAACCTTCTTTTGTCACATGACCAACTATGAATGTTGAAATACCCATTTTCTTAGAAATTTTCATGAATTTTGAAGTACCTTCTTTAATTTGGCTGACAGTTCCTGGTGCCGAGGATATTTCTGGACTAAAGACAGTTTGAATTGAGTCTAGAATTATTAATTCTGGATTTACACTTTCTAAATAAGATTCAATTATACTTAAATTGTTTTCAGCAAATATATATAAATTTTCTGAGTTAATTCCTAATCTTTTAGCTCTCATTTTTATTTGAGATTCTGATTCTTCCCCAGTTATATATAAAACAGTTTTTCCTAAATTCGCAACATTACTAGAAACTTGTATTAAAAGTGTTGACTTACCTATACCAGGGTCTCCACCAACAAGTACTAAAGAGCCTTTAACTATACCGCCTCCTAGTACTCTATCTAATTCATTTATATCTGTTGTAAATCTCTCTTCTTCTTTGCTTTCTATTGAATTTATGCTAACTGGTTTAGATGAAGATTTATCTATTATAAAGACCTCTTTTTTGGTGCTTTTTTGGTCTACTTCTTCTACAAATGTGTTCCACTTTGTACACTCAGGACATTTTCCCAGCCATTTAGCTGTTTCATATCCACAAGATTGACATACATATTTTGTTTTTATTTTTGCCATACTTTTATCATCCTTAATTTATTATTCTATACTATAATTTTAGCATATGTGAAAGACAATATGTAAAGATTAAATAAAATAATTAAGGGCAATGAATTATTATAGATTCATTGCCCTTAAAATTCTGTTTAATCTCTAAAACTTGTATATGCAAGATTTTAAAATGCAACTCTATTAAATTATTTAGTTTCAAAAACTATTTTGTCATCTTTTACCTTTGCTACTACAGTGCTTCCCTTTTTAACATCACCCTTTAAGATTGCTTCAGATAATTCATCTTCTAAATCTTTTTGTAAAGCTCTTTTAAGAGGTCTTGCTCCATATTCTAAATCAAATCCAGATTTAGAAATTAATTTAACAGCTTCGTCACTCATTTCTAATTTTATATCCATTTCTTTTAGTCTTTCTTGTAACTTAGCCACCATTAAAAGTATTATTTTTGATATGTGATTTTCATTTAATGAATGGAAAACAATTATATCATCTATTCTGTTCAAAAACTCGGGTCTGAATCTCTGTTTTAATTCACCCATTATATTTTCTTTCATTTTTTCATATTGAGACTTTTCTTCTTCGTCTCCTTTAGCAATACTAAAACCTAAAGTTTTTTGTCTGCCAATCGTAGATGCTCCGACATTTGATGTCATTATTATGATAGTATTCTTAAAATCTACAGTTCTTCCTTTTGAGTCAGTCAATCTACCATCATCTAAAATTTGTAACAAAATATTAAATACATCTGGGTGAGCTTTTTCTATCTCATCAAATAAAATAACTGAATATGGATTTCTTCTTACTTTCTCAGTTAATTGACCACCTTCATCATGACCAACATAACCTGGAGGCGAACCTATCATTCTTGATACAGCATGTTTTTCCATATATTCAGACATATCTATTCTTATTATTTGATTTTCATCTCCAAACTGTACTTCTGCCAATGCCTTAGATAATTCTGTTTTACCGACTCCTGTAGGACCTAAAAATAAAAATGAACCAATTGGTCTATTAGGGTCTTTAAGACCTGCTCTTGACCTTCTTATTGCCTTTGAGATAGATTTTACTGCTTGTTCTTGCCCTATTACTCTATTGTGTAATATTTCTTCAAGTCTTAGAAGTCTATCAGCTTCTTCTTCAAGAATTTTATTAACAGGTATCCCTGTCCATAAGCCAACTACTTCAGCAATAACTTCTCCATCAACTAAATCAGAATGTTTAGATGATTTATTCCATCTTTCTCTTACGTCTTCTAATTGTTTTTTAAGTAGACCTTGTTCATCTCTTATTTTTGCTGCTTTCTCAAAGTCTTGACATCTCACTGCTTCTTCTTTTTCTTTGTCTATGTTTTCTATTTCTAGTTCTAATTTCTTTATTTCTGAAGGAGGTGTATTTTCCTTTAATCTTACTTTTGATGCAGCTTCATCAATCAAGTCTATCGCTTTATCTGGTAGATATCTGTCTGATATATATCTAGTTGATAATTCTACAGCTGATTTTATAGCATCGTCAGTTATTTTAACTTTGTGATGAGCTTCATATTTATCTCTTAATCCTTCTAATATTTTTATTGAGTCTTCTTTACTTGGTTCATCCACCATAACTGGTTGGAATCTTCTTTCTAATGCAGAATCTTTTTCAACATGCTTTCTATATTCATCAATTGTTGTTGCACCTATAACTTGTATTTCTCCTCTTGCTAAAGCTGGCTTTAATATATTTGATGCATCTATAGAACCTTCTCCTGTAGAGCCAGCTCCTATTATTGTATGCATTTCATCTATAAATAAAATTATATTTCCATTTTTAATAACTTCATCTACAACTTCTTTGATTCTCTCTTCAAATTCTCCTCTATACTTAGCACCAGCTAATAATGAACCCATCTCTAAAGAATATAAAGTTTTATTTTTTAACGTTTCTGGAACATTTCCTAGGGCTATATTTGTTGCTAAACCTTCAGCTATAGCTGTTTTACCTACTCCTGGGTCTCCTATTAATACTGGATTATTTTTTGTTCTTCTACTTAGTATTTGTATTACTCTTTGTATTTCTTTCTCTCTACCTATTACAGGGTCTATTTTATTCTGTTTTGCATATAGTGTAAGATTTCTTCCATACTTATCAAGCACCTTTGACTCTACTTGATTCTGGTTGCCCGTGTAACTATTTTCTGGTTTATATTGATTTTTATCACTAATACCCATCATATCAATTGTTAATTGGGCAAGAGTTCTATCATTTACTCCTGCATAATTTAAAATCTTATTAGCAATTCCTTCTCCTTCTTGAATAATAGATAATAGTATATGTTCAGTCCCAATATAATTTGTTTTTAATTTGTTTGCAAACATACCTGACAGTTCAAGTATCTGTTTACTTCTTGGGCTTAATACTATGTCTTCTGGAATTCCGTCTCCTTTACCTTCCATATCAATTATTTTACCTTCTAAATAAGCCTCTGTAAATCCAACTTTACTTAGAACTTTAGCAGCTATACCTTCTTCTTCTCTTAAAAGACCTAAAAGTATATGTTCACTCCCAACAATATTATGCCCTAAGGCTTTGGCAGATTCAAATGCTAAATCAATTGCCTTCTTAGCTCTTTGTGTAAATCTATTGAAGTTCATAATTCATCCCTCCTCTTAATTTCTCCAAAGTTTCTCTAATGTATGTTGCTCTATTTATATCTCTATTCTCAACATCATCACTCTTATACATTATTGACTGATGTGCTGGTTGTATACCTATCATAAGTTGTTCTATCGCCTTTAAATCTAGTTTATCTATATAGTTCATTTCTATCCCCATTTTTATATTTGATAGATGGCTCATAGCCTCTGAACTACTCATTACTCTTGAGTTTTCAAGTGTTCCTATTGACCTAAATATTTTATCTTCTAATTTTATACCTAATTTTTTTTGCAATATTTCTCTGGCTTTTATTTCTTTTGATATTGCATCTTTTGTAAGACCACTTACATTCTCTATAATATTAGACTCTGTTCTTCCAAGTGTAAGTTGATTGGATATTTGATATATGTTTCCTAATGCTTCTGTTCGTTCTCCATATATACCTCTTATAGCTATGCCTATTTGTGAGGATATTTTATAAAGTTCATCCATATATCCCAATTGACTTAATGCTGGTAAATGCATCATCACAGAAGCTCTCATTCCTGTTCCTGTATTAGTTGGACAAGATGTAAGATAACCTAACTTTGTGCTGAATGCATATTCTAAACTTGATTCTAACAAATCATCTATCTCATTTGCTATGTTATATACATATTCTAAATTTAAATCATCACACATAGTTTGTATTCTTATATGGTCTTCTTCATTTATCATTATGCTTACAGTTTTATCTTTTTTTACTATAACTGCACTTTTATCATTCTCTGCTAAATCTGGGCTTATTATATGTTCTTCAACCATAAGCATTTTCTTAGATTTATCTAAATCTTCAATTTTATAAAAATCAAATTCTTCTTTTTGCTCTAAACTAGAATTCATAAATACATTTTTTACTTTTTCTATTATTTCCATAGCACTTTCTTTATCTAATCTATTTGGAAAAGGATAATTATTTAAGTTTCTAGCTAGCCTAACTCTTGATTTCATGACTATGTTCTCTCTCATAATATCACTCCAATCTTAGTCAATAGAACCTTTTAAATATTTAATTTTATCTCTAAATTGAGCAGCCAATTCATACTCTTCATTTTTTATAGCTCTATCTAAATCTTCTTTTAATTCTTTAATCTCATTTTCTACACTTATCTTGTAAAAAGATTTTTTAGGTGCCTTACCTGTATGCTCTATGTGTCCATGTATATTTTGGAGCATTGGATTTACTTGGCTACTGAATGCATTGTAGCATTCACTGCATCCAAACCTTCCATTATTCTTAAATTCGCTATAAGTCATATTACAATTTGGACAAACTAACTTCTCTTCAAGTTCTTTTTTAGGTTGAAATCCTAAGTTAGAAAATATATCCATCATTGAAAAAGGCATATCTAAATTAAAATTCATTTCTGTGTTCTCTTTTGCACATTCACTACATAGGTACATTTCTGTCTTCTCTCCATTGACTATCTTATTATAATATACGGATGCTTTATTCTTATTACATTTTTGACATAGCATAAATTATCACTCCTCTATACTAAATAATCCTATTATTATATTCTTTAGAATATTAGACCTTACCTTCTCTTTTAATTCATATACTGGCATACATAATGATTTATCATCTATTGCATATAATATTAATTTTAGTTCTCTTTCACTAATTAAGCCTGACTCTCTCAAACTTTCCAATAATTCTTTTGCTTTTTTATATGATATTTGACTTCCTATTTTTTCATTTAATAATTCTCTAATATGTCCATCTTTACTTTTTCGTATTTTTTCTATTTGAACATATCCTCCGCCACCTTTTTTACTTTCAATATAATACCCTTTATCTATTGTAAATCTTGTTGTTAAGACATAATTTATTTGTGATGGTGCACAACTAAACAAGTTTGCTAGTTCATTTCTTTGAATTTGTATGCTATTATCCTCTTCCATCAAATCTTTAATAAATTTTTCAATTATATCTGTCATAGTTGCCATTAATATCACCACACGCCTTTTAATTTTTGACTTTCTTTGACTACTATTTTACACCTATTATTTAAATTTTTAAAGCCCTAAATTACATAATTTTATATTTTTTATAACAATTTAAACATGAATTTACCTCTTTATCAATTATAAAGTTTTATTAATTACATTTATGATAACCAAACATTAAAATTTTGATTTATTATTAAATGTTTTATATTTTAGATATACCTTCTCACCTTTATTATTAAACATTTCTAAAAAATAATAATAATAAAATACAAAAACTAGGTATATGCTTACATAAAATAAACTTATACCTAGTTCAAATCCTAAAAATATTTTTAATAGTATACTATTAATTATTTATTATTCTATTTTACCTATTATTTTGCAGTAGCTAACCCAATTATTTTTTCTGCAAATTGTGATGGTACCTCTCCATATTTTGCTAATTCCATTTCAAAGTATCCTCTACCTTGTGTCATTGCTCTTAAATCTATTGCATATTTAAATGTCTCTGCCTGTGGAGCTTCTGCAAATATTATTTGTTTCCCTTTATTATCTGGCTCCATTCCAAATATTTTTCCTCTTCTCTTATTTATATCACCCATAACATCTCCCATATATTCTTCTGGTACAGTTATCTTCAGCTTCATTATAGGTTCTAGTAGTATTGGATGTGCTTCTTCCATACCTTTTTTAAATGCGGCACTCGCTGCCATCTTAAAAGCCATTTCAGAAGAGTCTACATCATGATATGAACCATCATAAAGTGTAGCCTTTATATTTGTAACAGGATAACCAGCTAATACACCTTTTTGCATAGAGTCTTTTAGACCTTTTTCAACTGCAGGTATATATTGTTTTGGTACAGACCCACCAAATATTTCTTCTGTAAATTCAAAATCAGATTCACATCTTTCAAATCTTATTTTTACATCTCCATATTGACCATGACCACCTGATTGCTTTTTATGTTTTCCTTGTACATCTGCTGTTCCTTTTATAGTTTCTCTATAAGGAACTTTAAGGTCATTTAATTCAACATCAACACCAAATTTATCTTTCATTTTATTTTTAATTGTTTTTATATGAAGTTCTCCTTGTCCTCCTAAAAGGGCTTGTTTTGTCTCTGTATTTCTATAAGAATGTAATGTAGGGTCTTCTTCTACTAGTTTATTTAATACAGATGCTACTTTTTCTTCATCACCTTTATTCTTAGGTGTTACTGCATAGTATATCTGTGGTTTAGGGAAATCTATATTTTCTAAAGCTTCTGCATCTTTATCTGTAGATATAGTGTCTCCTGTTTTTAGAGAATTAATTTTAGTTACAACTACTATATCTCCAGCTTTAGCTTTTTCTACTTCCACTAATTCACTATTTTTTAATGTATATATATTAGCTATCTTTTCCTTTACACTTTTATTTATATTAAAGACATCTTTATCTTTAGAAAGTACACCTTCAGTAATTTTTATATATGACATTTTACCAACAAATGGGTCAACCATAGTCTTAAATACTAATCCTCTAAATGGTTTGCTTTCTTCTGTAAAAATAGGTTCTAGGTAATTTGATATAGTATCTAATATTTCTTTTGTTCCTATATTATTTATAGTTGAACCACATATTACAGGTATAATATCACCTCTTTGTATCCCTATAACAATACCTTTTTGTATTTCTTCTGTAGTTAACTCTTCACCATTAAAATATTTATCTAATATTTGGTCATCTGTTTCTGCTATAAGTTCCATTAATGCTTCTTTAACACTCATAGCTTGTTCCTTGAATTCACCTTCTAAGTCATCTATGTTTTCAAATACATTATGTAACTTTACAAAATTTTTATCTTTATATATAGGACTTATCATAGGAACTATCTTATTGTTGTACTTTTCTCTTAACATTGCTATTGCGTCTTTATATCTTGCTTTTTCATTATCTATTTTATTTATAAACATTATCTTAGGAATACTCTCAGTTAGTTCCAATGATTTCTCTGTACCAACTTGAATAGGTGCTGTTGCATCTATTACTATTATTGCTGCATCACTTGCTCTAAGAGATGATACAACGTCTCCGCTAAAGTCAAAATATCCTGGGGTATCCAATAAGTTAAACTTATAATCATTATACTCTATAGGTATTAATCCCATACTATAAGTCATATTTACCTTGTCTGTTAATTTAGGTATCTTATTAGTGTTTGCTGTGTAAGCTATAGTTTCGATTAGATTTGTTTTTCCACATCCGCTATGTCCTAATACCGCTACATTTCTCAACATTTTACTATCATAAACCTTCATATAAGCACCCACCTTTTAAATTTATGTATTTTCTCTTAGCTGTTATTTCCTAAGAAATAGTCCAGAAAATGTTTATTATTTTTAGAATTTTTAGATAACATTTTCCTTACTAGCTTTATTTCTACATATGGATGTAATTTTCCTCTTTTTTTTAACAAAAATTTAATTTAAATAAATAAAAACACTCTAAAACATTTTTTATTAAATGTTTTAGAGTGTTTTTTTAATTATCTTAATTCAATTATTTCATTATCATTAATAATTGTTTATCTTCAACCATATCATCTTCTTTTACTTTGATTGACTTAATTACTCCATCAGTCTTGGCAACTATTATAGTCTCCATTTTCATAGCTTCTATAACTATTAGTGGTTGATTGGCTTTTACTTCATCTTCTTCTTTAACCATTATTTTTATAACTTTTCCTGGTATACTTGCTCCAATTTGAAGAGGGTCATTCATATCAGCTTTCTCAACATTATTAATTTTTCCAGAGAAATTTCTATCTTTTATTTCTACTTCTCTAACCATTCCATTCAATTCAAATCCTATAGTTCTAAATCCATTTTCCTTAACTTCACCGATTTCAACTAATCTTATTGTTAATACTTTACCTTCTTCTATCTCTACTTCACATTCTTCATTTTTATTTAAACCATAGAAGAATACATCACTTTCAAGTTTAGATATATCATTATAGTGTTGTAAATGTTTGATATAATCCTCATAAACTTTTGGATATAAAGCATAACTTATAACATTTCTTATATTAGCATTTATGTCATATTTTTCATCTAGATATTTAGCTATTTCATCAAAATCTTCTGCTGGTAATAATGAACCAGGTCTTATTGTAATAGCTTCTTCGCCTTTTAAAACTACTTCTTGTAAATCTTTTGGTATTCCACCTTCTGGTTGACCAATCATACCTTTACAGTAGTCCACAACAGAATCTGGGAATGATAAGTTTTTACCTTCTTCAATTATATTGTCTTTATCTAATTTATTTTTAGTCATAAAGATAGCTAAGTCTCCTACAACCTTTGAAGATGGAGTTACTTTTATTATATCCCCTACAACTTCATTAGCTTCTTTATATTTTTCTTTAACTTCGTCAAATCTATTAACTAATCCTAAACTATCAGCTTGAGGTTTTAAGTTTGTATATTGACCACCTGGTATTTCAAAATTATATATTTCTGCACAAGAGTTAGTTAAGTCACTTTCAAATTTGCTATAAACTTTTCTTAAGTCCTTATAATATTTTCCTAACTCATCATATCCAAATAAATCTATACCTGTATCTCTTTCTGTATTTTTAAGAGCCTCTACTATAGCATTAAGTGATGGTTGACTTGTAAGTCCTGCCATAGATTCTAATGCAGCATCAATTATATCTACTCCAGCTTCTGATGCCATTAAACAAGTTGCTACACCATTTCCACTTGTATCATGAGTGTGTAAATGTATTGGTGCTTTTATATTTTTCTTTAACTCTTTAACTAGAGTGTAAGCTGAATATGGTTTAAGAAGTCCTGACATATCTTTTATTGCTATTATATCTGCTCCTAAACTTTCTAATTCTTGTGCCATCTTAATATAATATTCTAGATTATATTTAGTTTTAGTTTTATCTAGTATATCACCTGTATAACACATAGTTGCTTCAACAATTTTTCCAGTTTCTAAAGCTGTATTTATAGATGGCTTCATATTTTCAACCCAGTTTAATGAGTCAAATATTCTAAATACATCTATACCTTGTTTAGCAGATTCTTTTGTAAATTCTTCTATTACATTATCTGGATAATTTTTATATCCAACTCCATTTGATGCTCTAAGCAACATTTGGAACATTATACTTGGTATTTCTTCTCTTAGCTTTTGTAATCTACGCCAAGGTGATTCTTTTAAAAATCTATATGCAACATCATAAGTAGCTCCACCCCACATTTCAAGTGAGAATAAATCTTTTTGATATTTTTCTGTTGGCTGAGCAGCTTTTAATAAATCATATGTTCTTATTCTTGTTGCTAATAATGATTGATGTGCATCTCTCATTGTTGTATCTGTTAGCAATAATTTCTTATCATTTTTTATCTTTTCTATATATGCAGATTTACCTAACTTATCAAAAAGTATTTTACTTCCTTCTGCCTTTGAGCCATCTTTATCCATTCTTGGGTCATGTAATGCATCAAATAATGGTTTTTCTTTACAAGCATTATCATTTACAATTACATCCCCTATGAATTGAAGTAATTTTGTTCCTCTGTCTTTACTTTCTGTTATTTCAAATAAATCTGGATTTTCATCTATAAACTTAGTGCTACATTTACCATTTGAGAATATAGGATTATTTAAAACATTAACTAAGAATCCTACATTAGTTTTAACTCCTCTAACTCTAAGCTCTTTTACTGATCTTATAGTTTTATTTATTGCTCCTTGGAATGTTCTATCCCAAGAAATTGTTTTAACTAGTAAACTATCATAGTGAGGACTTATATTTGCACCTGTAAATCCATTTCCACCATCTAGTCTTATACCAAATCCTGAACCAGTTCTATACACTTGAATTTTCCCTGTATCAGGCATGAATTTATTCTTAGGGTCTTCTGTAGTTATTCTACATTGAATAGAATACCCTCTTATTTCTACATCATCTTGTGATTTTATATTGATTTCTTCACTATCTAAACTATAACCTTGAGCTATTAGTATTTGACTTTGAACTATATCTATTCCTGTAACCATCTCTGTTACAGTATGTTCAACCTGTACTCTTGTGTTCATCTCTATAAAATAATGTCCGCCATTTGCATCTACTAAGAATTCTAATGTTCCTGCATTAGCATAGCCTACATGCTTTGATAATTTGACTGCATCTTCACATATTTCTTGTCTTACTTTATCATCTAATGAAAAAGCTGGTGCATATTCTATTATTTTTTGATGTCTTCTTTGAACTGAACAGTCTCTTTCGTACAAGTGAACTATATTTCCATAGTTATCTCCTAATATTTGAACTTCTATATGTTTTGGATCAGCTATATATTTTTCTATAAATATGATATCCTCTCCAAAAGCTTTTCTTGATTCGCTACAAGCAGTTTCATATTCAATCTCTAAGTCTTCTTCGCGGTGTACAATTCTCATCCCTCTACCGCCACCACCATTAGATGCTTTTATCATAACAGGATAACCTATTTTATTTGCAACTTCTTTTGCTTCTTCAGTACTCTTTATTGCTTTTTCTACACCTGGTATAGTTTGAACATTAACTTCTTTTGCGATTTTCTTAGAGTTTATCTTATCTCCCATCATATTCATTACTTTAGATGATGGCCCTATAAAAGTAATTCCATTCTCTTCACATTTACGAGCAAACTCTGCATTCTCTGCTAGAAAACCATATCCTGGATGTATCGCGTCAACTTTTTTTCTCTTCGCCAAGTCAATTATCCCATCCATGTCTAGATACGCATCTATTGGCCCTTTGCCTTCCCCTATCAAATATGATTCGTCTGCTTTTGTTCTAAATAATCCATATTTATCTTCTTTACTATATATACCAACACTTTTTATCCCCAATTCTGAACAGGCTCTAAATATTCTTATAGCTATTTCGCCTCTATTAGCTACTAGTATTTTATTAAACTTTTTAAGCATACTCTATTCTTCTCCTTTATTGTTTGTGTAATATTAAAGATTATAGACTAAAATACTTTATTTTTGAAGATGTTTAAGCAAGTTCCTTAATTAATAAGATAAATTTATAAATATAAGTAATTTTTAGACTGTGTAAACTCAATTTACCTCACTAAAATTAAGGCATTTTTTATGGAATTTCAGGCAAATTTATGTGAAAATTTCTACAATTGACTTGATTTTATACTGTTTTTTCTTATGTTTACATAATTATTTTCATCTTTACGTAAGATTTTATATATTTTTTTAATATCGTTCATACCCTAATCTATTTGTCTAGATACCCTCTTCACTACATCTGAAAGTTTTAAATGACCTAAATCCGCATAAGCTATAGCCAAGATTATTTTTACGACTCCATCTACCTCATCTAATTTATATGCTCTAGCATTTATTATTGTGTATTTTGGCATAAATTCTTCTAAATCTAGTGCAAGTTCATCAGATAAAGTCATATATTCATCAAATTTTTCTTCATCAGATAAGTTAACAGAATCATATTGTTCGCTTATAATAGTATCTAAGTAATTCAAATCTATACTCAACTGATATGCAATTACATCTTCCCTTTTTGTACTTTTACTTAAATCTTTTTCAACTTTAAATTTGCTATTTTTATCTATAGTTAATTTTAGTTCTTCGCTATCAACTATTTCATTTCCTATTATTATATACAAGTTTCTTACCTCCTAAATATAAAAACTTTTTTAATCAAAAATAAAACCTCTAGTAAAATTACTAGAGGTTTGCACTGGTGGGATTAACAGGGCTCGAACCTGTGACCCCCTGCTTGTAAGGCAGGTGCTCTCCCAGCTGAGCTATAATCCCTCGATGTTTATATGGTGCGCCCAAAGGGACTCGAACCCCTAACCTTCTGATTCGTAGTCAGACACTCTATCCAGTTGAGCTATGAGCGCATGTTTTATTGGAGGCGACACCCAGATTCGAACTGGGGATCAAGGAGTTGCAGTCCACTGCCTTACCACTTGGCTATGTCGCCACCTTTTTGGTGATCTATCCGCGACTCGAACGCGGGACACCCTGATTAAAAGTCAGGTGCTCTACCGACTGAGCTAATAGACCATATTAGTTGGGGTGGATAATGAGAGTCGAACTCACGACCTCCAGAGCCACAATCTGGCGCTCTAACCAACTGAGCTATACCCACCATGTATTCATAATTTAATGTGGTGGGCCATCAGGGACTCGAACCCCAGACCTACCGGTTATGAGCCGGGCGCTCTAACCAACTGAGCTAATGGCCCACATTAAATTTTAGTAGCGGTAATAGGAGTCGAACCTATGACCTTTCGGGTATGAACCGAACGCTCTAGCCAACTAAGCTATACCGCCATACTTTGGTGCCCAGAGGCGGAATCGAACCACCGACACGGGGATTTTCAGTCCCCTGCTCTACCGACTGAGCTATCTGGGCATCTGGCGGAGAGGGTGGGATTCGAACCCACGGCCCCTTTCGAAGTCACTGGTTTTCAAGACCAGCTCCTTAAACCACTCGGACACCTCTCCATTGGTGATCTATCCGCGACTCGAACGCGGGACACCCTGATTAAAAGTCAGGTGCTCTACCGACTGAGCTAATAGACCATGTTATTTGGCTGGGGATGCAGGACTCGAACCTACGCATACATGAGTCAAAGTCATGTGCCTTACCGACTTGGCTAATCCCCAATATATATGTGGTGAGCGCACAGGGATTCGAACCCCGGACACACGCCTTAGAAGGGCGTTGCTCTATCCAGCTGAGCTATGCACCCACATTACAATATAAACACAAAATTTGGAGCGGGAAACGAGATTCGAACTCGCGACTTCAACCTTGGCAAGGTTGCGCTCTACCACTGAACTATTCCCGCTCGTTTATTAAATTGAATAAAAAATGGTGCGGATGAAGGGAGTCGAACCCCCACGCCAATGGCGCTAGATCCTAAGTCTAGTGCGTCTGCCAATTCCGCCACATCCGCGCATTTTTTTGGTGGAGGATGGTGGATTCGAACCACCGAAGTCGATGACAACAGATTTACAGTCTGCCCCCTTTGGCCGCTCGGGAAATCCTCCGTATTAATTTTACATGGAGCTGGTGATAGGAATCGAACCTACAACCTGCTGATTACAAGTCAGCTGCTCTACCGTTGAGCCACACCAGCATTTTTTGTTTTGGCGACCTGGAAGGGGTTCGAACCCTCGACCTCCAGCGTGACAGGCTGGCATTCTAACCAACTGAACTACCAGGCCGCAAATGGTGGGACCAACAGGGCTCGAACCTGTGACCCCCTGCTTGTAAGGCAGGTGCTCTCCCAGCTGAGCTATGGTCCCATTTTTGGAGCGGGTGAAGGGGATCGAACCCTCACAGCTGGCTTGGAAGGCCAGAACTCTACCATTGAGCTACACCCGCATATTTAATTGGTGACTCGTAGGGGAATTGAACCCCTGTTACCGCCGTGAAAGGGCGGTGTCTTAACCTCTTGACCAACGAGCCATTTTAATATTTTAATGGTTGCGGAGGCAGGACTCGAACCTACGACCTTCGGGTTATGAGCCCGACGAGCTGCCAACTGCTCCACTCCGCGATATTGTTTTATAAGTGCCGAAGACCGGAATCGAACCGGTACGAGAGGTAAGTCCCGCAGGATTTTAAGTCCTGTGCGTCTGCCAGTTCCGCCACTTCGGCTTTTTTGGCTCCAAGGGTGGGGCTCGAACCCACAGCCTACCGGTTAACAGCCGGTTGCTCCACCGTTGAGCTACCTTGGAATATATTGGAGGCGACACCCAGATTCGAACTGGGGATCAAGGAGTTGCAGTCCACTGCCTTACCACTTGGCTATGTCGCCGCCTTTTGGTGATCTATCCGCGACTCGAACGCGGGACACCCTGATTAAAAGTCAGGTGCTCTACCGACTGAGCTAATAGACCATATTAGTTGGGGTGGATAATGAGAGTCGAACTCACGACCTCCAGAGCCACAATCTGGCGCTCTAACCAACTGAGCTATACCCACCTTAATTGGTCGAGGTGAAGGGACTCGAACCCCCGGCCCCATGGTCCCAAACCATGTGCGCTACCAAACTGCGCTACACCTCGAAGTTATTTGCTTAATTTAATGTGGTGGGCCATCAGGGACTCGAACCCCAGACCTACCGGTTATGAGCCGGGCGCTCTAACCAACTGAGCTAATGGCCCACATTAAATTTTAGTAGCGGTAATAGGAGTCGAACCTATGACCTTTCGGGTATGAACCGAACGCTCTAGCCAACTAAGCTATACCGCCATATTTTGGTGCCCAGAGGCGGAATCGAACCACCGACACGGGGATTTTCAGTCCCCTGCTCTACCGACTGAGCTATCTGGGCATTTGGCGGAGAGGGTGGGATTCGAACCCACGGCCCCTTTCGAAGTCACTGGTTTTCAAGACCAGCTCCTTAAACCACTCGGACACCTCTCCATATTCTACTTCACAATGATTCATCCGAGGATCGAACTCGGGACACCCTGATTAAGAGTCAGGTGCTCTGCCAGCTGAGCTAATGAACCTAATTTTAATGGCTGGGGATGCAGGACTCGAACCTACGCATACATGAGTCAAAGTCATGTGCCTTACCGACTTGGCTAATCCCCAATATATGTGGTGAGCGCACAGGGATTCGAACCCCGGACACACGCCTTAGAAGGGCGTTGCTCTATCCAGCTGAGCTATGCACCCACAATTATATATGTACAAATTAAATAAAAATGGTGCGGATGAAGGGAGTCGAACCCCCACGCCAATGGCGCTAGATCCTAAGTCTAGTGCGTCTGCCAATTCCGCCACATCCGCGCATTTTTTTTGGTGGAGGATGGTGGATTCGAACCACCGAAGTCGATGACAACAGATTTACAGTCTGCCCCCTTTGGCCGCTCGGGAAATCCTCCGTATTAATTTTACATGGAGCTGGTGATAGGAATCGAACCTACAACCTGCTGATTACAAGTCAGCTGCTCTACCGTTGAGCCACACCAGCATTTTTTGTTTTGGCGACCTGGAAGGGGTTCGAACCCTCGACCTCCAGCGTGACAGGCTGGCATTCTAACCAACTGAACTACCAGGCCGCAAATGGTGGGACCAACAGGGCTCGAACCTGTGACCCCCTGCTTGTAAGGCAGGTGCTCTCCCAGCTGAGCTATGGTCCCATTTTTGGAGCGGGTGAAGGGGATCGAACCCTCACAGCTGGCTTGGAAGGCCAGAACTCTACCATTGAGCTACACCCGCATATTTAATTGGTGACTCGTAGGGGAATTGAACCCCTGTTACCGCCGTGAAAGGGCGGTGTCTTAACCTCTTGACCAACGAGCCATTTTAATATTTTAATGGTTGCGGAGGCAGGACTCGAACCTACGACCTTCGGGTTATGAGCCCGACGAGCTGCCAACTGCTCCACTCCGCGATATTGTTTTATAAGTGCCGAAGACCGGAATCGAACCGGTACGAGAGGTAAGTCCCGCAGGATTTTAAGTCCTGTGCGTCTGCCAGTTCCGCCACTTCGGCTTTTTTGGCTCCAAGGGTGGGGCTCGAACCCACAGCCTACCGGTTAACAGCCGGTTGCTCCACCGTTGAGCTACCTTGGAATATCCACGTGGCTATGTCCTACTCTCCCAGGCAGTTTCCCACCAAGTACCATCAGCGCTAAAGAGCTTAACTTCTGTGTTCGGAATGGGAACAGGTGTATCCTCTTTGCTATTATAACCACATATTGCCTATTTATAAGACAAGTATTATATTAACATCTTTATTTTTAAATGTCAATAGTTTTAAAGTACTAAATAGTAATTGTTTTTTATGATATATACCATATTAATTGAAGTTAGTACTTTACATAGAGTTAACACTCTAAAAACTACACATATATTTTACTGAATGAACATCAAATAATTTGGTCAAGTCCTCGACCTATTAGTATCGATAAGCTAAATACATTGCTGCACTTACACCTTCGACCTATCAACCAGATAGTCTTTCTGGGGTCTTACCCTTGCGGTGGGAAATCTTATCTTGAAGTTGGCTTCGCGCTTAGATGCTTTCAGCGCTTATCCATTCCGTACATAGCTACCCAGCCATGCCCTTGGCAGAACAACTGGTACACCAGAGGTACGTCCATCCCGGTCCTCTCGTACTAAGGACAGGTCTTCTCAAATTTCCTACGCCTGCGACGGATAGGGACCGAACTGTCTCACGACGTTCTGAACCCAGCTCGCGTACCACTTTAATGGGCGAACAGCCCAACCCTTGGGACCTACTACAGCCCCAGGATGTGATGAGCCGACATCGAGGTGCCAAACCTCCCCGTCGATGTGGACTCTTGGGGGAGATAAGCCTGTTATCCCCAGGGTAGCTTTTATCCGTTGAGCGATGGCCCTTCCACGCAGAACCACCGGATCACTAAGTCCGATTTTCATCCTTGCTCGACCTGTATGTCTTGCAATCAAGCTCTCTTTTGCCTTTACACTCTACGTACGATTTCCGACCGTACTGAGAGAACCTTTGAGCGCCTCCGTTACCTTTTGGGAGGCGACCGCCCCAGTCAAACTGCCCACCTGACAGTGTCCCAAGACCAGATTCATGGCCTATGGTTAGAGTCCCAGTACTACAAGGGTGGTATCCCAAGGATGGCTCCGCCAAAACTGGCGTCCTGGTTTCAAAGCCTCCCACCTATCCTGTACATGTAGTACCAAGACCCAATGTCAAGCTACAGTAAAGCTCCATGGGGTCTTTCCGTCCTGTCGCAGGTATCCGGCATCTTCACCGGAATTACAATTTCACCGAGTCTGTTGTTGAGACAGTGCCCAAATCGTTACGCCTTTCGTGCGGGTCGGAACTTACCCGACAAGGAATTTCGCTACCTTAGGACCGTTATAGTTACGGCCGCCGTTTACTGGGGCTTAAGTTCACTGCTTCGATTGCTCTAACAGATCCCCTTAACCTTCCAGCACCGGGCAGGCGTCAGCTCCTATACATCGTCTTGCGACTTAGCAGAAACCTATGTTTTTGGTAAACAGTCGCTTGGGCCTATTCTCTGCGGCCACCGGATGGTGGCACCCCTTATCCCTAAGTTACGGGGTCATTTTGCCGAGTTCCTTAACAACAGTTCTCTCGCGGGCCTTAGGATACTCTCCTCACCCACCTGTGTCGGTTTGCGGTACGGGTACCTTTAACCTCGATAGAGACTTTTCTTGACAGTGTGAAATCAGCTACTTCGCTACTAAATTTCGCTCCCCATCACATCCCAGCATTATCAAAGCGGATTTACCTACTCTGACTGCCTCAATGCTTGGGCACACATAACCAACAGTGTGCTTAGCTTATCCTACTGTGTCATCCCATCTCTCAAACGGTTATCGGTAGTACAGGAATATCAACCTGTTGTCCATCACCTACGCCTTTCGGCCTCAGCTTAGGTCCCGACTAACCCAGGGCGGACGAACCTTCCCCTGGAAACCTTGGGTTTACGGCCTGTGGGATTCTCACCCACATCTCGCTACTCATGCCAACATTCTCACTCCCATACTGTCCACATGTCCTTACGGTCATGCTTCAACCCGTATGGGAAGCTCCCCTACCCATCATAATGATGCCGTAGCTTCGGTAGTAAGTTTTAGCCCCGGAAATCTTCGGCGCAGGATCACTCGACCAGTGAGCTATTACGCACTCTTTGAATGAGTGGCTGCTTCTAAGCCAACATCCTGGTTGTCTGTGCAATCCCACATCCTTTACCACTTAACTTACATTTAGGGACCTTAGCTGACGATCTGGGCTGTTGCCCTTTCGACTATGAATCTTATCACCCACAGTCTGACTCCCAAGTATAAGATGACGGCATTCGGAGTTTGATAGTCTTCGGTAGGTGCAATACCCCCTAGGACATTCAGTGCTCTACCTCCGTATCTCTCACCTTGAGGCTAGCCCTAAAGCTATTTCGGGGAGAACCAGCTATCTCCGGGCTCGATTGGAATTTCACCGCTACCCACAAGTCATCCCCGAGCTTTTCAACGCTCGTGGGTTCGGACCTCCACGAAATTTTACTTTCGCTTCATCCTGCTCATGGGTAGGTCGCCCGGTTTCGGGTCTACGTCAAGTAACTGAACGCTCAGTTAAAACTCGCTTTCGCTACGGCTCCACACCTTAAGTGCTTAACCTTGCTACTTAACGTAACTCGTTGGCCCGTTCTACAAAAAGTACGCGGTCACACAAGAAATGTGCTTCCACAGCTTGTAAGTGCAGGGTTTCAGGTTCTATTTCACTCCCCTCCCGGGGTTCTTTTCACCTTTCCCTCACGGTACTATACGCTATCGGTCACTAGGTAGTATTTAGCCTTGGAGGGTGGTCCCTCCTGCTTCCCACAGGGTTTCACGTGTCCCGTGGTACTCTGGATCATATCTGAAGTCTTCTCGTTTAACATACAGGACTATTACCTTCTGTGGTGGGTCTTTCCAAACCTCTTCAATTACGATACCTCTTCGTTATGATATGTCCGCAACCCCAATAAAGAAAACTTTATTGGTTTGGGCTATTCCGCGTTCGCTCGCCGCTACTTACGGAATCGAATTTCTTTCTCTTCCTTCAGGTACTTAGATGTTTCAGTTCCCTGAGTTCCCCTCATTAAGCTATGTATTCACTTAATGATACTTAGACATTACTCTAAGTGAGTTTCCTCATTCGGAAATCTTCGGATCAAAGTTTACGTGCAACTCCCCGAAGCTTATCGCAGCTTATCACGTCCTTCATCGGCTCCTAGTGCCAAGGCATCCGCCCTGCACCCTTAATAACTTGACCAGTTAAAAAGGTTTGATAGATTAAAGTCTATCAACTTGATAATTTTTAAAAGTTATCAGCTTTATATATTACAAATTAGATGTCATATCACTAAATATATATGCAGTTTTCAAAGTGCTAACGCACATCGCCAACAAACAAACTTCACATTCGTTCAGTTTATTCTGTTGCTTAAAGTGCTAATTTTGAGTATTCGTAAAAACGAACCCTCAAAATTAAACAGTAGGTAATTCTCCTTAGAAAGGAGGTGATCCAGCCGCACCTTCCGATACGGCTACCTTGTTACGACTTCACCCCAGTTATTGATTCCACCTTCGACGACTTCTTCCAAAAGGTTAGATAATCGGCTTCGGGCGTCTCCAACTCCCGTGGTGTGACGGGCGGTGTGTACAAGACCCGGGAACGCATTCACCGCAGCATTCTGATCTGCGATTACTAGTAACTCCAGCTTCATGTAGGCGAGTTTCAGCCTACAATCCGAACTGAGAGTAGCTTTAAGGGATTAGCTCCACCTTACGGCTTGGCAACCCTCTGTACTACCCATTGTAGCACGTGTGTAGCCCTAAGCATAAGGGGCATGATGATTTGACGTCATCCCCACCTTCCTCCAGGTTATCCCTGGCAGTCTCTCTAGAGTGCCCAACTTAATGATGGCAACTAAAGACAAGGGTTGCGCTCGTTGCGGGACTTAACCCAACATCTCACGACACGAGCTGACGACAACCATGCACCACCTGTCACCAATGTCCCCGAAGGGAAGTCTCCGATTAAGGAGATGTCATTGGGATGTCAAGCTTAGGTAAGGTTCTTCGCGTTGCTTCGAATTAAACCACATGCTCCGCTACTTGTGCGGGTCCCCGTCAATTCCTTTGAGTTTCACTCTTGCGAGCGTACTTCCCAGGCGGAGTACTTAATGCGTTAGCTGCGGCACCGAGGGGGGTAACCCCCGACACCTAGTACTCATCGTTTACAGCGTGGACTACCAGGGTATCTAATCCTGTTTGCTCCCCACGCTTTCGTGCCTCAGCGTCAGTTACAGTCCAGAGAGCCGCCTTCGCAACTGGTGTTCCTCCTAATATCTACGCATTTCACCGCTACACTAGGAATTCCACTCTCCTCTCCTGCACTCAAGTCTCCCAGTTTCAAGAGCTTACTACGGTTGAGCCGTAGCCTTTCACTCCTGACTTGAAAGACCGCCTACGCACCCTTTACGCCCAGTAAATCCGGATAACGCTAGCCCCCTACGTATTACCGCGGCTGCTGGCACGTAGTTAGCCGGGGCTTCCTCCTCAAGTACCGTCATTATCTTCCTTGAGGACAGAGTTTTACGACCCGAAGGCCTTCATCACTCACGCGGCGTTGCTGCATCAGGCTTTCGCCCATTGTGCAATATTCCCCACTGCTGCCTCCCGTAGGAGTTTGGACCGTGTCTCAGTTCCAATGTGGCCGATCACCCTCTCAGGTCGGCTACTGATCGTCGCCTTGGTAAGCCGTTACCTTACCAACTAGCTAATCAGACGCGGGTCCATCCTGTACTGGCTCACCTTTGATATTTAAGAGATGCCTCTCAAATATGTTATCCCGTATTAGCATACCTTTCGGTATGTTATCCGTGTGTACAGGGTAGGTTACCCACGCGTTACTCACCCGTCCGCCGCTCTTTACCGAAGTAAATCGCTCAACTTGCATGTGTTAGGCACGCCGCCAGCGTTCATCCTGAGCCAGGATCAAACTCTCAAATAAAAGTTTATCAGGCTCAGATACTATTGTTATCAAAATATCTGGCTTTATGGTTTGTTTCTTAATATAAATTAACCTACTGTTTAATTTTCAATGTTCGTGTTTATTTCTTTTTCCTTTTTTCAAGGACAAGTAATACTATATCACCTTTATTTATCTAAGTCAATATAATTTTTCATTTTTTTTAATTTTTTATTTATCATATATTTTTTATATTCAAATTTTTAAATTTAATACTGTTTAGAAGTGTTTATTTCATAAAACTAATATATATTCTATGCTCAATTTTCCTTTTTATTCTATAATTAAATTTTTTATTTATAATGGATATTTATAATAGCACATATTTTATAAGATTAATTTACATTTCTTTCACTTGTAATTTTTGTAATCTTGTATTAGATTAATATTAAAAAATAATTTATTAATAATTTGATTTACAATGACAATTTATATATATCAAAATATAATATCATACAAATACTATGCTACATTTTAGGAGGATTTTATTATGAGCAAAAAAGTATTAATAATGTCTGCTTCCACTGGTGGTGGACATAATAGAGCTGCTCTAGCTATTAAAGAAGAACTTACTTCCAAAACACTTGATGGAGAGCCAATTGAATGTGAAATAATAGATAGTTTAAAATTAGTTAATAACACAATGGATAAGATAATTTCAAGAGGATATGAAAAGTCTGCTATATATACCCCCAAAGCATATGGAAGTGTATATAGATTATCTGAAACGAATCTTTTATCAAAAAATGAATTTAAAGACAATTTAATAATAACATTTATGGCAAAAAAATTTAAAAAACTTATTAGAAGCACAAAGCCAGATTTGATTATAGGAACGCATCCTTTTCCAATGATTGCACTTAGTACATTGAAAAAAAACTTTAACTTACATAATAATGAATCCAATACTTATACAGAGTATTTTTATAAACATCATACAAATACTATCAATGTACCTCCACTTATTTCTGTATTAACTGATTATACTACGCATTCTACATGGATACAAAACGAAATTGATTATTATATAGTTGGTCATGAATATGTAAAAGAATTATTGGTATTTGATGGGGTTGAACCTAGTAAAATTAGAACTTTTGGAATTCCTGTTGAAAAATCATTTCTTTCTCACAGAGATAAAGAAATTGTTCTTTCTGAGTTGAATTTATCTCCTGATAAATTGACTGTTTTACTTATGGGTGGTAGTTTTGGAGCTGGAAATATAAAAGAAACATTAGATGAACTATTAGATACTGATAGAGATTTTCAGATACTTGTAATAACTGGTAGAAATGAAAGTTTAAAAGAAAAAATCGAAAAAAAACTTATGTCTCGTTCTCATAATAAAAATGTATGTGTTCTTGGATATACTAATAAAATGAATGATATTTTAGCTTCTATAGATGTCTTGGTAAGTAAACCTGGTGGTCTTACTACAACTGAAGCACTCTTAAAAGATGTGCCTATGATAGTTCCATATTATATACCTGGTCAAGAAGAAGAGAATCTAGATTTTTTATCTAATTGTGGTGCAGCACTTAGAACTACAAAAAAGTATAATTTATCAATATTATTAAAAGTTTTAATAGATGACCCAAGTAGGTTAGAAATGTTAAAAAGAAATATTAAATCAATAAGAAAATCAAATTCAGCCCAAAATATAGCTAATTTGATTTTAAGTATAATTTCTAATTAATAAAATAAATAAAATCCCTATAGTATATATTATCTATTAGGGATTTTTTATTTTCTAATTATTTAATATTAAATTGGTTCATAAAAGTCTTCTTCATAATCATACTGATAGTTTTTATAATTATTTCTGAATTCAGTATTTTTGTTTCGTACACTTTTCTTGGTTTTTTTCTTATTAGAAAAGTTTATATCATCAAAATCATCATATTTAGGTTTATCTTTTGATTTCATTTTTTTAACTCTTTTTTCTTTCATTGCATTATGTTCTTCTAAGTTCATAATTGGTTTCATGTTGCACCCCTATCAAAATTTTTAAATGATTTATACAACAAATTATACAATACAGAAGAAATTTATTCAACAAATCTAAATCAAAATTAATTTGAAATTAACACCAAAAAATTACAAAAATCGAGGTATTAACCTCGATTTTTATATCTCTCTTCTACCTTCTAATGCTTTTGATATTGTAACTTCATCTGCATACTCTAAATCTCCTCCAACAGGAAGACCATGAGCTATCCTAGTAACTTTAATTCCCATTGGCTTTACTAATCTAGCAATATACATAGCTGTGGCTTCTCCTTCAATAGTAGGATTTGTTGCCATTATTATTTCTTTAACTTCTTGATTTCCAAGCCTTTGTATAAGTTCCTTTATTTTTAGCATATCTGGCCCAATTCCATCCATTGGAGAAATTACTCCATTTAATACATGATAATGACCCTTAAACTCTCTCGTTCTCTCCATAGCTGCTACATCTCTTGGATCTTCTACAACACATATGACACTAGAGTCCCTATTTTTATTTGAACACATACTACATGGATCTGTATCTGTTATATTACAACAAATTGAACAATATCTTATTTCTCTTTTTGCATCTATAATCGCTTTAGATAAAGCTTCTACATCATTAGTATTCATACTAATAATATGAAATGCCAATCTTTGAGCAGTCTTTCTCCCCACTCCGGGAAGCTTTGAAAATTCTTCTATAAGTCTCGTTATTGGACCTGTATAAACTTGCATAAATATCACCTACTAGAATAACCCTGGTATATTCATACCTCCAGTTACCTTATTCATTTGATTTGCTTGTATATCATCAATATTTCTCAATGCTTGATTTATTGCACTTAAAACTAAATCTTGTAGCATTTCTATGTCATCTGGGTCAACTACTTCTGGTTTAATAGTTATATCCAAAACTTCTTTCTTACCATTAACTTTTACAGTAACTGCTCCTCCGCCAACTGAAGCTTCTACTTCTTTATTTTCTAACTCTTGTTGAGCTTTTTGCATATTTTCTTGCATCTTTTGAGCCTGTTTTAATAAATTGTTCATATTTCCACCACCAGGCATCATTCCGCCTCCAAAACCTTTTTTAGCCATAAATACTATTCCTCCTAAACTTATTTTCATTTTATTATTATATCATAATAATATTTTATTATTTACTTTCATTTTCATCAATACTATCTTTTATTTCTAGTATCTCTTCATTTACTATGTTCTTTAAAATCTCTTCACCAATGTCTTTTTTCTCTTTAACTTCAAGATTTATATCTTTAACTTCTGATGTCAACACTATTTTCACATTAAAACTTCTATTTAAAACATCTCTTATTATTTTTTCTAGATAATTTATTGTATCTTGGGAGCTTAGTCTAGTTTTTGCAAAATCAAATTTATCATCAAATATAACGTATAACATATTAGAATATACATTAAAACTTTTTACCTCACTTAAAAGTGCATATATTGGCATTTTTTTATCTTTTTTAATTTGTTTAAGTATATTCTTCCAAGATGACTCTATAAGTATAACATCCTCATTTTTTACCTCTTCATAAACTACATTTTCTTTTTTTACATTTATGTCTCTATCTACATCATATTCTTTTTCTTTACTATTATCCTGTTTTGAAACTTTAAAGCTACCCAATTCAATCATTTTTTCTAAGTTTTCAACTCTTTTAATAAGAGCTTCTTTACTTTCATCAAACATTGGTTGAGCAATCTTCATCATAGTTATTTCCACCAAGACCCTTGGATTTGAAGATGACTTTATATCATCTTGTGTTGCTGATAACACATTTAAAATTCTTATTAAATCATTTATATCTATATCTTCAGATTGAAATTTAAGTTGTTCTATAGTTTCTTCTGGTAATGAAATTATTTCATCTAATTCTGATGATACTTTACATACCATTAAATTTCTAAAATGATCAATCAAATCATTTATAAGGTTTCTTATATCTTTTCCCCATAAAACAAATTCATTTAATATCTCAAGAGATTTTTTAGTATTTTGTTCTACAATACATTGAGACAATTCAAATAATTGTTCTATATTGACGCTTCCCATCAATTCAACAACATCTTTATAATCTATTTTATTCTCTCCAAATGACATACATTGGTCTAATATACTAAGAGCATCTCTAAGTGCTCCTTGAGAATTCCTAGATATTAAGTTAAGAGCTTTATCATCTATATCAATTCCTTCATCTTCACAAATCCTTTTCATTCTAAGAGTCATGTCCTTAACTGTAACTCTTTTGAAATCGTATCTTTGGCATCTCGATAAAATAGTTGCAGGTATCTTGTGAGGTTCAGTAGTAGCCAATATAAAGATTACATATGAGGGAGGCTCCTCTAATGTTTTTAATAGTGCATTAAAAGCTCCTTGAGACAACATATGAACCTCATCTATTATATATACTTTATATTTAGCATTAGCTGGAGAATATTTCACACTTTCTCTAAGTTCTCTTATATCATCTACACTGTTATTTGATGCTGCATCTATTTCTACAACATCCATTGTATTGTCCTTTAATATAGATTCACATATCTCACACTCATTACAAGGTTCTTCATTTATTTTATTTAAACAGTTAACTGCTCTAGAAAAAATCTTTGCAGTAGATGTCTTACCAGTACCTCTTGTACCGCAAAACAAATAAGCATGTCCTATATTATCATTGTATATTTGATTTTTTAAAGTCTTAATAATATGATCTTGACCAATAACGTCCTCAAACTTTTGTGGTCTATATGCTCTATATAATGCTTTATGCATCTTTTTACCTCTCTTTAGTAAAATTAATAAAAAAATCCCTCATTATCTAAGGGATTAGTCTTTTATATATTAAATGCTGTACACCATCTATCGACTTAATTCCATAGGCGTTACCAAAACAGTTAGCTCAACTTAGGCACCCCCGCGGCACACAAAAGTGATCACTTACCGCTGCTTCCTTCCGGATCTGACGGGGTTCATGAGCTTTCATTGCGCAGGACCTAAGCATCAACACCACTTATTTAGGGCGGCCCTACAGAAAATAAGCCTTTAGATGGAATTCAATCCTGCTATAGCGGATTGCAGGTTACAGGGCACCGCTACCTCCCCATCTAGTACAGCAAAATTACAACCATATTTAATTACTTTTATTGTTTCTGGCGGAGAGAGTGGGATTTGAACCCACGATACAGTTTTACCCATATACTCGCTTTCCAGGCGAGCGCCTTCGACCACTCGACCATCTCTCCTTAATCTCTTTTTCTTAATGCCTTAAAAAATTCTTGCAATATGATCGAGCATTCTTCTTGCAAAACATCAAAAGCCACTTTTACATTATTATTATTAAAATAATCTAATTTAAACTCATGCTGTTTTTCTATATATGAATTTTTTACATGTCTTGTCCCTATTATAAGCTTTTTTATTCTAGAATTAACTATTGCACCACTACACATTATGCAAGGTTCCATTGTAACATATAAATCACAATCAGTCAACCTCCAGCCACCTATTTTTTCTGATGCTTGTTTTATCGCCAACATTTCTGCATGAGCTGTAGAATCTTTTAATGTTTCTGTAAGGTTATGGGCTCTAGCTATTATTTCATTATCTTTAACTATAATAGCACCTATTGGTGTTTCTCTTTTATTATATGCTTTATATGCTTCCTTTAATGCTTCTTTCATATAAAATGAACTTTCCATAATTCCTCCCAAAACTTATAACAAACTTATCTTATCATAATTCATTTTATAATTCAACTTAATTTTATTTTGTTTATTTAATTATTAATAGATATAGCTATATTTTATTTAAATTAGTTCTAAAATAATCTTTATTCATTTACATAAGTGTTGATTTATAAAGATATTTAGTATTTTATGATAAACATTCTGTTATATAAATTGACATAAAAAAGCTATGAAATTTAATAATTATATTAATAATTTCATAGCCTTTTTAATTTATTGTTCATTCATAGTATATCTTTTATATTAAAATATCTTTCTACATATGATATTAAATAGAATTATCTTATAACATCAACACCCATATAAGGTCTTAATTCTTCTGGAACTACTACAGAACCATCTGCTTGCTGATAATTTTCTAATATAGCAGCTAAACATCTTCCTATAGCTAATCCAGAACCATTTAAAGTATGAACATATTCTGCTTTTGATTTTTTATCTCTTTTAAATCTTATTCCAGCTCTTCTAGCTTGGAAGTCTTCAAAGTTTGAACAAGAAGATATTTCTACATATCTATTGTAACTTGGCATCCAAACTTCTAAATCATATTTAAATGCAGCTGTGAATCCTAAATCTCCTGTACATATTTTTACAACTCTATATGGAAGACCTAACATTTGTAGCATAGTTTCAGCATCATGAGTTAATGATTCTAATTCATCATAAGAATCTTCTGGTTTAACAAATTTAACTAACTCAACTTTATTAAATTGATGTTGTCTAACTAAACCTCTTGTATCTCTTCCTGCTGAACCTGCTTCAGATCTAAAACAAGGAGTATATGCACAATATTTAATTGGAAGTTCTGCGACATCTAATATTTCATTAGCATGTATATTAGTAACAGGTACTTCAGCTGTTGGTATTAAGAAATACTCTAGTCCTTCTATCTTAAACATATCTTCTTCAAATTTAGGAAGTTGACCTGTACCTATAAAACTATTTCTATTAGCCATAAATGGAGGTAAAACTTCTGTATATCCATGTTTAGCTGTATGAGTATTTAAAAAGAAATTCATTAAAGATCTTTCTAGTCTAGCACCTAGACCTCTATATAGAGTAAACCTTGAACCAGTTATTTTTCCAGCTCTTTCAAAATCTAATATACCTAGACCAGTACCAATATCCCAATGTGCTTTATGCTCGAAATCAAATTTAATAGGTTCTCCCCAAGTTCTTACTTGAACATTATCTTCATCTGTTTCGCCTTGTGGTACCTCAGGATGAGGAACATTTGGTATTCTCATCAATGTGTATTCCATTTTTGCTTCTACTTCTTTTACTTTTTCATCAATACCTTTTATCTTGTCTGATAACTCTTTTAATCTTGCTTTTTCTTCTGTTACATCTTTTCCTTCTTTTATTAATTGTGGTATATTTTTAGAATTTACATTTAATTCATTTTTCATAACTTCAACTTCTTGAAGTATTTCTCTTCTTTTATTATCTAATTCCACTACAGCATCAAGGTCAAATTCTTTTTCACCTCTTCTATCCATAGCTTTCTTGATATCATCTAAATTTTCTCTTATTCTTTTAATATCTAACATATTAATTCCTCCTAATAATTTTGATAATCTAAATTATAATTCCAATTAATTTACAAGTATTATAGCTATAAACCTTTAGTTTAAACAAATTTGAGAAATAAAAAAAGACCTCCGTTTACCCTATAAAAGGGACGAAAATCTTTTATCCGCGTTGCCACCCTAATTGATTATACTAAAGTGTATAATCCTCTCAGACCTATAACGTAGGTAAACGTCTAGCTTTAACTAGAAGCTCTAGAGTAGATTCAAAAACCATTGTAATGAGTTCTCACCATCCACTCATTCTCTGAATACAATCTGTTTTTTACTATTTTCCTTCACCGCTTTTTAACTAATTGTTTTATTTGATAATCATTATATTATATATATTAACATCTTTCAATACTATTATTCAAATTTTTTTAGAATTTTCTTTAATTTTTTATATTAAATTCATTTTTTTTATTTAATTAAAATTCTATCTTTTATCCATTGTATTTAAATTGCTCATATTATTAAATAACAATGAAGAAGGAACAAATGGAACTTTTATATTATTTTCATCAAATTTATTTTTGACTTTTTCCATTATATCAAAGTATACATCCCAGTAATCATCAGTTTTAACCCATGGTCTAGCAACTATTTGCATGGTATTATTTCCTATAGAGTTTAAACCTATTATAGGTTTTGGGTCATCTAATATTCTTTTTTCATTTGTAAAAATTTCATTCAATATAGACTTAACTACATCTATATCACTATCATAGGAAATATTATAAGAAAAATCTATTCTTCTTTTATTTTGATGTGTGTAATTAATTATATTATTACTTGTCAATTGAAAATTTGGTATAATTATGGTTTTATTATCTGGAGTTTTTAGAACAGTACTAAATATCTGTATATCAGAAACTGTACCTTCTACACCTGAACCTTGAATATAATCACCTATGTTAAATGGCTTAAAAAATAAAATAATCATACCTGAGCCTAGGTTTGATAATATTTCTTTAAATGCTAAACCTATACTAAATCCAGCAGCTCCTAATACAGCTACAACTGAAGTAGTTTGTATCCCTATAATTCCCAAACTTATCAATGATATAATAGATAGCATAGATATATATATTCCATATACAATGAAATTATTTACACCTTTACTCATTCCATATTTGATTAGAAACTTTGAAACCATCTTTCTTACTATCTTAGATATATAGATACCTATTACAAATACAATTATTGCATATATAATATTTGGTATATTATCACTAAAGTTATTAAGCATATTTTCTAAAGTTCTCTTAGTTATATTACTATTTGTTGAAGCAGTCTTAGCCAATGATAAAAAATTCATTTAACTCCTCCTTATGATAATATTCCTCTGTACTCTAATTCTTTTGTTATAGCTTCTATAGTCTCTTCTTTTAGCGCCTCAACTGTATGAATATGACTACATTCTGTCAGAACTGATAACTGCTTAAATTCATTTGTCTCAACCTTCTTCATAAAATTATCTATATCCATCTTAGAATAAATGTTAAGTTCTGCAGTTATCTGACCATATGTTGGATGATTTACAATGACATCTTTTACAATCCCACCTAAATCTACAATAATCTTTAATTCATCGTAAATTTCTTTAGAGTTCTTGTGATTCTTACATTTTATTTGTTTTGTAAAATATGGTTGATTATATATTATATATCCTTGAGGTGTAGCTATTATTTCAAATCCTCTAGCTCTTATAAGGGCTATATCTTGTACTATTACTTGTCTACTTACATTTAATATCTCAGCTAGCATTCCACCTTTTACAGGGCACTTAGATTCTTTTAAAATATCTATTAATTTGCTTCTTCTTTCATCAGAATTCATATTACACCTTCTTTCTAAATCAAAAACTTTACCTATACTATATAATTCTATATTTTATCTTATTATAAATCAATATTGACTTTATATTCTATTTAATCTTAAATTTTATTGCAAATAAAAAAGATTACGTGGCTACGTCCTACTCTCCCAGGCAGTTTCCCACCAAGTACCATCAGCGCTAGAGAGCTTAACTTCTGTGTTCGGAATGGGAACAGGTGTATCCTCTCTGCTATTGTAACCACATAATCTCTATGCTTAATATATCTATTAAGTTATTAGAATCTAGTAATACTAGTTTCTTTAGAGTTAGCACTCTAAAAACTACACATATATTTTACTGAATGAACATCAAATAATTTGGTCAAGTCCTCGACCTATTAGTATCGATAAGCTAAATACATTGCTGCACTTACACCTTCGACCTATCAACCAGATAGTCTTTCTGGGGTCTTACCCTTGCGGTGGGAAATCTTATCTTGAAGTTGGCTTCGCGCTTAGATGCTTTCAGCGCTTATCCATTCCGTACATAGCTACCCAGCCATGCCCTTGGCAGAACAACTGGTACACCAGAGGTACGTCCATCCCGGTCCTCTCGTACTAAGGACAGGTCTTCTCAAATTTCCTACGCCTGCGACGGATAGGGACCGAACTGTCTCACGACGTTCTGAACCCAGCTCGCGTACCACTTTAATGGGCGAACAGCCCAACCCTTGGGACCTACTACAGCCCCAGGATGTGATGAGCCGACATCGAGGTGCCAAACCTCCCCGTCGATGTGGACTCTTGGGGGAGATAAGCCTGTTATCCCCAGGGTAGCTTTTATCCGTTGAGCGATGGCCCTTCCACGCAGAACCACCGGATCACTAAGTCCGATTTTCATCCTTGCTCGACCTGTATGTCTTGCAATCAAGCTCTCTTTTGCCTTTACACTCTACGTACGATTTCCGACCGTACTGAGAGAACCTTTGAGCGCCTCCGTTACCTTTTGGGAGGCGACCGCCCCAGTCAAACTGCCCACCTGACAGTGTCCCAAGACCAGATTCATGGCCTATGGTTAGAGTCCCAGTACTACAAGGGTGGTATCCCAAGGATGGCTCCGCCAAAACTGGCGTCCTGGTTTCAAAGCCTCCCACCTATCCTGTACATGTAGTACCAAGACCCAATGTCAAGCTACAGTAAAGCTCCATGGGGTCTTTCCGTCCTGTCGCAGGTATCCGGCATCTTCACCGGAATTACAATTTCACCGAGTCTGTTGTTGAGACAGTGCCCAAATCGTTACGCCTTTCGTGCGGGTCGGAACTTACCCGACAAGGAATTTCGCTACCTTAGGACCGTTATAGTTACGGCCGCCGTTTACTGGGGCTTAAGTTCACTGCTTCGATTGCTCTAACAGATCCCCTTAACCTTCCAGCACCGGGCAGGCGTCAGCTCCTATACATCGTCTTGCGACTTAGCAGAAACCTATGTTTTTGGTAAACAGTCGCTTGGGCCTATTCTCTGCGGCCACCGGATGGTGGCACCCCTTATCCCTAAGTTACGGGGTCATTTTGCCGAGTTCCTTAACAACAGTTCTCTCGCGGGCCTTAGGATACTCTCCTCACCCACCTGTGTCGGTTTGCGGTACGGGTACCTTTAACCTCGATAGAGACTTTTCTTGACAGTGTGAAATCAGCTACTTCGCTACTAAATTTCGCTCCCCATCACATCCCAGCATTATCAAAGCGGATTTACCTACTCTGACTGCCTCAATGCTTGGGCACACATAACCAACAGTGTGCTTAGCTTATCCTACTGTGTCATCCCATCTCTCAAACGGTTATCGGTAGTACAGGAATATCAACCTGTTGTCCATCACCTACGCCTTTCGGCCTCAGCTTAGGTCCCGACTAACCCAGGGCGGACGAACCTTCCCCTGGAAACCTTGGGTTTACGGCCTGTGGGATTCTCACCCACATCTCGCTACTCATGCCAACATTCTCACTCCCATACTGTCCACATGTCCTTACGGTCATGCTTCAACCCGTATGGGAAGCTCCCCTACCCATCATAATGATGCCGTAGCTTCGGTAGTAAGTTTTAGCCCCGGAAATCTTCGGCGCAGGATCACTCGACCAGTGAGCTATTACGCACTCTTTGAATGAGTGGCTGCTTCTAAGCCAACATCCTGGTTGTCTGTGCAATCCCACATCCTTTACCACTTAACTTACATTTAGGGACCTTAGCTGACGATCTGGGCTGTTGCCCTTTCGACTATGAATCTTATCACCCACAGTCTGACTCCCAAGTATAAGATGACGGCATTCGGAGTTTGATAGTCTTCGGTAGGTGCAATACCCCCTAGGACATTCAGTGCTCTACCTCCGTATCTCTCACCTTGAGGCTAGCCCTAAAGCTATTTCGGGGAGAACCAGCTATCTCCGGGCTCGATTGGAATTTCACCGCTACCCACAAGTCATCCCCGAGCTTTTCAACGCTCGTGGGTTCGGACCTCCACGAAATTTTACTTTCGCTTCATCCTGCTCATGGGTAGGTCGCCCGGTTTCGGGTCTACGTCAAGTAACTGAACGCTCAGTTAAAACTCGCTTTCGCTACGGCTCCACACCTTAAGTGCTTAACCTTGCTACTTAACGTAACTCGTTGGCCCGTTCTACAAAAAGTACGCGGTCACACAAGAAATGTGCTTCCACAGCTTGTAAGTGCAGGGTTTCAGGTTCTATTTCACTCCCCTCCCGGGGTTCTTTTCACCTTTCCCTCACGGTACTATACGCTATCGGTCACTAGGTAGTATTTAGCCTTGGAGGGTGGTCCCTCCTGCTTCCCACAGGGTTTCACGTGTCCCGTGGTACTCTGGATCATATCTGAAGTCTTCTCGTTTAACATACAGGACTATTACCTTCTGTGGTGGGTCTTTCCAAACCTCTTCAATTACGATACCTCTTCGTTATGATATGTCCGCAACCCCAATAAAGAAAACTTTATTGGTTTGGGCTATTCCGCGTTCGCTCGCCGCTACTTACGGAATCGAATTTCTTTCTCTTCCTTCAGGTACTTAGATGTTTCAGTTCCCTGAGTTCCCCTCATTAAGCTATGTATTCACTTAATGATACTTAGACATTACTCTAAGTGAGTTTCCTCATTCGGAAATCTTCGGATCAAAGTTTACGTGCAACTCCCCGAAGCTTATCGCAGCTTATCACGTCCTTCATCGGCTCCTAGTGCCAAGGCATCCGCCCTGCACCCTTAATAACTTGACCAGTTAAAAAGGTTTGATAGATTAAAGTCTATCAACTTGATAATTTTTAAAAGTTATCAGCTTTATATATTACAAATTAGATGTCATATCACTAAATATATATGCAGTTTTCAAAGTGCTAACGCACAGCGCCAACGGATAAGTCCCGTTGCTTAAAGTGCTAACGCACGTCGCCAACAAACAAACTTCACATTCGTTCAGTTTATTCTATTGCTTAAAGTGCAATGTAAGAGTCTACTAGATAAATCAAAGATTCAAGTAATATGCTCTTAAATGGTGGAGATGAGGAGAGTCGAACTCCTGACCCCTTGCTTGCAAGGCAAGTGCTCTCCCAACTGAGCTACACCCCCAAATATGAAGTTCATAAAGAACTTTCAAAATTAAACAGTAGGCAATTCTCCTTAGAAAGGAGGTGATCCAGCCGCACCTTCCGATACGGCTACCTTGTTACGACTTCACCCCAGTTATTGATTCCACCTTCGACGACTTCTTCCAAAAGGTTAGATAATCGGCTTCGGGCGTCTCCAACTCCCGTGGTGTGACGGGCGGTGTGTACAAGACCCGGGAACGCATTCACCGCAGCATTCTGATCTGCGATTACTAGTAACTCCAGCTTCATGTAGGCGAGTTTCAGCCTACAATCCGAACTGAGAGTAGCTTTAAGGGATTAGCTCCACCTTACGGTTTGGCAACCCTCTGTACTACCCATTGTAGCACGTGTGTAGCCCTAAGCATAAGGGGCATGATGATTTGACGTCATCCCCACCTTCCTCCAGGTTATCCCTGGCAGTCTCTCTAGAGTGCCCAACTTAATGATGGCAACTAAAGACAAGGGTTGCGCTCGTTGCGGGACTTAACCCAACATCTCACGACACGAGCTGACGACAACCATGCACCACCTGTCACCAATGTCCCCGAAGGGAAGTCTCCGATTAAGGAGATGTCATTGGGATGTCAAGCTTAGGTAAGGTTCTTCGCGTTGCTTCGAATTAAACCACATGCTCCGCTACTTGTGCGGGTCCCCGTCAATTCCTTTGAGTTTCACTCTTGCGAGCGTACTTCCCAGGCGGAGTACTTAATGCGTTAGCTGCGGCACCGAGGGGGGTAACCCCCGACACCTAGTACTCATCGTTTACAGCGTGGACTACCAGGGTATCTAATCCTGTTTGCTCCCCACGCTTTCGTGCCTCAGCGTCAGTTACAGTCCAGAGAGCCGCCTTCGCAACTGGTGTTCCTCCTAATATCTACGCATTTCACCGCTACACTAGGAATTCCACTCTCCTCTCCTGCACTCAAGTCTCCCAGTTTCAAGAGCTTACTACGGTTGAGCCGTAGCCTTTCACTCCTGACTTGAAAGACCGCCTACGCACCCTTTACGCCCAGTAAATCCGGATAACGCTAGCCCCCTACGTATTACCGCGGCTGCTGGCACGTAGTTAGCCGGGGCTTCCTCCTCAAGTACCGTCATTATCTTCCTTGAGGACAGAGTTTTACGACCCGAAGACCTTCATCACTCACGCGGCGTTGCTGCATCAGGCTTTCGCCCATTGTGCAATATTCCCCACTGCTGCCTCCCGTAGGAGTTTGGACCGTGTCTCAGTTCCAATGTGGCCGATCACCCTCTCAGGTCGGCTACTGATCGTCGCCTTGGTAAGCCGTTACCTTACCAACTAGCTAATCAGACGCGGGTCCATCCTGTACTGGCTCACCTTTGATATTTAAGAGATGCCTCTCAAATATATTATCCCGTATTAGCATACCTTTCGGTATGTTATCCGTGTGTACAGGGTAGGTTACCCACGCGTTACTCACCCGTCCGCCGCTCTTTACCGAAGTAAATCGCTCAACTTGCATGTGTTAGGCACGCCGCCAGCGTTCATCCTGAGCCAGGATCAAACTCTCAAATAAAAGTTTATCAGGCTCAGATACTATTGTTATCAAAATATCTGGCTTTATGGTTTGTTTCTTGTTTTATAAATTAACCTACTGTTTAATTTTCAAAGTTCTTTAAATTATTGTGGTGGGCCATCAGGGACTCGAACCCCAGACCTACCGGTTATGAGCCGGGCGCTCTAACCAACTGAGCTAATGGCCCACAATAATTTGTGGTGCCGAAGACCGGAATCGAACCGGTACGAGAGGTAAGTCCCGCAGGATTTTAAGTCCTGTGCGTCTGCCAGTTCCGCCACTTCGGCACATCACCTGGCTATGTCCTACTCTCCCAGGCAGTTTCCCACCAAGTACCATCAGCGCTAGAGAGCTTAACTTCTGTGTTCGGAATGGGAACAGGTGTATCCTCTCTGCTATTATAACCAGATTATTGTCTAAATTTTCATTTAACTTTTTTCTAAGACAAGTATTATAATAACATCTTTGTCTTATTATGTCAATACTTTTTTTATTCGATTTTTTAGTTTATAAAACTACTAAAAATCTATAATTTTTGACAAGTTTAAACATATAGAGTTAGCACTCTAAAAACTACACATATATTTTACTGAATGAACATCAAATAATTTGGTCAAGTCCTCGACCTATTAGTATCGATAAGCTAAATACATTGCTGCACTTACACCTTCGACCTATCAACCAGATAGTCTTTCTGGGGTCTTACCCTTGCGGTGGGAAATCTTATCTTGAAGTTGGCTTCGCGCTTAGATGCTTTCAGCGCTTATCCATTCCGTACATAGCTACCCAGCCATGCCCTTGGCAGAACAACTGGTACACCAGAGGTACGTCCATCCCGGTCCTCTCGTACTAAGGACAGGTCTTCTCAAATTTCCTACGCCTGCGACGGATAGGGACCGAACTGTCTCACGACGTTCTGAACCCAGCTCGCGTACCACTTTAATGGGCGAACAGCCCAACCCTTGGGACCTACTACAGCCCCAGGATGTGATGAGCCGACATCGAGGTGCCAAACCTCCCCGTCGATGTGGACTCTTGGGGGAGATAAGCCTGTTATCCCCAGGGTAGCTTTTATCCGTTGAGCGATGGCCCTTCCACGCAGAACCACCGGATCACTAAGTCCGATTTTCATCCTTGCTCGACCTGTATGTCTTGCAATCAAGCTCTCTTTTGCCTTTACACTCTACGTACGATTTCCGACCGTACTGAGAGAACCTTTGAGCGCCTCCGTTACCTTTTGGGAGGCGACCGCCCCAGTCAAACTGCCCACCTGACAGTGTCCCAAGACCAGATTCATGGCCTATGGTTAGAGTCCCAGTACTACAAGGGTGGTATCCCAAGGATGGCTCCGCCAAAACTGGCGTCCTGGTTTCAAAGCCTCCCACCTATCCTGTACATGTAGTACCAAGACCCAATGTCAAGCTACAGTAAAGCTCCATGGGGTCTTTCCGTCCTGTCGCAGGTATCCGGCATCTTCACCGGAATTACAATTTCACCGAGTCTGTTGTTGAGACAGTGCCCAAATCGTTACGCCTTTCGTGCGGGTCGGAACTTACCCGACAAGGAATTTCGCTACCTTAGGACCGTTATAGTTACGGCCGCCGTTTACTGGGGCTTAAGTTCACTGCTTCGATTGCTCTAACAGATCCCCTTAACCTTCCAGCACCGGGCAGGCGTCAGCTCCTATACATCGTCTTGCGACTTAGCAGAAACCTATGTTTTTGGTAAACAGTCGCTTGGGCCTATTCTCTGCGGCCACCGGATGGTGGCACCCCTTATCCCTAAGTTACGGGGTCATTTTGCCGAGTTCCTTAACAACAGTTCTCTCGCGGGCCTTAGGATACTCTCCTCACCCACCTGTGTCGGTTTGCGGTACGGGTACCTTTAACCTCGATAGAGACTTTTCTTGACAGTGTGAAATCAGCTACTTCGCTACTAAATTTCGCTCCCCATCACATCCCAGCATTATCAAAGCGGATTTACCTACTCTGACTGCCTCAATGCTTGGGCACACATAACCAACAGTGTGCTTAGCTTATCCTACTGTGTCATCCCATCTCTCAAACGGTTATCGGTAGTACAGGAATATCAACCTGTTGTCCATCACCTACGCCTTTCGGCCTCAGCTTAGGTCCCGACTAACCCAGGGCGGACGAACCTTCCCCTGGAAACCTTGGGTTTACGGCCTGTGGGATTCTCACCCACATCTCGCTACTCATGCCAACATTCTCACTCCCATACTGTCCACATGTCCTTACGGTCATGCTTCAACCCGTATGGGAAGCTCCCCTACCCATCATAATGATGCCGTAGCTTCGGTAGTAAGTTTTAGCCCCGGAAATCTTCGGCGCAGGATCACTCGACCAGTGAGCTATTACGCACTCTTTGAATGAGTGGCTGCTTCTAAGCCAACATCCTGGTTGTCTGTGCAATCCCACATCCTTTACCACTTAACTTACATTTAGGGACCTTAGCTGACGATCTGGGCTGTTGCCCTTTCGACTATGAATCTTATCACCCACAGTCTGACTCCCAAGTATAAGATGACGGCATTCGGAGTTTGATAGTCTTCGGTAGGTGCAATACCCCCTAGGACATTCAGTGCTCTACCTCCGTATCTCTCACCTTGAGGCTAGCCCTAAAGCTATTTCGGGGAGAACCAGCTATCTCCGGGCTCGATTGGAATTTCACCGCTACCCACAAGTCATCCCCGAGCTTTTCAACGCTCGTGGGTTCGGACCTCCACGAAATTTTACTTTCGCTTCATCCTGCTCATGGGTAGGTCGCCCGGTTTCGGGTCTACGTCAAGTAACTGAACGCTCAGTTAAAACTCGCTTTCGCTACGGCTCCACACCTTAAGTGCTTAACCTTGCTACTTAACGTAACTCGTTGGCCCGTTCTACAAAAAGTACGCGGTCACACAAGAAATGTGCTTCCACAGCTTGTAAGTGCAGGGTTTCAGGTTCTATTTCACTCCCCTCCCGGGGTTCTTTTCACCTTTCCCTCACGGTACTATACGCTATCGGTCACTAGGTAGTATTTAGCCTTGGAGGGTGGTCCCTCCTGCTTCCCACAGGGTTTCACGTGTCCCGTGGTACTCTGGATCATATCTGAAGTCTTCTCGTTTAACATACAGGACTATTACCTTCTGTGGTGGGTCTTTCCAAACCTCTTCAATTACGATACCTCTTCGTTATGATATGTCCGCAACCCCAATAAAGAAAACTTTATTGGTTTGGGCTATTCCGCGTTCGCTCGCCGCTACTTACGGAATCGAATTTCTTTCTCTTCCTTCAGGTACTTAGATGTTTCAGTTCCCTGAGTTCCCCTCATTAAGCTATGTATTCACTTAATGATACTTAGACATTACTCTAAGTGAGTTTCCTCATTCGGAAATCTTCGGATCAAAGTTTACGTGCAACTCCCCGAAGCTTATCGCAGCTTATCACGTCCTTCATCGGCTCCTAGTGCCAAGGCATCCGCCCTGCACCCTTAATAACTTGACCAGTTAAAAAGGTTTGATAGATTAAAGTCTATCAACTTGATAATTTTTAAAAGTTATCAGCTTTATATATTACAAATTAGATGTCATATCACTAAATATATATGCAGTTTTCAAAGTGCTAACGCACATCGCCAACAAACAAACTTCACATTCGTTCAGTTTATTCTGTTGCTTAAAGTGCTAATTTTGAGTATTCGTAAAAACGAACCCTCAAAATTAAACAGTAGGTAATTCTCCTTAGAAAGGAGGTGATCCAGCCGCACCTTCCGATACGGCTACCTTGTTACGACTTCACCCCAGTTATTGATTCCACCTTCGACGACTTCTTCCAAAAGGTTAGATAATCGGCTTCGGGCGTCTCCAACTCCCGTGGTGTGACGGGCGGTGTGTACAAGACCCGGGAACGCATTCACCGCAGCATTCTGATCTGCGATTACTAGTAACTCCAGCTTCATGTAGGCGAGTTTCAGCCTACAATCCGAACTGAGAGTAGCTTTAAGGGATTAGCTCCACCTTACGGCTTGGCAACCCTCTGTACTACCCATTGTAGCACGTGTGTAGCCCTAAGCATAAGGGGCATGATGATTTGACGTCATCCCCACCTTCCTCCAGGTTATCCCTGGCAGTCTCTCTAGAGTGCCCAACTTAATGATGGCAACTAAAGACAAGGGTTGCGCTCGTTGCGGGACTTAACCCAACATCTCACGACACGAGCTGACGACAACCATGCACCACCTGTCACCAATGTCCCCGAAGGGAAGTCTCCGATTAAGGAGATGTCATTGGGATGTCAAGCTTAGGTAAGGTTCTTCGCGTTGCTTCGAATTAAACCACATGCTCCGCTACTTGTGCGGGTCCCCGTCAATTCCTTTGAGTTTCACTCTTGCGAGCGTACTTCCCAGGCGGAGTACTTAATGCGTTAGCTGCGGCACCGAGGGGGGTAACCCCCGACACCTAGTACTCATCGTTTACAGCGTGGACTACCAGGGTATCTAATCCTGTTTGCTCCCCACGCTTTCGTGCCTCAGCGTCAGTTACAGTCCAGAGAGCCGCCTTCGCAACTGGTGTTCCTCCTAATATCTACGCATTTCACCGCTACACTAGGAATTCCACTCTCCTCTCCTGCACTCAAGTCTCCCAGTTTCAAGAGCTTACTACGGTTGAGCCGTAGCCTTTCACTCCTGACTTGAAAGACCGCCTACGCACCCTTTACGCCCAGTAAATCCGGATAACGCTAGCCCCCTACGTATTACCGCGGCTGCTGGCACGTAGTTAGCCGGGGCTTCCTCCTCAAGTACCGTCATTATCTTCCTTGAGGACAGAGTTTTACGACCCGAAGGCCTTCATCACTCACGCGGCGTTGCTGCATCAGGCTTTCGCCCATTGTGCAATATTCCCCACTGCTGCCTCCCGTAGGAGTTTGGACCGTGTCTCAGTTCCAATGTGGCCGATCACCCTCTCAGGTCGGCTACTGATCGTCGCCTTGGTAAGCCGTTACCTTACCAACTAGCTAATCAGACGCGGGTCCATCCTGTACTGGCTCACCTTTGATATTTAAGAGATGCCTCTCAAATATATTATCCCGTATTAGCATACCTTTCGGTATGTTATCCGTGTGTACAGGGTAGGTTACCCACGCGTTACTCACCCGTCCGCCGCTCTTTACCGAAGTAAATCGCTCAACTTGCATGTGTTAGGCACGCCGCCAGCGTTCATCCTGAGCCAGGATCAAACTCTCAAATAAAAGTTTATCAGGCTCAGATACTATTGTTATCAAAATATCTGGCTTTATGGTTTGTTTCTTAATATAAATTAACCTACTGTTTAATTTTCAATGTTCGTGTTTATTTCTTTTTCCTTTTTTCAAGGACAAGTAATACTATACCATCTTTAAAACAGTAGGTCAATACTTTTTTTATATTTTTTTATAAATTTTTTTCATATTCTTTTTTTAGCTTTTCTACTACCTTTTTTTCTAGTCGAGAAACAGTCATCTGAGATATCTCTAACTCCTTAGCTATACTAGATTGTGTTTTATCAAAGAAAAATCTGTCTTTAAATATTTTTACTTCTAATTCATTCAAAGTTTTAATAAACTTATTAATAAAATCTTCATACTCTATACTTCCAAAGTTACCTTCTTCTTTTCCTATCTTATCAATAAGAGTTATGTCTTTATCTTCTGAATCATCATTACTTGATGAATCTAAAGACATAGGTTGATATCCATAAGAAGCTTCCATAGCCTCTAGAACATCTTCTTCACTGACTCCAATGTAATCAGCTATATCTTTTACTTTTGGATGCTTTTTATTTTCTTGTTCTAGTTTAATTTTTGCATCACTTATCTTTTTGCTTAGTTCCTGTATTCTTCTTGGTACTCTAAGTGTCCAAACTTTATCTCTAAAATATTTTTTTATTTCTCCTACTATAGTTGGTGTTGCAAAACTGGAGAATTCAAATCCTTTTTCAACATCATATCTATCAATAGCATAAATTAACGCTAATGAAGCAACTTGATATATATCTTCAAAATCAACACCTTTATTTATATACTTCTTAGCTAACAATCTTGCTAAATACAGATGCCTTTCAATAAGAATATTCCTAATATCTACATTTTTATTTTTATTATATAAATTAAATAGCTCTTTTGTATCCATATTTAGGTAATGTGTAGCATTAGCTACATTTTTCATTAAATATCAACTCCTAAATATTTAGTCATTTTTATTTTTGTTCCCTGGTTATGTTCTGATTCAATATCTACATCATCCATTAAAGTTCTAATTATAAATAGTCCAAGACCACTCTCTTTTGGATTCTCTAAATCTGGTGTACTTATTGAGCTAACATCATATCCTTTTCCATTATCCTGAATTTCTATATTAATTGCATTATCTAAAATATTAAATACTATATTGAACACATCATCTTTACTATGCTTTATTGCATTTGTACATGCTTCTGATACTGCTACCTTTATATCTTCTATATCATCTATTGGAAATCCCATCTTATTAGCAATTCCAGACGCTGTTAATCTTATTATACTAACATAATCTGGATTTGTAGTAATTTCCATCTTTATAGTCTCACAAGCCAAAGTCTATCCCTCCACTTTAAATATTTTATCTAGACCTGTTATAGTAAAAATCTTTCTGACATTACTCTTAGGATTTACTATGTATATCTCTTTTTCGTTTATCTTTAATTTTTTCAATACACCTATCATAGCTCCTAAACCTGTTGAATCTATATAATCTAAATCTTTAAGATTAATTTTTACATCTAGCATATTTTTTTCTATCAAGTTATGCAAATGTTCCTTTAGTTTATCTGCTGTAGAAACATCAAGTTCTCCATCAAGACAAACATTCCAAAATTTATTTTGAGAATCTAAATTTGACTCTATATTCATAGACATGTAAAAACCTCCTATTTCCTCTTAATAATTTTAAATATATTTCCTATACTCATTATTTTATTAATTACATAAACTATATCATCTATTCCCTTTGATATTGATGATGCATTTTCAACAATATCCTGTATATGTCTTTCATTATAATCTACAATCTTATAAGCCTTTTCAACAACCTTATTTAGGCTATTTAGAGTTTTAGCTAAATAAATTGCTACTATAAGAGCAGAACTACCTACTAACACTGCTCCAATCTGCCACCCCCATGCATTCATTAGTTAACATCTCCCTCGTCATCAAAGCTTTTACTTATTACTATATCTTCTTCAGAAATCTTTATATCTTCTTCATTATTATCATCATCTACTAAATTTATTATTCTCTCTTTGACATCATTAAATGTTTCATGTAGAACTTCTTTTGGATTTTCTTTCACATCATTAAACTTCTCTTTTGTTTCTTTTCTTAATTCAGAACCTTTTTTTGGTGCAAAAAACAGACCAAATACAAAACCTAAAATAGCTCCTATTAATAAAAATCCACCTTTTTTACAACTTTTTTTATTACACATAACAACTACTCCTTTCAATTTTAAATTTTTATCTAAGTACATTATACAAAAAGAATAGGATATTTATCCTATTCTTCTTCAATATTTATTTTGGCAATCGAAACTACATTGACTTCATCATTAGTTTTCATTAATTTAACACCACTTGTGACCCTTCCAAACAGTGATATCTCATTAACTCTTATTCTAATAAGAACTCCATCAGAATTTATAATCATTATCTCATCATCTTCATTAACCATATCTGCACCTACAATTGTGCCAGTCTTCTCAGAGATATTATAAGTTTTAATTCCTTTACCAGCTCTTATTTGGCTTCTATATTCTTCTATATTTGTTCTTTTTCCAAAACCATTTTTACTTACAACTAATACATCTGTACCTTTACTACAAAGGTTCATAGACACAACAAAATCATCTTTACTTAAAGTTATACCTTTTACACCCATTGCTGTTCTACCCATATATCTTATATCATTTTCATCAAATCTTATAGACATACCATCTTTAGTAACTAAAAGTACTTCTTGTTTTCCATCTGTAAGTTCTACTCCAATAAGTTCATCATCATCTCTTAAACCTATAGCAATAAGACCAGATTTATTTATATTTCTAAACTCTTCTCTCTTAGTCTTTTTAACAATACCTTTTTTTGTTGTAAGTAGTAAGTATTCATTTTCATCATTGCCATCTATAGGTATCAATGTAGCAATTTTTTCATCTGCTGATAATTGAAGTAAATTCACTATAGCAGTACCTTTAGCTTGTCTTTTACCTTCAGGTATTTCATATGCATTTAGTTTAAACACTCTACCTTTATTTGTAAAGAATAACAATCTACTATGAGTAGTTGTAGTTATTAAATGTCTTACAAAATCTTCTTCTCTAGTTGTAAGTGCTGAAATACCTCTTCCACCTCTTTTTTGACTCTTATAAGTATCAGATGGAAGTCTCTTTATATATCCAAAGTGAGTAAGAGTTATTGCTATTTCTTCATCACTTATAAGATCTCTCATATCTATTTCGCCTTCAGCATGTCTTATCTCTGTTCTTCTCTCATCAGAATAATTCTCTTTTATTATTGTAATTTCATCTTTTATTACATTTAAAAGTAATCTTTCATCAGCTAAAATTTCTTTTAATCTATTTATCTTCTTAATTAACTCTTCATATTCAGCATCTATCTTATCTCTTTCTAAACCTGTAAGTCTTTGAAGTCTCATATCTAGTATAGCTTGAGCTTGAATTTCAGTTAACTTGAATTTTTCTATTAAGCCTTGTTTAGCCTCTTGACCTGTTTTTGAAGCTCTTATCAGGCTTATAACTGCATCTATATTATCTAAAGCAATTTTTAATCCTTCTAAAATATGTGCTCTTGCTTCAGCTTTATTTAATTCAAATTTAGTTCTTCTTGTAACAACATCTTCTTGATGTTTAATATAATGAAATAATATTTGCTTAAGATTTAAAACTCTTGGTTGTCCATCTACAAGTGCAAGCATTATTATACTAAAAGTATCTTCCATTTGAGAATGTTTATACAGATTATTTAATACTATATTAGCATTAGCATCTCTCTTTAATTCTATAACAATTCTCATACCATTTCTATTACTTTCGTCTCTTAAATCTGATATACCTTCTATTCTTTTTTCTTTAACTAACTCAGCTATTCTCTCAACTAATTTAGCTTTATTTACTTGATAAGGTATTTCTGTAACTATTATTTGTTGTTTTCCTTTTGGAAGTTCTTCTATAAAAGCCCTAGATCTAACTTTAACTTTTCCTCTTCCAGTTCTGTATGCTTCTGCGATACTCTCTTTCCCCATTATAATTGCAGCTGTAGGGAAATCTGGACCTTGCACAAATTTTATTAAATCATCTACACTACACTCTGGATTATCAATTAAATATATCGTTGCATCAATTACCTCAGCTAAGTTATGTGGAGGTATTGAAGTTGCCATACCAACAGCTATCCCATTAGAGCCATTTACTAATAAATTAGGATATCTTGCTGGTAGTACTGAAGGCTCTTTTAATGACTCATCAAAGTTTGGTTTAAAGTCTACAGTTTCTTTTTCTATATCTCTTAATAACTCTAATGATAATTTACTCATTTTGGCTTCTGTATAACGCATAGCTGCTGGTGAATCTCCATCAACAGAACCAAAGTTACCATGACCATCTACTAAAAGTGCTCTAGTTGAAAAGTCTTGAGCCATTCTTACCATTGCATAATAAACAGCAGTATCTCCATGAGGGTGGTACTTACCTAAAACGTCCCCAACAATACGAGCTGATTTTCTGTAAGGTTTATCTGGAGTTAAATTTAATTCACTCATTGAGTATAATATTCTTCTATGAACTGGCTTTAAACCATCTCTAACATCAGGAAGAGCACGTCCAGCTATAACACTCATCGAATAATCAATATATGACTTTTTCATTTCTTCCGCTATTTCAATAGGGAGTATTTTGTTATTTTCTTCCATGTATACTAATCCCCTCTCTCTATATATCTAAGTTTCTAACAAATCTTGCATTTTCTTCTATAAATTCTTTTCTTGGAGCTACTTTATCACCCATAAGCATTGAAAATACTTCATCTGCAATTGCTGCATCTTCTACAGTTACTTGTAATAAAGTTCTTGTATCAGGATTCATAGTTGTATCCCATAATTGCTCTGCATTCATCTCTCCAAGACCTTTGTATCTTTGAAGCTCTGCACCATTTCTTCCAATTTCATCTAATAATATATTTAATTCTTTATCTGAATAAACATAATGTTCCTTTTTTTGCTTTGTAACTTTATATAAAGGTGGTTGTGCTGCATAAACATATCCCTCATCTATAAGAGGTCTCATATATCTAAAGAAGAATGTTAATAATAAAGTTCTTATATGAGCTCCATCTACATCGGCATCGGTCATAATTATAATTTTATGGTATCTAGCCTTATCTATATCAAAATCTTCTCCAATACCACAACCATAAGCTGTTATCATATTTTTTATTTCATCTGAAGATAATATTCTATCTAGTCTCGATTTTTCAACATTAAGTATCTTCCCTCTTAATGGAAGTATAGCTTGACTATTTCTATCTCTACCTTGTTTAGCTGAACCTCCCGCTGAATCCCCTTCGACTAAGAATATTTCACTTTTCGCAGGGTCTTTTTCTGCACAATCTGCAAGTTTTCCAGGTAAAGATGTGCTTTCTAATACACTTTTTCTTCTTGTTAACTCTCTTGCTTTTTTTGCGGCTTCTCTAGCTCTTTGTGCTCTTAAAGCTTTATCAACTATGATTCTTGCTGTTGCTGGATTTTCTTCTAGGAAGGAACCAAGTTCATCAACTGTTACACTATCAACTAGACCTCTCATAAAACTATTACCTAGTTTTGTTTTAGTTTGACCTTCAAATTGAGGTTCTGGTAATTTAACTGATACTACTGCTGTAAGACCTTCTCTTATATCTTCACCAAGTAAGTTAACATCATTTTCTTTTAAAAATTTATTTCTTTTAGCATAATCATTTACAGTTTTGGTAAGAGCCGCTTTAAATCCACTTAAATGAGAACCACCTTCATGTGTATTTATATTATTTGCAAAAGAATATATGTTCTCTGTGTAACCATCTGTATATTGCATAGCTAGTTCGACAAAACAATCGTCAACCTTTTTATCTATATAAACTATGTCGTCATGTATACCAGTTCTAGATTTATTTAAATACTTAATATATTCTACCAAACCACCTGTATAGTGGAATTCTTTTCTTTTTTGTTGACCTTCCCTTTTGTCTTCAAATACTATTTTTATCCCTTTATTCAAAAAAGAAAGTTCTCTAAGTCTATACTCCAATGTTTCATATTTGAATTCTATTTCATCAAATATTGTCTCATCTGGCATGAACTGAATCATGGTTCCTTTGTCTTGTGATTCTCCAACTACTTCAAGTTTAGATGTTGGTAATCCTTTCTCATATGTCTGCTTGTATACTTTTCCATTTAAATAAACCTCTGCTAGCATCCATTTTGACAGTGCATTAACTACAGAAACACCAACTCCATGAAGACCTCCAGATACTTTGTATCCTCCGCCTCCAAACTTTCCTCCTGCATGAAGATTAGTTAGTACTGTTTCTAAAGTCGATTTACCAGTCTTAGGATGTATTTCAACAGGTATCCCTCTTCCATTGTCCTTTACTAAAACACTGCCATCTTCATTAATAGATACATATATGTCTGAACAATATCCTTGTAAAGCCTCATCTATACTATTATCTACAACTTCATAAACTAAGTGATGTAAACCTCTAGGGCTTGTACTACCAATATACATACCTGGTCTTTTTCTAACGGCTTCTAATCCCTCTAATACTTGTATCTGACTTGCACCGTATTCTTGTTTCATTTAATTTCCTCCATTCTCTATGCTAATAACATCGCCATTTTCAATATTAAATATTGTAACATCCTTTTCATCAAATATTTTTTTATGTGAAACCTCAGCACTTGTTATAAACATTTGAACATTGCTTAAATTGTTTACTAAAAGTTTTTGTCGTGCTTCATCTAACTCACTAAAAACATCATCTAAAATTAATATTGGATATTCTTCAACTTCATTTTTTATTAATTCTATTTCTGATAGCTTTAGTGATATTGAAGCTGTTCTTTGTTGACCTTGTGAACCAAAAAGTCTTGCATCTAAATCATTTATGAATATATTTAAGTCATCTTTGTGTATACCATATCTGGTAGTCTTAGATTCTATATCATTAGGTCTATTCGATGACAACTTGGCTAAAAATTTATTATATACTGTCTCTATAGTATCTTCATCAGTTATATTTATTTGATTCTTATATCTAATTGACAATTTTTCAATTCCATTAGTCAAATTCATATGCATATTCTCAGATATATTGGCTATCTTTTTTATAAAATCTCTACGCAAAATATAAATATAACTTCCATACTTTGCTAATGTATCATCATATACATCTAATAAAGCCTCATCAACATGCATGCTTTTAAGCACTCTGCTTCTTTGAGAAAGTGTTTTATTATAATTGGTAAGATATTTATAATATTTAGGCATAATCTGACTAATCTCTTTATCTATAAATGTCCTTCTCTCTTTAGGTCCTTCTTTAACCAGTCTCAAATCTTCAGGAGAGAATATGACAACATTTAAGTTGCCAAGTAATTCCTGTATTTTTTGTAAAGGGACTTTATTTATTCGTATCCCCTTTTTATCTTTTCCAATAATTAGCTCTATTAGACTATATTTATTATATTTTGAAAAACTTCCTCCAATATATAAATTTTCACTATTAAATCTAACCATTTCTTTATCTTTGTTGGTTCTGAATGATTTCCCAAAAGAGAGCATATAAATAGATTCTACTATATTTGTCTTTCCTTGACCATTTTTCCCAACAAGAAGATTTACTTTTCCATTAAATTCCAGATGCAACTTTTCATAATTTCTAAAATTAACAAGTTGCAAACTTTTAAGTTTCACAAAAAGTTCTCCTTTTTTACAATACTTTTATTTTAGTTCCTTCTATTTCAACTATATCTCCTGATTTTATCTTTTTTCCTCTTCTTAGTTCTATTTCATCATTTACTGTCACTAAACCTTCTTGAATTAAAAATTTTGCATGACCTCCAGTTGATGCAATGTCTGCTAATTTAAGAAATTGGTCCAACTTTATATATTCTGATTCTATAGTTATTTCAGTCATAATAGTTCCTCCTTGTCACTATTTTAGGCAAATTCCTATTGATACACTAAAAGTATATTATACCATAAATGTACTTATAAAAGGAGTTGTCTAATATTAGAAAAATTTTTCTACAAAAGACAACTCCTTCATGTCTGCTATATATTTGATGATATTCTTACTGGAAGTAGTAAATAAATATAATTAACATCATCTATTGGTTTAATTATACAAGGATTTACATTTGTAGTAAATTCTATAAATATTTCCTCATTATCTATATTTTTCAAACCTTCAATAAAGTATCTAGAATTGAAAGCTATATCTAGATAATCTCCATCTAAATCTATTTCAACTTCTTCATATACATTTCCTTTTTCTGTATTAGAAGTAATTGCCATTACTTTATCTCTTATAGATAATTTTATAAGATTATTTTTTTCTGATTGAGACAATAAAGATGCTCTTTCTATACTATTTAAAAGTTCTTTAGTGTTTAATTTAACTCTGCTATTATGTTCTCTTGGTAATAATTTTTTATAATCAATAAAATCTCCTTCAAGTAACCTTGTAATAATCTTTGTATCATTGATTATAAAAATAGCATTTTTTTCATTAAATCCAACTTTAACATTATCTTCTCCAGAAAGTAAGCTATTTACATCTATAAGCGTCTTTCCAGGAATTATGACTTTTATATTTTCAGTTAAACTATCCACTGAACAACTTTTTACAGCCAATCTATATCCATCAATAGCCACTAAATTTAAATTTCTATCCACAATTTCTAAAAGTTCTCCCATCAAAATAGGTTTTGTTTGGTCCTGGGAAATAGCAAATACGGTTTGTTTAATCATATTTTTTAGAATTTCTTGAGGTATGCTATATAAATCTTCTTCGTTTAATTCTGGTAGTTTAGGAAATTCTTTAGCTGCATATCCTTTAATTTTGAATCTAGAATTTACACAATTTATGTAAATATTATTTTCTGAATCTGTTTCTATTTCAACAAAAGAATCTGGTAATTTTCTAATTATATCTCCAAATAATCTTGCATCTACAACAACATCACCTTTTTCTATAATCTCTGCTTGTACATAAGTTTCTATTCCTATCTCAGCATCATACCCTGTAAGTTTTAATTGACCTTCTTCTGTAGATATAAGTATACCTTTTAATAGTTCTATAGTTGTTTTTCCATTAATAGCTTTTTGAGCAATCCCAATTCTATTTGCTAGGATTTTTTGATTACAAATTATTTTCAATGTGGATAACCTCCTTTGGCCTTTTATATAAAAAAATAAGTTAAAATCATAGTAGTAATAGTAGTAGGTGTTGTTGATAATGTTAATAAGTACGTATAACGTTATAAATACAAAGATATCAACATGTGTATAAGATGTTAATATCTTTGTTATTAGAGACTTAATTATTTGTTAATAATTTTTATTCAAAAAAGATATAAACAAGTTATCCAATAGATATAAACAGACAATTGTGTATAAATTATCCCTTTAAATCTGATATGATTTTGTCTATTTTAGTCTTAATTTCTTCGCTTTCTGCTATATCTTTAGATACCTTATCATGAGCATGAATTACTGTTGTATGGTCTCTACCCCCAAACTCTTCTCCTATTTTAGGAAGGGATAAATCAGTAAGTTCGCGCGTTAAATACATAGCTATTTGTCTAGGATAAGCTATTGAGCGTGTCCTTTTTTTAGAATTGAAGTCTTCCATTTTTATATTAAATACAGAAGATACTTTTTCTTTTATTCTAAGAACATTTATTTCTTCATTTTTAGACGTTGTTATAATATCTTTCAAAGCTTCTGTAGCAAGATCAAAAGATATCACTCTATTACTAAGAGAAGAATAAGCAACTACTCTAGTTAAGGCACCTTCTAGTTCTCTTATATTTGACTTGATATTTTTTGCTATATATGACATAACTTCATTTGGTACTTCGATGCGTTCTAATTGAGCTTTTTTTCTAAGTATAGCAATTCTTGTTTCAAAGTCTGGTGCTTGAATATCAGTTATAAGTCCCATTTCAAATCTCGATCTTAGTCTATCTTCTAGTGTAGGTATGTCTTTTGGTGGTCTATCACTAGATATAATTATTTGTTTATTTGCCTCATGAAGAGTGTTAAACGTATGGAAGAACTCCTCTTGAGTTCTTTCTTTTCCTGCTATAAATTGAATATCATCAATTAATAATACATCTACATTTCTATACTTATTTCTAAATTCTTCGTTTTTATCATCTTTTATAGAGTTTATAAGTTCATTAGTAAATTTTTCTGAAGAAACATAAACAACTTTTGAGTCTTTTTTTTGACTAACAATGTGATGTCCTATAGCATGCATCAAGTGAGTTTTACCTAGCCCAACTCCTCCATACAAAAAAAGCGGGTTGTAAGCTTTAGCTGGAGATTCAGCAACTGCAACACATGCAGCGTGAGCAAATCTATTGCTATTACCAATAACGAACGTATCAAATGTGTATTTTGGATTTAGGTTAGGGTAAAGTACTCTATAATTTAAATCTGTACTATCAGAATTTAGGTCAGCAACCTCTTTTTCGCTCAATACAAATTTAATATTATATTTTTTTAGTGACAGCTGACTGATGGCATCTTCAATTAAATGCAAATATCTATTTTCTAAGATATCTTTATTAAAATCACTAGGAGCCAAGAGTATTAAGTCATTAAGATGTATTTTTAATGGTACGATGTTTTTAAAAAAGGTATTAAAACTTACTGAAGTTAAGTCACCTTTTATTAATTGTAGGGTTTTGTCCCATAAAGAAACTATATCCAT